>CAWDWJ010000008.1:0-366801 GCA_963806005.1 Vulcanimicrobiota bacterium | reverse complement strand
GTCGCGCCGCCCGCGACGGTATGTCGGCCTCAGTCCGGAAACTGGACATGGCCTAAGTTGCTGACGAGCAAGCGCAAGAGCAAACCGAGCATCACGGCGAGGAGCGAGCCCAACTCAAACGTCTGACCCTTTTCGGGAAACACCCAGGACGGCTTGTGGTCGGTAGCCGCGCTGGGGGGCAAGATCTTGACGAGCCTGGCGAGTGCCACGAGCCCTGCGAGCGCCACTTCACCGAGGCTTAATACCCAGTAGAAATTCAGCGCGACGATGACGCCGAGCACCACGACTCCGGTCGGCCCGCTGTAGACCGCTCCGAAGATCGCCAACCAGACAGCCCACTTCACCCAGACGTTCACGTGTATGGGCTTGGTCAATCTTTCAAAAGCAGTGGGCGGCGGTTCCGGCATGGAGCCTTCTTGTGTGCGAGCGTGCATCCTAAAGCGTAGTCGTCGCCCGTGAATGCCGTAGCCCACTTCGTGTGAATGGGGGCACCGAGCATCCGCCGGCACACGGCGAAGGTACTTCACGGAATCTTCACGCGTCAAACGCCGACAACGAGGCCTCGGGCGCAAAGGGCGCCTTGAATGAACGGCTGTTCCTTTCACTGGTCGTTCCTAACCCGGGAAGGCCTCAAGCCTAGCATTGTCTTGATGGACGGTCGCACCGCTCAGCCCATGACAGGCAGACCGACGCCGGGATGCACGCGCCGGGCGTGGGTGTGTGGCGTCTGTGCTATGGGCGCAGCGATCGTGGCTCCTCCGCTCGCCCGCGAGGCTCGTGCCGACGACCACACGACAGAGCGCCGCATCGACCGCCAGGTGTACGACAGCCTGCGAAAGCAGGGCGCCATCCTCGACGAGTCGCCCTACTACCCCGCGCTTCGCGAGATCGGCGCGAGGATCTCGCAGGCCGCCGAGCCCCACTGGTGGACCCCGAACTACATCATCGTGAAGACCGCAGGGATCCACGCCTTCACCACGCCGGGCGGCAACGTCTACGTGTTTGAGGACCTGCTCAAGGCGACCGGCAATCGCGACGAGCTCGCCAACGTGCTGGGTCACGAGACCGCGCACAACACGCTCGGTCACATCATGACACGCATCCATCAAGCGCTCACCTTCGACATCCTCATGACGATTGGGGCGTGTTCGCGCACTCGCCCGGAGCGGTCAGCACCTATCAGATCGGGGAGATGATCGTCAATTACGGTTTCCTGAACTTCAGCCGGCAGCAAGAATACCAAGCCGATCACGACGGCGCGATTCTGGCCGCGAAAGCTTGGTACAATCCTTGGGGGATGATCTGGTTCTTCGAGAAGATCGAGAAGCAATATGGCAAGGGAGGGTTGAGCAATATGTCACGGACCACCCAGCCACGAAAGACCGCGTGGCTCGTCTTGGGGGCTTCCTCAAGGGTGAATCTCAGATGTTCGGCCGCTTCTCGACCGAGCCGACCACGACGACCGGTCTTCCGATTCAGCCTGGCGCTGATACCCACCTCACCGTGACAGGCCTATGATGCGGGGGCGAACATGACCGTGCAGGCCAGAGTCGTGGTTCTCACAAGCATCATCGTCTCGGTGGTCGCGATCGCCGCGCTCGCCTGGTTCACGCAGGAACGGCCCCAACAGGCGGCATGGTCCGGGCAGGCGTCCTTCGATCCGCGACGCGCCATGCAACAAGCACGTGCGCTTGCCGAGGGCTATCCCGACCGCGTCGTCGGAAGTCCGACCTCACGACGCGCCACCACGTATCTCGTCCGAGCATTTGGCGCGCTCGGGTACGAGACGAGCTCCGTGCCGTTCTCTATGTGGTTGAAAGGCACAAGGGTCACAGGCCAAGATGTGGTCGCCTACGCGCCCGGGGCCTCGCCTGAGTCTGTCGCTGTCTTAGCCACTATGACGCGCCGACGACCGCGCATGAGGCTGCCGAGGACGACGCATCGGGCGTGGGCTCCGAGCTCGAGCTGGCTCGCGTTCTGCTTCGCGTGCCGCACCGCCGGGGTCTTGTCTTCGTCGCAACGGATGGTGAGGAATGGGGGATGATCGGTGCGCGGGCACTCGCGCCATCCTCCGGTCCCGGCATGTCATCGCTGCCATCGTGATCGACTACGTCAATGCCGGTGGGTCGACCGGTTTGCTCATGCGCTGTAGCGGGCAGTTCAGCGGATATACCCCGATGTGGTTGCGGGCGCTCGTGGCAAGCGCTGCAACCACTGGGTCTGTCAAGCTTGTCCAGCCGCGCGGAGCGACAGAATGGGCGGAGCGCGCAGTCGAGATCTCTGAGGAGGACCAGGGCGCGCTCCTGCGCGATGGCATTCCGGCGCTCAACCTCGAGACGACCGCATCGGATCTCCCTGCAGCGCACGCACGCTACCATACGACGCGCGACGTCTACGCCAACTTCGACCCTGCATCGTTCACGCAGATCGGAGCAACCGTCGAACGAGCGGTCCACGCCTTAGATGCGATACCGGAGTTGCCGCAAGGCGGCGGCGCCGACTTCCTCGCAAGCGACGATAAAGCCATCCCAGGGCCTTTCATGATGCTGATCTTGTCGCTCGTGGTGCTGCCATTTGTGGTCCTGGCCTACCTGGAAGCTCAAGCCGTGGGGGCCGGACATATTCGCTCGTGGGTGGCTCCCGTCATATGGGCATCACCTGCGATCGCTGGCGCGCTCGCGCTCCGCGGACTTGCGCTCGCCAACGTCTTGCCTCGGTACGAGCTCTACCCTGCAACGCTGAAGGATCCGTTCCTCTACACCCTTCCGCTCCAAGCGATACTGCCGCTGCTCCTCGTGCTTGGCGTGGGCTATTGGTGTGCAGCGCGATGGGCCGCGAGCGACGCGCCGACGCGGTCGTTTGGGACGGAGAAAAGCATCCTTGTCGTGTGGTCCGCTGGATTGCTCGTCGTCGCCTTTGTGGCCAACCCATATGGGGCGCTTCTCTTCCTCTCACCGCTTGTCATCAGCGCGGCTCTGCTCGTCGCGCCCACGAGCGCGTCGTCAAAGGCGCTCAATGCGTTCCTGGTTGTCTTCGCCGCCTTTCCTTTCGCGTTATTGCTCTATCTGTTCGGAAACGAGCTCTATCTCGGCTGGCGCATCCTCTGGTACGCCGCGCTGCAAGCGGCATACGGTACCTGGTCGGCCTTTGTGATCGTCGCGTTTGCGGTCGCCCTGGCCATCTGGCTTGGGCTCATCCGCAATGGCGTCAGCGGGACTGTCACGAGGTCTTCACCACGATCTTCCCGATGAGCCGGCCGATGGCGTCGGCTCGGTCGGCGCTATTGCTCAGGTGGCGATAGACCTCACGGAGCTTGAAGATCTGCGACATATCGGTGCCGTTGAAGAGCTCGGCAAGCGCTGTGCGGTAGCGACCCTCGATCTCATTTTCCGCGTGCTGCGCCTGACCGGCCTTTATCCACGCCTCCTGCGGATTGGTCCTCACCGCCTTCACGCCTGCGGCGATGGCGAGGCTCGCCTCTTCAAGGATCCCTGCGATCGCACGCATGTGGTCGGTCGACGACACGTTGAAGATGGAGATCTCGCGCGCGGCGTTGTTCAGATAGTCGATCATATCGTCGATCGCTTCGCCGAGGTTGTAGATGTCCTGGCGATCTATCGGCGTGATGAAAGCGTCGCGTAAGGCGCTCGTCAGCTCGCGCAGGCAGGTATCGGCTTCTTTCTCAAGCCGGTCGATGTCATCGGAGAGCGACGGCGTGCCTTCAGTGACGTAGCGCCGGAATGTCTGCGCCACCTGGGTCAAGATCTCGGCATGGCGGTCCAGGAGCGAGAGAAAGCGGTCTTCATGCGCGGGGAGGAAGAGATCAGCCAGCCACATGGTGTGTCATACTCCGTGAATCACAGTGCGAAGGAAATACGTCGCGCAAATGCCGGTCACAACTCCCAGGGGCGCCGTGAGAAGCCAGGCGACGACGAGTTCGCGCGCCACCGGCCAGCGCAGCGCGCGCGGATTCGCCGCCGCTCCCACGCCCATGATCGCGCTGGCCGTGCTTTCGGTCGTGCTGAGCGGGCCGCCCAAAGCCGACGCGGTCAACACCGTCGCGGCTGCAGCGACCTGAAACGAGAGCGCATGGAGCGGTCTGATGCGGAAGAGCTTGCCGCCCACGGTCTTCGCCACGCGTATGCCCCCGATGGCCATCCCGGCTGCGAAAGCGGCCACTGAGACCCCGATCGCCCACAGCGGAACGACGAACGAAGATCCCGGCGTCCCGATCACCGTCGCGGCGACGATGAGCCCCATCATCTTCTCCGCATCGTTGGCCCCGTAGCCGATCGCCTGCAGCGCCACGCTGACATATTGGAGGCGCATGAGGCGCAGACCCGTGCGGAGGTCGACGTTGCGCAGCGCGAGCACTGCCGCCGTGTAGATGACGCCGCCCGCGACGAAGCCGACCACGATCGAGCCGACCAGGCTGATGCCGACCTTGGCGACGCCCGACCACATGAGGTCGGCGAGCTGATGGGTGACGATGAGCGACCCGATGGTGGCGCTGACGAGCGCGACCGATGCTGAGACCGGCACCCGCATCGCATAGGCGAGCAAGAGGGTGAGGATCGCGCCGACCAATCCTCCCACGAGCGGGAGCTGGCCGACCACCCGGTAGTCGACGATTCCATGGCCGATGGTCTGCGCGACCGCCGTGCCGGCGATGAGCGGACCAGCGAACGCTCCTAGGGTGATGATGAGGAATGCCATTCCCGGCGGGATGGTCCGGCTCGACGCCGCTGCGGCGAGCAAGTTGCCGCCGTCATTGAAGCCCGCGATGACGTTGAAGGCGATCGCGAGAGCCACTGCGCTGATGATGCTGGCGTCGTGCGTGCTACAACCGCCTTCTACGTCCTACAGGATGCGCTTGCCGAGCGCAGAGCAGATGAGCTCGGTGGCGAGCTTGGCGGTCATGTTGTGCTCGTCGAGCAGTGGGTTGACCTCGGAGAGCTCGAGCGAGTTCGCCACTCCGCTCTGCGCGATGAGCTCCATGGCCAGATGCGCCTCACGATAGGTGATGCCGCCCGGAACGGGCGTGCCAGTCCCCGGAGCGAGCGACGGGTCGAGACTGTCGATGTCGAAGCTGACGTGAACGCTTGCCGGACCTTGTCCGGCGATCGAGATCGCCTGATCGACCACTGCGGCCATGCCGAGGCGGTCGATATCCGTCATCGTGAAGCAGGCGATATTGCGCTCGCTGATCATGCGCCGCTCGCCGGGATCGACGTCGCGCAACGCGATGAAGACGAGCCGTTTCGTGTCTGCGGCCGGTGTCGGGAAGTCCGGCGGCGGGAAGAGGTCGTTCAGGTCGCCGAGCGCCGCCGCCATCGACATCCCATGGAGGTTGCCCGTCGGACTGGTTGCGGGAGTGTTGAGATCGGGGTGCGCGTCGATCCAGATCACGCCTTGCGGGCCCTTCACGCGGGCGACGCCGGCGATGACGCCGATGGCCATCGAATGGTCCCCACCGACCACGACAGGGAACGAGCCGGCTCGCATCGCCTTCTCGACCGCGTCAGCGATCGCCCGGCTCACCGTGACGATGGGTTGGACATTGCGCGGACGCCCAGGACCGCCGGCGACGTCCTCAGCCGACGTCGGCGCAGCGATGTCGCCTGCGTCGTCAACGGTGTAGCCGAGGTCCTGCACCTGCTGCACGATGCCGGCAGTGCGCAGGACGTGTGGACCCAGGCGCGCGCCGCGACGGCTCGCACCCAGTTCCAGCGGTACTCCGATGAGCGTTGCGCTGCGCGTGATGTCCTCGTCCGAAAAAGAAGAACGCGCCATCATCTGTGGCGGCGGGCCTCGTTTCGTCGCGGTCGCAACCCGGCCCTGTTATGCGACAGGCCATGGGCGGCGTTGCGGCCAAGCACCCTGGATGAAAACGCCGGCCTATCTTCGCGCGCTGATCGCTGTTGTGCTCGTGATGACGTCAATCGAGGTCGTGTCACGGCCGGCGCTCTCCTTCGAGTTCAACGGGATGTGGGTCGGAACGATCAAGAACTTCGCGGCAGGCGGCAGCCAGATCAACGTGTATAGCAAGGAGAACCAGCGCTCTCTGCTCTTCGTTCTGCCCCCGCACGTCCCCATCACGAGCGCGGACGGCACGCAGCAATTCCACAAGTCAGATCTAAAAGTCGGTGAGCTCGTCCGCGTCCACGTCGACATGCCTTATGGGTGGGGCTATTACGGCTACGGTGCCACGATCGGCGCCATGTATGTGACGCGCATCGACATTTTGAACGGTGCCGCCATCCATAAGTCCATCCAAAACTCCCTGAAGGCGACGCTGCCGTCGCCGACGCCGCGGCCATCGCCGACCTCACCCCCACCCGTCCCCATCATCTTCGTCTCGCCGACGCCCTAGCTCACTTCTATTGCCGGCCGGCTAAGCACGCTCGGTCGCCAAGCCGATAGAAGAGGCAAGGGACCGTGCATATCATGCGTTTTTTTATTTTGGCCGCTATCGCTCTCATCTTCATGATGCCCGGGTATGCGTCCGTCGCGCCCGCGGCGCCGAAGCCGGCCGTCGTCGCTCTGGCGGAGAACGATACGCTAAGCGGCCTCGCCCCGAAGCTTGAGCGTCTGGCGAACGAGACCCCGGGGATGGTCGCCATATCGGTCGTCGACCTCAGGCGGGGCTATGCGATCTCCATCAACGGCGACGTCAACCTGCCGGCGGCCAGCACGATCAAAGTGCCTGTCATGGTCGAGGTCATGCGCCAGATCGCGCTCGGCAAGTTCGGCTTTGGGCGGACGGTGTCGCTGCGCGACGGGGATCGCGACTGCGGCTACGGAGACCTGTGCGAGGCCCGCTGGGGTTCGCAATATACGGTGTGGCAGCTGCTCTGGTCGATGATCACGGTCAGCGACAACACCGCGGCGAACATGCTTATCCGCCTGGTGGGAAGATCCAACATCAATCGGACGATGCAAGACGTCGGCCTGACGCAGACGTGGCTGGGCGACAGCATCCATAGCGACGGCGACGTCCGTCAGCTGCGCACGAGCGCCAATGACATGATGCGCTTGCTCGGGATGATCGCTGACCACCGGCTGATCAACGCACGCGCCGATGACGCGATGCTCGAGATCCTCGCCGGACAGCGGCACAACACCATGTTGCCTGCTTGGCTGCCCAAGAACGTGACCGTCGCGCACAAGACGGGCACCCTCCACGATACGCTCAACGACGTGGGGATCGTCGAGCTTGACAGCTCTCCCTATGTCATATGCGTCTTCACCACGCATCTCGCAGATCTCGACGTCGGCGAGCGCTTCATCCGCCGCGTGTCGCTCTTGACCTATCGCGCGTTCAAGAAAAGCGCGCAAACGGTCCAAAACTAGGGCTTTTCGGGGGGCCATTCGAACAGTTGTGCGTGACGATGCGCACGACTGACGCATCGCTGCAATATGCGCTGCCTCACACCCGTCAGATAGACGATATATTCATCACGGCGGCGCGAAGCGTTGTGGCGGCACCTAGTGCTGGGGGGACACGACGCCAACTGGGAAAGGCGTAGATCAGAACGTGGCTTTGGCAGGGGACCACGCACACAGAGAATCCGAGGGCTGGCGCGACGTCGCCACGCATGTCTATCTCTACGGTCTCGCCCTGCTTGGCATACTTCTCGTTGTATTCTTCCCACCACAATTTGATCTCCACGTCGGAACGGTTATCTCGGTTGCTCTCGTAGCAGTCTTTTTGGTCGTAATGGAACGACCCACGCAGACCGCTGCGGTAACGACCATGGCTCCGCTCACCGCTATAATGGCTGCGTCTGCCGTGGTCTTCGGTTCGTGGACGATTATCTTGTATGCTCTCGCCTGGTTCGCCATCCGTTTGCGCATGGCGACCAAGGATGACTGGTGGAAACACGAGTTCGTCGCAGGAACGCTTGGACAACTAGGAATTGCCGTGGTTGCGGCTTACTGCACCATAGTAACCTGGCAGGGTGTCAGCCTACCTGATGCCGATGGCGCCGAAGTTCCTACATAATCCGCTGGAATTGATTGGGATCATGGTCGTCGGCATCGCCTGTCAAACCGTCAATAATCTTCTCGCATATCCGTGGTACTTGATCAAGGGGCGGCCGTTTGGCATGAGCCAACTGCTACGGACCGGCATCGTTGCATCGATCTATGCCTATCTACTCGTCGCAACGTATAAATTTGGTGGGCTGCTGGCAACGGCCATCTTCTACGTCGTGGTGGCTCAGATCAAGGTCGCGCAAGACATCTAGGTATCACGATTCAGCTGCATAAGCTCGAAAAGGCGCGGGACCAAGCTCAGGGTCTCGTTCGTGATCTCATTCGCCTGACCGACGCGGATAACGTTGAGTTTGCCAGTGAAGTGCAAAACATCTCGCAGATGATGGCCCGAAGACTCGGAATGTCCAAGAAAGACGTCGAGCTGCTCGGACTTAGCCGCCGAGCTGCATGAGATGGGAAAATCGCGCCTGCCCGCCCGCATTAGGTCCGGCTCTAATCCGAACCCGAAGGAACTCGCACAACGGCGAACCTATACGCGTTGGGGCGGGCTCATGGTCCGAGCTGCCGACGCATTGCTTCCGGCTCAGATAGCAGATTGGATTGAGTTCCATGGCGAGCACTATGACGGAACGGGGTACCCGCGTGGGCTGAAAGGTGAAGACATTCCTATCGAGTCTCGCATCATAGCGGTCGCGCGCGAATATGTTCGCTTCCTGACAGGCTATGACGGCTCCCAGGTAGTCGACAAAGAAAAAGCGCTCACGCTGCTTCGCGATAGCAGCGGAACGCTTTACGATCCGCGGATCGTTAAACTACTAAACGATATTGTTAGTTAAGCTATGCTTACTTTCCAATACCGACTTGATCTAACGTGTGGAAGAAATGGCCGATGCCGATGAGCACGCCACCAAAGCTGTGGAACCAAGCGAGAACGCCACCGAGTAGAACTAGCATTAGAAGGCTCCTTCTTCGAGTGCTTGCGGGCTCGAGTTGCGTTCGTCCACACGAGCGGGTGTCTTAGGACCATTCCCGTGTCTTGTTACGGCTGCCACCGTCGCAAGGCATCGGTCTTAGGGCACCTGCTCGATAAACTTCCCGATCCGTCTCATTTCACGCCGCTTGTACCCGGCGGCGCCTTATTTTGCGATGGAACGGCTCGCTTCTCGAGCGTTTAATAGATCTACCGACGGGTGGAAATGTGATTCCCGTCACAGCTATTATAGATGAGGTTATACGACAAAATCAAGGCAGAAAGACCTAAAATCTTACGTCCCTTCTCGAAGGACGCCTAAGAGGCGGCTGCCTTGGGGCCCTTGAGGCCAGAGGCTTTGGCTACGGGAAAGCACGCCGTAACCCAGTGGCCGTACTGGCTAAGCCGGGACATCGTGACATCGTCGTAGAGCTGGACGAGCGCTGCCGACACCTTGCCGATGGTGCCCTCGCCGATCGGCCGGTGGTCGATCTCGATGACCGGTGACACCCCGACAGCCGTGCCCGTGAAGAAGACCTCGTCGGCTTGGTAGAGCTCGCTTCGGTCGATGCACCGTTCGACGACCGCAAGACCGAGCTCGGCTTCGGCCAGTTCCATGACCGTCGCCCGGGTGATGCCTTCGAGGATGTTATCAGTCACCGGCGGCGTGATGAGCGTCTTGCCGCGGACGATGAAGATGTTCTCGGCACTTCCCTCGGCAACGTGGCCGTCGTGGGTCAGTAAAATCGCCTCGTCAAAGCCGCTTTTGACCGCGTCGCTTTTGGCGAGCGCGGAGCTCACGTAGATGCCGGTGAGCTTGGCCCGTGCCGGCGCGCTGTTGTCATCCACGCGGCGCCACGACGAGATGCATGCACGCAGGCCCTTGGACGAGTCAAGATACGCCTTGTGCGGCAGCGCGATGATGCTCAGGTCGAAACCGACGCCGTGCAGGCGCACGCCGATCTCCTCGGCGGACTTGAAGACGATGGGCCGGATGTAGACGTCTTGGCGCAGGTCGTTGCGACGGATGAGCTCGACCGTATGCGCGCTCAGCTGGGCAGCGGTCTCCTCGAGCGAGATGAGCAAGAGCTTGGCAGAACGGCGCAGCCGTTCGAAGTGCTCCTGAAGGCGGAAGACATAGAGCTGGCCTTGTTCGGCACTCCAGTAGCCGCGAATACCTTCAAAACACCCGGTGCCGTAGTTGAGCCCGTGCGTCAACAGCCCAACTTTGGCATCGCCATAGCGGACGTACGCTCCGTTGTGGTAGATCTGAAGGTCGGCTATTTCCATCGTATCTCGCTCCTTTGACCTGCACTTCCGCGCTCTCGTTACCATATCATCGTAGGCCTAGATGAGCACCTGCCACAGGGCCAATGAAACTCCCCTGCAGGGGGCCAAACGGCGGGCAGACGCGCCGCCACTAGTCGCTTTGGCCCCCTGAATGGCGCATTGCAATCTCGCCGACTTTGTGGTACAAAGTAACGTATGGAAGTGGAACGGGCCATCGCCGATCTCGCCGAAGTGCGCGATCGCCTGGCGAGCGTCCAGGAGTTCCGGGGCTATTCAGGCTCGGCGGCCGCGCTCAGCGGCCTCATCGCCGTCGTCGCCGGCGGCATTCAGTGGGCGGTCGCTCCCACGCCGCAGACGCCCGAAGCCGTCGGGCGCTACCTTGAGATCTGGTTCGTCTGCCTGGCGCTGGCCTTGGCCATAAACTATGGGGCGCTGCTCGTCTGGTACCTGCGCATCGCCGGTCGACACGAGCGCCATCAGACGCGCACGGTCGGGGTCGCCATCATCCCCGCACTCGTCCTCGGCGCCGTGCTCAGCCTGGCCATGATCGCGCACGGCATGCCCTGGCTCTTGCCGGGCATCTGGTACGCCTCCTACGGCATCGGCCTGTTCTCGTCGCGCGCCATGCTGCCGCGCGGCGTCATCTTGGTAGCAAGCGCTTTCGGACTGGCCGGCGCCGCCCTCATCCTGACCCTGGACACCTCGCTGCCCTTGCGTTTTTGGGTCATGCCGGTGGGGTTCGGATTCGGGCAGATGTTCATCGGATATCTCTTGTCGCAAGACAGAAAAGCGGAGACCATGTCATGACCGTGAGGAAGCCGGCCAAGCGAGCGCACCGCTCGCGTGCGGAGGCGCCCTTCGCCTACTCGGGATTGGAGCGGATCTTCCACGAGCGCGGACGTCTCGCGGTCTGCACGTGCCTGGTCACCCATCCGGACGGCATGAGCTTCACGGAGCTGCAGGAGGCCTGCGGGCTCACCGACGGCAATCTGAGCCGGCACCTCTCGGCGCTTGCCGAAATGGACATCGTGTCGGTCGTCAAGGAGAGCAACGGCGCCCGTCCGACGACGATCTGCCGCATCACAAAGAGCGGGCGTACCCGCTTCCTCGCCTACGTCGACGAGCTCGAGTCCGTCATCCACGACGTGCACGAGCGCACGGATTCCCTCGCCCGCCAGTCGGAACGACGGACGATGCCGAGGCTCGCCACCACATGACCCGCAGCACACAAGCAGTCGAAAGGGCCACGAGCACGCGATGATATCCAGAGACACGCGCCACCCGCTTCCCGATCCGTCCGGGCCCCACCCCAAGCACGTCGCCATCATCATGGACGGCAACCGTCGCTGGGCACGCGAGCACAACGTGCCCATCATCGAAGGCTACCGCCGCGGGATGACGACCCTGCGCGAGACCACGCGCGCCTGCCGGGATTTCCAGGTGCCCATCCTCACCGTGTACGGCTTCTCGGAAGAGAACTGGAAGCGCGAGGAGTCGGAGATCTCGCTGCTCTTCGAGCTGTGCTGTGCGTTCGCGCGCAACGAGCTCGACATGCTGCGCAAGGAGAACGTGCGCGTGCGGGTCATTGGCCGGATCGAGCGCTTGCCTCGCGCCCCTCGTCGAGCGCTTGAGGACCTGGTCGAAAAGACCGCCGGCAACGACGGCACGATCCTCAACCTCGCCGTCAACTACAGCGGGCGCACCGAGATGAAGGACGCGATGAAAGCGCTCGCCCAGGACATCCGCTCCGGTGCCCTGTCCGTCGAGGCGATCGACGACACGACGCTCGGTTCGTATCTCTACACCGCCGGGCTGCCCGATCCGGACCTGCTCATCCGTCCGGGCGGCGAATTCCGGCTCTCCAATTTCCTCCTCTATCAGATCGCCTACACCGAGCTGTGGGTGACGGACGTGTACTGGCCGGAATTCACCCGCGCGCACTTCGCCGAAGCCATCATCGAGTTCCAGCGACGCCAGCGGCGCTTCGGCGGCGCGTAGGGCCGCTCGTGCGCCGGCGGATCTAACGAGTGCTCGGCGACTTTCATCTCCATAGCAACCGCAGCGACGGGAAGCACGACCCGGCGGTGCTCGTCGATCTCGTCGCCGATGCGGGCGTCTCGGTGCTCGCCCTCACCGATCATGACACGACGGCAGGCCATGAAGATGCCGCCCGCCGCGCGCGCGAGCGCGGCGTGCATTTCGTGGCCGGAATCGAGATGACGACCTTTGGCGACGGCCGGGTCATCCACACGCTCGGGCTGGGAGTCAGCGGCACCGATGCCACGCTCGAGGCGGCCAACCGCATCGCCATCGACGTGTGGGATGTGAACCAGCGCCGCTGGGTGGACTCGCTTGCCGCCTCAGGCGCCGACGTCAGCGTCGAACGCGATTTCGCCGACCATCCGGTTCGCCTGCCCGTGCTCATCGAGCGCTTGTGCAAGCGCGGCATCGAGGATGGCGATCCCGTGCGCACGCACGCGCTCTTCCGCGAGTTCTTCGACGGCCTGCCCGAGGAGGCATACGCCCGCCTCCCGTCACCGGCTGTCGCGGCGGCGATCATGCGCGGGGCCGGTGGGGTCGCGCTTGTCGCCCATCCGCAGCGGCTGCATGAAGCCGGCCTGCTCGAAAAGGTGCTCGCCGATTTCGACGGGCTCGAAGCGATGTATGTCCCCTACACGGACGAGCAGCGCGAAGCATTGCGTTCGCTCGCCGAGCTCACGGGCAAGCTCTATTCGTGCGGTAGCGATTACCACGGGTATTTCACGGCCGAGTATCGGCGCCCCACATGGGAGACGCCGGAGTCGCTCTTACGCAGGCTTGGGCTCTAGCGCCCGAGCGCCTGGCGCTTTGCGCGCACGAACTCGAGAACCTCGCCCACCGGGCGGGTGTTGAGCACGCGGTCCTTGGTGAAGCCGGCTTTGCGTGCGGTCGCCACCCCGAACAGCATGTTGTCCATGTCGCCTGGGCGGTGGGCGTCGGTGTCGATGGAGATCGTGCAGCCGAGCTCACGGGCGCGCCGAGCGCGGTCGGCCGACAGGTCCAAGCGCGCCGGATTGGCGTTGATCTCGAGCGCCGTCCCCGTGCGCGCCGCAGCGCGGAAGACGGCGTCGACGTCGAATTCGTAGCCCTCGCGCTCCTCGATGAGCTCGCCCGTCGGATGGCCGATGATGGCGACGTATGGGTTCTCGATCGCGCCGAGCAGGCGTTTGGTCTGCTGCTCTTTTGTCGCGCGAAACGACGAATGGATCGAGGCGACGACCACATCGAGACCCGCGAGCACGTCGTCGGGCAGATCGAGGCTGCCGTCGGCGCGGATGTCGACCTCCGATCCAGTGAGCAGAAGGACGCCGTACGCGTCGCGCACCGATGCGACGATCTGCATCTGCTCGCGCAAGCGCTCGATGGAGAGCCCGTTCGCCACCGCGCGCCCCGGCGAATGATCGGAGATGGAGAGATATTCACGCTTGCGCTGCGCGGCGGCCCGCGCCATCTGCTCGATCGTGCAGACGCCGTCGCTCCACTCGGTATGATCGTGCAGGTCGCCGCGGATGTCGCCGAGCTCGACGAGCGACGGGATCGCGCCACGCCGCGCGAGATCGATCTCGTCGAGGCCCAGCCGCATCTCCGGGGGGATGTACTGCAGGCCAAGCGCCGCGTAGACCGCTGCCTCGTCCGTACAGGTGACAACCGTGCCCGCCTCGTCTTCTATGCCGTACTCGCTGACCTTCAGACCCTTGCGCTGCGCGAACTCGCGCAGCAGCACGTTGTGCTCTTTGTTGCCGGTGAAGTGCTGCAAGAGATTGCCGAAGCACTCGTGCGCGACGACCCGGCAATCGACCGAGATGCCGGGCGCCGCCCAGATGGTGGCCTTGGTCGTGCCCTTGGCGCTGACGCGTTCGACGATCGGCAGCGAGACAAACGCCTCGAGCACCTTCTCGGGCTTCGCGCTCGTGCAGATGACGTCGAGATCGCGCACGCTGCGCTCCATACGGCGCAAGCTGCCGGCCACGACGACGTTCTTGGCGACGGGCAAAGCGGCGAGCGCTGCGACGATGCTCTGCGCGAGCGGCCACGCGTCGCCAAGGCGCATCCTCTTCGGATGCGCGCCCAGCCGCTCCAGACGCGCCTTGAGGTTCTCGATCGTCTTAGGCCCAAGCCGCGGCACACGGGCGATGCTGCCGTCGTCGATCGCTTTGCGCAGGTCGTCGAGCCCGCTGACGCCGAGCTCCTGATACAGCGAGACGGCGGTCTTGGCGCCGATGCCGGGAACGCTCAACAGCTCCAAGATCGTGGGCGGGAATTTCGCGCGTAGCTCGTCGAGGTATTTGCACGAACCGGTGGCCACGATGTCGGCGATCTTCTGTGAGATGGCCTTGCCCACGCCCGGGAGCTCGCCGATCTCGCCGCTGGCGATGAGCGCTTCCACGGCTGTCTGGCTGTCCTCGACGCTGCGTGCCGCGCGCTCGTACGCCTTGATCTTGAAAAACGGCTCGCCGTCGAACTCCATGAGCGAGGCGATCTCGTTGAGGCGCTGCGCGACGATCGAGTTCTTCATGCTAGGCTCTCGACCGTTAGGGCATCGACGGGTTGTCGCTCTCGAACAACCCGTCCGGGTTGGGCATCCAGGCCCAGATGATGATGGCGCGTGCTGGCGGATGCACGAAGGCGAATTTCAAGGTGGCGTCGGCCGGCATGAGGTTCTTATGGATGAGGTTGGATGCGGTGGGCTGCTCGTCTGTGTTCCAAGGCTGTTGGGCGTAGTAGGCGATGCCGTCGACGACGATGTTGTAGTGCACGTGCTTGGGGATGTCATACCAGCCGTGCACGTCCGGCGCTTTCAGCGCTGGGAAGATGGCCGTCGCGTCAAGGAACTGATAGCCGCAGGCGACGAGCCGGCCGGCCATGTCGTAGACGAGCACGGTCGGCGCGTCAAAGCCCTTGGGGTCGAAGCGCTCGTGATTGGTGTACATCGTGCCGAAGGAGGCGATGTAATCGGTCGTCTGCACGTAGCCGTCATGCTCAGCCCAGACGACCAAACGGTAGCGTTCTGTGGCGGCGCGCACAGCGTGCGCGAGGTCCGAGTCGTAGCCGTCGCTAGCATCGGCGTTCGCCGGAAGCGATGAGCACCACAATGCGAGAAGGGAGAGCAACGCGAAGAGCCTCTTCACCGGAGCGAAGGGTTTATTCGCGGTCGCTGGCAAACCTGCCCACGTTCTGTCGAGACGACCGCATCGCATGGGAGATCGTTTGAGAATTCTCACCGCGACCTGCATGGCGCTCATCTTCGCGACAGCCGTCGCCATGGTGACGAGCGTCTGGGCCGCACCGGCAACGCGCCTTGTCGCGGGCGATCAACTCGTCTACCAGATCACGGTCGAGCTGCAGCAGCACCACACGACCGCCGGCGCTAAACCGCAGGACAAGGCGCTGGAGAGCTCGGCCCAAGGCACGGAGACCTTCACCATCTACTCCATCGGTTCGGACGGCACGGCGTACGCCAATGTCGATGCGAGCTTCCAGGGGACGAATAACGGCGCGCCGTTCGAATCGCACTCGACGACGACCGCGAAGGTGATGCCCGATGGGCGTCTGCTCGTCAAAGACCAGCTTGGCCTAGGGATCTCCGATGCGCTGAGCTTCGGGAACACGACGACCGTCGAGATCACCCAGCACCCGTTGCGCCTGGGCAGCGCATGGTTGACGCCAGAGAACACGCCCGCGGTCCGCCTGACGCTCTCGCGCAAGGTGGTGGGCATGAAGACCTATCAAGGATTCAACGCCTACGAGGTGCAGTCGATCGGCTCCGGAGAGCTGCTCAGGACCAGCGACGGCGTGCCCGCCTCGGGCACGGTCGCGGTGACCGGGACCTCGTACTACGATGCCGCCGACCATCTGCTCATCGGCGAGGCGTTGCGCACGCTCACCGTGGTCGAACGCTCCGGCAGTGCCGGCGCCCACGACAACTATTCGGCCACGATGAATGTCGTCTTGGGCTCCTGGACGCATGCGTCGCCCGCGCCCGCCACGTCGACTGCGCCTGAGGCCTCCCCGGAGGGCACGCCTGCCGCGCAACAGGTCTCGCCACTGCCCATCCCATCCATCTACGGATCCACGCCGGTCCCGACCATCACCCCTCGGCTCGGTCCGTGAAGCGACGCATACCAGCACGGCTCGCACTCATCGTCGCACTCTCGATCAGCTTCGCCGTCGTCGCGCTAGGCGTCGCCGCACCACCGGGAACAAGTAGCGCCGCGCAGACCTCGTTGTACGCCTTTGGCCACCCGTTCGGCATCGGCGAGCAGCAGGTGTATCTGATCGACCGCGAATCCGCATTGACCGTGCGCTGGCGCGATCGCAGCGGCGAACTCAAGAGCAAGACCTTCCATTATCACGCGCAGACAAGCGTCGCCTGGACGATCGAAGGCCTCTCATCCGCAGGTGGCCCCGTGCTCGGCGTGGCGACGGCCGCCCCGACCTCGTCGGCCACAGCCGAGCCGCCTCCCTCGGCGCTGCCTTCTCTTGCTCCCTCGTCACCGGCTCCCAGTCCGACCCTTGACGCGCACGGAGCGGGCGGCGTCGCGCCGGGCAGCGCCCTATCGGAGCTCACGCCCGCTTCCTTTTTGCTCTCGAGCATCACGAGCGAACTCCCGGATGTCGGCAAGCCCTGGAAGAGCTCAGGCGACGTGCGGCTTCCCTTCGGCGCGATGACGCTCGATATGAGCAACGAGATCACCGCTGCGACTGG
Organism: Vulcanimicrobiota bacterium; assembly: GCA_963806005.1. Taxonomy (GTDB): domain Bacteria; phylum Vulcanimicrobiota; class Vulcanimicrobiia; order Eremiobacterales; family Eremiobacteraceae; genus JAFANK01. Next base: position 349,798 of record CAWDWJ010000008.1, on the reverse strand, counting down.
AAATCAGGACGTCAACGTCGCGCAGATCGCCTCGACCGGCACGAACGGATTCCACGCGAAGGTGAAAGTCGCGGGTTTTGGCACGGCGACGCTCCAGGGATCGGGTCCTGCTACGAGCACCGCGTTCTTTGAAACGCAGAACAGGTTGCTCTTGGGTTTGACGCTCGGGGCGAGCAGCCATGGCAACGCGGCGACAAGCGACGGGCACGGCAACTACGACATGGACGCGAAGTTCGCGATCAAACTCGTCAAATACGTGCCGGGCAACGTGCCGTACACAGGCTCGCCAGGATTTGTGCCCGCGTCGGGCTTCCTCGGCGGCACGACCGCTCCGGATAGCGAGATCTACGCCACGGCGGTGCCCGATAAGATCGCTATCCCCGCCGCGACCGACACAGGCTACGTCCCACCGCCTGCGGGTGGGGCCACGCCGTATCAAAGCGCGCTCCCGGCGATGAGCATACCGCCGATCCCTGTGCCGATGGCAAGCGACCAACCCGCGGCCTCCCCCCCGGCAGGCCCGACGCCGACGCCGCAACCTACTCACTACTAGGAGGACGAACGATGAATCGGACTGCTTTCTTATCGTTGTGCGCGGCGCCGCTGCTGTTGGGTGCGGCGCAGCAACCCGTTCGCGTCCACGCTTATCGCGACATAGGATGCGGCTGCTGCGAGCAGTGGGTGCAGGTCGTGCAAGCAGCCGGTTTTGAGGTCGTCTTGTCGGATCTCGAGCGTGCGGAGCGACTGCAGCGTTTCGGTCTCACCGAGTCGATGGCGAGCTGCCACACAGGCGTGGTGCAGAACTATCTCGTTGAAGGGCACATCCCCCCGGCGTTCGTCAGAGAGTTGCTGCACGAGCATCCCCAGATTCGCGGCATCGCGCTGCCGGGAATGCCAACCGGCGTGGGAGGCATGACGGGCCCTTTCAAAGGGCCGCTGAACATCGTCACGATCGAAAGCCACCCTCGCACGTGGCGCACCATAACCTCGGTCTAGCACGTGGATGGGACTACCGAATGGGATGACGTAGGTCGTCGCTCCGGAAGCACGACGTTGAGCGCGCACAACACATCTTCCGGGCGCCGCAGGGACGCTGTGTGGCAATAAGGTAGGCTCAGAGGTGCCCCACACATCCGACCTCATCTTCGGCCACGGCTCCACGAGCGGCATCGTCGCCATCGAGCCTGACCTCGCCGCGGGCACTGCCGCGCTCTACCGGCGCGTCGGCACGACGACCGAGCGCAACATCGTGCCGCTGCAGAGCTGGCTCGTGGCGCGCAAACCCCAACCCGCGAGCATCGAACTCGCCGGCCGTCACGTCCTACGCCATCTCATGCTCGGCTCCAACGCACGGGCGATCGCCGACCGGGCTCGTGCGCTCGCCCCCGACCAGCGCCTGGCCTACCTCGATCCCATCACCGCCCACCTGGTCGCATCCGGCGACACGATGTACAAGGGTCTGCGCTTCTCCCAGCTGCGGCGCTTGCAGTTCGACATCGAAACGCTCGACGTCATCCCCGATCGCGATAACGCCGAGATCGTGGTCATCGGTATCACCGACGACTCCGGCTTCGAGCGCGTGCTCGCGCTCGACGAGTTCCCAAGCGAGGGGGCGCTCATCGAGGAGTTCGTCAGAATCGTGCGCGGGCGCGATCCCGACATCATCGAGGGGCACAACGTCTTCAACTTCGACCTGTGGTATCTGGGCGAGCGGGCCAAGCGCCACGGGGTCAAGCTCGCTTTAGGGCGCGATGGCAGCACGCCGATGTGGCTCGATGAGAACATCCGGCGCAGCACGATGTCCGGCATGGCGGTGAGGTACCATCGCATCGAAGGGCGGCAGATCGTCGACACCTTTATCGGCGCCGTGCGCTGGGACGTGGGCCGCAAGCTCCCCAACTACAAGCTCAAGCATATCGTGCGGCATCTCGGGATCGGCGACGACGAGCGGGCCATGGTCGACGCCGCGAACATGCGCGGGCTGTGGTCGGACCCGCAGATGCGCGCCAAGATCAAGGACTACTGTCTGGATGACGCTCGCGATACGGGGCGCCTCTCCGCGCTCGTCACCCCAAACGAGCTGTATCAAGCGCAGATGGTGCCCGAGACGCTGCAAGGCATCGCCTGCGTGGGCATCGGCAGCCGGATCGAACGTCTCATGGTGCGCGCCTACTTGCGGGAACGCACGTCGATACCGCGCCCGCGGCCCATGGCGCCCATCGAAGGCGCCTTCAGCGAGGCGTTCCTCACCGGCGTCTTCCACGACGTGATGAAGTGCGATGTGGAGAGCCTCTACCCGTCGCTCATGCTGGCCCGCGGCATCGCCCCATGGGACGACGACCTTGGCGTGTTCTTGCCCATGCTCGCAGGCCTGCGCGACATGCGTATCGCGGTCAAGCGTGACGCGGAACGGGCGGGTGCGGACGGCCGCCGCGATGACCTGCTCGCCGCCGACGGATTGCAGAACGCGTTCAAGATCCTCATCAACTCGTTCTTCGGATTCTTGGGCACAAATGGGCTGCACTTCAACGACCCGGTCGCCGCCGGTCGAGTGACTGAAGCGGGGCGTGAGGTCATGTCGCGGATCGTGGCCGGACTGCGCGATCGCGGCTGCACGGTCATCGAGGCCGATACCGACGGCGCGTACTTCGTCGCGCCGAGCGGCGCGCCGGACGCCGTGGTCGACACCGTCGGGCAGACGCTGGGCGACGGACTCCACCTCGTGGCGGAAGAGCGCTATCCGGTCATGCTCTCGCTCAAAGCCAAGAACTACGTCCTCAAGCGCTTGTCCGGTGAGCTCCTGATGCGTGGATCGGCGCTGCGCTCGAGCCGCGACGAGCCGTTCGGGCGCGCGCTCGTCCAGGCGATCGCGGCGCTGCTCATCGAAGGACGGGAAGCAGAGATCGCGCAGCTCGTGCGCAACACAGTCGACAAGATCCACGAGCGCAAGTTCTCACCCGAGGAGATCGCGCGTCGCGAGTCAATCACCTCGAAGACCTTCAACACGACCGCAAACCGCCGGCTGGCCGCGGCGCTCTCCGAGAGGGGCCTTGCCGTGGGCGACAAAGTCCGGGTCTACCAGCGCTCGGGCGGCGAGCTCGCATTGCTCGATGAGTACGCGCGCGATGAAGACAGAGACTATCTCGTGCGGCGCGTCGCCGACTTCGTTGCTCGTTTCGGGGACCTCGTGCCACCCGACGCCCGCATCGCAGCCGGCGAGGACCGCGACCAGCTCTCCTTCCTTTAAGAGTCTACGAACGGGGGCCACCTGTGAGACCTGACGTCCGTACCAACGCCCACGACCTCAACAACGTCATCGGGACCATGCTCGCCGTCGCCGACCTCAACGCCAAGCGCGCCGCCGACGCCGCACAGACACGCGCCGCCTTTGAGACGATCGCCACCTCGGCCCGAAACGCCGGCGACCTCCTCAATAGCCTGACCCGGGCTGCGACGGCGGCGGACGAGGGAACGGATTCTGCCTGGGAGCGCGATCTCGAATATCTCGAACGCACCCATCCGGCGATCGACGCCATCGCGTCCGAGCTCGAGAGCAGCGGCCGCGGTGAAGGCATACCTATCGTCGACCGGGAGACGGGGCGCTTTTTGTCCGTGCTCGTGAGCGCGCTGCGCGCGGACAACATCTTGGAGATCGGCACCGCGTACGGCTACTCCACCTTGTGGATGGCTCGGGCGCAAGGGGCGACGGGCAAGATCATCACGATCGACCCCGACCGCACGAGGACCGCCATCGCATCCGCGTTCTTCGCGCGGGCGGGCGTCGGCGCACGCGTCGAGATCGTCAACCGGCCGGCGCTTGAGGTGTTGCCCGGTCTGCCCAAAGACAGCTTCGATCTGATCTTCATCGACGCGCTCAAGGAGGAGTACCCTCAGTACCTCGAGTCGAGCGTGCCTTTGCTGAAAAAATGCGGGCTGCTCGTGGCGGATAATCTGCTGTGGGGCCACGCCGCATCACAGGCGCCGGCCGCGGCGGATCCGGACACCACCAAGGCCATCCGCAGGTTCAATGAAGAACTGCTCCGCCATCCGGCGCTCAACGCGACCATCGTGCCGATCGGCGATGGGCTCGGCGTCGCCGCGAAAAGGTGAACCGCATGAAACGCTTCGCATGGATGCTGCTCGCCGCCGTCGGGCTTGTGGCCGCTGCAGCCGGCACGTCGCCGGGCGCCGAGTCCCCGCCGCCGCTCGCTCCGCAGACGCCCGTGCTCGACCCACGCGCGCCAGGCTTCTTCGACTACCTGGAGGTCGACGAGAAGTACCGGCGCCTGCTCGTCGCGCACACCGGTAGCCGGACGTTCGACGTCATCGACCTCAACGACAATTCCGTCTTGCGGCAGGAGGCCGTCGGGGAAGGCCACGGCATCGCGGTCGACGTGAAGGATGGGAAGTACTTCGTCGGGTCGAGCCGTCCGCCGTCCGTCGTCGTCTTGGGACGCAAGTACGTGGTCAAGGACGACCAGGTGGCGACGGGTGGGCCCATCGACGCCATCGCCTTCGATCCAAAAAACGGCATGCTCTATGCCGATCGGTATGACAACAACCAGATCGTCATCATCAACGCCAAGACCAACAAGGTCTACTGGAACATCCCCATCGGGGGCTCGCTCGAGTACGTCGTCTACGACCCGGTCTCCGACCGCATCTATCAGAATGTCGAATCGACAGGCGACGTCGTGGTCATCGATCCCAACCTCAATCGTGTCGTCGCGACCTGGCATGCGGCGCCGGCGGTCGAACCCCACGGCCTTGCCGTCGACGGCGCGTCACACCGACTCTTCACGGCGGGCGCGAACGGCAAGCTCGCGGTCATCGACACGACGACGGGCACGGTCATCGCGGCCGTCGACATCGCCGCCTCGGTCGATCAGATCGCGTTCGATCCGGGCACAAAGCGTATCTACTGCGCGAGCAGCCTCGGGCTCGTCTCGATCGTCCAAGAGACCGACAGCGGCGCGGAGCACGTGGCTGACATCACCGTGCCGCGGCGGACCCATTCCGTCGCCGTCGATCCCGTGACGCACGCCGTGTGGATCGCCTATGGCGCTTCGGACGACGATTACGTGATGAAGCTCGTCCCCCCGGCGGCGAACGGCTACTCCTCGCCCAAATAAGCCTTGCGCACGTCATCGTCGGCCAAAAGCTCCGCCGCGGGGCCGCTCTTCACGATCGTTCCCGTCTCCATGACGTAGCCGCGCGCTGCGATCTGCAGCGCTTTGCGGGCGTTCTGCTCGATGAGCAGGATGGGAACGCCGTGCGTGTTGACGTCCGCGATCACGGAGAAGATCGTGTCCACGAGGATCGGCGATAAGCCCAGCGACGGCTCGTCTAAGAGCAACACCCGCGGGCGCGCCATGAGCGCTCGCGCGATGGCGAGCATCTGCTGCTCCCCGCCCGAAAGCGTGCCGCCCTTCTGTTTGAGGCGCTCCTTGAGGCGAGGGAAGAGGGTGAGGACCCGGTCGAGGTCCGCGCCGATGCCGGCGTCCCTGCGCGCGTAAGCTCCCAAGCGCAGGTTTTCGAGCACGGTCAGTCGCGGGAAGATCCGCCGGCCCTCGGGAGACTGGATGACCCCTTTTCGCACGATCGCATCGGGCACCATGCCCACGATGTTCTCGCCGTTGAGCGTGATCGAACCACGCGCCGGTTTGAGCAGCCCGGAGATGGAGCGCAGCGTCGTCGTCTTGCCCGCGCCGTTCGCGCCGATGAGCGCGACGATCTCGCCCTCGCCGACCTCAAGCGACAACCCGCGCAAGGCCTGGATCCGCCATAGTAGGCGTCGACGCCGGCGAGGGAGAGGACAGCCGCGCTCATGCGCCCTTGCCGAGGTAGGCTTCGATCACCCGCGGATCGCGCCGCACCTGCTCGGGCGTCCCCTGCGCGATCTTCTCGCCGTAGTCGAGGACGTGGATCTCATCGGAGATGCCCATCACGAGGCGCATGTCGTGTTCGATGAGCAGCACCGTGACGCCACGGTCGCGCACGGATTGCACGAGACGCATCAGCGCCTGTTTCTCCGCCGGGTTCGTGCCTGCTGCAGGCTCGTCGAGCAGCAAGAGCCGCGGCTCGCTTGAGAGCGCGCGCGCGATCTCCAAGCGCCGCTGCATGCCATAGGGCAGATTGCGCGCCCACTCATGGGTAAAGCCGGTCAGGCCAAAGGCGTCGAGCAGCTCTTTCGCGGCTCGTCCAACCTCGTCGTCCTCGCGCGCAGCGCGTGGCGTATGCAGCGCACTGTCGGCGATGGTCGCGTGCATGCGCGCGTTGCGCCCGACCATGACGTTCTCGAGGACCGTCATGAACGAGAAGAGACGGATGTTCTGAAAGGTGCGGGCGATACCGGCCGCCGTCACAAGATCTGGCCGCGCGCCGCCTAGCGACCGGCCCTCGAAGACGATCGTGCCGCTGCTCGGGCGTGTAGATGCCGGTGATGAGATTGAAGACCGTCGACTTGCCGGCGCCGTTGGGCCCGATGAGGCTGACGATCGCGGCCGCTCTCGACGGACAGCGTCAGATCCTTGACGGCGGCAAGACCGCCGAAGTTCTTGCTCACGGACGACAGCTCGAGGAGCGCCATCAGAAGTTCGCCTCGGGCAACGCGCTCTCTGCCTGGTCGGCATGCAGCTCGGCGCGGCGCGTGGCGCTTGGGATGAGGCCCTCGGGCCGGAAGAGCATGACGAGCACGAGGATGATGCCGTAGAGCATGAAGCGGTACTGGTTGAGGTCGAGGTTGGCCAAGGCGCTTGCGTGCAGCTGCTGCCCGAGCGACTGCACCCAGTTCGTCGATTGCGGCAAGATGAGGAAGTTGAGCAGCCCGATGATGGCGGCGCCGGTGAGCACGCCTGTCAGATTGCCCATGCCGCCCAGCACGAGCGCCGCGAGGATCATCACCGACATGTTGAAATCGAATCCGCCAGGGCTCACCGTGCTGAGTTTGGCGGCAAAGAGCACGCCCGCGACGCCCGCGAACGCCGCGCCGAGCGAGAAAGCCGCAAGCTTGGCGCCGGTCGTGTTGATGCCCATGTGCGCAGCGGCCAGTTCGTCTTCGCGGATGGCCATCCAGGACCGGCCGATGCGCGAGTGCCGCAGATTGCTGAGCAGCCAGAGCGCGATGAGGATAATGACCAAGTAGAGATAGTAGTAGGGGACCGGGTTGAAGCCGAACGCGTAGCCGAACAAGCGCGGCTGGTCGATGCCCGCGATGCCGTCCGGACCGCCCGTCCACTTGTCGAGGTTTTGCAGCACCTGCGGCACGATCTCGCCGAAGCCGAGCGTGACGATGGCGAGGTAATCCCCGCGCAGACGCAGTGTCGGCGCGCCGAGCACAAGTCCGAACAGCGCGGCGACCGCGGCGCTGACGAGGATCATCGGCCAGAAGTTGAGGTGCAGCCCGTACTGCGGCGAGGCCAAGAATGCCATACGTGTACGCGCCGATGGCGAAGAAGGCGGCGAAGCCGAGCGCGAGCAGCCCGGCGTAGCCGACGATGATGTTGAGTCCAAAGGCCAAGAGCACGAGTCCGCCCGTATCGGCATAGGCGGAGATGTGCGAGCTGTTGCGGTCGATGAGCGGCGAGCACGCAGCAGCAGGATGATCGCCCACGGCGATGGCGAGAGCGCGCTTCATCTGCTCATACCTTCTCGGGGACCTGCTCGCCCAAGAGACCGCTCGGCCGGAACACGAGGATGAGGATGAGGATCGTGAAGACGACCACAGACGTCCATTGGTCGGAGATATACTGCGATGTCATGGCCTCGACGATGCCGATGAGAAAGCCGCCAAGCATGGCGCCGGTGATGTTGCCGATGCCGCCGAGCACCGCGGCGGTGAATGCCTTGAGGCCTGCCTGATAGCCATTGAGGAAGAACGTGGTGCCGTAGTAGATGCCGGAGATGAAGCCCGCCACGCCGGCCAGCGCCGCGCCGATGAAGAAGGTCCAGGCGATCGTCGAGTTGATGTTGATGCCCATGAGCGCGGCCGCGTCTCGGTCCTGGGCGGTCGCGCGCATGGCGGTGCCGAGCTTCGTGCGGAAGACGAGAGGTTGAGCGCCGCCATGGCGACCAGGCTCACCACGACCACGAGCACGGCGTGGTCGTGGATCTCGACGCCGGCGATGGCATGCACCGTGTCGGGCAGGAACTGCGGGAACGGCACCTCGGAGGTGCCTTTCCAGATCTGCATGATGTTCTCAAGGATGAGCGAGACGCCGATGGCGGTGATGAGCGGCGCAAGGCGTGGGGCATTGCGCAGACGGCGATAGGCCAGGCGCTCGATGAGCACGCCGACGATGCCGCAGAGCAGCGCCGCCAGCAGGATGACCGCGATGGCGATGAGCCAGAGCTCCCAACCATGCGTGAAGCGTGACAACGGTATGAGCGCTAAGATGCTGAGCGAGAAATACGACCCAAGCGTGTAGACGTCGCCGTGGGCGAAGTTGATGAGCTCGATGATGCCGTAGACCATGGTGTAGCCGAGCGCGATGAGCGCGTAGACGCCGCCCAGCGCGATGCCATTGATGAGCTGCTGGAAGAACTGATGGATTTCAGGCACGCCGTAAGGCCGCTTTAGGTCACTTGGCGTAGTTCTTCTGAGTGAGGAAGACCCACGCGCCGCCGCTTACTCCGTAGATGGAGATGATCTTGTTCGTCGTGTCGCCGCTGCTGTCGAACGAGAAGGTCCCGATGATGCTGACGTGCGGCTTGCCCGAACGCAGCTGGTCGAGCACCTGCGCGCGCGTCGGCAGCGCTCCGCCATTGTCTTTCATGGCGGTGGCGATGGCCTCGATGAGCGTCATGGCGGCGACGTAGCCATTGGCCGAATACGACCCGACCGGCACCCCGAACTGCGCTTGGTACTCTTTGAGGAACGCCTGCGCGGCAGGGATCTTGCTCGCGTTGACGGTGGCGACCGTGGCATAGGCGCCGTTCGCCGTCGCGCCGGCATCGGTGAGGAACTGGTCGTTGCGGATGCCGTCCGCGCCGAAGTAGGCGATGCCGCCCAGCCCGGCATCGGCCATCTGCTTGCGGACGAGTCCACCGCCGGTCGACGTCGTGCCCCCGTAGAAGACGACGTCGGGGTTCAGGCTCGCGGCGCGCGTCAAGAGCGCATGGAAATCTTGCTGGCCTTTGGTGATATGATCGTGGCCGAGCACCGTACCGCCATCCCGTTGGAACTGCGCGGCCCACTGGTCGGCGACACCTTTGCCATATGTCTCGTTGTCGTCGAGCACGTAGGCACGTTTGAGTTTGACGACCTGCGCCGCGTAGTCGGCGCCAGCCGGGCCCTGGATGTCGTCGGTCGTGCAGACGCGGAAATAGGTGATGGCGCTCGGATTGGTCGTGCGCAGCTCGAGCGCGAGGGGACCCTTCGTCAGATCCGGATTGGTGTTCGCCGGGCTGACGAGCGCGATGCCCAGGCTATTGGAAAGAGGGATCTCCGCCTTGGCCACGTTGCTATTGAACGGGCCGACGACGCCGAGCACGGCCGGGTCGCTTGCAAACGCCTGGATGTTCTTGGCGCCTTGGCTCGGATTGTGGACGCCGTTGACCGCGTCGTCGACGACCGACGCCTCGATCGTGTAGCCGGGGATGAGTTTGCGCTTGTTCGCATCGATGACCGCGAGCTTGACGCCGTTCGCGGTCGGCACGCCGTCGGACGCATCGCCGCCTGAGACGGGAAGGTCGGCGCCGATCTTGACGACGGATCCGGAGGTACCGGCGCTCTGGCCGCTCGGCGCGTTACCCGAACACCCGGCGAGGGTGACGCTCGCGACTGCGACGATGGCGGCAAGCGACGCGCAGCGAGCAACGATGGAACATCGCATCTGTATCAAATCTCCGTGCGACGGGGTTCGTGAGCGGTATTTGCGGTCCTTTGTGGCGAACGCTAGGGAAGCATGAGCTCCATCTCACCCGACATCACGATCAAGGAAGTCGTCGAGAAGCATCCCGGCGCCGACCGCGTCTTCGGCGCGCACGGATTGCCCTGCGCAGGTTGTCACGTCTCGACGCACGAGACTATCCGTCAGGGGGCGGGCGCGCACCGTCTCGACCTCGATGCGCTCGTCGCCGATCTCAACCGCTTCATCGCCGACGGCACGGTGCCGCCTCCGCGCGAGCGGCCGGCGATGGCCGCCAAGACGCCACCACCCGAGCGCACGCGCAAGCCCGGCATCGAGCACGTCGTGGCCATCATGTCCGGCAAAGGCGGCGTCGGCAAGTCGCTTGTCACCGCATTGCTCGCCGTCGCGTTGCACAAGCGCGGATACAAGGTCGGCATCCTCGACGCGGACATCACAGGCCCGAGCATGGCGCGTCTGTTCGGCGTCAGCGAGCGGCCCTACGAAGGCGCCGACAAGAAGCCGCACCCGCCCGCCACGCGCGGTGGCATCCCCATCATGTCCATGAACCTCATCCTCGACAACGAAGGTGACGCGGTGATCTGGCGCGGCCCCATGGTCTCGCGCGCCATCCAACAGTTCTACACGGACCTGGAATGGGGCGCGATCGATTATCTCTTCATCGACCTGCCGCCGGGCACGTCGGATGCTCCGCTCACCGTGTTGCAAGCGCTGCCGGTCTCGGGCGTCGTGCTCGTGACGACGCCGCAAGGCCTGACCACCATGATCGTCAGCAAGGCGGTCAAGCTCGCGCAGCAGCTCAAGGTGCCGATCGTCGGCCTGGTCGAGAACATGTCGTACTTCCAGGACGCCCAGACGGGCACTCGCTTCGAGCTCTTCGGTGCGTCAAAGGGCGTGCAGCTCGTGGTGGAGAGCGGTGCGCCGCTGCTCGCCCAGCTGCCCATCGACCCCGCGCTCACGCAGCTGTGCGATGCGGGTCGCGTCGAAGAGTACGAGTCACCCGACTACGACACGCTCGCGCAGAACTTCATCAAAATACTCCCCTCCCTCAGCGCGCGGAGCAAGGCGAGCTAAGCCTAGATCAGGCAATGCGAAGGGGCTAGACGTTCGTCCAGCCCCTCACTGCGCCGAGCGGAGCGCGCTTGACGTCAGGTCACGATGATGACCGTGCGCATGCCATTTGACACATAATGGAAGGCGCAGCCGAAGATGAAGATCCCCGGACCGCCTGAATTGTAGATGGCCGACGCGCTGGCCGGGTTGATGGGTCCCGTGCTAAAACCGGTGCTGCTGATGGACGTGCCCGCGGCAGCGGCGGTCGACGGGATCGTCGGTGTTGCCGGAAACGATCCACTCCACGCCTGGATGAAACTTGCCGTGTGCTGACCAAAGCCGCCGGCACTGGGTTCGAAGTTCAAGAACTGGACGTTGGTTGCGGCGGTGAGATTCACGACGCCCGAACCGCTCGGCGGGTTGCCGCTCACACCGTTGAAGAAGCCCAGCACGTTGCCGTAGGTGACGGCCGCGACCATCGATTCCCCACTGAGCAAAATCCCGACCGCTGCCACAGATGGCGCCGGCGTCGGACTCGGCGCTGGATGGCCCGCACAGTTTCCGGATCCATTACCGCCGCCGCCGCCGTAGGACATACAGCCTTGGCCGTTGAGGCTGCTGCCGCCACCGCCGCCGCACGCCGCCACGGCCAGTGCGCTCGCGACGGCGATCGCCCCCAAAGTCGCCGGTAATCTGAAAATCGCTTGAAGATTCACGATATCCCGTTCCTCCCGCCCCGATCATATCGCGATCCGCGATTGTGGCGGGTGGAACGACAGGGCGCAACATCCCACCCGCCTACATGAGCGTACTGCGAGGGGATGAAACGGTGCTGAATGCTATGCTGAAAAAACCGGGACTAAGGACAGAGGATGTCGATCGCGGTCCTCATCGCCGGATTTGCTTGGTATTGATAGTAGTCGCCGAAGTAGAACACACCCGCAGCCGTGCCGGTGGAGTACACAAGCGAGCTCGAGGAGGTCGATGGGTATGCGAAGAGCGTTCCCGTCGAGAACTGCGGGTAGGTGATCGCGGTGAGCAGCGAGCTGCCCACGATCGCACCGTTGACGTTGTTCCATGCGGGCCACGTCGGCGGCGTCGCGGGACCTAAGAGCGAGGCCGTGTGCGGCTGCAGACGATCGAGGTTGAAGAACTGGATCGTCTGGTTGCAGTGCACGGTGACGACTTGCGAGACGACGGCGGGGAGCGGCGTCGAGGTCGGCTTGGCGGTCGCGACGCCGAATCCGTCGATCTGCCCATAGGTAGGATCGGTGGTCGGTGCGACGCTTGAATACGCCAGGACGACGAAATCGACCGCGGTCGGGGTAGGCGTGGGCGTCGGCGTCGGGGACGGCGTCGGCGTCGGAGACCCGGACGGCGTCGGCGTCACCGTCGGCGTCGGAGAGTTGTTGATGACGTTCGGCGTCGAGCTCGAGCTGCAGCCGCCCGTCGCCACCACGGCGAACAAGAAGACGGCGAGCGCGACGAGCGCCATCGCCTTGAGGGTGGGAAGGATCGCGGCTCTACGGAATCGCTGTTTCATCAGTGTATCAACCGCCGGCGACGAGCCGCTGCGCTTTCTCCATCATCATCTGATAGGTCATCTCGCCATCAACCGCGTCGCGGACGACTCCCGAGCGATCGACGAAGAACGAGCTCGGCAGGCCGACCAAGTGCATCATCGTGCCGACGCGCTGCTGGCGATCGAGATAGACCGGGAAATCCACTCCGAACTGTCTGACATAGGCGTTCACGACCTGCGCATCTTCCCCCTGATCGATGGCCACGACGGTGAGCCGCGGTCCCATCGCCCGTGTCAGCTTGCCGAGCGCCGGCATCTCCCGCCGGCACGGTCCGCACCAGGTCGCCCACACGTTCACGAGCACGTCTTTGCCGCGCAAGGCTGTGAGACTCACATCGGGGCCGCGCAGCGCGGGCAGGGTCAGCGCTGGCATCTGACCGCCGATCACTTGAGCCGGCCCACGGTCGGGAGCGTTCGCATTCGGATACAGGGCTGCGATGAGGACGACAACGGCGACCACCACGAGGCCGCCGACAAGCCAACGGATCACTGTCCACCGTTTTGCGACGGGGCCGGAATCGCCCTGCCACACTCATACGTGGCACGACTTTTGTCGCGCGCAGGCGGCCCGCTTTCTCATCGTGAACCCAGGTAAGCCCATGGAGCACATGCCGCAGTCCATCGAGGACGTGAGCCGTCTGCTCGAAGAGCACCGCTACATCGCGGACCGCAGTCTGGCGGTCTCCATCTTCCTAGGCCTGCGTCTGGGCAAACCGCTCTTCCTGGAAGGTGAAGCGGGCGTGGGCAAGACCGAGGTCGCCAAAGTGCTGGCGAACGGTCTGCAGCGCCGGCTCATCCGCCTGCAATGCTACGAAGGCCTCGACGTCAACCACGCGGTGTATGAATGGAACTACGCGCGGCAGATCCTCCACATACGACTTGCAGAGGCGCGCGGCGGTCTTGCATCCTCGGAGGCGACCGAGCGCGAGATCTTCGGTCCTGAGTTCCTCATCAAGCGCCCGCTATTGCAGGCCATCGAGGACAGCGGCGATGCCCCCGCCGTGCTGCTCATCGACGAGATCGATCGTGCCGATGAGGAATTCGAAGCCTTTCTGCTCGAGCTCTTGTCGGATTTCACCGTGACTGTGCCCGAGATCGGCACGTTCTCGACCAAGCATCCACCTATCGTCGTCCTCACGAGCAACCGCACGCGCGAGGTCCACGACGCGCTCAAACGCCGCTGTCTGTACCACTGGATCGATTACCCGGACCTGGCCCGCGAAGCCCAGATCACCGAAGCCAAGGTCCCCGGCATCAGCCGGACGCTCGCCCGAGAGGCCGCGGCGTTCGTCGCTTCCCTGCGCTCGGAAGCGCTCTACAAGCAGCCCGGCGTGGCGGAGACGATCGACTGGGCAGCCGCGCTCGTCGCGCTCGGCACGACGACGCTCGACGAGACGGTCACAGCCCAGACCATCGGCGCGCTCCTCAAGTATCAAGAAGACGTCAAGAAGATCCGTCACGCAGGCCTGGCGGCACGCGTGCACGAGGCGAAGAAGGCCGCCGTCCCCGCATGACGGGCGCCCCAACGATCGCGCTCAACCTCATCATCTTCGGCCGCGTGCTGCGCAGGTTCGGCCTCGGCGCCCAGCCCGATCGCATCGTGCTCTTCGCCCGAGCGCTCACGCAGATCGGGTTCTCCTCACGCGAAGACGTCAAAGCGGCAGGACGCTGCGTCTTCGTGCGCAGCGCGGACGAGCGGCGCCGTTTCGACGCCGCCTTCGACGCGTTCTGGTCGAGCGCAGGGATGTCGCGCGGACCTGACGAGCGAGACGAGCACAACGAGAACGTGCCGGGCGCCGACGCCGACGGTCGGCCCGCGCTCCCGGCCCAACAGGCAGCCGCCGAGCAGGGCCGACCACACGCCGAACCGGCCGCGCAGAGCGACGCTCACGTAGCGCCCGCCGATGCGAAGGTGGTCCCCCAGGGCGACCGCAGCTTCACCTATAGCTTCGCCGAAGCGCTCGGCGAAAAAGACTTCTCGCGTCTGACCGCGGCCGAGGTGCAGCTGGCGCACGAGTTGAGCCGCCACAAACAGCTCGAGCTTGGCAAGCGCGTATCACGGCGCACCGCGCCGGGCGCGGGCGGCGGCGTTTTCGATGCGCGCCGGACGCTACGCGCGAGCCTCCGTCAGTTCGGCGAACCGCTCGACCTGCGCACGCGGGCGCCGCGCCTCAAGCAGCGCGATGTCGTGCTGCTCTGCGACATCTCGGGCTCCATGGACCGTTATGCGCGCCTCCTGCTGCAATTCGTCCACGCCATGCGCCGCGCCATAGGCCGCGTCGAGGCGTTCGTCTTCGGCACGCGCCTCACACGCATCACGAGGCAGATCCGGCGGCGCGACGTCAACGAAGCGCTCGATGAAGTCGCGGCGAGCGTGGCAGACTGGGGCGGCGGGACGCGCATCGGCGAGAGCCTGCACGAGTTCAACATCAACTGGGCGCGCAGGGTGCTCGCGCGCGGCGCGATCGTCATCATCATCAGCGACGGTTGGGACCGTGGCGACATCGGCCTGCTCGCGCGGGAGATGCAGCGCTTGCAGCGCATGAGCTATCGCTTGATCTGGCTCAACCCGCTGCTTGGTGGGCGCAACTACCGGCCTCAGACCATCGGCATGCGCGCGGCGCTGCCGTTCATCGACGACTTTCTGCCGGCGCACAATCTCAAGAGCCTTGTCCAGCTCGTCCTGGCGTTACGCGCGGTCGACCGGCGGCGGCCCGCGCGCGCGCAATCCCGAACGCTCGAGGACGCAAGCTGACGCGGGGAGCGGATCCAACCATGGAAGACATCATCGACAGCATCGCGCAATGGCAAAAGCGGGGCGAACGTCTGGCGCTCGCCACGGTCATCAAGGTCGACGGCTCCGCGCCGCGCTCTGAAGGCGCGAAGATGGCGATCTCGGCCTCGGGACTCGTCGCGGGATCGGTGAGCGGCGGCTGCGTGGAATCCGCGGTTGCCGAGGAGGCCAAAGCGGTCATCGAAAGCGGCGCGCCGGCCATCGTCCGCTACGGCATCAATCGCGACATGATGTGGGATGTCGGGCTCTCGTGCGGCGGTGCGATCGACGTCTTCATCGAGCCGCTCGTATCGCTTCCCGACACGAGCGCCGGCGGCGCGTTCGCCGTCTGCACGATCGTGCGCGGGCCGCGCAATGTCGGACGCAAGGTCGTGGTGGCGGCCGAGGGTAGGGTGACGGGCGACCTCGGCGACGACGAGGCGCAGGCCCAGGCCGCGGAGCTCGCGCGCGACCTCATCGCCGCCGGACGCTCGACCACCGTCGCGGTCGGCGAGTATCAGATGTTCGTGGACGTCAGCATACCCCGTCCCCAGGCGATCCTCGTGGGGGCGGTCCATATCGCCATGGCGCTGTGTTCGATGGCGGCCCGGGCCGGCTTTGCGGTGACGGTGATCGACCCGCGTCCGACCCTGTGCAACCGCGAGCGCTTTCCGGACGCGGCCTCGCTCATCGTCGAATGGCCAGATGACGCCCTGCCCGGTCTGACGATCGACGAGAACACCTATATCGCCGTGCTGACGCACGACGAGAAGTTCGACGACCCCACCTTGGTGCGGGTGCTGCCCGGTCGTGCGCGCTACGTTGGCGCGATCGGCTCGAAGAAGACGCAAGCGCAGCGGCGCGCGCGCCTGCTCGACGCCGGCATCGCCGCAGACGTCGTCGAGCGCCTGCATGGCCCGATCGGTCTTGACATCGGTGCGCAATCCCCGGAAGAGATCGCGGTCGCGATTCTCGCTGAGATGATCGCTGCGAAGTATCATCGCATGGGAATGCCGCTGCGCGACCGGGTCGATCCGCGCATTCACGCGTAAAGGAATACCTCTCTACGAGAAGCAAGTACAATATCCGAGCTCCCGTGTGAGCCATTCCCATTCACTCCGCAGAATGGAGGTGTCACTATGGCGAAGAGAATCAGAAAGGCCGTCGCGAAACGGAAGGTCAGAAAGGCCGTCCGCAGAGCGAAGGTCCGCAAGGCAGTACGCCGGCGCAGAGTCAAACGAGCCGTCAAGAAGGCGGTGCGTAGAGCAAAGGTACGACGCGCGCTCGGAAGCTGAACCAACCCGAAGATTGACAAGAGCGAAGAGAACCTTCGCTCTTTTTTCTTGTGACGAAGCGCGCGGTGAGGCGCGCGAGAAAAAATCATCCGCGATCTGAGCGCAACGGATCGGTGGGTCGGGCAGAAGGAAAAAACCTGCGCCAAGGGCAACTACGTCATCCAAGCTCAAGTAGTGAGCGAGTCACCCCATTTACTCCGCAGGATGGAGGTGTTCGAAAATGGCAAAGAAGAAAAAGGCTAAGGCCAAGAAGAAGAAATAACCACAAGGTAACGTCGAGCGTTACATAGAGGAAGAGCGAAGTTGCCCTTCGCTCTTTTTTATTCGCCGCTTACTCGCTGACGACCACGACGCCGTGACCCCGGTGCTCGTCGAGAAAGGCGAGGCCGTCGTTCATCCACGTCTCCAGGCCCGCGGATGAATGCAGCGCCACCTCGCGGACGATATGCTCGCGATCGCGCAGCCAGCGCACGTGCAGCATGCCCTGGCTGATCCACAGCACCTCTCCGCAGTCCTCACAGGCAAGCCCGCAGCGTCCGGACGCCACTTACGCCCGAGACGCCGCAAACGCTGATGCGGCCTGGGTTTGGCCCGCGCGGGCGGCCTTGGCATCTGCCCCCTCCGGGGGAGCAAGCTCGATGATGAGCAGCGCCAGGTCGTCGGCGATGCGGCCGCCCGAAGCGCGGGTCACCGCGGCGACGATGTAGTCGGCCAGCTTCTGCGGCTGCTTGGGCGCCTCGCGGATGATGCGCATGGCGCCGGCGTCATCGATCATCACCCCCGCGGTGTCGCGTGCTTCGGTGAACCCGTCGGTGGCCAGCACGAGGATGTCGTGCGGGAACAGCACCTCGTCGACCGACGGGAACTCGTCTTCGCTGCGCAAGCCGATGAGCGGCCCGGTCACCGGCAGCTGGCTCACCTGGTCGCCGCGCCGCAGGTAGACGGGCGAGTGGCCGGCGCTCGCGTAGCGCAGGGTCTGCGACCTGGCGTCGAGCACTCCCGCGAACAGGCTGACGAACGACGTCTCGTCGCGGATCGATTTGATGAAGGACGTGTTGAACTTGCGCAGCAGGGTCGTCGGGTCGTGGTGGTCCTCGACGAGCGCACGCAGCGAATACTTGACAAACGCGGTGTCCACCGCGGCGTCGAGGCCCTTGCCGGACACGTCGGCGACCACGAGCAGGCAGCGGTTCTCGTCGATACGGTGGACGTCGAAGAGGTCGCCGCCGACGGCGACGTTGCGGGCGGCCGACAGATACGCCGTCCCCACGCGGAGATAGGAGATGACGTCCCAGCCGCTGAGGAACGCGCGCTGCAGCGTGTCGCCCACCATGCGCTCGCGCTCGAGGGCCACCTGGGTCCGGGATCGCACGATGTCGGCGATGATGGCCGACAGGCCGAAGAGCAACATGAGGGCGGCGGTCAGCAAGGCCGCACGCAGGAGCAACGTCTTGACGGCGTCTTGGGCGGCCGTCGACTGGTCTTCGAGGATGAGTGTCAGCTGGTCGTGGTCGCGTCGTATCTCATCGGAGAGGATCTTTCCGCTCTTGATGCGCATGAGCTCGCCCCCGGCCGACGGTTGGGCGATGAGCGGCTGTGCGATCTCCTTCTCCCAGATGGCGTGCGAGCGTCGCATGTCGAACGCGATCTCGTAGCCCTCCTGCAACGACGCGCGTTCGAGCTGGCGCTGCAGCTCGTCGACGTGCGTGGCGAAGTCGGGATGCGCCCGGTAGTAGGGCTCGAGGAACACCCGCTGCCCGGACGCCAAGAACCCGCGCAGCGCGGCCTCTTCGTCGAGCTGGTTGCGCATGCAATCCTCGAGCTGCTCTTCTGCGAGAGCGATGGAGTTCTGGCGAACGTAGGCCGCGTTGACGCGGACGTAGGTGACGACGGATCCCACGATCGAGACCAAGAGGGCGACGAGCAATACGGCGGCAGCGGTGTACGCCGTTCGCTCGAGACCGCCGGTTGGGGGTGGTGCGGCTGAGCCCGGCTCGTCTGCGCCGCGTCCGAAAAGTATTCGCATGCCCTTTGTAAATACGTGAGAGCGTGGCACCTAAAGAGTCTGCCAAGCCCGGGACATGCGGTTTCGTCGGAGGGGTGACAAACGCCCTCCACCTCGCCGCTGCGCGGGCGTTCCCGGCGTCCCGTTCCGGCGAATCGCGTTTCGCGCGGAGCGCCTAGGTGCGCGCGTCGGCAAAGGCGTCAGCGATCACGCGCTCGAGCTCTCCGTTCTCGAGCATCGGACCAAGTATGTCCGTGTCGCCGTAGAACTTGCCGTTGATGAAGACCTTGGGAAGGGTCGGCCAGTCGGTCATCTCGGTCAGCGCTTGACGCTTGGCATCGTCGCCCAGCACGTCGAGCACCTCGAACGGGAAGCCGATCTGGGTGAAGAAATCGATGGTTTCGAGCGTGAAACCGCAGCGCGGCGCCTGCTTCGTGCCCTTGCCATAGACAAGGATCTTGTGCGTCGCGATCTCCGCGTCGATCTGCTGTTTCACATCGCTCGTCATCGTGTCACTTCCGTTTTCAGCTCGACGGCGTGGAGCCGTCCATCCTTGAGCGCCTCTGAGAGGGCGTCATAGACCATTCGATGCTGGTCGAGCAAGGGCTTGCCCGAAAAGACGGTCGACGTCACCGAGATGTTGTAATGGTCGAGGGTCCCGGTCCTGTCGCGCGTCTCCACGCGAGCATCAGGGATCGCCTGGCGGATGAGCCGCTCCAAGTCCGCGTGCGTGATCATGTCGCGTACCTTCCGATCGGGCATGTGTTGTGTCCCGCACCCCTTGGCCCTGGACGCTCCAGCGCCTGCCGCCGATAAGGGTAATGTATGGATTGGGGCAACATCTGGGAACTCACCGAGAACATGCGCGACGTCGTCTACCATCATCTATGGTTAGCGCTCGCCATCATGCTCTTCGGCGGAGTCGTCTCGAGCCTGAGCCCGTCCAGCGTCCCTCGCATGGTGGCAATCGTCAATTATGCGGGCAAGGAAGCGAAGTCGTTCTGGGAGGGAGTTGGGCTCTCGCTTTCCTTCGTCGCGGGCATCTGCACCATCTACTCCCTGTTGGGCGCGGTCGCGGGGTCGTTCGGCGCGCTGCTCACCATGACGGGCTTCCTCTACTATTTCACGGCTGCGCTGTGCCTGCTCATAGGCCTTTCCATGATCCGGCTCGTGGACATCCGTTGGGAGCTGCCATGGATGTCCGTCGCGGGCCACGGAGCTATCGGCGCCTACCTCCTTGGTGCCGGCTTCGCGTTCCTCATCGCTCCAGACGCGACCCCATTCATGATCGGGGCGCTTGCCGTCACGACCTTCCAAGGCCAGCTGGCCCTCGGTTCCCTGCTCATGTTCGCCTTCGGGGTGGGCCACGGCGTGCCCGTGTTGTTCGTGGGCTCGCTCGCCCCGTGGTACACGCATCACCCGGCGGTGAAGAAATGGCATATCGCCGCTGAGATGGCGGCGGGCTACATCCTCGTCTTCCTCGCGCTCTTCTTCACGGTGATCGCGTGAACGCCGCGCCCGTGAGCGCAGCGCCACCACCCTCCGACGAGCGCCCGTACATCGTCCGCACCTACGACCGCTGGATCATCCTCGTCGTCGTGCTCGTCGGCGGCTGGCTGCTTTTCCGGCCGCTCATCGCCTTCACGGTCTACTATCGCGGGGTCAACTTCGAGCGCGTCTTCCGCCTGACCGATGCGGAGTACTACTATAAGAAGGCGACGCGGGTCGATCCTAAAGTGCCCCAGAGCTGGCACGCGTGGTGGGAGCTCGAATATGCGAAGGCCGGCGCCGACCGCGCGGTCCGTCAAGCGGCGATCGATATCGCCAGCACAGGGCTCTCGTACAGCCCGACCTACGCGCCGCTCGCCTTCGATCTAGGCCGCACGTACTTCATGGACAAGCAATACCTCAAGGCTCGCGACGCCTTTCTGCAGAGCGCGCGCTACGCTCCCAACGACATGTTCAGCTGGGATTTCGCGGCCTGGTCAAGCCTGCATAGTGGAGATGTGGAACAGGCGCGCAAGTACTGGCATCAAGTGCTCAGAATCGACCCGGGCAACGCCACAGCCGCCCGCGAGCTCGCCATCCTGGGAAGCTGACTCAAGCCCCCGGCTCTCTGCTCTTCGTCAGGCCCGATCGACGCGGAAGTCGAAACAACCCCAGGCGGGATTTCTGACGTGGACGAAGCGCACGCGCTCGTGGGAGAAAAGCCGCTCGAGCGACGCTTCGGGATCGCCCGGTTGCGACAGCTCAGCGGTCTCGATCGTGCCGCGCTCGTTATACCCGCGCATGGTCAGGAGGCGCTGCACGAAATCCTGCGGGAACAGCTGGTGGTCGCCATACGCTGCGCAGGCGTCCGCGTGGATGAAGACCGGGCCGACCTCGGCGTACGGACCGCCTCCGTCGAATGGCCGATACGCGAAGACGATGAGCCGCTCTCCCGCAGCTGCCACACGCAGGCAATGCCTGCACGGGGCCGGTGAGTCGGATTCCCAGACGGTGAGTGCGTTACCGAAATCGTCCGTCAGCGTCTCGCGGACGCGCGTGGCGAGGCTCGTCGGGATTGGCCTGATGGAATAGCGAAGCGTGGCGATAGGCGTGCTCATAGTCCCATCATACGCACGACGGGCATCGGCGGGCACTCCGTTTCGAGCGCTCAAACACGGGCCTAGGTTCCGGGCCGAGCCGACCGGCCGAGCGACGATTGCCGAAGCCTTCACGAATCGTTCGTTTCTTCTCCAGATGTGGCACGTAGGGTTGTTCATGTGAAGCAGCCGCCCCAGGCGTTCATCGCGATCTGCAGCCTCGCAGGCATCCTGCTCTATCTCGCCTTGCGCTACGCCGCGGCGCAACCGGCCTCGGCGTACATGCTGCCCTTGTATGCCGTCGTCGTCATTGGCGGCGTGCCGTTGCTCATCGACCTCTCTCGCAAGCTGCTCGCGCGCGAGTTCGGATCCGACCTGCTGGCCGGCGTGTCGATCGCGACCGCGGCGCTCTTGGGCGAATACATCGTCGCCTGCATCGTCATTCTCATGCTGTCCGGGGGCGAAGCGCTCGAGCAGTTCGCCACGCGACGGGCGTCGTCGATCCTCGAAGCGTTGTCGCGGCGCATGCCGCACATCGCCCACCGCAAGCACGGATCCGGCATCGCCGACATCTCGCTCGACGATATCACGGTCGGAGAAACGCTTGTCGTCCTTCCCCATGAGCTCGTGCCGGTCGACGGCGTCGTGACGGAAGGCCACGGCTGGATGGACGAGTCGTATCTCTCGGGCGAGCCCTACAAGATGCCCAAGGTGCGTGGCGCGCAGGTGCTCTCCGGCGCGATCAACGGAGACGCCGCGCTCACCATCCAAGCGACCAGGCTGCCCATCGATTCGCGCTATGCACGGATCATGCGGGTGATGGAAGAGGCGCAAGCCAAGCGTCCCCAACTACGCCGTCTTGGCGACATGCTCGGCGCGTGGTATACGCCTCTCGCGCTCGGGGTCGCTGCGGTGGGGTGGCTTGTGAGCGGGCATGCCGAGCGCTTTTTGGCGGTCGTGGTCATCGCGACCCCGTGCCCGCTGCTGCTTGCAATCCCAGTCGCGGTGATCGGCGCGATCTCGCTTGCAGCTCGCCGTGGCGTCATCATCAAGAACCCGGCGATGCTCGAGCGCATCGATACGTGCCGCACCGTGATCTTCGACAAGACCGGCACGCTGACGTACGGCCAGCCGACGCTCACAGACGTTGCCTGTGCTGCGGGCTTCGCCGACGACGAGGTCTTGCGGGCGGCGGCGTGCCTCGAGCAGTACTCAAAACATCCGCTGGCCACAGCGGTGCTCGCCGCGGCGCGCGCTCGAGGGCTGACCCTCGCGGCGGTCGCGCAGATCGGTGAGAGTCCGGGTCAGGGCCTGCGCGGCGCGATCGACGGTCGGACCGTCTGAGATCACCGGCCGCGACGCGGTGGTAAGAGCCGACCGGACCCTTCCCGCAGACCTGGCCCCGGCCACGACCGGGCTCGAATCGCTCGTCTTCATCGACGACCGCTTCGCCGCGCTGCTTCGCTTCCACGACGAGCCGCGTGCCGACAGCCACACGTTCGTCCGCCACCTGACGCCGCGGCATGGCGTCAACCGGGTGATGATACTGTCGGGCGATCGCGAGGTCGAAGTGAGCTATCTCGCGCGAGCGTGTCGGCATCGCCGACGTGCAAGCCGGTAAGACGCCCGAAGAGAAAGTGGTGATCGTCGAAGCGCAGACGAAGCTCGCGCCGACGCTCTTCGTCGGCGACGGGATCAACGATGCGCCGGCCATGCAGGCTGCCACGGTCGGCCTCGCCTTCGGTCAGGCGAGCGAGATCACCTCAGAAGCGGCAGATGCGGTCATCCTGGAGCCCGTGCTGGGCAAAGTCGACGAGCTCATCCACATCGGGCGGCGCATGCGCGTCATCGCCCTGCAGAGCGCGATGGGTGGGATGGCGCTCAGCATGATCGGTATGATCGTCGCCGTCGCGGGGTACCTGCCGCCCATCGCCGGGGCTATCACGCAAGAGGTCATTGACGTGATGGCGGTGCTGAACGCGCTGCGCGTGGCGTTCCCGCTTCGGGGAGCTGACCGATTATTGACGGGTGCATCCGCTCGGGCAGTGGCGTGCGACCGAGGAGGCATCACACGGCGGCCGCGCAAATGACGCACCTGCCGCACGGTCTTACTCGGACCGTCGGGTTGTTCTTGCCGGGGGAGTCTGCACGTGGCCGCGACGACCGGGCCGCCCAACACGACCGATGATTTCCGCCTCGAGCTCACCTGGCGTGGGATACTGCTCGGCGCCGCGATCACGCTCGTGTTCACGGCCGCTAACGTCTATCTCGGGCTCAAGGTCGGCCTGACGTTCGCCTCATCGATTCCCGCCGCCGTCATTTCGATGGCGGTGCTCGAGCCTTCAAGAACGCGACGATCTTCGAGAACAACATCGTGCAGACGGTCGCCTCGGCGGCAGGCACGCTGTCGGCGATCATCTTCGTGCTGCCCGGTCTCGTCATGGTCGGCTGGTGGACGGGCTTCCCGTATCTGGCAGTCGTTCGCGGTTTGTGCGATCGGCGGCATCCTGGGCGTGATGTACAGCGTGCCGCTGCGGCGCGCGCTCGTCACGAAATCCGATCTGCCGTATCCCGAAGGCGTCGCCGCCGCCGAAGTGCTGAAGGTCGGCGTCGGGTCGCGCGGCGAGACGGCGGCTCGGTCGAGCAGAACCGCGCGTGGTCTGCTCGCTCTCGTCGATCGGCTCGCTCGCGTCAGCGGGCTTTGCGCTCCGTCGTCGCACGCGCGTCTCTTCACCGACACAGTGGCCGCGCTATTTCCGCGTCGGGGCCGGGGCGACCGGGTTTGGCGTCGGCTTGTCGCTCGCGCTGGTCGGCGCCGGCCACCTGATCGGTCTCTCGGTCGGGTCTTGCGATCCTCGCCGGTCTTGTGATCGCCTGGGGCGTCTGTGACGCCGTTGCTCACCGCGCTGCATCCGATCGCTGGAGCGCCGGCCGACGTGGCGATCGCCGTCTGGGCCCATCAGGTCCGCTTCATCGGCGCCGGCACGATCGGCATCTGCCGCGATCTGGACGCTCGGCCGGCTCGTGCGACCGGTCTACACGGGGATCATGTCGTCGATCGCTGCATCGCGCCATTCCGCCCTGCACGGCGATCGCAGCGCTCTGCCACGCACGGAACGGGATCTGCCCATCACGACCGTCGCGCTCATCAGCCTGGCGTGCTTCGTTCCGCTCGCGTTCTTGTTCACGATCTTCCTGCACGGCACGCCCGTCATGTCGCTCGGCGTGCCGCTCGTCGCCGCCGGTGTGATCTACGTGGTGTTCGCCGGGTTCTTGGTCGCGGCGGCATGCGGATACATGGCCGGCTTGATCGGTGCGTCGAACAGCCCGGTCTCCGGCCTGGGCATCCTCAGCGTCATCGGGGCGGCGCTGCTCGTGCTCGCCGTCGCCAAGAGCGCCGGAGTGAGCGGAGCACCGGCGCTCGTCGCGTATGCGCTCTTCATCACCGCCGTCTTGCTCAACGTCGCGACGATCTCGAACGACAACCTGCAAGACCTCAAGACCGGTCAGCTCGTCGACGCGACGCCGTGGCGGCAGCAGGTGTCGCTCATCGCCGGCGTGATCTTTGGCTCGATCGTGATCCCGCCGATCCTCGATCTGCTCAACAAAGCATACGGCTTCAGCGGCGGCCCGCACTGCGCGCTGCCGGCGCCGCAAGCGACGCTCATCTCGGCGCTAGCCAAGGGAGTGATCGAAGGACAGATCCGCTGGGATTTGATCGGCACCGGTGCGTTGATCGGCCTGGGCGTCATCGCGGTCGATGAGGTGCTTCGTGCCCGGACGCGCTTCCAGCTCCCGCCGCTCGCCGTGGGTCTGGGCATCTATCTGCCGGCGGCGACGACCTCGGCGGCGGTGCTCGGCGCCGTCGTCGGCTGGATCTACAATCGCTGGAGCCGCGAAACGGCCCAACCCGGACGTGGCCCGGCGCATGGGCGTGCTCGTCGCGTCGGGTTCCATCGTCGGCGAAAGCCTCTTCGGCGTCCTGCTCGCCGGCGTCATCGTCGCCAGCAGCAACGCCAATCCGTTCGCCGTCGTCGGCGATGCCTTCGGCCCCACGGCGGTGTGGCTGGGCGGGATTTCGTTCGCGCTGGTCATCTTCGGCCTCTACCGCTGGAGCGGCCACCTCGCGCAAAGCATACGAGACGATTAAGCGGCGCGCCCGCTACGCCGGCAAGAGATCCGCGATGGCCTTGACCTGGCCATAATCCTGCGCCTCGGCCGACACGCCCAGGAAGTCGAGGATCCTCGTCATGATCGCGATATCGTGCGCCACGAGCTCGCGCACGTGGCGGAGCTGACGGCGATCGCTGCCTGCGAGGTAGAACTCATGGGCGGGCATCAATGTCCAAAAACGGCTGAACGGTTCCAGTATGCGCGCGCGCCACTCCGGCGACGTGCCCCGCTCGTCGTCGCCATAGCGCGAGCGGAAGAGCTGCAAGAACTCGTGGGCGACGACGCGCAAAGTCTTCGCATGTCGGCCGTCGTCCTCAGCGGCATGTGCGCCCATCTCCGAGAGTATGGAGGGCATCCGGTAGGTCTGCTGCTCCTGGTAGGAACGGATCGCGACCGAGGCCTCATAGGAGGCCATGAAGACGGCGAGCACGGCCGGTTCGAGCGTCTCGATGGCGGGCATGAGCGCTTCGAACAACGGGCTCTCATCCGGTCGAGCCGACACGCCGGGATACGTCACATCGGCGAGCATCTCGAGCTTGAGCATGGTGGCGACGTGCGACGCCTCGTCGTTGAGCAGTGCGCCAAGCGCTCGTCGGAACGAAACCTCGAGCCGCTCCTCGTTGGCATACACGAGCAGGCGCCGCGCGATGGAGACGGCGATCTCCTCCGCTCTCGTCTGCACGGCGACCACCGATTTGTAGAAGCGCACGAGCTTGCGCGTGTCGCTGCGGTCGCTGGGGATAGGCAGCGGCGGCAGCGTGCTCCACGACAGCTGATCGACGTGCCAGTGGTGGGTCAGCATCTGGTCCGCAAGGTGGAGGGCGACGTCGCGCCGGCCGTCTCGCCACCCGGCGGGCCCGAAGATCTCAGAGATAGAGGGCGCTTGAGTCTGCATGGTGTTCACTTCACCGCAGCGCGCGGAATATCTTCAGACCTTGAAGGCCTCTTCGACGGCCCGCTCTTGAGGCCAAGCGGCCCCCTCGGCCATAAGCGCAGCGAGCGCCTCCTCGCCGAGCCGCTCGCGCAAGGGCCCCAGAAACGACTCCACGTCGAAGTCGACCCACGGGTTTCTTGCGAAGAATTTCTGTACGTTTGCTTCAGAGTACCCGAGCAGCAGGGCAGCTCGCTCGAAGTCCTCATCGTGAACGGCGATGCCGCCAAGCGACTGAACGGCGGTCGCGACCCCATATTCGAAACGCTCCTCGATGCTGATCGTCAGATATCTGTGGGCCGCCGCCCGCGCGGTGTCGAACTGCCCAGTGAGCAACGAGTGCCAACCAGAAGCGGCTTCCGCGATGATCTCGAGATTGCGATCGCGCAGGATCTGCGCGATCTTCCGCGCCTCGAGCGTCAAGGCGATGGCGCGTTCCGGGTCGCCGCTCACCCTTTCCAAGTTCGCATTATCGATGAGCGCCAGCGCGTGATTCCGTTCGGCCGAATGTACCCCGTAGTACCGCATGGCCTCGTTGAAGGCCTTGCGCGCCTCATCGACACGTCCGAGCCGCACATATGCCTTGCCGAGTATCTGCAGAGCGGACGTCGCGCGGTATTGATCGCCGACATTTCGCGAGTGCTCGAGCGCTTCGGTCAAGGCCACCTCCGCCTCGCCGCATCGATTTTCGAAGACCAGCACCTCGCCCCAGTAGAAGACCGCTCGGGCGAGCCTGCGCTCATCCCCGAGTGCTCGTGCCTCAGTGAGTGCTCGCTCGCACAGCGCGAGCGTCTCTTCCCGCGAACGTCCGACACGCAAGCGCGTCAGGGCTAGATCGATGTCGAGACTCAAGACAGGATCGGGCTCGGCATCCACCGCGGCCCGGGCTGCTTCCATCCAGCGCTTGCCCTCGTGAGGGCTGCGGCCAAACCAGAACACCCATAACTGTTCGGCGAGCCTGGCGCCGAGCGTGGGATCGTTTCCCTTTTCCAGGCTCCAGCTGAGCGCCGCGCGGATGTTGTCGATCTCCTCGTCGATGGCGGCCAGCCAGACGACATCCGGCATCGTCTGCCACTTCTCACCGATCCGCCGGCCGAACTCCGCGAAGTACTGTGCGTGGCGGCGGCCGATGACGTCGACTTCGGTGCGCTGATTCAGCCGCTCCAGGCCGTATTGCCGCAAGGACTCGAGCAGGCGATAGCGCTGGGTCTCAGCGCTGAACTCCACTACCACCAAGGATTTGTTCACCAAGAGCGACATGGTGTCGAAGATCGCGAACTCATCGAGTGAATCGTCCGAACAGACCGTGGAGGCTGCCTCAAGTGTCCACCCGCCCTGGAAGATGGAGAGCCGGCGGAAGACCGTCTGTTCGGTTTCCGAGAGTAGCTCGTAGCTCCAATCGATGGCGGCGCGCATCGTCTGTTGCCGCGGGAGCGCCGTGCGATCGCCGCCTGTGAGCAGGCGGAAACGCTCGTCAAGCCGCTGCGACAGTTGCTTGAGGCTGAGGATCGTCACTCGCGCGGCCGCAAGCTCGATCGCGAGCGCGATGCCGTCGAGCCGGCGGCAGATGTCAGCCACGATCGGTACTTTCTCATCGGTGAACGAGAACTGGGAATCCAGCGCAGAGGCGCGCGCGACGAAGAGCGCGACGGCGCCATAGCGTAATGCCGCCTCCGCGTCCGGCTTTTCAAGGGGCGAGGGCACGGACAGTGACGGCATGCGGTAGACATGTTCGCCGTGCACGTTGAGGCCTTCACGGCTGGTAGCGAGCACGTAGACGCGAGGGCACGTCTTGATCAGCTCGGAGATCACCCGCGAGGCTTCAGCGACCACGTGCTCGCAGTTATCGATGATGAGGAGCAGATGCTTGCCCTTTAGATAGAAGCGCAAGTCATCGAGAAAGTCGTGGTCCGCCTGCGGCTGGATGCTGAAGACGCGTGCGATCTCTGGAATGACGTACGACGTGCCGGCGACCTGCGCGAGGTCGACGAACCACACGCCGTCACCCGAGCCGTCGAGCAGATCCGCGCCCACTTGCAAGGCCGCACGAGTCTTGCCGACGCCGCCCGTCCCTACAAGCGTCACGAGCTGCGACTTGGCGACGAGCGTCTTGATCTCGGCAAGCTCCTCGTCGCGTCCGATGAAACTCGTCGCTTGGCGCGGCAGATTGTTGGGCAGCGCGCCGAGCGAGCGTAGCGCGGGAAATATCTCGGGCAGTCCGGGAGAGACGAGTTGATAGACCTGCTCGGGGCGGGTGAGATCGCGCAGCAGATGCTCGCCGAGATCGCGCAGGCTCGTGCGCGCCGGCATCGATCCCTGCAGCAGATCCGCCGACGTCCCTGAGACGAGCACCTGTCCGCCGTGGCCGACAGCGAGGAGCCGCGCGACGCGATTCACCGTCGGGCCGAAGTAGTCGCCGTCGCGTTCGTCCGCCGTTCCGGTGTGGATCGCCATGCGAGCGCGCAAGCCGTCGACGCCTGTGAAATCTTCTTCCCCGAGAGCCCGCTGCGCGTCGAGCGCGGCGCCGAGCGCGTCCTCCGGCCGCCGAAACGCCACGCAGAACGCGTCGCCGACGGTCTTGAACACCACGCCGCCGTGCTTTGCGCTTGCCGCTCGCAGCAGCTTGTCGTGCCGGGCGACGGCGTGCTGCATCTGGTCGCGGTGGGACTCCCAGCGTCGCGTGCTGCCTTCGATATCGGTGAACAGAAAGCTGACCGTGCCGCTTGGCAACGGCACGGTTTTCTTCGGTTTGGGCTTGGCTCCGCTGGCACGTGGCATCGCTTCAGGGCTTCAACCGCCCACCCGCAGGACCCTCGGCCTGGCTCGCGCCAAACGCAGGCACGTTGCGGGCTGTGCGGAGTTCTAACCCGTTGGGCTTTGGGAAGCGCGAGGCTCGGGCGGCGCTTGTGCACCGCGATGTCGTTCGAGAGCTCGGTCTCCTCGACGACGCGCGCGGCCTTCACGACGAGAATCGCTCCGAGGTATCCACCGCACTGACACGGTAGTGTGGCGCGTGAGAAGAAGCGTGCATCACAGCACCGCACTGGCGATCGTCATCATCATGATGCTCGCCGTCATGATGAGCGGCATCGCAGCACAGGCTGAGGATCTGGAGGCTCGTGCCTACTCTGCCGCTCCGATCGGCACCAACTTCTTGATCTTGGGTTACTCGTACTCAGGCGGAGCCGTGTCGCTCGATCCATCACTTCCAGTCACGGACGTGCACGCTTCGATCAACGCGGGCAAGTTTGGGTACGAACACACCTTCGGGCTCTGGGGGGAGACCGCGAGCCTCGCCGTCCTCCTTCCGTATCTCCACGGAAATCTCACCGGGCAAGTCGGCGACCAGAGCAGGGCGATTTCGCGGTCTGGGTTTAACGACATCACCATGCGTTTCGCGTGGAATTTCATCGGCGACCCGGCGCTCACCCCGGAACAGTTCGCGCGACGCAAGCCGACGACGACGGTCGGGGTGAGCGTCGCTGTCGTCGCACCGACCGGTGCCTACAATCCTGCGTACCTCATCAACGTCGGTTCGAACCGCTGGGCCTTCAAACCGGAGATCGGTGTTGAACACCCGATGGGGAAGTGGTTCGCAGACGGATCGGCGGGTGTCTGGCTCTTCACCAATAACAACGACTTCTTCGGGGGACAGAAGCGTGCCCAAGAGCCGGTGTCGGATTTTCAGGTCCACGCCGGCTACAACTTCCGCCCGGGCCTATGGCTCGCTGCCGACGGGACGTACTATACCGGCGGCATGGTGAGCGTGAACGGTGTGGCGACGCACGATATCCTGGCGAATTCGCGCTATGGCCTGACGCTTTCGACCCCGCTCTCGAGCGGATTCTCGACGAAGCTTGCGTATTCGAATTGGCTCAGCGGCCAGCTCGGCTCGAAATTCGCCACCATCGGACTGACGCTGCAATACCGGTGGTTCGATCGCTGACACTCTCTGCTCAGCCCCGAATCGGCTCCGGGTTGCCCGCCGGCGCGAACTTGGGATCGTGGAAGGTCCCTCGCACGGTGAACGGCACCTGGATACCGGCTGCGCCCGACGTCCCCGGCATGAGCGTCCTGATCATCCGCCCCAGAAGTGACATGACGCCCCCCGATGCGGCTGATGGTGGGGCCTTGATCGCGCCCGTCGCCGTATAGTCAAGGGTCTTATCGAAGCCGAAGCTCCCCCGCGCCGTCCCCTCCAGACCTTGTGCCTCGAGCCGAAGTGCGTTGCTGTACACGCGCTGCTGCGCGATGCGAATATCTCCGCCAAGGTAGCTGAACCGCGTGGGTCCTGCGGGCACGGTGATGAGATGCACCGCCATAGCCAGCTTCTCCAAGGTGGTCTTGAGGTCCAATCTCGGAAAAGATCCGTTGCGCACCGCAAAGGTTCCGTTCCCCGTGAGAGCTTGCTCGAAATCGTGCCCCATCACGGTTGCCAGTCTAAGATCTGCCTCAAGCGTCCCCGTGATCTTCCTTTGTGACCCGGGAGAGAGCAGGGTCGCCAGCCGCTCGACGCTGACGCCGCGCACCGTCGCGGTGACGGTTGTGGGGAGACCAGCGGCGGAGTGAACGAGCGTCGCCGCGCCCTGGACAGTGCCGCCATAGGTTGAAAGCGCATAGGAGTCCGCTTGGATCGTGGTGCTATAGACGCTCAGCCGCCCACGCACTTGCGTCGCCTCGAACGGGCCAAGCACGAGCCGCGCGACTCTGACCGCTCCGCGCGCAAGTAAGCGCCGCGGCGTCGAGGGCGCAGAACGGGCGCTTGCATTGCGGAGCACGAGGCCCTCCATCTTTTTGATGTCGAGGTCGGGGATGACGACCTCGAAGGCGATCGTGGAGAACGGGTGGATACTGGCGACCGCGACGCTCCCCGTGACACGAATGGTGTCGAGCGTTGCTGAAAACGTTCCCCGCGCGGCGCTCTTCTTGATGAGAAGGTCGCCCGCGTCGAACTGCACCGGCTTGGCAAGCGCAGGAGTCGTGATCCTCACGCCTCGCAGGACCGAGCTCACTTCGAGTCGCTTCAGCGCGTCGGGTGCGCTCAGGTTGATCGAACGCATGGTGGCATTCACACCGCTCAACGTGAGCGACGGGGTCACCTTGCTGGTGCGTCCGTCGTAGCCGGCCACGGTGATCGCTACGTCCGTCACGGCCACCGCACCGACGTGATTGAGCGTCAGCAAGGCGCCACCCCCAGGGGCGACCGCGGTCTCCCGCGGTGGACCGATTGCAACCGGAAGCTCGAGGTTGGTACGGCCGGAGGGGTTGCGGAGGAGATTCACCTGGATGCCGCTGAGTACGATAGCCGTCACATCGAGCTTACGCGACAGCACCGCGGCCAGCCCGACGTCGAGATCGACCGACTTCACGATGATGGCGTCACCCTGCGGGAAGCCCTGCGAGTTCCTCACACGGACATTCACGGCTTGGAGGTGCACGGTCGGCACGAAGTGGAGTTCCAGCGAATCGATCTGGACTTTGTGTCCGGTATTGATCTCGATGAGTTGTATGAGCAGCGGGCGGAAGCGGTCGACCTGGAAGAAGAAGGAAAGGGCGACGGCGCCGACCAGCCCCAGCACGAGGATGACGCCGCCGGCGAGGGCCCACTTCGATCGGTACCAGGGGACGACCACGACTCAGAGCTCCTTCCTCTCCCGGGCTCGGACCACGACCCGGCGGGCCACCCCCATGGATGACCAGGGCCGCGTTCGCAGCGCAATCTTCCACGGTCCTCCGGCGCATCTCTCCCGCGCGCAGGCGAGGAGAAAGAACATGAATCGACGTCTCGTCTACTGCCCTCGTGTCTAGAAGGAAGAGCCATGCAACTTCGACCTCTGTACACCGTGAAATTCTTCTACCCCGATGGCTGGCAGATCGACTTGACGGGTCCGAATGGAACCGAAGAGCACCATTACTATTTCGCGGAGGGGCGATGCGAAGGACGGCTCACCGGAAAGTTCCGTGCCGGCAACCATCCCCGGCGCAGAACCGACCGCGCGTTTGCGATGAACATGCAAGGCTTCATCGAGCTCGACGGCGGTGGCCTCGTCATGGTGGATTACCAGGGCTATGGTCGAGCGTATCCGCCGGGCCGGCGGCAAGTGGTCGGCGCGGCGTGGCACGTGACCGATCAGGAGAAATACCGCTTCCTCAACGATTCCATCTGCGTGCTGTGCGGTGAGGTGAGAGTGCCTGATCCGCCGCCGGAACCGTTGGAGCAAAAAGACGTGCAGTTGGTGTTCGATGTCGCCGAACTCGTGTGGGAGCCGCCGGCCGATCGCCTTTCGCAGGGGTAGGGCCCCGCGTTCTTCAACGTCCACGCCGAGACGCCTGACTCACTCATCGAGCAGGTCGCATTGTGCTACGTCGGAGGAAGCATGGAGTTCAGACGATTCGTCATCTTGACTGTGACCGCCGGCCTCATCCTCGCCTTCGGGGCGGGATCGGCCGTCGCGTCCGAACAGACCGCCGTGATGGCGACGGTCCATCAATTCATCGACGGATTCAATAAGGGCGACGCCAAATCAGCGCTGGCGGCATGCGCCTCGCCGGCGTCCATCATCGACGACGTGCCGCCGCACGAGTGGCAGGGCCCGACGGCGTGCGTCGATTGGTCGAACGCCTATGACGCGGACGCCAAGAAAAATGGGATCACCGACGGGATCGTGACTCTGGGTACTCCGTGGCACGTCGCTGTCACCGGTGCTCGAGCCTACGTCGTCGTTCCCGTCACCTATACGTACAAACAACACGGGAAACCGGTGACGGAGTCTGGCTCGGTCCTCACGGTGGCGCTGAAAAAGATCGCGGCCGGCTGGCGCATAACGGGCTGGGCGTGGGCACAGCACTAAGCGAAAAGCCCCAGCCCGACGGCGATCGTCTCGCCGCACTCGGTTACCGGCAAGAACTCTCGAGAGTACTTTCGCTCTTCGACAACTTCTCCGTCGCCTTCAGCTACCTGAGCCCGATGGTCGGGATCTATTCGCTCTACACGCTGGGTCTGGGCACCGGCGGCCCACGCTATATCTGGACGATTCCCCTCGTCGTCGGCCTCATGATGCTCGTCGCGCTGGTCTTCGGAGAGCTTTCCAGCGAGTATCCGCTCTCCGGCGCGCTCTACCAATACGGGAAGTACAATGTCGGCCCGCGCTACGGCTGGTTCATCGGCTGGATCTATGGCTTCGCGCTGCTTGCGACCGTGGCGTCGGTCGATTCGGGCGCGGTCGGCTACGTCACCTCGCTCTCGAACATCTGGTTCAAGACGCATCTCGACCCGTCTAACCACATGACGATCTTCGCGATCGCCGGCGGCATCATCGTGCTCTCGGCGATCCTGAACTCGGTCGGCGCCAAGATCATGGGGCACGTGGCGCGCTTCGGCGTCTACGTGGAGACGATCGGCACCTTCGGCGTCTTCATCGCGCTGGCGATCCACGGCTTCCATCAGGGCATCGGATTCATTTTCTCCTCGCAGCAAGTCGAGCATCTGAAGAGCAATCCGCTGGGCGTGAACTTCGGCGGCGACTGGTGGACCGGTGCTGCGCTCGTCGCCGTGCTCGCCAACGTCTACATCTTCTACGGATTCGAATCGGCAGGCGCCATCTCCGAAGAGACGGTCGACGCCCAGCGCCAAGTCCCGAACGCGATGCGCAACGCGCTGCTCTACGGCGGCATCGCCTCGTTCGTCTTGGTGCTCGGCTTGCTGCTCGCGACGCCGGCGTCAGGGATCGGCGGCGTCGTTTCCGGCGGCATCAACACGATTCTCGCCGCGCTGCCCGCCTGGCTGCAGGACTTCTTCCTCGTGATGGTCATCGTCGCGTTCTTCAGCTGCGGCACCGCGGTTCAAGGCGCCGGCGCCCGCGTAGCGTTTGCGCTCGCTCGCGACGGAGCGCTGCCGTTCAGCAACACGATCAAACAGATCTCGCCGCGCCACCACACGCCGGCCAACGCGATACTGGTCGGAACGATCGTGCCGTTCCTTTTCTTGCTGCTGGTGCTCGTCAATCCGAGCAAGCCCGTGCATATCCTCTGGTTCGATTACCCGGCAAACGTCACCGCACTATATGCTCTCGTGTCGTTCGCCACCTCGGGCATCTACCTCGCCTTCTTCCTTACGGTCTTCGGAGCGTTGCTCGCCCGGCGCCGCGGCTGGAAGCCAAGCGGCGTCTTCACCCTCGGGAAGTGGGGAATGCCGATCACGATCGGCGGCGCGGTCTACTTGTTGCTGATGCTGCTGAATATCGTCTGGCCGAGCCCGCTCACGAGCGGGCGTGCGGTTTTCAATTACGGCTGGGTGACGCTGCTCGTCATGGCGATCATTGTGACGACGGGAGCGGTCTACGAGGCGATTGCACGACCCGACCGCAGCGTGGCGCAACACCGCATTGAACATTAGTCAGGAATATGGGTATCGACTTCAGAAAGGCATGACGTTGAATCCTGACGACCGTTCCGGCGAGCCGCGCTGCACGCTACCCTCTCGGCACCAAATGATGTCGTGGTCGGCGAGGGCGCTTCTTGTGCCGCTCGCCGGCCTGGTCTTGTCCGCGGGGCCGGCAGCCTTTGCGGCGCAACCTGCGCCTGCCGTTCAGTTCCACGTCAACCAAGTCACGGTGACCATCCGCTACATGCCCACCAAGGCCAACTTCGCGATGCCGCATGTGCAGACGGGGTCGTGGCCGGTGAAGTCAGGCGATCTCATCTGCAGGAGCACGGCGCTTGACGATTGCCTCGTCGACCACATGCCGCTCTTGTGGCAGCTGAACCCGGCGTTGCAAGCGCCGCTCATCTCGTATGCTGCCAAATACGAACTCAAGCAGGGGCCGAACAAGGGCAGGATCATCTGGTCGGAACCACAGTTCTCGCCGCCGATCGGACCGACGCCCTACGCGCCGACCGATTTCGCGCAGAACCTCGCCGGCAACGGATGCTACATCACATCGCTGACCACGATCGAGAGCGCTGCATTGGCCAACCTTCCTCCCGGCGTCGTGGCGCGCGGCCGCGCCGCGACCTTCAACGACGTCCGTGCGGGTCAATTCTTGAAAGGCAAGAAGCCGATCAATCAGCTCCAGTGGCAGTATCGGCGCTGGGCAGACAAGCTGCAACCGAACAAGAAGGATCCATCACAGCCATCGAGCCCCGATTTCCTGGAATTCACGGAGTTCGCGGGCGATGTGACAGGAGCGCAGGCGCCCGTGCTCGACCCGACGACGATCAACGCTCACGGGATCGTGGACAAGATGAAGAGTGGCTCATACTTTCTCGTTCCCTATTCGCGTTACGCCGTTCACGCGAGCGCCCCGGACAGGGCAGGCAACATCGAGCTCACGCTGAGCTACGATTCGCACCATAAAGTCGCGATCAGCGGGTTCCAGCCCGGGAAATACCCGTTGTTGATCGATGACGTCGGAAACGGCAAACGGTATCGCGTGCGAGTGACCTCGGATATCCGATCGATTCCGATGAGAGAAGTCCGCGGGAAAACCACGGTCACGCTCCCGGCGTCGAAACTTGTGTTGGTGAAGCCACCATGGCCGCATCCGGTGTTCATCGTGTACGAAGGTCAGGACGGCGAAGTGGTCGATCAGGGCGGCGAAGTCTTCCTCGTCGAGGAGTACGATACGTTGAACGGGTCGAGGCCGACTCTCTCTCACCCCGTTCATTCGAAGGCTCCATAGTATCAGACTTATTTTTCGAGTGGAGAGGGAATCGAACCCCAACTTCTCAGGACGCAGGACTAGGGGCGTAGGGGGAGGTGAGCTCTTAGGAGAGCCTACTCAACATTTGAGATCTTCACCACACTCCCCCTAGCCTGCGGATCCGTTGGATTTTTCACGACAGTAACGTATAGAACTTTCTCGCCTGCGCCGAATGCAACATTTGTCGTGCCATCACCCGCGGCGATCTCGAATACGTGCAAGACCTTGCCGCTGGGGGATATCTTCAGCACCTTTCCACCAAACCATTGAGCGACATAGATGTCGCCCTTGTGGTCGATCTTCATGCTATCAGGCCCAAGCCACCAAGAGTCTACCTTATTTCTCGTGAGAAGGTTTAGCAGAGCGAAATTCGATCTATTGCTCAACGAGCCGTCACTATTAATTGTGAACTTCAACATGCAGTTCCCGACGGTTTCGCTTACGTAGAGGGTCTTCTGGTCGGGAGAGACGCCTATTCCGTTAGCGTAATCGAGGTCGTCCGCAACATCAATCCATTTCTGACCGCCGGGCGGGAGATAGAGAATCTTCCCTATCACCGATGTCGGTTGGCCATTGTATGGGCCAAAGACCGTGGCATACGCGCCGCCATTGGGGGCCACCATAACGTCATTGATGCCGCCGACAAACTTCCTGCCGTTGCTGTCCACATCCCATCGGCGCAGCTGCTTCCCCGTCATATCCAATTCGAGGATCGCGCCGGGATCGTCGGTGCACGCGAGCAAGAAAGTCTTCCTCTTCGTGAGCGCAAGCCCATTATTGCCGCACCCCGGAGTGTGGTTCAGCACGGTGGTCGTCTTACCGTCCCACCTTGATAACGTGTCTGAGACCCAGCCGACGTAGTAGAGGTTGCCGTCAACATACAACGGACCTTCGGGGCCTAGGACATTGCTGACGACTATGGTTTCAGCGGCGTGCGCTGCCGGCGCAGCCAAAATGGCGACGACGGTGAAGCAGATAAGAGTCGTACTTGCCCGCATCGTGAGTCCTCTCAGGTTTGCGAAAGATGCTAACAAGAACGGCTTCTTTTAGAGAGCAGCGAACGCCTAGAATGGCCTTTCCACGTCCGGTACGGGACCCGGGATGTGTATCGCCTTCATGCTTTGGCTGCCAGCGCCCGCAACGAGGCGTCGAAACCATCATTGGAACCATACCAGTCGCCGCGGCCGGACGGCATGAGGTCGAAAAGATGCCAGACGGGACAGAGCAAGTCGATCCCGCGCTCGCGGTCTTCGAGCATAGGATGGGCCGTGTAGACATGGCGCACCTTGTCGCCGTCCTTTGCGAAGACGACGATCGTCGAATCCGGGTTGCCGTCGGCATCTTCGGCATCGATGGCACGCGCGAACGCCGGACCATCGTCCGAAAGCAGGCGCAGGCGATGCCACTCGCGGTGGGCGCCCCAAGCTTGCAATTTATCGACCGGCGCGCGCGACGCGATGACGAAGTTTGCCCGCTGCGTTACGTGCGGCGCGATACCGTTAAACCCGTCGATCCAGAGCGAGCACATCGGACAGAAGCTATCGTCGTTCGCCCAGTACATCAGGTGATAGAGGATCAAGTAGGGCTTGCCGTCTGCGAACAGCTCGGACAAACGAACGCGCTTGCCGCCTTCGATGAACTCGTAGTCGGGGACGACCGGACCCGGCGGCAGGCTGCGCCGCATCGTAGCGACCTCTTCGATCCGGTCGCGCAATTCGATCTCCGCGCTGCGCAGTCGATCGCGCGACTGACGATACGCCTCGCTGGCGCCGGGCATCAGGATGCTTGAATCCGCCATGTCATTGCCTTTCTAGGGTACGCCTTAAGGTGGTCTTTACCAGTCGGATCTGGAGTGGCCAGTGTAACCGGAAGATTGCCGACGCCGGCGGCGCCAGCTCCGAAAATAACACAAGATCTGGCTTGCGAGCGACCGTATCGACAGGCGGTGCGAGTTCCACTCAGCTATCTTGTGTTTTGTTACAGGGTTTCCCCGTACGGATGTATCACGCCCGTATAAATCTGCAGAAGTTGCTGGTGTTATGGCGGGATTGCCGCACGGTTCATCGGTATTGTGCGTGTGAACCTAGACCCCACCGCCAACCGCGACAGGGAGGGTATCATGCAGAAGTTAGTGTTTGCGGTGTTTCTGGCCGCGGTAATTACGATGAGCCTGTTTACGATTGCTTTGGCAAGTACGACGGAGATCTCAGGTCAGGCCAATGCCGCAAAGATGGTGACACCAAATGACATAAAATGGATGCCATCTAAGCAGCTGCCGAACGTACAGGTTGCGATAATGGATGGCGATCCTAAGAAGGCCGGATCACCGTACACGATGCGCCTGAAGTTACCCGATGGGTATACAATACCATTGCACTGGCATCCAGATACTGAGCGCCTTACCATTTTGAGCGGCACAGTTATGTTCGGCGTTGGCGACACGATGGATCGGTCCAAGACAACCGCACTCGGACCAGGTTCTTACGTCGTCATTCCGGCCTATGTACGTCACTGGGTAACGGCCAAGGGCGGTACGATCTTTCAGGTAAGCGGCGTTGCACCGTTCACAGTAAACTTCATCAAGCAATGAGAAGTGACACGGCGGGCGCAACATGTACGGTGAGAGTGCGGACCGACGATATTTGAAACCCAAAAAGAGCGCACCGTCATGAAGATCGTTCGATTCAGACCGTGGATGCTCTCGATCCTGATTGCATGCTCACTCGGGTGTGGCGTCAGATCAACACCCAGCGCCAAATCCGGATCCCAACCGACGGCGACGACTCCCTTGGCCACCACGTCCGCCGGCGACACGATCTATTCGCGGCCCGGCGAGCGCGTTTCCATCGGAAGCTCTGATAGTGGCCTGGTAGGATATTGGAGCACCTGGCTCACCGAACGTGGGGCCATGCTTCCCGTGAGCTTTTCGTTTGAGCGAAATCGCACAGGCGGCTATTCGGGCCGATTCTCATCTGCATCCCAAGCAGTACTTGAGTATCC
This sequence comes from Vulcanimicrobiota bacterium, assembly GCA_963806005.1. Classification (GTDB taxonomy): domain Bacteria; phylum Vulcanimicrobiota; class Vulcanimicrobiia; order Eremiobacterales; family Eremiobacteraceae; genus JAFANK01. The sequence continues at coordinate 310,831 of CAWDWJ010000008.1, read as the reverse complement.
GCTCAACTCAGTCACTCTTAGCAATCACACAATCAAATTCGACCTCGCGGGCGACTCAGGCGGAACCACTTTCTCTGGGACCCTTGCTGCTGATACCATCACGGGAGAGTTCACCGGAGATATGGGATCGGGGACGTTTACAGTCAAGCGATCCAACGCTCCTGACTTCCCCTACACTTCGGAGGATATTCGCTTTAAGAGCGGCGTCGTGACTTTGGCCGGATCTCTATACGTTCCGAACACGCCAGGCCGGCATCCGGCGGTTGTGCTCCTCCAAGGTTCCGGGTTCGAGACACGGTGGGGCACCAATCGCTTCATTGCCGATCGGCTAGCACGCCGCAGCGTTGCGGCGCTTATTTACGATCAGCGGGGGTCGGGGGAATCGGGCGGCGATTGGCGCACGGTCGGTTATCCGGTGCTGGCTGACGATGCGATAGCCGCGATCCACCTCTTAAAGGCGCGAGCTGACATTGACCCGTCAAAGATTGGGATTTGGGGCCACAGTCAAGGCGGCTTCATTTCACCCTTGATCGCCTCGCAAACTCGTGACGTTGCTTTTATCGTCGCCGCCGACAGCAATGCCAGTCACACATACGAACAGGATCTATTCCGTGTTCACAATGAGTTGCGCGACAGCGGCTGGACGGGGAAAACTGGTGAGGCGGCGTTCACACTCTACTCACAGTTCATTACCGTTGCGCGAACCAGACAAGGATATCCCGAGCTCCAAGCGGCTATGCGGCGTGATGAGCATGAGCCATGGTTTTCATGGCTCGGTATTCCCCCGCGCTCGAGCTGGCTGTGGTCCTGGTATCCCCTAGTGGCCAACTACGACTCACGGACGTACTGGAAAAACGTCAGCGTTCCGGTCCTTTTGGTCTACGGCCAGCGCGACGAACTTTCAGCGATCGAACCTAGCATTCGTGCGATCGAGAGCCTTACACATGGGAACGGCAATGCAAGCGTGGAGGCAATCATTCTGCCGAATGCCCCGCACATACTCCACATCGCGCCTGGGGAACACGACCCATTCTTTTGGTGGTACATGGTTCCCGGTTATCCGGACCTCATCATTGACTGGATCAAGGGAATCACCGAGTGAATGGTCTGATCGCTACATGCCTGTCATGCAATACGCGTGGTGGAGATGAGGGGACTCGAACCCCTGGCCTCTTACATGCGAACTAATTCCAGGACCCTGATGAAATCGAGCTTTGCTAGATAGCACGGGTGTTTGCCTGTTGCAGAGTGTTGCAGTAAGTTGCAGAAAGTTGCTGGTATGATGGAGCAATTGCCGTACAATTTGCAGTGCGCGAGGCACTACTGCCCGGCTATGTCTTGCCAGCAGTTCGGGTCGCGAGCTGACGCGCCTGCGATCCTAAGCCCAGCGTAATAAACCGCCTCTGGTTAGAGCCTGACTTGGATTAGCGCGCAAACGGCCAGGAAGGCGCTGAACACCGTCTAACGTCCCTGACGACCGGAGGGCTCTCGATGCGGTGGGTATTGCGGATAATTCTCGCCCTCGTTGTTCTTGTCATCGTCGTCGTCGGCGCGTTGTACCTTGTAGGCAGCGCGAAGCTTAATAGGACCTATTCCGTCGCCGCGGAGACGCTCACCGTTCCGACCGACGCGGCAAGTATTGCGCGCGGCCGGCATCTTGCATTCGCTATTGCGAAATGCTCCGACTGTCATAGCGCAGGTTTAAGCGGCAAGGTCTTTCTCGATGTGCCGCCATTTCGGATTGTGGCGCCGAACCTGACGCGTGGCGCGGGAGGAATCGGCTCGAGCTTGAGCGATGCGGACCTCGCGCGCGCGATTCGCGATGGTGTCGCGCCGGACGGTCGTGCGCTGCTGGTGATGCCGTCGGACGCCTTCTCCCACCTTTCAGATGCTGATCTCGCGGACATCATCGCCTATGTGAAAAGCGTACCGCCGGAAAATAGTCAGCTACCTGCGTCCGACGTCCGTCCCCTCGGCCGCATCTTGTTGGGAGCTGGCTTATTGCCACCGCCGGCTGCTTCCGTGATTGATCATTCGATGGCGCACGTTGCCACAATGCCGCCGGCAGTCACCGTTGAGTATGGCCATTACATGGCGCAGGTCGGCGGCTGCATTGGCTGCCACGGTGCGGGCCTCTCGGGTGGACCGATTCCAGGCGTGCCGCCTGATTATCCAAAGGCTCAGAATATCACGCCGACCGGCATCGGCCGATGGAGCGATGCGGAGATCGTACGTGCGTTGCGGGTGGGTAAGCGGCCAGACGCCACGACCATAAGTACTTTCATGCCGTGGCCGTACACCGCGCAGATGACGGATATCGAGATTGCCGCACTGATCAGATACCTGCGATCAGTGCCAGCTCGCGCGGCTGGGAGGCACTAGAAGGGACGCTGAGCGTTGATTGGCTGACGATGCGCTAAAAAGAGGTGATGCTCCGGTCGCTGGCGCTCTTGCGAGAGAAATGATTGAAGGTGACCCGTTGGATGACATGCCGCGAAAATTCCTTATCCGCGCACACCTGATCGCTAGTGATCGCGACAGTGCCGTGTATGAGCGTAATCTATACCGGGAGTTGCTAACGTGCTTGTCTCTACGCCCCGCGCACACGTAAGCGCTTGAACGCGAACATCTCGAGGACGTCCGGCAGGCTTAGCGAGGAGAATTCCACGACGGATCTGACTTCGCGGGCCAGATAACGCTCATGCACCTTGCGCCGCAGCAGAACCAAGGTTTGACCAAAAGTGAAGCGCTTGATCGCCTCAATAGGTTTGGCTCAAACGAAATACCGCGACCCCCTTCCACGCCTCTTATTAGGTTCGCGCTTAAGCTTTGGGGTCCGGTACCGTGGATGCTTGAGGCGAGCATCATCCTTGAGGTCTTGCGCCGCAGGCCGCTGGAAAGCGCGATCATAGCCGCACTTCTGGTATTCAACGCCTTTTTGAGCTTTTCGCAGGAAGATCGGGCGCAGCGAGCACTCGAGCTGCTCCGCCGGCGGTTGCAGGTCACCGCGCGCGTTCTGCGCGATGGTCAATGGCAATCGATTGGAGCCGAGGCGATTGTGCCGGGCGACGCCGTGTACCTGCGAATGGGTGACTTTGTTCCCGCAGACGCGGAAATCTTCAGCGGCAACATGACCGTCGACCAGTCGGCGCTGACGGGTGAATCGATTCCGCTCGAGCGCGCCGCTGGGGACCCCGTGTACTCGGGATCGATAGTGACCCGCGGCGAGGCGGCGGGCACGGTTGTCGCAACGGGCATGTCGACGCGCTTTGGGAAAACCGCAGAGCTGGTTCATGAAGCCACGGAACCACGACAAATGGATGCGGTTGTCTCCGCGGTCGTCCGGTATTTGGTGCTCTTCGATGCCGTGCTGGTCGGAGCGCTATTCGCATACGCCGCGGCAAAAGGGTTGCCGTTGGCTGCGATGTTCCCTTTTGTGCTCATCTTACTTGTCACAGCCGTGCCGGTCGCGCTTCCTGCCGTCTTTACGTTAACGACTGCGCTCGCGGCCCTCGACCTTGCCAACAAAGGCGTGCTTGTCACACGGCTATCGGCGGTCGACCAGGCTGCGACAATGGATGAATTGTGCACTGACAAAACGGGGACCATCACAGAGAACCGCCTTCGCGTGTGCGAAATCGTGGCATATCCGCCGTACGCTGCGGAGGACGTTTCTGCGCTTGCTGCCTGCGCATGTGACCCAGGCACGCGGGACCCATTTGACATCGCCATTCTCGACGTTGCAGGCACGGGCCGTTCGCTCGGCACACGGGTGGACTTTCAGCCATTCGACCCTCTAACGAAGCGATCGCAGGCTCAAGTCCGGACTACTCAGGGCGTCCTCACAATCGTCAAAGGCGCTCCAACGATAGTTGCTCAGTTGGCTGCCCCTGAACGCGACATCGAGGCTGATGTTACACGCCTCGCTTCGTCCGGAGCGCGGATCCTGGCGGTTGCGGCTGGATCGGGCGAAAAATTGCAGCTGGCCGGACTGGTCGCTTTTTCCGACACTGTACGCGCTGATGCAAACTCAGTTGTTCGCAACCTTCGAGAGCGCGGCATCGACGTGCGCATGTTGACGGGGGATACGGAAGCGACCGCACGAACAGTCGCGGCCCAGCTCGATATTCACGAGTTTGATGCAGGCATCTATCCGGAAGACAAACTGCGGATTATCAAAGCGCTGCAGCGCGACGCACATGTCGTTGGCATGACCGGCGACGGTGTCAACGACGCCCCATCCTTACGCCAAGCAGATGTGGGCGTGGCAGTTGCTTCGGCAACGGACATTGCCAAGTCCGCCGCAGGTCTGGTGCTGACTGAGCCCGGGCTTGCTGGTACTGTCAGCGCTGTTGATACCGGGCGGGCCGTCTTTCAACGCCTGTTGACGTGGACACTGAACAAAATGGTGAAGGCGCTCCACGCGGCCTTGCTGTTGTCATCTGGGTTCTTCTTTCTCGGCGGTGTTATGCTCTTGACTCCGCGACTCATGATATTCATGCTCTTCGCCAACGACTTCGTCACGTTGTCATTAGCCAAGGATCGCGTGCGCATTTCCCGTACCCCCAACCGTTGGAACATACCAACTCTGCTTGCAGGCGCTCTGCCTCTTGCGCTCGCGTGGACGGCTTTCACCCTTGTGGCGTACTTCGTTGGCAAGCGCGAATGGGCGCTCGACCTGCCACGGCTGCAAACACTAACGTTTCTGGCGATGATATACACGGGACAGGCCACGATCTATTTGGTTAGAGAGCGCGATCATCTTTACGCATCGCGCCCCAGCCGATGGGTGCTGTTTACCACACTTGCCGACATTGTGGCTGTCTCTGTCTTGGCGGTCTATGGCGTTGCCATGGCGCCGCTGCCGTTGTCTATTGTGCTCGCGCTTTTCGTGGGGGTCGCTGTGTTGTTGGTGCCACTAGATTTCTTGAAGGTCACTGTCTTCCGGCAGTTGTTTATTGAAAAGCGCAGCGACGGAGTCGCGTAGGTTAGCTCAGCCGCGGGAGGCAAACCACGTGGTCGGAAACGAAATGGCGACCCGTGAAGCATGCGCTCCCATTGTTAATCCTCGTCGTTCTCGTGTCGCTTGCCCTGACGGCCGGCTCTGGGCCGTATGGGCCATCCATCTCTCCGAACACAACGATGCGTGACGCTGAGCCGGTGAGCGTTGAGTGCGAACAAGCGGTTCAGTCGACCATCGCTGCCATCGCCGGTGAAGCGCCCGTGAAAATTTGGAAGGAGGGGGTCAGTGGCAGCTATCTAGGTGAAACTCGGGCAGGTCTGATTAACATCAACTTCAACGAACCGACCTGCCAGGGCGAGGTGACCAGTGTCGAGTATCATTGGCTGAATCCGAGGTTTGCACTCAGGATCGTCGCGCCGATCGGATCGTTAGCCGGGATCGCTCTATCGCAACGCCAAGGATCTGTGATACTGTCCATCATGGACAGACGAGATTTGACGATGACCGCGCAGCTCAACGATATTCCGACGATCGTCCACGTGGAAAGCGCCGTCTCATTTATCAGATATCGGCGTACCGTATGCGACCCAAGCCATTTTGCCATGATAAACCATACCCCGATTGAGTATGTCGACACCATTTCGGACGAAGTGCGCGGACCGGTTGTCGCTCCAAAGGCCATTTACGCGCAATGGTGCTGGCAACAAATGCCGGGCGACGGGTTCTGAGCACACCGAGTCGATGAGGGCAATCGGCATTGGACGTTTACCCGATGCAATCATCAAGGGCTTGATTGTGAATTGGCGCCAGGGCGGTGTCCGATTCGATGAGGCGCTGAACACTCTAGGGCTATAATTGAGACGTGGATGTCTGCGCTAATGGAGGCTGTAGAGGTCAGCGGCGGGGTTGGAAGCGGGAAGTTGGCCTGCCAGTTCTGCAATAGTTCTCATTTGCGCAGCCAGATCGCCGCGAGAGCCTAAGCGAGAACTCAGCATGGTCATCGACTTGCACTAACATGGACCATGTAGAAGTCAGCATTTTCCACAGGGCAACGAACCCAATAAGCCAAGGGCTCCGAAAACCAACGTGCTCGCTCGAGCCTAGGTTGCTGACCGTTTGCTGACCAATCTGCGCCGGTGATACAAGTTCAATTTGTGGAGATGAGGGGACTCGAACCCCTGGCCTCTTACATGCGAATCAATTACGCGACCTTGATGAAATCGAGCTTTTTCAGATAGCACGGGCGTGCGCTCGTTGCAGAATGTTGCAGTAAGTTGCAGAACGTTGCTGGTGTTACGGAGCAATTGCCGTACAATTGCAGTACGGCTAGCCGTCCGCAGCTCCCAAGTTCGAGGCAAGCTTTCACTTCGCGGAAGCCCTGGGATAGTCGGGTCCACCCTTGAGTCTTGACATTTTAGTAAATGGCGTTTACAATAATCAAGTAAAGTAAATTTACCAGAAGGAGAAACGCCCATGACGCAGCAGACCATCGACCTCCAGATCAATCCTTCCGACGAAACCATTAGCCTCGGACCGCTCACGGTGCGCTTCTTGCTCACCAGGGACAACTCGAATGGCAGCGTCGCAGCCTTCGAGCTCTTTGTCCCGGGATCGCAACGTCTGGAGGCCCCCGCGCATAGCCACGACCACTACGAGGAAACGATCTATGGTATTAGTGGGGTGCTGACCTGGACCGTTGACGGAGAGCAGATCGACGTCGGGCCGGGCCAGGCGCTCTGCATTCCGCGCGGCGCCATTCACCGGTTCGACAACAATGGCAGTCAGGACGTAAAGGCTCTCTGCGTTATCACGCCGGCCGTACTGGGCCCGCAGTATTTCCGCGAAAGCGCCGACGTGATTAAGGCAGCGGCCGGGGGGCCGCCAGACCGAGCGAAGATGACCGAGATCATGCTCCGCCACGGCCTCACGCCGGCTCCGCCACATCCTCAAGCATAGCCCCGAATGGGTTCCATCAAGGATCCAGCAGCATTGAGTCCATCGCTCAATGCAAAGGATATGCTTATCGGGGCTTTGCTGCGCGTGCCCGCCCAGGCGATACACCGCCGCATTATCAGCGAGCTCAACGCCGCAGGATTCGCAGAGCTGCGTGTGCCGCATATGGCGGTGCTGCAATTTCCTGGTCCGGATGGAGTTCGTCCGGGCACGCTCGCCGAGCGGGCCGGTATGAGCAAACAAGCCATGAACCAACTACTTCGGAGCCTCGAAGATCTCGGATATATTACCCGGTCCAACGCGCCGAACGAAGGCCGCGCGCGAATTGTCCGCTTTACCAAGCGTGGACGCGCCGCATACTCAAGGGTCCACGATATCCTCGGCGACATAGAGCACGAATGGAGCGCTGAGCTTGGGCCCAAGGATTTCTCCCAGCTCAAACGACTGCTCTCCCGCGTCTGGGAGAGCTCGTGGACGCGCTAGTGGTAGTGGATACCAACTCCACCTACACTAAGCTCACTATAGCAAAACAAGTTCGCATTGAGCGCAGCGCGAGAACTTATCGTCACAAAGGCTTGGGATGACGGGGATGAGGGGACTCGAACTCCTGGCCTCTTACATGCGAATCAATTCCCGGACCCTGATGAAATCGAGCTCCGCCAGATAGCATCTGTGTTCGCACGTTGCAGAATGTTGCAGTAAGTTGCAGAGAGTTGCTGGTGTTGGGGCGGGATTGCCGTACAAATGCCGTGCGCGTAGAACGCTCCGGCCACGAGCGCGCCAGCTCTCAAGCCCAATTTGAATAGCTGCCTAGAAGAGCATTACACGATTACCTGCGTGGCCTTACGGGTGTCCTGTGCGTTGTGCGCCCTGCCTAGGCGTGGGGTCTACTAGGCCTCCATCCGCAGAAACGCGAAGTCGAACAATGATGCCACCCGAGAGTGGGGCCGAGCCCAAAGGCCCCGTCACTCTACCGACGGGTACCGTGACCTTTCTATTTTCCGACATCGAAGGCTCGACGCAGCGTTGGGAGCAGCACCGCGAGGCTATGGAAGCGGCAGTAAAGCGCCACGACGAGCTGCTGCGCGCAGCCGCGGTAAAGTATCGCGGTTGGGTGTTCAAGACGGTGGGCGACGCGTTTTGTGTCGCCTTTGCGCGGCCACAAGACGCCATAGCGGCGGCCATAGATGCACAGCGCGAACTCAGCGTTGAAGATTTCGCTTCGGTGGAGGGTATACGCGTGCGCATGGCGATCCACACGGGGACCGCGCAAGAACGTGACGGAGATTATTTCGGGCCACCGGTCAACCGGGTCGCGCGACTCTTGGCGATCGGTCATGGCAGCCAGGTGCTCATTTCCCAAGCCGCGACCGATCTGCTACAAGGATTGATGCCTGCACAGTCCGGCGTTCGGGACCTCGGCCAGCATCAGCTGCGCGATCTCGTCCGCCCCGAGCACGTATACCAGTTGGTCGCGCCCGGACTTGAAGAAATTTTTCCATCGCTGCGCTCGCTTGAGACGCTACCGAACAATCTTCCGCGCCAGGCGACTCCTTTTGTTGGTCGCGAGCATGAGCTAAGCGACATCAAGTCGCTGCTCGCCAAATCTCAAGTGCTGACGCTTGTTGGTACTGCAGGAGTAGGAAAGACTCGTACGGCGCTGCAGGTAGGAGCAGATGTGCTTGACGGATCCGGTGATGGCGTTTGGTTCGTCGACCTCGCCCAAATGGGAACCGACGACGGGATTGTGAGCGCAATCGCTGAGGTCTTCGACCTGCAACTGCAACCGGTGCGCAAGCCTCTGGACGACCTCTGCTTGTACCTCAAGAACAAGAGCCTCTTGCTTATCCTCGACAACTGCGAACATATCGTCGGCGAGACGGCGCGCGTGGTGGCAGCTATGGTCAAGAATTGTCCGAGGGTGGCGGTGCTCGCAACGAGCCGCGAAGTTCTCAACGTGCGGGGCGAGCAGGTCTACCGTATGCCTTCGTTATCCGTGCCTTCCCGTAATGTCGCGTTGTCGGCAGAAGAGGCCCTCAAACATGAGGCTGTGGCCCTTTTTGTGGCGCGAGCTGCAGCGATTGACGCGCGGTTCATGCTCACCGACGATGCGGCGCCGATCGTCGCCGACATTTGCCGCCGTCTGGACGGCATCGCTTTGGCAATAGAACTGGCGGCTGCCCGTGTGACCATTCTCAATCTCAAGCAACTGTCACAACGTTTGGATGAGCGTTTCCGGTTGCTGACCGGGGGCGATCGCACGGCTCTCCCGCGCCAGCAGACCATGCGCGCAGCAATCGACTGGAGCTACGAGCTGCTCAACGAGGCTGAACGAACGATCTTCCGCCGTCTCTCCATCTTCCAAGGCGGCTGGACGCTCGAAGCGGCGAGTGACGTCTGTTCGGACGAGACAATTGACGAGTTTAAGATCCTCGACATTCTATCATCGCTCGTTAATAAATCACTCGTCACGGTTGATGCTGGCGCCGAGACGCAGCGCTACCGGTTGCTGGAGTCTTTGCGTCAATACGGGTTGGAGCTCGTGCGAAGGCAAGCAGAATTCGACGCAACGTCCCAGCGGCACGCACGCTTTTTCGCGAGATACGCGCTTCAGATCGCCGAGCGGTGGCAAGTGCTCCCAGCGCCCGCCTGGTTGGCCTTCATTGAAGCCGAGCTGGACAATATCCGCGCCGCCTTGCAATGGTGCTTAGATCAAGGCAACGATCGCGCCCTGGGAGCGGAAATTGCCGAACACCTCTGGGCTTACTGGATTGGTCACAAACTGGAAGGCCGGCACTGGCTGGAAGCGGCACGCGCGAGCATCGCGCCAGACAGTAACCCTGGTTTGAGCGTTGCCATCGATTTAGCGCTGACGCGCACGCATATAGCTCTCTCGGAAGACGAGGTCTACGAAACCACCATCGAACGTGCTGTAGCTGCAGCGCGTAAGCTTGGGGATGACCGTATATTGGCCCGAGCCCTCTTTTATCTTGGTGAAATGAACACAACATATGACCGGCTTGACGAAGCGAAATCAGCATTGACCGAGGCGCTCGACGCTGCTCGGCGCGCTCATGACATTTATCGTGAAACAGCCTCGCTGCAGCAGTTGGCCAAACTGTACACGCACACAAAACAGTTCGAACTCGCGAGGCACCACTTCGCCGCCGCATTACGCTACTACAAGAAGCGGGGGGTTGACCGCAACCTGGCGATCATGCTCTTGGATGAAGCGGCGTTGGAGAAAGCGACGAATGATGTGCCCCGGGCGCTCGAGCTGACGGAAGAAGCGCTAGCCATAGTGCAGACGCTCCACGAAAACGACATGGAAGCGCTCATATTCAGTGCCAAGGCCGCGTACCTCACTTTGACGGAACGCTTTGATGAGGCTCGGTCGGCCATGCGCAGCGCCCTGCGAATCCTTCGCGATGAGGTGCTCGACGCGCGTGAAGTAACGCTGCAGCCGTGCATAGCCCTCGCAGCACACGACCGTGACCTTGATCGGGCGGCGAAGCTCCTGGGTTACAGGAAAGCGGACAGCAAGGGCTGGGTGCGCGAGACAAGACGCGTTCCTATGGATATTGATGCTTTAATAGGATCGCTGCGCGATCAACTTGGAGAAGTGCGTTTTGCAGCCCTCATGACCGAGGGCGCAGTTTGGTCGCAAGAGCAGGCCCTTGAAGAAGCCCTCGCTGTCTGCGGTCAAGTTGATGGCCCAGCTGCGGGAGAAGCTCAGAGACGCTGAATTCGCAAAGCTTGCGAGAGAAGTTGCGGCGTGGTCGGAAGATCAGGCGGTCGAAGAAGCGCTGAAGGTCTGAGAAGAATTTTGAGGTCTACTAGCGCCAACAGAATCGACACAGCTGCAAAATCTTGAGTGTGGAGATGAGGGGACTCGAACCCCTGGCCTCTTACATGCGAATTAATTACGCGGCCCTGATGAAACCGAGCTTTTTCACCTAGCACGGGCGTTCGCATGTTGCAGAGTGTTGCAGTAATGTGCAGAAAGTTGCTGGTGTTTAGGTAGGATTGCCGTACGATATGCCGTGCGCCCGAGTTAGTACTGCTGGTACAGAAATCATCCGCCCTGCTCTCCCAATTGGGCCCTGGCGTCTCGAAGATTCAAATATGGATAATGATGTTCATGTCGAGCCGAGACCCTCACGCGGTGCCTCCGCGTTTTTGGTAAGCAGAACAGGGTCTTAGTCGCTCCGCCTAGCCCGGCGCCGGCTCCATAGACTAGGGCTCGACCTCCACACAGCCGAACCCTGACCCTCATGCCACGCGCGAGTGGGGCGAAAGAGAAATCCAAGAAGTTCGTAACTTTACCTACTGGCACGGTCACGTTTCTGTTTACGGATATCACGGGCTCGACGCAACGTTGGGAGACCCAGCGCGAGGCGATGAAGGTTGCAGTCGCGCGCCATGATGCGCTTATGCGAACGGCAACCGAACATCATCATGGGTTTGTTTTCAAAACGGTCGGCGACGCTTTTTGTGTTGCGTTCCGACGGCCCGAAGATACTATTGCGGCTGCACTCGATGCACAGCGAGCGCTTGAAAGCCGAGGATTTCTCAAGCGTCAATGGCATCAGCGTGCGGATGGCGATCCACACCGGAACGGCCGACGAGCGCGATGGCGATTACTTCGGCCCAGCCGTTAACCGCGTTGCGCGCTTGCTGTCCATAGGCAATGGAGGGCAGATCTTAGTCTCTGGAGCGAGCCGCGAGTTAGTGCGCAGCGACTCGCCGGCGGATGTCGCGCTCACCGATCTCGGCTTGCATCGCCTCAAAGACCTCGCCGAGCCCGAGCATGTATGGCAGCTGAGCGGCGCTGGCCTGCAGCAAGAATTTCCGGCGCTGCGATCACTCGATGCGTCGCCGAATAACCTGCCGATACACCTCACGACCTTCCGCGGTCGCGAGCGCGACCTTGAGGAGGTCAAGTCATTGATCGGTGAACACCGTCTGCTGACGCTATCCGGCGCAGGCGGTATTGGCAAGACGCGGTTGCCGTGCAAGTCGCCGCCGACCTCGCTAGACGAGTATCCCAGATGGCGCGTGGTTCGTCGATCTGGCTCCAATCACCGATCCCGAGCTTGTCGCAAGCTTGATCGCCAAAGTGGTGGGCATCACCCAAACAGCGGGGACGCAAAATTGCGGAGGCTATCCCGCAGTGGCTGAAACGCAAGCACCTATTGCTGATTCTCGACAACTGCGAGCACTTGATCGATGCTGTGGCCGGACTTGCCACAGCGATTCTTAGCACCGCGGCCAAGGTGCGCATCCTCGCCACGTCACGTCAGGCGCTAGGCATCGGTGGCGAGTGTTTACCTACCGTTTGCCATCGCTTTCGCTGCCCGAACCAACTGGCGGGACTTTCCGCAGAAACAGCATCCGCCTATGGCGCGATCGCACTCTTTGTCGATCGAGCGATCGCATCCGACACCCGCTTCGTTCTAACCGACGACAATGCACCCGATCGTCGCTGAAATCTGTCCGCCGTCTGGATGGTATTCCGCTAGCGATCGAACTGGCAGCCGCTCGGGTGAAGATTCTGAGCATCCCGAAGCTCGCCCAGCGGCTCAACGAACGCTTCAAGATCCTCACCGGCGGTAGCCGTGCTGCGCTGCCGCGTCAGAAGACGCTGAGTGCGCTCATCGACTGGAGTTACGACCTGCTCACCGCGCAAGAGCAGATGCTCTTCAACCGTTTGGGCATCTTTGCCGGGGGCTTCGGCCTGGATGCGGCCACGGCGGTGTGCAGCTGGCGACGGGCATCGATGACATCGACATTTTAGACTTGCTCTCATCACTGACCGACAAGTCGCTGGTTGTGGCCGACACGACAGGCGAGCAGGAACGCTACCGTTTGCTGGAATGCACTCGAGCATATGCTTTGGATAAGCTTATGGCGGCATGCGAACGAGAACCGCTGGCTCGCCGCCACGCGAGAGTATTTTCGCGATCAGGCGCAGGGGGCGGACCAGCGCTTCGGCAGCGGGATCGACTGGCGGCGTGGCTGGCGACTCGGAAGTGGAACTGGACAACTACCGCGCCGTACTGGAATGGACACTTAAAGATGGACACGATATGGCGTTGGGTGGTGCCCTGGCTGGAGCGCTGGAGCGGCTCTGGCGAGATGGCGGACTCACGGCCGAAGGACGCTATTGGATCGACCTTGCGCAAGTTGGCCTTGACGAATCGGTGCACCCGCAGGTAGCGGCCCGGCTGTGGCGGGCATCAGCCACGCTTTCCATGGGCAAGAGCAAGCACGACTATGCGCAACGCGCCCTCGCGCTATACGAATCGGTAGGCGACAAGATGGGGCGGCTTGGGCGCTTTACACTATCTGGCGTTGGTCTCTTTCAAATGGGCCACCTTGAAGAGGCCAGCGAAGCGAACACACGGGCGCTTGCGGCGATGCGCACGTTGGGGAATAAGCCGGGAGTGGCCGACTGCCTGAGTCAGCAGGCGCTCATCCAGTGGGATCGCGGCGATGTTGTCGCGGCGCGCGAGTTGTATGCGCAGGCGCTCGCGGCGCATTCAAGGCCCTGGGAAATGAGGCCGGAACAGCTATGGTGCTGGCAAATCTTGCGGAGCTGGAGTTCGCGAGATGGTCAGGTCGAGCAGGCGCTGCGCCTGACAGGCGAGGCCCTGGAGATCTTGGCGCGTGGGAAGAACGCGACGAACTTGGCGATTGGTTACCTCAACATCGCTGCCTATCGCATTGCGCTGGGAGATGTGCGATGGAGCGCGTGAAGCTGCCCGCGAGGGGCTGCGCTTGGCGCGACAAGCACAAACTGCATATTGCATCGCGATCGCGTTGCAACATTTCGCGCTGCTCTAGGCGCTGCGCGGCGAACTGCACAATGCGGCGCGGCTCATCGGCTACGTCAATATGCAATACAAAGAACTCGGGTAGGAACGTGAGGCCACCGAGAAGTGGGGCTACGAGAAACTTATGACCGCACTGCGCGAGCATCTGAGGGACGCCGAGATAGAAAAGCTCGCGGCCGAAGGTGCGGCGTGGTCGGAAGATCAGGCGGTCGAAGAAGCGCTCAAGGTCTAAGGCGAACGTGGAGGCAAGGCCGCGCTCACATGTTGCATAGTGGCGCACATTGATAGACGAGCCGTGGTGGAGATGAGGGGGACTCGAACCCCTGGCCTCTCACATGCGAATTAAACACAAGACTCTGATGAAATCGTGGTTCGCCGGGCAGCTTCTACGTTAGTCCGTTGCAGAAAGTTGCTGTGATGTGCAGAAAGTTGCTGGTGTTAAGGCGGGATTGCCGTACGAGTGCCGTACGGTTCATCGGTATTGTGAGTTTGAACGGCATAGATTAAACTGCCAACCGCGACGGGAAGGGTATCATGCAGAAGTTGGTTTTTGCAGCGTTTCTGTCCACGGTAATTGCCATGAGCTTGGGTATGATTGCCTTGGCAAATACAACGGGGATGTCGGGTGTCGCCAATGCCGCAAAGATGGTGACACCGGTTGACATAAAATGGATGCCATCTAAGATACTGCCCAGCGTACAGGTTGCGATAATGGATGGTGATCCTAAAAAGACCGGATCACCGTACACGATGCGGCTGAAGCTACCCGATGGGTATACAATACCATTGCACTGGCATCCAGATACCGAGCGCCTTACCATTCTAAGCGGCACGGTAATGTTCGGCGTTGGCGACAAGATGGATCGGTCCAAGACAACCGCTCTCGGACCAGGTTCTTACGTTGTTATTCCGGCCCTTGTCCGTCACTGGGTCACGGCCAAGGGCGGTACGATCTTTCAGGTAAGCGGCGTTGCACCGTTCACGGTAAACTTCATCAAGCAATAGAAGTAACGCGGCCAGCGCAAGCGTCCGGCGTTTCTTAGGCGTGACGCACGTTGCATCGCTTTCGGGGGCTGAATTTCGACCACAAGTTGGGTCGCCGGCAATCAACAACGATTTGGCATGAGTCTCGCTCTGATGTTGGGAAGTCCAAACGAGCATGTGAATTCGCGTAGCGAAGGTTTGTGGAGATGAGGGGACTCGAACCCCTGGCCTCTTACATGCGAACTAATTGCAGGACCATGATGAAATAAGGCTCCGCCAGATGACACGCGCGTTCGCATGTTGCAGAATGTTGCAGGGAGTTGCAGAATGTTGCTGGTGGTATGGCGGGATTGCCGTACGATATGCCGTGCGCTTAGACTCACTGGAGTGACGCGGACGCAACTTGCGGGCACGCAGATTCAGCCAGCTTTACGGCCTCACGTGATGAGTCGGAGCCAGCCCGATGTGGCCCCAATGCCCGGCATGGTTGGGTAGGCGCAAATAGCACCCCAGCAGAATACAACGCCTATGTCCAACCCCCAGGGGGCAGTCCCAGCGGCAAATGCCCCCGTCTCTTTGCCTACTGGCACGGTCACGTTTCTCTTTACCGACATTGAGGGCTCCACGCAGCGTTGGGAGATCGCAGCGCGAGGCGATGGATGACGCGGTGAAGCGCCATGATGCGCTTTTGAGCGCGATGCGATCGATCAACACGACGGGTACGTGTTCAAGACCATTGGCGACGCGTTTTGCGTCGCTTTCGCCCGCGTCTCGGATGCTGTCGCGGCTGCGTTCGAAGCGCAACGGGCCTTGAGCGAAGAAGATTTTTCTGCAGTTGGCGGCTTGCGAGTACGCATCGGGCTGCATGCCGGCGAGGCTTCGGAGCGTAACGGCGACTACTTCGGACCGGCCGTCAACCGAGTGGCACGACTCATGTCCATCGGCCACGGCGGCCAGATTCTCTTGTCGGGTTCCACCCGCGAACTAGCCCATAGCGATCTTCCCGCCGGCGCATCGCTGGTTGATCTCGGCTCGCACCGGCTCAAGGACCTCACCGAACCCGAACAAGTCTGGCAGCTGACCATCGAAGGTCTGCCAGCAGAGTTTCCGCCGCTCAAGTCACTCGATACGATTCCGAACAACCTTCCCATTCAGCCGACGAGCTTTCGCGGTCGCGAGCACGACCTTGAAGAAGTGAAGTCTCTGCTGAGTCAGCATAAGCTGCTGACGCTCTTTGGTTCCGGCGGCGTCGGCAAGACGCGGCTAGCG
This sequence comes from Vulcanimicrobiota bacterium, assembly GCA_963806005.1. Classification (GTDB taxonomy): domain Bacteria; phylum Vulcanimicrobiota; class Vulcanimicrobiia; order Eremiobacterales; family Eremiobacteraceae; genus JAFANK01. Next base: position 294,826 of record CAWDWJ010000008.1, on the reverse strand, counting down.
CTGCAAGTGGGAGCCGAAGTCCTCGACCACAATCCCGATGGCGTGTGGCTTGTCGACTTTGCGCCCGATCACCGACCCCGAACTCGTCTCAAGCGTTATCGCCAAAGAGATTGGGCATGCCCCAAGTCGAGGGCCGCAGAATTGACGAGTCCATTCCGCAGTGGCTGAGCCGCAAGAAGCTGCTGCTGATCTTGGATAACTGCGAGCATGTCTTGGAAGCTGTCGCCGCGATCGCCAACGCAGATCATCCGCAGTTGCCCTGATGTGCAGCCTGCTTGCCACGTCACGCCAGGCGCTGGGGTGAGTGGCGAAGAGGTACTTGCGGCTTCCCTCACTCGACGTGCCGCATAAGATTGCCGATCTCACGCCGGCAGCGATCATGGAATTTGGCGCGGTGGCGCTGTTTGTCGATCGGGCGCGGTCGGTTGACAAGTCCTTTGCGCTCGACCGACGACAACGCACCGATTGTCGCCGACATATGCCGCCGTCTGGATGGTATTCCGCTGGCCATCGAACTTGCCGCGCTCGGGTGAAGGTCTTTAGCATCCCGAACCTCGCCCAACGGCTCAACGAACGCTTCAAGATTCTCACCGGCGGGAGCCGCACGGCACTCCCGCGGCAGAAGACGCTCGGCGCGCTCATCGACTGGAGCTACGACCTGCTCACCCCGCAGGAGCAGATGCTGTTCAATCGGGTGGGTATCTTCGCCGGAGGCTTCAGTCTGGATGCGGCCACGGCGGTGTGCAGCGGCGAGGACCTCGATGAGATCGACATCTTAGACCTGCTCTCATCGCTGACCGACAAGTCGTTGGTCGTGGCCGACACCGCAGGCGAGCAAGAACGCTACCATTTGCTCGAATCCACGCGCGCCTATGCGCTGGAGAAGCTGACAGCAGCTGGCGCAGCGCGAACAGCTGGCTCGCCGTCACGCCGAGTACTTTCGCGATCAGGCGCAAGAGGCCGATAAGACGCTTCGGCACAGGCTCGACCGCGGCGTGGCTGGCGAGCGTGGAACGGGAACTGGACAACTACCGCGCCGTGTTGGAGTGGTCGCTCAAAGACGGACACGATGTGGCGCTGGGTGGTGCCGTGGCCGGAGCGCTGGCAGATGCTATGGCTGCGTGGCGGACTCACGGTGGAGGGGCGCTATTGGATCGAGCCTGCGCACAAGCGAGCCTTGATGAATCGATGCCACCCGCACGTGGCGGCCCGGCTGTGGCGTGCGCTTAGCCAGATTTCCTCCGGCAAGCGCAAGCACGACTGCGCTGCAACGCGCCCTCGCGCTCTACCAGTCGGTGGGCGACGAGCATGGGGCAGGCCTGGGCGCTGCATTCTTGCGCTTCGGTCTTTTTCAAATGGGCCGTTTGAAGAGGCCAGTGAGTGAACGCACGCGCGCTTGCGGCGATGCGCGAGTTACGGAGATAAACCGGGAGTGGCTGACTGCCTGATCCGCAGAGCGGGCATCCAGCGGGCTCGCGGCGATGTCGTCGCGGGCGCGAGTTGTATGCGCAGGCGCTTGCAGCGTACAAGGCGCTGGGAAACGAGGCAGGGCACAGCTGTGGTGCTGGGAAATCTCGCGGAGTTGGAGTTCGCCGATGGGCAGGTTGAGCAGGCACTACGCTTGGCAGGCGAGGCCCTAGAGATCTGACGCGCGTGGTAAGAACGCGTCGATCTTGGCGGTGAGCTACATACAACATCGCTGCCTATCGCATTGCGCTGGGAGACGTCGATGGAGCGCGTGAGGCCGCATCGCGAGGGTCTGCGCTGGGCGCGGCAAGCGCAAAATGCACTCGGCATCGCGATCGCGTTGCAGCATTTTGCGCTGCTCTTGGCGCTGCGCGGAGATCATGCACGATGCGGCGCGCCTCATCGGCTACGTCGATGTGCAACTACAAAGAAGTGGGTATGAGCGTGAGCCCACGGAGAAGTGGGGCCACGAGAAGCTCATGGCCGCACTGCGCGATCAGCTGAGCGAAGCGGAGATAGAAAAGCTCGCGGCCGAAGGTGCGGCGTGGTCGGAAGATCAGGCGGTCGAAGAAGCACTCAAGGTCTAGACTCGAAAGCGCAACCCAAGAGTGGAGATGAGGGGACTCGAACCCCTGGCCTCTTACATGCGAATTAACTTCAAGAACCTGATGCAGGTATGGGGTGCTCCCACAAGGCTTCGCTTTGAGAGTTGATGTCCGTGTCACGCCAGGCGGTACAAAGATTTGAATTTTACGATGCGTTTACCGCTGGTGGTTACGATTGGGCTGATCCGATGGCGGGTAGCGCTTGGCGCGGTACGCCGCTGGGCTCAAGGGAGGGCATATGTACCGGTTTATCATCGCGTTAGTAGCAGGGACGGTTCTGGTCGCCTGTGGCCACGGCGTCATCCCAGGTCCGCCGCAGACTCCAGCACCGCCTCTGGTAACGGATTGCACAAACTGCACTGTAGAACCATTCTTGGCCACAAACAACTTTGCTCTCCTTGAAACCCAGCCCCCTTTTCAAGTCGCATATTCAACGGGCGGTGGAGCTAATTGGAATGTCCTATCGTGGGGCCAGCAGGACGGAGTAATTTGGAAGCCCTTTAGCATTACAAATCCTTCGACGACTGAGGAACTATACACCTCATCCACTTTGGCAATGGCCTATGATCCAATGTCAGTGTCTTTTGAACGTAATCCCACTACAGGAGCATGGATTTCAACTACCTTGGGTCAAACCGCAACAACTGACTGCGGCCACTTCCAAGAGTTTGATTTCTTTCTTCAGCCAAACGACCCAACTTTCGTCCGGACAAACCCGAGTGCTATTTATCCGGGAGTCGACCCTACTTTAAAAGAGATTACAGCCATTAACTTCCAAGGAACCGTGACATTGGTAGCAGCATCCCAATCCGCATCGAGCGTTGAATGCGGGGTCAATCAAAGTCAGGTCATAGCGTCTCTCATTCTCAGCTCCGCAAGAGGCCAAACCCTTTTTTACCAACTGGAACTCGGTTCAGAATGCTATCCAGGCACCGACACGGGGGCAGGCTGTTACACTGGCTCTCGTGGTGAATTCTTTTGCCAACTCACAAATCCGTACTGTATTGGTGACCCCATCACCAGCTATGGACATAGTCTCCTCAATCCAGGGGACTCAATTACGATGGATGGCATTAACATCGCCCCGCGCTTAAGAGCTCTCATCAGTGGGGGCTCTCCCGGTGGGATGATGGATACAGACCCTGCAGACTGGCAAATCACAGACATGTATGTCGGACAGAGCGCCTGGGGTAACGCTAACCTTGAAACCAAGTGGAGCGGAGAGTTCTTGGTTCAGGTGACATACTAGTTGACTCGCGCTAGGAGAATGGGCGCGACGTTCATGTTGGTCCGGTTTGCTAATACTGATCGGCAGGTCAACGCAAAACGCGGTCCTGAAGTATGTTGGACAAGAAATAGATGGTCCTAAAGTATGCAATTGATTGCTCCCGCCACGGCCGACGAAATGGTGCTGGAGTTCCTGCGAGCGGAGGTCGACTCGCCGCGTTTTGGATCTCATGTTGCTGGCGCCCTCGCTTCAAAAAATTCCACGCGCGAGGACCTCATCGACAACGGTGATCCGAACGATGTCAAACAAAATGCCGTCCGTGCAGCAGTGCTTGGACATTATCGCGGTTATCCGAATACAAGGTTCTTCAAGGGATTCCCGTATGACACACTGTGGGTGCGGTACTCATTGTCGCCCGAGCCGCTCAAGAACTTGCGTTACGCAAAAATCATCGAATGGATCCAAGTAAGTCGATACACGCAGTTGATATCGGTGGCCGTTGACGCCATTGCCCGTAACGATATCGGATCGATCTCGTCCAATTACGGCCTCTCCCAGTCAGAGACTAAAAGGTTACATGAATTGGTCGCAAACGTTCGCAGCGTTGCACGCGACTACCAGCAAGGGAAAAAGTACGCAATGCCAGTGGCAGTCCGAGTCGGCGGGGACATCGTACTGATGGAGGGTTATACTCGTGCGACCGGATTTGTACTTTCCGGATCGAAATGGCCAGTTGAGATGCTTATCGGTTCCTCAAAGAACATGGGGAACTGGGGGCCACTCACGGAGACGATCCTGTAATGCGTGCTGCCAAGGATTGTTAGCCGTAGGCGCGACTGTGGTGGAGATGAGGGGACTCGAACCCCTGGCCTCTTACATGCGAAGCAAGCGCTCTACCAGCTGAGCTACATCCCCAAAGAAGGTCGGGCGTCTGGTTACTCCAGACGCCCGCTCGTTTCCCGGTGCTGAAGACGGGATGCCTGCGACTAGTGCGGCGTGGCGGGCTCGCCGATGATGATACGCGCCACCTTGATGAAGCGGGCTTGCGACTTGTCACCCTGCACGACGAGCTGTGCGAAACCAGGCTGCTTGACGTCTTTGAGGTCGACCAGATAGGCGAGTAGGACAAGCTGGCCGTTGAACTGCTTGGAAAACTCCGGGAAGCTCAAGATCGCGCTCTTGCCGTCAAAGCCCTGGAAGTAGACGTACTTGCGCATGAGTGTCTCGGGATCGTCTGAAAACGTCGGCTGCGCAAGCGCGAGGATCTCGTTCAGCGGCACGCCGGTATACGTATGGAAGTGCAGCGTCAGCGACAGCGCCTTCATGTGCTGCAGCTGGCCGAGCGTCAGGTTGACCGGATTTGAGACCTGACCCATGACCTGAATGTAGGCCACGCCGACCGGTGGGGGCGTCGGCACGCCACCGGGTGTCGGCGCAACGGTCGGCACTGGGGTGATAAGAGGCATGACCGGCTCCTGCGTCGGGGCCGGCGTTGCCGGCGACTTGGTCGGCGTGCCCGGCATCGCTGGCAAGGTGGTGACGGAAACCGTCGGCGTCGGCGCCTGTGCCGCCGCGATAGCCATCGTCGCGCGGTCTGCGCCGGCATGCGAGAATCCAGTGACCGCGAGAGCGACCACCGCGATCGACACGAACGCAAAAACCGTCTTCATCATCGACACGCCTTGCCTCCCGGAACGGACCTCAAGGTCCGTTGCTTCATTTGAAGTGCGTCGCGGTCAGGCGTTCGACCGCGGCGGCGAGAAGCCTCGCGCCCGCAGCCAGCGCAGTACCACAAATTTCGCCCGCTCGGCGCAGTCGGTGTGCGTCGCTTCGATGAGCTCGAAGGTCTTGGGCTCCTTCGCCGCGTCGAAAAGCTCCCGGACGGCCGATGGCGCGACGATCGAGTCCTTGCTTCCAGCGATGACCAGCAGCGGCCGTGGTGCAATCTCAGCCACCCGGTGCGTATAGGTGTCCATGGTCTGGGTGAGCTCGTCGGGCGACGGACCATCGACGTAGGCCGCGCGATTGCGCAGGCCTCCCACCATGGACGAGCGGTTGAGCGCCGAGTTACGTCCGAACGCCGTGCACATCGCGATGACGCCGTCGATACTGCTCGATTCCACGGCGGCGCCGATCGAAGCGGCCGCTCCCATGCTGTGGCCACAGGCGACGATCTGGCGCACGCCTGGGAGCGTGCGCGCGTGGGCGACTGCGTCGAGCACGTTTGCGCGCAGATCCTGCGGAGAGCGGAGGGGAAGCGAACTCGAGCCCAGCTTGTGCCCCAAGAAGTCGAAAGCCAGCGAGGTGACGCCCTCCGTCGCGAGGTAAAAAGCAAGCGCGTCCACATTGTGCTTGCTCGAGGAGTAGCCATGGGCCAAGACGACGCAGGTCGCCGAAGGCCCGCCCGAATACACGAGGCCGCGCACCGTGCCCTCTGCGCTTGGGAACTCCACCCTCTCGATGCGTACGTGGCCCAAATCGCGGACCCGGATCATCAGATGATCACGTGCAAAGTCAAAGTCGCCGAGTGCGTGATGTGCCAGCGCCGGAAGGCGACGACGACCTTTGTCCCTGGGCTGCCGTCAAGCAGCTCGCGGGCGAACTCAAGCGTGGCGGGCACAAGACCATTGATAGAGACGAGCTCATCGCCCGGGCGGATGTGCGCGAGATCTGCGGGCGTTCCCGGCGCGACCCCGCGCACGACGATCGTGCCACGGCGCATGAGCAGCGTGATGCCGCTTGGATCGTACAAGCGCGCTGCGGTGGCGCCCGCCGGGGCGACGATCGCGGCATTTCCCGCCAACTCATCGATGAACACGCCGACACGTGAGAGCAGCATCGCGCCCAGCGCCCCGGCCAGTTCCGCCGCCGGGGCGGCGCGGTGCACGTCGAGAAGCACGAGCAGCGGCTGGTTGAAAGTCAACGATCCGACGGTCAGGGCGTGCGCTCGAACGAGCACACCGGAGACCTCGTCTGTGGGCGTCGCTTCCAGAAACGGCAGCGAGCGCTCGCTGTCATAGCGGCTCGCATGGTCGGCCGACGGCGCGAGTTGCATCTGGTAACTCGCTCCCGTGGCCAGCGCGAACCACAACGGCGGCTGAGCATCGAGCGAGCCCTCCACCGCCGGCAACCCACCGATGACGTGCAGCGGGATCGAAACGGCGCCGGGAGCCTGCGCGGCCGCTGCGCTTTGGCTGTCACGGAAGACGGTCAGCGAATGACCGGGAAAATCCAGCATGACCGGATATCGCGCAAGCAGGTCGCGGCCGATGATCCCGTCCGCTGGGGCGCCGAGATACGTCTCGGCATACGATCGCACGTTGGCGCGGATCACCGCAAGCCGAGGGAAGCGCAGTTCACCGATCTGCAACGAGATCACGGGTGGGTGCGGATCACCGTCCACCTCGGTGCTCTCGATCATGGATGAGACCGCACCCGTATCGACGACGAACGTGGCCGGGTGCCCGTCGATCAAGACTTGGACGAACGGGCGCTCGGCGTGCATCGTCAAGGGGACGCTGATCGCGGCGCTGCTGCCGAGCCACATGTTGTCGGGTGGAGGCGGCGGTGGCGGCGAGGTGGCGGGCGCGATCGGCGGCGTGGTGGACCGAACGGGGGGCGCATCGCGGGGCGGCACGATTGGTCGCTGTGTGGGAGAGACCGTAGCAATCGGCGTTGCCGTCGGACCGCTTGATGTCGGATTGGGGCTCGCAGAGGCCGATGGCACCGGGGTCGGGCTGGAAGGGGTTTGCGCGTGCGCGGCCGCCGTGAACGACACGGCGAAGAGCAGTCCGGCGACGATCGATCTCACGGCGCGTCCAAAAAATCCAGCACCAGTGCGCAAAAGGCCTCGAACTGTTCGACGTGCGGACAGTGCCCGCAACGCTCGAGCACTTCGATGCGCGGGGCGGGCAATACCCGCCGCGCGGTCTCGGCGTCCTTGGATGGAAGGACAGGGTCGTTCTTGCCCCAGATGACAAGCGTGGGCTGCTCGAGATGCGATAGCCGCTCGTGCAGGGGCACGAGATGCTTGGAGTAATGGAAGGCCTCGCGAAGCGTGCGTCGAGCAGCGTCCATCCGCGAGGCGTCCATCGATCGCGCGGCGATCTCATCGACCGAAGCCTCATCGAGTTTTTTGGCGTCGAAAAAGCTTGCGGCATAGCCGGCGCGGACGAGCGCGCGCGTGCGCGGGAACGACAGCCACAGCCCGATGATGTGGAGCACCGCGTCGTCAAGCGGCGGCACGGGCGGCTTCGTGAAACCGAGCGGATCGGCAAGCACGAGCCTGCGGAACACAGCAGGCTGATCGAGGGCGGCGAGCAGCGCGGTCAAGCCGCCAAGCGAGTTGCCGGCGGCGTCGACGCGCTCAAGCCCGAGCGTTGAGATGAACGCTTGCGTGAAACGGGCGAAGAACGGGGGGTCGAAGTGGGCTTGCGGAGCCGCGCTATGGCCGTGACCTGGGAGGTCCGGCGCGAGGACCCGGTGGTGGCGCGCGAGCGCCGGGAAGCAGCGCAGCCACGCCGTCGACGAGTGGCCGACGCCATGCAGCAGCACAAGCGGCGATCCTCGCCCTGCTTCGAGGTAGGAGATCTCATCGCCGCCGATCACGACGTTCCGGCGAATGGGCGTCACGTGAGCCATCTGACTCCCACTACGCGAGCGGTCGCATGGCGACCTCGATGACGGTCGTCGCCCGCTAGGGCGAGCGTGTCGGTAATGGTTCGCTGACCGGCTCGAGCGTGATGTCGCCGCTCGTCGTCGTGACGGTGATCTCAGGGCCACCGCCATTCACGGCCATGGAGAGCGCATGCTGCGACGATTGGTTCACGACGGCCGTCCCCGTCCCGGGGGAGCCGGGGAAGAGGGTCTGCACCGTTCCGGTATCGCTCTGTGCGTCCACCTGCGCAGCCGCGCCGGCTCGAAAGCCCAAACGGATCGATCCTCCATTGGAATGGAAACGATAGACGCCCGTGCCGCAACGAGCGAATCGCCAGGTGATTGGGCCGTTGTCGGTCTGCACGTCGACGCTGTTCGCCGAGCTGCCGTAGACCGTGACGGTGCCGCTCGCTGTCTGCACGTGCATGTCGCCGCCGACCCCACCGAGCGTGACGTCACCGGTCGTCGTGCGCACGAGGCCCCGGCCGACGACATCGGTCATCCGCACCTCGCCGCCGGTGGCCGAGATGATGAACGGTCCGCGCATCTTCTCGATCGCCACGTTGCCCGCGTCGGCGTTGATGAACACCGCGCCGACGTGCTTGGGTATCGCGATCGACATATCTCCTCCGGGGTTCTCGACGTTGACGCCCTCGCTGCCGAAGCGCCCCATAGGCACGTTGAACTGACGGGCCGGCAGGCGATACACGCGATAACCGTGGCCGTACGGCCGGCGCACGAATCGCTCGGGCAGCATGATGCGTGCGGTTCCCATCTGGCTCGGGTCGAACCGGTTGACGCGTATCTGCTGAGCAGCTGGCCCTGAGGTGACGCGAACGGCCGCATCGTCGCTCGACGTGATGGTGATCGTGCCGCCGGTCGAGTGCACGGTGAGGACGGGTGGCGTCTGCGTGGCCACGACGTCATCGGCGAGCGCGGCACGCGGCAGCGCTCCCGACAGCGGCGCGAGCATGGCGGCGAGCAGGACGGCGGCGGACAGCGTTTTGTGCATGACGGGGCGAGTCACCCTGGCGGGCTTTGGGGAGCGCTCTTCCTCATACTACCCGGACCATCGGCTCAAGCGCATGAGCACCCCGTAAGGCTCAGATGAGGGGTGTATGAGAAACGCGCCGCTCAACTCGCAGGCGGGGACGTCTCGGAGGGCCCCGCAAGCGGCAGGTCGACGGTGAATGTGGTCCCTTCACCGATCCGGCTGTCGACGTTCACGCTGCCGCCATGCACCCGCACGATATTGCTGACCACCGCAAGTCCGAGGCCCGTGCCCTCGATGTCGCGCGATCGGGCCGGATCCGCGCGGTAGAAGCGCTCGAAGACGTGCGCTTGTGCGTCCGGCGAAATGCCCCGCCCAGAATCACGCACGGTGAGGCGTGCGTGGCCATCGTGGAGTCCGGCGGCGAGCTGCACTGAGCCTTTGTCGGTGAACTTGATCGCGTTCTCGGTGAGGTTTGTGACGAGCTGGCGCAACAGACCCGGCTCGCCGCGGACGCACACCTCGCTGCTCGGGTCGACGGCAACGTCGAGCGCCACGCCTTTGGCCTGGGCCGTGGGCGCAAGCGCGGTCCCGACCTCGCGCACCACGCGGCTCAGATCCACCGTCTCGAAGGTCAGCGCCTCCGGGTTGTCGGTCTTGGCGAGCGTCAACATGGCGTTGATGACCCGGGCCATCGTCGCGCTCTCCGTCTCGATCGTGGACAGCGCTTCTCCCATGATCGTCGGATCGTGCGCGCCCCACCGTGCAAGCATCTGCGCGTTGGCGTTGATGACGGTCAACGGCGTCTTGAGCTCGTGCGACGCATCGGCGATGAAGCGCCGTTCGCGGGCGAACGCGGCTTCAAGCCGCGCAAGCATCTCGTCGAAAGTTTGGGCGAGCGCGCCCAGCTCGTCGCCTCGCCCCGTCCAGTTCAAACGCTTGGCGAGATCGTCGCCACCGATCTCCTGCGCAGCACGAGTGATGTGACCGATCGGGCCCAGCGCGGCGCGCGCCAACGACACGCTCGCGATGACGATGAAACCAAGCGCGACGAGCAGACCGAGGATGAGGAAGTTGCGAAACCCCTTGAGGATGGCGTCCATGGTGCCGAGCGACTCGGCGATGGAGACGGTGGCTTCGACACGTCCGGCACTGCGCAGGCTCTGCACGTTGACGAGCATGCGACCGCCTGGGATGTTTGAGAACCCCCAGGCCCCGGGGTGGTCCACCGCTGAGTGGGGCTTCCATGGTTGCTCGAGCGTCGCGGGGAGATCGCTTGTGCCGAGGTTTGTGCTCTTGCCGATAGGGCGGCGGTACTGATTGAAGGCTTCGATGAAGAGACCGCCGCCTGAAAAGCCGTCAAGGAAGCTCTGATCGGCGAGGGCAGTGCGGGTCGAGACGGCGCCGAAGGGGTTCGCCGAAAGGGTCTGCAGCTCGCGCTCCACCTGGACGGCGACGGTCGTGATGCGGTCGGCGGCGGCGGTGAGCAGCACGGCACGTGCACCCGCATAGACCACCACGACGAAGAGGATGACGAACAGTGCCAGCACCCCCGCGTAGGCGAAGGTGATGCGCGAACGGAGGCTGGCGAAGAACGGGATCTGGCGTCTAGATGCGGAGCGAATAACCGACTCCCCGAACCGTCTGGATCAGCTTTTCCTCGCTCCCGACGTCGACCTTGTTCCGCAGATAGCGGATGTAGACGTCGATGAGGTTGGATTCGCCCAGAAAGTCGGATCCCCACACGCTGTTGAAGATCTCATCGCGGGAGTGGACCTTGTTCGGGTACATGAGGAGGAACTCGAGCAGCGAGAATTCCTTGGCGGTCAATGAGATGTGCCGCCCGCCACGCGTGACGTCACGCGTATCGCGGTCAAGCGTCAGGTCTTTCGCCGCGAGCAGTCGTGGACCGGGCTCGCGCTCGCGCAGCTGCACGCGGATACGCGCCAGCAGCTCTTCGATCGAGAAGGGCTTGGTGAGATAGTCGTTAGCGCCCGTGTCGAGCCCGGTGATGCGATCCGGCACCGCATCCTTGGCGGTGAGCATGATGATGGGCACGGATGAGTGCTTGCGGACGCGGCGGCAGACCTCGAGCCCGTCGATGCGCGGCAGCAGCACGTCGAGGATGATGAGGTCGGGGGCCTTGAGAGCGCGCTCGATGGCCGATGCTCCATCGCCGCAGACCTCGACTTCAAAGCCCTCGTGTTCGAGCTCGAGCTGCAGCACGCGGGCGATGTTCGAATCGTCCTCGACGACGAGGATGCGCTGTTTCGACTTTGGCGAGGCAGATGGCGCTGCTTCCAGGATCGGGCTCCCTCTCGTCCGTGCGGCCAAACGGACCTGAAGGTCCGTTGCTTCACGGTGCTCTTGATAATGACGCTACATCTAATTTACTCGGATGGCGATTGGGCCATCATTAACCCGTCATGAGACCGTCGCGCGGGACAAGCCCTTGTGTGCTGCGAATCATAGGAGCCCGATGAAGCTACGCCTGTTCGTGGCGGTCGAGATCGACGACGCCGTGCGCGCGCTTGCGTCAAGCGCGGCGGCCGCGTTCGCCGCCGCAGGGGTCGCGGGCAGGTTCGAAGCGCCCGAGAAGCTGCACGTCACGGTCGCCTTCCTGGGCAGCACGCCGGCCGACGTCCTCCCCGCGGTGGCGCAGGCGCTGCGCGAGGCGAGTGCGGCGTGCCGGCCCTTCGAGCTTGAGTTCTCCCGTGCCGGTGCATTTCCAAACGAGCGGCGCCCGCGCGTGCTGTGGATCGGTCCAGCACAGGAGAGCGCGGCATTCGCCGCCTGCGCGGGTCGCGTGCGCGCGGCATACGAGCGCCTCGGCTTCACCTTCGAACACGACGCCGCTCCACACGTCACGATCTGCCGCCCGACCCAGACCGCAAATGGCGCACTCCCAGCGCTGCCCGACCGAGCGGCCCTGACGGTCAGCGGTTTGACGCTCTTCCGATCGATGCCGGCAGGTCACACGACCCGGTATGAAGCACTCGAACGCACTCGATTTCCGGACTAGCGCCGCACGCGCGGTCGCGGCGATCGACAAGGAGATACAGATGTCCCGATCGCTCCTATCCGCCACCATCGCCGCTTGTGCGCTTGTGGCATTCGTCGAGGCGGCTGCCGCGCAGACAACCGCGCCGATGCCGATGTCCACGAACATGATGCATATGATGTCCATGCACATGCCGCAGCAGATCACCGTCGTCGCCACGGGCACGGTCACATACGTTCCGGACATCGTGCGCGTCAACGTCGGGATCAGAGCCGAGTCGCCGAGCGCGGCGAGCGCGATCGACACGATCAACAAGAACTCGGCGCAGGTGATCTCGGCCGTCAAAGCGCTGGGCATCAACGCGGGTTCGATCAAGACCGTCGGGTATAACCTCTCCTATCGCGAGCCGGCGCCGCCGGTCGCCCAAACCGCGGTCAGCGCCAGTGCGGCCACGGCTGGTCAATACGTCGCGTCGGAGATGCTCGAAGTGACAAGCCCGGTGAGCCTTGCCGGGAAAGTGCTGGACGCCGCGATCGGTGCGGGTGCCAACGAGTCGTTCGGCCTCAACTACCAATCTAGCAACGCTGACAGTCTCTACCGCAAGGCGCTGGCGAACGCCGTGCAATCGGCGCGTCAGTCCGCCGACGCCATCGCCGCTGCCGCGCACCTGACGATCACCGGTATCCAGTCGATCACGAACGCCTCAGAGGCGCAGGGCGGCATCGCGCCGATGCAAGCCGCCTTTCGCAGCTCGGCATCGCTCTTGCCGGGTACCGACGCGGTGACTGCGACCGTGTCCGTCGTCTATCAGGTGAAATAGAAAAGGCGCGACCGGAGTCGCGCCTTTACGGGGAGAGCTGGGTGCCAATGAATTGGCACCCTACATTACTGAGGCTATTTCTCGACGATGGCGAGAGCCCAACCGCGCGGTGTCATCTTGCGGACGATATAGTAGCCCTCTTTGGAGCGGTCGAAGAAGAGGAAGCCTTGCTCCATCGCATCGGCCATGGTCTTGAGAACGAGCACACCTTGCATGATCCACGTGACCTTTCACCTATATAACACCCAACCGCGCCGAAACATTACCTGACCCGTCCCGATGACCGGCTTGCGACTCCTCACTATGACGGGGCGCACGGCCAGAGGGTATGTCTAAACGGCGCAAAACTAGGGTAGAGATGCCGATAGCAGCGCCGCGGTTGCAGACTGCGACCATCGTGAGCCGGGAGTATAGACCTCCCGGTTTTTGGTGTGTGGGCATCCATTGTCCGGAAATAGCGAGCGGCGCCCGCCCCGCGCAGTACGTCGCCGTCGACGTGCCCGGCGGCTTCGTCGTGCGCCTGCCGCTCGGCGTCTTCACGACGAGCGGCGATGACTTCACCGTGCTGTTCCAAGAGTGGGGCGAAAGAACCCGGCGTCTTGCCCACAGCCCCTTAGGAGAGACGATCAGTTGCATCGGGCCGCTTGGCAACCAATTCGCGCTGCCCAAAGCGGGCGAAAAGGCCCTCATCGTGGCGGGGGGCCTCGGCGTCTCGCCGTTTTGGCTGCTAGCGCGCGAGCTCCGTGGCGCACAGGCAGACACGACGATAGTGCTCGGCGCGCGTTCCGCGGAGCACGTCGTCGGCGCTCGCGATCTGGCGGCGCACGGCTTCCCCATCGAGATCTGCACGGATGACGGCAGCGCCGGGTTCCACGGCTCGGTCGTGGATCGCGTGCGCTCGATGCCTCGTCCTGACATCATCTACGCCTGCGGGCCGCCAGGGATGCTACGCGCCCTGTGCACGCTCGCGACGAGCGAGCGCGTGCGTTGTCAGACATCCATGGAAGAGACGTTCGCCTGCTCGCTGGGCACGTGCTGGGGTTGCGTCGTGCCCGTCCGCCGTGGCTGCCCACAAGGCACGGGTTACCCGAAAGCGCCGGGCGAGCAACGAGATTTCGATCTGGCCCGCATCTGCACGGACGGCACCGTCTTCGACGCGGCGGACGTTCTATGGCGCGACTAGACGATGCAGGCGCAATCGACACCCGGGTCGCGATCGGTTCCGCGATCCTGCGCAACCCAACCATCGCCGCCAGCGGCTGCTACAACCGCGGGGCGGAATACGGGAAGATCGCCGACGTCAGCCGCTACGGCGCCATCACGCTCAAGAGCGTCACGAAGGCGCCGCGCCTGGGCAACGACATGCCGCGCATCGCCACCACACCCGGCGGCATGCTCAACGCCATCGGCTTGCAGGGCCCCGGCATCGCGCACTTCTTGGCCCATGACGCGCTCAAGCTTGCCGACGTGCCCACGGCGGTCATCGCGAGCGTCGCAGGGTTCACGGTCGGCGAGTTCGCCGAGGTCGCATCTGCCATGGACGGGCTGCCCAACGTCGTCGCGATCGAGCTCGACGTCTCGTGTCCCAACGTCGATCGCGAGGGCGAGTGCTTCGCCGCCGATCCGCGATCGATCGCGGCGGTCGTGAAGGCGGTGAAAGCGCGCGTCAAGCTGCCGGTGATCGCCAAGCTCATGCCGAACGTGTCCGACCTCAAGCCGATCGCGCGCGCAGCACAAGATGCGGGGGCCGACGCGCTCTCCGTCATCAACGCGGTGCGCGGCATGGCGATCGACGTCGCCCGCGCGCGACCCATGCTCGCCAACCGCTCGGGCGGTCTGAGCGGCCCGGCCATCCGCCCCATCGCGGTGCACGCGGTCTGGGAGGTGGCGACGGCTGTGACGATCCCGATCGTCGGCATGGGCGGCATCGAAACAGGCCGCGATGCGCTCGAGTTCTTGCTCGCAGGCGCGAGCGCCGTCGGCATCGGCACCGCGAACTTCCGCGATCCGCTCGTGCACGTCCGCGTGCTCGAGTCGATCGAGGCGGAGATGGCGCGCCGGCGTTTCGCGACCGTGCGCCAGCTGACCGGGCTCGCCAATCCAGGCTTCGCCGGCCAGCGCTCGCCGGCCGGCACACCGCTTTCGACAAAGGATGGTCACGTTTGACGCAGCTCATGATCGCTCTCGACGAGGCCAAGCTCGAAGAGGCGCAAGACGTCTTCCGGCACACGGCGGCCGACGTGCAGTGGTATAAGGTCGGCTATCAGGCCTACTACTCGTTCGGTAGCGAGATCGTCGCCGAGCTGCGCGAAGCACGACGCAACATCTTCCTCGACCTCAAGCTGCACGACATCCCCAACACCGTCGCCGGCGCCATCCGCAGCGTCGCCCGCAGCGGCGCAACCTTTGTGACCGTGCATGCGGCCGGAGGCCGCGCCATGATGACGGCGGCGGCGAAAGCGCGCGATGAGATTAACGCCAACGGCCGGTCGATGAAGATCGTGGCGGTGACCATGCTGACCAGCCTCTCCGACGAGGACCTGCGTGAGATCGGCATCGATCGTACGATACATGAGGTGGTGAGCATCCGGGCGGCGCTGGCCCAGGAGTGCGGACTCGACGGCGTCGTGTGTCCGGTGGAGGACGTGCCCATCGTCCGCGCGCGCACTTCGGAAGCATTCACCGTCATCTGTCCGGGCATCCGGCCGACGGGCGACGCCGGCGGCGACCAAAAACGGACCGCGACACCATCGGAAGCCGTGCTGGCGGGAGCCGACTTCATCGTCGTGGGCAGGCCGATCACCAAAGCCGCCGACCCGCGCCTCGCCGTGCAGAAGATCTGCGCGGAGCTCGCCCAAGCCGAAGCGCTCAAGCCCGTCACGCCCAAGGCGACATGACGCCGGCGGAGCTGCTCGAGCTCTTGGCAACGCGCGGTGCGCTGCTCTCCGGGCACTTCCGTCTCTCGAGCGGCCTGCATAGCGATCGCTTCATCCAGAAGTTCAGGATCTTCGAAGACCCGCCCACCGCCGAGGCGGTCGGTGCGGCGCTCGCCGAGCGCCTGCGCCCCTACGATCCGCAGGTGGTCGTCTCCGCAGCGGTCGGGGGCATCCTGCCCGGCTACATCGTCGCGCGCCACCTCGGCGTGCGCACGATCTTCACCGAGAAAGAAGGCGGCGTGCCCACCCTGCGCCGCGGTTTCGCGCTCTCGCCCGGCGAGCGTGTGGCGATCGTCGAAGACGTCATGACCACGGGCAAATCCACCGCCGAAGTCATCGAGGTAGTGAAAGCGCACGGTGCGCAGGTCGTCGCCATCGGCGCGGTCGTCAAACGCGGGAACGCGGAGTTGCCCTATCCCGTCAGCGCGTTGCTCGAACTGCCGCTCGCCGACTATCCGCCCGAGGAGTGTCCGCGCTGTCGTGCAGGGGCGCCGCTTGAAGATCCAGGGAGCCGCCGCAGCGGCTAGGCGAGCACCACGTGCGAGACGATCTGCGTTCCGAGATGCTGTGCCGTCAAAAGCTCGACGAGCGCGGCGTGAGCGACTCGGAGATCGAGCAGCTGCGCTGCGTCCACGCCGCCGCGCACGCCCATCGCCGCCGCGGCGAGCTGCTGGGCCTGGTCGGGTGAGAGCGTGCCTGCCTGCGCAAGGGCGAGTGCCTCTGACGAGGTGAGCTCTGTGATGATGCCGTCGCCGCCGGCTGGGATGCCGCCCGTGCCGCTCGGGTAGAGCAGGCGGATCGCGTGGACCGACGCGGCAAGCACCCGAGCGGCTTCGGCGGCGTCGAGCGGTGCGGCAGCGCCAGAGAAAAGCGCACCCTGCGAGCTGAAGACCGGGATATAGCCTTGTCCGAGTAAGAGCGAGAGCAGCTGCGCGTTCACGCTGCGCACGACGCTGCGGCCGTCCTCGTCTGCTGCCAGTACGAGCGTGCTTGCCGAGGTGCCGTCGATCGCGACGGCTTCCCCACCGATCCGGTTGATGAGCCCCACGAGGCGCGAACCCGACGCGCGCTGCTCGACGTCATGCACGACGACGGGTTGGACGCCAAGGCGGCGCATGAACACAAGGTCCTCGACGAAGGTAGAGTCTTCGCCTCCGGACGGATCGAGCCGTACGACGACGACGCGGCCGACGAATGGTTTGGCGGTGGGAAGCGATTCGGGGTCCGGGTCGATGAAGGCGTCCATGCTCTATATAACGTTGCCTCCGTTTCTTATGTTATCGTCGCCGAAGGAAGAGATTCAAGAGCAGCGTCAGCACAAGCGAGAGCACAAGCGAGGTGCCGAGCGGCAGCCAGAGCTGCCAGCCGCGACCCGAGAGGTGCAGGTCGCCGGGCAGAGACCCCAGACGCAACGCGCGAGCGAAGCTGACGATGACGCCGA
Source organism: Vulcanimicrobiota bacterium (assembly GCA_963806005.1). Classification (GTDB taxonomy): domain Bacteria; phylum Vulcanimicrobiota; class Vulcanimicrobiia; order Eremiobacterales; family Eremiobacteraceae; genus JAFANK01. Next base: position 277,681 of record CAWDWJ010000008.1, on the reverse strand, counting down.
CGAGCGCGAGCGCGAGACCGGCGATGATGAGAAGCCGTCCGAGGCTCTCGGGCGACGGCTGGACGTTCACGGTTGCTCGACGTCCGTCTCCGGCACGCCACCGCCGAACGCATTGACCGCCGAGATCGCCGCGTCGGAACCGTCACGCACGAAGGTCTCGACGCCGTCGGCCGCACGTGCGACGATGTCGGGAAGTTCTCGTTCTTCGTCCTTGGTGAACATGCCGAGCACGTGGTCGATCGCATCGGGTCCGCTGCGTCCGATGCCGACGCGCAGCCGTGGGAAGTCCAGACTGTCAAGCGCGAGGATGATCGACTTGAGGCCGTTATGCCCGCCGTCGCTCCCGCTGCGCCGAAAGCGCAAGCGGCCGAACGGCAGGTTGATGTCGTCGCAGACGACGAGCACCCGCTCGGGCGGGATCTTGTAGAAGGACGCAGCCTGCGCGACGCTCTCGCCACTGTCGTTCATGTAGGTCTGCGGCAAGAGCAAAGCAGCGCCGAGCGACGCTGCCTCTGCGAACCTGCCCTCGAATTTCGAGCGCCACGCGCTCGCCCCATGGCGCTGCGCGACGAGCTCGATCACGCGAAAGCCGACGTTGTGCCGGGTGCGCTCGTACTGCCTGCCTGGATTGCCCAGACCGACGACGAGCGATCTCCCCAAAGGCCCAGGCGCCGGCTGCGCGGGTTACTCCGCTTCGGCTTCTTCGGCGGCCGGCTTCTTCTCGCCGATGAGCTCCGGCTCGAGCGGGACTTCCGCTACTGCGGCCACCGGGGCTTCCTCGGCCTTGGACGGCGGCAGGATGGACACGATGATCTCGCCCTCGTCTTCGATGATCTTGACGCCATCTGGCGCCTTGATGTCGCGAGCGTGGACGTTGTCGAACATGTTGAGCTCGCTGATGTCGATCTGGATCGAATCCGGGATGTCGGTCGGCAGACACTCGACGGTCAGCTCGCGCACGACGAAGTCCAGGATGCCGCCTTCCTTCACGCCGGGGCTCGCCCCGACGAGCACGACCGGCACGTGGGCCTCGACCATCTCGTCGAGGCTGATGGCATGCAGGTCGACGTGGATGAGGCGTTTTGTGATCACGTCGAGCTGACGGTCCTGGATGATGGCCGTCGTCGAACCGCGGCCTTCGATCTCCAAGTTGAGCACGGCGCTGCCCCCATGACCGATGAGCGCGGCGCGCAGATCCTTGGCGTCCACGACGACGGCGAGCGGATCGCCGAAGGCACGTCCGTAGACGACGCCCGGTATGCCGCCCGAGCTGCGGATATCCTTGGCCGCGCGCGTTCCGCGGGTTTCACGAGGTTTGGCTTTGACAGTCGACTGTTGCATTTCTTTCCTTTTACTAGTGTAACTAAAAGCATCGGATCTTCGGATCCGATTTCGTTTCTATTCTCTCGTGTTCGCCGTCTCAAGCGTCGGCTCTGGAGCGGCCTCGTGCGGTCCCTCGCCGCCATCGGCCGCCTTGAAGAGCGGTCCGCTGGCGTCGGATTGCGAGCGCGCGAGCTCCTGGTCTTGCTGGTCGTAGATCTCCGACACCGACCGGTTGCTCGAGATGCGCTTGATCGATTCGGCCAGGAGCGAGCCCACCGAGAGCACCTGGATCTTGCCGCCGCGGATCTCCGCCGGCACGGGGATCGTGTTCGAGACGATGACCTCTTCGATCGGCGAGTCAATGAGCTTCTGCGCGGCCCCCGCGGCGAAGATGCCGTGCGTCGCGCAGGTGATGACCGATGTCGCGCCGCGTTCGAGGATGGCTTCGGCCGCCTTGACGAGCGTGCCGCCGGTCGAGATCATGTCGTCGATGATGACCGCCGCCTTGCCCTTCAGATCGCCGACGACCTCGCTCACCTCATTGACGTCTGGTTTGGGCCGGCGCTTGAAGACGATCGCGACCGAGGTCCCCAGTTTTTTGGCGAAGGCCTCAGCGCGCGCCACGCCGCCCGCGTCGGGAGAGACGACGACGCAACCCGGGCCGGAGAGCCGGCGCTTATTGATGAGGTAATTGGCCAGGATGTGACTCGCGCTGAGATTGTCGACCGGCTCGTCGAAGAAGCCTTGGATCTGGGCGGCGTGCAGATCCACCGTCAAGATGCGCTGGATGCCGGCGGTGGAGAGCAGGTTGGCGACGAGCTTGGCCGAGATGGGCTCGCGGCCTTTGGTCTTCTTGTCCTGTTTGGCGTAGCCGTAATACGGGATGACCGCGGTGACGCGATAAGCCGACGCGCGACGCAATGCGTCGATCATGAGCAGCATCTCCATCAACGCGTCGTTGACGGATCGTCCTTGATCGGGCTGCTTGCACAGCGACTGGATGACGAATGCATCCGCGCCGCGCACGTTCTCCTTGATCTCGACGCGACACTCTTCGTTTGCGAAGGTGGTGACGAGCGCGTTGCCGAGACGGGTGCCCATTCTCTTGGCGATCTCTTCGGCAAGCGCTGGATTTGAATTGCCCGCGAAGAGGACCGGTTTTGCCGTAGCCATAACAGCGGCCTCCCGTTGCTTCATCGAGCCGGCGATGAGTTTCGCAGGCCTCTGACCTCGTTCTCCGAACTATCGCGGACAGCCCTTTAGCCTATAAGCCGTCATCATGCCAAAATTCGAAGTGATATCCCCGTTCCGCCCAGCAGGCGACCAGCCGGCGGCCATCGCCGCCCTGGCGGAGGGCATCGCACGCGGCGACCGCACGCAGACGCTGCTCGGCGTGACCGGCAGCGGCAAGACCGCGACCATGGCGTGGACGGTCGAACGGGTCCAAAAGCCGACCCTCGTGCTCTGCCACAACAAGACGCTCGCCGCGCAGCTGTGCAGCGAATTTAAAGAGTTCTTTCCCGCCAACGCGGTCGAGTATTTCGTCTCGTACTTCGACTACTATCAGCCCGAGGCGTATATCGCCGCATCCGACACCTACATCGAGAAAGATTCTTCGATCAACGACGAGATCGAACGGCTGCGCCACTCGGCGACGCAATCGCTGCTCACCCGGCGCGACACGATCATCGTCGCCTCGGTGTCGTGCATCTTCGGGTTGGGCTCGCCCTCGGACTACATGGAGATGTCGCTCAAGCTGCGCCGCGGCGAGGAGTACGACCGCGACCAGCTGTTGCGCAAGCTCGTCGACATGCAGTACACGCGCAACGACATCGCGCTCGTGCGCGGCACGTTCCGGGTGCGTGGCGACGTGCTCGAGTATGTGGCGGTCGACGACGAGATCATCACCCGGGTGGATTTCTTCGGCGATCAGATCGAGAACATCTCGCGCGTCAACCAGATCACGGGCGAGCTCGTCGAGGACATGGACGAGGTGATGATCTTCCCGGCCAAGCACTTCATCACGCCTGAGGAGAAGCTGCTGCGCGCGGTGCGCAGCATCGAGGTCGAGCTCGAGGAGCGGCTCGCTTATTTCCGCGCCAACGGCAAACTGCTCGAAGCGCAGCGCCTGGAGATGCGCACGCGTAACGACGTCGAAATGCTGCGCGAGTTCGGGTATTGCAGCGGCATCGAGAACTATTCGCGGCATCTGACCGGCCGGGCGCCCGGCCAGACGCCGTTCTGCCTGCTCGACTTCTTCCCCGACGACTGGCTCGTGTTCGTCGACGAGTCACACGTCACGCTGCCGCAAGTGCACGGCATGTACCACGGCGACCGCTCGCGCAAGGAGGTGCTCGTCGAGTACGGATTCCGTCTGCCGTCAGCGCTCGACAACCGGCCGCTGACCTTCGACGAGTTCGACAAGCACGTCAAACAGGTCGTCTACGTCTCGGCGACGCCGGGTCCGTACGAGCGCAAGGTCTCTGCGCAGATGGTCGAGCAGATCATCCGGCCCACCGGTCTTGTGGATCCGCAGGTCGAGGTGCGCCCGACCAAAGGGCAAGTGGATGATCTCATGGAGGAGGTCCGCAAGCGCGCCGCCGTGGGCGAGCGCGTGCTCGTCACCACGCTCACGAAGAAGATGGCCGAAGACCTCACCGACTACCTGATCGAGATGGACGTGCGCGCCAAGTACCTGCACTCGGAGATCGAGACGCTCGAGCGCATCGCCATCCTGCGCGATTTGCGCCTCGGCCACTTCGACTGCTTGGTGGGCATCAATCTGCTGCGCGAGGGCCTCGATCTGCCCGAGGTGTCGCTCGTCGCCATCCTGGACGCCGACAAAGAAGGCTACCTGCGTTCGGAGACGTCGCTCATCCAGACGACCGGCAGAGCGGCGCGCCACGTCAGCGGCACCGTGCTCATGTACGCCGACAACGTGACGCAATCCATGGAGCGGGCCATCAACGAGACCGAGCGCCGCCGCACGCGCCAGCTCGCTTTCAACGCCGAGCACAACATCGACCCGCAGAGCATCCGAAAATCGGTCAGGGACATCCTCGCCGAAGTCACCGCGGGCTCGGAGAAGAGCGCGAAGGGGGCGCTCAAAGACGTGCCGCGTGACGTGCTGCTCGCCACCTGCGTGAAGCTCGAGAAAGAGATGAAAGACGCTGCCGGGCGTCTGGAGTTCGAGAAGGCCGCCGCGCTGCGCGACGAGCTGTGGGAGCTACGCAAGCAGCTGCCCGACGCGGGCGACGCCTCGCTATCACGCAAGGCGCCCAAAGTGTTCGGGCAGGCGCTGCGCGAGGCTGCCCTCTTCTAATAGGGTGCTGGGGTTCGTCCTACCGCAGGGTGAGTGCTTTGGTCGTCGAGGCCGGCTCCCAGACCTGGTAGACCTTGCGTTTGCGCTGCGACCGGTACACGGCCTGGCCCTTCATCCGGCAGTAGAGCTCGAGCAGACCTGCGCCCACCGTCCAATGCAGACGTCGCCAGTTGCGCAGCGCGTGCGGCAGCGCGGCGCGCAGCACGGGCAGCGTCCGCATCGTCGACACGCGCACGTTGTGCTCGCGGATGATGGCGAGATTACCCACGATGCAATGCATGCGCTGCGAGATGAAATCCGACAGCGTGCCCGGACCGCGGTTGTAGACGATCGCGAGCGGCGCATAAGCGGCCGTGTAGCCGGCCGAGCGGATGAGCTGATAGATCGAGAGCTCGTCGCAGATCGCGGCGGGGTTCAGGCGGCGGAAGACGTTGCGGAAGGCGATGAGCTCGCCCATCTTCGGATCGTGCAGCGAGATCTCGTGGTGCAGCGTCCACATGAGGTTTGAGGCATAGCCGAAGAAGTCGTCAGTGTCGTTCAACGGCACTGCGTGCGCGCCGACCATGCCGACCTCGGGATCCTCGAACGGCCGGAGCAGCTCTTCGACGGTGTTGGGACGGAAGATGAGGTCGGCGCCCGACACCATGAGGAGCTCCTCGGTGGCCGACATGAGGAACTTATTGACCGCCATCGTCTTGCCGGCCCGGTCGGGCTCTTCGACGAGCTCGATGCGCGGGTCGCGCTGGACGTGGCTTGCGACGATCTCGCAGGTCCTATCGGTACAGCCGCTCGCCACCACCACGATACGAGAGATCCGGTCGGGTTGGCTTTGCGCTGCGATGCTGTCGAGAAGCGCGCCGATATTGCGCTCCTCGTTGTAGGCCATGATCCCGATGGCGACGGAGGCGGACATGTGTGGAGGGCTTTCTCGAGCTGCGGCCGGGCGGCGGGGAAGATCGTGCAGGCGTCTTTCTTTAAACATCGGCGCGAGCGGATGCTCTTTTTACGAGGTGCGAAGCCGCAACGGCCGATAATTGGGACATGAAGGTCGTGATACTGGCCGGAGGTACTCGGCACGCGCATCAGCGAGGAGACGCACCTGCGGCCCAAGCCGATGGTCGAGATCGGCGGCAAGCCCGATGCTCTGGCACATCATGAAGACCTACTCCGCGTATGGCCTCAACGATTTCGTCATCTGCTGCGGCTACAAGGGCTACATGATCAAGGAGTACTTCGCCAACTACTCCCTGCACATGTCGGACGTCACCTTCGACATGCGCGCGAACGCCATGCGCGTCCACCAGAACAGCGCCGAGCCGTGGAGCGTCACGCTCGTCGACACCGGCGAAGACACGATGACCGGCGGCCGGCTCAAGCGCGTCGCGGAAGTATCTCGATGGCGAGGACTTCTGCTTCACGTACGGCGATGGCGTCGGCGACGTCGAATCGCCGCCAAGCTCATCGAGCTTCCATCGCCGCCACGGCCTGCCCGCCACGGTCACCGCGTCCCGTCCGCCGGGCCGCTTCGGCGCGCTGGACGATGGCGCGCGACGGCATCGTCGCGCTTTGAGGAGAAGCCGGTCGGCGAGGGCGGCTGGATCAACGGCGGCTACTTCGTCCTGTCGCCGGCCGTGTTCGACTACGTGGCGGACGACGCACACGATGTGGGAGCGCCAGCCGATGGAGCGGCTTGCCACGCGACGGCAAGCTCGCCGCCTTTGCGCACACAGGTTTTTGGCAACCGCTGGACACGCTGCGCGACAAGATCCTGCTCAACGATCTGTGGGACGTCGGGTAAAGCGCCGTGGAAGGTCTGGGAGTGACGCCGGGCTTCTGGAAAGCCAGACGCGTCTTCATCACCGGGCACACGGGCTTCAAGGGCAGCTGGCTGTGCCTCATGCTGCAGCGCCTCGGGGCGCAGGTCGCCGGATATTCGCTCGACCCGCCCAGCCAGCCCAACCTCTTCCATGCGGCCCGCGTGCACGAAGGCATGACGTCGCATCGCGGCGACGTCAACGACACGGAGCGTCTTATGGCGCCACATGGACGACCACAAACCTGACGTCGTCATGCACCTCGCCGCCCAATCGCTCGTGCGACGCTCGTACGAAGCGCCGGTAGAGACCTTCTCGACGAACATCTTGGGCACCGCCAGCCTGCTCGAAGCGCTGCGCCGCGCGCGCGGCGTCCGAGCGGCGATCATCGTGACGAGCGACAAGTGCTACGACCTGCGCGACCGTAAGGAGCGCTACCGCGAGGACGACGCGCTCGGCGGCCACGATCCCTACTCCGCCAGCAAAGCCGCTGCCGAGCTTGTGACCATGGGATACCGCGCATCGTTTTGGGGCGATGCAGGCCAGCCCAGCGTGGCCACGGCGAGATCGGGGAACGTTATCGGCGGCGGCGACTGGTCGCGCGATCGCCTCCTGCCCGATCTTGTGTCCGCTTTTTCCAGCGGAACGACCGCGCTCATCCGCGAGCCCGATGCGATTCGGCCTTGGCAGCACGTGATCGACCCGCTGCGCGGCTATCTCACGCTCGCGGAGAAGCTGTGTTCGGAGAGTGCGCGCGGGTTTGCCAGCGCATGGAACTTCGGACCGCCGGTCGAGAACGAGCGGCCCGTGCGTGAGATCGCAGACGCTGCGGCGCGCACATGGGGAGCTGGCGCCGCATGGAAGACGGATCCTATGCCGCACCCACACGAGGCGCCAGCTTTGCGTCTCGACAGCGGCAAGGCGGCAGCAGAGCTCGGCTGGCGCGGCCGCATACGCCTGGGCACCGCGCTCGAACGCACGATCCTCTGGTACAAGAGGCAATCCGGCGGTTCCGACGCGCGCGCCCTGGCAGACGCGGAGATCGACGAACTGCTCATGCACGCGGTCGGCTCGTGAGCGAGCTGCGCTGCAATTTCTGCGGCAGCGGACTGCGCGACGTCGTCGTCGACCTTGGGGATACGCCGCTTTCCAACGCGCTCGTCGACGCGGCGCATCTCGGGCATCCAGACCCTGTGTATCCGCTGCGCGCGTTTGTGTGCCGGGAATGCTGGCTCGTCCAGGTTCCGCCCGTGCAGAGCCCCGAGCGCATCTTCGGCGACTACGTCTATTTCTCGTCATACTCCACGACCTGGCTCGAGCACGTCAGGCGGTTCGCCGAGACGGCCCGCGCGAGCTTCGCGCTGTCGGGCCAGAGTTTGGTCGTCGAGATCGCGAGCAACGACGGTCATCTTGCTGCGCTGTTTCGCCGATGCGCATATCCCCGTGCTGGGCGTGGAGCCCGCGGGCAACGTCGCTCGCGAAGCGGCCGCAGCGGGCATCCCGACCGAGGTGGCGTTCTTCGGCGTCGAGACCGCGACCGGGTTGGCCAAAAGGGTCTGCACGCCGACCTGTTGATCGGCAACAACGTGCTCGCCCACGTGCCCGACCTCAATGACTTCGTCGAGGGCATGCGCGTGCTCCTCAAGCCGGCGGGCACGATCTCGCTTGAATTCCCGCATCTGCTGCGCATGATCGAGGGCGGCGAGTTCGACACGATCTATCACGAGCATTTCTCCTATTTCTCGTTGGGAACCGTGCAGCGCGTGCTCGCAGCACACGGCCTCGAGATCGTCGACGTCGAAGAGCTGCCGACGCATGGCGGTTCGCTGCGCGTCTACGCGGCGCACCGCGGGAACCGGCCTATCGGAGCGCAACCCGCAGCGCTCATCGCCCGGGAACGCGCAGCCGGGCTCGAGACGCTTGGCGCGTACGCGACGATGGCGCCGAAAGCGGCACGGACGAAGGCAGTCCCTGCGCGCCTTTTTCGCCGACGCGCGCCGTGAGGGCAGGTCGGTCGCCGGCTACGGCGCGCCGGCCAAGGCGACGACGCTCTTGAACTATTGCCGCATCGGTCCGGATGATCTGCCCTACACCGTCGATCGCAGTCCGCACAAGCAAGGCAAATGGGTGCCCGGCGTCCGCGTCCCCATCGAGCCGCCGGAGAAGCTCTTGCAGACCAAACCGGACTACGTGCTCGTCCTGCCGTGGAACATCAAGGAAGAGATCGCGCAGCAGCTCTCCGCCGTCGCGACCTGGGGCGGCCGTCTCGTCGTGCCGATCCCGGAGGTGGCGGTGCTGTGACCCAGCGCCTCGACCTCGCCGCATGACGGCTGCGATCACAACGGTCATCCCGACCTTCCGCCGGCCGGCGCTGCTCGGCCGCGCCATCGCGAGCGTGCTGGACCAGACCTATCGCGACTGTTCGGTCGCGGTGTTCGACAACGCGTCGGGCGACGAGACCGCCAAGGTCGTCGCAGACCTCGCTGCGCGGGACCCGCGCATCACTTACCATTGCCACGAGCGCAACATCGGCATCGTGGCGAACTTCATCGCCGCCATGTCGCACGTCGAAAGCACGTTCTTCTCGGTGCTCTCCGACGACGACGTGCTCTTCCCAGAGTTCTTCGAGACCGCCCTGCATTCGCTCGCACAATATCCCGAGGCGATCTTCTTTGCCGGATCGACGCTGGAATTCGACGAGGCCGGACGGCTGCGCCACGTGCCCATGGCGCTATGGCCCCGCGAGGGGCTCTACACGCCGGAGCAGTCGCTGCCGCTCATCTTGGGCAACCGCCATCCGACGTTTCCGGGCGTCCTCTTCCGGCGAACGCTCATCGACGCGATCGGCGTGGTCGACGCACGGGCCGCAGCGGCCGCAGATCTCGACTACGAGCTACGCGCGGCAGCGAGGTTTCCCATCCTCATCTCGTTCCAACCGTGCGCGGCGTGGGTGCATCACCCCGCGTCGCAATCGGGGGGCGAGACGGCGGCGATCCTGCCGAGCTACGAGAAGATGATGCGCGAACTCAAGGCGGTGGACGGTCTCCCTAGCGCCGTCAAACGTCAGGTGCTCGGCGCGTTTAACGCTCAGGTGCGCGGCAAGCTCCTCGAGATCGCGGTCAAGGCGCAGGTCCGCGGCGATGCGGCGGCCTCGCGCGAGGCGGCGACCCTCTTACGCGACAGGTACGGCTCGAGGCTGCTCGGCAGCGTGCTGCTCGCGATGAGCGCCGCCTGCGTGCGCATCGCACCGCTGCAGCACCTGCTCTCGTGGCTGGAGTCCCAGCGACTGCGCATGCGCGCGACGACGTCGCGGCGGCTGTCGAACATCTCGGCGAGCGACCTCGACCGATACGCCGCGTACCTGCGGCGACCGGCAGAGGACGCGTCGTGAGAACGGTGACCCACGGGAGACCTGTTCGGCGAAGTGGAACGTGCGAGAGGTCTGACCATGCTGATCGTCGCTGACACCGCGCGCATCTCGCCACTGGCCGACATCGAAGATTCGAAGCGCGGCTGTCGCATCGTTGTGGAAGACGGCGTCGTCATCGATGCGTTCGTCAAGATCAAGCCGGCCGGCGGCACAGGCGACCTGATCATCGGCCGCAATTCTGTGATCAATTCGGGCTGCGTGATCTACACGGGAAACGGCGTGCGCATCGGCGCCCACGTCGCGATCGCCGCCAACTGCACGTTCGCCGCCGCCAATCACGAGTTCAAAGACCCCGATCGCCTCATCATGGAACAGGGCTTCATGCCCAGCCGCGGTGGCATCCTCATCGAGGACGATGTGTGGATCGGGGCGGGCGCGGTCTTGCTCGACGGCGCGATCGTACGCCGCGGCGCAATCATCGGCGCAGGCGCGCTCGTCAACTCAGAGATCCCAACATACGCGATCGCCGTCGGCCTGCCGGCGCGGGTCGTCGGCTGGCGCCGCCGTCAGAACGCTTCAAACGCATGAGAGCGACCGTGCTGGGCGGCTCCGGCTTCATCGGCAGTGCGCTCGTCAAACGGCTCGCCGCGGAGCATCATGACGTCTACGCTCCGGCGCGAGGCGGCCTCGAGTGGAACCGCGACCTCGGCCACGTCATCTACGCTATCGGCCTGACGGCAGATTTTCGGACAAGGCCGCTTGAGACCATCGACGCGCACGTCAGCGTGCTGGCCGAGGTGCTGCGCCGTGGCCGCTATGATTCGCTCGTCTATCTGTCGTCGACCCGCGTCTATCGAGGAGCGACGGACACGCATGAGGATGCCCCTCTCACCGTCCAGCCGAGCGACCCCGACGATCTCTACCGGGTGAGCAAGCTCGCGGGCGAGTCGCTGTGCCTTGGCTCGTCGCAGCCGGCGGTGCGCGTCGTCCGGCTATCCAACGTCTACGGCTTCGATCCTGATTCGGAGAACTTCTTGCCGAGCGTCCTGCGCGAAGCGGCGGCCACTGGCGAGCTGCGCCTGCACACCGCCGCCGCGTGCGCCAAAGACTATATCGCGCTCGAGGACGTCGTCGACCTGATCCCACGCATCGTGGCCGCTGGACGAGACCGGCTCTACAACGTCGCCTCGGGCCGCAACGTCACGAGTGCGGAGATCGCGGACGTGCTCGGCGATTTCGGCGTCCGCGTCAGCGTCGAGCAAGGGGCGCCGCTCGTCGTGGACCCGGTGATCTGCATCGATCGGATCGCCATGGAGTTCGGTTTCAAGCCCCAACAGCTCGCCGCGCGGCTGCCTGGGCTGTACCGCGAGTTCCAAGCGCGCTTCGGGGGAGCGCGCGCCGCAGAGCAGCGGCCGCGTGGGAGGTCTTCGTGATCACGATCGACCGGGCACAAGGCGTCATCATCGTCTCCGATGGCTCCACACAGCGGACGCTTCCCTTCGCGTCGGCAGAAGCGTTCCGCGTCATCTCTGACCTCTGGCTGCGCGTGGGTTGGGATACGAAGTACGTCTATGGCTTCACCTGGATGGGTCGCCCGGTCATCCAGTTGCCCGAGGACATGCTGCGCGCCCAGGAGCTCGTCTGGCGCCTGAAGCCGGATCTCATCATCGAGACGGGCGTCGCGCACGGCGGATCGCTCGTCTTCTACGCGAGCTTGTGCGCCGCCATGGGGAGCGGACGCGTGATCGGCGTCGATATCGAGATCCGGCCCCACAACCGCGCGGCCATCGAGGCGCATCCGCTGCACCGCCTCATCACGCTCGTCGAGGGCAGTTCGACCGCGCCCGATGTCGTCGCGGCCGTGAAGGAGCAGGTGACGAGCGGCATGAGCGTCCTCGTCGTGCTGGACAGCAATCACACGAAGGATCATGTCCGCGCAGAGCTCGAGGCCTACGCCCCGCTCGTCTCGGTCGGCTCCTACATCATCGCGGCGGATGGCATCATGGCCACGCTCGCGGGGGCGCCGCGGACAGACCCGGACTGGACATGGAACAATCCGGTTTCAGCCGCGCAAGAATTCGTCAAGGCGCACCCGCAATTCGTCATCGAGCAGCCCGCCATGCCCTTCAATGAAGGGGCCGTCGACTTCTTTGTGACGTACTGGCCGCACGGCTACATCAGGCGAGTTTCTTGAACCAGGCCCTCGACCTCGCGCCGTTTTGGCTTCGCCTGATCGCAGGCACTGCCGCGGGAGCGTTGACCTGGGTCGTGGCAGCTGATTACGGCAGCATGCTCGTGTCGCGATGGGTGTCGTTCTCACACCCGGCGGCGCGCGCCGGCGTCGGCGCTGCGACGGGCTATGCGCTTTTGGGATCGGCCGTGGCGCTGATCGGCGTCGCCGGTTTCATCAACACTGCGACGCTATGGGTTCTGCTGGTTGTCGCCCTGGCAGTGCGCTTGCCGCATCATCTGCGCCGAGCGCGCTCGCTGCCCGGCATGTGGACGCAGGCTCGTGCCGCGGTTGTCCGCGCAGATCTAGGCGCCAAGCTCGCGCTCGTCGTGATCGCCTGCGCCGTGCTCACCGGTCTCGCCAACGCTGCGCTTCCCGCGGTGTGGTGGGATCCTATCGCCTATCACCTGCCGATCGTTGCATCCGCGCTCGAGCACGGCAGTCTCGACTTCGATCCGCAGATGGTGCAATCAGGATTCCCACTGCTCGGAGAGGCGGCGGCCCTCCCTGCCTATGCGATCGCAGGATCGGCCGGTGCGGCGATGGCGACGCTCGGGGCTGGACTCTGCGTCGCGCTCTTATGCTGGGCGCTCGCCGACGGCATGCGACCGGGCAGCGGCATCATCGCGGCGATGCTCGCGGCTTCGGCCGCGCTGTGGGCTTGGCTCGCGCCGTCCTTTTACGTCGACGTGCCGTTTTCCATGTTCGTCCTCGCGGCGATCGTCACGGCGCTCCGACTGCGCGTCGAGCCTGGGGCGACAGCGGATCCGGCCGGCGGAGTGATCGGGTTCGGTGCGCTTGCAGGAGGGTTGTGCGGCGCTGCCGCGGCCACCAAGTATTCGGGCCTTGGCGCGACGCTCGTCGTGCTCGCGCTCGTCGTGTGGCTGGCCGGCCCGCATAGAGCCCGGACGCTCGCCGGCTTCGCGGGCGGCTTCGCGCTTGTCGCGGCTGGGTGGTACGCGCGCGCGCTGCTGCTCAGTGGAGATCCGCTGTATCCATTTCTCTCAAGTTCGGCCGGGCACGTCCCGGTCGTGCGCGACTTCGCTCTGCGTTATGTGGGAATGACCAGACACTGGTGCGGCGGCGGTACGTCGCTCGCCGATCTTGCGAGCCTGCCCTACCGTCTGATCGCGCAGCCGAGGAACTTCTGCGGCGATCCAGGCCTTGCACTACGCGCCGGGGTCATCTTCGCGCTTGCCGCGGCGATCGTCATACGCCAGGCTCGGCCGCTTGTCGCTATCGCAGTCGCTCTGACCGCGTTTTGGTTTTTGACCAGCCAGCAGTGGCGGTTCCTCTTGCCGGCGCTCTTCCTCTATGCCACGATCGTGGCTGCAGGCACCTACGCGGCCGGCGAGCGGCTTCGCAAGCTTGGCGCCCTGATGCTTGCGATGCTCGGGGTGTTTGTGGTCGGCGCGAACTGGATCCCGATCGCCCGCTCGCAGGCATCGGCGAGCCTCGTGCCGGCCCTCGCGTATATGAGCGGCCGGCAATCGGCTGCCGACTACCTCGACGAGCGCCTGGAGACGTTCTCCGCTGCGCGCTGGTTGGCGCAGCTTGGCATTGCGGGCACGCAGATCGCTGCGCTCGACGACGTGCGCGATTACTACTTCCCTCTCGGCACGGTCTGGCTGAATCCGTACTATCAGCAGGCCGTCGTGCTTGATTGGCGAGCGCCCAGCGCCGAGCGCTACACAGCGCTCAGCGCTCGCGGCATCCGCTACCTGGTCGTCAACGAAAACCCGGCGTATCTCAACCGGACGCCCACCGGGATCGACTGGGCGGCCTTTGCCAAAGACAAGCGAGTCGCGCTGCGCGAGGTCTTCAGCGCGAACGGGGTCTTTGTCTACGACCTCGGCGGCGTTCACTGATGCGCGGGTTCTGGGTCTGGATCGGCGTCATGATGGTCACTGCGCTCGCGGGCTCCGCGCTCGTCCGCGCGATCGCCTTTGCCCTGCTGCCGCTCGCGCCGCCAGAGCACTATCACGGTTTCATCGTCGGGCTCTCGCTGCCCATCCCCGTCGTGCAAGTGGCGCCGCGCTGGAACGCGATCCTCGCGCTCTGGCTCGTCTTCGCCTTGCTCGGCGCCTGCGGTTGGCAAGCGGTGCGCTCACTTGCACGCGCGCGCAGCGACGTCATGTGGCCGGTGTTCGCGGGATATGCGCTCGTCGGCGCGACCTTGACGTTCTTCTCGGTCACGCTGTCCATCGACGGGTACTACTACGCGCTCTTCGAGCGGCTGTTCGGCGTGTATGGCGTGGATCCGTACGTGCTCGTCTCTCCGATCAGCATCCCCGACGGGATATTCGCTCAAGAATACCCGCTGCTGCACAACCCGCCGTTCCCCGATCCCTACGGGCCGGGCTTTACGCTCTTCGCGGGCCTCGTCGGCAAGCTCGAGGCCGGCGCGAGCCTGTGGGCGATGCTGTGGACGTGGCGGGTTATCGCCGTGGCGGCGACTGGGCTTATCCTCGCCGCGCTGGCGCGCATCTTGGGGAGAGTGCCACCGAAAGAACGGGCGCGCCGCGTCGCCATTGTCGCCTTCCATCCTTTGACGCTGTACGAAAGCGGCGTCGGCGGCCATAACGACTTCCTCATGATCGCGGCCGCGGTGTGGTCGTACGCGCTCGTCGACGAGCTCCCGCTCATCGCCGGATTGCTCCTCGGCGTGGCGATCTCGGTCAAGTACTTCGCCGCCGTGCTGCTGCCGTTTGTCGTGCTCCGAGCTGGCCGCAAGAGCATCGTGGCGGCGGCGCTCGTCGTCGTGCTCGCGGCACTCGTGCCAGTGCTATGCTTCCATCCGTTCGCGTTCGGCGCAACGGGCCAAGCCACGCTCGCCAAAGTCGGCAGCAGTCTCTCCATGTCGCTCAACTGGCTTTTGGCGCTGCCGCTCTTCGCACATGGGGCCGCCGACGCGACGGTACGCTCCGTGCAGTACGCCATCGTCGCAGCCTTCGCGATCGTCACCCTCGTCGCAGTCGTCCGCTACGCACGCACACCGCGCAGCGCAGAGGTCTTCCGATCCATCACCGCGCTCTTGTGGTCGCTGCCAGCCCTCCATCCGTGGTATGCGATGTGGCTCGTGCCGGCGGCTGCCGCGCGCTCGGGCTGGGGCACCTATGCCTGGTGGTTCTGCACGCTCTCGCTCCTCGTCTACGCGCACGAGGCGGTGCTGCCGACGACCCTCAACCACACCATCTTCATCCTCATCACGGTCGTGCTGCTCGTCCTGCCCATCGTGCTCGCGCGAAATGCGACGCATGCCGCAGGGCGCCAAGCCGGCGAGCCCCCCTCGCCGGACGCGCAAGAAGGTGCGCGCGCCTAACGGCGCAATTCTTGTCCCATGCCACAGCAAGTTCCACCGGCGCGCTCACGCCGCCGGCTTTCCGTCGTATCCGCCCTGCTCGTCGCCGCCTGCGCCCTTCAGCTCGCGCGCGCCTCGGCTGCGACCTCGCCCGTTGCGACGACGCTGCGCGGATACACGCCGGCCACGGCGCCTCGCGAACTCGACGACGAGCGCACGATGAACGCGGGGCCGAACGCCGATGCCGCGATGCGCTACGAGCATGGCGTGGCAGGCGTCGTGCACCGCATGGGCCAGAAGACCGATTACGAGACCGCGGTCTACATGCGTGACCGGCTCGCCGCCGCCGGCTGGGATGCGCAGATCGTCACCTACGTCGTGCCGATCGCGTGGCCGACGGAGCAGAAACTTGAGATCACGGCACCGCTGACACAAGACATCGACCTCTACGAACCGGCCGTGGCAGGCGATCCATGGTCTACCCACCATGCCCAGATCGGCAAGCCGTATAACGCGTATAGCATGGACGGCGACATCACCGGGCCCTTGATCTACGCCAACCATGCCACCCACGCAGATCTCGCGACGCTGCAGAAGATGCACGTCAATCTCAAGGGCGCGATCGTGCTGGCGAAGATGGGTGAAGAAGGGTCGAGCAGCAAGGCCAAAGATCTCGCACGCCTGGGCATCAAGGCGCTGCTCGTCTATCCGGAGCCGGGATACGACCCGTACTTCCCGCAGTTCCACACGACCAAAGTATATCCGCAAGGACGAGGCCGGCCCCTGGGCGGCGCGCTGCGCGGCACGCTGCAGATCGATAAGAATGACGCCTCGGGGGACCCGACCGCGATCGGCATCCCGGTTCCCGGTGCGAAGCACAAACCATGGTCCGTCATGGCCATACCGCCGATCCCCATCATGAACGTCACGGCGCTCGTCGCACAGCAGCTGAGCCAAAAGCTCGGTGGGCCCCAAGCTCCCAAGGCGTGGCAGACCAAGATCGTCGCCTCGATCCACGTTGGCGGCGTCGAACAGGTGCATTTCGTCCTCAAGAGCCAGCGCTTTTTTGGTCCGATCTGGAACGTCATCGCGACGATGAAAGGAGCTGTCGCGCCCCAAGAGACGATCATCGTCGGCGGTCACCGCGATGCGTGGACCTACGGCACGCTCGACCCGGGCAGCGGCTCGGTCGCGATGCTGCAGATGGCCGATGCGTTCGGCGCGCTTCGCAAGCAGGGATGGCGCCCGTACCGCACCATCGTCATCGGGTCCTGGGACGGCGAGGAGACCAACGACTTCGGCAGCGGCATCTGGGTCGACCAGTACCGTGAGGACATCCTGCGTCACTGCTGGGCGTACGTCAACACCGACGAGGTTGCGACCGGTCCCACCTACGTGCCGGGCGCGACCGACGATCTCATCGGCGTGATGCAATCGGTCGCCGACGTCGCGATCGCCCCGAACGGTCAGACGCTCGCGCAGTATTGGTCCAAGCAGGATCCCAAGCGCGTCATCGCGCCCAACGGCACGGGGAGCGATCACGAGAGCTTCGAGTACCATCTAAACGTCCCGTCGCTCGGCTTCACCTATGCCGGCGTCTTCGGCACCTGGCACTCGGCCTACGATGATATCTCAAGCCTGCGCGTCTACGATCCCGGCCTGAACTTCGCGGACGCCGCCGCCCGGCTCTACGGCGTCGTGACGCTGCGTCTGGCCGATGCGATCTATCCCGACATCCGCTTCAGCGCGGACGCGCGCGCCGTGCAACGCCGGCTCAACGCCTTTGCCAACGGCCGCGACCATGAAGCGCGCCGGAGCTATGTCGTGCGCACGCTGCAGCCCTATGTCACGCAGTTCGCAAACCTGGCTGCAAATCTCGACGACGCCGTCGATGCGTCCTCACAGAACGGCAACGAGGCGGCGCTGCGCAACCTGAGCGCGCTTGCCTTCAAGATCCGCATGGCGTTCTACACACCGCACGGCATCATCGGACAGCCATGGCAGGGGAGCGTGCTCTACAACTCAGACGACGTCATCTCGACGCTGCCCTCGCTCGACAAGACGCTCGATCCCAAAACAGGCAAAGCCGCTCTCGATCAACTGGTGGCGGCGTTCTCGAAACTGCCCCCGATCCTCATCGTCTCGAGGTGAGCTGAAATAGCGCACGATCGAGGCCCCATCCGGGCGATCTTCTTCGACCTCGACGACACGCTGCTCGACGACACGATCTCGAGCGAGCGCAGCGCGGCGCTGGTCGCGGCCGAGCTCGCCGGTGGGCGTGGCGTCGGCGCGGACGATCTCGCCGTCGCCTACATGGAGGAGGCGATGGGATTTTGGGAGCGGCTCGAGCCGGGTGCGGCCAAGCCGCCGAGCGGAGCCATCCGGCCGACGCTGTGGCGGGCAGCGCTCGCCAGGTTCGGCATCGACGAGCCCGATCTCTCAAGCCGCCTGGCCGCCCGCTACGACGCCGTGCGCATCGAACGCGTCGAGCTCTTCCCCGAGACGTTGCCCGTGCTGCACGAGCTGCATGGCCGCTACAAGATGGCCATCATCACGAATGGCTTCGCCGAGACGCACGAGGCCAAGATCGCTCGTCTCGAGATCTCGCGCTTCTTCGACACGGTGGTCCTGGCCGGCGAGATGGAGCTCGCCAAGCCGGACCCGGCGGTGTTCCGGCACGCGATGGACGCGCTTTGTGTGACGGCTGCCGAGAGCGTCATGGTCGGCGACCGCTTCGACCGGGACATCGAAGGCGCGCATCGCGCCGGCATGCGCTCCATCTGGGTCAATAGCCGCAAGGACGTCATGCCTGCGGGCGCCCGCCCGCCCGATGCGACCATCCCGTCCATCGCCGAGCTCCCCGCCGCATTAGTGACCGTCAGCACGCCCTGACGCGTAAGAAACGGGCTCCCTCCCCTATCTAATATGCAGAGATTTGGCGGAGGGAAAATATCATGCGACATCTCATCTCAATCGGCATCTTCGCGGCGGTGGTCTGCGCCGTTTGCGCGCTTACAAGCGCGCCGGCAAGCGCAGACTTCCAGGTCTGCAACGAATCAGGCGAACACGTCAGCGTCGCCATCGCCTACTATGACGCTGCCAGCGACTCGATGGTCTCCGAGGGCTGGTGGAATATGGACTCAGGCGATTGCAAGACACCCATCGACGGCACGCTCAAGGACAAGTACTACTACTTGTATGCCGAGAGCGACCAGCACACATGGACCGGCTCGCACGACATGTGCCTCAATCCGATCCACAAGTTCACGCTCTACGACGTCGACACGAGCTGCGACTACTCGTGGGAGAAGTTCTTCCGGGTGGACACAGGCGACGCAGAGACGTATACGCACACCATCCGATAGATTACCTAGGCTACGGGAGGGCCGGCACGTCAGTGCCGACCCTCCCTTCATTTGTGCGGGGCAAGAGGCGCTCGCACGCCCCTAGCGCGAACATCTCCCGTCCATGCGCAAGGCCATCCATTTCCCCCCGAAAGACCCATATGCGGCTCCGGTGATCTCTATCGCGCCGCGCCACGGGCTCGAGCACATCGTCGTCAAGGGCGCGCGCGAGCATAACCTCAAGAACATCGACCTGACCTCCCGCGCAACCAGCTCGTCGTCATCACCGGCCTCTCGGGCTCGGGCAAGTCTCGCTCGCCTTCGACACGATCTACGCCGAGGGGCAGCGCCGCTACGTCGAGTCGCTCTCGTCCTACGCCCGCCAGTTCCTCGGCCAGATGGAGAAGCCCGACGTCGACCACATCGAGGGGCTGTCGCCGGCCATCTCGATCGACCAGAAGACGACGAGCCGCAACCCGCGCTCGACGGTCGGCACGGTCACCGAGATCTACGACTACCTGCGGCTGCTGTATGCGCGCGTCGGGCACCCGCACTGCCCCAAGTGCGGCCGGCCGATCGCCCGGCAGACGCCGAGCAGATCGTCGACCAGATCCTCGAGCTGCCCGAGGGCACGCGCATCCAGGTGCTCGCGCCCGATCGTGCGCGGGCGCAAAGGCGAGTACCCAAGCTCTTCGAGGAGGCGCGAAGGAGGGCTTTACGCGCGTCCGCGTCGACGGCGAGATCCACGAGCTGCGCGAGGAGATCAACCTCGACAAGAAGCCAAGCACACATCGAGGTCGTCGTCGACCGCCTCGTGATGAAGCCGGACATCCGCAAGCGGCTGACGGACTCCGTCGAGACGGCGCTGCAGACTGACTCGACGGGCTCGCTCGCGGCGCTCGTGCAGAAGCCGGCGAGGAAGAGACGGAGAGCTCTCGTTCTCGCGAGACGTTCGCGTGCGTCGTACTGCGGCCTCCGTTCGAAGAGCTCGCGCCGCGCATGTTCTCGTTCAACTGGCCGTACGGCGCGTGCCCGGACTGCATCGGTCTCGGCGTCAAGCATCGAGCTCGATCCCCGCCTGATCGTGCCCGACGCGCTAAGTCGTTCGCGGAAGGCGCGTCGTGCCGTGGACAAGCTCGGACGACGCTCTCTCCGGCGATGAACCGTACTACGTGCAGCAGATCGAGCGCGGCGTCGAAGCAGCGGCGCTACAAGCTCGACGACGCCGGTGAGAAAGCTGCCCGAAGATCTGCTCGACGTCATCCTCTACGGCGATGGAGAGAAGCGCGAGTTCCGCTTACGAACGCAAATCCGGCAACGTACTGGGAGTACGAGTCCCAGTTCGAGGGCGTCGTCAACAGCGTGCAACGGCGCTACGAAGAGACGGCGTCGGAGTGCGTCAAGGAAGAGCTCGAGAAGTACATGTCGGTCACCGTGCCCGCACCTGCAAGGGCGCCCGGCTGAAGCCCGAGTCGCTCGCCGTCACGTTCGGCGGCATCAACATCGCCAAGGTCACGCGCATGTCCGTCGACGCGCGCGCTGCGTTCTTCGCGGAGCTTCGAGCTCAACGAGCGCGAGGAGCAGATCGCGCGCCAGATCATCAAAGAGATCCGCGCGCGGCTGCGCTTCCTCGTCGACGTCGGCCTCGACTACCTGACGCTCGACCGCACGCGCGACCACGCTGTCGGGCGGCGAGGCGCAGCGCATCCGCCTGGCGACGCAGATCGGCTCGGCGCTCATGGGCGTGCTCTACATCCTCGACGAGCCGTCGATCGGCCTGCATCAGCGCGACAACGCCCGGCTGATCGCGACGCTGGAGACGCTGCGCGACCTCGGCAACACGGTCATCGTCGTCGAGCACGACGAGGAGACGATCCGCGCGGCCGACTACGTCGTCGACATCGGGCCCGGCGCGGGCGAGCACGGCGGCGATATCGTGGCCGCGGGCACGCCCGCACGACATCCTGGCGCGAACCCGGAGTCGCTGACCGGCGCGTACCTGTCCGGGCGCGACAGCTCATCCCGTCCCGCCAGCGCCGCCGGACGCCGCGAGGGCAGGCTCGACCGTCAAGGCGCCGCGCGAGAACAACCTGAAAGGCATCGACGTCGATTTCCCGCTCGGCGTCGTTCCGTGCGTCACCGGCGTCTCGGGCTCGGGCAAGTCCTCGCTGGTCAACGACATGCTCGTACCGGCGCTCGACGCAGCACCTGCACGGCCAGCCCGCCGGGCGGCAACTACGGCGCGCATGCGAGGGCCTCGAGCAGCTCGACAAGGTCGATCGTCATCGACCAGTCGCCGATCGGCCGCACGCCGCGCAGCAACCCGCCACCTACACCGGCGTCTTCGATCGATCCGCGAGCTGTTCTCGCTCGACCCCGGAGCGCGCGTGCGCGGCTACAGCGCCGGGCCGCTTCTCGTTCAACGTCAAGGGCGGGCGCTGCGAGGCGTGCAAGGGCGACGGCATCATCAAGATCGAGATGCACTTCCTGCCCGACGTCTACGTGCCGTGCGAGGTCTGCAAGGGCAAGCGCTACAACCCGCAGACGCTCGAGGTCAAGTACAAGGGCAAGACCATCGCGGACGTGCTCGAGATGCGGTCGACGAGGCGGCCGAGTTCTTCGAGAACATCCCGCGCATCCACAGCAAGCTGCAGACGATCTGCGACGTCGGGCTGGGCTACATCAAGCTGGGCCAGCCCGCGACGACGCTCTCGGGCGGCGAGGCGCAGCGCGTCAAGCTCGCGACCGAACTCTCGCGGCGCAGCACCGGGCCGCACGTTCTACATCCTCGACGAGCCGACGACCGGCTTGCACTTCGACGACATCGCGCAAGCTGCTCGTCGTGCTGCAGCGCCTGGTCGAGCCGGGCAACACGGTGCTCGTCATCGAGCACAACCTCGACGTCATCAAGACCGCCGATCACATCATCGACCTCGGTCCCGAGGGCGGCGACCGCGGCGGCACGGTCGTGGCCTGCGGGAGCCCTGAGGAGATCGCGCAGGCGCACGGTTCGCACACCGGCCGGTATCTGCGCCGGGTCCTGACCGACCCGCGCGCGCACATCGCCATCACGACCGAACACGAGGCCGTCGCCCAGTACGAGCGGGCCAACCGCGAGTTGCTGAAAACCCTTGAAAACACGGGCTCCCTGATGCCTGACGAGCCTATAGACGGCCGCCCGCTCCTGAAGTCCGGGACCGCTTTGGCCGATGACTAGTGTACTTAGCAGCCGTCTAACGGCTGCTCGGTGAACTACCGTGAGGAACTATGCCCGACGCGATTGACACCAGCGGGCTGCCTGCCGCGCTTCCCTTGCCCATCGACATCACCGTGCGCAATGCGGAGCAGGGGGTCAACCAAACCGGCAAAGCTGCGCGCCTCGACCAGACCGGTCTTGTGGCGACGCTGCCCATCGAGATCAAAGAGAACACGATCCTCTTCACCACCCTCGACATGCGCAGCATCAAGGCGACGGCGCGCGGCCTCATCAAGGTGCGTTCGCTGCGCAGTCTGGGCGAGGGCGGGGGCTACGAGGTCGCGGCGGATTTCCTCGAGCTGAGCGACGACGCGCGTCAGAAGATCGAACGCCTCCTCGGACGGCATACAGAAGATGCTCCGGCCACCACGCCCGTGGCGCCCGCGCAGACGTTCCAGCCGCAATCGACCTTCCGCGCCGCAGGCGCCGCCACGTTTCTCCCGCCGGTCGACTACCAGGCCGTCAGCCAGCAGGCCGAGCGCAGGCAATATTTCGAGCCAGCACCGATGCGCGGGGTCAGCCGCGCCTCAGGCGCGACCAAGTTCTGGGGATCGCTCGGCGTTTCGGCGTACGTCGTCGTGGCCCTCATCATCATCGCCATCTTCCCGCAGGGCCGGGCCGCCGAGCTCTATGTGTGGAACCACTTCGCCTGGGGTGTCAGCCGCACGTGGTACTGGGCGAATCACATAGGCGACGTCAAGCTGTGGGGACAGAGCCCGAACAATTGAGACGACGCACTTGTGACGCAACGGACCTTTGACGCAACGGACCTTTAGGTCCGTTACACGAATAAGGGACCTGCCATGACGAACAACGGAGATGGCGGCCGGCCCACCGAGCGACGCAAACATGCGCGCATCCATAAGACCCTGCCCGTGCACATCCGCAGCGAGCGCACCGACAAGCGCTTCCCAGCCGAGATCGTCAACATCGGCGGCGGCGGTGTGCTGCTGCGCACCGATGTCGCGGTGGACACTAACGACCTGCTCACGATCGAGCTCGATCTCGTCGGCGAGAGCAAGCCGATCTCGGTCTACGGCACGGTCGTGCGCAACGACGCACGGGGCGTCGGCATCGCCTTCGTGCGCATCAGCGAGATCACGTCGGATCTCATCGGCTACCTGATCCGCAAGTGGGAACGCGAGGGCGCCCACCCCGCCTAACGCATCAGCGCCTTTGAAGCAACGGACCTTTAGGTCCGTTTTTTGTGCTCAGCCTTCAGGTCCACGCGCGCATCGCGCCGAATCGTCCAGCAGCATGAGTTCCACAACCGCGGATAAGGCCGCCAAGCGGGCCGCCGAGCTGCGTGCGCTGCTCGACCGCTACAACCACGAATACTACGTGCTCGATTCGCCGACCGTCAGCGATGCGAAGTGGGACGCGCTTTTCCGCGAGCTCGTCGCCCTGGAAGAACAACATCCCAAGCTGCGGACGGCTGACAGCCCGACCCAGCGCGTCGGCGCCGTGCCTTCGACGGCATTCGCCGAATACCGGCACTCCATACCCATGCTCTCGCTGGGCAACGCCTTCGGTCAGGACGAGCTACGGCAGTGGCACGCGCGAGTCATGAAGCTCCTGAGCGGCGCCGAGTGCCGGTATGTCGCCGAGCTCAAGATCGACGGCTTGGCCATCGCCCTGCGCTACGAGCGCGGGGTGTTCACCTCGGGAGGCACGCGTGGCGACGGCAGCGTCGGCGAGAACATCACCCCGAATCTGCGCACCATCCGCTCGATACCGCTGCGGCTGCATGGGGAAGTGCCCGACGTGCTTGAGGTCCGGGGCGAGGTCTACATGCGGCGCAGCGACTTCGACCGCATGAACGAGCGGCGTGTCGCCGCGGGCGAGCCCGCGTTTGCCAACCCGCGCAACGCGGCGGCCGGAGCAGTCCGTCAGCTCGATCCGCGTATCACCGCGTCGCGGCCGCTGCGCTTCTTCGCCTACGGGGTGGGCGAGGTCAAGCCAGCGCTTGAGGCGGACACGCAGTGGCATCTGCTCGAGCTTTTCAAGCGCTACGGGCTGCCGGTGAATCGCGAGGCGCGCCTTTTCGACGATTTCGAGGACCTTGTGGCGTTCTGCGAATCGTGGGACGCCAAACGCGACTCGATCGACTACGGTATCGACGGTGTCGTCGTCAAGATCGACTCGCTCGAGCAGCAGCGACGCTTGGGCTTCGTCGGGCGCGACCCGCGCTGGGCGACCGCCTTCAAATACCAGCCGGAAGAGGCGCAGACGCGCCTGCGCTCGATCGAGGTGAACGTCGGGCGGACGGGCAGCGTCAATCCGTACGCCGTGCTCGAGCCGGTGCAGGTCGGCGGCGTGACCGTCTCCACGGCGACGCTCCATAACCAGGACTATATCCGCGAGAAGGACATCCGCGTCGGCGACGTCGTGATCGTGCGCCGCGCCGGTGAGGTCATCCCCGAGATCGTCCGCCCGGTCATCGAGGCGCGCAAAGGCAAGCGCCTGCCCGAGTACGAGCTGCCCACCAAATGCCCGGCGTGCGGTGCAGACGTGTACCGGCCAGAAGGCGAGGCGATGTCGTACTGCACGAACGGATCGTGCCCGGCGCAGTTCAAGGAGCGGCTCGTCCACTTCGCGGGCGTCATGGACATCGAAGGACTGGGCTATAAGCTCTGCGAGGCGCTTGTCGCAAGCGGCCTCGTCCACGACGTGGCCGATCTCTATTTCCTCACCGAGGCGGCTGTGCTCTCACTGCCCCGCATGGGCGAGAAGTCGGCATCGAATCTCTCGCGCAATATCGCGGCAAGCAAGGCACGGCCGCTGTGGCGGGTGCTCTACGCGCTTGGCATCCGGTTCGTCGGCGCGCAGAACGCGCAGATCCTGGCCGGCGCGTTTCCGAGCATCGACGAGCTCGCCAGCGCGACGCTTGAAGAGCTGCAGACGACCGAGCAGATCGGGCCTAAGATCGCGCAGAGCATCGTCGAGCACTTCGAGCAGAAACAAAACCGTGCGGTGATCGAGAAGCTGCGCCGCGCCGGCGTGAACCTGCGTGAGAGCTCGGCCGTGCGGCCGAGCCAGGACGGGCCGTTCAAGGGCAAGACCTTCGTGCTCACCGGCACGCTACCGGGTCTCTCGCGCGAAGACGCGACCGCGCTCATCGCCGGCGCTGGCGGCAAAGTCTCAAATTCTGTGAGCAAGAAGACCGACTATGTGGTCGCCGGTGAGTCGGCGGGCAGCAAGCTGACAAAAGCGGAGCAGCTCGGCGTGAAGATCATCGACGAAGCCGAACTCCTACGGCTCGCCGGCAACTAAGCGTCAGGGCGGTCTTCTGCGCCTTGAGCTTGGCATGACGTAGGCCCACATGTGATTACTGGACGATGACGGGAACCGTCACCGCATTGCCGTCCTGGTCGGTCACGCGAGCGCTACAGGACCCGACCGCGATGGGCTTGACCGAATAAGCCGACGATGCGTCGCCCGTCGCCGCCACGAAAATCGTCGCGACATTGCCGCAATTATCAGCCTCTTTGAACGTCGCGACCCGCCCCGTGCTCCACACGAGGAAGAGGCGCGAATCGGCAGCCTTATCGACGTTGAGTCTCGCGGGCGTCGCGGTGATCGGTGACGTCGAGGATTGCCCGGCCACAGCCGGCTGCGCTGCACCAGGTTGGCCGCGCCGCCACGTGCTCCCGTCAACGAACTCGACTGAGGCGACCTGGCACGTCACGTTCGGCGAGATGAATGCCGGCAAGATGAACGCTTGCCCAGAACCGTTGCGGTAGTGGTGTTTTATGGAAACGCCGGGGGAGAACGTGCCGACGTCGCGGATCACGAAGTGTGTGCCACTCGAGTCCACGTCGAAGTTCACGAGCTTCGCCGCCTGCGTCGACTCGTTGACGAATTCAATGGCGATGCCGTTGCTCGTCGACACCGGAACGGCGATGCCGCCAATCGTCGGTGCCGGTGAGGATGAGGTGTTGTTGTTCAGGATCGGACCGCAACTGTTGATCGTGACTGGTGGCTGACCGGCGGCAGCGGTTCCCGCATTGGCGGCGGCAGCACGCGGAAGTAGCGCCAGCGCGCACGCCGCTGCGATCAAGAGAGTGAATATCGAGACCGATCTGAGATACGACCCGTTCATGCGTTCCTCTCCCGTTCAAACGACGCGAGTGAGATACCCGTCGTCTTCCTCTTCACGATCGTGCAACCAGTGCAACGCGTCCTGCAGGTTACGCGCGATGTCGCTGGCCACGACGCTATGCTTGTGCTGGTGGTCCAGATAATCCGCCGTGATGCCGTGCCAGTATGCCCCGATCGCAGCCGACTGGCGCGGGCTGCAGCCGGCGGCGAGCATGGCGCCGATCATGCCGGAGAGCACGTCGCCCGAGCCGGCCGTCGCCAAAACTTCGTTGCCGGTGAGGTTGACGTAGGACGCCTCCTTGGTGGCGATGATGGAGCGCGGGCCCTTGAGCAAGAGCGTGACGTCGAGCGCGGAGGCGAACTCGTCGGCTGCCTTCATGCGGTTGGTGATAGCCGTGTCGGCTTTCTCGCCGAGCAGCCGCGCGAACTCGCCGTCATGCGGCGTGAGGACGGCCTTTTTGCCCGCGGCGATGTCGGTGTAGCCGGAGAGCGCGTAGAGCGCGTCCGCGTCAACGACGAGCGGCCGCGTGGTCTGGCCCAAAAAGCGGCGCACGACGTTCTGGGTGCGCTCGTCGCGTCCGAGTCCTGGTCCAATCACGACCGCGCCCGCATGGCGCGTCACCTCCAAGAGCGTATCCACGATCGCCGCGACGTCGTCTGTCTGCGGCCACGGCGACACGACCTGCTCCATCACGTGACTGCTGATGGAGGGTGCGGCCGCGGCCGAGCAGGCGATCGTCACGTATCCGGCGCCGGCGTGCTGGGCGCCTAGCGAGGCGAGCACGGGCGCTCCCACGTATTGCGGGCTGCCACCGATGATGACGACGTCGCCGGCGCTGCGCTTGTCCGCCTGGCGGCTGCGGTGCGGCAGCCAGAAGAAGAACTGCTGCTTGGTCATGACGTGGTAGCGTCCGCCGACGTCCGACAGGATCGCCGGCGGGATGCCGATGTGGGCGACCCAGAGCTCGCCCACGTACGAGGCGGCGGGGTAGAGCAGCATGCCGACCTTGGGGGCGGCCATCGTCACGGTCGCCGTCGCCGTCACGGCCGGCCCTGGCACCGCGCCCGAGCTCGCGTCCACGCCGGTCGGGATGTCGACCGCGATGACCTCGCGGCTGGCGATATTGATCTCGTTCACCCAGGTGCGGTACGGCTCGGCCAAGGGACCCGACGATCCCGTGCCGAGCAGTCCGTCGACGATGAGGCTTGCCGCCCGCAACCCGGAGCGGAAGAACTCAGGCGACTGTTCGCGTAGGAAGCTCACGGACGCTCCGAGGCCCTGCATCATCTCTAGTTGCACGCGGCACAGGTCGTTGCAATCCTCACCCTTGGCCGCCATGTAGATGTCCGGCTCGTATCCGAGCTGCATGAGGTAGCGGGCCGCCACGAGCGCGTCTGCGCCGTTGTTCCCGGATCCGGCAACGATCGCCACGCGGATCGGATCGCCCGCAAGATCGGAGAGGAAGTCCCGCGCCACATCGGCCACGGCGCGGCCCGCGGCCTCGGTGAGGACGATCGGCGGGATGCCCACGTCCTCGATGGTCCGCATGTCGGCATTGCGCATCTCGGCGGCGGTCAAGGCGTTCATCGTGCGGCCACTTCCTCGTTGTCGTAGGGCAAGCTGATAACGCCGCCCGCCGGATCATCCGATTCGAGGATGACCGTCGCCACGGCGCTCGTCTTGGAGTGCGAGATGGTCAGGTGCATGCGGCGCACGCCGCGTGCGAGGATGAGCTGCGCGGCGCGGCCGCCGAGCTCGACGTACGGCTTGCCGCTGCGTTCGTGCCGCACGCCGATGAGCCGCCAGGGGATGGCATGACCGAAGGCCTTGCGCGTGGCCTCTTTTGCAGCGAACGCGCCGGCGAGCCGTTCGTGCATGTTCTTGCGATGCTTGCGCGCGTGGGCGATCTCTTCATCGGTGAAGACCTTCTTGGCGAATCTCTCGAGCTGCTCGGCGTCGAATCGGAAGCGATCGACCTCTGCGATATCGGTGCCGAGTCCGATGATCATATCTTAAGCTTCCTGCAGCGCGCAAAGCATATGAGCAGAGGACTTGCATCGGACAGGTTGAAGGGTGATGCATCGAGCCGCGTCCGCAAACGGGAGGGACATCAGCGCGATCGCCTTGGAGAAAATAACTCTCATCCCCATCAACGGCGTTGAATCCGATCTATGCGAGCGACTCGCTCCATGCCTGGAAGAAAGATTCTTCCATAAGTTCGCAGTCGAAAAGCCGCTCACCCTCTCGCCGACGCAGGCAAACTCCATCCGCCGCCAGTTCTTCCTCAACACGGTGTTCAACCGCATGCTCGCGGCATATCCGGCACGCGACGGCTTGCTGCTCGGCATCATGGGCAGCGATCTCTATAAGACGTCGCACAACTTCATCTTCAGCGACGCGAGCGAGACCGACCGGGTGGCGGTCGTGTCCACCTTTCGCCTCAAGCCCGAGTTCTACAACGAGCCCGCCGAAGATGCGGTCCTCTTCAACCGCACGCTCAAGGAGTGCGTCCACGCGCTCGGCCACTCGTTCGGTCTCAAGCACTGCTATAACACGCGCTGCGCGATGTACTACAGCCACTCGATCTTCGACACGGACACGAAGCTGACGTACTTCTGCGACACCTGCGACAAGCGCGTGCGCGCCAACCGCTAGAAGCCCGCTTACCGAGTGATCCCCTGTCGCGCCCAGGTGAGCGCGATCTGCGTCTTGGCGTCCGGCAGTTCGTCTGCCGTGACGAGCCGCCACGCCTCGGCGACGTCGAAGCTGCGCACTTCGATCTGCTCGCTCTCCTCCGGGCTCGGCTCGCCCACGCTCAAACCCTCGGCGACGAACAGGTGCAAGAGCTCGGTGCAGAAACCAGGGGCGGTGTAGAAGCTCCACAGCTTACGCAGCCGCTGCGCACGGTAGCCGGTCTCCTCGATCAGCTCGCGCGTCGCGCACGCAAGAGGCTCCTCGCCGGCCTCAAGCTTCCCGGCGGGGACCTCCCACATCGCCCGGCCGATCGCCGGTCGGAACTGGTGCACGAGCACGATCGTCGCCGGCGTGGGCATGGCGATGATCGCGACCCCACCGCGATGCTCGACCACCTCCATCTCGGAACGGTGTCCATTGCGATACTCGACTGAATCGACGCGGAGGCTGACGACCCGGCCCTCATAGACGCGGCGGGTGCCGTGAACTGTGACCACGAAACTGCTCCTCTCAACCGGGACGGGTGATTCGCGCGTATCAGTTCCCGTGCGGCGTCTGCAAAGCCCCGCCGGTTTCAGAGGAATTCATGAGAGAAGTTGTCATCGTCGCTGCGGCGCGCACGCCCATCGGCAAGTATGGCGGTGCCCTGCGCCACGTCCGGCCTGACGACATGTCGGCCATCGTGCTGCGCGCGCTGGCCGAACGCTCGAAGGTCGATCCCGGCGACATCGAGGACGTCATGTGGGGGTGCAGCAATCAGGCCGGCGAGGACAACCGCAACGTCGCGCGCATGGCGCTCTTGCAGCGGATTTCCCCGAGACGGTCGCCGGTGCGACGCTGAACCGCTTGTGCGGCTCGGGCCTGCAGGCGGTCAATAGCGCCGCGCACGCGATCGCGAGCGACTGCGGCGATATCTTCATCGCCGGTGGGGTGGAGAGCATGACCCGCGCTCCCTACGTCATGCCCAAACCGGAGGCCGAGTTCGCGCGCGCCCCACAGCTCTTCGACACGACGCTCGGCGCCCGCATGTACAATCCGAAGCTGACGGCCAAGGGGTATCCGCCGATCAGCATGGGCGAGACCGCCGAGAACGTCGCCGAGCGCTATAAGATCTCGCGCGTCGAGCAGGACGAATTCGCCTACGCGAGCCAGCACAAGACTGGCGAAGCGCAGCGTTCCGGCGCGTTTTCAGCCGAGCTCCTGGGCGTGCAGGTGCCCGGCAACGGCAAAGCGGCCCCTGCGCAGACCGTCATCGTCGACGAGCACCCCCGCCCCGAGGTCACGATGGAGCAGCTCGCCAAGCTCAAGCCGGCCTTTCGCGAGGGCGGCACGGTCACGGCCGGCAACTCGAGCGGCATCAACGACGGTGCTGCCGGCATCGTCATGATGTCGGCCGACGAAGCCAAAAGACGCGGTCTCAAACCCATGGCGCGCATCGTCACCTCTGCCGTCGCAGGCGTGGATCCAAACTTCATGGGCCTGGGGCCGATCCCGGCCAGCCGAAGGCGCTCGCGCGCGCGGAATTGCGCATCGACGACGTCGATCTCGTCGAGCTCAACGAGGCCTTCGCTTCGCAGTCGCTGGCCTGCGTTCGCGAGCTTGAGATCGACCCATGGAGCGCGTCAACGTCAATGGCGGCGCGATCGCGCTCGGCCATCCGCTGGGCTGCAGCGGGGCGCGTATCCTCGTCACTTTGTTGCACGCGATGACGGCGCGGGGCGCCAACGGGACTTGCGACCATGTGCATCGGCGTCGGCCAAGGCATCGCCACGATCGTCGAACGCGTGTAGGCGATGGACCTTCGTAGCGAGAGACCATTGAAGCAACGGGCCTTCAGGTCCGTTCAACCATAAAGGAACCTCCATGACCACCGCAACCGCCAAGACCAAGCACGAGCTGCTCATCAACGGCGAACATGTCGCGCCGGCGAGCGGCGAATACATGGACGTGCTCAATCCGGCGACCGGTGAGGTGATCGCGTCCGTGGCAGCGGCAGGCATCCACGACGCCGATCTCGCCGTCGACGCGGCGCGCAAGGCTCTGTCGGGCAAATGGGCGACCATGACACCGGCGCGGCGCGCGCGTGTGCTCAACAAGATGGCCTCGCTCATCGCAGAACGCATCGACCTGCTCGCCGAGCTCGAGACGCGCAACAGCGGCAAGACGATCTCCGGCTCGAAGGCGGAGATCGGCCAAGTCGTCGAGGATTTCGAGTTCTACGCAGGCGCCGTCACGAAGATCATGGGCAACACCATCCCGGCGCCCCCCAACTTCTTCAACTACACGCTCAAAGAGCCGGTCGGCGTCTGCGCGCAGATCATCCCCTGGAACTACCCGCTGCTCATGGCGGCCTGGAAGGTGGCGCCTGCGCTCGCCGCAGGCTGCACGGTCATCCTCAAGCCTGCGTCTCCGACGCCGCTCACCGCGCTCGAACTCGGCAAGATCGCGCTCGAGGCGGGCTGTCCGCCCGGCGTCGTCAACGTCCTGCCCGGTCCGGGCGCCGTCATCGGCGCGCACCTCGCCGGACATGCAGGCGTCGACAAGATCGCCTTCACCGGAGAGACCGCCACCGGCCGGACGATCATGGAGATCGCCGCTTCGACCATCAAACGGGTCACGCTCGAGCTCGGCGGCAAGTCGCCCAACATCATCTTCGACGATGCGGATCTCGAGGCCGCAGCCGCCGGCGCCATCCACGCGATCTTCTACAACGCGGGCCAGTCGTGCGATGCACGTTCCCGAATCCTCGTCCATGAAGCCGTCCGCGACGCGTTCGCCGCCACCTTCGTCGCCAAGACCAAGGCGCTCAAGGTCGGCGACCCCATGGATCCGGCGCAGCACGTCGGCGCTATTATCTCTAAACGGCAGCTCGAGAAGATCGAGGGCTATATCGGCATCGGTCAGCAAGAAGGCGCGACGCTGTCGTGCGGCGGCACCCGGCCCGACGGCCCGCTCGCGCGCGGCAACTTCCTCACCCCCGCCGTGCTCGACGGGGTGAGCAACTCGATGCGCGTCGCGCAGGAAGAGATCTTCGGCCCGGTCGCCGTCATCACCACGTTCAAGGACGAAAAGGACGCGATCGCCATCGCCAACGACTCGATCTACGGCCTGGCCGCCTCGGTGTGGACCAAGGACGGAGCTCGGGCACAGCGCGTCGCGGCTGCGCTGCGCTCGGGTGGCGTCGGCATCAACACGCCGATCTCGATCTTCCCAGGGGTGCCGTTCGGGGGCTACAAGCAGTCGGGCTTCGGTCGCGAGCTCGCCATGCAGACGCTCGACCTCTACACGGAGACCAAAGGCGTTGTGATGTACACGGGGACGAAGCCGATCAACCTGTTCGGCGTGTGACGATAGACATCGCGACGCGGTATGTGAGGAGCCACGGATGACCCTATCACGCGGCGAGTTTGTCGCATTGTTGTCGGCGCTGAGCGCTCTTGGCACGGCTGTGGAGGCCGACGCGGCGCAACCGCCATGGTATCCGCTGCCTCCTCGGCTTCCCGTCGGCAAGGGGCGGGCGCTCGTGCTCAGCGGCGCCGGCGCACGGGGCGCGTATGAAGCCGGCGCGCTCAAGTGGCTCTTCCGAAACGCGGCCCACGACGGAGTGCCCTTCAACGTGATTTGCGGAACGTCGGCGGGCGCGATCAACGCAGCGTTCGCGGCTGAAGGCTCGCCGGGCGCCATACGGCAGACCGAAACCATCTGGAGAGGGATGCCCAGCTCCAACGTGGTCCAGCTGCAGCCGCCGTTCCAGGATTTGGCCGACGCCGGCCAGATCATGTGGGAGGGATCAAAGCACGGGTTTCCGGCACGGATCTCCTATCTGAACCGCGCGCGCAAGAAAGTCAGCGACGCTGGGCCGCCTGAACAGTTGGCCAAGTACCTGGGCGTTGTCGACGAAGCAGGCATCGCCGCGCTCGTCAAACAGCACCCGATCGACATCGACGCGCTACAGTCGAGCCTGGTCGTCACCGCGACGAACCTCACGCATATGAGCGCCGATTCGTTCTACAAGTTCGTCGGCCCGCAGGCCTCGCTCCACGAGTCCTTGTTCCTCGATAGGACTGCGCCCAAGTCGCGACTGCAAGGCCATGGCGACGCGCCGCCGCTACATCCCCGGCTGCCTTTGCGCCACCAGCTGACGCAAGACAACCTTGTGGCCGCGGTGATGGCCTCGGCCGCCGTCCCCGGCGTGTTCGCCCCGGTCCCAGTCTCACACGGCGCGTCGACCACCGCCGAATTGTATGTCGATGGCGGCGTCGCCAACAACACGCCGATCGGCCTCGCGGCCGACGCGGGAGCCGACGACATTACGGTGCTCGTGACGGATGCTCCCGACGAACTGCCCACGATGCCGAACAATCTACCGGGCGTCTTGCAGGCGTCGTTCGCCATCATGGAGCAACGGATATTTGAGAACGATATCACGCTCACATTTGCAAGGAACCTGCTCACCCGGCTGCACGACATGCGCGGTCTCAACGAGACGGTGCAGACGTATATCGACGCGCTGCAAGAGCAGGACTGGAAACCTCTGACGCTACGCTTGATCCGCCCGCGAGCGCCGCTCAGCCTGACGCTGATGGGTTTTAACGATCAAGCTGGTATCGACGCCTCGTTCGACCAGGGATATGCAGACGCGCAACATCCCTGGGTCTACTCGATGGGATAGCACGCACAGCAAACTCGACAAGGAGCCACATTGATGTTATCGCGTAGCCAGTTCGTCACATTGTTCTCGGCGCTCGGCGCGGTGCTCGCGCCTAAAGCGGTCCGCGCGGCGCAGCCCCCGTGGTATCCGTTGCCCCCGCCGCTGCCGCTCGGGAAAGGCCGCGCGCTCGTGGTGAGCGGCGCGGGAGCGCGCGGTGCGTACGAAGCGGGCACGCTCAAATGGCTCTTCCGCAACGTGCAGAGCGGCGGTCAGCCCTTCGACGTCATCTGCGGAACGTCGGCAGGCGCGATCAACGCCGCGTTCGCGGCTCAAGGGACGCCGCAGGCGATCCAGCAGAACGAAGAGCTGTGGAGAGGCATGCCGAGCGCTAACGTCCTCAAGCTCGTGCCCCAGGTCCAGGACCTCGTCAATGCCGGGGAAGAGCTCAAAGAGTCGGGACGCCACGGATTCCCGGCCAAGCTCAAGTACGTCGCGCGAGCGAAGAACGACCTCGAAGCGGCCGGTCCACCGGCTGACCTCGTCAAGATCATGGGCGTCGTAGACGACGCCGGCATCGACGCGCTGGTCACGAAGTATCAGTCGACGCTGACGCTCGACAACTTGCAGACGAGCCTGCTCGTGACCGCCACCAACGTCACCAGCATGACGTCGGATTCGTTCTACAAATTCATCGGTCCCGACGCGCTCGCCAAGGAAGAGCGCTTCATTCGACGAGTAGCGCCCAGGGCGAGGCTCGAATCAACGAACGGGGCGCCACCGCTGCGCCGAGACGTCAGCATCCATCACCATCTCACGGCGGAGAACTTCATCGATGCGGTCCTCGCGTCGGCGGCGGTTCCCGGCGTGTTCCAGCCGATCGCCGTGAAGCGCGCAGAGACAGGGGACACCAATCTTTACGTCGATGGCGGCGTCGCCAACAATACCCCGGTCGGTCTGGCCGTATCGGCAGGGGCCACCGACGTCACGGTGATCATGGCCGATGCGCTCGATGAGATCCCGCCTCCGCCCACGACGTTGCCCGCCCTTTTGATCGCGGCGAACGCGGTGTCGTCCCACAAGATCTTGCAGAACGACGTGATGCTGGCAATAGCCAAGAACCTGCTTGCCAGCCGCCACGACTGGTCCGGCGTCAGCGCGGCCACGCAGTCCTATCTCGATGCGCTCCACCAGCGCGATTGGAAACCGGTCACGCTACGGGTCATCCGTCCACGCACGCCGTTGAAGCTGACGATGATGGGTTTCAACGATCAAGCCGACTTGGACGCCGCGTTCGACCAAGGCTACGCAGACGCGCAGGACGAGTGGGTCTATAAGATCGGCTAGGGACTACGTCTGCGCGAGGTCCGTGACAACGCGGTCGCTCAAGCGCTCGATGATCTCGGTCTCGGCTCTCGCGCGATCCATCGCGTCGTCGAGCGTGGGCGCCGCCGAACCTGGCACGCTGAGCACCATGACGTAGAACTTGTCGGGCTGCGCGAACAGCGGCTCGATGTGGACGTCGCGCTGGCCACCGTCGTCGCTGCGGAAGATATAGCGCAGGCCGGCGAACGAACACGTGCCGGCGATTGCGTTCCACTCCTCGCGTGGTGGTGCGTGACGCAAGAGCACGTGCGTCGGATTCAAACCTTCCATCGCCTGGATCGTGCCGGCGCCGTCGATGCGCACGTGGAACGGCGCTGCGTACTGCACGACCGGGATCGATTTCTGAAAGACGCGACGCATGCGCTCGATGGCGTCGAACGGGGAATTGGGATTGTTCTCCACCGTCTCGACCTTGGTCTGATCGATGAGCAGCATGCGCCCTTGCGGCGGATCGGAGAAGATGACGCCGCCCGGGATCTGCTGCAATGACGGATAATCGGAGTGCAATTCGCGCAAGAGATCTGCCTGAGCGTTGGCGGAGAGCGGCGCAGCCGGCGCCGGGCGGTACAGGCCGACGGAGAGTTTGAGAAACGAGAACGGACCGAGTTTGATGGCGCTCTCCCCAGGATGCGGTGGTGCGCTCCCGCCGAGTGAAAGGAAGCATCCGCGAGATAGACAGTATGCCAGATTTACACGCTGCGACCCTGCCCGGCGTGCGTCTACCCGCACCAAAGGTAATACCAAACAAGCGTAAGAACCGATAAGTCGAGTATCCAGATTCTTCCGGAGGCATGCATGGACATCAAACCGTTCACCGCGGAGCCGATTCGCGTTCTCGCCTATGACGGCTCGCCCGTCGAGAACGTCGACAAGATAGGCATCAGCAAAGACGAGTGGCTCAAGATGTATCGCTGGCTCGTCTTCGTGCGCGGCGTCGACGACCGCGGCTACATCCTCGTGCGCCAGGGCCGCGCGGGCTTCTACGCGCAGATCGCGGGCCAAGAGGCCTCGCAGGTCGGAAGCGCGCTGCCGCTGCTCAAGGATGACTGGATGTACCCCGACCACCGCTCGCAGGGCAGCATGATCGTCAAGGGGCTGTCCGCCGCCGAATGGTTCGGCCACGTGCTGGGCCGGATGGCTGATCCCACGCAAGGCCGGCTCATGCCGCATGGCCCCGGCCGCAACGATCTGCACATCGTACCTCCCTCGTCCACCGTCGGCAACAAGATCACTGAAGCCGTCGGAACCGCCATGGCACAGCGCATCAAGAAGCGCAAAGAGATCACCATCACCTACATGGGCGACGGCGCGACGAGCGAAGGCGACTTCCATGTGGGCATGAACTTCGCCGCGGTCTATGGCGCACCGGTGATCATGTTCGTGCAGAACAACCAGTACGCCATCTCCATGCGCACCGAGCAGCAGACGCACACGAAGACGATCGCCGAGAAGGCCAAGGCCTACGGCATGGAAGGCTACCTCGTCGACGGCAACGACATCCTCGCCGTGTATGCCGTCACCAAGCACTGCGCCGACAAGGCGCGCACGGGCAACGGGCCGAGCCTCATCGAGGCCTACACCTATCGCTATGGTCCGCATTCCTCCGCCGATGACGACACGCGCTACCGCCCCAAAGGCGAGCTCGAGATGTGGCGCACGCAGCGCGACCCGGTCACGCGCATGCGCAAGTTCCTCGAACTCAAAGGCTTGTGGTCTGAGGAGCAAGAGCAGAAGCTGCAAACCGAGGTGAAGGCGCAGCTCGCGCAAGCGATGGAAGAGGCCGAGAAGAGCCCGGCACCGGATCCAATGACCGTGCTCGATTACGCATACGCAAAGCTGACCCCGCACCTCGAGTGGGAGCGCAAAGAGCTCGCCGCCGAGCTCGGCGTATAGGACCGGAGGACGACAGTGGCAACCGCTCAGGCGACAAAACAGACCCAGGCGACCATGGTGCAGGCGCTCCAATCCGCCATCGCAGAGGAGATGGAACGCGACCAAGACGTCGTCATCCTCGGCGAGGACATCGGCGTGCGCGGCGGCGTGTTCCTCATCACCGAAGGTCTGGTCGACAAGTTCGGCGCGGACCGCGTCATCGACACCCCGCTGGCCGAGGCCGGCATCATCGGTGCGGCCGTGGGCATGGCGATGTACGGCCTCAAGCCGATCGCCGAGATCCAGTTCATCGACTTCATCTTCCCGGGCTTCGACCTGCTCGTCTCGGAAGCGGCGAAGATCCGCTATCGCTCGGCCGGCCAGTTCGGCGTGCCGATGGTCGTCCGCTCGCCCTACGGCGGCGGCGTGCGCGGCGGCAGCTACCATTCGCAGTCGCCGGAAGCGTATTTCGTCGCGACCCCTGGGCTCAAGGTCGTCGTGCCGAGCAACCCGTACGACGCCAAGGGCCTGCTCATCGCTTCCATCCGCGACCCAGATCCGGTCGTCTTCATGGAGCCCAAGAAGATCTATCGAGCGGTGAAGAGCGAGGTGCCGGCAGGCACTTACGAAGTGCCGCTCGGCAAGGCGGCGCTGACGCGCGAAGGCAAGCACGTGTCGATCATCACCTACGGAGCGATGGTGCACGTGGCGCTTGAAGCGGCCGACGCGATGGCCAAAGAGGGTGTCGAGGTCGAAGTCCTCGACCTGCGCACGCTGCAGCCCTACGACACGGACGCCATCCTCCAGACGACGGCCAAGACGGGCCACGTCGTGCTGCTGCAAGAGGCGCCGCGCATCGGCGGGTACTCCGGAGAGATCGCTGCGTTCATCGCCGAGCAGGCGGTCGAGTATCTCGAAGGCCCAATCGTCCGCGTGGCTGGCTGGGACACCGCCTTCCCCTACGCGCTCGAAAAGGCATATATGCCAAACTCGCAGCGCGTCATCCGCGCGATCAAGAAGACCCTGAATTTCTAGACGGACTATTGAAGCAACGGACCAATGAAGCAACGGACCTTTAGGTCCGTTCAACAGAACCAGAACCCTGAGGAGACCCGATGGCAGTAGAACTGGAGATGCCCGAGCTCGCCGAATCCGTCATCGAAGGCGAGATCGTCAAATGGTTGGTCAAAGAAGGCGACCACGTCAAGCTCGACCAGCCGCTCGTCGAAGTCATGACCGACAAGGTGACGGTCGAAGTGCCGTCGCCCTACGAAGGCATTCTGCTCAAGCAGGTCGCGCCAGAGGGCGCGGTCGTTCCCATCGGCAAACCGATCGCCATCTTCGGCAAGGAAGGCGAATCGGTCGACGATCACCACGCTGCGACGGCAGCTGTGGCCGCTGAGAAGCCCGCACCCGCGCCGAGCGCTGCAGCGCCGGCTCCCGCGCCAGCAGCGGCGAAGCCGCCTGCCCGCGGCAACGGCCAAGCGAGCAAAGCCTCGTCTGAAGGCGAGACGGCGGTGCTCAGCCGGTTCGGCCGTCCGCTCGCCGCGCCGGCCGTGCGCAAGCTCGCCCGCGAGCTTGGCGTCGACCTGTTCCATGTGCGGGGTTCGGGTGAATCAGGTCGCATCCAGCGCGAGGACGTGCAGCGAGTCGCCGGCCAATCGCCCACGGCAGGGCCGGCGCCGCGCCGGGTCGCCGCCGCATCGCAAGCAGACGAGCGCATCCCCCTGCGCGGCCTGCGTCGCGTCATCGCCGACCACATGGCGCACAGCAAACACACAGCGGCGCACACGCTCCACGTCGATGAAGCAGATCTCACCGAGCTCGTCGCCATGCGCGCCCGCGCCAAGGACAAGGCGGCGGCCGCCGGCGTCAAACTCACCTATCTCCCGTTCTTCGTCAAGGCGGTCACGGGCGCGCTCAAACGCCATCCGTACATGAACGCGTCGCTCGACGACGAGAAGCATGAGGTCGTCCTCAAGAAGCGCTACAACATCGGCATCGCTGCGAACACCGACGAGGGGCTCATGGTCCCGGTGATCCACGACGCCGACGCCAAGACGATCTTCGAGCTCGCCGCAGAGATCGCGCAGCTCGCGGACAAGGCGCGCAATGGCAAGCTTGCGCACGACGAGATTTCGGGCGGCACGTTCACCATCACCAACGTCGGATCGGTCGGGGGGCTATTCACCTTTCCGGTCATCAACTATCCGGAAGTGGGCATCTTGGGCACGCATTCCATCGTCGAGCGGCCGGTCGTGCGTGATGGTCAGATCGTCATCCGCCACATGATGTATCTGTCGATCTCGTTCGACCACCGCGTGGTCGACGGCGCGGTCGCCGCGCTCTTCGTCAAAGACGTCGCGGAATCGCTTGCGCATCCTGACCTCATGCTCATGGAAGGCGGGTAGCGGCATGCCTACGACGTACGACGTCATCGTCATCGGCGGCGGACCGGGCGGCTACAGCGCTGCGATCCGCCTCGGACAGCTCGGCAAGAAGGTGCTCTGCGTCGAGCACGAGCGCCTCGGCGGCGTGTGCCTCAACTGGGGCTGCATGCCCACCAAAGCGCTCTTGCACGTCGGCGAAGTGATCAACGCCGCACGCGAGATCAAGGATATGGGCGTGGACTTCGCCGAGCCCAAGATCAATCTCGCCAGCCTGAACAAATGGAAGAGCAAGATGGTCGACGACCTCGTCAACGGCATCGGCACGCTCTTCAAGGCCAACAAGGTCGAGTCGATCAGCGGTACGGCGGAGCTCGTCGACGCGACAAGCGTTCGCGTGCAGAAGAACGACGGCTCCACGGAGACGCTCTCGGCCAAGGACGTCATCATCGCCACCGGCTCCGAGCCCGTGAGCCTGCCCGGGTTCGATCGCAACGGCCGCACCATCCTCAACTCCGACGACTCGGTGAGTCTCGCGGATCTGCCCAAGAGCATCCTCATCCTGGGAGCAGGCGTCATCGGCCTCGAGTTCGCGACGATCTACAAACGGCTCGGCGCAGACGTGACCGTGGTCGAGCTGGCCGACCGGGCGCTTGGCGATACCGATCTCGAGATCTCCACGCTCCTGCTGCGCATCCTCAAGAAACAGGGCATCAGCGTCCACCTCAAGACCAAGGCATCGTCGGTCACGGTGAAGGGTGGCAAGGTGAGCGCGGTGCTCGAGGGCGAGGTCAACGAGACGCGCGAGTACGACAAGGTGCTCGTCGCCGTCGGCCGCCGGCCACGCACGTCGGGCATCAACCTCGAGAAGGTAGAGGTCAAGCTCGAGCGCGGCTTTGTGGCGGTCGACGCGCAGCGGCGCACGAACGTGCCGCACGTCTACGCCGTCGGCGATTGCGCCGGCGCGCCGCTGCTCGCCCACAAGGCGATGCGCGAAGGCGTCGTCGCGGCCGAGGTGATTGCAGGCCAACCATCGGCCTACGACCCGATGGCCGTGCCCAATTGCGTCTACACAGATCCCCAAGTCGCGACCGCCGGCCTGTCAGAAGAGCAGGCCAAAGCCGCTGGGTACGACGTGACGCTTGGGCGCTTCCGCCTTGCTGCGCTCGGCCGTGCTCGCACGGTCGGCACGTCCGACGGCATGGTGAAGATCGTCGGCGACAAGAAGACGGATTTCGTCCTGGGGGTCCACATCATCTCACCGACCGCCGAGTCGATGATCGCCGAAGCGGTGCTGGCCATCGAGATGGGTGCGACCGTCGAGGACATCGGCCTCACCATCCACCCGCATCCCACCTTCTCGGAGTCGATCATGGAGGCGGCCGAGCTCATGCATGGCCGCGCCATCCACGTCGTCAACGCTCCGGCCACTCCGACCCCGGTGGCACGATAGCCCACGAGGCGGTGATGCCCACATGAACGTCGCCTTCCACGACCTCGGCCGCATCCCGTACGGCGCGGCATGGTCGTTGCAGCGGCGCTTGCATGGGCGCGCGCAGCCGACCAGATTGGCGACACGCTGCTCTTCTGCGAGCACAGCCCCGTCATCACCATGGGCAAGTCCGGCAAAGCGCACAACCTGCTCGTCTCACAGACCGAGCTCAAGCGGCGCGGCGTCGAGTACTTCGAGGTGGAACGCGGCGGTGACCTCACCTATCATGGGCCCGGCCAGCTCGTCTGCTATCCGATCTTCAAGCTGCCCCGGTTGCGCGAGGTGCAGAGCTTCGTGCGCAAGATGGAGCAGAGCGTCATCCACGCCCTCGTCGTCTTCAATTGCGTGGGCGAGCGGCGCCCGGAGCACGCCGGGGTCTTCGTGCGCGGCGCCAAGATCGCGTCCATCGGCGCTGCGGTGCGCGCCGGCGTGACCTTCCATGGCTTCGCGCTCGACGTGTGCACCGATCTCTCGATGTTCGCCCTCATCAACCCCTGTGGCATGCCGGCCGTGCCCGTCACCTCGATCACCCGTGAGTGCAGTCACCGCGTGACGTTGGGGGAGGCCAAGGTGCCCGTGCGCGAAGCACTCGAGACTGTGTACGAGATCACCCTTGTCGAGGGGCCGCTGCCCCTCGCCGTGCCGGAGAAGATCGCATGATCGCCCGCAAGCCCGAGTGGCTCAAAGTCAAGCTGCCGGCGGGTGAAGAACTACACGAAGCTGCGCGGCATCGTCAAGGACGGCAACCTGCATACCGTCTGCCAGGAGGCCATGTGCCCGAACATCGCTGAGTGCTGGGCGTCGGCACGGCGACCTTCATGATCTTGGGCGACACGTGCACGCGTGGCTGCCGGTTCTGCAACGTCAAGACCGGCCACCCCAATCCGATCGATCCGCTCGAGGCGTTCAAGCTGGCCCGCAGCATCGAGGAGCTCAAGCTCAATTACGCGGTGATCACCTGCGTGGATCGCGACGAGCTGCCCGATGGCGGCGCCACGCAGATGGCCGAAGCGATCCGCGCCATCAAGCATCGCACGCCGCATGTCAAGGTCGAGGTGCTCACTTCGGACTATCGTGGTGACCGCTCGGCGATCGCCATCGTCGTCGAAGCGAATCCAGACGTCTACGCCCACAACATCGAGACGACGCGGACGTTGACGCCTATGGTGCGCGACCGACGCTGCGGCTACGACCAGTCGCTGGGCGTCCTGCAGTCGGTCAAAGACCTGCGTCCGGACATGCTGACCAAATCGAGCATCATGCTCGGCCTCGGCGAGACAGATGAAGACGTCCTGCAGACCGCGCGGGACCTGCGCGGTATCGGGGCGGACATCATCACCTTCGGGCAGTACCTCCAGCCGACGAAGCGGCACCTGCCGGTCGTCGAATTCGTGACGCCTGAGAAGTTCGCGTGGTTTGCACGTAGGTCAAGCCGCTGGGCTCCGCCAGGTCGTCTCAGGCCCGCTCGTCCGCTCGTCGTATCAGCCGAACAAGCCTTCACCACCAAGATCTAGCCTCACAAGCCAGGGATATGTAGGGGCGCCGATCGATCGGCGCCGTCGCCCAGCACGTCGACATCACCAAGCGTCACCCGCACGACTCCCAGCGGATGTCTCGAGGACAAGCGATCCATCGTGGGCGACCCTCTGGCACCGTGCCCTCATGCAGCACGCTGCCGTCGACACCCTTGACCGAGACTTCCTTGCCCGCCAGGTCGGCGACAAGCGCCCAGTCGGCGATCACGCCTTGCGGCTCGGTCAATAGCCGGTCGAAGTCGCGCTCGTAGATCGAGAGCAGCATTGCCAAGAGCGCGGTGCGGTCGAACTCGCGGCTGCCGGCGTCTGAGAGCCAGGCGGCGCTCCCCGCGATCGAGTCAGGGACTTGGGCCGGCCGGTTGACGTTGATCCCCACCCCGACGACGACTCTCGCCGCGTTGCCGAGCGACCGCCCCTGGGCCAGGATACCGACGCATTTGCGACCGGACCACAGCAAGTCGTTTGGCCACTTGAGGTCAAGCGCCACCTGGGTTTCCCGCAGGCAGGCCTCCCGCACGGCTAGCGAGGCCCAGAAACCGACCCCGGGGAGGGCTAGGCCGGGGAGCTCGGCTGGGAGGATCGTGGACACATAAAGCCCCGATCCGGCGGGGGATTCCCAGGCCCGTCCCGCTCTACCCCGACCTTGTGTCTGCGACTCCGTAACAAATGATATGCCAAAGCTGTCATTATGATACAGCCGTTCGACGGCCTGGGCGTTGGTGGAATCAACGCTCGCGGAATACGACACCCTGCCAAATCGCGGCAACGCGGACACGAGACTTGTGAGCGTCGCTAAATCCAGTAGCCGCATCGAGGAGAATGGAACCTTAGATGACACTGCATAGTCTCGCTCCGGAAAGCCACGAGCTCGAGAACCATTGGACATCGCGCAAGGTCACGATCAAAGAGCTGGCGAGCAAGCTCGGCGTTTCGGTCCCGACCCTTCGCAAGTACGGTGAATGCGGCCTGTTGGGCGTCGACTCGGTCTCGGGCCGCACCAATCTGTTCGACGAAGCTGCGGCCATCGCGCGGGTCGAGGAGATCAACCGTCTCAAGAGCCGCGGCTACTCGCTGTCGCTCATCCGCGAGAAGCTCGACGAACGCCCTGCCGGTTTCATGCCGCTCGACCTCGGCCTCGAGGGTGGCTCGTTCACCCGCGGACGCCATGCGCTCGTCATCATGCAGGATATGGACGAATACGCCCGGTTTGCGCGCAGATATATCGGTAACGCGCTGCGCAACAACCAGGCCTGCATGCTCATCGCCGACCCAGCCCACCGCTCGGTGTACGAGAAGATCGTGCGCGAGGAGGGCTTCGACCTCGACACCGTGATGAAGCGGCGCCAAGTCTGCTTCGCCTGGTTCGAGGGCAAGGATCATCTCGACCATCACCGCCAGATCGAGCAATACGACGCGCTCGTCGCCATGCTGCGTAATGCCGGCTGGCAGGCGATCCGTATCCTCGGTCAGCCAGAGCGCGAAGGCATGTGTTTCGACGAATCGAGCCTCGAGCAATACGAGGAACGGCTCACGCTATGGGCGCGGGCGCTGCCCGTGATCGTCGCGTGCGCCTGCCTCGCACCGAAATCGGCGACCCGCGATTTGCTCCACACCCAGCGGATGCACCGCGAGTTTGTGCTTGGGGACAACGTCTTCATGCAGCCGTAGACCTCAAGGTCCGCTTCGCAAGAGCAAGGGCGACTTGTAAAGTCGCCCTTCGCATTTGCGCCGCCCAGGACTCCCTCGTAGGACGCACAAAACAGGCCTCATGGAACGGACGTTGATCTTAGCAAAGCCCGATGCCGTCCAGCGTGGTCTGGTCGGCGAACTCATCGCGCGCTTCGAGCGCCGCGGTCTCAAGATCGTGGGCCTCAAGCTCATGAACGTCAGCAAAGCGCTTGCCCAAGAGCACTACAAAGAACACGTCGGCAAGCCGTTCTTCCAAGGGCTGGTCGACTACATCACGTGTAGTCCCGTCGTGGCGATGGTGGTGCAAGGGCCCAAGGCCATCGAGCTCGCGCGCTCGATGATCGGCGCGACCAATCCGGCGGCAGCGGCACCGGGCTCCATCCGCGGGGATCTCGCCATCTCGATCGGCCGCAACCTCGTGCACGGCTCCGACGGTGCGGCGAGCGCAGAGCGAGAGGTCGCGCTCTTCTTCAAGGCTGACGAATTGCTCGATTACACACGCTCCGCCGATCAGTGGATTTTAGAGTCATGAGCGCCGAGCGGCAGACGATCGCAGACGTCCACGCGCGCGAGATCCTCGACTCGCGTGGCAACCCGACGCTCGCCGTGCGCGTCGTCACCTCGTCGGGTGTGGCCGGCGAAGCCGCCGTTCCCTCCGGTGCGTCGACCGGTGCCCATGAAGCGGTCGAGTTGCGCGATGGCGACAAGAAGCGCTACGGGGGCAAAGGCGTGTTGCGCGCCGTCGGCAACGTCAACGGCGCCATCCGCGATGCCGTGCGCGGCATGGCGGTCGACGAGCAACGCGCGCTCGACGACAAGCTCATCGCGCTCGATGGCAGCCCGAACAAATCCAATCTCGGGGCTAACGCGCTGCTCGGCGTCTCGCTCGCCACCGCGCACGCCGCCGCGAACGCACGCGGGCAAGAGCTCTTCCAGTATCTCGGCGGCCCCGATGCGGTGACGCTGCCGGTCCCCATGATGAACG
The DNA here is from genome assembly GCA_963806005.1 of Vulcanimicrobiota bacterium. Lineage (GTDB taxonomy): Bacteria > Vulcanimicrobiota > Vulcanimicrobiia > Eremiobacterales > Eremiobacteraceae > JAFANK01. The sequence goes on along the minus strand of CAWDWJ010000008.1, from coordinate 232,931 downwards.
TCATCAACGGCGGCAAGCACGCCGAAGGCGCGTTGCAATTCCAAGAGGTCATGATCGTTCCCATGGGAGCCCCGTCGCTGCGTGAGGCCGTGCGCTACGGCGCCGAAGTGTTCCACGAGCTGGCGAAGGTGCTCAAAAAGAAGGGCTTTGCCACGACGGTCGGCGATGAAGGCGGCTACGCGCCGCCGCTGCGCCACCTCGATGAGGCCCTTGGCTGTCTGAGCGAGGCTGTCACCAATGCCGGCTACAAGCTCGGCACTGACATCGCCTTTGCGCTCGACCCGGCCGCCAGCGAGTTCTGTGAGGGCGGACAGTACCAAGCCGTCATCGGCGAGCCCAAGCTCTCGGCATCGGGCATGATCGATCTCTATGAGAAGCTGCTCGGGAGCTATCCGATCGTCAGCATCGAGGACGGCCTGGCAGAAGATGACTGGGCCGGGTGGAAGGAGCTCACCTCGCGCCTTGGCGATCGCGTGCAGCTCGTCGGCGACGATCTCTTCGTAACTAACGTCAAGTTCTTGCAGCGCGGGATCGACGAAGGTGTGGCGAACGCCATCTTGGTGAAGGTCAATCAAATCGGCACGCTGTCTGAGACCACCGATGCGGTCCGCCTGGCCCAGCGGCATAAGTACAATGCGGTGATTTCGCATCGCTCCGGTGAGACTGGCGACACGACGATCTCGGATATCGCGGTGGCGCTCAACGCGGGTCAGATCAAGACCGGGTCGCTCTCCAGAAGCGATCGCGTCGAGAAATACAACCGGCTCATGGCCATCGAAGAGATACTTGGCTCGGCCGCGAAGTATCCCGGGGCAGGGGTCTTCCGGGCCTGTAGCTCAGTGGTTAGAGCGGCCGGCTCATAACCGGTTGGTCGCAGGTTCAAATCCTGCCGGGCCCACGCGACCGTGGTCGTGCCCCCATCGTCTAGAGGCCTAGGATACCGCCCTTTCAAGGCGGGGACAGGGATTCGAATTCCCTTGGGGGTACCACGCGCGCCTCGCAGCTAAGGTCGAGTTCCTCGCTCCTCTTGACCGAAGACTACTTCGAACACTCCAAGTTGATGCGGAAGTTCGCCGGCATATGGTAATGGGGATGGCCGGCGAGCGCATTTTGCTTCTTGGCATCGAAGGTCACAAGCAGTCTGGTTGGTTTATCCGTCTTGTCGAAGGGCGACCACCCGAACAACTGCTTGAACGTGAACGTAGCGCCAGGCGCAAATTCGTGTCCACCAAAGGGCCCCATATTGCCCACGGTGTTTGCAGATGACGCATTGTTGCCGCTCTGCGTGACGAGGTACTCATCGGTCACGTTCGTCTCCAGGATGGGACCTGATGGGAGATCGCCAGGGAACAGGGAGCGACTGGTCGCGTTCGTCCATTCCTGCGTCACGCGCCATCCGATTTGTTCGCTCGAGGGATCATCAGGACTTAGTAGCCCTGGTTCAATACCAGTCACCCGCATCTTCCAGATGCCATTCGACATCCATTGGTTCAGGCAACCCTCGGTGGCGTTGAGCTGTGTCGATCCACCTTCAGCTTGGGCTGCCGCGCCAGACGCGACGCAATCGAGCTTGAAATGGAAATTGTAATGCCCCGACGTGAATTGCGGTCTCGATTTCATCTGGGCAAGCTTGGCGGCGTCGAACACGATCGCAAGCCCTTTGGGTTTGTTCGACGGATCAACGCTCGTGCCGACAAAGATCTGTTTATACGTGAACTGACCGGCTGGTGCAAAGGTGTTATTTCCAACACCGCCCATCGACAGTGTTCCGGTGCTCGATTCTTTAGCGGTGATCGCCCCACTGGAGAGCTCGAGGCGTTGGTCATCGAGGAATGAATCGCCAGGAGCGAGCTGTTGAGAAGTTCCGTTCCGCCACACCTCGGTGACTTGCCAGCCGGTTTGCTGGCTCCCGTTCATATAGGGTTCGACCTTGGTCACCTCGACGCGCCAGACGCCATTGAAGAGCCACTGATTCAAGCACCCGTCACGGCTTGTCGCGTCGCCGAGACTGGCGGATTGCGCGAGGCCGACGCACAGCGTGGAAATCACGATGGACAGTAGAAGTGGTCTTATGGTCATCTGATGCATAAGGTGTCTCCTTGGGAGGCGCTCTTTTGACGTCCCTGGTCGTCCCTACTCCTCTAGCAAAGCGGCCCGGCATCCAAGCTGTCCCCCCTGAGGCCTGCATCCGAACGTGAGTCGTCCAGCCTAACGATCACGAATCGCGAGCGTCAATCGCTCGCTGATGCGGGCATCGAACCGAAACAGGATCGGCTTTCCACGGACAATCTTCCTGAAATCAGGCAGAAGCGGATTCAACAACGCATTACGCTGCGGTGCTGCGTGGACGGAAGGCACCCAGAGCACGGCGGTCCGCGCTCGTTGCAGCCATCGATCGCCGATGTCCTGAGTTAGGGAGATCAGAATAGCATCATACCAATGTCGTGACAGGGAAGCAAGAGTGGCTGTCTCCTGCGCGAGGTCATCTGGGATGTCCGTGGTCTGTGCGATGAGATCGCTGACATCATCGATCGAGCGCACGTGCGCAAGGATCTCGAGGGCTGCAAGGGATAGGCTGTCGGCAGTGTAGATGATGGGGCGCCCAGGGTGGTGCCAGCGCCCTCCTGCGACAAGACCTCCCTTTCCCGTGAATGCGCTCTTGGGGTATGCACGCGGCCCAATGTGCCATGTGCGAATCAAGCCAACATTCCGTATGCGATCCGGTTAAGTTCTTCGAGGACCGCCTTCCGGCCTAAAGCGTTGTCAAGGCGTTCAATGGGAGCAAACCCGCCGAGGTAAGGATTGGGCGTTTGAAGCCAGCGCGCGGCGCCTTCCCGCTTGCCGAACACGTGCGCCGCAAAGGCGAATAGATCCGCGAACTGCACCACGCGATTCGCCTCTTCGAACGTCAGCGTACCCGTGTTCTTGCGTCGGACAAGAGTCCGGGGAGCCACTCCGAACAGCTTCACGGCATGCTCTCTCGAGAGCTGGGCTGACTCCATGAGGCGCTCGAGCGCCCGGAATGGAAGGCCGTTCCTCAGCCTCGTTTCAAGGGCATCGACGGTTCGCAGCTTGCCGACGACCTGCTCGCCTCCCAGTAAGCTGAGAAGGGGGGCGATGGTGTCCGTCTTTGTGTTGGCCATTTGGCGCTATTATACCGCCATTTGGCCTTGATCGCAAGCGCTCTGGCCATATGTCAGCGATCAGTGTGCCGAGGCTTGGGTCACGGCTTTCGCCAAATACATCGTCGCGGGCGAATAGCTCAGTTGGTAGAGCACCTCCCTTACAAGGTGGTTGTCGCAGGTTCGAGTCCTGCTTCGCCCATCAACTTCCGCGAGATACTGGTACCGAGGTAGCCAGGCGATACGCTATTCATAGCAAAGCGTGCCGATCCCAGCGAGCTGTCCAAAACGGAACGTTAGTTCCAAGTTCTCGGGAGTACGCCCACTCCGGCAGCACGTCCATTCGCCGGTTTGTCCTGAGCAAGCCAGCGGTCCGTCACGCTTACGCGCGGGGTACCCCGAGGATAGGTCCCATGTGGATGCCTGTGCAGCCATTCGCGAGCACGCACTGCCATGTACTCAAAGTTGGCGAACTGCCAATCACCTCGCCGCCGTCGCATGATGGCGATAACAGGCTCGAGGGCATTCCAGTAAGCGATCGTCAAACGGGCGAAGAGGTCCATCCACGCGCTTTCGTCGACGAGGTTGTTCTTGAGCAAGGTGCCTACGGCATTGAACCAGCTGCATGCGGTGATTTCGAGGTGCACGCGGTTGTCGATGAACCCTAACGCGTCCAGCTCTGCACGGAAGCCCTCATCATGCAGCTTGTTCGGCAGTTCGGCTTGTACGAAGCGGAGCGCTTGCTGCATATCGGGACCGCGCAAATCGCGTTCCATCGAGATCACAGCACTGATCTGATTGAATGAGGCTGCATGATGTAAGCTAAAGGCAGCTGCGATGACACTGGCGAGGAGGAGCAGAAAAGTACCGACGGTAGCCCACGTGTTTACTGCGTTATAGTCTATAGCGAAGACAACATGCACGCCGAGTACCCGATTCCCTTAGGGGCCGCTACGCCCGTGCAGTGGCTCCATGTTGTTTGACGAGCAGAAGTATTGGTAGTAGCTTCGGGTCGTCGAATAGGACGCGAAGCCCCTGAGGGTTTTCTCCCCTCGCTGCTTGCAACAGGACGCTGAAATGTTCGTTCGTGTAGGGTTCAATTGTCACGACTTTGCCGATGAGCTTGTTGCCGCCGAAACCCCGGAGCTCGTCGGTCTTGGCGAGGACTCGGTGAGCAGATCGCAGCTCGAATTGTGCTGAGAATTTGAGAGCCCGCTTGTCATTGAGATTATGCGCCAGTACGAGCACTTGGTAAAGCTGGTTATTGGGTTGGAGGTGGTAATTTCCCGGGGCATATGACAACGGCCGCACTTCAGCCAGGAACTGCAAGGCCCCATCGAAGACCCAGGTCCCAGTGCTGACCGGCGATTCAAGGTGCGACCGCGCCAACAGCGCGGTATGACGTGAGGTCACCGTCTTGGCATTGGAACTGCATCCCACAGCCACCATTATGACGAACAAGATCAGCAACACGGCCAGTCCGCGGCTCACGGCGAGCCGCCCGCGTCGGGGAACCCACGCTTCAGGAGTCTGATATGCAGTTCATGCACTGCAACGCTGATCAAGGCAGTCATCACAGTTAGTGTGCCGAGAACGAAGTTCTGCCAAGCCAGCTGTGCATTGAGGATGAAGGCTGGCGAAATCATCGCCCAAAAGCCTGTCACGATGTTGAGGGTTGAGACATACCCTCCTTCCCGGGTCTTCGAGCCGAGGAATGACACCAACGCTATGATGATGATAGCGGTACCGGTTATGGTGTTGCTATAGAGCACGATGCCATGCGAACGTGTTACGAGTGCAGCGCTGATCAGCGAAATGCCGAGACAGAAGTTGATCCACTGAACTCCCGTGTAGTGCATGATGGGCTTAACGGCTCCTTGACTACTTTGGCCACGAGCCATCGAACCATCGAGCTCCACAATAATCTCCCTCCGCAAATCAATTATACGGCCGTTGTGCTGTGGCTGCGTGTAACTCAGGTTACAGCTGCCCATCTGGCATCGAGGCAAAACGAACGCCCGAGGTCTGCTGAACAGCTCTAGAGCCGTCGACGCTGGAAGGACCATCCACCGCGGCTTTGAAAGCGAGCCTCGTGCTGTGGAGGCGATATAGGTCTGCGGTCCGAGCGACGGTTGCCGCGAGTGCAGCTCCCTACGGCTACACACTGACGATTTGGACAAGCGGTGCCGTCCTGTCACGCGCTCGCGGCATCCCCGGCACAGGTGAGGCCCTTCTCTTCCTCGTCGGTGCCGTTTCAGCATATGCGCTTGTTGGAGTCCTAGCATTCGGAGGCTCCGACGAAGGGATCATCCCAGATCCCGCTCACTCCGTGCTCTGGGGCGGCCTCCATCTCTTCTCGGCGGGTCTTGCAATCGGCGCAGCGTCATTGGTGGCCCACATGGTGAGAGACGTGATCGCCTGGCCGCTAGGAGCGTTTCTTGCGACCGCTCTTTATCTTGTTGCGTCGGCGCTGCAGCTAGCTTTTGCGAACGCGGCTCGACAAAGGTAGTGTATTTCAAGGGAGTCGTTGAAGTGTGAGGCGAGGTTGGATTGAGCTATGGGCGTTCGTGTATCCGCGTACCGAACAACTATGCCTGCAGGCAGGCGGCAGCCCGTCGCGATTGGCGAGCTCAGACGATGCTCGATATTTTCCCAGCTCAACGACGACCTGCTAACACAGCTCGCGCAGGCTGCGACAAGGCGCAATGTCAACCGTAAGGCGATTCTCGTCGCCCAAGGAGATAACTTCCGCCATTTAGGAATCGTTATAGCTGGTTCTGTCGACGCCATCGTGATTAGCAAGGAAGGGCGACGCCAACTCGTTTATCAGGCTGGCGTTTCTGAAACGTTCGCGGAAACATCCGCGTTTGACGAAGCTGAGATTCCTTGGCAAGTATCGGCTGGCGAAAAAGGCGCCGATGTCATTCTTGTGCCGGCCCGTGGGCTTAGGGATGTCTGCCGCGCGGATCCAACTTTTGGGTTGCGTCTGGCGCGCCTCGCGACGCGGCGAACACGCGTGCTAGCAAAGCGTCTCGTGGACCTTTCGTTCGAGTCGACGTCTACGCGCATCGCGCAAGTAATCTTACAAGGCCTTCGGCTGCAGGATCAATTGGTGGACGCTCCGCCGCAATTTTCCACACTTTCACAAACGCGCCTCGCCGAACTCGCGGGGACGGTCCGCGTAGTGACTGCGAGGGCGTTACGCACATTCGCTAGAGCGGGTGCGATCGAACTCAAGCGCGGCCGCATCGCGCGAATTCGACCTCGTCGTCTATCCGCCTGGCTGTAACGTTGGTTACACGCAATCATGACGAGGTGCGATTACAATTACGCCATGGAAGAGGCAGCTCACGGGGCAACGGCAGCATATCAATATCGACGGCGCGTACTACCGTACACGTGGGTCCAGTGGATCAATTTTTGTATCGGAGCCGCGGTGGCAGCAACGCCATTCGTGGCGAGCGCCAACGCTGATATCAGAACTGGCGGCGTCATCACCGGGACCATCATAGCAGTAGTCGCGCTAACCTCCTTCTTTGCCTCGAGGAAGCGGTGGGGCGCCTACATCTCTTTGATCAACCTGGTTGCCGGCTTTTGGTTAGTTGCCGCAGGTGCACTCTTAGTGGATCCCATCCTGCACTGGCAAAGCACTATGTTCGGGGTGCTTGCCGTCGTTACCGCCGTCACTGTGATCGGGCTGCATCAACTTCATGTCGATCTGACATATGCTGACTAAAAGGGTGAAGCGCTGGTGGTTCTCCAGATGCAACACTAGCCTCATCCTCCTCCTCTTGGTCGCCTGCACGGCAACCGCCACGCTGGCGAGCTCAATCTCTGTTCGACTGGATGCTGGAGCTACCTCACCGCCGGTTCTGATTGGCGGGCCGCTTTCCGCGCTCTCTCGCTGTAGAGAGCTGAAGCGCTGTGTCATTGTGAATCCAAACAACGCGGTGCTGCATCTGTGCAACCCGAGGTGTCATGTTGTGACTCCTCGGACTCTCACCGTACTGGATCGTGGGGGACGCGAAGATCAGCGCGATCGCACAAGGACGCATTAGAGACGATGTTCTAGAGGCGACATCGATAACCGTTACAGTACGGTAGGCTTCAATTGTCAAGATTAGGAGACGAACCTCAAGGAGCGACACGCATGAAGATTGATGTTGGGCGATTTGCTTTGGCTGGCGCGATTTTGTGGGGCCTGGGAGTTTTCTTCCTCGGAATCCTAGGTAACTTCGGCTGGGTAACCAAGGTCGTCGAGGTCCTTGGTAGCGGATACATCGGCTATTCGACATCGTTTATCGGCTCGCTCATCGGCGGTATGTGGGGGTTTTTTGACGCGCTCATCGGATGCGCGCTCTTTGCTTGGCTATATAACTCGCTGTTGGCGAACCGAGCAACGACCTAGCTTCCCTGGAGTCGCGCGACGCAGAGACGGGCAACATCGGCTTGAGGCGCAGTTTGCCGCCAACACCTCGGCTGGCTCATGCACATATCCCGCCTCTGACGGGAGGGGCAAAACGGTATGAAGAAACCGCCATGCGCGGGGGACCCGCGGTGGTAGCGCGGGATGTGAATTCCCCGAGGACTTGACGCTCAATCGATAATGACACACATTGCTGAGGCGACTGTTATTCATTCACCGCCGGAGCGCGCTCAAGCGGATCTTCTCGATTTTGTGTCCCGGCTACCCACTGCCAGCGGCGGGAACAGGCTTATGCGCTTGACCGCAGGCCTCACGCCCGGTGGTCTCCAGCTTGAACACGACGTCGAAGTGCAGCTCAACTCCGCTCGCGATGTGGCGGGTCTTGAGTATCGTGTTGGCGTGTCGTGGCAACCGACGGGGACGAGGCTGTTGCCCAGTTTCACTGGTCTCCTGCGGTTTCAGTGGGATGAGAACTATGGTAACACGTGGCTCGTAATTGAGGGAAACTACGAACCGCCGCTCGGTGCGGTAGGCCGAGCCTTCGATGCGGTAGTAGGAGAAAAGATCGCTCGAAACACTCTTCGGGCTTTGCTTGATGAACTGCGCGTTGCGCTCGAAGCCGCCCACACCCGCGAGCTCGGCTCGAACAAGCCTTGAGGTGACTCGGGCGTCTTGCTGCTCGCCCACAAGTGTCCGCACAAGAGATGGCTGACTAGGGCTTCATATCTGAAAGCATGATCAATTCGATCTCTTGGGTGATTTCCTCTTGCCGCAAGTGATTTGATAACCGAGTTAACTCCCCGATCCTCTCATCGATGCGCTGCAACGCACCAGACATATGCTCCAGCCGGGCGCGGTTCTCCGACATAAGCGAACCTGCGAACACTTGGGTTAGCGCCGCGTCGAGATATGCGTGCAGTAGCCCGGCTAGCACCTCGTCCGGGGGTAAGTTCAGATCGAAGTCCTCGTAAGTAGGTGAGCTTTGGCCTTTTGCCTCGAGTCCGGCCGGTGGCAGCAAGGGAATGCTCTCCGGCCCGTCGGCGATGTCGGCGATCGCGAGCACGCGGGCATCCCGGTGGGGTATTCGCAAGGCTAGTTTCTCAAGCGTCTCGAGCACGCGCACGATGACGTCCGGAATATCTTCCATCGAGTTGGCACCTGTGATCCGCGTCGCCACCACATCCGACATCTTTTCGCCTAAACGGCTCCCAACGATGAGCATGTGTGTCCGGTCTAGGCCTGTTCGCACGCTCGTAACCTTTGAAACGATGAAATCGTTGAAGTCACCGCAGAACCCACGCTCGCTACCAACGGCTACAACAATGTCAGCCGTTGCTCCCGGAGGCGCCGCGGGCGGTGGATGCAGCCGTGCAAACGCCTTCAGCGGCGCTACAATGTTCTTCACGAGCGACCGGCGAGCGTCATGCGTGCGCGAAAGCTTCCCGATCTCGGCGATCGCCAAGTTCTTCATCGCCTGGACCACGTCACCCAGGTCGCGAAAAGCGCCGACCGCCTGCAAGACGCCGCGCCGCTTACTCACGAAACCGCTTTCCACCACTCACGCACCGCACTGCTCCAAAGCGCGCGATCGTGCTCAGCCGAGAGCCGCAAATCATCGGAATGCTGTTGCAATGAACGCAGGCGCGCCGCAACAGCCGGTGGAGCAATGTCGTCGAACAACCCGTCGTTGTACGCGATTAGCCAGGCGAGTTCGAACTGCGGGGTGACCGGCGAGAGCCGCTCTTGTTTGAAGATCTCGCGAAGCACTCGTCCACGCCTTATCGCCGCATCGGTCTTGGCATCGAGACGCGTTCCAAAGCGCGTGAAGCGTTCGAGCTCGAGGAACTGCAGGTATTCCAGATGCATACGTCCTGACTCGGCCCGCACGAGCGCGTCCTGCGCCTTGCCGCCGATTCGCGACACCGATTTCTTGATGTCGATAGCGGGCACGTTGCCAGCTGCGAAGAGAGCGGCGTCGAAGTAGGTTTGGCCGTCGGTGATGGAGATAAGATTTGTCGGAATGTAGGAGGCGATTTCTCCTTCTTCCGTTTCGATGATTGGTAGTGCCGTAAGACTGCCTCCCCCAAGATCAGGCAGAAGGCACGTGGCGCGTTCAAGGAGGCGAGAGTGCAGAAAGAAGATGTCGCCAGGATATGCCTCGCGACCCGGTGATCTGCGCAAGAGCAACGACAGTGCGCGATAGGCCTGTGCATGTCGCGTTAAGTCATCGAAGACCGCGAGCGAGTGACGACCGCGCACCATCCAGTACTCCGCGATCGCACAGCCGGCAAATGGGGCTAGATACTGAAGGCCGGGTGGGGCCGTCGCCTCCGCAACGACGACGCACGTGTGCGCAAGTGCGCCCGTGCTCCGCAATGTCTCGATAACATTCACCACGTCGGATCGCTTCTGTCCGATCAGCACATATACGCACGGTACGTCCCCGCTGCGCTGATTGACGACGACATCGACGGCCAACGAGGTCTTGCCCAGTCCCTGATCGCCGACCAGGAGCTGGCGTTGACCGCGCCCTATGGGGAGGAATGCATCGCATATCTTATTGCCGGTGTAGAGGGGCTCGTGTACGAAATCACGTGCGATAATAGGTGGCGAGGCGATATCGAGCGCGCGTTGAGCGTCGCATCGGGGTGTTTCCCCACCATCGAGCGGTCGTCCCAGCGGGTCGACAACGCGACCTAGAAGGGCATCTCCGACGGGGATCTCAAGCGTCTGGCTGGCTGGCCGAACTGGGCTTCCCGCAGAAATGCCGGCCGCCTCGTCCAATAGTATGGCTCCCAACGACTTCTGGCGCAGATGAAAGACGAGGGCCATCGAACCGTCGTCGAGGGCAAGCAGCTGATCGATCGCAGCGGACGGCAACCCCGAAATCCACGCGATGCCATCGCCAATCGAGATGACCTCACCCCGTTCTCGAACACGCAATTCGAAGCGATAGTCGGTGAGGTAGCTCGCGCGGGTTTCGAGTGGGCCACGAGCGGACGGCTTGGCAGCGTTCACGATCGATTCATCTCACCAAATGAATGCAACTCATCTGCGAGATCCGCCTCCAGCACCCAGCTTCCGGCCTCGATGCGTACGCCCGCAATCACCGCGGAATCCTCGATGAACTCTGGGGAAACCGTACGTCCCGCAATAGCCGCGAGCGAATTAGCCAAAGCTATGCGCAGTTCTGGTGCAAGCGGGAAACGGCTCGTCACGTGCACGGGGTTTCCATCAAGACTGCGAGCTAGAATCTCTCGCTGTTGCGGCGGCAACTGCGTGAGATCGACGATCGCGGCGTTCACAATCTGCGCTTCGAGAGCAGGCGAAGCGAAGCGGGTGACAAGTTTTGCGCAAAACTCCGTGCTCTGCGCGATCGCCTTGCGCTCCAACGAGAGTTCCAAATCGCGCATACGCGCGGCCGCGGCGGCCTCCGACCGCACTCGCTCGCGATCCAGTTCGCCACGTAACTCGGTCAGCTGTTTGGCTCGCTCGGCTTCAAGCGTCGTGCGAAATGCGCTCCGCAGTGACGCCTTCTCGTCTTCCCACTCGGCTAGCCGGGACTCGAAGTGCTTTTGAAGCTCCTCGCCCTCCGAACGAAGCCGCTGCGCGTCGGCGAGCGTCTTTTCAATGTTGGCGCGCCGCTCTTCGATGGCATGCCGTATGGGTCGATAGAAAAAGCGCGAAAGAAGCCAGATCAAGACGATGAAGTTGATGATTTCGAGCGCGAAGGTGCTCCAATTTAGCTCCACGTCTTGTTCCCGCCTACTTTCCGAGCAGATAGCTCAGCAACGGATTACGGAATAAGACGATAAGGACGACAACCAACAAATAGATCGCAAGCGATTCGATCATGGCCAGCCCGATGAAGAGCGTTCGGGTAATCGCATTTTCCGCTTCCGGCTGACGGGCCAGCGAATCCAGCGCCTGCGCAATAGCGCGGCCCATAGCAAGCGCAGGGCCTAACACGCCGATTCCCATCGCGAGTGCGGCAACGATGGTCGAGGCGAGGGCAAACCAACCAATCTGTGTCACGGGGAGGCCTCCTTGCGGCGCTGTTCGACCTGCACCTCGACTGCTCCGCCGATGTACACCAATGCCAGCATGCCGAAGATGTATGCTTGAATCAACGCTTCAACGATGTGCAACATCAGCACGGGGATGGGGACGAGAAACCCAGCGAGTAAGAGGACCATCATCGCGGCCAGCTCGAGACTCATCATGTTGCCGAAAAGCCGGACCGCGAGTGTAACCGTTCGGGTAATCTCGCTGATGATCTCAAACGGAGCAAACAGGGGACTGAGGGCCAGATAATGACGCAGATACGCGCGCAGCCCAAGAGTCTTGATTCCAAGCCAATGGACGTAGAAGAACACCAGGATCGCCAGCGCCGCCGTCGTGGCGAGATCACCCGTCGGCGACTGTAGACCGGGCACGACGCCGCAGAGATTCGCAATGACGAGGAAGATCCAAAGTGTGGCGATGAACGGAAAGACTTCTTCCACAACGGTGGCTGGTACGACCGCGGCCACGGCTGACCTCATCGCCGAGATGGCGCCCTCGAGCGCAGTCTGCATCATCCCGGGATCCCGACCGAGCGTACGTCGAGTCGCAGCCCATGCAGCGAGCGCGAGGACGATGACGATCCCCCACGTCGTTACGACGGTGGCAGTGATGCTTACGGCCCCGACGTGGAAAATAACTGGAGGAGCGAGCGGTCCCCCGTTCTGGGCCTGCATCGTCAGGTCATTTCCGACGAATCAACAGATAGACGTTGATCGATCCAAAAGCGACTCCCAGCAGGATGCATGTGAGCGTCCATTGGATGGAAAATCCCTTGGAGAGGCGATCGAGCCAGAGACCGACGTATGCGCCCACGATAACGGGGAGGACGAATGTTAATCCTAGGGTGCCGAGAAACATCGTCTGCGACAGTATGGTGTTTCGCGCCTTGCGTGCCTCGGTCAAGCGCACCGCCTGGCGGTCGACGCGCTCTCGGAGCGGTCCACCGGACATTAATCACCTCGGCGCTCGCTGGCCAAGCAGTCCCGCCCTGGCAGGCACGATGAAGACTCGCCGAACAGGCCGACAATGTCGGTAAATCTTGCGGACGTTGTCGGGCAGGTCGTTGAGGTCAATGGCCCCGTCGTGGATGTGGCATGTTCTCGCTTGCCCGTCTTGCGTCGCGCATTGCTTATCCATGACTCGGGCAAGTCCTTTGTGCTCGAGGTCCACCAGCATCTTGATGATAGGCACGTCCGCGCTGTTGCGCTTCACCGTCCGAGCGGTCTGCGCCGAGGCATGGCCGTCTATGATACCGGCGGATCTCTGCGCGTGGGTGTTGGTCCATCCTGCTTGGGCCGCCTTTTCGATATGTTCGGCATGCCGCTGGACGGTGGCCCGCCGATAAAGCACGAGCAGTGGCTCGACATCTTCCGCAACCCGCCGACGTTGGCCGAGACCTCTCATTCCAATGAGACGCTTGAAACGGGGATCAAGGTCATCGATCTGCTTTGCCCCTTTGCTCGGGGCGGGAAGACTGGATTGTTCGGCGGTGCGGGTGTTGGAAAGACCGTGCTGATGACCGAGTTTGCGAGCGCGATCGCCCGTCGACATCATGGCAACACGGTGTTTGCTGGCGTCGGCGAGCGCATTCGCGAAGGGCATGAACTTTGGCATTCTATGCAAGATGCGGGCGTCATGCCCACTACGCTTTTGGTTTTCGGGCAAATGGACGAGTCGCCTGGTGTGCGTTTTCGCGTCGCTCAGACCGCGCTGACCTTTGCTGAGTACCTGCGCGACTCACAACACCGCGAGGTGTTGTTTCTGGTCGATAACATGTTTCGATTCGTGCAGGCGGGCAGTGAGATCTCCGGATTGCTCGGGCGTATTCCCGCTACGGTCGGATATCAGCCAACGCTATTCTCAGAAGTTGCGGAAGTCGAAGAACGGATAGTTTCCACTTCGGCAGGTGCGATTACGTCGGTGCAAGCGGTCTACGTGCCGGCAGACGACATGACTGATCCGGCCGTTGAGGCCCTCCTCGCGCACTTGGATACCGTCGTCATCCTCTCGCGAGCGCAAGCAGCTCAAGGGATCTATCCCGCAGTTGACCCGCTGCGCTCCTCAAGTCGCCTCATGGACCGAACGATTATCGGCGACGATCATTTCTCCATCGCGCTCGCAGTTCGTGAGCATCTTGCTCGCTATCGGGAGCTGTCGGACATTATCAGCATGCTCGGCATTGAAGAGCTCTCCACATCGGACCGCCGTATCGTCATTCGTGCTCGGCGGTTACAACGATATCTGGCACAGCCCTTTGTTGTTACCGAGGCATTCACAGGGATTAAAGGTGTCAGCGTGAGTCTCCAGGATACCTTGCGCGACTGTGAGGACTTCCTAAATGGCCGTTATGACAGCACCGAGGAGTCCGCATGTTACATGCTCGGGGAGATGCCTCGGTGAAGACCTTCATCCTGTCTCTATATGACACCACGCGCTCGGAGACGATCGGCGACGTCGTGAGCTTCATCGGCGAGGATTCATCTGGGAGCTTCGGCATCCTCGCCAACCGACGTCCACTACTGACAGTCCTGACCTTGGGCATGTGTCGCTTCCTAACGCTGAATGAGAGTTGGCATTACATCGCGTTACCAGGTGGCATCCTCTCTTTTGGGGGCAATAACTTAAGTATCGCCACCAGACACTATTTGCGCAGCGATGATTACACCGAACTAGGCTCTCGGCTTGAAAGTGAACTCGATGCCGAAGAGCGTGGCAGGCAATCGATCAGCGCGCTGCTACGGCGCGTCGAGCACGAGTTGCTCAGCCATTTGCTCGATCGACCATAGTTGCATTTGGCGCCCTAGGTCCGCGTATCCGTGATCCGAGGCCGCGACTTTCGGCCGCCTTCTTTGACCACTTATCTGACCACTTATGAGGCGAGCATTGGCGAAGAATGGCGAAGGACTGCGAAATCTCAAAATGCTCGCAGTCCCTCGTCGTGCCTGGCTTAGCGCCATTTCACGGCGTTCTAGCGGTAACGCCGATCTGGCCCGTTTCTAGCTTACAAGGAGGCCGTCGTAGGTTCGAGTCCTACTTCGCCCATCACGTCGAAGCCTTCACCCTGCCCGTCCATTTAGTCGCTCAACCAGCGAAAGGCACCTTCCACAAATGCCTTGGCATTGTGCTCGACGCAGAAGCTGTGCGCAACGATCAACTTATCGAAATTCCATGAAAGCAGCCTCTTCAGGGATGCTCTCGCGCGCCGCCTATTGGTGAATGACCACCGAATGTCGCGTGGCACACCGCCGTTCAAGACGCCGGCCGCTCCTTTAGCGATGTTTCCGACGAAGTCGCCATCTTCGGCTCTGTAGTTTTGGATGAAATCAGCTACTATGAGCGTGCTCGACTTCCTGTGCAGAAACTCGACTTCCTCAATGAAGTAGTTCCCCTGGAACAAGAGCTGGTCCAGGTCTTGTGCCCAGGCTGCCGGCGGAGCGTCCTCTAAGAGGTTCCAGCTCGTCCGCTTTGAGGCCGTCACTCGCGCGATCCCGGCTATTGAGGCAAAGGCGTCACGCGCGAACCCTCTCGCAATCTCCGGAGCCCCCCAAAGCTGCGCTTCGGGAAATCGTGAATGCCACTGCTCTAGCCTCCAGGTATGAAGCGGTGTAGGCGCAACAAGATACCGCACTGGGCCAAGCGCCACGATCTGGTCGAGCATTTCGCGTGGCACAACAACAGGTGAGTTGATCCACAACGATCCATCGCTGAGCTTGACCACGACCATCTGGGTAGGAAACGCCACACCGGCGGCCCGAACGCTTGGGCCATCCACGAGCCATATGTCATCCGCGAAGTGTTGCAAGATAGGGGTGCTGTTTAATATAGCACGAGGTTCGTTCGCTCTGCGGCTCATCGCAGCCCCCGGTTCGCTGGCGCGGCGAAGGCACCCCTAGAAGGTGTCCTTAAAGCGATTCGAACCTCAACCAATGTTCTGAGATGATCCTAGTGCGCCGATGCCGCGATTATGCGGTCTGGCGACAAAAATGGCTTTAGCAAGAAACTTCCGCCTGGCATTGCCGCGAGTTGTGTGCCCAAGTCTCGAAGCAAGATCGCTATTTGGCTATCGGGCAGGAACCAATTCACCATCTTACGCCCAGCCTGTTGTTTTGCTCTAATGGTTGGTCTGAGCCTACGCTCGTAGTTCACTAACGCGGCCGTGACTTTGCTGCCCGCAATGCTCAACTCTTCCGCAAGTATGTATGCAGCCGCCATGGCTAAGGATGCGCCCTGGCCAGCGGCCAGCGACACGCAGAAAGCGGCATCGCCCACAAGGACGGTCCGACCTGCGCTCCAGCACGGCATCTCGATCTGTGAAACAGTGTCAAAATAAATGTTTCGACTCTCTAAACCTTGTAAGAGATCAGGGACGACCCAACCGAGTCCTCCATAAACTCTTCGTAGCTCCTTGACCACTGTCGAGTGCGACTTGCTGCTTAGTGGAGACACAGAACGGTGAACGAAGAACGTTGCCAACTTTCCGCCTCTGATCGGGTAGACCGCAACTTGACGACCCGGCACAGTTAAGGTATAAAAGGCATCCGAAAACTGACTCGCAAGCGACGCTGTTGGATTCTCGATGATAAACGCGGCCGTTTCGCAACCAAGGAAACGTGAGAAGTAAGCCTCTTCACCGAAGTTCAATGCCCGCACGGGCGAATGAATACCGCCAGCGCCCACAAGTACGTCGGCTGTAACCATCGAATCATCGGATAGCATTACTTTAACGCTGGATGAGTTGGTTTCGACGGAGCGGATCGTAGTTTCAAATCGAATGTCAACATGGTCGCATAGAGTCGAATACAGAAACTTTTCCAGGTCACCTCGTAGAAAGTTGAAATGGCGGTTATTGAGCACCCTGCGAAACGTAGCGTATGGAATTGCGAATTTCTCTTGCCCCTCTGGCTCCATGAACACAAGCCGTGAGATCGGATAGTGTAGACGCTCCAGGTCTGGCAAGAACCCGATTCGTTCGGCAGCGTCATACCCAGCCCCGAAGAAGTCAACCATATACCCTTCATCGCGCACTGACAACGAACGCTCAATGACGGTGACTTGGACACCCGCCATGCGTAGACAGCGCGCCAGCGTCAACCCCGCGATTCCGGCACCTACGATAACAGCATGCTTCATTGGGCTAAGAACCCGTTGTGCGTTCGCCCCTTCAATCCTGCGGGAGCGGAAGTACCTCAAATGGATCACCGTGTAGATTATCCCTATCCTGTACTTCAAAGGTAGGCGGCGACTTGCGAATGCCGAAAACTACAACACCGTGCCGGGTGAACGATTGGAGTGCGAGCATGCATCACGCTTGATCTTGCGATCACGGTCCGCCACGCTGCTGCGTTCAATATCGACTACACCGCGCTCAACACGTGGGCTACGGTTGGTACGTTCCTATTGCTCTTGGCCAGCGTCATCGCGGCCGCAATCTCGCTTCACCACGCCGCTTCGTTCAACCAGATCAGTGCTGTTATCTCGATGGAACGCGACTTGCGTGGCCCCGACATGCAAGAGGCGCTGCGTTTTGTGCAGGCGGAACTGCCCTATAAGCTGCACAACGAAGAGTTTAGGGCGCAACTCGACGCGCTGGGCTTTATCGACAATCGCGTTCATAAAGAGATAAGTGCCTGCAGTTGGTTCAACGCGGTCGGCACTCTGCTCAAGAACAACCTCGTGGACGAGAGCGCCTGGATGGATCTATTCGCACGGCTCACGGTAGCCTACTGGGAAGCCCTCGAACCAGTTATCGCCATCATGCGACGACGGAGAGGTGACTGGCAGTTCGCTAATTTCGAGTACATGGCGGTGCGAGCCCGAGAATGGTTGCGCAAATACCCGAGCGGCACATTCCCGAGTCGAACGCCGCGGGCCAAAGTGGTTGACAAGTGGTTGACGGACGATCGGCTCATCCCACCCCCCACTTGATGCGCGCCCATATTCGCTCATGCACCAGATAGGCTATCGACGTGTATATGTTACTTACAATCATAAAACCCAGCGCGATGCGCACGGTTCGCGTGAAAAGGTAGATCGTTGCGAAATCAAGACACATGATCAGGATGCGATAGGTTATTGCCTTCGTCAGCGAGCGCTTAAAGGTAGCAGTTCGCAGCATCAGGTGCTCCTACGGCAGAGTTAGCCGTGATAGTTACAAGCAGAGATCGAAAGTGGCCGGCCCAGGTTGGGAACGCGTGTACGCGAGATATCATCGAGCACCTATGCTGTGATTAGGCCTTCAGGCTTAATCAAGGGGGCCCATCAGAGACGATGTTCTAGAGGCGACCTCGATAACCGTTGCAGTGCACTCGGCGTTAATTTGTCGAATTCTAGGCAACGAACCAAAAGGAGTTACGCGCATGAAGATTGATACTGTGCGATTCGCCTTGGCTGGAGCTTCCTCGGAATCATAGGTCACTTTGGCTGGGGAACAAAGGTCGTCGAGGTTCTTGGTAGCGGATACATCGGCTACTCAACGTCGTTTATTGGCTCATTTATCGGAGGCATTTGGGGATTTTTCGACGCGCTCATTGGCCGCGGGCTCTTTGCTTGGTTGTATAGCTCACTCCTAATAAACCGAGCGACGACCTAGCCCCTAGACACGAGAGGGAATAGACCGGCTGAGCAACTCACGCCTTCATCCAAGAGCTTCCGCACCAGAGCTGAGTAGCGTGTTAGATGCCAGCCCAGGTCGGTCCGGCATGGATGTAGTTTGATCAACAAAGGACGCGGCCTTGGAGCCGCGTCCTTGCTTGCCGGCTACTAGCGGCAGACGCCGTCGCGATTACTGAACGATAACCGTGCCGATCATGCCGGTCGGCCCGTCGTGAAACAGACAGTAGTACGTGTATGTTCCGGCCTTGGCGAACGTGAGACTGTAGCTCGATCCAGGGGGCATGACGCCTGAGTTCGTCAGAACGGTGCCGTCGTATGTCGATCCACCGGACGGCGGAACCTTGTCGGGTGGCCCTGAGGGCGGTGCCTGCCCGGCGATGGGGAACGTCACCGTGTGCGGAACGTTATTTGACTGGTTCGTCCACGTTACCGTTGTGCCGACCGAAACTGTTATGCTCGCGTTCATCGTCTTATCGTCGAGGAACCGCAGAACAGTCGGCTGCGAAGGTTTCGTACCGGGGACACCGGGCGAAATACCGGCAGCAAGATGCGTTCCGCCGGACACGTACGGGAAGCTCTGCACCGATGCCACGCCGGCTTGTAGATCGTTCACGAGATCGGAACCCGCGACCGCCGCATACTGCGACTCGGTCATGGGCAGCGCCGCACTTGCAGAAAGGACGACGATGGCGCCAGTCATTTCGGGCTGATGCACGAGGCAGTAGTATGCGAACGTTCCGGGAGTTGTGAATTGCACCGCGTACGTCTTACCATTGGCGAGAAACCCTGAGCTGATATAGGCGGTGTTGTTGAAGACGTGTCCGCCGACAGGCGCTGGGTTGGGAGGACCAGCCGGCGGCATTTGGCCGGCTTGGGGGATCGAGACCGTATGTGGAATCGTCGTAGGGTTGGTCCAGGCCAGGGTATCCCCGGCGTGGATCGTTATGGTGTGCGGATAGAAGTCGAGAGCCTGAACAGCCGACGACAGCTCCGAGCCCCCGGTATAAACTGGCCATGTCTGCGGGCCTGTTTGGGTTGACGGGGGGTTCACGGCTCCAGTGCTTGAGCACCCCGCGGCGAAAAGCGCGAATACGAGAGCGGCAATCGACCATGACGTGACGACGCGGTTAGCTGATTTCATAAGGGACCTCCACGAGCGGCAGCTCGGGTTGACTTTTATGAGATTCTAGTCTCATGAAGGAGACAATCGTGATACTAGCGTATCATCATGATAATGTCAATGCCCTACGAGCAAACTGGGCGGGTGAGTCAGAAATCGCGAACCCGCGGGGTGCTCGTGGAGGCAGCGCGTGCCCTACTGGCGCACGGGACCACGCCGACGGTCGAGCAGGCTGCGTCGGCTGCGTCCGTATCTCGCCCGACGGCTTATCGGTACTTCCGAAATCAACACGAACTATTGGCGGCGGCTCACCCCGAACTTTCGATGAGATCGCTGCTGCCGGAGTCGGCTCCGAGCGACCCGGTCAAGCGTCTCGATATGCTTGGCATCGCACTCACCAGCCTGATAATGGAACACGAGCTTGCTCTCCGCGCGATGTGGCGGCTATCGCTCGAGCGGAATGAGGGCTCGCAGGAATCCCTCGTGCTCCGTACTGGCAGGCGGATCATCTGGGTTGAGGACGCGCTCGCGCCGATCAAACATAAGCTGGGACGGCAGCGTTTCCGCAAACTTGTGTTGGCAATAGGCGCGACGCTGGGAATCGAACCGTTTGTATGGCTCGTCGATATCGCGCACGTCGAACGCAGAGAAGCTCTCGGCCTCCTTCGTTCGTCCGCTCACAGCCTGCTCCAAGCGGCGCTATGAACGCAATCGCTCCGGCGGATCAGGCCGCACTGGACGCCATCGTGGCTGAGCTAACGGAAGCGTGGAACGCGGGCGATGCCGCGCGTTACGCCGCAGCTTTCTCGCTTGACGGTGATCAAGTCAATATCTTCGGTCAGCATTTGAAAGATCGCGACGAGATCAAAGCGCGCCACGATCGTGTCTTCAAGACGATATTTCTCAACAGCCGCAACTCGCTGTGGCTGGTCGCCGCTCGCCATATTTCGCCCGACGTTATCATTGCGCACATGCGCTCCGTGGTCGATATACCGCGCGGAACGCTCCAAGGGAAACTGGAGACGCTGGCATCACTTGTGTTTCGGAAAACCTCGACAGGCTGGGAGCTCGTCACATTTCATAATACACGCCTTGCGCCAAGTCCGCCGAGCATGGACGTTTGATGTCCGGACGACAACGCTTATAACTCCGCAGAGCTTCCGCAAGCTTGCGCTCAACATGCCAAGCGCTCGCATTTGATAGCTCAGGCGACCTATGGCTAATTCTATTCGGGTGCTCTCCACGTCGCGCCCGTACCCCAAGACCAGGCCCAGGTTGGACCTGTGAAGCCCTCAGACTGCGTAACCAACAGCAAAGAGTGATCTTGGGCCAAGCTGGATTTTGACCACATATTTGACCACTTATGTGGCGAGCATTGGCGAAGAATGGCGAAGGACTGCGAAATCTAATAAACCTCGCAGCCCCTCGTTGTGCTTGGCTTTGACTTATTTCACGGCGTTATAGCGGAAACGCCATGAAGGCCTGCTTCTAGCTTACAAGGAGGCCGTCGTAGGTTCGAGTCCTACTTCGCCCACCAGAAGAAGGTTGACGTCACCGGCAATCGCGGTTTGTCGATCGCATCAAATCGAGGAAGCCGTTCTTGCGAACGGCCTCCGGCGCGCCGCGATCTACTTATGACTCTACTTGGAACATTCCAGGCTGATCCGGAAATTCGCGGGATTCTTGTAGTATGGTCCGTTGGGATAGTGGCTTTGCGCGGTCGCGTTGAACGTCACGAGCAACCGAACGGGTTTATCTGAGGCGTTGAAAGATCCCGGACGGAAGCGCTGCTGGTACGTGAAGGAACTCCCTGGCGGGAACGTGCGGTTGGTCAGCAGTCCCATACTCGCCAGCGTACCGACCGAATCTGATGATGCAGCGGTATTCCCGCTCGCAAAGACGAGTTGCTGATCCGTCACGTTTGTGTTTCCGGGCGCTATGGGTCGATTGACGAGGCTGGTCCACTCCTCGGTGATCATCCAGCCGATCTGAGCGGTGCCGTCATTGCCCAAATCCGGGCTGATAGCGGTGGTTTTGACCTGCCATACGCCGTTGGACATCGACTGGTTCATGCAGCCTTGCGTGGCGGTCACCTGGCCCGACCCGCCCTGCGCCTGCGCCGCAGCGCCGCTGGCTTGGCAGTCAAGTTTGAAATGGAAGTTGTACTGCGGCGTGGAGAAATGAGGCCAGAATCTGCTTTGGGAGACCTGGGCACCGTTGAAGGTGATGTCGATAGCCTTCGGTTTGTTTTGCGAATCGACGTTGTTTGCCGCGAATTTCTGGACGTACGTGTACTCCCCTGATGCCGGGAAGCTATGGCTATTAATATCATTCATCGATGCCGAACCCGCGCTTGAATCATTGGCGAGGGTCGACCCGCTGCTCAGCTCGAGCTTCTGCGGCTCGGGGAAGGAATTAGACGGCGCGATCTGCTGGCTCGTGCCGTTGCGCCAAACCTCGGTCACTTGCCAACCGACCTGCTGCCCGTTGTTCATATACGGCTCGACCTTTGTCACTTGAACCCGCCAGACACCGTTGAACAGCCATTGATTCATGCAGCCTTCGCTGGTCGTGCCAGCCGCACTTAAATGGAGCATGCCAATCACGATAAGGGAAGCTACCACGGCGATCATCGCCGCCGGTTTTGTCAAACGACGCACGTTGAGAACCTCCGATGAAGCCAACATTAATGCACCGTGCCAGTGAGATAATAACCTGGAACAAAATCAATCAGCGATTCTTGGGCTCGCTAGCGGAGTACTTTCTTCGAGCCGGCGCGACGGTCCCGTACGCCAAGATGTGGCAATTGTGAGGGCTTAGCTCCAACGCGGAGCCTGTTCTTTCCGGATGGAAAGGGCCAGTTGAGATGCTTATCGGTTCCTCAAGAAGCATGAGGCACTAGGTACCACTCACGGAGATCTTGTAACGCTTTGAATCCCGATATGCACGTCGCCATCCCGTACCTATATTTCATGCTCGGCACGAACAAGGACGTGAAAGCCCCTACGAATACGTGTTCTAGATTCGGTGGACGCGAATATTGTGAAGCCGGCCGAACGCCCCACTCTGAACATCTCCTCGCGTAGGGGCCGGGGCACATTTCAAATCCACCTCACTAAACCGACAATTACCGGCCAAAAAACGAGTAGAGCTCCCAGCAGCATCCATAGGCCCCTCGCGCGGTATCGCACCAATCCAATCGCTACCACGATAACCCACGCCACAGCAAGCAGAACCTCGGCCTGAAACGCCCAGATCATATCAGAGCTTGCGCGGAAGGCTATAAAGACTATTAAGAATGGCACTAGAATACTGGCGATGGCCAAGCCGAAAGAGAGAAGCAGCAGGGGTTTGAAATCAAACAATCTCATCTCGCAAATAGTCCCTTCACGCTCGTTGTAATTGCTTCAGCTTGCGGTCAGATCTATGACGATATCTTTGGGAACTAGCCCCACATAGGTTACGATTGTCGCGCAAGGCGCCGCTGCCAAGCACCGTGCGGGGTCGGCCCCGGTCGTGTCGCTAAGGGCGAAGGGACGAACCGCTGCAGAGGTGGAACGCGGCCTTTGAGGATGCGCCCGTTCGACTTCGTCATCACATTCCTTGCGTTTATCTACGCCCTCGCTCTGACGCATCTTCTGCTCGCCGCGGCGCACATGATCCGCCATCGGCGGGAGCTGGTCTTCGACTGGGCGCATGGGCTGTGGATGGCCGCCGCGCTCGTGCTTCTTTGGGCGAACTGGATCAGTCTCTGGGATGCTCACGCGCTCGCCACTCTCACGCTGGCGAGCATCGCGATCGCGTTCCTCTACAGCATCATTCAGTACTTGGTTTGTGCCCTCGTGTCGCCTCGGCTCGACAGTGAGGACGGTCTGAACATGCACGTCTTTCACGAAACGCAAGGCCGTACGTACATCGCGGCGCTCGTTGTGCTGGTCGGCGTTTCGATCCCAATCAACTATTTCGCTGGATCCGGCCTCAACGTGCAGAACTGGGCCAAGGAAAACGCCGTGGTGATCGCCATGCTGCCCACCACGATCGCGCCGCTACTCTGGCGGGCTCGCTGGGTCCAGATCGGGGCTCCGATCGTTCTCTTGGTGCTTCTCGTCGCGTATATGCTGATGTTCTATTCGGAGCTACGCTAACCAACACCGCGTCGCTCCGGGCATCGGTAGAGCCGCGGGCGTTCGAGAGAGGCAGCAGGCGAGGAGTACCGAGCGATCGTTGGACCCGTCGACTAGACTCAAGAGGAGATGTTCAGCGCTACCGCCGCGCGAACGAGTGCCTTCAGCGCTCCCCAGTCGACCTTGTCGCCCTCGTGAAAGTCGATGGCACGTCTTACGTTACCTTCGAGACTAGAGTTGAAGAGGCCCGAAGGGTCCCTCAGCGAGGCGCCCTTGGCGAAGGTCATCTTCACGACATTCTTGTACGTCTCGCCGGTGCAGATCAGCCCGCCGTGAGACCACACCGGAACACCTCTCCACTTCCACTCCTCGACGACGTCTGGGTCGGCCTGCTTGATCAGAGCCCGGATCCGGGATAGCGTCTCGCCCCGCCAATCGCCCAACTCCTTGATCCTCGCGTCTATCTGCTGAGATGGAGACTCACCCTTGGGCTGGCCCATCTTCGCGCCTTCAGCGACGCGCTTTTTCTGTTTCCGATCCTTCATAGCGATGCGTTGGTAATTCTCTGCAGGTCAGTCGTTTGCCCTGCGCCTTGCAGATTGCATCAATCGCTCGGTCTCCGTCCGTAGTCTGGCGTCGGCCGGGCGCGGCCACGTCCGCAAGACGGACTGACCGAGTGGCTACCGACGTTCGCGCGAAACGATGAGCAACTTAGACCAGAGCTCGGATAGCTTTTTCGGCATCACTGACGATTTCAGTGTTATGACCGAATTGGATGCGGCCAAACAAGCGGGAGTCGGTGCGTAGCGCTACGAACGTCGCTGAGCTACGTAATCGTACTCTTCGTTCTTCCGTTCGAATCGAAAGGAAACCACCAGTGAACCGTTCCTATCAGAACGTGTTACTCGTTCTTGCCATCGCAGCATTGGCGATCACCAGCACGCTGCTCTCGCAAGCCCCTATGACCGTCGCGTCGACGGTGACGCTCAAAACCGCAACGACGGAAGATAAAACCGCTTCGGTTGGCCTCCCCGAAGGTTGGACGCTCACCAAGGGATCGAACGGTTTTGTATACGTGACGGGTCCGAACGACGAACGCATCAACCTTGGGGTGATCGTCATCGCGAAGAACGCTCCGAGCGCAAGCGGCAACCAAGGCGGGGAGGTCGCTTTTGCACTACCGTTCAGCGCGAGTTTGAAAGACAAATTTACGGCGATCATGCAAGCCGGCGCAGCGAAACAAGGGACACCGCAGCCGCAGATAACGTTCGCCGGCCAATCCGCCACGAAGCTTCCGATGTGCTCGGAATTCCTCGGGGGCTGGACAGCCGGCGGGGAGTCCCGGAAGTTCGAGGCGGTTCTATGCTCGCTTCAACCCGACTATCTCGGCCTCTATAAGAATCTCGTTTTTCTGGCGCAAGTGCCCTCGAGCCTCGCAGCGAAGGACCGCCCGATTGTTAAGCAGATCGTTCTCAGTTACCGCGTGACTCCTACCATGTTCAAGAAGATGCTTGCACCGTACACTCCCGCGCCGCCGCCCTCGTCCAGCGGCGCAATGCCCGCGATGCCGGCGATGGCGCCGTACCAAGACCCGACGAACTCGGATTGTTTCGACTACAACGTCATCCGGGAATCGCCCCCGTGGGAAGTTCCGATGCACTGCGGTGGGTGGCAACCCTCATAAGGTCTGTCATAACTCCAACTGTCGCGGGCACAGTGACCGCGATTTGCCCAGACATCTTGTTGACAAAGGAAAAGGGGAGGCCCGCCGTGGCGGTGCACTCCCCTCCAACCCAACGCTTCGGGCTGGCTAGTCTGCGCAGGTAGTGCCGACGACGCTACATGAAGTTCCAAGCGCTTCGGCTAAGACCACCTTCGCATCGAGCGATGCGAGGATTTTCGGTGTCGAGTACATGAGGATTCCTCTTCCTTGAGGTCTTGAGAGGAGCGCCTCATCGCGCCCGATCGCTCCGTGTAAGGGGCGATTAAGTAGATTCTACTCCCGCGGCCGGTGCAATACCGTGGTCCAAAGGACCCATACAAGCCTGTAAAACCGTCCAAGTCTTGGACCCCAAATGATTTCTCGGTGTTTGCTGCAGGCCGATGTTGGGAAACAAGTCTCAAAGAACGCGCCTGAGTTCCGGCCAGGGCTCAATCGTGGATCTCCTCCGCCATCCCGAGATAGCGCTAACATATGCTCATGCTCCCAGACTGCGCCGACTGCGACACGTACGCCCTAGCCGGATCCGTCTGCCAACGTGCGCCCAGACAATATGCTTTCTGGATGGAAATGCTGTGCGCCCTCACCATCGGATGGTGGCTACTCTGGCAAGCGATTGTTCCCTAAGAACGAAGGTCGGGGACAGATAGAGACAACTCTGACAGTAACGTGCCGGTCAGACCTTGAGCGCTTCCTCGACCGCCTGATCTTCCGACCACGCCGCACCTTCAGGCGCGAGTTTTTGTATCTCAGCATCGCTGAGCTGCTCGCGCAGTGAGGCCATGAGTTTCTCGTAGCCCCATTTCTCGGTGGGTTCGCGCGTCACCCCGAGTTCCTTGAACTGCACGTCCACATAGCCCAGTAGCCTCGCCGCGATCTGAGGCTGGCCCGATATCGCCATGAGCAAAGCGCAGCATCAACGCATCGTGACGTTTTACTGCGGCATCCATCGCAGCACGATGAGACTCCCAACGCTGTGTCGGCCTTCAATATCGCTGAAGAGAAATGTGACCGTGCCCGTAGGCAAAGACATGGAGGCATTTGGCGCTTGGTCTGCCCCCTGGGGGTTGGGCATAGGCGCTGTATTCTGCCGAACTGCTATTCACGCCTACCCGAGTATGCACTGCTAACAACCTTAGATTGACGGTTGAGAAGGGCACTGCTATGGTGATTTGTCGCGCTGGAAGCGACGCTATAACAACAAGGAACTCTTTGGAAGAACCACGAGTGCAAGAAGACCTGACGAGCGTCGCTGCGATCTGTTCAACTCCGGCCGAACCAGCGTTGCTGTCGGCTCGAGCCGAACAACGTTTTTTCCTCGGCCAATGCCGCTGATGGCGTTTGGAAGATTCCCGTGGGCTCGTCACCGCTCAGAAAATCGACGTCAACCCGCCCGACATGGTCGCCTCCGAACTCGACATAGCAAGACCCTCTTCCCGCATATGGCGCGGGTGGCGACCCGCCACGGAGCCTTGCGCTGAGTGCTGCGGCCACCACGCGTGCCGCCCCTTCGGCGAAAACGCCAGCCTTTGGGACTCCCACGCTTGCCACGTCGCCCACCGCGTACACGCCGGGGAAACGAGTCTCCAACGTTTTCGGATTGACCGGCACCCAGCCATCCACCGCAAGCCCGGACGCTTCGATCACCACAGGTACTCTGTGGACCGGCACCCCGAGGAACAAGTCGTACGGCATCTCACTCGCATCGTCAAGCACTGCCACCTTACGAACTGGGTCGAGAGCGCGAACCTCTCGGTTGGCGACGAACCGAATGCCGCGTTCCTGAAAGGCGGAGAGGATCGCTTGCGACGTTTCGGGCGACGGCGGCACTGGTCTGCCGAACGGCATTACGAGCGAGATCTGCGTATCCCCGCGTCGCCCGCGGGTCGTGAGATAGTCGTGCAGCAGCAGCGCAGCTTCACTGGGGGCCGGTGGGCACTTGAAGGGCGCCGACGTCACGCCGATGATGGCTGCGCCCCGCTCGAATGTGGGAAGCACGTCGCGCAGCGTTTCGGCGCCTGCGACGGAGTAGAACTCGTTACCGCCCTCAACGAGTCCGGGGGTGGCAGCCAGGTCCATGTCGGCGCCGAGCGCCACCACAAGGACGTCCGCGTCAAATGTCCCTGCGTCGGTCTGAACACGCTTAGCCACCGGATCGATGGATCGCACAGTGGACTGGAGGAAGCGCACCCCCAGCTTGGCGATGTCGCGGTATGGATGACGCGTCTCCGCCGGCGTTCGACGCCCGAACATAACGTCGAGCTTCGAGAAGCCAAAGACGAACGCATCAGCCTTGTCGATGAGCAGGAGATCGAGACCATCACCGAACTCGTCTGAAAGAATCGTCGTTAGCTCGAGACCGCCGAAGCCGGCACCGAGCACGACCACACGGGTTCGCATGTCGCGAGATTTCGCAAGAGCCCCTAGATGCCTTTATCCGCGGTGTCTCTTGCCGGCCCTCGCCAGCACCAAAGGGACACCTGTACGCCCTGCTGTGATCAAAGGGTGCTGCGCCTATTCTATCGTAGCAGTCGATCTCCACACTGGAGTGCACGTGCTCGTGAGGAACATCGCTACGAAAGCCCCAGCTACCATTCGTTTGGCGCTCTGCTTGCTGGTCTGCACCCAGGTGGGGGCGGCGAATGCACAGATGAAGCCCTGGTTGGTCCCGACGGTTCCAGCATGGCACGTTCAACTCGTCGGCCACAACGCACTGTTCAACCGCGGCATGAACGCCGCGCTCGCCATCTACGATCATTTCGTGTACATCGGCAACCGTACAGATGGCTCATCGTTGTGCGTAGGCCCCACAGGTGAACCTTCAGGCGACCAATGTCCACACCCACACCCAGGCATCCTCATCGTCGACGTCAAGGACCCGGCCAACCCGGCGATCGTCGGAGAAATCGGCAAGCCTGACGCGGGCAAGGTGGGCATCACGACCCGCGAGCTGCGAGTTTGGCCCGACAAGAAACTGCTCATCGTCATGGACTTTCGCTGCAGCACGGTACTGCATGCCTGCAAGAGCGGCGATGACAAACAGTTCCCGTTCGACATCGCGTTCTTCGATCTCAGCGATCCCACTAAACCGAAATTCATAACACGATACGTGCCGACCTCACAAAAGGCAGAACCGGTCAAGCCCCATGAGATGTTCTTGTGGGTGGACCCGAGCGATCGTGAGCGTGCGCTGCTCTACCTTTCAACGCCGACGATCTCGAAGGATTCATCGGTTCCGAACTTGGTGGTCGCGGATATCAGCGGCGTGAGCGATGGTCATCCCGCCGTTGAGATCGCGGAGGGCAATTGGAACAACCAGTATCCGGGCACAGAGCAGACTGACTACCCGCTCACGTCAGGCGCGCACCGGGCGTGCGGCCCATACGACTGCAACCTCTTCGTCCACTCCATGAGCATCTCTGCCGACGGCACGAGAGCCTACCTCTCGATGGAAGCTGGTCAATTCCTCATCTTAAACACCGCTGCGCTCGCGAAGAGCCCAAAGCCCGGCCAAGTGGTGTCGCTGAACACCGACTTGATCACCAAACCGGTCGACCGGCCGGTTTGGGGACAGACGCCGGCGGACCCGCGAGCGGTTCCGGCCAACTGTAAGAATGCGTGCGCCAATGGCCATTCAGCGATCAAGGTTCCTGGGCGGCCGCTCGTTTTCACAACAGATGAGGTCTACGGCACATATACCGACGCAAGCGCGGGTTGTCCATGGGGCTGGGCGCACCTCATCGACATCACCGATCAGGCGCATCCGAGGATAGTCGGTGAGTTCAAGACCCCTCAAGACTCACAGACGTCTTGTGACAGTCCGTATAACGACAAGCTCACAGAACAGTTCACGAGCTACTCATCGCACAATCCGACCGCCCTTCGAGATCTGGGCATCGTGGCCTGGCACTCTAGCGGCCTGCAAGTAGTGGACATCAGCGACGGCTCGCATCCCACCGCAGCTGGCGGCTTTTCCCCTTCGGCCCTCGAGCATGTGGCGACGGAAGACCCAGCCTTGGGACGCGGCCCCAACAAAGTCATAATGTGGAGCTACCCGATCATCAAGGACGGGCTGATCTATGTCGTCGATGTGCGCAACGGCCTGTACATCCTTCGCTACACCGGGCCGCACGCAGACGAGGTCAGCACGGTGAAATTTCTGGAGGGCAACTCTAATCTCGGTGACGCGGTCCGGCTAGAACAGCCATAGCAGCGTTGATTTGACGGAACGGCTTCCGTCTGCATCCCCGGAAGGGTCATCCGAGCAAAAAAAAGGGCTCCGCTCGCGCGAAGCCCGACTAAGAGGCGCTGCTTATCAGCTGCAGGTCAAAGGACTGCAGACGCTGCCGTCGCTGCCTGCGGCGTCCGTGAGGACGACGTCTGCGTCGAGCGAGGCTACGATCTTTGGAGCGATATACATGAGGCTCTACTCCGTGAGATTTCAAGGTGCCGCCGTAGGATTCTGACGGGTCGTCGTCGCTACCGGCGACGTATGACAACTTAGAGCCTCGCTCGTTTGCGCCCCTGATAAGAAAGACCCATCAACGTCGCGGTCTTCTAGTCGAGGGCTGAGTCCTTATTGCGCCATTAGAAAGTCGACGAGTTCCGGCGCCTGCCTAAGCGGCAGGAGCTTACTGAGTAGTGAACGAGCCTAGAGTCTTGCTAATAGAGATGCAGCCAGTATCAACGCCGACAAATTGCGTTAGGCCGACCGTGTAGACCGTGTGCGGAGTCAGCGGTGGTATCAGGGCACCGGCGCGGGGATAACCCGAGACCCCAGCTGGTGTAGCGAGCGGCGAGGGCAAAGGAGAGGGTGGGGTGCCCATTCTCGATACCGGGATGCTTCCTGTCGCCGAGCTGAGACTAAGCCCGAAAGATGCGCCCTGCAGGTTGAAGCCACCTTGAATTACCAATACCCCAATCCCCGTGGGAACAGCCACTGACCCTGGCGCGGGAAAAACCATCTCAACTGGATACAGCGCGGGGCACCCACCGCCGCCGCCCGCGGGGGTTTCGCAGCCGACGCTAATTATTGTCGCCGCCGCCATGGTCAAGGCAAAGCAGTAAATCCAACCTTTCACGCGGACCCAGCATGCATGTCATGGTCCTCCTATCGATGTGAGCTCGCTATGATAGGGTTGGCGCTGGCCGCCGGGACAAGGTTGGGCTCTTGGCTCTTAATTGGCCAATCGAGCATGAGAGCTAAGAGCAGTCCGGTGGCGGCCGCATAGAAGATCGAACCGACGATCAAACTTACAGACCAGTCAAGCCCAACGGTAACGCTAAGCATCAAGGAGATCGATGCCTCGTAGATGCCAGGCAAAAGAGCTGCGAAAAGATACAAATTGCTAGCGCTGATTGGAGGACGTAAGCGCAGGAGAAGGACGTCAGCAACAAGCCCCGTGCCAATGACCGCGGCGCTGAGCCAGTAGTGGTCACGCATGATGAGTTGCGCTATGGACGGAAGCCCGATAAGCAACGTCATCGCGCCGAACGGCAGCGCCCAATTACGGACCAAGAGCAAGACCATGCTCATCAAGACAGCCGTTTGAATCATAACTTCGGCGACGCCGAATGACTGCGTGTTGACGAGCGTGTCGCTGTTTGCCATCGTCATGCTCTTCGCCGCAAATGTGTCATTCAATGGACTTGCAAATTGAGTGAAAATCGCAAGCGCGACAAGCGCGGCAGTCGCGCTGAAGAGCATGGGCCCGAGAATGCGCCATCCGTGGCTTG
The DNA here is from genome assembly GCA_963806005.1 of Vulcanimicrobiota bacterium. Classification (GTDB taxonomy): domain Bacteria; phylum Vulcanimicrobiota; class Vulcanimicrobiia; order Eremiobacterales; family Eremiobacteraceae; genus JAFANK01. Next base: position 202,006 of record CAWDWJ010000008.1, on the reverse strand, counting down.
CTGATCGGTCAAAAGGTGAGCCATGCGGCGCGCAATGGTCCAGTCCCAGCGAGCAAGCCTCCAACGCACAAGAGTATGTGGGTCGGACTGACGAACGCCGCAGTGTCGTGCTCGATGCCGAAGATCAAATGCCAACCCAAATCGAGCAGACCGGCGACCACAAAGATTGCGACGCCTATGAGCGAAAGCAGGTAGCCTGGCGGCAAAGAACGTCTCCAATGATAACCTTTCTTGAGATTGACGAGCGCCAATGTGCCAAGACCAATGCCGAGCGCCGCCATGATGCCGTACATGACCGCGTGCCAGGGTGTAAAGAAACTCTGATCGACGAGCCCGTGAAAGTGCGCCCAGTTGTCGAGAACTCCCCCGCTGCTCAGCACAAGGGCCGCGACCCCCATCACCCATTGAAAGCGGACTGTGGCCTCGGGTTGCGCATTCAAGGCTCTTGATATCATAATGCCGCCTCGCGGCGTGCATGCTGCAGCGCGCCTGCCATCACGATAACAGCAAGCGCGAACAGCCAAGCTACGCCGTAACGGTCGTAGGGTGTGACGATTCCTCGACCGACGTCGGTGAGAATGATGCCTCGCTTATCGAAGCCGAGTTCGTTGACGATGTTGCCTTTGGGATCGACAACTTCGGACAAGCCCGACTGCGTGCTGCGCACGATCCACCGACCAGTCGACGCTGCTTCAATCACGGTGATATCGGCATGCTCGAATGGTTCTTTTGTGCCGCTGAACCACGCATCGTCGGCTGCCATAATAATGGCGTCTGCTCCCGCATTTGCAGTTGCGCGAGCGTACAACGCGAATGCCGACTCGTAGCAGATAAGCGTCCCCCAGTGATACCCCGCCGCAGGAAGCAAATGCGGGCCAGGACCCGGGCTCAGATTGGAAGCGTTATCCAAAAACGGAATGCGCCGCAGCAGCCGATCGAACGGCAGATTCTCAACGAACGGTATGAGCCAGTGTTTATGATATACACCGCCAACCAAACCACTCGGCGTCACGTCGAGCATCGCATTATATTCAGTGTTCGCTGACGGTTCGTCGAGCGTGCCGGCAAGAATCCACACATGCGTCTTCATCGAGAGGTCTGTGAGCCTCTGAAGCAGCGACGGATCCTGCAGCGGATAGGAGGTGATGGCGGTTTCGGGCCAGATAACAATTCTAGCACCCAGGCTCGCCGCCCGCCGCGTCAATGCCGAGTACGTTGCAAGTGACCGGTCAAATGCTACGGGCGTCCATTTCACCCGCTGCGCAATGTTACCCTGAGCGACGGCAATTCGAACGGTCGACGACGCACCCGCAGGACGGCTGCTATTGATGTCGGCTGCCGCGACGAGCACAAGCACAGCAGCCAACACGCCGAAACCGGTCTTACGAGTGACGCCGTGGCCGGCGACAATGCCAGCAATGGCTCCGTTTGTAAGCGCCATCGCAGCAGTTAAGAGATACACGCCGCCGTAGGCTGCCAGCGGTAGCAGCCAGGGCAGATGTGCCGCCACATGCCCAAGCGCCCCAAACGGCACGCCCAATGATCCGAGGGAGCGTGCCGTTTCGAAGAGCAACCACGCGGACGGCAATGCAAAGATGGAACGTGTGCGAAATGCGCCACGTCCGACAAGCGACGCAACGACGGCGACGGCAGCTATTGCCAATCCCTCGATGCCACACACAAGAGCAAGCACCAGGATTGACCACGAGCCCACGAATTCGAAGATCGTGGCAGCCATCCAATACAGGAGCAACGCGTAGCAGAGTGTGCCGCTAAACCAGCCCCACCAGAAGGCCCGCTGCCACGGCATTCTCGACCAGAGCAAGAACAAAGGGGTAAGCGCTACTAAGGCTGCCAAGCCGACATCGAACTTCGGAAATGCGATGCTGAAGAGCACCGGACTGAGCACCGATATCCCGAGGTTGTGCAACCAGGTGACGGGCACATTCACCGCAGACCATCTGTCGCGGGCGACCGTCGCGAGCGAGATGTAACTCAAGAGACGCGACCGCGCGCTGCGATGCAGTCGCGCGGTCTTCCCAGTACGCAGGAGTTCGCCATTAGTAGTAGATCGCAGCCGTATATATGTAGTTCGCTGGAGGGGGACAGAATTTGTGGCACGACGTCACGGACCCTGAGCCCGATAGTGTTAACGGCGCGGGCAGGCCAGGGAATGAAACCACCTGGCCGGTCACCGCAAGCGGACCGCTGATATACGGCGTGTCAGTGCATCCAAAGAACCCTAAGCTCTGCTTGATCGTGCATGCAGTCAAGAACAACGTCTTGCCTCCGAGCGGGATGCTCGATGGTAGATGGACCGTCAGCTGCAAGAATCCGCTGTTGAACGTTACAGTTTGTTTCACCTTAAGCGCGATCGAAATGACGCCGGTGGTCGTTCCCGGGGGCGCCGGCGGACCGGCCAAGCCTGTCAGCGCTGGAACGTGGGAGCTGACATCCATCATGTCGCCAGAGGGCGCATCGTTGGACGAGATTTGCACCGAACCACTGAAGTCGCAAAGCGTCGGTTGCGCGATGGTTTGGCCTGCTGGATTAACTGTTGCCGATACTATGTCCGATCCGCAGCCACTCGGCGCCGGCGACGGGTACCCCGTGACGAGCTCCCACCAGTACGTGTGACCTGAAGCGGTTGGAAACGCCGACGACGCTCCCACGAACGATACAACGTCTCCACTGACTCCGGTGGCGTAGTCAGTGTCCAACAGCAGCCCGGTTGTCCCGTCGATCGTCTCGAGCTCGAAGGGACCCGACGAAGCGAAACTTGGCGGAATCTGCCAAACCGTGTTCGGGAAGGTCACAAACGTCATCGGGGCCGAGTATCTTTGGCTGACCAGGAAGATTGCGTTTCCCACGCTTGGAGCGCTTTGCGCTGAGAATGAATGGCGTCTCGCGACAAGCGGTACCGGCGCTCCGGCTGGTGTCTTAGCGTAGCTCGTCAGCGTCACGGTTGATCCCACTGGGGCACCGGCCGACTCTGTAAAGTTTCCGGAAAAGCCGGCAAGAGTCGGGATCGGCAAAGGAGTATTCGCGGCGAGCGCAACCGTCGTCGATGCCGCTTGAGGCGTTGGACTAACAAAGGGCGGTGGCGGCGGAGTGTGCTGGATCTGCGTCGTGGTTGAACCTTGGCAGCCCACGTCCACGATGATTGCGGCCGCCAACATAAGGGTCGCACCCGGCAGCCATTTCTTTTGCATGTAAAACCCTCCTCAAGGCTTTCCTTAACGAGGATTCTATCGCACGGAACCTTGCGAGAGCGTCCGTACAGTCTTCCGTAATAATACGGAAGCTTATGCTACCCAATAGGCCATGTTTAATAGTAGACCGACAGAAAGTAGCTCGGTTGCACGCAATCCGTTAGACCTTTGCAGTCGGTGCCGGTCATTGCAGGCAGGCTGATCGGAAACGGGACGCCCGCGAAGGAAAGAGTTTGACCACTTACGGCGAGCGGTCCACTGACGTATGGAGTGTCGGTACAACCTGTCCAGTAGTGGCCTGAGGCCGTCCAGACTAGGTCGTAGCTGCACGATGTCACAACGAACGTCTTCCCTGCCGTCGATATCACCGGTGGCACATCCGCCGTAAACGCTAGCAAGCCGCTATTATATGAGACGCCTTGGGGAACGTTGCTGTCGGTGTTGCTGATCTCGATAGACAAAAGACCAGTCGTGGTTCCCGGGGGAGGTGAGAGCGCTGTCAGGTAGGGTGGTACCACGAGAGCGAAAGTCAAATATGCGCCGGGTTGTGCGTTGTTGGAGGGTATCGTGACCATGGTGTTGTTGAAACCGCACATGGGGAGTAGCTTTGTCGTCTGACCGGCGCTGCTCAGCGGGGGATTGATCGGGTTGGTCCCATTGCAGAGCAGCTCCCACCAATACGTATGGCTGGGAACTACACTGACTACTGCTGGACTCGCAAGGGAGACGGTGCTGCCGCTCAGACTGCCGACCTCGTAATCGAGCAGGGAGCCCGCTGTACCATCGAACGTTTCGATCTCGAATCCCGAGTTCGCCGTGTTGAACCCGGCGGGAAGCGTGTAAGATAGTAGGCTTGGAAGACCGTTGAAAACCACCGGTGATGAATACGTATTGCTCACCCAAAAGACCGGAACTGCTCCACCGCGTATGGCCGGCGCACCCGCCGGTGGCCTATCGTACGTTGTCATGGTAACTGTGGTTCCAGGTGGCGCCGAGCTGTAGGCAGCGGTAAAGCTTCCTGCGATGCCTCCGACCTCAGGTATAGGCAGCGCCGTCCCAGCGGTCAAGGGAAGCGTCGTCGATAGCTGGTCGGCCTTATGCGTCGGCGTCGGGCTCGCTAGTGGTGTCTTGAGTTGGAGGGTTTGTGCGTGGCCAGGCAAAGCGCTGCCTCCGCCGCCACCGCCCCCGCAGGCGACGAAGGCAAAAACAGCCGTGAGAAGCGAAGTAACGGCTGCTGCTCGTAGCAGACTAGCTTGCGTCTTTGCCATAGGGACCCTCAAACGATACCGAAGTAGAGTCCATTATACCTTAGGCCAGCGGTGCGGGATTCCGTAGAAGTACGTAGGGCGGCGTTCAGCCCACAGTACGCTACGTCTTGAGGGCCTCCTCTACGGCCCGATCTTCCGACCACGTCTCGCCCTGGTTGGCCAGCTCTTCTATCTCACCCTGAGCGAGCTGGGCTTGCAGCTCGGCCCTTAGCCTTTCGAAGCCCCATTTCTCCGTCGTCTCGCGCTCGAGTTCAAGCTGTTTGAATTGTCGGTTGACATATCCGATCAACAGGGCCGCAGAACGACAACGTCCCTTGAGAGCGCCGAGGAGTGCGAAATGCTGGAGGGCGACAGCCATATTCCACTGATTTTGCTCCGACTGGGCTAGTCGGAGACCTTCACGCGCAGATTCCCGTGCTTTCTCCGAGTCTCCGACCGCGATTCGATATGCGCAGCTATTGTTATAGTCGATCGCCAAGTCCGTCGCTTCCCTCAGTCGCGACGTGATTGCCAGTGACTCGGTGACAGATCTGAGCGCCTCCTCGGGATGACCATCTGCAAACTCAAGCTCGCCAAGGTTGCCAAGAACGTTTGCGGTCGCCAGCTCGTCGCCCAGCGAAATGTACGCTTTCAGCGCTTGCAAATAGAACTCTCGACCCTGGCCAAATTCACCGCGATTGTATGCACCGACACCTTGCAACGACAGACACGACGCGACCCCTACCCTGTCACCATATTCGCGCATCGCCGAAATGGCTCGAAGGATTACGTCGTTGGCCTCCTCCAGCCGGCCCATTTGTAACAAGCTGTAGGCGAGCGTGCGCAGCGCATAGGCAGCACCACGCCCGTCTCCCACAGACTGATAGAGCGCGACCGACCGCTCGGCGCAATCGCGCATGGGCTCACCTTGCAAGAAGCGAGATTTCGCACGCCACAACCGTGCCGCAACGGTCGGATGGTCTGCTTCGTTAAGGCGTTCGATTGCCTTTCCGAGCCACAATCGCGCTTCCACGGACAGCCCACCCAGGGCCCATAAACGCTCTAACGTTCCAGCTACGGCGGCGCCAAGGGCAACGTCACGTCCTTCGCCGAGAGCCCACTCCAGGGTCGCCCGGTAGTTCTCAATATCCTCCTCGATGCCGGCTAACCACTGCGTCGTGGATCCGACGCCGTACCGTTCATCAGCCAGCTGCGCTTGAGCCAGAAAAAACTCGCTGCGACGACGCGCTAGCGGCTCGCGTTCACCACTGCTTTCAAGCTTTTCAAGCGCGAACGCCCGAGTGGATTCAAGTAACCGATAACGCTCTTGTTTCCCGCCTGTCTGAACGGCGACCAAAGACTTGTCGACAAGCGCGATCAGCAGATCGACGATTGCGCTGCGGTCAAGTTCTCCTCCCGAACAGACGGCCGTGGCGGCTTCGGTGCTGAATCCCCCAGCGAAGATACTGAGGCGAACATAGAGCTTCTGCTCGGCGCTCGAGAGCAATCCATAGCTCCAGTCGATAAGCGCCGCAAGCGTCTTATGACGGGAGAGTGCGGTGCGGCTGCCCGCTTTAAGAACTCCAAAACGATCGTCGAGGCTCTTTGCGAGCTTCGGGAGCGCGACCGCACCAATCCTGGTAGCCGCCAGTTCTATGGCGAGTGGAATCCCGTCGAGCTTCCGACAGATCTCAGCAACGATTGGTGCCGTTTCGTCATTGATAATGAAGTGTGTGTCGGCAGCTTGCGCTCGATCCACAAAAAGCGCCACCGCTCCATAACGCATTGCCTTGACCGCCGTCACCCTCTCATCTCGTTCTGGCAACGCTAACGAAGGTACTCGCTGAACAACCTCACCGAGGATGCCTAGTGCCTGGCGCGATGTCGCGAGAATCCGAATGTGTGGGCATTGATGCAGGATTTCATCGACGAGTTCGGCTGCCGCATCGAGCATGTGCTCGCAGTTGTCGAGAATGAGGAGGGCTCGCCGTCGTTTGAGGGCGTCGACGATTGTTTCGCCGAGCGGACGACCTTGCTGTTCCCGAATGCCTAGCACCTTTGCAACTACCGATGGCGCGAGGCCCGCGTCGGCGACGGGCGAAAAATCGCAGAACCAGACACCGTTAGGGTAGCTGGCAAGAAGATCAACCCCGAGCCGAAGCGCGAGGCGCGTCTTCCCAACCCCCCCTGTTCCCGAAATGGTCAGTAGCCGGTTGTTCTCGAGTAAGACCTTCGCTTCAACGAGGTCCTGCTCGCGGCCCAAGAGCGGTGTGAGCGAATACGGAAGGTTGTTTGGATGCGCCTCACGTGTGACGGCCGCATCGCCTGCTGCGGGTGTCTCGAGCAAGCCCACCCGCCCGGCTTCCACCACGGCGCGTGTACGAGTTGGAGCGTTCAGCTTGCCAAGAATGTGATCGATGTGCGTTTCGACTGTGCGCTTGCCGAGGCTGAGTCGTTGAGCGATCTCTTTGTTGCTGAGCCCAAAAGCTATGAGCTCCAACACTTCTCTCTCTCGTTTGGTAAGAACAACCATGGGCGAGGAGTTTGACGACTGCGCAGCAGTCCTCTCAGCTTCGCCGAAAGTAGCGGAAGCGACGCCGGGGTGTTTATCCGCGGCGTTGGTCGTTGGTGTCTCTTGCATGCAAGCCTAACTCTGTGCAAGTACCCTTGCAGCTTTGTACGTGCTTGCTTCAACCTTCCTAAACCCAAGACCCGCCATTGGCGGCTCCGGCCTGTCTATGGGTGATACCCACAGACTTCAGGATTGGCGGGCCTGGTTATGATGTGGGGAGCTTGTCGCTGTTGGCACTGGTTTCGGCGCGGGCGGTTCGAGCGGCGTCTTCAACTGGCTACAAGCAACGATGATCAGGCACATCAGCGAGATCGCAATCACTCGCCGAAATGAATGAAAGGCGAAGGAGGCCATTTACGCCCATCCCGCGTGCGGTTGAGTAAACTTTGGGGGCCATACGACCTCGAATCGCACCAGCACTACTTTCGTGCCTCCGTCTATCGCAAAGCCCTCGCGAGCGCCTTGCCTTCTAAAATAGCGCTCGTGCGACGCGCGCCACCACGCAAGGCTGCGGTCCCCTCCGCCTTCATCTCTCGCAAAGTCCTCGTCAACATCGCACAGCCGTTTGACCGAGACGTCAGTCGTGCGGATAATACAGCGCGGAACGTTGCGACCATCAACCACGACTCCGAAACTACCTGGCTTGGGCATCGGCTGGTCTGGTGCGGCAAAATCGCGAAGCAAACTTGTTGTGGCACGCTTCTTGCCTGCGAGTATGAGCGTCATAAGTTCATCGGCAAGTTTGTCACTATCGCCGAACCGGAATACAGTATACTTCTTCCTTGAAATACGTGCGGCCGCAGCGTAAGCGTGCCAAAATTCTCGCGTGCTTGCGTTGTCGTTCAAGGTAGAGAAATCCTCACACACACTGCGTGTTGTGGGCGTCCGTAGAAGTACGGAGACCAAAAGCGCTTTTAGAGCATCTCGGAGCGTCACATGGCGGGAGCCAATTCTAAACCGCATGGGGTAAAGGTGTGAATGTCCTTGAAACGCGATTCGAACGCGGCTGAGGGCCTTTCGCCTATCTCCGCCAGCGCGAGACGACACCGTTCCACCCAGGCCGCGGCCGCGGGGAGTTGGCGTGCAGCGAGCGCCGCTTCGACAACGGCCGCATAAGCCTCTTCGTAGTACGGATTTCGCGCGATGAAGCGCCGAGCTATGTGCGGATCTTTTGATGCTCTCAGCACGCGGGCCAGGACTGATTCGTACATGGTCGCGAGCCGTTCCCGCTCTGAGATCGACCAGTTATCATAGTTGCCCTCCAAGAAGTCTCCACGGTACAGCATCAGCGCTGCGTGGTCGTCATTTGCGTTTTTGGACGCAGCGAGGTCTTCGAATTCTCGAGCGTCGACGGATGCAAGCGTCCAACGCACAATAGAATTGGTCGTCTGCAAATACTTGTTCGGCTGGATCGCGGCCCGGCGCAGACAGCTTCGGATCGAGCAAAGCGCCGTCTTGAGACTATTGCGGCCGCACCTGGGCTCGGCGTAAGGCCAGAAGATATCGAGCAGTCGATCGCGAGCAATGTCGACCCCGCGATTCATCGCGAGAAATGCCATCAACGCTCTCGCTTTACGAGTGCGAGGACCCGACACCGCGATCCCGCTTATGTGAAGGCCGAAGCCTCCAAGCGTCCTTAGGTCGAACGTTGGCGCAACCACATTCAACAAGGCCTCCTTGTAGTACCCAACGATGAGTCTAGCACAAGCGCAAGAGCGCGGCTTCCGTAGCAACTTCCGTAGGAATACGGAGACCCTATGCCCCGCGCCGCGGTGCCCCTAATCATGGAGGAGGTATCAGTCGACCGCGACTCCGCCAATCATGTTTCCGCTATGGATATTGCCGTATCCCGGTACGATGTAGATCCCCGGGCACAGTGGAGTTCCGCAGACCGATCCAGTCTGGATCACGTTATCCAATACCTGACATCCCTGCGGCTCGCCATCGACCGCAAGACAACCGGTCGTCGCGCCGTAAACCTGAATGCTACCGACGGATAGCGTGTTGTGCGTGATGACAACTGACGAGCACCCACCGTCTGCGATGATATCTCCTGGACTCGAACTTATGGGGCCCGTTGTCGCGAGCGAGAGCACCGTGTTGTTGCTCCACGTACCTATGGTCTTGCAATTGTCGATCGCGTTCCCGTGGCAATTGGTGAACACATTACTGTCGTAGAGCACTCCGGTGTTCGGTTGGTGGCTGCGGTCATCGTTCGGACCGCCGCCCAATGCGTCGTCGCCATACGTCCTACCGCAATCATCGAATTGGCAATTCAAAATCCGCGTCGAAGTGCCACCATTCACAAACACGCCAAATGCCGTCGAGCTTTGTAGGCGCACGCGCGCCAACATAGAGCTCTTGCCGCGGAGAAACGCCAGCGCCGTGCCCAATGCGGTTGCTGGGTTTGCGGGTGGACACAAAGATCCGTCAAGCGTCAAGTCTGAGATCACGACATTGTCGTTATCCGCGATCAAGTGCGACGTGCCGGCGTACTTGATGATGGTCTTCCCGATGCCGGCTCCGCGTAGCAAGGTGCCCGCGGTCATTGACAGCGGTGGATTGTTCACCACCCACGTGCCAGCGGGCAGCGCTACCAAGCCTCCGGTGGCGAGCTGCTGACGAAGCATCCCCTCCTTGGTGAGCGGAGCACTGGTCGGCGACGGGATTGGGGGTTCGCTCGAGCAACCTACGAGAAGGAGTCCGATGCCGATTATGGCGTCCCTGCGTCGCATGAGTTAGGCCTTCCTCGGATGGGGCGTAACGCGGCCCAAACATAGCGCGTCAGGGTAAACGCATCGTAAAACAGGTGCTATTTGAGGCTTGTTTTGAGGCGGTGGGTCACTACGTTATTTTACGCTACGTTTACCTGGACGACCTACGATGGATGTGGTTCTTCACTACTTGCTCTTCGGCGGCGCAGAATGTCCGTTCGAGTCGGGGTGAAGCCAATTTCAAGCTTGAGGAGAAACGCTTATGAAACGCAACCTCGTCATAGCCGCGTTCGTAGCAATCCTTTTCTCGACGCTCAACGCTGGTCAGATCCCGGCGGCGCGCGCTTGGGGAAGCGACGGCTGCACCCTAGCCAACGTGGCCGGGGCATTCGGCTTCTCGTACAGTGGAGTGGGCATCCTTCCGTCAGGCCAAGTGCCCGTGGCGGCAGTTGGGATCTTCCGCAGCGACGCCGCAGGGAATGTCACTGGGAGTGAATCCAATAGCCTCGGTGGCAACTCAACAGACCAGACGCTTCTGGGAAAGATCACGGTCAACCATGACTGCTCGGGCAGCCTCTTCGCCAAAGTCTACGAAGGGGGAGTGCTCGCGCGCACAAGCTACATTCACCTCCAGTATCAGAATAACACGAACGAACTCCTGGGAATCTTCCAGAAGCTCGTGCTGCCGAATGGCTCGAGCCTGCCAGTGGTCATCACCATTGCCGGAAAGAGACTGTTTCAGGGGCACGGCGAGTGATTCGACTGAAGGAGGCGGCTGGAAAGCCGCCTCCTTTCTCCTGCCTGACCAGCAGGCGCTGATGCCTCACATTCTGGTTGATTGTCCAGCGCAAACGCGTGAGAGAAGAAGGGGTAAGGTCCAAAGGCTGTCGTGTCACTTGAACGTAACACTATTACGTGATACAATAAGGGCGTGAAAGATGTGGTCACCATTCGTCTCGAACCGGAAACCCGACGAGCACTCGTAGAAGAAGCCCGCCGGTTGGGAATCCCTTTCCGCACGCTGTTGAGAACGATCGCTGAGGAGCGGGCGCTCGAAGGCAGGCGCCAGCAGATCAGAGATCAAGGCAAGGCGCTCGTCGAACGGATGAAGCGCAGCCGGCGTCGCCGCGAATTCTTTGAAGACTGGGGAACGCCCTCAGCACGAATTGATCCAGAATGAGCCGCCCCGCAAATGGAACGATTGTCCTCGTGGACTGGCGTCGCGGTGGGCTGCCCAAGGAACCTACAAAGCTTCGCCCCTCAGTAGTCGTAGAGGACTCTAGCATCTTTGACGACGAGCATATGAATCTGATCGTCGTCCCCCTCACAACCGATGCCGAGCTGGCGATTCCTGCGCTTTCCATTGCCATCGAACCAACAGCCCAGAACCGATGCACGGCGCGAAGCTATGCATTGGCGTTTAATGTGACCTCGGTTTCGCGAACTCGCGTACGGCCGACAGCAGGAAGGGTGAGCGGAGCACAACTCTTCGCAATCCGGCAGAAGATCGGGATATGCATCGGGCTCCTCTGAGGACCGTGGGGCTAGAATCTTAGAAGAGGCGCTAATTGGCCATGCCGGCCGAGAATGCAGCCCCGCTTACACCCTATTGTCCAGGGATGGACATTTATCATAATATAGTCTATAATGGGATTCAAGGCTGTGGGGGGAAGGGGACGACACTGTGGGCGCGACGCTTGATCAGGTCAAAGGAATTCTTCAAGACTCTCGACGAGCGTCGGGTCCGGCGCTGCGCACATTCGAGAAAATCGCGACTAAGTGGGGATTGAAGTCAAGCGAGCGATATGCGATGCTCGGCCTTCCGAAATCGACGTATTTCAAGTATTGCGAAGATCCTGACAGCGCGCATCTGAGCCAAGATACCCTCGAGCGTATCTCATACATATTAGGCATTTATAAAGCCCTGCAAATTCTCTTGCCGCGTCGGGAGGCGGCGGATGGGTGGATACGACGGCCGAACAGCGCGCCGGGGTTCAACGGACATGCGCCGCTGACCTTAATGCTGGGCGGCAAAGTAGCCAACTTGTACCGCGTCCGCCACTACCTCGATGGAGAGAGAGGCTGGTGAGGTCGGTTCTACGGCGGAGCGACTGGCTTCGCATCATACCTTCCAGATATCCGACGGTAGGAATCTTCGACGAGGTCAGCGATCCCAAGGATCTTGAGACGGTGCTGGTATTAGAAGCCGCGACCAATCCGCGGATATTGGACGAGGCCGGCGAGATCCCGTTAGTCAGGCCGGAAGACAGGATAACCGGTCCGGGGACGACTCCGGTGATGGCTGCGTTCACTCATACGAAGCCGAGTCGATTCTCGGACGGCAAGTTCGGTGTGTACTATGCGGGTCACGACGAAGCCACGGCGATTTCCGAAACGGCCTATCACCGGTCGGTATTTCTGCGAGACGCCGCGCTGCCGAATGAACGCCTCGACATGCGGGTGTATGCTGCCACGATCAGGGGCCAGTATGATGATATCCGTGGCAGAGCTCAAAGCGATCCACTGTACGATCCAGTTTCGTACCGCGCTTCGCAACCATACGGTGAACGTCTTTACGTAGGGAATTCAGTCGATGGTATCGTTTATCGCAGCGTCCGCAACCGATCGGGCGAATGCATTTCAGTCTTCCGTCCACGACTTGTGGAGGGATGCAGGGAGTTAAAACACCTCGAATATCGGTTTGAGGACTACCAGCTCGTAGCAGTTATGGACATAAGCGCCCGTACGAAGTAACCCCTTTGGTAGCAGAGCTGTATCTCTTGGAACGCCTGCCTGAGTGGCAGGCGATGTCTAAGGAGAAGCGGCGGCTACCATCTTGGAGCGAGCGGTGGGCATTATGCCGACCCTTGATAGGAGATTCGCCCGGTCTTGTCAAGTGTCAATTGACAGTGTATAATGGCGAGCGTGATAGACCGATTCAAGGATCGGGCAACGCGCGATCTCTGGGAGGGGCGGTCGACCAAAGCCGCCCGTCGAGCAGTGCCGCTTCAATATCACTCGAAAACGAGGCTCCGATTAGATTTTGTCCTCCAAGCTGCCACCATGGCCTCGTTCAAAGCATTGCCGCCTGGCGCCGATTTCAAGGAGTTGCGCGGCGTAGCGCGAGGAACATATCAGCTCCGGATCGCTGGTGCGTACCGAATTCGCTTCACTTGGTCGGAGGAGGGCGCTTACGAACTTCACGCCGGCGACTTCCATGACGAGGATTAGAATGATGGGAAAGATCGAGATTCCAAAAAAGCGACGCCCGAGCGCTCCGGGCGACATCCTACGCGACATGTTTCTCGGCGAAGGTGGGCTTGGCATCACTCAGGGTCAGCTTGCTGATAAGCTGGGCGTCTCTCGGCAGAACTTCAACACGATCCTCAACGGCAAACGTGCCATTACGCCAGCCATGGCAATGCGGCTAGAGCGCGTACTCGGCGTTGAAGCGCAGACCTGGATGAATCTACAGCTCGCTGTTGATATGTATGATACCCAACACGGGCCCGAGGCAAAGCGGATCGCAAAGCTAAAGCGGCTGCGAGCGGCATAGCGCCCGCGCGCCCGCCCGCGTGGCAGACGAAAGAGTACGTCCCTACATGTGGTTCCACGAGTCGGAATAAAGAAAATTCTCAGGAGAAACCGGATGGTTGAGGGAGGATGCATTCACCGCGTCGCCGTCGACAACCCAGGTCCGTACGCTGATGGTTTGGCCTAACATGCCGGCGATGCACAGACGGTTTTCCAGTTCGGCTCCGCTCAGCCAGTTAGCGCTTTGCGTCGAGCCGTGCGACGTCAGCGTCTGTTGCAGCTCCTGGCAGAATGGTGAGACGCCGGCGTAATCGATCACCGCGGTGACCTGCTTTTTCACATAAGGATTGGTCAGCGTGCTCGTGGTCGCGTAGGTGTAGTGCGCGAACACCACGACATGGCCAGGTCCTGAATGCCCGGGCAAATTATAGCTCACCGAGCCTTCGTCAACCGAACCCGTGCCACGGTCGGGCCAGCCAAGGGGCGCCATGCTGACATACGGTCGCAGCAGTAAGCACAACACACCCGTGCTCTTTTTGGGATCTGCGCCGCGGCCGAGCACGAGCATCGTCGAACTGCTTGCGACGACCGTGCCGTTTACGACGCCGAACACGTTGCCGGGGGGATCGCACGGCGTTGAAGTATCGAAATCATTTCCATTGTTCTCATTTCCGCCGCCATTTGGGTTAGAACCGCCCCCTCCACCACCTCCGGCATTACCGCCGTCATTGTTACCGTTGTTGCCGCCATTGCCGCCATTGTTGCTTCCATTGTTCCCTCCCCCGCCGCCGCCGCCAGAACCCGGGGGCGTGCCGCCATCGGGTCCGCCGCCAGACTGGTTGGGGTCAGGAGCACTGCCAGGTTCGGGTGTCCAGGACAGAGGCTGCATCAGCCCATTCAAAAATCCGGCCCAATTAGTAAACGGGAAGCCGGGGTCGAAGGCAACCTTGTTCCCGAGCCCCTCGAGGTGAGTCGACGCAATCTCGAACCTCTGTGAGGCCGCCTGTGTCGTCACTCGGATCTGCACGACTCCGGGCGTCAACAGCGTCCCCCTCGTGCGTAAGCGGGCATATACTCCGGGTTCGACGATGCTCCATGGCGTTACGGCCACGACATCCGCGACGCGGCCTGCGCCAAGGCGGGTGAACTGGGCCACGAGGGAATTGAAGTCATTCGCGTTGGCGATGATCTCATCTCGAGCCTGGCGAATCTGAAGGATGCTCTTGCCGACGTCGCCGAGTTGGGTCAAGGCCGCCTCGAAGTCTGGCGCTCCGGGCACCTTCGAGGAAATGGAGTTCCATTCGTCGTGCGCGCGATCGTAGAAGTCACCTTGCAGGCGCGGCTTGAAGTCCGGGAGGAGCGCGTCGACGACGCGCTTCGAATCAGTACTCATCTCCGCGTAGCCCATGCCTGCCTGCAACGCCCAAGAAAGTGTTTGAACCTGGGGTGGGCTGAAGCGCGATCCGGAAGCGCGAAAGTTCAGCGCCACGACGACATCGGACCAAGCTCCCTTGATAGGCGCCAAGAGGAACTTGTTGCGCCAAGGCCCCTGGGCGTGCTCTCCCATGCAGTATGTCACGACGCTCACGTTGTAGTCGCCGGGCGGCAGTTGCACCATGCCATTGCGTGCCTGTAAGAACAGCTTCTGTGTCACGCTCTGAGACGCCGGATGATAGGGGCCGCCGGGGAGCGTCGGAACGGTCCGCAACACATCGTTGCCGCTGACGTAGACAGGCCGGTTGACGTTGAACCAACTCCCGAACTCTTTGACGAGCTCGTTAGAAATGGCACCTTTGACTGCTTGGTTCGCCGATGGCACGGGCGGAACGCCAGGAACCCCCGGCAAGGAGGGCAGACCAAGACCTCTTTCGCCGCCTGCGAGCACGAACGCGAAGGCCGCTACAGCGGTGAGAACGCGAACGCGTAAAATCATGCTGCCCTCCGATCTATTTCGTGCACTCCAAATTGATGCGGAAGTTCGCCGCCACGTGCGCAAGGGAGATGACACTTCTGCTGACGTCTCACTTCGATCGCCTCAGCCAGAGCGAATTGCTCATCAACTAGGGAGTCCGCGGTTCGATCAGGTCGATCAGCGAGCGGTCCTCCGGCATGCGAGGGGCTCCAGCGGGATAGGAACCTTGGGGATTCTCATCCATATAGCGCTTCGACAGCATCGCTAAGTATTCGAAGTTCTCCCAAAGTTGAGGAGCTGCGAGCGTGTGACGCACGTACGTCGTTATGGGCAAGAGGGCATTCCAGTTGCGTATCACGATGTACGACCAAAAATCGCAGGCGATGCGGCGATCGATGATCCCCGTCTTGACGAATAAGCCCATGCTCTCGAAGAAGTTGGCGACCGAACCTAGCGCTTCGTAATCCCCCGAGAAGGGAAGCACGGCCATTTTCAGCCGTTCATCCGCTTGTTGAAGTCGTTTCGGTAATTCGAACGATACGAAGCGCTGAGCCTCGCTGAACTCGCGTGACTCTATCGTCTCTCGACACTCGGTGAGGGCGATTATTTGATTGCTGCCGCGCATATGGCGGAGTTGTATCAAGGCGGCGATCGCCGACGCGGCGATGACTATGAGCGTGCCGACAGAGGCTGCCGTACTCAAGACCTCAAGTGACATACCGGAGACCTCCCATGCCTCGCGCACAGGGTTTGGGACGCGATGCATTTGTCCTATGAGTGGCGGAGCGGTCGTCGAGCAAAGCACATTGGAGGATTGCGACTGAGAGGGTCTGTGCAGCGCTTGAGATCGATGGTGGGCCTTCTCATCATCGGGGCTGAACATCCGAGAGGTGCCGATGCCGCCAGAACCCGAGCACGAAGGAAACGCCCCTGAGGAGACCCCGGTTCGCTGGGATGAGCAGGGGAGGCGCTGGGTGTGGTCGCGGCTCGTCGGGGAAAGCCTCCGCGGAGAACGCTACGGCGCTCTCAAGGCGGGGTGTGGTTGCCTTGTGTTGGTCCTGCTCCTGGCCGCCGTCACCGTCGCCATTTACCGGGTCACCACGGGCCAATAGGGGGATGAGTCGCCGTGATCGGTCCCAGCGCCTCACAACAAGGACGGGTCGGTGACATCTTGGCGAGCGATGCGCCGTGGATCCTCAAACAACCGAGCCACCACACACCCGAAGATGAAGCCGCCGACGTGAGCCAGGTAGGCCACGCCGCCGCCTTGCGCGGCAGCGATAGAGCCGATACTGAAGAGTTGAATGAGGAACCACAACCCGATCAAGAGCGCAGCTGAGACATACGTGCTCCGAACGAATACAAAGAAGAATAACAGCGTGCGGATCTGATCGCGCGGGTATGTGACCAAAAACGCGCCCATCACGGCGGCAATCGCGCCGCTGGCGCCAAGGTTAGGGACCGTTGAATGAGGATCAAAGGCGACCTGGCCGAGCATGGCTACGACTCCGCCCACCAGGTAGAAAATCAAGTACCGCCCTGGGCCCATCGCGTCTTCAATCTCCGGGCCGAAGGCCCATAAGAAGACCATGTTGCCTAGAATATGGGACCAGCTAGCGTGCATAAACATCGCCGTCAATACCGTGATCCAATGATGGCCCGCAGAGACGTCTGCCGGCACCATAGCCCATTTGGCCACAAATGGGTCCCCGTTCATCAGTTCAAGTATGAAGACGATGACGTTGATGATAATAAGCGAGAGCGTGATGACAGGAAAATTCGTGGGACGTCGTGATACGTCGCTTAGAGGAATCATATACGAATCTAGGGTTCGCAATGACTTGTGGCGGACCTTGCCACGGCCACCGAGTCGTTCTGTGTTTAGCGCCGCCGAGAATGGAGGTCTCAGCCTTCAACAGTGCTCAACCCGCGTCTACCTATTATGACTAACGCGCCCGCACCTTACGCTCGCGCGCAGTCTGACGTCATCGTCATCGGTGCCGGCATGGCCGGCGTCACCGCGGCGCGCGAGTTAGCGGGCCTCGGGCTACGCGTCCGCGTGCTCGAGGGCCGGCATCGGTTGGGCGGGCGCATCCACACCGTTCGGGATTTCTGCGACGCGCCGATCGAAGCAGGCGCCGAATTCATCCATGGTACCCAAGCGCCGTTCTGGCCGGATGTTCGTGCGGCCGGTCTCAGCGTGCGTCCGATCCCACATACGCGCGATACGATGATCGAACTCGGTGACGGTGCTCAGCGCCTCTGGCGAGGCTTGCTGCATCCTGAGACGTGGCCGGCCTTCAGCGTTTTGCGCCGCCTGGCGCGAGTGGATTCGCGCGACATGTCGGCACGAGAATTCCTCGAGCGCTTGGGGTATCGCGGAAGGGCACGGGCCTTGGCGGAGATGGTGTTCACCTCGCACCTTCCAGGGACGATCGACGAGATCGGCGTCTGCGGTGTGGTCGCCGATGGTGTGCTCGAGCTCGAGAGGGGACTCGATCACCGCATCAGCGATGGCTACGACCGGTTGGTCGAACACATCGCCCGCGGGCTCGATATCGAACTCGACTTCACCGTACAGACCGTCGAGTGGTCGCAGGATGGTGTGACGGTCCGTGCGGTGGATGGTGGCGAACGATGGGCGCGCGCCGCGGTGTCCACGCTGCCGGTCGGGGTCTTGCAGTCAGGGGCAGTTCGATTTGTGCCGGACTTGCCCGAAAGCAAAAACGACGCGCTGCGTCAGGTGGTCATGGGCCCGGTCGTCAAGCTGTTATTAGCCTTTGAGGAACCGTTTTGGCCGAAGCCGTTCTCTGCGCTGCTCTGCGGCGTCGGTTCTGCGACGCTCTACTGGAACGTCTTCTATCAGACGACGCACACATCACCGGTTCTGACCGCATACATCACTGGGCCGCGCGCCGCTGCTTTGTCCAACATGAGCCAGGCGCAAACCGTCGATATCATCCTTACGGACCTGCGTCGCCACTTCACCGCGTCGATGCCGCGGCTCATAGCCTCGCGGGTCATCGATTGGAGCGTCGATCCGCTGGCGTGCGGCGGCTACAGCTTCCTGCGTCCGGGAGCAGTCGGAGCGCGGCAACGCCTCGCAGCGGCGGACACAGGGGCGCTTTTCTGGGCCGGTTCCGAGAGCGCGACGAGCTCCATCGCGGCAACCGTCGGTGGCGCGTTCTCAAGCGGACTGCGGGCGGCACGCGAGGTCTGCGAAGCCCTTAATAGCTGAGCGCCCGACGTCTCGCGCGTTACCTCGTAACAGCTCGTGCGGATTCACAGCTTCTTCGCACGTCGTGGCCAGTCAGGGCCCCATAATAGACCCACTGAACCATGTCAAAAACGCTACCGGTCTTTGAAGCGCGCAGCCTCTGCAAACGCTACCGCATGGGAGACGTGGTGGTCGAAGCGTTGCGCAACGTTGATCTCGATCTCTATCAAGGCGAGTTCGTCGTCATCCTTGGACCGTCCGGGAGCGGCAAGTCAACACTGCTCAACATCCTCGGCGGCCTCGACGTGCCCACGGAGGGCTCGGTCCGATTTTACGACCACGACCTCAGCGGCGCGGATGACCGCGAGCTGACGAAGTTCCGTCGCGAGCACATCGGGTTCGTCTTCCAGTTCTACAACCTCATTCCGAGCCTGACAGCTCGCGAAAACGTCTCGCTGGTCACCGAGATCGCACAGCACCCCATGACGCCGGCCGACGCGTTGGCGCTCGTCGGCTTGCGCGAGCGCCTCGACCACTTCCCAGCGCAGCTGTCCGGCGGCGAGCAGCAGCGAGTGGCCATCGCGCGGGCTATCGCAAAGAGGCCCGACGTCCTGCTGGCCGACGAGCCGACGGGCGCGCTCGACCTCGAGACCGGCAAGATCGTGCTCGAGGCGCTCGAGAACGTCAACCGCGAGCTGGGCACGACGGTCGCCGTCATCACCCACAACGCGTCCATCGCGAGCATGGCGGATCGCGTCATCTCGCTGCGCAGCGGCCGCATCTTCGAGATCCGAACGAACGAGACCAAGCAACGGCCGTCGGAGCTCGTCTGGTAGCATGAGCGCGCTGAATCGGAAACTCGTTCGCGATCTCGTCCGCTGGCGCGGGCAGATTCTTGCGATCGTCGCGGTGGTCGCTTGCGGCATCGCGAGCTTCATCGCCTTTGTGAGCGTGTATGACTCGCTCGCGATCTCGTTGCGCACGTACTACGAGCAATACAACTTCGCCGATGTCTTCGATGAGGTGACGCGGGCGCCGGATCTCGTGGCGCGCAAGCTCGACGCCGTTCCGGGGGTGGTTGCCGTTCAGACGCGGGTTGTCCGCGAGGTCACGATCGACATCCCCGGTCGCAGCGAGCCTGCAACCGGCCGCCTTGTCTCGGTGCCCGACGAAGGAATGCCCACGCTCAACGGCCTGTACATGCGATCGGGCAGATACATCCAGCCGGCCTCGCATGGCGAGGTCATCATCAGTGAGGCGTTCGCGGCAGGCAATGACCTGTCGCTGGGCTCGACTATTGGAGCGGTGCTCAACGGCCGCTGGCAGCGCCTTCGGGTTGTCGGGATTGCCATCTCCCCCGAGTACGTCTACGAGTTCAAGCTCGGTGATCTCTATCCAGATCCCAAACATTTCGGCGTCCTCTGGATGGGGCAGAACGATGTCAGCACGGCATTCGACATGCACCATGCCTTCAATGACGTCGCCGTCAAGCTAGCGACCAACGCGAACGAAGAAGACGTCAAGGCACAGCTCGATCGAATTCTCGACCGGTATGGCGGGGTCGGTGCGTATGGCCGGTCCGACCAGCTCTCCGCGAAATTCCTCAGCAGCGAGCTCACGCAACTCAGCCGCATGGCCTTCCTCATGCCGGCGATCTTCCTCAGCGTGGCCGCATTCCTGCTCAACGTCCTCCTTATGCGGCTCGTGAACGTGCAGCGCGATCAAGTCGCGGTGCTCAAAGCGTTCGGGTACGGCAATCTGGCCATCGGGCTTCATTATCTCGGGTTCGTCGTCGTCATCATGTTGCTGGGTGCGCTCGTCGGTGCGGCTGTCGGCGCGTGGTGGGGCAAGATGTTCACGGGCCTGTTCACCCAGTTCTTCCACCTGCCTATGCTGCGCTACGAGACCACTTCAGCCGCCTTCCTCGAAGCACTTGCGATCAGCGCGCTGGCCGCGGTCGGCGGTGCGCTGCTTGCCGTGCGCAGCGCCGTCTCGCTGACGCCGGCGGAAGCGATGCGGCCGGAGGGGCCGGGGGTATATCGCCCCACACTGCTCGAGCGGACCGGTATTGCGCGCGGTCTCTCGCTCACATCACGCATCGTGCTGCGCAACATCGAGCGTAAACCGATGGTCGCGCTGCTCTCGGGCCTAGGCATCGCCATGGCCATCGCCCTGCTCATGCTCGCGCGCATCGTGACGGAAGGCGTCGACAGGATGGCCGACCTGCAGTTCCGCCAGGTTCAACTCGAAGATGCGACCGTCACCTTCTTTCATCCGCTCGCTCCGGCTGCCGCGTACGATCTCGCATCCTTCCCGGGTGTCAAGCGCCTCGAGCCGTTCCGCAGCGTCGCGGCACGGGTGAGCTACGGGCATGTGTCGCGAAAAGTGCCGATCCTGGGGCTTCCCGCGCGAGGCGAACTGCGCCGCATCCTCGACGCACGTCTGCATCGGGTGGATGTGCCGCCCTCAGGCGTCATCATCACGGACAAGCTGGCACAGGTGTTGGGGGTGCCGATCGGTGCCCCAATCACGATCAGCGTGCTCGAAGATCGGCGGCCGACGCTGACGATGCGGGTGGTGGGCACGGTCGACGAGCCGATCGGCATGTCGGTGTATGCCGATATCGACAACCTTGGCAGGCTTCTTGACCAGCGAGGTCAGATATCCGGGGCGTTCGTCGTCCTCGACACACTGCGGGCCGACGACTTCTACCAACGGATCAAACGCACGCCAGCCGTCGCCGGTGTCACGTTCCGAGAGGCTTCACTCGTGAACTTCAACCAAACCATCGCGAACACGCTGGAGATCGAAGTCGTGCTGATCCTGCTCTTCGCTTCCATCATCGCCTTCGGCGTCACCTATAACGCAGCTCGTATCTCGCTCTCCGAGCGGGCGCGCGAACTGTCGACGCTTCGCATCCTGGGGTTTTCGCGGCGTGAGACGTGGCGGATCCTCGTCGGAGAGCAGGTCGTGCTCGCCGTTGTCGCGATCGTCCCCGGTATCGCGTTCGGTGCGCTGTACGCTCTACTCATGTCCAGCACCCACGAGACCGAAGAGTTCAGGCTCCATTTCACGATCTCGCCGGCCGGCGTGGCGTTCGCGTTCCTTTTCACGCTCGCGTTGACGGCGATATCCAGCTTCATCGTCCGCCGCCAGATCGACCGGCTCGATCTCGTCGCCGTTCTCAAGGCTGGTGACTGACATGTCCAACACGATGCGGACGCGCGTCCTTCTGGCCGTGCTGGTCCTCGCCGTGCTCGCCGCGCTCGTCTACGTGTTCCGGCCGCAGGCCGTCCCGGTCGACGTGCAGGCCGTGGATCGCGGACCGCTCCAGGCCGTCGTCGAGGGCGAGGGCAAGACGCGCGTGCGCGAGCGATATGTCATCTCCGCCACGGTGGGCGGCCGTCTCGGCCGGGTGAGCCTCCTCGAAGGCGATCGCATCTCACAAGGGACGATCATCGCGCGCATCGACCCGTTGCCGCTGCTCTCCGCGATCGCACAGGACGAGGCCCGGATCGGCGAGATCGAGGCGCGGCGCGCGGGCGTGGGCACGCTGCGCCCGAAGAGCGCGGCAATCGCCCAGGCGCAGGCGCGGGAGACATCGGCGTTGGCCGACCAGCAGGCAGCCAGGGCCAAGCTTCAAGAGGCCCGCGCACAGCTCGATCAAGCGCTGCGCGACCGCGAGCGTGCGCGAAAGCTGTACTCACAGGGCGGCATCTCCCGCGCGGATCTCGAGAACAGTGAACTGTCGGCGTCGATCCGGCAAAGCGAATTCAACGCCGCAATACTCGAAGCCGAATCCGCGGGTGCACGGGCCGCCGAGGCCAAGGGCGGCCTGGCCGAAGTGGTCGCCAAGGTGAACGACCCCGACTATCTGCTCACCGTGTATGACGCGCAGCTCGCCGCCACCCGAGCAGATCTGCAGAAATTGCGTGACGACGCCTCGCGCACGGTGATCCGCGCCCCCACGTCAGGCCGGATACTGCGCGTGCTGCAGAAGAGCGAGCAATTCGTCGCAGCGGGAACCCCCATCGTGGAGATCGGCAACGCTTCCGACCTCGAGCTCGTCATCGAACTGCTGTCGACCGATGCGGTCGAGGTCACACCCGGCGCGGTGATATCGGTGGACGATGGATCCAACACCTGGCGCTATCAAGGCCGGGTCCGCTATGTCGAGCCATCTGCATTCACCAAGATCTCGGCGCTCGGTGTCGAGGAGCAACGCGTCAACGTCATCGGCGACATCACGGGAACCCACGCCGGACTTGGCGATGCCTACCGGGTCGAAGCGCGCATAGCGACCTGGCAGGCGAAAGCCGCCCTCCGCGTCCCGGCAGCCGCGTTGTTCCGGTGCGACGATCAGTGGTGCGTCTTCTCGGTGGAGGGTGGTCGAGCGCGGCGCCGTCGCGTCGTGGTCGACCATGTCGGCAGCGGCGACGCGCAGCTGAAGAGCGGGCTGAGCGAGGGCGACGTCGTGATTCTGCATCCCTCGGATAAGATCGCCGATGGCGTTCGCGTGTCAACTATCCAATAGCCGGGCGTCCTTGGGGTCGTTGGGGGCAGCGATACGTCCGCTACGGCGTGCCTTCATCCTTCCAGGCGATGAGGTGCCAGGTCTTGCCCACGAGAGGCGATCCGGGCGGCGGACACGTGGAGAAACGGGGGTCGGACAGGAAGTTCTTGCCCCACCCGGTGACCTGTTTTGATCCCGACCAGGTGTAGGTCTCTCCATAGATGTTCTCGGCGAGCGCGCCATAGAGGTTCACCTTGCCGTAGAGCGGCAGGGTGCCGGCGTCGTCTCTCGTCGTGAACGTGCCGTCGTTCGTCTTCGCGGCCACCTCTGTCGCGTTACCGGTGACGATCGCGGCCTGGATGGTGAGGTTGAACGGGATCGACGGGCTCTTGTCGTCGATGTATACGTCGTTCGCGTAGAGGCCGAACGAATCCGTGCTGTTCGAGTTTGTCTGCGGATTATCGTGGGCGACGATATTGTTCGCCACGTAGATCGCGTTATCGATCGAGCCGTCGTCGGGGACCGCGAGCGTATAGGCGCCGTTATACGTGCCTGACACATCCGTGACCGTGCCGTTGTCGAAGACGATACCGCTGTTCGAACTCGGCAACGTGGTCTGTGCCGGCACGCCCGTGTAGGTCGTCGTCTTCAGCGTCTTCGTGTCGGTGAACGTCGTCGTATTCGATGTGTAGTTCACGGCGACCGTGATGGGGTCGCTGATCGTGTTCTTATCGCTGCTCACGGTGTTGAACGTCCACGTCATCGTCGACGGCGTCGCACCGTACGCTGACGAGGTCATGGTGATCGAGGAATCTCCTTGGACGAAGATGCCAGACGCCAAAGCGCCGCCGGGACTCCCCGGTAGCTGCTGGTTCATGTACACCGCGTTGCCAAGCTTCGGCGCCGGGTACGTCGTGCCGGCCGGCGTTCCGTAGGCCTCATTGGCCAGCGCTATGCTCTGCTGCGCGCCGGGATATGGCTGTGTCGTCCCACCGACCGTCACTTTGGAGTACCCGCCGGCGTCCACGGCCAACCACGCCGCGGTATTCGTCTGCGCGGGCTGCGTCGTCGAGGTCCCATTGTTGAACCAGTTGACGCCGCTCGCTCCGGCAAAGGTGACTTGGTCGTTGAATATCCAGCGTTGCCCGACGATATAGTTCACGAGCTGCGGATCGCTCGGGCCGCCGCCGAGGTAGATGGCGCCATCGTAATACGACAGGCCGCTCACCAGATACACGCCGTTGGGATTGTTGTTCACCCATAGCCCATAGCTCGACAACGTTGTCTGCGCGACGACGGCGTAGACCTTCCGTTGATCTCCGACGGGCGAGGTGCCGATGGACTGGATCAAGTTTTCGCCAGAGCCGCACGATGACGCCGAGGCGATCACGGTCGCATTATACGTCGAGGTGCTCCCATCCGGGGCGACGAGCGATCCGACCCCCAAAGATGTATTGCCGACCGTCAGCCCCTCGGTGAGCGCCTCGATGCCGGCGTCGGCCGCGTACAGCGCGCGGTTATCGAACCCGGCGAAAGCCACGGCGCGAAGCTCCATGGGAACCGCGGTCAGCAGCGCGCCGATGAGGATGGCGAGCACGACGATAATGAACAGCACCGTGATAAGGGCAACACCTCGTGTCCTGCCGCTCATGGGCCCCCCGGACTGTAATTGGTCGGATAGTAGCTGATGAACACGCTGGAGACGACCGAGAACGGCGGCGACGAGACCTGACCTCGATGCGGTGGGGCGACGGTCACGCTGATCTGGTACTCGTCGTAGTTCAAGGGCAACACGGCGAAAGCCGTGACATCGTGCTCGAGGACCTGGGCGGGGCCGCCGTTCACCGTCCGCGTGATCGTGTGGTGTGTCGAATCCCAGCTGATGGTCACCGTGTCGAACGGAGGATTCGTGAAGTTGGCGGCGTTGAGATTATCGGCCTCGGTGAACGTGACCGATGGCTGCGGCGTGGCCGTACCCGTTGAGGGATAGGCCGGTGAGCTGATAGGAAGGCCAGACGTGCCATAGGGGAGCATCGCCTGGCGGAGGTCGTTGGACACCTTGGTGATCGCGATGCGGGCTTGGCTCTCCGCGCTCATGTCAGTCATCGTCTTCTCGTTATGCCTGACGATCTGCGTGAACATCGCGGCGGTCAGGGTCAGGACGAGGCCGATGATCACCGTGGTGATCAGCCCCTCGACGAGCGTCACGCCACGGTTCGGGCGTGAAGTCCGCTTGGCGATCACAGCTTTCGAGCCATTCCCATGACCGTGTAGTGCTCAATCTGTTGGTTCGCACCTTTGAAGGCCACGACGACGGCCAGGTGGGCGAGATTGGTCGAGCCCGGGTCCGCGGTGGCGAGCCAGTTGAAGGTGCAGTTCGCCGATGCGCCCGTGATGACGCTTGCGCACGGTCGCGGCGTGGTCGAACCGACGACGTCGTTGTAGACGGTTGGCCAGCAATGCGGGCACGATCCCGACACGTATTCGGTGCCCCAGAAACCCGGGTCGCGCCGCATCCATTCGAGGATCTCGTTCGCGGCGGCGATGGCTTGTGTGTGGGTGGCGGCCTTGTTCTCAGCGTCCGTCGCGATGATCATTACGCTGCTCCAACCCAAAAACGCCGCAACGAGGATCAAGATGGCAAGCAGCGCCTCGACGATCGAGAAGCCGCGTTGCGGGCGCGGGGACCTAGACAGACCATTCATGGGTTAGCTCTTTCTTGTCGTGCTTTGTTCACTCCTAACCGTGACGTAGGTACTTTGTATCAACTCATTGCCGTATATGACATATCGTGGCATCCACAGCGTTGCGCCGTGCGGCCGAGCGAACGGCAGATGTCGCAAGGGAGTCCGAGCAGCGCTAGGTGAGGCCGGAACAATCCTCGTCGAGAAGCCCCTCGCCATGGCCGTCGTCGGGCCCGTCGCTCGTCTCGTGCGCGTGGTCGTCGAGGATGATAAACCCGGACGCGTTCCCGTTGTTCCAGCTCGCACCGGTGACGACGAGGGTGTGGAGACCCATCTGCTGCGAAGCGCCCGGCACCTGGAGCACGAGCAGAAACGGATCGTGGCCGTCGAGCGTGCGGCCTTCCACCCGCATTGCCCGATAGTCGGCGTTCCCGACCTTTAAGAACGGCTGCGACCAGGTCGTTCCGATCCGGCTCTCATTGGCAAGCAACAAAGCCCGTACGTATGGCCTGACGCACGAGATGTGGATGTGCAATTGATTCTGACTACGGCCAGGGACCGAATTGATGGCCAGGCCGATGTTCGCGCGGTTGCGCGTGACGCTTGCAGGCAGGTAATGGTTGGCAGCGGACCAGGCCAATGCCCAGTAGTTCGGGAGTCGAGGATCCTTCACTTGTGGATCGTCGATGCCAGTGACGCGCGTCGTCGGAATTGCGAGGTACTGCCAGCGCCCCTCGATCGAGCGCAGAATGGCCACGTGAGCTTGAAGATCGACCGAGCTACATTCGCCCGGTGGCGTGTGACCTCGCTGTTGCTCGGCGACGCAGGACTGGACGATCGTCCATAGCGCGTTCGGGCTGGCAAGCGAGCGCACGAGCGTGGCGATGCCCGCCACGAGCAGCAGCGCGACGACGAGCGCGATGATCCAGCCAAGTCTTCGTCTGGCAAGCGTCATGGACGCAGCCACCTTCTTGGTCGTGACGCTGCGTCCTCGGCCCGGCATCGATCGACGCGAGCAACGCAAAGGGGAGGCTCGCCGTAGCGAAGCACTCCCCTTGTTTTTTATCGCTCGAACGCTAGAGCGTTGCTATTAGCAGCCCACGGAGCTGCAGTGATCGCCTAGGGCCGTCGAAAATACGTCACTCGCATCGAGCGTAACAATTATCCTCGGGGTCTCATACATGAGGATCTCTCCTTCGTCTATTTCCCAGAGAGCGCCGCAGCGCGCCTGGATCGCTCTACGTCACGCGAGCGACTACCTATATTGTACTCCCGCGACTAGGCACGGCGCTGCGGTCCAAAGGACCCAAAATGCTCGAGCGTGCTGTGTCGATACAGACGGATGGTCCGGCAGCGCCGCCCTACGGACCGATCACGCTCAAGGCCTGGTTGTTGACGCCGACGATGGCGCACAGCACCTTGCCCGCGCTGAGCACCGCGCAGCTGGGAGCACCGACAGCCGTCTGACCCAACCGCAGCCATCCGCTCCAGGAGCTGCCATTGAATTGATTCACGTAGAGGGCGCTGTCAACCGTACCGACGGCACCGCAG
The DNA here is from genome assembly GCA_963806005.1 of Vulcanimicrobiota bacterium. Classification (GTDB taxonomy): domain Bacteria; phylum Vulcanimicrobiota; class Vulcanimicrobiia; order Eremiobacterales; family Eremiobacteraceae; genus JAFANK01. The sequence continues at coordinate 174,850 of CAWDWJ010000008.1, read as the reverse complement.
ACGATCTGGCCCGCCTTCACGATCGCGCAGCTGCCTTTTGACTCGACGAGGCCGCCTAGTGATCCCCACGGGCTCCAACTCCCCACTGCCCAGGTCCCATTACTGAAGCGTGTGGCCCACAACGCCGTGTCGGTGCCACGGGCAAAACACCCCACTTGACCGGTGAGGCCGAGCCCCGTGCACGTCGGCTCCGACGTCCCGCGACCGCCGATGTTGAGAAATCCAGCCCATGCGGTCCCACTGAAACGATTGACCAGGACGCTGCTCGTCGTGCTCAATGATACGCACACGGCGCGGTTCGCGCCGTCATTGGCGCAGGCCGGTGCCGACGTGGTGTTCGCCGCGAGGGTCGTGAAGACGCTCCACGTCGTTCCGTTGAAGGTGGTCGCAGTGAGTCCGCCAGTCGAGCTTCGAGCAACGCACAGCACTTTGCCCGCACTGAGCGCCGTGCAGCTCGGTGCCGACACGATCACACCACCCACTGAAGCGAGAGCGCTCCAGCTGGTGCCGTTGAAGATCGTGACCAAAAGCGTGCTCGTCATGCTTCTGGCGGCGCACACCACCTTACCGGCTCCGCCTGTGGTGCAGCTCGGATTGGAGGTGATCACCCCGCCGAGATTCAGCCAGCCAGACCAGGTCGTGCCGTTGAACAGATCCACCAAGAGCGTATGTTGGAGGCTGCGCGCTCCACAGATCACTTTCCCCGAACTGAGCGGAGCGCACGACGCATCCGAGTTGACGAGCGTCGTCCCAAGGCTCGAAAAGCCGCTCCACGCCCCAAGCGCAGCGTGCGACTGAAGAAGGAAGCAAGCAGCGAGAATGGCCACACCAAAGCTCAGTCTCCGATTCATGATCGTCCCCCTCATTGTGAGTGACTCATTATAGCATCTGATGCGGCTCACGCTACTAGCAGTTTTGCATCGAAGGTTCTAGTATGCGTACGCGGGGTCCGGCCTACGCTCTTATGCCCACCGATGCCGATAATCCAGACATACGACCAATCTCTGTCCTCGCAGCATCTCATAGGAAGGGTGGGATTGGTGCCGATGAAGACCTCGGTGAAATTCAAGGGCGGGGAATTCCGCTTCAAACCGCACTTCAGCTATATCGAATTCGACGTAAGCGGTACTGACGGTCGAGCGACCGGCAAGCTGACCGCAAACGATTGTCTCGCGCTCGGCCACCTCATGGACATCTACTACTCTCGCGCGATGCGTCAGCCGGGTGCTGACGGAGACGCCGAGCCGCCTGTCGAGCCGTGACCGAGCCGTCGAGAGCTGCCCGATCGAACGCGTGGACGGCCCGATAAAAAGAAGAGCGACCCGCTGTTGACCCCACGCAAATGGGGCTAGATCAATCGGGTCGTCTTGGCCCTATGATACCTGGAGCGGGCCAGCACGCTCATTGATCGAGCGCACGTTTTTCGCCCGCGATGGCCCCCATCCGCTTAGGACTTTTCGACCAGATTTCCGCGCGCGCCGGCGTGCGGCCGGCTATTGCGGCAACTTGTCAGAGAGGGCGAGGTACGTCCAGGTGCCCAGCATCGCGCTCGCCAGCACCACGATCACCACGCTATACCCGGCTCCGATGAGCGCGGCGATCGGTCCGGGGCAGATGCCCGTGAGCCCCCAACCGATCCCGAAGATGAGCCCGCCCAAGACATAGCGCGCGAGCGGCGGCTGGAAGCGCTCCATGACGATCGGCGAACCATCGACGGAACGGACGTGCAGGCGCCGCAGCAGCGCGACCGACAGTGCCGCGGTCGCGATCGCGCTGACAAAGATGCCATACATATAGATCGATTGGAAGTGGAACATCTCTTGCATCCGGTACCAGGACACGGCCTGCGATTTGACCAGCACGAATCCGAAGAATGCGCCGAGCGCGAGCACGCGACCGAGGAACATCGTCACAATCTCATGATGAGCGGGAGTAGGGCGAACGACGCGAGGATGCCGCCGGCAAAGAACCCGCAGACCGCGAGCAATGATGGCAGCTCGAACTGCGACAGACCCGTGATGCCATGGCCCGACGTGCACCCGCAGGCGTAGCGCGCTCCGAAACCCACGAGAAAACCGCCCACGACTATCGTGAGGAATCCCGGAGCGGTCAGGAGGCCATGCCAGCTGAAGACGTCGCTGGGCATCATGCCGAGATTGTAGAACACACCGAGCCGGCCGAGCATCGCGACGGTGGAGGCGGCGATGGGCACCGAACCCGTCACGTGCAGGACGGGATCTGCGATGAAGCCACCGAGGGCGATGCCGAGGAAGAAGATGAGATTCCAGCCGCCGACCGCGCGCCAATCGTAGCGCAAGTACCGGTTCCCGCTCGGCATGATGGCGGCGCACAAGTGTTGCAGATTCGCCGAGATGCCAAATTCCTTGTTCGACGCCAGGAGCAGCGCTGGGACCATGAGGCCGATGAGCGGTCCGCACACATACCACGGCCAGGGGCGTGCCACGATATCAAGGAGATGAACGGTGCTCACGGCTATGTCGGCGCGTATTACGAGGAGCGCGATCGCCAATCGTAGCGGGAAAGGTCACCAGAAAGCGCCGTCACCGTGCCATCGGGGGTGACGACCGCGCGCACCGGATCGTTGCTCTTGAGCTCGACGAACACATTGCCGTTCTTGAGGCGGCCCATCTCCGTGAACCCCAAGCTCTTGAACTTCTTGAGGACGTCTTGCTGTTTGTCCGACACGGGCGATCTAGCCGCCGGGCGTCAGCGACGCGGATTGGACCACGCGCTCGCCGTGATGGCCGAGGGCGATGACCTGCACGTTCACCGATCCACGATAACCGCGAGGTAGCCGGACGGTCGCCGTCGAGCGATCGCCGCGGATCGTGCGAGAGGCGATGATCTTCCCGCGGACGTCAAGCAGTTCGACGGTCGCGCTCGCCTGCGCCGAGCCGGTCCAGGCCACGCTAACCGCGTGGCCACCAGACGTGTACGCCGCGTCGACGCCGCTGAGTTCGACGACCGCATTGCGGTCGATGGTGGGGAGCGCCTGCGGGGCATGGTGCGGCGCCAGCGCGACCGTCTTCGGCGGTGCCGCTGCGGTCGCGGCAGCAACGGCTTCTCGTGAAGAGTCGACGGCGGCGACGGTGGTCCGTGAAGCCACGGCAACGCTCGTCCATACAGGTTTGGCGACGGGACCCGCCACGACGAGCTGCTTGGCTGCCGGCGCGCGGATCGTGAGCACCGGGGTCGCGAGCTCTGGGGGAGTCACGTGGATCGGGGCGGTGGCGGGATGCGCGACCGGTGGACGAAGGTAGAAGAAGGCGCCCACTCCGAGCGCGACAAGCGCGATGCCCGTGGTGACGAGCGGCGCGATCGGCACGCGTCTGTGGCCGGCAGGTGCGGAGCTCTCCGCGGCGGCCTTCGTGGGCGTGCGCACGTGTCCGCCGCCGACGACCGCCTGCTCGAGCTTCTTGAGCTCGAGGAGTTCTGTATATTTGAGCTGACCGGGCGTCTTGTGCAGGTACGACGAGGAGTCGGCCTCCGGCGCAGCAACAGCGACGACCCTCGCCACTTTGTCATCTTCATCCACGTACTTATCGAGTTTGCGCTCGATGACATCCCAGGACAAGGTCGCGGTACGGCGCCCGCGCGATACGGGCACGAACGCCTCGATGACGAGCGGATGGTTCCACCAGTGGAGATCGCGCACCGCGCGGTTCCACTCGACGGGCACTTCAAAGGCGGTCGCTTCGCCGGGTCCGAGCAACACCGTCTTGCGCTCGGGGAATCGCAGCGAGGGATGCGGCATGAAGTCGACTTCGAAGCGGCGCGCCGTAGCGCTGCGGCTCGCGATCGAGAACCAAAGCTTGAACCCGGCCAGCGTATCGCCGACCAGGATCGGGCCTTTCACATCGAGGTTGACGGCGCAATCAGAGTTCTCGGCGGCCACGAGCTCGTGCGTGAAGACGGCGAGCTGTTCGCCGTTTGGATCGCGAAGCGAGACGACGAGCGCGTTGCCCTGGTCGAGCGACCAGTTGGCGAGAAAGATGATGTCGGCCGTGCGCGCGTGACGCGGTTGTATGGTGAGCACCGCTGGAGACGCAGATGCGGATTGAGGCTGTTCGACCCTTAGGTGGCACTCGATGGGCGCATCCGATTCGTTGCGGATGTCGATCTGGCGCGCAGAAGCGACGCCCGGCACGAGTACCCAGCGCTCGGATCGATCTTGCGGAAATACGACGCAGCGAGCAGACATAATGCCTGCTTGTAGTATAACGAAATCTAGAACTACGTGAAAGGGGGCCTTTGGGACCGGGCGACAAGGAAATAGCCCCGCGGCTGGCGTTCTCCTCTGCGAAGGAGTAGATGATGGCCAAGGCCACGGCGCGGGCCAAGCGCAAGGCGCTGTTGTCGATGGGCGGCATGGCAACGGTCGCCGACCGCATCGCCGCCGGCAAGGCCCGGCGCGAAAAAGTGCCGCGCTCGAGCCACGCGGGATGGCGACCAGGAGCCCACAGGCCCGACCCGGTCGCCGAGCTCGAAGAGTCCAATCTCGGTCGCCTGCCGGAGCTCATCCCGATCCGCTATGGGCGCATGCTCGTCTCGCCGTTCGCGTTCTTGCGCGGCGCGGCGGTGATCATGGCAAGCGACCTCTCCACCACGCCCGTCACGGGCGCCAGAGTCCAAGCCTGCGGCGATGCCCACCTCGCCAACTTCGGCGCATTTGCGACACCGGAACGCAACTTCATCTTCGATATTGACGATTTCGACGAGAGCGTGCCGGCGCCGTGGGAGTGGGATGTGAAGCGCCTGTGCGCGAGCATCGTGGTCGCCGGGCGGCACATCGAGCTCGGTAACAAAGCCTGCAAGAAAGCGGCGCTCGCCGCGGTCGAGACCTATCGCGAACGCATGATCGACTACGCGGCGATGTCGCAGCTCGACATCTGGTATTCGCGCCTCGACGTCGGGGCGTTCGTCGAGCTGGTGCGCAGCTCGCAAAGCTCCGCTTTCAAAGCCACGCCGCAACAGATCGTGCACTCGCACCCCGGGACGCACGAGCTGCCCAAGCTCACACGGAAGGTTAAGGGCCGGCGGCGGATCGTCGATAGGCCGCCGTTGATCTTCCATCCTGGGGTTCGTGGCGGCGCACTCATCGAGCATACGCGCCAGTCATTCGAGCGTTATCGGGAGACGCTCCGCGACGACGTGCGCGTGCTCTTCGACCATTACCGTTTCGTCGACAGCGCGGTCAAAGTGGTCGGCGTCGGCAGCGTCGGCACGCGCTGTGGCATCGCGCTGTTCGAGGCGGGCGACGATGACCCGCTCTTCCTCCAGATCAAAGAGGCGATGCCGTCGGTGCTCGAGCCCTACGCCGGCAAGAGCAGCTACGAGAATCACGGTGAACGCGTGGTGACGGCCCAGCGGCTGATGCAAGCGGCAAGCGACACGTTCTTGGGCTGGATCCGCCGTGATGACGGTCGTGACTTCTACATCCGCCAGCTGCGCGACATGAAGGCGTCGGCGGACATCGAGAACATGAAAGCGTCAAATCTTGAAGACTATGCCGGCTTCTGTGGCTGGGCGCTGGCCCGCGCCCACGCGCGTTCTGGCGATCCGGCGTTCATCAGCGGGTACATCGGACAACGCAATCCCTTCGACCGGGCCATCCTCGAATTCGCTTCCGACTACGCGGACCAGACCGAGCGCGACTATGATGCGCTCGCCGCGGCCGTCAAAGCCGGGCGGATACGGGCTGCAGCCGTGGAATGAGAGGTGCCATGCCCGCGGCAATGAGATATGCGCTCTCGGCGGGGGTAGCCCTCGCCTTCGCGCTTGCTTCCCCTGCATCGCTGCACGCCGACGACGCCGCGCAGCAGACGCTGCTGACCAACCTGCGCGCGCATATCAAACACGTCTTCGTCATCTATCAAGAGAACCGTTCGTTCGACTCATACTTCGGCACGTTTCCCGGCGCCGACAATCTCGCCACCGACGAGGCTCGCGCGCACGGCTTTCGGCAGTACGACCCGATCGGCAATCAGTGGATCAGCCCCTTCCGCATCGCCGACCCGGACCTCGCCGATGCCGACCACTCGCGCCCCGCGCTCATCACCAAAGCCGACGGCGGCAAGATGGACCTCTACGTCAGCGCCGAGGAAGGCCGCATGCTGCGGCTGGGCGCCACGCTTGACGATGCGCAACGCGTCGGCATCCTGACCATGGCGCACGAGGACTGCGACACGGTTCCGTTCCTATGGAAATACGCGAAGACGTTCGCGCTCTACGACCACATCTTCCAAGGCATGTACGGGCCGTCCACGCCGGGCAATATTGACCTCATCGCGGCGCAGACCGGCCAGACGCAATGGGCGCGCCATCCTTCGCAGGCGGTCGGCCCGGCGGATAACGGGCCTGGCGTCCCTGTGGTCGACGATCTCTACCCCGCGTTTGGACCGTACCATGGCGGCGAGCCCAAAGCCAAGCAGATCGATCTGACCTTTGCGAATCTCTTGCTGACGCTCAGCGGCACGTCGGCGACGTCTGCCGTTATCGACAACGACGACATCAGAGACGACATCGCGGCGCTGGCCGGCTCGGGCAAGCCCGCGATCCCCTGGGGCTGGTACCAGGAAGGTTTCAAAGACGACGGCAGCGGCACGTATCCGGCCTACGTGACCCACCACAACGTCGCGCAATATTTCGGCTACGTGCGGCAAAACGCGGCGCTGTGGAACAACGTGCACGATTTGAGCGAGGTCTTGCCCGCCATCAAGGGCGGCACGCTACCCGGAGACGGAGTCGTGTTCATCAAGGGAGGCTACCGCAATCTGCCCGGCTGGCAGCCTGCCAATCCAGACCCCAACGTCCGCAAGGCGTTCCGCGGCGACGACGACCACCCAGGGTATTCCGATTCGCACATCTCCGAGGCCATGGTCGCGACGGTGGTCAACGCGATCGCGCGCAGCAAATACTGGAACGATTCGGCGATCATCATCCTCTGGGATGACTCAGAAGGGTTCTACGACCACGTGCCGCCGCCGGTGTTCGAGGACTGCCCGGACGGCCACCCTTGCGGGGATGGAGCGCGCGTGCCGCTCATCCTCATCTCACCGTATGCGAAGCCCGGGGCGGTGATCTCAGATCCGGGCGACCACGCCTCGTTTGCGAAGTTCCTCGGCGCGCTCTTCGACCTGCCGGCGCTCGGATCGCTGCCCGACGAAAAACCGTATCTACCGCGCGGCCCGCGCGACACCAACCCGGCGATCACCGACCTGCTCGGCGGCTTCGACCCGGCGCGCCTGGCAGGCACGCTTGCGCCCCTGCCAGCGAGCGCGGCGCAGATCCCCGACGCGGTCGTGGCGTCGTTCCCGCCGTCCATGAGCTGCAAGAGCATTGGCATCGCACCTGTGGCTGTGCCGGGTGAGATGCCCGCGCCGCCGGCAGGCTGGCAGCCGCGGACCAGCCGTCAGTATTGACCTAGGCCGCGCGCTTTCTCCAGCCGCCGACGATCGCGCCGACAAACGCGAATCCGGTCAGCGCCCAACCCACGTTGAGCAGCCAACCGCCCAGCGGCTGGCCCGAGAACAATGTCGTCGTCAGCGTGACGCTCGCGTAGAAGACGACGCCCATGAAGAGACCGAAGGAGACGCCGTGCGCGGCGGTGGGATTGTCGCTATCGGCCAGCGCGGTCGCCGCGCCGTATCCCAAGATGAGCGCCATCAGAAAGCCGACGACGTAGGGAACCGGGCTTGCCGGACTGTTCGCGGTTCCCAGCTGGCTCATCATGGCCATGGTCTGCGCCTTGAACAGCAAACTGAACCAGACCCAGCCCCAGAGAAAGAAGACGATGGCGCCGACCCAGGCGGCGGCGTGGTTGATGCTTTTCGATGTCATGCACTTCTCCTCGGATGCGATACATGCCAATGCGGCAGCGCGTTCGTACGAAACGGACTTGCAGACCTTTGCGCGAAGGACACGGCCGCGAGGATTCGGCGTAGAGCGGCAGTTCCGCTCCGCACATCCGGGACGTTCTTTCATCCGTATGCATGACGTGAAGAGATCGGGCTCCCGAGTCTACCGCCACCCGTTGCCGGTCCGGCTCACGCACTGGGTCGCAGCGCTTGCGCTCGGCGTGCTTGCCATGAGCGGCATGCAAATCTTCAACGCGCATCCGGCGCTGTACGCATCCGACGTCTCGCATTTCGAGAGGCCGGTGGTCAAGTTCGGTTCCGACCAAACGCCGAGCGGCGAGCCGGTCGGGTACGTGCAGATCGGCTCCTTACGGGTGAACACGACACACGTGTTGGGCTACGGGCCGGACGGCATGGGCGGCGAGACCGGGCGCGCCTTCCCGTCGTGGGCCACGATCCCGGCGTATCAGGACCTGGCGGACGGACGGCGCTGGCATCTGTTCTTCGCCTGGGTGCTCGTCGCGTGCGCGGCCATCTACGGATACTGGGCGCTACGGCTGCGACCATCGCGCGCCGATCTGCGCGATCTGCCGCATGCCGTGCGCACGCACCTCATCCCCTGGCGATTGCCGCGCGAGCCCGTGCTCAACCCGCTGCAAAAGCTGACCTACTTCGGGATCATCTTCGTCGTCGTGCCGATCGTCATCGCTTCGGGCCTTGCCCTAGGGCCTTCGGTCGACGCGTGGGCGCCCTGGCTGCCGCAGCTCTTCGGGGGCAGGCAGTTCGCGCGCATCTGGCATTTTGGGGGCATGATCGCGCTCATGGCGTTCTTCGCCGTGCACCTCATGATGGTCGCGCTCACCGGTTGTGTGAACAATGTCCGCTCGATGATCACCGGCTGGTACGTGATCAAAGGGAGGAAGCCATCATGAAGATGGATCGCCGGTCGTTCGTCGGACTCGTCGCAGCCTCGTCGTTCGCAGGCTGCGCGCGCATCGCCACGTCGCTGAACGAGAACGACCGGGTCCACGCCGTGCTCATGGCGCCCGAACGGCTCAACCTCGCGATCCTCGGCGCTGGCCAACCACTCGCGCACGAGTACCGCGAATCAGATATCTCCCATGACTTCCGGCATAATGGATTCGACCCGCCATCGTCTGACGCGTACCAGCGCTGGACCACGCACGGCTGGAGCGGCTTCTCGCTGCGCGTCGACGGTCTGGTGGAACGTCCTGCATCCTACGACATGGCGACGCTACGCCGCAAGTTCGTGCGGCGTTCGCAGATCACGCGCCACGACTGCGTCGAGGGCTGGAGCGTCATCGGCAAATGGAGCGGCGTGCTCGTCGCCGACCTGCTTGGGGCGGCCATCGTCAAGCCTCTCGCGCAATACGTCGTCTTTCACTGTATGGACGACGACGGCTCGGGCAATCAGTACTACGAGTCGTTGAACCTGCGCCAAGCCATGCATCCACAGGCCGTGCTCGCCTACGACCTCAACGACCGGCCGGTACCGGTCAAAAACGGCGCCCCCTTGCGCCTGAAAGTGCCGACGCAGCTCGGCTACAAGAGCGCGAAGCACGTGCAGCACATCGAAGTGGTCGCTTCCCTGGGTGGCAGGCTTGGACGTGGCGGGTATTGGGAAGATCGCGACTACGAATGGTTCGCCGGGATCTGAGCCTGCATGATACCGCTCAGATCGAAACGGCTGTCGCGGCGGCCCGGGCGAGCAGTGCGGCACGCGTCGTCCCGTGCGTCGGGTACACGGCGACGCCCAGTGTCACGCGTCCTTTGGCGGACGCAGGCCCTGCCGGCCCGGCGGCCTCCTTGATCGCCCTGCGGACGGCCTTTTTGATCCGGCTCGTGGCGACCGCAGTCTGATCGAGCGCTGCTTCACCGACGATAACGGCCACGCTATCGGTGCCGTGCGTGACGATATCGCTTGCGCGGACCGCCCGCTGTACGTGCCGTCTGAGCACTCCGAGCAGCCGGTCCATGCCGGCGGTCTTCGACGCAGCATCCGTGCGCGCGACGTGGACAAGCACGAGGCCGAAGCACATCCCGCTCATCTTCGCCCACGCGATCTCATCTTCGAGCGTCGCGAGCAGATCCAGGCGCGCATCCTCCGGAAAACCGGTCGCGCCGAGCTCGCGCTGAACGCGCCGCACCACGGTCTTCAGACGCCGGCGGCTGAGATCGACGTCGCCTTCGGGGACGGAGAGCTCCTCAAAGGTCCGCGTCTCATCAGGGTCGGGCGCCGCCGCAACCGCATCCTCTATCCAGCTGGTCGGGAAGGCGAGTCGCTGCCAGTCGGCAGCCTCGATGACGTTGACGTTGGGAAGCGCGATCTCGGCGTGCATGCCTGGTTCGACCACAAGTGCAACGCGCGTGCGGGCGAGCAGCGCCGCGGCGGCGTCGATGACCGCCGACTCATGCCGCGCCACGGGAAGCACGCAGGCGTCGAAGCCGTAGGACCCGACCGTCGCCGCGCGCAGCGCATCGTAGCGCGAGCTCTGGGTTATGGCGTGCCCGGCAGCACGGAGAGCCCGGGCGATGGAACGGCACCGATCGCACGGGCTGTCGGCTGTGCATGAGGTGCACGTGAGGTTGACTGACGCCATGCCACAGGTGTCGGCGAATACCGGCGGGAGCCCTGCCGGCCCAGCCGCTCGCACCTGTCACTTTTCGGCCCCGGTCCGGTATGTAACGGCAAGGGGCCGGTGGAACGGTGCTCAAGGTCCGTTGCTGCAAAGGTCCGCTTCTGCAAGAGCCCGCTACTCAGCCCGTTACTCAATGAGGATTCGATCATGCCGATCTCACGTGACGCCACCCAGACGCTCAACGACTACCTGGATCGCGTCAACCACTCGCTTTCCATGGCCCCCTCGCGGCGCACGTCCGTCATCGACCGGCTCTATCATCAGATAGTGACCAGCTGCGAGCAACGGGCGTCCGAGACGGGCCGCGCCGAGATCGATCTCGATCTCATGGCGGCCCAGCTCGCCTCGCTCGGTTCGCCCGAGCAACAGGCCGAGCAGCTGACGGCGGACGAGCAGAGCTGGTCGGCGGAGACGTTGGGATTCGAGGCCGGACGCATCAACGAGAAGGCAGGCGCTTTCGCCAAAGCGGCGGCCGAGCGAGGTGAATACGTGTTCCGCGTCTCCATCGAGACCGCCGCGCACGCGCTCGACGTCGCCGCGCAGAAGCTGCGCGAAGCGGCGGACAAGCTCAAGACGAAAACGTAGAAGAAGCCGCGAGCGAGTCGCGGCCGAGCGAAGGCAAGCCTCAGGCCGACCTCAAAGGCAAGCGCATGCAGGGTTCTTTCGTGCGGCGTCTTGCGCTGTGGGCCGTCATCGCAGGCGCGGTCGCAGCGCTCGTGGTGGCTGTCGACCGTCTGCGCTTCGAATTGCGCGACCGTACCGTCGAGATCACGATGGACCAGCAGGACCTTGCGGACTTCGCGCATTCCTACGGCTACGACATCGACGAGCTCATGCGCGAGATGCGCCGGGCGGGACTGACCTCTGTCGCCGTCTACGAGGAGCAGGGGCAGCGCGTCAACACGACCGATCACGCGCTCGCGCTCACCGGGCAGCAGATCATCGACGCCGCACGGCTCTCACCGCTCAATGATCGGCTGCTCGCCGCCATGGTGCGTACGAGAACCATCGATCCCAACAGCGTCTACCTCACCGTCTACGACTGGCCGACCTTGCAGCGCTACGTGTCGGTGCTGCGCACCCAGCTCGAACCGCACACCGTCACGGTCCTGCGCGCCCGCCTGCCGGCGCTCTTGGCGGTGAAGACGCAGATCGATTTCTTCAACGGACTTGGGCTTGGCATTCCTCAGGACGTAGCGGATCAAGTCCGGCGCAACGGCCTGCTCGTCGATCCACGCATCCAGAACAACGAGCGGATGGATCCGGATCGCATCGCGGCGACCTTCGGGCAGATGCTGCAAGGCGGCCGCGTCAGCACGGTCATCTTCTGGGGCCCGAGCAACGCGGTGTTGGGCTATCCCTTCAACCTTGATGCGACCGCCGATAATTTTCGGGCGCACAAGACGGTGAACTTCGGCGACGTCGAGTCGTACACCGAGGATCAGGTGCAAAAGGGCAGCATCACGCTGGCCCGCAAGATCGTCAACCAGACCGTCCGCGTGCAGGCGATCTCGAAGGTCGAGCTCGACAAGCTGGATCTCGACGTCGTCATCGCGCGCTACCTGCTCGGCGTGCGCGAGCGGAACATCCGCGTCATCTATCTCCGGCCCTTCCCGCACGTCATCCAGCGGCAACTGCCCGACGGCTCGTTCGTCACCGAATCGGCCGAAGCGACGAACCTCGACATGCTGCGCCGGCTACGCGACGGCCTGGCGCAGAACGGGTTTCGCACGGGGCACGCCTATGGGTTCGTCAACTTCGGACGCGGCGCCGGTTTCCTTGATGACGTCAAGATGGATCTGCTGTATTTCATCGTTGCCATCGGCGCGGCCGGCGCGTTCCTGTTGCTGCTCGACATCTACGGCGTCGCGCGGTCGTGGATGCCATGGACCTTCTTCGGCCTGACCGCGCTTGCGTTCTGGCCGGCCGCCGTCTTGGGCCACGATTCCATCGTGCGTCAGCTCTGGGCGCTCGGCGCGGCGCTCACGTTCGCCGTGCTCGCCGGCACGACGCTGGCGCCGTACTTCAGCCGGCCGTCGCTGCCCGACGACCGGTCGCTGCGACGCGCCATCCGCGACGGGCTGGTCTGCATGCTGCGTGCCTGCGGCGTCGCGGTCCTCGGCGGTCTCTTCGTCGTGGGCCTCCTGTCGCAGGCCACGTTCATGATCGAAGTCCAGCAGTTCATCGGCATCAAGCTCTTGCTGCTCGCGCCGCCCCTCGTGCTTGTGGCGCTGTACACGTTCTCGCCGCTGTTCGGTGCAGCGCAGCGGCCGGATGCCGTGGCCGGCGCGCCCCTGCGCGTCTGGCAGTTCGTCGCGGTGCTCCTCGCCGCAGCGGGCGCCGCGCTCTTGCTCATGCGTTCAGGCAATCAGCCTGACGTCGGCGTCTCCGGCTTCGAAACCCACCTGCGCGGCTTTCTGACCACGCTCGTCGGAGCGAGGCCGCGGTTCAAGGAGTTCTTGCTCGGCTTCCCGGCGCTCATGCTGCTGCCGACGCTCGCGCCCGCCGCGCGGCGCAGCGCCGGGTGGCTCATCGTCCTTCTGGCCGGCATTGCGCTGGCGGACGTCATCGACACCTTCAGCCACATCCATACGCCGTTGCTCATCACCTTCGTGCGCGTCTTCAACGGCCTGCTCTTCGGCGCGCTGCTGGCGATCGTCATCAGATTCGGGGCCTCGTTCGCCGCGGCCGCTTACCGCCGTTTGGGACGGGAGCCCGCCGCGACACGATGAGCGCGGCCGGCGCGCGACTGCTCCTCTGTGGGTATTACGGTTTCGACAATTTCGGCGACGATGCGATCCTGCAGATATTCATCGAGGAGTGGCGGCGCAGACGCCCTGGCGATACGCTGCGCGTCCTCTCAGGGAAGCCCGAGCAGACGGAGAAGCTCGGCGTGGAAGCCGTGCCGCGCGCGTCTGCGTCGCGCATCGCTGAGGTGCTGCGCCAGACAGATGTCTTTGTCAGCGGCGGTGGCGGTCTTTTGCAATCGGCCACGAGCCTGCGCAGCCTGCTCTACTACACAGGGCTCATCCACGAGGCAAAAGGCGCAGGCGCGAAGACCGTCATCTTCGCGCAGGGCATCGGCCCCTTGAGCTTCACCGGCCGGATCATCGTCGGGCGGACGTGTGCCGGCGTAGACCTCGCGATCGTGCGCGATCAGGCAAGCGTGCAGCTGCTCCATCAGCTCGTGCCGCGCGTGGACATCCGCCTGGCGGCCGATCCTGTCTTCCTCGCGCCAGAGGCCGTCCCCGAAGACGCAGAACGCGCGCTCGCCGGCGAGGGCATCGTCGGGCAGGGCGATCTCGTCGCCGTTGTGGTGCGCCCGTCGCGTCTGCTCGACAAGGTCGCGCGGGGAGATCGCCCGCGTCGTCGACATCCTCTCCAGCCGATGCGGCGCGCAAGTCATCTTCGTGCCCTTCCAACGGCCCGCAGACGTGGAAGCAGCGGTCTCCATCATCCGCCGCTGCCGCACCGCGCCGGTGCTCGTCGGCGGCGGATACGATCTGCCCACCATGACCGCGCTCTTCCGGCGCTGCACCGCCGTCATCGGCATGCGGCTGCACGCGCTCATCTTGGCGTCGCGACTCGGCGTGCCGTTCTTGGCCGTGCCCTACGATCCGAAGATCGTCGCGCTCGGCGAGAGCCTGCGCTATCCGCTCGCGCCGCTTCAACCAGGAATGGCCGACGAGCTGACCGAGTCGCTGTGGACGAAGCGCAGCGCGCTCTCATCACACTTGCGCGACGCAGCGCAGTCGCAAGCAACGCTTGCATCGAAAGCATTCGATTGGCTGCAGGAGCTGGTGGAAGGTTCCGTCTCGTGACGGCTGAAACAACCTAGCATATGCGTCTTCGCTGGACATGGAAGCTCGGCCGGATCGCCGGCATCGAGATCGGCATCCACCCGAGCTGGCTCGTCATCTACGCGCTCATCGCCTGGTCGGTGATGGCCATCGCCCCATATTTCACGCCCGAGCTCGGCCACCGCAGCGTGATCGTGCTCGGCCTCATCGCCGCGCTCGTCTTGTTCGCAAGCGTCGTGGCACACGAGTTCGCGCACGCGCTCGTGGCACGGCGGCTCGGCATCCCCATCGGGGGGATCACGCTCTTCCTCTTCGGCGGCGTCGCGACGATCCTCAACGAGCCCGGTTCGCCCGCCGACGAGTTGCGCATCGCCTTGGCAGGTCCGGCGCTCAGCGCGGTGCTGTCCGTCGCGTTCTTCCTCCTGTATCTCGCCGCGTCGTCGCTCGACTGGTTGTGGGGCGCGACGCTGTGCCTCTACCTGGCTGCCGCTAACGCGATGCTCGCCGCGTTCAACCTGCTGCCTGCATTCCCAAGCGACGGCGGCCGCGTGCTCCGTGCGCTCCTGTGGATGTGGACCAAGAGCCAAGCGCAGGCCACCGCCTGGGCCGCGAGAGCGAGCATCGTCGTCGCCGCCTTGCTCGCCGCAGCCGGTGTGTACTTCATGGTCGTCGATCACGAAGTTCGCGGGCTGTGGTGGGTCGTCATCGCCACCTTCCTCGCGCAGGCGGCCTTCATGTCCGCTCGTCAAGCGCGCGTCGATCTTGCGCTGGAACGCATGCAGGTCGCCGACTGCATGCTCAAGACCCTCATCCCGGTGCCGGCGAACACGATGGTCGCGTCGTTCATCGGCGAGCTCGCCGGTCGCCCGGGTGCGGCGTATCCCGTGGTCGATGAAGGCGCGCTCATCGGACTAGCGGACGTGCGCCATACCTCAGGCATTCCGCTGGCGCTGTGGAACCAGACCCCGATGAGCTCGGTGATGATACCGATCGCCCGGACGCCGGCGCTGACCGGGCGCGAGTCAGCGCGCACGGCACTGACGCGGCTACAGGAATGCGGCGTCGACGAACTTCCGGTGTACGACGGCACGGAGCTCGTCGGCATCGTCAGCCGCGATTCGATCTTCCGCAGGCTTCACGCCGCCTCGTCGTCGTAGATCGAACAGATGAAGAAGCCCCACGCGCAGTTCCCCACCATCCCAGAACGCGTCGACCCCGTGCAGCGCGAACGATCGGTGCTCGAGCTGTGGCGCGCGAAGGCGGTCTTCGAGCGCTCGCTCGAGCAGACCAAGGATGGGCCGCGCTATTCGTTCTACGAGGGACCGCCCACGGCCAACGGACGTCCCGGCGTCCACCACGTGCTGGCGCGCGCCTTCAAAGATCTCTATCCGCGCTTTTGGACGATGCGCGGCCACTTCGTGCGGCGCAAAGCGGGCTGGGATACGCACGGCCTGCCGGTCGAGCACGAGATCGAAAAGGAGCTTGGCATCCTCGACAAGAGCCGCATCGAGGCCGAGGTCGGCGTGCTCGAGTTCACGCGGCGCTGCCGCGAGAGCGTCTACCGCTACATCGGCGACTGGAACCGGCTCACCGAGCGCATGGGCTACTGGGTGGACCTCGACGACGCGTACTACACGCTGAGCAACGACTACATCGAGACCGTCTGGTGGCTGTTCAAGCAGCTCTGGGAACGCGGCCTCGTCGTGCAGGACTACAAGTCCGTGCCCTACGACCCGCGCATCGGAGCGACGCTGTCCGATCACGAGGTCGCGCAGGGCTACCGCGAGGTCGACGACTCCGTCGGTGTTCGTGCGCTTCCGCCGAGCCGATGATCCGAGCACCTCGCTCTTGGCCTGGACCACGACGCCCTGGACCCTGCCTGCGAACATGGCGCTTGCGGTGCATCCGGCGGTCACCTATTGCGTGGTCGAACACGGCGACGAAAAACTCATCGTCGCCGAGCCGTTGCTGCACAAGGTCTTCGGCGACGAGCCCGTGCGGGTGACGCGCACGTGTGTGGGCAGCGAGCTTGCCGGCGTGCGCTACCAGCCGCTCTACGACTACTGCACGGACGAGAAAGACCGCTACTACGTCATCCCGGCCGAATTCGTCACGACCGAAGACGGCACGGGCATCGTGCACGTCGCGCCGGCCTACGGGCCCGACGACCTCGCGCTGGGCAAGGCGCACAAGCTTCCTATCTACTACAGCGTCGATTTCACCGGTCATGTCGTGCCGGAGGTCACGGTCGGCGCCGGTCTGTTCTTCAAAGACGCGGACAAACCGATCATGGCCGATCTCAAGCGACCGCGGGCTCATGTTCCGCCAGGGGACCTACCGCCACAACTACCCGTTCGGCTGGCGCACCGACGACCCGTTGCTCTACTATCGCCAAGACGGCGTGGTTCATCCGCACGACGGCGCGCAAGCGCGAGCTCATCGCCAACAACGACGCGATCAACTGGTATCCGGAGACCATCAAGCACGGGCGCTTTGGCAACTGGCTCGAGAACAACATCGACTGGGCGGTGTCGCGCGAGCGTTTTTGGGGCACGCCGATGCCGCTGTGGAGCGATGGGACCGATTTCATCTGCATCGGCTCGGTCGCCGAGCTGTCGCGAGCGCTGCGGGCGCGATCTAGCCGAGTTCGACCTGCACCGGCCCGCCATCGACGCGGTCTCCTTCAGCCACGATGGCCGCGAGTATCGTCGCGTCCCTGAGGTGCTCGACGCGTGGTTCGACTCGGGCTCCATGCCCTACGCGCAGTTCCACTACCCCTTCGAGAACGACGCCATATTCAAAGAGAGCTTTCCGGCGGATTTCATCGCCGAAGCGGTCGATCAAACGCGCGGCTGGTTCTACAGCCTGCACGCCATCGCGACGCTGCTGTTCGACGGGCCGGCATACAAGAACGTCATCTGCCTCGGTCATGTGGTGGATTCCGCGGGCGAGAAGATGAGCAAGAGCCGCGGCAACGTCATCGATCCATACCTGATCTTCGACACGCTCGGCGCCGATGCGCTGCGCTGGTATTTCTTCACCGGCAGCCCGCCCGGCGAGGCCAAACGCGTCTCGGTCGAGCTCGTCGAAGACGGGTCGCACAAACTTGTCAACACGCTGTGGAACACGGCGAAGTTCTTCACCATGTACGCCAACGCCGACGGCGTGGGGATGCCGCCCGACGTGCCGCTCGCACAGCGCACCGATCTCGACCGTTGGCTCGTGGCCAGCTGCGAGCAGTTGACCGCCGATGTGACGCGGCTGCTCGAGCGCTATGACGCGCTCGGCGCGGGCCGGGCGATCGAGCGCTTCGTGGACGATATGTCGAACTGGTACGTCCGGCTCTCCCGCGACCGCTTCTGGGGCGGCGGCAAGAGTGCGGATAAGGACGCGGCATACCGCACTCTGTACGAGAGCCTCACCCGGGTCACGCTTGTGCTCGCGCCGTTCACGCCGTTCCTCGCCGAGTCGCTCTATCAGTATCTCGTGAAGCCGGTCGACCCCGCGTCGAAGGAGAGCGTGCACTTGTGCACCTGGCCGCAGGCAAACGTCTCTGCGATCGATGAGGCATTGCTGCAAGCCATGGGGGTCGCGAAGCAGGCGGTCGACCTCGGGCGCCAAGCGCGAGCCGGGGCGAAGATCAAGACGCGCCAGCCGCTGGCCGTCGCGCACGTCCGGGCACGGACGTCTTCCGACGACGCCGCGCTCGCGCGATTCCGCGGGCTCGTGCTCGAGGAGCTCAATGTCAAAGACGTCGCGGTGGTCGGTCTGGACGCGCAGTTCATCGAGTACGCGTTGCGCCCGAACCTTCCGCGCCTGGGACCGCGCTATGGCAAGCAGATGCAGGCGTTACGCGCTGCGCTCGCCGCCGCCGATGCGCGCGCAGTCGCAGCCGCAGTTGCGGCCGGCACGCCCTTCGAAGTGGGTGTGGACGGCCAGACGTTCAAGCTCGAACCAGACGACGTGCTCGTGGACAGCAAGTCGGCGCACGGCTTCGCCTTCGCCGAAGGCGACGGCATGCTCGTGGCGCTCGATACGCGCGTCACCCGGGAGCTGGCGCTCGAAGGTCTCGCGCGCGAAACGGTGCGTGCCGTGCAGGACGCGCGCAAGCAGGCCGGGCTCGACATCAGCGACCGCATCCACTTGCGCATCGACGCCCGGGGCGACATGGCCGAAGCCATGACGAAGTTCCGTGACTACATCATGGGTGAGACGCTGGCAACCACCCTCAACGGCGCAGCCTTCGATCCGTCGTTCACGACAGAGAGTGTCGACGGCATGCGCATCGCGCTTTCACGAGCGGGCTGATTCGGTCACGAAACGGACCTAAAGGTCCGTTGCTTCAAAGGTCCGCTGTTGCAAAGGTTCGTTGCTACAACGCGGGCCCGAACGGCGATCATGCATCTGCGGCCCAGCGGTCGGTGATGGGCAAGCGCGGTTCGCTCGACGCAAACGTCCCGTGGGGATGGCGCGCAAGCCAGGCCTGAGCGCGGACGGTGAGATATTCGAAGTTTCGGTATGCATCCGGGGCATGCCGCCGGCGGATAGCGATGACGTCCTCCAGTTTGTGCCAACCGATGATGATCGCGGTAGCGCCCGTGCCGTGTTCGAAGATGACGCGCTCGTCCATGAGCTTGAGCCTGACGAGCATCCCGCATCGATCGAAAAAGATGGCCATCGAAAGCTCCGGATGAGCGCCGCTATTGACGAGCAAAGCGATCTCCTCTCGGAACGCCGGATCGTTCATCTTGGTCGGGAGCTCGTTATAGACAAATCCCAAGAACGGGAGGGCAGCATCCATGTCGCGCGCGAGAGCGGTGACGGCTTGGAGCTGATTGCTCGAGCGCAGGTGACCGAGCTGGATCAAAGCTGCGATCGCCGAGGCCGCGATGACGAGGAACGTCCCCAGCGATGCGATGGCGGTCAACAATTCGTACGACATCGGTTCCTTTATCTTGAAGCCCCTTCGTCCGGCTTGCCGATCACGCGGCCCGAGGCGCTCGTGCGCACGGGTTCGGGCGGTGCCTGCTGCACGCGCCACATCATCACGACGCCGATGACGAGCATGGCGAGGGTGAGATACTGCGCGGCGGTGAGGCCGAAGTAGATGATGCCCGGCTCGCGATAGAACTCCACGATCGTGCGCACGAGTCCGTAGCCGGCGATGAATCCCCAGAAGACGAGCCCATCGCGACGCTTGCTCCAGCCGTGGAGGACCCAGCCGAGCGGCAGCACGAGCACGAGCATGCCGGCTGCTTCGAAGAGCTGCGACGGATAGCGGTAGCCGTCGTATCCCGGGAACTGTATGCCGACCGGTGAATCGGTCAGCCGCCCGGGCAGTTCGTCATTGATGAAGTTGACGCAGCGCGTCGAGGCGATGGCGACCGGCATCCACAGCGCGACTTCATCGCAGACCTTGTAGAAACTCGTGTGCGTGCGGCGGACGAAGAGCCAGATGCCAACGACGGCGCCCACGAACCCGCCATGGAACGCCATGCCGCCGTGCCAGATGGCGATGATCTCGAGCGGATTCTGCAGATAGTAGTCGAGCTCGTGGCCGCCCTTGTTCACCGGCGTGAGGATATCGGCGATCAGGAACAGCAGACGACCGCCGAGGATGACGCCGATCATGGCGTAGACGACGAGCTCCTGCGCTTGATCGACGGACAGACCTGTGCGTTCCCGGCTTGGCCGGCTCTGCAACTGGAGGTAGACGAGAATTGCGCCGAAAAGGTAGCTCAGGCCATACCACCGGACGTCCAGCCGCCATATATGGAACGCGACCGGGTTGATGTTCGGATAGCGCGAACCAGTGGGGGGCCGTTGCGAGCAGCGCGAGCACTACAGCATCCTCCTCATATCAGACGAACGCGAAAGAGGCCTAGTCGAGATGCCGACCCAAGCCGTGGGTGCTGCACCATCGCCGCTGCCGGGCGATACCGTCCGACGCAACGTCATCGCGCACGCGCTGGTCTTCATCGCCGGCTTCACCCTCGTCTTCGTCGCAGCCGGCGCGACGGCGAGTTCCATCGGTCAGATATTCGCCGAATACCGGGTGATCATCACCCGGATATTCGGCATCATCGTCATCGTTCTTGGCCTCAACATGCTGGGCCTGTTCCGGTTCGCATTCCTGGCCATGGACAAACGCCTGCAGATCCACACGGCGCGCGCCACCTACCCGAGCTCGTTTCTCGTCGGCATTGGATTCGCCGCAGGCTGGTCGCCGTGCATCGGACCGATCCTTGCCGCGGTGCTCGCGCTGGCCAGCGAGGAGAAGACCGTGTCGCACGGCATGGCGCTGCTCTTCGTCTATTCCCTGGGGTTGGGCGTGCCCTTCCTGCTCACCGCGGTCGCCCTGCAATACGTGCTGCCGCTGCTCAATCGCATGAAGCGCTATCTGCGCGCCATCGAGATGGTGGCGGGAGCGATCGTCGTCGGCATGGGTCTTGTGCTCCTCACCGATTCGTTTCTGCGCTTCACCGGCTGGCTCTACCAGACGTTCCCCGCGCTCGCCAATGTCGGTACGGGACCCGAGGCATCCGGCGACGTGATCTCCGGATCGGCGGTCTTCATCGCCGGGCTCGTCTCGTTCATCTCGCCATGCGTGCTGCCGCTCGTGCCGGTGTATATCAGCTGGATCACCGGGCAAAGCATCGAGTCGCTCGTGGCGTCCTACGAGCGGCCGGCCAAGAGCGCTGCGCCCGCGTGAGCGAACAGCTCGACCACCTCCGAGCACTGCGCCACGCGCTCGTGCGACTGGGCGCAGGACCGGCCGGGCGCTACTGGAGCAACGCCTGGCGCGTCTTCGCGAGCAACCTGCTCGGCGGCTTGGTCACCGGAGCCGCGGCCTCGATCCTCGCCGCGCTCATCTTAGGCTTTGACGCCCACCGCGGACAAGATTCGTTCGTGTATCGCGCACTGAGCGATGCCCAGACGATCGTGAGGACGATCCAAGCGCAGGTCGACCGGGAGCTCCATTAGTGCACGCGCAACAGCCCGACAGCGCTTCGGATCCTGCCCAGCCCCTCCCGACGCACGCGGATCCACCGGCAGCCGCCGAGCACGCCGAGGAGATGCGCGCGATCGCGCGCGAGGTCGACCGGCTCGCGAAGATCGTCGAGCGTATGAACCTGGGCGACTACGTGGGGCTGTTGCAGAAGCCCGGGCGCCTGCTCTGGCTAAACTTCGTCGCCGGCACGGCGCGCGGATTGGGCGCGATCTTGGGCGCCACCGTGCTCGTCTCGCTCATCGTGGCGATCGCGCACCGGCTCATCGCATCGCATCTGCCGGGCGTCGGCAACTTCTTCGCAGAATTCCTCCAGCTCTTACGCCAACAGGGAAAGGGCCACTAACGCACTATGCGATCAGTTCTGCTGGCGGCGCTCGCGCTCGCCGTCATCGGGGTCGACCACGTCACCAAGACCTGGGTAGCCGACCACTTCCTCCCCGGTGAGAGCCGCATCGTCATCCCCCACGTGCTCTACCTCACCTACGTGCAGAACTATCACGGCGCGTTCGGGCTGTTCGGCACCCATCCGCTGCTGTTGACCGCGGCGGCCTCGGCCGTGCTCGTGGGATTCTACCTCTGGTATCGCAGAGAAGGCGCCGCGACTACCGTGCACATCGCTTTCGCCCTCATCTTCGGCGGCGCGGTCGGCAATATCGTCGACCGGCTGCGCTTCGGCTACGTGCATGACTTCATCGATTTCCGGGTGTGGCCGGTCTTCAACATCGCCGACTCGGCGATCACGGTGGGCGTCAGCCTGCTGCTGCTCCAGATGCTCGTCCGCGAGAAACACCACGACGCCGTGGCCGCGCCGGACGCGTCACCGGTTGCGCCCGCGGAGCTCGCGCTCGCGCCCGACCCGCCGCCGCAGGCGAGCGACGAACCTCAGCAGTTGCCGCACCCCGCTCCCGCGGAAGAATGAGCGAGCGCCTGGACTTTCTCACCACACAGGAGGACGCCGGCCGCCGCTTGGACGTCGTTGTGTCGCACCGTCTGGCGCGCTCGCGCACGGCTTGCGCGCTGCTCATCCGCGAGGGCCGGGTGCTCGTCGACGGTCGCGCCGCAAAGCCCGCGAGCGTCGTCGAGGCGGACCAGCGCATCCGCGTCGACGTGCCGCCGGCGCGCGACCCCACCGCTCAGCCGCAAGACCTGCCCATCCACATCGTGCACGACGAGGCCGACTTCTGCATCGTCGACAAGCCGGCAGGGATGGCCACCCATCCGGCGCGCGGCAACCTCGACGGCACGCTTGTCAACGCGCTGCTCGCGAAACTCGGCCCGCTACCCGCCATCAACGGGGTGCGTCGGCCCGGCATCGTCCACCGCTTGGACAAGGACACCTCCGGCTTGCTCGTCGTCGCCAAGACCGAACGCGCCATGACCGCGCTGACGCAGGCCATGGCGGCCCGGCGCATCAAGCGGTCGTACGACGCGGTCGTCTTCGGGATCCCGCCCAACCCGCGCGGCGTCATAGAAGCGCCGATCGGGCGCGACCCGCATAACCGCACGAAATTCGCGGTGCGCGACGATGGCCGCCGTGCAGTGACGCACTATCGCGTGGCCGAGACCTTCCCCACCATCGCGAGGCTCGACAAAGCCGCTCCAGCGTCGGCATCTCTCGTGCGGCTCGAGCTTGAAACCGGCCGCACGCACCAGATCCGCGTGCACTGCGCGGCCATCGGTCACCCCATCGTCGGCGACGAGACCTATGGGCTCGATCTCCCTGGGCAGACCATGAGACGCCAGGCGCTGCACGCGGCCGAGCTCGCCTTCACCCATCCGTTCAGCGGCGTCGAGCTGCGCTTTCGTGCGCCGTGGCCCGAGGACTTCTCCGCGCTTGTCGAGCGTCTGCGCGCCGGCGGCGCGCCATGAGCTGCTTCACCGTTGCGGCGAGCGATGCCGGCGCGCGCGCAGGCACGCTGCATACCGCGCACGGCGACGTGGCGACGCCCGTCTTCATGCCGGTCGGCACGCAGGCGAGCGTCAAAGGAGTGACGCCCGACGAGCTCGCGGCGTGCGGCGTGGGCATCATCCTCGCCAATGCCTACCATCTCTACCTGCGGCCCGGCGCCGACGTCATCGCACACGCCGGTGGATTGCACGCGTTCATGTCGTGGTCCGGCGCGATCCTCACCGACAGCGGCGGCTTCCAGGTGTTCTCGCTCGCGCGATTGTCGCGGGTCGACGACGACGGCTATCATTTCGCCTCGCACCTCGACGGCTCGCGCCACTCGTTCACGCCCGAATCGGTCGTCGCGCTGCAAGAGGCGCTGGGCAGTGACATCGCCATGGTGCTCGACGACCTCGTCCCCGCGGGGGTCGACGAAGCGCGCGCTCGCGACGCCGCCGAGCGCACGTTGCGCTGGGCGCAGCGCGCCCGTGGCGCGATCCGCCGCGGCGACCAGCTCACCTTCGCCATCGTGCAGGGCTCGACGTTCGAAGCGCTGCGCCGAGGGCTTGCGCACGACCTCGCAGCCCTGGATTTCCCCGGGTACGCCATCGGGGGTTTGTGGGTGGGAGAGGAACGAGCGCTTGGGCTGGCAATGGTCGAAGCGAGCACGAGCGAGCTGCCGGCGGAAAAACCGCGCTATCTCATGGGCGTGGGAACGCCGGAAGATCTCATCGAGGCGATCGCGTCGCGGCGTCGACATGTTCGACTGCGTGTACCCGACGCGCAGCGCCCGACATGCGCTGGCGCTCACCGCGGCAGGCCGTCTCAATCTGCGCAATGCGAGCTTCACGCGCGACCTGCGCCCGCTCGACGAGCGCTGTGCGTGCCCCGTGTGCGCGTCCTTCACGCGTGCCTACCTCGCCCATCTCTTCCGCGCGGGGGAGATGCTCGCCCCACGCCTGGTCAGCCTGCACAACATCGCGTTTCTCACCGGTCTCGCCCGAGACGCGCGCTGCGCGATCGTCGAAGGCCGATATGCGGCGTGGAGCGAGCAGCGCCTCGCGACATTGCGCGGTCAGACATCATCCGAGCTGAAGTAATATCGGCCAAAGGTTCGGAACAGCTCGCCCATGCCGACAGATCGACCCGTCGCATGTCGCGGCCGCGCTTGCAGTCGTGCGTTCAAGGATCGCCGCCGCCTGTGCGGCGAGCGGCAACGACCCGCGCGGCGTCAGCGTGCTGGCGGTCACCAAGGGCTTTGGGGCGGCGGCGCCTGAGGCCGCCATCGCCGCCGGCCTGACCGACATCGGCGAGAACTACTATCAAGAGGCGGCCGACAAATTCGCCCTGGTCTCGTGGCCCAAAGGAGTCGCCCGTCACTTCATCGGGCGCGTCCAGCGCAACAAGGCGCGGCGGATCGCCGCCACCTTCGACGTGGTGCAGACGGTCGCCGACCTAGCGGTCGCAAGCGCGCTCGACGACGGCGCAGCCACGGAAGGCAAGACCTTGAACGTGCTCGTGCAGCTCAACGTGGCAAACGACGAGCGGCAGGGCATCGCACCCGGCGACCTCGCCGACTTCGTCACCGCACTGCGCGCACGCGAGCATCTGCGCGTGCGGGGGCTCATGATCGTCGGCCCGCGCGATCCCGCGCTGACCGCGACCGCGTTCTCGCGCGCGGCGGCGTGTTTCGCCGAGCTGCGCCTTGTGAATCCCGAGTTCGACACGCTCTCAATGGGGATGAGCGATGACCTCGAGCTCGCAGTCGCCGCCGGATCGACGATGCTGCGTATCGGCACCGCGCTCTTCGGCGCTCGTCCGCCCAAGTGAGCCGGCGGCGTGAGCGATAGGCATCTGCACGCGGTCGGACGAACTCACAAGTCCAGGAACTATCGACCCGTCATCCAACCGTATCTCGACGAACGGGGAAGGACAATAGGCAATGGGTATGTGGGCGAAGGTCAAGGATTTCCTGGCCGGCAACGACGTCGATGACGACTACGAGGACATCGGTCTGGGCGAGGAGCCGCGCAAGAACGTCGTGCTCTTCCCAGAGAGCAAGAGCGGCCGCTGCAGGGGCGTCTCGATCTTCCATCCGCGCCGCTTCGACGAAGTCACCGAGATCGCGGACAACCTCCGCGCCGCGCGCCACATCGTCGTGAACCTGGTCGGCGCGGACCGGGCGCTCTGCCAGCGCATCGTGGACTTCCTCAGCGGCGTCGTCTACACGGTAGACGGCAAGATGCAGCGTCTCGGCGAGGGCATCTATCTCTTCGTGCCGGCCAACGTGCCCGTGACCGCGCACGACACGGAGTTGGCCGCAGCCGCCGGGTACGAAGGCTACTAGAGGAAGACACGTGACGGCCAAAATCACCCCGGTCGACATCCAGCACAAGGAATTCAAGAAATCCATCCAGGGCTATGCCCGTGAAGAGGTGGATCAGTTCCTCGACGAGGTCATCGAGACGCTCGAAGCCGGGATCGAAGAGCGCACCCGCTTGGAGACCCAGGTCGCCGAGCTCTCGGACAAGGTCTCGCACTTCAAGGCGATGGAGGACAGCCTGCGCAGCACCCTTGTGCTCGCCCAGCGCACCGCCGACGAGCTCAAGGCGAGCGCCCACAAAGAGGTCGACGTCGTCAAGCAGCGCGCCAAGCTGGACATCGAGGACGAGTTGCGCGCGGTGAAGCAGCAGATCTCCGAGGCCAAAGCCGAGCTGCAGCGCGTCGCCGACAAGACGGCCGCCGCCAAACACGATCTGCGCAATTTCCTGACCCGCCAGCTCGAGCTCATCGACGATTTGCACCCGGGCGTCAAGAGCGCGGTCGCCAAGATCTAGCTAGACGAGCTGATAGATCCCGTGCTCGAGCAGCACGGTGCGGCCGGTGCCAAGCGCGACCCTGCGTCGAATCGTCTCCAACCCCGCGATCACAAAGGCCCGTACGAGCTGACCGGCTCGCAGGATGGCGAGCGCGCGCCGGCTCATGACGATGACGTCGCCGCTCGGGGTCCCGCCGACCACGACGCCTGATGACGGATGTGCGGCCGGCGCCTCCCCCGCAGCCGGCGCGGCGAGAGGCGCAGCGGCCGGCGGCGTGCTGGGTGCGCGGATGGTCATGCGTCGAACAGCTGCCCGGTGAGGATGCCGCGCAGGCTTGCCATCGCGCTGCAATGGATCTGCGAGACCCGCTGCTTGCTGATCCCGAGGCGTCCGCCGATGGCGCGAAACGTCGTCTGCGCACCGTAGAAGGCGTCGATGATCGCGCGCTCGCGGGCCGGCAGCTTGGCCACCGCTTGCGCGACGACAGCGGCTTGAGCCCGCCCGGAGATGGTGAGCGCAGGATCGGCGCCTTCGGCCGCCAGCCGCTCGCGCAAGGTCACGATATTGTCAAAGGGCTGTGGGATCGGAGCTTCGAGCGAGACGGGAACGGCACGCCGCAGCGCGAGCAGCACGGCCTCGAGTTTCCTGCGGCTCAAGCCCGCGCCGTGGGCGGCGATAGCGTCAGTGGGCGTCGCGCCACGCACCTGGGCGATCTGCCAGCGCGAGCGGTCGAGATTGCGGGCGTCACGCCGGACGCGCTCGGGCACGGTATCCATGCGCCGCAGGCCGTTGAGCATCGCGCCACGGACGATCCGCGCGGCCCAGTTCTCGAAGCTCATGCCGCGCTCCGGATCGAAGCGATCGATGGCGCGCAACAGGCCGACGCAGCCGTCGCCGATGAGATCGTCGTCGGTGAAATGCGAGGGTAGACGCCGCAGGACGTGCGCGGCGAGCCTGCGCACGAGCGGCAAAGCGAGCTCGCAGACGCGCTCGCGGGCCCGGGCCGAACGGGTGAGCGCGAACAGCCGCGCGGTCTCCTCCAAGTCGCCGTCGGCACGCGGGATCACGATGGCCTCTTGACGAGCGACTGGTAGATCTGCGCGCCCAGACCGAACCCTCCCGCACGCTCCAGGGCTGCGGCGAGCGCCTGCGAGAAAAGGGCGGCGCCCGGACCAGACGTCAAAGAAGCGCTGGAGGGCTCGTCATCGTCGCCCGCCAGCTTGGTCGCGAACAGGGACGCAGGCACAAGCGAGGCGAGCATGACCTGTTCGAGCTGACCGCACAGGTCGCGCAGCTGCGGCCGATCGGGAAGAGATGTCGCCGGCGCCTGCATCAGCCGCGCTCGAGGTTGTTGGCCAGGCGCAGCATCTCGTCGGCTGCTTGCACGACCTTGGCATTTGCTTCGTAGGCGCGTTGCGCGGCGAGCACGGCCATCATGGCGGCGACCACGGTGACGTTGGCCCGCTCCAGATAGCGCTGCTTGATCGTGCCGAGCGGAGCGCCCGCGGGCATCGTCTGCAGCCGCCCCGCCCCAGCCGTCCGATAGAAGAGCCCATCGGGTCCGAGAGACAGGGCCGGCGCCTGCGCGAAGATGGCGAGCGAGATCCGGCCTGCGCCGGCATCTGCGTTGCGACCCGCCACCTGTGCGAGCACCTTGCCGCGCTCGTCGACGCTGAAGCTCGTGCTGCCCGGCGGGAGGCGCACGCCCTCGAGCGCCGCGCCATTGGGGAGTCGCAGTGCGCCCGACGCGTCCGGAGAGAAATTGCCGGCGCGTGTATAGGCGCGGCCACCGCCACGCGGCAAGACGACGAAGAAACCCTCGCCCTCGATGGCGAGATCGTGCGGATTGTTCGTCAGGTCGAGGCGGCCTTGCGTGAACAGTCTGTGCTGGTCGCCGGACTGCGGTCCCGCGATCTGGCCGTCCGGGTTGATGAAAGCGGCGAAGTCCGTTCGGCTCACCCGGTAGCCTGGGACGTCGACGTTGGCAAGGTTGGCCGCGATGCCGTCAAGCACGCTTTGCTGAGTGGCCATGCCGGCGGCTGCGACCGAGAGCGTGCGGTTCACGAACGCACCGCCGGCAGCTCCGTCACGACACGGCGCAACGACTCGTCAGTGCGCTCGGCCGACTTCTGGTTCGCCTCGTAAGCGCGCTGCACGGCGATGAGCGCGCTCATCTGGGCGATCGCGTCGACGCCGGATTCCTCGAGATAGCCCGCATGCACGCTCGCCGGCGAGCGGGTAGGGATGCTTGCGCGTGGCGCCTCGAAGACGCCGCCGGCGCCGGCCGGACATGGCGCATCGAAGGCGACGATACGAAGCCGGTCGGCACGCGCGCCAGCGACGACGACCGTGCCATCTTCCTCTATACGAGCGCCGTGTGGGAAGCGCACGGGGCCGAGCGATCCGAGCACACGGTTGCCTCTCGCGTCGGCAAGATATCCTTGTGGGTCGACCGACATGCTGCCGTCGCGCGTGTAGCGGACTCCATCCGGTGTCGCAATCGCGATATACCCGGCCCCGCCGAGTGCCAGGTCCGTCGGGACGCCCGTGTGCCGCAGGGTGCCCTGCGCGGTCGTCGAGCCCACCCGCGTCCGCAACTCGTCGCCGAACGACGCGACGGCGGCATCGCGAGGGCGAAACCCGGCGGTCGACACGTTGGCGAGGTTTTCGGCGATGACGTCGAGCGCATCGGCCTGAACGCGCATGCCGATTGCCGCTGCGCTCAGAGCATCCGGAGTACCCATCGATTGAAAGCCTCCGTGGGGTGCGTGGAGGCCACAAGGTACCGGAGCCGTTTGGCCGGAGCGCTACCGGATTGTTGCCAAGTTATGACCCGGCACAGACCCGGGGCGCATCGTTGAGCGGTTGAGGTTCTACGAGAGGAGTGAGTGGCCGGTCATGAGTTCGGGCTGCGGCAGGCCGAGCAGCTGACAGATCGTCGGCGCCACGTCGGCGAGCTTGCCGCCATCCGAGGGCCGGCCCGCCGGCGGGCTGCTGACCGCGATGAACGGCACGGGGTTGCAGGTGTGCGCGGTGAGCTCTTTGCCGCTGGCGAGATCCATCTTCTCTTCGGCATTGCCGTGATCGGCCGTGACGAGCAGTATCGATCCCGTCTCGAGCGCCGCGGCTTCGAGGCGCCCGAGGCATTCATCGACGACGTCGAGCGCGGCGATGATGGCATCCCAGTTGCCTGTATGTCCGACCATGTCCGGGTTAGCGAGGTTCATGACGATGAGCGGATAGCGCTTGGAGCGGATGGCCTCAAGCGCCTTGTCCGTGATCTCTCTTGCGCGCATCTGGGGAAGGTGGTCATAGGTGCCCACGTCGCGCGCGGACGGCACGAGGACGCGGTCCTCACCAGCGAACGGCTCCTCGCGCCCGCCGGAGAAGAAATAGGTGACGTGCGCGTACTTCTCTGTCTCGGCCAGACGTAGCTGCGGCAGCGACGCACGCTCGAGCACCTCACCGAGCGTCCACTGCTCGAATATCTTGCCGAACATAACCGGGTTTTGGAACGTCACGTCGTAGAGCGTCATGATCGCGAAGACGAAATCACGGAAACGCTTGACGGAGAACTCGCTGAAGCCATCCTCGGAAAACGCACGGGTGAGCTGGCGCGCCCGATCGGGGCGGAAGTTGAAGAAGAAGCAGGCGTCGCCGTCGCGCACGATCGGCTCGGCGCTGCCGATGATCGTCGGCGCGACGAACTCGTCCTTCTCCCCGCGCGCGTAGGCGGCGTCGAGGGCGGCCTGCACCGACGGCGCGACCTCCGCCTTGCCGTAGACGAGCGCATCGTAGGCGAGCTTCGTCCGCTCCCAGCGCTTGTCACGATCCATCGCCAGGTAGCGGCCGCAGATCATCGAGATGGACGCATTGCCAAGACGCTCGCACCGCGCGCGGACGTCCTCGAGGTATGGACCCGCGCTTTGCGGCGGCGTGTCACGGCCATCCAAGAACGCTGCGATCTTCACAGGCACCCCGGCTTTGGCCGCCGCATCGAGCACGGCGTATAAGTGCTTCATCGATGAGTGCACGCCGCCCGGTGAGACAAGTCCCAGCACGTGCAGCGTGCCGCCGGTGCGCTTGACGTGCGCGAAGCACTGCGCCAGGACCGGATTGTCCGCGAAGGTCCCGTCGTCGATCGCACGGTCGATCCGCGTGACGCTTTGCAGCACGACGCGCCCCGCGCCCAAGTTGAGGTGGCCGACTTCGCTATTACCCTGCTGGCCCTTCGGCAGGCCGACGAACTCCTCGGCCGCGCCGATCTGGGTGTAGGGATACGTGGCTGCGATGCGCCGGTAGTTGGGGAGCTTGGCGGCGGCGATGGTATTGCCGCGCGTTTCTCGGGAGATGCCGAAACCGTCGAGGACGCATAGGATCACCCGCGGGTCGGCGGCTCCATTCATTTGAGGGCGTTGAGGAGGAGCTGGATGAATTTGCGAGGATCGAGACTTGCCGAACCGATGAGCCCGCCATCGATGTCCGGCTGGGCGCAAAAGGCGGCGGCGTTCTCGGCGTTCATGGAACCGCCGTACAAGATCCGCACGTCGCTCAGACCACCCGCCGTCTGACGGATCGTCTTGATCGTGGCGTTGGCGTTCTCGGGATCGTCGGCGAGACCGCTGCCGATGGCCCAGATGGGCTCGTAGGCGATGGTGACGCGCGCGCGCTGCTCGTCTGAGAGATGGCCAAGACCGGCATGCACCTGCGCCGCGACGCGCTCGCTCGTCCAGCCTTGCTTTTTCTCCTCAAGCGACTCGCCGACGCACACGATCGGCGTGATGTCGCAGGCGAGCAGGGCCGACACTTTGCGCTTCACCATGTCATCGGTCTCCCCGAAGAGCCGCCTGCGTTCGGAGTGGCCGACGATGCAATACGAGACGTCCATCGTCTGGAGCATGTTCGCGCTGATCTCGCCCGTGAAGGCGCCTTCGGCTTCCCAGTAGCAGTCCTGCGCCCCGACCTTGACCGATGAGGGCGCGAGCTCGACACGCAGCGTCTCGAGGTCGATGAACGGCGCGCACAGCGCGATGTCGGCGCGCGGCACGAGCGCCTCGGCGGCGGCCCAGAACGAGGCGACGTATTCGGCCGCCTGTGCGGGCGTCTTGTACATCTTCCAGTTGGCGGCGAAGAGCGGCTTGCGGCTCACGAGGTCGACCGGCCCGATGGTCCGCTCGTGGCCTGGCCTGTCCGCTGCCGCAGCGCGGCGACGCCGGGGAGCTCCTTGCCCTCGAGATACTCGAGCGTTGCGCCGCCCCCGGTGGAGATGTGCGTCATCTTGTCCGCGAATCCGAACTTATGCGCAGCGGCTGCGGAGTCGCCGCCGCCGACGACCGACAGGGCGCCAGAATCGACGATCGCCTGCCCGACGCTCTCGGTGCCCGCCGAAAACGCATCGTTCTCGAAGACGCCCATCGGGCCGTTCCACAGCACCGTCTTGGCTTTGAGGATCACGAAGCGGAAGTCCACGGCCGTGTCGGGGCCGATATCGAGGATCATGTCTTCCGGGCCGACCCCGCTCACCGGCACCTCGCGCGTCTGCTCGTCGGTCGCCGACAGCGACGTCGCCACGACCGCATCTTTGGGCAAGTGCAGGTTGGCATGCGCGCTCTCCGCCTTTTGCATAATAGCTTTGGCAGGGCCGAGATCACGGTCGCGCAGCGATTTGCCGACGTCGAACCCCTCGGCGGCGAGCAGCGTGTTGGCCATGCCGCCGCCCACGACGATCGCGTCGCAGATGCCGAGCAGCCGTTCGATGACCGCGATCTTGTCGGCGACCTTCGCGCCGCCGAGCACCGCGATGAACGGGCGATGGGGATGAGCCATGATGCGGTCGAGGATCTCGACCTCGCGCGCCAAGAGCGGGCCCATGTACGAGGGCAGGTATTGCGTGACGCCCACCGTGGACGCATGCGCCCGGTGCGCAGTGCCGAACGCGTCGTTGACGTACGCGTCGCCGAGCGATGCGAGGCTGCGGGCGAAATCAGGGTCGTTGGCCTCCTCGCCCGGGTGGAAGCGCAGGTTCTCGAGCAGCACGACATCGCCGTTCTTCATGGCGGCGACGGCGGCCGTCGCTGCGTCACCGATGCAGTCGCTGACGGGCGTGACGTCGCAGCCGAGCGCTTTCCCAAGCGCTTGTGCGACGGGCCCAAGACGCAAAGCATCCACCACTTTTCCGTCGGGGCGCCCGAGGTGCGACATGACGATGACCTTCGCGCCGCGAGCGCGTAGGTCGCGCAGCGTGGGCACGGCGGCCCGGATGCGCGTGTCATCGGTGATGCGGCCACCCTCCATCGGCACGTTGAGGTCTTCCCTGACCAGCACCCGCTTGCCCGAGAGATCGAGATCGGCAAGCCTTGGGACGTCCACGTCAGTCTTTCGCGATGACGAAGGATGTGAGATCGGCGAGGCGGTTGGAGTAGCCCCACTCGTTGTCATACCAGGCGATGACCTTGACGAGGTTATCGCCGACGACCATGGTGGAGAGGGCGTCGACGATGGACGATCGAGGATCGCCTTTGAAATCCGTCGAGACGAGCGGCTCGTCCGTCACGCCTAAAATGCCCTTCATGCGGCCGCTCTCGTATTTGCGGAAGAGCGCGTTGACGGCATCCTTGGTCGTCGGTTTGAGCGTCTCGACGACGAGGTCGACGATCGATACGGTCGGCGTGGGGACGCGTAACGAGAAACCGTCGAGCTTGCCTTTGACTTCGGGCACGACGAGGTGCAGCGCTTTGGCGGCGCCGGTGCTCGTCGGTATGATGTTGATCGCCGCCGCGCGGGCGCGGCGCAGATCCTCGTGCGGGAAGTCGAGGATGCGCTGGTCGTTGGTATAGGAGTGGACGGTCGTCATCGTGCCTTTGGCGATGCCCAACTCGTCGGAGAGCACCTTGACGACGGGCGCGAGGCAATTCGTGGTGCACGACGCGTTGGAGATGATCCTGTGCTTGGCCGGATCGTAGGTCTGCTCGTTGACGCCGAGCACGATCGTCACGTCTTCGTTCTTGGCGGGCGCCGAGATGATGACGCGCCGTGCACCGGCGTCCAGGTGGGCCTTGGCCTTCGTGCCGTCGGTGAAGAAGCCGGTGGACTCGAGCACGAGTTCGACGCCCAGGTCCTTCCACGGTAAGCTCGCCGGGTTGCGCTCGGAGAGCAGCTTGATCGTCTTGCCGTCGATGGTCAGCGTTCCCTCGCCGTGGCCGACGTCGCCCGGATAGTTGCCGTAGGTCGAGTCATGCTTGAACAGGTGAGCGGCGGTCTTGGCGTCGCCGAGATCGTTGATGGCGACGACGTCAATATCCTTATAGCGCTCGAGGATGACGCGCAGCACTTGACGGCCGATGCGCCCGAAACCATTGATGGCGATGCGGGTTGCCATGTCCACTCCTCTGCTCGTGAAGCGACGGACGGACGCCAAGATCCGTCTCTCTGCGCTATTATCGCGTGGGCGGACTTAAGTCCGCCGACGTTCGCTTCGTTACCTCTTGGTCAGCCGCTCCAAAAGTCGCAAGCGGCTGGCCATGGCGGCCTTGGTGATCGGCGGGCGAGCCGCGCGCGCCAGCTCACGGAGCGTCCGCGCCGGGTGTGCGATGCGCAGCTGCGCGGCCTCGCGCAGCGCCGGCGACAACCTTCCGAGTCCGAGCGTGGCGATCGCGCGCGCAGCCGCTTCGCGCTGGCGCGCGGCCGATGCAGCCGCACGCGCCGCGTTGGCTGCTTCGCTGTTGACGGTGCGCCGGATCGAGTTCTTCGTCTGACTCACGGCACGCTGACCTTCAAGACGCAGGACCGCGTGGTTCGCTCCCATCTGACCGAGGAGCGCGGACACTCCCTCCGCCTGCTTGACGTAGACGAGCGGGCGGCCACGCCGGCGTGCGATGGCGGCGTCCACGCCGAGCCGCGCGATGAGCTCGCACAACAGGCGCGCTGCATGGTCATCGCGGCAGAAGAACTCGAGGTGGTAGCCGCGCGCCGGATCGCTCGCAGAACCGCAGGCCAAGAACGCGGCTCGCAGCCAGGCTCGTCGGCAGCACAGCCGATGAGGCAAAAGCGCCGATCGATCGTCCGCCCCGCGCGGGCGTGGCGCCGGCGCCGGCATGCTGACGGTGAATCGGGTGCCGGCGCGCCGTGCGGGCAGCCGCGCAGCATGGGCCTCGACGCCGGCGAGGTGCGCCGCAGCGATCACCGCGCGTGCGACCGACGCTCGCCCGCTCGCGACGGTCAACGCGCGCAGCCCTGCGTGCCGTGAGATCCTGCCGTACAGCGCGAGCGCACGCAGAAACGACGCAGGGCAGCACGCGCGTCCGATGTGCGCGCCGGCGATCTCGTCTTTGGCGTCGCGCGAGAACAACGGGTTGTGCGGTCAGCCGCGCGCGATGGAGAGATCGCTGCGCGCGCGCAGGTAGAGCGCCTCGAGCCGCTCGGCGAGCGCATCGATGGAAAACGGCGCTGCGGCCTGACGGGCGGCGTCGCGGCGCAGAGCGCGCCCTTCTGCGCCTTCCCCGCACAGCGAGGAGACCGCGGCGGCGAACACGCCGGCGTCGGGCGGCGTGAGCGCGCCGGAATCTCCCACCAGGATCTCGCGCGTCACCGGGCAGTCCACGGCGACGACCGGAAGTCCGTGGGCGAGCGCTTCGACGAGCACGAGCCCTTGCGTCTCGGTCAGGGAGGTGAACACGAACGCATCGGCGTTGCGATAGTAGGCGCCGAGCTGTGACTGGTCGAGCGCACCCGTGAACTTGACGTGGCTGCCGTCACCGATGGCCGACGCACGTTGCTCGAGCTCGCCGCGGTGCGGCCCGTCACCGATCATGATGAGCCGGGCATGCGGTTGCCTCCCCACGACAATGGCGAACGCGTCGAGCAGGAGCTCGAGATTCTTCTCTTTGCCGAGCCGCCCGACCGAAAGCAGCACAGGCCCGGGCCGTGCCTCGCGGATGAGCGCCGGTTCGACCGCATCCAATCCGAAGCTCTCAAGATCGACGCCGCCGGGGAGGATCTCGATGCTCGTCGTGATGCCGTAGGAGCGCAGAAGTTCGGCCGTGCCCTGCGACGGGGCGATGACGCGGTCGCACTGGTTGGAGAACTCGCGCGACACCCACAGCGTCTGCGGCTTGGTGATGCGCTGGTTCACCGGCAGGTAGTGCAGGTAGTCCTCGAACTTCGTGTGATAGGTGAAGAAGAGCGGTGTTCTGCGCAGGCGCGCCAGATACGCGCCGAGGCATCCGATGAAGAAGAACGAGTGGGCGTGGATGACGTCAAACGGCACGGCCGGAAGATTGGCGACGACTTTCGCCGGCAACGGGAACGCCATGCGGAATTCGGGGTAGAAGGGGAACGAGGTCGAGCGGAGGTGGAAGATGTCGGGATGCTCCTCGTCGCCTTCGGGATGGGCCGGCGCGACGATGATGATGCGGTGGCCCCGGCGGCGCAGCGCCCGCGCCGTCGACACGATCGACGTCACCACGCCATTGGTCTCAGGCTGGTAGGTGTCGGTGAACATGCCGATGGTCAGGTGTGACATGAGCTGCAGGCGCGGATGCGATCCGCGCGACGATATCCTTTCGCCCTAGCCGGAGGGCTCGTCGCTCACCACGCGATAGAGCTCGCGGGGGTCGGTCTTCTGCGCGGGCCGCTCCGGCACCGCTTCCACCCGCACCCGCACCGTGCGCGAGGCGTAGTGGATGACGAGCTCGTCACCGCACTTGACGACGTGCGATGCCTTCACCGGCTTTCCCCCGCACTCGATCCGCCCCGCATCGAGGGCCTCCTTTGCTTCGGTGCGGCGCTTGGCCAAGCGCGACACCTTAAGAAACTTGTCCAGCCTCATGCTCTTTTGCGCGCTGCCAGAGCGAGTCGAGGTCGTCCAGACTGCGATTGGCGAGTGCCGTCGCGCCGCCGCCGGCGATGCGCTCCATGGTCGCGAAGCGGCGCCGGAACTTCGCGTTGGCCTGGCGCAGCGCGGCCTCGGCGTCGATGCCCGAACGGCGCGAGAGATTGACGATGGTGAAGAGCAGATCGCCGAGCTCGTCGCGCATGCCCGCGGCGTCGCGGGTCGCGATAGCGGCGCGCAGCTCGGCGAGCTCTTCATCGAGCTTGGCGAGCACGTCGTCAGCCTGCGGCCAATCGAAGCCGACCGTGCCGGCCTTCTCCTGCATGCGTTGCGCGTGCAAGAGCGAGGGCAGCGTCTTGGGGATGCCGTCGAGCAACGACTCGCGCTGGCGGATCCCGGCCTCCTGGGTCTTGATCATCTCCCAGGACCTCATCTGCTCCTGCGTCGTCGAGATGCTCGCGTCGCCGAAGACGTGCGGATGGCGGCGGATCATCTTGTTGGCCAGCGCGTCGATGACGTCGGCGACGGAGAACCTGCCCTGCTCGCAGGCGATCTGCGCGTGGAACACGATCTGCAGCAACAGGTCGCCGAGCTCGTCGCGCAGCTTCGTGCCGTCTTTTTCGTCGACCGCCTCGACGACCTCGTGAGCCTCTTCGATGAGATAGGGGAGCAGCGTCTCGTGCGTCTGCTCGCGGTCCCAGGGGCAGCAGGCGCGCAGCCGCGCCATGATCTCGACGAGTTCATCCCAGCTGTGATGGAGCGCGATGGGCGGCAGCGGCACGAGCGGTGACATGGCCGCCGCGGAGAGCGCCGAGCGCGGCACGCCGGGCACGATCGTGACCTCGACGCCGGCACGCCCGAGCGCGTGGAGAAAGTTGGGCAGGCCGGGGAAGTCGATCAAGGGGTGGCCGGGCACGCCGAGCGCGCCATCGCCCTGCGCGAAGAGCGCGACCGCTTCCGCCACCGCGCTCTCGACGCCGCGCAGCAGCGCGGCGGCGTCGAACGGGGCGCTGCGCGCATCGATGCCGGCGTCACGCAGATATTGCACGGTGGCCGGGGCCGCGTTGCAGGTGAAGACCTTGGGCGCCGAGCGTAGGCGCTCGAGCGCGCCGACCGTCAGCAGCGCCGCATCGCTCGGTCCGAGGCCTACGATAGAGAGCACAGGCATGCCGGAAAAGATTTGGCGCGGGTCAAGCCCGCGCCTTTTGTCAACGGATCCGAAGGTCCGTCATCGTCACTTCGTCGGCGCGGCCGGAGCTGGAGCTGCCGGTGCCGGCGTCGGGGGGAAGAGGGGGTTGAAGCGATCGTCGTAGATCTGGATGTTGGCCTTCGCGCGCAGCGATTCGATGAAGGGACCGCTTTGCGCCGCTTCGGCCTGCTGCAACAGCATCTGCCGGACCTTCGGGGCGGCCTCGGCGAGCGATGCGGTGTGGGCAGGACGTTTCTCCTCGACCTGGATGACGTGCCAGCCGAACGGCGTCTGCACGGGCTGGCTGATCTGACCGACGCTCATCGAGAACGCCGCATCGGAGAACGGCTTGACCATCTGCGTGGGACCGAACCAGCCAAGCTCGCCGCCCTGCGCCTTGCTACCCGGATCGATCGAGACCTTCTGGGCGAGCGTGGCGAAGTTGGCGCCCGAACGAAGCTGCGCTTCGACGGCATCGGCTTCGGGCTTGGTCTTCACGAGGATGTGACGCGCGCGGATCTGTTCGGGCGTGTTGTACTGCGACTTGTTCTTGGCGTAGAAATCCGCCACTTGCGCATCGCTGATGTTGACCTGCTTGTCGACCGCCTTCTTGATGATGATCTGGACGCGCTCGATGTTCTTGGCGTCGTCCATCGTCAGGCCTTGGTTCTTGAGGATCGTCTCGAACTGGCCCGGCGGGAAACGCTGCTCGAGCTGATTGAGCTGGTCTTGGATCTCGGCGTCGGTCACCGTGATGTTCTGCGACTTGCCGTATTGCAGCACAAGCGAAGTGTCGACCATCTGCTGCAGCGTGGGCTTGCCGGACTGGCCCTCGAGGCGCGTGTCGAGCTTGCCCTTGGTGATCTTCTCGCCGTTGACCGAGACGATGGTCTTGTCTTCGGTGGCGCAGCCTGCCAGCGCGGGAAGCACTCCCAGCGCGAGGATGAACGCGACCACCGCTAACCTGTTACGAAGCATCTATTCTCCTTTGGTGTACACGGCCCTAAAGTTCCGTTGCTCGTAACGGACCTGAAGGTCCGTTGCTTCATACTATAGGGATGCTATGATTTCGCGAACGGCCGCCAAGGCATGCTTGCCGTCGCGTTCGGGTAGACCGACGACGACCGCGCCCTGCGTGAACCGGAAATCTCCCCCGGTGAGTGCTGTCAGAGCTGGAAGGGCCTGTTCGGACAATGTGAACCGTGGCCCCATTTCGAGGGTCAGCCGCCGCTGTTCGAGTGCAACTTTTTGTACTCCTTTAGCGCTTGCGAGAACACGCACGCGCGTCAAGTCTAGCAGAGACGCGGCTTCGGCCGGCACCGGACCGAAACGGTCGCGCACTTCGCCCGCGATCGCATCGACCTCGTCGAGCGTCTGCGCCGCGGCGAGCCGCTGATAGAACGAGACCTTCTGACTCGCACCCCGGACGTAGTCGCTTGGGATGAACGCGCTCACCCGAAGGTCGAGCACCGGCGGCGCTTCTTGCGGCCGCTGCGGCTGACCGCGACGCTGCGCGACCGCCTCGTGCAGGATCTCGCAATATGTCTCGAATCCGACCGCGGCGATGAAGCCGTGCTGCTGGTGGCCGAGCAGATTTCCGGCGCCGCGGATCTCGAGATCGCGCATGGCGAGCTGCAGCCCCGAGCCGAGGTGCGAGAACTCCCGGATCGCCTCCAGGCGCGAGCGGGCGACTTCGCTCAGCACGCGATGCGGCTGGTACAGGAAATATGCGTACGCTTGATGCGCGCTGCGACCGACGCGGCCGCGCAGCTGATAGAGCTGCGCCAAGCCGAAGCGGTCGGCGTTATTGATGATGATGGTGTTCACGTTGGGGATGTCGAGGCCGTTCTCGATGATGGTCGTCGAGATCAGAATGTCGATCTCGCCGTTGACGAACTGCAACATGACCGCCTCGAGCTCGCCCTCCTTCATCTGGCCGTGGCCGATGGCGATGCGAGCCCGCGGCGCGAGAGCGCCGATGGCGGCAGCCACACCGTAGATCGACTCGATGCGGTTATGCACGAAGTACACTTGGCCGCCACGATCGAGCTCCTGCGAGAGCGCGCTCGCGATGAGCGCATCGCTGCTCGGCGCGACCACGGTCTTGATGGCGACCCGGTTCGCGGGCGGAGTCTGGATGAGCGAGAGGTCGCGAACTCCCGCCAGCCCCATGTGCAACGTCCGCGGGATCGGCGTCGCCGAGAGCGTCAAGACGTCGACCGACTGACGCAGCTCTTTGAGGCGTTCCTTGTGCATGACGCCGAACCGCTGTTCTTCGTCGACGATGACCAGGCCGAGCTGTTTGAAGCCGACGTCTTTCTGCAACAGGCGGTGCGTGCCGATGACGAGATCGACGCCGCCGTCCTGAAGGCCGAGCAGCGTGGCCTTCTGCTCGGCCTTGGAGCGGAAGCGCGAGAGCAGCTCGATGCGGACGGGATAGGCCGCGAAGCGCTCGCAAAAGGTCCGGAAGTGCTGCGCGGCGAGCACGGTGGTCGGGGCGAGGAGCGCGACCTGTTTGCGGTCCATCACCGCTTTGAAAGCGGCACGGATGGCGACCTCGGTCTTGCCGTAGCCGACGTCGCCGCAGACGAGGCGATCCATGGGGCGCGCCCGCTCCATGTCGCCTTTGACCGCCTGGATGGCGTCAGCCTGATCGGGCGTCTCATCATAGGGGAACGATTCTTCGAGCTCGGACTGCCAGGGAGCGTCCGGCGCGAAGGCGTGGCCGACCGCGACCTCGCGCGCCGCATAGAGCCGGACGAGGCCCTCGGCGATGCGCTCGACCGCCTCGCGGACGCGCGAGCGCGTGCGCGCCCAGTCACCGCCGCCCATCTTCGAAAGCCGCGGCGCCGCGCCGTCCGACGCGGCGTACTTGCGCACGAGGTGCATCTGGTCCACGGGGACGTAGAGCCGGTCCTCGCCCGCGTAGGCGAGCTGCATGAAGTCGCGTCCGACGCCGTCGACCACGATGTGCTCGAGCCCGAGGTATTGACCGATGCCGTGATGGGCGTGCACGAAGAACTCGCCGGCGCGCAGATCGGCGACGCTTTGCGGCACGCCTTCTTTGGCGCTCTTACGCCGCTGCCGCCGCGCCGGGTGTCCGTACAGTTCGTTGTCGCCGATGACGGCGAGCCCGAGCTCGGGGATCTCGAAGCCGGCGTCGATCGCGCCCTCACCCGTCATCACGGCGCCGCTCTCCGGCGGCAGCGCGAGCCGCTTGGGCACGGCGTGCGCGGCGACGTCGTGCTCGGCGAGCACTTCGGCGATGCGGCGGTGCCCGACGGACGGGATGGCGATGATGGTGCGGCTGGCCGATGCCTTCCGCACGTATTCAATGAAGCGCTCGATGCTCCGGCCGAACGACGGCGCCGGGCGGCTGGGCAGCGAGACGGTCGCGTCGGGCGCACGGCCAAGGCGTGCCGACGCGATGCCCGAGCGCAGCGTGCAGACGGCGTGCGACCTCAAGCCCTCCGCAAGCTCAGTCAATGCGAAGGCGGCGCTCGACGCCGGCTGCTCTGAGTCGAGCCCTCCTGCGACGGACTGGTTCGCGTCGTCGCCGTCGGGCTGCCCGGGCTCATCGGCATCAGCGGCCGCAACTGTCTCATCGTCGATCTGCGCAGAGAGTCCGTGGTCGACGGCGACGAGCATCTCCGGGTCGTCGACGACGACAAGGGCGCCGGGCGCGTACCCCCAGAGGTTCGCATCGCGCGCGCCGAGCGATGCTTCCGCCCAGGGCACGACCGCCACGGCGTCGAGCTCACCCGCCGAGCGTTGCGAGGAGAGGCCGAAGGTGCGGATCTGCTCGAGGCGGTCGCCGAAGAATTCGATGCGGACCGGGTCGTCGGCGGTCGCCGGGAAGACGTCGATAAGGCCGCCGCGCACCGCGACCTGCCCGGCGGCGCTGACGACATCCACCCGCTCGTAGCCGATTCGTTCTAACGTCGCGAGCAGATATTCCCATGGATAGTCGCCGCCGACGCGAAGACGCACTGACGCCGCGCGCAACCTGTTGGGATCGAGCAGCCCTTGGCGCGCCGCGGCATGCGGCACGCAATAGATCCCCGGCCGTCCGCTCTGCAGCCCATCGAGGAACGACAGGCGGTCGGCGCGCTCGGTAGGGTTGACGAGCGCCCCGGGCCGCTCGTCGCGGGGTCGCAGGGCGGCGACGGGCGAGCCGTGATCCACGAGATAGAACGAGCAGTCGTTGGCAAAACGGTCGGCCGATTCGACGCTTGGGGTCCAGACGATGAGCTGTCCGCCGCTTTGACCCCAGAGCGCGCTGACGACAGCAGGTCGCGACGCGGCAGCGACGTCGACGAGGTCGACGGCTGCGCGCGCGCGCGCAAGTCTGTGCGCCTCGCGGATCTGCGCGCAGGCTCCAAGACCAAGGACGATGGATCCGCCGATATGGTGCACGAAAAACTCCAAAGCGCCGTGGCCGGGTCGCGCGCGACCCGGCCTATTGCAAGCTTGTAAAACAATAGAGCACCGCCCCGCGTGTGTCAAGCCCGCCCCTGGGGACGCAGGGGAGCGGCAAAGTGACCTTTGAGGCGACGGATGTCGTGGCCCGAGCACCCCAGGCGAGGTAATCCAGACGGGCAAAACGCACATGACATGGTTATGGGACTGCGGAGTTCGCTATGCGCTCTTGCGCTTGTGTTCGGGACGATGACCTCAGCCGTCGGCGACGACGCGCTGCCCACGGGCGTGCCCTGATGCGTCACCCACCGATCCGGTCCGCATCGCCTCGATCGAACTACCGGCGGACGCGGTCCACGGCGGTGACGTCGCGACGGCCACCGTCCTCACGACGAGCAACGCAGCTGCGCTCACCGCGCGTGTGGGCCGCTACCTGCTCGACGTGCCCAAGACGGCGCCGGGGACCTTCGTCCTCGCCGTGACGGTGCCGCGCCTGCCCTTCCCGTCATACCGCGCACGGATCGTCCTCACCGCGATCCGGGCAGACGGCGAGGCGGCCAGCAGACGATCTCTATCAAGATCAAGTATTAGATGAAGGAAGCGCGAGCAGTCGTGCTCGTCATCGACGGCGGCGGGGTGGGGGCAAGCCGAAGACGCGCCCCGCTACGGCGACAGCACGTCGGCGGATTCGATCGGCAACACGGCGGCTGCGGCCGGCGGCATCTCCCTACCGACGCTCGGCCGGCTCGGACTTGGATGCCTGACCCCGGTGCAAGGCGTGCCCTGTCCGCCCGCGCCGGCCGCGTCATGCGCGCGGCTGCGCGAGGTGAGCAACGGCAAGGACAGCATGACGGGGCATTGGGAGATGATGGGGATCGCCATCAAAAACGCGTTCCCCACGTACCCGCAAGGTTTTCCACAGGACGTCATCGAGCGCTTCGAGTCGCTCATCGGGCGCCAGGTGCTGGGCAATGTCGTCGGCATCGGGCACCGAGATCATCGAGCGGCTCGGCCCGGAGCATATGGCGACGGGCGCCCGATCGTCTACACGTCGGCGGACTCGGTGTTCCAAGTCGCGGCGCACGAGGACGTCGTTCCACTGGCGACGCTTTGGGAGTGGTGCGAGCAAGCCCGTGCGATGCTCGTCGCTCCGCATCGGGTCAACCGCGTCATCGCGCGGCCCTTCGAGGGGCGGCCTGGAGCGTTCGTTCGCACGGCAGGACGTAGGGATTATCGCGGTACGTCCACCATCGCCCAGCTTGTTGGAACACCTGCAGCAAGCGGGTGTAGCAACGCTTGGCTTGCGGGAAAATACAGGACATCTACTCATGCCAGGGCATTGGCGCCGGGAGCCGAACCGCTGACAACGCCGAGGGGCTTGCCAAAACCCTCGAATGGCTGCGTGGTGGGACGAGCGGATTTTGCTTCACGAACCTCAACGACTTCGACTCGAAGTACGGACACAGACGTGACGCTCTCGGATATGCAAAGGCGCTCATCGCGCTCGACACGAGGCTACCTACGTGCTCGACGAGCTCAAAGCCGGCGACCGCCTCGTGATCACCGCGGATCATGGCTGCGATCCGACAGCTCGCGGGCACCGATCACACCCGCGAATTCGTGCCGCTGATCGATTATCGTCCCGGCGTGGCCGGCGGCGTGCTCGGCGAGCTCGACTCATTCGCCCAGGTCGGGCTGCGCGTGCTCGAGACCTTCGACGTGGCCGCGCCCGGCCCGGGCCTCACCGTATGATCGCGACGCTTGGCGTACGCCCGGTCGAGGTCCGCCCGCCCGATCTGCGCAGGGGCCTGCGCGCGAGCTTTTGGCGCAACGCGGTCAGCCGCTGCGCGCGCTCGTGGACGGCGATCAAGCGCGCGTCGGACGTGCTCCTAGGCGCGGCCCTCATAGTGGCGGCGGCTCCGCTGTGCGCGGCAGTCGCGCTCGCCATCAAGCTGACCTCGCCCGGTCCCGCATTTTTCGTGCAGGAGCGCGTCGGCGTGGTGGCCGCCTTTTCAAGCTTTACAAATTCCGCACGATGATCGACGGCGCGCACTTGCTGCACGAGCGCGTCGCGCATCTCAACGCCTGCGACGGTCCGGCGCTGAAGATCCCCAACGACCCCCGCCTGCATCCGCTTGGCGCGTTCTTGCGTCGCAGCAGCCTGGACGAGCTGCCACAGCTCGTCAACGTGTTGCGCGGCGAGATGAGCCTCGTCGGTCCGCGTCCGGCGCTGCCGCATGAGGTGAAGAGCTATCTCCCGCATTACCACCAGCGGCTGACCGTGCGGACCGGGCATGACCGGGCTCTGGCAGGTCAGCGGCCGGACCAACGTCCAGTTCCGGCGCTGGATGGCGATGGACGTCTGGTACGCGCGCAACTGGTCGCCGATCGTCGACGCCTGGATCCTTGCGCGCACATTGCCGGCGGTGCTCCGGCGCGAAGGAGCTTGGTGACGGCCGCGCTTGCGCTGCTACCTCCCGTCATCGATCAGAGCATCCAGCGGGTTCCCCTCGATCCTTGGTCCGCGGCAGGCTACGCCGCCATCGTCTTGGCCGCGGCGTACCTCGCGCTACGCGGCTCGCCGTGGATCGCCGCCATGCTCGCCTTCGCCGTGCCGTTCGCCGCGTACCGCGACGTGGCGCAGACCACGCTGACCCTGGAGAAGTGCCTCGCCTTCGGCACGGCGATCGGGCTCTTGCTGGGCGGCGCTCCTGCCTGGCCGCGCTCGCAAGGACCGCGCCTGCTCTTGATCGCCGGGGCCGGGCTGCTCTTCGCCAT
This sequence comes from Vulcanimicrobiota bacterium, assembly GCA_963806005.1. Classification (GTDB taxonomy): domain Bacteria; phylum Vulcanimicrobiota; class Vulcanimicrobiia; order Eremiobacterales; family Eremiobacteraceae; genus JAFANK01. The sequence continues at coordinate 130,579 of CAWDWJ010000008.1, read as the reverse complement.
CGCGCTGTCGGCGCTCGCCGCCTCGTATCCGGTGCACACGGCGCGCGAGTTCTTCAAACAGGCGGAATATCTCGTGCTGCTCTGGTGCGCGGCGACGTTCATCGAGCGCATCCCGCGGTCGACGTTGTACTTCGCGGCTGGCGTCGCGAGCGCGGCGGCGATCGTCTCGACGTTTGCCATCTCCCAAGCGGTCATCGGCGGTGCTCCCTCCGGGATCTGGGTCAACGGCCACGCGCTGCCGCGCGTCGCCGGCACGCTTGAAGGCCCAAACCAGCTCGCCGGATTCATCGAGGCGACGCTCCCCGTGCTCTGGCTGTGGCCGCTGCTCGGCTTGGCATTCGCTCCGTTGCGCGGCTACGTCACGGGGGCGTCGTCGGCGGCGATGATTCTCACCCAGTCGCGCGCCGGCATCGTGGTCGCGGCGCTGTCATACGCGGTGCTGTGGCGGCTGCGTGGCGCGGTCGCCCGCGCATCGGCGGCTCCGATGGCGATCGGCGCCGTGGCGGGCGTGCTCGTGTCCGCAGCCTGGCTCGTGTTCTCGGCGCACGCGAGCCTGGCCGATATCGGGCGGCTCTTTCTCTTCGACATCCCGGGTCAGCCGGGCGGCGGGGTGGGGACGCGCGCCCAGCTGTGGCCTGCGGCGATCGCGGTCTTCGTGCGGCATCCGATCATCGGTGCGGGTGCGGGCAACTTCGAGCTGCTCTTGCCCAGCGTGGGGCTGCACGGCGTCCAGACGCAAGCGGCAAGCCTTCCGCTGCAGACGCTGGCCGAGCAAGGCATCGTAGGATTCATAGCGCTTGCGGTCTTCGCGGTGGTCGCTTTGCGCGAGACCTTCACGCTGTCGCGCAGCCCGCCGCTCGCGCTTGCCGCATTCCTCGCCGTCGGCGCCCTCTTCGTGCATCGGATCGTCGACGATCTGTTCTTCTACCCGAAAGTGGCCGCGCTCTGCTGGCTGCTGCTAGGTGCGGGCACGGCTAAGACCGCAGCGGCGTAGGCTTAAAGACGCGGCCTCGCGCGCGCTTCCCATGTGACGCGCTCGCACACGAGGCGCGTGCAAGGGAGAGCTTCGAAGCCGGGTCGTAAGCCCTTCCTACCCGATGAAACGCAGCGTGACCTCGTCGACGGTCGCCGTGATGCTCGCCACGCTCCTCAGCATGGTCCTGGGCTTCGCGCGCGAGGTCGTCAACGCGAGGTACTTCGGCGAACGCTGGGAGCTCGACGCGTTCCTCGTGGCGGCGATCTTGCCCACCTTGGTCTTTGGCGTCTTCAATGGCGCGCTCGTCAGCGCGCTCGTCCCCATCTTCAGCGGCTATTTCGTGGCCGGCAAGGATGAAGAGGCCTGGCGCTTCTCGAGCACGGTGATCAACGCGCTCGTCATCTTGCTGTCGGCGCTCGCGGTCATCGCCTGGATAGCGGCGCCCTTGCTCGTGCGGGTCGTGGCCAAGGGCTTCCCCGCGCCCGAGGCCGGCGTTGCGACCGTTATGACGCGCATCCTCATGCCCACGATCATCGCCACCTCGATCGCCGGCGTTCTGCAGGCGCTGCTCAACGCACAGCGCAGTTATCGAGCGGCGTCGCTGCAGGGAGCGGCGTTGAACGTCTGCACGATCGTGGCCGTGCTCGCGCTCTACCGGTCCTATGGCATCTACGCGCTGGTCTTCGGCACGGCTGTCGGCCTGTTCGCGCAGCTGCTCATCCAGATACCCAACTACCTGGCGCGCTGCAAGTACCGTTTCGCGCTCGACCTCCACCACCCCGGACTGCGCAGCCTTGCCGTCATCCTCGGGCCGATCATCGTCGGGTCCGCGGTCGGTCAGGTCAACCTGCTCTTCGACAAGTACTTCGCCTCTACGTTGCAGCCCGGCAACATCGCCGCCATGCAGTACGCGACCAAGGTGGTCGGCTTTCCACAGCAGCTCTTCGCGGTCGCTATCGCGACCGTCATCTTCCCCATTCTTTCGGCGCAGTATGCCACAAACGAGCTCGCCTCGCTGCGCGCCACCGCCTTCAATGGCCTGCGCATGACCGCGCTCATCACGATTCCCGCCGCCTTCGGGCTCATCGCGCTCGCCCGGCCGATCATCAGCGTGCTCTTCGAGCGCGGCGAGTTCACCCCCGGTGACGTCGTCCGCACGGCCGGGGCGATGCAGTTCTACGCGGTCGGGCTGCTCGGGATCGCGGCCAGCATCGTGCTCACGCGTTGTTTCTTCGCCATGCATGACTCGAAGACGCCGGTACTCATCGCCAGCGTGGTCATGGTGCTCAACGTCGTCTTGTCGGCGCTGTCCGTCGGACGTTTCGGCATCAATGGCCTGGCCGCGTCGAACTCGTTCGCGTCGCTCGTCGATGCTGCGGTCCTCGTGCTGCTCTTCACGCGCCGCGTCGGCATCGCCCACGAGGCGCCCGACCGCGGGTCGTTCGCGACGACCTTCCTCGCGTCCGCGGCGATGGCGGCAGCCGCATCGGGAGTGTCGACCGCGCTGTGGCGCGTGCCTGCTCCGTTCTGGCAGCACGCCTCCATCCTGCTGCTCGCCATGATCGCCGGCGGCATCGCCTTCCTCATGGTCGGCGCGGGCTTGCGCATGCGGGAACTCGGCGAGCTGCGGTCGCTCGTCAGCGCGCGCCTGCACAAGAGCGCCGGTTCCGCGGCGCCGCTGTCGTGAGGCGCACATGTCGGACCTGACGCTTCGCCTCGCGCTCACCAAGAACTATCTCGCCAAGCACAACAAGCTGCGCCCCAAGGCCGCTCTCGTGCTGGGATCGGGTCTGGGCGCGGTCGCGGACATGCTGCACGACCAGATGACGATCGCCTACAAGGATATCCCGAACTTCCCCGCCACAAGCGTCGCCGGCCACAAAGGGCGCCTCGTCTTCGGCACCACAACCGGCGGCACGCCGCTCGTCATCTTCGAGGGCCGGCCGCACTACTACGAAGGCCTCACCCTCGAGCAGGTGGCGTATCCGGCACACATCGCGCACGCGCTGGGCGCCGGCACGTTCATCGCCACCAACGCGGCGGGCGGGATCGACGACGACTTCGTGCCCGGCGACATCATGCTCGTCCGCGACCATCTCAACCTCATGGGCGACAACCCGCTGCGCGGACCTGCCACGCGCCGAGCCGGCCCGCGCTTCCCCGCGCTGCGCGACGCCTACGATCAAGCGCTGCTCGACCTGGCTCTGCGCACGGCGCGGGCGTCGGGCATCCGGCTGCACCTCGGCGTCTATGCGGCGATGAGCGGGCCCTCGTACGAGACCGATGCCGAGCTGCACATGCTGCACGCGCTTGGCGCCGACGCGGTCGGCATGTCGACCGTGCCCGAAGTGATCGCGGCGCGGGCTCTTGGCATGCGCGTCATGGCGCTCTCGGTCATCGCCAACGACGCCATGCCGCGCCGGCGCCGTCCGCCAGAAGACGTCGATCACGAGGGGGTGCTGCGGGTGGTGGAACTGGCCGCTGCTCGCGTGCGCACGCTGCTCGAGGGCGTCATCGAAGGGCTCGACGTTTGAGCATGAGCGCCCAGCGCGCTTGGCCGCGCTCGTCGAGCGCAAGCGCAGCGGGCACGAGCACCGTCAGGACGAGATCGACGCCCTTGTGCGCGGTTACAGCGAAGGCCAGATCGACGACGAGCACTTCACCCCGTGGTTGCGCGCCGTCATGATGGTGGGGCTTTCGCACGACGAGACCACCTGGCTAGCGCAAGCCATGGCGGGCTCGGGGGTGACCCTCTCCTGGGGCGATGTCGCGGGCACCGTCGTCGACAAGCACTCCACAGGCGGCGTAGGCGATGCGGTGAGTCTGATCGCCGTGCCGCTCGCCGCAGCCTGCGGCGTGAAAGTCGCAAAGCTCTCGGGCCGCGGTCTCGGGCACACCGGCGGCACGATCGACAAGCTCGAGTGCATCCCCGGCCTGCGCACGGACATGCCGGTCGCGGCCTTCAAGACCCAGGTCGCCGAGGTGGGCTGCGCGATCGCCCAGGCCACGGACGAGATCGCTCCCGCGGACAAGAAGATGTACGCGCTGCGCCATCGCTCGGGCACGATCGATGACATCTCGCTCATCACGGCCTCCGTGCTCAGCAAGAAGATCGCCGGCGGCGCGAAGGACATCGTGATCGACGTCAAGTGCGGCCGCTGCGCGTTCATGCAGACGCAGGAGCAGGCGCACGCCCTGGCCAGTTCCATCGCCGACGTGGGCCGGCGCTGCGGGCTGTCCGTCACCGTCCTCGTCACGGACATGGATGCGCCGCTTGCCGCATCGATCGGCGACGAACTCGAGCTCGACGAGGCCTTGAGCGTGCTGCAAGGGCGCGAAGGCGGGCGATTGCGCGAGGTCGCGCTCGCCGTCGCAGAAGCGATGCTCGCCGTCCATCACGGCGATGATCGCTCCGCCGCACCGGCGCGCATGGCGACGCTCGAGCACGCGCTGCGCAGCGGCGCCGCGTATGCGAGTTTTTCGGCGATGACGGCGGCGCAGGGCGGAAATCTCATGGCCTTCGACCGTTCGTGGTCACAAGCGTTGACCGTCCGGGCGCGCGGATCGGGATTCGTCTCCGGGATCGAGGGGCGGGCGATCGGCGAGGCCATCGCGACGGCAAAAGGCGACGCCGGCGAGCGGCACGGAGCTCGCATCGGCGTCCGGCTGCGCCTTGGCGAAGGCGCTGAGGTCGCAGACGGCGAGCCGCTGGCCGACGTGTTCGCGCCGGACGGCGCCGAGCGCCTCGCGCAGATCGTGGGCGGCGCGGTGCAGATATCACAAAAGCCGCCGCTCCTTCGCCCGGCAGTCATCGAGCGGATGCACGGCAAAGCATTGCGGACCAGGTGACGACGGCCGATATGGAACGCTTCAGCGGCGAGATGCACCGTCGCACTCCCGGCTGCGTCATGAGGTGACGATGCGCATCGCGGTCATCGGATCGGGCGGCCAGATCGGCAGCGAAGTCGTGCGGGCAGCGCAGGCGGCGGGGATCGCCACGCTCGAGCTGCGTCACGCCGACTGCGACGTCACCGACAGCGCGAGCATCGCAGGTGCGCTCTCGGGGTTGCGCAGCGGCGACGTGGTCGTCAACACCGCCGCTTTTCACCGCACGGACGAATGCGAGGAGGCGGCCGATCGTGCGCTCTCGGTGAACGCGCTCGGCGCCTACCGCGTGGGCGCAGCCGCGCGCGCGCGCGGAGCGGCGTGCGTCTATTTCAGTTCGGACTTCGTCTTCGACGGCGCACGGACGACGCCATACCTGGAGAGCGATGCGCCGCGGCCGATCAACGTCTATGGCGCGAGCAAAGCGACTGGCGAGGTGCTGCTGCGCAGCGCGAACCCGGAGCACTACGTCGTCCGCGTCTCCGCCGTCTTCGGTCCGGCGGGTTCGAGCGGCAAGGGCGGGAACTTCGTGGAGACGATGGTCGCTCGCGCGCGCACAGGCTCGGCGCCCGACGTGGTCGACGACATCGTCATGGCGCCGACGTCCGCTGCGGATGCGGCCGGGCTGCTCGTGGAGCTCGTGCGCCGCCGCGCTGCGTTCGGCATATATCACCTCGCCAACGCGGGGCAATGCAGCTGGTGCGAGTTCAGCGACGCGATCTTCGAACTCGTCGGCGCGCAGGTGCGCGCACGGCCGGTGAAGGCAGCGAGTCTCACGGGGAAAGCGCGGCGCCCGCTCTATTCGGTCTTGGCGAGCGAGCGGCTGGGGGTGCTCGGTTTGCAAGCACGCGACTGGCGCACGGCGCTGCGCGAGTATCTACGCCTCAAGGGATATCTCGCGACGCGACCGGGCGGAGATGGAGATGAACGGACCTAAAGATCCGTTGCTTCAAGGGTCCGTTGTTTCGAAGGTCCGTGCTCGGATCAGACCCGGGCCGTGCTCGCGTCGCGTTGCGCCGACCACACCGATTCGAATCCCGCACGCGATCCCCAGATCTCCTCGAGCAACGTCATCCAGGCGATGTTGTAGTAGCGCGGATGGGCGAGCTCGGTCGGGTTGTCCACGGGAACGTGGCGGAGTATCCCCTCGATCGACTCGAGCACGGTGACGTGCGGGGTGAAGCCGATCCGGTCGGTGAGCTTGCGGTTCTCGCAGCGGTAGTTGCGGTTGATCGCAGGCACGGGTGCGTCTTCGAGCTGGACGACGCGGCCGCGCAGCGAGAGCGACCCGGCGACGAGCATGGCGAGCTGGCGGATCTGGAAGTTCTCGTGCACGACGTTGAAGATCTCGCCGCCCAAGCTGCCGGCCGGAGCCTCCATGCAGCGCAGGTGCGCTTCGGCGACGTCATGGATGTCGACGAGCGGCCGCCACATCCAGCCGCCGCCGTGGAGGAAGAGCTTGCCGCGCAGCAGCGCGTCTTTGATGAAGGTGTTGACGACGAGATCGAGACGCAAGCGCGGGCTGAACCCGTAAACCGTGCCCTGGCGCAGGATGACCGGCCCAAAGCGTTCGTCGGCTGCGGCGAGAAGGGACCGCTCGGCGGCGAACTTCGATTCGGAGTACGCGCCGCGCGGAGCGACGCGGGTCGTCTCGTCGAAAAGCCCATCGCCCAGACCGTCGTAGATCGACGCGCTCGAGCCGAAGGTGAAGCGGCGGATGCCGCGCGAGCGGCAGGCGTGCGCGAGCGTCTCGGTGGCGGTCGCGTTCATCTCCCAGTTCGCGCCGGTATTGTACTCGGCCGTCGGATCGTTGGAGAGCCCGGCCAGATGCACGACGCCGTCAATGCCGTCGAGCGCGCTCGGATCGAAGGCCCGCACGTCGGCGTGCACGAGCTCGATCCGCTCGATGAGGCGCTCGATGGGCTTGCGGCCCCAGTAGAGACGATCGAGCACGCGCACCTCGTGGCCCGCGTCGAGGAAGCGCTCGCACAGCACCGTGCCGATATATCCCGCGCCGCCCGTGACAAGTATCTTCATGGCAAGATCTGCACGCTCAGGCCGCCGAAACGCTGGCCGCTGAACCCGAAGAAATAGCTGCGCGTTAGCTCGATCGACAGCGAGCGGGTGGCACGAAAGCGCAACGTGCCGGACAGCTGCCAGGGCTGGACGCTGATGCCGGTTGGGTTGTCGGTCGTCGCGGTGGAGTGGACGGCGTCGAGTGAGAGCGCGAACGGATCGCCGTGATCGTAGTTCACGAACAGCGTCTGTTGGTTGCCGCGGCTATGATAGATGGTGTCCACCGACGGATAGGAGTCGAAGAACGGCGCTGCGTTGTCGGAGAAGGTCGTGCTGACGGTGCGTGTCCACTGGGTGTATAACGTTAGCCCATACACCTGCGAAACCTGTCGGTGCGGCAGCGTGTCGGTCTCATCGCGCAGCTCTGCCGAGCCGTACAGGCTGACGTTCCTTCCGAAACTCCAGGTCTGCGTTCCGAGGAAGCCTTCGAAGGCGGTGTGCCACACGTCGTTGGGCAGGGTGGCGTCTGAGGGGAAGGGAGCAAACGTTCCCTGATCCGCCACGTGGCTGACACCATATTCGCTGCGCAAGAAGTAATACGGACGGCTGCCGCTCCATCCGCCGAACGACTGATTGAAGCTCTGCCAGGCGAGCTGCGCGCCACGCACATCCGGTTGTCCGAAACCGGTGAGCTCGAGGAACGAACGGTGGATGCTGTCCCTGAGGTCGTACGAGTTGCTCGTGCCGAAGCCCGTCGTCGTCGACGAGTTGAACGTCTGGCTCGTGTGGTCGTTGAGGTAGTCTTGCCAGGTGAGGTTGAAGACCTTGGTCGGACCGTTGAGCGGCGACCCCGACACCAAGACATACGATCGCGCGCCCACGAAATGGCTGTCCAGACCGAACGCGATCTTGGTGACCGTGTTGTACGACAGGTGCATGCCCTGGATGGAATCGGCCGTGCTGCCGAAATAGATGGGAAGATCCTCTCCGTTGGTGTTGACGTTGGTGTTCGAGTAGCCTGGGTTTGACGAATACGTGTAGACGTACGACGGGAAGCCGATGCTCTCGCCACCGGGAACGATGACGTGAGCGCCGCGCAGACGGACGTCAGCGCCCAGATGCGCGACGGCGGCTGCCGCACGCGCGTAGGGCTGCTCGAAGCCGACGTCGGGCAAAGCGAGCGGTTCATCGCCCGGCGCGATCGTCGCCGCCCCGCCGATTGTCGCCCCACGGACGGCGATGCTGCTCGGCACGCTCGCCGCGTCGACGAGCACGCCCGTGTGCGAGGTGAGGTCGACGCCGAGCGCGTCGCCGTGGGCGACGCTGCTCCCCTCGACCGTCACCGCGCCGGCAGCGACGTAACGCTGGGCGCGCATGTCGAGGATGATGCGGTCGGCATGCACGTGCAGCACGCCGTCATCGAGATATGCCCGGCCGATGCCGTCGAGGATGAGGTGCCCGGGATAGAAGCCGACGAAGCCGGCCTGCAGCGAGACCGTGGGGTGCAGGGGTGCTGCTTGGGCGGATCGCGTGCCCATGCCGGCTGCGACCGCGAGGAACGCCGAGACGGCGGCGACGAGCCGCGTTCGGCTTGGCGGCAACGCTACCTGGCTCCGCCCATATAGGCCCTGACCGCGTCGCCCAGACGCTTGATGCCTTCCACGATCATCTCGTCCGAGGCGTTGCTGAAGTTGAGGCGCATGGTGTTGCGCACGACGCGGTTGACCCAAAAGGGCGCGCCGGGCACGAACGCCACGAGACTGCGCGAGGCGAGGGAGAGCAGCTCTTCTGTGTCGACCTCCTCGGGCACGCGTGCCCACAGGAACAGCCCGCCATCCGGATGCGTCCACGACGAGCCTGCAGGCATGTGCTGCTCGAGCGATTCGAGCATGAGATCGCGGCGCCGCGCATAGACGGGCAGCATCGCTTTGATGTGCGCCTCGAAGACGTCGGTGTGGCGCGCGTACTCGTAGACCGCACGCTGCGTGAAGCTCGAGGTGTGGAGATCGGCGGCCTGCTTGGCGGGCACCACGCGCTCGAAGACCTCGCGCTCGGGGATGACGAGCCAGGCAACGCGCATGCCGGGTGCGATCGTCTTGCTCACCGTGCTCATATAGATGCAGTTGCGCGAGCGCGCGATCGCCATGAGCGACGGCAGATGCTCGCCCGAATAGCGCAACCGCCCGTACGGGTCGTCCTCGTAGATCGGGATGCCGTACTCGGCCGCGATAGCGACCACGTCCTTGCGCCGTTGCAGGTTCAGCGTGATGCCGCTCGGGTTTTGGAAGTTCGGCACGAGGTAGATGAACTTCGGCTTGCGCTTGGCCTCGCGCAGCACGCGCAGCAGATCGCTCGTGACGATGCCCGATTCGTCGGTCGCCACGTTGACATACTCGGCTTGATAGGCGTCGAAGGCCTGGATGGCGCCGAGGTACGCGGGGTTCTCGATGATGACCGTGTCGCCGGGGTCGAGCAGCACCTTGCCGATGAGGTCGAGCCCCTGCTGCGAGCCGCTGATGATGAGCACCTGTTCGGGCGTGCACTCGATGTGGTTGACGCGCGCCAGATACTGGCAGACCCACTCGCGCAGGGGCGGGTAACCTTCGGTGACGCTGTACTGCAAAGCCGCAGGCCCGTCATGGGCGAGCACCTCCTGGCAGGCCCGTGCGAAATCGGCGACCGGGAAAAGCTCGGGCGCCGGCAATCCGCCCGCGAACGAGATGACGTCGGGCATCGCCGTGACTTTGAGGATCTCGCGGATGGCGCTTGCTTTGAGGCGTCCCGTCCGCTGCGCGAAGCGGAACACCTGGGTGTCCAATGAAGGATCGGATGCGGCGAGTGACATGCAGACCTCGATCGGCGCGCTTTGAGGGCTTCGCGGCTCGTCCGTTCTCCAGCGCCAAGCTGTATCCCCGTACCTAGCGTTCGGCGGGTTGCCTCATGCGCCGTAGAGAATGTGAGCCAGGCCATCATGCCACAAGCTGCGCACGGCGATATGAAGATCGCATATTTCGACTGTTTTTCCGGTGCGAGCGGCAACATGATCCTCGGCGCCCTCGTCGACGCCGGGCTGTCGCTCGACGCGCTCGAGCGAGAGCTGCGCAAACTGCCGGTGAGCGGTTTCACGCTGCGTGCCACGCGTGTGGACAAGCGGGGGCTCGCGGCGCTGCATCTCGACGTGCACGTGCCTGGCGAAGACGGTCACGCCCCACAGCCGGCCGCCGCCGCACCTCGCTCGGGTCACGATCACCATCACGAAGGCATCGCCCATCGCCGGCTCGCCGACATCCTGCAGATACTGCGGGCGGCGCACCTGCCGGCGGCGGCGGAAGCCATGGCGGAGAAGATCTACCGGCGTCTCGCCCAGGCAGAAGCCCACGTCCACGGCGCGCCGGTCGAGGACATCGCATTCCACGAGGTCGGCCAGATCGACGCCATCGTCGACATCGCGGGCGCAGCGCTCGGCTTGCATCTGCTCGGCATCGACGCCGTCTATTGCTCGCCGCTGCCGTGCGGGCGCGGACGCATCACGAGCGCGCACGGCGAAGGCCCATCCCCGGCACCCGCCACGCTCGAGCTGCTGCGCGACGCGCCGATCTACCCGCTCGAGGTCGACGGCGAGTTCGTCACGCCCACCGGTGCTGCGATCCTCTCGAGCATCGCGTCCTTCGACGAGCGGCCCGCCATGACCATCACCGCCATCGGCTACGGTGCGGGGAGCAGCGATTTCCCGTTCCCCAACGTGCTGCGGGTGGTGCTCGGCGCCACCACACGGCGCGGAACTGCAGGCCCAGGCCCGGACGACGTCGTGCAACTGGAGACCAATATCGACGACATGAACCCCCAGCTCTACGAGCATGTCATCGAGCGGCTTTTCAGCGCCGGCGCTCTCGACGTCTGGACGCAGGCTGTCATGATGAAGAAGGGCAGGCCCGGCACGGTGCTCTGTGCGCTCGCGCCGCCCGAGCGCGCACAGGCGCTGGCGGCGACCATCTTGGCGGAGACGACGAGCATCGGCGTGCGCAGCTGGACCGTGCAGCGTATGACGCTGCCGCGGCGCATCGAGACCTTCACCACGGCGCTCGGTCCCGTGCGGGTGAAGATCGTCGAGACCCCGGGCGGCCTGAGGGCGCGGCCGGAGTATGAGGACGTCCGTGGCATCGCGCTGCGCGAAGGCAAGCCGCTCGCCGACGTTATGGCGCGCGTCGAACGAGACGTCGCGGAGCTCTTGGATGGTCGCTGACGGGTCTGACGACCCGTCGCAGGAGGACCGGTCGCCGGACGGCCATCTCGCGGGCGAGCGAGGCGCGTTCGACCTTCGCAAGTTCTCGGGAGAGGCGGCGCTCGTCATCATCGCCGCGGGGATCGGCAACGCGTTCTCCTACGTGTTCCACTTCGTGATCTCGCGCAAGCTGGGTCCGAGCGCCTACGGCACGCTCGTGACCATGACGTCGATCGCCGCGATCGCCGGCGTCGTCGGGAACTCGCTCGGAACGGTCGCCATGCAGGAGACCGCCCGGTTGTGGGCCACGCACCTGGACGCGGCGATCGCGCCGCTCATCCGGCGAACGCTGCGTTTCGTCCTCGCCATCGCCGCAGCGATCGCGCTCTGCGTCATCCTGGGAAGCGTTCTGCTCTCCTCATACCTGCACGTCGCACAACCAAGGCTGTGGCTCGCGCTCGCCGTATTCATCGCGGTCGCGATCGTCACGGCCTTCGCTCGCGGCGCCGCGCAAGGTGCGCACCGCTTCTGGGTGTTCGCGGCGTCGTTCGTCAGCGAGGGAGCGGTCAAGGTCGCGATGGGCGTGTGGCTCGTCGCGCTCGGGTTCGGCGTGGCGGGCGCGATGGGCGGATTGATCGCGAGCACGGCGATCGCCTGTGCGATCGCGTTGCCGGCGAGCATCGTGGGCGGCGGCGCCGGGCCGGGGCAACCTGTCGATGCGAGATACCTCGGCCGTGCTGCGCTCTTGGTGTTCGGGGTGACGGCCACGACGAACGCGCTGCTCTTCATCGATATGCTCTTCGCCAAGCATCATTTCTCGGGTGAGGCGGCGGGATATTTCGGCGCGGCGGGGACGATCGCGCGGACGATCCCCTTCGGCGCGAGCTTCTTCGCGCTCATCCTGATGCCCAAAGCCGCAGCCGCTCGCCACGCAGGCCCCGGCTCGTCGGTCCGCGTGCTCGCGCTCGCCGCGGGCATGACCGCTGTAGCAGTCGCGCTCGGCTTGGCCTTCATCTGCCTGCTACCGTCGTCGATCGTCGGCGTCACCTATGGGCCGGCATTTGGTGGAGCGGTCCCCATCGTGCGCGCCTACGCGCTCGACGAAGCGCTCTTCGCGCTCTGGGCCGCCGCGAGCGCGTATCTCGTCGCCGTGGGGCGCTACGAGGTCTTCGCCTACCTGGCTGCGGCCACGACGATCGAAGCGGTCGGCATGGCGCTCGTCGGATCGACGCCGCTGCGACTCTTGTCGGTGGGCATCTGCGTCAACGCCGCGCTCGTGCCCACCGTCTGGCTGCTGGCGCTTCGCTCCGTGCGCATCACGCCGCAGGCGGGCAGCCCCCAGCGCGCCGAAAGCGCTCCCTGACCCACACCGAAAGGCCGGACGACACCATGGGCGCGGCGCGCCAAGACGCTTCCCACGTTTTCTATCGCAAGCTCAACCGCGAGCTGCCGCTCATCGTGCGGGGCGAGGGCGTCTATCTCTACGACGATTCCGGCAAGCGCTATCTCGACGCATGCGGCGGCGCCATGGTGGCAAGCGTCGGCCACGGCGTCAAAGAGATCGCCGGTGCCATCGGCGATCAGGCTGCGACGCTCGGCTACGTCAACGGCACGATGTTCACGAACGAGCCGGTGGAGCGCCTCGCCGACGAGCTCGCGCGCCTTGCGCCGCCCGGCATCAGACGAACCTACTTCCTCTCGAGCGGTTCGGAGGCCGTCGAAGCCGCGCTCAAACTCGCCCGCCAGTATCACGTCGAGCGCGGCGAATCGTCGCGCCGCATCATCATCGCCCGAACGCCCGGCTACCACGGCAACACGCTCCTCGCGCTCTCGGCATCGGCGCGACCACACTATCGCGTCGTGTTCGAATCATGGCTTGTCGAGGTCCGCATGATCGATGCGCCCTACCCCTACCGCGCGGGTGACGACGGCGAGCGCTCTCCTGCGATGAGCGGCCAGGCGCTTGAGGACGCGATCAAAGCCGCGGGACCGGACAACGTCGCCGCGTTCATCGCCGAGCCCATCGGCGGATCCTCGACCGGCGCAGCCGTTCCGCCGCCCGGATACTACGCTCGCGTGCGCGAGATCTGCGACCGCTACGGCGTGCTCTTCATCGCGGACGAGGTGCTGTGCGGCGTCGGACGCACAGGCTTGTTCTTCGCGCTCGAACATTACAAAGATGCGCGCGGCGGTCCCATCAGTCCCGACATCATCACGCTGGGCAAGGGCCTCAACGGCGGCTACCTGCCGCTCTCCGCCATGCTGACCACCACCACTCTTTTCGAAGCGATGAAGCAGAGCAAGCTCGGCGGCCTCATGCACGCGCAGACGTATTCGCAGCATCCGGTCGCGGCCGCAGCAGGTGTGGCCACGCTTGCCTACATCCGCGAACACGGGCTTGTGGAGCGCGCCGCAAAGCTGGGCCCGGTCTTGCAGTCCAGACTCGCGACGCTTGCGAGCAGCGGTGAGGGAGCCGAGATCGTGGGCGACGTGCGCGGCATCGGCCTGCTCGCAGGCGTGGAGCTCGTCGCCGATCGCGCCACGCGGAGGCCGTTCGCGCGCGAGCTCAAGGTCGTCGAACGCCTGGTGGACGCCGGGCTGCGCCGCGGCATCGTGTTGTGGCCCAACACCGGACAGGCCGATGGGGTAAACGGCGACCTGGTCCTCGTCGCGCCGCCGCTCACCATATCTGAAGAAGAGATCGATCATCTGACGGCGCTGCTGCGCGACAGTCTGGCCGACGTGGCGCGCGACCTCGCCGCCAAGACGAGGTAGATGTCAGGCCGCGAACCCGTTCGCACCCACAAAACGTGTAGGGCCGCAGATCCATTCGCGGCCTAAAGAAGAAGAGGAGCACCATGAGCACCCAAGCCCCCGCCAAGCAACCGAAGATCACTTACTCCGCCGTCGGCGGCAATATGGATGAGATCCATGCCGGCTTTGAAGCGGCCGTCGACAAGGTGAAGGCCGGCCTGGGCGCCACCCATCATCTCTCCATCGGCGGGCAGCAGGTCAAGGGCGAAGGGGCGCCGTTTGCGACGCGCTCCCCGATCGATCGCGACATCGTCCTCGGTGAGTTCACGACCGCGAGCAAGACGCAGATCGACGCGGCCGTGCACGCCGCCGCGCGCGGTCAGAAGCTCTGGGCCGCGCTGCCCTGGCAGGAGCGGCTCGCTGCCATGCGGCGTGCGGCCGAGGCCATCCGCGCGCACCGCTACGAACTGGCAGCCGTGATGAGCATCGAGATCGGCAAGAACCGTATGGAGGCCCTCGGCGATGCTGAAGAGTCCGCCGATCTCATCGACTACTACGCCGATCAAGTCGAAACGGCGAACGGCTACGACCGCCCGCTCGGCCAGCTGTCGCCCAACGAACGCACGCAGGACGTGTTGCGTCCGTACGGCGTCTTCGCGGTGATCGCACCCTTTAATTTTCCACTCGCGCTCTCGACGGGCATGTCGAGCGCGGCGCTGCTCGCCGGCAATGCGGTGGTCTACAAACCGTCGGTCCAAGCGCCGCTCACCGGCGCGAAGCTCGCCGAGATGTACGCGCACGCCGGTCTGCCGGCCGGCGCGTTCAACCTCGTGTTCGGATCGGGCGAACAGGTCGGAGAACCGCTCATCAACCACCCGGGTGTGGACGGCATAGCCTTCACGGGCTCCAAAGACGTGGGCATGCGACTCATGCGCGAATTCGGCGCGGGCGGGAGATTCCCCAAACCAGTGCTCGGCGAGCTTGGCGGGAAGAACGCGGCCATCGTGACGCAAAGCGCAGATCTTGATATGGCGGCGGAAGGGGTGATGCGCTCTGCGTTCGGGTTGCAGGGGCAGAAATGCAGCGCCTGCTCGCGCGTCTACGTCGATAAGCGGGTCGCCGACGAGTTCTTGAAGCTCCTGCTCGCCAAGACCCGGGCCGTCGTCATCGGCGATCCGACCAAACGCGAGGTCTATCTCGGCCCGGTCATCAGTGAGAGCGCCGCCAAGAAGTACGATGAGGCGGTGGCGGCGGCGCAAAAACGCGGCACGGTGCTGACCGGCGGTGAGCGATTGAACGAGGGGCCGCTCGAGCGCGGCCATTACGTCGCGCCGACCATCGCACAGCTACCCCTAGATCACGAACTGTTCTCGCGCGAGCTGTTCTTGCCGTTTTTGGCGGTCGGTATCACGGCCTCGTTCGACGAATCGCTCGCCTGCGCGAACCGCTCGGATCTTGGACTCACCGG
Organism: Vulcanimicrobiota bacterium; assembly: GCA_963806005.1. Lineage (GTDB taxonomy): Bacteria > Vulcanimicrobiota > Vulcanimicrobiia > Eremiobacterales > Eremiobacteraceae > JAFANK01. The sequence goes on along the minus strand of CAWDWJ010000008.1, from coordinate 115,258 downwards.
CGGTCTGTTCTCGAACGACGAGAAAGAGATCGAACGCTTCTTCGACGAGATGCAGGCCGGCGTGTTGTACGTCAACCGGCGCACGGGCGCGACGACCGGCGCATGGCCTGGGGTGAACTCGTTCACCGGTTGGAAAGGGTCGGGGATCTCAGGAAAAGGCGGCTGCGGGCCATACTACGTCGCGCAGTTCGCGCGCGAGCAGTCGCGGACGCGGATGGTCTGAAGCGATATCCGAAAAAAAGCGTGGGCGGTGCGAGCGAACTCGACCGCCCACCATCGTTTTGTATGGACGCGATACGCGGCGATGTGGCAGGGCCGTTGTTCCGCTTCGCTTCAGGCGACGCAAATGTAGCAACACTCGCGAAGCGACGGACCTTTAGGTCGGTTTATCGCAAGGTCCCGCACGAAGTGACGAGAAACTGAGAACTTCACCAGTCGCGCGCGCTCACGGGCGGAACCTGTTTCAAAGGTCCGTCGCCACATATCTGTGGACCCGCCTGCGTCTCGCGCAAACGGAGCAGCAGCCATGGCCAAGAACTATCCTCACATCATAACGGCGCCGCCGGGTCCCAAAGCGCAGCGCATCATCGCGCAAGACCAGCGCTACGCGTCGACGTCGTACATCAAGGAGTACCCCCTCGTCGTCGCGCGCGGCGAAGGCCCGATGATCGAGGACGTCGACGGCAATCGCTATCTCGATTTCATGGCCGGCATCGCCGTCGCCTCGACAGGACACTCGCATCCGAAGGTCGTCGCGGCGATCCAGGCCGCGTCCAAGAAGTTCTTGCACATCTGCTCCACCGATTTCTATTATGAGAGCTTTTCAAACGTCTGCGAGCGTCTGGCCAAGCTCGCGCCCGGCCCCGAGCCCAAACGGGTCTTCCTCACCAACTCCGGCACGGAAGCGACCGAAGGGGCGATCAAACTCGTGCGTGCGCACACCAAGCGTCAGAACATCATCGCCTTCCGCGGTGCGTTCCACGGCCGAACGATGGGCGCGATATCGCTCGACGCGAGCAAAGTGCGCTACCGTCGCCATTTCGGCCCATTGCTCCCCGGCGTCTATCACCTCCCTTACGTCGACTCATATCAGTGCCGTGTGTGCCGCGAGCCGGCGACGTGTAGCGATCCGCTGGCCTGCGCGCTCAACGCGGCCGAAGCGCTCTTCCACGAACGCGTCGCGCCGGACGAGGTCGCTGCGGTCTTCATCGAACCGATCCTCGGTGAAGGCGGGTACGTGGTACCGCCGCGAGCCTTCCTTAAATATTGGCGGGATTTCTGCGACGAACACGGAGCCGTGCTCGTCTTCGACGAGGTGCAGTCGGGCATCGGCCGCACGGGGCACATGTTCGCCTCGCAGCTCCTCGACGTCACGCCTGACGTGACGCTGCTCGCGAAGGGTCTCGCCTCGGGCATGCCGCTCGGCGCGATCGTGGCCAAGGAATCGGTCATGACCTGGGGGCACGGCACGCACGGCAGCACGTTCGGCGGCAATCCGGTCTGCTGCGAAGCCGCGCTGGCGACGCTCGATCTCGTCGAAGGATCGTTGTGCAAGAACGCCCAGACAGTGGGCAGCTTCCTGCTCAACGGTCTACGCGAGCTGCAGGCCAAACACGACATCATCGGCGAGGTGCGCGGTGCCGGTCTCATGATCGGCATCAAGTTCGTCCGCGACCGCGCGACCAAGGAGCCCTACCACGGCCTCGTGCCGGAGATCGAGAAGGCCGCGTTTGCCCGCGGGCTGCTGCTGCTCGGGTGCGGGCGCAGCACCATCCGCCTCGCTCCGCCGCTCGTCATCGACGAGGATGACGCCGCCATCGCGCTGCGCATCCTCGACGAGGTCATCTCCGAGGTGCGCGTCCCGGCATGACCGCACGCCCCGCGACGGCGCACGACACGAAACCCTACGCGTGACGGCGAGAGCCCCGATGCCGAAGCCAGCTGAGAAAGTCATGTCCATGCGCGATGCCATCGCGCGCTTCGTGTCGGATGGCGACTGCGTGGTCATCGAAGGGTTCACGCATCTCATCTGCTTCGCCGCGGCGCACGAGATCATCCGCCAGCGCCGGCGGGACCTCACGCTGTGCCGGCTCACGCCGGACCTCGTCTACGATCAACTCATCGCCGCCGGCTGCGCCAAAAAGCTCGTCTTCTCGTGGGCCGGGAACCCGGGGGTCGGATCGCTGCATGCGCTGCGCCGCGCGATCGAAAAGCGACAACCAGGGCCGCTCGAGCTCGAGGAGTACTCGCACTTCGGCCTCGTGGCGCGGCTCTCGGCCGGCGCCGCCAAACTGCCCTTCTGGCCGTTGCGCGACTACCAAGGCAGCGACCTGCCCGCCGTCAATCCGCTCATCCGCAGCGTGACGTGCCCGTACACAGGCGTTGCCATCGCGACCGTGCCGGCGCTCAACCCAGACGTGACGATCGTCCACGCACAACGCGCCGACGCCAACGGGAACGCGCACGTGTGGGGTCTGTATGGAGTGCAGAAAGAGGCGGCATTCGCCGCCGACCGTGTGATCGTCGTCGTCGAGGAGATCGTCGACGAGAAGATCGTGCGGGCGGATCCCAACCGCACGCTCATCCCCGGCATCATCGTCGACGCAGTCGTATGCGAGCCGTGGGGCGCGCATCCGTCGTACGCCCAGGGCTACTACGACCGAGACAACGACTTCTATGTCGAATGGGAGGACATCTCGCGCGATGAGACGGCGCTTTCGAAATGGCTGGACGAGTTCGTGTACGATGTCCGCGACCGCGCGGGCTATATGGACAGGCTGGGCGCGGCCAGGCGCGAGCGTCTCACCGCCAAGCCGCTCATCAGTCCGGGGGTGAACTACGGTTTCTAACGCAGCGAGCTACAGCAACAGCGAACTGATGGCGGTCCGTGCCGCGCACGAACTGCGCGACGGTGAAGTCGTCTTCGTCGGCATCGGTCTCCCCAATCTGGCCTGCAACTTGGCCCGGGCCACCCATGCGCCGAACCTCGTGCTCATCTACGAATCGGGCGCAGTGGGCGCCGTCCCCGACCGCCTGCCGGTGTCGATCGGTGACCCGGCGCTCGTGACGGGGTCGCTCGCCGTCGCGCCCATGGCCGACGTCTTCCAGTTCTACCTCCAGGGCGGCCGCATCCAGGTCGGTTTCCTCGGCGGCGCGCAGATCGACCGTTACGGCAATATCAACTCGACGGTCATCGGCCCGTACGACAGACCGAAAGTGCGGCTGCCCGGCAGCGGCGGCGCCTGCGAGATCGCGATCCATGCGGCGCGGGTGATCGTCGTCGCACCGCTCTCGCCCAGGACGTTTCCCGCCACCGTCGATTTCATCACCTCGCCCGGCCACAACGGAAAGTACGGCAGCCGCGCGTCGCTTGGGCTGCCCGGCGCGGGCCCCGTCCGCGTCGTGACCGATATGGGTGTGCTCGAGCCCGCCGCGCGCGACGGAGAGCTAGAACTCGTCGCCGTCTATCCCGGCGTCGACCCGGACGAGGCGCGCACAAAAGCAGGATGGCCGCTGCGCGTCGCGCCAAGCCTGACGGTTCTGCCACCGCCAACACAAACCGAGCTCCATCTGCTCCGCGACGTCCTTGATCCCAATCATCTTTATATAGGAAAGAGAGACGCATGACCCGCTCGACCCTCACACCGGCGATCCTCGCCGCCGTCATCGTCGCCACGCTCGGGGCCTCGCCTTCGGGCACGGCCGCGCCGTCGCTGCCCGCGAACACCGGGCTGTTGTGGCACCAGACGCCCGCCGAGCTGACCGCGAGCTGCGACGCCGCGATCGCCACCGCCAAGCAGACCTTCACAAAGATCCTCGCCGCGCCGGCGAGCGGCGCGACGTTCTCGACGCTCCTCGCCATCGAGACGGCATCCGCCGACTTCAACGACGCCACAGCCGTCCAATCCGGGCTCTACGAGCTCTCGCCGGATAAGGACGTGCGCAAAGCGTCGCAAGAATGCAGCCAGAAGGTGAGCGACTACGACGTCGAGCTGCAGTCCGATCCACACATCTATGCGATCGCGCAGCGTGTGGCGACGCTCGGCGATGCGCCCGCGCCCGCAGGCGCGAAGCTCGATGAATACTACGTCATCGGCGGCAAGCGCGCCGGAGCCGGTCTGAGCGCCGCGACCCGCAAGCAGACGACGCCGCTCTTCCAGCACCTGTTCGACCTCGAGCGCGAGTTCGCGCTGCAGCTGTCCAACGATCAGACCTCTATCACCATCACGACAGCCGAGGCGCAAAGCCTCTCCGCCGACTTCCTCGCCACAGTGCAGAAAACGCCGACCGGGTACGTGGTGCCCGTCAACGAGAGCACGTATGGCCAGTTCGTGACCGGCGAATCGAGCAGCGCTGTGCGCAAACGTTTCCTCACAGCCTACGGCATGCGCGGAGGCCAACAGAACGTCGAGCGCCTGCAGCAAGCGGTGGCGATCCGCTACAAGCTCGCCCACCTGCTCGGCTATCCGTCGTGGGCCGCCTACCAGCTCGACGCCAAGATGGCCAAAACACCGCAACGCGTCGAGGATCTGCTCAACACCATCAGCGTCAAGCTGCTCCCCAAGGCGGACAGCGAAGTCGCCGCGCTTTCGGCGTTCAAGAACGCCCAAGGGTCACCCGGGCCGATCGAGCGCTGGGATTACTTGTACTACGAGAACGCGCTCATCAAGGCGAAGTATGCAGTCGACGATCAGATCGTGCGCCAGTACTTCCCCGTGGACCACGTCATCGCAAGCGTGCTGGGCATCTACCAGAAGCTGCTCGGCGTGACGTTCGCCCAGATCACACCGGCCGATGCCTGGGCGCCCGACGTCACCGAATACTCGATCACCGACACCGCCAGCGGCAAGCCGATCGGTTGGTTCTACCTCGATCTCTATCCGCGGCCGGGTAAGTACAATCACTTCGCCAACTTCCCGATCCGCCCGGGCCGTCTGCTGCCCGACGGGAGCTTCCAGAAACCGGTCTCGGCGATCGTCGGCAACTGGCCGGTCGCGGCACCCGGCAAGCCGGCGTTGCTCAGCCACGGAGACGTCATCGTCTTCTTCCATGAGTTCGGCCACCTCATGCACAGCACGCTGTCGACCGCTCCGTACGAGACGCTCTACGGCACGGCCGTACGGCCGGATTTCGTCGAAGCGCCCTCCCAGATGCTTGAGAACTTCATGTGGCAGCCCTCGATCCTCAAAGAGGTGTCGAGCAACGTGACCACAGGCCAGCCGCTGCCCGACGATCTCATCAATAAGATGATCGCGCTCAAGCACGTCGCCGACGGCTACACCTGGTCGACGCAAGCGTTCCTCGCGCAGTACGATATGACGATCCACAGCTCGTCGCCCGACATCAACGTCAACTCGACGTGGTTCTCGCTAGAGAAGAAGATGACGCCCTTCCCCGGCATGTCTGGGACGCTGCCCGAAGCGGGTTTCGAACATATCATGGGCGGCTACGATGCCGGGTATTACGGGTATCTGTGGTCGAGAGTCTACGCTCAAGACATCTTCACCCGCTTCCAGAACGAAGGGCTTGAAAACCCGGCGGTCGGAGCGGCCTATCGCAAGGACATCCTCGAGCCGGGAGCCACCGTCGAGCCCGACGTGCTCGTGCAGAACTTCCTGGGCAGGCCGATGAACCCGGACGCCTTCTATCGCGACATCGGCATCACGCAGTGACCTAAAGGCGTGCGGACGTTCGCCCTCCTCGTGTGCGCCGTCGTCCTGATGGCGGGTGGCGCTCGCGCAGATACCGCCGCAGGGCTGACGCCGCAGGCCGCGCTTGTGCGGCTGTTCACCGCGGATCACGTCGACGCCGATTGGTTCGCGCCGGCGTTCTTGAGCCAGGTCAGCGCGGCGCAGGTCGAGACGATCGTCGGGCAGCTCAAGGCCCAGCTCGGCGCTTTCAAGAGCGTCAAGCCCGAGGAGCAGAAGTACCGCGTCCTGTTCGAGCGCGGCGACGACCTGGCCAGCATCCGGCTTGACGACAACGGCCGCATCGTCGGGCTCTTCTTCGAGGTGCCACTGCAGTATGCGTCAAGTTTCCAAAGCGCGTTCGACGCGTTCGCGCAGCTGCCCGGACAGGTGAGCGTCTACGTCGAGAAAGGCGGTGCGCAGCGCGCCGCGCTCTTGGGCGACAGCCCGCTCGCCGTCGGCTCTGCCTTTAAGCTCGCCGTGCTGAACGCGCTCGAGCAGCAGATCGCGCGGCATGCCACGTCGTGGGAGTCGGTCGTCAGGATCGAGGCGCGCGAGAAGAGCCTGCCCAGCGGCATCTTGCAGACCTGGCCGGACGCGACGCCGCTGACGGTCAACGCGGTCGCAGCGCTCATGATCTCGCAAAGCGATAACACCGCGGCGGACATGATGCTGCTGCATGCCGGGCGCAGCAATGTCGAAGCGTTCGGGCCGCGCAACCGTCCGTTTTTGACCACCCGCGAAGCGTTCGTCCTCAAAGACCCCAAAAACGCAAACCTGCTCGCGCGCTACCGGACCGGCTCTGAGTCGCAGCGGCGCGCGATGCTGCCCCAGATCGACGCGTTGCCCCTGCCTGCGGCGAGCATCTTCGGCACGCAACCGCTCGACACGGACATCGAGTGGTTCTTCACCACGCGCGAGCTGTGCGCGCTCATGCGCGGCGTCGAGAGCGTGCCGCTCATGGGCATCAACCCCGGCGTGGCAGATCCCGGCGACTGGCGCTCCGTCGCCTATAAGGGAGGCTCAGAGCCGGGCGTCCTCAACCTCACCACCTGGCTTATTGCCAAGGACGGCGCTTCGTTTTGCGTGTCTGCGACGTGGAACGACACGAAGGCGCTGGACGAGCTGAAGTTCTTCGGGCTCTACAAGAGTCTGCTCTCCACGCTGACGCGCTGACCACAATAAAGGGCGCCGATAAACGGCGCCCTCACATCTCCCGCGACCGCCTACGGGTTGGGTGGCGGACCCGTCGGATCGGTGGTCGACGCGACCTCAGACGGCGCCTTCGGCGCCGGGAAGTGGATCCCGATGCTCATGTCCGGCCGCGTGCGGCCGCTGCGCGCCTGTGCCGTGCGCATGAGCATGTAGAGCGCGACGCCGATGGCGAGCGCCGCCAGGCAGAAGTAGAGGACCATGCCGATCCAGCCGGTGGCGGCGCAGAGGATGAAGAGGAGCCCGAGCCCGATAGCGACGGACGCGACGGGCCGTGGCTGTGCGTTTTTGGAGATGGCAAAGATCCGCTGGCCGATGAAGTCGGCGATGGCCGCTTTGCCGATCAAGTAGCCGCCGATCGTGGCCAGCACGGCGAGCGGGATCAATGGGATGCCGACGAGCGTGATGGCAAGCGCGATGATCACGAGCACGAAGATAATGGGCGAGAAGAACCCGAGCATGCCGGCGATCACGGGGTTATCGAGCAGATGCTCGGTGGCGCTTGCCGTGCGAGCTGGGAAGATCAGGAATGCCAAGAACGCGAGCAGCGCATCCACGAAGAAGAAGGTCTGCCAGCCCGCGAACCACGGCGCGCTCGGCTCGGGCTGTCTGTTCTCGGGCGCGGGCGTCTCCGGGACCTCTGTAGGTGCGACCGGGGGCGTGACGCCGTGTCCCTGCGGCATGTTCGATTCGTTATCGATCACGCCGCCGACGTTGACGAGGCTGCCGTCGACATGGCCTTGCGGCGCGATGTAGATCTTGCCGCCGAGCGCCACCGCGTCGCCGTCGACCTTGCCGAAGACTTCGGCGCTGCCGCTGATGACGACGAGGTCACCCGTGACCTCCTGACCTTCCTTGATGACTTGATGCTGGCCGCCGAAGACGACCATGTCGCCGCTGGAATCGCTGTAGGCCAGAGCCGGTCGCGGTGCGGCGACGAGGCAGAGCGCGAGCAGCGCAGCGAGGATGGGAAGCGTCGCGACAAGCACTCGCGATCCGTGCACGTGGGTCTTCATACCGTTTGGGCTCCGAACAGGGCCGTCTGCATTCCGGCCAGATAGCGCCGGCCGGCGTAGAGCAGGGCGAACAGCACCGCTCCTTCGACGAGACCGCCGATGAGCGCGAGCGTGGTGAGGTGGAAGTGATCCGCAACGCGGTAGAGCGCGTCGGCCGAGAGCGCAAGCTTGCCGAACAGCGCGCCGCCTTGGGCGACGATGATCTTCCAGCGCAGCATCCCGGTGGCGACGAGCGCCGCGAGCACGACCCAGGCGAACAGATCGTAGAGGCCGAGCCACCACATGCGCAGACCGCTGCGCGCCGGTGCGGGCATGGCTGCGATGCGGGCCATCACCACCTGGGTGAAGTCCGCGCGTGGTTGGATCTCGCGCAGATGGGCAAGCCGGTGTTCGACGACCATCATCTCTTCCGCGAAGGTGCGGCACCCCAGGCATGAGGCGAGATGCGCCTCGAGATCCGCAGCGGCGCCTGCGGACAGCACGCCGTCCTGGTAGGCAGGCAGACGCTCTCTACACGCAGAGCACTTCACGATGAGTCACCTCCGAGATGTTGGCTGGCGCGCCCGTCGGCGCTGTGCTGTCGTGCTGCCCGATCTCGCGGGCGAGCGCGGCCTTGCCGCGATGGATGAGCGTCTTGACGTTGCCGAGCGAGACGTCCATCGTGTCGGCGATCTCCTGATACTCCATATGCCGGTAATAGCGCAGCACGAGCGCGGTCCTCATCTTCTCAGGGATCCGCTGCAGCGCGGAGCGCAGCATGCGCTCGTCGTCGGCGGCCAGCAGGCGGTCTTCAGGCGCGGCACTCGGCCGTTGATCGGGAAGTTTCTGGTCAAGCGTCTCATCCTCGAAAAGATCTTCGGTCGGGGGCTTGCGCCGCTCTTTCATCAGATGCGTGCGCGCCGTGTTGCGCGCGATCTGGTACAGCCAGGTGGAGAACTTGGCGAGCTTGGGGTTGAACGTTCTCAGGTGCGCATAGGCGCGCAGGAAGGTCTCTTGGCTGACGTCGTCTGCTTCTTCGGGCGAGCGGACCAGGGCATACACGAAATTGATGATACCCCGCTTATGCCGCTCGACGAGCGGCGTGAAGGCGTTGCCGTCTCCTCGCAGGACGAGTGCCACGAGCTCCTCATCCGTCACCTGCGCGATAATCGGGGGAACCTCCGTTGCAAATGTGTACCGTCCAGCCGGGGAAAAGTTTCGCTGGATCGCCGGGTGTGATGTGGATAAAGTCGCCCAGCCCACGTCATCGCGGATCTGTCAACATCGGGTGTTGCAGCGACGGGCCTTGCGGTCCGTTGCCCTCACCGGGTTTCGCTCCCGTCCCAGCGAAAGCCCGCCCATGCAGGAACGCCAGGCGCAGCCGCTACCCGGCAAGCCCGTGAGTGCGTCGTCCGTCGAGCTCGCGACGCTCGTCGAGATCGCCGACACGAATCCGATGGGCAACATCCATGGCGGCGTCATCATGAAGCTGGCCGACCAGGCCGCAGCTGCCGCCGCGATCCGCCACTCAGGTCGCATCTGCGTCACGGCCGCGATCGACCATCTCGACTTCTTGAACGCCGTGCACCTCGGCGACATGGTCGTGATCAAGTCGTCCGTCCACTACGCGCATCGCAGCTCGATGGAGGTCGGCGTGCGCATCGAGGCCGAGCGGCTGCAGACGGGCGAACGCAAGCATGTCGCATCGGCGACGCTCATCTTCGTGGCGCTGGACGAGAACTGCAAACCGGTCGCCGTGCCGCCCGTGATCCCGCAGACAGCCGACGAAAAGCGCCGCTACGATACGGCCCGGTTGCGCCACGAGGAGCGCACCGCGAAGCGGGCGAGCGAGCGCGCCAAGCGCGGTTGAACCACACACGGCCGGCTCCCGGCGGCGCGCGGGTCGCGCTTGCCCGTTACGCCTTGCTCGCCGTCGGCATCGCAGGCCTCTCCATGGCCGGCGTCTTCTACAAGCTCGCCAGCGCACCGACCATCGCCGTCGTCGCCTACCGCATGGCCTTCGCCGTGCTCATGATGGGGCCGCTCGTCTGGCTGTCACGCGGCAGCCACAACGTGTTGCGCCGTGCCCCGATCGCGCGAGGTGACGTGGTGGCGGCCGCGCTCGCCGGCACGCTCTTCGCGCTCGACGTCACGCTGTGGGCGCTCTCGCTGCAGTTCACGAGCGTGTCGAGCGCCGCATTGCTCGTGAGCATGGACCCCATCTTCGTCGCGGTGTTCGCCGCGCTGCTCTTTGGCGAGCGGCCGACCTGGCCGATGATCGCCGGCATGGCGATCGCAGCCGCGGGAGCCGCGGTCATCACCATCGGTGATTTCCGCATATCCGGGCGCGCGCTTGTCGGCGACAGCCTGGCGCTCTGCGCCGCTTTCGCCGAGACCGGATACCTGCTGCTCGGCCGGCACGTCCGGCAGCGGGTGGACACCTTGCGCTATGCGATCATCGTCTACGCCGCATGCGCCGCCTGCGTCTGGCTGGCGCTCGTCGTCCTGCGGGTCCCAGCCTCGATCAGCGCGCACGACCTCGCGGTATGCGCGGCGCTTGCCCTTGTGGCCACTGTCTTGGGCCACACGCTCGTCTCGAGTGCGCTCGGAGTCATGCCTGCTGCGGTCGTCGCCATCTCGTTTCTCTCGCAACCCATCATGACCGCGTTTTTCGCCTATCTCATCCTCCATCAGGGCGTTGCGCCGCTGACCGCCGTCGGAGGGACGATCGCGCTTGTCGGCATCGGCGTCGTGGCCTTCGCCAACGAGCGCTCCGTGGAGACTGGCCCCCCGCAAGCGATTTAGAGGTCTACAGCGGCCCAAGCTTTGACGGTAGCTTTCGTGCGCGTGATACAGATAGATCGTGGAGTGCTAAGAAGCGCCGTCGATTGCGAATGGCCATATGTCGCCGGCGAGCGACAAAAAGGGCGTGGTCCATGCGAGCAACAAAGCACACGTTATGGCTAAGCGAGCTCTCATCACGGGCATCACTGGGCAGGATGGCTCATATCTTGCCGAATTTCTGCTCGAGCGTGGGTACGACGTCTTCGGGCTGACCCGCCGTTCAAGCACGAACTCCTTCGACCGGATCTCCCACATCATCGACCGGCTGACGCTCTTGTCCGGCGACCTCCTCGACGAGCATTCGATTGCGACTGCGATCCGCGAGTCTCAGCCCGCCGAGATCTACAACCTCGCGGCGCAAAGCTTCGTTCCGACCTCATGGTCGCAGCCGGTATTGACCGCCGAGTTCACGGCTGTCGGCGTGTGCCGGCTGCTCGAGGCGATACGCGCCGCCAAACCCGACGCGCGCTTCTACCAAGCATCGAGCAGTGAGATGTTCGGAAAAGTGCAGCAAACGCCCCAGTCGGAGAAGACTCCTTTCTATCCGCGAAGTCCTTACGGCGTCGCCAAGGTCTTCGGCCACTGGATCACAGTGAACTATCGTGAGTCGTACGGATTGTTCGCCTGCTCGGGCATCCTTTTCAACCATGAATCGGTCCCGCGGACAACTCCGGTAATCGTCCGGCAGCGCGGGCTTGTCGATATCCGGCCGATCGACGAAGTGCTTAGAGTGCGCCCTAAGGGTCCTGCGTACCAGCGTTTTGCATGCGACGGTTTAGAGGTCTGGGATGGCGAGCGTTTTGTGGAGGTTCAGCAAGGGACAGCGTATCATCACGTACCGCTCAAGAGGAATAAGGGCGTCACAAGAATTGAAGCTCGATGCGGCACCGTGACGGCTACGGCCGATCACGTCGTCTTTCTCGCCGCCGACGAGAGACGCGCGGCCGACGTGGTACCGGGTGATCGGCTCCTGCGGGCGTCGTTGCCAGACGGGCCGGGCACAACGAAGATCACTCACGAGCTCGCGTGGTTGCTCGGAGCATTTGTCGGCGATGGGTCCGCGTTCCGCGTGCGGAGCGGACGGAGCATACACGCCACAGCGCGTTTCACCAACAATGACTTCGCCGTGCGCCGGCGCTTCGATCAGGCCTGGCAGCAAGTGACGTGTGGCTGGACACGGGAGACGGTGACATCATCGGGTTTCAATCCAGGTGCGACCGTTGGGGCGCTCGCTTTGCACGGAAATCCTTCCTTCGCCGACTGGCTACGTGACGCGTGCTACACAGAGAGCGGCCATAAGCGAGTGCCCGCCATCGTGCTCAACGCTGACGAGCAAACTTGGGTTGCATTCCTCGAGGGTTACAATGCCGCTGACGGCCTCAAGGCAGGCAGCCCGCGCTACCAGTTCAAAAATTTCAAAACCAATTCGCCCGTCCTTGCAATGGGCTTGTGGTGGCTCGCACGCAAGGGACTGGAACAAGATCTGGTCCTGGCCGTCGACGTCGGCCCGCCAGAACGGCCGGGCCCGTACTATTCCCTGAATCTGCGGACACCGGTCATGACCGGCAAGGGAAGACATTTGCGCCGCGACTTGGCTGAGGTAAAGCGCGTTCTTCAATTGCCGAACTACGACGGATGGCTGTACGACTTGACGACCTCTTCTGGGCGCTTTCACGCTGGTGTCGGCGAGTGCGTCATCCACAACTCCCCGCGCCGCGGGCTTGAGTTCGTCACGCGCAAGGTCACCGACGCCGCAGCGCGCATCAAGCTCGGCACTGCGAGCGAGCTGCGCATGGGTAATCTGGATGCCAAGCGCGACTGGGGCTTCGCCGGCGACTACGTGCGCGCGATGTGGCTCATGCTGCAGCAGGATGAGCCCGACGACTACGTGATCGCGACTGGCGAGACGCGCACCGTGCAAGAGCTCGTCGACACCGCCTTCAACCACGTCGGCCTCGATTGGCGCAAGCACGTGGTGCTCGATCCGAAGTTCATCCGCCCGGCCGAAGTCGACATCTTGGTCGGCGACGCCGGCAAGGCGAAGAAGAAGCTCGGCTGGGAACCGACGGTGACGTTCCAGCAGATGATCGAACGCATGGTGGATGCCGATCTCGAACGGCACACCCGCGCCTCACGTTGATGCAGGCGCTCGTGACCGGCGCCGACGGGTTCGTCGGACAATGGCTGCTTCGCCGGTTGCTGGGCGACGGGGCACAGGTGACGGGGATGATCCGCACCGCGACGCCCAACGTGACGACGCTGCCGGCGGAGCTCGCCGCCAGGGTGGCATGGCATCAGGGCGAGATCACCGACAGCGCGAGGTTGGCCGAGCTCGTCCGCATCGTCAAACCTGATGCGGTCTTCCATCTCGCCGCGCAGTCATCCGTGCCGGCGAGCACCGCAGATCCGCTGGCGACCATCGAGACCAATGTGATGGGGACGGCACGCCTGCTCGACGCGTTGCGCCTGGGTGCGCCGGGAGCGAGCGTCGTGGTCGTCGGGTCGTCCGACGCGTACGGCGCCGTCACCGAAAGCCAGCTCCCGCTGCGCGAAGACATGCCGCTGCGGCCGCGCAATCCATACGCCGCATCCAAGGCAGCGGCGGAGATCATCGCGCTGCAAGCTGCGCGCAGCGGAGCGGGCCGCATCATCGCCACGCGCTCGTTCAATCACACGGGTCCGGGGCAGAGCCCATCCTTCGCCGTCGCATCGTTCGCCAAGCAGATCGCTGCTTTCAGGCCCGGCGAGAAAAGACGAACGTTACGCGTGGGCAACCTCAGCCCGCGCCGCGACCTGAGCGACGTGCGCGACGTCGTCGACGCCTACGTGCGTCTTGCGAGCGCAGGCACCCCGGGCGAGGTCTACAATGTCTGCAGCGGGCGAGACTATAGCATGCGCGAGATCGTCGACGAGCTCGTGCTCTTGCGCGGCATCACAGTCGAGGTCCGCGAGGATCCGGCGCTCGTCCGCGCGGCCGACAACCCCGTGCTGCGCGGGGATCCGTCGCGTATCGCAGCCGACACCGGCTGGAAAGCGACGACGCCGCTGCAGACGACGCTGAAAGACCTCTTGGAGTACTACGAACGTGACGCGGCCTGAGGCTCCCGCCGCATGGCGCACGCTCGTCTTCAAAAACCGCGGGCTCTTGCTCGTGCCGGTCGCGCTCGTGCTCGCCATCGCCGGGCGTCCATCTGTGACGAGTGCGGCCATCGGTATCGCCGTCGCCGCGGCAGGAGAGCTCTTGCGCATCTGGGCCGTGGGATACTCGGGCGAGACGACGCGAGCCGACGTCGTCACCGCTCCGCAGCTCGTCACAGCTGGGCCCTATAGCTACGTCCGCAACCCGTTGTACGTTGGCAACGCCATCACGGCGCTCGGCTTTTGGATCGCCTTGTCCGGCGCGGTATCTGGGCTCCAGTCGGTGTTGATGCTCGCGCTCGTCGCGCTATTCGTGACCTGCGTCTACGCGACCATCATCCCATTGGAAGAGGCGTATCTGTTGGCGACGTTCGGCGCGCCCTACGAGCGCTATGTCGCTCGCGTGCCGCGCATCGTGCCGCTGCGGGGCGCGTTGCCGCAGTCCGAACGGCACGGCGTATGGCGCGCCGGAGTGATCGGTCGCGCCGAGGTCATCACGCTTGCGTTCTTCGCCTTGATGGTCGCGGTCGTGATCCTCAAGCTCTAAGCAAGCCGGGTCCACGATGGCCAATCCCAGGCGGCGGGACGGGATGAGCGACCAAGGCGCCACTCCAACCAAAAAGCTGAAGAATCCCACTGCTGGGGACGAGACCATAAGGGTCGCCGAACACTCGTTGCCTTGATGGGTCGAGCGACCGGATGCTATTCTTCTAGGGCGCTTCGGGCGTCGAGTATGAAGGCGGTCCGGTTCTGCGGAGATCCGGCGAGTGCCGCCGCCGGGATGACCGGGCTCGCAGTTGTAAACGCCGCGAGCACGACGATCAGGGAATATCGACGTCACGAAGCGCTCGTCACAGGCCGCCATCAGGCGGCCTCTTTTTTTTCAAGGGGACCGCTTGGGAGCGTTACGGAAACGAGCCCACGACATGCGAGTTCTCGTAATCGGCGCAGGTCAGATGGGGAGCGGCATCGCGCAGGTCTGTGCCGCCGTTGGCCATACCGTCTCGATCAACGACGTCGACCAGCAGGCCGTCGATCGCGGCCGCCAAGCGATCGCGCGCAATCTGGCGCGTGCGGTCGAGAAGGAGCGCATGAGCGCGCAGCAGGCCGGCGACATCGAAGCGCGGGTCGCGGCGAAACTCGCGCCCATCAAGGGCGCCGATGCCGATCTGGCGATCGAGGCGGCGAGCGAAGACGTGGCGCTCAAGAAACGCATCTTCAGCGAGCTCGATGCCGCCCTGCCGCCGCAGGCCATCCTCGCAAGCAATACCTCGTCGATCTCCATCACCGTGCTCGGCGCCGTGACGAAGCGGGCCCAGAACGTCATCGGGATGCATTTCATGAATCCCGTGCCGGTCATGAAGCTGGTCGAGGTCATCCGCGGCATGGCCACGTCGGACGAGACGGCGACGTTCTCCAAGCGGTTCGTGGAAGAGCTAGGCAAGACGCCCGTCGAGGTCAACGACTACCCGGGTTTCATCAGCAACCGCATCCTCATGCCCATGCTCAACGAAGCGATGTTCGCCTATATGGAGGGCGTGGGCACAGCACGCGCCATCGACGCGGTGATGAAGCTCGGCATGAACCACCCGATGGGTCCGCTCGAGCTCGCTGATTTCATCGGCTTGGACACGTGCTTGGCGATCATGGACGTGCTCCACCAAGGGTTTGGCGATCCGCGATACCGGCCGTGCCCGCTGCTCAAGAAGATGGTCGCCGCAGGTTTTCTCGGGAAGAAAGCCGGTCGCGGCTTCTACGAGTACGCATGAACTTCGAGCTGACCAAGGATCAAAGGGCCGTCCGCGACATGGTCGCGGCGTTCGCCGGCAAAGAGATCGCCCCGCACGCCGCCGACTGGGACCGGTCGCACACCTTTCCCGTCGAGGTCTTCGGCAAGCTCGGCGAGCTCGGCATCATGGGGATGTTCGTCTCGGAGGCACATGGCGGCGCCGCGCTCGACACCGTCAGCACCGTGCTGGCCATAGAAGAGATCAGCCGGGCCGATGCCGGAGTCGGCGTGACCGTGTCGGTGCAGGGTCTGGCCGAGCGCATCATCGAGGCCTTCGCGTCGGACAAGCTCAAACGTGAGTATCTGCCGCAGATGTGCAGCGGGAAATGGCTGGGAGCTTTCGCTCTGACGGAAGCGGAATCCGGATCCGACGCTTCAAGCCTTCGCACGCGCGCGCGGCGCCAGGGCGACGAGTACGTGCTGACCGGCACGAAGCAATGGGTCACAAACGGCGGGTACGCCAAGGTCTTCGTCGTCTTCGCCCGCACGGGCTCCGACGGCCCAAAAGGCATCTCCGCCTTTCTCGTCGACCGCGACACGCCGGGCCTCACCATCGGCCGCGTCACGCACAAGCTCGGGATCCACTCGTCGAACACCGTCGATCTCATCTTGGACAACGCACGCATCCCCGCCGGCTGCCTGCTCCAGGCTGAGGGCTCGGGCTATCGCATCGCGCTCGCGAACCTCGGCAGCGGGCGGTTGGGGATCGCGGCCCAAGCGGTGGGCATCCTCGCTGCGTGTCTCGATACGTCACAGCGCTATGCCCGGGACCGCTATCAGTTCGGCCGCCCGATCGGTGCGTTCCAAGCGGTCTCGTTCAAGATCGCCGATATGGCGGTCGATCTCGACGCTGCGCGCCTGCTGCTCTACCACGCGGCGTGGATGCGCGACCAAGGGATGCCGGTGGTCGATGCTTCTTCGAAGGCCAAGCTGTTCGCCTCGACGGCGGCGTGCAAGCATGCCGCCGAGTGCGTCCAGATACTCGGTGGGTACGGCTACACGACCGAGTTCCCCGCCGAACGGTTCTTCCGTGACGCGAAGATCACCGAGATCTACGAGGGCACGTCGGAGGTCCAGCGTATCGTCATCGCGCGCGAGATCCTCGGCCGCTTGGACGAGCGCACGGCGGGCGACCGTCCTCCGCGCGCGGCAGCCGGCGAGAGCGGCAAACGCAATGGCGCTCGACAGGCGCGCAACCGGACGCCGAGGCGCGACTAAAATCGTATCGCCACAGCTCCCACACACCCACCGAGCAACGGACCTTGAGGTCCGTGCGCATAACGGACCCGAGCACACGGCCCTTTGAAGCGGCGGACCTTTAGGTCCGTTACCGGAGAACCTCATGCGTCTACTCGAGTACCAAGGCAAGGAGCTCTTCGCCAAGGCCGGCATCCCCGTACCTCCCGGGCGTGTCGCTGCGACGGTCGAGGAAGCCGTGCAGATCATGCGCGACAACCCGGCGCCGTCCGTCGTGAAGGCACAAGTCCTCATCGGCGGGCGCGGCAAGGCCGGCGGCATCAAGTTCTGCTCGAACGCCGACGACGTGCGGGAGCCGGCTGGGGCCATCCTCGGGATGCGCATCGCCAACGCGCAGAACCCCGATGGGGAAGTCGCCAAGCGGATCTGGATAGAGCAACGTCTCGACATCGCAAAAGAGATGTACCTCTCGATCACGGTCGACCGGGCGAGCAAACGCCCTATCGTCATCGCCTCTGCCGTCGGAGGCATGGACATCGAGGAGGTCGCGCATACCAATCCCGGCGCCATCGTCAAGCAGACCATCGATCCGAGCACTGGCTACTGGCCCTACATCGGACGCCGCATCGCCAAGGAAGCACAGATACCGCTGGCCGCGATGTCGCAGTTCGCGAGCATCGTGGGCAAGCTCTACGATCTGTTCTTCAGCGCCGGCGCGATGCTGCTCGAGATCAACCCGCTCGCCATCACGAAAGACGGGCGCCTCGTCGCGTCTGACGCCAAAGTCGAGATCGACGACAACGGCCTCGCGCGTCACCCCGAGTTCGAGGCCTGGAAGACGGCGGTCGAAGACGACGTCCTCAAAGCCCGCGCCGTCGCGGCAGGGTTGGGTGAGAACAACTACGTGGGCCTCTCCGGCGACGTCGGCATCATCGGCAACGGCGCCGGTCTCGTCATGGCGACGCTCGATGCGGTCACGGCGTCTGGCGGCAAGCCCGCAAATTTCCTCGACGTCGGCGGAGGAGCCAAGGCTGACCTCATGCGCGATGCGGTCAACATCGTCACCTCGAACCCCAACGTGCGATCGGTCTTCATCAATATCTTCGGCGGCATCACCCGCGGTGACGAAGTGGCCAAGGGGCTTGTGGCCGCGCTCGACGGCGGCAGCTGGAGCAAAGACAAGCTTGTCATCCGGCTCACCGGCACCAACGAACGCGAAGGCCGCGAGGTCTTGAGCAAACACGGTATCGCGGCCGTCGAGACCATGGCCGAGGGTGCGGCGCTTGCCGTCGCCCTCGCCCAGCGGTAGATACCCAAGGAGCAGACGTGTCAATATACCTCGATCGCAACAGCATCGTCATCGTCCAAGGGATCACCGGGCGCGAAGGTCTCTATCATGCAAAGCGCATGCGCGCCTACGGCACGAACGTCGCAGGCGGCGTCACCCCAGGCAAAGGCGGGCAATCGGTCGACGAGTTCGCGGTCTTTGACACGGTGCGCGAGGCCAAGAGCGCGACGAAAGCCACGACGAGCATCATCTTCGTGCCTCCACCGTTCGCGGCAGATGCGATCCTGGAAGCGGCTGATGCGGGGATCGAGCTCATCGTGTGCATCACAGAAGGCATCCCCGTTCACGACATGCTCAAAGCCGTGGCGGCGCTGCCCTCGGGCGCCCGCCTCATCGGGCCGAACTGCCCGGGGCTTGTCTCGCCCGGGCAGTCGCTCTGCGGGATCATGCCGGGGCATGTCTTCTCCAAAGGCGACGTCGGGATGGTCTCGCGCAGCGGCACCCTCACCTACGAGATCGTCGACCAGCTCACGCGCGCGGGGATCGGTCAGAGCACCTGCGTCGGCATCGGCGGCGATCCGATCATCGGCACGGTGTTCACAGACACGCTGCGAGCGTTTGAAAAAGATGCCGAGACAAAGGCCGTCGTCCTCGTCGGTGAGATCGGCGGCAGCGATGAGGAAGACGCAGCGGCGCTCATCGCCCGTCGTGAGTTCAGCAAGCCCGTGGTCGCGTTCATCGGCGGACGCTCCGCTCCCGAAGGCAAGCGCATGGGCCATGCCGGGGCCATCGTCAGCGGTACGAGCGGCACGGCGCAAGCCAAGGTCGACGCCTTCAAGAAGCTGGGCGTACCCGTCGCCGACAGCCCAGCGCAGATCCCCGATCTCGTGCGTTCCGTGCTGACGCAGACCGCTCGCCGCTAGCTGAAAATCGGCCCCCAATCCACCCGGTTTGGAGGGCCCTTAAGTGTCCCGGAAAAGGGGCTAACGAGCAGGTGTGCGAGCTCACTCTCAGCGAACTTTAAGCCCACGTTAAGCGGGTAGGGCGACAAGCTGCGGTGCACGGGCTTGTTTCGTTCGCCGTCGCACGCCAGGCCGCTTAGCTTGCTAACTCACTTAGGAGGAAACCCTTGATGCAAAATAAGGGCCTTCTCCGCATCGCGCTCTTGGCGCTTCTAGTTGTGCTAGTCCAGGGAACATGGGTACTGGCCGGCACCACCGGAAACATCGAGGGCAAGGTGACGGATCAAAATGGCAACGGCATCACCGGAGCCAAAGTCACGGCCTCCTCGCCGGCTCAGTCGGCGAGTGCAACCACGATAAGCAATGGATACTACTCCATTCTCAACCTCTCTCCAGACACATACTCTGTCACGGCGAGCAAAGACGGTTATGATACGGCCACCACGTACGGCGTGACGGTCCAAGCAGACCAGTCGACCGCGGCAGATCTCAAGATGCGTCAGACGGTCAAGACCATCGGACACGTCACGACGACGGCCACGGCCACCGTCGTGAGCAAGACGGTCACGGGCGACCTCTATGCCGTCAACGCGACCGCGATCAACAAGGCTCAGGGCAGCTCAGGTGGCGCTGAGACGCTCTACAGCCAAAACGGCGCCGTCGGCTCGCTGCCGGGCGTGAATCGCTACGCGGTGGGCACGGGCCCGGGCTACGGCGGCCAAGGTCAGCTCAGCATCCGAGGCGGCGCACCCGACCAAGTCGGATACGAGCTCGACGGCATTCCGTTGAACCGCGGCTTCGACTTCTACAACGGCACGTCGTTCAACACGAACGGTCTTGCCAGCCTTGAAGTGTACACGGGCGGTGCGCCGGCCGACTCAGGCCGCGCGATGTCCGGTTACATCAACGAGGTCATCCAGCGCGGCAAGTATCCGGGCGGCGGAGACATCAACGCCATGATTGGCAGCCCGCTGTTCAACCATAGCGTGCAGGCGGACGTCTACGGCGGAACGCCCGACGGCCACTTCACCTACTACGTCTCGACGCTTGCCACGAACAACTACGTGAACTTCGGCGATCGCAGCAACCTTGCGAACACGTCGTACACGGTTCCGGCTGGCGATCCGGGATGCGGGCAGTTCAACAGCGGTTTGACTCCGGCGTTCACCACCGGCGGCTTCCCGCTCAACTGCGCGTTGCCGGTCACGATGAACCAGCCGGTATCGCAAGGCGCGTATGCGTCGACGCCGTTCAACGCTGGACGCGACACGGCGACGAACCTCCACTGGGGCTTCGCGCACAACGGTCTCAACGACGACCTGCAGGCACTGTACGTCGTCGGTTCGACCGTCGCTGACCCGTACGGACCGTACGGTGTCTCCGGGGCGGACCCGTCACAGGCCACGCTTCAGTACACCGGCACGACCCTGAGCCCGACGGGGCAGATCGAGTGGCCAACCGGCGCGTTCTATCAAGGACAGGTCGGTCAGCCGTATAACCCGGGGCTGCTTGAGCCGCTGACATGGCCCACCTCGGGCGGCAGCGTGCTTGGCACGGCCACCACGGGCTACACGGGCGGCCCGATGCCCTCGAACTTCCAAGACAGCGAGAGCACGCAGTACTCCATCTCAAAGCTGGCGTACACGCACTCGATCTCGCAGTCCTCGTTCCTACGGATCTACGGTTACCAGATGTACTCCTCATGGACTCTGGACCAACCGATCAACGGCTTTGTCGGCTTCTCGTTCTATCAGCTGCACGACAATGCCACCGGTGCGGGCCTCAACTATCAGAACCAGCTCAACCAGCAGAACCTGCTCAAGTTGACTGGTGACTGGTCAAGAGACCTCACCCTGCGCTACAACTACGCCCCGCAGGCTGTCGGCTCACCGAGTTGCGCGGGTGCCCCCTGTACGCCGGGAGCCCCCGTGACGAGCATTCCTGGTCCGTTCAGCACGTGGAGCACTGTGACGCCGCTTGACTGGGACGGTGTCATCCAAGACACGTTCAAGCCGAGCGACAAGATGCAGTTCGACCTAGGTCTGCGTTGGGATCAATTCCTGTTCCAGCTCATGCCGATGCAGATCACCGGTCATGATGGCCTTGCCTATCTCGGCGAGGAGACTCAGGGTCAGTGTCTGGATGGTTTCAACTACTCTCCGACCGACCCGCGGATCATCGGCAACGGTAGCCAGAACTGCTTCGACATCCTGAGCGCGAGTTCCAATCCGCTGGTTCACCCAGGTGCGGCCAACTGGCAGAACCCACCAGGTTCAGCCGGCTTCACCGACATCAGCCCGCGGTTTGGAGCGACGTACAACTTCGATCCACGCGACGTCGTGCGCCTCTCCATCGGACGATACGTGCAACCGCCGAACTCGGCGTTTGAGCAGTATCGCAGAAACCCGGCGTGGGGCCCCGGCACCTCGCTTGGCCTGTTGAACAGCTTCTACACTGGTCTCGGCTTCGGCGTCTATCATAACATCCTGCCCGAGGACAGCACGAACTACGATCTCTCGTTCGAGCATGAGTTCACGGGTGGCTACTCCGCGAAGCTCACGCCGTACTACAGAGATACGCGCAACCAGATCCTCAGCATCCCCTTCAATCCGCAGTCGCCGAGCTTCGTCACTGGTGACAACTTCGGCAATGCGCACATCCAGGGGTTTGAGTTCCTGACAACGCGGAACATCGCGGCTGAGTCAGGCATCGGTGGGACGCTGGCTGTGACCTTCACGAACACCAAGATCCGATTCAACGTCCCGAACGGTGGCCGGACGTCGTTCATCAACGTGCTCAACGGCACGAATGCGGCCGGCGTCTGTCAGGGTGGCGGCATCTGCGGATACAACACGGCGTATAACACGAACTACCCGCTGTTGGATCCCGCTGGATACTATGCGCCCTCGTTCGTGATGGCGCCGACAGCTACGGGTCCCTCCTACGACGTCGCGTGGGTCATCAATTTCGCGCCCGAGGTCAAGACCAACGGGTTCGATATCTTGGTGCCCTTCAGCTACTCGTCGGGTAGCCCGTACGGCGACGCACTGCAGTTCGGCGACCCACATTGCCCGCCGGGCGTTCCGTCAAATGCAAACACAGGATGCACAGCGGTACCAGCGGGCATCAATCCTCGCACGGGCGCGCCGTATGCTTACTACGGCGGTAACGGGCCGGATCCGTACACGAACGCGTTCGACGGACCTGGTTCGCTCAAAGGCCCGTCGTGGTGGACAGTGAACCTGGCCATCTCCCATGACATCGGACACAACCTCAAGGCGTCGATCCTGGGAACAAACCTGCTCTCAGGAGTCAGCAACGCGGGGTATGCATGGGAGCAGCCGACGTCGCAGAAGAACATCTCGTACGCCGACAACGGCTTCTACAGCGCCGCGCCGCTGGGTGCGTTCAGCGCACCTGGACCGAATCCGGCGAACGGCTACTACGGCAACAACTACTATCCGTACTCGTCGGCTGGTATCTTGCCGTATCAAGACTGGATCTTCCAAATCTCGGCCAAGCTCTAACGTCGCCGAGAACGACAAGGCACAAGGCTGCTGGGAAACCAGCAGCCTTGTGCTTTTCACGGCCGCAGGAGGGCAGGTCGAAGAGGTGGTCCCGCGAATTTGTCAGGCCAGCTATATATCGCGCGAACGCGGCCGCGGCTGTCAGGCTCGCCAATCCCCCGACGTGAGGAGAACCCCACCCTGATGAATCCCAGACTGGGAGCTTGCATCGTTGCGGCTTGCGCCGCGATTTCGTTCTTCGTGGCCGGTTGCAACAACAACACCACCACGACGACGACGGCGACACCGGTGCCCGTGACGACCGGTCCGGACACCCTCTACGTCCAGTCGGCCGGCACCCCGCCGACCATACGCGTGTACGCCCACGCGTCCAACCTCAATGGTATCGCGTACCCAACGCTCACGTATCCGACCAGCGACGTGAGCAATCCCGACGTCATCTACTACGAGCCCTTCGACATCTTGTGGTATCCGAGCGCCTATCCGTTCAACACAGTTGGCAGCCCGCAATCGACGCCGATCAGGATCTGGGATAAAGCGACGACTAAGAACGGGCAGAATCCGGATCAACTCGTTCCCTACGCGAACGGGCAAGGCACAGCAACCTACGACTCGGTCCACGACCTGTTCTTCGTGGCCAACATCAACGGACCGACGATCCAGGTCTACGCGGGTGCCCACCTGATGAACTCGGCCTCCGTGCCGGCCGCGAACATCACGCTTGGCATCACCGACGCCGGTGTGAGCGGCACACCGCGCGCGCAAGAGATGCTCTACGACCCGGTCAACGACCGGCTCTTCGTCAGTGACGAGGGCACCGTGGTCGCGGTGTTCGACGCCTTCGGCAGCGCGGCCCAAGCCGCGGCCACCGCCCACACGAGCCCCACGATAGCGGCCAACCGCGAGATCCTGGGCTTGAATTCACCTGACGGGCTGGCCCTTAACGCGAAGGGCGACATCCTCTACGTGGGCGAGATCAGCCGCAAGCAGATCGACGTCATCCACAACGCCAGCATCCAGAACGGTCCCAATGGACACGGCCAGGTCATCTCAAGCTTCGTCACCGGACCGACCGGCATCGCGTACGATAACTTGCATGACCTGCTCTTCGTCTACGACCCGTTGCAGATATGGGTGATCCCCGCTCCGGGCGTAGCCAGCGGCAACGTCAACAACATCGTTAATCGCCACCAGTTCTTCGATGCGACGGTCGAGCTCGTCGGGTTCGGCATGTCGGTGGATCCGCTGCATTAGCGGGGTGAAACGGACCTAAAGGTCCGTTGCTTCAAAGGCCGTTGCTCCACAGGCCCGTTGCTTCGGGGTCTAGTTGAGGCCGAGCTGGCGTGCGATGACCATGCGCTGGACTTCGTTTGTGCCCTCGCCGATCTCGTTGATCTTGCAGTCGCGGAAGTAACGCGACACCGCATACTCGTCCATGAACCCGTAGCCGCCGTGGATCTGCACCGCCGCGTTGGCGCAGCGCCGCGACACCTCGCCCGAGAAGAGCTTGGCCATGGCCGCCGCCATGGCGAAGTCGCGGCCCTGATCCTTGAGCCAAGCTGCCTTGAGCACGGCCGTCCGAGCGAGCTCGATCTCCACCGCCATGTCGACGAGCTGAAAGCTCACCGCCTGGAACTTCGCGATGGGCTGTCCGAACTGGTGCCGCTCCTTGGCGTACTTGGCAGCAGCGTCGTAGCACGCTTGGGCGAGCCCGACCGATAGCGCGCCCACGCTGATACGGCCGCCGTCGAGGATGTCAAGGAACTGTTTGAACCCCCGGCCGCGTTCTCCGAGCAGGTTCTCCTCGGGAACCTGCGCATCGGCAAAAGCGAGCTCGCGCGTATCCGAGGCGCGCCAACCCATCTTCTTATACGGTGGCGCTTGGTCGTAGCCGGGCGTCTCTTGCGGCACGATGATATTGCTGATCTCGGGCTTCCCGCCGGCCTGGCCCGTGATGGCGGTGATGGTCACGCCGCCGCTCATGGCCGTGCCAGCGTTTGTGATGAAGCATTTCGATCCGTTGATGACCCATCGCTTGTCGCGCAGCTGCGCCGTCGTCTTCGTGGCGCCGGCGTCGGAGCCGGCCTGCGCTTCGGTCAAGCCGAACGCCCACAGCTTCTCGCCGCGCGCCAGCGGCACGAGAAAGCGCTGCTTCTGCTCCTCGCTGCCGAACTGGAAGAAAGGCTGTGATCCAAGCGACACGTGCGCGGCCATGGTGATGCCGACCGACGCGTCGGCGCGGCCGATCTCCATGACGGCGAGCGCGTACGAGACCGTGTCGGCGCCCGCGCCGCCGTATTTCTCCGGGAAGGGCAGCCCGAGCAACCCAAGCTCGCCCATCTTGCGGACGGTCGCAAGCGGGAACTCCGACTTGGCATCCCACTCTTGCGCGTGCGGCGCGATCTCAGCATCGGCGAATTCGCGGCACAGCTTCGCGACGTCGCGCTGGTCTTCGGTCAGGTCGAAATCCATGCGACCCACCTTAGCCACTGCGTGGGCCTGTTCCCCACCCTGTAGGGCGCGGCGGCCGGGCGGCGAATAAAACGGTACAGGATGGCCATTTTCAGCACTCCGGGCTTTGCGTTGGGACGGCCATGATCGTCTTCCGAGACGTCAGCCTCGTCTATCCCAACGGCGTCCACGCCCTTACCGAGATCAGCCTCACCGTCGCGCGCGGTGAGTTCCTGTTCCTCGTGGGCAGCTCGGGCCAAGGCAAATCAAGCCTGCTCAAGTGCATCAACCGGGAGGTCCGCCCGACCGAAGGCGAGGTCGTCGTGGACGAGCAGGACCTTGGGGCTTTGAAGCCGCGCGACATCCCGTTCTTGCGGCGTAAGGTCGGCGTCGTCTTCCAAGACTTCAAGCTGCTCCATCAAAAGACGGTCTGGGAGAACGTCGCCTATGCCCTGCAGGTCACGGGTGCGAGCTCGCGCGACGTGCTGCGCAGGGTCCCGCGCACGCTCGAGCTCGTGGGGATCGCCCACAAGAGCAAGATGTTCCCGCACGAGCTCTCGGGCGGCGAACAGCAGCGCACCGCGATCGCCCGATCGCTCGTCAACAATCCGCTCATCCTCTTATGCGACGAGCCGACCGGCAACCTCGATCCGGAGACGTCGTCCGAGATCATGGCGCTCTTGGCCCGCATCAACGCCAAAGGGACGACGATGATCGTGGCCACCCACAACCAGGCGATCGTCGACCGGATGCGCCGCCGGGTCGTCCGCCTGGTCAACGGACGCATCGCTCGCGATGAGGAGCGCGGCCGCTATCATGTGGGACTGGGGTAAGGTCCGCTTCTTCTGGGCCGAGGTAGCTCAGAACTTCACCCGCAACATCACGATGGCCCTGACCGCCATCGGCACGATCGGCATCTCGATCGTGTTGCTCGGCGTCTTCTTGTTCCTGCGCACGTCGTTCGACATCGTCATGCAGAACTTCGTCGGCCAGGTGGCCGTCGCCGTCTACTTGCGCGATGACGCCCGCGGGCCGGACGTCGACGCGCTCATGCAGTCCGCGAGGATCGACCCGCGCGTCGACAGCGTACGCTACGTCAGCAAGAAACAGGCCTTCAAGAACCTGCGCCAGACCCTGCGCGGCCAGTTCAACTTGAACGTCATCAGCAAAAACCCGCTGCCCAACACGATCGTCATCCACACGAAGCTGCCCGCGGACGTCCCGGTGATCGCCGCTGAGCTCCAGCACAAGCCCGGGGTCGCCGTGGTCAACTATGGCAGCGACGTCACCGAACGGCTGCTGCGCGCCGAAGCGCTGTTCAGCGCCATCGGAGCGGGGATCATCGCCCTGCTGATGCTGTCGACCTCGCTCATCATGTATAACACGATCCGTCTTACCGTCTTCGCGCGCCAGCGCGAGATCCGCATCATGCAACTCGTCGGCGCGACAGGCTGGGCGGTGCGCTGGCCGTTCATCTTCGAGGGCATCCTCTCCGGGCTGCTCGGTGCGACGCTCGGCCTGATCGCGTTGCAGGTGGGCTACAAGTCGTTTGCGACCAAGCTCATCCTCAATCTGCCCTTCATCCCTTTCAACATCGCAAGCGTGCCGTTGCACCACCTCGCGATCGAGCTGATCCTCGTGGGCGTGCTCGTCGGCATGCTGTCCAGCTTGTTGTCGGTGAGCAGGTACCTGCAGACCGCATGACGCTCACCTCGCGCTGGGCGCTCGTCGCCGCCGCCTGCGCGGCGCTCGCCCTGGGTCTCGCCGCCGCCCTGGCCACGCCGGCCGCCGCTGCCGCCCCGACGCCCGTGCCGCTCTCCGAGAAGATCCGCGAGAAGAAGGCGATCATCGAGGCGACGCATCGCAAGCTCGACGTCAGCCGGCGCAAACTGCACGAAGCTCGCTTCAAAGAGCAGACCATCGCCCAGCAGCTCGATGCCGTGCAGAGCAGCATCGCTCGCGTGCGCATGGATCTCACCGGCCTGCGCGGCACGATCAGCCAGAACCAGCTGCGTCTGGCCATACGGCGCACGCAGCTGGATGCGGCGCAAGCCAGCCTCGACCGCCACCGCGACGCGCTCAACGCGCGGCTGGTGGACGTCTACGAATATGGGAGCACGTCGTACCTCGACGTGCTGCTCAGCGCGACGTCGTTCGTCGACTTCATCGAACGATGGGACTTCGTCCGCTACATCTTGCGCTCCGATGCCCAGCTCATCGACGCCGTCAACCGCGAACAGGCCCGCTATGAGAAGCTGGTCTACGACCTGGAGACGACCCAGGCCGCACTGCTGAGCGCCAAGGAGGAGCAGCTGCGGCGCGACGACCAGCTCGGCGTGCTGGCCGGCGAGCGGCGCCGCTTGCTCGCCGTCGCGGCGACCCAACGCTCGGTCATCGCCCAGCAGGTCGACGAGCTTGAGAATCTGAGCGCCGCCGAAGAAGCCCGCCTGCAAGAGCTCATCCGCGAGCGCCAACGGCAAGAGGAGATGGCCACGTTGCGGGCGCGCATCGCGGCGGCTCAAGCGCGGCGGGCGGCTGCGATCGCGGCCGGCCTGCCTCCGCCGGTCGAACGGCCTGAAGGCGGTCCCGTCACCTTCGCCTGGCCGGTGCGCGGGCCCATAACCTCGCCTTTCGGGATGCGGACGGACCCTGTGACGGGACGGTACCAGCTCCATTCAGGCATCGATATCGGCGCCGGCTATGGCGTCCCGATCCAAGCCTCAGCCGATGGAATAGTATTGTATGCCGCGTGGTACGGGGGGTACGGGAACGCCATCATCATAGACCACGGTTCGGGACTCTCGACGCTGTACGCGCACTGCTCGGCCATGTACGTGACCGAACATCAGTACATCCAGCGCGGCCAGGTCATCGGCGCGGTCGGCGCCACCGGCTGGGCGACGGGTCCGCACCTCCATTTCGAGATCCGGGTGAACGGTGTGCCCGTCGACCCGCTCACCCGCCTGTAGGGCTGCCCTAGAGAGAGTCGTCGCATGCCATGGCCGCCGGTTCTAAGGGCATAAGAGTGCGGGCGGCGAATGAAACGCTCCACCCAAAACGTTAGTAGTCAGTAAAGCGTCCCGTCTCAACCGCACCATGCCCCGAAAGGATAGCGCTAGACCAGTGTCCGCCACCCGCAAAAACATCGCCATCATCATCGCGGTCGTCCTCGTCCTCATCGCGTTCATCGCGCTCACGCACCGGCCGAGCGTCGCCTGGCGCCTCCACGAGCACCATCCGGTGCTGGCCTGGGATCTGGGCAACGTCGCCGTCGACGCGAATAACGGCGCCGCCGGTGACGAGCAACGCAGCCTCGACATGCTCGACATGTCGCTCGACAAGGTCCGCCAGGAATATTACAAGCCGGTCGATGAGTCGCTGCTTTTGGCGGGCGAACGTCGCGGGCTGCTCCAGTACCTCAAATACCGGCACGTGAGCGCGAGCTTGGCGCTGCCCCCCGTGAAGCCCGACGCCTCGAACGCGCAGGTGGAAGAGGACGCAAACCAGCTCCTCACGGTCGCGCTCGACAAGTATGGGCAGCAGGCGGGAGCCGACAATCTCACCTACGCGGCGATCGAAGGGTCGCTCGAGGTGTTGAACGACCCGTATACGGTCTTCTTGAGCCCGCGCGACAAGACGTCGCTCACCGAGTTCATCCAGGGCGGCGACTTCGGCGGCATCGGTATCTACATCGGTAAGGATCCCAAGACCCATGAGGTCAACGTCATCCAGCCGATCGACGGCACGCCAGCCGCGCGCGCCGGACTCAAACGCGGCGACGTCATCCTTTCGGTGAACGGCAAACAGACCAAGGGTCTCGACCTCGATCTCGTCATGCAGATGATCCGCGGCAAACCCGGCTCGAGCGTGACGATGCAGATCACGCGCGGCAAGTCCGACGTGCGCGACTTCTCGATCGAGCGTGAGGTCATCACCGTCCCGTCCATGACCTCGCGCATGATCGACGGCGACATCGGTTACATCCAGCTCTATGATTTCGGCGAGCGCTCGGCTCAAGAGGTGACGGACGCGCTCGACCGGCTGCTCAAAGACGGAGCGCGTGGGTTCATCCTCGACCTGCGCGACAACGGCGGCGGTCTGCTCGACGCTGCGGTCGACATCTCGTCCAAGTTCATCGCCGACGGTCCGATCGTCTCGCGCATCGATCGCGACGGCCATGTCGAGACCGATGACGCCAACCAAGACGCGATCCCGCCGCACCCACTCGTCGTGCTTGTGAACCAGTACTCGGCCAGCGCGTCGGAGATCACGGCCGGTGCCCTCCAGGATTCGAAGATCGGCGTGCTCGTCGGCCAGAAGACCTTCGGCAAGGGCGTGGTGCAGACGATATATGATCTGCCCGGCGGCAGCGCCATCAAAGTCACGACCCAGCGCTATGTGACCCCCAACGGGCGTGATATCAACAAAAAGGGCATCGAGCCCAACATAGTAGTGCCGATGGACTATAGAGAGGTCGGGGTCTCCGGCAAAGATGTACAGCTCCAAGCGGCGCTGCGCTATCTCAAACGCCAGCTCGCGCTGAACAGGAACAGCGTCTAAGAGGATGGAGCGCCGCGCAGCTATGCGGCAGGTAACGGTCGACACGCTCCCCCAAGTGAAAGGAACAGCATGACTTCGCCCCAACGGATGATCGCACGTCTTCTCGGTGCCGCGATCGGGCTCAGCTTGAGCCTGAGCTTCAGCTCCCTCGCCTCCGCGTCCGCCAGCGATGACGTCGGCCGTTCCATGCTGGACTACTCCTTCGAGCGTGCGTCGGTCGAGTTCTACAAGAAGACGAATGACCAAGCGCTGCTCGACGGTGCGGTGTCCGGCATGCGCGCTATCGTCAAGACCCATGGCGGAGATCCGAACAAGCTTCCCCTGCTCCACGACACGGGCAACGATAGCGCCGATGTCGCGGCGCTCAACCACGAGCTGCTCGTCGCGGATCGCGATTTCGGGCAGGCGGTGGGCGAGCGCAATATGGCCTATGCCGCCATCGACGGCATGATGCAGTCGCTCCACGACCGCTGGACCGTGTTCATGACCCCCAAGGAATACCGCAGCCTCAACGAGGGGTTGGACGGCGGCAACTTCGCGGGCGTGGGCATCGTCATCGACGTCGACGCGACGACGAAGTCGCTGCTCGTCGTCCAGACCATCGACGGTGGGCCTGCCGAGAAAGCCGGACTGCAAGCGGGCGACATCATCCTCTCCATCGACGACAAGACGACCCAGGGGTTGACCACAGAACAAGATAGTTCGCTCATCCGCGGCAAGGCGGGCACGACCGTCCAGCTCACCGTGCAACGCGCCGGCGAGCCCAAGCCCATCATCGTCAGCATCACCCGCGAGACGATCCACGCGCCGAGCGTGCGCAGCCGCGTCCTCGACGGCGACATCGGCTACGTGCAGGTGCTCGTGTTCGGCCTGACCACCGGCCAAGAGTTGGCGTCGGCGATGCAGAAACTCGACCGTCAAGGCGTCAAAGGCATCGTCCTCGACCTGCGCAACAACGGCGGCGGCTACCTCAACGCCGCGATCGACGTCTCCTCGCTGTTCGTGCCGGAGGGGCCCATCGTCTCGATCGACAGCCGGACCAAGCCGCTGACCACCTTCGACGCCGAGAACACCGCCGTGCCTGCACGGCCGCTGGCGGTGCTCGTCAACGGCTATACGGCGAGCGCGTCTGAGATCACCTCGGGCGCCATCCAAGATTCCGGTGCCGGCATTCTCATCGGCAGCCGCACCTTCGGCAAAGGCGTGGTGCAGACGATCTATCCGCTGCCGGACGGCAGTGCCATCAAGATCACGACCGCCCGCTACCTCACGCCCAACGGCCGCGACATCAACTCGGTCGGCATCGCTCCCGACATCGCCGTCACGGACGTCAAAGCCAACGACTTCGGCAAACCGGCGACCGACGGGCAGCTGCAGCGTGCCCTCTCCTACATCCAAGAGCGCATCGCGGCGGCGAACGCGCCCGACGGCGCCAAGCCCACGAACCCCGAGGGCACGAAGCCGGCTGGTGCCGCGAGCGCCGCGCAGGGAACGAGCCAGCAGTAGATAACCGCGGCGCATGACGGTGGAGAAGACCACCGGCGCCGCTATCACCTGGGAGCCGACGCCGGAGACCATCGAGCGCGCCAACATCACACGCTTCATGCGAGTGGTGGGCGTCGATTCGCTCGAGGGGCTGTGGGACCTCGCCCGGCGCGACATCGCCGGCTTCTACGACACGCTCGTCGGGCACCTCAAGCTGTCCTGGTTCGAAGGGTATGGCGAGGTGCTCGACCGTTCGCGCGGTATCCCGTTCGCCCGCTTTTTCCCGGGCGCGTCGTACAACGCGTCCTACAACTGCATCGACCGCCAGATCGCGCTCGGCAGGGCGCACGATCCGGCCATCATCTGGGAATCCGAGAGCGGGATGACCCGCACGCTGACCTTCGAGCAGCTGCTCGCCGAGGTGTCCAAGCTGTGCGGCGTGCTGAGCGATCTCGGCGTCGGCCGCGGCGACACCGTCGGCATCTTCATGCCGCTCGTCCCTGAGACCGCGGTCGCGCTTTTGGCCATCGGCAGGATCGGGGCCATCGCCGTTCCGGCCTTCTCCGGCTATGGGGCGACGGCGCTCGCGACGCGCCTGGCCGACGCCAAGGCCAAGGTGCTTCTCACCGCCGACGGCACGCGGCGCCGCGGTAAGTTCGTGGACATGAAGAGCGTGGCGGATGCCGCCTGCGAGCTGTGCCCGAGCGTCGAGCGCGTTGTCGTCCTGCGTCATGAAGGCGCAGCAGTCGACTGGCATGACAAGCGCGACATAGACTGGCAACGCGCCGCGTATGCGCAGCCGCACTTCATCGCTGCCGAGCGGACTGGCGCCAACGACCCGTACCTGTTGCTCTACACCTCGGGGTCGACGGGAAAACCCAAAGGCGCCGTCCACGGGCATGCCGGCTTCCCCGTGAAGGTGCAGATCGACCAGTACTTGTGCTTCGACGTGCGGCCCGCCGACCGCATGCTCTGGTTCACCGACATGGGTTGGATGATGGGACCGTTCCTCGTGCTGGGCGCGCTCGGCCTCGGTGCGGCGGCGGTGCTCTACGACGGTACCCCCGACCACCCGCATCCCGGCCGGCTCTGGGAGGTGTGCGCACGCCACAAAGTGACCCACCTCGGCATCGCGCCGACCGCCATCCGCTCGCTCATGGTCCATGGCGACGATGAGCCGCGCCGCCACGACCTCTCGTCGTTGCGCGTCTTGGGCTCCACGGGAGAGGCGTGGAACCCCGAGCCCTACCGGTGGTTCTCCACCGCCATCGGCGCAGGCCGGCTGCCCATCATCAACTATTCCGGCGGCACAGAAGTCAGCGGCGGGATCCTCGGCTGCTTCCCGATCCGCCCGCTCGTGCCGTGCGCTTTCCACGGCCCGGTGCCCGGCATGGACGCGGACGTGGTGGACGATGAAGGACGCTCGCTGCGCGGCCAGGTCGGCGAGCTCGTGCTGCGCCAGCCGTGGCCCGGCATGACGCTTGGATTCTGGCACGACGACGAGCGCTATCTGCAGACCTACTGGGGGCGGTTTCCCGACGTGTGGGTGCACGGCGATTGGGCGAGCGTCTCGGACGAGGGTTACTGGTTCATCCATGGGCGCTCGGACGACACGATCAACGTCGCCGGCAAGCGCGTCGGTCCGGCGGAATACGAAAGCGCGCTCGTCGGCCACGGTTCGGTGCGCGAGGCGGCGGCCATCGCCGTTCCCGACGAGCTCAAAGGCGATACCGTCGTCTGTCTTGCCGTGCTGCGCCCGGGGTGGCAGGGCAGCGAGGAGCTGCGGGCGTCGCTTCAGCAGGCGGTCATCGCCGCCATGGGTAAAGCGCTTGCCCCAAAGACGATCAAGTTCGTCGACGATCTGCCGCGCACGCGCAACGCCAAGCTCATGCGCCGCGTCGCCCGCGCGCGCTACCTCAAGCTTGCGGACCTGGGTGACGTGACCGCGCTTGAGAACCCGGCATCGCTCGAAGCGATCGACAAGGCGCGCTAGCCCGAGCCCGCCGGAGGAGATGGCGTAATGGAGGTCAGGACCATGGCACGAGCTCCAGGGCGAGGTCTTCTCACGAGCGTGCTGATCGCAAGCATGCTCACCTGCGTCAGAGCCGCGGCGGAGCCGGTGAAGCCCGCAGATGCGCTCGCCCAGTTCGCCGCCGCCTGGGCGAAAGTGAACACCTACACCTGTACCCTCACCGCGCACGAGGTCCTCGGGACGAAGGTCCAAGACCGCGTCTACGCGATGTTCTTCGCCCGGCCGAGCAACACGAAGATGAACATCACGGGCGGTGACGGCCGCGGTGGAGCCGCCGTGTATCACGGCGGCGATACCGTGCAGGGCCATCAGGGAGGGATCCTCTCGCTCATCAAGCTCAACGTCAATATCCACTCGCACATCGCGACCACGTTACGCGGCACGACGATCGCCGATGCGAATTGGGGCTCGCTCTACGACCACATCACGGGGCTCAAGGGCGCGACGATCGACGCGAGCGCGGCAAGCGGCGCGATGACGCTCACGGTCGCCGTCGCCGATCCGACGACCGACAACGACGTCACCAAAGAAGTAGTGATCCTCGGCCAGGACTCGCTGCCGGTGGAGTACGACCAGTACGAAGGCGTGACGCAGGTGAAGCACGTCACCTATACTGACGTCAAGCTCAACGTCGATATCCCGGCCTCGACCTGGTCGCTCTAACGGTCTCCAGCTCGTTCGCTGTAGGCGCGTCTACGGGCGCGCCAGAGGCCGTCGTGCTCGAAGCGCTATGCCTTCGCCGGGACCTTCTCGCGCATGCGTTTGGCGGCATCGACCATGTTACGCAGGGCCGGGGTGACCTCTTCCCAGCGCCGCGTCTTGAGACCGCAGTCCGGATTCACCCACAGCTGCTCGGGCGCGAGATACCCTGCTGCTTTCTCGAGCAGCGAGTGCATCTCGAGCGTGCTCGGGATGCGTGGCGAATGGATGTCGTACACGCCTGGGCCGATCTCGTTTGGATAGCGGAACTTCTTGAACGCGTCGAGCAGTTCCATGCCGCTGCGCGAGGACTCGATCGTGATGACGTCCGCGTCGAGCAGCGCCAGCACGTCGAAGATATCGTTGAACTCCGAGTAGCACATATGGGTGTGGATCTGCGTCGCATCGTCCACCGGGGATGACGCGATGCGGAAGGCGCGGGCCGCCCAGTCGATGTAGGAGGCCCAGCCCGCGCGCTTGAGGGGAAGACCTTCGCGGAAAGCCGGCTCGTCGATCTGGATGATCCGGATGCCGGCCTTCTCCAGGTCTGCGACCTCATCGCGGATGGCGAGCGCGATCTGCGTCGCGGTCACGGGTCGTGGTTGATCGTCGCGCACGAACGACCACTGCAAGATGGTCACGGGTCCGGTGAGCATGCCCTTCATAGGCCGGTCGGTGAGCGACTGCGCATACCGGGACCACGCCACGGTCATCGCCTTGGGCCGCTCGACATCACCGAAGATGATCGGCGGTTTCACGTAGCGCGAGCCGTAGCTCTGCACCCAACCGTTCTGCGTGAAGGTGAAGCCGGAGAGCTGCTCGCCGAAATACTCCACCATGTCGTTGCGTTCGGCTTCGCCGTGCACGAGCACGTCGAGCCCGAGCCTCTCCTGCTCGCGGATGGCGTGTTCGATCTCCGCCTTCATCGCTTTTTCGTAGGCGTCCGGCTTGAGCTCGCCCTTCTTGAACTTGGCGCGCGCTTCGCGGATGGCCGGCGTCTGCGGAAAGCTGCCGATGGTCGTGGTGGGAAACGCGGGAAGCTTGAGCTCGGCCTGTTGCCTGCGCTGGCGAGCGGCAAAAGCGCCCGCCCGTTTTGCGTCGCGCTCGCCGAGAGCGCTCACGCGCTGCTCGACGGCGGCGCTATGGATGCGCTTGGACTCCGCGCGGCTGCGCTGCACCGTGTCGGAGAGCTGCAGCTCGTCGACGATGGCTTCCTGCCCGTCGTGCTCCAGGCCGCGCCCGAGCACCGAGAGCTCGTGGAGCTTCTGTTTGGCGAATGCGAGCCACGACTTGAGCTCGACATCGAGCTTGGTCTCGAGGTCGAGGTCGACCGGGGCGTGTATGAGGCTGCATGACGGCGCCACCCAGACATTGTCCGTCGTCGCGCGCACGCGCTGCAGCATGGCAAGCGCGCGTCTGAGATCGGTGCACCAGACGTTGCGGCCGTCGACCACACCGCAGGAAAGCACCTTGCCCGGCGCAAGCCCGGCGATGAAGGCGTCGAGCTGGCCCGGGGCGCGCACGAGATCGAGGTGGATCCCCGACACGGGCAGGGAATGCAAGAGCCGTGCATGCTCGGCCACCGATTCGAAGTAGGTGGCCAGCAAGATGTCGAGTCCGCGCTGCGCGAGCGCCTGATAGGCCTGTGGGAAGGCGGCGAGCCACTCTTTGGGGAGGTCGGTCGCCAGGGCCGGCTCGTCGATCTGGACCCAACGGACGCCGAGCTCCTTGAGCTGACGAAGCACGTCCTGGTAGACGGGGAGCAGGCGCGGCAGAAGGTCGAGCCGCGAGAACGATGCGGCGCCAGCACCGCGCTCTTTGCCGAGCCACAGAAAGGTGAGCGGGCCGATGAGCACCGGCTTGGGCACAAAGCCCCCGTGCACCGCCTCGCGCGTCTCGTCGATGAGCTTCGTGCTGCGCAGCGCGAAGGACATCTGGGCATCGAACTCAGGCACGATATAGTGGTAGTTCGTGTCGAACCACTTGGTCATCTCCATGGCCGGGGCCGCGTCCGACCCGCGCGCCATGGCGAAGTAGGTCGCGAAATCGACTGCGTCACCCCGGAAACCATAGCGCGGCGGGATGGCTCCGACCATAGCTGCAGTATCGAGCATCTGGTCGTAGTACGAGAAGTCGCCGACGGCCACGTAGTCGAGATGCGCGTCGCGCTGGATCTGCCAGTGCCGGCTGCGCAGCTCGCGGCCGGTACGCTCGAGCTCGGCCTCCGAGATGTCGCCCTTCCAGAACGACTCGAGCGCCCGCTTGAGCTCTCGCTTGGCCCCGATGCGGGGAAAACCTAAGGTATGAACGACTGCCACGTGTGGGTCCCTTCTGTGTGGGGGGGAACGGACCTAAAGTTCCGTTGCTTCAAAGGTCGGTTGCTGCAACTACTTCCCGAGGAGCTGGCGGGCGATGACGATCCGCTGGATCTGCTGCGTGCCCTCGTAGATCTGGGTGATCTTGGCATCGCGCATCATGCGCTCCACCGGATACTCCGTCATGTACCCGTAACCACCGAGGAGCTGCACGGCATCGGTCGTCACCTTCATCGCGACGTCGCCGCACTTGAGCTTGCACAGCGCACCCCAGTACGTGACGTCGCTCGCGCCGATGTCGCACTTATGCGCGGCTTCGTAGAGCAAGAGACGCGCCGCCTGCGTCTCGAGGTCCATGTCGGCGACCATCCATTGCAGACCCTGTTGCTTGGCCAGCGGTTTGCCGAAGGCCACTCGCTCCTTGAGGTACGCAGCCGCGAAATCAAGCGCGCCTTGTGCGATGCCCAGCGCCTGAGCGGCGACGCCGGGGCGCGACTTGTCGAGGGTCGCCATGGCAATCTTGAACCCCTCGCCCTGCGTTCCTAGCAGCCGGTCGGCCGGGATGCGGCAATTGTCGAGGATGACCTCGTTGGTCGGCGATCCGCGGATGCCCATCTTGTGCTCGACCTTACCGAGCTTGAAGCCCGGGTCGTCCGTGTGACATATGAAGGCCGAGACGCCTTTGGGACCAAGCGACGCATCGGTCATGGCGAAGACGATGCACATGTCCGCCACCGCGACGTTTGTGATGAAGACCTTCGTGCCGCTGAGCACGTAGTGATCGCCCTCGCGTGCGGCCGTCGTGCGCATGTTGGCGGCGTCTGATCCCGACGTCGGTTCGGTGAGCGCGTACGAGGTCATCCACTCGCCGCTGGCGAGTTTGGGGAGGTAATGCTTCTTCTGGGCCGCGTTGCCGGCGATCATGATCGGCAGCGCGCCGAGCTCTTGCACGGCGATGATGAGCGCGGACGAGGCGCACGCCTTGGAGACCTCCTCGACCACTTTCACGTAGGTGAGGAAGCTGCCCAACCCGCCGTACTCTTCGGGGAAGGGGATGCCGAGGAGGTCGTTCTTGGCGAAGAGGTCGCGGATGTCGCGCGGGTATTCGCTCGTGGCATCGATGGCTGCGGCGCGTGGAGCGACCTTGTCCTGCACGAGCTTGCGCACCGTGTCCAGGATCATCTTCTCGGCTTCGATGGCCTCGGTGCTGCGCTCAGGTGCGAGCATGGTGGGCTCTCCTCGGGCCAGGTGGGGAAACGTGCATTTCGGTCAGACGGTGTGACCGCCCTTGCAGGCCTGCGCGGTCCGCAGCGCCGCGAGCGGACGGCGGTCGTGCGTCACTGCGCCGGCGGTGGGATGGTGACGCGGAAGGCTTTGAACTTCGCTCCGCACGAGGTGCACGTGAAGATGAGCTTCACCGGCACGAAGTTCTTATCGATCGGGAACATCGCTGTCTGCCGAGCAGCCGCGCCTTGTTGAATGGTGAGCGATGGCGGCGTGAAGAGGTGCATCGGGATGTCGACGCTGACCTCATCCTTGTCAGCGAGCGTGTACGACACGAGGTTCCCCCAGGTCCCCGCGGTCCCGTTCTTGATGATCGCGGTGACGACCATGACCTTCTGATTCTGTCCGGCGAGCGACCCGGCATTGTCGGCGGCAGTCGCATCGCGCAACTCGACGAGTTTGAAGCGCAGGACCCCGTTCCACAGGTCTTGTCCGAGCTTGCCCGAGACGGCGCTCACCTGATTCGCCCCGCCGGGGGTCGCCGTCGCGTTGGGAGCCGCCTGAGAAGACGCAGTCGTGAAAGCGGCACACAGCAGCGCCAAAGCCAAAACTCGTCGCGCAGTCATACTATCTCCCTTCGGGATGGAAGCGTTGAGGCTTCGCGTTCGGCGAATGCGCAAGCGGGCCCCGCCTGTGACGCTGAACGACGGTGTGAGCGCGTCCGCTAGAGCTGCTGTTGGAGGTGCTCGATCTCCTCGAGCAAGCGCAGCACGACGTCGACGCCCGCCAGGTTGATGCCGCAGATGTCGGTGAGCCGGTGGATGGTTGACAGGCGCTCGACGTCGGCTTGAGAATAAAAGCGCACGCCGCTCTCCAGGTGTGGGCGTAGCAGCCCGGCGCGCTCGTAGCGGATGAGGGTCTCCGGCGTGACCTCGAACTGCGCGACGATCGCGTTGATCGCGTAGTAGCCGTGCAAGACGTCCGTATCCATCATCGCTGCTCTGCCAGCTCGGCGAGCTTGCGGAACAGTTCGCGCTCTTCATCGGTGAGCTGCGTCGGCACCTGGGCCACGAGCGTCACGTAGAAGATCGCCGTGTCCGCCGCCGCGCGAGTTTGGGCATGCCCTTGCCGGCGACGCGGAGCTTGCGCCCGTTCTGCGAGTGCGCCGGCACCTTGAGCGTGATCTTCCCGCTCATGGTCTGCACGGTCACTTCACCGCCGAGGACGAGCGTGTAGATGCTCGTCGGTTGCTCGACGTACAGGTCGTCGCCTGTGCGGGTGAACGCGCGGTCTGGCCCGATGTGCACGACGAGGTAGAGATCGCCGCTTTGGCCGCCGCCAAGTCCGGCTTCGCCTTGCCCTGCGAGCCGGATGCGCTGCCCATCGCGGACGCCGGGGGGAATCGTGACTTCAAGAGACTTGGTCTGCGTGATGAAGCCGTTGCCGTGGCACTCGTGGCAGAGCTTGCCGCGTTCGTTGCCCGTGCCGTGACAGCGCGGGCAGGTCACGTGCGTCTGGAGGTTCAGCGTGCGCTTGCCGCCCGTGTAGGCGTCGTGCAACGAGAGCTCGATCGAGCTCTCCGCATCGGCGCCGCGCGTGCTGCGCCGGCCGCGCGGTACGCCGCCGGCGGCGCGTGCGGCCGATGTTGCCGAAGAACGTCTGGAAGAACTCGGAGAAACCGCCGTCCCCCGCGTCGCCGAAATCGAATTGCACGCCGCCGGGCGGGGACTGATACTGAAAACCACCGGGGCCCTGGAAGTCACGCGCTCGCTGCTGCCAGTCGCTGCCCAGCGTGTCGTAGGTCTTGCGCTTCTCGGCGTCGCTTAAGACCTCGTAGGCCTCGGAGATCTCTTTGAACTTCTCTTCGGCCTCTTTTTTCTTGGTCGGGTTGACGTCGGGATGCCACTGACGGGCAAGCTTGCGATACGCCGCCTTGATCTCTTTGGCGGCCGCGCTCTTGCCGACGCCGAGCGTCTTGTAGTAGTCCTTATATTGAACGGGCATGAAAGCTGCCCGTTATTCGGATGATTTGGAGACGATGACCTGCGCCGGGCGCAGAAGCTCCTCGCCGATCATATACCCTTTGCGCGCCTCGTCGACCACCAAGCCGTTGGGCTTGTCGGGCTCGACGCGCGTGCCGACCGCCTCGCTGACCTTGGGATCGAACTGCCGTCCAGCGAGTTCCAGCGGTCGCACGCCCTCCGCCTCGAGCATGGAGGTGAACTGCTTCACCGTCGCCAGCAGGCCGTCGACGAGCTGCTCTGGGGATGTGCCGGCCTTGCGGTAGGCGGCGGCGCGCTCCAGATTGTCGAGCACGGCGAGCACCCGCGCGAGCAGCGCGCGGCGTCCGGCGTCGGACTGGTCGCGGATGAGGCGTTCGGTCCGCTTCTTGTAATTATCGAAATCGGCGAGCGCGCGGAGATAGAGCTCGCGATGCTCCTGGGCTTGGGCCTTCGCCCGCTCGAGCTCGGAGCGGATGGGATCGCCGGCCGCCTGCCCGTCAGCAGCCGATCCGTCGATCCCCGGTACCGCCGCGCTCGAGAGCGAGTCGAACTCGTCGCTGTCAGCCATGGATGGCTCGTCCGTCCCTATGTCTCTTTGTATTCTGCGTCGATGACATCGCCTTCAGGCTGCGCTGCGCCCGCAGCCGCGCCGCCCGGCTGCTCGCCGGCAGCGCCGTTGGGGTTTTGTTCGTCGCCCGGCGTCGTATCCGTCTTCTGGTACAGACTCTGAGAGAGCTTGTAGGAGATCTCTTGCAGCCGGTCTGTCGCCCGCTTGAGCTCATCAGAGCTGCCGCTCTTGAGCAGCGAACGTATGTCGTCGAGCGCCTTCTCGACCTCAGCCTTGATCGGACGCCGGCACCTTGTCGCCGAGGTCTTTGAGCGTCTTCTCGACGGAGTACTGGAGGGTTTGCGCCCGGTTGCGCGTCTCGGCCTCTTCGCGTTTGCGTTTGTCCTCTGCGGAATGTGCCGACGCATCGGTGACCATGCGGTCGACTTCCTCCTTGGAGAGGTTGGTGGACGAGGTGATGGTGATGCGCTGTTCCCTTCCCGTGCCGGTGTCCTTGGCGTTGACGTGTGTGATGCCGTTGGCATCGATGTCGAACGTGACTTCGATCTGCGGCACGCCGCGCGGCGCCGGCGGGATCCCCTCGAGCCGGAAGCGGCCAAGCGTCTTGTTGTCGGCCGCCATCTCGCGCTCGCCTTGGAGCACGTGGATGTCGACCGAGGTCTGGCTGTCGTCGGCCGTCGTGAACGTCTGCGACTTGCGCGTCGGGATCGTCGTGTTGCGGTCGATGAGCTTCGTCATGACGCCGCCGAGGGTCTCGAGTCCGAGCGACAGCGGCGTGACGTCGAGCAGGACGACGTCCTTGACCTCGCCCGCCAGCACGCCGGCCTGGATGGCCGCGCCGACCGCGACGACCTCGTCGGGGTTGACGCTCTGGTTGGGGTCTTTGCTTCGTGAGGTGCTTGACGAGCTCTTGGATGACCGGCATGCGCGTGGCGCCGCCGACGAGCACCACTTCTTTGATGTCGTCGATGGAGAGCTTGGCGTCGCGGATCGCGTTCTCGAACGGCTTGATGCAGCGCTCGGTGAGATCGGCGGTCAGCTGTTCGAACTTCGCGCGGGTGAGCGTGTAGTCGAGGTGCTTGGGCCCGTTCTGGTCGGCCGTGACGAACGGCAGGTTGATGGAGGTCTGCACCATCGACGACAGCTCGATCTTGGCCTTCTCGGCCGCCTCGGTGAGGCGCTGCAGCGCTTGGCGGTCGCCGCCCAGATCGATGCCCTGGTCCTTCTTGAACTCGGCGACCAGCCAGTCGACGATGCGCTTGTCGTAGTCGTCGCCGCCGAGTTGCGTGTCGCCGTTGGTCGACTTGACCTCGAAGACGCCGTCGCCGACTTCGAGGATCGAGACGTCGAACGTGCCGCCGCCCAGGTCCCAGACGAGGATCGTCTCGTTGCCCTTCTTCTCCAGGCCGTAGGCGAGCGCAGCCGCGGTCGGCTCGTTGATGATGCGCAGCACGTCGAGGCCGGCGATGCGCCCGGCGTCCTTTGTGGCCTGGCGCTGGGCGTCGTTGAAGTACGCGGGGACCGTGATGACGGCTCTGCGTGACCTTCTCGCCCAGATACGTGCTCGGCATCGTTCGACGAGCTTTTGCAGGATCATCGCCGAGATCTCTTGCGGCGTGTACTCCTTGCCGTCGATGGTCACCTTGATGGTCGGTGCCCATGTGGCGCTTGATCGACGAGATGGTGCGGTCGGGGTTCGTGATCGCCTGCCGTTTGGCGAGCTGCCCGACGAGGCGCTCGCCGCTCTTGGTGAAGGCGACGACGGATGGCGTGAGCCGGCTGCCCTCCGCATTCGTGATGACGGTCGGGGTCGTGCCTTCCATGTAGGCGACGACCGAGTTGGTCGTGCCGAGGTCTATGCCGACGACTTTCGCCATGATGTTCGCTCCTCTAAATGTGTCTCGTGTAGAGATCTATCTGTGCGTCAAAACCGGACCGCGGTTGTCCCCGCTAGCCTTGCGGCAAGACGTCCGGGCGGTCGCCCAGCGTCACGTCGAACGGCTGGAGAGAGCCATCACGCCAGATGAGCAAGGTGATCTTATCGCCCACCTTCATCTTCGCGATGGCGTTGCGGATCTGGTCGGGATCCGTGACTTTCTTATGGTCGAGCTCGAGGATGATGTCGCGGCTCTGCAAACCCGACTTCTCCGCCGGGCTCTGCGGCTGGACCGACACCACCACGACGCCGCCACTCCCATTATACCCGAGATAGGTGGCGAGTTGTTTGTCAAGCGCACGCATCTGCACGCCGATGTAGGCGTGTGCCACGTGGATCCCGTGTCCCGTCGTCTCGATCTCCGCCAGCACCGGCTCGGCTGCGTTGATCGGGATCGAGAAGCCGATGGCCTGCGCTTGCATGGCGACGACCGCATTGATGCCGACGACCTTGCCGCCGGTCGTGATGAGCGGGCCGCCCGAGTTGCCGGGATTGATGGGCGTCGTTATCTGGATCATGTCATCGTAGTGGAAGGTCGGGAAACCCTCGCCGCCGCCCGCGTCGATGCCGGTGCGGTGCAACGCCGACACGATCCCCAAGCTGACAGAGTTCTGGAACGACTCCGGCTCGCCGATGGCGAGGACGAACTGACCCTGCTGCAACGAGTTCGAGTTGCCAAGCGGCAGCGCCGGCGGCAGGTTGGCTCCGTGGATCTTAAGGATGGCGAGGTCGGTGGTGTTGTCGGCGCCGACCACCTCGGCGTCGACCTGACGGCCTGTGGCGAGCAGCACCTGGACGTGATCGGCATGATAGATCACATGCGCATTGGTCGCCACAAACGCGGTGTCACCGTCACGCTTGATGATGAACCCCGAACCCGATGCTTTGGCGGTGAAGGGCTGGCTTTGCGGAGGGCCCTGATCGCCGAAGAACTGGCGGAAGAACGGGTCGTTCTGAAATGGATTGTAGATGTTCTGCACGCCGTGGACCGTGGCTTTGATCAGGACCACCGAAGGTTCGGTCTGCTTGACGACGTTGATGATGCGCTGCTCGAGGTCGCCGCCGGCGGCTTGCGCGAGCGGTGCGGCCGATGCGGCGTCGATGGTCGAGACGGCCTGCTTGTCGTGCATGAATCTGGGCATCGCGAGACTGACGACGAGCACGCCGATCAGGACGCCGAGAAGGCCCATGAGGAGAAATCCGAGCGAGGTACGGGTTTGGGGGCTCATTGCTAGTGCTGCACTCCTTTGGCT
The DNA here is from genome assembly GCA_963806005.1 of Vulcanimicrobiota bacterium. GTDB lineage: Bacteria > Vulcanimicrobiota > Vulcanimicrobiia > Eremiobacterales > Eremiobacteraceae > JAFANK01. Next base: position 72,093 of record CAWDWJ010000008.1, on the reverse strand, counting down.
CTATCGGGATTGGCGCGCGACGCAGCGAGGCTGCGGCAAACACCGGCGCCTGAGAAATGTACCTGCGGCATGCTGGAATTGTTGCCCGGCGGCGCTCTGCGCCCTGGTGTCCCGATATGCGGTCAAAGATCTGGTCTGGGAATACGTTAGCACTATAGCATCGAGACTGCTAACGCGTCAAGGCTGACGGGTCAACGTTCACGGGCCACCCCGAGTCGCCGCTGCGGCAAAAAACCCACACAATAGACTGTAGACGAACGCCGCTATGGCCGCCGCCGGTCTGGGCATCCGCATGAGCCGCTCGAGAGCGATCGCCATGACCACGTAATACCAGATGCTGAGGATGTTGTACGCGGTGAGAAACGACGCAAGCGCAACGTCATGTGGGAAGAACCAGGCTGGCGACGGCAGGCGTACGAGATCGAGGGCGGTGCGCAATGAGTTCGGATCCTGCCGCGCCACGAGGAGGGCGTTGACGACCATCTGCAGGCCGTACACGGCTGACGAATTGAGCGTCGCGACCCATGCGCCCGCGATGCTGATCGCTCCGCGGCCGATCGCCGCCGCGATGAAGACGAACGTGGCGATGAGCGCCCAGGTGAACCACGGTGTGACGAGCGCACCGACGACGAAGAGCGACGCGACGAACGGTGCGACCTGGGCGGTTGCGACGCGCTCGCGCAGCCGCTCGCTCGGGGGCAACGCGGCGATACGGTGCGCCTCGCTCAGGGCAAGCATGTGCAACTGCGCCTGCTCGGCGATGAGCATCGCGGCCAGCGTCATGACGATGCCCGCGATCGCGGCCCAACCCCATGTCGGCACAACGGCGAGCCGTGCGAACGCGACGCGCGGCGAGATCAGGACGCGGGCGTAGGTCACCAGACCGTCGAGGTTCACTACGGCGGCTATTTCGTCAACGTTATCAGGACTTGCTGTGACGGCACGGAGAGTGCGTGCACGACGAATGTCACAGGGTCGTACCACTCGTCGAAATTCACTTGCCCGTTGATCGAGAGCAGCGCGTCGCCCGCAGGCACGCCGCTTGGCCGGGCGGCGCCTGCATGTTGATCGACGCGGCACACGAGTTGGATGACGCGACGCGGCAGGATCTGCGAGAACTGTGTCGCCCTGGACGCATGGATCTGGGCGGGCAGCATGGCGAAGCCGCTCATCTCTGCGCCTTCGAGCACGTAGACGTCCTTGATGCCGGGCGGGTTGGGCAAGGGGGCTGTGCCCGTCGTGTTGTCGATCGTGACGGTCGCGCCGGACCGGTCGAAGGCCGCATGCACGGTCGTCGTGTCGGTGCCACGTGTATAGACGCCGGTGTACGCCCTGGGCGCGAGCGTCGCCATGTCGAAGATCTCATCGATGACGAAGCTGTACGAGGTCTGCATCGTTTCGGACTCGTGCACGGTGACGCCCATGTCGGTCCGCTTGATGGCGAGCGAGCTCTTGCCGATCTCGGCGCCGTCTTGGGTGATCGAGTAGTTATAGCTGCCGTCTGGCGGAGCGCTCGCCCCAGCGGCGCTTGCCGGGGTCGGGCCAGGTGACGCGCCGAGCGTTGCGGCGACCGCCACTGCGGCGAGCAGCATCATGATCCTGCGGCGTCCGTGCCCGATGCCGCAGCGGCCCCTGGCGCCGTCACGCCCGCAACCGGAGCCATCATCCCCTGGGCCGTGCTCAAGGAAGCAAGACCGCTGATCGCGCCGAGGCTCATGGTCTCCACCGCGGTGCTTGGCACGATGATCATAGCGCCTTTCTCCTTGAGCCCTTCGTAGAGCATGTTCATGGCACGCAGGTGCAGTGCAACCGGATTGCCTTCGTACGACTTCGCCGCCTGCACGAACGATTCCGCGATCTGACGTTCCGCATCGCCGAAGATGACGCGCGCCTGGCGCTCACGCTCGGCTTGCGCTTGACGAGACATTGCGTCCTGCAGGTTTTCGGGGATCTTGATGTCGCGGATCTCGACTGACTGGACGGTGATGCCCCAGGGAGTCGTACGCCCATCGATCGCCTGCTGCAGGTTCGCGTCGATCGCCTGGCGGTTGGAGAGCAGATCGGCCAAAAAAGTGGTGCCGATGATGTCGCGCAGCGCGGTCTGCGCGGCCCAGCCGATGGCGTCGCGATACGAGGCGACCTCGAGGGCCGCCTTCTTGGCATCCCAGACCACCCAGAACAGCACCGCGTCGACGTCGACTGGGACCGTGTCCTTGGTCAGCGTCTGCTCGGCCACAAACGTGCTGGTCTGCACGCGCTGATCGATCCACGAGGCGACGCTGTCGATCGCCGGGATGATGAGGAAGATGCCTGGGCCGGCCAAGCGCTCGAAACGGCCCAGCCGGAGCACGATGGCTTTCTCCCACGCCTTGGCGATCTGGATCGAGGTCAGCGAGAGCAGCGCGAGGATGAGGCCCAAGACCATGAAGACGAGCGATCCGGTCTGGGCCAGAAAGTACAAGCCGCTGCCGAAGAACACGAGCGCGAGCAGCCACGAGATGGCATTGCCGAAATGGACCTGCTGGCTGCCCGCGATGACGGCGCCGCTCGGACCGGGTGCGGGGGTGACGGTGACGGTTGGCATGGTGACGAGTCGCCTCCGTTGTTCAGCGTGTGGAGAGGTGCGCATCTATTCGCACCCACCGACAAGGTATGAGGTAGGGGCGCGAATTCATTCGCGCCCACCCGAAAGACGACCGATCGCGCTGACGAGCTCATCTGCCGTGAATCCGAAACTCTGAGATTCCGAAAGCGAGCGCTTGGCGATATCCATGAGCCGGTCGCGCCGTTTCGGCGTGCCCCCGGGCGACACAGGCTCGGCGATGAACGTGCCGCGTCCGCGCGTGCTGCGCAAGATGCCGTCGCGCTCGAGCTCTGCGTACGCGCGGTTCACGGTGTTCGGATTGATGGAGAGCTCGATCGCCACCTCGCGGACGGTGGGCAGCTGGTCGCCGGAGCGTAAGGCGCCGCGCGATATGGCGTGCAAGATCTGCTCCCTTAACTGTAGGTAGACGGGGATGCCGCTGGATTCATTGAGGTGGAACAAAGTCCGGTTGTCTTCTCTACATGTCCTATTGTCTTAATGTTTTGAGACAAGTATAGCCAAGAGCACCCACGCTGTCAAGAGCCTTGCCCGAGCGTCAGCCGGGTGTGATACAGATGCCGTGATATTGAACGCGTGGCTCCTCGCCGCGGCGCTCGCGGTCGCCCCAAGCTCTCCGCATCCCCACCACCATTGGCATGGGTTGAAGAGGACCCACTCGCACCGGGTGCAGGGCGCACATGACGAGGCAGCACTGCAACGACGGGTCGCGAGGATGACGAAGCTCGCGCTGCTCGTGCGCCGTGAAGCGCTGCTGCATGACTTCCTCGTCGCGGCGAGCACCGAGACGCCGCTTTTGCGTGATGACGCCACGCACCGGCTTTCCGTCGGCATCGAGATCTCAAAGACCTCGGTGACGCTCGATCTCCTCGGCAGCCCGATCGTCCGAGCCAGGGTCACAAGCCGCGCTGCGTCGACGCAGACGGTCGTGCTCGTCGCAGATCTTGTGGATGCCCACGGTGCGCACGGCCGCTCGGCCGCCGCTCTCGCCCTGCGACCAGCCGAAACTCGCATCGTCGAGCTCTTGTGCCCGGCCAAACTGTCGCCCATCTCATTGATATGGAGCACTGCACCACTGTAGATGGCAGGCCCGGGGGCCGCCCGGCCCTGAATGACTCTCATGAATGCTACATGAGTTCTTTCCCACGCCGCAGGGTGAACCGTCTCACGAGCCGCTCAAGGACCCTGCCGGCCAGTTCTTACGGGTCATCCCCCTCGGCGGCTGCGGCGAGATCGGCCGGAACACCACCGTCTACGAGACCAAAGACGACATCATCGTGGTCGATGCGGGCGTCCAGTTCCCCGAAGAGGAGATGCTCGGCGTCGACCTGGTCATCAACGACGCCTCGTACCTCGTCGAGCATCGCGATAAGGTGCGAGGCCTCGTGCTCACACACGCGCACGAAGACCACATCGGCGGAGTGCCGTTCCTGCTGGCGCAGCTCAACATGCCGGTGTATGGCACGGACGTGACGCTCGCGCTTTTGCGCGGCAAGCTGCGCGAGCATAAGCTGCTCGGCGACGCGGATCTGCCGCGTCGTCGATCCAGGCGATGAAGTCCAGATCGGCGGGATCGAGGTCGGGTTCATCTCCGTCACGCACAGCGTCTCGGGTTCGTGCTCGCTCGCGCTACGCACGCCGCTCGGCACGGTCATCCACACCGGCGACTTCAAATTCGACCAGACCCCTATCGACAACCGGCCCACCGATATGGCGATGCTCGCCGCCCACGGCCGCGATGGCGTGCTGCTGCTGGCGTCGGATTCGACCAACGCAGAGCTGCCTGGCCATACGCTCTCCGAGCGCGTCGTCGGCGAGACGTTCAACGACATCTTCTCGCAATGCAGCGGTCGCATCATCATCACCATGTTCGCGTCGAACGTGCCGCGCTTGCAGCAGACGGTGGACGCAGCCGCCCGCCACGGCCGCAAAGTGTGCTTCGTGGGCCGCAGCATGCAAAACGTCAGCTCGATCGCGCTCGAGCACGGCTATCTCGAGATCCCCTCGGGCGTGCAGATCCGCGATCACGAGCTCGGCAATTACGCCGACGACAAGCTCGTCATCTGCACGACGGGCAGTCAGGGCGAGCCGATGTCCGCGCTCGTGCGCATGGCGGCCAGCGACTACAAGCGGGTGAAGCTCAAACGCGGCGACACGGTGATCATCTCGGCCACGCCCATCCCCGGCAATGAGCGCAGCATCGGGCGGACGATCAACAATCTCTTCAAGCTCGGGGTGAACGTCATCTACGGCCAGCAGCGCCTCGCGCACGTCTCGGGCCACGGGCGTCAGGAAGAGCTCTTGCTCATGCTCAACCTGACCCAACCGAAGTACTTCTTGCCCGTGCACGGCGAGTACCGCATGCTCGTGCAGCACGCGCGGCTCGCCGAGCGGGTCGGCGTGTCCGCCGACAACATCTTCGTCGCCGAGAACGGCGACGCGCTTGAGATCACCAAATCCAGCGCACGCCTCGCAGGCCGCATCTCGGGCGCCCCGGTCTATGTCGACGGTCTCGGCGTGGGCGACGTGGGCAACGTCGTGCTGCGCGACCGGCGGCACCTCTCCGGCGACGGCATGATCGTGGTGACGGTGACGGTCGACAGCGAGGATGGCAAAGTGCTCGCCGGACCGGACATCACCTCGCGAGGGTTCACCTATGGCGGTGGTGGCGACGGCGACGGCCTGCTCGAAGAGATCCGGCGCGAAGCCTCGACGATCATGGAAGCCGGCGCCAAGCACAGCCTCACCGAGTGGACGGCGATCCGCGAGCACGTCCACAAAGGCTTGCAGAAGTTCATCTACGACAGGACCAAACGGCGGCCGATGATCGTCCCCGTGGTTATGGAAGTCTAACGAGGAGTGGTCCAGGCCGCGGTCTCGCTCGAAGCGCGCGAGCTCGAGACGCCGTACACCTCGGTGTGGACGGACACGTGGCGCCGCTTTCGCCGCAGCCCGTCGGCGCTCATCGGCCTTGGCATCATCTTCATCCTCGCCATCTGCGCGACGTTCGCTCCGCAGATCTCCGGGCACACGGACCCGCTCGCGCAGAACCTGGCGCAGCCCACGCTTGCCCCGTCGTTTCATCACATCGCTGGGACCGATAAGCTCGGGCGAGACATCTTCACCCGGCTGCTCTTCGGCGCTCGTCTGTCGGTGGAGATCGGATTCGTCTCGGTCGGCATCGCCCTCGTCGTCGGCACCATCGTCGGGCTTGTCTCCGGCTACTGGGGCGGAAAGCTCGATACGATCCTCATGGGGCTGATGGACGTCATGCTGGCGTTCCCGACCATCATCTTGGCCATCGCCATCTCCGCCGTCCTAGAACAGCGGGTCAGCGATGTCGTCAAGCTCTTTTTCGCTATCGGCATCGTCGCCATCCCGATCTACGCGCGCATCGCGAGATCGTCGGTGCTTGCCGTGAAAGAGCAGGAGTTCGTCGAAGCCGCGAGGGCGGTGGGCAACGGTTCGTTCCGGCTCCTCTTCAGACACGTGCTGCCCAACATCTTAGCGCCGCTCATCGTGCAGGCGACGCTCGGCATCGGCACAGCCGAGCTCGATTCGGCCGGGCTGTCGTACCTTGGGCTTGGCATCCAACCGCCGACGCCCGAGTGGGGATCGATGCTCAACGACGCGCGGGATTACTGGCTCATCGCGCCCTGGGCGTTGCTCTTCCCGGGCCTTGCGATCTCGCTTACCGTCTTAGGATTCAACCTGCTCGGCGACGGGCTGCGCGACGCGCTCGACCCAAAAGCGAAGTAACCGGTAGGCTCGAACCTGCGGGCTATCGAACGCTTGTGCGCAGAACATGCGACAGACAAAGGCGGCGCGCTCGCGGCGCGTCGATCCCCTGCCCGGCCTCACGCTCAACCTTGAGATATTGGGCGTCGGCCTGCTTTCGATCGCCTTCCTGCTCGGGCTTGCCCTTGCATTGCCGCCGGGCCGTTCGGGCTCGACGGGCCTGCTCGCCGCAGAGGCGCTGCGCGGGGGATTCGGCGATGCTGCGTGGCTGGCCATCGGGCTGCTCGCCGCCGTCGCGGTTATCGTTTTCCTCGAACTCCACGCGATGCGCAAGCTCGCGGTGTTCTCGCTGTGCGCGGCGGGTGAGTTCCTCGTGCTCGACGGATGGCTCGGCCTCGGCGGGCACGGCGGGGCGGTTGGCGACGCCATCGCCCGCGGCTTCGCCTGGCTGTTCGGGCCGCTCGGCGCCGTCATCGTCTTCGCCTTCGGAGCGCTCGCCTTCGCCGTCGTGCCGACCGGCGTCTCGCTCAAGTCGACGCTAGCGATCCTCGGACGCGCCGGATCCAAGGCGTGGACCGCGCTCGCCGCGGCCGTCGCTCCCTTGCTCGAACGCCTCAAGCGCACGCCCGAGGACGCGCCGCACACGAGCGCTCGACTCGAGTTGAGCCAACCCGCGCCCAACGTCGTGCGGCCGGTGGCGGTGGAGCCAGCGCCGACCGAGCGTCTCGAGGATTCGACCGTCACGCCGCCGCCCGCCGACGTCGCCGTACACGCGCCGGAGAGGAACGTGACAAGCGAGATACCAAGCCGCGTGCCGGTCGTCGTGCTCGAGACCGAGCGGCCTCGCGAGCCCAAGCGCACGCCCGTCGAGCGTCGCGCGATCGTCTCAGGCGACTACCGCCTGCCCGATTACGCGCTGTTCAATCCGCCGGAGAAGCGCGTGCATGACGAGGCGAGCGCAGCCGTGCTCTTAGAAGAGACCCTGGCCTCGTTCGGCATCAGCGGGAAGGTCACGCACATCGAGCGCGGACCGAGCGTGACGCGCTATGAGATCACGCCTGGCAGAGGTGTCAAGGTCAGCGCGATCAAGTCGCTCGCCGACAACGTCCAGCTGGCGCTCGCCGCGCAAAGCATCCGCATCGAAGCCCCGATCCCCGGCAAGGCCGCCGTCGGCATCGAGGTCCCCAATAGCGCCGTTTCGACCGTCGGCGTGCGCGAGATCCTCGACTACCTGCCGCGCGGCGAAGGCAAGCTGTTCTTCGCGCTGGGCAAAGACATCACTGGGCGCCCGATCGTCGGCGACCTCACCCGCATGCCGCATCTGCTCGTCGCTGGCGCGACCGGCGCCGGCAAGAGCGTGTGCCTCAACGTGATCCTCACCTCGTTGCTTTCAACCTGCACGCCGGACCAGGTGCAGCTCATGCTCATCGACCCCAAGCGCGTGGAGCTGACGTCGTACAACGGCATCCCGCACCTCATCAAGGAGTGCATCACCGATCCCAAGCTCGCGGCAGGCGCGCTCTACGAGCTGACCAAGGAGATGGACGCGCGCTACGAGCTCTTCGCCCGTGCCGGTGTGCGCAAGATCGAGGAGTACAACCAGGACCGGGTCGAGGACAGGCTCCCCTACATCGTCGTCGTCATCGACGAGCTCGCCGACCTCATGCTGGTCGCGCCCACCCGGGTCGAGACGAGCATCTGCCGCATCGCCCAGCTCGCGCGGGCGACGGGCATCCACCTCGTCGTCGCCACGCAGCGCCCCTCGGTCGACGTCATCACCGGCCTCATCAAGGCGAACATCCCGTCGCGCATCGCGTTCGCGGTGTCTTCGCAAGTCGATTCGCGCACGATCATCGACATGGCGGGCGCCGAACGGCTGCTGGGCCGCGGTGACATGCTGTACTTGCCCATCGACGCCCCAAAGCCGGTGCGCGTGCAGGGAGCGCTTGTCACCGGCGACGAGCTCGAGCGGCTGTGCGAGTTCTGGCGCGGACAGGAAGGTCCGGTCAACCGGATCGAGATGGAGCTCTCCGAGGTGGAAGAGGATGGGCGCGGGCCGTCCGACGACCTGGCCTTCGAAGCCGCCAAGATCATCATCGAGCGGCAGATGGCTTCAGTCGCGTTGCTGCAGGCCGAGCTCAAAGTCGGTCACCCGCGCGCGGTGCGGCTCATGAAGATCCTTGAGGAGTTCCGCGTGGTCGGCCCTACCGAAGGCACAAAGCCACGCAAGATCCTGGTCGGAACGGGTGACATCGACAAGCTCGCCGACATGCTCGCACCGCGCGACAACGAACAAACCCTGCTCTAAGAGCCTGCGGCTCGAAAGACCCTTGGCCCCGCTGTTTCAACCCGCGAGGAGTGTCAGCTGCTACATTTGCGTGCGTGGCGCAAGCGCTGCACAAGGCCGCCCTGGCGGGCTCGCCGAAACGCCCGGCTATCATGACGCAGGAGAGCGAGAAGCTCGAGGCGATCGCGCGCAAGCTGCAGTCCGGCGAGCCTCTGAGCCGCGCCGATGGCGTGTTTCTCTACGAGGACGCGCCCTTCCACGAGCTCGGCAAGCTCGCGCATGCCGTGCGCACGAAGAAGAACGGCAACCGCGCCTATTACGTCGTCAAGCGCTACCTCAACACCACCAACATCTGCTACGCGGGTTGCAAGTTCTGCTCGTTCGCTGCCGCCGAGAAGGAAGACCGCGCCTATCGCATGTCGCTCGAGACGATCATCGAAAAGGCGTGCGCCGAGCCCAACGACTACGACGAGCTGCACATCGTCGGTGGCCACGACCCCAAGCAGACGAGCTTGGAGTTCTGGGTCGAAGGTATCGCCGAGCTGCATCGGCGCATCCCGCACGTGCAGCTGGCCCTCTTCACGGCAGCCGAAATCGACTACATGTGCAAGCGCGCGCGCTGTTCGTACGAAGAAGGACTGCGCCGGTTGCGCGACGCCGGGCTAACCTCGCTCAACGGCGGCGGCGCAGAAGTGCTCGTCAAGCGCGTGCGCGATATCGTCTGCCCGCGCAAGGCCAACGTCGAGGAATGGCTTGAGGTGCATCGCGTGGCGCACGGGCTGGGCATCCAGACGAACTGCACCATGCTCTACGGGCACGTCGAGACGATCGAGGAACGCGTCGAGCACCTCATGCTCCTGCGCGCGCTCCAGGCCGAGACGGGCGGCTTCAAGTGTTTCGTCCCGCTCGCGTTCCACCCCGAAGGCAACGAGCTTGAGGAGTACGGCTGGACCGGCGGCATCGACGACCTGCGCACGATCGCGGTCTCGCGCCTCATGCTCGACAACATCGACCATATCAAGGCCTACTGGATATCCTACGGCATCAAGATGGCCCAGCTCGGTCTACATTTCGGCGCTGACGACATCGACGGAACGGTGCACAACGAACAGCAGATCTATCGCGACGCCGGCAGCACGACCGACCAGAGCACGCCGATCGTCGAGCTCAAACGAGCCATCAGCGAGGCCGGCTTCGAGCCTACACGCCGCAACCTGCTCTATCGAGTCCTCGAGCCGGCGTGAGGGAGACCGCCCTGTCGAACGACCTGACGCGCTGCGGGCGCATCTCCTACACCAACGACCTGCCGGTCTACACGGCGATCGATGACGACGTGCTCATCTTCCCCGGGCTCATGATCGCCGACGTCCCCGCGCGTCTCAACCAAGCGCTGCTCGAAGGCCGGTTGGACATCAGCCCCATCTCCTCGGCGTTCTATGCGCAGCACGCCGACGAACTCGTGCTCTTGCCGGATATCTGCATCGCCGCCCGAGGCGCCGTGCACAGCATCTGCTGCATCTCGCGCCTTGCGCCCAAAGAGCTCGCCGGCCGGACGATCGCCGTGACGCGCGAATCGATGACCGGACGCACGCTCTTCCGGTTGATCTGCCGGCGGTACTATGGCTTCGATCCGGTGATGGTCGACAGCGACGACCCGTTCGCCGAGTACCTGCGCGAGGGCACGCCCTGTCTGCTCATCGGCGACAAGGCCATCGACGCCGCAGAACAGGCTCCGCTGCGCAGCGTCCACGACATCGGCGAGCTGTGGCGCGGCTTCACAGGCTCCGGCATGGTGTACGCGGTCTGGGCGGCCCGCAAGGACTACGTACGCCGCGCGCCTGCAAACGTGCGCGCCGTGGCACGGGCGCTGTGCGATTCGCTTGCGTGGGGGCTTGAGAACATCGAAAGCGTCATCGCCCGGGCGCAATCCGTCAAACCCAGGGCCGCCGGTTTCTACGAGCAGTACTATCACGCGCTGCATTTCCGTTTCGACGACGAGTCGCGCGCGGCGCTCGGGGCGTTTTTTGTCGCTGCCCGTGAGATGAGCGTGCTCGACCAGCAGCCGGCGTTGCAGTTCTTCGACGAGGTGCCCCAGCATGTCTGACATCGGCGCACTGCTCGAACGGGCAGCGCACGGCGGTCGCCTCCAGCCCGACGAGGGTCTCGCGGTCTACCGCGAAGCGTCGCTGCACGAGCTCGGCGCCGCGGCGCACCGCCGGCGTACGATGATGCATCCCGGCTGCGAGGTCAGCTACGTCATCGACACGACCATCAACTATACGAACATCTGCAACGTCCACTGCACCTTCTGCGCGTTCTTCCGGCCCGAGGGGCATGCGGAAGGCTACACGATGTCGCACGACGAGGTGCTGGCGCGCGTGCAGTGGGCGGCAGAGCAAGGCGCGACCCAGATCATGGTGCAGGGCGGCGTCAACCCCGATCTGGCCATCGGTTATTACGTCGAGCTGTTCGAGAAGATCGCGCGAAGCTTCCCGGGCGTGGACATCCACTCGCTCTCGACGAGCGAGATCTGCGGCATCGCCAAGCGCGAGAACATGAGCGTCGAGGACGTGCTCACGACGCTGCGCGCCGCGGGTCTGAAGTCGCTGCCCGGCGCTGGCGCGGAGATCCTCGTCGAGCGGGTGCGCAAGCGCATCTCGGCGCGCAAGATCGACGACGATCGCTGGCTTGAGGTGATGCGCACGGCACAAGGCCTGGGCATGCCGACCACCGCCACGATGATGTTCGGCTCCATCGAGACCGACGCCGAACGCATCACCCACCTCGACGTGCTGCGCGAGCTGCAAGACGAGACGCATGGCTTCTCCGCCTTCATCCCGTGGTACTACGTGCCGCACAAGACGCCGTTGCGCGGCCGCGAGGCGACCGGTCTGGAATACTTGCGCGTCATCGCCGTGAGCAGGCTGTATCTCGACAACTTCGAGCACATCCAGGCGTCGTGGCTCACGCCCGGCCTCAAGCTCGGCCAGCTGGCGCTGCTCTATGGCGCCGACGATATGGGCGGCACGATCCTGGAAGAGCGCGTCGTGACCTTGGCCGGAAGCACAAATCAGGCGACGCGCAGGGATCTCGAGAAGACGATACGCCAGGCGGGCTACATCCCAGCCGTGCGCGACACCTATTTCAACCGCCGGGACTACCCGCTGGCCACCACGGCCTGACTAGCGGGAGACGAGCCGGAAGAACTCGAGCAAGCTATCGAGCGGCGGCGGCAAAGGCGATGCCTGGAGGATCGCCGTGAAGAAGCCGTCGCGCACCGCATCGGGCGCAAAGCGTGCGAGGCGGCGCACGAACTCCTTGAGGTTGAGCTCTGTCGAGTACGTCGCCGCATCGCCGAGCGCTTTGCGGAAGTTGAACGAGCTGGCGTTGAGATACCATAGCTCGGGCAGCTTGTCGATACGCAGCGCGATCGCGTAGTACAGGTCCTCGCTCGTCACCTCGGTGCCGCCTCGTTGACCGGGATCAAGCACCGCGCGCGGCAGCTGGCCCGTCGCCATCAGCGCGGTCGAGCTGAGCGCGACACCCTGGGACTTCGCAGGACCCCGCCTCACCGAGACGTGGCGGATGCGTGCGCCATAGAGGGCGCGCAACTCCTCGGCCGGGACCAACCGGTCGTCGCCGCCATCGGCGAGCTGCACGCGGATGCGCCGCTCGGGCATCTCGAAGACGAGCGTGCCGATGCGCGCGTTGGGCGGCATCGAGACGCCGAATTCCTCCTCGTCCGCCGGAACCTCGTGAACCTGCTCTTCGTCCATGGTGTTAGCGCCCGCCCTGCCAATCATCTAAAGTGAAGTTATCGACGTGGACATCGGGATAGAGACCGACGACGCGTGCCTTGGTGAACGCGTCGATGAGTTTGAAGCCCGCCTCGTTCGCGAACGTCACCTGCGCGACGTTGAACGGGGCGAGGGCATCGTTCGCATTGGCCGCCGTCAGCTCGATCATGATGCCGTCCGTCGTGTCGTAGATGTCTTTCGTGCGCGTGTCGCTCGTCTTCTCGATCGCGTCATATGTCTCTTTATGGCCCGTGCGATGCCGCGGATGCGCGGCAAGGGCGGCACGCAAGTCGTCCTCAGACATGCCGAGCGTCACGCCGAACGGTCCGCGGAACTGCGCATCGTCGTTGATCGAGATGGCGACAACGATGCCGTTCTGCATCAGCACCTGTCCGAACGGATAGGTCAATACCATCGCCTGGACACCAGGCAGCGAGAACGGACCCTCCTGCTGCGGCTTCCCCAAAAGGTCGAGGCAGCGCGCGCGCGTGATGCCAGGCACGGCGCCCGCCTTGTAGCCGTCGACGATGGGCGCCCGATGGGAGCATGCTGTCGGGCCGACGAGCAGGGCCGCGAGCGCTGCGGCCAGCGCCGCCACGCGCATGGCGCGGCCCGTGCGAAACGCCGTCATCGGTCAGCGCCCACCTCGCACGATTCGAACGCGAACGTATAGACGCCGAGACCGTACTCGACCGGCCGCAGCCGCAGATCGTGGTGTCCGAAGTGGCGGTTCATGACAAGCTCGTATGCTCGCGGCTCGTCCACGATCACGTACGCGCGATCGTCTGCATCGTAACGGATATCGGCCCCCGCGTCTGCCTTCGAGAGCGGCTTCCCATCTTGCTCTACATAGACAGTAATCGGCTTTCCGCTCTCCGGTTTCAACACCGAAACCACCTCGATGGCATGATAACGGAGGTCGAGATGGTCCACTGCGGCGTCGTCGGACCGGGCGTGCACCATGGCCTGCTCGGCGTTGAACCAGGGGCCTTGCAGGTAGACGAAGCCATCGAAGTGGTTGTGGCCTGGGTCGCGGTAGGTGACGACCTCGCCGCGGTGATAGCCCTCGCGGTTGCCGAGCGCCGCATCGGGAGAGCGCCACAGTCCCACATACACCTCCGGCGTCTGCGGGTAGCACACAGCGCCCGGTTTCGTATAGCTGTCGGCGGGGAGCAAGGCCATGGGCTTGGGCAGCTCCACGCCCGGTCGCTGTTTGCGGATGAGGGTCTGGATGGCGGTCTCCGTCGCTGGGTAGTCGCCCTCGCCGACATGGTCGAGCACCACGCGTCCGTTGCCATCGACGAGAAACTCGTGAGGCCAGAACTGGTTATCGTAGCGCTGCCAGATGACGCCTTCGCTGTCGAGCACGATCGGCCAGCTGACGCCCAGCCGCGTGGCGGCAGCGGCGACGTTGGCCGTCTCACCGGAGAAGTGGAATTCCGGCGTGTGCACGCCGACGATGACGAAGCCGTATTGCTTGTAGCGGTCGTACCAGGTCTTCTCGTAGGGGAGCACTCGCAAGCAATTGACGCAGGTGTACTCCCAAAAATCCACCAGCACGATCTTCCCGTGCAGATCCGCCGGGGTGAGCGGCGCCGAGTTCAACCATCCGGTGTTGCCGTCGAACGATTGGATGGTGCGGATCGTCGCCGCCCGAGCCTGCGACGCCCACAGCGCCACGGCGAGAAAAGCGGCGAACGCCTTTAGCGCTCGATGATACCGGATGCGAGCACCTCCTCATCAGCATCATCATACATGACGAGCAGTTGGCCGGGCGTGAGCATCGGCACGGGCTCGTCGAAATCCACCACCAAGCCCTGGGCGCTCGCGCGTGCGCGCGCTGGAATGGCTCGGCTTCGATAGCGGCAGACGGCGAGCCCGGACGCGGTTCCACCGGCAAATCGCTCGGGCCGCACGATGTTGACGTTCGAGCACGTCGCGCTGCGGCATGCAAGGTCGTCACGGCGGCCGATGACCACCGCGTTCGCGCTGCGATCGGTGCGCAGCACGTACCACGGACCATCGTGCAGCGTCTCGGGGAGCCCTCTGCGCTGGCCGACCGTGTAGCCGAGCAGGCCGTCATGCCGGCCGACTTCCTCGCCGTCGAGCGTCATGACGGGCCCTGCCGTCGCGCTCTCCGGGTAGCGCTCGAGGATGAACGAGCGGTAGTCGCCATCGACGAAGCACAGGTCGACCGAGTCGGGTTTCTCAGCGACGTCGAGGCTCAGATCGCGTGCCAGAGCACGCGTCTGTTCTTTGCTGTATTCGCCCAAGGGCATGACGAGCGACGCGAGCTGGTCTGGCCGCAGCCCGGCGAGCATGTACGACTGGTCCTTCCTGCGGTCGCGCGCGCGCAACAGGTGCGGGCCGGCATCGTCGACGTACGCCCGGGCATAGTGGCCAGTGACCATCGTCACTGCGCCGAGCGCTCGCGCGAAGTCGAGCAGCGCTCCGAACTTCACCAAGTTGTTGCAGGCGACGCATGGATTGGGCGTCCGCCCGGCCAGGTACTCCGCGCAGAAGTAGTCGACGACGGCGCGGCTGAAGGCGGCCTCGAAATTGACGATATAATGAGGTATACCGGCCACCTCGGCGGCGCTTTTGGCATCTGCATAGGCGGTCGGCCCGCAGCATTGGCGGACCTTCTCGTTCAAGCTCCCGGGGCCAGGACTCCACAGACGCATGGTGACGCCGACCGTATCGCGTCTCTCGCGCACCGCCAGAGCGGTCGCCACGGCGCTGTCCACCCCGCCGCTCATCGCGGCGAGGCAGGTTCCTGCGCTCGCCGGCCCCCGGGCCAGAGATCGCCGGGTGGGTGGATTGTCGGTTATCACAGACTGCATCGGTTTGCACTGGGGCGAACGGTCCTACAGAGGACAAACCCCGAGCCTTTCCAATTCTTTCAAACGGCGCCGCGTTCATCTAATCCCCGTCCCCTCCGCCACGCCGCCGTCGTCCGCTGCCGGACACGGTCGTATTTCCCTCCCCCTTCGCGCGCAAACGCCGCGAGACACGCCGTGAGCGAGACAGCCATGGATTACATAGGCGAGCAGCTCTCGACCGCACGCCGCAGACTCGGTCTCTCCACGACGGACGTCGCCGATCGTCTGCGTATCCGTGCGATGTTCGTCGAAGCGCTCGAACGCGAAGAGTGGGCCACGATCGGTGAGTTCGTGTACGTGCGCGGGTTTCTCAAGAATTATGCCAAGCTGCTCGGCCTTGATGCCCAAGCCCTCGCCCAACAGCTGTCGAGCGAATACGCGCCTGAAGTCGCCGCGCCGCGACCGACGCTTGACGCACTCGCCGGTTCCGGGTTGTCGAGCGTCCGCGCCGACGGCGAGCCGCAGACGCGGCACTGGTTCCCCTGGGTGATGGGGTCGCTGACCGCCATCGCCGCGGCGCTCGTCATCATGGTGGGCGTCAGCTTGGTGGGCAGTTTCTCCAGCGCAAATCGACAGCCCAGCACCGAGACCCAGCCGATGGCGCAGAGCACGATCGCCGCCATGCCGCTTGTGCCGCCGCCTCAAAACATGGAGACGTCAGCGGACGGGCAGCCGAGCGATGGCGTGAATCTGCGCCTGCAGCTGACCCAGCCGAGCTGGCTGTCGGTGTCGGTCGATGGGCGGCGCGTCGTGTACGAGACATTGCCAGCGGGCACGGTTCGAGAGTTCCACGGCGTCCGCGAGATCACGCTACGCGCCGGGAACGCCGGCGGCGTGGTCGCCAAGATCGACGGGCGGGATCTTGGCGCGTTGGGCCATGCCGGCCAGGTCGAGGATCGCATCTTCGCCGTGAAGACCCCGGCCGATCAGCTCAAGACCCTGCATGAGTGAGTTCTCCTTCGACATCGTCTCGCGGGTCGATCGCCAGAGCCTCGCCGACGCCATCAATCAGGCCCAGCGCGAGATCGCCACGCGCTTCGATTTCAAGAACTCGAAATCGTCGGTCGAGCTCGCCGAACTGACCATGACGATCATCGCCGACGACGATATGAAGCTGCGCAACGTCACCGACATCTTGCAGAGCAAGTGCGTCAAACGGGGCGTCTCGCTCAAGGCGCTCAAGTACGGCAAGGCCGAACCGGCTTCCGGCGGGACGCTGCGACAAATCGTCACGTGCGCGCAGGGCATAGAAAAAGACCAGGCCAAAAAGATCGTGGAAGCGCTCAAAGACGCCAAATTGAAGGTCAGCACGCAGATCCAGGACGACCAGATCCGGGTGGCCGGCAAGTCCAAGGACGACCTGCAGAAGGCGATCGCGCTGGTCAAGGGCATGCCCCTTGATTTCCCGATCCAGTTCGTCAACTATAGGTAATCCCAGGGTCTCGCGGTATAAATGAAGGGTCGCGGTTCGCGCAGCCGAGCAGGGACCCGGCCGGCCGGTAGGCGACTTGTCCCTTTGAGGTTTGATCTTTGGCTGATCTCGATAATCTGACGCCGTCACCCGAGGCCGTTGGCGCACGCTTGAGCGACGGCGAGCCGCCTACCCCACCTCGGCGCATCCCGCGCCGCTACGCCATCATCGCCGTCGCGCTCGCCGTGGCCGTCGCCCTCGCCTTTGGCTACGTCAAGTACAAGGGTGGCTTCGGCAATGCGATCGCGCCGTTCATGCCGTCGCCGAATCTCGTGCAGGTGTTCGGTAAGCCCAACCTGCGCGTGCTCGTCATGGGGCTCGACGAGAACTGGACCGAGAGCGACGAGGCCTATACCTCGACCTCGCGCACCGACACCCTCATCGCCGTCAACATCGATCTCGCCAACAAGCAGATCAACGTCGTCTCCATCCCGCGCGATCTCTGGGTCTACATCCCACGGTCGGGGTACGGGAAGATCAATGAGGCATACGCGGACGGGGGGCCACAGCGCGTCGAAGCGACCGTGGTCAGGAACCTCGGCACGCCGGCATTCGACAACTACGTCGTCTTGCGGCTCGATGCGACGAAGAACATCATCGATGCGCTCGGCGGCATCGACGTCGACGTCGAGAAGGACATGGACTACGACGATGCCTGGGGGCACCTCCACATCCACCTCAAGCGTGGCCTGCACCATCTGAACGGCGAGCAAGCCGTGGGATATATCCGCTTCCGACACGATCCCGAAGGCGACTTCGGCCGCATGCGCCGCCAGCGCCAGGTCGTGCAGATCCTCGCCAAGCGCATGCGCGATCCTGGCATCGCCCTCCATCTGCCCGCGCTGCTCAGCGTCATCAGGGACAATGTGCGCACCGACCTGCCCTTCGGCAAGCTCTACGATCTAGCGCTCGGCATGCGCGGCGTCTCACCGCAATCAGTGCACAGCGCCGTTCTCCCCGTCGACATCGGCTGGACGAGCGGCGAGTCCGTGCTCTTCGCGCAATCCGAGGCGCACAAGGTCATCCACACCTATCTCGTGGCGGGCTTCGGCAATAGCTTCGACCCGTCGACCGTGCACGTGCGCGTTGAGAACGGTTCGGGGACGCCGGGTGTCGCGTCCGCCGTCGCGGATTTCTTGAGGCAGCGGGGCTTTGACGTCGTAGAGACGGGCAACGCCAAGAACTTCAACAACCCGACGACGACCATCGAGAGCGCGGATGGGAAGATGGCAGGCGAAGTGGCCAAGGAGCTCCCCATCAAGAATCCACGCATCGCGCTCGGCGCCGTGAACGGCGTCGACGTCGTCATCGTCATCGGCCGCGATTACCGTCCCCAGTAACCCGTGACTGAGCAGCGGTCGAGCGCATTCGACCGATGGATGCGGCGCCCGGGCGTCTGGCTGCTGCTCATCGCCGCGGCCGTGCTCGTCGTCTTCATGCGCCGTTGGATCCATCACGCGCAGCTTGAGTCCGTGCCGGTGATCGTGCCGGCGGGGGTCGCAGCCGCAGACGTCGTCTCGCCACCCGCTGGGTCGATCGTGCGGCGCATGCTGCTCGACGTCAACGACCTTGTGAGGCCGCCGGTCCGCCCACGCCTTGCCGTGCTGACCTTTGACGACGGTCCCTTTCCCGTCACCACGCCGCTATTGCTCGCGCAGCTGCGCGCGCTGCACGTGCCCGCGGTGTTCTTCCTCATCGGCCGGGACGCGGACGAGCAGCCAGCCATCACCAAACGCGCGCAGGACGACGGCATCGAGCTTGGCAACCACACGCAGACGCATCCGCAGATGACCGCCTTGACCGCGGACGAGCAGGCGCGTGAGATCGCGGCGGCGACCGCGGCGATCGCCACCCTGACCGGGTCGCGCGCGCAGTACTTCCGGCCGCCGCACGGCAACTACGACGCGGCGACGATCGATGCGGCTCGTACGCAGGGTGATACCGTTGCGCTATGGGACGTCGACCCCGGGGACTGGCGGTCGATCACCCCCGCGCAGATCGCGGACAGCGTGGTCGGGCAAGCACGCTCGCCGGCCGTGATCCTCTTGCACAACGGCAAGTTCGCGACGGTGCAAGCGCTGCCGCGCATCGTGCGCGCATATCGCCAGGCCGGCTTTGTTTTTGTGACGCTCTCGCAGCTGCAGGCGCGGCTGCCGCTGGATGCGATCAACGACCCCATACGAGTGAAGATGTAGATGCGACGCGACAAACGCCAGATCATCAAGACCAGACCGCAGCGCCCCTATGTCATCGCTCGCGTCATCCTGGCGCTCATCATCGCGGTCGCGCTCGCCCTCGCGGCGTGGTTCGTCACGCACCCGCATCCAGGCCACGCGTTCATGCTGCTGCAGGAGGCACCCGCCGCCGAACGAATGGCGCACATCCCCCCACCGCTGGAGCGAACTCGCTCATGAAGATCTACGTCAAAGGCCGCAACCTCAAGGTCACCCAGGCGCTGCGGACCTACGCAGAAGAGAAGATCGGTCATCTCGCCCATTACCTCGATCAGATCATCGATGCCCACGTCACGCTGCGCACGGAACGCGAGCTGCAGATCGTCGACGTCGTGCTCACCCTCAAACATTTCCTCATCAAGGCGGAAGAGCGTTCGGCGGACATGTACGCCTCGATCGACCTCGTGCGCGACCGCCTCGAACAGCAGATCCGCAAGTATAAGACCAAGCACTGGGACCACCACGCCAAGGCCAATGGGAAGCTGCCCGCCAGCCAGCGGCGGGCGACGGCGGCGTCCAGGCGGACGCCGAGCGAAGAGCCCGACGACCTCGACAAGTCCCTGCGTATCGTCCGGTCCAAGAAGATCGACATCAAGAAGATGGACCCGCAGGACGCCGCCCATCAGATGGAGCTGCTCGGTCACGACTTTTTCCTCTTCGTCAACGACCGGACGGGCGCGGTGAACGTTCTCTATAAGAGACGCGGAGGTCAGCTGGGCCTTATCGAAACCGTCTCCTAGGGCCGCTCCGCCGCCCATACCCCACCCGCGCAAGAAAGAGCTGTCGACGTTGTCCTTCCTCAGCAATATCCGCTCATGGGTCGACGGGAACGACCGTGAGGTCGCACGCCTGCGCAAGATCGCGCAGCGCGTCAACGAGCTGGAACCCCAGATCAAGAGCCTCAGCGACGAGGCTCTCGCCGCCAAGACCCCGGAATTCAGGCAGCGGCTCGCCGAAGGCGCGACGCTTGACGACCTGCTCGTCGAGGCGTTCGCCGTCTGCCGCGAGGCCGCGCGGCGCACCTTGAACATGCGCCACTTCGACGTGCAGCTCATCGGTGGCATGGTGCTCCACGAAGGCAAAGTCGCCGAGATGCGCACGGGCGAAGGCAAGACGCTCGTCGCCACGCTTCCCGTCTATCTCAACTCGCTCGCAGGCAGGGGCGTCCACCTCGTCACCGTCAACGATTACCTCGCCAAGCGCGATGCGGAGTGGATGAGCCCAATCTACCGGTTCCTCGGGCTCGAGGTCGGCATCATCCAACACTTCTTGCCGCCCCCCGAGCGACGCGCCGCTTACGCATGCGACGTCACCTACGTCACGAACAACGAAGCCGGTTTCGACTATCTGCGCGACAACATGGCGCCGCATCTCGCCTACTGCGTGCAGCGCGAACTGCACTACGCCATCGTCGACGAGGTCGATTCCATCCTCATCGACGAGGCGCGCACGCCGCTCATCATCAGCGGCTCTCCCGAAGCCGTGCTCGGTCCGAACTATAAAGACACCTCGCATCTCTACGAGCACTTCGCGCGCAACATCATGACGCAGCTGCGCAAGGACGAGGACTACACGGTCGACGAGAAGATGCACGCCGTGCCCATCACCGAAGTCGGTGTCGCCAAGGTCGAGAAGCTGCTCGGCGTGCAGAACCTCTACGACCAGTCGAACCTCGAGTTGACGCATCAACTGCAGGCCGCGCTCAAGGCCAAGGAGCTCTTCCGCAAGGACGAGCAGTACGTCGTCAAGGACGGCGAGATCATCATCGTCGATGAGTTCACCGGCCGGCTCATGTACGGACGCCGCTATTCCGACGGAATCCATCAGGCCATCGAGGCGAAAGAAGGCATCAAGGTCAAAAGCGAGGACCAGACCCTCGCCACCATCACCTTCCAGAACTATTTCCGGCTCTACAAGAAGCTCGCCGGCATGACCGGCACGGCCAAGACCGAAGAGCGCGAGTTCCGCGACATCTACGGTCTCGACGTCCTCATGATCCCCACCAACGTGGCGGTCAGGCGCAGCGACCACGACGACGTCGTCTACAAGAACGAGGAAGGCAAGTTCCGCGCGGTCATCAACGAGATCGTTGAGCGCCATAACGCGGGCCAGCCCGTGCTCGTCGGCACGCGCTCGATCGAGAAATCAGAGCGCCTCTCCGCCCAGCTCTCCAAGCGCGGCATCGAGCACAACGTGCTCAACGCGAAGTACCACGAGAAGGAAGCAGAGATCATCAAGGACGCGGGCTTAGCCGCGAAGGTCACCATCGCCACCAACATGGCAGGCCGCGGCGTCGACATCAAGCTCGGCGATGGGGTCACAGATGTCGGCGGCCTGCACATCATCGGCACGGAACGCCACGAATCGCGCCGCATCGACAACCAGCTGCGCGGCCGGTCCGGCCGCCAAGGCGACCCGGGTTCCTCGCGCTTCTACGTCGCGCTCGACGACGAGCTCATGCGCATCTTCGGCGGCGAGCGCATCCGGTCGACCATGGAGCTCTTCAAGCTCGACGACGACACGCCGATCGAGGCCGGCATCCTCACCAAGTCCATCGAGAACGCGCAGAAGAAGGTCGAGGCCCACAACTACGAGCAGCGCAAGCACGTCCTCGAATACGACGACGTGATGAACAAGCAGCGTTCCGTCATCTACGCCGAGCGGCGCCGCGTGCTCGAAGGCCACGACCTGCGCCCGTCGCTCACTGAGATGCTGCGGCAAAAAGCCCAGCAAGCGGTCGACGCCAACTGCGCGGACAACGTGCACCCAGCCGAGTGGGATCGTCCGCAGATCCTCGTCGACCTCGAGACGTCCGGCGTGCGCGGCATCTCTAAGCGAGTGCCGGCGGCCAAGCTCGAGCCGCTCGCAAAAGAAGAGATGGTCGATCTGCTGGCGAGCGAAGCCGATGCGATGTACACGGAAAAAGAGGAGCGCATGGTCAAGCGCTACCCCGACCTCGACGGAACGGGGCTGCGCGAAGCGCTGCGCAATCTCGAGCGCCAGACCATGCTGCAGATCATCGACCGGCTATGGATCGATCATCTCTACACCATGGACAGCCTGCGTCAGGGCATCGGCCTGCGCGGCTGGGGACAAAAAGACCCTCGCGTCGAGTACGAAAAAGAGGCGTTCGAGCTCTTCGAAGACCTCAAGGTCGCCATCCAAGAAGATTTCTTGGGGGCGATGTTCCAGGGCGAGGATTTCCACATCGTCGTGCAGCCGCCACAGGGCGGGCCGCCTCCACCGGCGCAGACCGGGCTGACCGACGGACCGCCGCAGCAGGCGCCGTCCTCCCCGATGCCGCTGCCCGACGCCGCCGCATTGCGCCGCTTCGATCAGCTGCACTCCAACCGCGACGAGTCCTCAGGCGGACCGCAGCCAGTGAGGAAGGCGGAGAAGGTCGGCCGCAACGATCCGTGTCCGTGCGGGTCGGGGAAGAAGTACAAGAAATGCCACGGCGTGGGAGCGGCGTAAAAAGATAATCCGACCGGCCATTCTGGGACAGCGACCGCGGCCTGTTGATCCTGAAGCGCGATTCAAAACGTTTGGTGACCGGGTATTTTGATCGACGGCAATTTAAAACATACAGTCGGTTTTTGCCGGTCTATGCGGCGTATTTGCCGGACGATTGAATTCAACTAGCCGAGCGCAAAACTCAAACTCAAAACGTCTGATGATTCTATTAACGATCATCGATTATGAACGCGCGAAACGTCCGGTAGGTTGGCAGCAATGACTTCTACCATGAGACCGTCGCGCTCCGTTATCAGCAAATGACGTTCGCTTGCCGCTTGGATCCAGCCGTTGCCCACGAGCGTCGCATTATCACCGTCGAGCAGCATGATGATGCCCGGACTGTCGAGTGTCGCATAGTTCGCTCCGTGGAAGTGATCGCAATACACCTCGATAGCGCGCGCGAGCGTGCCGCCGGTCGCCCGCGACATCGCAACGGATGTGAGGATGCTGACCCGGTGGTGCGCCCGCAACTCGTCGAGTGCGCTCCCACTTCCCAGCAACCCGTCAGCGCACGAATCGCCGTCAGCGAGCACGTGCGGCGGAACGCCGTACGCGGGGAGGGAAGGCGCGTTGGTCAAAATCGCCCCTCCCGCTCTGAGCTCGTACCAATCTCGCGCGCCGCTGGGGAGAACCGCCGAGATCAGTCTGTTACCGTTCCGAAAAGACAAAGCATAATAGCCGCGGGGCAGCCAAATCGGATGAAGAACGCCCCGTACAAGGCTCGCGATTTCCTGATAGGGAGACTGTTCTGTGTTGTACGTGACGTAAAGCGTCTCGTCGACGACGCGCGCTTCGCCTAAAAGCCAGGAAGGTCTGAAGACGGTCACATCGACGCCGGCCCCAAACGAATTCTTCCCCAACCTCGGCGCGAGCGCGATGAGCCTTGCCGCCGCTTCAGACGATATCGGTGAAGGATAAGAATTCCCGCTCTCCGTCAGGGCGGCTTCGCCTTGCGAGGCCCACGAGCCCCGCGAGCCTCGCGCACAGCCGCCGAAGGCGACGCACGCAACGATGCATGCCATCCCAAGGATGACGACCGATCGGCTCATGGAACGACGTTCTCTAACGTCGAAAGCATTCGCGAAACCGGATGTTGCACTCGGGATCTTCTCCGCTTCGCCACCCATAAGGAATTCGACAGCATCAGCCGCAGGAAAACGCATTAACCTCACACTCAAGATTCCAGGACGCCGTGAGTATCCGTCGATCGGGTTGCGAACTAAGCTGCTGGCGCGTAGAATACTGGACGTCTTGTATTGAATATCGGACGTTTGCTTATAAATTCGCAAGCTGCAATCCTAAGACCTAAGCAGCGCCTAAGTTGTCAAATCCAGCCTGTTCGCGGCGCTGCGATTCGCCTACTAGGAGCGAGCTAACAAACATCCGAAAACCCGGGTTGTTCCTGCGGTAACCGGCCATCGGTCCCTTAAGCGCATGCGCTCAGAGCGTGCAGACGGCGCAGCCGCGATGGGCACGCGAAAAATTTATGCGACTTAAAGTTTCCAAGACAAATAACCGCGATAAGGTTCGCACGCGGCCTGATTTGATTGAAGTGAGATGAGAAAGATCTACGTCTTTATGTCGCTCAGCGTTGACGGCTACTTCGAGGGTCGCGATCACGATCTCTCATGGCACAACGTGGACGACGAATTCAACAGATTCGCCGTGGAATTGTTGAGCGACACCGACCTTTTTATCTACGGCCGGCGCATGTACGAATTAATGAAATCGTTTTGGCCTGGTGCGGCTGAGGATGCGACGATGTCTAAGGAGAACCTCGAGATCGCCCGCTTGCTCAATCACACGCCGAAGATCATTTATTCCAGGACGCTTGATCGAGTTGAAGAGAAAAAGAATTGGAAGAACGTGGAACTGAAGAGAGAGTTTGATCCAGAAGAAATTCGGCGGCTAAAGAATGGACCAGGAAAATCTATCGGCGTCGGTGGCTCGGAACTTGCCGTGACTTTTCTAAAGGCCGACCTGATTGACGAGTGTATGTTCATGATGACCCCCATCGTCGTCGGTGCAGGCACACCAATATTCAAGGGTCTGGACCGCAATCTCAGGCTGGAGCTGATTGGATCGCGAACATTCAAATCTGGTAATGTGTTGCTAAACTATAGGCCAGTTTACACTGCATCCTGATTCGCGAACGCAAACGTCCGGTGGCCGAATCGCAAAACGTCCGGTTCGTGCGCTAGGATTGCTGACGCCGAGTCACGATTTCCGATTTGTAGAAATGCCTACGTGCTCGGCGGACGAAGGCCGCCTCCGCCCCGGTCGCGAACGTCGGCGGGCACCAAAGCATCCGTCCCGAGGCTGCATGCATTTGAACGCTTCGGCGAAATCGTACGTCCGTCCACTGTAGTGCCCCGAGCGACGTTCGGGAAAAAGGAGAACGTATGCGCAAGCTCATCTACGGGTTCGCGGCGCTTGTCATTGCCACCGCCAGCATGATCGCCGTCAGCGCGAGCAACAACTTGACGAAAGTCTACAATATCAAGCACACGGGTGCTTCCTCCCAGAGCGGCACGATCACGTTCCAAGCCATGGGCTCGAAGACCAGGGTGACCATCAACATCACCAAGGAAGGGGCGAGCGCGGACGAGCCCGCTCACATCCACGCGGGCAGCTGCAAGAATCCGGGCGACGTGAAGTTCCCGCTCACCAACGTCGTGCACGGCTTCTCGGAAACGATCCTCAACGTTCCGATCAGCGAAGCCACGGTTGCCGGCACGTCGGTGAACATTCACAAGTCGCCCGCGCAACTCAATATCTACGTAGCGTGCGGCAACATCTCACACCAAACGATGACGACGTCATCAAGTTTACAGCGCTCTTCGTGGCCGGCGTCTACGGTGACGGGCGCCCGATTTTAAATCGGCCTATATGCGGTATTTTTTGTGCCGAAATATCGTCCAAGTGGCCTGATTTAATCGCCGGTTGCCGGCGTGGTGCCCACGGTCCGGCACCGGCGCGTGTTTGGTTGCGGGAGCGCCGCAATCGCCGCAAAAGGAATGATCGGACGTTTCGATTCGTCACCGGACGTTTCGCGTTGGATCGATTCGCGGGGTCTTAGGCTCGCGAGACAGCGTGATTCGAGTTTCAACCAGCGTGTAGGTTAACCCCCAAGCGCAAGCCGGTAGATCGCTACGACCGAAGAGGTAGTTGACGCTGGCTGGCGGGTCGGCTACTTCTTAGCGACGCAGTTTCCGCTATTGGCATCCCACGTGTCTTTCGATCCACACGTTATCTGAACCCATTTGACTGCACCGGTTGGCAGTGTGATGCGGAGATGCCGCTTACTATGATTATTGTCGGTCAACAGCTTGATCTTCGGGTCGCTGAGACTCCCGTAGTTCATACTCACGAATCTGCCGGTTCCCTTGGTGCCATCGCCCACGATCACATCGGCGGTTCCATGCATCGTCACCGGCGAGAAAACGGGCCACTCGCCTGCATGCTTGGAGTCGTCTTCGATGATGAATTCCGTCTGCCAGCCGAGCTTGCCGTTGCCCACCTCCCCGGCATTGAGCTTATAGGACGGGCAGTCTGAGCTTGAGGCCTTATCGCATTCCCATTGTGCGTGTTGGGTGCTGTCGACCATGTTCGTGCACTCGTAGCCACCGCTGAGATTCAAGTTTCCCTTCGCGTCGCAATACCACTCCTCCATGGAGATGTGGTCGCCGGTACGAGGAGTGAATCTTGTTCCAGCGGTGTCGGTGTGTCCGCTGTGCTTGTCAAAGGTTTGGTGGTGGATCCCAAAGTATGCGATCGTCGCTGTTGTATTGACATCGACGATGGCTTGGAAAACATTGTCGAGCCCGTTCCATATCGTCGCCGAGGCGGTGGGACCGCGCTTTAACCTTGGGACAACGATGGTCGCCGAACTCGCCCCGTAACTGATCGTCTCAGCGGCCGTCGCCTTCTTTTTGAAGGAACCATAAAGCACGGCCCCGGTCCAGCCAACAGACGGGCTCTTGTGGACGCTTTCGGGTGGGTCCTCAGTTCGGCCGAGGTACGCCTGGCGCGAGATCGGGAACCACACCAACGTCCGGTCACGACGGAGCTTGTACGTCACCACGCTCGCCGCAGCGAGCCACTCTTGGTACCCGTCTGGATCCTCTATCGGATTTGGGCGCAGTCCGTAGCCCGCCTCGAGCAGTTGTTCCGTCGTGAAGCGACGCGGGTCGCCGGTCAGTGCCGGCCGAACCGCCAGGGTCGTGCGCGATCCGTCAAACGGGCGCGGTTGGAACGTCACCTCCGACCGAAGATCGACGGAATAGGTCTTGGCCTGTTGATTGGCATCGGTGCAATCGAGCGTCAGCCGCTCGACGCTGCTCGGGAGCGTCGGACGCACCGCGAGAAAGCGGACGACGCCATCTTCGTCCGCATAGACGTGGAGAGACTCGTTCGGGTCCTGGTTCCCTTCGGGTTGAAGCATGCAGTTGCTGTCTGCGGGAGCATCGACTGACGCCTGCTCAAATTGAGCATCACCGGCCGGCTCTGCGGCGGAAACCATCAGACCCAAGAGCAGCACGATTGCGCAAACTGCGCCGTAGCGATGGAATGAAGGGCTTTCCATTACGCCTCCTCTGATCGGAAGTTCCTCGGCGGACCCGGTTCTTTCTTTGCCGCCGGGGGGGCCCCTCCTGGCTAGCGCAGCGCTCGTGCCTTGGTTAGACTGCTCAAAGAGGAAAGCCTCGGCTCTTTAGAAGACGTCTTAGGCAAGAAATGCCCTTGCACAAGTCTTGGGCAGAACTCTTTTTATTGCGTGGGAGCGACGTAGGGCATGACATCACCGCGCGACCGCCTAGGACCGATGGTGCCGCCGCCACTGTGGTATGTCGCCGGCCTGGTCGCCGGCTGGCTCCTCTCGAAGAGCTACCCGCTCGACGCTCTGCCCGATGCCGTTCGGTGGACGTTTGGAACGCTGTGCGCCATAGTCGGCATTGCCTTCATCGCGCCTGCGGTCGCTTCGTTCGTACGCGCAAAGACCTCGGTGATCCCGATCCAACCGACGACGAGGCTCGTTGCGACCGGGCCTTATCGCCTGACGCGTAACCCGATGTACGTCGGATTCGCCTTCACGTTTATCGGGATCGCGCTGCTCGCGAACTGGCTGTGGGCCATCGCGTTTTTGCCCATCATTTTGCTCGCGGTGTACGTATCAGCGATCGTGCCGGAAGAGAAATTCCTGGCAGAGAGGTTCGGCGATGACTACACGGCGTATCGAGCGCGGGTGCGCCGTTGGCTCTAGACTGTTCGAGACGTCGAAGCGGCTATCGGGGTTTCTATCGCGCGGTTCTGCGCGTAGAGCTTTCACCGTCCGTCGTACGCCTTGCGCAGACCGGCGATCTCGAGCTTTTCCATCCCCATCATCGCTTCCCATACTCTTTCCGACTTGACGGGATCGTCGTCGTTCAACAGTTCGCCTAGCGTCGTGGGGATGATCTGCCACGACACCCCGAACTTGTCTTGAAGCCAGCCGCATCGTTGCTTTGTGCCGCCCGCGGAGAGCCGCTCCCACAACTCGTCGACTTCCTGTTGCGATGCGCAATCAACGAAGAACGATATGGCGGGCGAGAACGTGAAATGCGGACCGCCATTGAGCGCCATGAATTCCTGCCCGTCGAGTTGGAATCTCCCGCCGCTCACCTTCTCCTCATCGTTGCGATTGATGCTGAGGATCTTCGAGTTCTTGAAGATGGAGACGTAGAAATTCATCGCCTCTTCGGCGTTGCCGTCGAACCACAAAAACGGGGTGATCTTTTGCATGATCGCGTTCCTTATCTCCGGCACGGTCGTGCCGGTCACGACGATTGTGAGGCCTTCGTGCAATAGTCGGCGAGACGCTCGAGGCTCTGGGTCCAACCCTCTTCCATCCCGTCCAGATACGGAGCGCCCTTGGCCGTCGTGGTCAGCACGCGTGCCCGCACGGTCAGCGTCGTCTTCCCCTTACGCTCCACGAACGTCACGGTGTTGAGCACTTCGAAGAGCGGTGCGCCGTCTTCATCAAGCGCTGCGCTCGTGAAGACGAGGCGCTCCGGTTCGACGATCTCCCGATAGACGCCCGTCATGGGGTAGACCGTGCCTTCGGGCCCACGCATGTCGATGCGGATGGCGCCGCCGGGCCTCGCATCGGCTTGACAGACCGGGTTTGTGAATCCGTGCGGGCCCCACCACTGCGCCAATTGTGCGGGATCTGTCCACGCCTTGAACACAAGCCCGCGCGGGGCGTCGAGGACGCGGGTGATGACGACCTCGCGATCCGACGGCGACATAGCCGCCGATTCATCGTTCTTCCTATCGCTTGCCGGTACGGTCATGTCTCTTTCCTTTCTTTCTCTTCGACTGGATGTCGCGCAGGTAGTCGTCAAGGCGATCGAGGCGCTGTTCCCAGCACTGCCGGTAATGATCGAGCCAGTCGTTCGCGCGTTCCATCGGGGCTGCGGTCAACGTGCACCCCACCACACGTCCGGTCTTCGTCCGCGAAACGAGCCCCGCGCTTGTGAGCACGTCGAGGTGCTTCATGACGGCTGGGAGCGAGATCGCAAACGGGCGGGCGAGCTCGCTGACCGAGAGGCTCCGCTGGCGGAGTTGCGCGAGCAGAGCTCGACGCGTCGGGTCGGCGAGGGCGGCGAACGTGCGGTCGAGGGCGGGATCCTGATAGTTAACCATTAGGTTAAGTATAGGTCCTCGCCACTCGGTTGTCAAGCGCGAGAAGCGACCGGGAAAATCGACGCCGAGACGGAAATCAGACGCACAAGCACATGAATGAACAGCTGCGCGCCGACCTCGTCAAGATCGAAGACCGCCTGCAGACCCTCCAGGTGCGGCTTTGACTATGCCGCGATCCAGGCCAAGGTAGCGCAGCTCGAGCAGCAGACCCACGACCCGGCGTTTTGGAACGACTCCCAGGCGGCGCAAGCGCACAT
This sequence comes from Vulcanimicrobiota bacterium, assembly GCA_963806005.1. Classification (GTDB taxonomy): domain Bacteria; phylum Vulcanimicrobiota; class Vulcanimicrobiia; order Eremiobacterales; family Eremiobacteraceae; genus JAFANK01. The sequence continues at coordinate 42,628 of CAWDWJ010000008.1, read as the reverse complement.
GAAGGAGATCGCCGCGCTGCGCGGCGAGGTCGACATCCTCCAGGCCCTCAGCGCCAAAGCAAAGGAGCTCCGCGAGTTCGTCGAGCTCGGCGAGTCGGACGCAGCCCTCGAGGCCGAGGTGACGGCGGAGCTTGAGAAGCTTCGCACGAGCCTGGACGAAGCCGAGATGACGGCCACCTTGGACGGCGAGTTCGACCGTCACGATGCGCTCGTCATCATCCATGCCGGCGCCGGCGGCACGGAAGCGATGGACTGGACGTCGATGCTGCTGCGCATGTACATGCGCTGGGCCGAACGCCATGGCTATCGGACCCAGTTGCTCGATTCACTCGAAGGCGAAGAAGCAGGTCTCAAGAGCGCGACGCTACTCGTGCAGGGGACCAACGCCTATGGGTACCTGGAGAGCGAGCGCGGCGTGCACCGCCTCGTGCGCATCTCGCCGTTCGACGCGAACAAACGCCGGCATACGTCGTTCGCCTCGGTCGACGTCGTGCCCGACGTCGCAGAAGGCGAAGAGACCGAAATCAGGCCCGACGAGATCGAGATCGAGACCTATAAGAGCGGTGGAGCAGGCGGGCAGTACGTCAATAAGACCGAGAGCGCGATCCGCATCACCCACAAGCCCACCGGGATCATCGTCGCCTGCCAGAACGAGCGATCGCAACTGGCCAATCGCAATCGCGCCATGAAGATGCTCGCCGCAAAGCTTCTGCAGCGCGAGCGCGAGGAGCGCGAGGCGAAACTCGCCGCACTGGGCGGCGAGAAGAGCAAGATCGAATGGGGCAGCCAGATCCGTTCGTATACTCTGCAGCCGTATACGATGGTCAACGACCACCGCACGGAGATCAAGGTCTCGGACGCGCAGCGCGTGCTCGACGGCGACCTCGACCAGTTCATGTGGGCGTATCTGCAGCAGCGGCGCCGAGCAGCCTAGCGCCCACAGGAAGGACCGCCTCGCACATGTCGACGCTGCGCGACAAGGCAGACAAGCTCCGGGAGCTACATCGCACGGCTCGCCCTCTCGTCCTTGTGAACGCTTGGGACGTGGTGAGCGCCCGCATCATCGAAGAGCTCGGCTTTCCGGCGATCGCGACGACCAGCGCCGGCATCGCCTGGGCTGAAGGGTTCGCAGATGGCGAACGTATCTCGCGCGAGCACATGTTGGCGCGCGTCGCGCGCATCGCTTGCGCTATCGAGGCGCCGTTGACCTCCGACCTCGAGGGCGCCTATGGCCCGAGCGTGCGCGATGCGGCCGACACGGCGAGTGGCGCGATCGAGGCGGGCGCGGTCGGACTGAACTTCGAGGACACCGTCCGGGGAGGCGCCTCGCTCGTCGAGGTCGAGTTGCAGGCCGAGCGTATCAACGCGATGCGCGAAGTCGCGACGAAGCGCGGCGTGCCGCTTGTGATCAACGCGCGGACCGACGTCTTCCTCGCGCAGGTGGGCGACAGCGACGCCTGGCGCTTGGCCGAAGCGACCCGGCGCGGCAAGCGATATTTTGACGCGGGCGCCGACTGCGTGTTCGTCCCCGGCGTCGTCGACGAGCAGACGATCGCCGCGCTCGTCTCGAGCCTGAGCGGTCCGATCAATATCCTCGCCGGCTCAGCTGCGCCACCCGTCGCCCGCCTGGGAGAGCTCGGTGTCGCTCGGGTGAGCGTCGGTTCGGGCGCCATGGGTTACGTCTTAGCGCAGCTGCGGACCATCGCGGCGGACATGCGCGACGGCGGAGGGTTCGGATTCGCCGCACGACGGATCCCACACGCGGAGACAAACGCGCTCTTCGAGGCGCAGAAGCTGACGCCATGAGATACGTCATGCAGAGTGTTCGCGACCCCTATCGCATATGGTGGGCAGGTTCGGCCCCCGAATGGCCGAATATAAAGGGTGTATCGAACCTGCGGCCTCCGCTAGAGAACGAGACAAAAAGGCGGGGCACGACGGGAAAGGGGGGTGGTCGCCGTCAGTACAGACAGTAAGTTGTTCCATCAAGACCTGACAGTCGGCGAAGCCTTTGCTCTCCACCCCGGTGCGAGAGCGGTCTTCGCCAACTTCCACTTAGGCGGATGCGCCCACTGCGCGATCTCCGAGTTTGAGACGATCGAGCAGGTGAGCGAAGGTTACGGCATCCCGCTGGACATGATCCTCGACGCCCTGAACGGCTTGCCCGATCAGGCGCCCGCGGAGGTCCAGAAAGCCTCGTAACCGTCAACAGACGAGACAGACTATCCCCCGAGCGTCGGCATGACGCTCGTTTTTTTTAGCGAAGCGAGGCCGTCTTATGGCGCGCATCGCCGTCATCATCGTTAGCTACAACGCCGCAGATCAACTCGCGGGCGCCCTGGCCTCGGTCGCAGCCCTGCCCGAAGTGCAGGCTGATCCCGCATTCGCGCAGGTCATCGTCTCGGACAACGGCTCCAAAGACGACAGCGTTGCGCGCGCGAAGGCCGTCTACCCTCAAGCGCTCGTCATCGAAAACGGCGCGAATCTCGGGTTCGCCCGGGGATGCAACGTCGGCGCGGCCCGCGCAAGCGCGCCGCTGCTGTTCTTCTTCAACCCCGACGCGCGCGTGCACCCAGGGACGCTGCGCAACGCGGTCGATTATTTCGACGCCCATCCCGATGTCGCCATGGCCGGCGCGAAGCTCCTCAACGACGACGGCTCGACGGCGGAGAGCTGCGGCGAGTTCGACACCTGGTGGCAGGCGTTTCTGCGCAGCTCGGCGTGGGGCGAGCTGCCGCTGTTCCGCAGCCAGTCCAATGGCTACCGGCTGCGGCAATGGGATTACGCGAGCGAGCGCGACGTCGACCTCGTTGTCGGTGCGGCGATGTTCATCCGCGCGGCGGTCTTCAAGGATATGGGTGGTTTCGACGAGCGTTTCTTCCTCTACCATGAGGAGATCGATTTCGCCCACCGGCTCCACGACCGCGGTATGCGGGTCGTCTACTTGCCGCAATGCGTTGTCACCCATGCGGGCGAGCAAGGGGGTTCTCTGGGCGCCTGGGGGAAGAGCGGCGTGCTCGGGTGGCGCCAGCGCAGCCGCCGGCTCTACTGGATCAAACATCACGGCCTGCTCTGGTACTGGTCGCTGTCCGCAGCGCTCGTCGCACGCTATGCGCTCTACCTCGCTGTGATCGCCTTCGTGGTCCTCGGGGTGCGCGCGGCCCTGTCGGCGGGGCGTTGATATGGATGCGTCAATGGATGCTTCATTAGAAGGACGGCAGCTCGACGAGCGGCGCCGTCTTCTCGCCATGCTCCACGCCGAGGCCGATGCGTGCCGACGATGCGAGATCGGCTCGACCCGGACCAAGGTGGTCTGCGGGTCGGCGATCCCCGCTCGCGTCTGGTCATCGTCGGTGAGGGGCCAGGCGAGAACGAGGATCGCACAAGGCGAGCCGTTCGTCGGGCGTGCCGGCGAGCTGCTCACGAAGATGCTGGCCGCGATCGACCTGCGCCGCGAGGACGTCTTCATCACCAACACCATCAAGTGCCGGGCGACGAGCGTCGAGAACGGCCGTGTCGCCAACCGCGCGCCGTCGCCGGAAGAGATGTCGAACTGCCGGGTCTATCTCGACCGGGAGCTCGCGATTCTGAAGCCGCGCGTGATCCTCGCGCTCGGCGCGCCGGCTGCCAAGTCGTTCCTCGGCCGGGATTTCTCCATCACGCGCCAGCGCGGCATCTGGTATGCGGGTCCCGACGGCACGGATCTCATCGTCACGTTCCATCCGGCCTACATCCTGCGCCAGACCGGCGGTAACATCAACGCGGTGAAGAAGCTCGTGTGGTCCGACCTGCTCGCCGTGCGGACGAAGCTCGACGAACCGCCAGCCCCAGCCCAGCCTGCCCATGCCGCTGAGGACGAGGCGCAGGCAGTCGCCTTGAGCTTCGATTTTTGATGACGAAGACAAGCGCGGTCGTCGCGGCGCCGGCGGCAGGCAGCCGCGATGCGAAGGCGATCTGGTGGGAAGGACGAGCCAAAGAAGCGGGCGTTGCCGATGCAGCCGCGTTGCAAGCTGCTCTCGACGTCCCACCCTACCGCCTCACCCAGATCTATCGCGCCGCGACCAAAGAGCTGCAGTCAGACGCGCGGCAGATCACGGTCCTCCCGCTCGCTCTGCGCAGCGCGCTTGCCGGCGCGATCAAACTGTCGAGCGTCACGCTCGCACACGAGGTGACCTCAGGCGACGGCCAGACGACCAAATTCCTCTTCGAACTGGCGGGTGGGAACCAGGTGGAAGCCGTGCTCATGCGCCACCGCGGCGGCCGCACCACGGTCTGCATCTCATCACAGGCTGGCTGCGCACTGCGCTGCGATTTCTGCGCCACGGGTCAAGGCGGCTTCATGCGCAACATGACGGCGCTTGAGATCTTCGACCAGGCGGCGTTTGTGGCTCGGCGTGCGCGCGACGAGGGCAGAGCGCTCACCAACTTGGTCTTCATGGGCATGGGCGAGCCGTTCCTCAACTACGATGCGGTGATGGACGCAGTCGCTCTACTCAACGACCCGCAAGGCTTCAACCTGGGCGCGCGACGCATGACCGTCTCTACGGCCGGTATCGTCCCCGGTATCGAGCGCTTCACGGCTGAGGGCATCCAGGTCAATCTGGCGATCTCGCTGCACGCCCCGGACGACGAGCTGCGCACAAAGCTCATGCCCATCAACAAGAAGTGGCCGATCGCCAAGCTCATGAAAGCCGCCTACGACTACGTCGCGACCACCCGGCGCAAGGTCTTCTACGAGTATCTCATGCTCTCGGGCGTGAACGACCGGCTCGATGACGCGCGGCGTCTTGCCGACCTGCTCGGCGGTCCGCTCCATCACGTGAACCTCATCCCGTACAACGCGACGAACGCCCCGTTTGAACGCAGTCAGCCGCTGCGCATCCGGCGCTTCGCCGATGTCCTGCAGGAGCGAGGAGTTCCGACCACCATCCGTCATACCATGGGCGACGACATCGCCGCGGCCTGCGGCCAGCTGCGCATCGACAAAGCTTCATAAGGATCTATGCTCGAAGTCGACAACGTCACGAAGACCTTCGGCGCCGTCCAGGCGGTGAGCGACCTCACGCTCACCGCTCGCCCGGGTTCGGTCTTCGGCCTGCTCGGCCCCAACGGCGCCGGCAAGACGACGACCATTCGCATGATCCTCGACATCATCGAGCCTGACCGCGGCCAGGTGCGCTGGGCGGGGAAGCGCGTGGACGCGGACATCCGCCGCACGTTCGGCTATCTCCCCGAAGAACGCGGTCTCTATCCTAAGGACAAGATCACGGACCAGCTGCTCTTCTTCGGGCGTCTTCATGGCATGCAAGCATCGGACGCACGGGCGCGCATCGCGCAGCTTTTCGAGGCGTTCGGGCTCACCGACAAGCTCAAGAGCAAACCGGTCGAGCTCTCCAAAGGCAACCAGCAGAAGGTGCAGTTCATCGCCGCGATCCTGCACCGACCGCCCCTGCTCGTGCTCGACGAGCCGTTTTCGGGCTTCGACCCCATCAACGTCGAGGTCGTCAAAGACACCGTGCGTGACCTCGTCGCCGCCGGCACGGCAGTGCTCTTGTCGAGCCATCGCATGGAACAGGTCGAAGAGCTGTGCCAGGAGATCTGCATCATCGACCGGTCGCGCTGCGTCGTCAGCGGGAACCTGCGCGAGATCAAGCGCGCCTGGCCCGACCGCTTCGTGCGCATGACGAAATTAGCCGACATGAGCTTCTTGCAGCGCTTTCCCGGCGTCGAGGCGCGGGTGAGTTCGGATGGCATCGCCGCCGTTCGCTTGCCGGCGGACGCTCAACGCGGCGGACCTGCTGCGGGCTGCGGTCGCGGTAGGACCGGTCGAGCACTTCGAGATCGTCGAGCCGAGCCTCACCGATATCTACTTGCACTACGTCAAGCCCGAGGACTCGGCGGCATGACCACCGTCGCGATCCTCGCCGCACGCGAGTACACGTCGCGTCTGAAAAGCAGGGGGTTCATCATCGGCACGGTGCTCGGTGTCGTCGGCATCGTGGGCCTCTCGTTCATCTCCACGATCGGGTCGTGGTTTTCGGGGAGCTTCACCACGTCGCTCGCTTTGGTCGGGCCGGACCCCGCGGTGACGCAGATGTTGGCACAGCAGTTGCGCCACGATTACACGGTGGCTGTGGAGCCATACTCAGCCACCGGTCCGAACATCGACCCCCATCTGAAAGCCGACGTCATCAAGGGCAAGTACGACGCAGCCCTTATCGCCTACCGCGGCCGAGACGGCTCGCTCGCTTTTGCCTACTATCCGGTGAAGTCTGCCAGCCTTGAGGATCAGACCCTCAAGCAAAAGCTCCTGAAGACCGTCATTGCGACTGACTTCCAGGGCGCAAATCGCTCAGCGGTCCAACGCGCCATGGATTTTCCTCTGACGATCACCAATCTCAACCCGAGATACAAGACGGCGGCAGACGCCTTTCTCGCGCAGGCGCTCGTCTACTTCCTCTTGCTGCTGCTCTACGTCGCGGTGATCATGTATGGCGTGTACGTGGGCTCGGGCGTGGTCGAGGAGAAATCAAACAGGGTGATGGAGATCATGATCGGCGCGGTGCGCCCCGGCCAGTTGCTCGCAGGGAAGATCCTGGGCATCGGCGCGCTGGCGCTCACACAGATGTCGGTCTTCGGCCTCGCCGCTGCCTCGATGCTCGTGGTCGTCGGCCTGCACTTCGCGACCAGCCTCCAGGCGCCGGGTGCGATGGCGACGGCGCCACAAACGCTGCCGGCGATCGCGACCGTGCCGCCCTCGGTCATCGTCTACCTCATCGTGTTCTTTCTTTTGGGTTTCTTCTCGTATGCGACGCTCTTCGCAGGCGTCGGCGCGCTCGCGAGCAAGGCCGAGGATGTCCAAGGCAGTAACGGGCCGCTGGTGCTTCCGGTCGTGGTCGCCTACATGTTGTCGCTCTTCGCCTTACAGGATCCCGATAAGCCGCTCTTCGTCTGGGCCTCGCTCGTGCCGCTCGTGAGCCCGATGCTCATGTTCACACGCGTGGCGACCTCGACCGTGCCAGTGTGGCAGATCGCCGTCTCGATCGGGCTATCGGTGCTGTGCATCTGGGGACTCACCGTGCTCGCCGCCAAGCTCTACCGCGTCGGGGTGCTCATGTACGGCAAGCCGTTGTCACCCAAAGAGATCTGGCGAGCGCTGCGCGCACCGACGTAGAGCACGCCAAGGCCGCTGGGGACCAGCGCTCGAAGGAACGCGCCATGAGCCTCAAAGAGCCCGCGGACGTCGCACGCTTGCGGCCCAAGCCCACCATGGAGGAGATCACGGCGCTCGCGAAGCGCCGCGGTTTCATCTTCCAGTCGAGCGAGATCTACGGCGGCGTCAACGGCATCTGGGACTACGGCCCGGTCGGTGTCGAGATGAAACGCAATGTGCGCGAGGCGTGGTGGCGCGACATGGTGACGCTGCGCGACGACGTCGTCGGCGTCGAGACGTCGCTCATCATGCATCCTGACGTCTGGCGCGCGTCTGGACACGTCGAGAACTTCACCGACATGATGGTGGACTGTAAGACCTGCAAGAAGCGCTTTCGCGCAGACCATCTCAAAGGCGACCAGTGCCCGGCCTGCGGAAACAAGACCCTCACCGAGCCTCGCGCCTTCAACCTGATGTTCAAGACCTTCATCGGGGCCATGGAAGATGCGTCGTCTGAGGCGTATCTGCGTCCGGAGACGGCGCAGGGGATCTTCGTCGATTTCAAACTAGTGTCATCAGACGGCCCGCAAGAAGCCGCCCTTCGGCCTCGCGCAGATCGGCAAGGCGTTCCGCAACGAGATCACACCCGGCAACTTCATCTTCCGCTCGCGTGAGTTCGAGCTCATGGAGCTGGAGTTCTTCGTGCCGCCCGAGCCGGCCGACGAGGGTCTGCGCTGGTACCGCTACTGGGTCGACCAGCGCTTCAACTGGTGGCTCTCGCTCGGCGTGCAGCCCGAACGCTTGCGCAAACACGAATACACAGGCGCCGATCTAGCGCACTACAGCAGCGCGACGACCGACCTCGAGTACGACTACCCGTTCGGCTGGGGCGAGCTGGAAGGCATCGCCCATCGCGGTTGTTTCGATCTAACCCAGCACGTCAAGGCGAGCGGCAAAGACCTTTCGTTCTTCGACGAGGAGACCAAAGCCAAGTATCTGCCCGCGGTGGTCGAGCCCGCACTCGGCGTGGACCGTGCGCTGCTCGTCTTCCTCATCGACGCCTACGAGAAAGAAGAAGATCGCACGGTCCTGCACCTGCACCCTCGCCTCGCGCCGTACAAAGCAGCCGTCTTCCCGCTCGTGCGCAACAAGCCCGACATCGTCGAGCTGGCATCGAAGATCGAGCGCGGGCTGCGCCCGGTGCTGCGCACTGTCTTCGACGACTCCGGCAACGTAGGCAAGCGTTACTATCGGCAGGACGAGATCGGCACGCCGTTTTGCGTGACGGTGGACTACGAGAGCCTTGAGCGCAGCGATGTCACCGTGCGCGACCGTGACAGCAAGGCACAGGAGCGCATCTCGATCGACAAACTCGAGGAGTATCTCAAAGCGAGAATATAGCAACGGACCTTTGAAGCAACGGACCTTGAGGTCCGTTTACAACCGGGAGCTCCGCGTTGCACATCCGTGCCGCGACCAGCGCAGACTACGACGCCATCTGGTCCATTCTCGAGCCCACTATCCGCGCGGGCGAGACATTCACGCAGCCCCGCGACATGGCGCGTGCCGATGCGCTCGTCTACTGGTCGGCCCCGGAGCACGAGGTCTTCGTCGCAGACGAGCAGGGGAAGATCGTCGGTACCTACTTCCTGTGCGCCAATCAGCGCGGCGGTGGATCGCATGTCGCGAACTGCGGATATATAACCGCGCCAGCGGCGTTCGGCCGCGGCGTCGCGCGCGCCATGTGCGCACACTCGCTCGAACGAGCCCGGGCGCGCGGGTTTCGCGCTATGCAGTTCAATTTCGTCGTCAGTTCCAACGAACGTGCGGTCAAGCTGTGGCAAAGCTTCGGCTTCGAGATCGTGGGCCGGCTACCGGATGCGTTTAGGCATCCCCGGCTCGGCCTCGTCGATGTGTACGTCATGTTCCTCGCGCTTGGGGAATGACGACAAACGACGACATTCACAAGGTCCGGTTCTGTCCCGCATCAAAGTACCAACTTGAGTTAGTCTGTCGCGCCATTTCCAGGCGCGCGGGGGCGCCACGGGTCGGCGCAGTTGGTCGCGAGCCCTCGCTTGCGGCCCAATCCGGGGGACGAATGAAGGCCAAACCACGTACGAAAAAGCCACTGGCGAAGAAGCCAAAAGCCGCCAAAGCACCAGCCAAACGAGCAGCCGCAAAACCCGCGGCCAAAGCCGTCCCCGACAAGAAGAAGGCCCAGGCCCAAAAACCGGCTGCAAAACAGGCCAAAGTCGCCGTCAAGGAGCCAGCTCCCAAAGAGCCGGCCTTGGTCATGGCGCCTACGGACGGCAAGCCCCTGCCCCAGCCCGACCCGGACGCCGGCATGATGGCCGGCGTGAAGATGGCGACCATACCGGTGATGGCCGATATCGAGCGCAAGCCGATGCCGCCGCGGCCGACCCCCAAGAAGCAAGTATCCCGCAAGCTCGAGCCGCCCACCAAGTCCAACCTCGGCAAGATGACCTACACCTTCGAAGAAGGCGGCGCGGCTATGCGCGAGCTGCTCGGCGGCAAAGGCGCAGGTCTTTCCGAGATGACGCGCATCGGGCTGCCGGTGCCGCCCGGCTTCACGATCACGACCGAGGTGTGCCGGCGCTACATCGAACTCGGCCGCCAGCTGCCGCCCGGGCTTGATGAGGAGATGCACAAGCGCGTCGCCGAGCTGGAACGCAAGACCGGCAAGGAGTTCGGCGGTGAGACCGACCCGCTGCTCGTCTCGGTCCGTTCGGGCGCGCGGGTGAGCATGCCGGGCATGATGGACACGGTCCTCAACCTTGGCTTGAACAACCGCACCTGCAACGCGCTCATCGTGCTCACCAAGAACGACAAATTCGCCTGGGACGCCTACCGGCGTTTCGTGCAGATGTTCGCCACGGTCGTGCTCGGCATGCGTCGCGATCCGTTCGATGAGGTCGTCAAGCGCTACGTGGCAAGAGCACGCGTGCCGTCGGAATCCGACCTCGACCGCGCTCGCCTTCCGCAACATGACGAGCGAGTTCAAAGCGCTCGTCCGCCACCATACGAAAAAGGACTTCCCCGAGGACGTCTTCATCCAGCTGCGCATGGCGGTCGAAGCGGTCTTCAATTCGTGGAACAGCAAGCGCGCCATCGAATACCGGCGCTACGAGCGCATCCCCGATGGGTGGGGCACGGCCGTGAACGTGTGCACCATGGTCTTCGGCAACATGGGCGACGACTCGGGGACGGGCGTGGCCTTCACCCGCAACCCGTCGACGGTGAGAAGTCGCTCTATCGGCGAGTTCTTGCAGAACGCGCAGGGTGAAGACGTCGTCTCCGGTTCGCGCACGCCCGAGAAGATCTCGGTGCTGGAGAAACAGCTGCCCAAGGTCTACAAACAGTTCCTCGAGATCGCGCATCGAAGCTCGAGAAGCATTACCGCGACATGCAGGACATCGAGTTCACGGTCGAGCGCGGCAAGCTCTGGGTGCTGCAATGCCGCTCGGCCAAGCGCAGCGCCGCAGCTGCCGTGAAGATCGCCGCGGACATGGTCAAGGAACACCTCATCAGCCGCGAAGAGGCGCTCATGCGCATCGAACCGGCATCCTTGAGTCAGCTGCTCCACGCGCAGATCGACCGAAAAAGCCAAAGGCGCCTCGATCGCTCGCGGGCTCAACGCGGCTCCCGGTGCGGCTGCGGGCATCGTGGTCTTCGATGCCGACGTCGCGGTCGAGCTGGAAGCGCGAGGGCAAAAAGGTCATCCTCGTCCGCCCGAGACCACCCCCGACGACGTCCACGGCATGGTCGCAGCCGAAGGCATCCTCACCTCCCAAGGCGGCGCGACCTCGCATGCGGCGGTCGTCGCGCGCGGCATGGGCAAACCTGCGTCGTCGGCTGCGAGTCGCTGCTCATCGACCTGCGCGCGCGTCGGCTACGTCGTCGGCACGAGACCGATCGCGAGGGCGACCAGATCACGATCGACGGCACCACCGGCAACGTCTATCGCTCGGCGAGCTGCAGATCGCAGGCCGCCGAGCTAACGCCGCGGTTCGGCGAGGTTCCTGAAGTGGGCGGACGAGTTTCGCCGCGCTGGACGTCTACGCCAACGCCGACACCCCCGCAGACGCGTCCAAGGCTCGCGAGCTTCGGCGCCGAAGGCATCGGCCTGTGCCGCACCGAGCACATGTTCATGCAGACCGAGCGGCTGCCCGTCGTGCAAGAGATGATCATGGCGCGAGACGCCGGATTCGCGCCGTAAGTGCTTGGAGCAAGCTGCTGCCGATGCAGCGCGACGACTTCCAGGGCATCTTCGACGCGATGAAGGGGCTGCCCGTGACGATCCGGCTGCTCGATCCGCCGCTGCACGAGTTCCTGCCGAGCTTGGAAGATCTGCTCGTCGAAGTCACCGAGCTGCGCGCGACCAAGGGCGACGCGGCGACCTTGTCGCAGAAAGAGCGCCTGCTGCGCCGGGTGCGCGTGCTGCACGAGAGCAACCCCATGCTCGGCTTGCGCGTCTGCCGCTTGGGCATCGTCTACCCAGAGATCTACCAGATGCAGGTCCGCGCCATCATGGAGGCGGCGGTGGAGGTCAAAAAGCGAAGCTCGACGTCCGCCCGCTCATCATGATCCCCGGCGTCGGCACGGTCACCGAGATGAAAGCGCTCAAGGATCTCGTCTCCAACGAAGCCGAGCGCATCATCAAGGCGAGCGGCGTCAAAGTCCCCTACCAAGTGGGTACGATGATCGAACTGCCACGCGCCTGCCTCGTCGCCCATCGGATCGCCGAGCACGCCGAGTTCTTCTCGTTCGGCACGAACGACCTCACCCAGACCGTCTTCGGCTACTCGCGCGACGACGCGGAGGGATCGTTCATCCCGGTCTATCTGGACCGCAAGATCCTGCGCGAGGATCCGTTCCAGGTCATCGACCAGGACGGCGTCGGCGAGATGATGCGCATGGCGCTCGAGCGCGGCCGCAGCACGCGCCCCGACATGAAGGTCGGCATCTGCGGCGAGCACGGCGGCGATCCGGCATCCGTGCAGTACTGCCATGACATCAAGCTCGACTACGTGTCGTGCTCACCGTTCCGCGTGCCGATCGCGCGGCTCGCCGCTGCCAGGGCGGTGCTCAAGGACAAGGAGAAAGAGCACAGTTCGGGCGGCAAGGTTGATCAAGACTAGGCGGGGGCGAGGTGGCGGTGCGACGTCGCTCGCGCCCAGCATGATGCGGACGGAAAGCCCGCACCTCCAGGTCGCGCGCCGCGGGGGCGTGATAGAGCAACCATGGCAAAGCTGACGTCCATCCGGGAAGAGCTCGAAGCGCGCGAAGCCGCGACGCTCTCGCCCTACGCCGCGCTGGCGCGCAACTCTCGCGGGCGGCGCAGCCCGGAACCCGACGACCCGGTGCGCACCTGCTTCCAGCGCGATCGCGACCGCATCGTGCACAGCAAAGCGTTCCGGCGGCTCATGCACAAGACCCAGGTCTTCCTTTCACCGCTCGGCGACCACTACCGGACCCGGTTGACCCACAGCATCGAGGTCATGCAGCTCTCGCGCTCTATCGCGCGCGGGCTCAACCTCAACGAAGACCTCGCCGAAGCGATCGCGCTGGGCCACGATCTCGGGCATTCGCCGTTCGGCCACGCGGGCGAAGCGGCGCTGACGGAGATCATGGGGCGCTACGAGCCGGGCGCGCGCTTCATCCATTCAGAGCAGAGCTCGCGCGTGGTCATGTTCCTGGAACGGCGTGGAGACAAGATCGGGCTCAATCTCACGGAAGAGGTGCTCGATGGCATCGCCAAGCACAGCAAGCACGGTGGGGCGCTCGCCGGCTATCATGACGTCCCGTTCACCCTGGAAGGGCAGATCGTGCGCTACTGCGACCGGCTCGCCTATATCAACCACGATATCGACGACGCGCTGCGGGCGGGCATCATCCGCGAAGACGAGCTGCCGCGCAACGCCATAGAGACGCTAGGTGCGCGCGGCTCCATCCGCATCGAAACGGTCGTCCAAGACGTCATCATGCAATGCCGCGGTCGCAACGAGATCAAGCTCTCCGAGCCCGTGCTCGATGCCGTCGAGACGATCAAGACCTTTATGTTCGAGCACGTGTACCTCAACGCAGCGGCCAAGACCGAAGAGCCCAAGGCGCAGAACATCGTGAAGAAGCTCTTTGCCTACTACATGGAGCATCCGGGCGAGCTGCCCGAGGAGTTCGCCCGCGAGGCGCAGCCGGGTGAGACCCTGGCGCGGCGAGTGTGCGACTACATCGCCGGGTTCACCGACCGATTCGCCATCAAGAAGTTCAAGGAGCTCTTCGTCCAGCCGGTGGAGGACGAGATCCCGCGCGAGTGGGACGTCTAGACCGGACTTCTAACCACCGACCCGTGAAGCACCGGAAAAAAGCAACAGACCTTTGAAGCAACGGACCTTCAGGTCCGTTTATAAGGGCCCATCGCGAGAGAAGCAGAAGCTCACCCCTATGCCCTATGACGGCAGCATCGTCCAAGAGATCCAAGCCAAGGTCGACCTGCTCGCCTACGTGAGCCAGTATGTCACCCTGCGCAAGCGCGGCCGCGAGTACGTCGGCCTGTGCCCGTTCCACGCGGAGAAGACCCCGTCGTTCTCGCTCAACGCGGAAAAAGGCGTGTGGCATTGCTACGGGTGCAACGCGGGCGGCGACCTCATCACCTTCGTCAGACGCTACGAGAACGTCGAGTTCCCCGATGCCGTCCGCATGCTGGCCACACGCGCCGGCATCGAGCTGCGCGAGACGGAGGATTTTCGCCGGCGCCGCAGCGAGCGCGAGGCGATCTACGAGGCCAACGCCGCCGCCAAGAGCTATTTCGTCGAGTCGTTGCGCCGCAGCGCCGAAGCTCGCGACTACGTCAAACTGCGCGGCCTGAACGACGAGATCTGCGAGCGCTTCTCAGTTGGTTTCGCCCCTGATTCGTGGGAGGGGCTCACAGGTGCGCTCACCCGCGCCGGCATCGACCTGCAGCTCGCGCTGCGCGCCGGACTCATCTCGGTGCGCCAGAAAGAGACGGGGTATATCGATTTCTTCCGGCGGCGGCTCATGCTGCCTGTCTTCAACCTCACGGGCGAGGTCATCGCCTTCGGCGGCCGCGCGCTCGGGGCCGACCTGCCCAAGTACCTGAACACGCGCAACACGTCCGTCTACACCAAAGGTCAGCACATGTACGGGCTGCACATCGCACGCCGCGCCGCAGCCGCACATGAAGCGCTCATCGTCGTCGAAGGGTACCTCGATTGTCTGGCGCTGCATCAGGCCGGTTTCGGCAACGCCGTCGCAAGTCTGGGCACCGCGTTCACCGTCGAGCAGGCGCGCGAGCTGCGCCGCGTCGCCACCAACCTGTACCTGTGCTTCGACGGTGACGCCGCGGGTCAAGCGGCCACCGCGCGCAGCATCGACATGCTGGTGGATGAGGGCGCTCATGGTCCGCGTGGCTCGGCTGCCCGAAGGCAGAGACCCGGACAGCATCGTGCTCGAGGACGGGCGTGACGCGTTCTCGGCCTTGCTGCAGGCATCGCAACCCTGGATCGATTTCAAGATCGAGCTCGCCTGCAAGCGCATCAGCGCGCAATTCTCAAGCAAAGGGGAGATCGCGCGCGAAGCCATGGCCGTCATCGCTCACGTGCGCGACCCGATCGAACGGGATCAATACGTGAAGACCATGGCGCGCAAGCTTGACGTGAGCGAGTCCGCCCTGCGCGCGTTGCGCCCAACCCTCGCGCAGCCCGCACGGCCCGGCGGGGATGGCGCGCAGCCGGTGCGCCGTGCCATGCCGCCGCCGATGCACGCGCTCTCGGCGGAGCGCGAGCTCGTCGCGCTCATCCTCGTGCAGCCCAAATTCATCGAAGCTGTGGCAGGGCGCATATCCGGCGAGGATTTCGCCGACGACGAAATGGCTCGCGCGTACGCCGTGCTGCTGCAGCTGCGCGGCGATCTCGCTCGCGGCATAAACCCATTGACCCTTTTGGCCGATGAGACCAACATCGCAGAGCTCACGCACCTGGCGTTGTCATCGCCGCCGTTGCGGCCCGATGAGGAAGAGCAACGGCTCGAGCGCATCCTCGAACGCTTCGACCGCCAACGCCTCGAGCGGAGGCTTTCCATCATCGACGCTGAAATGAACAGGCTCCTGACCAAGGGTGCGTCCGTTCCAGAGCCGCTGCGTGATGAATACAATTCCCTCGCGGCAAAACTGCGAGGAGCAGCCGCCGAGAGAAAGGAGGGAACGTAACAGTGTCAGCGCGCAAATCGCGCAATGCGACGCCTGCCCCGCCAGACGCAAGTGCCGACAACGGGCAGCCGCTCGGCGTCACGACGACACGCGAAGTCGCTGTCAAGTCCCTCATAGAGAAGGGCAAGAAGCGCGGCTCGCTCACCTATGACGAGATCGCCGCCGTCTCGGCTGCGTTCGACGAAGACGACCCGGAGAAGGGCAACGAGCTCGTCGAGGAGATCATGGGCCAGGGCATCGACATCACAGAGATGCCCGAAGTCGCCGCCGAGGAGAAAGATGATCCGCCCGAGGCGGTCGAGGAAACTCCCGAAGATCTGACCTTCGTGCCCGGCGTCGCCCTCGACGATCCGGTGCGCATGTACCTCAAGGAGATCGGCCGCGTGCCGCTCCTAGGGATGGCGCAAGAGCAAACGCTCGCCAAGGCCATCGAACTCGCCGAGGAGGAGCGCGAGCGAGCGCGCAGCAACGGCGGACAGCCCAATCCGACGATCGTGGACGGCGGCGATGCCGCCAAGCGCGACCTCACCGAAGCCAATCTTCGCCTCGTCGTCAGCATCGCCAAGAAGTATGTCGGGCGCGGCATGCTCTTCTTGGATCTCATCCAAGAGGGCAACCTCGGTCTCATCCGTGCGGTTGAGAAGTTCGACTATAAGAAGGGGTACAAGTTCTCGACCTACGCGACGTGGTGGATCCGCCAGGCCATCACCCGCGCGCTCGCCGACCAGGCGCGCACCATCCGCATCCCCGTGCACATGGTCGAGACCATCAACCGTCTGGTGAAGATATCTCGTCAGCTCTTGCAGGAGCTCGGCCGCGATCCATCGGTCGAAGAGATCGCCAAAGAGATGAGCCTCTCGCCCGACAAGGTGCGCGAGGTGATGAAGATCGCGCAAGAGCCGATCTCGCTCGAGACGCCGATCGGCGAAGAAGAGGACAGCCATCTCGGCGATTTCATCGAAGATCCAGAGGCGGTCGCGCCGGCCGAGGCCGCGTCGGTCACGATGCTCAAGCACAAGATGGGCGAAGTGCTCAAGAATCTGACCGATCGAGAGCGTAAGGTCCTCGTGCTGCGCTTCGGATTGGAAGATGGGCACCAGCGCACGCTCGAAGAGGTCGGACAGGAATTCGGCGTGACCCGCGAGCGCATCCGCCAGATAGAGGCCAAGGCGTTGCGCAAGCTGCGTCACCCAAGCCGCGGCAAGGCCCTCAAGGACTACTGGTCGGCCGACTAAAGCCCACCTGCGGCTTCGTGCCCGTCGTCACCCGGACGCCCACAGTAAACCCACCGCCTTCCGGCGAAGCCCGCCTGTATGATCAAAGCCGCTGCATATCTCTCGGCCGCTTTGCTGTTGCTCACCGCGCTGTGCGGCGCCGCGGCGTTCGCCGCCGCGACGCCACAGCCGCCGCCCGCGCCGACCCCCGTCGCTTCGCGCGGGAACCTGCCGCCCCCGACCCCGAGCGCGTCAAGCTCGACACCGTTCGGAGCGATCGGCGTGCTCGAGCGCAGCCGCACGATTGTGCCGCGCCCCGCTGATTGGCTCACGACGACGCTTGCGGCGCTGGACCCGTACGTCAACGACCGCGATCCCGCGGTCCAGGCGCGAGCAGTGCTCGCGCTCGGCCGCATCGGCGATGCGGCAGCCGACCCGACGCTCGTCCGCGTGCTCGGCGATGGGCGCAGGGCAGCCTCCGTCCGCGCCATGGCGGCTTTCTCGCTAGGGCTCATCGCCTCGCCCGACTCGATCACACCGCTCGCCGAAGCGGCGCGTCGCGATGCACCGACCATCGCGGCGGCCGCCACGGGCGCCCTTGGCCGCATCGGCGGCGCAAACGTGGTGGACGATCTCACCGGGCTTCTCTCGGCCGGGGATGCAGGGGTGCGCGCGCAGGCCGCCGTCGGTCTGGGCGAGGTGGCGCTGCCCGGTGCGCAATCCATCGACTACGCACATCGCCAAGCGGCCGCTAACACGCTCGCCTCGTCGATCTTCGCGGAGCGCGATCAGGAGGTCCGCTGGCGCGAGGCATGGGCGCTCAGCCGATCGTTCTATCAGAACGAAGCACCGACACTGCGCCGCCTCCTCACAGACGATGAAGAGCTCGTGCGGCTCTACGCGGTCAGCGGACTGCGCCGCCTCAAAGACCGCAGCTACGCTCTGCCGATCCGGCTCGAGGCCAACGACCCTTCCTGGCGCGTGCGCTGGGAAGTGCGCTACGCGCTCTCGGCCTTGCACGACCCGACGAAGGTCAACGTGAAGCCCCCGGCCGTGCCGAAGACGGATCTCGAGGAACCGACGCCCGTGGCGAGCGGAGCGCCGTTCGGCGCGCATCCGCAGGTGGCCATCGTGACGGGTAAAGGGGTCATCGTGCTCGAGCTCTTTCCCGATGAAGCGCCGTACAGCGTCGACAACTTCCTCTCGCTCGTCGATCGCGGCTTCTACAGCGGGCTCACCTACTTCCGCGTCATCTCCGACTTCGTGGTCCAAGGCGGCGATCCGAAGAACACGGGCGATGGCGGGCCAGGATATTCCATCCCCGCTGAGCTCAACCCAGTCGAGCAGTTGACCGGCATCATATCGTACGGTCTCGACTACGACACGAAGACCAGCACGCCGCTCTCGGAGTCGGCCGGCAGCCAGTACTACATCACGCAATCGCCGCAATTGCACCTCGATCGGGCGTTCACGGTCTTCGGCCGCGTGGTGAAAGGCATGGCGGTGGTGGACAGCATCTCGGATCAGCCCGATCCGCCGCGGCCTGCGGGCATCGGCCCGCCCGACGTGGCCAAGAAAGTGTACCGTTGCGTGCCCGTGACGCCGCAGACCGACGATGTCGAACAAAAGCTGCGCACCGTGGAAATCGGCTACGCGGCGCAGTAAGTATAAGGCACTAATCTCCATCGGTACGGAAGGCCGTGCGGCATGCATCTGCGAAACCGGACGGCCATGAGCCGCGTAGCATCCTCCATCCGATGCTGCTCCTGAGGCTTTGGCATGGGCAATCGAAGACAGCATATCATCGAACTGGCCGCTGAGGTCGTCTATCGCCAGGGCTTCAAGGGGACGAGCGTGGAGAACGTCCTCGAAATTGCCGGCGTCGGTAAGGGCAACTTCTATCATTATTTCCGCAGCAAGGATGAGCTCGGCGTCGCGATCATCGGTGAGATCGAGAAATGGTACAGCGGCCCCGCCGGCGACGAGATGTTCTCACCCAGCAAGTCGCCCCAGCAACGCCTCAAAGATTATCTCGCACACGTCAGCCAGCAGCGGCGCCGTGACAACCGCGGCGATCCGCTGGGCAATCTTGCGTCTGAGCTCGGTGACGTCGAACCATTCGCCAAGCCGTTACGCCGCGCCGTGAACGCGCTGCTCGATCGCCTCGAGGCGCTCGTCACCGAGTACGCGCTCGAGCGCGGGGCGTCGACGCCCGCCCGGCCTATCGCCCGCGCGCTCGCGGCGCAGATCCACGGGCTGAGCGCGCTCTTCAAGGTCGATCGCGAGGAGGAGGCGTTCGGGGAAGGCCTGGGACGCTGCGAACAGATGTTGTACAATGCGGTCGCCGTCAAGGCCGCGGCGGAGAGCCCGGGATCCCTGACGCGCAGCGACTGACCTTCAGGCCCGCCGTCTCTGTCTTATTGTGCGCCGCGCACAGCGGTAAGCCGCTCCGTCCGGCGTAGCCCCTTGAGATGTCCATCATGATCGTGCTCGCAAGCGCGGCGCAAGCCGTGCTGACCGTCTTCGCCGCAGCGTCGCTCCACGCGGTGTTCCCCGAGATCGGCAAGCAGTTCGAAGCCGCGCATCCCGGCGTCACCGTCCGCTTTGATTTCGACGGCAGTCAGATACTCGAGGCGCAACTGGCCCAGGGCGCGCAAGCTGACGTCTTCGCGAGCGCGGATCAGCGCTGGATGGACAAAGCGACGAGCGACGGCCTGGTTGGCCCCGCGACGGTCTTCGCGACGAACAAGCTGGTCATCATCGCCGGCTCCGCGACGAGCATCCGGACAGCACAGGATCTTACCAAACCCGGCATCAAGATCGTGCTCTGCGCTGATGCCGTGCCGTGCGGTCGCTACGCGCGCCAGACGCTCGCGAAGATGGAGTCCGATCCGGCGTTCGGCAAGGGGTTCGCGGACGCGGTCACTCGTAACGTCGTCTCCCAAGAGCAAGACGTCGAGGACGTCTTCGCTAAGGTCAACCTGGGCGAGGCAGATGCCGGCATCGTCTACCAGACCGATACCGTAAAGCCGGCATCGGTGCGGGTCATCGATCTCCCAGCCGGCGCTCAGCCGGCGGTCGTCTACCCGATCGCCGGCGTCAAAAAGAGCACCTCGAGCGACCTTGCCGCCGCGTTCATCGCGTTTGTGCGCTCAGCCGCCGGTCAGGGCATTCTGAAGCAATTCGGTTTCGGCCCCGCGCCGTAGCGCGGGCCACATCTACGGCACACCGATGAAAAACCTGTCTGCCGCTGCGCGAGACTCGACGCTGTGCGCGGTCGCCGTCGCCTTGTCCGCGATCTTCGTCCTCTTCGTCGTCGTCGCGCTCGTGGCGCTCGTGCTTCGGGCCTCGCCGCAGGCGTTCGCCGACGCGCTGCGCAGCCCAATCGTCAGCCAAGCATTGTGGTTGTCGCTCAAGACGAGCGCGATCAGCGCGCTTCTCATCGCGGTGTGCGGCACGCCGCTTGCCGCACTGCTCTCGCGGCCGTTCCGCGGCCGCCACGCGCTCGAGACGCTCGTGACCCTGCCCGTCGTGTTGCCGCCGGTCGTCGGCGGCCTCGCCCTGCTCTTGGCGTTCGGACGCGCGGGGCTGCTCGGGCGCGAGCTCGAGCTCTTCGGGGTGCACCTCCCCTTCACGACCGCGGCCGTCATCCTCGCGCAGACCTTCGTGGCCGCGCCGCTGTATATCGCGGTGGCCAAGAGCGCCTTCGCGCGCGTGGACCCGGACCTCATCGATGCGGCGGCGACGCTGCGCGCGTCGCGGACGTACACCTTTGCGCGCGTGATCATCCCGCCTGCGTTACCCGCGCTCGCCGGAGGGCTCGCGCTTGCCTGGCGCGGCGCTCGGCGAATTCGGCGCGACGATCACCTTTGCCGGCAACATGCCCGGGGTCACGCAGACGATGCCGATCGCCGTCTACATGGCGGCGCAGACGGATCTGCAGTCCGCCATCGTCGTGGCGGTCGTGCTCATGGCGCTGTCGTACGTCGCGCTGCTCGTCGTGCGTCGCGTGGCAGGCGATTCCGGGCTCGTCACATGACCTTGCAGGTCGACATCGAGGCGCACGCCGGCGAATTTCCCGTCTCGTGCCGGTTCGACGTCCACGGTGGCCGCTCGATCGCTCTCGTCGGCTCGAGCGGCGCGGGCAAGACGACCGTCCTGCGCACGATCGCCGGTCTGTTGCGCCCCGATCGTGGCCGCATCGTTTGGGGCGAGCAGGTCTGGTTCGACGGGCAGCGAGGCGTCTTTATGACCCCGCAACGGCGAGATTGCGCCATGGTCTTCGCCGAGCACGCGCTTTTCGGCCACATGAGCGCGATCGAGAACGTCGCGTTCGGCTTGCGTGCGAGCGGTCATGCCGGCGATGCCGCTCTCACGGGAGCGCATGAGGCGCTCGAGATCGTCGGCGTTGCCTCACTCGGTCCGCGCAAGGCATCGTCGCTCTCCAGCGGGGAGGCACAGCGGGTGGCGATCGCGCGCGCGCTTGCCGTCGAACCGCACGTGCTATTGCTGGACGAGCCGCTCTCGGCGATCGACGTCGAACGCCGGCCACCCGTGCGCGACGCGCTGCAGCGCATCGTCGCCCAGGCGGGCATCGCGACGGTGCTGGTCACGCACGATCCTGTAGAAGCGATGCTCTTCTCGGATTCATTGATCGTCATGGAGGCCGGCGCCGTGGCGCAGCGCGGATCGCCTGCGGAGCTGCGTGCGAGGCCGCTGACGAGCTACGTCGCGGCGTTCGCAGGCGTCAACCTCTTCCGCGGGAGTGCTCGCCCGCTCGAGGGCGGGGTGAGCGCGGTCGACGTCGAGGGAGCGACGCTTGTCATACCAGGCACCGTCTCCGGACTCGTCGCGCTCGTCATCGACCCAGACTCGGTCGT
The DNA here is from genome assembly GCA_963806005.1 of Vulcanimicrobiota bacterium. Classification (GTDB taxonomy): domain Bacteria; phylum Vulcanimicrobiota; class Vulcanimicrobiia; order Eremiobacterales; family Eremiobacteraceae; genus JAFANK01. The sequence continues at coordinate 21,136 of CAWDWJ010000008.1, read as the reverse complement.
GCTCTCGCACGCGCGGCCGGAATCGTCGGCGCGCAACTCGCTGTACGGCCCTGTGGTGGGCATCGTGCCGGATGGTCCGGCGCTGCGGGTGAGCGTGGCGAGCGCACCACCGATCGTGGCACGTATCACACGGCGGTCGGCTGACGAATTAGGATTGGCGGGTGGCGCGCTCGTCCACGCCACCTTTAAGGCGAGCGAGGTCCGGGTCCACTAGGCAGCGGGGCTGCAGCGCGGATCTGGGTCAGCGCGCAGAGCGCGCTCGCAAGCGCAAGACCGGCAGCGATGAGCATGGCGAGCCGGAAACCGTCGATGTACGAGCGCCCGATCGCGAGTCTGATCTCATCGCGCTCCCTCGGGGAGGCGAAGTCCGGAGCCTGCGCGCTTGCGAGGTGCGGGCGCTGGGCATTCACTGCGGCGATGACAGGTGGCGCTGCCGAGATCTGCGCCAGTCGCGCGTCGAGACCGCGATCGAAGGCGGCGACGACCGCGAGGCTCAGCGCAGCGATGGCGATAAGCCCCGCCGTTCTCGCCACGGCATTGTTGATGCCCGAGGCGACGCCGAAATGGTCGGGATCCACCGAATTCATCACGGTCGTCGTCAAGGGAGCCACGACAAGGCCCATGCCGAGGCCGAGCGCGAGCGTCGCAGGGAAGAACGTCGACCAGTACGAGCCGCCGATCCCCGGGATCGCCAGGCCGGCGAACCCGATCGCGGCGACGACCGATCCACAGACGAGCGGCGTTCGCGGACCGATCGAGCTCGCGAGCTTCCCCGCCCAGGGCGACAGGATGAAGATGAGCCCGATCAAGGGCAGGAACGCAGCGCCTGCCGCCGTTGGGCTGTAGTGCTGGACCAAGATGAGGTTGAAGGGCATGAAGAAGAGCGCACCGCCGAGAGCAGCATAGAGCAGCAGCGTCATGAGGTTGATGGCGCTGAAGTTGCGGTTGGCGAAGAGCCGCAAAGGCATCATGGGCGAGCGCACGCGTTGCTCTACCACGACGAAGAGGGCGAGCAGCACAAAGCCGCCGGCGAGCATGACGACGTCGAGCAACGTCCAGCTCGCGCCTGACGCCGAGATGAGCGCGTAGACGATGGACCCGAGGCCGATGGTGGCCAAGAACGCGCCGGCCCAATCCACATGGTGCACCGCTTCGTCATCACGGCTCTCCCAGATGAAGCGCGCGGCGACGATCACGGTCGTCACCGCGAGCGGCACGTTGATGAAGAAGATCCCAGCGCCAGGATGCGTGTTCGACGATGAGACCGCCGAGCACGGGGCCCGCAGCGGCGGTGATCGCCGTGAAGCTCGACCAGATCCCAATCGCTCTGCCCCGCCTGTCCTCACTGAAGCACGCGCCCAAGATGGAGAGGCTGCTCGGCGTGAGCAGGGCGCTTGCCACCCCTTGCCCCGAGCGCGCGACGATGAGCTCGATCGCGCTGTGCGCTGCGCCGCACAGCGCCGACGCCGCTGCGAACGCGATGACGCCGATGAGAAAGACCCGTTTGCGGCCGAAATGATCCCCGAGCGACCCGCCCACGAGGATGAGCGCCGACAAGAAGAGCGCGTATGCCTCGACGAACCATTGCGCGTCGACGATGGTCGCGTGGAGGTCGCGCTGCAGCACGGGCAGTGCGACGTTGACCGCCGTGCTGTCGATGAACACCATGCTCGACGCCATGATGGTCGCGGCGAGGATCCACGGTCCAGCCGAACCTCGCGCATCCGTTCCTTGGGTGGTCACAACCCGCTCACAGCACCTCCGTACCATAGCCCCTCCAACGCGAGGTGCTCATGTCCATCCAATCGGTCGTGGCAAAGACCAGCGGTTCATTTCTTTACGAGGGATGCTACCGACCGCGCGGCGGACTCACGTTCGCCGAGCGCGCCGGCTGGGGCCTCCGTTCGCCATCTCCTCAGCCCATCGGACCCGGCAAACAACCGCGCACGAACGGCGCCATCGCGTGCCGATCCGAAGTCCGAACGATGATGCTGCGGCCCACGCAGCCGGCCTTAGCGCAGCCGTCCGCTGCGCGGTGCAAAGAAGGCCGGCCCCGACGGCGGCGTCTGCGAGTCGTACTCGCCGCACCGCTCGTCGTGCGCATCGCGCAACGGTTGCACGAGAAGATACAACGAGCACGAGCAGCCGGCTCTGCCCGGTGGTACCGGTTGACGCTCACGGCCGACGGCGCCCGCGCGACGTGCGTCATAGTCCGAGGGCGAGCCTTCGTCGCTGCTGGATTGCGGGGGACCTCATCGTGATCGATCCGCTACGAGCGGCGCAGGAACGAGCGGATCCCACCTCGAGCGCAGAGCTTGTCTCAGCCATGCAGCAGAACCGGGCGTGGCTCGCAGCGCTGGAACGAGGTGGTGACCCATCCCTCGCGCCGGACGATGCACCGCCGAACGCTCTGCCACCGATCGGTATCGACGGTCCTGGCCTGCTCGTGCTCGACGACGACGGCCGGCGCACTTTCACCCGTGCCGCGAGCTTCCATGTCGCAGCCGACGGCCGCCTCGTCGACGGTCGTGGGCGCGCCGCGCTCGGTTTCACGTCTGCCAAAGGAGGTGGCATCACCGCGCTCCGCGTGCCCGCGGAAGACATGCATGACGGGCGCTATACGAGATATCAGATCGACGAGCGCGGGCGCCTGTGGGGCGTCGTCAAGGGCGCCGTTGGGCGGCCGTCGGCTGCAGATCAAAAGGTCCTCTTGGGCCGACTCGCCATCGCTGTCTTTCCGGCACCGGACGAGCTGCGCCGCGTCGGCGACGACGCTTTCGCCAGCGAGTCGTCGGGCATCCCGCGGTTCGTTCCCGCCGATGCCTCGCACGTCGGAACACTGCGCCAGAACCCTCCGAAGCCCGAGCCCGACGCCGTGCGCGCCAACCTGCTCGCGTTGTGGAGCCTGAGCGGGAGGGCTGAGATCGACATCGCGGTGGCCGCAAGCAAAGACGCTCTCGAGCGGATCGCGCTCAACATCGTTCGATGACCACCGAGACCGCCGTCGCGGATCGACCGCGCCGCTTTGAAATTCCGCTCGTCAACGCCCGTCGCAAGGTCGCCCCTCTCGATGAGGCCGGCCGCTGCTCTCCCGTTTCGCCCGCAGCGTCATGATGAGAGTTCCCCACGTCATCGGCGACTGCACGACTGCCGCGCACGGCCAAGTCGAACGGCGCGGATACGCCGACATTGCTGCGATCGCCGATCGAGCGTGGCGTGTCACGCACGATCGATGCGAGTTCTTCTGCGTGCTCGACGACGCGTCCGAGCGAACGCTGCTCGGCTGGATCGTCGGGGGAGCGCCGACTCGCGTTCTCTCCTCGATCGAGCGGAGCATCGTCGCCGAGGCGATCAGACGGCTGCTCGCGACCTGGCCAGAGGATGGGCACGCCGGCATCCGCGAGGAGACGCGCGTGCGCCCGCCCGTGGAATCGTGGCGCTGCGATCTCCAGCTGTCTGCTCGCGGTCGCCAGCGGGCGGTGCTCCAGCTGTTCGCGGCGTGCGTGTCGGGGTGGCCACCTCAGGCGGCGACCGGTCGTCCTGATCTTAGCGAAATGACCCTGCAGGTGCGGGCCACGCTGCCCGGCGTCGCATGTCTGGGCGAGATAAAGGCGTGGCGCCCAGGTTCGCTGCTGCGCTTGACATGCAGCAACCGTGACGTCCGGGTCATGCTCGACGCCGGAGGCCGCCGCCTTGCCGTCGCACAGCTAGGCGCCATCAGCGCCATGCGAGCCGTGAAAGTCATCGCCCTCGGCGGAGGCGGGAACGCGTGACCGGTCTGGATCTGGAATCACTGGGCGATGTGAGAGTGGTCGTGACGGCGCTCGTCGGGCGAGCGACCACCTCGGTCGCAGACGTCCTGAGCTATGCCCCCGGCACCATCGTCCCGCTCGATACGAGAATCGAGTCGCCGATACCGCTGCTCGTGAACGGTATCGCGATAGCGCGGGAGATCTTGTCGCGACCGAAGATGGCGGTCTCGCTGTCGAGATCGGGCAGATCGTGCACCCAGACGTCAAGCGGCCGGCGACATGACCGGGTCAGCTGCCGCCTTGCTCGCACGCCCCACGCTCGGATCGCCCGTCGACCTGCTCGTCACGCTCTTCGTGTTGGCCATGATCCCTGTGCTCGCGATCTCAGTGACCTCATTCACGCGGATCGTCGTGGTGCTGGGGTTGCTGCGCGCAGCGCTGGGAACAGCGGCGCTCCCTCCGAACACGGTCATCGTCGCGCTCGCCATCATGCTCAGCGCCGCGATCATGGCGCCGACGCTCGCGGCGATCGACCATGACGCCGTCGCTCCGTATCAGGCCCACCGCATCTCAGCCTCCCAGGCGCTCGCCCGCGCGGAGAAACCGCTGCGCTCGTTCATGAGCAGGCAAACGCGGGCGAAAGATATCCGGACGTTCGCGCGCATAGGGCGGGTGCCGCTCGCCCACCTCGCCGACGTCCCCTTCCTCATCCTCGCCCCGGCGTTCCTCATCAGCGAGCTGCGGACGGCCTTCGCGATGGGTTTCGCGCTCGTGCTGCCGTTCGCGGTCATCGATATCGTCGTGGCGATCATCCTCATGTCGCTCGGCATGTTCATGGTCTCACCCAATGCCATCTCGCTGCCGATCAAGCTGCTGCTCTTCGTGGCTGCGGATGGCTGGTCGCTTGTCACCGGCGCCTTGGCGGCTTCGTTCCGATGAGGTCGTGATGGAGCCGGCGATGCAGCTCTACAGCCTCGCGATGCAGACCGCCCTCATGCTTTCCCTGCCGGTCACGGTCGCAGTTGCTGGCATCGGCGTCGCTGCATCGCTCATCCAGACCGTGGTTGGCATCCAAGATCAGAACATCTCCTTCGGGCCGAAGCTCGCCGCCGCCGCGCTGGTCCTGATCGCCGGCGGACCAGCTGCCCTGGCGACGCTCACCCGCCTGCTCGACGTGGCGGTGGCGACCCTGCCTCTTCTCACCGGCTAAGTGGTCGCGCAGTCGGCTGTCGCGCTTGCCGCAGCCGTGGCGCAAGCCGCGGCTTTCACCGCAACGGCGCCGATCTTTCCGGAGTTCGCGGCACCCCGACCCGCCCGGGTTGCGCTCGCCATCGTGCTCACGCCGCTGCTGCTCCATAACGACGTTGCCCATCTCACAGGATCGCCGATCGCCGCCATCGCCCAGAGCGGCGTCACCGGCGCAGCGTTCGGCTTGACGGCAAGCGTCGTCGCCGGAGCGGTCAAAGCCGCGGGAGACCTCATCGACACCGCGCTCGGCTCGCCCCCGTTCCTCGAGCGTGCGCCGAGCACGGGTCCGATCGCCCGGCTCTATCAACTCGCTTATGCCTTTGTGTTGCTCGAGAGCGGCGGACTGATGACCATGCTCGGCGCTCTTGCGCACGCCTCGGCTCGCCTGCAGCACCCGCTGCTCGGCCTGTACGGGCTGGCCGTTCTGGGGAGCGCGTCCATCGGCGCTGCGTTGACGCTGGCAGGCCCGCCGCTCTTCGCCCAAGCGCTCGCCGCGCTCGCGGCGGGCCTTTTCGCCCGCACGGCGCCGGGACTCGGCGGGGTGCTCTTCAGCACGTCGTTCACGTCTGCGTTCGTGCTGCTTGCAGTCGCGATCGGTGCGGCGGTTTTGTGGCCCGAACTCGCCGGCATCGTGCGAGACACGATCGGCCTGTCACGGGTCCTCGACCGGTGAGCGCCGGTGGGGAACGGACAGAAGACGCTACACCACGACGCCGAGCCGCATCGCTCGCGCGTGGCGTAAGCGCACGCAGCGCGCTCGCGGAGTCGGCTCTTGCCATCACGGCCGCTGCGGCGCCGGCGTACGTGTTCGCGCATCGCCTTGCCGGCTGGCCATACGAATTCCATGCGATCGTAGACGCGGCCGTCACGATCGCGCATGGCGCACGCACAGACCAGGTCTTGTGGCTTGCGCGAGAGACGCTGCTCGGTGACGGGCTCTGGTCCGCGGCGCTGGTCGCTTGGATGGCGGCGCTTGTGGCGTCAAGCCTTGGCGCGCTGGCCTGCGGCTCGCTCCGCTTCGCGCCGGCAGCGATCGCTGTGACCTTCGCCAGATTTGGGCAACGCGCCGGCATCGCACGGATCGCAAGTGAAGAGAACGTCGTGCAGACCGCCGGCCCCGGCATCGCCATGGCGGCAGTCGCCGTCGTCTCCACGCCGGTCCTCGTCGGCGCAAGCCTCGAGCTGGCCAAGGGCCTCGATCTCTACGCCCAGGCTGGCGTGGCCGCGCAGCACAGCGTGGCGCTCTGGTCGCATGCGGCGGGGACGATCGGGATCGCAAGCGCGGTCGATATCGCGATCCAGCGGCGCAGGCACGCGCAGCGTTTGAAGATGACGCCTCGCGAACTCCGTGACGAGCGGGCTCAGACCGAAGGACGGCCGGAGGCCAAGCAGCGTCGTCGGGCGGCCGGCGCTCGCCAAGCACGTAACGTGAGGATCGCCGCTATCCGGCGCGCTACCGCCATCGTCACGAATCCGCAGCACCTGGCGATCGCCTTGCGCTACGCGCCCCCGGAGATCGACGTGCCGGTGGTCGTGGCGCGCGGCGCGGATCTTTTGGCTCCGGTCGTACGCGCTGCTGCGCGCGCCTTCGGCGTGCCCGTCGTGGAGTCGCCGGAGCTGGCGCGGGAGCTGTATGAGACGGTCGACATCGACGAGGCGATCCCTGAGGAGTGTTACGCCGCGGTCGCGGCTGTCTTCACGTGGATCATCCGCACGCGTGGCGCGTTGCGCCGCGGCGACGAAGACGATAGTTGATAAGTGCGCGCGCGCCGCTCGGGAACATCCTCGCCATAGCCGTGCTGGCGAGCATCGCCATGCTCGTCATCCCGCTGCCGCCCCCGCTGCTCGATGTCTTGCTGGCATTCGACATCATGTTCGCGACGGCAGTGCTCGTCGTCGCCCTGTCGATCCAAAACCCTCTCGAGCTCGCCGCGTTCCCGTCGCTCCTCTTGGTCACGACGCTCTTCCGCTTGAGCCTGGATGTCTCGGCGACCCGCCTGATCCTCACGCAAGGCGACGAGCCCGGCGGCGTCGGCGCGGTCATCCCCGCCTTCGGCGCCTTTGTCATGCGAGGCGATGTGGCCGTCGGCCTCTTGCTGTTCATCATCCTCATCGTCGTGCAACTCGTGGTCGTGACCAACGGCGCCCAGCGCGTGGCCGAGGTCGCCGCCCGCTTCACGCTCGACGCCATGCCCGGCAAGCAGATGGCGATCGACGCCGATCTGCATACGGGCCTCATCGATGCCGCGCAGGCCCGTGTCCGGCGCCGAGCTATCCAGGCAGAAGCTGACTTCTACGGCGCGATGGACGGCGCTGGGAAATTCGTCCGCGGCGACGCCATCGCAGCGATCGTCATCGTCGCGGTCAACATCGTCGCCGGCATGGCCATCGGCATATTCGCCAAACACCTCGACGCCGCAAGCGCGCTGCAGACGTACCCATTGCTCTCGATCGGCAACGCGCTGGCCACGACCCTGCCCGCGTTCTTGCTGTCGACCGCCATGGGGATCATGGTGACTCGTGCCGCCTCGGATGCGACGCTTGGCGTCGAGCTTGTCCGTCAGATGCTCGCGCATCCCTCGGCCCTGCGCACGGTGGGCGTGGCGATGATCGCCCTCGCGCTGGTCCCCGGGTTGCCGCACGTGGCGTTCGGCACGCTCGGGATCGGCACGATCGCCACAGCCGCATTCTCGCTTCGGGCACAGCGCAGGCAAGAACTCGCCCATTTCGCCCTCGAGGCGAACCGCAGACGCGCTCAGGAGCACCGGCCGGAACATGCGATCAGCCTGCTCGGTGTCGAGCCGTTGTCGATCGAGCTGGGCGAACGGCTGCTCCCGCTGCTCGAACAACCGGCGGCAGGGACGTTGCTCGAGCGCATCGCGCTGGTCCGCCGGACCGTCGCCCTCGACCTCGGCGTGGTCGTGCCCGGCGTGCGGGTGAAGGACGACCTCGGGCTCGCACCCGGGGCATTCGCGATCCGCGTGCGCGACCGTGTGGTCGCACAGGGCACGATGCACGTCGATCGACCGCTCGCGATCGGGGCGCCGCGCGCCCTCGGGGAGCTGTCCGGTGAAGTGACGACCGAGCCGGCAAGCGGACTCACAGGCGTGTGGCTTGCTACGCACAGCGATCAACCGCGTGACGGAGCCGACACGATCGTCGTCGATCCGATCGCCGTGCTGACGAGCGCTCTCGATCGCGTCGTGCGCAACAACGCCACCGCGCTGCTCGGCCGTCAAGACGTGCAGTCGTTGCTCGACAATCTCAAACAGACACAACCAGCAGCCGTCAAGGGCGTCGTACCGGAAATGGCGTCGCTGGGCCTCGTACAACGTGTCCTACAGCACTTAGTGCGCGAAAAAGTGTCCGTGCGCGACATTTCAGCGATAGTGGAGACCATCGCCGATGAAGCCGAAAATACAAGAGATGTATCCATCATCGGAGAGGCTGTCCGCCGGCGTTTGGCACCCAGCATCTGCGCGTCTCTTGCCGGTTCCGACAACGTCATACGAGCCGCGGCCCTCGCCATCAGCCTTGAGTCGGGCCTGGCGGCCGCGACCATCCACAGCGAGCGCGGTCCTCTCCTCGGTCTCGACCCGCAGATCGCGACTCGAATTGCCGAGCGGCTTCTCGCATATCAGCGCGATGTGGGTCCTCGCGGGGTGATCGTGTGTTCGCAATCACTCCGGCTGCCGCTCGCCCGTTTTGTCGAGGCGTTCGGCGGGACACTCAGCGTCCTCGGATTGGCAGAAGTCGTCCCCGGGTATACAGTCAACCTCGCCGAAACGATCTCATGTGAGTAGAAGAAGTAGATGAAAGATCTCAACATGCACCATAACGTCACGCCCTTGCGCAGCTCGCTGTTCGAGCGGCTGCGGCACGACTCGGACATCCTCACGCTCATCGACCAGGCCGACGCGGTGCTGGGCGCGATGGGGTATACTGACCATGGCCGGCGACACGCGACGCTCGTCGCCGTCACGGCCTCGCGCGTGCTCGCCACGCTCGGCTACGACGCTCACACCTGCGATCTCGCCGCAGTGGCCGGCCTCATGCATGACGTCGGCAACTGCGCGGGCCGTCCGAGCCACGCGTCCGCAGGCGCGGTCTTCGTGTACCAGCTACTCGTCGCGCGCGATGTGGACGTCGCGGATGCGGCGACGATCATGTCCGCCGTCGGCAATCACGACGAGAACGAACATGGCACGGCGGTCGACGAGGTGAGCGCCGCGCTCATCGTCGCGGACAAGGCCGACATCCATCGGTCGCGAGTGCGCACGAGACGGCCAGAGGATTTCGATATCCACGACAGGGTGAATCACGCGGTGACCAAGGCGGAGCTCGAGGCGCACGCGGCCGCCAAGGCGCTGGCGCTCAGCCTCACGTGCGATACGAGCCTGGCAAGCCCTACCGACATCCTCGACCTCTTCAACCTGCGCTTCGCCATGAGCCGCAGCGCGGCATCCGTCCTGGGTTGCTCGTACACCGTCATCGTCAACGACGAGCCAATACTCTAAAGCGCCCGCCGCGAGGCGCCCCAAAAGAGCGGCCCGTCTCTCTGGTCTGTTCTCAAAAGCTGTCAGGGTTGCGGCGGCCGGGACGCGTCTTCACCCGGCCTTCACAGCCCTCTCAAGCGTTTGTGCCACAATGAGCGTCGAGACCCACTCGATACACGTGCTTCGCATAGGGAACGGCCATGCAGATCACATTGATAGTGAACGGCCGGGTGCAGACGCTCGACGCCGATCCGCAGACCCCACTGCTCCACGTGTTGCGTGACGAGTTCGGGCTCACGGGGGCCAAGCTTGGGTGCGCGGAGGCGCAATGCGGGGCATGCTCCGTCCTCGTGGATGGCGTCGAACGCCGCTCGTGCATCACCCCCGTGGAAGAAGTGCGAGGCCAGACGGTCGTCACCATCGAGGGGATCGGCGACCCCGCACATCCGGATCCATTGCAGCAGGCCTTCATCGATGAACAGGCGGCGCAATGCGGCTACTGCGTCACCGGCATGATCGTCTCGGCAAAGGCGCTCTTGTCGGCGAATCCCGACCCTTCCGATGCCCAGATAAAGGAGGCGCTCGCAGGCAATCTCTGCCGCTGCGGAGCGCATCTGCGCATGATACGCGCCGTCAAGCGCGCAGCGCTCCAGCAGCGAGGGGCGGTGTCGAGATGATGCGCAACGGACCGGCTGTTCCTTCGACCGGGGCGGCCGAAGCCAATCCGTTCTTCGGATCCCTGCCCACTCGGCTCGACCGCTGGCTCGCGATCGACCGCGCGGGTCAAGTGACGGCGTACGTCGGGAAGGTCGAACTCGGCACGGGCGTGCAGACCGCTCTCGCCCAGATCGTCGCCGAAGAGCTCGACGTCGCCTTCGAGAGCGTCCGCGTCGTGCAAGGACAGACAGGCCTCACTCCTAACCAAGGCTTCACCGCAGGCAGCCAGACGTTGCAATCGGGGTCGCCACCCTTGCGCCGCGCCGCCGCGCAGGCGCGCAGCATCTTGCTGGCGTCGGCAGCCGAGCGGCTTGAGGCATCTCCAAAGGACCTTATCGTCCGCGATGGGGTCGTCTCAGTCCGGGGTTCGGACCGAGAGGTCGCCTACGGCGACCTCGTCCACGCGCAGATCTTCGATTGCGATATCGATCAGGACATCGCGTTGAAGGACCCAAGCGAGTTTCGCTATGTCGGCAAACCGGTTCCCAGGCTCGACATCCCGGCGAAGGTGTTCGGGACCTTCGCGTACTTGCAGGATTTCACGACGGCGGACATGTGGCATAGCCGCGTGATCAGGCCAGCCGCGGTCGGCGCGCATCTCGCGCACGTCGACAGCTCTTCGATCGCCGGCTTCCCCGGCGTCCGCATCGTCCAGGATGGCGACTTCCTCGCGCTTGCGGGCCCGCACGCCTGGGGCGTCATCCGCGCCGCGCAGGCGCTCAACGTGTCGTGGACGGGCGGCGGCTTACCTCCCTTCGACCGCCTCTACGCAGACATCGCACGCGGTCCGAGCACGGAGAACGTCGTCGGGCGCAAAGGCGATGTGGATCGCGTGCTCGCAGCCGACGCTCGCGTGCTGAGCGCGACCTACCATTGGCCGTTCCAATCGCACGGCTCGATCGGGCCGTCGTGCGCGGTCGCCGACGTGCGCGCGGACACGGCGACCATCTGGTCAGGGACGCAGAGCGTGTATGCGCTGCGCGGTGCGATCGCCAAACTTGTGGGTCTGGCCGAGGACGCGGTCCGCGTCGTCTACGTAGAAGCGGCCGGATGCTATGGACACAATGGCGCCGACGACGCTGCCGCCGATGCGGCGCTCGTGTCGCGGGCGATCGGCAGGCCGGTGCGCGTGCAGTGGTCGCTCGCCGACGAACTAGGGTGGGACCCCAAAGGCCCGGCCATGGTCATGGAGCTACGCGGCGTGCTGGGCGCCGATCGCAAGGTCGCAGGGTGGTCCTATGAGGTCTGGACGCCGACGCACGCCAATCGTGCCGTGGGCCAGCCCGGCAATCTGCTCGCCGCGCAGCTCGCGGGGTTCCCCGCCGCACAAGGGTGGCCGATGGGCGGAGATCGCAATGCGCGTACCGACTACACGTTTGCGAACGAGCGCGTCGTGGTGCACTGGAAGGCCGATTCGCCGTTACGCCAATCCGCGCTGCGCTCGCTTGGCGGCGCGCAGAACACCTTCGCGAACGAATCGTTCATGGACGAGCTCGCGCACGCCGCCGGCGCCGACCCGATCGCCTTTCGTCTGGCGCATCTCGACGATCCGCGCGCACGCGCCGTGCTCGAAGCCGTTGCGCGCCGCGCCGGGTGGCAGGGCGCACGACCGGCGCGGTCCAGCCCCGATCGCGCCACGATGACAGGACGTGGCGTCGCTTGCGCTCGGTACGACAACGAAAGCGCATACGTCGCGGCCATCGTCGAATGCGACCTCGTCCCATCGACGGGCGCCGTCCGCGTTCGTGAGATCTATGTCGCGCACGATTGCGGACAGATCGTGAATCCCGACGGCGTGCGCAATCAGATCGAGGGGAACGCGATCCAAGCGGCCAGCCGGGCGCTCAAGGAAGAGGTCCGCTACGACAGCCGGCGCGTGACCTCGACCGATTGGGAGACCTACCCCATCATGCGCTTCCCCGAGATACCTGACGTCCATGTCGAGCTCATCGACCGGCCGGCCGAGCCGCCCCTCGGGGCAGGCGAACCGACGACGATCGTCATCGCTCCGGCGATCGCGAACGCGATCTTCGCCGCTGGCGGCATCCGCGTGCGCCAGGTCCCCCTCTCACAAGAGCGTGTGAAAGCAGCCTTGAGCGGTCGCTGAAACGCGACGACCGAGGCGGACGGCGTGCCTTTTCCAACAACGGAGGCGGGGGTTGTGGGCCGCTACCGCCGAACATCCAGGCCCTGCAATACATGGCCTGGAGTTAGCATTTGTCTTTTTGGTTCCGTTGGAAGCATCTGATCAAGCTCACGGTGATCGTCGTGCTGTGCGTCTTGTGCGCGCTCGCTTTCACGCCGCTCAAAAGCACCATCCACTTAGGTCTCGACCTGCAGGGCGGCTTGCGGACGCTCGTCGAGCTCGAGCCTACGGCGGACGTCCCGAAGATCACGGGCGACCTGTTAGATGAAGAGTTGCTCGTGCTGCAGACCCGGCTCAACGGTCTAGGAGTCAACGAGCTCACCTTCTCCAAGGTCGGCGATACCCGAATCAATATCGAGATGCCCGGCCTCAAAGATCCCGAGCAGGCGATCGCGCTCATCCGCGAGGCGGCGGTGCTCGAAATGCGTCCGCTGACCAAGGAACAAGTCGCAAAGGCGCAGAGCGATCCTAAGTACGATCCGTACAAGGCCTCCGGGCCGCCGGTGATCACGGGCGCCGACATGTCGAGCGCGACCGCGGGATCGGATGCGTCCGGTCAGCCGGCCGTGCACTTCACCCTCACGAGCGCGGGTTCGAAGAAATTCTACGACTGGACGAGCCACAACATCGGCAATCCGCTGCCCATCTTCTTGGACAAGAAGCTCATCGAGGCGCCGACCATCGAGGGCGCGATCAGCAATCAGGGTGAGATCCACGGTGGCTTCACGACCGACACGGCGGTGCGCCTCGCCAACGAGCTCTCTGCGGGTTCGCTCAAGGTCCCGACCAAGATCATCGAGATCGAGAACGTCGGACCGACGCTCGGCGCGATCGATCTGCAGAAGTCGCTCGTCGCATCGCTCGCCGGGCTGGGCGTCGTGCTGCTCTTCATGCTGGCCGTGTACCGCGTCCCTGGCTTGCTAGCGGACCTCGCACTTGTCGTCTATTGCTTCTTGATGCTGGCCTACGTCGCGCTCTTCCAGGTCACGCTGACCTTGCCCGGCATCGCCGGCTTCGTGCTCTCCATCGGTATGGCGGTCGACGCGAACGTCCTCATCTTCGAACGCATCAAGGAGGAGCTGTGGGCCGGGCGCACGACCCGTGCTGCGGTGGGCGTCGGTTTCAAGCGCGCCTTCTGGACGGTCTTCGACTCCCACGTCACGACCATCGTCGGGGCACTTGTCTTGTACTGGCTCGGGACCGGAACGGTGAAGGGGTTTGCGCTGACGCTCCTCGTCGGGACCGTGTTCTCGCTCTTGACCGCGGTCAACATCACGCGCGCCTTCGTCGACACGGTCGTGGACAACGACCTCGTGACCAAGCCCGCGCTGTACGGGGCATAAGGCGTGTTCTTCCGCAACCTCAAATGGAATATCATCGGCCAGCGCAACTATTGGTTCGGGTTGTCGCTCGCCGTCATCATCGCCGGTGTGATCGCGCTCGTCGCCCATCATGGCTTGCCGCTCGGCCTCTCGTTCACCGGTGGATCGACGATCGACGTCAAGTTCTCGCAAACCGTCTCCGAACAAGCCGTCCGCGATGCGCTCAAGTCGATCGATCTGTCGCCGATCAGCCCTGAGTTCCGCTCGCAGTACGCCCCGATCCAATCGGGTGACGAGAGCCTGCAGCTCGCCCAGAAACAAGGTGACACCGCGCCCAACGACCGCGTCATCATCGAGACGCAAAGCGCCATCAATGACCCGGGTCCCATCTTCAATGCCCTCGACCGCGCCGGTATGAAGGTCGATCGCGGACAAAGCCAGATCACGTCAGTCGGTCCGAGCCTCTCCAAGGAGTACCTGAGCAGGTCGCTCTGGGCGCTCGTCATCGCGCTCGTGCTGCAGCTGCTCTACATCGCGTTTCGCTTCGGCAACCAGCTGCGCTACGGTATCGTGGCAGACATCGCCCTCGTCCACGACGTCTTGGTCATGGTGGGCATCTATGCGATCGCCAACCGCAAGGCCGACGACGCCTTCCTCGCCGCCCTGCTGACCGTCATCGGCTATTCGGTCATGGACTCTATCGTCATCTTCGACCGGATCCGAGAGAACGGCCGTGTCATGCCCGATGTCCCCTACGATCAGATGGTCAACACCTCGCTCTTGCAGACGATGACCCGCTCGGTGAACACGCTTGCCACCGTGCTCATCACGCTGCTCGCCCTCTATTTCTTCGGGGGCGATACGCTCAAGAATTTCGCCTTCGCGCTCCTCGTCGGCGTGACGAGCGGAGCCTACTCGTCCATCTTCATCGCGAGCCCGCTGCTCGTGCTGTGGAAGAACTGGGACAACCGCAAACGCGCGGCTGTCCGCGCCGCCGCATCGTCTCGCGAGCTGCAGACGGCCCCCACCGCGGGCGTCGGCGCGACGTCGCAGATGCAGCGGACGCCGCCCAAGCGCAAAGCGCCGGCCCCGCCGCCGCCTCGCTACCGCAAGAAGCGCACCACCCCTGAGACGGCGTCTGAGACCTCCTCGAACCCCGGCGGAATCCTCGGTTTGCTAGCGGAACTACGTGACGACGATGGCGGCGAGCATCCCGACGAGCAGCTCCCAAGGGACCCGTAACCTCAACGAAGCACTGCGTCTGACCGGCGTCGCGCGCGTGCGGGCGTTGCGAGTGCCGCTCGTGTCGAACGCGCTGCTCGTCGTCCTCAAGCTCGTTGTGTGGATCTTCACCGGATCGGTGAGCGTGCTCTCCGAAGCGCTGCATTCCGGCGTCGACCTGCTCGTCACGACCTTCCAGCTCGTCTCCGTGCGCCTGGCGACCCGACCGGCGGATGAAGACCACGCCTATGGCCATGGAAAGTTCGAGAACGTCGGCGCGGCCCTTGAAGCGCTGTTCATCCTCGTCACCGCCGCGGTCGTCGTCGGACAAGCGATCGAGCACATCCGCCTGACGCCCACCATCGCCCACCTCGACCTCGGCCTGGGGGTCATGATCCTCTCCGCCGTCGTCAACGCGGTCGTCTCCAGCCGCCTGGCGCAGACCGCGAAGCTCGAACAGTCGCCTGCGTTGCAAGCAGAAGCCTCACAGCTGCGCGCGGACGTTTGGACAGCGGTCGGCGTGGCCGCCGGTCTGCTCGCCATCCGGCTGACCGGCCTGAGTTTGATCGATCCGATCATCTCGCTCATGATCGCCGGTCTCATCGTCAAGGCGGCGTACGACGTGAGCGTGCGCGCCTTCGTCGACCTCACCGACGGCAGGCTGCCCGAAACCCAAGAAGCGCTCATCCGTGACATCATCGAGCGCCATAGTGACACCTACGCCGGCTATCACAAGCTGCGCACCCGTCGCTCGGGGGGTGGGGAGTTCATCGACTTCCACCTGCAGATGAAGGGCGATATGGCGCTCCAGCAGGCGCACGACCTCTCCGACCTCATCGTCGTCGACATCAAACAGGCGCTGCCCCGCGCACACGTGCTCATCCACCTCGAGCCTGACGCGTAACCGGCCCACAGGCCTCACGCCGACCCTGTCGAACCTCGACACAGGAGGGCGCACCATGCGGCACGTTACCGTTGCAGCGTTGATACTTGTTCTTCTCGCGTCGTTGGCGAACACCGCCGTCGCGCAGACGCGGACCTACTACATCGCCGCAGACGAAGTCATTTGGAACTATCTCCCGAGCGGTCGCAACCTCGTGAATGACCAGCCCATACGACGGCAGTCACCTGCGCAACTGGGCTGGACGTACAAGAAAGCGGTGTACCGCGAGTACACCGACGCGACATTCGCGACGCTCAAGCCGCGGCCGTCCGGCGACGCGTATCTCGGGATCTTGGGACCTGTGATTCGGGCGCAAGTGGGCGACACGATCATCATTGTCTTCAAGAACCACGCCCATAAGCCGTACGGAGTCCATGCGCACGGGGTGTTGTATCTCAAAGGCTCCGAAGGGGCACCGTACAACGACAACAAGACCCCGGCCGAGCGTCGCGGTGACTCCGTGCCGCCGGGTGGCACGTACACCTACACATGGCAGGTCCCGGAGCGCGCCGGTCCAGGTCCAAACGATCCGAACTCGATCGTGTGGATGTATCATTCGCACACCGACGAGATCCGCGACGTCAACACTGGCCTGTTCGGACCCATCATCATCACGGCCGCGGGGCAGATGCAGCCCGATGGTCTGCCCAAAGGGGTGGACAAAGAATTCATCACCGGCTTTGCCGAGATCGAAGAGGACCAAAGCCGCTATCTCGATGACAACATCCGCATGCACGGCCAGGATCCGGCAAAGGTCAAATCGGGGTCGGGCGTGTTCTTGGCGGGCAACCAGTTCTATACGATCAACGGCTATCTGTTCGGCAACATGCCGATGCTCGTCATGCAGCGCGGCCAGCGCGTGCGCTGGTATGTCCTCTCAACGATGAGCGATTTCGACGTGCATAGCCCCCACTGGCACGGTCAGACCGTGCTCGAAGACGGCAAGCGGACCGACACGATCGAGCTGCCCATCATGGGCATGGAAGTGGTCGACATGACGCCGGATAACCCCGGCATCTGGCTGTACCACTGTCACATCAACTTCCACCTGCAGGAGGGCATGTCGGCACGCTTCCAGGTAGTGCCCTGACGGCGCTACGCCACGGCGCCCGCCGCATCTTCCACCGCGTTATACGCGCCGATGGCGCGTGCGAAGTCACGGCCGTGAACGGCATCGTAGAAACCGTTGTGCGTCTCCACCACGCCTTGGTCGGCCCACGCATCGTACGAGAGTCTCGTGATCGGCAAGTGTACGGTCGGGCCGACCGCATCCGCGTACGATGCATGGAATGGTCCGAAGTCAGCAGACTCCTTGTGTGCGATCACCATATCGGACACTGCAGATGAGGCGGCTCGCGCCGCCGCGCGGATCGGATCCGGCAGGCGTGCATCGTCGGCGATCGCGCAATAGCTGGCGATCGCGGGTCGGTCGGCATGCCACGGCATGTCGGCGGAATGGTCGAAGCGCACCATCCCCCGCACCGATCTGAGATCGCTGCGTATCTCCTGTACCTCGGCGCGACCCGTCTCCGTATGGTCGAGCGACGAGACTGCGAGATTGAAACCGGCGATCGCGGTACGAACCTTGGCGATGGCAGGCGCCCCGATGTCCAACACGTCAAAGGCCGCAGCGGGGTGGTAGGAGTCCTCGCCCCTGCCGTAGCGTGCGCGCATGGTGACGTCGACCGCTTCCTTCTCCCAGCCTTTCCCACGCGTGAGCGTGTCCGCGAACGCCGCGGATGGGACGCCGGGAGCAAGCATGGTCTCCGGAGAGGCGGCGAGATAGCGGATCCCGGCGTGCGAAAGCGTGTCGGCGAAGCCCACTGTCGCCATCAAGCATTGGTTCGCCAAGACCCCGGTCACAGAATCGTCGGCGCCGGGATGGCGTTTGCGAAACGCGGCCTTCCCATCGCCGATCGCGCCCGCGATATCTTCAAGCGACATGAACCCGCCGCTGCTGTCGGCTTGCAATCCGCCGCCGTCGCCGCCGCCATGATCGACCAGATCGATCCACACATCTGCAGTTCGGAAGTGTGGATCGTTGACACGCGTCTCGAGCGTCTGCTCGACGAAGGCGGCGAGGGTGCGGCGGTCCGACATGTCGGCCGGTGCCGTGACGCGGGTGACATGCTGGCTCCCGCCTTGGATCGTCGACCACTCGGTGCGCAGCTGGCCGCGCAGGAAGGGCGCGTGCGCGGTGCGGGTCGTGTCCTCGGCCACCACCTTGAGCGCAGGATTGGTGCTCGTCGCCTTGATGAAATCGGTGATGTTACGTTCCTGGACCTCATCGAGGTTGTTGTCCCCGTCCCGGTAGACCCCGAAGAGGACGTTGTGCCCGGACAGTCGATCGATGCCGCCCTGCTCCATCCGTGTTCCCTCCTTGCAGCTGACGCAAGCCCGCGTATCACGCTTGGGGGTTGTGACGTCTAGCGAACCGGTGATGGGCACGAGGACCCGCGGACGACGACCACAACCGTCGCGCAGCGCCCGCTGAGGTGCGGCCGGCGAAGGGCGGTGTGGCCGCGGTGCGAAAGAGGGGTCGGGGCTTATCACGCCCCGAGCCTATTGTTGCGTGTGACGTGGGAGGTTATGTGGTGAAACATCTGATCGCAGGACTGGCATCGGTGGCCATGGTCTTCACCGCGCAGATAGCGCTCGCCGCCGACGGGCAATCCGTCAGCACGAACGCATGGAAGACCACAGTGACAGGTGAGAAGTGCGCGGTGTTCGCCTCGTCCGCATTGACGTCGGCAGGACTGAAACACGTGACCTCGGGCAGCGTCCATAAGGACGGCACCGTGGTCCTGTACGCCGACCAAGGCGTCTACCAAGCCACCATCTTCTGCGTCAACAACTACATCGCCGTCGAGGTCACGGGTCCGACAGACGCCAAGGCGAGCTCGCTCGTCGATGGATTCGTCAAGGCCTGGGACGCCGAATAGAGCGCACCGTCACCGCGAGGAGGGATCTCCGTGCAGATCGCTGAGCTGCAGGCGCTCGTCCGCGCCATTCCGGACTTCCCAAAGCCGGGGATCCTGTTCCGTGACATCACCCCGCTCATCAAAGACCCACGCGCATTTCGCGCAGCGATCGACCGGCTCGCCGAAGCGTTCGTCGGTCAGAAGGTCGACTACGTCGTGGCCATCGAGGCGCGCGGCTATCTGGTCGGCGCCCCGCTCGCGCACACGCTTGGCACGGGCCTCATCCCCGTGCGCAAGCCGGGCAAGCTTCCCTACGACACGTTGAAGGCGGACTACGCGCTCGAGTACGGCACCAACACGCTCGAAGTGCATCGCGATGCGCTCGGCAATGGCGAGCGCGTGATCATCGCGGACGATCTGCTCGCCACCGGCGGCACCGCCTGCGCCACGAAGAGCCTCGTCGAGCAGCTCGGCGGGCACGTGGTGGGTTTTGCGTTCCTCATCGAGCTCGCCGCCCTGGGGGGCCGAGATAAGCTCGGCGCAACCCCGGTCACAACCCTCATGACGTTCTAGCCCGGGGCGCGCTAGAGCAGAAAACGATAGCGGGAACGCTTGTGCCATCGGGCGTAGAACCGCTACAATATATAGTAGAGAGAACCAGACACGCAGGATAGCGGGACAGACGAACGGGCCGTGAGGTCCGTTGCTTAAGACGGCAGATGGCGAACAACTTCAGCGAACTCATCGAACGGGTCAAGACCTATGCGCCGGCGGTCGACGCCGCCTGGCTCGAAAGCGTCTATTCGTTCGCCGAGCACGCCCACGACGGTCAGACTAGGGCCTCAGGAGAGAGCTTCATCTCTCACCCGCTCGCCGTGGCGTCCATCTTGGCCGAGCTCGAGATGGATCCGCAAAGCATCGCCGCGAGCCTGCTGCACGATGTCGTCGAGGACACGACGGTACCGGTCGAAGAGATCGAAAAGCGCTTCGGCGCCGACATCGCCTCGCTTGTGGACGCGCTCACCAAGCTGACCAAGATCCCCTATCAGAGTAAGGAAGACGTGCAGGTCGAGAACCTGCGCAAGATGTTCTTGGCCATGGCCAAAGACATCCGCGTCATCATCATCAAGCTCGCCGACCGTCTGCACAATATGCGCACGCTGGCCAGCCTGCCGCAGAGCAAGCAGAAGAACATCGCGCAAGAGACGCTGGAGATCTACGCTCCGCTCGCCCACCGTCTGGGCATCTATCGCATGAAGTGGGACCTCGAAGACCTGGCGCTGCGCTACATGGACCCTCAAGCCTACCGCGATATCGCCGAGAAGGTCGCCAAGCGCCGAGCCGATCGCGAGAAGACCGTCGAGACGATCATCGCCGAGGTGCGCAACCGTTTCGACGCGGCGGGGCTCAAAGCCGACGTCTCGGGCCGGCCGAAGCATTTCTTCTCGATCTACCAGAAGCTGCAGCACGGAAAAGACTTCTCAGAGATCTACGACCTGATCGCGGTTCGCATCATCGTCGACTCGGTCAAAGATTGCTACGGTGCGGTCGGCATCATCCATAGCCTGTGGACGCCGCTACCCGGCCGCTTCAAAGACTACATCGCCATGCCCAAGACCAACGGCTACCAGTCGCTGCACACGACGGTCATCGGCCCGGGCGGCGACCCGATCGAGATCCAGATCCGCACCCACGACATGCACCGCTCGAGCGAATACGGCATCGCGGCGCACTGGCGCTACAAGGAAGGCGGCGCGAGCGACGATTTCGACGAGAAGCTCGCCTGGCTGCGTTCCATGCTTGAGTGGCAGAAGGACATGCGCGACCGCCGCGAGTTCATGGAGACCCTCAAGATCGACCTGTTCAACGACCAAGTCTTCGTCTTCACGCCCAAAGGCGACGTCATGGGCTTCCCGGCCGGTTCGACGCCGCTCGATTTCGCCTACCACGTCCACACCGTCGATCGGTCACCACTGCGTCGGCGCCAAGATCAACGGCAAGATCGTCCCGCTCGACTACCAGCTGCATAACGGCGACATTCTCGAGGCGCTCGTCAACAAGAGCAGCCCGGGACCATCGCTCGACTGGCTGGCGATATGCAAGACGTCGAGCGCCAAGCACAAGATCAAGCAGTGGTTCCGCAAGCACCGCCGCGACGAGAACGTGGTGGCCGGCAAGGAGATCCTGGAACGCGAGCTCGCGCGCAATCAACTGACGCCCGTGGCCACCGCGCCGTTCCTCACCAAGCTCGCCGGGCGGTTCAACTGCTCGAGCATCGAAGATCTGTACGCCGGCATCGGGTTCGGCGACGTGTCGGTCGCCTCGCTGCTCGGCCGCCTGCGCGAGGAGGCCAAGCGCGCGAAGGTCGAT
>CAWDWJ010000007.1:0-100247 GCA_963806005.1 Vulcanimicrobiota bacterium | reverse complement strand
GTATTATGGTCTTTCGGGATTTGCCTGTGCCCGATATTATCGGGATGCAGACCGCGCGGACAGGGGGATGTTTCTGCTCCGCGGGGTCTGGCCAGTCGCTTCTGCGCTCTTCGTCTTTGGCGTCGCGGTCGCACAGATGGCCATCGCTCGGGCTTCGCGCTGATGCGATCGTGATCGGCCTATTGCTTGTCGGCGCCATCCCTTTGCTAGTCTATCGGCGTCAGTATGGGAGCGAATACTACACGCAGGCGCTCGAGCACGAGTAGGCTACCGCACCCCAAGTCCCGCTGGACCCACTTGAGTCGGCTAGAACACGAGTGGCCAACAAGGTGTTAACGGCCCACTTTTGAAACTGCGCGGATCCATGCTATGCTTGGTCTAAGAGCGGCTCACGTTTGATTAGATTCTGACTTGGACTTGCCCTAAAATTCGGCGTCTGCAAAAGGAGATTGAATGAATACCCAACGATTGCGCTTCGTGTTGCTTTCGGTTCCCCTTGTGGCTGTCGCTGCGTTGACGGTCGCCGCGAATCGGTCACATCCAGACGCAGGCGTCATAGATCCGACTTGTGTTAGCTCTAACCCGTGCATCGAGTACGACAACAACGGAGCATGGCGCAGCCATTCGAGGCGTTGGACTTAATGGCGTCGGCGTCGCTGGTTGGACTAAGATCAACAGCACATCGGCGGCCAATGGTTGATTCGGCGTGTATGGAAAGGACATTAGCACCTCGGGGAGCTTCAACAGCGGCGTCCGAGGCTTATCCACACTCGGCACCGGAGTTTCCGGTGTGTCGACGAGCGGCCTAGGCATCAGCGGGACCTCGTCGAACAGCTTCGGTGTGCTAGGCACGTCAACCACCAGCGTCGGTATTTCCGGCCATAGCACCAACTATCTGGGCGTGTACGGATCGGGTGCAACCTATGGCGTGTACGGATCCGCTACATCGGGCTACGGGGCCGTTGGGCTGAGTACTAGCTCTATTGGGGTGTACGGTAGTGGTTCCACTTACGGAGTTTATGGAACCGGCGGCTCCAACGGGGTCGTCGGCAGCTCGAGTTCCGGAGTGGGTGTCTACGCATCGTCCGGTTCAGTTCGAGCGTTCGAGGGACACACTTCAAGCGGACTCGGCCTCTTGGTTACCGGCGGGTCGGGGAACGGCGGAGACGTTAGCGGAACATATATCGGGGTGGTTGCGCGTGCGACGAGCTTCCCAATTGTTGCTACTGACCCCACAGGAGCAAACAACCTGTTCTACGTGGACGGTTCTGGGGACGTTTTCTACCGCGGAACGCTGAACGCGTTCGCCGTCACGCGCAGCGGGAGCGTTGCGACTGCTTTTAGTCCGAAAACCACATCGCAGACAGTGGAAGACACGGGTTCGGGCCAATTGATCAACGGCATGGCGATGGTCTCGCTCGATCCCGCATTCGCACAGACAATCGATCTGCGAACGCCTTATCACGTGATGCTCACCCCCGACGGCGATACACGCGGCCTCTTCGTGGCGAGTAAGGGTCCAACCGGGTTCGTTGTGCGCGAGGTGCAAGGCGGCCGAAACTCACTGGCATTTGACTACCACATCTACGCATCAGCGCTTGGTCACGCAGGTGAAAGGATGACGGTCATGACGCGGGCCGCCGCGGCAGCGATGTTGCCACGGGCGCCAATCGTCACTCGAATGCCCAATCCGTCAATACCTGCACCCCTCCTGAAGCCCCCGCGTTAACCGTAGGACAGCCATTAGCGAATCAACGGAGAGGTCCATAAAAGGCCTCTCCATCGCTTTGTGTCACTATCCGCTTCCGCGCCTCGCGTGCGGTTCACGCCTCACATGAGTTCTTGAATCGCCCTGTAGCCTTGGTCGATCGCCTGGTCGGTATAAGCTGCTGCGGCCGCGTCCGAGTTGGCGATCGTGATACGGCCGAAGCGTTTGCGCGCCACTTCGTTCGGGGTCACGCCGCCGCTAAAGAACGAGTCCGGATCGAAGAGCGGGTTGTACTCGTAGGCATAGCCGTGCGGCCAGCGGTTGACGGTGATCGCTTCGATGTCGATTGCTGGATCGAAGCCTGCTGGGCCGAGCACGCGCGCAAGCTGCTCGCGGATGTTGCGTTCGAAGACCGGGAAGGGTTCTGTCGAGCAGTTCAGCGCGGCCGACGCGATGTTGCTCGCGCTCCGACAGGCCGGGGCTGCACGGCGTGCGCAGCATGCGCACGACCATGGGCTCATCCGGCGACCTGGGCGATCGATAGTCGCCGATATCCACCGGATTGTCGAGCCGCATATACGCGTGGAACATCCCGGGCGTGTAGATGAACAATGCACCGAGCTTATGGAAAGCCTGCCAATTGCGCAGGACGACCGCCGTATAGACGAGCGGCACCTTGACGCCGTAGTGGAGCGCCTCTTGCTGCTCGGGCGGAAGTCCGGTGACGACATACGGGATCATCATGTTCCAGCTGGCCATGACGACCGCATTGCCGCGCAGACTGTAGACCCGGCCCTCGCGTGCATAGAAGACCTCGACCTCTTTGGCCGTGGCCGGATCGCCGATGTGCTGGACGCGCACGACCGTGCTGCTCAAGCGGATGCGCACGCGCGATCCGTCGCGGTCGAGCTTCGTGTAATCCGCCTGCGCGGTCACGATGTCCTCAGCCGTGTGACCGGTGAAGGAGCCGGGAACGAGGGAGCGTACGAGCATCCGCGCGACTGACGCATTGCCGTCGGGGAAATGGAACTGGTACTCGGGTTGGTTCGGCGTCGCCGTCCCTTTGGCGGTGAATCCCATGCGGTGATACGGCTCTTGCGTCAGGTGCATGCCTTGGAAGCCCGGGTAATCACATCCCCAGCAGTCTAAGGCGGAGACGGCATCGATCTGGACGCCCCATAGGTCGTAGGTGCGTTCTTTGTAAAACGTGATGACCTCGGGACGCACCTTGACATAGTCGGTCAAGAATTTCTTATAGCTCATCCTCGATAAGCGGTCTTTCTTTTGGTCCGAGGACAAGCCGGGAAGGTAATCGACCTTGGCCGTCTCCACGCGCACGACGTCGTGCTGCGCCGCCGGCGAGAGCGGAGTCTTAGCAAGAAATGCCTGCCAAGCGGTCACGCTTGACGAGTCGCCGTAGAAGTCGCTTGGGAACTTGCCCACGAAGCGCTCGACACCGAACGACTCCTTGGTGAAGAAATATCCGGTGCCGAGCCCCCGGTAGTAGTCCCAGCGATCGTCGTGCTTAGCGAGCGCAGGTGGATCGATGCCAAGCTCGGTGAGAAGCCCGCGTAGCTACCGGGCTATAGGGGAAGGGCGACTCGATGCCATACGTGCCGCCGTTGGTCACGCGCAGACGGCCCTGTGGATGGAATTCATTGCGCCGCGCGTGGCCTCCGAAGTCGTCGTGGTTGTCAAGGATGAGGATGCGCGCACTCGGCACGTGCTGGCGATAGAAATACGCCGCCGCGAGACCGCTCATCCCCGACCCGACGACGATCAGGTCGTAGCGCTCGCCCGTGTCTTGGGGCGTCCCCATCTGCGACCAGAAGGTGCCATCGCGTAGCGCATGAGCGGATTCGTACGTCCCCGGAGCGCTGCCGCGCATCCAGTCAGCGTCGGCGGATAGTACCCCGGGATGTCTTGCGGGAAGCGTTGCGCGGCTTGCGCCAGGCTAGGGAGCACGCTGCCTGCAAGCGTGCTGCCACCGACGGCGATCGCAAGGCCGTTGAGGAAGTCGCGCCTCGGGATGTCCCGATCCATCCCAAGCGCCTCATCTCCGCTCGGGATGTTGCCCTCATCGTTCATCCGAGATCTAGTGAGTGCCCACGGACGGGCTTGGCGCGGGAACGATACCGCTCGCGCTCGGGCTCGGCGCGGGAACGATGCCGCTCGCAGCTCGGGCTCGGCGGTGTGACGATGCCGGTCGCCGTCGGCTGCGGGGTCGCCACATAACAGGGGGCAGGCTCGACCGACACCTTGATATTGTATTTCGGGTTTGGGGTCGGCACGGGAGCGGGCGTCGGCTGAACGGTATCCGCCAGGAGGATGCAGGGCTGCGCCGCCTCCATGACGTGCATAGTTAGACCTCTGCCGAGTTCTGCCTTGGCCTGCTTGCCGAAATACGTCGTTGGGAACTTGTTGCGCAGCGTGATGAGATAGTAGGCCGCCTGCTCTTGGCCCGCCGCCGTCCAGATCTTCAAGTAGGTCTGCGAACCTAAGAACATCGATCTCGCCAGCTGGGGATCTTTTGGGTACTTATGCTGCCAATCGCGTAGTGAATCGGCGGCAAAATCCGTCTTGCTGATGACGCTTGAATCCGTCGTATGCGACCCGGCGCGGATCGACTGGTCGCGGAACGTGTTGTCGATGCCCAGAAAGCTCAGCTTCATCTTGCCGAAATACTCGTCGGCCGGCGCCGACGCTTTCTCTTTCTCAAGCCTCTCCTCGAGCTGCTCCTGTTGATGCTTGGTGAGCTGTGGTGTCGGTGTCGGTTTGGGCGCCGACACGGCGGCTACGCCGCCCGCGGCGAAACAGGCGGCCCACACAAAAGCGATCACTACCTTGCGCATACGTGCCTTCTCCTCCAAGTACACGGTTGACGGCTTAGGTGGGTTGCGCGTGATTCCCTCGAGTGGCAAAAGCGCACAAGTCGGATCGTCATACGCGCGCGCCGCTGCTCGAGCCGGGAGAGGAGCGGGCTCGCTGGGGGCGAACGGCCGACTCAGCGATAGAGAGAGGATAGTACCAGGTCGCAAACCGGTAGCCAATGAGCTTCACCTCATGCGAAGTTGGTTCACTGTTTTTTCTCTTTTCGGCGTCGTCGCTCTAACAGCGATCGCGTTCGGCATTGTCGCAGGCGCCGGACGCCCTTCAGCGTCTGCCGAGCAACGATCATCCATGCTCACCATCTATCCTCGAGTCGGCTCGCAAACTGCGAGCGGCGTGACAGCGCATGGCCCGGGACTTATCCTGATGGGCGGCGGCGGCGACGTCGATGCGGCTTTCGTCTGGATGCACGACGTCATTGCCGGTTCTCATGACGGCAATGGCGGCGACATCATCGTGTTGCGCGCTTCTGGTGATTACGACTACGGTCCGTACTTTCTCAAGCTGGCGCATTTCAACTCCGTGCAGATGCTTAAGGTCGAGCGTGGAGCGAGCGCCGCCGATCTGCAGAAAGCCGCTTCCTACGTGGAACGGGCGCAAGGTGTGTTCCTTGCGGGGGGCGATCAAGCGAACTACGTGTGGTGGAGAGGATCGCCGCTCGCCGCCGCGATTCAAGGTGTGTACGAGCGCGGGGGCGTGGTCGGCGGCAATAGCGCGGGCCTCGCCATTCAAGGCGCGTGGATATACGATTCCGTGGCGGCCGACGCAGCCGGCGCCGACGTGGAGGTCACCACGAAGAACGCGGTCCCGAATCCATCCGAGCCGACAATCAGCTTCACTCACAACCTCTTTGTCTGGCCTCCGCTCCGCAACGTCATCACCGACACCCATTTCGTGCAGCGCGACAGGCTCGGGCGTCTCGCAGTGTTTCTGGCTCGGCTGCAGCAGCAGCACAGCGCCACGAACGTCATGGGGCTTGGCATCGACACGGGCACTGCCGTCCTCGTCGATAAGCACGGCATCGGCACCCTGACGCGCAACACTCCACACGGCTCCGCGTTGTTCTTAATCGGCGGCACGGCGCAGCCCATCAAGCCGGGCAAGCCTTTGGTCTACACGGGCATCCACGTGACTGTCCTCGATAAAGACGGTCAGACGTACGACTTCAACAAGCGCTGCGCCCGGGCGCCGACCTATACGATTGACGTCGACGGGAGCAAGACGCCGATGTACCGGCCGGCAAACCCCTACACCCCTCCAGCCACAGCCACCATTCCCTCGTGCACATGAGTGAGTTAAGAAAGAGACGCTTATGAGAACGAAGATCGCGGTCCAGGTCGCGCTGGCCAGCCTCCTGGTATTCGTGCTGAGCGCATCGACGATCCAGGCCGGTACGACCGGCAAGATCTCGGGAAGCGTCAAAGACTCCGAGAGCGGAGCGCCCATCGCCGGCGCCAAAGTCAGCGCCGCTAGCCCATCGCAGGCTGAGAGCACGCTCACCGATAGCACCGGGCGGTATACGTTCCTCTCACTCATCCCCGACACGTATACGCTGACTGCGACGAAGGACGGCTACGACGGGGCCAGCATCACGGGCGTCTCGGTGTTCGCCGATCAATCGCAGAGCGTGATCATACGCATGACCGCGACGACGCGCACGCTCGGAACGGTCAAGGTGACGTCACGCTCGTCGCTCAACCCGGTTCGGCCCGGCACGACTCCCGACGTCTATTCGGCGAACCCCGCGCTGACGAGTGGGGCCTCTACACTTGGTGGCGGCGGCGGTTTGAACAACGCCTATTCGGCTATCGCCGCCATGCCCGGCGCCTTCGTGCCGCCAAACCAGTTGGGCGTCAATCAGACCGTCTACATCCGCGGCGGCAATTTCGATCAGATCGGCTACGAGTATGACGGCGTCCCCGTCAACCGAACGTTTGACAATTACCCATCGTATGAGGCGTCGACCCTTGGGCAGCAGGAACTGCAGGTCTACGCCGGCGGCGGCACGACTGATTCCAACGCCACGGGACTTGCCGGCTTCATTAACCAAGTGGTGAAATCAGGCACGTATCCGGGCTTTGCGAATTTCTCAGGGCGGATGGGTTCGCCGGCGCTCTACAACGACTTTTCGTTCGACACCGGCGGCGCGGCTGAGAACCGACGCTTCACCTACTATGTCGGGCTGAGCAGCTACACGCAAGATTTCCGCTATCTGGGCAACGACAACGGCGCGTCCGTCGCAGATGAGTTCCCGGCGACCTACCCGAGCAACGTCACGACGAACCTGCCGTTCTGGCCGGCGGTCTATCCATCGTGCAACAGCAACGGTGCGCCGCTCTACTCAAACCCGGCGACCGCCTTGTTGTGGAACGATCCGGGTTGTTTGGCCACTGTCGGGCCGAACATCGATTACACGTCGAACTTGCGCGGCACGGCTGCGTTGATGAATTTCCACGTCGGCATCCCCCACAAGAGCGGCTCGGGGATGGACGACATCCAGCTGTTGTATTCGAACTCCGCTGAATTCAATACGTACTACAGCTCGGCGCTTGACGCGCAACCGCTGCTGAACACGCTGATCAGTCCGACCGCCGGTCCATTTTCGCCGTACGCCTCGACTCCGCAATGGCCGGACTTCTACACCTATCCGGCTGGGACCGGATTCCTCAACTACGCTAACACACCGGTGATCGGGTACATGTTCCCGGGTTCGCCAAGGGATCGCTGCATCAACCAGACAGGTGTATCAGATCCGACGAACCCCGCCGCATTCTTGCCGATTCCCGGCTCCTGCAACTACAGCACCGCCTCGGCGACTCAGCCGTGGGGCTCGGGCGGCGCGGAGCTGCCGGCCAACTACAATGATGCTCGTTGGGATCTCGCCAGCATCGAGAAAGTGCAATACCAACGCAACATCGGGGACACCGCCTACCTCCGGGTCTTTGGCTATTTCTTCTATTCAAACACCAACCGCAGCGGCGCGGTGGAAGAAGGCATCACGGGGCAGTTTGGATCGATCAACCTCGGCGCGACCAATTACGACTACGAGGTGAGCGCTCACACGACCGGTGGCCAGATCCAGTACGCCGACCAGCTCTCGTCGAAGAATCAGATCATCGCGACGCTGAACGTCCTGGCCTCGAACACGCTGCGCTACCACAACAACAACTACTTCAACACGGCAGGTCAGCAGGTCAGCAGTCTCACCAACGGCGCGAACTGCTATGCGGCCTTTGACGGCACTCTCGCCAACGGCGTCGACAGCGTCCTCGCGGGCCAGCGCGCTCCCTGTAACGACCCCATAACGCAAGGTACCTTCGCCTTGCCGACGAGCACGGACCCGACGGGGACGACCCCGCAGAACGTCACCTGTGCTGGCGGCCCGAATTTCCCGATCCCAGGACCTGCCTGTGCTCAAGGTGCGGCGTGGAGGCTGACCTTCACCGGCAATCAGGCCGACATCAACCAGATCCATCCTATCCTCGGCAACGTCTCGTTGAGCGATGAGTGGAAGCCGAACGAGCGGCTGGACGTGAACGCAAGCCGTGCGCGTCGATAGAGACCAATACGACATCACCCAAGTAGCGTCGCCCTCGAAGAACTTCTGGTACTCTGCAGCTCAACAGGAGTTCTGCTACAATCCGGTGACACTGCAACCGCTCATCGTTCCAGAGCCGCCGCAGTTCCTCCGCGACATAAGCCCATACGTCTCCTTTACGTGCATCAAAGATCCGTCCGACGGCGTGCAGACCGTCCACCCCGACGGTCTGAACGGGCACATCCTCATGACAGATACAGTGCCGTCATCGTATACGCAAAGCTACTTCCTGCCGCGAGTCGGCGCGACGTACACCCTCAACGCGCAAAACGTGCTGCGTTTCTCGGCAGGACGCTACGCGCAGGAGCCGCAGAATTACGAAGTCGAGTACAACACGCTAGAGCCTAACTTGGCCGCACAGCTCATCGGGTTCTTGCCGTTCGGTTTCAACACGCCGTTCCACCCGGTCTCAGCGCAGTTCTCGAACAACTACGACCTGTCGTGGGAGCACCAGTTCAGCGGCTCGGACGTCGCTATGAAGGTCACGCCGTACTACCGCTGGGCAACCGACCAGCTCTATGAGACGGTCAACATCCCGACGCTCAACGTCACGCCATCGTTCACGGCGGGGACGGAGCGCACGGACGGTGTTGAATTCCTGCTCACCAAGGGCGACTTCAACAAGAACGGCCTCTCCGGCCAGTTCTCATACACGTACACCAATGCGGCCGAGATGTGGAACAACTACTCCGGTAGTCCGATCAACCCGGTGGATCCGTACAACCAGGACATCCAGAACTTCAACGCCCTAACGAAGGCCGGCGGCGGGTCGCCGTGCTATGCGGCTGACAGATCTGGCGCACCCGCTCCCTGCAGCTTGAGCGCGCCAAATGGAGCGATACTCAACCCCTACTACAACATGTCACCGCAGCCGCTGCTCGACAAGTTCGGATGGTACGCCCCGGGTCTTGACTTCCCATACATCTCGCCGAACGTCTTCGCACTTGTGGCGAGTTACCGCTGGCAGCGCCTCGCCGTCACCCCCGCGCTCTCGCTCAACGAAGGCGCTACGTACGGCACGCCTGCAGATTTCCATGGACTCGATCCACGGCAATGCACGCAGACGCAGGCGGGGCTTGGGATCCCCGATGCGCCCACGCCGTTCACCGCGGACTACACGTCGTGCCATCAGGCCCAGGTCGGCTCGAGCGGGTCGACGCCCGGCTATCTGTGGGTCCCCAACCCTTACACAGGCACCTTTGACACCTTCGGGCAGTTCCACCAGCCTTGGCAGTTCAACATGGGATTGCAGATCCAATACAACCTCAGCCACTTCGCGACCGCGAACATCGCGGCGGTTAACCTCATCAACAGCTGTTTCGGGGGATCGAGCGAGCCATGGACGACAACCTACGCGCCAAGTTCCAAGGTCTGCGGGTATTCGTACAACAAGTTCTTCATCAGCAATTTCTACGACGGTTCGAGCCCCAATGACGTGAAGGCCAACGGCGTACCGCTCAACCCGTATTTCTCGGTGCCGTTTGCGCCCGCGTATGGCGACACAAATTCGTTCAACTTGCCCAATCCCACGCAGTGGTACTTCCAGCTGAGCTTTAAGATGTAGCGATGCTTGCGCTGCCGGCGCTAATCATCTGGTTCGGCCCTTATCTCCGATGAGGGCGAAGTGCAGCTTGGCACTCGCCGCAGCGGCGGTCGCGATCGTGTTGATCGTTGCTTTGACCTCCTGCTCGAATGTGCAGATGCATTCGGCCGGCGGCACGGCCGAACACTCCTGGACCACCGCAGGTGTGCTGCGTGTCGGCTTCTACGAGGATCTCGATAATCTCAACCCACTATTGTCGTTTGAGAGTTTTGTGGGCGACGTCGAAATGCTCTCCTACTCGGGCCTCGTGCAGTACGACGACCATTACCGCTTGCGCCCGGACGTCGCGACCGAAGTGCCGTCGCTACGCAACGGCGGCATCGGTCGCGATGGCCGAACGATTGTCTATCATCTCCGCCATGGCGTGGTCTTTTCCGACGGGGCGCCGCTCACCGCAGCCGACGTAAAGTTCACCTGGCAGCAGATCATGAACCCGTTGAACAACGTGCCCAACCGCGTGCCGTCGGACGAGGTCGTTGCGATGGACACGCCCGACCCATATACGGTGGTCGTGCATCTTCGTGCGCCGTTCGCACCGTTCATCGGAACGTTCTTCTTGGACGGCAGCACGCCCAATGGTGCAATCCTTCCCAAGCATCTGCTCGATCGCTATCGCGACCTGAACCACATTCCGTTCAACTCGCACCCGGTAGGTAGCGGGCCGTTCGTCGTGAGCAGTTGGGAACCGGGCAATCAGCTCACCCTGACGGCCAACGCGAAATACTGGCGAGGAGTGCCTGCGCTGCGCGAGATCCTGCTGAAGATCATCCCGGATCAAAACAGTCTGCTGACCGCGCTGCGCTCGCACGAGATCGATTTCGACTATGACGCGCCGGTGGCCCAATACCGCACGCTCCTATCTGTCCAAGGCTACCGCGTCACGACCGAGCCCAGCTTCTCACTCGAGCATATCAAGTTCAACTGCGCAAGCCCGCTCTTGAAGGATGGACGAGTGCGTCAGGCCATCGCCTACGCGATCGACTGGCACCGCCTCTTCAGGGACGTGTACTTGGGCTTGGGCGTCCCCGGCATGGCGGACGTGCGTCCGGATTCGTGGGCCTACAATCCCGCGGCGACCCAGTATCCCTACGATCCTCAGCGGGCGCGATCGCTCCTCGCTTCAGCCGGGTGGACGCCCGGCTCAGACGGCATCATGCGCAAAGCGGGAACGCCGTTGCGCTTGGAGATGGTGACAGTCGTCGGGGTGAGCGCGCGCCTCAAGGCCGAAGAACTCGTTCAGCAAGAGCTCAAAGCGGTCGGCATCGACGTCGATATCCACAATTATCCGGCCAATCTCGTCTTCGCCACCTATGCGGCCGGCGGACTGCTCGCTCGCGGCCGTTACGATCTTGCACTCGTGACCATGGATCTCGACCCCGATCCTGATAACCGCATCAACTTCTCACCCGACGAACTGCCGCCCGTGGGGCAGAACCGCTCGTTCTACGTCGACCAGCAGCTCGGCGCGTGGGAGCGGGCGGGCGCGACCACCTACGACCTCGCCCGACGGCGTGAATATTACCTGCTCACACAGGCGCGCATTCACGATGCCGTGCCGATCCATGGAATCGTGTGGCGGCCCACCGTCGACGCCGTGAACGCGGATCTGCGCAACTTCAAGCCCGGGGCGTCCAGTGATTTTTGGAACGCGTGGGAGTGGTCGATCTAGGATTTGACGAGCTGCGGGAACTTCTTATGCAACGCCTCGAGCTTGGGGAGGTCGTTGTAGACGACGTATGGATTGTCCGGGTTGTTCGCCACGTAGTGCTGGTGGTACGACTCCGCGGGGTAGAATGTCGGCAGCGGCACGACCTGCGTCACGATCGGGTTCGGGAACGCATGTGAGTCGTTCAGTTTCTTGATATAGGCGAGCGCAAGCTGTTTCTGCTCGTCATTTTGGTAGAAGATGGCTGAGCGATATTGCTTGCCTTCATCGGGCCCTTGGCGATTGAGCTGCGTCGGATCGTGCGCGACGAAGAAGTAGACCTCGAAGATCTGCTGGAGCGAGATCTTCGCAGGGTCAAAAGTGACCTGCACCGATTCCGCGTGACCCGTGAGACCTGTGCTCACGACCTCGTATTGAGCTGTCGCCTTGCTGCCGCCCGCGTAGCCGGCGACGGCACTCGTGACGCCCTTGAGGTCGTCGAACACGGCCTCCATGCCCCAGAAACATCCGCCGGCGAGGACGATCTGTTCGTGAGGAGGCGCGCCCGCAGCGGGAGACGCGGATGCCGGTACGGCCGCGAGCTGCAGTGCGATGAGGGTGGCGATGACAGTATGCATGATGCTTGTAGTACGGGGCACGAGCGGGAATGGATGTGCACCCTGCAGGCAGTATGTGACTTTGGTATGCTAGGCCCTTCAATATATCCGGGGATGTCCATCGTCACGGCGATGATCACCCCGGCGATTCTCATCTTGGCGGCAGGCTCGCTCGTCTCCAGCACGCTTGTCCGGCTGGGCCGGGTGGTCGACCAAACGCGTGCCCTCATCCTCCAAGGCCAAGCGCTGCGCGCACAGGGCAAAGTGCAGGCAGTGCTCATCATCGAGGATCGCATGCAGCGCCAGCTGCGCCGTGCGGAGCTCGCGCGCAACGCGCTATGGGGATACTATCTCGCCATCGTCCTCTTCTTGGTCTCAAGCGTGATGATCGCGCTGACGCAGCTGATGCACGTCAGATTCTCCTGGATCGGTCCCTCGATGGTGTTGCTCGGCGGCTTCGTGCTTATCGTCGCGACCGCGCAACTCGTCATCGAGGTTGGCCTGGGCGCGGGGTCGTTGCGTGAAGAGGTCGAGTCCTATAAGAAGCAAGAGTTAGAGACGTAGAACGGTCGCGAATGAATTCGCGACCCTACACATGTTGCGCGAGTGAGAAGCCGCGGCGCAGCACGCGCGTCTTGCCCGCGATGACGACAAAGCTGACAGAATCGCTTCCCCGCGCGCCCTGCACGCGCAGCGTCCATGTGCCGCGTCGCAGCGGCCAAAACGCAACCCCCGCGCTTTGCGAGCCGATCCTGTGCCCATTGAGCCAGAAACTCACCGGTTCGCCGGGCGGCGCCACCGCACGGAATTCGATCGCTTGCTCGGCCGGTGAGAACCCGCTTTGATCGGGGTAGAGCGCGAACGCGTCACCGTCGTGTGGGTAGACGATGCGCACGTGGAGCGGCGCTTGTGCGCCGTCCTGGCGCGCCACCCACTCGTCGTATTCGCGCGGTAGACTTGGACTCGGTGGCTGCTCGTACTCGGCCATGTCCTGCGAATAGAGGTATTCATAGACGACACTTGAGCATCCGTCGCGCGGACGCAGGCCTGTGGTGGCGCAGATCGGTTCAAGACGCAGGCCGCTCGGGGGCGGGAACGGCTGTGGCTCGCGCTCCTCGTGCAAATGCGAGCATGACGCGGTTCCAGATGGGGGCAGCGCCGGTCACACCAGAGACCGAGCGCATGGGGTCGCCGTTGAAGTTGCCGACCCAGACGCCGACCGTGTAGTCGCTTGTGAAACCGACGGTCCACGTATCCCGAAAATCCGATGACGTACCCGTCTTCACGGCCGCCGGGAATGGGAGATCCAAAAGCGAGCCGATGCCGAACGCCTTGGCACGCGCGTGCGAGTCGCTCAGCATATCCGTGACGAGCTCCCATGCCGCTGGTTCCCCTACCAAACGTCCAGCATCGGCTGTTCTGAACCGGCTGAGGCTGCGGGCCGCCCAGCGTCGTCACAAGCTCCGTCGCTTGTCCACCACGTGCGATAGCGACGTATGCACGGGTGAGTTCCCACAGGCTCACCTCGCCGCCGCCGAGCGTGAGACCAAGGCCGTAATAGTCTGGAGAGCGCGTGAGGTGGGTGAACCCGAGTGAGTGGAGGCGATCGAGGAACTGCGGCACGCCGACCATGGCGAGCACGCGTACGGCAGGCAGGTTGAGCGAATCGGCCAGTGCCAAGCGCACGCGCACGGGGCCTTGGTACGTGCCGTTGTAGTCCACCGGACTGTACAGCAAGCCGCCCGGGATCGCGTAGTGGGCGGGGACGTCGGCGAGGATGGAGTTCGGGTGGATCAAGCGATTCTCAAGCGCCAATTCGTAGAGGAACGGCTTGAGCGCCGATCCGGGCTGGCGCAGCGCCTGCACGCCGTCATTTCGGCCCATGTGCGCTTCTGAGAAGTAGTCGGGCGACCCGACGTAGGCCAAGACCTGACCCGTGTGGTTGTCCACCACGAGCACGGCGGCATGCCGGACATTGCGCGACGACAAAGAGCTCACGACCTGTGCGACCTGCGCCTGCACGAATTCTTGCAGGCTGCGGTCGATCGTGGTCCGGACTTTAGCGCTGCCGTCGGGGAGACTATCCGCCAGCCAGAACAGGAAGTGCGGCGCGGCGATGATGCCCTGGCTGCGCGGACGCAACGCGATCTCCTCAGCCGCCGCTCGCCGTTGCTGATCTGCCGTGATATAGGAGTCTTTACGCATGCGCTCGAGCACGTAACGCTGGCGGGCTTTGAGCGCGCTCCAGTGCTCGTATGGGTAGAGGCCAGTCGGGTCGTTGGGGATGCCGGCGAGCAGGCTCGCTTGAGCGAGATCGAGCTCGGCCGCGGGTAAGCCGAGGTAGGTACGGGCAGCTGCCTCCACACCGTAGACGTTGCCGCCCATCGGGATCCGGTTGACGTAGGCCGTGAGGATCTCGTCGCGATCCATGCCCGCCGCGATACGCCAAGCCGTCCAGATCTGGGCGAGCTTGCCGGCGATCGTGCTCGAAGAGGGCCGGATCATGCGCGCGAGTTGCATGCTGATCGTGGAGGCGCCGCTCACTACGTGCCGCGAGCTTACCATCTGCCAGGCTGCCCGGGCGACCGCAAGGTAGTCGACCGGTCCGTGGCGGGCAAAGCGGCTGTCCTCAGAGGCGATGATGGCATGCACGAAGGCGGGCGCGACGGCCGAAAGGGACACCGCGACCGTGTGTTCTTGGTCTCGGGTGAGAAGCGTTCCAAGCGGCAGGCCGTTGCGGTCGGTGAACTCGACTGCCTGTTGGTGCTGGACCAGGTCCGCCGCTCGGATGGGGGCGACGTAGGGAGCGAAACGAACGCCGAGCGCGAGAAGCGCGAACGCGGTGAGGGCGTATGCTAGCCGGCGCCTGAGCTTCATGACGGGAAGTTCGGGTGCGTGCGGCGGGTTCATGCAAACGGACCTCAGAGTCCGTTGCTTCAAAGGTCCGTCGCTGCCAAGGTGTAAAAGCCAGTCGCGGGAGGCGCGGCATGCGACAAGCACAGCGGGCATTTTGGGCACTGCTGTATTCGTTCTTGGTCGCAGTCACGTTCGTCACCGCTGCCTGCGGCGTGGTGAAAGGCGGTACGCCGCCCACTGCCCTGCCGGACGTATCGCCGCTGCCTTCACCCACCGTGCAGAACTGGATCGTGGAGATCAGTCCGCGCGGCGAGGTCAAGACGCTCGCCCAGATCCGCGTCATCTTTCACAATCCGCTCATCCCACTGCAAGCCATCGAAGATCCGGCGCAGCAGGCCAAACTCGCGCAGTTCGTGATCGATCCGCAGGTGCCAGGGCGCTTCCGCTTTCTCACACCGCGCATGGTCGGCTTTCAACAAGACGCGGCGTTGCCGCTCGCGACCCGCGTGCGGGTGACGGTCAAGGCGGGGCTGAGCGACCTTGCCGGTCACACGCTCACTCACGATCTGGCCTGGACATTCACCACGGCTCCCATCGACATCACGGGCTTGCCAGAGGACGGAGGCACACCGGGTGGTTTGAACCCGACGCTGACCTTCCGCTCGAATGTCGAGTTGGACCTGACGTCGCTTGCCGACCACTTGTCGCTCGTCGCCCAGAACACGAACGTCTCGGTGCCCGTGTCTGTCTCCCTCGACACCTCGCAGACGCCCGCGCCGGATGACGAAGACCAGCCGCAATACCGTTACGATGCGTCGACGCTCACGTGGTCGTACAAGGTCATCCCCAAACAACCGCTCGCCAAGGCTACTCTTTACCACCTCCGCATAGCAGCCGGCGTCCGGCCGGCTCGGGGCAATATACAGAGCGCGGAGAAATACGTCGGTTTCTATCGCACGTTCGCCCCGCTCGCGTTCGGTGGTCTGCAGCGCGACGCGCAAAGCACCGGGCGTTTTGTCGGCGGTGCGATGAAACTCTCGTTCAACAATCCGCTCGCGGCGGATTCGGTGCAGACCAATCTGAGCATCTCGCCGACGCCGCGGAGTACCGCTGGGCTATGGCAAGTCGACGACGGCAATACGGACGTCTACGTCAACCAATCGTGGCTCACGCCGGCGACGACCTACACGATAACGGTCGGGGCGGGCGTCGCCGACAAGTTCGGCCAGACGCTGGGCAAGCAAACGCAGACGACCGTGTCGACCGGTGACTTCACGCCGAACTTCTGGATGCCGGACGGTCTGAACATCTTCCCTGCCGACGACGATCTCCAGCTCGATATCTCATCCGTGAACCTGCCGAACAGGCAGTACACGGCCACCTATCGGACCGTCCGGCCGCAAGATCTCGTGTACTGGGATTCGGCGTATCCCGACAGCTCGGGGAGCGGACTGCTGCCCGCGCAAAGCGCCTGGCCCGCCGTTCGGGTGGACGAGAAGAAGAAACGAGGTGCTCACCTCCGTCGTCGCCCTGCGCGAGAAGCTCGGCGGGAAGACCGGCATGCTCGCCTACGGGGCCAAGGCGCTGACCGCTCAAACGGCAGACCAGTCGCCGCTGCTGTATTACGGGCTCGTCCAGCTCACAAATCTCGGCGTCTTCGCGCAGTGGTTCCCGACGCAAGGGCTCGTGCGCGTCGCGCACCTCTCTGACGGCTCGCGCGTCGTCGGAGCGACAGTTGAGATCTACCCCTCGAAGCTCTACGTCAACGATCACCCGCCGGTTTCACCGTGCGCGACGGGCACGACGGATGCGACCGGCACGTTCTGGCTTGACGCCTCTACGATGGCGGCGTGCGTCAAGGACAACGTCGGCAGCTACGGCGGCCCGAATCTGCTCGCCATCGCTCGCGAGGGCCAGGACTGGGCGTTTGCGCGCACCCAAGCGTACAGCGGCTCGGGCTACGGCATCTGGGCGAACTGGGATAAAGGAGACCCTCAGTCGCGCGGGGCCATCTACTCCGATCGTCAGCTCTACCAGCCCGGGGAAAAAGCCTGGTTCACCTGCGCTGCCTACTACCTGCGCGATGGGCTGCTGCGACAAGATCGCGCGACCCGATACCATGTGACGCTTGAAGGGCCGAGCGGCGACAAGCACGACCTCGGAGCGCAGACGACGGACGCGTTCGGCATGTTCTCGATCGAGCTGCCGCTCAAAGCAAGCCAGCCGCTC
Source organism: Vulcanimicrobiota bacterium (assembly GCA_963806005.1). Classification (GTDB taxonomy): domain Bacteria; phylum Vulcanimicrobiota; class Vulcanimicrobiia; order Eremiobacterales; family Eremiobacteraceae; genus JAFANK01. The sequence continues at coordinate 83,102 of CAWDWJ010000007.1, read as the reverse complement.
GGCTATTACACGATCCGGGCCAAGTCCGCCGCCGGCGTCGAGATCGTGGGTGATTTCCGGGTCGCCGAATTCAAACCGCCCAACTTCAAGGTGACGCTTGCGCTCGACCGGGACATCGCCTACCCGGGCGACAGCGTCGCAGCCCAGGCGAAGGCGGAATATCTCTTCGGTTCGCCCGTGCAAGGCGGCCAGGCAAGCTACTACGTCACGCGGGCGCAGACGTCGTATTCGCCCAAGGGGTGGGATGACTTCACCTTCGGCCGCTCGTGGTTCTGGCCCGAGCAGCCACCCTCGACCACGAGCGACGTGCTGCAGTCAAAGCAGACGGTCGGCGCAAGCGGCACGGTCGCTCAGACGGTCAAGGTCGGCACCGACATCCCCTATCCCATGACCTATCGTGTCGACGCCCAAGTCGTCGACGTCTCGAATCTCTCGGTCGCCGATTCGAAATCGTTCACCGTGCTGCCGTCGGATGCGCTCATCGGGCTGCAGAACACGTGGGTGACCAAAGCGGGCACGGCGTTGCCGATCAAGGTCATCGTGACGGACGCGCATGGCGCTGCGCTGCGCAGGAGCGAGGTGAGGGTCGAACTGCAGCAGATGGTGTACGCGAGCGCGACCCAACTGGTCGAAGGTGGCGAGACCCAACAAGACAGCGTCCAGTACAAGACGGTCGCGATCGGCGGACGTGGACTCGATCGGCAGCCCGCAGACCGTGTCGCTCACGGCGTCCAAGCCCGGGCCCTACCGGATACGCGCGAACTTCGTCGGTGCGCGAGACGAAGCGGCCGCGACCGACTCGGCCGTGTGGGTGACGGGTCCGGGCGAAGTGGACTGGGGCGCGTACGACCGTAGCGTCTTGCAGCTCAAGCTCGACAAGACGACGTATCGCATCGGCGACACGGCGACCGCCCTCATCCAGTCGCCCTATCCCGATGCCGAGCTCTATTTCGCCGTCATCCGCAACAAAGTGCTCTATCGCGAGATCACGGCCGTCAGCGGCGGGGCGCCGCAAGTCCGCTTCCGCGTCACGGCCGACATGCTGCCCAACGCTGCGGTGGAGGCGGTGCTCGTCCGCCGGGGCAAGCCGCTACGCCAAGTGCAGCCAGGCTCGCTCGACAGTCTGGCGCGCACCGGCCTCGCGCCGTTTGGCGTCAATCTTGATGACAAGTATCTGAAGATTTCGCTCTCGCCGCTGCACGACAAGCTCGAGCCGGGCGCCCGCCAAACCGTGCAGCTAACGCTACACGATGCGAAGGGTAGTGCCACGGCGGGCGAAGCGGCGGTCATGGTCGTCAACGAGACGGTGCTGCAGCTGACGGGCTATCGGCCTCCCGATCTCGTGCAGACCGTCTATGCGCAGCAGGCGATATCAACGGTCTTCGCCGACAACCGGCCCGATGTCGTCCTGCAACAGATGGCATCACCGCTGCAGAAAGGCTGGGGCTATGGCGGCGGCTTTGAGGCGGGCGCAGCGAGCACGCGGGTGCGCACGAACTTCCAGCCGCTCGCCTATTACAATGGCGCGCTGAAGACGGATGCGGCGGGCCACGCCCAGTTCACGTTCACGACTCCCGACGATCTGACGACGTGGCGGGTCATGGCGGTCGCAGTGGCCGCAGGTGGCAGCGCGACCGGCGCAGATTTCCGCTTCGGCCGCGCCGACACGACCTTTATCGTGTCCAAGCCGCTTGTGACGAACGCGCTGCTGCCGCAGTTCGCTCGGCCCGGCGACACGATGCAGGCAGGCATCACGGCGACGAACCTTTCGGGTGCTGCAGGGTCCTTCGACATCACTGGGTCGCTCACGGGGCCCTTGGCCTTTGCCGTCAACGGCGCTCAAGCGGCGAGCACATCGCTTGCGGCGTCGCTTGGCATGCAGACGCAAGCATATCGCTTCCCCATGGTGGCGACAGGCGTGGGAACCGCCCACGTGAAGTTCCGCAGCGCGCTCGGCGCCCAGAGCGACGCGTTTGAGGTCCCACTCGACGTGCGCCTGCCGCTGTCCGTGATGGAGCAGGTCGTCGAATCCGGCGTGACCGCGGACTCTGTGACGATTCCTATCAATGTGGCACCGGGCGTGGTCAATGACAGCGGCGGTCTCGAGCTCGATCTCGCGAGCACGCTCCTGCCCGAGCTCGTCGTTCCGGCGATGCGGACCGTCAACGACAACGATCTGCCGTTCCTCGAACCGGCCGCGAGCCGACTGCAGGCCAGCGCAGATATGCTGATCCTGGCGAAACGATACGACCAGTCGCTTGGTGGATTCGACGCGAGCAAGACCGCGGCTGACGCGCTTGCCCAGATGAAGAAGCTGCAGCAGGCGGACGGCGGGTTTTCGTGGATCCCGCAGTTGCACGAATCCGACGTGTTCATCACGCCGTATGCGGCGCAGTCGCTCGCCGACGCACAAGCAGCCGGCATCAGCGTCGATCCTGCGATGATCGCAGGCACGAAGGCCTATCTCAAACGGCACCTCGCCGATCCTGACGCTTGCGCCGGCATCGAACCGTGTCGCAGCCGGCTGCGCCTTGATATCCTCATGGCGCTCGCCGACTTGGGAGAGCCGCGGGATGATTTCTTGTCGGACATCTACGCAGCGCGCAACAGTTTCGACTTGCTCGGCCAGGTGAAGCTCGCGCGCTATCTCATGCGTTTTCCGGCCTGGCGTCTCGAGGCAAACGCCATGGCCGATAAGCTGCTCGAGACCGTCAACCTGAGCGGGCGATATGCGACGATCAACTATCCGGAGGAGTGGGGCTGGCTCGAGTCGCCGGCCGCGATGCGGGCGCAAGTGTTGCGGCTGTACGTGGCGCGGCGATCGGATCCCGCGCTCCTGGACAAGCTCGCGTCGAGCCTGCTCGCCCTGCGGCGTAACGGCACGTGGCCAGATTCGTACGAGAACGCGCAAGCGCTCGGCGCGCTCATCGACTATGGCGCGGTCCAGCCCGAGCCGCCGAACTTCTCCGCCACCGCGAAGCTTGGCGCCACCACGCTTTCCTCAGCGGCGTTCAGCGGATATAAGGTAACGAGCGCTCAAGCCTCGGTGCCCATGGCCTCCTTGCCGCGCGGCTCGAGCGACCTAGTCCTCGCCAAGTCCGGCCAGGGCCAGCTGCACTATCTCGTCGCGCTACGCTATCGCCTGACCGGGAGTCAACCTGGTGCGATGAACGGATTGAGAATCACGAGATTCATCCGTCCTGCGAACAGCGCTCAGGTGCTGGCCAAGATGGGGCTCAACGCACCGCAGGATCCACTGACACTGGGTCCAGGCCAGGTCTTCGATATCGGCTTGGAGATCATCACAGACCACCCCGTGGACCACGTCGTCATCACTGACGAACTGCCCGCCGGCCTCGAGGCGGTCGATACGACTTTCAAGACATCGACGCCGTACTTCGCGGCGATGGACGACAGCTGGGAGATCGACTATCAGACGATCTACAAGGACCGTGTGATCGCCTACGGGCAGCGCCTCGAGGCGGGCGTCTACAGCATGCACTACCTCGTGCGCTCGGTGACGCCCGGCACGTATCTCTGGCCCGGTGCCGACGTGCATCTGCAATACGCGCCTGAAGAATTCGGCCGCACGAGCACATCGACGCTGATCGTTTCAGAAAGATGACGTCAAGCGTAGACCCCAAGGGCCTGGCTTGACCGGCTGTCGAACCAACGTGATAGCAAAGGAGTGACTGAAGACGACGTGCCAACGCAGGCGGAGATCTGGGATTTTCTCGTAGGCCTGAAACAGACGACTGAGTCAGGCTTTGCGCGGGTGGAAGCTCAGCTGGCCACGTTCAGATCCGAAAATGAGCGCCGCTTCGAGGGCGTGGAACATCGGTTGGACGGCGTGGAACATCGGTTGGACGGCGTGGAACATCGCTTGGATGGCGTAGAGCGGCGCCTCGTCCGCATCGATGATCGGCTCTCCGGTTTGGAAGACCTCACCATCCGAAAGCGCCTCGACGATCACGAAGTGCGCATCACGAGCGTCGAGCACAGAACCTCGTAGCCGTCTCAGATGTGGCAGGTCGGCTCGATCCCTTGCTTCTCGAAATAGCGCTGGTGATATTCCTCGGCGGGATAGAAGGTCGTCGACGGCACGATCTGCGTCACGATAGGCCGCTTGAAGCGTCCTGAGGACGTGAGTTTGGCGAGCGACGCCTTCGCGGCGGCCTCTTGTTCGGGCGAATGGACGAAGATGGCCGAGCGGTACTGCGTGCCGACGTCGGGACCTTGGCGGTTGAGCGTCGTCGGGTCGTGCATGTTCCAAAACGCGTCGAGCAACCTTTCGTAGGAGACAAGCTTGGGATCAAACGTCACCTGCGCCACCTCGGCGTGTCCGGTTCTGCCTGTGCACACGTCTTTGTAGCTCGGATTGACAAGCGTGCCGCCCGCGAAACCCACCTTGACGTCGGTCACGCCTGGGATCTGCCGAAACGCCGACTCTACGCCCCAGAAGCAGCCGGCTGCAAATGTCGCTTGTTCCATATCGATCTCCCGTCGCCCGTGGTTCTTCACTATTGTCTACGATTGATTGGCGCACGCCGGATGGGAATCCGTTGCGACTTTAGAGGCCGAGCGCCTCGGCGTTCTCGGCGAGCGCCGCTATCACAAAGGCGATGTGCTCGTCGAGCGGCACGCCCAGCTCGTCTGCGCCCTGGTAGATGTCGGCGCGGTTCACGTTGGCGGCGAAGCTCTTGTCTTTGAGCTTCTTGCGGACGGACGCCACCGGGACGTCGCGGATCGACTTCGATGGGCGCACATACGCCATGGCCGTGAGGAAGCCGCACAGCTCGTCGCAGGCGAAGAGCACTTTGGCCATCTGCGTGTCGCGCGGCACGCCGAGATAGGTGGCATGCCCGCGGATGGCCTTGACCATATCGTCCGGGCAGCCGAGCTCTTCGAGCATACGGCACCCAAGCTCGGGATGCTCCTCCGCAGTCGGGTGGATCTCCCAGTCGAAATCATGCAGCAACCCGACGATGCCGAAGCGTTCTTCGTCGGCTCCCAACGTGCGCGCATAGGCGCGCGTGGCTGTCTCGACCGCGAGCATATGCCGGCGTAGCGCCGGATTTTGCACGTACTTACAGACAAGCGCCCACGCATCGTCTCGGGTGGGAGCGGTGTGAATGCCCGCTTCGTCACTCATCTGCGATCTTCAGAACCTACAGCACACCTTGAGCCGCAAGCGACGTCTGAGCGCTCAGGCTCTCGGTCAACAAGAGCAAGACGGTCATCCCTGGGTCCTCCGGAGCGGCAAAATAATCGCGGTGAAAAACACGAGCACCTGACGGTGACGCCTGGCGCGCGAGCTCGTCAATCATCGCGTGATACCGATCCCTGAGTCGTGCAGAGGCGCTGCGAATCGATTGTTTCTGCGCCGGCGTGAGCTCGCTGTCGAGCATCCGGGCAGCGGCAGGCACATCGGGATGCTGCGCGACGGCGAGCTGCCCCAAAAGCGACGAGACGAGATGCCGCTGATCGGGAGTCAGTGCGCTCAGAACCTCGCCTCGCTCCTGATCGCGGATGTGGTTCAAGCGATGGAACATCGTCGCGGCCTGCATCTCGGATGTCGACTGCAGGCTGGGGAGGGGGCTAGGCGTCTGGGTCGTCGCATGCGAGCAGCCCGCTATCTGACACCCGGCGACGAGCAAGGCGAAGAGTCGAGCCATGCCTCTCATGACGTTCGCGAACCTCGTTGTCTCAGAAATAGCCCGCAGGCTCACCAGGAAACTGGATGAGTTTGTCCTTGTCGAAATGCGGACGTGGCTGCGCCAAGATATATGCCGCGACGTCGGTCGCCTCTTGGTCGGTGAGCGTGCCCGGCGCATTCAGCGGCATCGCCACTTTGACGAAGGGCACGATGCGATCCATCCGGCTCATGCCCGCCTTGTCATTGAACGACTGCGGCCCCCACAAGGGTGGAAACGTCAGGCCTAGACCGTTGCCATCCGCGGCATGGCAGGAAGCGCAGCGCGCCGCATAGATCGTCGCGCCATTGGCGGCGTTCGGCGCCCCCGGGGCCTTGACGTCGATGGGTTCCTGACCAGGGAAACCCGTGCCCGTCGGCGCGCCGCGCGACAGCCAGGCGATGTAGGCGGTGATCGCCACCATCTCGTGGCTCGAGTACGCTGGCGGATGACCGTTCATGCTGTAGAGGAAGCACTCGGCGATGCGGTCCTGCAGCGCGATGAAGCGGCCTGCCCGTTTGTTCCACTGCGGAAACGTGGCGTACGCGCCGAGCAGCGACCCGGCATGAGCCTGCGTGCCTGCACCCGGATGGCAAGCAGAACAGGACATCCGCGAAGTGATGTACGAGCCGGCGAGTTTGGGCGTCTGATTGATGAGGTCGCGGCCGTAGGAGATGAGCTCGCCTTGAGGCCCAGGTGGGATGGTCGCAGCGGCGTTCACCGCCGCCTGATCCGACGCAGCTGGCGTGCCATCAGTGTCCGCACGTAGCTGGGCTGCGCCCAAAATCGCGGCTGCGCACACAAAGGCGAGCGCGATGACGATGGCAACGCTGCGCAGCCGGCCGTTCATTTGACGATGGGGAGACCGGCGACTTGCCACGCCAAGATGCCGCCCAGCTGGTTATGCACGTCGCTGTAGCCGTGCTCGTCGATCAGGTAGTCCTTGATCGTTCCACTGCGGTTGCCCGAGCGGCAGGTGACGATGATCTTGCGATCGCGCGGCAGATCGGCGACCTTTCCCGGGATCTGTCCCATCGGGATGTGCAGCGCGCCCGGCAAATGACCCGCATCCCATTCGTTCTGCTCGCGCACATCGACGAGCAGCGCACCGCGGGCGACTTCGTCCTGCGTCTGCTGCGGGTCGTAGTCCTCGACTTCGGGATGGAGCAAACCGCCTCGTTCGGCCATCGGTCAGATTCTCCGTGGGCAAGCGCCGTGCACTATTTCACGCTGATGGGGATCAATCCCGTGGTGCTGGCGGCGATGAACAGGCCGACCACGAAGACGAAGACCGCGAAAACGCGTTTGAGTGCGCGCTGGTTGAGCTTCTGGGCGATTGCGCCGCCGATCAGGCTCCCGCCGAGCCCGCCGGCGAGGAAGAACGTCGCCACCTTCCAGTCGATCGACGCGAGCGAGTGCTCGGCGTGGCCGAAGACGGCCGGACCGATGAGGCTGGACGCGCAGTTGATGGCGATGACGAGCAACGACGTGGGAATGGCCTCGCGCATGGGCATGCCGAGGATGAGGACGAGGCAGGGGACGATGAGAAAGCCGCCGCCCACGCCGAGAAAGCCGGTGAGAAAGCCGACGCCGATGCCGCCGGCCGCGACCGCGAACCAGTTGGGCTCGATCCGCTCCTGCGCCTCATACGTGCGCGAGCCGAACATGAAGAACGACGCCACAACCATGATGAGCGAGAAGAGCAAGAGCAAAAGAGGCCCGGAGAAGAAATGGGCGACGAATCTGCCCGGGATAGCGCCGAAGACCCCGATGAGCCCGAAGATGAGACCACCGCGGGTGTCGGCAGCGGAGATGCGGCCCACGTAGCCGGCCAGCGCCGTGCCGCCGACGATGACGAGCGAGGTGGGGATGGCGACATGCACCGGTTGGCCGACGAGGTAGACGAGAAGGGGGACCGTGATGATCGATCCCCCGCCGCCTGTGAGTCCGAGTGAGACACCGACCGCCAAGCCGTACAGCAGCAGCGGAATGACGGTCGACATCATCAGATGATCGCGAAGTACTTCCAGCCGTTCTCCTGCGCCTGCTGGACGGCAGCCACGCCTGAGGGGACGATCTGGAAGCCGGGCAACACGTTCTTCTCCCAGTCGGCCAGAGCCGTCTTCGGGTCGACGTTGATCTTCATGGCTGACGAGCATGGCCACGGCGGTCATCGCATTGTGACAGACGAAGAACTGGCCGCCACGCTTCAAGATCGGCTTGCGCCGTCCAATCCTGATACATGCCGCTCGGGTCATCCGGGTTCGCCGATGGGTCGAGGCTGGACGCCGCTGTGTAGTAGGTGTTGGTCGCCGTCAGACCGAGCGCTTCGCCGAGCACGCCCGTGCCGAGGCCGTACTTCTTCCAGATCGTGTCGTTCATGGCACGCCCGACCGAGGGGCCGAGCAGCACGCCAAGCGTCGAGAGCTTGCCCAGGCCCAGGGAGAACTCGTAGGCGTTCATCGCGTTCTGCATGTGGATGTAGAGGCTTGCCCAGCCGCCGATGATGAGCGGCACGGTCGACTGGAAGACCTGCTTATGCGCGGCGCTCGTGGTGAGCTTCTGCATCATGAGCGTCTGATCGTACTCGTTCGGCTTGAGCACGTGGAAGTGTATCGGTGCGCGGCCCCCGGCGGCGGCGTCCGCCGAGGCGACGCTCCCCGTCATGGCCACGGCCGACACGCCGAGCGCGGTCGCGGAAATGAAACGCTTTCTCGAGAGAGACATGCAAAAATCTCCTTTGCGTGCACAAATGATCTAGGGACAGGCCGCCACACTTCAAAACGCGTTTGGGCCGTACCTATCAGAACCTGGGCTCAGGAAACCGTGCTCAGACTCTAGAACGGTGGGGTCGATGAACGTCCGAACCATCGCATCGGCGGCTTTGACGCTCATCGCCGTCGCGCTCTTTGTCGTCGAAGTCATCTCCTGGCCGCAGAGCGCCAGGTTCGGTCCTGCCCTGACCACCGGGGACCGATGCTCCGTACGCATCACCGACGTCGACGACGCCGACCGAGCCCGCGGACTGCGCGCGGGCGACTCGCTGGCGCTCGCCCAGATGGACACGAGGTCGAGGGTCCCCGTCGTCTTCCATTTCTCGCCGACGCAAGCCGGACACGCCGGCGACACGATCGGCCTCGTCGTCGATCGCGACGGACGCCAGATCGCCATCCCCTATACGCTGCGCCATACCGATTCGGCGGCGCGATTCATCGCTCAACTGGGCTTCAAGCTCTTCATCCTCGCGCTCGGCATCTTCGTGCTCTGGCGCGGCCGCGACCGGGCCTCGCTCATGCTCGGCATCTGGTGTCTGGGCGTGGCTATCGCGTTGCCGGACGCCTGGTGGGGCGGGCTCGGGTTGAATGGCCGTCTCGTCGGCGCCGCGTTGACCCAGGCGCTATGGACCTACTCGCCGTTCATGCTCTACTTCGTCGTCGAGTCGATCGCGACCGGTGTATCGCGCGGCACGGTGCTTGTGGCGCGGGCGCTCATGTTCGTCAGCGTGGTGCCGGCCATCGTCGTCAGCGCGGTCACGGCGACGGCACAGGCGCTGACCGGCTGCTCGGCGATCAGTCTGCCGCCGGCGCTGTTCAACGGCCCGTTTGCGAGTTCGCAACTCGTCATCATCGGCTTCTTCGTCGTGAGCTACCTGCGCACGACCGGTCTTGCCCGCCAGCGCGTGCGCTGGGTCTTCTGGGCGTTCCTCATCAGCCGCTTCGGCGTGCTGCTCAATCTCTTCAACCGCCTGGCCGTGCACCCCGTGCACCTCTCCGGCGTCGAGTGGTTGACGGTCATGATCTTCCCGCTGGGCTGTGCGTATGCGATCCTGCGCCACCGCATCATCGACGTCAACTTCGTGCTCAACCGCACGCTGATCTACACGATCCTCACCACGCTCGTCGTCGGCATCTTCATCTTGCTCGAGAACGTGCTCAACGCGGTGGCGGTGAGCCGCGGCGTCGGCTTGGCCGTCGAGATCGCGGTCGCGCTGGCGCTCGGTCTCTCGCTCAACGCGCTCCACAAACGCGTCGAGGGCGCGCTCGAACGCACGCTCTTCCGCCGCAAGTTCGAAGCAGCATTGGCTTTGCAGCAGCTCTCCCAAGAAGCGGCCTACACGGAGACTCCCGACGCGCTCTTGCAAAGAGCGACGACCGAGATCCCTCGCGTCATGGGCGCGAGCGGCGCGGCGGTCTACGAGCGCCGCGACGATGGTTACGAGCTGGTCGCAAATGCCGGGCTCACGGAGCTCCCTCGCAAGGTCGACGTCGACGATCTCGCGTTTGTGCGGCTGCGCACGAGACAGTCGCAAGTGGACCTCACCGATCTCACGAGCGCGCTTGATTCGGAGGGTATGGCATTTGCGCTCGCCGTACGCGGCCAGCTCATCGGTGCGTTCATCTGCGGCCGGCGGACCAATGGCGAGAGCTACGCACCCGACGAGATCGGGATGATCCGCGATGTCGCCCATGAGGTCGGGGCGGAGCTGCACGCCATCCGCGCACGCGAGCGGGCGGAGCTGCTCGTCAGTCTCACCTCAGGGGCGATCGATCTCGCGACGGCGCGCGAGCGTCTCGCCGCCATGGGCGGGTCGCTCTCCGAGATCTAGGAGCGCACGAGGCCGGATTCCACCGGCAAACCGCGGGCCCGCCACTCATCGAAGCCGTCGGTAACGTTGGCGACGTCGCTGAACCCATTCGCGCGCAGCACGCTCGCGGCCGCGACCGAGCGGTCGCCGCCCGCGCACATGACGAGCAAGGGACGGCCGGCGGGGACCTCTGCGATCTTGGCGAGGAGCTTGCCCGCGCTCACGTGCCGTGTATGCGGGATGTGCGCCTCGCTGTATTCCCCACGCTGACGGACATCGATGATGACCGCTTCATCCGCTGACCAGCGCCGCTTGGCCTCGTCGAGCGCAACATCGGGCAAGGACGCGGTGGGCAAAGAAGCGCTCTCAACGTCTGTGATATATCCCGCGACCTGGTCGAGGCCGACGCGGACGAGTTTGCGCACAAGCTCGCTCGTGCGGTGCGGCTTGGCCACGAGCACGATGGGGCGTTCGGGCGTCGCGAACCATGCGCTGCGCGTGGAGAACGACGGCTTATCGGGCACGCTGAGCGAGCCCACGATGTGGAGCTTGCAGAACTCTTCGCGCGAGCGGGTGTCGATGATGAGCGCGCCGCGATCGAGCACGGCCTTGAGCGCTGGCGCGTCGAGCTGAGCTGGTTCGGGGATGCTGCGTAAGAGCGGAGTGAAGCCGCGATTGAGACGTTTCATGCGCGCGAAATAGGTGGGTGCGTCAGGCTGGCCCTCGAGCAGTGCTGTGACGAAGCCCTCCTCGTCGCCTTTGTCGGCGTACGCGCTCCACCACGAAAAACGACGCTCGTAGCCGAGCGTCGTGCTGGGAACCGCGCCGAGCGCCTTGCCACAGGCGGAGCCTGCGCCATGCGCCGGCCAGATCTGGATGAAGTCAGGGAGATCGGCGAGCGCCGATCGCAGACTGGCGAACATGACGTGCGCGCTCGAGCGTGCGGTGCCGGCGGCTCCTAACGCCTCTTCGAGCAGGTCGGGCCTTCCGAGATCGCCCACGAAGAAGAAGTCACCGGAGAGCAGGAGCATGGGCTGTGACTTCTCCTGGCCGTCGATGATCTCAAAGCAGACGTGCTCGGGGGTGTGACCGGGCGTGTGCCGCACGCGGACGCGGACATTACCGATACGGATCTGGTCGCCGTGGCGCACAAGGCGCAGTCGAACGCCCTTTTGATCCGTGACGTATCCGAGGTCCGCGTCGCCGTGACCTGAGACGTGCAGGATCGCGTCCGTCGCGGCGGCGAGCTCGCGGCCGCCGGAGAGGTAGTCGGCGTGGATGTGGGTCTCGGCGACCGCGACGATCTTCAGGTCGTGGTCAGCGGCGAGTTCCGTGTAGACGTCTATATCACGGCGCGGGTCGACGACGAGCGCCTCGCCCGTCGCCTCGCAGCCGATGACGTATGAGGCTTGTGCCAAGCCCTCATCATAGATCTGGCGGAAGAACATGTCCTTGAAAGTTACCGCTACGATACTGCGTTCCTCTAGGAGTGGGCGCACAGGCGACGAACAAGGGCTGCCCGTTTCGGCGCGTACCCGGCGGGGTACCTGAAGTCAGCTTAACAACCTCATCATCCACCCGAAGGAGCCCATACCATGGCCCGAGACTACGCTCATCCGGAAGTCCTCGTGACGACCGACTGGGCCCAAGCGCACCAGAGCGATCCCGGCTTGCGTTTTGTCGAAGTGGACGTCGACACGACGGCCTACGACCAAGGCCACATCCCTGGCGCGATCGGTTTCAACTGGCAGACGCAGCTCAACGATCCGGTGCGTCGCGACATCCCGACGAGCGACGAGATCGAAGACCTGCTCGGTAAGAGCGGCATCGGCAACAACACGACGATCGTGTTGTACGGCGACAACAACAATTGGTTCGCCGCATTCGCGTTTTGGATCCTCAAGTACTACGGTCATGAGAAGATCCTGCTCATCGACGGCGGTCGCAAGAAATGGCTGGCGGAGAACAAACCGCTGAGCAAAGACGTGCCGTCCTATCCGCCTGCCGATTATCGCGTCGCCGCGGTGAACCCGGATCTGCGCGCCAAGCGCGACCTCGTGCTGGAAGCGGTCGAAGACAAGACGCACCACCTCGTCGACGTGCGCTCGACGCCTGAGTTCACGGGCGAGATCATCGCGCCGCCGGGCATGACCGAGACCGCGCAACGCGCGGGCCATATCCCGGGTGCGGTCAACGTGCCCTGGGGCCAGGCCGTGCGTGACGACGGCACGTTCAAGTCGGCCGACGAGCTCGCCGCGCTCTACGGCGGCAAAGGCGTCGACGACAAAAAAGAGATCATCGCCTACTGCCGCATCGGCGAGCGTTCGTCGCACACCTGGTTCGTGTTGAAGTACCTGCTCGGTTTCGACAGCGTCCGCAATTACGACGGATCGTGGACCGAGTACGGCAACCTCATCGACGTGCCGATCGTCAAAGAGACCAAGGTCGCCGCTCCCGCGTAAAGTCGAGCCGGCGCTACTCGTCCGTCTCGCGCAAAATCGCGCAGGCGGTCGTCGCATGCGCGCACAATCGGCCGGCGGAGTCGGTGAGCCGAGCCTCCGCCGTGCCGATCGTCTTGCCGATGTGCACGACTGACGCTTCGCAGCGCAGCTTACCGCTCTCAAGCGTGATGGGCCGGACGAAACGGACGTGGAGGTCTGTCGTCGCGCAACTGCGCCCGGCGGGCAGCATGGACGTCACGGCGCAGCCTAGCGCCGAATCGAGCATCGTGCAGGCAAGCCCGCCGTGCGCCACGCCGCCGAGGTTGTAGTGATATTCGGCAGCCGTGCATTCGAAGACGACCCGGCCAGGGTCTACCTCGGTGATCGAGAGACCGACCAGGATGGCCATGGGCGCGCCGGGCACCTCGCCGCGCATTATGGCGCGCAGCCGGTCGATGCCGCTCTGAGTCTTGGCGGCGTCGACGACGATAAAGGGGTCTTTCCAGGTGACGGTGCGGGTGCGGTCGGGTGTCATCATAGGTCTTCCTTCAAGGGTCGAGGCATCAGGTTCCCGCGGCGATCAGCCCGATGGCGACGAGCGCGCAGCCGACGCCGGCGATCTGCAGCCGGCTGAGTCGTTCGCGCAGCACGACGCGGGCGAGCAGGACGGTGCTCGCCGGATAGAGCGACGCCAGCACCGCCACGATGGAGAGCATCCCATACCTCGTGGCGACAAGATACAGGGCATTGGCGAGCATGTCGACGAGCCCGGCGCTTGCGATCATCGCCCAGCTCCCCGGCTGTGGCGCGAGCGGCCGACGCATGGCGAGTGCGAGTGCGACGAGCAGCCCGACAGACGCAGAACGCGAGCAGACGAGCGGCCATAACCCCGCGTGTGCGTGCGAACGGGCGATGCAGACGTAGAACGCCCCGATGGCAAGTCCGGAGAGGAGCGCTTCGCTCAAACCCGGCTGCAACGCCCAGTTCCGGACCGCCGCTGCGCGTTCTTGCAGTTGCGGCGCGCCGACGAGTCCCGGCGCCGCGTTCGTCGCGGGCTCGCCCGGCATCTCCGTCGTCGAGACGAGGACCACCGCGAGCAGGGCGATGGCGACGCCGGAGAGCGCGAAGGCCGACGGGCGCTCGCGCAAGAGCAGGCCGACGACGAGCGGGATGATCGCCGCGACGACTGCCGTGATCGGGGAGACGAGGCTCATGCGGCCGATGGCAAGCCCGCGATAGAGCAGCGTGATGCCTGCCGCGCCGCCGACGCCGGCGGCGAATCCCCAGAGCAGATCGGAACGCGCGGGCGTGGCGTGCGGCAGCACGAGCACGATTCCGAGCAGCGCGACGAGGCCGGCGATCTGCGAGATGACGACGACCGAAAGCGTCGACGAGCGGCGGCTGGCTAGACCGCCGATGAAGTCTGCGGCGCCATAGGTGATGCCCGACAAAAGGCCGAGGAAGACTCCCACTACGCGACGGCGCCTAGTGGCAGTGCGCATGCGCCTCGTCACCGGGCGCCGGGCGGCGGCCCCACCAGACGAGCAAGAGCGCAGCCGCGATGAAGACGATGTTGAGGACCGCCGTGTAATTGAAGCCGATCGTCTCCATCTGCATGAGGAAGTTGCCGCTCGGATGCGGCGCGACCCCCAAGGCGGCAAACGCCAGCTCGACGAGCAGACCGGCGCCGACCATGGCGAGATAGAACACGCCGACCATGCGCAGCGCGAGCCCCCAGCCGTAGTACTTGCGATAGACGTCGATGAGCGGTATGACGATGAGGTCCGCGTACAAAAACGAGATGACGCCCCCAAACGTGCTGCCTCCGTTCCACAAGACGGCGGCCATGGGCACGTTGCCGATCGAGCAGACGAAGCTCAAGATGGCGATGAGCGGGCCGACGAGCGCGTTCTCGATCGTGCGCACTGGCGTCGGAGCGGTCGTGACGAACAGATGCTGCCACCACGTCGCAGGGACCGCGACCGCGAGGAAGCCGGCGATGAGAAAGCCGAGCACAAGGTCGTTCTGCAGCATCGACCAGTCCATCTCGAAGAAATGCGCGACGTATCTCCAACCGGTGGCGGAGCGCATCTTGTCGAGTAGCGTATCGCCGGGGGCCAGCATCTCGCCGTGGTCGTGCTCGTGCCCGCCTCCTGGCGCTTCGACGTGGGCCCGGCCGGCCTCGATGGCGCTGCGCGGGATGAGCAGACGGGCGAGCAGCACAAAAGCCGCGATGAGCACAAAGCCGCCGAGCCACTCCGCGATGACGAACGGCCATCCCATGAGCCGCCACAGCACGAGCCCAAGCTCGATGACGAGGTTCGTGGACGCGAACATGAAGACCATCGCGACCGTGAAGTCCGCGCCGCGCTTGAAGAGCGACTTGGCGGTGGCTGCCGCGGCATAGCTGCATGACGAGCTCGCGGCGCCGAGCGCGGTCGCTAGGCCGAGCTCCTTGAGGCCGGCGCGGCCGAGGATCTTGCTCAATCCGTCTTTGGGGACGTAGGCCTGGATCATGGCGGAGATGATGAAGCCGGCCAAGAGCGACCACAGCACCTGCCAGAACATCGCAAACGCCGCGAAGAGCCAGTGCCAGAGAAACGTCACCACGCGCCGGTCACCGATCGATCCAGGGGCGTGAGGTCATTCGCGCGCTTTCGCCGTTCGGCGCAACCGCCGCACGTCACCGTCGCGCAGAGTGAATCCGATGCTGTCGAAATGTTCCATCAGCGGCAGCGCGTACTTACGCGAAGTCCCTAGCACATCCCGCAGCTGCGCCATGGTCGCCGAGCCCTTGTCGCCTATGAACGCTGCGATCGCCGCGCGCGCGTTGCTCGATCTGCGAGCGGCGGTAAAGATCGTCGCCCACACGCACGAACGCGCCGACCGCGATGAGCGAGGCGAGCGCCTCCGAGAGGTCGGGTGAGCGCTCCGCGGCCTTGCGCGCGATGGCTTCGTAGGAGTGCGGGAGATACGGCTCGCCGGCCGGCACCGCGAGGTGGTCCTCGAAGAACTTCGCTTGCGCTTTGTTGAGCGCTGGCGCGAAATCCGGGGCGTGCCAGATGCCCGACCGTACAGCGACGCGGCCGTCTTCGCGCCAGGCATGCAGCAGGCGCAGTGCGAGCGGTTCGGGGACGTCCAGCGATGAGGCCGCCTCTCGGGGACTGATCCCCAATTGCCAGGGGGACTGCGCGTGACGCTCGCGCACGGCGGCCATGACCCGGGCGAAGGCCGTCTCGAAGGCTTCCCGCGACACGAACTCCGCCGGTCGCTCCAAAGACGCAACCCTGCCATGCTCGAGAAGCCAGGCAAGGGCGGTCTCGGCTAACCATTGCGCGATGTTGGCGCGCGTCGCGATCCGTGCTACCGAAAGTGGGGTAAGTCCCGACGCGCTGACGACGTCGAGAACCTCGGCGGCGCCCGTCGGCGCGCCGTCAAAGTCGCGGTCGAAACGTGTCTCGTCCGCGGTGTCGCCCGCGGCGATCTGTAGCTCGCCGTTGCCGGCGGCTATCTGTTCGGCGACGGCTCCTCGCACGATTGCGCCGCCGAGAAGATCCTTCGGGCTCATGCGCCGCACGATGATGCGCAGGCCGGGGTAGAAGACTGCAGGACGCCACAAGAGCACTTGCGCCGGGCTCGCGGCGCCGTCGAGCGGCGGCGCGCCTGAAAAACGCAGCTGCCCCGGGATCTCCGCCGAGCCGATATGCACGCGGACCGGCATGCGGCGGCGTAGCATCGGCAGCGCCGACGGCAGAGCGAAAAAGTCCACCTTCAGCTCGCGCGCCGGCTCGAACTCACGCGCGGCGACGAGCGCCTCGCCTCGGCCGATCTGCGACACATCGACGCCTGGGATATTGACCGCAAGCCGCGACCCGCCGCCCGCCGAGCTGACCCGAGCGCCGAAGATCTGCAGGCTCTTCACCCGCGCGCGCAAGCCCGAAGGCTGTAAGGCGAGCGTGTCGCCCGACGAGATGACGCCTTGCATGAGCGTGCCGGTGACGATCGTGCCGTGACCCGGGAGCGCGAAGACGCGATCGACCGGGAGATATGGCGGGCGCTTGCGGCCGCCGTGGAGGCAGCGCGGCGAGAATGTCATGGATGGCCGCCTTGAGCTGCTCGACGCCTTCCCCGGTCACGGTCGAGACCTCGAAGATCGGAGCGTCCTGCGCGATGGTCCCACGGACGGCGTCGCGCGCAAGCCCAGCGGCGATCGCGCGTGCGTCTGCATCGACGAGATCGACCTTGGTAAGCACGATGATCGCGCGCGCGACGTTGAGGAAGTTGAGGATGTGCAGGTGCTCGAAGGTCTGCGGCTTCGGCCCTTCGGTCGCTGCGACGACGAGCAACAGCAGCTCCATGCCTGCAGCGCCGGCGAGCATGTTATGCAGGAAGCGCTCGTGACCGGGAACGTCGATGATCCCGGCTTCGACGCCATCGGGGAAACGAAGCGGCGCAAAGCCGAGGTCGAGCGTCATCCCGCGCCGTTGCTCCTCGATCAGGCGATCCGGGTTGTGGCCGGTCAGCGCGATGACGAGCGAGCTCTTACCGTGGTCGACGTGCCCCGCGGTACCGATGATGTGCATGGCGACGCGTCCGGCAGGCGCCGGGCTATGCCACGACGGCGAGGGCGTCGATGAGGACTTGGTCTTCGTCCGGCTGCACCGTGCGCAGATCGACGACGAGCGCGAGGTCTTCGATCCTTCCGATCACGGGCGGCTGATGCTTGCGCAGATGCGCCGCTAGGGCGTCGGGCGGGCTCGTCCGGCGCGGTGACGCGCCACCCCGACGGATGGAATGCGAGCGAGTGGCAGCGTCCCTCCGCCTGTGGTGGACTCGCACGTGCAGACCTCGACCTGCAGTATGCTGCGCTTGTCGCGAACGCGCAGCACAGATGGCCTCGGCGCGGCGGCGCAATTCGTCGACCGGTGTCTTGAGCATCGCGAAGAGCGGTATCTCGTCGAGCTTGTCGGGCTCGAGATACAGCCCAAGCGTCGCCGAGAGCGCGGCGAGGGTGAGCTTGTCGACGCGCAGCGCGCGCAGCAGCGGGTTGCGCTTGAGCGTGTCGAGCAGATCGGCGCGCCCGACGATGATGCCGCACTGCGGGCCGCCGAGCAGTTTGTCGCCCGAGACGGCGACGAGGTCCAGCCCGGCCGCGATCTCCTGTGCGACCATCGGTTCGTGCGGGAGCCCGAATCGCTCCATATCGATGAACGCGCCAGAACCGAGATCTTCAAACGAGATGACGCCGAGCTCGCGGGCGAGTGCGGCGAGCGTCGCTGCATCGACCTCGGCTGTGAACCCTTGGATCTGATAGTTGCTCGGATGGCGTCCGCATGAACAGTGCGGTGTTCTGCGTCCAGGCGTTGCGATAGTCGAGCGGGTAGGTCTTGTTCGTCGTGCCGACCTCGACGAGCGTGGCGCCGCTCTTGCGCAAGACGTCGGGCAGACGGAAGCCACCGCCGATCTCGATGAGCTGGCCGCGGCTGACCACGACCTCGCGACCGCGCGCGAACGTGTCGAGCACGAGCAGCACCGCCGCCGCGCAGTTGTTGACGACAAGCGCCGCCTGTGCGCCGGCGAGCTCGCACAGCTGCGCTGAGACGCGTTCGTAACGGCTGCCGCGCTTGCCCAAAGCGAGATCGAATTCGAGGTTGGTGTAGCCCGCGCCGAGCTCGACGGCTTGCGCGAGTGCCGCCTGGGCCAGCGGTGCGCGGCCGAAGTTCGTGTGCAAGATGACGCCCGTGCCATTGATGACGCGCTCGAGCCCCTGGCTCTGAGCGATGGCGAGGCGCTCGAGCACGGCAGCGCGCAGGTCATCGAAACTCGAGATCTCCGCGCCGTCGCGAGCGCTCACGCGTGCGTCGTCGAGCACCGCTTGCACGCAAGAACGGACGGTACCGCGGCCGAGCAGGACGTCGTAAGCGGCCACGACCGGGTCGGTCGTGAAGCGGTGGACGGGCGGAAGGCCCCGCAGCGGTGTTGTCATCGTCTTAACGGACCTAAAGGTCCGTTGCTTCACAGGTCCGTTGGTTCAAGGTTCGTTGTTTCAAAGGGCCGCGTCAGGCGGCTGGGGTAAGGTGTTTCTCCACCATCGCCGCGAGCTGCTTCTCGGGCACGTAGCCGACGATGCGGTCGACGGGCGAGCCGGACTTGAAGAGGATGAGCGCGGGAATGCCGCTCACCTCGTACTGCCCAGCGATGCTCGGGCTATCGTCCGTGTTGAGCTTGACGACCTTGAGCCGTCCCTGATACGTCGTCGCGATCTTGTCGACCACTGGGGCGACCATGCGGCACGGGCCGCACCACGGCGCCCAGAAGTCGACGAGCACTGGGCCGGCCGCCGACAGCACCTCTGTCTGGAAATTGTTTTGATCTACGCTGGGCAGGTCACTCACGATAGTCGCTCCTTGATGAGAGTTAGGGTTAGAGGCGTTCGGCTTCCTCCGTGCGCTGTCCGACGTTGGCAGCCGCAATGACAGTATCCCCTTCATCCAGCTTCATCACACGCACTCCCTGCGCGGAACGGCCGGTCTCCCGGATCTGGAAGACTTTGATGCGTATGACGATGCCGTGGGAGGAGATGAGCATGATCTCGTCATCCGGTTTGACCAGGAACTGGTCGACGATCTCACCGTTCTTGGCCGTGCGGTTGAAGGCTTTGATGCCCTTGCCGCCACGGTTGGTCTTGCGGTAGAGCTCGATCGGCGTCCGTTTGCCGTAGCCCCTGCTCGTGATGACGAGGACCTCGCGGCGGTCCTTGCCCACGATGTCGAGCGCCTGCACGAAGTCTTTGGTGCCGAGGCGCACGGCGCGCACGCCGCGGCTGGCTCGTCCCATCGGACGCACGGTCGACTCGTCGAAGCGGATGGCAAAGCCTGCGCTCGTGGCCAAGAGCAGCTCCGCCTTGCCGTCGGTGAGCACCGTGCTCAAGAGCTCGTCGTTGGGCATGAGGCTGATGGCGATGAGCCCGGAACGGCGCACGTTGCCGAATTCGGTGAGCGCCGTCTTCTTGATGAAGCCGCGCTTGGTCACCATGACGAGGAAATCGGTCGTGCCAAGCTTGCGGATGGGGAGCACGGTCGTGACCGTCTCGCCGGGCGGCAGGGTCAGCAAGTTGACGAGCGCCGTGCCGCGCGCCTGGCGCGAAGCGTCGGGGATCTCGTGCGCGCGCAGGCGCAGCACCCGGCCGCGGTTGGTGAAGAAGAGCACGTGCTGGTGGGTCGAGGCCGAGAAGATGTGGCGCACCACGTCTTCTTTCTTGAGGGCCAGGCCCATGACGCCGCGGCCCCCGCGGTTTTGCGAGCGGAAGGTGTCGACGTTGACCCGTTTGATGTAGCCGCCCGAGGTGACGGTGACGACGACTTCGGTGTCGGCGATGAGATCTTCGATCTCGAACTCGCCTTCGGCCTCGACGATCTGCGTGCGCCGCTTGTCCCCGAACTTCTTCTTAAGCGCGCCGACCTCGTCTTTGACGACGGCGTAGATGCGCCGTTCGCTGCGCAGGAGCTCCTCAAGGCCGGCGATGGTCTTGAGCAGCGCGACGTATTCATCTTCGATCTTCTGGCGCTCGAGTGCGACAAGGCGCTGCAGGCGCAGGTCGAGGATGGCGTTGGCTTGGATCTCGCTGAGCTTGAATTTCTTCATCAAGCCGTCGCGGGCTTCTTCGGTGGTCTGCGAGCCGCGGATGAGCTTGATGATGGCGTCGATGTGGTCGAGGGCGATGCGGTAGCCCTCGAGGATGTGCGCGCGTTCTTTGGCCTTGCGCAGCTCGTACTGGGCGCGCCGGGTGACGACGACCTTGCGGTGCTCGATGTAGGCCTCGAGCATCTGGCGCAGGGTGAGCGTGGCGCGGCTGCCCCTCGACGAGCGCCACGTTGTTGACGCCGAAGGACGATTGCAGCGGCGTGTGCTTGTAGAGCTGGTTGAGGATGAGCTGCGGCTGCGCCTCGCGCTTGAGTTCGATGACCAGGCGCATGCCCTTGCGATCGCTCTCGTCGCGCAGGTCGCGCGACGCCGTTGACCTTCTTGTTCGTGATGCAGCTCGGCGATGGCTTCGATGAGCTTGGTCTTGTTGAGCTGGAAGGGGATCTCGGTGACGATGATGGCCTGACGGCCGCCGCGCAGCTCTTCGAACTCGTGCTTGGCGCGCATCATGATCGAGCCGCGGCCGGTCAGGTAGCTCTGGCGGATGCCCTCGCGGCCCAAGATGAGCGCGCCGGTCGGGAAGTCGGGGCCTGTGACGATCTTGAGCAGCTCTTTGTCTTTGATCGATCGGTCTTCGATCAGGGCCGTGATGGCGTCGCAGATCTCGGTGAGGTTGTGCGGCGGGATGTTGGTCGCCATGCCGACCGCGATGCCCGACGAACCGTTGATGAGCAGGTTGGGCAGGCGCGCGGGCAGGAGCGCCGGCTCGCGCGTGGAGGCGTCGTAGTTGGGGACGAAATCGACCGTCTCTTTGTCGATGTCGGCCAGCATCTCGAGCGCGAGCGCGCGCCAGGCGTGCCTCGGTGTAGCGCATGGCGGCCGGCGGATCGCCGTCGATCGAGCCGAAGTTGCCGTGGCCGTCGATGAGCGGGTAGCGCAGGCTGAAATCTTGCGCCATGCGCACGAGCGCGTCGTAGACCGAGACGTCGCCGTGCGGATGGTATTCCTTGAGCACCTCGCCGACGGTGCCGGCGCACTTGCGATGCGGCTTGTCCGGGTTGAGGCCCAGTTGCGACATGGCATAGAGGATGCGACGGTGGACGGGTTTGAGGCCGTCGCGGACGTCGGGCAGGGC
Source organism: Vulcanimicrobiota bacterium (assembly GCA_963806005.1). Taxonomy (GTDB): domain Bacteria; phylum Vulcanimicrobiota; class Vulcanimicrobiia; order Eremiobacterales; family Eremiobacteraceae; genus JAFANK01. Next base: position 61,604 of record CAWDWJ010000007.1, on the reverse strand, counting down.
GCGCGCCACGATCACGCTCATGGCGTAATCGAGGTACGAGCGGCGCATCTCGTCTTCGACGTTGACGGTCAGCAGGCGATCAGACGGCGTGCTGTGCTGGTAGGATTCGAAGGTCATATCGGGGCGCGATTTACCGTCGCGGCCTTCGCCTTTGGGTGGCTCTTTGGGGCTCAAATCGGCCTGCTAGCTCCTGTCCGAAAACGGACCAAAAGGTCCGTTGCGTCATCACATATTGGCAACAGGCATCAGTTCGATTCATGCGCGCCGCGCTCCCGCCGAACAGCGCTGCAGGAGGGTTTTGGGAAGCGCTGTAAGCGCGATGCCGTGAACGCCTTTGCGACAACAGTATCGATATCGCTGCACGATGAGGCCGCGACAAGAGGGCTTGGAGCCGCGCTTGCCGCGGCGAGCGCACCCGGGGCGGTCATCCTGTTGCGCGGGCCGCTCGGCGCGGGCAAGACCACGCTCGTCGACGGCTTCGCGCAGGCGCTCGGTGCCGGACGCGCGACGAGCCCGACATTTGTTATCGCCCACTCCTATAGCGGCGGGCGGATCCCGCTGTGGCATGTCGATCTGTACCGGATCGACGACGAGAAAGACGTCGCGGACCTCGACCTCGCGCAGTATCTCTCAGACGACGCGATCACCCTTGTGGAATGGCCGGAGCGCGCGGGCAACGTCTGGCCGTCTGATGCGCTTGGGCTCGAGCTTTCGGTGCAGGGCAATGGCCGCCTGGCCCTGGTCACGGCGACCGGGCCGCGCTGGCAGGCGCTCGAGGACGGTCTGCGGGCAGCCCGCATCCGGCTCGACAGGTGAGCGCAGGCGAGCTCATTTTGGGCATCACAAGCGCTGGTCCGGTCGAGGTCGCGCTGCTCGGCGCCGGGCACGACATCGCGGCGGCAAGCGACAAAGGCGCGCTCGAATCCCTGCCCGGGCTGCTTGAGGACGTGCTGCGCAAAGCACAGCGCACGATCGGCGACGTCACGCTTGTTGGCGTGTGCACGGGGCCGGGCTCTTTCACTGGCTTGCGCATCGGCGTCGCCTTCGCCAAGACGCTCGCGCAAGCGCGCAACATCCCGATCGCCGGGGTCTCGACATACGATGCCGTCGCATTCCATGTGCCGACCTTCCCGATCGTCGCCGTCGCGCGCGGCAAGCGCGATCACTACTACGCTCGTCTGACGGCCGATGCGTCAATCGCCCCGCGGCTCGTCCAAGGATCGAGAGAGGCCATCGAGCGAGCGGCCGCCGAGCTGGGCGCTGCCGGCACGCCCGCCCCGATCGTCGGCACGGACTTCTCCGTCGCGCAGCCGGGCGACACCGCACGCGCCGTCGCGCAGCTGGCGCGCCTGGCGCAGGGACGCGGGCAGGACCTGCACTGGACGAACATCGCAATCGACTATGGCCAACGCCCTAATGCCGTCGTGAACTGGGAGCGCCGCCAACGGCGGAATGAAGAGGGGCAGCCTCTTTGACGCCGCGAAGTCTTGTGTGAATGAAGGCCCCGCCTCGGCTCCTCGAGATCACTCCCATGCGGTCGGACGATATCCAGACGGTGCTCAACGTCGAGTCGCTGTGTTTTACGACGCCCTGGCCGCGCAACGCGTTCTACAACGAGCTCAACGACAACAAGCTCGCCCATTACTATGTCGGGCGCTTCGAGGACAAGATCATGTCCTATGCCGGCCTCTGGGTCATCCTCGAAGATGCGCACATCACGACGATCGCGGTGGACCCGGCCTTCCAGCGCAAGCGCTTTGGCGAGCAGCTCCTCATCAAGCTCGTCGACGAGGCGATCGACCGTGGAGCGCGCTGGATCACCCTTGAGGTGCGCGAGTCCAACGTCGCCGCGCAGAACCTCTATAAGAAGTACGGCTTTACCGTCGTGAGCACGCGGCGCGGATATTATTCCGACAACGATGAGAACGCGCTCGTCATGTGGGCAGGCAACCTCAAAGGGGCGGTCTATCAGAACCGGCTCAAAGCGCTGAAAGAGAGCCTTACCTGAGGCAGCCCTCGCCGCAACATATTTTCGGGCCTTCCGACGCGGAAGCGTTCGTCGCTCTGTGCCGCGTCGTGCGCTCAAGCCTGCCACGCGAGCGCTATCGCCACGTGCTCGGCGTTGCCCGAGCTTCAGAGCGCCTGGCGCGCCGCTACGGCGTCTCGAGACAGAAGGCGCGCGTGGCGGCGATGCTCCACGACATCGCGCGCACGTGGAGCGCGCAGCAGCTCGTCGACTACATGCAAGGCAACGGGCTCGCCATCTCCGCAGCCGAACGCACGGCCCCCGCGCTCCTGCATGCGCGCGTCGGCGCGCACATCGCGCGAGAGCGCTTCGGCGTGGACGATCCCCACATGCTGCTCGCCATCGAACGGCACACGGTGGCCGTGCCCGGCATGTCCGACCTTGAAAAGATCCTCTACATCGCAGATACCATCGAACCGTCGCGGAGGTTTCCGCAGCGGGCCGAGCTTGAGGCGGCGGCCAGCCGCTCGCTAGACGAGGGACTACTCGCGTGCATCAGATCTTCCATGGAACATCTCACTCACAATGGCATCGCCGTCGCACCGGAGACCAAGGCGCTCGAGCGCGAGCTGGTGCTTCGTGGTGAAGCGTAAGCCCGCGGCGCCACGCGCCGCTCGACGCACCAAGCGCCCAGCCCGCGCAGCGGCGGCCGGCAAGAAGGCCATCGCCGCGCCGAGCAGCGCCCAGTCAGGCGTCATCACGCCGTTGCGCCGTGACGGCATCGCCACGACGCGCGAGCAGGTGACCACGCTCAGCGACCGCCAGGTCAACGATCTCGCCCAGCGCTGCCGGGAGGCCGCCATCGAGAAGAAGGCCGAGAACGTCGCGCTCTTGGATATCCGCGGCAGGGCGAACTTCGCCGACTATTTCGTCCTGGCTACGGGACGCTCGCTCATTCAGGTACGGGCGATCGCCGATGGCGTGGTGGAGGCGTCGGAGACGAAGTTCGGCGCGCCCATCCGGACAGAAGGGTATAACGACGGCAATTGGATATTGGTGGACTACGGTCCGGTGATCGTCCATGTCTTCACACCGGGCGCGCGCGAGTTCTACAACCTGGAACGGTTGTGGGCCAAGCCCGCGGCATCGCATAAGAGGAAACAGTGAAAAGCACAGTCGTCAAGCCGAGCAACGGGCAAGCCGCTAAGAGCAAGCCCAAGGGCCAAGCGCGCAACAAGAGCGGCGGTCTCGGGTTGCGCCGCCTCACCAAGCGTCAGCGGCAGAAGATCGGCCGTGTGATGATGTTCGTCTTCCTCATTGTCTTCATCTTCACGATCGTTGGCGGTGTCGTGGCGATCTCGGTCAAGCCCGGCCACTAAACGAAATTAAAGGTTCGTTGCTGGACGACACCTCACTTCAATAGTTCTTCAGCGATGATCATGCGCTGGATCTCGTTCGTCCCCTCGTAGATCGCCAGGATGCGCGCGTCGCGATAGACGCGCTCGATGCCCGTCTCCTTCATGAACCCGCTGCCGCCATGGATCTGCAGCGCACGATCGACGACGTGGATCGCCATGTCCGAGCAGTAGCGCTTGACCATGGCCGCTTCCATGCTGAAGCGCTCGCCGCGGTCCGCCTTCCAGGCCCCATGATAGACCATGTTGCGCCCGGCGTAGATCTCGGTCGCCATATCGGCGAGCATGAACTGCACCGCTTGCTTGGTGGCGATCGGCTTGCCGAACTGCACGCGCTCCTTGGCGTACGCGATCGATTTCTCGAGCATGAAGTGGGCACTGCCCACGCAGCCGGCGCCCAGCGACAGCCGGCCCATGTCGAGCGTCTTCATGGCGGTCATGAAGCCGAAGCCGACCTTGCCGATGACGTTCTCGACGGGAACCTTCGCGTCTTGGAAGATAAGCTCGCAGGTGTGGCTGCCGAAAAGCCCCATCTTGCGATCCTTGGGGCCGCGCGTCACGCCGGGAGCGTTGAGATCGACCCATAACGCGGTGATGCCGCCACGCGCGCCGAGCTTAGGATCGGTGACCGCGAAGACCGAGGCGTAATCCGCCACGTCGCCGCTTGTGATGAAATGCTTGACGCCGTTGAGCACAAAGGTGTTGCCGTCAAGCCGCGCTGAGGTCGAGATATTGGCGGCGTCGGATCCCGCACCGGGTTCGGAGAGCGCGAAGCAGGCGAGCTTCTCGCCGGCGCAGAGCGCAGGCATGAAGCGGTCTTTGAGCTCCTTGCTGCCATCGATGTGCACGGCCATGGCGCCGATGCTGCAGTGCGCGCCGAGCAGGTTCGTGAAGGCGGCGCTCGCACGGCCGAGCTCTTCCAGCGCGACGCAATAGCCAAGCTCTCCGATCCCCGCCCCGCCGTATTCCTCGGCGAACGGCAGTCCGAAGAGCCCGATCTCCTTCATCTTGGTGACCGTGGCTTTGGGGATCTCGTCTGAGTCCTCGACCTGATCGGCGACCGGCCAGAGCTCTTTCTCGACGAACTCGCGCAGCGAGCTCTTGAGCAGCTTGAGATCGTCGGAGAGCTCGAAATTGAGGGTCTCGGGTGCTGTGGTGACGGTCATGGCGCGCGCGTACCTCCGGAGCCGCCCTGGGGAGAGCGGGACTCGGGATTTCACCAAGGTCGCGCCCGAGCGCCTGCACAATACCGTAATTGTGCTCGAGGATCTTCGGTCACAGCCGGTTTGGCGTCCCACGAGGGCGTGGAAAGACTGGCAAGCGGAACGAGACGACCTGCTGCATCGCTTCCTCAACGAGCAGCTCTATCCGTACAGTGCGTTTTACCGGAAGCTGTTCGACGAGAACAAGATCAATCCGCGAAAGATCCGCGGCATCTACGATCTGCGCCACCTGCCATTCACCTCCAAAAAAGACATCGTTCCCACGCCGGACAACCCGACCCGTCCAATCGACTTAGTGTTGCGCCCGGACAAGGAGTCGATCGCCAAGTATGCGCCGCGGGGCGTGGCGGTCAAGCTCCTGCTTGAGGGATTGCAGCATGGGCGTCAGGCGGTCGAGCACCGGTTGCAACTGGAGTACTCTCCGGTGCATGTCACCTATACGACTGGACGCTCGGCGATGCCGACGCAGTTCCTCTACGCGTCGAAGGATTTCGAGCGCTTGCACATCGTCGGCAAGCGGCTCATCGAGCTGTGTGGTGCGCAGATGGGCGATCGAGCGCTCAACGTCTTCCCTTTCGCGCCGCATCTTGCGTTCTGGCAGGTCTTTGCCGTGGGTCAGGCCGCGACGATGCTCATCGTCCACACCGGGGGCGGGAAAGTCATGGGCTCTGCCGGCAATATCGCCGCGCTGGCACGGCTCCAGCCTTCCATGCTCATCGGTGTCCCCGGCTATGTCTATCACATGCTGCGCCAAGCGAACGAGCAGCGGGTCGAGCTGAAGAACCTGCGGCAGATTGCGCTCGGCGCCGAACGCGTGCCCACCGCTCTCAAGGCCAGGCTTGCCGATCTGTGCGCGAAGATGGGTGCTCCCCAGGTTTCGGTCCTGGGCGTGTACGGCTTCACTGAAGCGCGACAAGCGTGGGGCGAATGCACACCGCCCAATCACGAAACGTCCTACGGCTACCACACCTATCCGGACTTCGATATTTTTGAGATCGTCGATCCTGATAGCGGCGAGCCCGTAGGCCCAGGCGAGCGCGGCGAGATCGTGTACACCACGCTCTCCGGGCGAGGGTCGTGTGTGTTGCGCTATCGCACGGGAGATATCGCCGAAGGCGGCATCGTCTACGATCCGTGTCCAGGCTGCGGGCGTGTCGTGCCGCGTATCTCATCGGCCATCTCGCGCCGCTCCGACGTCGGCGAATTCAAACTCACGAAGATCCGCGGCACGCTCGTGGACCTCAACGGGTTCCTTCCCGTCATGGCCGAGGCGCACGAGATCGTGGAGTGGCAGCTCGTCGTCAAGAAGGTCAATGACGACCCGGACGAGCTCGACGAGCTCGTGCTCTACGTGGCGCTTGCGCCCGGCGTCGACGCCGACGCGCTCAAAGTGCGGCTATCCGATAGATTGCACAACGCGATCGAGGTGGCGCCCAACCACATCGAGGTGCTGCCGCTCGCACAGCTTGAGGTGAACCTCGGCCTCGACACGCAAATGAAGGAAATGCGCATCCGCGACATGCGCAACGTGCTCAAATCGCCGGTCGGCCAACCGTAGCGAACTATCCGGACTCCGGTATGAAGCCCGAGCACAGCAAGTCCACATCTTTTATAGTGCTTGTCCCGACCGTGCAGAACATCTGTTGTGCCACGATATACCACTTACCGTCCTCGCGCACGCGCAGCCTGTACGCAAGACGCGAACGGGTGCGTAGCTGGTCGATCTGAGAGTCAAGCACCTCGATTGTGTCAGCGTCTCCGAACCATTGCCGAAAATAGCCAACCGACTCACTCGAGCCCGAGGCTTCTCGAAACCCAGGTGGGATGAGGGCGCGAAACTTCACTGACGGATCAAAAAAGCTTTCCAGCCGTTCAAAGTCGCGTTGCGACAATGCAGCAAGGCATTGTGTGAGGACGCGGTCTGGCACTTGCGCCATGTTAGTCGCGTAAGTAGTACGTGTACGTGCTGTTGTCGCCCGTGTCCACGAAGCGCATCCCGAAGGACCTGCCCGACGAACATGGCGTGTTCATATCGTCGCCATGGTACAAGAACTTGTGACTCGGGTCCAGGCAATAGTCGTGGCTCCCGCCCCACCACAGTTCGTCCGGATTCGCGTCGGCAAACGCATAGATGTAGACCGTGTATGCAGAGATGTCGTTCGTGACGAGGATCTTGCAGTTGTCCTGGGGGATGATCCACCAGCCCTGGCTCTCGCCGTAAGGGCTGCCGTCGCTGTCGTGCCAGGTGACCGCGTAGGCGACGTTTACCGTGCCGTGCGTGGTGCTATTGCAGACGGTGAATTCGGCGGCCGCCGGGGATGGACGGGCAAGGGCGATAAGACCTGCGACTGTTGCGCTGAGAAGAATATACAGTTTCACGATTCCACCCTCTCTGGGCTTCATAAGAAATGTCCTCGCACTCCAAACGGCGACGGGTGAAGCTGCTGCTCGTGCGACCATCCTCCCTGTCGAACGGATGGTCCATCGCAAGGCGATGGCAACGGCTAGACCACGATGCCGTCCACGACATCGGCCGCTCTTCTACAGGTGTGCCCGAGATGCTAATCCAAGCCCGGCACGCAGAGTCTGTCTCGATTCTCACGTGAGGGCTCTTCTTTTTGATCTACTGCCCGCACTGCGGCAAGAGAAACGAACCCGAAACTCTAGACTGCTCTTGTGGGGAGCCGCTGCCGGCCGCGTTACCTGCGGCACCGCTGTTCGCGTACACGCCATCGGCGGCCCAATTCGCGCTCCTCTATTTCCTCACCGTAGGGCTTTATGGGATCTACTGGTACTTCAAGCTGTGGCGCGTGACCGCGGCGATGCAGCTCAAAGACGAGCATCCCTGGCGTAGCACGCTCCTCATGCTCGTGCCCATCTACAACATCTATCTGTATTTCAATCTCTTCTCCGAAGTCAAAGGATCGCTCGATCAAGCAAGACTGCACCCCAAAGTCCCCGTCATCGTGCTGGCGATCGTCGGTGCGGTCGTGACGGTGCTCTACAGACTGCCCGGTGATTATTGGTTTATCTGTCTCTTCGCGTTCTTGCCGTTCGCCATCATCCAGTACTACGTCACCGAAGCGCAGCTGCGCCTATGGGGCGACACGGTGCGCGTCTACAAGTACCGATGGGGTGACTGGATCGTCATCACGCTGGGCACGCTGCAATTGCTGTTGATCCTCTTCGGCATACGGACCGATCCCGCCGATCACCCACAGCCGTGGATGCTCCCAAGCGTCATCGTCCTCGCGCTCTTCGTCATGATCGTCCTGGGCCGATTCAAGCCAGGAAGCAGCATGCGCAGGGCCCCTGAGCCCGCGCTCGGTCCATCGTCATGAGAAGGATCGCGCTGTCGTGCCTCGCCGCGATGAGCCTCGGGCTGCTTGCCGGCTGTGCGGCGCGGACAAATCACGTCGCGCCGACGCCGGCGCTGATCAAGCAGATCGCGATTCCCGTCTACCCCAACGCGACACCATGGCGAGCAACGGATACCGCTGAATCTTCGCTGTTCGGCACCCGCGACGCCATCGCCGTGCAATTCCTCTCAAAGGACCATCTGCCAGCGATCGAACGCTACTACGCCTCGCATCTGCCTAAGGTGGCCAAACGTGTTGCTATTCCGCTTGGCATCGTGACGACGGTGGAGTTCCAGTGGTTCGACAAAGGTGGGATGAAGCAGGCGGTGATCGCAGAGCCGGCCCGCCATAGCGGCGCCGATCAATTCTCGGTCATCATCCTGCAATCGATCAGCTATACGCTTGGGAAACCAACGCCAAGCGCGACGCCGAGCGGTGCGCCTTCAGGAACGTGAGGCTCGACTAGCTCGCTTGTAAGACGTCACGGACCGCGCGGTGGCCTTCGTCGATCGCCGTGTCGGTGAACGCCGCGCCGCTCGAGTCCGAATTGGCGATGGCGATGCGCCCGTAGGGCTTCTTGGCGAGGTCACACGGCCGTTGACCCTCGGGCCAATGCTCCCACAACGACTTATCGTATTCGTACGCGTAGCCGTGCGACCAGCGATTGACCGTGATGCCGGCGATCTCGCGAGCCGGATCGAAACCCGCGCCCGCGAGCATGGTCGGCGAGCTGCAGACGGATGTTGCGCTCGATTGTCGCAAACGGCGTGTGAAGAGCTCCCAGCGGCCCGCCCGGTATTGCTCCTTGGGCGGCAGGCCGTACTTGGTCGGCGCGCGCAGCATGAAGAGCATCGATCGGTTCGTCCGGGATTCTTGGGCGACTGCGTAGCCGCCCATGTCCACCGGATAGTCGAGCATCGTGAAATAGTGGTAGCTTCCCGGGGCGAGGATCTGCTTTGCGCCGAGCTTATTGAACGAGCGCCAGTTGGTCAAGGCGACGTGGGTGTAGACATACGGTTCCTTGACGCAGTACGCGAGATTGTTCTTTCTGCGTCGCCGGCAGCTCCGGCGCGATGAGACGTGAGACGACGTGCCAGCAGGCCAAGACGCACGAGCCTGCGCTGACCGTCTCGAGGTTATTGCCCCTGACGTAGGTGACCTCGACTCCTCTTCGCGTGAGCGGGGTCGCCTTGGTGCACGACTTTCACCGTCGTCGAGTTCGAGACGGATGCGCACTTGATTTGTGGGATCGTCGAGCTTCGCATAGTCGCATGGCGCGAGCACGATGTCTTCCATCGACGAACCGGGGATCGAGCCCGGGACGAGCGAGCGGACGAGCATGCGCGCGATCGACGCGTTGCCGTCTGGGAAGTGGAAGATGTATGGATCGGGCTTCGCGCGACGCCACTTGCCCGTGCCATAGCCGAGGTCCATGCCCTGGAAGCCGGGATACTCCATACCGTAGTCGTCGCCGCTATCAAAGCAATCATACGCCGCCACGACTTCGATGCCCGTGCCGAAGAGATCGTAGGGACGGTCCTGCAGATACGGCAGCACGGCCGGGTCGCAGTGCGCGTGCTTGGTGATGAAGGTCGAATAGGGGATCGTGCTTGAGGTAGGCGATCTTCTGGGTGGACGAGAGATCCGGCAAGTAGTCGACTTGTTCTGTATGGATGCGGATGAGATCGGCCTTGGCCCGCGGCGAGAGCGGCGCAGCGGCGAACACCTCAGACCACGGACGCTCGTACGCGCCGGCCACGAAGTGGTCCCGGCCGAACGTCTCCCGTCGAAGAAAACGCCGGTCGAGAGCCCGTCGTAGCGATGCTGCTGGAAATATCGGTAGAAGCGGTTGACGTCGATGCCAAGCTCGCGTACGAGGCGCGCCGCAGACGGCCGATAGTTGCTACGGGCTCTCCATCGACTGCGTGCCGGCGTTGCTGAGCAAGAGGCGATCGCCGACGTGGAACTCGTTGCGCCCTGCGTGCCCGCCGAAATCGCGGCGGATATCGAGCACGAGGATGCGCGCGTCTGGGCGCTGCTGCCGGTAGAAATAGGCCGAAGCAAGCCCCGAGAGGCCTGCCCCGACGATGACGACGTCGTAGTGCTCGCCGCTTGCTCGCGGTGCGTCGGCGGACTGCCAGAACGAGCCGTCGCGGATCTTGTGCATGACGGCGTAGCTTGAGTTGTCCTGGCCCCACAAGCCGGTCGTCGCCGGCGGATAGGTCATGGCGGGCGCGCCACCGCCGCCCTGCATGATGTGCGGTGCGCATCCGGGTATCGACGCGGCGGCGAGGGCACCCACGCCGGCCACAGCGATGCCGTCGAGAAAATCACGCCGGGTGATCTTGGCGTGCATGCCGAGATCGCGATCGTTCACTGGTAATCCGTCTCTATCTCGTGGTGCGTGCTAAGCGATCACTTCATCGTGGGCATGACGAACGACGACCCGTCCTTGATCGACGACGGCCACATCGCGGTCGTGGATTTCAAGCGGGTGTAGAAACGCACGCCCTCGGGGCCGTGGATGTGATGGTCGCCGAAGAGCGAGTGCTTCCAGCCGCCGAAGCTGTGGAACGCCATCGGCACGGGGATGGGCACGTTGATGCCGACCATGCCGGCCTGCACGTGGTGATTGAACCAGCGTGCGGCGTCGCCGTCGCGGGTGAAGATCGCGACGCCGTTGCCGAACTCGTGGGCATTGACGAGCTCGAGTGCTTCCTGCGGGGTGCGGGCGCGCACGACGCAGAGCACGGGGCCGAAGATCTCCTCGCGATAGACGCGCATGTCTGCGCTGACGCGGTCGAGCAGGGTCGGGCCGAGGAAGAAACCAGTGCCGCCGCTCGCGCAGGCGTGCGTGCGGCCGTCGACGACGACCTTTGCCCCTTCACGCTCGCCGATCTCGATGTAGGAACGAACGCGCGCGAGATGCTCGCCCGTGACGAGCGGGCCCATCTCGACGCCCGGCGTGGCGCCATCACCGATCCGTAGTGTGCCAAGCCTCGTCTCGATGCGCCGCACGAGCTCGTCTGCGACCGTGTCGCCGACCGTGACGACGACCGAGATGGCCATGCAGCGCTCGCCGGCCGAGCCGTAGGCGGCGCCGATGATGGCGTCCGTCGTCTGATCGAGATCGGCGTCGGGCATGACGACGAGATGGTTCTTCGCGCCGCCGAGCGCTTGGACGCGCTTGCCTTGCGAGGTGCCGCGGGTGTAGACGAACTGGGCGATGGGCGTCGATCCGACGAAGCTCACCGCTTTGACGTCGGGATGATCGAGCAGCGCCGTGACCGCATCTTTGCTGCCGTTGACGACGTTGAGCACACCCGCGGGTGCGCCGCAGTCGCTGAGGATGCGCGCGAGCTCCAAGGCGAGCGAGGGGTCCTTCTCGCTCGGCTTGAGGACGAACGTGTTGCCGCAGGCGATGGCGATGGGGAACATCCACATCGGCACCATGGACGGGAAGTTGAAGGGCGTGATGCCGGCGCAGACGCCGAGCGGCTGACGAACGGTATAGCCAGTCGATGTTGCGCCCGACGTTCTCTGTGAGCTCGCCTTTGAGGAGCTGCGGGATGCCGCAGGCGAACTCGACCACCTCGATGCCGCGCGTCATCTCGCCCTTGGCATCGTCAAAGGTCTTGCCGTGCTCGGCCGTGATGATGGCCGCGAGGCGGTCGAGCTGCGCGTGCAGCGCTTCGCGGAACTTGAAGAGGATCGCGGCGCGGCGCAGTGGCGGCGTCTCGGACCACGCGGGGAAAGCGGCTTTTGCGGCTGCGACGGCCGTAGCGACGTCTGCGGCGTTGGCGAACGCGACCCGGGCGCTGCGCTCGCCGCGCGCCGGATTCCAGACGTCACCGAAGACGCCGGACGTGCCATCGACAAGACGGCCATTGATGAAGTGGCCGATCGTCGTGGTGTCGCGCGTGCCGGGCGAGCCTTGCTGCGTGGTCGTGGTGGTCGAGGCCATGATATATCCTTTGCTTAGAGCGCGCTTGCCAGTTCGGCGAGAGCGCCCGAGAGAGCATCGACGCCAAAGGCGAGCTCGTCGCGCGAGATCGTCAGTGGCGGCGTGATGAGGATGACGTTGTAACGGCCAAACGCGTAGACGCCGCGCTGGCGCAGCGACTTGAGCACGCCTGGCATGGGACCTGCGCTTGTGCCCTGCCACGCGACGATCGGTTCGCGCGTCGCACGGTCGCGGACGAGCTCAAGCGCGAAGAACGCGCCGATGCCGCGGACATCACCGACGACGGGTGACTGCTCGCGCAGGCCGCCGAGCAGCTCGCCCATCCAGCGCTCGATCTCAAGCGCGCGTGCGTAGAGCCCCTCTTCGCGGTAGGCCTGCAGCGCGCCGTGCGCGGCCGCGATGGCGAGCGGATGGCCCGAGTAGGTGTGTCCGCAGCCGAGGACGTGATCGTCGAAATATTTCGCCAGGCGCTCGCGCACGATGACGCCGCCGAGCGGCACGTATGCAGACGTGCAGCCCTTCGCGAAGGTGATGAGGTCTGGCGTCACGCCAAAGCGCCGGCAGGCGAACGGGGCGCCCGTGCGGCCGAAACCGGTCATGACCTCGTCGAAGACCAAGAAGATGCCATGGCGGTCGCAGATCTCGCGCACGCCCTCGAGGTAGCCTTCGGGGTAGACGATGACGCCGTTCGAGCCGACGACGGGCTCGAGCAAAATGGCCGCGACGCGCGCCGGGTCCTCGTAGGTGAGGACGAGCTCGAGATGGTCGAGCGCACGGCGAGTCTCTTCGGCCGGATCGTCCGTGCCGAACGGGCTGCGATACGGGAACGGCGCGAAGAAGTGGACGACGCCCGGGATGCCGGGCTCGTTGGGCCAGCGCCGGTTCTCGCCGGTGAGCGTGCCCGCTCCCGGCGCCGAGCCGTGGAAGGAGCGATAGGCGGCGAGCACCTTGTGACGGCCGCTGATCATGCGCGACATCTTCATCGCGTCTTCGTTGGCCTCGCCGCCACCCGTGGTGAAGAACGTGCGCGCACCTTCAGCCCAGGGCGCGAGCGATGCGAGTTCTGCGGCGACCTCTGCTCGCAGGTCGTTGAAGAAGGCGGGAGCTGCGTAGCACAGCTTGGCCGCTTGGTCGGCGATCGCGCGCACGACGGTCGGATGGCTATGGCCGAGGTTGACCGCGACAAGACCGGCGGACAGATCCAGATACTTCTTGCCCTCAGTGTCGTACAGCCACGAGCCTTGCGCCCGTTCGATCGTCGGCATGTCGAGCGCGCCTTGGGCGGACCAGGGCGTGAGCACGAACTGCGTGTGCTTGGAACGGGTCTTTTTGTCAGCGGTCAGCATCAGCGTGTTTCCTCTAGAGCGCGATTGAAACCATGGGTGATGTGGGCGGCGATGAGCGCTGTCGCTTCGGCGACCCTGCCTTTGCGCATCGCGGCGAGCAACGCCGCGTGTTCCGTGGCGAGCTCCGCCGCGTTCTCGTAATGGCGGCTGGTCGCAGCGATATAGAGCCGCAGCTCGCCCAGCATCGCTTTGTACGTCTGCATGAGGAGCGAGCTGCCGGCGAGTTCGACGAGGTAGCGGTGGGCGTCGAGGTCGGCGTCGACGGCGCCGGGGAAGTTCCCGCGCTTGGCGTGCGCCGCGATCGCGGCGATGAGCTTCTCGAATCGATCGAGGTCTTTGGGCGTCGCGCGCTCGATCGCACGCCGCACCGCGAACTGCTCGAGGGCAAGACGGAAATCGAGCAAGTCCTGAAGGCGCTCCTCGCTGAGCGCGGTGACGAACGTGCCCTTATAAGGGACGACGTGGACGAGACCCTCACCGGCGAGCTGCGCGAGCGCTTCGCGGATCGGACTGCGGCTGACCCCGAGCTCGCCCGCAAGGGCCAGCTCGTTGAGCCGCTCGCCGGGCTCAATCGAGCCATCGGAGATTCGCTCTCGAAGCAGCGCGGCAACGCGAGTGGCCGTGGACGAACGCTCGATATGGCGTGACTCGACGACCTCGAACATGCATTGTCGATTGTCGACAATTGGGCTTGACTCCTCTCGCCAGGCGACCGTTTCGGTGGTCAGTCGTAGCGCAGATTGAAGGCCGGCTTGATGTAGTAGAGGTTCAGGCGCATCCCGCCCAAGAGCCCTTCGAAGCCCAAGGTGTCCCGCACGAGCAGGCGAGGCTGCACGACGTTCACCGGGAGGTCGAAGACGATCGTCTCGGTCTCACCCGCGCCGAGGATCTCGTGGCATGCCGACCGATGGGAGTGCAACACACGGTCCATCGCGCGCTGGCCGGGCGCCGAGTAGCGATATTCCGCGCCGTTGTAGTCGATGGCGTACACGGCGTCATTGCTCCAGTCAAAACGTCCCCACCATTGCGATTCCATGTCGGCGGTCACCACGTAGAAAACCCCACGAGCCGCAGTGGCGTGCGATCCAGAGCCGATGGTCTTGACCCGTCTGACTTGCGTGACGGCGAAGCAGTACTCATCCCAGCAATAGCTCTGGCCGACGCTGTACGGATGCAATGGCTGCACCAGAAACGCCGCGGTCGCAAGCATGACGAAGACGGCGAGGCCCAGAGCAACGATGCGCAGCACGGGTTTGGCACGATCGGCCGCGCTCCAGCCGGCGATACCGAGCCAGCGCAGGGCTTCGCTCAGTATCCAATCAACCGCGACACCCGCGAAGACGGCGATGAAGGGGGCAAGCGCGAGCGTCCAGGCGGCGAGATGCGGCGGAAGCGCGCTGCTCGGGCACCACGATGTGGACGCGCTCGGCACGAGGTCGATCTTAAGCGCGATCGCGACGGGCACCCACGCGGCGAGGACGAGCGCCCAGCGCCACGCACCGCGGGGAAAGACAAACCCAAGCGTCGCCCCTATCAAAAGCTCGAGCAGCAGCGCCGCGTTGCCCTCGCGCCAGTAGGAGGCAAGAAGGCCGCACGCCAGCGAGACAGCCAGCGCCACCGCGAGCGCGATGAAATCGGCGCGCTTGCTTTGCATGGCAAAGATTATACTTTGCACGGCAAAGCAATTCCTGCTAGGCGGGTCTGCTACTTCTCGGCGATCAGCTCGTCGACCGTGACATCAAGGGCCTTGTCTTGGGAGTCGCCGACGATGGTCTTGCGCAAATGCCCGGAACGGTCGAAGACCATCTGCGTCGGCCAGGCCGTAACCCCGTATGCGTTCCAGATCGCGAAATCGTTGTCGATGGCGACGGGCCAGACGACGCCCTGTTCCTTGAGCGAGGCGAGCAGGTTGTCGCGACTGCGCTCGATCGAGGTCTCAGGACTGTGCACGCTCAGGATAACGAGGTCCGTACGCGGCTTGTCGCGGTAGAGCGAGCGCAGATTGGGCTCGACGTTTTGACAATTGTAACAACCGAACGTGTAGAACTCGAGCACGACGACTTTGCCGCGGACCAGCTGCGGGGTCGGTCGCGCGTTGAGCCAGTCGTTGGCGGCGAGGACGCGAGCAAGGGTCACGTCTTCCGCCCGGGCAGGCCCGTGGCCGAGCAGCACAGCTGCGAGCGCCGACGCGATAAGGGTAAAAATCAGTACACGCACGAGCAGCACCTCCCATGGTCTCGTACGCCAACCCTTGCCGCTTCGGATCAAAGACGGATGTAAGGTGCCATCTTATCGAACTTGGAGGGTCCGATCCCAGAGACGTTCTGCAGGTCGTCGACCGTCTGAAAAGGGCCGTTGGCCGTGCGGTATTCGACGATTCTGCGTGCCAAGCTCGGCCCCACCCCTGGCAGGCTCGTCAATTCGGACTCACCGGCAGTGTTGACGTCAAGCGTCTGGCCGGGTTGGAGTTTGTGGCTCGAGCGGCCGCCGCGATGCGCGCTGCGCCTGTGCGACGGCTCGCCGCCAAATGTCGCGGCCGTTTGCGCGAACGAACTCGCGATGATCTGACCTTTCTTTGGAACATCGATCTTCATCGCATCGGCCAGCGGCTGGGCGAGGTTGAGCTGCTCGAGATCTGCGTCAGCC
Organism: Vulcanimicrobiota bacterium; assembly: GCA_963806005.1. Lineage (GTDB taxonomy): Bacteria > Vulcanimicrobiota > Vulcanimicrobiia > Eremiobacterales > Eremiobacteraceae > JAFANK01. The sequence continues at coordinate 45,685 of CAWDWJ010000007.1, read as the reverse complement.
AGCGCACCGCCAGCACGCGCGATGCCGTCGGCGACGCGCAGACCAGCCGAAAATGTGTAGACGCCCGGGCGATGCACATCGCCGCAGACGTAGACGGCGATCTCGCTCGGAGCCGGTGCAGGGGCTTGCAAGGGTGCGCTTGCGGCCTGCTCGGGAACGAGCAATTGCGGCGGCACAGTCGCGGCTGCGCTCAGCGGAGTTGCTGACGAGAGCGGACTTGTGAAGCGCGGGATAGCGAGGCCGAGGACGAGCAGCAGCGCCGCAGCGGCTATCATCCACCAGCGGAAGCCCTTTGGTGTCATGCATGGAGAGCTCTTCCCGCAGTCAAGTTACGGCGTCAAGGGCACCGCCGTGGCCGGGGGCTAGGGCCGTGGTTCGCCGAGCTCGCGGCGCATGCGGATGAACGTGCTCTCCCTCGCACCGAGGCGCTGGCGCCAGCGCCGCATCTCTGCAAATCCGCGCGCCAACCAGAAGCGATGTCCGGCTTCGTTGTGCTCGAGCACGTTGAGCTGCAGCTCGCGAGCGCCGCGTGCGGCCGCCATGCCCGCAAATGCCTCTACGACCTCGCGTCCGCGGCCGCCGCTTCGTTCGTGCGGGGAGAAGAGCAGCAGTCCGACATACCAGACGCCCGGGTTGCGGATAATCCCGAAAGCCGTCGAGCACTCCTATGAGCTCGTCACCATCCGCCGAGGTGATGCCGAAGAGCAGTTTGTCGACAGGATCGTGCCCCTCTTCGGGTCCGGCAGAGAAGACCGCCTGCGCGTCGGACGGCTCTGGGGCACGTCCGAGCGAGAGTTCGCAGAAGTCGGCGCAGGCCTCGAGCAATCGCTGGAGTTCGGCGCCATCCTCGGCGTTCAGCAGCCGCGAGCGCGAAAACTCTCGCCCCGCAGCTCATGGAGCTCATCCATCGGTGCTCGCAGGCTTTCCAGTCTTTGCGCAGTAGCTTAGCGCCAACACGACGCCCTTACAGGTGAATGATCATGGCGGGTTATCTTGTCGCGTGCATCCAGTGGCACGATGAAGATGCAATCGCCGCTTACGGCGCGATCGTCCACGATTCCCTGCTCCCGTTCGGCGGGAAATATCGCGCTCGCGGCAGCCCGGAGACGACGCTTGAAGGTGCGCAGCCTCCAAAACGCCTAGCGATCGTCGAGTTCCCAAGCACGGCCGCCGCGCGCGAGTGGCATGCATCCGCCGCCTACGCTCCGGCGCGCACGATCCGCGAACAGCATGCGACGACGCACTGGATCGTCATCCTGGAGGGCACGCCGTGAACTTTGCGCACGGGTATCTGGGGCGAGCTGCTCTCAGAATTCATCGGGACCTTTGTGCTGCTCGCGTTCGGCGCGGGTTGCGTCGCCGTCGCCGTCGTCGGTCTGACGATGAGCGGTCGCACCGCGGTCATCTTCGAAGGCGCGGGCGGCTGGCTGCTCATCACGTGGGGGTGGGCGATCGCGGTGACGATGGCGGTCTATGTCGCGGGCGGCGTCTCCGGCGCGCATCTCAACCCAGCCGTCACCCTTGCGTTTGCCGTGCGCCGCGATCTACCGTGGCATAAGGTCGTGCCGTATTGGATCGCGCAGGTCGCGGGAGCGTTCACGGGTGCAGCGGTCGTCTATCTCGACTATTACCCGGCGATCAACGCCTGGAACGCGGCGAACCACGTGGCCTCCCGTCTGGACGCAGGTGGGCTCACAACCTTCAGCATCTTCGGTACGTTTCCGGCGTCGTATTTCGGCTCGAACATGATCGGACCGCTCGTCGACCAGATCATCGGAACTGCGTTACTCGTGCTCCTCGTGCTGGCGATCGTCGACCGGCGCAATCTCGGCGTGCAGGCCAACCTCGGGCCGTTCATCATCGGCCTCGCGGTGGCGGCGATCGGCATGTCGTTCGGCACCGATGCCGGTTACGCCATCAACCCGGCGCGCGACTTCGGACCGCGCTTGTTCACATTTCTTGAAGGGTGGGGACCCAACGCCTTCCCCGGACTGCACGGATATTTCTGGGTGCCGATCGTCGGTCCGCTCATCGGCGGCGCCATCGCGCCATTCATCTACGAGTGGTTCATCGGCGCAACGCTGAAACTCCGCACTCCAGCCCCCTAACGAGGAGTCGATTCGATGAGAACTTTGCTCGCTCTCGATCAGGGCACGACGAGCAGCCGCAGCATGCTCTTCGATCTGGAAGGCAACGCCGCTCGGCAGCGCGCAGCGCGAATTTCAACAGCACTTCCCGCAGCCGGGCTGGGTCGAGCACGATCCCGCCGACATCTGGGAGAGCCAGATCGCCACTGTCCGCGAGGTGCTGGAAAAGACCGGGACGCGCACGGACGAGATCGTCGCCATCGGCATCACCAACCAGCGTGAGACCACGATCATCTGGGACCGCGCCAGCGGAAAACCCGTGCACCGCGCCATCGTGTGGCAAGACCGCCGCACCGCAGGGATCTGCGACGAGCTCAAGGCGCGAGGGTTGGAGGCGACGTTCCAGGCGAAGACCGGCCTCGTGCTCGACCCATATTTCTCGGGCACGAAGATCGCCTGGCTCTTGCACAACGTCCCCGGCATCGCTGCACGCGCCAAGACAGGGGAGCTGGCCTTCGGCACGGTCGACTCGTGGCTGATCTACAACCTGACGGGCGGCACAGCGCATGTCACAGACGTCAGCAACGCAAGCCGCACGCTCTTGTTCAACATCCACACCATGCGATGGGACGACGAGCTCCTCACGGCGCTCGACGTTCCCGCGGGCGCTCCTGCCGGAAGTCCGTCCAAGCGCCGGTCGCCTGGCGACGGCCGACGCGCGAGTGCTCGGCAGCGCGATTCCCATCTGCGGCGATGCCGGCGATCAACAAGCGGCGCTCTTCGGGCAGGCGTGCTTCGCGCCGGGGATGGCCAAGAACACGTACGGCACAGGCGCATTCGTCGTCATGAACACAGGGACGGCGGCGGCAAGCGGAGCCGGCGTGATCTCAACGCTCGCCTGGCAGCTCGAAGGGCGCAAGCCGGAGTACGCGCTCGAGGGCTCGATCTTCATCGCCGGCGCAGCGGTGCAGTGGCTGCGCGACGGACTGGGGCTTATCGCGTCGGCGAACGATATCCAAGCCCTCGCGTCCAGCGTGCCGGACAATGGCGGTGTGTACTTCGTGCCGGCGCTCGTCGGGCTTGGCGCCCCGTACTGGGATGCATACGCTCGCGGCGCGATCCTCGGGATCACGCGCGGCGTCACCAAGGCGCATATCGCGCGCGCGACGCTTGAGGCGATGGCATATCAGACAAGAGATGCGATCGCGGCGATGGAGACCGCGTCGCGGGTTACGGCTCAAAGAGCTCCGGGTCGATGGTGGCGCGTCGGTCAACGACATGCTCATGCAGTTCCAATGCGACATCCTCGGCGTCCCCGTCTTGCGGCCCAAGGTGACGGAGACCACGGCGCTCGGTGCGGCCTACCTGGCCGGCATCGGTGCAGGCGCTCTCGACGAAGCGACGATCGCGAACCGTTGGGCGGTGGAACGACGGTTTGAACCTGCGATGGCAGAGGCAGAACGCAGCCGGCTGTGTGGCGACTGGAAGCGCGCGGTCGAGCGATCGCGCAATTGGATCGAGTCGTGATCGTGACATGAACCGCGACGCCGCTCTCGCAAGGATCGGCGAACGCTTCGATATCCTCATCGTCGGTGGGGGAGCTACGGGGCTCGGGGCGGCGGTCGACGCCGCCGCCCGCGGTTATGCCACGGCGCTCATCGAAGCAGACGACTTCGCCAAGGCGACGTCGAGCCGCTCGACCAAGCTCGCGCACGGCGGCGTGCGCTACTTGCAAAACGGCGAGCTCGGCCTTGTCCGCGAGGCGCTCGCGGAGCGCACGAATCTTCTCAATAACGCGCCCCACCTGGTGCGCGATCTGCCCTTTGTGCTTCCGATCTATCGCTGGTTCGAGCTCCCCTACTACCTCGCCGGCCTGAAGCTCTACGACGCCCTGGCGCGTGGGTCGAATCTGCCGCGCAGTAAGAGGCTCTCCGCGCGCGAGGCCGTCGCGCTTATCCCGGGGCTCAAGCGGGAGCCGCTGCTCGCGGCGGTCATGTATCACGACGGCCAGTTCGATGATGCGCGTCTGGCCGTGACGCTTGCCAGGACCGCAGTCGACCGCGGCGCCGTCGTCGTTAACCACATGCGAGCGGTCCGGTTCCTCTACGAGCGCGAGCGGATCTGCGGAGTGCTAGCGCAGGAGCGCGAGACGGATGTCCAGGTCGAGATCCGGGCGAAGATCGTGATCAACGCGACGGGCATCTTCGTCGACGAGCTGCGCGCTCTCGATGGTGGACCAAAGCCGCGCCTGCTGACCCACAGCCGAGGTACGCACATCGTCGTCTCCCGCGAGGTGCTCGGGACGTCGACGCATGCGATCATCGTCCCCAAGACAAGCGATAAACGCGTGATCTTCGCGACTCCGTGGCACGAGCACGTCGTCATCGGAACGACCGACGTCGCGACGGAGGACGTCGAGCTCGATCCCAAGCCGACGGGTCAAGAAGTCGCCTATCTCCTCGGGACGATCAACCCGTACTTAGCGCGAGCGATCGACGAAACAGATGTGCTCGCGGCTTTTGCCGGCCTTCGCCCGCTTGTCGATCGCCATGCAGCGACCACGGCAAAACTCTCGCGCGAGCACCTCATCGACGTTGCGCTTTCGGATCTCATCACCATCGCGGGTGGAAAGTGGACCACCTATCGGAAGATGGCGCAAGACGTCATCGACATCGCTGCTGAGCGAGCCGGTCTGCGCCGCGCGAGCTCGCCGACCACGACTATGCCCTTGCATGGGGCCACATCCGAGCACCATGCCGATGACCGGCTCGGCATCTATGGCACCGACGCTGCGGCCGTGCTCGCGATCGCGGACGAGCGGCCGGACCTTCGTACGCCGCTCCATCCGCGGCTTCCGTATACGGGCGCCGAAGTCGTGTACGCCGTGCGCCACGAGATGGCGCGAACGATCGACGACGTTCTCGCGAGACGCACTCGTGCGCTGTTCTTGGATGTCGATGCTGCGCTTGCGTGTGCGCCGCTCGTGGCGCCACTGCTCGCCGCGGAGCTCGGTCGCAACGACGCCTGGCAGAGGGAAGAGCTCAGCACGTTTGCCGGCATCGCGGGGCGAGTACGCCTGTAAGGCGAGGTCCACCGACCTAAACGCTATGGGGCCTCGGTAGGGAGCGTCCAGGCGTCGATTTGCCTGATAATACGCCTTAAGGGACCGAATTCGCACGGAGGCGTCTTTGATCTTTGACGATATGCCGCGCCCCATCGCAAAAGAGGTTTACGATGAAGCGCAGGAGGTCTATGCCAAGAAAGTCGCAGACCGAGCGATAGCCCTCTATCGGGTTGGCAACATCGACTTCCCCGGGCTCTCAGATATCGATCTGCTCGTCGTGCCGGCTGACAGCCACCGCGATAACAGCCAGTTCTTTTCCGTCTTCGACAGGCTCCCTCGCCGTTTCCACTGCGTGTTCCGCCACCCGCCGACCGTGTTGCCGCAGACCGCCCTCGACGTCATGCAGTACACAAGCCACAGTCAACCGCTCTTGATCGTCGGTGCGGATGTGCTCAAAGGCCGCAAGCTGCTGACGACGCGAGAAGAGCACTGGTGCAAAATCCTTGAGAGCTATTGCAACCAAGACAGCTACCTCTCGCGCTGTCTCTCAGCCGGTAGGACCTCGGGCGCACGTGCCGTCGCGATGTCGAGCTCTCTGCGCTATCCGCTTCGCTGGGTCGACGCTGAGGTAGGCACGGATCACGCGGTCGCCTACGCGCGTGACATCGACACCAGACGAACGGCGTTGTTTCTCAACCCCGGCAAAGACCAGGCGCTCGTCCATGAGATTTGGGCCCTCCACGTCGAGAAGATGCGCTGGTTGAGAGACTTCATCGTCGAGCGCTTGCCCTTGAAACGCGATGAATCCGTGCAGCGCTTTAGCGCGCGGTTTCTCCGCGGCGATGCATCCTTCGACTCGCTCGATCAGGCTGGCGATCCGTCGGCGACGCCAGGCGATCGACGCCTATCTGGCCGACCTTGGCCGGATGCGCTTCAGCTACGGCGCACTCTTCGTGAACGTGATCTACGCTACGCCCGCTCCGCGATATCGCCAACCGCTCCTCGAGCGGCGGATCTTGTCGCTGTACTACCGTGCCCGCAACGTCGCGGATCTGCAGTGGCAGCCGAGAAGCGCCTGGACCCAGGCCGAGAACTAGGCCAACCCGTCGTCGCGGGCCCTTTCCGGGCAAGCCCGAGCGGGAAAATCCGCGAGAACACCTAACGGTCCGGGGCCTGCCTCGCTCGCGTTTGCAACGCAGCGCTTTTTTGTGTATTCGTGACGGAGGAACGTCCCGTGAACGCTCCCGCCATCCCGTTCAACATCGGCAACACCGCCTTCATGCTCATCTGCGCGAGCCTCGTCATGCTCATGACGCCCGGGCTTGCCTTTTTCTATGGCGGACTGGTCGCGCGCAAGAACGTGCTGACCATCATGATCCAGAGCTTCATGTCGCTGGGCTGGACGACCGTGCTCTGGTTCGCCTTCGGCTATTCGGATGTGTTTCGGGCCCGACTGGCACGGCATCATCGGCGACCCGACCACTACGCCTTCCTCAACGGCATCACGCTGCACACGATGTTCACCGGCAACGACGCAGGCATTCCGCTCATCGTCCACGTCGCGTATCAGATGATGTTCGCCATCATCACGCCGGCGCTCATCACGGGCGCCTTCGCCAACCGCGTCACCTTCAAAGCGTACTTCCTGTTCCTCACCGGCTGGCTCGTCTTCGTCTACTTCCCGTTCGTGCACATGCTGTGGAGCCCGGACGGCATCCTCGCCAAGTGGGGTGCGCTCGATTTCGCCGGCGGCATCGTGGTGCACGCGTCGGCCGGTTTCGCCGCGCTCGCGTCAGTGCTTTACATCGGACGTCGCAGCATCGTCGAGAACAAGCCGCACAACGTGCCGCTCATCGCGCTCGGCACGGGGCTGCTGTGGTTCGGCTGGTATGGGTTCAACGCGGGCTCGGAACTGCGCGTCGACGCCGTGACCGCTGCCGCGTTTTTGAACACCGACCTCGCGGCGTCGTTCGCCGCCGTCACCTGGCTGCTCATCGAGTGGGCGCGCGGCAGACAGCCGAAATTCGTCGGCCTGCTCACGGGCGCCGTCGCAGGACTCGCCACGATCACGCCCGCCGCAGGTTACGTTTCGCCGACGACGGCCGTCATCATCGGCGTGCTTTCCGGCGTCGATCTGCTATTACGCGGTGGCGCTGAAGAACCGGCATGGGCTGGGACGACGCGCTGGACGTCTGGGGCGTGCACGGCGTGGGTGGTTTCCTCGGCATCGTCTCGCTCGGCGTGTTCGGGTCGCTCGCTTGGAACCCGAATGGCGCCGACGGCCTGCTCCATGGCGGCGTCGCATTCTTCGGCAAGCAGGTCGTCGCGGCGACCGTGTGCAGCCTCTGGGCGTTTGTCTTCACCTACGGGATGTTGTGGCTGATCAGCAAGGTCACGCAGACCAAGGTCGATCCAGCGGCCGAGGAGCGAGGGTTGGACATGGAGCTCCACGGCGAGGAGGCCTATCCGCTCGGGCTCTAGTTCTAACGAAGCGGAGCCGTTGTCTGCGCAGCGGAGTCGAACTCCGCGTGCCTTGTTCAGCAGCGCCGCCGCGCTCGAGACGTTCGTAACTTGCGAATAGAAGCAGGTCGCGCTCGCGTCAAGGGCTTGGCGCAGGCCGTATGGTACAATACGAGCCATGGCTTCTAAAGAGATCCCTGCGTATTCGCCACAGACGATCGAGCCGAAGTGGCAGAAGATCTGGGAAGAGCGCAAGCAATACGCGGTGACGGAGAGCGCCACCAAGCCAAAGTTCTACTTGCTCGAGATGCTGCCGTATCCGAGCGGCGATCTGCATGTCGGTCATGCGCGCAACTACACGCTCGGCGACGTCATCGCCCGCTACCGGCGCATGCGCGGTTTCAACGTCATGCACCCGATGGGCTGGGATGCGTTCGGACTGCCGGCGGAGACGGCCGCGATCGCCCGCGGCATGCATCCGCGCGAGTGGACGAACTCGAACATCGCCAACATGCGCTCGCAAGTGAAAAAGCTCGGCACGTCCTATGACTGGTCGCGCGAGATCGACACGTCGTCGCCCGAGTACTACCGCTGGACCCAGTGGCTCTTCTTGCTCATGTTCCGCAGAGGTCTCGCCTACAAAGCAGAAGCCTCGCTCAACTGGTGCCCAAAAGACCAGACGGTGCTCGCCAACGAGCAGGCCGAAGGCGGCGTGTGCTGGCGCTGCGGCACCAAAGTCGAGCGGCGCAAGCTCAGCCAGTGGTTCTTCCGCATCACCCAGTACGCCGACAAACTGCTCGACGGACTCGACCACCTCGACGGCTGGCCGGAACGCGTCAAGACGATGCAGCGCAATTGGATCGGCCGCAGCGTCGGCGTGACATTCGCTTTCGAGGTCGAGGACAATATCGGCAAGATCGACGTCTTCACCACGCGGGTCGACACCCTGTATGGCGCGACGTACCTGGCGATCGCGCCCGAGCACGCGTTGCTCGCGCGCATCATCGCCGGGCGCGAGGAGGAGGAAGCCGTCAAAGCGTTCGCGGCCAGCATGAAGGACAAGAGCGAGCTCGACCGCACGCAGCTCATGGAGAAGCAAGGGCGTCTTCACGGGTGCGTACGCGCGCAATCCGCTCAGCGGCGAACGCATCCCCATCTGGGTGACGAACTACGTGGTCGCCGAGTATGGAACGGGCGCGGTCATGGGCGTGCCCGCGCATGACCAGCGCGACTTCGAATTCGCCCGCGCGCATGGCCTGCAGATCAGGACGGTCGTCAAGCCCGCAGATGCGGCGAGCGCGCCCAGTCCGAGCAAGCTCCCCTCGGCGTTCGTCGACGACGGCATGCTCGTCAATAGCGGCGAGTTCAGCGAGATGACGAGTGCGGCCGCGCGCACGGCGATGACGGACAAGCTCGTCAAGAGCGGTGTGGGCACGCCGACCGTCAATTACAAGCTGCGCGACTGGCTCATCTCGCGCGAGCGCTACTGGGGAGCGCCCATCCCCATGGTGCTCTGCCCGCACGACCGCTACGTGCCCGTGCCCGACGACCAGCTGCCCGTGCGCCTGCCCGATAACGCCCCGTTCACAGGAACGCAGGGCAGCCCGCTCGAGCACGTGCCGGAATTCATGCAGACGACGTGCCCCAAGTGCGGCGGCCCGGCCACGCGCGAACCCGAGACGATGGACACGTTCATGTGCTCGTCGTGGTATTTCTTGCGCTACCTGAGCCCGCACGACGACAAGGCGCCGTGGTCCATCGAGGCCGCGAAGTATTGGGCGCCGGTCGACCATTACATCGGCGGCATCGAGCATGCCGTGCTCCACCTCATGTACGCGCGGTTCTTCTACAAAGTGCTGGCCGAGGACGGGCTCGTGCCCGGCGACGAGCCCTTCAAGCGCCTCTTCAACCAGGGCATGGTGCTCGGCGAGAACCACGAGAAGATGAGCAAGTCGCGGGGCAACACGATCGGGATCGATCAGGCGGTCAAGAAATACGGTGCTGATGCGCTGCGCGTCTTCGAGATGTTCGCTGCGCCGCCGGAATCTGATTTCCCATGGTCGACGACCGGCATCGCCGGAGCGACCAAGATGTTGCAGCGCATCTGGCGCCTCGTGCTGCTCCACGCCAAGCCGCCCGCAGCGGCGACCGGCGCGCAAACGGCCGCGACAGGTGACGGAGGCACGCCGAGCACCGCCGAGACGGATCTGCGGCGCAGCGTGCATGAGAAGATCAAGCAGGTGGGCGATGAGCTCGGCGATCGCATGCACCTCAACACCTGCGTGGCGGCGATCATGACGCTGCTCAACGACATCGATGATTTCGCCGCCAAACGAGAGAACGCTGCGGATTCTCCGGCGTTCGCCGAAGCGTTGCACGTGCTCTTGTTGCTGCTCGCACCATTCGCGCCGCACATCGCAGAAGAGCTGTGGGAACGCACGGGGCATAGCGGCAGCATCCACGCCGAGCCGTGGCCGGCATATGATGAAGCCGCTTTGTACCGGGCGCTGCTGCAGATCGTCATCCAGGTCAATGGGAAATATCGCGGTGTGATCGTCGCGCCACCGGGCTTCGACGAGCAGGCGGCGTTCGAGATGGCAAAGCAGGTCGAGACGGTCGCCGCACAGCTCAAGGGTAAGACCGTGCGCAAGCTCATCTACGTCAAGGACAAACTGCTCAACATCGTGGCGAGCTGAGGTAGGGGCGCGAACTCATGCGCAGGATCGGACTGAAGTCCGACCACAAATTCAGGCCGGGTTAGATTTGAAGTAAGCCGCCGTCTTGGCGATGCCTTCGCGCAGCTGGGTCTGCGGCTCCCAGCCAAGCGTCGCCTTGGCCTTCTCGATCGCGAAGACGCAGCGGTAGACGTCGCCCGGACGTTTGGGCGCCTTGACGACCTCGACGTCGCGGCCCACGGCGTCGGCGATGGATGCATGTAGCGCGTTGACCGATGTGCCGATGCCTGTGCCGATGTTGACGATCTCGCCATCGCCTTTGTCGACCGCGAGCAAGTTCGCCCGCGCGACGTCGCCGACGAAGACGTAGTCCTTTTGCTGCTCGCCGTCCCAATCGATGCGGATCGGCTCGCCTTTGAGGATGCGCCCGGTGAAGATGGCGATGACGCCTGCCTCGCCGTTCGGGTCCTGGCGCGGACCATACACGTTGCCGTAGCGCAGCGCCGTGAACCCAAGCCCGGGGCCCGCGGCGAAATAGCGCAGGTAGTGCTCGGCGACCATCTTGGTGATGCCGTAGGGGGACTCGGGGTTTTGCGGATGCTTCTCGTCGATGGGGAGGTGCTGCGGCGTGCCATAGGTCGCCGCTGACGAGGCGAAGACGACCTTGCGGACCTTGGCCTGGGCCGCTTGCGTCAGGACGTTGAGCAGGCCTTTGACGTTGACGTCGGCGTCGTAGAGCGGGTCCTGGGTCGAGATGGCGACGCTATGCTGGGCGGCATGGTGGCTCACCACCTCGGGCTTGAACTTCGTGAAGACATCCGCGAGCGCGGCGTCGCGGATGTCCACCTCGAACAGTTGGGCCTTGGGGTTGACGTTTGCGCGGCGACCGCCGCCATGGGACCAAAAGGAGTCGACGATAGCGACCTCATGGCCGGCGCCGATGAGCGCGTCGACGACGTGAGAGCCGATGAACCCGGCACCGCCGGTCACGAGTACGCGCATGTCACCTCGTTATGCGGATCCGACGGTGGGAGTGCAGCTACTGACGGCCGAGCTGGCTACAGACGCAGATGGCCGGTCACTGCAAGCAGGATCAGGATCAGGAGCACGATGATGAACGCTTCCACTCTTCACTCAACCCCCTTCCCAAAATGACGCGATGGCTGGACTTACTCTTTCCCGCTGCGACGACGACGTTCCTCGCACTCGAGTGAAGTTTTTTTCTTGACGTCTGAGATCGTCGGCGTGAACAGCCGGCATTGGACAGCGCACTTGCATTTCTGCGCGCACACAGCTTCGCGCTTGCTTTCGCAGTCTACGCGAGCGGAATAGTGCTCGTCGCCGGCGCGTCATCCGCGCTCGCTCTGGCGGTGCTGCTCACGCTGGTGGTCGTCGTCGCCGTCGTAACGTCGAGCCAGCTGCGAAAGTTCCTCATCGCGATGGCGTGCGTGCTCGCCGCCGGAGAGGTCGCCGCCTGGGCCTCGCTCTGGCACGCCGAGCACAAGCCGTACGCCTCTCTCGAAGGGCGTCACCTGATCGTCGAGGCGGTGGCGCTCGAGCGGCCGCGCCTGCTCGAGACGGCGTCTGCCCGGATGCGCGTCATCGCGGTGAGGGCGCCCGGCGCGAGCCGAGGATGCCGGTCTGGCGGGCGAGGTCGTTCTTGTGACGTTCCCGGCGGGAGCCACCGAGGCGCTGGCCGGCAAGCGCGTGGTCGTCCGCGCGAGGCTCGACCTCCCCGGCGGGCCGAGAAATGACGGCGAGCCCGGAGAGCGCGAGACCCTTGCCGACCAGGGGGTCGGCGCTGTGCTCGTCGCCCACCGGGCGGCTGATGTCCGTCCGCTGGGTGACGCGCCGGGCTGGGAGGCGTGGTGGGCCAGGGCAAGGGCCGCGGTCGCAGGAGCCGTCGAAGGGCGTCTCCCGCCGCTCGAGGCGACCGTGCTCGAGGGCATCCTATGGGGAGATCGCGGCAATCTACCGCTCGTCTTGCGCCAGGAGTTCTCAGACACTGGGACCGTCCACGTGCTCACGACCGCCGGTCTCCACCTCGGCATCATGGCGGGCTTCATGGCGTGGGTGCTCGCCCTCGTTCCGCTCGCCCGTCCGGCACGCACGTGCCTCGTGCTCACCGGTACATGGCTGTATGCCGCGCTCGCCGGTATGCATCTGCCGACGCTGCGAGCCGCGACGATGCTCACGGCCGGCACGACCGCGTTCGAGCTCGGCCGGGGACGAACGCCGAGCGCCATCTTCGCGGCAGCTGCCTTTGCCGTCGCGCTGCCACACCCGCTCGTCGTCCTCTCGCCGTCGTTCTCGATGTCCTTCGCCTGCGTCGTCGGGATCGCGCTCGTCAGTCCGATCTTGCGCGAGCTCGGGCTGCACGAGGGCTGCGGCCTGCCCAAGATCGCGGTCGAAGTCGTGCGGACGAGTCTGGCGGTGCAGATCGCGCTGTGGCCGCTGCAGGCGCTCTACTTCGGCGCGTTCACCCCGTACGCCGTCGTAGCGAATGCGATCGTCGTGCCGCTCGTCGGCCTCGTCATGGCGGTCGGCACGCTCTTCGCGGTCGCCGCGCTAATCATTCCTCCGCTCGCGCTGCCGCTCGGCAATCTCGTGTGGTGGGGGCTGACCCTGATCATCGGCGCTGTGCAGTATTGTGCATCGCTCCCGGCGGCGCACATCGATATGCCTCCGCCGTCGCATCTTTTCCTCATCGCCTACTGGTGCGCTCTCGCCGCGCTTTTCGTCGCGCTGCGACGCCGGAGCGCCGCGCGAGAAGGTCGCGTTTGGCGCTGCGTGCGTCGCAGCGCTGCTCTTCCTTATATATTGCCTGCCTGGGCTTGCCACGCTCGCGGACCGCGATATCCATCTCGACGCGATCGACGTCGGTCAAGCCGATTGCCTGCTCATCCGGGCCCCGGGCGGCCACGCGATGCTCATCGACGGCGGCGGACGTCTCGAGCGCACGTCTTTCGGCACGGTCGTCGCGGCGCCGCTCGGCGATCGCGTCGCGACACGCACTGTGATGCCGTTTCTGCTGCGCCACTGGGTGCTGCATCTCGACGCGGTGGTACTGACGCATCCGCATGGCGATCACGCCGGAGGATTGCCGGTCATCCTTTCGCGGGAGCGGGTTGATAAAGTGTCTACGACTCGGCCCAACTCTACTCGGGGCCGGCATATCATCGCATGCTCGAAGTCATGCGCGAGCGCCAGATCCGTTGGATCCGTGCACAGCGTGGCGTGATCTTTCGATCTCGGCCCGACGACGCGACATCGCAGTGCTCGCACCCGGAACTGCCACTCGTCACCGGTACATCGTCGGATATCAATAATAACTCGATCGTGCTCCGCGTGACATTTGGGAATGTCGCGATGTTGCTGACCGGCGACGCGCAATCAGAGGCGGAAGCTCGCCTGCTTTCGCACGGCGGTGCGGATCTACGTGCCGACATCCTCAAAGTTGGCCATCACGGAAGCGCGTATTCGTCGACTGCAGAATTTCTGGCGGCCGTGCACCCCAAGATCGCGATCATCTCGTGTGGCTTGCACAACGTGTTCGGACACCCGAGCCCACTGAACGCTCGCCGCGCTTAAGGCCGGCGGAGCGCAAGTATACCGGACAGATCTCGACGGAGGGATATCAATCGTTTCAGACGGCACTTCGTTTTATGCCGGTTCGGCCCATGACCATTAAGCGTTCTTAGCTCTACGCTCAAGCGGGTGGAGTGATATAAAGCGAGGTTGGGGGTGGGCTGGTGCCGGCGCAGACCCGTCACGTCGCGCGCCACGGGTTTGATTCCCGTCGCCTCCAGCCTCCGCTATAGCGGAAGAAGCGGCGGCCACGGGTTTGACGCCGCTTCCTATTGCAATCTCCGCGTGGACGCATTATAATATTTTGCGACGGGTCTGCGCCGGCACCAGCTGATATAGCTGGTGTTTTTTCTCCTACACTCAGCCATCGCCTGTTTGTGCGAGCACCCCGAACAGTGCTGATTATTCAGGTAATACTCCTGTCAGCACAGAGTCGTTGCCGCGTTAGAAGCCCATGAAATATGACGGGCAGGTGGAGTGCGTCACTTCGTCTCGAAGATGTCGACGCCCGACCATTCCGCCGGTGCGTTGAGCGTCAGTGCGGTGCATCTCGCTCGGTAATACGCAGCGGGTCCGTCGTCCGGATGCAGGGCGGCAATCTCTTCGAAGAGACGGCCGGCGGTTGCAAAATCTCCATCTTGATAGGCAGTAAGCGCAGTGACGAAATCGCCAGCCTTCCGTCGTTTGTGTTCGGCGAGGCTTGGCTCGTCGGCATCGAAGAGCTCGAAGATCTCGACGGCGGCCTCGCGGCCTTTCACGCGCACGCGTCCCAGAGGTCGTAGCGAATATGGATCGCTCTCGCTCAGGCGCGACACGACGTTTGCGGAAACGATGATGCCCGTGCGATAGATCCGCGTCAGGCTTTCCAGGCGCGAAGCAACGTTCACACCATCCGCGATGACCGTCGTGTCCATACGCTCGGTTTCGCCGATCGTTCCGAGCAGCAGCAAGTCGCTATGAATCCCGATTCCCACATCGACCGGTCGATAGCCGGCGCGCGCGCGGCCCGCGTTGTACTCGACGAGGTCGCGGCGAAACTCCAGCGCGGCATCGAGCGCGTGCCGGCGCGATTTCGGGAAGAGTCCCATGACTCCGTCGCCGAGGTACTTGTCGACGAACCCGTTGTGGCCGCGGACGACCGGACCGATGCGGCTGAGATACGAGTTGAGAAACCGGAAGATCTCGTGCGGCTGCATGTGCTCGGCGAGCGAGCTGAAATCGACGATGTCGGCAAAGAGGACCGTCATGTCGTGCAGCGCATTGTCGCCGAGCTGCACTTCCAGAATGTTCGGCCGATCGAGGTGTTGGAGAAACTCTCCGGGTACGAAGCGCCGAAATGCGGCATTGTGCGCCTCGAGCTCACGATGGTTTGCGTCGAGCCGGCGTTGCATCTCGTGCGCTTCGATTGCGCGCCTGACCGTCAGCTTGAAATCGTTAGCGTCGAACGGCTTGACGATGAATTTGTAGATCTCCGCCTTATTGATTGAATCGATGATCGCGTCGACGTCGACAAATCCGGTGACGATGATGCGCACGACGCGCGGCATCACGGGATGAACGCGCTCGAAGAGCTCCACGCCCGTGAGCCGCGGCATCCGTTGGTCGCTGACGATGCATGCGAGCGATTCGGTCTCAGAAAGCGCCTCGATCAATTCCCACGCCGCCTGACCGTCGGGCGCCTCGAGCAGCTCGAACTCGCGCTCGAGCAACGCGGCCATCATCCGCAGATTTGCGGGCTCGTCGTCGACGAGCAGCACGCGTGGACGATCGGCTGCCGGCGCTTCACGCGCTTTGATCTGCTTGAGCTTCTCCGAAGAAAACAGCGGCATTTATTCGCTCCTCCTACGCCGTGGCCCGCGCGCTACTGGCTGATCGGGTGCTTGCTGCCGGTTCGCTCGCCAGTGGGAGACGCACCGTAAAACATGTGCCTTGGCCCTCGACCGAGCGCACGGCGATCGTGCCGCCGTGCTTCTCGATGATGCCGTACGAAATGGAGAGCCCCAGCCCCGTGCCTTCGCCGACGCCCTTGGTTGTGAAGAACGGCTCGAAGATGTGTCCCAGCGCTGCCTTTGGAATGCCGCAGCCGTTGTCTTCGAACTCGAGCACGAGATCGTTGCCATCGGTTCTGCTACGAATCGTGAGCACACCTTGGTACTCATCGAGGGGATTGCGACGCTGCCGGGTGGCGATGGCCTGACACGCGTTCACGACCAAGTTCATGAAGACTTGGTTGAGCTGCGCCGGCCAGCACTCCATCTCGGGATTGGCATCGAGCTCGCAGCGAATGTCCGCGATCTTCTTATACTGCGTGCGCACCAAGTTCAGCGTCGACTGCAAGCTATCGCCGATGCGTACGATCTTGCGGTCGGCTTCGTCCAGGCGTGAGAACGTGCGCAGATCCTTGACGAGATCGCGGATACGCGTCGTGCCTTCGGCGATCGTTCCGGCGCGCACGTCGAGCCGGTCGAAGCGCGCGTTGATGTCCGCAAGAACCTCAGGCGGAGCGCCGTCGCCGGCCATCTCGTGCAAGAACTCGCGGAACCGCCCGAGCTCGCCGGCGAGCTCCTGTGCACCGAGATGTGCGAAGTTCGCGGGATTGTTGATTTCGTGGGTGACGCCGGCGACGAGGGTGCCAAGCCCGGCCATCTTCTCGTTCTGAACGAGTTGGCCTTGCATGCGCTTGATCTCGTCAAGCGTTGCCGCGTTCGCGATTGCGATCGCGCCGTAGGAGCAGAGGTTTCTGAAGATCGCACGCTCGCGCTCGCCGTAGGCGTGCGCGGTGTCGGTCTGGATCGACATCGCGCCGATCACGCTATCACCGATCATCAGCGGTGCGAAGAGACTCGAGCGCGTCTGCAGACTGCCGGGAATGTGCGACGGCGAGACGCCGTCACCAGACCATTCGAAGAGTACTTCGCGCCGCTCTCGCACGGCGCGCGCGCTGTTCGCGGTGGGATCGTCGATCGGAACGCTACCGCTGGGTGGAACCGGCGCATCGTCCTCCATCGCAAAAACCACGTCGAGCGTTGTGCCTGAGGAGTCAGTCCGCCAGATCATCATGGAACGCGCGTCGAGCAGGCTGCGAACGTCGCGATACAGCGTTTCGCAGACAGCCTGAAGGTCGAGATTTGCGGTGATCTCCTGTCCCATCGTGCCGAGTTGAACCAGCGTCTCCGCCGAGGCTTTGAGGCTCGCGTTGGCATCGCGCAGCTCATGCGTCTGCTCTTCCACGACGGTCCGCAACTCGCGAGCACGCCGGTGCAACGAAGCCGTGCGGGCACGGTACAGCAGCACGAGCGCAACGATGACGAGCAGCGCGACCAGCGCCCGGAACCACCACGTCTCGTACCATGCCGGCAACGCAATGACGTTCAAGGCGATCGACGATGCGCTCCAGACGCCGAGACGGTTCGTCGCTTGTACGCGAAGCGTGTAGTTGCCCGGAGGAAGATTGGTGTAGGTGGCAACGCGATGCGCAGGATCGGTCGAGATCCAATCGCGATCGAAACCGTCGAGCCGATATTCGTAGCGCAGCGATTGCGGATCGGAGTAGTCGAGTGCCGCGAACTCTGCGCTGATGCTACGCTGGTCTGCCGGGATCTCGATTCGCGCGCCGCTTGGATCGAGTCCGCCGATCGCAACGCTCTTCCCGCCGACCTTCAGCGCAGTGAGCAGCACCGGCGGCACGTAGCTCCACGGCGAATTCGCGTCCGGCGCGATGATCGTGATCGTTCGAAGGCCGCCGAAGAAGATCGTGCCGTCGGGAGCTTGCGCGGCGAAGGACGAGTATTCGTCGCTCGGCGCGCCGTCGGCGAGACCGAGCGCACGAATCCGTAACGTCACGGGATCGATGCGAGCAACGCCGTTGTTCGTGCTGACCCAGATATTCCCGCGTGCGTCTTGGGCGAGCGCGTCGATGTCGTCGTTGGGCAGACCGCTGCTGCGGTCCAGCCGTCGTACGCTCGCATGGCCGCCGCTGTCGAATTGAAGAACGTTGATGCCGCCCGGGGCGCCTGCCCAGATGCGGCCGCTGCGATCCTCTAGGATCGCGCCGATGGCGCCCTGTAAGATCGTATTCGAATCATTGGGATCGTTGACGAATCGGACGATGCGGCCGGTGCTCGGATCGAGGCGATTGAGACCATTTCCGGTACCGACCCAAATCTGACCCTCGCGGTCGGCGTGCATCCCGACGATCACGTCGTTGCTGAGCGAGCGGGGACCGTTCCCCTGATGGAAGATGACCGTTGCACCGGTCTGAGGGTTGAATGCGATCAATCCAGCGTTGGTTCCGGCGTACAGCGTGCCGTGCGTAAAGAGCATCGAGTTGACGAGACTATCGCGTAGCGCGCGCGGCGTCGCAGGGCAGACCGCCGCTTCGCCAGGCCGCCAGCGGCAGACGCCGTCGGTTCCACCGATCCAGATCGTTCCATCAGGTGCAGCCGCTAATGCGAAAACGGAGTTAACATCGACATCCGGCAAAACGATGTTTTGCGATCCCGCGATCGGATTGAGCCGAACGACGTTTCCGGCTTCGGCATAGCTGCTTGCGACGACGAGCGACCCATCCGCCGTATATGCAAGCGCGCTGATCTGGCGGCCACTCAGCCCGAGACCCGCGCGCGTTACCGAGAGGCTGTAAATACCTCGGCCGGCGGGGTTCTGTACGAGCAGCCCCTGCTGCGTCGCGATCCAGAGCAGACCCGAGCGATCGCGCAGGAATTGCAAGATCTGCCCGCTGGGTAGCCCGACGGGATTCTCCGGGTCCGCGAGGATATGCCGCACGCGCAGCGTCTTGGAATCGACGACGTTGATGATACTGCGGCTTGCACCGATCCAGATCTGCCCGGGCCTCGGTTCAGCGATGGTATTATTCGCACCGGGAGCGAGCGAGTGCGGATTGTCGGCGGCGAGCAGTCGCACGGCGTTGCGACGGGCCGGATCGACAGCGAAGACTTCCTGAAAACCACCGATCCACAGCCGCCCTGTACTGTCTTCGAAGAGCGTATTGAGTTGCGCTTTGCCGCCTCCGAACATTGCCAACGGGAACGGTTGAAAGCGGGGGTTTCCTGGGCTCAGACGGTAGAGGCCGTTGGTACCCGTCGCGGCCCAGACCGTGCCGGTGCGATCGACGAGGATGCTGGCGACGGGAGGGGCGTTTGCGCCGGGGAGCGGGAAGGGCGTAAACGTTCCTGTCGCAGGATCGAAGCGTTCGATGCCGCTCGACCCGCCTACCCACAGCCGGCCATCCTTTTCGAGTGCGAGCGCGTTGACGGAGATACTGAGCGGACCGGTGTGATGCGGCGCGTTTGGCCGCCAATCGTGAAACGTGTCGGTGCGCGGATCGTAGTGCACCAGTCCGCTGGACGCGCTGCCGATCCAGAGCCCGCCGTGCGGATCGGCGAGCAATGTGTTGATGCCGCCTTTCGGCAGCCCAGTGGGGTCGTTCTCGATCGGCCAATAGACCTTAAAGCCGTAGCCGTCGAAGCGCGCTATACCGCTGCCATTGGCAACCCAGACGAAGCCCTGGGAGTCCTGGACAACCGCATTGACGGTGGGTTCGGGCAAGCCGCTCGTGTCGATATGTGTGAAGACCGGATCGGCAAGACTCGCCCATGGCGACACCGGCGCAGCAGGAGCGGCGCCGATCGTGAACAGTGCAAGCAGCACAAGCATCCAAAAGGGTGCCCGGTTCATGAATGACTGCTTCGGCGAGCTCACAGACTATTCTTTTTCAAGCGGCGTGCGAACCGATCGTAATAGCCTGGCACGCAGGAGGCCATGGCGTCCAGCGCCACCATCGTTTTATTAGGTTGACTCATGTATCGATACGTGATACATTATCGCTGTGAGGCGCTTCGCCGATCGCGGAACCGAAGACTTAGCAAATGGCGTCGATACGAAGGCTGCAAGGTCTTTGTGCCCCAGGGCGCTATGGTCCATAGCAAGGCGAAAGCTCGACGTGGTGCTCTACGCGGCGAGCCTTGGCGATCTGGGCGTTCGGCCGGGCAATCGATTGGAGGCCCTCAAAGGTAATCGAGCAGGCCAACACAGCATCCGCGTGAATGAGCGTTACCGGGTATGTTTTGTTTGGTCAGATCAAGGAGCACAAGAGATTGAAATCGTCGACTACCATTAGAACCGATATTTTCGTTCCATCGGCGCGTCGGCCTACGAGTCCTGGCACTATGCTGGCTGAGGAGTTTATGAAACCCATGGGGCTCACCCAGCAAGCGCTAGCGGATGCTATGGTGGTCACCCGCGCGCGCGTTAATGAAATCATCAACGGTCGACGCGGCGTTACAGCCGATACGGCACTCCGACTTGCGAAGGCTTTGGGAACGTCCGTAGACTTCTGGCTGAGGCTTCAGCTAGCGTGCGACCTTTTTGATGCACTTCATTCGCCGAGGGCCAAAGCCATCTCGAAAGTTAGGAGAATCACTCCGGCTGCATAGTGGGTTAGACCAATCAGTTCGCACGCGGCGCATATAGCTCTGTCGCTTGGTGCAAAGGCGGGATAGAATGACTGAAACCGCATCATCGTTCCTCCCTCCGTGGTCGAGCTTCTACGTCATGGCCGGCTCGTCGGCTGCAGCCTTGACCGGGTTGATGTTCGTTGTGATCACCCTGGTGAAAGGCACGGAACGCTCGCAAGGAAACCACGATGGGATCGCGACATTCAGCACGCCAACGGTGATGCATTTCTGTGCGGCATTACTGATATCGGCTATTCTCAACGCGCCTTGGCGATCGCTGATACACGTCGCCGTCGTGACCGGGCTCGCCGGTCTCTACGGGGTCGTGTATATTGTGCGCGTGATGTATCGGACGAAGCGTATCGCCGCATACACCCCCGACGTCGAGGAT
This sequence comes from Vulcanimicrobiota bacterium, assembly GCA_963806005.1. Lineage (GTDB taxonomy): Bacteria > Vulcanimicrobiota > Vulcanimicrobiia > Eremiobacterales > Eremiobacteraceae > JAFANK01. The sequence continues at coordinate 24,944 of CAWDWJ010000007.1, read as the reverse complement.
TGGGCGTGGTACACGCTGCTCCCATTCGTCGCGTACTGCGCGATCCTCGCAGGGGGCATTGCCCTTCCCGAGGTTCCGGTGCAAGCGCTCTTCGCCCTCGCCGGAGGCGTCGTCTTACTGATCTTCATCGGCATTCGCAACGCATGGGACGTCGTAACGTACATCGCGATCGGAGGCCCAAACCAACCCCCAGGGTAAAACAAACAAAGTCGCACCTTCGCGGTTTTCTACTTTGTCGATCTCGGAGAAGAACGACTTTTTGAGCTCGGCAACTGAAGCCATCTTCCGACTGATGCGTGATCTTTCTGAAGCCAGTTTATACCGCCAAAACAACAGACTCGTCGCTTTCCAGATCCAAGCATGGCGCAAGCTTTCTCGATCCGCCCCCTACGCGTTTCTGGTTGCTTGGCGGAGCTTATCCAGAGAATCCAGTCCCGGCGCGCGATTGGTGTGATATCCGCCCACAATGCCTGCGCCTGCGGGGCGTCTGCAAGGGCTTTGCGTAGATCCATTGGCACCCTGGTCTCGGGTTCTTCTCCGGCCCGCGTAATCTCCACCGTTACCGTGTCTACAGCGTCTGCGCCTGCAGCATCACGCATGGCTTTGTTAACCCTGAGCCAGTGACTTCGTTTGCCGTTTGGTTCGAGAGCGGCTCGGAAAGGGAAGCCATTGATAGTCCCCTCAACCATCGTCATGCCTCGTGATGGAAGCTTCGCACTCGCGTTCTGGGGCAGAGTTAGAAGGGTCGACGATCCAATCTTTTCGGTTGCCTTAGGCCGAAACAACTTGGCACTAAAGCGAATCGTTGACTTGGTTTCTTGCTTAGCCAGTTTCATAGATTGTTATACTACCAAATAAAATGAATTTCATAAAGATTGAGATGGCTTCTTTTTCTTGTGATTCCTACCAACGACTCGGCCTCGATCGGCGGCCAATGCCAACATCATCATCGAGTTCGACCCGGCGAAGGACCTCCAGACTTATGATATCGGCGCAGTGGGTGCCAGCGTGCCGCTCCCAGGCCTCGCGCTCTGGCTCTGAGCGCGTTTGTGCTCCAAGGAACGGACGATTGTGCGCTCGATGATCCGGTCAAAGAGGACGTTCGTGACGAACCTGTCCGCTGCGGCAAGCCCGCGCGAACCAGTCAATCGCCGAACGGCACCGCGGGCGCGTCCGAGCAGACGCATGCGATGGCGGTCGCGGAACTGCCGGTGGGCGTCGAAGTCCTCATCACTGAGGCTAAGCCTATGCTTCTCCGCGAATCGTCGGATGCTCGGCTCCATCCACGCGTCGCTCCACCGCAAGAAGAAGCACGGCAGATCCGATATGGCGTAGGGCGGCGGAGCGAGATGGGTGACGATGGCAGCCGGCTCGATGTAGATGCCGCCGCCTGCCTCGGCGACATCAATGCAGAAATCCACGTGGTCGAGAAACGATATCAGCCTCTCGTCGAGCGGTCCCAGCCGTGAAAAGACGTCCGTGCGGACGAGCATGCAGTGAAATTCGACGAGATCGATCGGCTGGCGCACCAGCTGCGCCTGCACCTTGGCGAGGGGCTGGTAGCTGAACCGGTGGCGCTCGTGCAGCCGCCTACGACCTCCCTCGTCGACAATCCGCAGCTCGGCGCCAGCTGTGTGGATGATCCGCTTCGCGGGGTCGTCGATGAGGTAGAGCGGCCCCACCGCCCAGGCGCCGGTCTCCTCGGCGCACGAGATGAGGCGCTCGAGCCAGCCGGCCTCGACGCTCACATCGTTGTCGACGAAGACGACGTACTTGGTACGCACGTGCGAAAGCGCCATGTTGCGCGCCTCATTCGCCCCAAGGAAGTGCTCGGTGCGGATCAGCGTGAAGCCACGCTGAGCGGATCGATCCTTCAGATAGCGCGCAAGCGCGGCAGGCGAATTTCCATCGACGTAGACGAGCGGAACGTCCGGCGCCGTATGTGTGAGGATGCTTTCCAGCGAGGTTCGAGCCTTGCTGAACTGCTCGCGTGGCGTGACAACAATAGTGACGGTTGCTTCAGCCATCGACGTTCACCGAGCCTGTCAGCGTCAACGGCGATCTTTCCACCGCTACCCCTCGCGCGCGCAGGCGAGTTCGCTCGAGGCGTGCGATGACGGTCGGTTCTAGCAGACGCGCAAAAAACGCATCGATGCACAGGTCGGCGAGCCGCCGCCCTCGCCGGCCGAACAGCCGCCCCGCCGCCCGTTGGACGAGCTGGAACATCTTGCGACGCTCGCTATTGCGGAAACGGACACCGCCTTGGAGCATATGGTCGGTCTCGGGTATGCGCCACTTCTGCGCAAAGCGCTTGATGCTTGGCTGAAGCCAGGCGTCGCTCCAACGCAAGAGAAAGAGCGGCACATCCGACCAGGCCAAGGGCGGCGGCCCCTCGAGCACGACCACGGCGTCGGGCTCCGCATAGAGCAGACCCCCCGCGGCCTGGACGTCGAGCGAGAAATCGCGATGTCCCTGATACGATGTGAAGCTCTCATCGAACGCACCAAGCCGGTCGAGCACGTCCTTACGGACGAGCATGCAGTGCGACTTAGCATACCCGCATGTGCTGCGCGTGAGTCCGGCGCGAACATCGGCAAGCGGTTTACCGGCGAGCGGCGCGGTCTCGTGCAGACGCCGTGCACCGTTCTCTTCGACGATCCGCAAATCGGGCGCGGATGAATAGACCATCGGCCTGCGTAGCTCGCCCGTGCAATAGAGCGGCTCCACAACCCATGCGTGTTCCTCCTCAGCACAGCGCACAAGCGAGCTCAGCCAGCCCGGCGTGACGAGCACCCAATTCTCGACAAACGCGACGTACTCGGTGTGGACGTGCGGCAGCGCGAGATTCTGCGCTTCGGTCGTGGTGAGATACCGATCGCTACGGATAAGCGTGAAGCCCCGCGCCCGGGCTTGCTCCTGCAAATAGCGCTGCACATGGGGCGGCGCATTACCATCGACATAGATGAGCTCGAAGGGGGGCGGCGTGAAGGCGTAGATGCTTTCAAGGGACGGCTTTGTCTGGCTATAGTGCTGCCAGGGCACGACCACAATAGTGACTGAGGGCGTGGTGCGCGCGCCGTCTGCCATCACCATTTGATCGTCTCGCAGTCCCACCAGAAGAGCCCGGTCGCATCGCTTGGCGGTCGCGTTGCCAGAAAGAAGGCTGTGTAGACGGCATCCTCGGGCTCGATCTCCGCGTCGGGGCCGCCGAGCGCGGTCTTCACCCAGCCAGGATGCATGCAATCCACCATCACGCCCCGCGATCGAAGCTCCGCCGCCAGCGATTGCGTGTACGAATTCAGCGCGGTCTTGCTGAGGCGATAGGCGGGAGCGTAGCCGTCGGATCGCCGGCTCAATTGTCCCATGACCGAGGAGATGTTGATGACGCGGCTCCCGGGCACCAGCAGCGGCGCAAAGGCCGTGCAGACGTTCACGGTGCCGAACAGGTTGACGGCGAGAGTGCGCTCGATGACAGAGTGTTCGACACAGCTTGCCGGCGTGCCGCGGTCTTCATCTAAGAACACCCCGGCGTTGTTGACGAGGACATCGATCCGGCCGTGCGACCGCGAGACGGTGAGCGCGAGCTCGCGCACCTGCGCCGAGTTGCTGACGTCGGTGACGGCAAGGTCGACGTGGTGTCCCTGAGACGTCAGCAGATCCACCGCGCTTGTTCCGGCGTCGCGATCGAGCGCAACGAGTATGCACTGCGCACCGGCTCGTGCGAAGGCCGTGACGAGCGCGAGCCCGATACCCGAGCTTGCTCCCGTGACGAGTGCAACCTTGCCGGTGAGAGCGCCTCCGGCCGCCATGGTGCGCCGAACGTGTTGGAGGCGAGCTGCTGCGACCTGTGACCGGACCGAGCGATAGACTCGGCCAAGCAAGGCCCGAGCCGTCACCCTAGGTGTTGCCATGCGCTCAGCTCTTCGTCCGTGCGACCACAAGGCTTTGGGACTTCCGATAGTGTTCTCACCGACGCGTGCACCTGACGGCGGCCAAACGTCCCTATCTCGGCATGGCGTGCCGCTGATCGCCTTCGCGCTCACGGCTGTAGAGGCGGACATCGATGGCGAAGAACTCGCGGTGCGCCGCAAGCCGCGTGTCGCGCGCAAGGGCAGCGGCCAGGATCGACCGTTGCGCGCTCAGTCGATCGTTGAAAGCCGGCGCGTACTGCTCGTGAACTCCCTCAACCACCCACACGCGTGCATAGCGTCGAAAAGTTGTGGCGAACAAGCCGACAAGGTCTGCTTGTTGCGAGGCCGGATAAACGTCGAGAACGTGAGAGTCAAGCACGGTAGGTGAGTATGCGTGCGGTGGCAACCTATCGATGGCGTGCTGCAACGGCACGATGAGCCACGACGGGCTCGTCACGACGGCGTCACCGGGCTGCGACTGCGCGACGATCAGTGCCGCGGCGTCGCGCCAATCTTGCTTGGGCGTCTGGAAGTAATAGTGCCAGAGACCCTGAGCGCTCAAGACCACGTAGAGCGTGCCGACGGCCGCTGCCGCCGGTGGGCGCATACGGCCTAGGGCGAAGCTCCCCGCAAGCACGACTGGCGGGAGCGAGATGATGAGATACCGAGCGACGAAGAGCGGCAAAACGAGCGTGGAAAGCGCCGCGGTCAGAACGATCGGGATGATGAGCCAGCTCCCCACAACCGCGATCGGCATGCCGACGTCGAGCGCCTGTCTCCTGCGATATCGCAGTGCGCCAAAGATCGCGCCTCCGATGAGGAGCACGAAGAAGACAAGCAGCATTGTGCCACCAGCCAAGCGACCGAGCTCCGCGCCGAAGGTGCCAAATGAGAGCGGCGGGATCCACGACAGCGTTCGGACACCGCGATGATGTGCAAAACGCGCGAGCGGCAGCAGCAAGATCAGCATCAGTCCGTACGCCGCCGCAAAACGACGCCACCTAGCCCGGCCGCGCACGAGGACGGGTAGGACCACGAGGTGCGCTGCGACCACCAAGACGCCGAACAGGTGCGTGTAGACCATGAGCGTGCTTGCAAGGACGTAGATCGCGGCATCGAGCGTCAAGCGTGGGCTCTTGAGGCAGCGGACGAAGAACAGCGTTGAGACCAGGCTGAGGAAAACGAGCAGACTATAGCCTCGCGCCTCTTGCGCGTAGGCGATGAAGAAGGGGTTAAGAGCGAGGCCAAAGGCCGCGATGAGTCCCACGCGCACGCCACCAAGCCGGCGGCCGAGCGCGAACATCACGGGGATGCAAGCCACGGCGGGGATCACGGACAGCAGACGGATAAATGCGTCGCCCGTTCCGAATCGCAGCCACACGTGGAGGAGCAGATAGTAGAGAGCGAAATTCCCGCCGTCTGCCAACCCAACCGCACGGAGCCCGTGGCTTGGGTCTGCGAACATGACGCTCTCGGCTTCATCGAGCCAGAAACTCTTGCTATCCAGGAACACCAATGCCAAGATCGCGGCAAGACATGACGCCGCTGCGACGAGCACCCACGTGGGCAGATGTCGCTGCAAGGAAGATTTGGCAACCTGGCCGTCGTGCAGCATTATGTCCGGTTTCGATGCGGCTTTGTGAGTCGCGAATAGTTCAGTTTCTGTATATCCCCATAATCTGGACCCTTTGGGGTCACTTCTAGATGGCGGCTCCACCAAGCCTCGCTCGGTCGCGATATGAGATGCGGATAGGACTTCCGGTTGACCTCGCGTAGGCCGGGGGATTCATAAGTGCGCAGGCGCGGCTTTGATACACTTAAGTTCCCTTAATCTTCCGTGAGCCGAACAGGCACGGCTGCTTGTTCTCGGATGGATGGCATGCTGGCAAATGAGCCTCTGATCGAACGCTTCGAGTTGCGATCCGACGTCGTCGCAACCGTCCTCGAGGACGGCGCGGTGTTGCTCGATCTCGAGACCAAATACTTCTACCGTCTCAACCGCACCGGATGGGCCATTGCACAGCTCTTCGAATCGGGTGCGACCATGGATGAGGTATGGGCCTATTGCCGGTCGCTCGGCGCCCCGAGTGAAGACGATGCCGCTGTGACCGCCCTGATCACGGTGCTTTCGCGCGACAACCTCATCGAGGCATCGCGCGTGCCGAGCTCCGTGTCGCAGGGCCCCGATACTCCCGAGCAGCCCTGGTCGACTCCGACGATCGAACGACAGGCTGAGCCGTTGCAGCGCGTGATCATCAGCGCCTTCGACCCAAGCGTGCCGCTTGTGGAATGACCGTCACGCGCGTCACTGATCCGCGGTCCGATCAACGCAAGAGCTTCTTGTGCGGCCCCCTCCAGGTGACGATCAGCGCCGATGACGTCGAGCTCCATGACAAGATAGCCGAGACCCTCGGCCTGTACGACTACGCCTGGCGACCGCCGCGCCGGCCGGTCAGGATCTTCGCCCGGCGGTCAAACGCGCCGAGCGCCGCGGCGTCAGGAGATTTCCTCCGGTGCTCGCGCATGCTCGTGGACGGCCTGCCCGCGGGCTTACGAGCCTCGACGACGTCGGGTGCTCGCGCGACAGCGCGGTTCCGCGATGCCGGCGAAGACTGGCATATCACCATCCCCGACAGTCTCGTCGCAGCCGGTATGCTCGAAGAGATCGAAGACGTGTTGAGCCTCGTGCTGACGACCGGATGGCGCCGCGGTGGCTGGACGCCGATCCATGCAGCCGCAGCGGTCAAAGGAAGAGCCTGCGTGCTCATCTGCGCACCCACCGGCGGCGGCAAGACCACGCTGACGGCAGCGCTCGTGCGGCGCGGCTGGCAAGTGCTCGGCGACGACAAGCTCCTGTTGCGCATGGAAGACGGGCGCCCGCTCGTGGCAGCGCTGCTGCACACCTTCAACCTTCATCCCAAGACGCGCGAGTGGTTCCCCGAGGTCGGCGACCTCGAACACCTCCCGCGGTACTCGGTCTGGACGGAGAAACGCAAGGTGAGCGTCTCATCCATCTGGTCGCACGCACCTGCTCAGAGCGCTCAGCCGCGCGTGCTCATCGCGCTGCAGCGCAGCACGGAGATCACGAACGTCGTCGTCTCACCCCTGGACGATCGCGGCGTGCTGGAAGCGCTGCTGCGCCAGACCGTCATCCCTTCCGATGCGGCCAGCGCGCGGCACATCGTCTCTACGGTCGCGCATGCCGCGGCGATGCTGCGCGGCTTGTCAGTCGAAGTGCCGACGGATGCCTACCGGGATCCGGCGTTCTTGGACGAACTCGAAACCTCGATCGAGCGTTTGGCATGACATCCGTCAGCGTCGTCATCCCGGCCTACAACGCAGCATCGACCATCGGCGATACGCTCAACGCGCTCGTGCGCCAAGCTCAACCGCCGGCCGCAGCTGCAAACGATCGTCGTCGACAACGGCTCGACTGATGGTACGCCCGACGTCGTCCGCCGCTTTGCGACGGTCACCCTTCTGCACGAACGCGAGCGCGGTCCATCCGCCGCCCGAAATCGCGGTTTGCGTTACGCGACCGGTGACGTCGTGGCTCACCTGGACGCCGACACGTTGCCGACTCGAGCGTGGCTGCGCAACATCGTCGCGCCCTTTGACGATCCTCGGGTCGTCTTGGCGGCGGGTCGCACGCTGATCTTCCATCCGGCCACGGCCGTCGAGCGCTACATCGCGGGAGCTGGATTGTATGAGACCGAGCGCGCCATCACCCGGCTGCCGTTCCCCTTCGTCCCGTCGCTCAACATGGCGGTGCGGCGCAGCGCCGCACTGGCCGTTGATGGATGGGCAGAAGAGCTCATGACCGCCGAGGACGTCGATTTCTCACATCGCATCCTCAAGGCGTATCCGAGCGACATCGCCTTCGCCGCCGATGCGGTACTCTTCCACCGCGTCCGCTCGACCGAAGCGGAGCTGATCAAGCTCGCGCACACCTATGGCCAGGGTGTGGCGAGGATGTACCACCGCTACGGGGATGAAGTGCGTTGGGACGCCATCAAGACCACGAAAGTGCGCGGCCGTCTCGTCCTGCGCGCGCTCATCACCGCCGCCCTGCGGGCCGGGAGGTCCGTGCGCCTCGCCTCGAGCCGGCAGGTCGAGTTCTCACATTGCCACTTCATCTGGTCGAGGAATTTCGCGCAAGGTTTCTTCGACGAATACTATGGGGCGCGAGGGCGCGCCATGGCCGCCAAATGATCTCGACCAGCGTCGTGATACCGGCTTCAATGCGGAGAAGACGCTCGGCGATTGTCTGCTCGCCCTGGGCGGCCAAGATCTGCCCAAGACCGACTTCGAGGTGATCGTGGTCGACGATGGGTCGTCGGATAGCACGGCGCAGGTCGCCGAATCCAGCGGGGTCAGGGTCATTCGCCAGCGCAACCGCGGCGCCGGTGCCGCCCGCAACGCGGGCGTGCGCGCGGCCTCGGGGGCATGGATCGCCTTCACGGACGCGGATTGCATCCCCGCCCGGTCGTGGCTGCGCGCGCTGACCGCAGCCGTAGGCGAAAGCACGACCGGTGCGATAGCAGGCGCAGCCGGCAAGACGGTCGGCTTCCAGTCGCGCACTGCAGCCGCGCGTTTTTGCGATCTGACCGGCGGCCTGGACGCGGGCAACTATCTCACGCATCCACGTTTCCCGTTCGCACCGTCGGCCAATCTCATGTACCGGCGTGACCTTCTCGAGCGAGCGGGCGGCTTCGACGAGCGCTACACGTCGTACGAAGCGTGCGATCTGCACGGACGCATCATGCGCGCTGCCGAAGCGACGTTCATCTATGCGCCGCGCGCGCTCGTGCTGCACCGCCATCGCGAAGACTGGCGTTCGTACTGGCGCCAGCAGTATTCGTATGGCATCGGCTACGGACAGTTCATGCTGCACCACCGCGACGAGTTCGAATGGACGATCGCAAAAGAGCTGCACGCCTGGGGTGAGATCGGACGGCTGAGTCTCAGCGCCTGGCGCCCACCCACGGACGACGACCGTCTCTATAGGCGTGGATTATTCATCAAGAGATTCGCGCAGCACTTGGGCTTCACCAAAGCCCGGCTCGACCCTAAGGAGCGCGCCCGATGGTGACAACCGGGCTCGCGCCGAAGTGGACGCCTGCCGGTCTGTGGCAGCGCACGCGAAGGATCATCAAGCAGCCTTCGGACGTTGGGCTTGCGCTGCACATCGGGTGGTTCATGTGGCGGGCACCCGCGCTCTTGCGCAGGAGCAATCTTCGGACGTTTCTCGGCGAGCTGCGCGCGCTGCCACGCCCCAGCGCCAGCGACGCGCTCGTCAGCCGCGAACGGATACTGCGTCTACGGGCGTTGTGTCTTCGCTTGCCACTACTGCGCTCGCGCGACAACTGCTATATCCGGGCCCTTACCTTGTACCGGTTCCTGGAGACGGGCGACCATCCGGTGACGATCCATTTCGGCATCGAGGAAGATCCAGACCCGCGCGAGCGGTTGCGCGGCCACGCCTGGGTGTCGGTCGACGGGCATTTCTTTGAAGGTCCCCCGGAAGCGCAGAGCGCTCGCATCAAGATGGTACCGCTCGAGCCCCTGGGCGTTTCCTGATGGCCGCCACGCAATACGACTCCGGCGGATTCACCGCGCTGATCGCGGCAGCGACCGCTATCGAGGCGCACGACGCCTGCGGACTGGCCGAGGCGCTGCAATCGACGCCCACGAGCGCATGCTGCAAGCCGCGGCCCGGCACCGCTGCTTGGGGTATTTGCGGCGAGGGATCCTCGCAGTGGGGCTGCGCGATACACGAGCGGTCGCCGTGCTGCGCGCGCTTCGTGACTACGCGGGCAAGGCCGCGATGCAAGCGTACGCCGTGGGCAAGCAGCTGGACGAGCTGGTCGCCTCGCTTGACGCTGCGGGAATACATTTCGCACTGCTCAAGGGAGCAGCCCGGCTGTTCCGTGGCGACCGGGAAGCCGACTCCAATACGATGTTCGACCTGGACGTGCTCGTTCCAAAGGCAGAGATCTCCGCGGCGATCGCAACGCTTAGCCGCGCGGGTTATCAGCCGATCGTGGAAGATCGCTTGGCGCACTTTTGGAAGCGGCACCACCACGCGCCGCCGCTGCGGCCTCAAGGTCTCGGGCTGCCGATCGAGCTTCATTCCCAGCTGGCGCCGCCAGCCAGTCTGTCGATCGCGACCGACTGGGACGCTTGCCAACGCTACTTCGAGCGCGTCACAGCTCGCGGGTTGGAAGCCACGTGCTTTGACCCCATGGGCAGCGCCCTCCACATGACGGTGCATGGTGTCGGGCTGCGGCGCCTGCACGACGTCGTCATGTTGGCACAGATCCTGCGTGACACGCCCGGCACGCGCGAACATCTCGAGACCGTCATCGCGACCGAATGCCGGCAGGGCGTGGCACTGCGGGCCGTCTTGGTGTTGGCCGCACGCATCGCAGCGACGGACGTCGAGGCGAGCGAGCCGGTCAGGCGATACCTGGGGTGGGTGCGACGGCGAGAAGACCTTGCGCCGTACGTCCGGGAGCGCACGCAGTTCGTCGACGCCTGGTACACGAACGACCGCAAGATCTTCGGACCGGCCACGCGCCTGGCATTGCCAACCCGCGACATAGAACAAAGCGCGCTCGCGTTTGGGGCGACGTTCGCTTACCGTCTCATCGGACGCATCCTGGTGAGCGCGTACGCAGTCGCGACGAGCCGACCGGCGGCGGTGCCATGAACGACATCAACCCGCTGGGCGAAGAGCTGGTCGAGCCCTCAACAAGCGCCAGCATAGCGCATAACAGCATTCGCACGTTCCTGGCGCGCATGATCGTCTTCGCGCTCTCGGTCGCGACCGGCATCGCGATCGCTAAGGGCCTCGGCCCGGCCGGTAAAGGCGTCTATAGCGGCACGCTCATGCTCGTCTCACTCGTGATGGTCGGTCCGGCTGGCATCGCCGGAGCGATCATCTATGAATTGACCAAGCAGCGGCGTTCCTTGGCCGATATCTTGCCGGCGTCGGGCTTGCTGCTCGTAGCGCTCACCGCCCTGTCATGTCTTGGCGCCCTCATCTTCAGCCTATTCCGGGGCTGGAATCCGGTGCTCACGATATTCGTCGCCGCGGTGCCACCCTCGGTCGTGCTCGCTTGGCAGGGCGGCTTCTACATCGGGTTAGGCCGCCTTCGCAATCTGAACGCGCAGTCGGTCGGCGTCGCGCTCGCGACGCTCGTCGCCGTCACGCTTGCCATCTTCGCCCTGCATGGTGGCGCGATTGCTGCGCTCGTGGCCTGGCTCGTCTGTCTGTATGGCGCGGCCGCGGTCGTGTTGTGGCACGTCCTGGCGCTCGGGCGGGGGCCAAGTCGAGTACCCCTCGGGGCGAGCACAGCCGGTCTCGTCCGCTTCGGCGGCCAGGCTGCCGCCAATCTCTTCCTCGGGCAGGTGAACTATCGTATCGATTCGATCATCTTGATCGCCCTCTTGGGCACGGCGCCGTTCGGGGTCTATTCAATCGCGGTGAATTTCGGCGAGCTGCTCTTCATGCTGACGCGACCCATCACCGCGGCTGTGACCCGCGACATCGGCATCCGCAGTCCGTCATCTTCGGCGATCATCACGGCGAAGGTCATCCGTATCTGCACCGCTATGGTCGCGGCAGCGTCGATCGTGGCGTTCGTGGCAGGCCCATTCGTCATCGACGCCGTGTACGGCACGCGCTTTGCCGGCGCGGCTGCACCGCTGCGCATCCTGCTGCCAGGCATCGTCGCGTTCTCGACCGCAGGCACGTTCGCGGCGTTCTTCATCATGCAGATGGGACGCCCGCTGATCGTCTCCGCGGTCAACCTCGTCATGATCGCCATTCAGGCGCTCATGTGCATCGCATTTGTGCCAAGGTTCGGCATGAGCGGCGCCGCGCTCGCCTCGACCATCACCTATGTGTCGGGAGCGTTCATGAACACGTGGTGGTTCTGCCGCGCGACCGGTGTCTCGCCGCTCGACGTCTGGATGGTGCGCCGCGACGACTTGAGGACGATAGGTGAGGCGGTAGCCGAGGCCTTCAGGCGTGCGCCCGCCCAGGGGTCCGAGGGCACCGCGGCCGCGCACGGCGGCTCCCGCTCGTAACCCCCGTCAACATAAGCTGGTCGGACGTCGAGCGAAACCCTGTCGCTCCCCCTCTTGCACCCCCATTGAAGACAGCTTATAATGAATCACAGACCTGCGCCGGAACCAGCGAGCTCGCTGGTTTTTTCGTGCGAGGCGATGCAAGGAGTGTTTTCTGTTCAGAACGATTTCGCCGGATGAAGCGCTGCGGCGCTTGATCGACGGCAACCGCAGGTACGCGGCGGACGATACGCCTGTCGGCATGCACGACCATGTCGCCAAGCGCCGGCTGACGATCGCCGAACAGCGCCCGTTCGCCGTCGTGCTGGGCTGTTCGGACGCGCGCGTGCCGGTGGAGATCGTCCTCAACCAGAGCCTAGGCGATCTCTTCGTCATCCGCGTGGCCGGCAACGTGCTCGGCGACCACGTCATCGGATCCGTGGAGTACGCGATCGAGACGTTCGGATGCCCTCTCGTCATGGTGCTCGGCCATTCGAATTGCGGCGCCGTCACGGCAGCGGTCGAAGCGGTCGTGAACGGTCGCCCCGTCGCTTCACGGATCGCCACGATCGTCGACGCCATCCGGCCGAACGTCGAGCTCGTGCGTCACCACGACGACGTGCTGCAAGCCGCTATCGCGCAGAACGTGCGCACCGTTACCTTGGTCCTCCAAAAGACCGCTCCGCTCATCCTCGCGGCGCGAGAGCACGGGTCGTCTGGCGGTCGTGGGTGCCGAGTATCAGCTCTCGACGGGGCTTGTTTCCCTCTTGTGCGGAGATATCGTCGAGACGACTGGCTGACCCACCCCGCCGCAGGTCAGATGCTCCATTGCCAGGCGTTCCACGACTCGACGGCCGGATTGGGTGCGAAACCTTTGAAGTCGACGCTGATCGGCTCGAGCTGGCGCTGCCACCAGATATAGATCTGCGGATTATCGCGCGCGAGCAGCTCCTCGATCTTGAAATAGGCTCGGCGGCGCGCGGTCTGCGCGTACGTCGATAGCGCCTGCAGTTGTAGTGCGTCCATCTCCGGTTCGCAGTAGTGGGTATCGTTATAGCCATTGGGCGGCATGTTCGCGCACGTGAACTGCGATGAGTTATCTGGGTCGATGCCAGCATACCACGGCTCGGTGATGAGATCGAACTTACCGCCGTGCATGATGCCACCGAGTCCGGCGGGGGCGTAGAGCAGATCGGGCGGATAGAGCTTGATGACCGCATCTATGCCGGCGTTGCGGAGCATCGATTGCACGAGCACGACCATCTTGCGGTGAGTCTCGGTCGACGGGTCGGAGACGAAGAGCAGGCGCAGCGGCACGCCGTCGCGGTGCGCCATGCCATCCTTGTCGAATGAATACCCTGCCTGCCCAAGCAGACGCCTGGCACGCGCCGGATCGAACGTCGGCGGCTGCGCATTCGGGTTGAACGCCCACATCCAGTCAGGCAGATCCATCGTCGCCATCTTCTCTTGTCCGCTCGTCAGCGTCCTCACGAGCTCCGCCTTGTCGATGGCCGACACGATGGCGGTGCGCACGCGTGGGTCGCGCAGCACGTCGTGCGAGAGATTGAACGCGATGGCTTCGTATCCGTTCATGTTGTTCCAGACGATATGCACGTCAGGGATGCTGCGCATCGCCGGGTACGTGTTGATGGATGGTTGGAATATGTAGTCGATGTCGTGCGTGCGCATGAGCTGGATGGCGGTGTTCTCGTCCGGCACGACTTTGATGCTGATCTTGTGAAGTTTCGGGGCTCCCATGAAGAATGTGCTGTTCGCCGACACGAGGATGTGGTCGCCATGGACCCATTCGACGAAACGAAACGGGCCGTCAGTGACGAGCGGTGCTGTATTGAACGGGATATGGTTGATGTCGGGATACTTGGAAAGCACGTGCGCCGGAGCGACGTTGTACGGCTGGTCACTCTCGGCGAAGAATGTGTTCACAAACGGCGCGAACTGGGTCTTCAAATGGATGACCACCGTTCTGTCGTCAGGCGTGTCGATCGACCGGATGACGTCGTAGCCGTGTCGCGATACGGCATCGTTGGCAGGGTTCATGATCGCCTGCCACGACCACTTGACGTCCGTGCTCGTCACCGGCACGCCGTCGCTCCAGCGCGCTTGGCGCAACCGATAGACGATCGTGAGCCCGTCTGCGCTGATCCCTTTGTTGTGCACGGTGGGGATCGCCGCAGCGAGCATCGGCACCGGATTACCATGAGGATCGGCGGAGATCAAGGGTTCGAACAGCAGGCGGTCGACGAATCCATCGACCGTGGTAGAGGAGAGGATCGGATTGAGCGTCTTCGCGTCCTGTGCGCTCGCGACGCGCAGCACGCCGGGCTGCGTCCAGCTATGGCGCGCCGGGCTCGTGGCTGTCTGGGTGATCTTCGAGCAGCCCGAACACGCGATGACGCACATCGCGCCGGCGAGCAGACGAAGCGAAAGGTCGCGGCTAGTCGACATAATTCCCTCGAAAGAGTGAAGGCCACGCTACGCCGAAGCGACGGGGATGTCCCGTCGCCAGTCGCTCAGCCAATGAACGCAGGCGCCATGCGACGAGCACCTCGCGGCCTTCTAACGTGCCGCCGCACCGGCCGACAATGTTTCGAGCACCGCTGCGGCGTAGCCATCGTCGGAAGACGGTTCGTGTCCATAAGCGGAGCAGCGATCTGACATGAAGGAACAGCCGACGGGCGACGGTGATGCTACGTTCTTACAAGCGCTGGAATCGTGCGCGCTGCCGAACGGCCAGTTCAGGCACCGCGATCACCTGCGGGCCGCCTGGCTGTACGTCAATCGCGACGGCGTGCCCCAAGCGATCGAGGCCATGGACAAGACCATCCGGCATTTCGCGGCGCATCACGGACAGCACGACAAGTATCATAAGACGCTGACCGCCGCCTGGGTGCAGCTCGTCGCCTTTCACGCCGCGTGCCATCCGGCAACCACCTTCGATGAGTTCGCCGCGGCGAATCCACAGCTGCTCGACACGCAGCTGCCCATGCGCTTCTACACAAAGGAGCGGCTCTTCTCGCAAGAGGCGCGCAGGCAGTGGGTCGAGCCGGATCGGCGAGCCTTCCCGGGGAGCGCCACATAAGCGCGCCGGCCGTCGGCCGGCTCGTGCTGTGTCCGACGCCGCTTGGGAACCTTGAAGACATCACCTTGCGCGTGCTGCGCACGCTGCGTGAGAGCGACGTGATCTTCGCCGAAGACACGCGCGTGACGAAGAACCTCTTACGGCATTTCGAAATCCCAACCGAACTTCGCTCGTTCCCGGAGGGCGCGCATGCATCGCGCCTGCGCGACCTGCGCGCGTTGCTGCTCGCCGGCAAGAACGTGGCCATGGTGAGCGACGCCGGCATGCCGGGCATCTCCGACCCGGGCATCGAGCTCGTCCGCGAGGCACGCGACTGCGGTGCGCCGATCGAGGTGCTTCCCGGTCCGAGCGCGGTGCCGGCGGCGCTCGTGCTGTCCGGGTTCGACGTCAGCTCGTTCCGCTTCGACGGTTTTCCGCCGCGCAAGCCCGGGCCACGGCGAGCGTACTTGAGCGAGCTCGAACACGAGACGGCTGCAACCGTGTGGTTTGAAGGCGCAAGCCGCGTTATCGAGCTGCTGCACGACGTGGGAGCCGTGCTGCCGCAACGGCGCCTCTTTCTGCTGCGCGAGTACACAAAGAAATTCGAACAGCAGGTCTGGGGCACGGCGGAATCGATCGCGGGGGAGATAACCCCGCCGCGCGGTGAGTTCACGCTCGTGCTGGAAGGAGCCACAGCGCAGCCCAAGACGGCGGGGGCGCACGCCGAAGCGGCGATCGCATTCCTACGCACGCGCGGGGTGAGCGCGAAAGATGCAAGCGAAGCGATCCGGCTTGCCACCGGGCTCTCCAAGAACGAGCTGTATGCGCTCGCCATCAACGTCCGGCCGGCCGTCAAGACGAAGAAGCGATAACCTTTCTTTAAAGATGTGATTCATGAAGCTCTGGCAGGCTTCTTCAGCCGACGTCTGAAAAAGCAACGGTCACATGGCAAAAGACACATTTTACCTCACGACGCCGCTGTATTACACGAACAGCACGCCCCACATCGGACACGCGTATAGCACGATCGCGGCCGACATCCTCGCGCGCTATCACCGCGTCACGGGCAATGGACAAGCGCATTTCTTGACCGGCACGGACGAGCACGGGCCGAAAGTGGCCGACGCCGCGGCGGCCGCGGGCAAAGCGCCCAAGCAGTTCACCGATGAGATCGTCGGCCGCTGGAAGAGCGCCTGGCACGACCTCAATATCTCGTACGACCAGTTCATCCGCACGACCGATCCCGAGCACGAAGCCGCCGTCCAGCAGATCTTCCTGAAGCTGCGCGAGCAAGGCGACATCGTCCCCGGCAAATACGAGGGCTGGTATTGCCGCAACGACGAGTCGTTCTGGCCGGAGAGCAAACTCGTCAACGGCCGCTGCCCGAATCCGGAGTGCGGCCGGGAGGTCGAATGGGTCTCAGAGGACGCGTGGTTCTTCCAGCTCTCGAAGTACCGCGACATCCTCGTCGACCACTTCAACACCTTTCCGGATTGGGTGCGGCCCGAGAGCGCGTGGAACGAGATGGCGTCGCTCTTGCGCGGCGGGCTCGACGACCTGTGCGTCTCGCGGACCGCGGTGAGCTGGGGCATCCCGATACCCGGCGAGTCGAAGACGATCTACGTCTGGTTCGACGCGATCTGCAACTACATCACAGCGGCCGGCTATCCCCACGACATGGCGCGCTTCGCGCGCCTCTGGCCAGCGGACGTCCAGCTCATCGGCAAGGAGATCCTGCGCTTCCACACGATCATCTGGCCGGCGATCCTCATCGCCCTAGGCCTGCCGCTGCCCAAGCTCGTCTTCGCCAACGGCTGGATCACGATGGAAGGACAGAAGATGAGCAAGAGCGTCGGCAACGTCATCCGGCCAGCCGAGCTCATCGAACGCTTTTCGGTGGACGGCGTGCGCTACGTGCTCTTCGCGCAGGCGCCGTTCGGCGTGGACTTCAGCTTCAGCGAAGAGTCGCTCGTCGGCAGATACAACGCCGAGCTAGCGAACGATCTTGGCAACCTCGTCCAGCGGGTGCTCTCCATGCTCGCGCGCTATCGCAAGGGCACAGTGCCAGCCGTGACGAGCGGTGAGGAGATCAACGTCGAGTTCGAGGGGGCGATGCAGGCGGCAAGAACCGCGCTCGACCAGGTCGACTTCCGTGGCGCGCTTGGCGCTATTTGGGCGCGCGTCAACTCGCTCAACCTCTACGTCGAGCAGACCAAGCCCTGGGCGCTTGCCAAGGCAGGCGATGATGCCGCGCTCGACGAGGCGCTCTACAACTTGTGCGAAGGCGTGCGCTGGATCGCGGCGCTCATCTATCCGTTCATGCCTGCGTCAAGTGAGGCGGTCTGGGATGCGCTCGGTCAGACCGGCACGCCCGGTGAGACCTGGGAGAAGACGTTGCGCTGGGGCGGGCTCGCACCCGGCACCCAGACGAGCGTGCCCCAAGCGCTTTTCCCGCGCGTCGAGACCGAAGCCGCGCCGGCATGACCCAAAGCCTCATCGACACCCACGCGCATCTCGACGGTCCCGAATACGAGCCCGATCTCGAGCAGACGATCGCGCGAGCGCTCGGGGCCGGCGTCGGCACCATCGTGTCGGCGGGCCAGGACGAGGCCACAAGTATCGCCACGCTCGCATTGGCCGCCCGCTTCTCGAGCGTCGCACCGGCCGTCGGCGTGCATCCCCATCTGGCCAAAGACGCAGGCGACCTGCGCTGGCTTGCGCCGCTGCTCGACGATCCGCGCATCATCGCGGCGGGCGAGATGGGGCTTGACTATCACTACGACTTCTCGCCGCGCGAGCGCCAGCGCGAGGTGTTCGCGCGACAGTTGGAATGGGCGGGCGAGCGGGATCTTCCGGCCATCATCCATTGCCGCGAAGCCTATGACGACGTCATGGAGATCATGGCGGCGCACCGCAAACCCGGCACTCCGGCCGTCATTCATTGCTTCACGGCGTCCTATGAGATCGGCGAGGCGCTCGTCGAGGAGCACGACGCTTACTTGGGTATCGGCGGCGCGGTCACGTTCAAAAAAGCGACCGACCTGCATGACGCGGTGCGGCGCCTTCCTCTCGAGCGCTTGGTGCTCGAGACCGACTGCCCGTTCATGACGCCCGTGCCGCATCGCGGCCAGCGCAATGAGCCGGCGTACATCCGTCTGACGTGCGAGGCGGTCGCTGCGTTGCGCGAGACGACAGCCGAGGCGATCGCGCAGGCCACGACCCAAAATGCGCTACGCTTGTTCCCGCGGATCGCGAAGCGCGAGCGCACGTAGCGATCAGGCCGGGACCGCAGCCGACCACATGGCGTCGAAGCCGGCCCGCAGCGCCTGCGCGCCGGCGCCGAACATCGCGGCGTGCGCGACGACGCCAAGCTCGCGCGCCTCGTCCAAGCCGTTGTGGGTGAGGTTGGCCGACCCGACATAGATCTCGTCGCCGTCATCCACATACTTCTCGTGCATGTAGCCTGATGGCAGCGTGCGCGTGTCGACCCCGGAGCTGCGCAGCTGGGCGAGCGCCTGATACTGCGTGCGGCTGATGCGGCAGTCGGCTTCGATGAGGACGCGGTCGTGATGGCCCGTGGCGCTGCGCGACTCGAGCGCGGTGACGACGTCTGGGTCCGAGAGGTCTTCAGTGGCGATACGCAGATCGCCGGGTGACTCCAGAAGATGTTGGATGCGCGTGCGCAACGAGGAGGCAGGCCCGCTGACGATGCGATCGCCGCAGGCCACGGATCCAGCGATCGAGGCCGACACCGCCGCGACGTCGCTGCCCGCGTCATCGCAGACCAGCACCTCGCCCGGGCTCTCAAAGCCGCACCTGGTCATGTTGGCGGTCGCGATGAACGCTTCGCGTCCATCGACCACTGCGGCCTTGCAGTGCATGAGGACGCGCGGGTCGTCCTCGGCCACGAGGTGCACGGCATTGTCGAGCCGAGATCGCAACGAGTCGACGGGGGAGGATCTGTGCACTGCATCCGCGCGTTCGCCTGTGTCCGGCGTGCGACCATATCGCGACGGGTGGGCTTCGACGTGGACGTTCACCGCGACGCGACGCGCTGCAGCGGCGTTGAGACTGGCGATGACCGTGGGATCGGAGAGGCTATAGCTCTCGACGTCGATGCTCGAGCGTGCAGCATCGAACGCCGCGCACAGCGCAGCGCGCGCCGCAGTGCCAAACGTGACCTGAAGTTGTTCCATGCGCTTTCCCCTCACGCACAGCCGCGTCGCCGACAAGCGCAAGGTCGCACGCGCGCGCCGATGCTAGCCAAGGAAAGGGTTGCGGCACGCGTGAACCAGCCACAACCGATATGGATAAAGGCAGCGCCGTCCGCGAGATGTTCGATAAGATCGCACGGCGGTACGACCTCGCCAACACCGTCATGACGGGTGGCGTGGACGCGTTGTGGCGTCGCCAGGCGGCGGGCAGCCTCATGCTTGCCACCGACGCCCGGGTGCTCGATCTGTGCTGCGGCACGGGCGCCTTGACGCGCGAGCTCGCCCGCCGGGTGCCTCACGGCCATGCCACAGGCGTCGATTTCAGCCCACAGATGCTCGCCGTCGCCCGGGCGCACGAGGGCCGAGCCAACATCAGCTATCAAGAAGCGGACGTGCTGAAGCTGCCCTTCGGTTCGGGGACGTTCGACGCCGCGACCATGGCGTTTTCGATGCGCAACGTCACCGACATCGCGGCCTGCCTGCGCGAAGTGGCTCGCGTGCTCAAACCCGGGGGGTCGTTCGTCAACCTCGAGGTCGGCAAGCCTGACAATCCGCTGCTGCGCCGCGCGTTCTACGCATATTTCTACGGCGTCATCCCGCTCGTGGGCGGCGCCGTCGGCGGCGACCCGGCAGCCTACCGCTACCTGCCGCAGTCGCTCATCAATTTCCCCGACGCACGCGCACTGGCCACGCTCTTCAAGAACAACGGCTTCCCGCACACCCGCCGCGTGGCGCTCATGGGCGGCGTGGCGAATCTGCACATCGGCACGACCGATGCGCCAAGCGTCGTGCCCGCCCACCCCGAGCTCGCGTCGAGCCTGTCATGATCAGCAGTTCGTCGCCGAGCGTCATCCGTGAGGTGGTCGAGCAGTTCGTCCGCGAAGAGCTCAATCAAGAGAACGCGCAGATCGCCGCTGCGGTATGGGCCATGCTCGATGCGGGTGGCAAGGAGCTGCGCCCGCGCATGACGCTGCTCGCCGCGTCCGCCACGAACGCCGACACCCCCAAGGACCCGCTGCTCGCCTCGTACATGGAGCTCATCCACGTCGCCACGCTCATCCACGACGACGTCGTCGACAACGCGAACCTGCGGCGCGGCCGAGATTCGACGAACAACGTGCACGGCAACCGCTTCTCCGTGCTGGCCGGCGACTATCTCTTCTCGTGGGTCTTCAAGAAGGTCACGCTCGGCTATGACAACCCCGTGCCGACGATACTCTCATCGATGCTCTCCGAGATCTGCAACGGCGAGGTGAAGCAGCTGCGCGCCATGGGCAACCTGCAGCTCACCCGCGAGCAATACTACGAGATCATCGGCAAGAAGACGGCGGAGCTGTTCGCGTCGTGCGCGGAAGTCGGCTCGATCGTGGCCTTGCAGCACAGCACGGGCACGTCCGGTCCGGCGCTGCGTCAGCATCCGGTCGTGCAGATCTTGCGCGCGTATGGCTGGGCGTTCGGCATGGCCTTCCAGATCCGCGACGACCTGCTCGACGTCACGGCAAGCGAAGCGACGCTCGGCAAGCCGGCGGGCTCGGACCTGCGCGAGCGCAAGGTCACCCTCCCGCTCATCATGGCGCTGGAATCAGGCGATCCGGATGTGCGCGCCGCGGCAGGCGAGCTCTTCGCAGCCCCCGACCTCGAGGCGGGTGGAGCAAGCGCGACGCTGGCGGCGCTTGTCGGCCGGTTGCGCCGCCACCCGGCCATCGACGGCGCAAAACGGGTGGTCAAGGACTACGAAATGCAGGCGCGGGCAGCCGTGCAGCAGCTGACCCCCTCCAAAGCCGCCGCGGAGCTTGAAGCGCTCACGCACGCGCTTAGCGAATACTCATCGTAGCCAGCAGGGCGATCACGGCGGTCGCCGATATCCTTATGAAGGACCCCGAAAGGAGCTTCACGCTCACATGACCCCAATTTTTGCGATCATCAACGGTCCGGAGATCGCCGATCCTCGTCGGGATTGCGATCCTACTCTTCGGCGCCGATCGGATCCCGAAGCTCGCGCGCTCGATGGGCGAGGCGAAGAAAGAATTCGAAAAGGCGCAACACGGCGACACCACGCCCGCCGCCCCGCCGCCGCCCAGCGCCGCCGCGACCGGCACCGCGCCCACGCCGCCGCCCGCAGCGCCGCAGCAATAATCCGCTCGACCTGATCGATGTCGACGCAGATGGCCGAAGCGCCGCAAGTGCGGCCCGCCTCCGACGACGTCGAGATGACCTTCACCGAGCACCTCGCGGAGCTGCGTCGCAGGCTCATCATTTGCGCCGCGGCCGTCCTCGTCTGTTCGATGCTTGGTCTCGCGTTCGTTCGCTCGCTCCTCACGTTCGTCGAACGGGTCTTCTTGAACGGGATCCAGCTGCATGTGTTCTCGCCGACCGAGATATTCCGCGTCTATCTGAAGCTGTCGATCCTCGTCGGCATCGTCCTCGCCTTCCCCATCATGCTCTATCAGATGTATGCGTTCGTCGCGCCCGCTTTGGACCGCCGGCTGCGGTCGAGCATCGTCTGGTACGCCATCCCGAGTTTTCTCATGTCGGCCGTCGGCCTTGCGCTGTGCGGGCTCTTCATCCTGCCCTTCATTATGACCAGGCTGCTGGCGTTCACGCAAAGCAAAGGCGTCGTCGGGACCTATCAGCTCGAACCGACCGTCGGCTTCATCACGCTGCTGCTCGGGATCTTCGCGATCATGTTCCAGCTGCCCATCGTGCTGTCGATCTTGGCAAGCGTCGGGTTGGTCAACGCGCGAGGGCTCGCAAAGGGCTGGCGCTATGCCACGATCGCCTCTGCTCGCCGCGGCCATCGCCGCGCCCGGACGGCAACCCGCTGACCATGTTCCTGCTCGGCGCGCCGCTGCTCGCACTCTATGGGTTGAGCATCATCGTGGTGCGCTTCACGCAGCCGAAGATCTCCCCACGCTGACGCCGGCGCAACATGTCGCAGCGGACCATTGTAGCAACGTAGCAGAGAAGCAACGGACTTTTGAAGCAACGGACCTTCAGGTCCGTTTCAGCCAGCCAGGGGAACTCTTCCGCGGCGAGAAGCCGCAAGCACATCCGAGATGGCATCGAGAGCGAGGCAGTTGATCAGCCGGTGAGTTCGGTACGCGCGCAAGCGGCGCAGGCGAAGACCACACAGCGCTCGCCGCAGCAGGCGTCCGAGCCGCTGCTTGAGGAGATACTCAACCTCCTCAGCAACGTGATGTTCCCGGTGGTCATCTTTCTCATCTGGTCGGCGATGACGACCGTCGGCACGATCGTCGACCAAAACCAGCCCGAGCAGCATTACTACGACACCTATCCGCTGCCCATCGCCAACGCCGTCGTGCGCTTGCACCTCACGAGCATCTACCACTCCGTGCCGTACATCTCGCTTGTCGTGCTCTTGCTGCTCTCGATGTCCGTGTGCACCTTCCGGCGCGTCATCCCCAAACGTTTTCCCAAAGATCGCGCGGTGCCGATCGGCAACTTCGGGCTGCACGCCCAGGCGGCCGGCGGCGCGGACGCGAGTGCGACGGCAGAGGCGGCAGCGCGGTACTTGCGCTCGCGAGGTTTTGCGCTGCGCAGCCAAGAGATCGACGGCGCGCGCTGGATCTTCGGCGACAAGCAGAAGTGGGCGCGCTACGGAGTGCTTGTGGCCCATCTGGGCTTTGCGGTCATCGCCTTCGGCGTCTTCCTCGGTTGGATGCGAGGGTTCTCAGGCCAAACCGTCCTCTATAAAGGAGAGACGGCGGTCGTCGCACCGGCGAACCTGCGGCTGACGCTCGACAAATTCACCGCTCAGTTCGTACCGGTGCAGACGCCCAGCGGCGTCACCTACCAAGCGCAGAAGTTCCAGTCGGACGTGACGTTTGAAGATGCGTCCGGCACCGTGGCGCGGACGAACATCCTCGTCAACCATCCGCACGTCACGCCGAGCGGTGTCTACTTCTATCAGGCGTCCTACAGCTTCGCCGGCCATCTGCAAGTGTCCAAGGGCGGCAAGGTCCTCGCGCTGCCCGGCACGGAGGGGCGCCTGCAACCGCAAGACGCCATCTTCTTGCCTGGCACGAGCCGGGCCATCGAGTATGGCACGCTGCTCGGCCCGACCGATCCATCGCAGACGCCGCCCGGCGTCGCACTACCCGCGCACGACGAGTACGCGCTCTGGGTCTTCCACGACAACATCCCCACGACCAACCGGCCCGTGCTCTTGCCCGTCGGTTCGAGCATCGACGTCGGCGATGGTTACCGCGTCACGGCGCTGCCGCCGACGCCATCGACGGGCTTGACCTACCGCTTCGATCCCGGTCAGGATTGGGTGGGGCTTGGCTGCATCATCCTCGTCACGGGCTTCGTCATGGCCTTGTTCTTCGTGCCGGTTAAGCTGTACGTCAAAGTCTCCGCAGAGGGGAGCGCCTCCGCCGTCGAAGTCGCTGCCACCACCACAAAAGGCAACGCCATCTACGAGGATGAGTTCGCAGCGCTCACGGCCGGCCTGCAGCGTGCGATCGCGACCGGCGGTGGTGCGCACGATAAGGATCGAGTGAAAGCATATGCCTGAGAGCAATCAGTACACCCAGTACAACGCCAACGTGCAGGCGGCGATGTCGCAGCACACGCTGCAGTACATGGGCTGGTACGATGCCGCAGTCGTGCTCTACGCGCTGGCGATCGCCGCGTTTGTCGTCTACTGGTTCTTCCGCAACCGCGGCGTGCTCGGCGTCGGCTTGCTGCTCACGACGGGCGGGCTCGTCAGCCAGGCCATGAGCTTAGGTCTGCGCGCCTATTACAGCCACCACGTGCCATGGAACGATCTCTACGGCTCCCTATCGATGGTCTCGTTCTGGGCCGTCATCATGTTCTTGATCTTCGGCTGGCGCTTCAACCTATGGTTCGCAGGTCCGCTCGTCTTGGGCTTCACGGACGCGCTGCTCGCCTATGCCAAGGGCTGGAACAAAGGCCTCGAGCCGCTCGTACCGTCGCTGCAAAGCCCGTGGATCTTCATCCACGTGCCGATCGTGCTCGCCTCGTACGCCGCGTTCCTCATCGGGTTCGCCACGAGCATCGTGTATCTGCTGAAGAAATGGGATGAGGATCGCGTGGCTCGCGTGGCCGGCCGGTCCGTCGGTGCAGCGGTCGCCGGGGCGGCGATCGACCGGCCCGCCTGGCTTAGCTGGCTTGACATGGTTCCCGCATTGGCCCGGCTCGACGTCGTGTCGTATCGCGTCATCGCGGTCGGAGAGATCCTGCTCACCGCCGGCATCATCTTGGGCGGCGTGTGGGCGCACATGGCGTGGGGCAGCTACTGGCAGTGGGATCCCAAGGAGACAGCAGCGCTCGCCTCGTGGCTCATCTACGCCTCGTACCTGCACCTGCACACACGGCCGTCATGGCGCGGCGTGCGCGCTGCGTGGTGGTCGATCGTCGGCTTCATCTGATCCTGTTCTGCTATTTCGGCGTGAACATCTGGATCAGCGGCCTGCACTCGTATAAATAGGCCGCTCGAACAGGCGCCAGCCGAGGCGTGGGATGAGCTAACGCCGTGCCCAGACATCGCAAACCCGAACGCGAAGCGCCACACACGGACGAGCAGATCCGTGCCGTCACCCCCGGTGAACTCCAGCCGTTGGCCGGCCGCATCGTGCTCGAGGAATACGACCCTCGCTGGCCTGAGTTTTTCCTCGCGGAAGC
>CAWDWJ010000006.1:0-148027 GCA_963806005.1 Vulcanimicrobiota bacterium | reverse complement strand
GCGCACGATCGTGCCCACGACCTTCCCGCTCTTTGTGATGTCGGGCGTCGAGCGCGTGATGCCGGCGGCGGCGAGCGCCTTGGAGTTGAGCCACTTCAATGACCGTTGAACGAGTCGAGCACGACCGGACGGTCGGGAGATGTCGCGGTCGATGAGCTCCTTCGTGGGCAGCCCTGAGGGGAAAGTCTCGCAAACCCAGCCGCCGCCGAGTATCCAACGCTCGTGCGGATGGGTGCGCGCATAGGCAGCGAGCCTGCGCTTGGCGTCGTCGGGGCTCGTCGCATCGCCGAGCGCCACTTGCGTGCGGGCGATGCTGCCCCAGACGAAATGCGTGTGCGTGTCGATGAAGCCGGGCAGGACCATGCCGCCGCGCGCGTCGAGCACGCGGGTCTGGGGGCCGATGTAGCCGTCGATCGTCGCCCGCGAGCCGACCGCGAGGATCCGATCGCCGCTCATCGCGATGGCCTTGGCCACCGCGCCGTCCTTCGTGCGGTGTAGACGCTGCCACCGCGTATGACAAGACTGGCTCGCTCCGAATTGGGAAGAAAGGCCTGCCGCGCGCACGCGGAAATGCCGGCAGCTCCCAAGCCGACGAGCAGCGTCTTCCGTTTCATGCGGGCTCCCTTTACCCTGTGACGGACGTCACTGGCACAGTCATCGATTTCTCCCATGCCGATATCTTCCTTTAGATGAGTTCAATTCCCGATATGAAGGCGCTGGAAGGCGCCGTATTTGCGTCGGTGGACGAGCAGCTCAGCGCCTTGCTCGAGCATGGCCTTGGCCTGGCTCCCACCGCCACCAATCTCGCGACCTTCATCGAGCAGTGCCGGCACCGCGCGACCGGGCTCGGCATCTCCGATTCTGCGTACTTCGACCTGCTGGCCGCCGGCGGCCCGTCCGCCCGGACCGAGTGGATGGCGCTCTCGCCCCTCCTCACGGTCGGCGAGACATTCTTGTTCCGCGATGCCGCGCTGTGGCGGCTCATCGAGACGACATTGATCCCCGAGCTCGCCCGTCTCACCCGGCCGCTGTGGCTGTGGAGCGCCGGCTGTTCGACCGGTGAGGAGGCGTACACCCTCGCCATCGTCGCACGGCGTGCGCTCCCGCATGGATCCTTCTCCGTGCTCGGCAGCGACGTCAACCCGAAGGCGGTCGCCGCAGCGCGAGTCGGCGTGTACACCCAGTGGTCGCTGCGCGGCGTGGAGCACGCACACCTCGACGGGCTCATGATCTCGGGCACGCAGACCGTGCGCGTGCACGACGACGTGAAGTCAAACGTCCGCTTCGAAACGCACAACCTCTTGGATCCCAAGGCGTATCCGCCGGCAGGGATGTCGTCGTTTGAGTGCATCGTCTGCCGCAACGTCCTCATCTACATGACCCATGCCGCGCGCACGAAAGTCATCGAGAGCCTGGCCAGCTGCTTGACGCCCGGCGGCGTGCTCGTGCTCGGACACGGCGAGGCACAAGGCGTGTCGCTTGGCAACCTTCTCGTCGAGCGCCACGACGCGGGCGTCATCTATCGCAAGCCGCTACAGCCCGCCGCGCCCAAAGACAAATCTCCCGCGCCCAAGGCCGCGCCGCGCCGCTCCGTCGCGCGACCGCCATAGCGCCCGGCCGGCCAAGCCGGCTGCGCGTCCCCGCGTCGCGCACGAGCCCGCTCATGCGCGGCGGCAGCCGGACCTGCGCACGGAGACCGAACGCTCGCGAGTTCTGCTCGAAGAGGCGGTGCGGCAGGCACGCGCAGGGCAGACCGATGCTGCAGAGCGCAGCGCCGCTCAGGCCATGCTCGCCAATCCGCTCGATCCCGAACCCCACGTGCTGCTCGCTGCGCTCTTCGCCGCGCGCGACGCGTTCAAGCAGGCGGAGACGGCTTTGCGTCGCGCGCTCTTCTTGGATCCGGCGAGCATCCCGGCGCTGTGGCAGATGGGCACGCTCTATCGCATGACCAACCGCGACCGCCAGGCAGCATATACCTTCGCCCGCCTGCTCGCCCGCCTCGAGGGTCTGCCACCCGACCAGGAGGCGTTGCCGTTCGACAATCTGACGGTGGCGGAGCTCACCACGCTGTTGCGCGCCGCGCTGGGAGAACCGGCCGATGCGTGACGGCATGCCGGCTTCGGGCGCGACGTCCGACGTCTGGGGAGCGGGGCACACGCACCTGCTCGCCCGCGTAGACCGCTACGATATCGCCATTCCGGTCAACTCGATCATCTCGATCCACGAAGCGCCGGCGCTCTTCCCCGTGCCCTGCGCGCAGCCCGGCATCGCCGGCGCCATCAAGTTCCAGGGCATCGCCGTGCCGGTGTTCGATCTGCGCCGCAGCCTCCGGGTGGAGCCGCGGCCCGTCGCCTACCGCGACCGTCTCGTCCTCATGGACGTCGGCGTGCGCCTCATGGCCGTCATCGTCGACGAGGTGAAAGAGTTCGTCGCGCTGCAACGCGTCACCGAAGAGGGCCTCGACGCGCTCTTCGGCGAGAGCCCGGTCAACGCCAAGATCATCACCGGCATCGCCTGCGCGCCCGAGCTCTGCGCCGTCATCGATCCAGCCGGTCTTCTGCAGCCCGACGTGTGGGATGCCGAGACGATCGACGACGTTTACGGGCAAGAGCTGGTCGAGTCGGATCCCTTGCGCAACCGGACGGCGGCGCTCGCCGAGATCCCCAAAGCGCCGCAAGCGGTCGGTCTTGAGGCCGCGCTTTTCCAGATCGCGGGCCAGCGCTTCGGCGTGCCGCTCGGCACGATCGTCGAGTTCTTCACAGACGCATCGCACGCGCCGATCCCGGTGCGCTCCAACATCGCGGTCTCGCTGCTCAACCGCCGCGGCGAAGGGATCATGCTCTTCGATCCGCGGCCCATCTTAGGTCTTGCCCCGGCGCGCCTCCCGGAGCGCGCCGACGGCATCATCCTGGCCGGCGAACGCGCGCTCATGGCGATGCCGGTCGACAAGCTCGAGGGCTTGGGGCTCTTGCCCCGCTCGGATTCGAGCCTCGTGCCGGGGCGCTTCTGCATCTCGGTGCATCCGAGCGCGCAGGGCGCGGTCCTGCTCTTGGACGTTCCCGCATTTCTGCATCACGCTCAGTCCGCGTTCAGCAGCCGCCCGGCGGCCACGGACGCGGTCGCATGACGAGGGGTACCATGGTAAACCACGGCAAGCTCACGACGCTGCGCGACACGCTCTTCAAAGAGAAGACCATCAGCCGGCGCATCTGGAGCATGATCTTCTTGTTGGGCGGCATCGTCGCGATCCAGATCGTGATGACCATCGCCTTGCCCAAGGTCATCTTCAACCGCGAACGCAGCGTCATCGATAGCCTCGAGCCGATCATCCTCACCAGCACCGACGTGCGGCGCGACGTGCTCAGCATGATCGGCGGTGCCGCGCAATGGGGTCTGACCGGCAAGCCGAACGACCTGACGCTCTACCGCAACGGACTCGCAGCCCTGCCCAACGACATCACGACGCTCAAGATGATCGGCGCCACCAACCGCAGCCACGAGCTCGACGATAAGATCGACGCGCTCGCCGCCGCGGCGCAGGACGAGTTCAGCACGGTCCAGGCCATCGTCTCCGGCGCAGACGTCAACTCCGAGCACATCAGCAAGCAGGTGGCTGCGGGAATCGTCGACGAGCGCGACAAGCTCGACAAGTTCATGATCGCCGAACGCGATCTCTCCGCCGCGGTGGAGCGCGAGCGCCGGCTGCGCGAGCAGCAGGCGGCGACGCTCATGATGGCGCTCGTCATCTTCCTCGTCATGTCCTCGCTCACCGTCGCCGGCATCGCCTTCTACGTGGCCAAGCGCAACGTCGAGACGGTCAGCCACGCCGCCCACGAGCTATCTGAGGTCTCGGCCTCGATCGCCTCGGGCGATTTCACGAGCCGTGTCGATCTCAAGACCGAAGACGAGCTCGAGACGCTTGGCGATGCGCTCAACAACATGGTCGAGAAGCTCGGCGCTTCGCTGCAGCAGGTGCAGAGCACGGTCAACGAATCGACTGTCGCGGTGATGCAGATCGCCACGACGGCGCAAGAGCAGGAGCGCATGACCACCCAGCAATCGGTGGCCATGGCCGAGATCTCCCAGACCATCCAAGAGCTCAATTCGTCGTCGCAGAACACCGCCTCGCAGGCCGAGACCATCTCGGTCAAGTCGCTCGAAAGCGCCGACATCGCGCGGCGCGGACGCGCTGACGTGGAGACCAACGTCTCCATGATGCTCGCCCTGCGCGACCGTTTCCGCCAGACGAGCGATCGCATCGCCCATCTCTCCGAGCAGATCGCGCAGATCAGCACGATCACGCGCACGGTCGCCGACTTCGCGGCGCAGACCAACCTCCTCGCGCTCAACGCCGCTGTCGAGGCGGCGCGCGCGGGCGAGCAGGGACGCGGCTTCGCCGTGGTCGCAGCCGAGATCCGCAAGCTCGCCGACCAGAGCAAGACCGCGACCGAGCGCATCGACGCGCTCACCCGCGAGGTGCAGCGCGCATCTGACGAATCGGTCATGGCCATGATCGAGGGCAGCCGCAACGTCGATGATAACGCGAGCCATGCCGCGCAGACCGGCCAGGCCATCGCCGAGATCATCGAGACGCTGCAGCATACGGTCGAATCGATGCAAGAGATCGCGCTTGCCGCCAAACAGCAGTCGCACAGCATCGAACAGGTCACGCAGAGCATCACGGGCGTCAACGCCGCCATGCGCGACACCGTTGCGGCGACGAGCCAGACCCAAGAGGCGACCCAGCGGCTCAACGACCTGGCGCTCGGCCTCAAGCACATGGTGGCGGCGTACCGGATCTGATCGGCACCCACGTATGGATGCGACGCCTGCGGAACTCGCAGAGCTCAAAAGCGTTTTCAAGGCCGAGTGCGAGGAGCACCTCACGGCCCTCGATAGCCTGTTGCTCAAACTCGAACAGGCTCCAGAGAACGCGCTCGTCCTGCAAGAGACCTTCCGCCGCGTGCACAGCGTCAAGGGCGCTGCACGCATGGTCGGGTATGCCGGCCTCGAGTCCGTCGCTCACGCGATGGAGACGATGCTCGCCGGCTCTCGCGATGGCCGCCAGGCGCTGACCGGCCCGATCATCGCGGCGCTCTTCGAAGGCGCCGACGCGATGGGCGACCTCATCCGCACCGATACTGGGCGCAGCGACAGCGAGCAACGTGTCCGCAACGCGCTCGAACGCATCTTGCTCGCTCAGCGGCGACTCCCAGGACGCGGCGCTCGCCGCCGACCGGGCTGTGCCGGTGCCGCGGACCGAAATGGGGCCGGGCTACGGCCAGGACGTCGTGCGCGTCAGCACCCAGAAGGTGGACGGTCTGCTCGCCTATCCAGGCGAGCTCATGCGCGAGCTGGCGAGCGAGGAACGCGACTTCAAGCAGCTCTCGGTCGTGCTCGATGAGATCTTCGAAGCCGCCGATGTCGTGCGCTCGCATGCCGACGAACAGCGCCGCCAAGCAGCGCTCGAGCGCATGCTCAGCTCCACCGTCAAGCGGCGCGAACAGCTCCAGGCGCTGCTCACCCAGATGGGCGAGCGCAACCTGCGCCGCTCGCGTGCCCTCGAGGAGCTGCGCTTCGGCTTGTCGGGCCTGGGCATGCTGCCCGTGCAGACCATCCTCTCGGGCATGCCGCGCCTCGTGCGCGACACGGCGCTCGAGCAAGGCAAGCGCGTGGAGCTGCGCGTCATCGGCGCCGAAGTCGAGATCGGCAAGAGCGTGCTCGACAAGCTCATGGAGCCGCTCATCCAGCTCGTCAAGAACGCGATCGCCCACGGCATCGAAACCCCGGAACGGCGGATGGCGCGCGGCAAGAACCCGGTCGGCACCGTCACCATCTCGGTGACGACGGGGACGGCCAGCGCGACGATCGCCGTGCAGGACGACGGCGAGGGGATCGACCTGGCCCGCATCCGCGACACCGTCGTCGCCGAGGGACTTGCGACCGACCACGAGGTCGGCGCGATGTCCGAGCACCGCCTCGTCGGCTATCTCTTCAGACCGGGGTTCTCGACGACCGAACGCGCCGATGCCATCGCCGGACGCGGCGTGGGCCTCGACATCGTCGCCGAGCGCATCAACCAGCTGCGCGGCAGCTATCGCGTCGAGAACCAGGCCGGGCACGGCTTCGGCTTTTTCCTGACGGTGCCGGTCAATCTTCTGTGGTCGTCCGTGCTCGCGGTGCGGGCCGGTTCGTACGAGGCGTGCCTGCGACTGGCGGACATCCGCGAAGCCACCGTGCTGCGGGCCAGCGACGTCGTCCACATCGACAACCACCTGTGCGCGACCGTGCGTGGCGAGGCGATCCCGCTCTTGCCGCTGGGCTTCATCGGCGGCGGCGATCCCGAGATCACCTTCGGGATCGACGGCGAGATCACGGTCGTCATCGTCGAGTACGGCGACCGCCGCGCCGCGTTCGTCATCGACGTGCTGGAAGGCGTCTCCGAAGTCATCGTCAAGACGTTGCCCAAGCCGCTGGGCATGCTGCCCGGCATCGCCGGC
Organism: Vulcanimicrobiota bacterium; assembly: GCA_963806005.1. Lineage (GTDB taxonomy): Bacteria > Vulcanimicrobiota > Vulcanimicrobiia > Eremiobacterales > Eremiobacteraceae > JAFANK01. Next base: position 141,527 of record CAWDWJ010000006.1, on the reverse strand, counting down.
TACTCGGTGCTCGCCTCGGGCGATCCCATCTGCGTGCTTGACGGCCAGTTCCTCGTCGAGGCGGCTTACGAGTACAGCGGGGCCGGACGCGTGCGCCACGTGCAGCCGGCCGCCAAACGCTCGCTGCTCATCGTGGAAGACTCGATGACCACGCGGACGCTCCTGCGCAACATCATGATCGGCGCCGGCTACGACGTGGAGACCGCGGTCGATGGAGCCGACGGCTGGGCCAAGGTCCAGCAACGAGTCTTCGACTGCGTGGTGAGCGACATCGAGATGCCCAACATGAACGGCTGGGATCTGTGCGCCCGCGTCAAACGCGAAGCACGCTATGCCGACGTGCCCTTCGTGCTCATCACGTCGCTCTCCAAAGACGAGGAGCGGCGCCGCGGCCTTGAGCTGGGCGCCGACGCCTACATGGTCAAGGGTCTCTTCAACGAGCAGGAGCTGCTCGACACGGTCGAGAGGCTCATCGCTTGACCAAAGCTCGCTGGGCCCGCGTGCTCATCGTCGAAGACTCACCCACCGCCGCGCGCCTGCTCGTCGACGGCATCAGCCGCGATCAGCGACTGGCCGTGGCCGGCGTGGCCCTGTCCGCTGGCGAGGCCGTGACGCTTGCCGAGCAGCTGCGGCCCGACGTCATCACGGTCGATCTCACGCTGCCCGACGAGACCGGTCTCGACGTCATCTTGCGCGTCTTGCGCACGTCGTACGTGCCCATCATCGTGGTGAGCTCGCAGCCCAACAACGGCAGCACGAGTCCGGCCTTCCGCGCGCTCTTGGCGGGCGCCGCCGACATCGTCCCCAAACCGTCGGGCGAACCGGGAGCGATTCGCGCCTTCTTCGACGATCTCAACGAACGCATCGCCTCGCTCGCCGCGGCGACCGCGGTGCCCACGCACCGGCCTTCGAAGCTCGCGCAGACGCGCTCCCGCTCCCACGGGAGCGGAGCCAGCGTTGACTGCGTGGTCGTCGGCGCGTCCACCGGCGGACCGACCGCGCTCGTCGAGTTCTTGAGCGGGCTTGGCCCTGAGTTCCCGGCGCCGGTCGTCATCGTGCAGCACATCGCCTCGCCTTTTGTGGAGGGGCTCGTGCGCTGGTTGAACCAGGAGACGCCGCTGCCGGTCAAACTCGCCGCTGATGGCGAGGCCCTTGCGCCGGGGCGGGGTTACATCGCGCCGGCGGCAGCCGATCTGCTCGTCAAAAACGGCGGCAGGCTCTCGGTGAAGAACGCCCAGCCGGGCAGGACGCACATCGCGCCGTCAGCCGACGTGCTCTTCGAGTCGGCGGCCGAGGTCTATAAGTCGCGCTGCGCCGCAGTACTTCTCTCGGGGATGGGGAAGGATGGGGCGGCCGGCCTTCTCAAAGTCCGCGCCAAGGGTGGAAAGACGTTCGCCCAAGATGAGGGCAGCTGTACGGTGTTCGGCATGCCCGGTGCCGCCGGCCGCATGGGTGCGGTCGAAGCGTTTGCCGATCCCCGGAGCATCGCCGTGAGCCTTCGGAAACTAGTCGAACGGCCGGAAAGGATGACCGAATGAGCAAGACGGTCTTGCTTGTCGACGACAGCGTCACGCAATCGTTCCACCTCAAGCTCGCGCTCGTGCGCGCGGGATTCAAAGTGCTGACCGCCGCCGATGGACGCAGCGCCCTCAAGGCGCTCGACACAGAACCCGTCGACGTCGTGCTCGCTGACGTCATCATGCCGATGATGGACGGCTACGAGCTGTGCCGCCAGATCAAGGACAACGCCAAACACGCCAAGCTACCGGTCATCCTCATGAGCGCGCTCGGCGAGACGCACGACCAGTATTGGCGCCAGCACGCCGGCGCAGATCTCTACGTCGCCAAGACGGCCGATGCCGGCAAGCTCATCAAGGCCATCGAGGATCTGCTCGCGGGCAAGGCGGTCGAGAGCGCCGAGTAATACCCAGGGCGCACAACGGACCTCAAGGTCCGTTGCTTCAAACGTCCGCTGCTCAGTTGATCTATTAACCGTCGTCGATCGACCGTTTGATGGACATGCCCCAGTGCAGCTTGCGCTCGAGCGTCTGGAAGAAGAACTGGTCGTCGAGGCGGACGAATTCCACTGGCCGCGCCGCGCGCACGACCTCGACGGTCGCTCCGGGCGCGAGCTCAGCCTGCGGCTGACCGTCCACGAAAAGCTGCGTGCCCTGGCTCTCCTGCGGCAGCACGATGCCGACCTTCTCATCTGCGCTGACGATGAGCGGACGAGAGAACAGCGTGTGCGGGCAGATGGGCGCGATGCCGAACGCCTCGAGCTTGGGCGACATGATCGGTCCGCCGGCGGAGAGGAAGTAGGCGGTCGAGCCGGTCGGACTGGCGACGACGATGCCGTCGGCCGGGATCGTGGCGATGTGGACGCCGCTCAGATACAGCCCAAAGTTGACGATGTGCCCGTGGTGTTTGCGGTCGATGTGGATGTCGTTGACCGCGTAGAAGCTCTGTCCGGTGCCGAGCACGTGCGTTTCGAGCGCCAGGTGCCGCTCGGTCCGCACGCCGCCGCGCAAGATCCCGGCGATCGCTGTCTTATAGCCGTCGCGCGGGACTTCGGTCAAAAAGCCCACGCGCCCGAAGTCCACGCCGATGAGCGGGATGCCAAGCGGACCGGCCAGATGCGCCGCCTGCAAGAGCGTGCCGTCGCCCCCGAGCGAGACGAGCACATCCGCTTTGGCGGGAAAGCTGCTCGACGCGGCCGCGCCGTTGAAGCCGAGATCCTTTGCCTGGCGCTCGCCCAGCTGCAGCGCGACGCCGCTCGCCGCCGCGATCTCTGCGACCGCCTTAGCCGCCTCGACCGCCGCGCTGCGCCGCGTGTCGACGAAGAGCGCGAGATTCGATATCGGACGGTTTGCCATCACTTCAGCGCTTCGTGAGCCGCTCGGACGACCCCCGCCACGTCGAGCGGTGACGGCGCATCACACCCGTCGCGCTCGGCGCCGAGCAGGAACTCGATATTGCCCGCCGGCCCTTTGATGGGCGAGTAGTCGAGCTTGACGGCGGTGAGGCCGGCTGCCGCAAGCGCTGCGATGACGTCGCGGATGGCGCTTTCGTGCGCGGCCGGGTCGCGCACGACGCCGCCGCGCTCCACGGCCGAGCGGCCGGCTTCGAATTGCGGCTTGACGAGGGCGATGAGCCGTCCGCCGGGAGCAAGCGCAGCGGCGACGTTGTGCGCGAGCTTGCCAAGCGATATGAACGAGACGTCGGCGCAGACGAGATCGAAGGGCGCACCGAGCTTCGCCACATCGGCGTGACGGAAATTCGTGCGCTCGACGACGGTGACGCGATGGTCTTGGCGCAGCTTCCAGGCAAGGTGGCCGTAGCCCACGTCGACGGCCGTCACCGCGCGAGCTCCATGCTGCAGCAGGCAGTCGGTGAAACCGCCGGTCGACGCCCCGACGTCCAGACAGCGCAGATCGTGCGGCATCCAGCCGAACTCGTGCAGCGCGCGCTCGAGCTTCTCGCCGCCGCGGCTCGCATATCGTTGCTCGCCTGAGATCTCGATCGCCGCACCGGCGCCGACCGCGAAGCCGGCCTTGCGCTGCACGACGCCGTCAACGCTGACGACGCCTGCCAGGATGAGCCCCTGGGCGCGCTCCCGCGAGATGTCTTTGGCCTGGGCGACCGCGACGTCGAGCCTGATCCGCCCCGCCCGTGGGCCGTGGGCGTCAGGCGCCGTCTTCGTCTTCGTCGTCCTCGCCGGCTGCTTCTTCGCCGTCGAACTCGCTTTCGTCATCGCCGCGCACGTCCTTGAGCGCATCTTTCACCGCAAGCTCCGCGGCGCTGAGCAGATCGCGGCAGCGCTTGGCAAGTGCTGTCCCCTCTTTGAAGAGCGCGAGCGACTGCGCGAGGGGAAGGTTGCCGTCGTCGAGCTTCTCGACGATCTCCTCGAGCCGTGCGAGCGCTGCTTCGAAGTCGGGCTTAGACCCGCTCGTCTCGTCCGTTTTCTTCGCGGCTGTTTTCGCCATGATCGTCCTTCTTCTCACTCACGATGGCACCGAGCGATCCGGTCTTCAATTCCACGCCGATCTTCTCCCCGATGCGCACGCGCGTGCTCTCGGTCAGCACCGCGCCGCTCGCATCGTAGGCGATGGCATAGCCGCGCTGCAGCGTCCGTCGCGGGCCAAGCGCCTGCAGCTTCGCGCCGGCGACGTCGAGCGCGCGAGCGCGCCGCACGGCGGATCTGGCAAACGCCTGGGCGAGCCCGTGCTCCAGAGCGGTCGTCTGCGCGCTCGGCCCCACGAGCGCTCGCGACGCAAGCGCGCGCAGCCGCAGGCCTGCGTCACGCGTGCGCGCCTGCCACGCTGCGATGCGCCGGCGTGGATCGCCGCGCCGCAGATCCGCCGCGCAGTCGTCGAGACGCTGCGCGCGGACGGAGAGGCCGGACGCTTGCCCACGCTGCAGTTCGCGCAGCGCGCGGTCGAGCGCTTCGCGTGGACCCAAGACGCGGCGGAGCAGCGCCCTGCGCAGCCGCGATTGCGCGGACGCGATGCGCGCGAGCAGGGCGTCGCGCTCCTGGGCGACGAGTTCGGCCGCCGCGGTCGGCGTCGGCACGCGGAAGTCGGCCACGAAATCTGCGATGCTGAAGTCGGTCTCGTGACCGACCGCGCTGATGACCGGTTTGGCGCAGTCCGCGATGGCGCGCGCGACCTGTTCGGTGTTGAATGCCCACAGGTCTTCGATCGGGCCGCCGCCTCTGGCGACGACGACGACGTCGACGGGCAGCCGGCCCGCCGCCAAAATGGCCCGCGCAAGCTCCGGCGCGGCGGCCGCGCCCGAGACGGGCGCATGCTGCAGCCAGATCTGCACGTGCGCTCCGCGGCGCCGGCAGGTGGTGATGAAATCTTGGAGGGCCGCGGCGTTGCGACTGGTCACGATGGCGACGTCGCGGATGAAGCGCGGGATCGGCCGCTTGCGCGACGCGGCGAAGAGGCCCTCCGCTTCGAGCTTGGCTTTGAGTTGCTCGAAGGCGAGGTACAGCGCGCCTTTGCCGACCGGGATGATGCCCGTGACGCGCAGTTGATACGCGCTGCGGCGCTCGTAGATGTCGACGAAGCCCGCGACCTCCACCGCCATGCCATCCTCGAGCGGCAGCTTGACCTGCAGCAGGGCAGCGCTCTCGCGATAGCAATAGCAGTCGATGAGGCCCTCGCGGTCCTTGAGGGTGAAGTAGGTGTTGCCGTCGATCGTGCGGCTTCTCGACACCTCGCCGAGCACGCGCACTGACGAAGGGAAACCGCCGCGCAGCGCTGCGCGGATGCGCCGGCACAGCTCGCCGACGGAGATCGCCTGGACGTCGAAGAGGCTGCGCATCATGGCGTGGGAGCGGCGCTCGGCGAATCGGTGGCAGCCGGCGCTGGCGGCTGCGTCACGGCTGCGTCGGGCGATGGCGACTCGAGCGGTCCAAAGGGCTCCGCGACCACGCCCGGACCGTTCGCCGCCGCCGCAGCTGTCGGCGACGCGCGCGGCGCGCAATAGGCAAGCGGCGCTGTGCCGTTGAGGAAGTATTCCATGCGGCCGCTGACGCCGGGCGGAGCGCGCCGGCTGTCGGCGCAGATCTTCACCCGCTGCACGTCGGGCGGCACCGGGCCGAACTGCTGCACCGGCACGTTCTTGAGCGCGGCTTTCATAAACGTCGCCCAGGTCCGCGCCGGAACGTTGCCGCCGTAGGACTCGTACATGCGCGAGTAATCGTCGTTGCCCACCCAGACGGCCGCCGCCAGCTGCGGCACGAAGCCGACGAACCAGGCGTCGCGGAAGTCCGATGTGGTCCCGGTCTTGCCGGCTGCCGGCCGCCCGATGATCGCGTTGGGATACCCCGTGCCCTCCTCGATCACGCCTTGCATCATCGTCGTCATGATGTATGCGGCGCCGGGCGAGAGTGCCGCGCGGCGCTGCGGATAGCGGTTCTCGACGATCGTCTGACCGTACTGATCCGTGATGTAGCGGATCGCCTGCGGCGGCGTGTAGACGCCGCCATTTGCGATAGTCGAGTATCCCGACACCATATCGAGCGGCGACACGACCGCCGTGCCAAGCGCGAGCGACAGGTCCGGTTCGAGGTCTTCGCTGATGCCCATGCGATGCGCGTAGTCGATGACAGTGTCGATGCCGATGTCGCTCGCCAGGCGGACAGCGACGATGTTGCGCGAGAGCTCGAAGGCGCGCCGCAGCGAGATGGCGCCCAGATAGCGATGGTCGTCGTCGAGCGGTTTGTAGTCGGTGCCGTCGCCGGCGGCGTAGGTCACGGGCGCGTCGAGATAGATGGATGAGACGGGCACGCCACGGTCGACCGCGGCGGAATACACATATCCCTTGAACGAGGAGCCGGGCTGCCGGCGCGCCTGCCAGGCGCGGTTGAACTGGCTCTTGGGCGAGAAACCGATGCCCCCGACCATGGCGAGGATCTCACCCGAACGCGGGTCTTCGGCGACGAGCGCGCCCTGGTGCATGCCGAAGCCTTCCAAGCGACCCGCTTCCACGGTCTTGGTCACCGCTTGCTGCGCGATCGCTTCGAGCTTCGGATCGAGCGTGGTGTAGACGGTGAGACCGCCGCGGTAGATGCGCTCGTAGCCGAACTGCTTGACGAGCTCGGCGATCACATAGGTCGTGAAGTAGGGATCGTGATACGACTGGATGCCGTTGTCCGACGCGCCGATGAAGCTGAGCTTCTGGGCGGCGGCGGCATCGGCTTGCTCGGGGGTGATATAGCCGGTCGCGACCATGCGGTCGAGCACGTGACGCTGCCGGTCACGGGCGCGCTGCAGGTCGTTGTACGGGGAGTAGAGCGAGGGTGCCGCGACCAAGCCCGCCAGCATGGCCGCCTCGGGCAGCGTCAGCTTGCTCACGTCCTTGCCGAAGTAGGCGTGGCTCGCCGCTTGCACGCCGTATGCCCCGGCGCCGAAATAGACCAGGTTCAGGTAGCGTTCGAGGATCTCGTCCTTGCTGTAGTAGCGCTCGATCTCGATGGCGAGGAGCGCTTCTTGGATCTTACGCGTCAGGGTCTGGCGATCGTTCAAGAAGAGTTTGCGCGCGAGCTGCTGGGTGATCGTGCTCGCCCCTTGGGTGATCTCGTCATGCCGGTAGTTGGCGAGCGCCGCGCGCATGATGCCGCGCGCGTCGACACCGCGGTGCGAATAGAAACGCTCGTCTTCGGTGGCGACCATGGCGTCGCGCATGACTTGGGGGATCTGCGTGATGGGCACGTAGACCTTGAACTTGTCGTAGAGGCGGGCAAGCGTCGTGCCGTCGCGCGCGAGGATGACGGTCGGCGAGGTGGGCTGGATCGTGGAGAGGCCGCTGACGTCGGGCAGATTCTGGCCGTAGGCTCCCACGACCGCGAAGATCGCACCGGCCGCGCCGAGCACGCCCATCGCGACGAGGAACAGCAGCGCGCTCGCGATGAGGCGCCGGCGGCGGGTGGCCTGCGTGCTCACGTGCCCGTTGACGGCGCCGTCCGCAGCGGCGCCTTGGCGAACGCGTCTAAGATGGCGTTGACGAACTCGCCCGATCGCTCCGTCGAGAGCCGGCGTGCGAGCTCGACTGCATGGTTGATCACCGTCTTCGTGTCGGCGCCCGGCCGATGGCGGAGCTCCCACGCGCCCATCTCGATGACCAGGCGGTCGACCCCCGAGAGCCGTTCCAGCTTCCAGCGGCGTAAGAGCGGCGAGATGTCTGTTTGCAGCTCGGCCTGATGCTCGCGCGTGCCGCGCACGATCGACTCGACGAGCGTCCAGTCGGTCGGACGTGGTGCATCGGCGCGGTGCTCGACCGCCGGATACGCTTCTTCGTAGGGGTCTTCTTCGCGCGCCGCATCGCCGCGGCCGAACACGCCGACCTCGTCGTGCGCCTGGCGCAGCGCCTCTTCCAGCGATGCCTTGCCGATGTCGACCGCGTAGAGGATCTCAAGCGCGAGGCGGTGCTCGCGCCGCTCAGCTGCCATGCGCCGCCACGGCCTCCTTCGGAGGCTGCAGCACGTGTTCGCGCAACCAGGTGACGTATGTCTGGCCGGCGGCGAACGAGTTCATGGTGAGGATGCGTTCGTGCACGGGCACGGTCGTGGCCACGCCGAGGATCTCCGTCTCGGCCAGCGCGCGGCGCATGCGGACGATGGCGTCGTCGCGCGTGCGGTCGTGCGCGGTGATCTTGGCGAGCAGTGAGTCGTAGTACGGCGGCACTTCCGCGCCGGTGTAGATGTGGCTGTCGACGCGGATGCCCGGGCCGCCCGGCAAGAGCACGCTGCCCAGCTTGCCGGCCGCAGGCCGGAATCCGTTCTCGACGTCCTCCGCGTTGATGCGGCATTCGATGGCGTGACCGCTGGGCTTGATCTCCTCCTGGCGCACGGTGAGCCGCTCGCCCGCCGCGATGCGCACCTGCCATTTCACGAGGTCGATGCCGTAGACGACTTCGGTGATCGGGTGCTCGACCTGGATGCGCGTGTTCATCTCCATGAAATAGAACTTGCCATCGGCGTTGACGAGGAACTCGAGCGTCCCGGCATTGGCGTATTCGACCGCGCGAGCGGCGCGCACGGCGCTGGCGAGCAGATCGGCTCGGACACTGGGGTCGAGATTGTGGGCCGGCGTCTCCTCGAGCAGCTTTTGATGTGAGGGCTTTTGGATCGAGCAGTCGCGTTCGCCGACGTGGATGACGTGGCCGTATTCGTCGCCGAGCACCTGGACTTCGATGTGGCGCGGATGCACGAGCAGCTTCTCGACGTAGACGCGGCCGTCGCCGAAAGCGGCCTGCGCCTCGCCGCTCGCCGCGGCAAGACCGGCGGCCAGATCCGCCTCGCGCCCGACGATGCGCATGCCCTTGCCGCCGCCCCCGGCGGTCGCCTTGATGAGCACGGGGAAGCCGACCTCGCGGCCGAACTGCCGGGCCTGCTGTTCGGATTCGATGATACCCGAGCCGGGGATGACGGGCACGTTGGCCTCGGCCATGCGCTGTTTGGCCGACGACTTGTCGCCCATGAGCGCGAGCGCCGACGCCGCTGGTCCGATGAACTTGAACCCGTGCGAAGCGCAGATCTCCGCGAACTGCGGGTTCTCGGAGAGGAAGCCGTAGCCGGGGTGGATCGCGTCGACGCCGGCGATCTCGGCAGCGCTGATGATGTTGGGGATGTTGAGATAGGAGCGCGCCGTCTGCGGTGGACCGATGCAGTACGCCTCGTCGGCGAAGCGCGGGTGCAACGCCTGGCGGTCGGCTTCGGAGAACACGGCGACGGTCTTGACGCCGAGCTCGCGGCATGCGCGGATGATGCGCAGCGCGATCTCGCCCCGATTCGCCACTAGAACCTTAGCAAACACTGTTGACTCCGTTGATTGATGTTGACGTCCGTTCGTTAACGGACCTAAAGGTCCGTTGCTTCAAGGCGGTGCTCCAGTGGTCCGTTGCTCTTCTTTAGCGGATCTGAAGGTCCGCTGTTTCAAAGGTCCTCTGCTGCAAAGGCCCACCGTTGCAGTGTCACATGCGCGGGGGTTCGACGATCTCCGGCGCTTGGGCGGCGACCACCGTGGCGTCTGCCGCCGGCAGCGGTGCGCCACCGCTATCCACGACGAAGAGCGGCTCGCCGAAATCCACCGGCTGACCGTCCACCACGACCTGCGCGATGAGCGTGCAATCGATCGGGCAGCGCACTGCGTTGCGCAGCTTCAGGGCTTCGATATTGCCGAGCACTCTGCCGGCTTCCAGCCGCTCGCCCGTGGCGGGGGGCTCAGGCGCGTCGCGGAAGATGCCGACGACTTCGGCGTTGATCGTGTCGTACGATCGGCCAGCTTCGCCGTTGAAGACCCGCGCCGCAGGCGACAGACGTGGATGGCCTGCCTTCAGCACCTCGGCCGGCTCTGCCGAGGCGGCTGCCACCGGGGCTTGTATCTCTTGTGTCTTGGCAAGCGTCACGCTGCCCTGCGGGGTGCGCACGCGCAGCTGCATGAGCGGGCTATCGGCAAAGGCGCGCGAGAGCGGACCGACGGTCTTGCGGACGAAGCGCGCGAATGATGATGGCTCGTCGTCAGTGTGAGCCTTCTTGTGTTCCGCCACGCGAGATGTTTCGCCGGGCCGGCTTTGGTGGCCTTGCCGTGGCGCTCGAACGGACCTGAACGTCCGTTGCTTCAAAGGTCCGACGCCTTGTTCAGCGCGGCGTCCGAGCGCTGACGACCACGGCGCGGATGGTCCGCCGCACCGACGTCACACCTTGGTAGGCCGCGCGCATCGCCGCCAGTCCCGTCTCGAATTCCGCCTGGGAGAGCAGATGGAAGGTCGAGAGGTAGCGGCGCTGCGTCCGGGCGATGAGCTCATCCGGCGAGCTCGCTTCATCGGCGATGACGTCCTGGCTCGTCACCTGCTCGAAGCCAAGCTCGCGCAGCGTCTGCGTCAGGGCCGGGATGTTCGGAAAGCGTGACATGTCGATGTGCGGGATGGATGGGAAGAAACGCGCGTGTTCGGTCTCGATGAAATGCCGGTGCGGAAACGTGGCGATGGCGACCGCGCCGCCGGGCGCGAGCACGCCGCGCAGCCGGCGCAGGAACGGGTCGAGCACCAAGTATTGTATCGAGAAGAACAGCGTGGCCGCGTCGTACGGTCCGCGCGGCAGGGCGCGATTGGCATCTGCCTGCTCGTAACTGACGTCGCCGCGCGATAGCGCCGGAGTCGTACGAGCAGCCGCGAGCATGTTGGCGCTGCGGTCCACCCCTATGACCGACGCTCCGGCCTGCGCGAGCAGCACGCTGAAGCGGCCGGTGCCACAGCCCACGTCCAACACGCGCATCGCGGGCCGCAGGCCGATCGCCCGGGCGACGTCGTCGAAGAGCGCGATGTCGAAGCGCGAAAGAGGACGCAGCGCCTGGTAATTCTCTTGGGCGTCGCCGATCGCGTCGTAATCCAGATCTCGCTGTCGCTTTAGGTGCGCCGTTCCCCAGACGGCCGTGACCGCCGCCGGCGATCCCGCTGCAAGCCGCCCGGCGAGCTCCTGCGCTGTCGAGCCGTCGGGTGGGATGCGAAGGTTGGGCGCGATGGCTGTGAGCGGCAGCAGCATGCACGCCTGCTCGCGGACCGCCGGGTCGTGCAGCGTCACCTGCGCTCGGGCGTCCGAGCCGGCGCTTGAGAGCGCCAGATCCAACCGCAGCGCGTGGACCACGCCTGCCGTGCCGCGCTCGCTGCCGTAGCGCTCTTCGATCGAACGCAAGGCCCTGGCGAGCGCCACGCTCTCGAGCTCGGTCTCGACGAGAGCTGCGACATGATACGAAGGCGGATCACCGTCCGGCGTCGCGCTTTCCTGGCGATAGAGATCGGAATTGGTCACAAGCGACCCGAGCTCGCGCAACCGCTCGAGGCCGACGCGCACGTGGCCTGGTGAGTCGCCCACGCCCGAGCTCGCGAGGACGTATGCGAGGGTCACGGGCCTAGCCGGCGGCGGCGTAGCTCCACTTCAGGCGTCGCGCCGTCGAGCAGGCGCGGCTTGCGCACCCGGACGGCGACCGCGAGCACGCGCGGGTCCTCCAAGACCACCTGGGCGATGCGATCGGCGAGCGCTTCAAGCAGTGCGAACGACTGCGTCGTGACGATCCGTTCGCACGTCCGGTAGACGGCGCTATAGTCGACCGTATCGGCGAGTGCATCCGAGGCGGCGGCCACGTCGAGCTCGCAGCTGATCTCGAGATCCACGTCGATGGGCTGGTCGCGCTCGCGTTCGCGCGCATCGGCACCGTGCTTGCCCCAAAACCGCATGCCGCTCAGGCGAATGGCGCCCGGCTCTCGCGCCTGTGGGCTCATAGCAGCCGCGGGACGGACAGCCGCTCCGGCGCTCGTGCCGCCCCGACCCGCACGATGGCGTCTGCCACGTCGACGACGCTACGCATCGCGGCGACGTCGTGCACGCGCACGATATCAGCGCCGGCCGCGATGGAGAGCGCGAGCGCCGCCGCGGTGCCGAAGGTGCGCTCGGCCACGGGCAACCCCGTGATCTGGCCGATGAACGACTTGCGCGAGAGGCCGAGGAGCAGCGGATAGGGCAGACGCTCGACGAACTCGTGCAGCCGGGCGAGGATCTGCACGTTGTGATCCGGCGTCTTGCCAAAGCCGATCCCTGGGTCGGCGATGAGGTGCTCGGCCGCCACGCCGGCGTCTCTCGCGTAACGCGCTGCGAGCTGCAGCGAAGCGATCACCTCGCTGACGCAGTCCCCGTCGTAGTCGGTGTTGACGCGATTGTGCATGATGATGAGCGCGACGTGCGCGCGCGCGGCGAGCTCGACGATGCCGGGGATCGCCCCCCACACGCAGTTGATGATGTCCGCGCCCACGGCGAGCGCTTCGACGGCCACCGCCGGTTTGAAGGTGTCGACCGAGATGGGGATGTCCGATGCCGCACGCACGGACGATATCACCGGGATGACGCGGCGCATCTCTTCCTCATCGCTGACGGGCAGGTGACCGGGCCGCGTCGACTCGCCGCCGATGTCGATGATGTCGGCGCCGGCTGCTTCGAACTCGAGCGCCTTGCGCACCGCGGCGCCCGGGTCGGCGCCGATACCGTCGCCCGAGAACGAATCGGGGGTGGCGTTGATGATACCCATGACGTACGTGCGCGCGCCCCACTCGAAGCGGCGATCGCGGATCACAAGAGGGGCGAGCGGTGGGCGATCAGACAAGGGCGCGATCCGCCACGGGCGCGTTCTCGAGGAACCAGCGGCGCAGCGTTCCGACGAGGAACGTGGAGCCCGTCACCACGACGAGGTCCGACGCCTTGGCGATGCGCCGTGCCAGGTTGAGCGCCTCGACCGGGTCGTCGACCGCCCGCGATGCCATGCCGGCGCTCTCGGCCACGTTGACGAGATTGCGCGAGTGGCGCGAGCGGCGGTGCGAGACGTCGAACGTCGTGAAGATGTAGTGCGCGGGCAGCCCGCGCCACGCGTCGATCATCCCGGCGACGTCCTTCTCCTGCGCGATCGCGACCACGAAGACGAGGCGACGCTGGGGGAAGTGGCGCTCGATGGCCGCGCGCAGCGCCGCGGCCTTCTCGACGTTATGGGCGACGTCGAAGAGCAGCGACGGCGTCGAGGGGTAGTATTCGGTGCGCCCCGGCAACGAGAGGTCGCCGAGCCCCCGGGCGACGTCGCTCGGCGTCACCGCGAACGTCTCGCGGATCTGTTCGAGCGCCAATATCGCAGTCGCCGCATTGGTCACCTGGAATTCGCCGATGAGGGGCAGAGTGAACTCATAAGCGGCGTGCCCGGTCTGCACCCGCACCGCCTGCGTGTAGGCCACGTCGTTGACGGATGATCCGACCTGCGCGGCGCTGCGCACGACGGTGAGCGGAGCGCCATGCCGCTGCGCCGCCTCCTCGATGATGCGCAAGACGGAGGGCTGGTCGGCCGCGGTCACGACCGGCACGCGGTCCTTGATGATGCCCGCTTTATCGCGCGCGATCTGCTCGACGGTGTCGCCCAGCACGTCCTTATGGTCGGTGCCGACGTTCGTGATGACGCTGACGTTCGGCTCGATGAGGTTCGTGCCGTCGAGCGACCCGCCGACGCCGACCTCGACCACGGCGAGGTCGACCTTCTCCTGCGCGAAGTACACGAACGAGAGCGCGACGAGCAGCTCGAAGTACGATGGTGGTCCCCACTGTTCGCTGCGCATCTCAGCGATCACCGGGAGCATCTGCTCGAAGATCTCACCGAAGCGTTCTTCGCTGATGGGAACGCCGCCGATGCGTGCGCGCTCGGTGACCGAGTGAAGGTGGGGTTTGGTGTGCAGGCCGACCCGCTTGCCTGCCGCCGTCAGGATCGCGGCGCACATGGTCGCGGTCGATCCTTTGCCGGCCGTCCCGCCGACGTGGACCGATGCGAACGAGCGCTCGGGATTGCCGACGTGGCGCAAGAGCGTGCGCATCCGATCGAGGCGGCCGGGGTAGCGGCCGGAGATCGTCTCGCCGGTCGTCGTGTCGAGGATACGAACCGCCGTCTGAAAATCCATCGCGCTAGCCGGCCTTGCCATGGTCGCCCGAGCCGCCGCGCAAGAGCTCGCACGCGTGGGCCAGCACGGGAGCGATGATGGCCATCGTCTCGCGCACCGCTTGTGGGTGCCCGGGCAGGTTGATGATGAGCGTCCGCTTGCGTACGACCGCTATTGCGCGCGACAGTATCGCCGTGGGCACGCGCGCCGCGCTGTGCTGGCGCATCGCCTCGCCGATCCCGGGAACTTCGTAGTCGGCGACGGCGAGCGTCGCCTGCGGCGTCACGTCGCGCGGTCCGAGGCCTGTGCCCCCCGCCGTGAGGACGATGTCGGCGCTTTCGCGGTCGCAGACAAGCTTCAAGAGCGATTCGAGCTCGCGGCGGTCGTCGGCGAGTATCTCTTCGGAGACGACGACGCATGGCGCGGGCAGGCTTTGGCGCATGGCGGGCAAGCAGGCGTCGGCGCGCTCGCCCGACTTGGCCTTGTCGGAGAGGACCACAAGCGCCACGCGCGGCGGTCCTGGGCTACGATCGTTATCGCCGAGCAATCGACTTCCTCCGATAGTGGCCGCTCTTGCCGCCGGCCTTCTCCACGAGCGCCAAACGCTCGATGACCATGCCGCGGTCGACGGCTTTGCACATGTCGTAGATGGTGAGCGCCGCCACCGCACAGCCGGTGAGCGCCTCCATCTCCACCCCCGTCTGACCGTTGCAGGCGGCTTCGCATCTGACGCGGACACGGTCGCCGCGCAGCGGCGTGCAGCGGACATCGATCTTCGTCAGAGGCAGCGGGTGGCACAGCGGTATGAGCTGCGCCGTTCGCTTGGCCGCCAAGATGCCTGCGATCTGGGCCGTCACAAGCACGTCGCCCTTCTTCGCCGTCCCGGCACGGATGAGCCGCAGCGCGTGGGGCGCCATGACGATCTCTGCTTCAGCCACCGCGAAGCGTGCGGTGACGTCCTTTGCGGCCACGTCCACCATGGCGACCGAGCCGTCGCGCTTGACGTGCGAGAGGCGTGGCCGCGCGGGGCGCGAGGACTTGAGGCGTGCGGCGGTCATGGGCCGACCATCCTTCGCACTGCGGCCTCGTTTTGCTTGCGTGCCACGCCGCGCTACGGCATGCCCGCGTGGCGGCGGGCTTCGATCACGCCGATCATGACGAGGCCGAAGACCCAACAGTAGATCGCGAACGGGGTGAGTTTGTGCTGGTCGACGTAGCGCATGAAAAAGCGGATGGCGAACAGCCCGGAGATGAAGGCGATGACGAAGCCGGTCGCGATGACGGCGAGCGGTTCGGGAGCGACGCCGAGCATGGCGATGTTGTGCTGGCCTGTGACATCAGCGGCATGCGGGTGGATGACGCGGCGCATCTCCAAGATGCTCGCGCCGACGATGGCCGGACCGGCGAGCAAGAACGAGAAACGGGCGGACTCTTCCCGCGTCAGCCCGGCGAGCATGCCGCCGGCGATCGAGAAGCCCGAGCGCGAGCCTCCGGGGACCAGGCCGCCGGTCTGGGTGAGGCCGATCCATAGCGACGTCCCAAGGTTGAGCTGTTCGACGTTTCCCGTGCGTTGCGGCAGCCGCTCGACGAGCACGAGCACGAGCCCCGTCACGAGCAGGAAGGCGGCGGCGAAGAGCGGCTGAGCGAACAGCTTGTCGAAGTCCTTCTCGAAGATCTTGCCGACGAGCGCGAGTGGAATCGTACCGGCGATGACGAGCAGGGCGAGCCGCTCGAACGGCTGCGAGAAGCGGTGGGCGAAGCCGGTGAACAGTCCGGCGATCAGCTTGCCGTAATCACGCGCGAAGTAGACGAGCACCGCCAAGAACGTGCCCAGATGCAGCATGACGACGAACGGCAAGCTGGGCAGATCCCAGCCGAACAGATACGAGAGCAACAGCGTGTGCGCGGCGCTGCTGATCGGGAAGAGCTCGGCGACTCCCTGGATGATGCCGAGCGCGATCGCGTGCACGAATGCCAAAGACGTCTCCTCTGGCCGCGACGTGACCTGTGCTCGTCATGAGTTGAGGTTGAACGTATAGATCACTCTGTACGTCTCCGTCACCGGCTCGCCGTTCATTTCCGGAATGGAATACGTGCTTTCCTTCGCGGCGACGAGCGCAGCGCGATCCAGCTCCGGATATCCGGACGACTCCCAGACGCGGACGTCGCTTGGACCTTGCGGACCGATCGTGACCAGCACGATGACCGTGCCCTCCTCGCCGAGGCGAGCCGCGTCTTCAGGATACTCCGGGTGGACCTCAGAGATGAAGCGCGCGCTCACGATGACGTAGCGGTAATCGGCAGGCGCGGATGGCTCGGGCGAGGCCGGCTGTGCTTGCGACGGCGGCATATTTGCGTCGCTCGCTGCGTCCGGCGCCACGCTCGATGGAATCGCGACCGGGTGGCGCGCGGGCGTAGCCGTGCTCGGCGGGTGAGAGGATGGGGCGTTGGGCGTCGGCTGGGTCACGACGCGGCGCTGCGGCGTCGGGGTTGGGCGTGGCGTGGGCGCCGGCGTCGGGGGCGGCGTATCGAATCGCTCGAACTCAAGAATCGTGTTCGAGGGTGCGGGCGCGGCTCGCCACCCGGCCGGCGGGAAGATTCCGCCGAGGATCATGTGCAGGACGAAGGAGAGCGCGATGAAGCCCATGGTGACGAGGCCGACCGTCCAGCGTTCGCGCCGCGTGGGAGACGAGACAGGCCGCTTGGCGTTCATCGGGTCACAAATCCGACATCTTCATCGCCGGCTTGGCGTGCGGCGTCGAGGATCTTGATGATCGTATTGTAGCTCGCTTGCGCGTCGGCCACCAGCATGATATGGCGGCTTTGGCCTAGGGCGTCGTGCCGGGCGATCGTGGCCGCCATCGCCCGGTAGAGCCACGCGAACCCTACGGGCCGGCCGTCGAGCGAGATCCGGTCCGCGGCTGACACGACGACGCTGACGGGCCGGTCACGTGAATCCGAGTGCCGGTGCGAGAGCGGCTCTCGCCCGAGCTGCTTTTGGAAGCCGGGCGGGGTGGCGAGCGCGGCGAGGATCATGAGGATGATGAGCAGCACGAGCAGCACGTCCGTGAAGGGCGTGATGTTGATCTCTGCCATGACTTGGGACTCATGTGCGAAGGGGGTCGTGGTCATCGGAGCACCTCCGGGAATAGATCGCTTTCGATCCATCGGGTGTGCTGCGCCCTGTGATATCCCAAGATACGTAGCCCGGGCGGGTTCGGATTAAACAAAAGGGCGCGACGTGCGTCGCGCCCTCGGGTCGGGTTAAGCGGATCTAAAGATCCGTTGCTTCAACGGTCCGTTAAACTACTCCAGGGTGAAGTCGTACTCGACTTTGTACTGGCGCGTCGTCGGGATGCCGTTGGCGGTGGGCGGCCTGAAGGTGCTCGATTCAGCCGCTTGCAGGGCGGCTTTGTCGAGCGCCGCGTTGCCCGACGACTCGGCGATGGATGCCGCGACCACGTTGCCGGACGGCCCGATCGTGATGAGGACGATGACCGTCCCCTGGATGTTCTGCTCCTTGGCCATCTCGGGGTAGTCCGGCTGCACTTTATGGATGAAGTCGGAGTCCTCGATCTTCACCGGGCCGGTCTCCGGCGGCGGCGTCCGCGGAGCCTCGGTCGGCGCAGTCGTGGGAACGCCCTCACCGCTACCGGCAGGCGGCGGCGAATACGCGGCTTCCGGCGTGCCTTCGCCACCCTGGCTCTGCGAGTGGATGACGTGCAGTTTGAGCGGCGGCGGCGTGTTCTTCTGCGGCGGCGGCGTCGGCGTCGGCGGCGGTGTCGGCGTCGGTTTCGGCGTCGGCGTCGGCTTCGGCGGCGGCTTGAACTTCATCACCGTCACCACGTGTGGCGGCGGCGTCGCTTCCTCTTTGAAATGCGGGAACATCTTCTCCGCGGCGCCGCCGAGCACGAAATGGACGCCGAACGACAGGAGGATGAAGCCGATCGACAGGGCGGCGATGGAGTACTTCTCCCGCTTCGTGAAGAGCGAGGGCGTCGTATGCGGCTTGTTAGGCGGGTTTGTTGCCATGGTCTCCTGCTAGTTGTTGACGCCTTCGGGCGCGCCTAAGATCTTGTTGGCCAGGCCGAACTCCGTGAACCCTGCGGCCTTGGCGGCATCCATGACGGTCAGCACCGTGCCGTATTTGACGGCCGGCGCGGCTTTGATGATGATGTCGTTGGCCTTGCCGAACTGATCGTAATACGCCCGCATGTGATCGTAGAGCTCCAGTTTCGGGATGATGTCCGCGCCGACTTGGACCTCGTCTTGGTTCGTCTTCGAGTTGTGGCTGATGATCATGACGAGGGGTGATTGCGTCACCTTGATCCGGTTCTTGGCCTCCGGAACGGGCGGGGGCTTGAGCAGCGAGGTGAGGATCATGAAGATGATGAGCAGCACGAGCAACACGTCCGTGAACGGAGTGATGTTGATGGTGGACATCACGTCTTCTTCTGGGGCCGAGCCGACGACTGACATGGTGCGCGCCTTCTCTCTATTGCGTCACGAAGCCGACGTCATCATCGCCAGCCTGTCGCGCAGCGTCTAAGATCTTAATGATCGTGTTGTAGCTCGCGTCTTGGTCGGCGAGCAAGGAGACGTGGGTGTTGTATCCCTGGCTTGCGTGCTTCTGGTGGAAGGCGATCGTGTCGGACATGACCTGGTAGAGACGCTCTGAGGCGACCGGCTTGCCGTCGATGTAGATCCGGTTCTTGGCCGTGACCTCGACATCGATCGAATGCTGCAGCTGGCTCTTAGTGACGTTCTGCGGCGAGGTGTTCTTCTTGGGAAGCTGCTTTTGGAAGCCGGGCGGCGCCGAGAGCGCTGCGAGGATCATGAAGATGATGAGCAGGACCAGCAAGACGTCGGTGAAGGGGGTGATGTTGATCTCCGCCATCACCTCCGTGTCTTGCTTGGATGAGGTCATTCCCATGCGATGTTCTGCCTTCTCGCTCTTGTGATTATACGCTCGTTCGCGAAGAACGGATCAGCGTCACCAGATGCCGCTGCGCGGTGTGCCTGCGAGGCAGACCAGGCAGCGGCGTCCGAGTCGCTGGTCCGCTAGCCGCCTGCCGGGCCGCTCGGGCGCGGGGCGGGAGCCGCCGCCGGACCGGTGCCCATGCCCGGCTTGCGCGGCGTGTAGAGCTCGGTCGGGATGGGCGCCCCCGCGTTGTGGAAGGCGAGCATCTCGGCCAGCTTGTTGGCCGCGACGATCATCTCTTGGTTGTACGACTTGATCCGCGACTTGAAGTAGTTGAAGAAGATCACCGCGATGACGGCGACGGCGAGGCCGGCTGCCGTGGTCACGAGGGCTTCCGAGACGCCTGCCGCGACGACGGCCGGCGTCGAGTTGCCTTTGAGCGCGATGTCTTGGAAGGCGCGGATGATGCCGAGCACCGTTCCGAAGAGTCCGACGAACGGCGCGATGACCGCCACCGTGCCGATGATCGACAGATTGGCCTCAAGCGTGTTGAGCTGCTCGAGCAGCGAGATCGAGAGCGCGTCAGAGATGTCGGCGCGGCTCTTCTCGTGGCGATAGAGGCCGAACTGCAGGATCTTGGGCAGCATGCCCCGGTGCCGGTCGCACACGGCGATAGCGCCGTTCATGTCGTCCTTGGAGACCCGGTCGCCGATCTCTTTGAGCAAGCCGGCCGGGTCCGAGTGCTGCTTCGAGAAGAAATACAGCCGCTCGAGGACGATGCCGACCGAGACGATCGACAGCAGCAGCAGGGCGTACATGGCCGGGCCGCCGCGGTTCAGGAAGTCAACGAATGCCTGAAAAAAACCCATTGGAGTCAAATCCCCTCAATAAATGATTTGCGAACGACGCTGATACGAAATGGCCTCATCCGTGAATAAAGAGGGCGGGCTCGTTTCGCCCGTCCAGGTGGCGGAACGGGTTACACGCCCTTTCCGGTGATTCCTACCGTACCACGCCCTCCGCTTTCAGTGTTGGGCCGAACATCCTAGCGGCCTGTATCACGGCCCCGTGCCACCCGGCTGATTCGTCCGCTCGTTTCTGCCTGCGCCTGTGATCAGGCTATTGTCTTTGCCGTTGAGCGCCATGAACTGCTGGTTCGTGGCGTCCATCCCGCCTTTGTCGTTCTTCGCCTTGAAAAGGTCGAAGGCTTTGCGCAATGCGGAATTTGCCTGGTCCTTCTTCCCCGCGTCGGCGTACGCGATGCCGAGCGTGTACCAGCCCCACCCGTAGTTGGGATCGGCCTTCGTGGCGGCATCGGCGTAGCGCTGGGCGTCCGTGTAGAGGTCTTGCTTGGGCGTCGACGCGCTGATGAGCAGCTGCGAGATGTTGGAATTGTAGAGCGCCGCACTGCCGGGCGCAAGCGCGACGGCCTTGTTCAGGGGGGCGTCGATCGAGCCCACATTGCCCTGGGCCGCGGCCAGTTCGGCGAGGCCGAACTGCGCGTCCGCGCTCTTGGGATCGGTCTGGATGGCCTTGTTGTAGGCGCCCTGTGCAGCCGTATAGTTCTTCTGCCGGACGTAGATGTCGCCGATATTGATCTGCGCCTGCACGTTTTGGGGCTGGACCTGCGAGAGCTGGATCAGCGGGGTGAGCGCCGCGTTGAGATTGGGCGGGGACTTTGTGATGTAGTACGAGGCCAGGTATTGGTAGGCGTACGGCGCTTTGGGGTCGATCCGTTCGGCCTGGTTGATCGATTGCAGGCCGCCTGCCTCGTCGCCGGATGAGAGCTGCGCGCTGCCCAGCGATGCGACCAGGCGCGAGCTCAGCTGCGAGTTCTTCTTGTCGTCAAGCGAGATCGCCGTCTGGTAATCGGCGATGGCGGCTTTGTAGTCTTGCTGGCCCGTCTCGCAGTCGCCCTTGAGCATGATGTATTGCCAGTTCTTCGGGCTCTGCTGGACGGCTTTGCCCGCATACGGCAGACAATCGGCATATTGCTGCGCTGCCCAGAGATGGAACGCATACTCGGCATACGCGGCCGACGTGACGCCGGCGGTGACGGATTTCGGATCGAGCTGCGCGGCCCGCTCGTACGAATCGACCGCGATCTTGAGCTTGGCGGTGGCCGCGTCGCTCGAGATCCTGTTGTTGTCGTTGTCAGAGCCGTCGGAGTAGTACG
Source organism: Vulcanimicrobiota bacterium (assembly GCA_963806005.1). Classification (GTDB taxonomy): domain Bacteria; phylum Vulcanimicrobiota; class Vulcanimicrobiia; order Eremiobacterales; family Eremiobacteraceae; genus JAFANK01. Next base: position 120,462 of record CAWDWJ010000006.1, on the reverse strand, counting down.
CCGCCCCGCGGGCGCTCCACAGGCGCGCCTCGTTGGGCATGAGCTTGATGCCTTCGTCCGCCAGGCTCTCCGCCTGATTGTATTCCTTTTTCGTGATGTCGGCTTCGATCAACCCTAGACGGGCTCCGACGTCTTTGGGATTTTGGGCGAGCATCTTCGAGTTCTGGTTCATGGCGGCGGCGTTCTCGCTCAGACCCGCAAGCGTGAAGCTGTAGCTGAAGTCGTAGAACGCGACGGTGGGCTTATCATCTCTCGAGGCTGGGTAGTAGGTCGAGAGCTTGGCGACGCGCAGCACCTCTGCGTCGAGATCCTTATGGCCCGACGACTTGGCGATCATGATCTGCTTGGGCTTGCCGTCAGCCCCGACGAGCACTTTGACGAAGACCGTTCCCGTCTCGTGCGCGGCTCGCGCGGATTCCGGATAGTTGGGCTTGATCTGGACCTTGAACTTCGGGGGCTCGTAGTAGCTTGGCGCGTCGGCAGACGCCCGGGTGGCGGGTATCCACGCTGCGGCAAGAACAAAGGCGCCCACAGCTGCTGCTGCAATGCTGCGCTGATAGTTGTGCATGGGTCTCCTCAGAGCCTAGGGGTAGGGAAGATAGCGCTATTCCGTTCGGGATGCAAATACCTGTCAGCTAGACTTCAATCGTCGCTGCGCGGCCGCTGCCGTGCGCAAGAGGCGGCCGAGAGCTGCACCGTCGCCACGTTCGATGGCCCGCCGAAAACTGCGCAGTTGTGCTTCGAAGGCGTCGAGCGCTTTGATGACGTTGCGCTTGTTCGAAAGGAGAGCATCCTCCCAAAGGGCGGTAGGGGTCGCGGCGAGGCGGGTGACGCTTGCAAAGCCCGGGCCGGTCAGCTCGCCTCGCGTGCCTGCAGATGCCGCTGCCGCAAGCACCGTCGCCGACGCGACGAGTTGCGGGAGAGCGCTCGTCACGGCGATGATGCGGTCGTGCTCGCGTGGGCCCACCCAGAGCGGCCGCGCGCCAAGCGAGCGCACGAACGCCCCTGCTGCGCGCATCACGGCGGGCCGGCCGGGCTGGCGGGGCGCGCACAACACGAAGAACCTCGTGCGGAACAGCGCAGCATCGGCCGCACCCGCGCCGCCTCGTTCGCTCCCGGCAAGCGGATGGCCGCAGACGATGCCCGGCGCCGGCCGGGCGGCGAGCGCCTTTGTCGCTGCGGCGAAGACGGTGGTCTTCAGGCCGGCGACATCGATCACGAGGCTGCGAGGACGGCACAGCGCAGCGACCCGTGGCACGAGCTTGACGACTGCCGTCGCTGGGACGGCGAGCACGACGACGTCTGCGTCAGCGACAGCCGATGCGAGCGTCGGCGCGATAGTGGTCAGCGCTTGGCGACGCCGAGCCATGCGCGCGGCCGCCGTGTCGCGGTCGTATCCGACGACCCGCGTGCGTGGCGATGCGCGGCGCAGCGCGAGTCCGATAGATGCGCCGATGAGACCCGTTCCGATGATGGAGACCGTGCGTGCTCGGGCCGCCTTAGGCTTCAACGGCGATCGACGCGTCCGACGCCACGGGTTTGCCGACGGCGCGCGCGACTGGGCGGACCTGTTCCATGAGGGTCGCGAAGCTCTCGAAGGTGAGCGACTCGAACCCGTCTTTGAGCGCGTCTCCCGGCCGAGGGTGCACTTCGATCATCAAACCGTCAGCGCCGGCAGCCACGCCGGCGCGCGCCATGGGCGTCACGAGCTCCCACTTGCCCGTGCCGTGGCTCGGATCGACGATGACCGGCAGATGGGTGAGCGACTTGACGAGGGGCACTGCGGCAAGGTCCAGCGTGTTGCGCGTCGCCGTCTCGAACGTGCGGATGCCACGCTCGCACAGGATGACGTCGTGGTTGCCGCCGGAATAGATGTACTCGGCAGCGAGCAGCCATTCTTCCACCGTCGCCGACAGGCCGCGCTTGAGCATCACGGGCTTGCGCGCCTTGGCCGCCTCTTTGAGCAGGTTGAAGTTCTGCATGTTGCGCGCGCCGATCTGCAGCACATCGGCATACTGCTCGACGAGCGGCACGTCGCGCGGGTCGAGGACTTCTGTGACGATGGGCAATCCCGTCTCCGCCTTCGCCTGGGCGAGGATCTCCAGACCCTCTTTCCCCATGCCCTGGAACGAGTAGGGTGAGGTGCTCGGCTTATACGCGCCGCCGCGCAGGAGCGTGGCGCCACAGCGCTTGACCCAGCGCGCCGTCTCGACGAGCATGTCGTGACCTTCGACGGTGCAGGGTCCGGCGATGATGTGCACGAGACCGCCGCCGATCTCGACACGGTCGCCGACGCGCACCACCGTATCCGTCTGCGCGCCTTCGCGGCTGACGAGCTTGTACGACTTGCTTATGGGCATGACGCGTTCGACGGCCACGAAGCCGCCGAGCTGGGCGGCGAGCATGTCTTTGTCGTCGCGGACGCCGAGCACGCCGATGATAAGCCGCTCGGCGCCTTGCGAGACGTTGACACCGTAGCCCATAGCGGTGATCTTCTCGACCACCTCCTGGGCTTGTTGCGGGGTCGCGCTTGCCTTGATGACGACGATCATTTCGAGCCAATCCTTACGCACGAGCGCTTGAGCAACGGACTTTGTAGCCTTTAGAAGGTCGTGCCGGCGGTCTCCGGATTCTCCTCGCCGCACAGATCCGGACGCAGCCGGGTCGCGCCCTCGAGGTAGATGTGCCGCACATCCGCCTGCGCCACGTCGGTGTTGACGAGCATGAGCACCCGGATGCACGATGACAGGCGCCCAGGGACGCCGATTTCAGTCGCGCAGAGCAGCGGCACCTTCTGCCAGCCAAGCGCGCGCGCCGCCGCGGCCGGGAACTCCGCGTTGAGGTCGGGGGTCGTGGTGAAGAACACCGACGCGACGTCACAGGCCACGACGCCATTGCCCGCGATCATCTCGCGCAGGAGGCGGTCCGTAGCGGCCACGATGGCCTCGGCCGTGTTGGCGACGCTCGTCGTGGCACCGCGGATGCCTCGAAGGCTCATTCAGGCGTGTTCGGCGCGCAGTCGGCTCAGTTCCCGCATTTCCGCGTCGCTCAGCTCGCGCGTACAGCCGGTTTTCAGCTTCCCCAAGCGGATGGGACCGAACTGCGTGCGGGTGAGCGAGAGCACGCGCAGGCCGGCACGCGCGCACATGCGTCGCACCTGACGGTTTTTGCCCTCGCGCAGCACGATCGTAAAGCGGTGGGAACCGTCGGGCAGCTTTGCGTGCTCGTGGGCGTCGAGCGCGGCGATGGTCTGCGCGTCGATGCTGCCGCGGGCGACCACCTCGTAGCGCTTGGGCACGCCGCTTGAAGGGTGGGTCAGCACGCGCGCGAGCTCCCCGTCGGTCGTGCAGAGCAAGACGCCGGTCGTATCGGCATCGAGCCGGCCAACCGGGAATAGCCGGCGATGCGCAGGCAGAAACGAGGCGACCGTCGGGCGGCCGTGCTCGTCGCGCAGCGTGGTGATGACGCCTGGAGGTTTGTTGAGCACGAGGGTGAGCTGATCGCTGTCCGATTGTTGGCGGATGCGCCGGCCGCTGACCGTGACCACACTGCGCTCCGGATCGACCGTGTCGCCGAGCGAGGCACGCCGGCCATCGATCGCCACCTTGCCGGCGGCGATCATCGCATCGGCAGCGCGGCGCGAGGCCACACCGCACTGCGCGAGGTACTTGTTGAGCCGGGTCTTCGTCTAACGGTCCTGTTCGGCCGAGGCGAGCGACATGGCTTCCTTGGTCACGGACTTGAGGAAGTCTTCATTGCTATCGGTGCGCCGGAAGCGCTCGAGGATGAGCTCGGTCATCTCTTGCGTGCCGAGCACCGCCGTCGCGCGGCGGAGCATGACGACCTTGCGCAGCTCGATCTCGCTCAGCAGCAGCTCTTCATGCCGCGTTCCCGAGCGCTTGATGTCGACGGCCGGGAAAATTCGGCTGTCGGCGAGCTTGCGTACGAGGTTGATCTCCATGTTGCCGGTGCCTTTGAACTCTTCGAAGATCACGTCGTCCATCTTCGAACCGGTCTCGATGAGCGCGGTGGCGACGATCGTGAGACTGCCGCCTTCTTCGATGTTGCGAGCGGCGCCGAAGAACCGTTTGGGCCGGTGTAGCGCGCTTGTGTCGAGACCGCCGGAGAGCGTCCGGCCGGTCGACGGCATGACCTGGTTCCAGGCGCGCGCCAGGCGGGTGATGGAGTCGAGCAGGATGACGACGTCGTGCCCGAGCTCGACCAGCCGCTTGCAGCGCTCGAGGGTGAGCTCGGCGACCGCGGTGTGGTTCTCGGGGTGCTCGTCGAAGGTCGATGAGATGACCTCGCCCTCGATCGAGCGGCGCATGTCTGTGACCTCTTCCGGCCGTTCGTCGACGAGCAGCGCGAAGAGGTCGCATTCCGGATGGTTGGCCGCGATGGCGTTGGCGATCTTTTTGAGCAGCGTCGTCTTGCCGGCCTTCGGCGGCGAGACGATGAGGGCGCGCTGGCCCTTGCCGATCGGGCAGAAGAGGTCGAAGACGCGTCCGCACATCTCAAGCGACGAGGTCTCCATCTTGAGCCGGTTGTCGGGATAGACCGGCACGAGCTTGTCGAAGTTCGGGCGCCCGCGCAGGGCTTCTGGGTCTTGGCCGTTGACGGCCTCGACTTTGAGGATGCCGTGGTATTTCTCGTTGTCCTTGGGGTCGCGGATCTGCCCGGCGATGAGATCGCCCGTGCGCAGTTCGAAGCGGCGGACCTGCGATTGCGAGATGTAGACGTCGTGCGGGCCGGGGCGCATGTTATCGCGTCGCAAGAACCCGTAGCCCTCAGGCAATATCTCAAGCACGCCGATGGCGAAATGCAGCCCGGCCGCTTTGGCTTGCGCTTCGAGGATGGGGAGGATGATGTCTTGCTTTTTGATGCGCTGGAGCTCTTTGATGCCCAGCGTTTTGGCCAGCTCGATGAGATCGGTGCGGGTCTTCTCTTCTAATTCTTTCACCGACAGGAACGGCATGGTCTCGCCGTCTTTGTTCACAAATGTCTTGGGCGGCGCTTGCTCGCGCTCCTGATACTGGCGCGCCGGGAAGACGCGCTGCACGCCGCGCTCGCCGCGATTGCCGCGGTCGTAGCGGCCGCCGCCTCGTTCGTAGCGCTCCCCGCGCTCCGGGCGGTCGTAGCCCTGTCCGCGCTCGGGCCGGTCGCCGCGGTCGGTGCGCGTGGCTCGGGCCGATCTGTGCGGTCAGCGCGCTCGGGTCGGTCGCCGTAGTCGTCGCGGTTGCGCGAACCATACGAGGCCGGCGGGCCGTTGCCACGCGGGCGCGGCCGGGATGGTGGAGTCGCAGAGGAGGGAGGAGGGAGAGAGTCTTTTTCGTCGCCGCCTTGGGGTTGATAGTCGTTGTCTTCTTGCACGCCTTTTAGCCTATGGGAGGAGCGAGCGGGCAGCGAACTCGCTGCACGTCGCGGAGGACGATCGGGGATCTCGGAAAGCACATATTGATAACACGACGAGTCGTCGCAGATATTCTCTTCTTTAGTGATGAGAGACGAGAGGTGAAGTAAGAAGCGGACTCGTTATCTTGGTGATGTCGAGCGCGCTCCCGCTACTATATCACAGCAGCCCGAGCGGCGTCAACGGACGCACGTGTGCGCTTACCTACTTTATCGGCTTGCGACCTCGTCTTCTTGAGCTCGAATACGACCCTTGCGGAAGGGAGACACACTCGGGCTTACCGGGTCGAAGAAGCGCAGCGGCCACTTCTGCGCCGCGTTCAGACCGATCCGGCCGCTCACGGCGACCCGGGTCGCGGGCACGTCTGCCGGCTTGGCGATGCGAAGATCGCCGCTGCGCAGGTCGACGCTGTCGCAGCGCAGATCGATGGACATCGCGCGACACAGGTTCCCCGGGCCGGATGCGAGCGCGTCGAGCGGGATGTGCGAGCCGCGCCTGCGTCGCATCGCAGCGATGCCGGCGACAGGTTCGAGCGCGCGGATGAGGACGGCCGCACCGATCCCCGCCGGTTCGGTCGTCACGTTCAGACAATAATGCATCCCATATATAAGGTAGACATACGCGCGGCCCGCGCGGCCGAAGAGCGTGGCGGTGCGTCTGGTCGGACCGCGATATGCATGACACGATGGGTCGACGAGCGGCAGGTAGGCCTCGGTCTCCACTATGCGACCGGTGAGGAGGGTTCCCGCGTCTGGTTCGCCGCGTGGAATGCGCCGGTAGATCGTGGCGCCGACGAGGCGGCGTGCCACGTCGACGGTCGGTCCCTCGAACAGCCCTTCCTGATCATCAAAACGAATATCAGTTCGCACTTGACCTCGCACGCGGCTTGCGTGATGATGGAGCGTAATCAAATGGTCTGATCGCGGAACCCTCTTCGGAGGTCTGTCATCATGAACGCTCGCGGCTATTCGCTTGTTGAATTGCTCGTCAGCATGGCGATCGTCCTCGTCTTGCTCATGGCGGTCGGCGCCGCGCTCGTGCAGACGCTGCACGTGCAGGCGTTCCACGCCGGCCGTGCCAGCATGGGGCGGACGGTCGCCGATCTCTCCGAGCGCCTGCGCGAAGAGGCGCGCAGCTCGACCGCGGTCTTCATCCCGAGCGTGGACGTGCTCGGCGATCCGAACGGCACATCTGCGGGCGCGCACGAGGTTGATTTCTTCCGGCGCCAATCGGCGGGCGGCGATGCGTTCGTTGCGTATCGCTACGATTCTGCCTCAGGGGAGATAACGCGCTACGAATACACCGCGTTTTCGGGCGCGAAGGTCATCGCAAGCGCGGACCTCGCCGCAAGCGACATCGCGATGTTCTCGTTGCTGCGCGAGACCGCCGGCGCTGCGGCGGGTGCGCTCGCCGGCACGAGCGACCCGCTCGCCGTCGACATCTCGTACGGGAAGCCCGGACTCGTCGGCGGCAACGCCGTGATCGTCGCCGGCATTCGGCCGCGGGAACGCGATGGGATCGCGGGAGCGTTGTCCATCGTCCACCTCGCGTCCAGGGCGGCGCCCACTGCAGTCGCGGTGCTTACACCCGCCGGAGCGCCGCCCTCGCCGCCGGGCACCAAGATCTTCCCGTTCGTGATATTGCGGCCAGGTTTTCCGGTGACGCCGCCTCACGGCCCGATACACGGTGGAAGTCCTGGTGGACCTGGGTCGCTGTTTCACTGGGTTGCGGCCAGCGGTTCCGCGCAGTTTCTTGGCCCAGCGGGAGCCGCTGGGGGGGATTGGTTCGAACTCAGTGCCTTCTACGCCAAAGTCGAGTCCGGCGTTTACGCCTTTCGGGCCTCCGACGGTTCTTCTATGACTGCCCTCGTCAGCTGCACGGATGGCCCCTGCCCCGCGTTCAAGCCGCTTCCGGTGGGCGCCCCAGGCCTCACCCCGGCGGGCTCGGTGGCGTTCCCGATGATCCCTTAAAAAACGCAGGACAGCTTCTTCCTTAACGGTAACTTAAGCGCCGCCGGTGGTTCCCCGTCCTCTATGAGGAGTCGCCGCGCGTCCGACCGGTACAGGGCCCAGCAGAGGTGCTGGCTTAACCCGTACGGGTTTTTGTTCTTCCACAGGGTGCGAGGAGGAGTGAGGCAATGCCTAAGTCGCTTCTACGGCTGATCGCGGCGATTGCCGTTGTGCTCTCGTTCGTCGTCTGCCAGGCAACGCCGACACTGGCTGGAACGACGGGGACCATCAACGGCAAAGTGACCGACGAAATAGGCCACCCGGTAGCAAACGTCCATGTCAGCATCATAGCGCCGTCGCTTTCGATCAAGACGATCTCGGGCTCAAACGGCTTCTACAACGCGAACGGCCTGCCGCCTGATACCTACACCGTGACTTTCGCGGAGGAAGGCTATATCACGCAAACGATCCCCGGCATCACGATCAGCCAGGATCAGGTCTACGTGCTGGACGTCCAGTTGAACAAGGAGGTCAAGACGATTGGCCGGGTGGCGGTGCGCGGCTCGACCTCGCTCGTGCAGCCCTCCAAGACCGTCAACCAGTACACGGTCAATCCGCAGGGCATCCAGACGATCACCGGCACCCCGCAGAACATCTCTGAAACGGACGTGCTCAACGCCCTGCCCGGCATCACGACCGACAGCGGCGGTTATCCGGTCATCCGCGGCGGCGCTGAGAACGATGAGGGCTTTGAATACGAAGGCATCGACGCCACGGAGCCCGTCACCGGCCAGTTCATCAACAGCCTGACGCTCAACGGCGTCTCGCGGCTGCAGCTGTCCACCGGCGGCTACGACGTGAGCGAGGGCAATACGAACTCAGGCGTCGTCAACGTGGTCGCCAAGCGCGGCACCTATCCAGGCGCTGGGCAGGCCACGATGACCGTCGGCTGGCCGGCCTTCAACCACCGCCTCGCGTTCGACTTCGGCAACTCGACGCCAGACAACAGATTCAGCTACTACTACTCCTTCAACGGCCTGCGCGCGAGCTCGAGCTACGGCAACGGAACCGGGTGGTATCGCCGGCTGAATAATGCGCTGGAAAGCGACACCGGCAACGACAACGTCGTCAACCTCTTCTACCACTGGGGCCAGAGCGGCCAGAACGAGCTGCAATACTTCTCCGAGTTCGGCAGCAGTCTCTTCAACCAGGGCTTCCAGATCAACCCGGCGCTCACACCGTACGCCACGGCGAACTGCGTGGTCATCGTGATCACAGGCGGCCCCTGTACCGGCGTGCCGGGCTCGGGCGTCGTCTATCCCCCATCAGGTTTTTTCTCGAGCCCGCAGGTCTCGCTCATCGACTTCGCGCCGACCTTCCCGACTCAGGTCGGGCTCAACCAAAACACCAACTACCCCGATCATGAAGACGAGAACCACGTCATCGAGAAGCTGAACTTCAAGCACCAGTTCAGCGCCTCAAGCTTCGGCGAGCTCCGCTTCACGAGAGCCCAGACGAACGTCAACTTCCTCTACCCGTGGGATGGCGGCGCGTTTGGTGACGAGTACGAGTTCGACGGCTCAGACAACCGCGGCATCGCGTTTGACTACAGCAACCAGCTCAGCTCGGCGCACGACGTGAGCATCGGCGGTGAGACGATCTTCACGGTGCCCAACTTCTCCATCGCGATCCCCAGCTCGTCGCTCTTCACCGCTCCGCTCGAGTGCGGCGAGCCGTGTTTTGCTCTTGGGCTCACGGGCACGCTGAACCCGAACTTCCCGAGCGACTTGGCCTTCGGGCTCCCCGGATACAGCTACGTGGCGCCGGTGTACAACGAAACCGTCAACACCCTTGGTTACGCCCCATCAACGGCGGTCTCGGCGGTCATGTCGCAGATCCCGAACAACGCGAGCAACATCCACGATGATATCCACCGCAACAATATATGGATCAAAGACCGCTGGCAGCCGACCACGCGCTGGGTCGTCACCGCGGGCCTGCGCTGGGATCAAGAGATCCTGGGCCTGCCGAGCAACGTCGCTCAACAGAGCATGTTCTACACGCAAGACGCCGCCGGCAACTTCATCGACGTCCCCGGGCCGGCTCTCGGCAAGAACGTCACTCAGCCGAGCTATGTCAGCCCCCGGATCGCGGCGTCGTATCAGGCGGACCCAGCTGACGTCTTCCGCTTCACCTACGGCAGCTTCATGGAGTTCACGCCGCTCTCCAACATCGAGAACACCTACAATATCGACCCCGCGGCGCAGGGCTGCACCATGTCGAATCCATCACCTGCGACGCCGTGCTTCGTGACGCTACCGGGCTTCAGCCCGACCTGCAACAACGGTGTGGATCCGGCCCACGGCAACGCACCCTGCAACCACATCACGAACCTCTACCAGCAGACCATCGAGGACCTCAACAAGAACAACTTCGCCCAGTACACACCCGTGCTGCCGCAGACGGCGGTCGCCGGCGACATCGCGTGGGAACATGACTTCGGCAAAGGGTGGCAGATGCGGATAAATCCATGGTTCCGCAGGGGCTACAACTACGTCGTGGCCAGCACGCCTTTGCTCTTCACCCTGCCGGACGGCACGTCGGTCTTCGGATCTCCGCGCGAATCCAATGCCGGCATCAACGAGAACACCGGCGTCGACTTCGCCATCGACCTCAACCGTCAGTTCGGCTGGTCGGGGTTCATCCACGGGACGTACGACAACACGCTCGCCAACTACAATAGCGACTTCTTCCCGTCGGTGAACGCCGCGGCGGTCGCCGCCGGCCACTTCTTCCACGTGGACTACGTCGCACCGATCACGGCGACTGCCAACCTCAACTACCAGACCCGCAACGGCTGGTGGATCAACGCCACCATGCCGTACGAATCGGGCTACTACTACGGCGTCGGCAAGAAGACGTTCATCTTCGGGGCTAACGGCCAGCCCGAGCAAGTGCTCAACACCGACGTCGTGTCAGCCTCGCTTGGACAGAACGCAGCCACGAGCGCCTACTACTTCGTCGACCCGACCAACCCAGGCACGCCTGAAAATCCGAACATCGTCGGATCGCGAGGGACGGCCGAGGGAAATGATCCGGGATCGATCCACAGCCCGCAGAACTTCCAGCTGAACCTGACCGTCGCGCACGACATCGGCGTCGGCCGTAATTCGCTGCAGGCCGGTCTGCGAGTCATCAACCTCTTCGGGAACTTCAGCAACTTCGTCACCGGAGGGAATTCACGCTACGTCAACAATGGCATCGGCGCCTTTGCGGCGAGCTCGGGTGCGAGATCGTCGTTCTCCTATCCGCTCGAACCATACGTGTACCCGGCGAGCCCGTACCCGTACGAGAACGAACCCATCGGGACCGCGCGCACGTACACGTTCTTCTTGTCGGCGAAGTACTAGAGACTGAAGGAACGCAGAAAGGAAATGAACGACATGCACAAGCTTCGCACCGGAGTTCTGGCGCTGCTCCTCATCGGGGCAGCCGTTGGGTGCTCGACCCAGACGAGTCCCGGCAACATCCTCACCGGACAGGTCTTCCTGCAGCTGGCGGTAGGAACGCTCAACGACAGCGCGGGAACGATCACCGGTGCGGCTGGGACCTATCTCAACGCCGTGAGCTCGTTCCGCAACAATCTCGGCGCATCGGCATTTGCTGCGCCCGGCAACGGGGCTTTACATGTGCCGGGTGCGCCGGCGATCGTGCTCGGCCCCGCTCCGTGTAACGGCCTGTATAGCTATGGGCAGGGGCCTGGCTGCAACGGCGTCGTGGGGATGCCGCCGGCTTACGTGCCGGCGAGCACCGTCGGCGGCTATGCGACGGGTTTCATCGTCACCGGGGCGCCTCCGACCAGCGGAGCGTACGCGCTCACGACGATCGCGACGGTGAACGGACAGAACCAGCAGTACGGAGCGTCGGCGACCTTGCCGGCTTCCCCAAAGGTGCTCGGTGCGATCGGCGCGCCGACATATGCCTCGGGCGGCGCGACAGGTGGCGGAACGTTCACGGTGGCACCACCGGCCGGCGTCACGGAGACGCTGATCGTCGTTTTCAGCGGAACGAATGAGGTGGCGTCGGCGATGACGCATGGGACGACCGCCGCGCTTCCTCCAGGGACGCTCGCGCCGGGCGCGTACACGGCCTTTGCGATCGGTGCGGACTACCCGCTCGTCGAGTCCGGACCTCCGGCGAGCGCCGCGACTCAGCCGACGATCGTCGGGGCGGGTGGGACTGCAGACCTCACCGCATCGGCATCAGCCGGCATCGTTCAATAAGCTCAAGCAAGGAACTCACCCCCCGATGCGATAGGGTGGCTGTCATGGCCACCCTTTTCTTTTCGCCCACATCGCGTGACATTGACGGATGAGCGCTGACGACCGGCTGAACCGCTCGCTCAAGATCCTCGCGATCGTGGCGCTCTCCGTCGCGCTCTTCGCCATGGTCCTCGCCATCATGCACCGCATCATCGCCGTGTTGATCGTCGGCGGCGCTGCGGTGTTCTTCGCTTACCTCATCTACCCGCTCGTGCGGCGTTTCTCGCGCCGTCTGCCACGCTGGCTCGCCATCGTGTGCGTCTATGCCATCTTGGCGGTGGTGCTCGGTCTTGTCGTGGCGTTTATCGGCCCGAAGCTCGGATCCGAGGCACGCTCTTTGGCCAATGACTCGCCGCAGATCTTGCAGCAGGCGCAGAACTGGGTCTTGAGCGCCAACACCGCGATCGTGGGCGCCATCCCCATCGAGGAACGAGAGTCGGCGATCAAGGTCTTCGACGCCGCCTTTGCAGCGCTGCAGAAGAACGCCGGCGCCATCGCCGGTCAAGCCCTCAGCATCGCGCTCTCCGTGGCGTCGGTCGTGACCGCCTTTGTCATCATCCCCGTGCTGGCGTTCTACATCCTCATGGACACGGACCGCCTGCGCGCCGGTTTCGTGCGTCTCGTCCCAGAGTCTCACCGGACGCTCGCGCTGTCGATGCTGCAGGACGTGGACATCGTGCTTGGGGGCTTCATCAGGGGTCAGATCATCGTCGGTGCATGCGTCGCGGTGCTCGTCACGCTCATGCTCTTGCTCATGCACGTCAAATACGCGCTGCTCATCGGGGTGTTCGCGGGCGTCGTGGACATCATCCCGTACCTCGGCGCGATCGCCGGTGCGGTTCCGGCCGTGCTCATCGCGCTTTTCAATAACGGCTTCGGCTGGGCGCTGCTCGTGGCCGCCGGTTTCGTCGTGGTGAACCAAGCTGAGGGGCACCTCATCGCGCCCAACGTCGTCGGCCAGCGCGTCGGGCTGACGCCGCTCATGGTCATCATCGCGATCTTGACGGGAGCGGAGCTGGGCGGGATCCTCGGCATGTTCGTGGCGGTCCCGGTGGCGGGCATCATCAACGCCGTCGCCGCGCGCTTACTGACGACCGCTCCAAGTCAGCCGTCTGGGGACGCCAAAGGAGACGAACAACGGACCTAAAGGTCCGTTGTTCAAAGGTCCGTGGCTTCAACCTATCAGCGCAATCACATGGCGTGGGCGAGAAGAGGGGCGTTATAGATGGTAGCGGCCAGACTCTCCGTCTTGGCGCGCAGCTCTTCCAACCGGCTCGACGTGGCGGCGACCACCTTGGCCCTGCGGAACTCGTTGAGCTTGCAACCCAGTATGACGTACTGCAAGAACAGGTCGCGTGGCGGCTCCACCCGGCGCTCCAACTCCTCGACGAGCTCTGCATCGTCGACCACGATGAGCGCCCGCTCGATGTTGAGCGCGCGCAGGCGGTCGATGGCTGCCGTGAGGCCCGCATAAGCATACTCGCGGCTCGAAGGATCTTCGCCCACCGCGAAGGGCACGAAGTATTCGCCGGACGCCGAGCCGGACACACCGATCAGTTTTATCCCGGCCAGGCCCCGCTTCGGCCCGCAGGGCACGACCGTGACGAGCGACTGGGTTTCGAGGCGCCGGGCCGTGGTTACGGCTTTTCCAGGGCTGATCATCACGCTTCTATTTTATCGAACAGGTGTTCGATTGTCAAGAAACGCTGGAGCCGGCCTCCCCCGTGAATAGGTCCGCAAAGGCGTTTTCTGGGGTCACCCCCGCCCCGTCGCGCAGGTTGGACACGACCGCCTCGTAGATCGCATAGACACGGCCGGCGGTCGCTCGGGCGTCGAAGGCCGCTGCAGCCGTTTTGGCGTGGGTCACGGCAAGCAGACGGCGCTCGGGCTTTGCGACGAGCTCGAAGACCGCGTGGGCCATGGACTGCGCATCGGAGACGATCTCACCGGCGAGGTGCTCGCCGAAGACGTCGCGCGTCTGCGGATTGTCGATCGCCACGACGGGGAGCCCGGCGGCAAAGGCTTCGGCCAGGACGAGCCCCTGCGTCTCGCTGACCGAAGGGAAGACGAACACGTCTGCAGCCGCATAGTACGACGGGATCTCGCTATGCTCGACCGAGCCCGCGAAATGGACGGCATCCCCAAGCCCGGCCGAACGGATCTGCACCTCGAGTGCGTGCCGCAACGGCCCGCTCCCGACGAGGAGCAGCTGCGCACCCGGAACACGCTGCCGAAGCAGCTGGAGCGCCTCAAGCGCAAGCGGGACATTTTTCTCCTGGGCGAGCCGGGAGACGAGCAAGAGCAGCGGCGCGTCTTGAGGGATGCCGTAGCTGTCCCGTACTGCGAGGCCGGCCTTTCTGTCGGTCCGCCGGAAGACCTCGATGTCGATCCCCGTCGGCACCACGCACAAAGGCGCGCTGACGCCCTGGCGGCGCAGCTCGGCGGCAACCGCTTTCGTCGGCACGATAACCGCGTCGGCCGCGTTCGCATAGGTCTTCGTCAACTCGCGCGTGAGCTGCGACGTGAGGCGTTGGCCGAGCGGTGAGTAGTGCGCGTATTGCTCGAGCAACGTGTGATACGTGTAGATGAGCGGCACGCGAAAGCGGCGGCGCGCGTAGTACGACGCCATCCATCCGGTGATGAAGAGCGAGTGGCTATGGATGATATCGCACTGGCTCAAGAAGCGCGCTTTGTTGCGCCGCGCGACGAGCGGCAGCGTGAGACGATATTCCGTGCGCGCCGGCAGCGGCAGCGAGGGCATGCGGAAAACGCGCCCCGCGCTCTCCGCTCCTTTCGGGATGTGCGGTGCGAACGTGAAGACATCATGACCGAGCGCGCGCAGTTGTTCTGCGAGCGAATCGACCGACGTCACGACGCCGTTGACGATCGGTCTGTACACTTCCGTGAATATGGCGATTTTCATGACACCTTTATAGTCATCGGTATTCGGAACGCCGTTGCGAAAAACCGTTCCCAACTGTGAACCGCGATTCGGTCATCGGTACATCGGTCCCGCATGCGGGTCTGCGGCCTGTGGATTACTCGTCATCGGTTTGACGCTCTTCGCGAGCACATGGTATAATCCCAATGGTCACGACTGTTAATCATCCTTTCATAGCCTATATCTACGGCTTCATACGCGCACTCTTTTCGCGCGATCTCGTACCGACAAGAACTCATCCACTGCCACAGTTTTCTGATCGCGATAGCGGGTGTTTTCTTGCGCACGTGAGGTAGTATTGACGAAACCCAACCCTTCAACCACGCGCCGTGCCCTCCGCCTAGCCGGGCTCTGCGCCATCGCCGTCATCGCGGTCAGCATCCAGTACGAGCCATCTGCCGCGCTCCCGCTCATCGAGTCCAAGATCGCCGGATACCGCACCGCAGTGCGCGAGTCGCTGCTGCTGACGCAGCCCAGCGAGCGTGCATTCGCAGCGGTGCTGCAGCGTAGCACGCTCGCGGTGAACGACGCGCACTCGCTATTGACGACGCCGAAGATCGAACCGATGCCGACGACGACCGAGGCTGCGAACCTCGAGTCGCTCTCCATCCACACGGAACTGCGGACGCGTCGCGCGTTCACCTCCGTGCATCCGGTGATCCGCTTCACGACCGACATGGCGCCGGGCACGAAGAAGGTGGTGCGCCGTAGCCAGCCCGCAATCGCGGTCGTCACCGAACGCGTGACCTTGTGGAACACGGTCGTCGTCGACCGGCAGACGGTCTCCCGCATCGTCGTGCAACGCGCGCAACCGGGTCTCATCGTGGCCGGTCCGCCGCGCAGCGTGGCGGAAGCCATGGCGGTGACCGGGGTGCACAAGCTCGTCGCGGTGTATGCGATGGTTGCCACGGCGTATACCGCCGACTCGGCGCAGGCCGTGCCGACCGGCCGGACCGCGACCGGTCTCCCGGCGCGCTACGGTGTCGTCGCCGTCGATCCGCATGTCATCCGGCTCGGCAGCCGTCTCTATATCCAAGGATATGGCACGGCGATCGCCGCCGACACGGGCGGCGCGATCCGCGGCAATCGCATCGATCTGTGCATGGACTCGCTGCGCAGCGCGATCAACTGGGGCCGCCAGCCGGTGAAGGTCTACGTCCTTCAGGAATAGCTGATCCCTCGTCGAACGCCGCGACATGGCGAGCGACGATCCCTACTCCTCACCCAAACGCATCCTCGACGCGCGGCACTTGCGGCCGCGCAAACGTTTCGGCCAGAACTTCCTGAGCGATCCTCGCCTCGCCGAGCGCATCGCACGTGCTCTGCCCGAGCAGGCCTATGTCGTGGAGATCGGTGGCGGCACGGGCACTCTCACTGCCGCGCTTGCGCTCCGCGCGCGCGCCGCTGACGACCATCGAGGTCGATCGCGACCTGGCTGCGCTCCTCGAGGAGCGCTTCGCAGCCGAGGGCGAACGCGTGCGTATCGTGACGGGCGATGTGCTCCAGTTCGATCTGCGTGCGGACCTCGCCGCGCAGAGCCCCCCGCGCGCGGTCTGCGGCAACGTGCCGTACTACATCACGACGCCGATCATCGAGCATATCTTCGAGGCGGGCGACGCATGGGAGTGCGCGGTCCTCATGGTGCAGCGCGAATACGCCCGCCGTCTTGTGGCGGCGGCAGGCAGCCCCGACTACGGGAGTCTGACCGTCTTCGCGGCGTATTTCGCCCGGATCGAGAAGCTCTTCGACGTCGGAGCAGCGGGATTCTATCCAGCTCCCGACGTCGCCTCGACCGTCGTCCGCTTGACGCCTCGCCCGCAGCGCGGCTCGCTCGTGCGCGATGAGCTCCTCTTGCTATGGCTCATACGCGCCGCCTTCAGCCACCGGCGCAAGACCCTGGTCAATAGCGTGGTGGAGCGGATCCCGGATGGGGCCGGGGATTGGCGCGCGCGCATCGAGTCGGCCTTGACAAAGGCAGGGCTCGATCTGAAGGTGCGGGGCGAGCGGCTGACGCTGGCGGAGTTCTGCGCGCTTGCCGATACACTCAAAGGACAGGGCTTGATGGAGACACCGTGGACACCACGACCGCATCCCAACCGCTGACCTCGCCCGCGCAGTCCGTGCCGGCTTTCCTCGGCATGCGTTGGAACGGCTGGACGCTGACCGCGCTTGCGCTTGTCTGCATCCTGGGGTTTTTCGTCACCCAGACCGTGCTGCTCATCTTCATCCTCTTGCGCGACTATCCTGACTTCATCAGGTACCCGGCCGAACTCCAGCGGCAGCTCTCCGACCCGTCCTTTGACGTCAATCTCCTGACGGCGAAGAACCTTTGGCTCATCTCGGTCTTCTCGAAGCGGCGCTCGCGCTCATGACCATCGGGTTTGCGCAGATGGCTTTCCGCGTGACGCCGGCACAGCTCGGCCTCGGGCGGCCGCCCAAAGGTCTGTGGGTGTTGCGCGGTGTGGCCGTCGGTGTCGTGCTCGTCTTCGCGAGCTCGATCATCGAGGCCGGCCTCAAGAGCCTCTTCGGATCCCACACCCAGCCGCAGGCACTCGCGCTTGCCAAGCACCACGGAGCCTTCGCCTTCCTCTTGGACTTCATGTCGGTGGCCATCGCCGCCCCCGTGGCCGAAGAGGTCTTCTTCCGCGGCTTCGTCTTCGCCGGGCTCGCGCAGCGCATGGCGCCGGTATGGGCCATGGTGATCAGCGCCGTCTTCTTCGGCGCCGCGCACTTGGAGAAGTGGGCGTTTTTGCCGATCTTCGCCATCGGCCTCGGCTTGGCGTGGGCGTATTACACGACGCGGTCGCTCTGGGTCAGCATCGTCGGGCACGCGACCGTGAACACGATATCGCTCGTCATCGCCTACTCGTTCCCGCAGTACCTTCTGAAGTAAGTCCGCCGCCGCTCCGCTAGTGGTGCAGCGCGAACGCCGTCACCGCCACGAACGCCAGATAGAACAGCCCCGCGGCGGCCAGCACCGCTGGTTCGACACGCCGCCGAACGGCCGTCGCGATGACGAGCCCGGCCACGCAGACAAGCACGATGCCCCCAGCCACATAGGCGCTCGTGGGGAGCTGCCACGGCGTGGCCAGCATCGCGATGGCACAGGCGATCGAGGTCTCGGAACATCATGGCCCCCAGCACGTTGTTCATGGCCAGTGTGTCCTCTCCGCGTCGCAGCCAGAGCACGACGCTGCTCGCTTCGGGCAGTTCGGTGGCGATCGGGCTCAGAAAGAGCGCGATGATGAACGGGGAGATGCCGAAGATGAGCGACGCTTGGGCGAGCGATGCGACAAGCCAGCGCGAGGCGAGCGCGGTGAGCGCGAGGGCGATGCACAACTGGACCACGACCAGCCCCATGGGAGGTTCTTTCGATGCCGGTGCGATGCGCAGCGGCGGCGGTGATTCCTCCGCTTCGGGTTCGACGACGCGCAGATGATAGTAGAGATACGCGCCGTAGGCGCAGACGACGAGCAGTGCGGCTGCTTCGTGCGCGAGGCGCGCGCGCGTAAAGGACGCCGCCAAAGCCAGCGCAAACGTGGCGAAGAACAGTGCAGCGCCGAAGATCGTCGGCGCCACCGGTATGGCGAGTTCGGCCTTGTCGCCAGCCGAGCGCCGCACGAACGCCAGGATGCCGATGAGGGAGAAGATCGCGGTGCCCAGCATGAACGGCGCGCCGATGACCGTGCCGACGCCGATGGCCTGGCTGCGCTGGTCGTGCAGCAGGACGAGGGCGATGAACGCCACGATGGTCTCGGGCAGCGAGGAACCGATCGCCGCCACCACAGCACCGGCGGCGCTGCTCGTCAGCCCGGTCCTCGCGTCGATCCATTCGATGGCATTGGTGAACGCATCGGCCGCCACCACGACGAGCAGCAAGGCACCGGCGAGCTCCAGCACGGCAAGCACGAGTCGAGCTTTGCCTGCAGTCGATTTTGTTCCCTGCGCATGCACGTCGCGATAGACGCCGCGAATCTGCCGCGCGACCGTCGTGGCATCGGCCGTTACGCCCGCGCGATGATCACCCGCTGGCTCGACGACCGCGACCGCGTCCGCCTGACGTTGCTCGTGCCCGATCTGTTCGCCTGGGGCGCGGCGCGGCGCCTCGCAGCCACGCTCGGCCGCGATGACGTCGACGTGCGCGCTCGCCGCAGCGTCGTCGCCATGGCGCCCGACCTCGTCTGGTACCCGTGGAACGGCATGACCTGGACCTCGCCGTGCACAAGCGTGGCGACCGTGCACGACGTCTGGCCATTCGTCTCGCCCGCCGGCGATCCAGCTATCCGCCGCAGAGAGCAGACCGCATATCTCACCATGACCGCGCAGACGAAGGGCGTCATCGCCAACTCCCATTTCACCAAGTCGGAGATCGTCAAGTATCTCGCTATGGATCCGGCCCGCGTCCACGTCGTCCACATGGGCGTCGAGGCTGCGGCGACGTCTCGCTCGCCGCTCTCACTTGTCGGCGCCCAGCGTTACGTGCTCTTCGTCGGCGAGGACGAACCGCGCAAGGACCTCACGACGTTGCGCTCCGCGATGCGCGAGCTTCCGGAGGAGTTGCGCGTTTCGACGGGCCTCCTCATCGCCGGCAAGAACCGCGCGGCCGCTCCAAAAGCTCGCGGGCCGGAGGTGCGTTCGTTGCATTTCACACGCGATGAACCGGTACCGACGCTTGTGACAGGTGAGGTCCCAGATGCGGTCTTGGAGGAGCTCTATGCAGGCGCGGCGGCGTTTGCGTTTCCCTCGCGCTACGAGGGCTTCGGCTTGCCCATGCTCGAGGCGATGGCGCACGGCGTGCCGGTCGTGGCGTCGAATGCCGCGAGCCTTCCCGAGGTGGGTGCGCAAGCAGCGCTGTACTTCCCGGCGGGCGACGCACACGCGCTCGCCGGTGCGCTGACGCGTGTGCTGAGCGACGCGGCCCTGGCCTCGACGCTACGCCAGGCCGGTGCCGCACGCGCAGCCGAGCTCAGCTGGGATAAATGTTCGGATGAGACCTTGCGCGTCTTCGAAGCGGTCGCCGGAGCGCCGTACGGGTGAGCGCTGCGCTGCATCTGGGCGTCGACGCCCACAACCTGCTCCACGACCGCCGCGGCATCTGGCGCTACACAAGCGCGCTGCTGCGTCGCTTCATCTCCTCGCATGCGGACCGCGTGCAGGTCACGCTGCTCGTGCAACATCCCTGGCCGAGCATGGTCCGCAAGCGGCTTGCGCGCGCGCTCGACGTCAACGACGTGGCGGTGCGTAGGCGCCGCGATGCCGTTGGACTGCGCCTCGATCTTCTTTGGTATCCATGGAACGGCATGACCTGGGTGTCGCCCGTCCCCAGCGTCGCGACGGTCCACGACGTCTGGCCGTTCGCCGCACCCGCTGAGGACATGCGCCGGCGGCGCAGCGAGCAGACCCCGTTCCGGACCACGGCAGCGCACGCTAAGGCGATCGTCACGGATTCGAACTTCTCCAAGCGCGAGATCGTCAAGCACCTCTCCGTCCCGCCGCAAACCCTCCACGTCGTCTACTTGGGGGTCGATCCCGCGCATGCCGACGACCGGCCTCTGCTGCTCGATGGCGCGTCGCGCTACGTGCTCTTCGTGGGTGAGAACGAACCGCGCAAGGACTTAGGCACGCTGCGCCAGGCGATGACCATGCTGCCCGACGCGCTGCGCATGACCACCGGATGCGTCATCGCCGGAGGCCGTGCGCTTGCCGATGGCGCACGCGGCCGCATCGAGACGCAGCGGCACGAGGGCAAGTCGGCGACGGTGCTGCGCTTCGAGCCGGTCGATTCGGTCTCAACGCTTGTGACGGGCCAGATCGGCGACGCGCTCTTGCAACGCCTCTACGCCGGCGCCGCGGCATTCGCGTTTCCCTCACGCTACGAGGGCTTTGGGCTCCCGGTGCTCGAGGCCATGTCCCATGGCGCGCCCGTCATCGCTGCGCACGCGGCGAGCGTGCCCGAGGTCGCCGGCGACGCGGCGCTGTACTTCCCGGCCGGGGATGCGGGTGCCCTCGCCCAGGTGCTGGCGCGAGTCTTGAGCGATCGCGTGCTCGTCGCGCGCCTGAGCGCCGCCGGGATGTCGCGAGCCGCGGGATTCACCTGGGATCGCTGCGCTGATGAGACCCTGGCGGTGTTCGAATCCGTGGTCTAAAGCGCGCGCGGCGTTAGTCGACGGGCTGGATCTGCTGCGCGGCGAAGAGCCGGACCATCTCGCGCCCGTACGCAGGGGTGATGAGCGACGCGGCGATGACGCCGCAGATGAGACCCCCGATGTGCGCCGCGTTTGAGATGTTCTTGTCGAAGAAGCCGTAGGCGAGCACGAGGACGATCGGTATGGCCGAGCTGCGCAAGAGCTCGCGCCGCAGCGGCGGTAGCTTGAATCCCAGCACCGCCATGGCGCCGAAGACGCCCATGATCGCGCCCGAGGCGCCGACGGTCGCGACGCCCGTGCCCACCGTGGTCAGATAGGCCAAGAATCCGCCGCCCACAAGCCCGCTCAGATAGATCACGGCATACCGTCGCGAGCCGTAGACGTACTCGACGAAGTCTCCGGCTTGGAATAGCGCGATCGAGTTGACGAGCACGTGCGCGAAGCCGTCATGCACGAAGCCGTAGGTCACGAGGCGCCACCACTGGCCGTTCAGCACGTCTTCGGGGATGAGCGCCCCCAACTGCGTGATCTCGCCAATGCCGTTCTGGTGCGGCGAGACGGCGTCGAGGAGAAACGACAACCAGCAGATGCCGATCATCGTCGTCGTGAAGACCGCACCGCGCGGTCTCATCGGGCGAGCGCGCTTCGCACGCCGGCGAAAAAGAGCGGTATCATGAGCTCGTGATGGCCCGTGAACATGTAGCCCTTGCCGCCGTCAAGATGCGGCCGGGTCACGACGTTCGTGCGCGGCCGGTAATGCCTGATGAAGTCGAAGTCGGCAGTGACGAATCGCCCCCGATACCCGAGGTTGCGCGCCACCGACAGCGCTTTGAGGAAGGTCTCGGGCATGATGACCGACGAGCCGAAGTTGATGTAGACGCCGCCGTCAGTGACACCGGCGATGACGTCGCTGAAGCGGCGGAAGTCGAGCAGCGTCGCCGCGCCGAGCGCCGCACCATCGGCCTGCGGGTGCATGTGAACGATGTCCGTGCCGATGGCGACATGGACGGTGACGGGCACGTCGAGCAGCGCCCCTTGGGCGAGCACGGAGACGCCGGCGTTGGCCTTCTCACGCCGCACAAGCGCGTTGCCCAGAGCGCGGCCCAACCCAACCTTGGGGCCCTCGCTTTTGATGGCGCCCAAGATGAAGTCGGCGGTTTCGCCCGCCATGCCGAACGAGCCGTCGCGCAACGCCTCGTCGACGTCCTCTGAGGTCTTGCCGGCCAGCGCCAGCTCGACGTCGTGGATGCAGATCGACCCGTTGCCGGCGACCGCATTGACGATGCCCGACTTCATGAAGTCGATGATGAGCGGTGCAAGACCGGTCTTGATGACGTGGCCGCCGATGCCGATGGCGACCACCTTGCCGTTGCGATGCGCGCTGGCCACGTCGTCGACGAGCGATCGCAGGTCGCGTGCTGCGAGGATGTCGGGCAAGCTCTTCCAGAAATCGTCGAACGAACCGCCGGGCGGCACAGGCGTCGCCAGGGCGTCCGCGCTCACCTTGGACGGCCGCTGCTGCAGCGCCGTGAGGTGGAGCTTGGCGAGATCGAGGTGCGGGATGCGCGGCCGGTCGCTCACGTCGCCTCATCCCCTCCCAAACTCGTGCAGATAGCGCTCGATGAGCGCCGCAAACCTGGTCCTGAACACGTCAGGTGCAAAGCGCGCGGCGTGCGCCTGCATGCGCGCGCGGTCGAAGCGCGATCGCGCGAGGAGCTGCAAGGCGCTCGCCAACGACTGCGCCTGCGGCTCGCGAAAGAACAACCCGGTCTCGCCTTCCACGACGGTTTCGAGCGCCCCTCCGGCGGCGAACGCCACGGTCGGCCGCCCCGCCGCAGCCGCTTCGAGGGCGACAAGACCGAAATCTTCGACGCCGGGGACGATGAGCGCGCGCGCGCCCGCGATGAGCCGCAGGCGCTGGGCATCGTCGACGCGGCCCAAGAACTCCACATTCGCGCCGGCCAGCGCACGCAAGCGCCGTTCGTCCGGCCCGGTGCCGGCGATCTTGAGTCGAGCGCCGAGCTGCGTGCACGCTTCGATCGCGAGCGCGATGCGCTTGTAGGTCAGCAAGCGGCTCATGACGAGATAGTAGTCGCCCACCGGCACCTCGGCGGCGGCCGTCGCCACATCGGCTGGACAGTGGACGACCTCAGCGCTGCGTCCATAGGTCTGGAGGATCCGCTGCGCCACGTTATGCGAGTTGGCCACGAGATGGTGGGGCCGCTGCGCTGCCAGCCAATCCCAGCGCCGCAGCCATGGCGTGAGCAGCGCGAGCGCGGGGCGCGCGAGCGTCGGCGTCAGCTCCGTCGCATACTCGTGCGGATACCACAAAAAGCGGGTCGGCGTGTTGACGTACGAGACGTGCAGCGTACCGGGCGCGACGCGGACGCCCTTGGCGAACGAGGTCGTCGAGGAGATGACGAGCTCGAAGTCGCGCAAGTCGAGCGATTCGAACGCACGCGGATACAAGGGCAAGAGCGCCCGGAAATGACGTACCGCACCGGGGATGCGCTGGAGGTAGCTCGTGCGCACGTCGATGCCGGCAAGCCGCCCCTCAAAAGCGCCCGGGTCGTAGATCGAGGTGTAGACGGGCGCCTGCGGATACATGCGCTGCATCTCGAGCAGCACGCGCTCGGCACCGCCGAACTGCGTCAGGTAATCGTGGACGAACGCCACGCGCACGGGAAGAGGCTATTGACCCTGGGCCTGCGGCAGCACGATCGCGATCGTCTCTTTGGTGAGATAGCGTCGCGCCACGCGCTGGATGTCCGACGCGCCAACGGACATGATGCGCTGCGGCACGTTGTTCTCAAACGCGACGCCTTCGGGCGATGCGGCGGAACGCCCAAGCAACCAACCCAGGTCCTCGAGGCGGGTCGCGGAGAGGAAGTAGTCGCCGAGCGCGGTCTTCTTCGCCTCGGCGATGAGCGTACTCGAAAGACTGTCGCCGCGCAGCCGCGCGATCCCGGTCTCAAGGTCGCGCACCGACTGGTCGAGATTCTCGCTCTCGCCGCCGAGGAAGACGATCATGCTGCCGGGCGTGGCCTCGTACTGGTAGTAGGCTCCGACGAAGTCCTGCGGCGCGATCTCATCCGATGCGACGTTGAGGGCGTGGACGTCACCACCGCTGCCGAGCAGCGCCTCGATGACGAGCATGGTGGCGAAGTCGCCCGAATACTGGCTCGGCGCTTCATACGCCACCGCCACCCAGGGCGAGGCGATGCTGCGGTGGGCGACGACTTGACGCATCTGCCCCACAGGGTTGGGCGTGGGAGCGGGCAGCGCCGGCGCGGCTTGAATGTCCCCGAACTCGCGGGCCGCTGCATCCTCGGTCTGCGCGGTGACCGCCCTTCGAGCGCCACGACCGTGCCGCTGCCTCGCAGGTAGCTTGCGACGTACGCGTCGATGTCGCTCTTGGACAGGCTCGCGATGGTGAAGGAGCTGCCCTGATCCGGCAGTGCGAAGCCGGTGCCACGATAGCGGACTTGGCGGATCATGGCGTAGGCGGTCTCGAGCGGATTGGCGGTCAGCGCGCTCGCGCCGGCGATCGCGGTCGCGCGCTGCGCGGCGAGCTTTGACGCGTCCGGCCGCCCGAGCGCGCTGCGCAGGTCGTGCAGGAGGCGGGCGAAATCGGCGTCGCGGCTTTCCAGAGAATAGCGCGTGTCGAGCGGCTCGAGCGTATAAGAGATGGATCCACCCGTGGCGCTGACGGCTTGCTCGAGCGTCGTCGCGCCCTCGACCGGGGTCTGCAGCACGAGCGATGCGGTCAGCGCGGCGATGCCCGCCTTCCCCGATGGCTGTTGCACGAGTCCGGCGGGGACGAAGATCTGCGCGCTGACGAGCGGCAAGTCGGGCGCGGGCTGGCTCGCGATGATGACCCCATTGCGCAGCGTGACTTGCGTGGCCGGGGCGAACGCCATCCCCGCAGGGGCAGGGACGGTGGTGTGAGCAGGTGCGGCGGCGAGCAGCGTGCTCGCGAAAAGCGCCGTCAGCAGACCCAGCGCGGAGGTGTACGAGCGTCTCATGGCGTCTCCGAGATGTGCACCGGGCCGCGCGGCAGCACGATGATCGCCGGCTTGGCCTGGAGGTAGCGGCGCGCGATCGAGTAGACATACTCGGGCGTCAGCGATTGCACCGTTTGGAAATACTGGCCGGACAGCATGGCATCGGTGGCGCTCGGGCTATAGCCGAGAGCGCCTTGCGCGTAGTACTCAGCCGTAGTTGTCGGCAAGACCCTGCGACGTTCTGCATGTCGCTCAACAGATGGGTCACAAAGGCTGCGCGCGCGTTCGCGAACTCCTCGTTCGAGAGCGGCCGCCGCAGCGCGTCGCGATCGCGTCGCGCACGATCCCCGTGGCGATGAGCGGATCGAGCTTCTCGCCTGATGCGGTCAGGTAGAAGACGCCGGGGTTGCGCAGGGTGACGAACTGTCCGTTGAAGTCTGTTCCCGCGATCGCCGCGTTCACGATCTTGCTGACCACGCCGTCACGCGCGTTCGCCAAGTAGTCCGACAAGAAGTCCATCGCGGTAGCCGCGCGCTGGTCGGCGATCGGCGGTCCGACCCAGCCCATGGCGAGGCCGCCCACGCCGAGCGACTCGCGGGTGAGCGCGAGCGGCGTATCGGTGTAGGGCGCCACGGCCGATTCCGGCATCGGCTGCGTCGCGCCGGCGGCGGGAAGAACGGTGGCCACACGCCGCTGCACATCGCTTGCGTCCACATCGCCGACGGCTGACGACGATCTCACCGGCCGGCAGGTAGGCGCGGGCGGCGAACGCCGAGACGTCGTCAAGGGTGAGCCCGGTGAGCGTCTTGGGATCCCCATAGGACGAATCGTGCAAGGGTCCGCTTGAGAACATGCGGGCGAAGAGCGAGTCGCGCAAGACCTGATCGGGCATGTCCATCTGCGCGACCTGCTGCGCCGCCAGGCGCTGCCGAGCGGCTTCAAAGGCCTTCTGATCGAGGTGCGGATGCAGCGTCTGTGCGGCGAGCTTGTCGAGCAACGCAGGTGCGACGTATGCTGGACCCACGATCGCGATCTCCGTCGACTCGTGATACACGGACACAGCGATCTGCGCGCCGGCCTTGCGGGCATCATCGCGCAGCGATGATCCGCCCGACTTCTGCTCGACGATGGCGAGCGCGGTCAGCCGCGCGAGGCCCGGGCGAGGCGCCCCGTAGCCGCTAGCCGGACATCTGACCCAGATCTCGAGCGTCGCGGTCGCTGACGCCGTGGCCTTACGAGCGACGAGCGTGAGGCCGTCGATCGAATTGCGCTGCAGCCGACACGGGGAGCGCGGCCGAACTCGCCGTGGCAGTGCCGGAACCTGGGCCTTGCGCTTGTGCCGGGCCCGAGGCGCAGAGCATGCACAAGAGTGACGCAGCGGCGAAAAGCGCCCGCGTGCGACGCACGGCGTGCGCCCCAAGGATCGGTTGTCTCATCAAGTCACGCCGGCTCTGGCGGCGGGAAGGGGAGCACCGAGGGAGAGACCCTTGACTTTTCCTCTTTCGGCGTCTGCGTCGCCGCTGCCGCGCGCTCGGGGATGAGCGCATCTTCGGGCGGCGCGGGCGCTTTGGCGGGCGCCGGGCTGTCCGAGATGAGGCGCTCCACCTCGTCGGCCTCGATCGTCTCCTTCTCGAGCAACGTCTCGGCCAGGCGGTGCAGCTTGTCGATGTTCGTCTGAGCAAGTGGTAGGCGTTGGCGTAGCAGGTCGTCGATGATGCTGCGCACCTCGGTGTCGATCTGGCTCGCGACCTCTTCGGAGTAGTTGCGCTCTTCGACGATGTCGCGGCCCAGGAAGACCTGCTCGCTGCCTCTTGCCGAGCTGCGATCGGCCCGATCTTCGGCTCATGCCGTACTGCATGACCATCCGGCGCGCGATCTCGGTCGCCTTCTCGCAAGTCGTTGCTGGCGCCGGTCGTGTACTCGCCGAAGATGATCTCTTCGGCGACGCGGCCGCCGAGCAGGCCCGTGATCGGTCGCGATCAGTTCGCCTTGGTCATGAGGTAGCGGTCCTCGGTCGGGCAGCTGCATGGTGATGCCGAGCGCCATGCCGCGCGGGAGGATCGTGACCTTGTGCAACGGGTCCGCGTTGGGCAGGAGCTTCGCCGACGAGCGCGTGGCCGGACTCGTGGTAGGCCACGATCTCCTTCTCGCGCTGCGACATGATGCGCGTCTTGCGCTCCGGCCCGGCGATGACGCGGTCGATGGCCTCTTCGCAGTCGTGCATCTCGATCGTCGTCTTGTTCGAGCGCGCCGCGAGCAGCGCGGCTTCGTTGAGCAGATTCTCGAGATCCGCGCCGGAGAAGCCGGGCGTGCGGCGGCGAGCGATCTCCAGCGGATTCGTTCGGCGCCAGCGGCTTGTCTTGCGCGTGGACCTCGAGGATCTGCCTCGCGGCCGCTTGACGTCGGCGCGGTCCACCGACGATCTGCCGGTCGAAGCGGCCCGGGCGCAGCAGCGCCGGGTCGAGCACGTCGGGCCGGTTGGTGGCGGCGATCACGATGACGCCGGTGTTCGGTTCGAAGCCGTCCATCTCGACGAGCATCTGGTTGAGCGTCTGCTCGCGCTCGTCGTGGCCGCCGCCCAGGCCCGCGCCGCGCTGGCGGCCGACCGCGTCGATCTCGTCGATGAAGACGATGCAGGGCGCGCTCTTCTTCGCCTGCTCGAACAGGTCGCGCACGCGCGAGGCGCCGACGCCGACGAACATCTCGACGAAATCCGAGCCGGAGATGCAGAAGAACGGCACGCCGGCCTCACCGGCGACGGCGCGTGCGAGCAGCGTCTTGCCGCGTGCCCGGCGGACCCGAGCAGCAAGCACGCCCTTCGGGATGCGCGCCCCGAGCGCCTGGAACTTCTTCGGATTCTTCAGGAAGTCGACGACCTCGCCGAGCTCCTCTTTGGCTTCGTCGACGCCGGCGACGTCGGCGAAGGTGACCTTCGGCCGGTTCTCGGTGAGGAGCTTCGCGCGGCTGCGCCCGAACGACAGCGCCTGGCTGCCACCCGACTGCAGCTGGCGGGCGATGAACATGACGAAGATGACGACCATGATGAGCGGGATGACCCAGTAGACAAGCGTCATCGAAGCGCCCGCGTTGGCCGACGAGTTGTCCGCGTAGACCTTGACTTTGTGGGCGATGAGCGCCTTGATGAGATCGCCGCCCGCGCCTTGCGGGATCTGGACCGTTCTGCTCGGCATGTCGCCGACCAACTTGATCGTCGCCGTGCTCGGGCCGACCTCGACCTCGCTGATCGATTCCGGATTCGTGTTGATCTCGGTGAGCAGCTCGCTATAGGCCTGCGCCTTCTGCTGCGGCACCGTGCGCTGGTAGTAGGTGTACGCCATGAGGAGGACGAGGGCCAGGCCCACCACCCACAGCACGTACTTGAAAAACTTGACGAACAAATGAACTCCTCCGGGACACGCCCGACGTCGGCGCTAGCCGCGAGCGGTTTCGCTGTCCCTAATCCCCTACTACGGAACCCGGCGTGAAGTTGTCGGATGTGCGGAAGATTGCGGAAATGTTCTTGAAAATCCAATCCGTACCCTACCAAGAACGCGTCTTCCGGCGCGCGCAAACCCACGTAATCAGGGCGGACGTCGACCACCCGATGGAACGGCTTATCGATGAGCGCGCACGATTGCACGCTCGCCGCTTGGCGGCTGCGCAGGTTGTCGAGCAGATATGAAAGGGTATATCCTTCGTCGACGATGTCTTCCACGAGCAGGATGTGCCGGCCCGCGGGGCTCGTCTCGAGATCCTTCAGGAGACGGACATCGACCTCGCCCGTGCGCCCGTGCCATACGAAGCTGACCACCATGAAGTCGATCGTCAACGGATAGTCTCCCAGCGCACGCATGAGGTCGGCCGCGAACGGCAGGGCTCCCTTGAGCACCCCGATCAGGAGCAGCGGCCGCCCGGCGTTGCGCGAGCGGATCTCTTCGCCGAGCCGCCGCACCGCATGGGCGATGTCCTCGGCGCTGAAGACGATCTTGCCGAGCGGCGGCGGCGCGTGCTGCTCTGCATCTGCTCTTGTGCTTTAGATATCGGTTGCATGCCACCGCACCTCCAGCACGGGTCCATGCCCCTTGGGCTTGAAGGGTTCCATCACCCTTAGCCCGAGCACGGCGGCGATGCGACCTCCGGCACACAGCAGCGCGGCTGTCGGACGTTGTGATTTCGGAACGCCCGACTTCCCCAGGAAGCGGGCCAGGGAGACGGGCCTGGTCCGGCCTGACGGGATGCATGTGTCCCCCGCTAGCGGCGTGCGGATCTCGACGCCGCCTGCGCGGCGCAGCTCGCCTGCGTCAAGATGTTGCGCTCGCTCCACAGATGCAGGGGCCGAGCGCTTGACGCTTTGTGATGCCGGGCGGGCGCCGCGCCCGGCGCGTGCGGCGATGGCCAACGAAATGCGCCGAGCGGCGTGACGAGCGTGTGTGGCAGCCTGCCGAGATCGACCGCCACGGGCGCGCCGACCGCTGCCCGGCGCGCGCCATCTCGCTCGACCACGAGCCGTCCGGCCGAGAGCGTCACGCGCGCAGCGCCGGCATGGTAGCTGCCGCCACGGCTCTGCTTGATCGCTTTGGCGATCGCGTTGCAGTGCTCGAACGAGAAGTCGCGCAGACCGGCACCGCTCGCCGCGAGGGCATGACGGATGACGCGACGCACGAGCGCGATGGGCATGCCGCGCAACACGGACGTCGCCAGTTCGTCAGCGTCGCGTGCACGCGCGCTCTGCCATGCGGCCGCGCTCATGTGGTCGAGCAACGCCTTGTCGTCCGCGAGCAGCGCCGCCGATCGGGCGATGGCGCGTGATGCGCCGGGCAGCGCGCCTTCTAACGCGGCGACGAGCAGACGCACCGCGTTGCGCGGTATGCGCACGTCGCGATTGGTCTCGTCTTCCGAGACCGGGATCCCAAGCGTCGCGACGAGCTCTGCGCATTGCGCCTTGGTCGCCCAGAGCAGCGGGCGCGCGAGGACGATACCGTCGCCCAGGACGCGCAGCGGCCGCATGGCGGCCACGCCGTCGATCCCGGCGCCGCGCACGAGCGCGAGGAGCGAGGTCTCGGAGAGATCGTCTTGTTGGTGCCCGGTGATGACAAAGCGTGCGCCCGCATCGCGCGCGGCTGCCAGCAGCGCCTCGTAACGCGCGGTGCGCGCACGCTCTTCAGGCGATCCCGCCTTGGCGGGTCCTATGGCCGCCCGCCGCACGTCCAGCTGCGCCTTCGCGGCGCGCGCCTGAGCGCGCACGCACGCGACGTCACGCGCGATGCTCGCCGCGCGGCGCAGGCCGTGATCCACGTAGCAGGCGATGAGCTTGGCATGCGGAGCGGCCTCACGCATGAGCACGAGCGCCGCCGCGCTGTCCGCGCCGCCCGATGCGGCGACGACGAACGGCCCGGAGAGGGGCAGGCGCAGGAGCTCGCACGCGCGCTCGAAGCGCGCGGCCAGCGCCGGCGAGATGGTGGCGTGCTTAGCGCCGGCGCGCCGCGCGCTCGATCTCGCGCCGGACCTCGCGCTCGCGGATGCTGTCTCGCTTGTCATGCAGTTTCTTGCCCCGCCCGAGCCCGAGCTCCACTTTGACCCTGTTCTTGCGGAAATACATGCGCAGCGGCAGAAGCGTCAGGCCCTTCTCCTGCAGCTTGCCCGAAAGCCGCTGCAACTCCCTGGCGTGGAGGAGCAGTTTGCGCTCGCGACGCGGCTCGTGCTGCGAGAAGAACGTGCCCTGCTCGTAGGGTGGGATGTGGACGTTGACGAGCCACGCCTCTCC
This sequence comes from Vulcanimicrobiota bacterium, assembly GCA_963806005.1. Taxonomy (GTDB): domain Bacteria; phylum Vulcanimicrobiota; class Vulcanimicrobiia; order Eremiobacterales; family Eremiobacteraceae; genus JAFANK01. The sequence goes on along the minus strand of CAWDWJ010000006.1, from coordinate 89,926 downwards.
TCCCCTAACGCGCACGAACCCGTCGACGAGCGAGCAGCCTTGGCTGCGTAGGCTCTTCACCTCGGTGCCTTGCAGCACCACTCCGGCCTCGTACTTGTCTTGGATCGCGTACTCGTGGAAGGCTTTGCGGTTCGAGGCGATGGTCTTGCGGCCGGACTCCTTGTCAGTGCCCGCCTGGGTCATCGGCGACGAACCTCCCCTCACCTTGGGCGTAGAGCGTGCCGTCGACCCCGGTGACGGTCGCCGAGAGCGTCAGCATACGCCCGCGCCTGCCGACGACGCGACCCTGCGTCACAAGCGTGGCGTCCATCGGGGCGGCTTTGCGGAAACGGATCTCCAGGCGGCCGGTGACCGCACGCACGCCTGCTGCGATCGCGGCATGCGCCATCGCCTCGTCGAGCAGCGTCGCCACGACGCCGCCGTGCAAGATCGTCGTCCATCCCGCGAAGCGCTCTTTGGGGACGAAGGTCGCCCGCGCCGTGTCCTCGCCGTAGTCGAAGACGAGCTGCAACCCGTCCGCATTCTCCGGACCGCAGGCGAAGCACCGCCTGTCGTCCTGGAGGCTCTGGGACGGCGGCAGGCGCCGCACGACGTCAGACGTCTCGCTCATCGCGTCAGCATCCGATGGAGAGCCGGTCGCCCAGCGCTTGCGGAAGCTTGGCGCGCTCCATGCGCTCGCGCACGCGCATGACATCGTACGTCACGCGGCGGACTTCGATGTAGCCGGTGGCATCGTCGAAGTAGGCGAATGACGCCTGCGGATTGCGGTCGCGCGGCTGGCCGACGCTGCCCGGATTGACGATGTAGCGGAAGTCCGGCGTCACGTCGATGCGTCCACCACCAGAGAGCTTCTGATGGAACGTCCGGCCCTGCTCGTCGCGGTAGTAGACCTCGGCGACATGGGTGTGTCCGACGAACGTCACCGGCATCGTGACCCGCTCGAACGCCTCCTGCGCATCCTCCACGCCTTGGATGTAATCGAAGTGGAAGGTCGGCGCACCGTGGACGATGGCGAACGAATCGAAACGGTGTTCCCGCGGCAGGGAGCGCAGATATTCGCGGTTTGTCGCTGAGAGCTGGGCGCGGGTCCAAGCGATGGCGGTGCGCGCCAGCGAGTTGAAGCTGTCGGCGTGCTCGTCCGAGACGGCCGCCTCATCGTGGTTCCCGGCGATCGCGATGCAGCCGCGTTCGCGCAAAAGGTCGCACGTCTCGTTGGGGCTTGGGCCGTAGCCGACGATATCGCCGAGGCAGACGAGCACATCTATCCCAAGCCCGTCGAGCTCGCGGAGCACGGCGGTCAGGGCGTCGACGTTGGAATGGATGTCCGACAGTATCGCGTAACGCACCTGAGTCGATCGGCCTTCCTCTATGCGGAGCCTCGCAGATTCCCTGACCCGACTATGCTCACCTCTGCTCGCCTCAGCTGTGCGTCGTGTCGGTCGCGGCGCGATGCAAGCGATCGACGACGCGGCGAACTCCGGGGACGCCTCGCGCCGTCTCGAGGATCACTTCATGCAACGCCGAGCTCGCATACGTGCCTTCGAGCTGCACGACGCCGGCGTGCACGCTGACCCGCACCTTGAGGGCGTTGACGCCGGTCTGCGCGGCGAGCGCGGCTTGCACGTTCGCCTGCACGTTGAGGTCGTCTGCGATCTCGTGCGCGGTCGGCGCTTTTGCGTTCACGACGAGCCGGTCGTCGACGCGCGTGACGCCTGAGACGCTGCGTGCCGCTTCGTCGACCTTCTGCCGCTCGACCGCGGAGTGGACCTCCCCGCTCAGCGTCACGGCCCGGTGGTTGACGTCGACCTTCACGAGCGAAACGGTCGCCGCGTCGACGGCGGCGATCTTCGCCTTGATCTGCGCAAGGATGAGCGCGTCGTTCATATCGGATTTGGCCCGCTGCTGTTGCGCAGGGCTGCAGGCGGCAAGCAGCACGATGCAGGCGAACGCGGCAAGGATCTTTTCGGTCATCGGATGGTCCTCGTGCGGGAGAGGGGGTATGCGTCGACGAGCGCGCCTGGCTCGAGTCCACCCGAGCCTTCGGGGACGACGACGATCGCGTCGGCGTGCGCCAGGATGTGGAGCTGTGACGACGATCCAAAAAGCGGCCGGGCAATCGGTCCGTCGGGGCTGGCCACGAGCTGCACCGGGATGCGATGTTCGAGAAGAGCGTCCGCGACGATCGCCGTATCGAGGCGCGCGCGCACAGGCAGCGAGTCGTCGCGTTTGTCGAACATGCGCAGCAGTATCGGCTTGGCCAGCGCCTCGAACATGACGAGCGCGGAGACCGGGTTGCCCGGAAGACCGATGACGGGCTGATCGCCGATCATGGCGAGCATGACCGGCCGCCCGGGCTTGGCCCGCACGCCGTGCACCACGACGCCAGGAGGACCCGCGTCTGCGACGACGGCCGGGGTGTGGTCGCGTGCACCGACGCTCGACCCGCCGGAGATGATGACGCCGTCGCACTCGGAGAGCGCACGCTCGAAAGCCTGCTCGAGCGCTTCGCGCCGGTCCTCGACGAGGTCGTAGCGATGCGGTGCAAAGCCGAGCGCCACAAGCGCGGCGGAGATCGCGACGCCGTTGCTCTCGTGGATCTGGCCGGGCTGAAGCCTTTGGCCGGCCGGCACGAGCTCGTCGCCGGTCACGAGCACGCCGATAGACGGCATGCGATACACGGTCACCTCTGCGATGCCGACCGCTGCGAGCAGGCCGGCCGCCGCCGGGCTCAGACACACACCGCGTGCGAAGAGTCGCTCGCCAGCTCGCACGTCGCTCGCCCTTGGGTTGATGCGATCCTCGCAGTCTTGTGCGTCGTAGACGACGACTCGGCCATCCGTGCTTTCCGTGTCTTCGATCTTGATGAGGCCCGTAGTCCCGTGCGGCAGCGCGCCGCCGGTCGGCACGGCGATCGCTTGCCCGTGCGTCAGCGTGAACTCCGCTGCGCTCCCCATCGCGACCTCACCGGCTCGCGTGAGCGTCACAGGCGCTTGGCGGGTTGCACCCTTGACGTCCGCCGCGATGACCGCATAGCCATCGACCATCGAGCGGGCGAAGGCAGGGACGTCGTGGCGGGCAGTGACCTCCTGTGCGAGGACCCGCCCCTCGGCTGCGGCGAGGCTCGCCAGCTCCGTGCCGGCGTGGCGGACGGGGAACTCCGCCATCGCCGAGAGGGCTTGTCCTATGGTGATCCGCCGCAGAGGCGTCCGGATGGTCGCGATGGTTCCCTCGATTCCACCTGTCCCGGGGAGACAGGTCACATGGGCTGGGGTTGGCAACGCGCCGATATCTTCTTAAGGAGAGCGGGCAACGCCTCGATGCAGGCCGCAGCCGCTTGCTCCCAAGTGGAGGACCGATGTACCCGCATAAACTCGACGATCTTCTGATCAGCATGGTGGAGAAGGGTGCGTCCGACATCCATCTCGTCGTCGGCAGCCCGCCAATGATCCGACTCCACGGCGTCCTCCAGCCGCTCGTCGAGGAAAAGGTCTCCCCCGAAGACGCGCAGGCGCTCCTCACCTCCGTCCTGACGCAGGACCAGGTCGACGCGCTCAACCGCGAGCGCGAGATCGACTTCGCCTATGCGATGATCGGCGTGGCCCGCTTCCGCGTCAACGCCTGCTTCGAGCGGGGCAGCGTCAGTGCGACCTTCCGTAACATCCCGGACACCCCGCCGTGGCTCGAAGAGATGGGCTTCCCGCCGCCCGTCGGTCAGATGACCCAAAAAGCACGCGGCCTCGTGCTCGTCACCGGCCCGACCGGTTCGGGCAAGTCGACCACGCTTGCCGCCATGATCAACTACATGAACCGCAACCGCAACTCGCGCGTCATCACGATCGAAGATCCGATCGAGTTCTTGCACTCCAACATCAATTGCATCGTGACGCAGCGCGAGCTCGGCCGCGACACCCATTCGTTCTCCGCCGCGTTGCGCTCGGCGCTGCGTCAGGACCCCGACGTCATCCTCATCGGTGAGATGCGCGACTTGGAGACGATCGCTCTAGCTTTGACCGCGGCCGAGACAGGCCACTTGGTGTTCGGCACGCTGCACGTCACCTCGGCGGCCGAATCCATCAACCGCATCATCGACGTCTTCCCGCCCGAGCAGCAGGAGCAGATCCGCTTGCAGCTCGCCGGCGTCTTGGAGGCGGTGTTCACCCAGACGCTCGTCCCCAAGGTCGACGGCACGGGGCGCGTCTGCGCGATGGAGATCCTCATCGGCACGCCTGGCATTCGCAACTTGATCCGCGAGAACAAGCCGGCGCAGATCTTGAGCATGATGCAGACCGGACAGAACGTCGGCATGCAGACGCTCGACAAGCAGCTCTCCAAGTTCGTCAACGACGGCATGATCACGCTCGACGCCGCGATCGAAAAGGCCATCAACCCCGAGGACCTCAAGCGCTACGTCGCCGGCAGAGACGAGGCGCCGGCACGGCGCACCGCCTCATCCTTCTGATCGTCCGCTAACGGCGACGGGCGGCTGACGCGACGGACCTTGAGGTCCGTTCCGGCCCATTTCTTCCAAAGGTCACCCTCGCCGCGTCCGCCAAAACGGCGGGCATGCTCGATAAGCGTCTTATCCGAGAGCACCCAGACGTCGTCCGCCGGTCGCTGCAGCGGCGCGGTCTGCCCGACGATGCCGTCGGCGATATCCTCACGCTTGACGAGCAGTGGCGCGCTGGCGCCACCGCGGTCGACCGTCTCAAGGCCGAGCGCAACCGCATCTCGTCGCAATTCGCCAAGGCCAAAGAGAGCGGTGAGGACGCCCTGCGTGCCCTGCGCGACGAGTCCACCCAGCTCGGTCAGCAGATCGATGCGCAGGAGCACAGCGCAGCCGCTCTCGAGCGGCGCATCGACGACCTGCTTGCGGGCATTCCCAACATCCTCGCCGACGATATCCCCGATGGCCCCGGCGCGAGCGCCAACGTCGAGCTGCGCCGCTCGGGCGAACCGCCGCGCTTCTCCTTCCAGCCCAAACCCCACTGGGATATCGGCGAGGCGCTCGGCATCCTCGATTTCGAACGCGGCGTGCGCATCGCGCGCAGCCGCTTCGCGGTCCTGACCGGCCACGGCGCGCGTCTCAACCGTGCCGTCATCAACTTCTTCCTCGAACGCGACGTCGCCGCCGGCTTCACGGAGATCATGCCGCCCATCCTCGTCAATCGCGAATCGGTGCAGGCCACAGGGCACTTGAGCAAGTTCAGCGACGTGATGTTCTCAGTCGAGGATGGTGCGCTCTTCTTATCGCCCACCGCCGAAGTGCAGCTCGTCAACTTGCATCGCGACGAGATCCTCGAAGCCGATGCGTTGCCCAAGCTGTATGCCGCCTACACGCCGTGCTTCCGCGAAGAGGCAGGCGCGGCCGGCAAAGACACGCGCGGTCTCATCCGCCAGCACCAGTTCGAGAAGGTCGAGCTCGTCGGCATCTGCGCGCCCGCGGACGGACCGCGCATCCACGAGCTCATCACGCGTCAAGCGGAGAGTTTGCTGCAGGCGCTCGAGCTGCCCTACCGGGTGGTCGTGCTGTCATCCGGCGATACCGGCTTCGCTTCGCAAAAGACCTACGATCTCGAAGTATGGCTGCCCGGACAGGGCGCCTATCGCGAGATCTCATCGTGCAGCACGTGCGGCGATTTCCAGGCACGCCGCGCGGGCATCCGCTTCCGCCCGGCACCGCGCGCGAAACCGGAGTTCGCGTACACCCTCAACGGCTCGGGACTGGCGGTGGGCCGCACGCTCGTGGCCATCCTGGAGAACTACCAGCAAGACGACGGCTCGGTCAAGATCCCGGCGGTGCTCCAACCCTATATGGGCGGCCAGACGGCGATCGTCAGTAAACGGACCTGAAGGTCCTTTGCTTCAAAGGTCCGTTGCTTCACTGCGGCTACATCCAAAAACGCAGGTTCTTCTTCGAGGCCTTCTTCCAGGCTTGACGCCACGATGCGCGAGCCTCATTCGCCGCGTACGCCTCCATCGCGGCAAGCCCGCCGGCCACGAACACCTCGTCGCGATCGCCCTTGATCTGCCGCAGGCGGTCCTCGGTGACGTCGGCGTCGTGCAGTTCCCCGAGCGTCGTCTGCAGGCGTGCGACGCGTCGGGCGAAGCGCGCCGCCTCTTTCCCGCCGACGGGCGCGATGGCTTCGGCGGCATAGCGGCAGCGCTTGGCTTTGATGCGCACCTCGTGGAGCTTGTCGTCTTCGGGGTCCTCGCCGAGGTTGTGGATCGCCCGGCACAGCTTCTTCCACGGCTCGTCGACGAGCGAGGGGAGGGCGTCGACCGCGCGTTCGTCTGCCTGCTGCGCGAGCTTGGGATCCCCAACCGCCGTGACGAGTTCGTCGAGCAGCTCCACGTAGCGCTTCTCGCGCAGGATGCCGAGCAGCCGCTGTCGCGTCGCGATGGATTGCGCGGCGAATCGATCGATGACGGCTTCCGCGGCCTGCTGGTCATCGGGCGGGAGCTGCGCCGCGTCCCGGCGCAGGCGAGCGACGAGCACGTCCGCGTCGCGCACCGAGCCCAGCTCGTCGGCCAGCCAGCTCACGCGATCGCGCAGATGCAGCGCCCACTGCTCGTCGAGCAGCGGCAGGAAGCTGCGCAGATCGGAACGCAGCCGGCGCGTCGCGACCCGTGCCTTGTGCACTACCTCGGGATCCATGCTCACGCGCAGTGCTGCGTCGTGGCGTAGCAACTGCTCGACCGACGAGGCGAGCGCTTGGCGGATAACATCGCCGGCCGAGCTCTCAAGCGTCGGCGCTGGGCAGTGCAGCTCGGTCGGCGCCTGCGCGGCGACGCCGAGCGCGCGGACCGCTTTGGGCGTCTCGTCAAGCGAGCCTGCCCCCGCATCCTGCAGCCAGCGCGTCAGGTCGGGGAGCATGGACGGCGATGCCCCGTTGAGGAGCTCGACTTCGACCTCGCGGAATCGATCGGCGACCCGGCCGTCTTGGATCACGCGCACGTCATCGTCGACGACTTCTGCGATGTCCTCGCCCGTGGCGCCGTGCAGGCGCAGGCTCTTGCGCACCGTTCGCAGCCGAGCGACCGGCGCCACCGGTTTGCCCCGCAGGAACGCCGTGACGAGCTCGAGCGCCTGCGCCGGCGGTTTGGCCCCGTCATCGACGAAGACGTGCTCGACGCGCCGCAGCGAGCCCACCACTTCGCCGGCGGGCAGCTTGAGCGTCCAGCCCTGTCCTTTGCGGTAGCGCAGACTGCAGCCCCAGCGCACGAGGCGCAGGTCGTCTGTGTCGTAATACACCGTGCTCAGCTTGTGCGCTTCGACCGGCGAGGCCGTGAAGCCATTGACGCCTGCTTCGAGCGTGCGGAGATCGAAGCGGCGTGGAACCTGCAGTTTGACTTCTTGTTCGATGTTGGTCGGCATGTGTGTGACCTAAGATGTTCGCTAGGTGTTCCGTCCGGCACTGCCTGCCCCGCTGGGCTTGGGCAAGGCTATGTCCCGGTGCCCTTGGCCGAGCATGTCCGGGGTGATGACCGTGACGCCCCCCTCCGTGCGGTAGAAGCGGCGGATGTCGTGTTCTGCGTCTTCTCCAACCACGAGGCCGCTGGGGAGCCGGCAGCCTTTGTCGACGACCGCCCGGTGGATGCGGCAGTGCCGACCGATATCGACATTGGGGAGGACGACCGAGTCTTCCACATGGCTGAACGAGTTGACCCGCACGTTTGTGAACAAAAGCGAGCGCTCCACATGCGAGCCCGAGATGATGCAGCCGCCGGAGACGAGCGAGTTCACCGCACTGCCGCGGCGGCCGTCCTCGTCGAAGACGAATTTCGCCGGCGCGACCTGCTCTTGATACGTCCAGATCGGCCAGGTCGCATCGTAGAGGTTCAGCTGCGGCACGACGTGGGTCAGGTCCATGTTAGCCTCCCAGTAGGCGTCGACGGTCCCGACATCACGCCAGTAGACCTTGCCGCCGTGGCCGCCCAGGCTCGCATGCGCGAAGCGATGAGCGACGACTTTGGCGCTGGAGACGATGTACGGGATGACGTCTTTGCCGAAATCGTGCGACGAATCGGCCACCTCGGCATCGCGATGAAGCTGCTCGTAGAGGAAGTTCGCGTTGAAGCAATAGATGCCCATGCTGGCCAGCGCTCGGTGCGGATGACCGGGTATCGCGATCGGATTGGGGCTTTTCTCCGCGAAGCCGGTGATGCGATCTTTCTCATCGACGCTCATCGTGCCGAAATCGACCGCGTGCGCGATCGGCACTTCAAAACAGCCGACGGTCGCATCCGCCCCGCTCTCGACGTGCTGCACGAGCATGGGGCCGTAGTCCATCTTGTAGACGTGGTCGCCGGCGAGCACGAGGACGAACTCCGGATTGTGGTCGCGCAGGATGTCGAGGTTCTGGAGGATGGCGTTGGCGGTTCCCGTGTACCACGACTCTTCCTCCAGGCGCTGCGACGCGGGCATGAGCTCCACGAACTCGTCGAATTCACCCCGCAGGAACCCCCAGCCGCGCTGGATATGGCGCATGAGGCTATGGGCTTTGTACTGGGTGACGACGCCGATACGGCGGATGCCTGAGTTGATGCAGTTGGACAGCGGGAAATCGATGATGCGGAATTTCCCGCCGAACGGCACGGCCGGCTTCGCCCGCCACTTGGTGAGGTCGCGCAGGCGCGAGCCGCGCCCGCCGGCGAGGATGAGGGCCAGCGTGGCTTTGGTCAGCAGACTGACAAACCGCGGAGTCTCGGTCCCGGGTGTCTCCATTGCTTTCGCCCCGTTGGCACGGTGAAAAGGGGACGCTCAGATTCTCTCAAAGTGCGCCCATCACCGCTATGCACAAGGACGACCTCAAACTCTTCCACGCAGGCAGGCTGCTCGACGTCTACGAGCATCTAGGCGCGCATTGCACCCCGCACGAGGAAGGGACGGGGGTGCGTTTTGCCACGTGGGCGCCGCAGGCGGCCAGCGTGAGCGTCGTCGGCGACTTCAACGCCTGGGACGGGCGCAGCCACCCGATGGCCAGGATCGATAGCGGCGGCGTCTGGGAACTGCACATCCCCGACCTCGATGCCGGGGCGCACTACAAGTTCGAGATCAAAAATCAGGAGACGGGGCGCCTGGTCATCAAGACGGACCCCTACGCGCGCGCCTTCCCGCACCGTTCGAATCAGAACGCCGTCGTCGTCGCGCCCAGCACCTACGAGTGGGGAGATGCGCAGTGGCTCGCCCGCAGGCGCTCGTGGCATTGGCGGGAGCAGCCTATCACGATCTACGAGGTGCACCTCTCCTCCTGGCGGCGCCAGCGCGACGACGGCTTTTTGAGCTACGAGCGGCTCGCCGAGCAGCTCAGCGCGTACGCGAGCGAGATGTGCTTCACCCACGTCGAATTGCTCCCGGTCTTCGAGCACCCGCTCGACGAATCGCTGGGCTATCAGGTCACGGGCTATTTCGCGCCGACGAGCCGCTTCGGGCCGCCGGATGCATTCCGCGGGTTCGTCGACCGCTGCCACCAGGCGGGCATCGGGGTCATCTTGGACTGGGTGCCGCTGCACTTCCCCAAAGACCTGTGGGGGCTCGCCGAGTTCGACGGGGCGCCCTTGTATGAGCGCGACGATCCGACCATGGCGGAGCATCCGCAATGGCACACGCTCATCTTCAACTACGGCCGGCCCGAAGTGCGCAACTTCCTGCTCGGCAACGCGCTGTACTGGCTGCGCGAGTTCCACGTCGACGGCCTGCGCGTCGACGCGGTGTCTTCGATGCTCTATCTCGACGACGCTCGCGCCGGCCGCGCTTTTAAGCCCAACGCGCTCGGCGGGCGCGAGAACCTGCCGGCCGTGAAGTTCTTGCGCGAGATGAACGCCAAGATCGGGGAGCTCGAGCCCGACACGTTCACCATCGCCGAGGAGTCGACGTCGTGGCCTGCGGTCTCGCAGCCGCCCGATCGCGGCGGACTTGGCTTCTCCATGCGCTGGAACATGGGATGGGTCCATGACACGCTGCACTACATGGGCCTGCCCTGGACCGAGCGGCCGGCGGCGCACCGCGACCTGACCTTCGAGCGGTTGTACGCCAAGCGGGAGCGTTTCGTGCTCGCGATCTCGCACGATGAGGTCGCGCTTGGACGTGGCTCGCTCTTCGAGCACATGGCCGGCAGCGACGAGCAGCGTTTTGCCGGTCTGCGCCTGCTCTTCACCTACCAGGCCACCTATCCGGGGAAGAAGCTCATCTTCATGGGCAACGAGTTCGGGCAGCGGCGCGCCTGGGATCCAACCTTCGAGATCGACTGGAACGCGCGCTCGGACGAGCGCCACCGCCAGGTGGCAGCCGCCGTCCGCGATCTCGGCGCGCTCTACGGGCGGCTCGCGGCGCTGCACGCCGATGACTCGGATCACACCGGATTCCGCTGGCTCGAACCCGACGACGCCCAGCGCTCGACGATCTCCTACATGCGCTTGCACGGCGAAGCATTTGCGATCGTCGTGTTGAACTTCTCGTCGGTCTGCTACGAGGAGTATGTCGTGGGAGTGCCACGCCGGGCCGCCTACCATGTGGTGTTCGACAGCGACGCCGCCGTCTACGGCGGCAGCGGCACCTCGTGCTTGCACGGAGCCGACCCAGCCGACAACCCGAGCATGGGTCTCCCCTACTCGGTCGTGCTCAGGCTGCCCGCGCTCAGTGGCCTCGTCATCACGCTCGCATGAGCGACGCCGCGATCAAGGTCCTCTTCGCCGCGTCAGAGATCTTCCCCATGGCCAAGACCGGGGGGCTCGGCGACGTGGCTGCCGCGCTGCCGGCCGCGCTCGCCGACTTCGGCGTCGAAGCGCGCCTGTTGATGCCCGCGTATCCAAGCGCGCTCGAGCAGGTGAGCGGCCTTGCCGTGGACCGGCACTTCGACGATCTGGCTGGCTTCGGTGCGGTCGATCTGCTCAGCGGACGAACGCCCTCAGGTTCGCGGATCTGGCTTGTCTTCTGCCGGCGTCTCTACGAACGCGGCGGCGGGCCCTACACCGACGAGTATGGCGCTGACTTTTCTGACAACCTGGAACGCTTCGCGCTCTTATCCCAGGCGGCGAGCCGCGTCGGGGCCGGCTGCTGCGACTGGAAACCCGACGTCGTGCACGCCAACGACTGGCACACCGGGCTCGTCCCGAGCCTGCTCGCGGCGCAGGGCGCAAGCGTGCCCACGCTTTTGACCATCCACAACGCCTGGTATCAAGGCGAGGCGTCGCTCAAGCAGCTACGCTCGTTCGGCATGCCGCCCGAGCGCTTGCAGCGCTTCGGCAGCGGCAAGCTCTCGTTCTTGTCACTTGGCGTGCAGGAGGCCACTCTGCTCAGCGCCGTGAGCCCGACGTACGCGCAAGAGATCCAGACGCAGCACTTCGGCTACGGACTCGAAGATCTGTTCGCCGCGCGAGCGCGCGACCTCACCGGCATCCTCAACGGCGTCGACTATGCGCTGTGGGACCCGCGCCACGACACGAACATCGCGCAGGTGTATGACGAGCGCAAGCTCGCCGGCAAGTCTGCGTGCAAGGCTGCGCTGCTCCAAGAGCTCGGACTTGACCGCACGGCGCGCGCACCCTTGCTCGCCGTCGTCAGCCGCCTCACCTGGCAGAAGGGGCTTGACCTCGTGCTCGAGCGTGCCATCGACCTCATCGATTCAGGCGCTCGCCTCGTCGTCCTGGGTCAGGGCGACGCAAAGCTCGAGCGGGGGTTCCGCGACCTCGCGGCCCGGCATCCCAGCCGCGTCGCCGCCAGCATCCGCTTTGACGAGGCCCTCGCCCATCGCATCGTCGCGGGCGCCGACATCTTCCTCATGCCGTCACGCTTCGAGCCCTGCGGCCTCAATCAGATGTACAGCTTGCGCTACGGCACGGTTCCGGTAGTGGCGGCCGTGGGCGGCCTGGCCGACTCGGTCGTCGATGCGGGAGAGCGCGGCGTCGCCGCCGGCGTCACCACCGGCTTCCGGCATGAGGAGGGCTCAGCCGCCGCGTTCGCCGATGCGACGCGCAAGGCCATCGCGGTCTACGGCGATCAGCCTCTGTGGCAAGCGCTGCAGCGCAACGGCATGCGTCACGATTTCGGCTGGTCACGGGCCGCACGGGCATACACGCAGCTGTATGAGAGGCTCATCGGTCGCGAATGAAATCGCGACCGTACATCACCAAGCCGCTTAATCGAGCGGCATCTTCGCCGCGTTCTTTCCAAGCCACTGGGCGAACGTCTGCAGCTCGGGATCGAGCGTTCTTGACAGAACGGGGTCGCGCGCGGAGAGGAAGTACTCCGCAAAATCCGATTGGAACTGGAACATATTGCCAAGATCTTCAGCTCCCGGGAACCCGAAGCCGCGGAAGACGTCCGGTGGCACGCCGTTGTAGCGCACCTCCTGGCCAAGCGCTTTGCTCATGGCCTGCGCCATCTCCGGTCCCGTCAGGCATTCACCCGCGATGCCGATGGTCTTGCCGATATACTCGCGGCCCTTCTTGAAGACGCCATAGGCGCATTTGCCGATGTCTTCTGCGGCTATGCCGGGCAGCTTGGCATCGCCTAAAGGCAGCGTGAGCGCAAGCTTTCCGTCGGGACCCTTCTTCGGGCCACTGCCGAAGTAGATGAAATTCTCCCAGTAGAATGCCGCGCGCGAGAACGTGACCGGCACGCCCGCGTCGGTGAAGAATTTGTCAGATTCTCCTTTGGCATCGAAATGCGGCACTTTGTACTTGCCCATCAGCGTCGGCATGCGGCTGTCTCCCAGCGGCACCCACTTGCGAGTATCCTCAAGCGTCGACCAGATCACGTGCTGGAGGCGGACGTGCTTGGCGGCGTCGGCCATGTTCTTGGCCTCCGCTATCTCCTTCTCAGGCGAGAAGTGCGCCCAATAGAAGGTGACGCAGTATGCTCCGTACGCGCCTTGGAATGCGCGTTTCACGCTTTCCACGTCGTCGATGTCGGCGGCGACCACCTCGGCGCCGAGCTTGGCGAGCTCTTTGGCCTTCTCCGAGTTGACGTCTCTCGTCACGGCGCGCGCCGTGAACTCGCTCGTTCTATCGTTTTGGATCGCCCGGACGAGCCCGCCGCCTTGCGCGCCCGTCGCGCCCATCACCGCGATGATCTTCTTCGACATACCTTCTCCTTACACGGTCGCCTTTGGCACGTAGAGCTCGCCGCCGCTTTGGGCGAACTCCGCTGCCTTCTCGCGCATGCCCGCTTCGATCGCTTGCGTCTCGTCGACGCCGACCCGCGCGGCATAGTCTCTGACGTCCTGGGTGATGCGCATCGAGCAGAAATGCGGCCCGCACATCGAGCAGAAATGCGCGACCTTCGCGCCGTGCGCAGGCAGGGTCTCGTCGTGGAACTCGCGCGCCGTCTCCGGGTCGAGCGCGAGCGTCGAACTGATCCTCCCAGCGGAACTCGAAACGCGCCTTCGAGAGCACATCGTCCCATTGCCGGGCGCGTCGGATGCCCTTTGGCCAGGTCGGCCGCATGCGCCGCGATCTTGTAGGCGATGACGCCATCCTTGACGTCCTTCTTGTTGGGCAGCCCGAGGTGTTCTTTGGGCGTCACGTAGCACAGCATCGCAGTGCCGTACCAGCCGATCATCGCGGCGCCGATGGCGCTGGTGATGTGGTCGTAGCCGGGAGCGATGTCGGTGACGAGCGGCCCGAGCGTGTAGAACGGCGCCTCGCTGGCACACCGCGAGCTGGCGATCCATGTTCTCCTTGATGAGGTGCATCGGCACGTGGCCCGGGCCTTCGATCATCACCTGCACGTCGTGCTCCCAGGCGACATCGGGTGAGCTCGCCCAAAGTCTCGAGCTCGGCGAACTGCGCCGCGTCGTTGGCGTCAGCCATCGACCCCGGGCGCAGACCGTCGCCGAGCGAGAACGAAACGTCGTAGGCCTTCATGATCTCGCAGATCTCTTCGAAGTGCGTCGTGGAAGAAATTCTCGCTGTGATGGGCGAGACACCACTTGGCGAGGATGGAGCCGCCGCGGGAGACGATGCCGGTGATGCGCTTGGCGGTCAGGGGCACGTAGCGCAAGCAGCACGCCGGCGTGGATCGTGAAATAATCGACCCCTTGCTCGGCCTGCTCGATGAGCGTGTCGCGGAAGATCTCCCAGCCAAGGTCCTCGACCTTGCCGTCGACCTTCTCGAGCGCCTGATAGATGGGCACGGTCCCGATCGGCACGGGCGAGTTGCGCAAGATCCACTCGCGGGTCTCGTGGATGTTCTTGCCGGTCGAGAGGTCCATGACGGTGTCCGCACCCCAGCGGATGGCCCAGGTCATCTTCTCGACCTCTTCTTCGATCGACGAGCTGACCGCCGAGTTGCCGATGTTGGCGTTGATCTTGACGAGGAAGTTGCGCCCGATGATCATCGGCTCGGATTCGGGATGGTTGATGTTGGCGGGGATGATGGCGCGGCCGCGCGCCACCTCGTCGCGCACGAATTCAGCCGCGACGCCTTCGCGCAGCGCGATGAACTCCATCTCCGGCGTTATCTCACCGCGCCGCGCATAATGCAGCTGCGTGACGGTGCGCCCCGGCGCGGCCCGGAGCGGCTTGCGCGGGTCGGGGAAGCGCACGTCCGCGAGACCCGTGTCTGCTTCACGACTGCGGCGATAGGTCGAGGTGGGCTGGGCGAGTACGTCCGTGTCGGCGCGCGTCGCGATCCACCCGGCGCGCAGGGCCGGCAGGCCACGCCGCACATCCACCTCGATGCCCGGATCGGTGTGGACGCCGCTTGTGTCGTAGACGCGGAAGTCCGTGCCATCGGTCAGGTGGATCTGACGCATCGGGACGCGGATCCCGGCCGGTCCATCGACGTAGACCTTGTGCGATCGTAGCGACGGAGGGTGAGGGTCTTGAAGCAACGGACCTTGAGGTTCCTTGTGCTCCTGCGGTGTGAGTGTGTGGCTCATGAATGCTTCCCTTCGCTGGCATCACCCAGATCAGGTTCCGACGGTCGGCGACAGACGTCGCCCTCTCAGTCCTGTTGCGGACTCCCGTGCAGTGTTCGCTCGCGGTGTTTTTTGATTTCGCCGCAAACGTGGCCACGGACCTTTGCAGCGACGGACGATGGACGCGTCAGACCGCTGCGCAACGGACCTTGAGGTCCTTTTCCTCGATGCTCGAGCGGCGGCGCTTGTGCGCGACCGGCAGGTGGCGAGGGAGCCTTCCCTAAGGGGGCGGCATCGTCTCGACCCCGTCTTATGAAGGGAGCACACGATGGTATTGGCAGCGTCTGTTTTGGCACTCGTGCTGGCCGATGACAGCGGCAGGTACTTCCCTGCCGCGCTTGGCGCCGGCTTCTCCGTCTTCTTCTTACTCTTCGCGCTTGTGGCGATCGCCTTCACGATCTACTGCTACTGGCGAGTCGCCGAGAAATGCGGCTACCCCGGAGTCTGGAGTCTATGGATGCTCGTTCCCGTCGCCAACATCGTCGTGCAGTTGCTGTGGGTGTTCAGCGAGTGGCCGGTCGAAGCCGAAGTCAAACGGTTGCGTGCCACGCACGGTCAACCATGAGCGACGATCGCTGTGGCTCCCAACTGCTTGCCGGTATGCCAGAACGAGTCGTCGTGCAAGTAGTGGCTATGCGGCCACGGGCTGAGCGGCGGCACGAGCCGCGCGTTGACGCACACCGCATGGTCTGACTCAGGCGCGCGCTCGGTGAGATCGTCCCCAGGCCGGCGCGACGACGTGTACGAGGCGATCGCGTTGGCCACGAGGTCGGTGAAATACCAGTAGTTCTCCCAGTATATCCCGTGAGGCTTTTGGGAGACGTGCGGCGCCGGACCATCGAGAGCGGCAGCTTCGGCGGTGAAGAGGTGCCCGTAGATATCCCGGCGCCACGCCATGAGCGCCTGAGACAGCCTTGGGTTGCGGACATCGAAGAAGAACCGCGTCTTCTCGAGCGCGGCGCCGAACGTGATAAAGGCGCGCAGACGGCGCCAGGCGTTGGCTTTGAGGCCCTCTTCTTCCACTTGCTCGTGCAACGCGACGATGACGTCCATGAGGATCGTGCTTCCCAGGCTATGGCCGGCGAGGAACACCTTGTCGTAGAGCGGCTTGCCCTCGCCATCGGTGGAACGCAGCACCCGGCCGACGACGTCGCTGACGGCCTTGACGATCTCCCCGCGGAAATGATAGAAGCGGGCGTTGTCGTCTTGCGTTGTGTAGATCTGGATGTCACCCACCGCGTCGACCAAGAAGTTGCGGATGAAGCCGAGCAGCGATCGCAGCAACAACGCGCTGAAGACCAACCAGGCGCGTGGCCCGGTGAGGACCTCGATCAACGGTTGTGGCTTTGCGCCCAGCATCGGCCAGCCGAGCAGGCCCAGGCCCACGGCGAGCAAGATCGCGAGCACGGCGACACCCCACCAGGCGATGCCGGCCTGCATCGTCACAAACGCCAGCAGCCGCGCTGCTACTTGGGCGATGAGATACGCGCCGCAGAGCGCGATGAGCAGCGCGGCTGGATCCTGCCGGACCAAGTCGCCGTTGAGCTCGTATGCGTGCACTGCCGAAGCAGCGAGCAGGATCGTGACCGTCACGCCGAAGGCGAGCGCGCCGAGCGCGCAGGACAGGTCGTAGACGAACTTCGCGAGCGTGACCGGTATCTTCGCGTTGCTGAGCGGTGCGAAAAACGACTGGAACAACCAGGAGAGCACGCGCCACGGCGTGGTCTCCTCCTTATCGACCGGGCTCCAGTAGCCTTCGAAGACATCGATGGTCGGCTCGCAGGGCGCGTCGGCGCCGCGCTCGTCTTTGCACTCGACGCGCAGCGCCATGACGGCCGGCTCTTGCACCGCTTGCCCCTGGCACACCGCGGGCCAGGCGACGGCGGTCGTCCACGAACCTGACCGGGGCGGGGCGCCGCTGCCCAGACGAGCGGCGCGGTCCACGGGCGTTTCGTTCTCAAGCGCGGCGCACAGCCCCGATGCGAAGAGGTCCTGGATCGTGTAACGCTGCTGCGGGCTGATGCCGTGAACGACGATGACGGCGTTTTTCACCTTGAGGTCACCTCGTTGTCTTTAGGCGGCGCTGCGCGCTGGAAAGAATTAGGGGCGACCGTTACGATCGCCCCTGTAATGGACCTAAAGGTCCGATAGCCCACGAAGCAGCGATGCTCACTTCACGAGCGCTTTGACCTGTGCTTCGGTTACCGCTGGGGCTTTGTTGCCCCACGAGCTGCGGATGTACGTGACGACCGCTGCGACCTCGGCCGGGCTGAGCTTGTCCTTCCAGGCCGGCATCGCACCGTTGAAGTGCGCGCCATTGACCGCCATCGGGCCGTTCATGCCGCCGAGCACGGTGCTGATGAGCTTGTTCGGATCGCCGGTCACGACCGGGTTGCCGGCGAGCGGCGGGAACGCGCCGGGTATGCCCTTACCGGTGGCGGCGTGACAGCTCGCGCAGTTCTGCGCGAAGACCGCCGAGCCGGACGGACCTGCCACGGCTCCGGGCGGCGTCGGATAGGTGAGCGCGATGTTGGGCACGGCTTCGCCCCCGGGCGGTGCGCCGTAGCCTTCGACCGGCGTCTGTCCAGCCGGACTCAGAGCCTGCTC
Source organism: Vulcanimicrobiota bacterium (assembly GCA_963806005.1). Lineage (GTDB taxonomy): Bacteria > Vulcanimicrobiota > Vulcanimicrobiia > Eremiobacterales > Eremiobacteraceae > JAFANK01. Next base: position 72,398 of record CAWDWJ010000006.1, on the reverse strand, counting down.
CGCGCCGATGAGCTTGGCCGAATAGAACGTGATGCCGACGATCAGGCCCACCGAGATGATCAGGAACGGGATCGTGAAGGGACGCCGCGCGAGCGCCCGGCTGGGGTTGCGGTCCAGCCACGGCAGGAACAAGAGCACCATAGTGAAGACGCCGGGCAGGATCACGGTCGGCACGAGCGAGAGATTGGCCGGGAACATGCGCAACAGACCGTAGAGCGCGTAGAAATACCATGCCGGCGCTGGGATGAACTGCGCGTTGTTGGGATCGGCCTTGGCGAGCAGCGGTGCGGGCATGAAGACCGAGAGCGCGACGATGATGGCGAAGGTGATGACGGCGCTCACCGTGTCCATGAAGACCTGGTTCGGGTAGAACCTGCCGTACGTCTTTGGGGCTTCGTCCGACGGCGGGCCGGCCGGGCTGTTATGCCGCAAGATGAACAAGTGCATGCCGACGAGTGCGAGGACCGCCGCCGGCGTCGCCCAGACGTGCAGGCCGAAGAACCGGCCGACGGTGAGCGTGCCTAGGTCGAGCCGTCGCTCAGGAAATGGTAGATGAACTGACCGATGACGGGGACGCTGGCCGCGATATTGATCGCCACCTGCGTCGCGAAATACGCGTTGAGATCCCAGGGCAAGAGGTAACCTGTGAGGCCCATCGAGAGCACGATGAAGAACAAGAGCACGCCGACGACCCACTGGATCTCGCGCGGCTTCTTGTACGCTCCGAAGAGCACCACTTGCAGCAGGTGCATCGACATGAGGACGATCATGGCCGACGCGCCCCAGTAATGCAGGCTGATGAGGAACGATCCGCCCCACACGTGGCGGTAGATGAACTGCGTGGATTCCCAGGCCGTCCACGACGACGGCGAATAGTAGAAGCACAAGATGATGCCGGTGACGATCTGGACTGCGAGCACGAGCAGGGTCGCGCTGCCGAAGACATACCAGTAGCTCGCGCCGCCGGGGACGTCTTCTGTGAGGAAGGTCTTCAGCGCACCGATCAGGCCGGTCCGGTTCTCAAGCCAAGCTAGCATTGCGCCGTCTCCTACCAGTACGACATGCGGAGCATGTCGGCCGTGTTGGCCGCGAACTTGATCCACTCGACTTGCGCCACTCCGCCCTGTTCGTTAAAGGGCAGCGGGTCAAGCCCGCGCGGCGCCGGACCGATGAACTCGCCTTTGGCGTTCTTCATGTGCTTGCCGTACCTGCTGAACTGCGATCCGTGGCACGGGCACAAGAACGCCTTGAGGCCGGCATCCCAGTCGTACTTGCAGTTGAGGTGGGGGCAGAGCGAGCTGAACATGACGAAGTTGAGGTTGCCGACCGGGTAGTCGATGCCGTTGCTGTTGGACTGGTTGAAGAGCTCGGGGCGCTCCTGGCGCATCTGTTGCAGCTCGGTGTCGCTGAGCTTCAGACCCCAGACGTAGTAGTCGGTGTCTTCCTTCATATAGCCGTTGACCACGAGCTTGCTGAAGAATATCTTCACCGGCTTGTCGATCGACTGCTCGAGCTGCGCGAACTCGTCTTTGTTGAGCGGCGCGAAGCCCTTGTTGGCATCCACGAGTTCGGATTTGGGCACGAGCGAGCCGACCAGGGGGATCGTCAGACCGAGCCCGACGACCGTCCCCGAGAAGATGGTGGCGCGGGCGAGGAATGCGCGCCGGCTGATCTCCTCCGGATTCCCGGGGTCCTTGTACGCCTTGGCCTCATTCGACAAGCAGGATCACCTCCGCACAAGTTCCGACGCAGACGCGCAAACGTCAGGCACGACGATGGCAGACGTCAAGCTGAAGGCAGGGTTGTTTGTTAGGGAGCTGTGCCATGCCTCCGCGCCGGGGAGGCAAATGTAGCAACCCCGGCCTGGGGGTCGACGCGTGGGCCGCGTTACGCAGGCCCACGCTGTCGTGGGTGGGTGCTCTCTATGGGCCCATCCAGCTCGGCTTTGTGCCGGAGGGGTTATTGCAGTAACGCATGTGCACGTTGTGCGGCACGTACCACGCGTGGATGTCGTAGTGAGGAATGGTATAGCCCGGGTGACCGTGCGGCTCGAACCAGATGTCGACGTGGTCGATCTGATGGCCGGGGAGCGGCTGCAGCACTTCTGACCAGCTCTTCCCTTTCGCGAAATCGGTCTGGGCGATCATCACCTCGCTGAAGAGCACTGTGTTCTGATACCAGCCGTAGATCGGACCGAACGGCAAGTCTTTGGGGTTCGCGTAGTGATACCCCATCGTCGGGATACAGCCGGCCATCGGAACTCTCCGGCCGGTATGCCTTTGGGATGTTGCGGACCAGGCGTGTGACCTGCTTCCACATCGCCGGCGTCATGCCGGGCGGCAGCTTGCGGCGGAGCGGTCGTATCCGCGCGGACGACGCCTGTGACCGCGAGGACGACAAATGCGGCAAAGACCGATGACACAAATCGTTTCATCAAAAACACCGAGCCCTTCATAACACAAGTGAACATACAGCGGTCCTTGAGGACGACGCCGTTATGACCTTTTTGCGGAGCTCTTGCAGATGACTCCTTCTCGCGCTGGTCCGTTGCGCGCGTGTGCGCGTCTTCGGCCTAACAGACGCAGGCGTGCAGGCCCGACCCCGAGCACCAGCGGATGCCCGTGACTCCAGGCAGATAGCTCGGCAGCTGAGTGAGCGTTGTGGTGTCGTGGCTGTCGCCGTCGCGCAACTTGAAGCTATCGCCGGACGCGCAGACGCCGTTCGCCGGCGTGACGTAGTAGTAGCTGCCGCCGGCCGGATCGTTCGGCACTGAGCTCAGATAGGGGTTGCCGGCACCGCCGAACAGGTTGACGTCGACCGGCGCGCTCGTCGCGGGATACTGACCACCATTGTCGACGGCATATTCCTGCAGCGCTGTCGCGATCTGCTTCAGGTTGCCCTCGCAGGATGAGGACAACGCCTCGGCGCGAGCGTGGAGGAAGTTCGGGATGAGAATGGCCGCTAATATCGCGATGATCGCCACGACGATGATGAGCTCGATGAGCGTGAATGCGCGCTTGGCGCGCGCGTGCAAGCTGTCCATGCCTCACATCATCGCCCGAAATCCGATCGTGCCCTGTGAGGGTTGTCACCCAGACGATTGAAGACCGCTGAGAATTCTAATGAAGGCTTGAAGAGACTATGACGCGCTGCGTCAGGCGGCGCTGAAGCTCGTCTCCAGCGGCACGCCTTTGGCAAGCGTCTGATAGACGACGCAGTAGCGTTCGGTGAGCTTGCGCAGCGTGGCGAGCTGCTCGGGGTTGAGGTCGCCTGCGAGCTCGAACTTCAGCCGGATCGCGTAAAAACCGACCGGCGCTTCGCGATCGACCCCAAGGGTGCCGCGGAAGTCGAGATCGCCTTCAGCGCTGATCGCCCCACCGCGCAGGGCGATCCCCGTGCTTGTGGCGACCGCGCGCAGCGTCACGCCGGCGCAGGCGACGAGCGCCTGCAGCAGCATATCGCCCGAACAGACAAGGCTTGCGTCGCCGCCCGTCGCCGGATGCAGCCCGGCCTTGACCAGCGCTCGGCCCGTCTCCACGCTGCAGCTCAAGCCGGCCGGGTCGTCGATCGAGCCGTGCGCGCGCAGAGTGATCAGTGCGCTTTTTGGATCTTCTCTATAGAGTTCTTTGAGCGGCGCCTGTTTGGCCCGCAGCGCCGGCGTGTCCATCGGTCGTGTCAGTGCCCGCTCGGGGCCGGAATGCCCCGGTTCCACCATGATGACAGCGTCGCGCCGGCGACGACGAGTTCGAGCTCATGCAGTTCGATCGCGGCGAACTCGGGGATCTCATCGAGCCTGCCTTGCATGAGGCAGGTCTCGCAGACGACGTGATCGTCGATAGGATAGAGCTCAGCGCTCTTGCGCTTGCAGATGTCGCAGTCGTTCACATCCGGGCCCCTTCACGGTCGGAAGCGGGCCCTTGGTGTTTTATCCGTTCATTCCTGGGAGCATATGTTCGCTCGTGCGTTCAGCGAGGGGCACCCGGTGGGCCCATCATCTGTGGTGGCCCCATCGGATGTATCGCGCGAGCGGCCATCGACAACAGTATCATCCCAGGGTCTGTCTCGTCTGCGCCCTCGTGCATGACTTGCATGCTGTGCATACCCCATTGCCCGTGCGGCGCCGAGCTGTCCGGCATGGCTGCTTGCATCTGCTTGTGGGCTGCGTCCATGACTTGGCGTGCTTGTTGTTCGAGTGACGCCGAGATGCCGAGCACGTTCTTCGCCTGCGCCTGCGTGAGGTTCGCATCGAGCGTCTTCGCCGCAGCTGCCGGGTCGGGTGTCTGGGCGATCGCGAGCTGGCCGACGACTTGTGCGAGGAGCGTGCGCTGCGCCGGCGAGAGCGAACCGATCATCGACAGCCGTGCCTGGTCGTGGAGCTGCTCGACCTTGGCATGCGCCTGTTCCATGATCTGGAATCCGGCTGACGATGGCGCGGGCGGAGCGCCGTTTTGGTCTGCCCAAGCGGCGAAGGGCATGCTGATGAGCGTAGCGGCGATGACCGCCGGAAATAGCTGTTTCATGTCTGCATGCTAGCAGACAGGTCTTAGAGCCGGCTGGGATTGGCGGCGCGCGCCGAGGCTAGAACTCCGTGTAGTAGCTGATGCCGTCGATCGACGTCGGGAAGGTCGGCCCGACCATCAGCCAGATCACTTCATGCGAATACAGCGGAATGCTGTTGGGGTCGCCGGCATAGAACGTATAGGTGCTCGACGCAACGACGCCCTTGTTCTGATTGCCGCGATAGGTCTGACCCGACGTCATCACGACCACCGGACCCGCAAACGGGCCGACGTGCGATGCGTCGGCGGTGATGCCCCACACGTCGAAGATATTCTTCAGCGTGTAAATGGATGTGGTGATGGGCGCGCTCGTCGGATTCGGGCTTTCGATGTGGACGATGCCCGACGAGTCATGGGTGTGGATATCGTAGAAGCAGTGCGCTGTGTTGATGAATCCAGACACCGGTGCGCCGGGCGAGACCATCCCGAGCGCGGCCGGCAGCGCATAATGCGTGCCGTTGACCATGATGCCCACGAAGACGTGGATGTGGTAGGCGTTGGACATCGTCGGATCGCAGCCGATCCCGTCGACCGGACTGCCGTTACCACCGGTCGGAGTGTCGCCTTGAGGCGGGGTGAACATGTTCGGAGTGCCGACCACGCCCCCCGCATTCGCGTGCAAGAGATTTGCGCTGAGCGAGATGACCGGGCTCGGAATCGGCGTCGGTGACGCGACCGGGGGCTGGGTGGGCTGCGTGGGCAGCATCGGGTTAGTGCTCGATCCGCCGCTGCACGCCGAGAGCAGCATGAGGCTCGCACAGCAGGCGACCAGCAGTGTGGGCAAGCTGAATAGATGTCGTGTTGCTCTCATAGTACCTGTAAGTATATCTGAGTGACTGAAAAGAGGCACGGACCTTGGCCCTAATTCGAGCTCTCTGAGGGGGTCTTTCGTAAGACGAAAGCAGCACTTGCTTGCTCGCCGCCGACGCGCGCCTACGTCGCCCGCAACATCTTGTGGTAGATGCGATTCATGGGTGCGAGCGACGCAACGGGGACGTGAAGACAGCGAACGATGAATTCGCGCAATGCGGGCATCCCGTCCTCATCGCGCAGCTGCGGCTTGACTCCGGGCGTGAATCGAAGGACGCTCTTGGGATGCGAAGAATGCGGAGCTGCGCCATAGAGCGCGACTTTGGAGGGGTGACGGAGCGGTTGAACGTGACGGTCTTGAAAACCGTTAGGGGCGCAAGTCCCTCGTGAGTTCGAATCTCACCCCCTCCGCCATTGTATGAGCCGCTTACATCTGATCATCCATGGACGCGTGCAGGGCGTCTTCTTCAGGGCAAGCGCACGCGAGGTCGCGGTGTCGCTTGGGCTCACCGGCTGGGTGCGCAATCGCATCGACGACAGCGTCGAGCTTGTCGCCGAGGGTGAGCCGCAGCGGCTCAGCGTTCTGCGCGTGTGGGCGAACACGGGCCCTACCGGAGCGTTCGTGGAGAGCATCGAGGAGCTCACCGAGAGCGAGACCGGCGAGTTCGCCGCCTTCTACGTGCGCGGGTCGATCTGACGGATGCTGTCGTAATCGGCGTTCGTGTCGACGTCGGCGAAGGCGTGGCGCGAACGCGCTTTGACGAAGCGCAACCGGCGCTTTTGGGCCAGCGCGTAACGCTTGGCGCCTTGATCTCCGCGCAACGCCGCGAGCGCGGAGAAATCGGCTCGCGGGAAAAGCATGGGCGTGCCCCAGACATCGCCTGCGTGCAGCGCAACGATCGCCTCGCGGTCGGCCAGATGATGGGCGATGAGCCCGTTCACGTCATCGAGTTCGACATACGGTTGGTCTCCCACGATGAAAACGCACGCCTCGTCGCCGCGGTGCTGGGCCAGGCCGGCGCGGATCGAGCTCGCGATGCCTTCCTTCCACTCGCGGTTCTCCACCACGGCACAGCGCCGCACGTCCACCGCCGCGAGCACCCGCTCGGCATCCGCTCCGACGACGAGCGTGCAGGTCAAGGCGTGCGACTGTGAGGCGAGGTCGATCGCGCGTTGCACGATTGGCCGGCCGGACAAGGGGAGCACGAGCTTGTTGAGCGCGCCGCCCAAGCGCCGGCTCTCGCCAGCCGCCAAGACGACGCAGCCGACACGGGCGATCATCGCACCCAGCCGGGCGAGCAGACGCGGTCCCGCTCACGCATACGGCCGCAGCGTCTCGACCATCACTTGATGGATCCTTCCATTGGATGCGACGAGCTGCGCGCCGTCGAGGGTCGCGGGTCCGCCGCGATAGTCGGTCGCGGTCCCGCCCGCCTCTTGGACGATGAGCATACCGGCGGCGATGTCCCAAGCGTGCAGCCCGGGCTCCCAAAAGCCGTCGAACCGTCCTGCTGCCACGTAGCACAGGTCGAGCGCGGCCGAGCCGTCTCGCCGGATGGCCTGCGCGCTGAGCATGAAGTCGGCGAAGGGGCGCACGTTGCTGCGCGGGTCGTCCACCTTGTGCGCCGGGAAGCCGGTCACGAGCAACGCATCGCGCAGGTCCTCGTGATGGGAGACCTGCAGCGTCTCGCCATTGCAGGTGGCGCCGGCGCCGCGGCGCGCTTCGTACAGCTCCTGGGCCATCGGGTCATACACGATCCCGAACTCGACGACGCCGTGAAGTGCGAACGCGATCGAGACGCAAAAGCAGCGGTAGCCGTGCGCATAGTTCGTCGTGCCGTCCAAGGGATCGACGATCCACAGGTGAGCGCTGTCCCCACCGGAACGCCCGGCCTCTTCGCCAAGCACGCCATCGCCGGGGAACGCCGCGGCGATGATCGAGCGGATGAGCGCTTCGCTCTGCGTGTCCGCCTCGGTGACGAGATTGGAGCGTACGTCTTTCGAGCGGACTGCGAGGTGGGTCCCCAGCTTCGCACGTAACAGCGCGCCAGCATCACGCGCCGCTCCGCGTGCGACGCTCAGGCGTCCGTCGATCATGTCTGAACCAAGCCCAAGACGTCGCGGAGGTCTGTGACGATCGCCGTGGGGGCCGGTATGTCGGTCGGGAACTTTCCCTGCTCGCCATCGAACCATATCGCGCGCATGCCGGCACCCAACGCGCCGAGCACGTCGACACGCGGGTCGTCACCCACGTACCAGATGCTTGCGGCGGGCAGCGTGAAGCAGTCGCATAGCACATTGAAGGCGTGCAGGTTCGGCTTGCGCACGCCGAGGTCGTCGCTGACGAAGACCGGACTTGCAAATCCGATGCAATCCGCTTTGACCTGCTGGAGCGGATTCCAGCCGTTCGTGAGGATGGCGTACGGGATGGAGGCTGCGTCGAGCGCGCGGAGCAGTTCTTTCGCCCCAGGTGTGGCGTGCACGCGGCTCGGGGCCATCTCCACCGCGAGCCGGCGAAACTCTTCGATCGCCTCGCGCGCGCCCGACCCGTCGCCCAACGCGTCTTCCAGCGCCAGCGAAACAGCGTGGTCGATCGAGCAGCGGCCGGCGCGGTAATGCGCGATCTCGCGAGTCATCGCGGTGCGCGCCCGCTCCTCATCGACGTCACGCGGCGCGGACCCGGCGAGGCGTCGCACGAGCTGCACGAACGCCTCGACCTCAAGCGTGTTGTCGATGCCGAGGGTATGGTCGAAGTCAAAGCCGATGGCGATTCGCGGCATGCAACCTCCCTTCATTGAGGATGTGTCCCTTTCCGCGTCGTCGAAGCCCGCACAATGCTCGAAACATCATCCGCCATCCCCACCTACGACTTGCCCGGGCCGCGCGGCAAGGCCATCGTCGAGCGCGAGACCGCCGCGCTGACCACCGGCACAAAGACCGCGCCTATCGTGGTCAAACACGCCAACGGTCTCATGGTCGAAGACGTCGACGGCAACGTGTTCTTGGATTTCACGAACGGCATGGTCGCAGCCACGGGGCATGCCCACCCCAAAGTGGTCAAGGCGATCGCCGAGCAAGCGCAGCGCTGGCTCTTCATCAATAGTCCGGATTTCTATTCACCGCTGCAGGCCGAGGTCGCCGAACGTCTCGCCAAGCTCGTGCCCGGCCTCAAAGACAAAAAAGTCTTCCTCTGCAACAGCGGGACCGAAGCCAACGAGGCCGCCATCAAGGCCACGCGCTACAACAAGCCCACGCGCAAGCGGCTGATCGCGTTCCTCGGTGCGTTCCACGGCCGGACGATGGGCGCAAATTCGATGACCGCCAGCAAGATCGCGCAGCGCGCCCGGTTCACCTCGAACCTGCCCGACGTGCACCACGTCCCCTACGCCTCGTGCTACCGCTGTCCGTACAAGATGTCATACCCGAGCTGCGACATCTGGTGCGCGCGCATCCTCGAGGAGCTCTACTTCAAACAGCTCATCCCGCCGGACGAGGTTTCGGCCATCTTCGTCGAGCCCATCCAGGGGGAGGGCGGTTACATCGTGCCCCCGCCTGAGTTCATCCAGATCATCCGCGACATCGCCGAGCGCCATGGCATCGCCTATGTCGATGACGAGGTCCAGGCCGGCATGGGCAAGACCGGCAAGATGCTCGCCATCGAGCACCACGGCGTGACGGCCAATTGCACGTCGCTCGGCAAGGCGATAGGCTCCGGCGTTGCCGTCGCCGCGCAAGTGCTCGACGCCGATCTGGACTTCGGCGTGCAGGGCGCGCATTCGAACACCTTCGGCGGCAACGGCATAGGACTTGCCGCCGTGAAGGCGACGCTCGACGTCATGCACGAGGAGCACCTGGTGGAGCGTGCGGCCGAGCTCGGCGACTATTTCCTCGGTCGTCTGCGCGAGCTCCAAGAGCGCCATGTCTGCATCGGCGACGTGCGTGGCAAGGGGCTCATGGTGGCCATCGATTTCGTCACCGACCGGACCACGCGGATCCATGACACGGCCTTACGCGACCGGGTGCTGGCGCGCTGCTTCGTCCACGGGCTCATGCTGCTCCCTGCCGGCTTTTCGGCGCTACGCTTCACCCCGGCTCTGGTCGTGGATCGGTCGCAGATCGACCACGCGGTGGCGGTGCTTGATAGGGCTATCAGGGAGGCGTAGAAAAACGGGCCTCACGGTCCGTAGCTTCTAGGCCCGTTGCGGCAACGGCATGTGCTTCGAGACCCGCTTCGACAAGATCTTTGCATGAGGGGGAGACGACGTGGAGCTGCGCGAGGCGTTTGCCAGCGAACTGTGCGGGCGCCCGGTAGAGCTTTTGACCGGCACCCAGCGTTCGCGCATCGGCCGCGTCGATGACATCGCCGTCGCCGGCTCCGAGAGCTTCCCGCCCGTCGTCGGGCTGTACGTCAAGGGCACGGACGGCGTCGTCCGCTATGCACCGTTCTCCAGCATCATCTCCATCACCGACCACGCGGTGACGCTTGGCGCTCCGCCGCTCGAGGGTACTGCCGCGCCCGTCGCCATCGACGAACTGCTCCTGCAAAAAGAGCTCCTCGACAAACAGATCGTCGACGTCGACGGGCGCAAGGTCGTCCGCGTCAACGACGTCAAGCTCGCGCCCGCCGGTGACCACTTGCGTCTCATCGCCGCAGACGTCGGCCTGCCCGGCCTCTTGCGCAGGCTCGGCCTGCGCTATCTGGGTGACCGCCTGCTCGACCGGGTGCCGGCGCCCGGCGTCCGCTCCGCGCTCATCTCGTGGGACGCCGTGCAGCCGCTGCACCTCGAGGGGCCGGGCGAGGCGTTGCGCCTGCGCGTTCCCCAAGACAAGATCGACCGCATCCATCCCGCCGATCTCGCCGCCATCATCGAAGAGCTCGCGTCGGCGGACCAAGCGTCGCTCATCGGCTCGCTCGACGAAGAGACGGCGGCCGACGCCCTCGAGCAGCTGCCCGTCGACACGCAGCTCTCCATCCTCGAAGACCTCAACCCCGATCGTGCGGCGGATATCATCGAGAACATGACCCCGGACGACGCGGCCGATCTGCTCGGCGAGATCGACACGGACAAGCAGCAAGAGATCCTCGAGCTCATGGAGCCCGAGGAGGCCAAGGACGTGCGTGAGCTGCTCTCCCATCCCGAAGAGACCGCCGGCGGTCTCATGACCACGGAGTATCTGTGGCTGCCGCCCGGGCTGACCGTCGCGCAGGCCTTCGAGCACATCCGTGCAGCGGCCGAGGATGCGGAGCTCGTCTACTACATCTACGTGCTGGACCCGCAGGAGCGGATATTGGGCGTCGTTTCGCTGCGCGAGCTCATCAAGGCGCAGCCCGAGACGAAGGTCGCCGACATCGCCATCGACGACGTGGTGACGGTGGACTTGGAGACGCCTCGCGAGGAAGTGGCGACCACGATAGCCCGCTACGACTTCGTCGCCGTTCCGGTGGTGGATGCCGAGGGGCGCATGCAGGGCATCGTCACGGTGGACGACGTCATCGACGTGCTCTTGCCGGAGAAGATGCGCAAGATGCTGCCGCGCGTCGGAAAGTCCCGCTCGAAATCAAGGCTTCCCAAGCAGTGAGCGAAAACAGGCCGCATATATGGAGGCTGTCGAGGCTGTAGAGAGACGGGGTCGGCCCAGGCGCGTCGGATTGTGGCGTTCGCTCCTCCTTTTCTTGTCCATCGTAGGCCCTGGCATGATCACCGCCAACATCGACAACGATGCGGGCGGTATCGCCACGTACTCGCTCGCCGGATCGCAGTTCGGCTACGCCTTTTTGTGGCTGCTCATACCGGTGACCCTCGCGCTCATCGTGATCCAAGAGATGTGCATCCGCTTGGGGGTCATCACCGGCAAGGGATTGGCCGATCTGATCCGCGAGCAGTTCGGCGTGCGCATCACCGTCTTCGTGATGATCAGCCTGCTGGTCACCAACCTCTTCACGACCGTCGCCGAGTTCGCCGGCGTCGCGGCCAGCGCCGACGTCCTCCACGAGGCGTTGCCGTGGATCATCTTCACGCGCTATTTCTTGGTGATCGCCGCCGCGATCTTCGTTTCGCTGCTCGTCTTGCGCGGCAACTACAAGTCGGTCGAGAAGGTGTTCTTGCTCGCCTGCCTCGTCTACGTCACCTACATCATCTCCGGACTGCTGGCCAAGCCCGACTGGCCGGCCGTCGCCCACCAGACGTTTGTGCCGACGTTCGGCTGGTCGTCAGCCTACCTCGCCATGTTCATCGGGCTCATCGGCACGACCATCGCGCCGTGGATGCAATTCTACATCCAATCGTCCGTCGTCGAAAAAGGCGTGAAGCCGCGCGAGCTGCGTTATTCGCAGGCCGACGTCGTGGTCGGATCGCTCATCACGGACATCGTCGCCTACTTCATCATCGTGGCCTGCGGCGCCACGCTCTTCATCCATCATATCCATGTGAGCGACGCCGGCCAGGCGGCGCTCGCGCTCGAACCGCTGGCCGGCAAGTACGCGGGCATCCTCTTCGCCGTCGGCTTGCTCAACGCGGGGCTGTTCGCGGCTTCGGTGCTGCCGCTGTCGACCTCGTATTCGGTATGCGAGGCGTTCGGTTTCGCGTCCGGCGTCGATAAACGATTTGGCGAAGCGCCTATCTTCTACGGCCTCTACCTGGGCATCATCGTCTTCGGCGCCCTGCCCGTGCTCACACCCGGCGCGCCCTTGCTCGCCATCATCTTCTGGTCGCAGGTCGTCTCGGGCATGCTGCTCCCGATCGTCGTCATCTCGATGCTGCGACTCATCAATAACCGCGACCTCATGGGCGAGCATGTCAATAGCCCGCTCTTCAACGTCGATCGCGTGGGTCACGGCCGTCGGCCTGATCCTCGTCACCGCTTTGTACCTCGTCGTCACGATCTTCCACATCGGATCATGACCGCAGACGAACTCGCGAGCTTGAGCGAACAGGCGGCCCGGGTGATCGCCGGAGGCGGCGGCCTCAAGGCGATCGCCCAACTGCTCGCCGAGGCCACGCGCGGCGCGGTCCTCATCGAGGACGACCAGTGGCGTCACTTGGCCTTGGCCGAGGCGCACGGAGGGGTCGGACCGCTGCCGCCGTCGTTCTCCAGCTTCTATCACGAGGCGGGCAAGCGCTCTGCGAACGGCGCCGTGGTGCGCAGCGCCATATCGGAATCGTTGCATGCGCTGTGCGTGCAGATGCCCGGCCAGAGCGACGCGGATGCGGGGCCCGGATACGTGACGCTCTTCTTGCGCGGCGCATCGCGCGGTGACGCCGCGCCGGCGCTGCGCATCGCGGCCAGCGCGGCGGCGGTCGAGTATGCCCGCCGCGGTGCCGGACGCGGTCAAGCGCGGCGCATCTTCTGGGAACAGTATCTGGGCGGCGAGATCGCCGACGCCAACGACTTGAAGGCACAGGCGCACGTGGTCGGCGTGACGCTCCCGCCGTCGTTCCTCGTCGGCGTCTTCGACCTCGAAGGCGCAGCGTCGCCGAGCTGCAGGGACATCGTGCAGCAGGCTCTGGCGCCGGCCGATGCCGTGTGCCCGCTGACCGGGGCCGGCGGCCAGGTGGTCGCGCTCTTCCCCATCCGCCACAAGGTCGACGTCGCGCGTGCCCGCCAGGCGGCTGCAAACGCGCTACGCGATCTGCCTGGGGCGGGCTCCGCCACGTCCGTGAACTGCGGCATCGGGTCGTACCGCCCGGACCTGCTCGAGGTGCCGCTCACCCTGCGCGAGGCGCGTCTCGCGCTCTCGCTCGGACGCCGGCTCTTCGGGCGCGGTGCGGTCGCCGTCTACCCCGATCTCGGCATCTATGCGCTCCTGCATGCGGGTGCCGACCGCGACGCCCTCGCCGTGTTCGCCGATGCGCTCGTCGAGCCGCTCGTCGCCTACGACCGCAAACATAAGACCGACCTCGTCGCGACGCTGCAGCTCTATTTCGAGGTCGGCGAGAACGTCAAAGAGGCGGCCGAACGGCTGTCGGTCCACCGCCACACGATCTTCTACCGGCTCAACCAGATCTCGCAGATCCTCAAGTTGGATCTGAAGACCCCCAAAGGCCAGCTGTCGCTGCGCGCCGCGCTCGCCATCCGGCAGATGAACACCCACGAGGAGACCCATGAGTAAGCGAGACCTGATCAAACGCGCGAAGGACGCCGGCGTCCGTCTGGTCCGCTTGCAGTTCAACGACATCCATGGCGTCACAAAGAACGTCGCCATCCCGATCGGCGAACTCGATGCGGCGCTCGACGACAAAGTCGCCTTCGACGGGTCGTGCATCGAGGGTTTCGTGCGTCATGAAGAGTCCGATATGTATCTCGCGCCGGATGCGGACACGTTCGCCGTGCTCCCCGCGGTGGCCGGACAGCCAGCGCAGGCGCGCCTGCTGTGCGACGTGCATAACCCGGACGGCACTCCCTTCGAGGGCTGCACGCGCAGCACGCTGCGGCGCGTGCTCGAGGAGGCCAAGCGCGACGGTTTCACCCCGCAAGCCAGCGCGGAACTTGAGTTCTTCCTGTTCGAGCAATCGCGCGACGGCCGGCCCTCGACGGCCACTTCCGACCGCGGCTCGTACTTCGACTTGAGCCCCATCGACCGCGGTGACGTCGCGCGCTGCGACGTGGCGCTGGCGCTCGAGGAGATGGGCATCCGCGTCGAAGCGACCCATCACGAGGTCTCGCATGGGCAGCACGAGATCGATCTCTGTTCCGCCGACGTGCTCGTCCTGGCCGACGCTATCTCCACGGCGCGCGTGGTCGTGAAGACGGTGGCCGCGCGCCATGGCCTTGATGCGACCTTCATGCCGAAACCATTCGTGAGCCAAGACGGCAGCGGGTTGCACATCTCGCAGTACCTCAAACGGGATGACGCAAATGCGTTCTTCGATGAGGGAAGTGGCACAGCAGCCCTGAGCGAGATCGGGCTCTCCTACGTCGGCGGGTTGCTCGCCCATGCACGCGGGTTCACGGTCGTCACCAATCCGACGGTGAACTCGTACAAGCGCCTCGTGCCGGGCTACGATGCCCCGTCATACGTGCAGTGGTCGCAACGCGCCAAGAGCGCGCTCGTGCGCGTTCCGGACGCCGCAGGCGGCGAGGTCCGGGTGGAGCTGCGCTCGCCCGACCCGTCCTGCAATCCGTACCTGGCCCTGGCGTGCATCTTGAAGTCCGGTCTCGACGGCGTGCGCCGCAAGCTCGTGCCCGGCGATCCGGTCGAGGTCGCGGTGTTCACCTTGAGCGATGACGAGCGCGCAAGCCTCGGCATCGAACAGCTGCCGCTCTCGTTGCACGAGGCCGTCTTGGCGTTGGACGACGACGCGGTCGTGCGTGCAGCGCTCGGCGACCACAGCTACCACCGGCTGCGCGAAGCCAAACTCGCGGAGTGGGAGACCTACCGCACGCAGGTGCATCCGTGGGAGCTTGAGGCCTATCTGAGCCTGTAGGCTACGCGGGGATGTCCGCGTTGGCGGCGGTGCGCAGGCGGGCGGATTCGACCGCGATGCCGGCCAGCTGTGCGAAGACCTCGATCGTGCGGATGGTCTCGTCGCGGGGCACGCGCCGGTCCTTGGGATCGTCCGGCGAGAGCACGCCGATGAGCTGGCCGCCCGAATCGAAGATCGGGAAGAGCAAGAGGTCGTTCTCGTGCCAATCGCCAGGCTGGATGCGCGGCAGCTCGAGCCGGTCCGGATGGCGCGACACGCCGCCGCCGTGGTGCAGCTCCATGGGCACGTAATAAAAGGTGTCGCGTACCTTCGTCGCCGGCGTCATGTCGCTCAACATCTCGGCGGTCGAGACCTCGCCTCCCTCGACGCCGCCCGGGTAGCCGACCGCCGCGTGCCGGACGTAGACGTCGCGGAGCGGATCGCGCAGGAGTATCGTCCCGGCGGAGAACCCGAATGTGTCGATCGCCACCTTGAGGATGCGGTGCAGCATCGTCTTGAGATTGCGCTCGCGGAAGATGGCCGCGGTGAGCTCGAGGATGCGTGCCAGCCGGTCGGCTTGGAGCCGGCGCTCTTCGGCGAGCGCTTCGACGTTGGCGTAGAGACGCTTCATCTCGACGTTCTGCTCGGACAGGGTATTGGCGCGGCTCTTCTCCGTCGTGACGATATGGACGTTCTCGATGGCGGCTGCGGCCAAGCGTGCGAAGAGCGCGATGTTGTCGATGGTCTCGTCCGACGGCACCTTCCCGTCGACCGGTGCATCGGGGACGAGCAGTCCGATGACTTCGCCCGAGGAGCTGCGCAGCGCAAAGGTGAGCGTGTCAGCCTCGTGCCACGAGCCGGTCCCATGGCGACGTTGATCGACCTGGTCGGAATGATAGCAGATCTCGGGATCCGTGTACCACGTCTGCCGCTCGGCGGGAGCGTAATACACCGCGGGCCGGATCGCAAACCGCTTGTCCATCTTGAGGTCGACGAGCGCGAACGGGATGCGCCGCTTGCGCAGAAGCTCATCGGCCTTGGGCGGATACCCGCGCACGACCGTGTACGCATACGACTCCGTCTCGCGCTCGGCGATGAGGATCGCGCCGGCACGAAACCCGAACGATTGCATGGTGACGTCGAGCATGCGGTCCAGCAGCTGGTCGAGCTGCCGCTCGCGCAGCAGGCTCACCGCGAGTTCGGTGACCTTCTTCAGCGTCGCGGCCTGCGAGTCTGCGCGCATGCGCATCTCCGCCTGCGCGCCGTACGCCGTCTCCAGCTTCTCGCGCTGCGCGGCGAGCGCTTCGTTGCGTAGCGCGACCGCGCGGACGAGCTGACGGATGGCGAGCACGCTCAGCCAGACGATGCTCACGTCGAAGACTATCCGGCCGAGCTGCGGCTCGCCGGCGGGCGCGATCCGATGGAACGCGAAGGCGACGAAGATGACGATCGTCGTGAGCGCCGCGACGCTTGCCGCCCCGACGAGCCGCTCGCGCACGCCGCCCCACATGATGGGGATGAGCATCGCGATCCAGACCTCGGGCAGGTAGGGCATGTAGAGCAGCACGGGCACGGTGAGGGTGAGGGTGTCGAGCGCGAGGAGGATGCGACCCGACCAGTTGATCTGATCGACGGTCGTCGCGCGGCGGACGACGCCCGCAGCGACGATCTGCTGCACGAGCCAGAGCGCGATGATGCCGACCTGCAGCCAGCGCGAATACGGCCAGGGCAGCAGGGTGAAGATCACGGCGCTCACCACGATCGTGAGCAAGCGCGACTTGAGCACGCTGCTCTCGAGCCAGCGCGCTTCGTCCACGGGGTTGCGGAAGGTGGTCTCTGTCATCCTCAAGCGACCACCCGGAAAAGGTGGTTGTGCTTTTCAGTTATCGGCAGAGAACCGGGGCCGTCGCAGTGACGGGACACGCCCGTCAGTGGACGCTTCAGGCGCCGTCGAAGCCGACGGCCACCGTGCCGTCCGGGTGGACGATCGTGGGGACCCGTAAGCCGCCGGAGAGCTTTTGCATCTCCGCACGGGCGGCCAGATCGTGCTGGACGTCGATCTGGCGGAACGCGATCTGACGCGTGCGGAAGTCCTCCAGCGCGGCTGCGCAATACGGGCAGCCGGGTTTGGTGTAGATGAGCGTTTCAGCCATGTGACGGCCCTCATCGGAAGGTGGCCGCACGCGCTCTGGTGGACTACAGCGCGGCCATGAGAATCATT
Source organism: Vulcanimicrobiota bacterium (assembly GCA_963806005.1). Lineage (GTDB taxonomy): Bacteria > Vulcanimicrobiota > Vulcanimicrobiia > Eremiobacterales > Eremiobacteraceae > JAFANK01. The sequence goes on along the minus strand of CAWDWJ010000006.1, from coordinate 55,404 downwards.
TCGACGACGAGCGCGCCAAAGCCCGTCGCGGCATACAGCCAAGCGATCGAGGTCAACGGATTCATCTTCTGCTCCGGGCAGGTCGGCATCGACCCCGCATCGGGCAAGCTCGCAGACGGCCTTGCCGCACAGAGCGAGCAGGTCTTCCGCAATCTGGGCGCCGTGCTGGCGGCGGCGGGTTCGAGTTTCGCCAAGGTCGTCAAGGTGTCGATCTTCTTGGCCGATCTCGTTCATTTCGCAGAGGTCAACGCCATCTACGAACGGCACATGGGCACGCACCGACCGGCTCGAACGACGGTCGGGTGTGGTGCGCTTCCGCTCGGCGCTCTGATCGAAATCGACGTCATCGCGGCGACGTAGGGGTCACAACGCGAAACGGACCTCAAGGTCCGTTGCTTCGAAGTTCCGTTGCTTCAAGGGTCCGTCGGGCCGAGCTGCCGTGCTGCCTCCGTCGCCCACACAGGCTACTGGTGGACGAGCTTGGCCTCCACGCCTGCGAGTTGCTGGCGCATCTCCACGTTGTCTGGCGCGTTGACGAGCGCCTGTTTGTATTGCTCGGCGGCAAGATCGTATTTATGCTGCTGCTCGTAGACCACGCCCAGATTGAAGTGCAGCTCGGCCATGTGCGGAGAGATGGCGAGACCTTTGATGAACGCCGCCTCGGCGAGATTCAGCAGATTGTGGTTGAAGTACAGGCTGCCCAAGTTCTGATAGGCCTCGCGCTCGCGCGGATCGAGCTGCAGGGCACGCTCGTAGAGCTCGACTGCCTGGGTGAAATCACCGAGGTAATCATAGGCGACGCCGAGATTGTCATACCCCACCGCATAGTTCGGCTTGAGATCGAGACCGTGGTTGATCTTCTCGATCGCCGCCTTATAGTCCGACAGCATGATGAGCTCGACGCCCCAGTTGATCCAGGCGTTGGAGTACGTGGGGTCGCGTGCGATGACCGTCTTGTACTCGTTGATCGCATCTGCGTGGCGGCCGAGCTCGCCATAGACCATCCCCACGCCGTTGCGCGCGTCGTTCGAACGCGGGTCCTCGCTGAGCGCGGTCTGGAATTCGGCCATCGCCGGATCGTACTTCTTCTCGTAATAGTAGACGAGGCCGAGATCGAAATGCGCCGTCGGGTCGAACGGCGAGTTCATCAGATCGCGCTGCTTCTCGGCCTCGAGATCGCCCAGCCGATCCTCGTCGAGATAGATCTGGATGAGGTTCTCGAACCCTTCGGAGAGCGGCAGGCTTGCGCGGAACTCGGCGATCGCCGGACCGTACTTGTCCTGCGCCGCATAGACGCCGCCCAAACGGTTGTGCACTTCTTTGTTGTTGGGCTCGTGGGCGAGAACGTTTTGGTAGGCGACCATCGCCCCGTTGTAGTCGCCCATGCGATAATCGACATCGCCGAGCAACTTCTGCAATGCCATGTCGTATGGGTAAGCTGCCACCGCCGTCACCAAGATCTCCTTGGCGGCGCTGTTGTGGCCGGCGTCTGCTTCGGACTGGGCCTGCGCGAGGAGCGCCGCGGGCGACTCGGATGTGAGGGTCGTGGGCTCCGCCCTGCCAACGGCAATACCCGCCATCATGAAGGCCATCGCAGCCACCACCATGGCGACCAGCCGCATGTGTCGGTTCATCGGTAGGAAGAGTATAACTCTCTAGCGCCCGGGTTGCAATGAGGGCGGACGAGGTGTGCTGAGGGTTGGCGCGAACTTCGCTTTCATAGTGCGTTCTAGCATAGCTGCCAAGTGCCAGATGAGTGCCGACTAATATGAAGAAACCCGCCGTTTGGGCTCGCGCGGCCCTCGCCGCAGCCGTGATGTGTGCGACCTTCGGCCTATGGGGCTGCCCGAATCCTAACGCCATCGGCGTGCAGCAGTACGGCACGGTCGTCGTGACCTGCGTCCTCGCCAGCAATAACCAGCCGGTCGCCGGCGTGCTCGTGAGCATCGGGGGTGTGACCGCGACACAGATGACGGACGCCTCAGGCAAGACGACGGTCTCCCAAGTCCAGATCGGCACGCGCTCCATCGACGCGCATGGTGCAGGCCTCGACGGCCAGCCGACGACGGTCACGGTCATCCAGGACCAGACCGTCACCCAGACCGTGCTGATGGTGCCGACTTCCTGACCCGGCGGCGATGTGCCCGAACTTCCTGAGCTCGAGCTGCTGCGCGAGGCGCTGACCACCTACTCGTCCGGTAAGTCCATCCTCGCCGTCATCTGCGTCCCCTCGCGCGCGTTTGTCATCCGCTATCCGCCGGCAGACTTTGGCAAAGACCTCGCCGGGCGGACGATCGCCCGGGTGAGCAGGCGCGGCAAGTTCTTGATCTTCGACTTTGCGGACAAGGGCCCGCAGCTCATCATCAACCCCATGCTGAGCGGGCGCTTTGCCTATTGCAGCCGGGGCGCTCCCGCGCTCCCCGCGACCTGCTTCACGCTGCAGCTCTCCGGCGCTGAAGACCTGAGATTTCTCGACAACACCATGATGGCCCGGGTCTACCTCACGAGCGATCCGGCGGCCGAGATCCCGGCCTATGGCGATCTTGGCCCTGATGCACTCGACCCCGCGCTCGACTTTACGACCTTTGCGGCCCGGCTGCGCCGGCATCGTGGCGAGCTCAAAAACGTCTTGCGCAATCAGGCCTTCGTGGCGGGCATCGGCAACGCGTATGCCGACGAGATCCTCTTCGAGGCCCGGCTGCGCCCGTTGCGCAGAACTTCGACCCTCTCCGACGGCGAGCGCCGGGCCCTGTATCTGGCTATGCGCTCGGTGCTCGAGGGCGCCGTCACAGCCGTCAAAGCGCAGTACGCGGCCGGCAAGCATCCGCTCCACCGCCAGGACCGTTCGTTCATGCGGGTCCATGCGCGCGGCAAAGCGAGCTGCCCCCGCTGCGGCCACCGCATCTCATCGGTCCATGCGGGCGGCGAGAGCACGTATTACTGCCGGGGCTGCCAGACGTAGCGGTTATCCACAACGCCACATGGCCAAAGGGCAAGGCGTTCGCTTTGCCTGCAGGCTAAAAGGCCGGGGCGGCATCTTCGGCAATGCGTACTGCGAGTCTACAACGGACCTGAAGGTCCGTTGCTTCAACCGCAAGAGCCCGATACGGAGAGGAGCGATCACGTGCCACCTGCCACAGCAGCGAAATCAGCGCTCGCCTTCATCAAGAAGCACGGCGCCAAGATCGTCGACTTCAAGTTCATAGACATGCCCGGGATGTGGCAGCACACATCCCTGCCTGCCGACCAAGTCGATGAAGGCACGTTCGCCTACGGCATCGGCTTCGACGGCTCGAGCATCCGTGGTTTCCAAGAGATACAAGAGAGCGACATGGTGCTGCTGCCCGACCCCGCCTCCGCGCGCGTCGACTCGTTCTGCAATATCCCCACCGCGTCGTTCATCTGCAGCGTGTTCGACCCGCGTGAGCACGCCGCGTACAGCCGCGACCCGCGCAACATCGCCCATCGCGCGCAGGACTACCTCAAGAAGACCGGTATCGCAGACACCGCCTACTTCGGTCCCGAGCTCGAGTTCTACATCTTCGATCACATCAGCTTCGATATCGCGCCGTACATGACGGGCTACGCGATCGATTCTGAAGAGGGACACTGGAACTCGGGCGAGAGCGAGAACGCGAACCTCGGCTATGCCCTGCGTCCGAAAGAAGGCTACTTCCCCGTGCAGCCCTCCGACAAGCATATGGATATCCGCTCGGAGATGGTGCTCGGACTCAAGGAGTGGGGCGTCGACGTCGAGATGCACCATCACGAGGTCGGCACGGCCGGCCAGACCGAGATCGACATCCGCTACGACACCTTGCTCCAGCAGTGCGACAACGTCATGATCTACAAGTACGTGACGCGCAACGTCGCACGCCGCCATGGCAAGACGGTGACCTTCATGCCCAAGCCGCTCTTCGGCGATAATGGCTCCGGCATGCACGTCCACCAGAGCTTGTGGAAGGCGGGCAAGAACCTGTTCTACTCGGCAGGCGGCTACGCCGAGCTCTCGCAGCTCGCGCTCTACTACATCGGCGGCCTGCTCACGCATATCGACTCGCTCATGGCCTTTTGCGCGCCGACGACGAACTCATACAAGCGGCTCGTGCCGCACTACGAAGCACCGGTCAACGTCGCTTTTTCCAAGGGTAACCGGTCGGCCGCCATCCGCATCCCGATCTTCTTCACCGGCGCGAAGTTCCAGAAAGCAAAGCGCATCGAGTTCCGGCCGCCGGACCCGGGCGCCAATCCCTATCTCGCCTTCTCGGCGATGCTCATGGCCGGACTCGACGGCGTGAAGCGCAAGATCGATCCGACACGTGCCGGCTTCGGCCCGATCGACAAGAACATCTACGATCTGCCGGAGCGCGAGGCGCGCAAGATCAAGTCCGTGCCGGGGAGCCTTGACGAATCGCTCGCCGCGCTCGAGGACGACCACGCCTACCTGCTCGAGGGGGGAGTCTTCTCACGCGAGCTCATCGAGACGTGGGTCTCATACAAGCGGACCAAGGAGATCCAAGAGGTCAAAATCCGGCCGCATCCTTACGAGTTCTACCTCTATCACGATCTGTGATCGGTATGTAGACCGCACTCGGCCTTGTCAAAGGTCGACCAGCGCCCCGCGCGGATATCCTCGCCGGGTGCCACGGGGCGCGTGCACTGCACGCACCCCAAGCTTGGGTAGCCCTCGTCGTTGAGCTCGTTATAAGGCAGCTCGCGCTCGCGGATGTAGTCCCAGACGGCCCGTTCGCTCCAATGAGCGAGCGGGCTGACCTTTGCGAGCCCAAACCGCGCGTCCCATTGGACGACGGCTGTCGCGGCGCGCTCTTGCGTCTGGTCCCGGCGGATGCCGCTGATCCATGCCCGGTAGTTCTTCAGGAAGGCACGCTGCGGCGTGACCTTGCGGATCGTGCAGCACGCGTCGGGATCTCGCTCCCACAGGGCACCGCCGTAGAGGCGATGCTGATCGCCAAGGCTGAGCGCGGATGCGACGCGGACCGGTTCGATGCGATAGCGTTCGCTCACGCGCTGGACGAGTGCGTAGGTCTGCGGGAAGAGATGGCCGGTGTCGAGATAGTAGACCGCAGTTGCGCGGTCGACGCTCATCACCACGTCAAGGGCGACCATACCGGAGGGGCCGCCGAAGGAGCAGGCGAGGACGACGGACGGGCGATACTTCCGTATCGCCCAGCTGATGATCTCGTGCGCCGGCGCGGCGTCGAGTTCAACGGCGATTCGCTCCAAGGCGAGAGCCTCTGCCTGCAACGGTTTTCATGACCTCCGGGCTCGTGCTTTCTGCCCCAAGCATACGCCCGGGGCAATACCGCCGCGACGGTTGCAAGGCCTAATATCCGGACCAAAGACACAGGTCTGCCGCCACATTTGGGCCGAAACCACTCCCCAATGGCCTTTGGGAAGTGGCAACAGGCGCCGCAGCCTCCCCAACTGTGGCGGCTTCTCGTCATGCTTGGTGCGGTCGTCGCAGCCATTATCTGGCTGCAGCGCTATGCCTCGCTCAACGCTCCGCACTAAGGACCCATGCAGGCAGCCGTGAACCTCGACATCTTCAAGAGCTACGACATCCGCGGCATCTATCCGAGCGACCTTGACGAGGCGGCAGCCGAGCGTATCGGCCGCGCCTTCGTCGACTTTTTGGGCGTCTCGACGGTCGCCGTCGGCCGCGACATGCGGATGAGCTCGCAGCCGCTGTTCGAAGCGTTCGCGCGCGGCGTCACGCGCCAAGGCGCCGACGTGGTCGACTTGGGGCTCACCTCGACGGACGAACTGTATTTCTCGGTGGGGAAGTTCGGCTATCCGGCCGGTGCGATGATCACCGCATCGCACAACCCCAAGGAGTACAACGGCTTCAAGCTCTGCCGCGAGAAGGCGATCGCGCTGTCCGCCGACACCGGCGTCTTCGCCATCCGCGATCTCGTCGCCAAAGGCCAGTTCGATGCGGCCGCCGCAACGGGGCAGGTCCAGGCCCGCGACGTGCTGCCCGACTTCGTCGAGCACTGCCTGTCGTTTGTGGATACCGCCAACATCAAGCCGCTGCGCATCGTCGTCGACGCCGGCAATGGGATGGGCGGGCTCATCGTCCCGGCGGTGTTCAAGCGGCTGCCGCTTCAGGTCATCCCGCTGTACTTCGAACTCGACGGCACGTTCCCCAATCATCCGGCCAGCCCCATCGAGCCCGAGAACATGGCGGATCTGCAAGCGGCTGTCCGCAAGCACAAGGCGGATCTGGGCGCCGCTTTTGACGGCGATGCGGACCGCGTCTTCATCACGGACGAACGCGGCGAGCTCGTCGGCGGTGACATGGTGACGGCGCTCGTCGCGAAGATGCTCCTGCGCAAGCATCCCGGCTCGACGATCCTCTACAACCTGATCTGCTCGCGCGGCGTCCCCGAGCTCATAGCAGCAAGCGGCGGACACGCGGTGCGGACGCGCGTCGGACACTCGATCATCAAGCAGGTCATGCGCGAACGCGACGCGGTCTTCGGCGGCGAGCACTCCGGGCATTTCTATTTCCGCGACCACTACTTCGCGGACTCAGGGCTCATCGCGTTGCTCGTGGTGCTCGAACTTGTCTCGCAAGAAGGCAAGCGGGTCAGCGAGCTGCTGCAGCCGCTCGACCGGCGTTTTCGCTCGGGCGAGATCAATAGCCGGGTCGCGGATATCGCCGCCAAGCTCGCACAGCTCGAGCAGCACTACGCCGACGCCCGCGAGATCGACCATCTCGACGGCGTCACGATCCAGTACGACGCGTGGTGGTGCAACATCCGGCCGTCCAACACCGAACCCTTGCTGCGTCTCAACGTGGAGGCGGATTCGGCCGAGCTGCTCGCGGCCAAGCGCGATGAGGTCCTTGCACTGATCCGGAGCTGACCGTACGTCTATGGCCAGTCAGGTCGTCGGCCCAGCCATGCTCGCCATCGGCGATGGCACCACGCAGCCCGGCTGCCTGCGCGTCGAGGACGGACGCATCGCGGGCATCGAGGACCGCGCCGCCCGCGCGGACCGCCCCTTGCCGCCGGGGAGCCTCGTGACGCCCGGCCTCATCGATCTGCATACGAACGGAACCGGCAGGTTTTGGTTCAACCGTGAACCCCTCGAGACGCTTGCGGCGATGGCGACCGACGCGCCGTCGCGCGGCGTCACCTCCTTCCTCCCCTCGATAATGACCGGGCCGTGGGAGCAGATGCTCCACGCAGCGCGCGCCATCTCCGACCGAGTCAACATCCCAACCGACGGTGCGCGTGCCATCGGCGTCCACTTCGAAGGCCCATTCCTCAATCCTGAATATCGCCGCATCCACCCGCGCGAGTTCTTGCTCGTGCCGACGCCGACGCGCGTCGAGGCGCTGCTCGGCACCTGGAAGGCGGGGCGGCTGCGCGTCACCATGGCGCCTGAGATCGAAGAGGCGCCGCGTGCCGCCGCCGAGCTGCATCGTGTCGGCGTGGCCCTCGCCGCCGGCCACACGGCAGCCACCTATGCGATCGGCAACTCGGCCATCGAGAGCGGATATCAGATCCTCACCCATACGTTCAATGCGATGCCGCCCTTGCACCATCGAGTCTCGTCGATCTTGACCGCCTTTTTGCTCGACCCGACCGCGTTCTGCGAGGTCATCGCCGACGGTGTCCACGTCTCGGCCGAACATCTGGCGCTGCTCTACCGGCTCAAAGGGCTCAACCTCATCTTGACGACGGACGCCATGCCGCTCGTCGACGGTCTGGTCGAAGAAGGCGGTGTCGCCCGCACCAAGGACGGCGTGATCGCGGGCAGCCGGCTCTGGCTCGACCAAGCGGTGCGCAATCTCATCGCGGCCACGGGCATCACGCTCGCCGAGGCCGTGCAGTGCGCGACCTGGGCGCCGGCTCGCGCCATGGGCATCGAGAGCGAGGTCGGCACGCTTGCGCCGGGCCTGCGCGCCGACTTCGTCGTGTGGGATGCGCGCCACCAGGTCACGCAGGTGTTTATCGCAGGCCGGCTCGTCTACGCCAACAGCTGACGCCAGGATTCTGCCGGGACGAGCCAAAATCTGGGCGCACTGCCTCTCCTCACGTCGCCACAAGGAGCCATATCTGTGGGTGCATCAAGCCGATGGACCGCTGCCATCTCCGCTGCGCTTGTCATAGTCGCGCTCGCGAGCCCAGGCGTCGCTGCGACCAAAGCTGGACCTGTGATCGAACCGGGCGCGCAACATCTTCTGCAAGCGGCTGCTTCCTATCTCAAGGATCAACCGTCGTTCGCTTTCAGCGCTGACATCGTGCATGACGACGTGCAGCCGCCCGATATCAAGGTCCAATTCCACGCTTCTGCACAGTACATGATCACGCGACCCGGCCAGCTGCGTGTCGACTACACGAGCGACCGCCGTCAAGCGAGCTTCTACGTCGACGGCAAGAGCTTCGTGCTCTACGACCGGGCGCAGAACACGTATGGCATACTGCAGGCCCAGACCGACATCGACACGACGCTCAACACGATCCTGGACAAGTATGATTTCAGCGTGCCGCTGGCGGATTTCGTCTCGAACGATCCGTACAAAGCGCTGGCCGGCAAGCTGCAGGGCGCGTACGATCTCGGCACGAGCACGGTCGGCGGCTTTACGACCCATCACCTGCTCTTCATCCAGAAGGACATCGACTGGCAGCTCTGGATCGACGCCGGGTCGACGCCGCTCATCCGCGAGCTTGAGATAACCTACAAGAACCTCCCCGGCCAGCCCGAATACATGGCCACGCTCACCGACTGGAAGGTCGCGCCCGTCGACCCAGCGGTGTTCAGCTTCACTCCGCCCAAGGGGGCGGTGCTCATCGACTTCATCGCGGTCCAGAAATAGCACCGCACACCTTTTTTCGAAAAGGATTGAATCAGATGGATAAGGTGTCCACGAGCACGAGATATGGCAATGCACCTTCAGGGACGTTGCGGGCGATCCTGGCGAGCGCGCTCGTCGTCGCGCTGTGCGCGACGACCGCGATCGAGCCGGCTCATGCCTATGGCGGAGGACGCGGCGGCGGCGGCTATGGCGGCGGCGGCTTCCATGGCGGCGGTTCCGGCAGCTTCAATCGTGGCGGGTTCGGTGGAGATTTCCGCGGACAGGGCTCTGTTTCGCACGCCGGGTCGTCAAGCTTCAGCCATCCTGCCGGGGCCTCTGAGGCGCATTCCACAGGAACCCATCCGACGAGCACCGGGTCGCATCCGACGAGCACCACCTCGACCGCAGCCAGCGGTTCGCATGCGGGCACGACGACGACGAACCAAAGCCAGCGGCAGAGCTCTGCGTCGTCCACCACCTCGGCGAACCAGACCCAGCGGCAAAGCTCGGCGTCAAGCATGCAGACAAGCCAGCAGCAGCACCAGACCAACATGCAGCAGAACGCCCAGCATCAAGAAGCCGCTCTGCAGCAGAACCGTACGACCGAGGCCTCAAGCCTGCAGAACGACAGCCATGACTACTACGGCGATGGGGCGTACCATGGGTACTATGGCGTCGACGGCTGCGGCAGCTGCGGCTGGGGCGCCGCTGCAGCCGGTATGGTCGGCGGCATGGCGATAGGTGCCGCGCTTGCGGCTCCTCCGCCGGCCTCCACGACGATCGTCGTCGACCAAGTCCCATATTCGTACAACAACGGGACGTTCTACCAGCCAGCAAGCGGCGGCAGCGGTTACGTGGTCGCAGCGCCTCCGACCGGGGCAACCGTGCCGAGCCTGCCGACCGGATACACGACCGTCTCACAGCAGGGCACGAACACCAAGTATTTCTACTACAACGGGTTCTACTACGGCAGCGTCTCGACCGGAGGTTATGTCGTCGTGAAGCCGCCGGCAGGCGTCATGGTGCCGTATCTCCCGCAAGGCGCAACCACGCAGTCGAGCAACGGCACGTCAGTCTTCCAGTACGGCGGCATCACCTACAAGGCGGCATACTCCGGCGGCGAGGTCGTCTACGTCACGGAGTAGCCGTCAGTACTGTGTCACGTACCCTTCGCTGGGCAGGTACGCAACGGCGTTCTTCGCGTCCATCGTGAAGCAGTGGTGTCCAGCCGGATGCGTCCACGTTCCATCCGGTTTGTTCGTGCTCTCGGTATCGAACGTGGCGCACAGGCTATACGAGGTCCCGAGACCCGGCGTATATTCCAGGGCGGCGCCCGTGGCCGGGTCTTTGAACTCGACGCCTTCGATCGGAACTTGGCCGAGATTGCGCGGCAGCGCGAACTTCTCTCCTTTGCTCTGCTGCCATTGCCCATTGATATAGCGTGCGATGCTCGCGAGTCTGCTCACCCGTTGCTGGTCGAGCGAGAGCGCGCGCTGCCGAGCCGGCGATCCGGTGTTCGCAAAGCCCACCGCGATCGCGATGATGACGGCGGCTGCGGCGGCCCAGCCGAACACTCGGTTGCGCGAGGGCGCCGCAGGCTCTGCTCGCATGGTTCCCAGGTAATACCAGAACGTGCCGCCGGCGACGACCAGCAAGACGAGGGCCTTGAGAGCGAAACGCACGGTCAGGTCACCCGACAGGAACTGCGTCAGAAATGCGACCGCGTCGCCGAGCATCGTGACGGCAGTGATGACGAGCGCCACGTAGGTCAACCATTTGCGGACGCCCGAGTCGAGCGCCTCAGGTCGCAGCGCGACCTCTTGGGCTATCAGGCGGCTGACGAAGAGGAACAGCGGGAACGCGACGATGAGCATCGCGAGCTGCCCCGAGATCTCACCTCGGAACGCCGTCAGTTGGTAGCTCATGTCGAGCGGGCTGGGAAACGCGAAGTCGATCAAACGGTCGGCGAGCAAGATGAGGGCGATCGTCCAGAAGCCCAGCGTGATGAAGGCGAGCAGGTAGAAGAACGCATCGCGGGCCTGCTCGATCCGGCTGCCGCGCGACGGGATCGTCTCGCCGAGCACGCCCTCGTAATAGTCGGAGAACGCCGCGAAGATGCGGCGCTCCGACCATCCGTGTTGGCGCAGCAGCGAGACGATGGAATCGTCGCCGACCTGACGTTCTTTGGCCGTCCGGATGAACGCGACGAGCTTCTGCGTGTCGGAGGTCATGACAGCTCCCCCGTGGCGATGCGGATCTCGCCGACCGCTTTCCCTACATGGTTGCGCACGACCGGCGCCTGGTAGCGCTCGAGCGCCGACATCCGCACGTCGTCGAGAACGGCTAGGCCGTGCAAGCGGTCGACCACGAACGGCGCCACCGCGCGGTAATTGCCGTCGGCGACCTTGACGGTCATGCCCAGTCCCTTTTTGAGCGCAGCGCTCGCATGATAGCCCTCGGCTCCGCCTTTGGCGAGCACATCAGGCTGCGCGGCGGTCATCAGGTCCGTGTCGAAGCGACCAGTGCCAGCGACGTAATCTGGGTGCTCTACCATCGCGGCGATGACCCGTCGCAGCGCGGGCACGAGGTGCCTGGGGAAGCGCTCAGGATCCGACAGCTTCGCGAAGAAATGCGCCGCGGTGCGCAGCGGCACGGCGATGACCGGAATGCCGCAGCCGTCCACGCCGATGCCCATGCGCTCGGCCGGCATGTCGAGCAGTTGTGCGCAGACGTCGAGTATCTCGCGCTGCGCGGGATGATCCGCGGCGAGATACCCTGCAGGCTCCGCACCGCGGTGTACGGCGAGCGCGAGTATCCCGGCGTGCTTGCCCGAGCAGTTGTTGTGGATGGCGCGGGGCGGCTCGCCGGCAGCGCGCAGCGCATCCGCGCTGGGCTCGTGCACGGGCGCGTGGGCGCCGCAGCGCAGCGCGTCCTCGCCGAGCCCGGCCTTCTCCAGCATCTGCAAAGCGGTGGCGACGTGTTTGGTCTCGCCACTGTGCGACGCGGCGGCGAGCGCGACTTCTTCGTCGCTGAAGGCGAAGCGCTCGGCTGCGCCGCTCGCCACCACGGCGGTCGCGATGAGCGGCTTCGCGCTCGAACGCATGTAGACGAGCCGGTCGATGTCACCACGCGACTGCAGCACGCGGCCATCGGCGTCGGCCACGGCGTAGCAGACATAATGCTCGCTCTCGACGAGCGTACCGCGCGTCACGATCACGACGGCGCGATCGCCGCATTCGAACGGTCGTAGGTCCGGCGTCACGCACCCGCGGTTCTTCCAGGAGGCGGCCAAGACCCCCAAGAAGGACGGCTCGAGAATCCGCTTCCGTCACGATCGGCTTATCATAGTGACGCCATACGACTCGTTGTCATCGCCGCCCCAGGGCACGGGCGCTCAGGCGGCGCTCAATCTTCGTCCGCTCTCGCTCGGCGAATTGCTCGACCGGGCGTTCAGCCTCTACTTCAAGAACATCGCCGCCTTCACCGCGCTCGTCGCGATCGTCATCGTGCCGAGCACCCTCATCTCGTATTTCCAGTCACGGGATATGCTCGGCTTCTACATCGACATGGTGCAGCGCGCGATCCAGTCACCGAACACGCCACCGGACCTGAGCAAACTCAACTCGCTCATGCCCAGCGACACGTGGCTCGTCATCCAGTACGCGCTCTTGTTCTTCGGTTTTCCGTTCGCCTACGGCGCCGTGGTGGCCGGCGTCTCGCGCGCCTATCTCGGTCTCCCGGTGCTCTTCGCCGACAGCTATCGGTTCGCGCTGCGACGCTGGCTCGCCATCCTCATCCTGCTCGTCGTGTGGCTGTTCGCGGCGTTCCTCATGGTCTTCGCCGCCGCGCTGCTCATCATCTTCGCGGCTGCCATCCTTGCATTGCTGGGCAGGGCCGTGGGCCAAAACCCGATCTTCGGCATATCGATGGCCGTCGTCTTCATCGGTCTCATGATCGCAATGGTGGGTCTCGCGGTCATGATGTACCTGACGTCGGCGATGTCGTTCATCGCGGTCGTCATCGAGAACGTCGACCCCGTCAAGGCGTTCGCCGGCGCGTTCGCGCGGATGTTCTCGGCGCAGCAGTTCTGGCGGGGTTTTCTCCTCTCCCTCGCCCTTACCGCCATCAACTTCGGCGTCTCGCTCGTCAGCGCAGGCGGAGGCGCGATCCTCGCCTTTATCCTCAAGGCGCCGGCGATCTATCTCATCTCGGTCGGTCTCACCTCGCTCTTCTTCGCGCCCTTCGCGGTCGTCACGGCAGCCGTGTTCTACTACGACGTCCGCATACGGCGCGAAGGCTACGACTTGCAGATGCTCGCCGACCGGTTCGCGAGCTCGCCGCCGCCGGCCGCGCCGGGCGCATGAACGTCTCGGCCCAAGCGGCGTTCGCGCTCCTTGTGGGAGCACTGCTCCTGCTGCCGGTGGCTGCTCGCGCAGGAGACGCACGCCATGCTCCTGCGGTCCAATCGTTTGACGAGGCGCTCGACAGAGCCGCCGATCAGCTCGACGCCGCAGCCGCGGCGGCGCGCCTCGATCCCTCGCACCCGGGCGAACTGCCCCGCGTGGCGATTCCATCCGCGCCGCTTGAGGGTCGGCAAGCATCAAGTCCCATGCTCGACCGCTGGCTTCGGGCGCAGACGCAGCGCATCGGCCGTGAGAAGTCGGGCAAGGCCCGGGCGCGCGAACTGACCGATCTCGCCGCGTCGCTGCGCCGCGCAGCACAGCCCGGCACGGGGTATCCTCCTGCCTCCGACCCAGGCGCGGCGGCGGCGGCGATATTGACCGAGAAGGCGTATCAGACCGGCGGCGCTGGGCCGGCCCCTGCACCGCACGAAAGCATCTTGGAAAGGATCCTCACCTGGTTGAGCGCACGCCTCGCTGAGCTCATCCAGCGCATTTTCGGAGCGACAGCGTCGAGGCCGATCATCGGTCAGATCGTCGCCGCGGCGTTCATCGCGCTCGTCGCGGGGCTTGCCGCCTACCTCATCTACCTCTTGGTCATGCTGTTCGTGCGCCGCCGCCGCCGTATGCGTGTCGATGAAGGCACGCCTGTGCAGGAACGCGCCGATCCGGACGTCTTGCACGAGCTCGGCGTGGCCGCCGCGACCGAGGGCCGCTACGCCCAGGCCGTGTCGCTCTTGTTCCAGGCGAGCCTGGCGGCGTTTGACCGGTCGGGAAGGCTGCCGTACGACGGATCGCTCACGGCTGGTGAGTACCGCCGCGCCGTACGACGCGCCGTCAACGCCGCCGGACCGTACTTCGATGACATCGCGCGAGCGTTCGTGCTGGCGGCGTTCGCCGAACGGCCCGTGTCCGCGGACGACTTCGCGGCAGCCGATGCGGCGTACCGCTCGATGCGACCGCTCGTGGCCGCCTGACGGATGCGCTCGCTGCGCAGCGCCGAGGTGCTCATCGCCTGTGCGGTGCTGATCTGTTTCGTGCTGCTCGGGTGGTTCGATTACACACGGCGTGCGCGCTCGATCGAACGCTTCGACACGTTCTCGAGCTACGATTTCCACCACGGCGGATACCGTGCGTGGTACGACCTGCTCCGCCGCGAGGGCATTCACGTCGTGCGCTACGAGCGCCGGCCCGCGTATCTCAACGATTCCATCGCGACGCTCATCGTGGCCAACAATATCTTCGACGCGATGCTACGCCAGCAAGTGGGGCAGTCGGGAGGCAGCTACACGGACGCCGACCTCGAGAACCTGCATCGCTGGGTGGCGTCGGGAGGCCGCCTCGTGTGGCTCGTCGACCAAGCAACGGCACTGGCCACACCGCGGATCGGCGTCGTGGGCGACGTTCGCAAGCTCCCCGACAATGCGAGTCTGCGCCTTCCCTTCGTCTCGCAATCGGGCCGGTCCACCGACGCTGCCGTGCCCATCGCTCCATCCGCGCTGACGGACGGGGTCCACCTGCTTTCGGGGAGCAGCAGGCTCCGCATCCCGTTCGACGCTAACCCGGAGGTGACACCGCTTGTCGCCGACGACAAGGGGTCCGTGGTCGCCTGGTATGCGCTGGGCAAGGGCACCGTCGTCGTCGTCACCGATGAGACGCTTTTTGAGAACAGCCGGATGGCCAAGGCCGACAACGCACGACTCGCATTTAACCTCGCGGCGTTCGGCCTGGAGCCGGGCGATACCGTCGCCTTCGAAGAGTGGACGCACGGCTACCAGTCAGGCGACACCTGGTGGTCGATCACGCCGTGGCCGATGCGTCTGGGGCTCGGCGTGATCTTCGCAGCGCTCGTCCTGCTCTTGCTCGGCGCCACCTGGCGCTTCGGTCCAGCTGCACGGCTGCCCGAGAACCTCGAGCGCACCTCCGAGGAATATCTGATCTCCATGGCCGCATTGCTCGATCGCGGGCGGGCAGCGCGCAAGGCCATCCGCGATCTGGCGCAGATCGCGCTGCACGCGGCGGCACGCTCGGTCGGCCTGCCGGATTCCGCGCCGGCATCATCCATCGCACTGCGGCTGCGCGGTAGCGAGGCAGGTGACCGCCGCGCGCATGACGTCGTCACGCTCGAACGGCTGGCCGGTTATGAAGAGCCGACCAGCGCCGAACTCGTCCAGGCCGCCCAGCTCTCACGCGCTCTACGAAAGGAACTCAAGCCCGATGGCCTCCAGCACCTCCACCCTCGCCGTACGCCTGCGCGAAGGTCTGCATAAGGTCGTCGTCGGCCAAGACGACACCATCTTCGCGCTCTTGCTCGCGCTGTTCGGCGAGGGACATGCGCTCATCGAGGGCGTGCCCGGCACGGCGAAGACCTTGCTCGTCCGCGCGCTCGCCTTGCTGCTCGGCGCCGACTTCCGCCGCATCCAATTCACACCCGATCTCATGCCGTCGGACGTCGTGGGCACGACTATCTTCAACCCGCGCAGCGGTGAGTTCACGACCAGGCGCGGGCCCGATCTTCACGAACTTGCTGCTCGCCGATGAGATCAATCGCACGCCGCCCAAGACGCAGGCCGCGCTGCTCGAGGCCATGGAGGAGCGGCAAGTCACGATCGACGGCGTCTCGTTCCCACTGCCGCCGCTCTTCATGGTCTGCGCGACGGAGAACCCCATCGAGTACGAGGGGACCTATCCGCTGCCCGAGGCGCAGATCGACCGCTTCATGGTCAAGACGAACACCGTCTACCCGACGAGCGACCAAGAGCTCGAGCTTCTCGCCCGCGGTGCGGCCGGATTCGATGCGCGCTTCTTGGACCGCATGGGCGTCGGCGCTCTCGTCTCCGGCGAAGAGATCGCGGCGGCGCGCGGCGAGGTGCGTGCCGTGCATGCGTCGTCCGCGCTTCTGCAATATATCTACGACATCGTGGCGCGCACGCGCTCGGCCGGCGACCTTGGGCTCGGGGCGAGTCCGCGCGCCGGTCTCCATCTGCTCGTGGCAGCGCAGGCCGGGGCTTCGATGGATGGGCGTGACTTCGCCACACCGGATGACGTGAAATCGGCGGCGCCCTTCGTGCTCGCGCACCGCTTGATCGTGCGGCCTGAGGCCGAGGTGGACGGCGTCACGCCCGACATCGTCTTGCGGCGCGTGCTCGAATCAGTGCCGGTGCCCAAAGACGCGGCGCAATCGCCGCAGACCCCGCCCACCTGAAATGCCGAGGATCGACGTCGCGGCGCTGTCGCCGGTCTTTCCGTGGATCACGCTGCGCTTCGCGTGGACCCTCGTGACGGTCGGCCTGCTCGCGGCGGCCGGGACGTTCATCCACGAGGCGCTCGTGCTCGCCGTCTTCGCAAGCGCGATCGTCGCCGGTCTGCTTCTCGCCGACCTCGCGCTCGGGCCGGCCCGCAGCACGCTCGACGTGGTGCGCGAACCGGTCGAACACCTCGCACTGCGCTCTCCCGCGCGCCTGCGGTATGCGTTGACCAATCGAGGTCGCGCGAGCTTGCGCTACGAGATCATCGACACGCCGCTCGACGAACTCGATATGCCTGAAGCGCCCGTCGCCGGCACCGTCGGCGCGGGCATGCGCAAGGTGGCCGAGCTGCCTGTCATGCCGCGCCTGCGCGGCCCCGCGAGCTTAGGGACCTTGTACGTCAGCGCGTGCAACCCCATCGGCTTCATCGCGCGCCGCTGGCGCCTGGGCAGCGAGACCGAGGTCCGCATCTACCCCGACCTCTCCGCGGTCGAACGGTATGGCGATCTCGCTCGTCGCGGCCGGCTCGTCGAGGCCGGGTTCCGCAAACTGCGCCGGCGCGGCGGCGGTGGCGAGTTCGACAGCTTGCGCGAGTGGACGCCCGACGACGAGTTCCGCTCGATCAACTGGTTGGCCAGCGCCCGGCGAGCGAAGCTCATGGTCGCCCAATACGACATAGAACGCAGCCAGACGGTCATGCTCGCCCTTGACGCCGGCCGGCTCATGACGCCGCGACTGGGCGATCAGCGCAAGTTCGATTACGCCATCACCGCGGCGCTCTCGGTCGCCTACATCGCGGCACTGGTCGATGACAAGGTCGGGCTCATCGCGTTTGCGGGTGACGTCTTAGAGCACATCGCGCCGCGCTCGGGTTCGGCGCACACCGCCGGCATGACGCAGCGGGTCTACGACCTGCAACCGCGCTTCGAAGAGGCTGACTACGGCCGCGCGTTCACGTACCTGCGCCGGCGCCAACCAAAGCGCAGCCTCGTCATCTTCTTCACGGACATGTTCGACCCGGTCGCCTCGGCGGCGACGCTCAGCAACCTCGCGCTCTTGACGCCGCGCCACCTCGCCGTCTGCGTCCTGATGAACGACGAAGCGGTGCAGCAGGCGCTCGAGGCGGAGCCAGAGACGCGCGAACAAGCGTATGCGGCCAGCGTCGCCGCGACGCTGCAGATGGAACGGCAGAAGGCGGCGGCCATCCTCGCGCAGCGCGGTATCATCGTCATCGACGTGCCGGCCAAAGACCTGACCGTCTCGCTCATCAACGCCTACGTCGAGATCAAGTCGAGGAGTCTGTTGTAGCGGCGACCCTTGCGGTCCGTCGTCTGCAGCAACGGACCTTTGAAGCAACGGACCTTTAGGTCCGTTTACCCACAGTCCGTTGAACGTTCGGCAGCACGAAGTAGAACATCATCAGCACCGCCGTCATCCCTCCGACCATGAGCCGCACGTCTTGTGACGTCTTGAGCGGTGAGAAGAAACCTTCGATCGTGCCGGCGACCACGAGCATCGAGGCGACGCCGATGATCAAGATGGCCGCCCGGCGGCCGTTGCGTTTCAGGGCGTCGCGCCGCCGTAGCCGTCCTGGCGTGAGGATGCCGGCCGCCACGAGCAGTCCGGCGCCTGCCGCGATCTGCACCGCCGTGAGCTCGATGATGCCATGCGGCGCGATCGTGGACCAGAAGTCCCTGCCGAATCCGGCATCGACATACAGTGCCGCCAAGCCGCCGAGCATGAGCCCGTTGAAGACCAGCAGGTAGACGGTCACGATGCCGAGCGTCATCCCCCCGGCGAACGCGAGAAACGCCAGGCGGATGTTGTTCGACATGATGGTCGCCGAGAGGGCCGGCGACCCGAGCGCCGCTTCGCTCGGCTCGAAGTTCGACGCATGCAGCCCCTTATGGATGGGTTCGATCATCTCGGACGGCAGCAGCACGTAGGCGTTGAGCGGCTGCAGGTGGATGAGATAGTACGCGAGCGCCGCCGGGCCCAAGAAGAGCGCGGCGCTGAGCAGCATGGGCCAGCGCGAATTCCAGACCTCGCGGGGAAACGTGCTCGTGTAGAAGCGCACGACGCGCTGCCAGCCGCCCTCAGAAGAACCGGCGTAGACGACCGCATGGGCGCGGGCCGTCAAGCGATTGAGAAATGCTTGGAGCGTGGGGTCGTACGTGCGGCCGGTCGCAAACGCCAGGTCCGACGTCACCCAGCGGTAGAGCGTGCCCAGCTCCGCCACCTCATCGGGCCCGAGCTTACGCAGGCCCGATCGCTCGGCACGGTTGAGGAGATCATCGAGCCGCTGCCAACCAGCTTGGCGCTTTTCGACGAAGGTGGCCTGCCGCATGGGTTCAACTTCTCATGACGCGACGCGGCTGCCTTGCGACGGGGGCTGGCCTTCGTGCGTGCGCGTGACGATGATATGGAGAGCGGACGGTGAAGCGGAGGATGCGTTTGTGGAACGGTCGGTGACCGTGCGGACGCCGGAGGCGATCGCCTTCTACTACGAGCTGGCCGGACTCGGCAGCCGGTGTCTCGCGCTGTTCGTCGATCTCGCCATCCAGATCCTCGCCTCGCTCGTGCTCCTCATCGCCGCGTTCGCTGGGGCCTCCCGCGCAGCGTCGCTCGGCGGCGCCTTGCATTTGAGCGGCAAGGAGATGACCTCAACGGTCTTGGCCGTCGGCATCCTCTTGTTCTTCGCCATCTTCTATGGATATTTCATCGTCTTTGAGATGCTGTGGAACGGGCAGACGCCGGGAAAGCGGCTGCTGGGCATCCGCGTCGTGCGCGACGGCGGTTACCCGATCGAACTCGTCGGCTCGATCATCCGCAACCTCATCCGCGTGATCGAGGTCGCACTCGGGTTCTACTTCCTCTCGGTCATCAGCATGCTCGCGTCGTCGGAGAACAAACGGCTGGGCGATTATGCGGCCGGCACCATCGTCGTGCGCGACCGGGGATTCGAGGTGCGCGATCCCAAGCACTGGCTGCGGGCGGGCGCCGGCGAACTCGATGCAGGTATGAGCCGCAAGCTCGCCGGGCTGAGCGCAGATGAACTGGCGCTCGTCGACAAGTACCTTGACCGCAAGACAAGCCTCGATCCGCGAGCGGCGCGGGAGGCGGCAGCGAGGATCGCTGCTGCACTGCGTCCGAAGGTGGACGCGGATCTCGCGGCATTGTCTGACGATCAACTGCTCATGAAGATCGCGACGCGCGATCGCTAGGCACAGCGTTGTGATCTGGGCCTCTGCTCCCCGCCGGCATTCTCACGCTGCTCTCAGGTATCTGCATCAAACCACCCGATATAATGAGAAGATGATGGCGAGTCTCGCCCACAAGTGGCCTCGCTGGGCCGCCGCAGCCCTCGCTGCGCTCGTGTGCACGATCGGATCGCCGACCGGCACGGTCGCGCAGAGTAACCTCATGCTGGCGAGCGCTGCAGATCCGATCCATAAGATCAAGCACATCGTCATCATCATGCAAGAGAACCGCTCGTTCGACAGCTATTTCGGAACGTATCCGGGGGCAGAAGGCATCCCGATGCGTAGCGGCGTGCCGAGCGTGTGCGTGCCGGATCCCTCGAGCGGCACGTGCCAGCACCCGTACCATGATGCGAACGATCGTAATACCGGCGGCCCCCACGGTGCGGCCAACGCGAGCGCTGATATCAACGGCGGTGCGATGGATGGATTCATCGCCCAGGCGCAACACGGCGGCCGGGGCTGCGTCGGCTTCAGCACGGATCCGCGCTGCGCCGCCCACGAGCATCCCGACGTCATGGGGTATCACGACCAGCGCGAGATCCCCAACTACTGGGCGTATGCCCACAATTTCGTGTTGCAGGACCGCATGTTCGAGCCCAACGCCTCGTGGAGCTTGCCCGAGCATCTGTTCATGGTGTCGGAGTGGTCCGCGAAGTGCTCGCGCCCGGGCGACCCGTCAAGCTGCGTCAACGAGTTGCAAAGCCCGGACCGGCCGGCGCGACTTGGGCGTCGCCTTGGCCCGAGCCCGAGCGGCGGGGCGGCGCCCGACTATGCCTGGACGGACCTCACCTACTTGCTCCATCAGCAGCACGTCAGCTGGGCGTACTACATCTTCTCCGGTCTCGAGCCCGACACCGAAGACGACACGATGAACGGGCCGCAGCGCCGCCTCGGCGCACGCACGCCTGGCATCTGGAACCCGCTCCCATCCTTCGACACCGTCAAACAGGATGGCGAGCTCGGCAACATCCAAGACATCGCGAACTTCTATAGCGCGGCCAAACACGGCACGCTGCCTGCGGTTGCGTGGATCTGCCCCGACAGCGTGCATAGCGAACATCCCACGGCGCTCGTCAGCGCCGGACAAGCCTATGTGACAGGCCTCATCAACGCGATCGCGCAAGGACCGGATTGGGATAGCACCGCCATCTTCTTGGCCTGGGATGACTGGGGCGGCTTTTACGACCACGTCCGGCCGCCGGTCGTCGACGAAAACGGCTACGGACTTCGCGTGCCCGCGCTGGTCATCAGTGCCTACGCAAGACAAGGCTACATCGACCATCAGACGCTGAGCTTCGACGCCTACGTGAAATTCATCGAGGACGACTTCCTCGGCGGCGCGCGCATCGACCCGCGGACCGATGGGCGCCCTGACCCGAGGCCCGACGTGCGCGAAGACGTCTCGATCCTCGGGGACCTGCGCAGCGATTTCGACTTCAGCCAGACGCCACGCCGGCCTCTGATTCTCCCAGCCGCTCACTAGCGTCCCGTTTGCATGAGATGCAGCGGGCCAACCGGAAGACCTTGACGTCGAAGGCAGCGTCGGGAGGGTTCCGGTATGGAGCGCGTTCTTATTTCTTCGAATGCGCAATGGGAATCGATTGTCGGCTATTCGCGCGCGGTGCGTGTCGGCCCGCACGTGTACGTGGCCGGCACGACCGGTATCGACGACCAGGGTAACGTCGTCGGTGACGCCGCCGCCCAGACGGCCCGGGCGCTCTCCATCATCGAGAAGGCATTGGCAAAAGCCGGCGCACGGATGACGGACGTCGTACGCACGAGGATCTTCGTGACCGACATCTCCCAGTGGGAATCGGTCGGTCGCGTGCACGGCGAGGTCTTCCGTGACATACGTCCGGCGGCAACCATGGTCGAGGTGAATCGGCTTGTGAAGCCGGAGATGCTCGTGGAGATCGAAGCTGACGCCTTCATTGAGGAGAGACGATGACGCTTGTACTACGCGACGCGACGTTGATCGACGGGACGGGCACCGATCCCAAGGTCAAGATGGCGGTCGTCATCGACGGCGAGACCATCATAGACGTGACGGCCAAGGCCACGCATCGGCGAGAGGATGCGCGGGTCTACGACCTGGCGGGGTTGACCGTGTTGCCCGGTCTCATCGACGCCCACGCGCACCTTGGGCTTGTCTACCCGTTCGCGGCAGAGGGCGACCCCGGCATCATGTCGCCGGCGGAGATCGCCGCGTACACGTTTGAGAACTGCGGCCTGTGCCTGGACGCAGGCTTCACGACGGTGCGCGACATGTGCGGCGTGGACGGCGGGCTCGTGCGCGCGATCGCGTCGGGTGCGGTGCGCGGACCACGGGTCTTCCCCTCCGGCCCAGCCATCGTGCAGACGGGCGGTCACGGACACATCTCCGGACCGTTCTGCTTCCTCGACCACGACCGGACGCTCGCCATCCCGGGCCTCGTCCAGCTCGCCGCGATCTGCGACGGCGCCGATGCGGTACGCCGCCAGGCGCGCATCAACTTCCGCCGCGGCGCGACGCAGCTCAAGGCCTTCGTGTCGGGCGGCGTCGTCTCGACGACCGATCGCCTTGAAGACACGCAGCTGACCGTCGAGGAGCTCAAAGCGGCCGTGCACGAGGCCAAGGCGCGGGAGACCTACGTCGCCGGCCACGCCCACAACGTCCGGTCCATCCGCAACGGGCTCGAAGCCGGCATCGAGTGCTTCGAACACGGCACGTTGCTCGACGAAGCCACAGCCGCCCTCATGGCCAAAGCCGGTGCAGCGCTCGACCCCACGCTCGCCGTCGCCCGCCTCATGGCCACGCTATGGAAGGAGTGGGGGCTCGATGAATTCGTCGTGCCCCGTATCAAGGGCTGCGAGGATGCCATGAACCGTGCCGTCCAGATCGCCGAAGCCGCCGGCGTCCTCATCGGCTCGGGCTCTGACCTGCTTGGCCCCAAGCAAAACCGGCGCGGGCTGGAGATCGTCCTCAAGGCAAAGATCCTTGGTCCCTCGCGCGCGATCCAGTGCGCGACGCAGGGCAACGCACGCATCATGCACCAGGAGGATCGTTTGGGGACGATCGCCGCGGGCAAGCTCGCCGATTGCATCGCGGTCAAAGGCGATCCGCTCTCCGACCCGACCGTGCTGGACGATCCGGCGCGCGTCGTGCTCGTCGTCAAAGGCGGCGAGGTGGTCAAAGACCTCCTCTCTAGCGCGTGAGCGTTAGCCGGCGATGCGCTCGAGCACGCGGCGCAGGCGCGCGTTCACGTCGTCCGCGACGGGTGCGAGCTCGGGCTGCCCGACCATGCCAAGCAGCGCCTTGGCGTCGATCGCGGAGACGACCACGCCGCTTTGCTCTTGCTGCACCACCACGTTGCAGGGCAGCAAGAGCCCCAGTTGGCTCTCGCGTTCTAGCGCGGCCTTGGCGAGCTTTGGATTGCACGCGCCCAAGATGACGTAGGGGCGGAAGTCGGCATCGATCTTCTCCTTGAACGCCCGGCTCACGTCGATCTCGCACAGCACGCCGAAGCCCTCCTCCTTGAGCAGATCTTTGGCCCGCGCCACGGCGTCGGCGAACGTCAGCTTCGTCGGCGTCGATGAACCATAGTGCAGGTGCAGCATCAGTGAACCTCCTTGCCGGCCATGAGATGTTTTGCGAACCACCCTCGTGCGAGCTCGGCGACGCGTTCGAGGGCGCCCGGCTCCTCGAACAGATGCGATGCGCCCGCCACAACGATGGTATCGTGAACGCACTGCAGATCCTTGGCCGCGGCGAGGTTGAGCTCGAGGACCTGCTGGTCGTGGCCGCCCACGATGAAGAGCGTCGGCGCCTGGACCCGGGGCAAGAACGGTGCGGCCATGTCCACCCGGCCGCCTCGCGAGACGACCGCCTTCACGTCTTGTGCACGGTCGACCGCCGCGACAAGGGCCGCAGCGGCGCCGGTGCTTGCCCCGAAGAGCCCGATGGGCAGACCCACGACGTCGCTGCACGCGACAGACCAATCGACGGCCGCTTCAAGGCGCGCCGCCAAAAACGCGATGTCGAAGCGCAGCATGCCGGTGCTCCGATCGTACTCCTCCTCGTCGGGTGTGAGCAGATCGAGCAGCAGGGTGGCGAGCCCGGCCTGCTGGAGCGTGCGTGCTACGAACTGGTTGCGCATGCTCAAGCGGCTGCTCCCGCTGCCGTGAGCGAAGACCACGGTTCCCGACGCATTTGGGGGTACGCTCCAGATCGCGGCGAGGTGCGTTTGGCCAACGCTGATCGTGACGTCACGAGGTGCTTGCATATGCGTCTTCCATCATAGCGGCCGGGGTGGGTGAGAGTTATGAGGGCGCGTCTTCACGCCGCCTTCATATCATCGCGGGAAGCCTGATTCTATACTATTCCCATGCTTGGACAATTGAGCATCGAGGATATGGAACAGCTCCTGCGCAGCTCGGTGGTCGGGCGGATCGGCTGCCATGCCGAGGGCCGGACCTATGTCGTCCCGATCACCTATGCATACGAGGACGGCGCCGTCATCGGGCACAGCGCGAACGGGCTCAAGCTGCGGATGATGCGCGAGAATCCGAACGTGTGTTTTGAGGTCGATCGCATGGACGATCTCGGCAACTGGCGCAGCGTCATCGCCTGGGGGCATTTTGAGGAGCTGAGCGGCAGCGAGGCCGACCACGCCATGGCGTCGCTGCTCGCCAAACTGCTGCCCATCGCGGTGACGAGCGAGACGAGCCATCCGCCCAAAGATCTCACCCACCAGCATCGCGCGCAGAGCGATGGCTTGCCGGCGGTCATCTATCGCATCCGTCTGACGGAGCTGACCGGGCGCTTCGAGCGCCGCTGAGGGAAACGGACCTGAAGGTCCGTTGCTTCACAATGTGCTTGGTGTCAGCGAGCGCACGCCTCGAGCGTGCGCCGGGCGAAGACGCGCAGCATGCGTTTGCGGTAGGGGATCGATCCACTCGTGTTGTCGAGCGGCTTGCCGGCGGCGTAGGCCGCTTCGGCGGCCGCGTCGAGCGCTTCTGGTCCCAGATCGGTTCCGACCAGCGCCTGTGCAGCCGCGGCAGCCTCCATCGGCTTGGGTGCGACGGCGCCCAGGACCACGCGCGCGGCGCTGCACGTCCCTGCAGGATCCATCTCGACCACCGCGGCGACGCCGAGGATCGGGAAGTCGAAGGAGTTGCGCAGCCGCATCTTGCGATACGCGCTGCGCGTTCCGGCCTTAGGCGCCGGCACGAGTATCTTCGTGACGATCTCATCGGGTTGTTTGGCCCACGCGCGCATGCCGTCGTTCAAGAAGAAGTCAGCGATCGCCAGGTCGCGGCGACCCCGTGGACCGGCGAGTTGCACGCGCGCCCCGTATGCCTGCAGCACGGGAGCGGCATCTGAGGAGTTGACCGCGACGCACTTCGGGCTGCTCGGCGCGACGCGGCAGATGTCACCGTCCTTCTTCATGCAATAGCCGAGCGCTTGACGCCAGTCGAGGTTCTGGTTGTAGTAGTTGCAGCGCGTGTCGAGACAGATATTGCCGCCGATCGTGCCCATGTTGCGCAGCTGCGGCGTCGAGATGAGGGCCGCTGCTTCCGCGAGCGCCGGATACTTCGCCCGCACGACGCCGCTTTGGGCGATATCGGTCAGCGTGGTGAGGGCACCGAGCTCGAGCCCTTCGCGCTCGTCGAAGCGGATGTAGCGCAGCTCCTCGATGGGGCGCAGGCCGACGAGCACGCGAGGGCCGAACAGCCGTTGTTTCATGTTGGCGTACAGGTCGGTGCCGCCGGACACGACGAGCGCCCCCGGCCCGTGCTCGACGAGCAGGGCGACCGCGGCATCGATGCTGCGTGCGGGCTCGTAACGGAAGGGCGGGAGCCTGTGCATTGCCTGCTAGGCTTTCGTCGCGGCGTTTGCGCCGAAGCGTTTGAGCTCGGCCTCGATATCGAGCGGCAGCGTCGGCGCCTGCGATTCGTAATCGCCCCACCGCTCGCGCGGCACCATCCACATGATCTCAAATTCGTGGCCGTCCGGGTCGAGTCCGTAGACTGATTTCGTCGCGCCGTGGTCGCTTTCGCCCGTGATGGAGCCGATCTCGATGAGCTTTTTGCGAGTCGCGGCGAGGTCTTCGATCGTCGGCACTTGCCACGCCAAGTGGAAGAGGCCGACGGCGCTCTGCGCAGGTTCTGTCGCCTTTGGGCCGAGCGCCAAAAAGCCGAGGTCGTGGTGGTTCGTGGAGCCCGGCGCGCGCATGAACGCCATCCGCCGGCCGGCGCGACCGATCTCCGAGAACCCGAACGTATCCCGGTAGAACGCGACCGCACGGTCGAGGTCTTTCACTTTGAGCACTGCATGGTTGAGATTCATCTATGTAATCCTATGGAGTGGATCGCGTAAGCGGCAAGAGTCAAGAGTACCACGACTCCAAACGCTCCAATCGTGAGCACGCTGGTCCATATTGGGGGTCGGGTCTCTGCGTGGTCCGAGCATCACGCTGGCACCGGCGCTGGGCTGGGCTTCACGACTTTCCTCAAGCGCAGCGTCGTGCCGCTCGCCGCGTCGAGCGCTTTGAGGACTTTCTCCGGCGTGATCGGAGTTGAATGGATGCGGGCTTTGATCGCATCGGCCACGGCGTTGGCGATCGCAGGGATGACCGGGTTGAGCGGGCCTTGACCCGCCTCTTTTGCGCCGAACGGGCCCTCGCGGTCGTCAGTCTCGATGATGATGGCTTCGATCTGTGGCGTGTCGAGGCTCGTCGGCGTCTTATAGTCGAGCAGGTTTGGGATCTTGTGCTCGCCCGCGCGGAACGGCCATTCCTCCATGAGCGCTTCCGACATGCCCATGTAGACGCCGCCCTCGATCTGCCCCTCGACGGAATCCGCGTTGACGCAGCGCCCTACGTCGTGCGCGAGCGTGATCTTCTCGACCGTGATCTCACCCGTCTCGAGATCGACGTCGACCTCGGCGACCGCGGCGCTGTACGAGTAGGCAGGCGATGGCCCGACGCCAGATCCTTTGTAGTCGGCGGCGAGCTTCGGCGGAGTATACGAGCCCACACACGCGATCGTGCCGAACTTGGCCTCAGCCAGCTGGGCGGCTTCGATGAAGGTGAGCGCGTGCTTCCGATCGTCAAGATCGAAGACGCGCCGCCCGGCAAGACCGACGCGCTTTGGGTCGATGCCGAGCTTCTCGGCAGCGACATCCACGATCATGCGCCTGGCCTTGCCGGCGGCGTCTCTGGCCGCATTGCCCGCCATGAACGTCACACGGCTGGAGTACGACCCAAGGTCAACGGGCGTGAGGTCCGTGTCGCCATAGCACACCGCGACGTCCGTGACATCAACGCCGAGCGTCTCGGCGGTGATCGCCGCGAGCATGTGGGTGGATCCCTGGCCGCACTCGCTCGTGCCGGAAAGGATGGTCACGCCGCCGCCGCGATCCACCTTGACGATAGCGCCTGATTGCGGCATCGCGTTCCAGTAGATCGGCAAGCCGGCGCCGCACAAGTAGGAGCTCGCGGCGATGCCGATGCCCTTACCGCGCGCGAGCTTGCCCTTCTTCTCTTGGTATTTCGTCCGTTGCGCCGCAGCGTCGATGCACTCGCGCAGCCCGCATGAGGTGACCCGCAGGCCGTTCACCGTCGTGCTGTTGGGATCGACGGCGATCCGCTTGCGATACTCGGCCGCGTCCAGACCGAGCGCGTCGGCGATCTTGTCGAGCTGGCTCTCCAAAGCAAAGCGCGGCTGGGTCGTGCCGTGCCCGCGCTTGGGACCGCACGGCGGCTTGTTCGTGAAGACGCGGCAGCCGTCGAACTTGTATGCCGGGACCTTGTAGGTCACAGTTGTGAGCGCGCCGGTGTAGTAGGTCGTGGCGACGCCGTACGATCCAAACGCGCCGCCGTCGAGCCATGACTGCAGATGGATCGCCGTGATCGTGCCGTCGGCCTTCACGCCGGTCTTGAGCTTGAAGCGCACCGGATGGCGGCCGCGGTGCGCGTAGAACACCTCTTGTCGCGTGAGCGCGATCTTGACAGGGCGGCCGGTCCGGATCGCCATATGACCTGCGGCAAGCTCGTGCGCCAGCGGTTCGGTCTTGCCGCCAAAGCCGCCGCCCACCGGCGGCGCGATGACGCGCACCTGGCTGCCAGGAAGCCCAAGAACGGCAGCGGCGATGCGATGCAAGTAGTGCGGAGTCTGCGTCGAGGCCCACAGGGTGAGCTTGCCGTCGGCGCCGTACTGCGCGACGACCGCGTGCTGCTCGATGGGCGCGTGGGTATTGCCCTCGAAGAAATATTCGTCCTCGAAGACGCGATCGGCCTGCGCGAAACCCTGCTCTACGTCGCCGAATTCGAGATGGACTTCTTTATGCACGTTGTTCGTGCGGCGGGGGTTGGGATGGATCTGCGGCAGGTCCGTGCGCAGTGCCTCGTCGATCGACATGATCGCGGGCAGCGGCTCGTACTCCACCTCGATGAGCGCGAGCGCTTCTTCCGCGGTCAGCTCGTCGTCGGCGACGACGCAGGCGACGGGATCGCCGACGAAGCGGACGGTGTCGATGGCCATGACCGTCTCGTCCGGGCTTGAGGGCAGGATCCCATAGCGGACGGGGAGATCCGCGCCGGTCGCGACCGCGACGACGCCGGGCAGCTCGAGCGCCCTGCGCGCATCCACCTTTTTGATACGTGCGTGGGCGTGGGTGCTGCGCAGCATCTTGCCGTGAAGCATGTTCGGTAGAAAGATGTCGTCGGCGAACCTGTCTTGGCCCGTGACGCGGGTGAAGCTGTCCGTCTTGGGCATGGCCTTGCCGACGACGTGGAAGCCCTCGGGCTTGTCGGGCGGTGTTTGCGGGGCGCGCGTGACGATCGACGGATTATCGGTGCCGGCGGTCAGCGGACGGGCGTCGCCGTCCGGATTCGTCGCAGTCGAGACCGCGCGCAGCTCGTGTTCAGACATGGTCCGAAACCTTCGCCATGCGTTCGGCGGCAAGCGCGACGGCCTCGACGATCTTCGAGTACCCCGTGCAACGGCAGAGATTTCCGGAGATCGCTTCGCGGATCTGCGCCTCGCTGAGGTCCTGTGTCCCTTCGACAAGCGCCGCACCCGTCATGAGGAAGCCCGGCGTGCAATAGCCGCACTGCGCGGCGCCGCATTCGGCGAAGGCTTGCTGGATCGGGTGCAGCCGGCCACCTGTTGCCAGGCCCTCGACGGTGCGGATCTCATGGCCTTGTGCTTCGACCGCCAGCGCAAGACAGCTGAGTATCGGCTCACCATCGATGAGGACCGTGCACGCTCCGCAGTGGCCCATCTCGCAGCCGTGCTTGGTGCCGGTCAGGCCAAGATCTTCGCGCAGCACTTCGAGCAGTGTCTTGTTGGGATGTGCGGCGCATTCGATCCGCTGGCCATTGAGTTGGAGGCAGAGCAGCGTCTTCGGGGGCGCGATCGTCATGCTACCTCAAGCGAGACAGACCCGCAGGTCCGTCCCTACATCACGCGGGTTTTGGTCTGGCCGTGCCCTTCTTGTTCAGTATGCAGAACGGGCGTTCGACCGGTAGCATGATTATACCCATGGCGATGCGACCCCGCAAGGAGCGCGAGGCCGCATGATATCTGACCGCTCTGTGATGCCGACTAGGTCAGCGCCGCACCGAACAGTGCGAGAGGACACACCCTAGTCGCCG
Source organism: Vulcanimicrobiota bacterium (assembly GCA_963806005.1). Classification (GTDB taxonomy): domain Bacteria; phylum Vulcanimicrobiota; class Vulcanimicrobiia; order Eremiobacterales; family Eremiobacteraceae; genus JAFANK01. Next base: position 26,028 of record CAWDWJ010000006.1, on the reverse strand, counting down.
TTTCCATCGCCATGTTCGCCCTGATTGTTCCGCCACCCGTAGTGGTGGCCGTGCCCGCGATTGGCTTGGTCATCGCGGTCGTAGTATGGATGATCGCCTGTGTCGTAGGTGCTCGCGACGCGGTAGGCCCGAGCGCTCTGCCCGCACGGGACGCCGTACCCGTCGTATGAACATGGGCTGCGGCCGTCGTTGCTCGTGTATACGACGGTTCCGTTCGGGTAGACGATGCGGCCATCTGCGTAGATGATCCCGCCGTCCGAGGTGCGCCCGACGATCGTGTCGTGTGCGACCTGTTTGTGATGGTAATTGTTGTAGAGGATGATCCCCGCGACAAGAGCCGCGCCTGCCAAGATGATGTTCCGAGTGGACCGCTGTCCGGTGGTCTCAGCTTGGACCGGCGGAACGATGCTAAATGTGAAGACCATGAGAGCCGCCAGTGCGATGAGGGCCAGCCGCACGGCGCTGTTCCGGTTGAACGCTAAGGACAACATTGGTTTCGTCCTCCTGTGTCAAGAGAACGAAAAGCGGCCCCGATGGGTTCCCCACGCGAGCCGCTATTGGACCCGAAGGCCCTCGACCGTGAGCTTGCTTACCCCCGCCGCTAGACCTTGAGCTCCACCTTCTCGAGCGCGAGTTTGGTGTTCACCACATGGTGATCCAGGCGCAGCTCTTGCGGTGAGAACCCGAACGCGAGACCGAGCAGCTGCGGCAGATGGAAGATCGGCGTGCCGATCGGCGCTTTGATCGCTTTCTCCGCGTCGGGCTGCTGCCCGTCGAGGTTGAGGTGGCACAATGGGCATGGCGTGACCAAGAGGTCGGCGCCTTTGGTCTTGGCTTCCGTCAGATGCTTGCCAGCCATCTTCAGCGAGGTGTCGGGGTTGAACGTCAGCATCGGGAAGCCGCAGCACTTGCTCTTGCCGTGGTATTCCACAGGAGTCGCACCGATGAGCTCGATGATCTGCTCGAGGTAGGTCGAGCGCTCCGGCTTTTCGAGCAATCCGAGGTGCTCTTCGGGTCGCAGGATGTAGCAGCCATAGAACGGGGCGACGTTGAGCCCGGTGAGCTTGCGCTTGATGAGCGGCCGCAGGCGGTCCAGGCCGATGTCCTCGACGAGCATCCAGAGCAGATGCTTGACCTTCGTGCTTCCCCCGTATTGATAACCGCTGTCGGCGAGCACGCCGTTGACCCGGTCGAGCAGGCCTTGGTCATTGGTGAGGTGATGCTGCGCGCCGGAGAGGACGCCTTGACAGGTGCTGCAGATCGTCATGAGATCCGCGCCCTTCTCTTCGGCCATGGCGAGCGAGAGCGCGTTGAGTGAGTAGGCAAGCTCCGGGTTCTGTTCGGTCAGCACGCCGGCACCCGTGCACGGGGCTTCGGTGAGCTCGAGAAGTTCGAGGCCGAGGGTCGGGGCGATCTTGTACATCGAGACGTACAGCTCCGGGCAGGCGCCTTTGGAGACGCAACCGGGCCAGAAAGCTACTTTCATTCGTGTTCTCCGTCGAACGGACGTAAAGGTCTCGCGTTCATCATTTGAAGATGCCGCCAACCTTCTTGAAGATCGCTTTGATGCGATCGACGTTGGGGATCTTGTGGTGGATGATGGGCGGCAGCTTGCCGGCGCGCAACATGTTGAACGCGGTGGGCAGCGCACGCAGCTGGGCCGGGATGTTGAACAGACCGACCGACTTCGGCATGAGGGTCAGCTCGTTAAGGCGGCCGCTGTCGCGCACCGATTCGGCGAACGCCACGGCATGGCGCGTCCCGGCGTTGCTCGTGAAACCCGCGTCCACGGCCATGCGGCGCAGCCTGAGGATCTGCTCGAGCGGCGCGACGCCCTTGGGGCAGCGCGCGACGCACTCGTAGCAGTGCGTGCACTCCCAGATCCCGTCGTCTTGGCTGTACTCGCCCAGGCGCTGGCGGGTGAGCGCGTCACGTGGGTCGGCAGCATAGCGGTAGGCCTTGGCCAGCGCCGCTGGGCCCGTGAACTCGGGGTTGATGGCGTATGACTCGCAATCCATGAGGCACAGGCCGCACGAGATGCAGCTGACCTCCTGGAGGAGGTTCTCCATCGCGGCGTTGGGGACGCGGTACTCCTCAAGGCCCTGGGGCACCGGCTGCTTCCCCTCGAGCCAGGGACGGACTTTGCGGTTCTTCTCCCAGAACGGCGTCATGTCGGAGACGAGATCGCGGATAACCGGCATGGAGGGCGGTGATTCCACTCTCACCTTGCCGTCCTTGGCGACTTCGCGCAGCTTCGTCGTGCAGGCCAGACTCGCATGGCCGTTGATCCACATGCCGCACGATCCGCAGATGGCGCTGCGGCAGGCGCAGCGCACGGCCAGGCTCTCGTCTTGATACTCACGGATGGCGATGAGCGCGTCGAGCACCATGGCGTGCTCGTCGAGCTCGACCTCAAACGTCTGATAGCGCTTGGCCGGGGCGTTCTCGTACGGCGGAGGGTAGCCGCGCGTCGCATCCGGGCGCGGCGCCTGCGTCCGGTCGTAGCGTCCGACTTCGATCGTCCACTTCATGCTTAGTACGTCCGTTCTTGCGGCGGCCACTTGGTGATCGTGACCGGGAGGTAGTCGAGCGCCGGCGGCCCGCCGTCGTTTTGACGGATGACCACGTGCTTGAGCCACTCAACATCGTTGCGTTGCGGATAGTCGGTGCGCGACTGCGCGCCCCGGCTCTCCTTGCGCGTGATCGCGCCGTAGACCGTCGTCTCGGCGCAGTCGAGCATGTAGCCGAGCTCGAGGACGAAGGTCAAGGCCTGGTTGTAGACGCGGCTCTTATCGCCGACCGCGACCGACTGGTAGCGCCGTTTGAGGTCCTGGACCCCGGCAAGCGCTTCGCTGAGCCCGGCCTCGTCGCGATACACGCCGACCTTGGCATCCATAAGATTGCCGAGCTCGAGGCGTAGACGCGCGTGCGTCTCGCCCTGGTACGGACGGGTCATGAGCGCTGCGATGCGGCGCTGCTCGGCCGCGAGGAACTCCTCACCCGAGGCAAGCGCGCCCACCTTCTTCACATACTCGGAGGAAGCGCGGCCGGAGCGCCGCCCGAAGACGAGCGTGTCGAGGAGCGAATTGGCGCCAAGGCGATTGCCACCATGCACGCTGACGCAGGCGCACTCGCCCGCAGCATAGAGCCCGGGCACCGATGTGGCGCCATCGGTGTCGGTCTTGACGCCGCCCATGATGTAGTGCATGCCTGGGCGCACGGGCACCGGGTCCGTCACCATGTCGATGCCGAGGAAGTCGAGCGCGATCTCATGGATCTGCGGCAGCTTGCTCATGATGAGGTCGCGGCCGAGGTGGCGCAGGTCGAGCAAGACGTTGCCGTCGATGCCGCGGCCCTCGGCGATCTCAATCGTCTCCGCGCGGGAGACGACGTCGCGCGAGGCGAGCTCCATCATCTTCGGCGCGTAGCGCTTCATGAAGCGCTCGCCGTCGCCGTTGAGCAGGTAAGCGCCCTCGCCGCGAGCCGCCTCGGTCATGAGGAAGCCCGAGCCCTTGAGCGTCGTGGGATGGTATTGCACCATCTCCATGTCCATGAGCGGCGCGCCGGCGCGGTAGGCAAGCGCGATGCCGTCACCCGTGCAGATGAGCGCGTTCGTGCTCGGCTCGTAGACGCGGCCCATCCCACCGCTCGCCACGATCACCGCCTTGGCGCGCAACAAGTTAAGCTCGCCCGTCATCATGTCGATGCAGGCCACGCCGCGGCAGGTGGTTCCCGCCATGTAGAGCCTGGTCGCGAACCATTCCTCGTAGACCTTGACGCCGGCCTTGAGGATCTGATCGTAGAGCGTGTAGAGCAGCGCTTGCCCCGTGATGTCTCCCACGAAATAGGTGCGCGCTTTGGATGCGCCGCCGAACGCACGCGTGCCGAGCTTCCCTTCCTCGTTCCGATAGAAGATGACCCCCATGTGCTCGAGCTCGATGATGTCCTGGGGGGCCTCGCTCGTCATCACCTCGACCGCGTCTTGATCGGCCAGATAGTCGCTGCCCTTGATCGTGTCGAAGGCGTGGATCTCCCACGAATCTTCGGCCCCGAGCGCCGCGTTGATGCCGCCCTGTGCCGCGCCGGAGTGGCTACGGACCGGGTGGACTTTCGAGACGACAGCGACGCTGACGCCGTTACGCGCCGCTTCGAGCGCAGCACGCATACCGGCGAGGCCGGCTCCGAGCACGACCACGTCATGGTCCAAAATCATGGTCGGTGTTTCTTACCCGTTGGAGCGGAGACGAGGGATGCAACCCATCCCTCGAGCTTTTCGGCCGGGCCTTAGACGGCGTGCGCGCAAGCCCTGCGGGGGCCTGTGCCGTTTGTCGTCCCTACTGCGAGAGCGAGGCGTTCGCGGGCGCCTGGAGCAGGTGTGGATCAGGCGGCGGCGGGCTCGACGACCACTTTCATCACGTCGCCGACTTTGATGCGCCGAGCCACGTCGAGGCCGGACGTCACCTGACCGAAGACCGTGTACTGGTGATCGAGGAAGTGCGCTGCATCGAGGCAGACGTAGAACTGCGATCCAGCCGAATCGGGAGACTGCGAGCGAGCCATCGCCACGGCGCCGGCATCGTGCAGACGATCGTTGAATTCGGCCTTGAGCCGGTAGCCCGGACCGCCCGTGCCCGTGCCTTGCGGGCAGCCGCCTTGGATGACGAAGCCGGGTTCGACGCGATGGAAGGTCAGGCCGTCGTAAAACCCGTTGCGCGCGAGTTTGATGAACGACGAGACGGTGAGCGGTGCGTCGTCCGGATAGAACTTGAAGATGATGTCACCTTGTTGGGTGACGATGCGCGCTTGGAGAGTCTTCGCTTGCGACGTGAGGCCGATGGTCTCTTGGGGGCTCGGCAGTTCGTGTGCCATGCGCCCCTGTTCGGTGTGCGCCAAAAAGGCGCCTCTTCACGTGCCGGGTCATCATCGATCAGGCCGGGAGTCGGTCACGACGTAGCGCATCCGATGAGCGGGGCCGAGTTGCGTCTGCGCAAGACCCGTCTGCACAAAGCCGAACTTGGCGTACAAGGCCTCGGCCCTCGGGTTGGCGACGACGTCGAGTGCGTGTGCTTCGTGCTGACGCGCGACGTCGACCGCGTCGCCTAAAAGCGCCCAGCCGATGCCCCTGCGCCAGTGTGTCGGTCTGACGAACAGACCATCGAGCTCGAAGACTCCGGCGCTCACCGGGAGCACGACCGAGAAGCCGGCAGCTTCACCCTCGATCTCAGCCACGCGCACTTGTCGTTGCTCGATCTGCGTCATGGGTAGATGGATCAGCTCCGGCTGCGCCATAAGCTGCGCGCGATAGTCTTCCCAGACGAGGCTCGCCTGTCGTTGTAGGTCTTCCAGTGTGGCGCGCTCTGCAGGACGGCCAAAGCGAATATGTATGCTGGTCGAGGCGGTCATCTACATCTCTCAATCGACGCTTATCATATTAATAGATGTCGAGGGCTTCAAACCGACCCGCTATCGGCACCTCCAGCGGGTTGACACCACACGAGCCGCCATGGTAAGATTCCCGTCGGTAATGAAGCAACGGACCTTGAGGTCCGTTCTCGAGACGGAAAGGAGAGGGCAGGCATGATCGATACCACCACGCAGCGCGGATCGGCTTCTCTCTTCATCATGCTCGAGCTGCGCGATGCGGCCACTTCCCTTTGCGAGGTCCCGCTCACCCGGGCGACGTAACCGCGTCGCTCCCGGATCAAGCGTGAGGCCCTCGCAGAGCGAGGGCCTCTTCTGTTGCTCGACATGTGTGACTCGATGGTCGACACGACGCTACATTAAAGGCTTCATCCGGATAGCGCCTCGCCGGCGCGCCTGATAGGCTTTCATCACACCAAACGGTGCAGACATGCGAAAGCGAGGTGAGGAACGTGCACCAGTGGTCCATAAGCGAAACTGCGTCGCAGCGGAACAAGGAGCTGCTCGCCGATGCCGCTCATTCTAAGCTCGTCGCCCGGTCGCGGGCGGGGCGGTTGCGTGGCCGGCGCGTCTCCAGCCGCGTTCGCGTGGCTCGAGCGCTCCGCGCGCTCGGGTACTTCTTGCTCGATGCGGGGCATTCGCTCGAACCCGAGGGATGGCGGTCGGCATAATGCCGATCGCCTCCTTCTTATGTGAGGGAGAGCTCGTCGACATGGTCTTCGCCGGCGAAGAACTGTGCGCTATAGAGTGAGGCATATAGCCCGCCACGCGCGAGCAATTCTGCGTGCTTTCCAGATTCGACGATGCGGCCGCCGTCCACCACGTTGATGACGTCGGCGCGCAGGATGGTCGAGAGCCGGTGGGCGACGACCAGGCTCGTGCGCCCGCGCATGAGCGGCACGAGGGCTTCTTTGATGAGCCGCTCGGAGGTCGAGTCGAGCGAACTCGTCGCCTCGTCGAGGATGAGGATGCGCGGGTCCTTGAGCAAGACCCGGGCGATGGCGAGACGCTGACGTTCGCCGCCGGAGAGCTTGTGGCCGCGCTCCCCGACGACCGTCTGCAAGCCGTCGGGCAGATCCGCGATGACGTCATAGATGTTCGCCGCCCGGCACGCCTCGAGCAGCTGCGCGTCCGTCGCCTCCGCATTGCCGTAGCGAAGATTCTCGGCGATCGTCGCATGGAAGAGATACGTCTCTTGGGTCACGACGCCGATGTTGCGACGGAGTGACGTGATGGCGAGATCCCTAATGTCGTGGCCATCCACGAGGACTCGTCCGCCCTGCGGATCGTAGAAGCGCGGCACGAGCTGCATGATGGTCGTCTTGCCGGCGCCGCTCGGCCCGACGAACGCGATGAGCTCTCCAGGCCGCGCGTGAAACGAGATGCCGTCGAGCACGACGCGCTCGGGGACGTAGCCGAAGCGGACGTCTTCGAAGACAATATCTCCGCGCGCTTCGCGCAGATCGATGGCGTCGGGGCGCTGCGGCGCTTCAGGGGTCATGTCGAGGTAATCGAAGATGCGCTCGAACACCGCAAACGCGCTGACGAGCTGCACCTGCACGCCGATAAGCGCCGACGCCGGACCGTAGAGACGCGCCAGGTACGCCACAAAGGCGACGATCGTGCCGACCCCGAGGCCGGAGCTGATGGCGAGCCAGCCGCCCCCGAGCCAGACGATGGCCGGGCCCACGACCACGAGCGCGCCGATGAGCGCGATGAACCAGCGTCCGACCATGGCGAGCCTGATCTCGAGGTGCATGAGCTCGGTGCCGGCCTCGTGGAAGCGCGCAGCCTCCTGTCGCTCGCGCACGAACGATTTCATGAGGGTGATGCCCGATAGCGAGAGCGTCTCTTGCAGCAGACCTTCGATGCGGTCACGCTGCTCGCGCGTACGCTTGCGGATGCGATACATGGCGCGGCCCACAGGCGCCAGCGGTATCACCATGAGCGGCACGACTGCAAGCGAGAGCAGCGCAAGTCGCCAGTCGAGCAGGAAGATAGCGATGACCGTGGTGATGATCACCGCCACGTTGGTGACGATGGTGACGAGCGTCCCCGTCACGACGTTATCGATCGCATCGACGTCGCTTGACACCCGGTTCATGATCTCGCCGGTCTTGGTCGAGGTGAAGAACGAGAGCGACATGCCGTGCAAGTGCCGGACAAGAGCGTCGCGGATGTCGCGCATGATCCCCTCGCCCACATAGGCGTTGAGATAGCCTTGCCAGGCCCCGATCGCGCTCGCCACGAGTGCCGAGAGAGCCATGCCTGCGACGAGGACCACGAGCTCGTGGAGGTTCTTGCCGGCGATGGCACCGTCGATGATCCACTTGGTGAAGAGCGGCGGCAGCTGGCCGATCGAGCTGGTCACAAGGATGGCCACGATGATGAGCGCGACGTAATGCCAGTAGGGGATGAAGTACTGCGCGATGCGCCGCCAATCGATGCGCCGCGGCGGCTTGCCGTCCGGGCCGAGGTTCATCGCGTGGAGCATGTACATGGGTGAGGCGCCGAACATGCTTCTTATTTAGGCCCGCGAGCCGTTGGACCCCTCTGGCGACGTGCTATCGTCGATGCCGGCCTTCGCCGCTAGGGCTCAAGTGCTGGGTCAGACCTCGAGCGCCGTGATATCCAAAAGCGATTTGCGCAGGGCGCCGGAGACAACCATAGCGGTGACGCCTGCACAGAGGCTCAAGCCGGCGACAACGCCCAGCGCGCCGTGCGCGAGCACTCGCGTCGCCCCGAGCAGCCCGGCGCACAGCGCAAGCGTGCCGACACCCGCCAAGAACGGGATGATCATCCGCACGCCGCGGTTGATGGCGTTGGGGTTGTCCCAGTTGAACGACGGGAACGTCGTGTCGAAGACGAGTCCGAAACTCACAGAACACAGCGACATGAGCAGGGCGAAGGCGACGGTCGCGAGCGTGCCCAGCAAGCCGAAGCTGTAGCCGTATGCCAGCGCCGCCGCGCCGAAGCTGATGACGATCGCAGTCTGGCCCCATGCGATGAGGAACTTGTCGCGCAAGATGTCCGTCGGAGCCAGCGGCATCGCACGCAGGATCCATATCGAGCCGTGCTCCAGTGACAGCGCTGTCATGCCGGGGTTGAGGCCGGCGAGGACGGCGACGAAGCCGATCTGCACCATCGCGAGCTGAACGGTCAGCGGCAAGAGCGGCGTCTGCACTTTGTGCCCCACGAGCAGGTACCCGACAAAGCCCAGCGAGGTGATGTGGCTGAACCACAGCTGTGGCGTGCGGACGAGCGTCCAGGCGTCCTTGCGGAAGAGCGCGACCCAGGGCGTCGTGCTCAAGAGACGCGGGGGCCGGTTCGACGCTGGGCGGCGCACGACCGTGATGGATTCGCTCCAGCCTTGACTGAAGGTCTGCGATATGAAGGCGAGCGCAGCCGGACAGACCACAAGCGTCGCGAAGAGCAAGAACCCGAACCACACGAGCGCTTGATCGGTCTGGCGCATGGAGAGCAGCGACACGACGTTGCCGATCCAGGTGCTGGGTAGCCACGACGCGGGCGGGGGAAGCTGGAGCGTCGCGATATCGCCGTTCGCCCGCGCGATGCCGGAAAAGCTCGCCACCCAGAACGTCGTTGGCACGATCGCCCCGAGCAGCCACAGCGCTTCTTTCGCCTGATTCGACGGGATATAGCGCAGCGCCAGGATCGTCACCGCGGCGAGCACCGCATAGAGCATTGCAGGGAAGACGGCCGCGCCCACGAGCGCGATGGGGTACGCCCACCATGCGGCCTGCGTGCCCAGCAGGTAGCCGATCACGAACGGCACGAGGAAGGTCGCGACGTAGATCTCGTTCTGGATGACCCCGCCGACGAACTTGGCGACGACGATCGACGAGGTGCGTAGCGGCATGGTCAAAAGCCCCGGCATGTCCGAGGCCAAGTAGAGATCGCCCAGCGCCTGGCCGAAGGCGATGAAGATGTCGGTGAAGAGATAGACGAGGAAGGCCCAGCTCGGGATGCTCCAAAGCAGGCGCCAGGCATGCGCGTCGACGAGCGCCCGCGCCCCGATATACGTGCCGCCCAGGATCAAGAGGAAGAGAATCGTCCCGGCGCTGATGGCGACCGCATACACCATACGGCTCGACCAGTCGCGGCGCGCTGCCAGGGCGCGCTGGCGTACGATATGACCGCACAGGAATAGCATCTCGCCGACGCTCGAGCGGCGCCGCTGCGGCGAGGCGGCCTGGGCGATCAAATGATCTCCGCCAAGCGTCGCTCTTCGGGGGTGCCCGTGAGTCCGAGGAAGACGTCTTCGAGCGTGTCGTGGCCGCGGCTTGTGCGAAGCTCGTCTACCGTGCCGATCGCCACGATGTGCCCATGGTCGATGATGGCGATGCGATCGCACAGCGCTTGGGCGATCTCCATGATGTGCGTCGACATGAAGATGGCGCCCTCGCCGGCCGCGATCTCGCGCAAGATGTTCTTCAGCAGTTTGGCGCTGCGCGGGTCGAGTCCGACGGTCGGTTCGTCCAAGATGTAGATCTTCGGTTCGTGCAAGAGCGCCGAGCAGAGCATGATCTTCTGCTTCATGCCGTGCGAAAATCCGCCCAGCAGACCGTCGGCGTCGGAGCTCAGGTCGAAGAGCTCGAGCAGCTCTGCGATGCGCCGGACCTTCTTGGCGGGGCTCATGCCGTAGACGTCGCCGACGAAATCCAAAAATTCCCGCGCGGTGAGCTTGGCGTAGACCTGCGGCTCGTCAGGCACGTAGCCGAAGATCCGTTTGGCTTGCAGCGGTTGGCGGACGATGTCGAAACCCGCCAGGCGCGCACGCCCAGCTGTCGGCTGGGCGAGGCCGGTGAGCATCTTGATGGTGGTCGTCTTGCCCGCGCCATTGGGCCCGAGAAAGCCGAAGATCTCTCCGGGATCGACGGTGAACGTGATGGAGTTGACGGCGACCGTCGATCCAAAGCGCTTGCTAAGGCGATCGACCTCGATGAGCGGCGTGGTCATATCTTCTTATAGATATCGGCCGGCCTCGGTGACCGGGCCAGGGGCTGCCGCCTGGGCGTGGCTAGGCGCTCGGGCGATGCGACGAGCGGCCCCCGCAGGGCGAACGGATGCCGCTCACTCCTTCTACGTTTGTGGACGCCAAACGGTTGGCGTGGGCAGCGGAGGCCAAGAGAGGGCGTGCCCCCGAACTCCAAACGCCATGGCCAGGCGCAAGTGGGAGATCATCTCCTCCGAGTACGTGCTTGATTCGCCGTGGTACCGGCTGCGCCGTGACGCCTGCCGTTTGCCCGACGGGACCGTCGTCGAGTCCTACTACGTACGCGAGCACGCCGGCTTCTCCGTCACGTTCGCCATCACGCCACGCGATGAAGTGGTCTTCACCCGCCAGTACAAACATGGCATCGGTGACGTCGTGCTCGAGCTGCCCGCCGGCATGCTCGAACCAGGCGAAGACGCGCTGACCTGCGCACGGCGCGAGTTAGAGGAAGAGACCGGCTTCGTCGCGCCGGCTTTCGAGCCCGTGGCTGAGTTCACGACCGATCCCACGAGCTCGACGGGGCGCTTCTCGCTCTTCATCGCCCGCGATGCCGTGCCCGAAGGCAAAGCGCGCCCCGAGGCCACGGAGGACATCGACACGGTGCTCGTGCCGCTCGACCGGGTGCTCGAGCAGGTGCGCAGTCGACACGTGCGCGCGCAAAGCCAGGTGGCCTCGATCTACACCGCGCTCGACCACCTCGGCCGCTTAGTCTAAGATCAGGCCCGCGAACTTCTCCAGATCGATGTTCCCACCCGAGACGATGGCCACGATCGGTCCGTTTCCCGCTTTGCCAGTGAGCGCGGCTGCCAGCGGGAGCGCGCCTGCGCCTTCGGCGATGATGCGCGATTTCTCCGCCATGAGGCGCATGGCGGCGCGGGTCTGCTCGAGCGTGACGACGATGATCCCGTCCACCACGGGTTTCATGCGCTGCCACATTCGTGGGAAGACGCTCTGACCGCCGGCGCCGTCCACAAACGATGCCTTCCACTCCGCAAACACCTGGGGCGACCCCGCCGAAAACGATAGCGCCGTCGGCGCGGCCGTCTCCGGCTCAGCGCCAAGGACTGCGACGTTGGGATTCTTCGCTTTGATGGCGCTGCCGACGCCCGTGATAAGGCCGCCGCCGCCGATGGCGGCGATGACGGCCGCGACGTCCGGGGCGTCTTCGAGGATCTCCAAGCCCATGGTCGCGTGTCCGGCGATGAAGTTGTCGTCGTCGAACGGATGGATGAACGTCCCCTCGACCCCGGGATAGGAGCGCTCCTCAAGCGCCTTCCAGCAGACTTCATAAGGCGCGAGCACGAGGCGGGCGCCGAGCGCACGCATCCGCTCGAGTTTTGATGCCGGGGCCGTCTCGATCGCGACGACGGTGCAAGGAACGCCGGCGCGGCGCGCGGCATAGGCCACACCCTGACCGGCGTTGCCGGCGCTGATCGTCCATACGCCGCGCCGCCGCTGCTCGTCCTCGAGCATGGCCACCGCATTAGCCGCCCCACGCAGCTTGTAGGCGTTGATCGGCTGCAAATTCTCGAGCTTCAGCCGTATGTCGGGTTGGCCCGGTCCGAGCTCGAGACGTACGAGCGGCGTGCGCACGACGACATCGGCGATGCGCGCGCGCGCTGCTTCGATGGCTGCGAGCGCGATCGGCTGGACTGGTTTGAGCGTCGCGGGCATGTGTCGTTACCTCCGGCCGCTGCGAGAAGAGCGCGCGAACGTCACAAGGCTGAGTAGCGGATGTCGCCGTCCACCACGGTCATCATGACGCGGACGTCTTTAATGGACGTCGGGGGCACGTCGTCCAAGCGCTTCTCCAAGATGGTGAGATCCGCCGTCATGCCGGGCCGAATGCGCCCGCAGCTATCCTCACTGAAGGAGAGCTTTGCGGCGTCGCTCGTGTACGCGCGCAGCGCGTCCTCGACGGAGAACCGCTCTTCCGCCACATGGTGGTTCACGAGGCTGTGGATGCCCAGCAGCACGGACATCTTGGTGACTGGGCTGTCCGATCCGCCGCACACCGTGCAACCGCTGCGTCTTGCCGTCTTGAAGAGGTTCATGGAGGCGGAGCGCGCAGCACCGAGCCGTTGCTCGTACATGCCGCTCGGGCCACCCCACAGATGATCGAAGGCGGGCTGCATCGAGAGGAGCAAGCCCAGGCGTGCGGCTCGGGCGATCTGGTCGGGGCGCGCGATCTCGAAGTGGTCGATGGAGGGACGCAGAGCCTCGAAGGGACCGCGCGCGCGCACCACGGTCTCCCACGCGGCGATGGCCTGCTCGATGGCCTCGTCGCCGATGGCATGCACGCCGAGGGACAGCCCGGCCTCGGCGGCCTCGCTGAACAGTTCGGCGAGCTGCTCGCGGTTGAGATAGAGAAGGCCGCGGCCATTTCCATCGGCATATGCTTCCCCGACCGCGGCTGTGCGCGATCCGATCGAGCCGTCGACGAAGATGTCGCCGCCGAACAGCCTGCCGCCGAGCCGCTTGGCCTTCGTGACGCTCGTCGTGCAGGACTTGGAGATGATGTGGGTCGGCAGGACCGCGTTATCGATGTAGACCTCCGCCAGCTCTTCATAGGAGGCGTCGCCCTCGATGACGTTGTGCACGGTCGTGATGCCGGCCGCCAGCGCCGCTTCGGCGGCGACGCGATCGGCGCGGCGCAGCGCTGCCGTCGGTAGCGACCTTACGAAGTCGTGCTGGGCGGCGTAGCTTATCGGTCCCCGCAGCACGCCCGTGGGCTGCCCGTCGTCGCCTCGTTCGACACCCGCCCCTGAGAGGTCGACGCCGAGCTCGGCGAGCGCGGCCGAATTGGCGACGCAGGAATGCCCGTCGATCCGGCTTAGCATGGTCGGCTTGCCGCCGGTTGCGAGATCGAGCTCGTCTCGGGTCGGCAGGCGCCGGTCCGTTGTCGTGCTTTCATCGATATTGCCGGCGTAGACGCGGTCATCGGCTGCGGCAAGCCGTGCGACCCGCGCCAGCATGGTGGGCACGTCGGGGCAACGCCCGAGATCGCGCTCTCCGCTCAGCAGGCCGGTCGCGGTGAGGTGCAGGTGGCAATCGTGGAAGCCGGGGACGATCTCCGCACCGTGACAATCGATGACCTTCGTCTGGCCAAGACCGTGCGGGCGCGCATCCAGCACCTGTTCGATGACGCTGTCGCGCACGAGGAGGCAGCGAGCGCTGCGATGCGCAGGATCAAGCGTCGTGACATGGGCGTTGACGAACAGCGTTTGCACCAATGCGGATTCTTCGCCGCCTCCACGAGTTCTTTGCTGGAAAGATCGAGGCGGAACCGCGTCGCGATTCCGCCTCGAAGGGCAACGGTCAGGAGGGCGCCGGGCTCAGCTCTTCCTCCCGGTGACCGCCCGCATGATGAGGAGCAGGATCACCGCGCCGACGAATGCCACGATGATGCTGTAGAGGTTGATGCCGGTAACACCCACATGCCCGAACCAACCCCACAGCCAACCACCGATGATGGCGCCGATTATGCCGATGATCAGGTCGCCGAGGAGACCGCCTGGCCCTTCACCCTTGACCACCATCCTGCCGAGGAATCCGGCTATGATGCCGACGACGATCCAAGAGATCCAACCCATATACCCTCCTCACGCCGGTGTTACCGGCCGCTCACATCCCGCGTCGGGTTGTAGATGACGTCCACCGTCGCGCCCACCTTTCCCTTGTGGTCTCAGGTGTTCCATTCCCAGCTGTTCCAGAACTCCGTCACTGCGGGCGCAGGACGGTACCCCACAAATCCGTCGCGGATGTCGTCATTGCGCAGGTCCCAGTAGAGGAAGACCGCGGGAAGGTCCTCGTTGAGCAGACGCTGGATGCGGAAGTATGCCGCCTTTCGGACGCTTTGGTCGTAGGACGTCGTGGCGATGTTCTCTTGTTCGTCGACGCGTGGGTCGCAGAGCAGCGCAGAGTTGAACCCATCGGGTGGTCGTTGGTCGCACGCCCACAATGTCCGATCGTCCGGATCGACGCCCGCGATCCAGCCTTCGAACGCGATGTCGAAGCGGCCGTTGTACAGGATGCCGCCCGCCGGTTTTGATTCGTAGTAGATCGCATCGGGGTAGCCCTTGACGTTGATGGCGATCCCCAGCTGCTTCATCGTGCTCTGGAACAGCGGTCCGTATCGCACGGCGTCGCCGGCGTTCGTGCTATATGCGTAGGACAGCTCGAGCGGTTTACCGTCCTTGTGACGATAGCCATCGGCGCCGAGCCGCCACCCCGCGCTGTCGAGCAGGCGAGCGGCAGCGGCCGGATCGTACGCTGGTGCGCGCACGCTTGGGTCGTATGCCCACGAGAACGCCGGCTGGTCGCTTTGTGCCGGGATCGCGGCACCGTGCAGGATCGTGTTGACGACGTAATGCTTGTCGACCGCCATGGCGATGGCACGGCGAACGCGGACGTCGTCGAGCGGCGGATGACTGAGGTTGAAGCTGAGGTACCAGAACTCGTTGAACGGCGTGCGCAGGACGCGCGTCCCCGGAATCGTCCGCAACTCCGGCACGATCCTGCTGGCCGGGTCGTAGTAGAGATCGGCCTCACCCGTACGCATCATGACCGCGCGCGTGTTCTCATCGGCGACGAGCATGACGCGGATCTCTTTGAGTTTGGGAGGACCGCGCCAGTAGTGCGGATTCGCCGTCAGGATGAAGCCGGCCTGAGGATCGTACTGTTGAACGATGAACGGCCCGGTGCCGATGGGCTTGTCGTTATACGGGGCGTGGTTGATGTCGTGCAACCCGCCCAGCAGGTGCTCGGGCAGCACGCACATCGCGACGCCGCTCATCGCGAAGAACGAGGCGACGGCTGGGCTGTAAGGCCGTCTCAGATGCACGAGCAGGGTGTACGGATCCGGAGCTTCCATCGAGGTGATCAACTCGTAGCCCGTACGGCTGAGGATGTTGTTCGCCGGGTTCATGATGGCGTGCCAGGTGAAGATGGCGTCGCGCGCCGTGAAAGGCTGGCCGTCTTGCCATTGCACGCCACGTCGCAGATGGTAGCGAATAGTCAGTCCGTCTTTGCTGATGCCGCCGTTGCGCAACGTTGGTTCTTGCGTCGCGAGGTCGGGCTCGAGCCCGCCTTTGTCGTTGACGATGAAGAACCAGCCGCCCCACAGCATGGCGACGTCAACGGCGGCGATCTGCGCGGACAGCTCGGGGTTCGGGTTGTCCATGCTGCCGATGCCGACGATGCGGACGACGCCCGGGATGCCGCGGCTTTGACCATGCGCGCCGCCCGTGCCGGTCGACACGCGCGAGCAGCCGGAGAACAAGACGGCCGCCATGGCGGCGGCCGCGATCGTCCGGCGCGTCACAGCTCCCATTCCCAGGTGTTCCAGAACGTCGTCACCGCGTGCGCCGGCTTGTAGTTGCGCAGG
The DNA here is from genome assembly GCA_963806005.1 of Vulcanimicrobiota bacterium. GTDB lineage: Bacteria > Vulcanimicrobiota > Vulcanimicrobiia > Eremiobacterales > Eremiobacteraceae > JAFANK01. Next base: position 10,204 of record CAWDWJ010000006.1, on the reverse strand, counting down.
TCGCTATTGATGATGTCTTGGCGGCGCACGTACCAGAGGATGCCGAGCGGCACCTGATCGGCGAGCACGTCTTGGACCTTATCGTATGCCAGCTTGCGCTTGTCCTGATCGTACTCGTGCATCGCGACCTGCTCCGCCGCGTCGAGGTCGTGGTTGCAGAAACGATATGAGTTCTGACCATTCGGCGGGATCTGATCGCACATGAAGAGTGTGGAGTCGTCCGGATCGATCCCGTTGATCCAGGAATAGAACGCGGTGTCGTACTTGCCGCTTTGCAGGATGCCGCCGGCCTGCAGGCTCGCGAAGAACAGCGGCGTGATGTAGTTCTTGATATCGCCCTGGACTCCGACGAGCTGCCACTCGCGCTGCACGATGGTCTCGACGTTACGCGTCTCGGCTGAGCCCGTGGCTCCGGACATCGCAAGCTCGAGCTTTTGGCCCTGCTTGTACCGGTAGCCGTCGCTTCCGAGCTTCCAGCCGGCCTCGTCGAGCAGCTTGCCGGCTTGGGCGACGTCATGCGGATACTGCTTGACGTTTTGGTTGTGCGCCCAGAGGAAGGGCGGCTGGTCGGTGTCGCCCTTCATGTTGACGCCATGGCTGACCGTATCGATCAACTCTTGCTGATCGATCGCGAAGGCGAGCGCTTGGCGCACGCGTACGTCGCTCAAGATCGGGTTGGTCATGTTCAGCCCGATCTCGCGATACTGCGTGAACGGGGTGAGATAGATGCGGTACCCGGTCAGCTCCTTGAAGCTCGGCGTCTGCGAGGCGGGCGCGATGTACTCCATGTCGATCTCATGCGAGCGCAGCTGGGTCAGGATCGTCGTCTCGTCAGGGATGATCTGGTAGTCGACCTCCTTGAGCTTGGGGGCGCCGCGCCAGTAGTTCGGGTTGGCCGTCATGCGGATGATCGTGCCCTTTTGATATTCCTGGACGATGAACGGGCCCGTGCCCACCGGTTTGATGTTGTAGGCCACGTGATTGATATCCGGATACTGCGCGAGCAGGTGCTTGGGCAAGATCGGGTACGGCGTCGACGACATGGTGAAGAACGTGTTCACAAACGGGGCCCAGCGCTTTTTGAGGTGGACGACGATCGTGTAGTCATCCTTCTTGTCGATCGCGCTGACGAGGTCGTAGCCGGTACGCGTCTGCACGTTATTGCGCGGATTCATGACCGCTTGCCACGTGAAGATGACGTCGTCGGCGGAAAACGGCGCGCCGTCCTGCCACTTCACGCCTTTGCGCAGATGGTAGGTGAAGGCCAGCCCATCGGGGCTGATGCCGCCGTTCTTGGTCGTGGGTACGTCCGTGGCGAGTTCGGGGACGAATTCGTTGCGGTCGTCCCAATTGAAGAGATAGCCCGCCCAGAACATCGAGAGATCGACCTCGATCTGCTGTTCGCCCAGGAGCGGGTTCATGTTGTCCGGTTCGGAGACCCCGGCCCAACGCAGCACGCCATGGATGGTCCAGGGATTGCCGCGTGCGCCTGTGCCTGTGCTCGTGCCGACTTTCGTGCAGCCCGCCGCAAGAGCGGCAGCTGCAAGCACGCAGCAACAGACGATCGATATCCTTGTCATCGTGTGTGTCAACCTCGCGTCGCGGCGATGGGCCGCTGAGGCCCGAAGGCGAGCGTCCAGCCCGGGGTCCCCCAGTCGGTGCGGACGAGCTCGGTGCGCCGGCACGTCACCGCGAGCTCGCTGATGCCGACCGTGATGCGCATGTCGCTCCCGAAGTCGAAGGTCACGGACGTCGTGAGGTAGCTCACCGCGGACAACTGCGTAAACGGCACATCTCGATCGATCTGGAACTCGTAGTTGAGGGTCTTGTCCACCACGATGTCGTGGCGCCGCCAATGCAAGGTCGCCCGGCGGATCGGCCACGCCCCGGGGGGATACTCGGCCGCCGCGCGATCGAGAAGCCAGATGCCGATCGTGACCTGTCCACGCCGCGGGTCGTACTCGGCGTCGCGCTTTGTGAACCTGCCGCGCCCGATCTTGCCGCGCACGGCCCACTGCGCGCGGGAGCGCGCCGCGCGAAACGATGCGGGGGTCTGCGGCGTTGGCGTTTTTGCATCATGGCCTTATGGGATGGTGAATCAGCCGACGGTCAGAGTTGAACTGACGACCCGCGGTTTACTCGGTACCGTTCAACTTAGCACTCACCGCCGAGCCCGATACACTTTGTTTGCTGTGGCTTCGGGGCCTCTTTCGTCTCAACGCCCAGCATCTGAAATAGGCTTCGCCGGGTATTTTGTTGTATCGCTTGCAAAGGAGACCAGCGCAAGCATGATAGCGACAATTGCATGGGTAGAGGTTGGCAAATCGCTTATTCTGCTTGTTGTGTGGGCGGCCTTCGGCATAGCTGGACACGTTATCGGCAAGACCAAGGGCCGGGCCGTAACCGGCGGAGTTCTTGGAGTTCTGCTCGGATTTATCGGCCTGATAATCATAGCACTGTTGCCGAAGAAACGTGAGCCTCCAACGCAGCCAACTACCGCGGAATAACTGAGGTTAGAACGGCAACCACTTGCACACGTTCTCTCCATCGTAGGCCGGATAGTAGCCAAACCACCGAAGTATGGGTTGCTTTGGGGCGATCAAACGGACTCCGCCGTTCTTCGTCGGCACGAATCGACGCGGATGCTTGATCTTGAACAGAAGATACAGCCTATCATAGTTGGTCCCGAAACGCCCTTTGTTCACGTTATCGAGGACCACGACGCCCAGCGCGTGGTACATACCATCACCGTGCGGACTGAGCCATTGGATATACCCGGCAGACGGGATTTTGAGGTCATCCCAGTAGGCGATGACTCCACCATTCGCTTTCAGGATATCAGTCAATATCCTCGTATCCGTGCCCTCCACACTTCCGCCCATGTCCATAAACGATCCTACGACCCGTCGGAGTGCCGCTTCGCTATAATGGTGCTTTCCGCAGTATGCCTCCACTTTTTGAGGCGGAGGCACAAGGAAACTATGATACCGGGGCGCGCACCCAGCGAGGAGTGCCGCCGTAACAAAGACGATCATATCTCGACCCATGGTCCTGTTCATGCGCATACTCTACCACAATTTACGGCGTATGCGCCCGTTCAGGCTTTTCCGCGCACGCGCCCACGGGGTCTAATCCCTCCCCCGCTCAACCGAACTTGATTTCATGGTAGAATGCGGGCATGGCGTCGAACAGACGAATCTGGAATATGCAGCTAGGAGTTCTTGAAGAGGAGAGGTTATTGTGAGTAGGTTCGTAGCGCTTCAGATGAGCGCCGTCGTGGCACTCATTATCCTTTGTACATCAATGACGCTGGCGCAGACTAAGTCCGACGCGATGCAGATCATCTCGATGACCACAACGGTGGTCGATAAAGAACTCAAGCCTGGTTCACCCCAGGTTCATGTTACTAAGGTGTCTTTGAATGACACCTATGCGCTCGCGAAATGGCAAAATGGCCAGACAAGCGGCGAAAAGCTATTCCAGAAGAAGTTCGGGATCGGCTGGGTATTGGTTGGAGGGAGTGCGGGCGAGCTAAGCGCGAGCAGCTTGGCGGCATACGATGTGCCGTCCGTGATGGCGACTGCGCTCGTTGCTGGGATGAAGGGCTGCCTAAATCCGCAGAGCCTGCCTTTCGAGGGCCGCGCGACGTCAGTCTGCTTCGTTGGCCCATGCAAGGCTTGCTAGTGAGAGGTTAGTCAAACCTCGATTCTGGGCCCGAGTCCACATGAAGTCAAGAGGGTCGGGGTTTTGACGAGTGCTTGTATTAAGGGAAGATTCCTAGCCGACGGTCAGAGTTGAACTGACGACCCGCGGTTTACGAAACCGCTGCTCTACCACTGAGCTACGTCGGCGCGCTTGCGTGATGACCCTACAATTCTCGCCAAATCGGGCCTGCGCCTTTAGACCTCAGTGTGCACGGTGTCGAGATCGGCGAACGAGGTGTAGCGCTTGTCGAAGCGCAGCTGCACGAGGCCGGTCGGCCCGTTGCGTTGTTTGGCGATGTTGATCTCGGCCATGTTCTCGTTCTCCGGCGTCGGCGGGTTGTAGTATTCGTCGCGATAGATGAAGGCGACGACATCGGCTTCTTGTTCGATGCCGCCCGACTCGCGCAGGTCCGAGAGCATGGGGCGTTTGTCGTTGCGCGATTCCGGCGAGCGGTTGAGCTGGGCGAGCGCGATGACCGGGACCTTGAGCTCCTTGGCGAGCGCCTTCAGGCTGCGGCAGATCTCGTCGATGATCTCCACCCGGCTCGTGATGCGCGCGTTCGTCGAGCGTAGCAGTTGCAAGTAGTCGACGATGATGAGATCGAGCCCGGTCGTGGCCGCAAGCCGGCGCGAACGCGAGCGGACCTCGCTTACCGTCAGCGCCGCCGAATCGTCGACGTAGATCGGCACTTCGGCGAGGACGCCCATGGCGTGCGTGATCTCGCCCCATTCCTTGTCCTTGATGTTGCCGGTGCGCAGGGCCTGTGCGTCGATGCGTGCCTCCATGCTCAAGAAGCGCTGCACGAGCTGGTCGTTGCTCATCTCGAGCGAGAAGACCGCCACGTGCTTGCCTGCGTCCTTGGCCGCGTTCATCGCGATGTTGAGGCCCAGCGACGTCTTGCCCATCGACGGCCGAGCGGCGATGATGATGAGCTCGCCCGGCTGGAACCCCGTGGTGAACTGGTCGAGACGCGCAAAACCGGAGGGGACGCCCGTCACGCTGCCCTTCTGATGATACAGCGTGTCAATGCGTTCGAAGGCAGGCTTGAGCAGATCGCGCACGAGCGTGAAGCCGCCCGACGAGCGGCGCCCGATGTCGAAGATCATCTGCTCGCAGCGATCGACGACGTCGTCGACGTTCTCGGGCTGTTCGAAACCGATGACCGCGATGCGTCCGCCCGCGGTGATGAGGGAGCGCAGGATCGACTTCTCGGCGACCACTTTCGCGTAGTACTCGGCCGATGCTGCGGTGGGCACCGTGTTGAGCAGTTGGCTGATGAAGTCGAGCCCGCCTATCTCCTCGAGCAGCTTGCGCCGGCGCAGCTCTTCGGCGACCGACACCTTGTCGATGGGCTCGCCGCGCTCGTACAGGGCGACGATGGCGTCATAGACCGTGGCGTGATGCGGGGCGTAGAAGTCCGACTTCTCGACGATCTCGGAGATGATCGGCACGAGATCGCGATCGACCATGAGCGATCCCAAGATGGCCTGCTCGGCCTCGAGATTCTGGGGAGGGATGCGATCGACCGCCGTCATCACCATTGCGGGAAACGCGCCTCCTTCGACGCGATGGTCTTTACTGTGGGGTCACGCGGACGGTGATCCGCGCCGTGACCCCGAGCGGCAGCTTGACGACGACAGGGTGGTCGCCCGCCGTCTTGATCGGCTCGGCAAGCTCGATCTTGTGACGATCGATGTCGACCCCGAGCGTCGTCTTCAGCGCTTCGGCGATCTGCGTGTTGGTCACCGCCCCGAAGATCCGTCCTTTTTCGCCGGCCTTGGCCGCGATCACGGTTGGGGTGCTGGCCAGGCGCTCGGCGAGCTCGTGCGCTTCGGCGAGGAGCTTCTCGTCGCGCTTGGCTTGCGCTGCTTTGGTCTGCGCAGCCTGCTGGAGGTTGCCGGCCGTCGCTTCGTGCGCGAGCTGGCGCGGCAACAGATAGTTGCGGGCATAGCCGTCCGAGACATCGACGATCGTCCCCGTCGTGCCGACCCCTTTGATGTCTTTGCGCAGGATGACTTTCACAGCTGGTACAGGCCGGTGACGGTACTATTCCGAGGTGAAGGGCAAGAGCGCGATGACTCGCGCACGCTTGACCGCTTCGGTGAGCCAGCGCTGGTGCTTCGCGCAATTGCCGGAGATGCGGCGCGGGACGATCTTGCCGCGCTCGGTGATGTATTTGCGCAAGCGCATCGTGTCTTTATAGTCGAGCCCGGTCAGCTTTTCGATGCATATGGAGCATGACTTGCGTTTCGGCTTACGTTCTTTTGTGCTCTTGCGCTTGGGCGCGCCTTTCTTACGGGGTGGCATACGTCTTCCTTGTGTGGAATGCGAGCGGGCCGAAAGGCCCGCCGCTGCATCTCATCAGAATGGGACTTCTTCGTCCGCAGCGTTGTACTCGTACTCGGGCAGGTCGCCGCCGGCAGCGGCGGCCGGAGCGGCGCTGCGTTGAGCCCCGCTGTCGCCTTGCGGCCGCGAGTCGAGCATCTGGAAATCATCGGCGACGACGTCGACCGCGGTCCGCTTGTTGTTGTCGCGGTCGGTGTACTCGCGGATCTGGATGCGCCCGGCAATGAGCACGAGGCGACCTTTTTGGAGGAACTCGGCGGCGCGCTCCGCACGCTGGCGCCAGATGCTGACGCCGAAGAAGTCGGTCTGCTTCTCGCCGTCACGTCCTTTCGGGCGGTCGACGGCGATGCGGAACGACGTCACGGGGACGCCGCTCTGCGTCTGTCGCAGCTCGGGATCGGCGACGAGCCGGCCGACGAGCACGATATGGTTATAGGATCCAGCCACGTTAAACCTCGCTTTACAGGCGTATCAGCAGAGAGCGCAAGACGTCGTCATGGAGACGCATCTGGCGGATGACTTCTCTGGCGGTGTCCGGGCTGCCGGCGAATTTCATACAGACGTAATGGCCCTCGCGCAGTTTCTTGATCTCGTACGCGAGGCGCTTCTTTCCCATCTTTTCGGCCGCGATCCCGTCGCCCCCGTTGCCCTTGGCCACTTCGGAGAAATGCGCCGCGAGCTCGTCGACCTGAGGATCCTCAAAGGACGGGCGGATGATATACGTGATTTCGTACTGTGACATGCGCAGTGCGCTGCCTCCCTCTGGGCGTAAGGCTTGTCCGTCGACCGTGAAACACGATGCGGACGAGCAGGAAGGAAATCGGGCGAGAACCGCCCGGCAAGCCCGGCAAGTATATCACACGGCCAAATCGGGTGACAAGGGAGCGGCTGTGCATAAGTATGTTGGCAGCCTGTGGCTCGGGCACGCGCGACGTGTGGATGGAGGTGGATGGCGTACGGCGAATCCATACCACCCATGCAATCGCGCCGTCCACCGTTGCTGCTCATCCTCTTCTTGCTCCTCGCGGTCGTCGTGCTCTACCAGCATCGCCACGGCGTGATGGCTCGCGTGCGAGCCCTGACCAACGTCAAGCCGGTCGGCAAGGCCGTGCTCGAGGCTGGACAGCCGCTGCCCGTGGTGCAGCTGGAGAACCTCGCCGGCGAGCGTCTGTCGGTCGAACCCCGGCCCGGCCATGTCCTCTATCTCAACGTGTTCGCCACCTGGTGTCCCGATTGCCAGCTGGAGACGCCTGCGCTGGAGGAGCTCAGCAGAGCGACGGCATCGATGCCGGTGGATATCGTCGGCGTCGACCAAGAGGAGGAGCTTGCGCCTGTCAGCCTCTTCGCACAGCGATACGGCCTCACGTATCCCATCTTCCTCGACCAAGACGGCCTGACGCACTCGCTCATGGGCGTGCGCTTCATCCCGACGAGCCTGATCATCGACAGCCACGGCATCGTGCGGGCGCGGATCACGGGAGCGCTCACGCTCGCGCAGATGGAGAGCGCGGTCGGCACGGTGCTGCGCGGCGGCACGGTCGCGAGCAACTGATCGGGTGAACGGACCTGAAGGTCCATTGCTTCAAAGGATCGTGCTCTTCAGACGTCCGTCGCGGCGTCGACGGGGGCGTCTGCGTAGACGGGGACGATGCCGGAGCCGAACATCGTGATGACGTTGTGCGGTATCGTCTGCGCGGCGGCAGCGACCTCTTCCAGCCTGATGCCGGCGACGTCACCGACGATGAGCGCCTCGTCGCTCGCCGAGATGTCGACGTTCGGTGGCACCGCGACCATGGTGAAATTCATGCCGATGGCGCCGACGATCGGGCAGAGCACGCCGCCGAGCAGCACCGACCCGCGGCCGGCGAGCGTCTTGGGCATGCCTTCGCCGTAGCCGATGCGCAGGGTGACGATCGTCTGGCCGGGCAGAGCGACGTATTCACCGCCATAACCGAGCGGCATCGGTTCGGAGAAACGCCGGATGCCGTAGACCGGCGCACGCACTTCGAACGCGGTTCGCAGCTTGTCGCGCTGCTGCTCGTCACCCAGCGCAGCGCCGTACAGCCCGACGCCGATGCGCGCTGCGCCCTCGCTCAGCCCCCACACCGACGGCCCGGTGCTGCCGATGTGCAGGAGCGGGACCGCGATCCCGTGCGCTCGCAGCTGCTCGACGCCTGCATGCAGCTTGCGGACTTGCGCCTCCATTGAGTCGCGCCCGGCGATGTGGGTCCAGGCGGCCTCCCATTCGATGTTCGCAAGCGCGCTCGCTTCGCGCGCGAAGGTCGCTGCATCAGCCGGGGTGACGCCCCACCATCCCGTGCCGGTCTCGACGGCCACATGTGCCTTCGCCGTCACGCCAAGCGCGCGCGCCTGGCGCGAGACCGTCACCGCTCGGGCAGCATCTGCGACCGAGACGGCGACGCCGAGCCGGACGCCCGTTTCGATATCGGTTAGCGGCGTCGCCGCGACATGGACGATGGGCGCCTCGATGCCAGCCTCGCGCAGCGCTTGAGCCTCCCACATCTCGACGACGCATAGCCGCTCGGCTCCAGCGTCGAGGCAGGCGCGCGCGACCCGCGCCATACCCATACGATAGGCATCGCACTTGACGACCGCCCACAGAGGGCGGCCGCCGAGGTGCCTGCGCCAGACGTCGACGTTGTGCCTGATCGCATCGAGCTTGACCTGGAGTGTCGGCCTCAAAACGTCTTCCTCGAATCCAGCAAGATGGTGACCGGCCCTTCATTGACCAAGCTCACGCGCATGGTCGCTCCGAAGATTCCCGTTTCGACCGTCAGTCCTTCTCGGCGCATAAGGTCGACGACCCGGTCGAAGAGCGGCTGCGCCTCGGGCCCCGCCGCCGCCTCGATGAAGCTCGGCCGGCGCCCCTTGCGCGCGTCACCATAGAGCGTGAACTGGGAAACGGCCAGCACCGAGCCGCCGACCTCGGGCAGACTCAGGTTCATCGCACCTTGGTCATCGTTGAAGATGCGCAGTCCCGCGATCTTCGCGGCGATCATCTGGGCATCGGCTTCGCTGTCGTCGCGCGCCACGCCGACAAGCGCTAGCACGCCGCGCTCAATGGCTCCGCTGATCGTGCCTCCGACTTCGACTGAGGCGCTTGAGACGCGTTGAACGACCGCCCGCATGCAGTCGTTGCTATGCCACGTGCGGGGCGACGAGGACGGGAACCGTCGCGCGCGCGATCACGGCGGCGGTCTTGCTGCCCAAGACGGCACGCACGATGCCGCTGCGCCCGTGCGTCCCCATGACGATGACGTCGGCGGCGTTGTCTTTGGCGGCTTCGATGATCGCCTCCGCGACGGGCTCTGCCAGCCGCACCGTCTTGGCCTGGATGCCCGCATCGCTGGCCAGTTTCTTCGCGGCGTCGAGCACCTCGTGCGCGATTCGGCTCTCCTCTTCGCGGATCTCCTCGCGCGCGAAGCCGCCCGCGTCGTGCGATGCGCGCGGCACGCGCTCGACGTGGCAGAACACAAGCGATGCGCCGTCCTGCTTAGCGAGCGAGACGGCGAGCGCGGCCGCAGCGTTCGAGGGCGCCGATCCATCAACCGGCGCTAAGATGCTCTTGAATATCATGTGCGTGTGAGTTCCCTTGTGAGCGGCGGCTAGCCGCCGGCGCGAGCTTCGCGCTTGGTGACGCGATAGGCGGTGCGCACGTCGCGCACCTTATTGACCTTGTTGAGGATGGCGCTGAGGTGGTTGAGATCGCGGATCTCCAGGCTGCAGGCGATGGTGGCCGTGCGGTCGCGTTTGACGCGTGCGGTCACCGAGGTGGCGTTGGTCTTCTGCTCCGAGAGCACGCTCATGATGTCTTGCAGCAGGCCGGGACGGTCGAGCGCCTCGATCTCGACGTCGACCAGATGCGAGTCGGTCGGCGAGACGTCCCAGCTGACGTCGATGAGCCGCTCGGGCTGTGCGCTCAAACCCGCCACGTTTGGGCAGTTCAGACGGTGCACGGAGATGCCTTTGCCTTGCGAGATGAAGCCGACGATGGCGTCGCCGGGTACGGGCGTGCAGCAGCGGGCGAAGCGCACGGGGACGTTGTCGGCGCCGCGCACACGCACGCCCGACGCCGCCCGCTCGCGCGCTTTGCGCACGGTCGCCGTCTGGCGCTCGAGCGGGAGCGGCACGA
>CAWDWJ010000005.1:0-149216 GCA_963806005.1 Vulcanimicrobiota bacterium | reverse complement strand
TTCCTCGGCACCAATGACCTGGACACGTCGGCGACGCTTGCCACGACCTTGACGACCAAGATCGGCGCAGCTCCGTTCGACCCGACGACGCATCTCTTTACGACGGGAGAGCTGAACACGCTCACCAACACGATCGCTCCCAGCTTCGAACGCGACGCGACGCTCACCGCCAGCCCGGCCACGAATGGTTCGTACCTCGTCCTTCGTGATTACACTAATGTCAGTGAACTGGATCTGGTCAGCAACCTCCAAACGTTCTTTGGATCGTTCGCGCTCGCCGTGCAACCGCCCAAGGTCGGCAACGTCATCGGCACTGCGTGCGGCGGCTTCTCCGTGTTCAACGCACCCACGCACACGCCGGAGACCAACCCCGCACCGGTTCCTGCACAGGTGAGCCCGTGCTTGCTAAACGGCACCGGCTCGGCCAGCGTCAGGTTCATCTACGGTGGTCACCTCTTGGTCGGCGCCACGAGCAATGCGTTTGGCTTCCTCCCATCGGCGCCGCCGTATACCGGAGGCTTCAGCGCGTTTGCAGGCCATGCGCTCGGTGCGTTCACGATCACGATCCCGACGGCGAGCACGCAACAAGGCATCAAGGTCACGGATCCCGCGGGCTTCGCGTTCGGCGCCTCGTTTTACGCAGCCCAAGCGCCATTCCTCGGAACGTTCTTCCTGCAAAACAACTTCGGCAACGCGCCGTTGTCCGCCACAGCATTCACCCCGCCCGGGTTAACATCGTTCCGTATCATGATCCCGACCCCGTACAGCTCGACGTCGAACACGCTCACCGTCGACAAATTCAACATCTGGGATATCGCCTCGACGAACGAGCAGATCTGCGGCGGCATCAGCTGCTTCGCGCTCACCGCGACACAGCCGCTCGTCATCAGCCGCCCGTTCGCCGACGCGGGCACTAAGCTGTCGTTCTTCGCCTGGAAGGCCAGCGGCACGGCGACGGCCGTCGTGCAAAACGTCAGTGGAGGCTATAACGTCACCGTCAGCGGCCCAGGAACGGCGACGCTGACGACCACGGTGGCCAGTGCGCTCGTTCCCAGACAGAAAGTGGACATCAGCGACAACCTCTCGACGCCCAGCACCTGGACGGTGACGGCTAAGGACGCGTTGGCCCACGTGTATACGAACTCCGGAGTGCCAAGCTTCCCGGGCTCGGTCACGATCGAAATGGACTCGGTCGGCACCACCGTCGCCACCACGCAGATCGCCATCTCGTTCACCACACTTATCCCGGGGACGGTCACGATCAACAACATCACGGAGTCTTTCTAGCAGCCGCGAACCCGCACGACACAGAAGAGGGCGGCACCGACGTGCCGCCCTCTTCTTTTGACCAACCCCCTCGGCGGCTAGAACTCGGTGCCGCTTGAGAAGTGGAAGTTCTCGATCTTCACCGCAGGCAGCACATGGCTTTCCGAACGAACGAGCTCGGATGCGAGCTCGCAGCGGCCGAGCGCGCCGATGATCGACTCGTTGAAGCGCATGTTCTTCAGGCCCTTGGTGAGCCTGCCGCGCTCGATGAGGAAGAGCCCATCGCGCGTCATCCCGGTGATCATCGTCTGCTTCTGGTCCACCATGCGGATGTACCACGTCCGCGTGACGAGCACGCCGTGGGTGACGTCCTTGATCATCTGCTCGACCGCCGTCGCGCCCGGATCGACGACGATGTTGAGCGGCATCGGTCCGTCTGAATTCGGCGCGGGCAACGCGTGGCCGGTGTTGGCGTGGTGGAGCTTGGCCGCGTAATAGGAGTCGTAGACGACGTCTTTGGCGATGCCTTTGTCGATGAGCGGCACGATGGTGCGCGGCACGCCTTCGAAGTCGAATGGGATGCCGCAGCCAAGCGGGTGCCGGTAGTCGTCGCGCAGGCTGACGTTGTCCCCCACGATTTTGTCGCCCAAGTGACCGCTCATGAAGGACGAGCCTTCTTCGAACGATTGCGCCCCGAAGCCGATCCACGAGAGATAGCCGAGGAACTCGCGGAACGCGGCCGGCTCGAAGATGACGGTGTAGGCGCCCGGTTCCAGCGCGCGCGGGTTCTTGCCGGCGACCGCCTTCTTGGCGGCCCGCTCGGCGAGCTTGACGGGTTGCAGATCCGCAAAACGCCGCGAGTATGCTTCGGCGTAACCGCTTGAATCCGACCCGATGGCCTTGATGTTGATCGCGCTGTCGCTCGAACGGTGAAAGCGCTTCACGCCTTTGCTATTGGCGATGGCGAACGCGTCGGACTGCGTCGACACGTATCCCGCGGCGTAGAGGTTGTTCGTGCGCATCACCTTGGCGACGTCGCTGACCGCCTGGATGCGCATGTCCGGCGTCGCGGACGCGGTCGCCTCGTCGTAAGCACCCGGGACCTCGACAAGCACCGCGTCTGGCCCGGGCAGTCCGGGGAAATCGGCGTCTTGCGTGGAGAGCTTGGCGCTCTCGTATGCCCGGCGCACGACCTCGGCGATCCCCGCGTCGTCGAGCCGGTTCGTGCCGGCGACGCCGATGCGCTTGCCGACCACGGCGCGCACGGACAGCTGGCAGTTGCGTTCGTTGACGCTTTCGTGCGCGGCGTTATGCGTATAGCGGGTCAGCGACGAATCGCTGGCGGCGATGAGACCTTCCGTCTCGTCCGCTTTCGAGGCGGCCAGTGCGCGGTCGAGCAGGGTCTGGAGGGCGTCCTGGCTCGCGAAGTCCTCAGGCTTCATAGCCGACACCCACTTGGACGTTGCGGAAACGGGTCGGCGAGGCTCCTTGCGCACGAGCGCGCGGTCTGCAGCGGCTCGCCCTTGCCGCAGTTCGGGGTACCCCAGGCGACCCACGACGCGGCGTCGCCGATCGCGTCGCACGAACGCCAAAACGTCGGCGTCATGCCCGCGTAGGTCGGGTTCTTGAGCATCTTGCCGCGCTTGCCGTCTTTGATCTCGTAGCCGATCTGGCAGCCGAACTGGAAATTCAGGCGCTTGTCGTCGATCGACCACGAGCGGTTGCTCTCCATGTAGACGCCGTTTTTGATGTCGTCGAAGAGGCGCTCCGCGGGCACGGATCCCGGTTGGAGATTGACGTTGCCGATGCGGATCATGGGCAAGCGGCCCCAATATTCAGCGCGCACGCAACCGCTCAAGCTGACGTTGGCGATGTGCTCGCCGTGTCGCGCCCGCCATTGTACCCGACGAGCACGCCCTCGCGGATGAGATCGAGGGGGTGGCTCTTGACGCCTTCGTCGTCATAGCCGAGCGTGGCGAGCCGCCAGCGGACAGGTCATGTCGATGACGACCGTGACCTTGTCGCTGCCGTAGCGAAACGTGCCGAGTTTGTCCAGCGTGGCGAATGAGCGTGCCCGAGAAGTTCGCTTCCCAGCCGAGCACGCGGTCGAGCTCGAGCGCATGGCCGATCGATTCGTGGATCTGCAACGAGACCTGGTCGCCGGAGAGCACGATGTCGGCCTGTCTGTGAAGGGCACTGCTCTGCCGTGAGCAGCGCGACTGCTTCCTCGCCGACGCGCCGAGCTTGGCTGAGCAGATCGGCTTTGCGGATGATCTCGTAGCCGCCCGTCTGGTAGAGCCCTCCCGTCCCCGGAAAACAGCGGTCCTGGACGTCGTTCTCACCGACGGCGAGCGCGTGGAGAGCGCTGCCGCATTGCAGCAGTTCCTGGTCGATCTTGGCTCCCTCGCTATTGGCGAAGTATTTCTTCGTGCGCCAGATGTCCATCCACGCGCGGGCCACGGTCACGCCCTTGGCGCCGCGCACCTCTTTCTCGGCGGCGAGCAAGAGGTTCACGCGATCGCCCAAGGGGATCGAGGCCGGGTCGACTTCGAACGGGGTCTTGTAGGAATCGACGTGCGCCGGCGAGGGCACAAGCGTGATGGGCTGGCTCTTCACTTTGGCGCTGGCGCGCGCGATGCTCACGGCAAGACCAGCGACGCGATCGAGCTCAGCGTCTGTGACGTTCGCGCTGGATGCGAAACCCCACGCGCCGTCGACGAGCGCGCGCACGGAGAAACCAGCGCTCTCTCCATCAGAGAGGCTCGCAACCACGCCGTTGCGGACTTCGATGTGCTCGTCGCGCGTCTGACCGAAGCGCACGTCGGCGTACCCGGCCCCCAAGCTGGCGGCGGTGTCGAGCACGCGCTGCGCTTCGGACTCGAATGGCAAAGTGAATCCTCCGTAAATGAACGGACCTCGAGGTCCGTTGCTTCATCGTAACCGTCCTTGTGGTTTGGCGTGTCCCAGAAAGCGACCTTGCTCCCTTGCGACCTCGCCTCCGGACCGTGGGAGCAGGACCTCCGTCGCTAATTCGCGCCGCCGGCCTGGTCCTCAAGAGGGAGCGGTCGAGCAAGCGCAAATCTCGGGGCGAATGTTCCCACCACAGAACGGTCCAGCCGCTGATGTGCCTACGGCGGCGGCCGAGAGCAACGGTGCCACCGGGCATAACCCTTCCCGGGTCCCGGCGGTTCTCAAGGCGTTCAGGTTGATCGAGCTCGTCAGCCTCTCGGACAAACCGCTCGGGGTCTCGGAGCTTTCACGCAAGCTCGAGATGGGCAAGAGCACGGTCCACGGGCTCGTCACGACCCTCGAGGCGCTTGGCGTGCTCGAGGCGGTCAACGGCTCTCGACGCTACGTCCTTGGACCTCGGTTGCCCGCCTTGTGCTCGCGCAGCGGCAACCAGGCCGATCTTCGCCAGGTGGCCCGGGGTGCGCTCGAGCGCCTCGCCACGGCGACCGAGCAGACGAGCTTCTTGGGCGTGCCGAGCGAAGGCCACGTGACCATCTTAGACATCGTGCACGGCCGGCCGACGCTGTCCATCTCCGCGCCCGTCGGCTCGTCTATCCCGCTGCTTGCAGGCGCGGTGGGCAAGGTCGTCCTGGCGTCGTGGGATCCGTCACGGCGGCGGGCGTTTTTGCGCGATAACGTCCTCCCGGCCTTTACGCCGTCGAGCATCGTGCGCGCCGACGCCTACGAGGCGTCGGTCGCCGAGACCCTCGAGCGCGGCGCTGCGGTCGACGTCGACGAGTACGTGGACGGCGTGCGCGCGGCGGCGGCCCCGGTGACAGGCTCTCAACGGCAGCTGGTCGCCGTCGTGTGGGTCGCCGGCTTCTCGCGCCACATCGACGCGCAGCATCTGGATGCTATCGCTGCGGCGGTCAGACGCGAAGCGGCGGAGATCAGCGCTCGGCTCGGTGCAAGCCCCGAACCGGCGGCGGCGCCTTCGTAGGTATTATTTTCCGAGCGCCCGCTCGAGGTCGGCGATGATGTCCGCCTCTGCTTCGATGCCGACGGACAGACGTAAGAGCGACTCGTCAACGCCACGGGCCTCCCGCACGTCTTTGGGAATCGCCCCGTGGGTCATGGACACCGGGTGGCAGATGAGCGACTCGACACCGCCGAGGCTTTCGGCGAGCGAGAAGATCTTCGTCGCTTTGGCGATCGCCTTGGCGCGTTCGGGGCCACCTGCCGGGATGAACGAGATCATCCCTCCAAAGCCGCGCATCTGCCGCTTGGCGAGCTCGTGCCCGGGGTGGCTGGGCAGCCCCGGATAGTAGAGCCGCTCGATATCCTTCCGCTTGGCCAAGAACGCCGCGACGGCGTGGGCGTTATGCTCGTGCTCGCGCATGCGCAAAGCAAGCGTCTTGGCCCCGCGTAAGGTGAGGAAGCAATCGAAGGGCCCAGGCACGCCCCCCACCGCGTTCTGATGGAATTTGATCGTCTGGTGGAGATCGTCGCGGTTGGCCGCCACGAACCCGCCGATGGCGTCTGAGTGGCCGCCGATGTACTTCGTCGTGGAATGCACGACGACGTCGGCGCCCAGGTCCAGCGGATTTTGCAAGTACGGCGTGGCGAACGTGTTGTCGACGGCGAGCACCGCCTCCCACGACCGGCAGAGCGTCGCGACGGCGGCGATATCGACGATCTTCATGAGCGGATTGGTCGGGGTCTCAAGCCACACCATGCGCGTGGCTTTGGTCATGGCTGCTTCGACCTGTTTGAGATCGGTCGCGTCGACGTACGAGAAGCCGAGTCCGTAGCGCGCGAACACCTTGTCGAAGAGCCGGAACGTGCCGCCGTACAGGTCGTCCGTGACGACGACGTGATCGCCCGCGGAGAGCACGTTGAGCACGGCCGAGGTCGCCGCCATACCGCTTGCAAACGCCAGTCCGTGCTTGGCGTTCTCAAGCGAGGCGAGGCAGCGCTCGAGCGCGACGCGCGTCGGGTTGATGCTGCGCGAGTAGTCAAACCCTAGATGCTGGCCCGGAGCGGGCTGGGTGTAGGTCGAGGTCGCATAGATGGGCACGATGGTCGCGCCCGTCGTCGGGTCGGGGTCTTGCCCGACATGGATGGCCTTGGTCGCAAATTCCACGGTGACGCCTTTTAGCTCGCTCGACAGGTAGTTGATGATGTCCATCTTCGTGAGCACGCCGATGGCCTTGCCTTCGTGGCCGACGACGATGGCGGCGTGGCCGAGGCTGAGCTCCTTATAGGCGCGCCCGACTTCTTCTTTTTCGTCGATCAGCGGGAAGGGGCGGCCCATGACGTCTTTCACCTCGCCGTGGACGATGTCGGCGTGGTCGAAGATGAGCTGCATGACGGCGACCTCGTTGATGCTGCCCACCATCTCGCCGTTCTCCATGACCGGGATCTGCGAGATCTGGAACTCGCGCATGAGCTCGACGCCACGGCGCACGGAATCCCGCGGCGACAGCGTGATGAGCTTGGGCAGCTCGCCTTTGGAGCGCAGCACGTCGCCGACCGTCGCCGCCAAACCCTCCTCGCCCAAAAAGCCGTTGGCTCGCATCCACTCGTCGTTGAAGATCTTGGTGAGATAGCCGCGGCCGTTGTCGGGCAGGAGCACGACCATGATCGCGTCTTTGGGCAGTTCGTTCGCCACGCGATGCGCGGCGACGAGCGCGGTGCCCGACGAGCCGCCGACGAGCAGGCCTTCTTCACGGCACACGCGGCGCGCCATGAGGAACGACTCCTTGTCGGAAACGCGCTCCATGCGGTCGATGGCCCGCAGGTCGACGGTGGCGGGCAAGAAGTCCTCGCCGATGCCTTCGACTTTGTACGACTTGGCGGTGTCACCGGAGTAGATCGAGCCTTCGGGGTCGGCGCCGATCACCCTAATCGCGGGGTTTTGCTTCTTCAGATAGTGCGAGACGCCGGAGATGGTGCCGCCCGTGCCGATGCCGCTCACGAAATGGGTGATCTTGCCTGCGGTCTGCTGCCATATCTCGGGACCCGTCGTCTGCTCGTGCGCGGCGGGATTGAGCGGGTTGGCGAACTGGTTGGGCTGAAAAGCGCCGGGGATCTCGCTCGCCAGGCGCGCCGCCACGCCGTAGTATGATTCGGGGCTGCTCGCCGGCGCCTTGGTCGGGGTGATGACGACCTCTGCGCCATAGGCGCGCAGCAAACGGACCTTCTCCTCGCTCACCTTGTCGGGCATGACGAGGATGCAGCGATATCCCTTGATCGCGGCAACCATCGCGAGACCGGTCCCCGTGTTGCCGGATGTCGCCTCGACGATCGTGCCGCCACGCTTGAGTTGGCCGCGCGCCTCGGCATCGCGGATCATGGTGAGCACCGGGCGGTCCTTCACCGAGCCTCCGGGGTTGAGGCACTCGACCTTGGCCAAGACCGTGCAGGTCGCCCCATCCATGACCCGGTTGATGCGCACGAGCGGCGTCCAGCCGATGACCTCAAGCGCGCTGTCGTAATAATGCATGCCATCGTCACGCAGCGGCCCGGGCGACCCCGTCGTCACGTCGAGTTTCATGGCGATCTCCTCATTGCGTTCTATCCTGACGGCCGGCCGGCGAGGAAGTCTTCGGTTCGTGTGTCGGCGGGGCGGCTGAAAAGGAGAGGTGTTTCTCCGCTTTCCACCACTTCACCGTTGGCGAGGTAGCAGGTCGTGTCGGAAAGCCGCGCCGCCTGCTCGAGGTTGTTCGTCGCGATGAGGACGGTGTGATCCCGTCGCAACTGCAGGATCACCTCTTCGAGCGCCAGTCCGGCCACAGGATCGAGCGCGGCGGTCGGGTCGTCGAGGACCAGCACCTCCGGGTCGAGCGCGAGCACGCGGGCCAGACACAGGCGCTGCTGTTGATCGGCTGAGAGCTCGGCAGCCCGGCGCTCGAGCTTCGGACCGACCGCCTCCCACAGCATGGCGCGGCGCAATGCCCGCTCGCAGCGCTCTTCGAGCGCGATCCGGTCGTTCAGGCCCTTGGCGCGCAGCCCGAACGCGACGTTGTCGAAGATGGTGGACGCGAGGATGGTCGGCGTCGTGAACACCATGCCGACACGCCGCCGCAACGCGAGGACGTCGACACCCCGGTCGAGGATCTCAGCCCCATCGAGCTTCACGCTGCCGTGCATGCGCGCGTGCGGATCGAGGTCGTGCAGGCGGTTGAAGGAACGCAACAGCGTCGTCTTCCCGCTGCCCGAGGCGCCGATGAAGGCGACGGTCCTGCCGGCGATGACCGACACCGTGACGCCGCGTAGCGCATGCCGTTCGCCGAACCAGACGTGCAGCCCGGACGTCTCGAGCTTGGTCTCGACCGTGGGCCCGCGTCCCTCGCTCATCGCTCGGCCACCTGGGCTGTGGTGTTGCGGCGCGCACAGGCCCGCGCCAGGGCGAGAAAGACCGCCACCGCCGCAACGAGCACGATGCACGCCGCCGCCTCGCTTGCGGCCATGCTGCCGTTGGACGCGAAATGCCAGATCTGGACGGAGAGCGGTTCCGGCCCGTCGCTTCCGCTCATGGCGATGGCGATCGCCGAGGTCTCGCCGGTCATCTGCGCGGCAAGGGTGAAGAGCACGGCGGCGATCGCCCACGACGCCGCCGGCTGATAGAGACCGAAGAACGCCGCGACCGGCGACGCGCCAAGCGCCGCAGCGGCTTCCCGGGCGTGACGCGGCACGACCAAGAATGCATGCGCGAAGCGTGCCGTCGCGTTGGGAAGGTTGAGGAGCACGAGCGCCAGAGAGCCCGAGACGACCGCGTTTTGGCCATGCAGCACGATGGTGCAGAAGAACACCGCGACGCCGATGACGGCGGGCGGAATGCCCGACGACCACTCGATCGATTCGCGCACCGCCCGGCCCGCGAGCCCGCCGATGCTCGGATCGTTCGCGCTTACCGCGGCCAAAAAGCCGCAGGCGACCGTGACGGGCAGCGCGACCAACACGATGAGACCGGTCACGCCGAGGGCTTGCATGACGCCTTGAGGCCCGGGCGCGGCGAGCACCCAGCCGACTTCTTTCCAGCCGTACGCCGCAAGCGCAGTGCTGATGGCGACCGCCGCCACGGCCACGGCCGTGCCGGCCGCATAAGCGCAGACCACCACGAGCGTGTCGTGCTCGCGAAATGAGTCCAGTTTCGGCGCTGCGCCCGACGCTAGACCCACAGCAGCTCTCCGATGCGGCGCGCGGCCACCGTCTTGGCCGCGGCGGCCAGCACCAAGATGAGCAGCGCGGATTGTGCGATGCCTGCGTCGATGACCTGCACCGATCGCGCGTGGGCCATGATCGCGCTCGGTATCGTGAACAGCGAGACGGGATAGCCCGCTCGAGCCGCGGCCAAGAAGACGACGGTCACCGCCGCTGCCTCGCCCACCGCCCGGGCGAGCGCGTCAGCGTAGATCGCGCCCAGGCGGCCGCTCACCGCGGGCAAGGTCACGTGCGCCGCCACGCGCGACGAGCTTGCGCCCGCGGCAGCTGCCGAGTCTCGAACGGATTGGGGCAGTGCCGCGAGCGCCCGGGCGGCGATGAGATATGCGCGTGGGATGACCGCCACCGTCACGACCGCTGCGGCACCCGCGAACACGGCGAGGGCCGCCCGGCCGGAGCAGCGCCGGCAAGACGAGCACCGCGCCGAACCAGCCGAGCACGACCGCCGGGAATGCGGACAGGACGCGGATGGAGAGCGTGAAGGGCCGGGCAGGTTTGGGCGGCAGCAGCTCCCGGATGAGCAGCGCGCTGCCGATGCCGACGCTCGCCCCGAGGCCGGCGCCAATCGCCGCGACGAAGAGCGTGGCGAAGAGCTGGACGACGAGATTGCCGAGGAAGAAGACGATGTCTGGCTGTTGCTGACCGGCGAGCGCGGCCGCGACGAGCACGGTCACGACGGCGAACGGCGTCAGCACGACGCCCCAGGCAAAAAGCCTTGCCGCCGCGATGAAAAGGCGCTCCCAAGGCCTTGACATGAGAGCGCTCTTTTGCGCGTTGCCGCAGCGGACCTTTGAAACCGGATTCAATCGGACCGAAAGGTCCGATGCTGCACCGTTCCGTTGCGTCTGGCTAGAACGTATACTCGAGCTGCGTCCGGCTCGACTTGAATTCAAACGGAGCGAACGGCTGCGTACGATCCCCGTAACGCTGGCGCAGCGAGAGTCCGCTGTAGGGACCGCTGACCGGCACGGATTGAAGAAGTACCATGCAGTCGAGATCGAATTCTGCGCGCGCATCACCGTTGGCACGCCGGCCGGCACTCCGGGTAGCGAATAATCTGTACCAAGCATCCGTGGCGTGACGCGCCAGCCGGTGGTCGTTTGTCTGCCAGATCATGTGCACCTTTGACGCCCGTTCCGGGCTTGGCGATCTCAGGCATGCCTTGGGTCAGCGAGGTCGTGTAGAGGGGTCAGACGTGTAGCCGTACGGTGTACGGGGACGCGACGCCACCGCCATAGCACAAGTCACATCACCCTTGAGGAAGTCCTTGATCGTCGTGTCCGCGACGCCGCCGAAGATCACGCCCGGAGATGCGACTTTGCGACGACGGGGTCCCCTTGCAATCCTTGGCGGGACGACATACGTGCTCGCAGGCGCACCGTCGTAGCCGACGGTGAAGTTCAAATTGTGATAGATCGTCGCTCCGAACATCCCGCCTCCAGTGTGGTTGTGGACCGTGCCGATGAGAGACGTGCCGATGTTGTTCTCGGCGAGGAAATGACCCGCGAGTACGGGTTGAATCTCGATGATCGATTGAAGTTCTATTGGGCGGTCAGCCAGGTCATGCCCGTGATGTCGTACACCTGATACTGGTAGGCGTTGGCCACGAGTCCGCTGTTCCCAAAGATGTACCCGCGTCGACCATCGAGAAACCGCTGGTGGTCTTCTTGCTTGAAGCAGAAATCGCCAGGCACGGTGAACGTGCCCTTCACGCCCTCGACCGGCCCCTTACCGGTTGGATTCGCCGTGTTGCAGCTCGTCAGCAGCGTGTTGGAGTTGAACGCAGAGGTGACGCGGCTGCGAAAACGCGCCATGTACATCCCCCCGATGCCGAGATTTGGGTCGGGTTCGTGCTGATCAACGTGCCCTGGAACGACGCCGGTGTGATGCGCGTGTCCGATGATGGCGTCCAGGGCGACTGCGACTGCGCGTCAATATCCTCCTTTCCTGTCTGGCCGAACGTGCCTGGACTCTTGTACTGGACATAGGTCTCGCCGAAGAGGCTGATCTCGTAGCCGGGCAGTGTGTTGTCGACTTCCGGATTGTAGCCGATGTTGTTGAGCGGCCCGGGCCAGTTGGCGCCGAACGGGTAGGCCCCGAAATAGGTAGCGCCGAGCGCCCAGGGTGAATGGGGCATGTTGATCTGCCCATGCAAGCGTTCCGCCGGTCTGGAAGGCGCGCGCGTTCGGCTGCCCTTTGACCTTGCAGGTGAGACACGTGTCGCCGTTCGTGCGGCCGAAATAGTACGCGCGGATGTCGCCCGCGTAGGTGAAGAGCGGCGGCGGGACTGTGAGTTTCGAGCCCATGGCCGTCGCGCCCGTCGGGGCCGGCGCCGGTGTCGGCGGTAACGGCACAGGAGTCGGCGGGGTGTAGCGCACCACGGCCAGATGTTGATCGGGCAGCCACTGGACATACGCGCCCAGTGCTTCCGAGATGACGCGGACGGGGACGAGCAATACCCCCTTGTACATCATCGGTGGCACGTCGAGCGGACGCGATTCACCGTTGATGACGACTTCGCTCTTCCCGAGCGTGACCGAGACGTCCGTTCCGGGTTTGCTTGCCTGGACCGACTTGCTGGCGGCATCGAACGAGACGGTCGCTCCCATCTGCTCGAACATGCTGCGCAGCGGCACCATCAGCGTGCCATCCATGACCTGTGCAGCGAGGACGCGATTCTGGCGCAAGGTGTCAGGATTGGCGTAGACGTGATGGTCGTTGAAGAGGATCGGCACCTCACCGGACGGCGCGCTGCCGAAATCCATCGGCGGGATCGCCGGGGTGGCCTCGGCGGCGGGCGTTGGAGGCGCGGCGACAGCGGCTGCCAGCGATACGGTGATGTTCTGCTCCATCTGCTCCGCGACGCTGAACTGCTGTGTCTGACCCGTTTCGTAGCCGTCCAGGCTCGTGATGACGATGTAGCTTCCTGCGACAAGACCCTTAAGCAGGAAGTAGCCGTTGCTATCGCTCCGTGTGGTGGCCGTCTGCGGTCCCTCGGCCGTGACCGTCGCGCCGGCAAGCGGCCGGCCCGACCCCACCTCGACGACCTTACCGGCGATCCTCCCCGTGCCGGCGGCCTGGGCGACGCCGCTTCCCAGCACGATCAAGAGCATGGCAAATACCACGGCGATGTTACGCATAATGACCGCCCTCGTTCTCATCTAGCTCAGTAGCACCTTGTGAACAGCGCACAATAAGAAGAGCCCATTGAGGGCTTCACCAACGCCACTTTACGAGCCCGACATTAAGGCGTTGTCAACGTGGGGTTAAGACAGGTTAAGTCTACCGGCGCCCTAACCCCACGTCGCACCGCGCTGTGCGGCGCTCGCGGATCCTATATCCTGGCCGTCAACGTGAAGGTCAGCTGCGCGGGTTGCAGACCGAACTGCTCGTTGCTGGCGATGCCTGCGATGTCTTGCCCGAGTCCCGTGAACGGGGCGCTCGGCGCGAACTGGTTCGCAGACACAGGCGGACCCGCCCCGATATACCCGTAGTTCTGGACGGCCTGGTTGAAGATATTGGTGCCGCCGAGCGTGAGCAGTAGCTTGCCTCCCTCGAGCGGGTGGTTGATCCAGAAGTTGCTGTAGATGTATGACGGACGGTTGAGCGTGTTATTCGCGCTGACGTAATAGTTGTCGAGGCGGACCTCAAACGCACCGGGATGATAGTCGACAGAAAGGTTCGCCTGATGGAGAGGTATGCCGACTTGTTGCGAGCCGTTGAGGAGCGTGAAGTTGTTCATCAGGATCGAGTCTGGGATGTTGAACTGCTGTGAAGACTCGACAGACCACCCATAGTCGAGGTAC
Source organism: Vulcanimicrobiota bacterium (assembly GCA_963806005.1). Lineage (GTDB taxonomy): Bacteria > Vulcanimicrobiota > Vulcanimicrobiia > Eremiobacterales > Eremiobacteraceae > JAFANK01. The sequence goes on along the minus strand of CAWDWJ010000005.1, from coordinate 135,969 downwards.
AGATTCGGCGTCAATCTGCCGCGGCCGTTGAGTTCGATGCCCCGGGCCAGCTCGTTCGCTGCGTTATACGTCGTGCTGATGCCGAGGAATGGATACGTCGCGGTGACAGGCGAGCCCGGCGGCACACATCCTTGCGTGATCAGACGGGCCAGATACGTGTTCAAAGTGCCGGCTCCGAATACGACGTTGCTCAAGCCGTATTGCAGCAGCGGCTGCGTCGCACCAAAGAGCTGATCGGACACGCTTGTGACGAAGGCGTTCACTTGGATATTGCTGTCCGCTTCGAAGCGGTGGCCGTAGCCCAGCTCCCAGTCGTTGGCCGCTTCCGAGGTCAGGTTGGGATTGCCGCCGCCGGTCGGCAAGGTGTTGAGATTGCAATTGACGTTCGTCAGCGAAGCGCCCGGGTCTGGTTGGAAGAGCACGCCGGTCGATTTCAGTTGAGGAGCGGGCGGGCCATCCGAGTGGCCGTAGGTGAGCCGGACGACGTCATTCGAGTCAGGGCGGTATTGCGCCGAGATGCGGGGGTCGAACGTCGTCTTGCCCGTGACGTTGGACGCCTTGAACCAAGCGTTGATGAGCGCGTAGAAGCGCTCGCCGAACTGATGGCTGTCGCGGACGAACCAGTTGTTCACGCGGTATGTCTGGGGATCAAACGTGGGCTGAAACGCGAGCAGGTTCTCTCCTGTGACCGGGTTCGAACCGGTCGCGGCGAGCCCCTGACCCGCTTGCAATTGATTGAGGAGCGCCCAGCCAAACCCGAGGTCGTTGTTCGTCGTGCTGATGTCGTCAGAGACCAGATAGCCGTGCATGAGGTAGTAGTTCGCGTAGACCGGTGTTCCGAGCTTGCTGCCCACCGCATCGAGCCCGCCCGAAATCGAGCTGTCCTTCCAGAAGATGTAGTTGTTCACGTAGTAGTCGAGCGAGACGTTATTGACGCCGAGCTTTGTCGTCAGGCGCGAATCGTAGTCTTGCATTGTCGTGGATCTCTGCCGTCCGGCACCGCCGCCATCGGGACCTGACGACACCGAGGCCCACTGCTGCGCGGTGTAGCACGCGGTCGCGCTCGTGACCGGGTTTGTGGTGACCGTGTATCCGGGTGCGCCGCTCGGCGTCGTGCAGGTCGGCGTGGACTGCTGTATCTGTGCGAGGCGCGTCGCATAGGGGAGGTTATCGTTATCGCCATTGCCGGTCGAGTCGGCCCACACGACGCCAGAGTATCCGGACAACGTCAGCGCCGTCACTCCGCTGAATGCGTATTTGAGCTTTGCCAGTTCGGTCGTGAGTTTGTAGTTCTGGCTCACCGCGTAGGTCGAGGTCGCCTGGCTGCACTGGCTGACATCGTTTCCGTTGGAGTTCGCGCAGACGAATGGGGGATTGACCGATCCCGGTTGCACGTTCGATGGGCGTGCGCTCTGGAACAGTTGAGATCCGTTGAACTGGCCTTCCGAACCGGCGACGCCGGCTGCCAGAGCATAGCCTACCTTCCCGTAGGTGCCCGAGGCACCGCCTGCCGTCGAGGTCGTGTTAAATCCGCCGATCTGCTGCTGAAACGTGTACTGTGGGGATATCGACGTGTTGATCAGGTGCATGTTGACCGCGCCCGCGATCGTGTCGCTGCCGTAGAGTCCTTGGGCGCCAGAGCCATACGTCACGTCGACGCTGTCGAGCGCGCTGATCGGTGAATTCGCGAAGTTGTAGGTGTTCGGTGCGAGCACGCCTTGCGGACCGACGGGCCTGCCGTCGAGCAGCACCCCCGTCTCGCTCGCTCCAAATCCTCTGATGTTGACCGTGGTGTCGTCCCCGGGGGACGAGCTCGTCTGGACGTTGAGCGCTGGAAGCGTGGCGAGCTGATTCACGTAGCGGAGCTGCCCTGTCTGCGCGACGTTTTGCACGTTGACGGTCTGCGTGATGGCGGTGGCCGACGCGAGGGCTCTGCCCGACACGCTGACGGTGCCGATCGTGTGCACGCCCGCCGTGTTGACCGCCGTGGTGAGCGCCGCGTCGACCTCCAAACTCTCGCCCGAAGCGATGCTGACGCTCAAGGTCGATAGATGTGCGTAGCCCTTCGCGCTCACCCGGACGTCGTAGGCGCCGCCAGGTACATCCGATATCGAGAATTTGCCGAACGAGTCTGTCGTGCCTGACGCGACGGCCTTTCCATCGCGCAACAATTCCACGATTGCGCCTTTGACCGGTAGAGCGTTTTGCTGATCGATGATGGTGCCGAAGATGCTACCCTGGGCGCTGGCCGCTACCGCCGGGGCGCTCGCCGAAGCGATCACACCCACAAGCATCGCCAAGCAGAGCGTAATGCTCCAATGTCGCATACGAGTGCCTCCCATTCCAGCGGTTGAGGATGATATAGGAAATGAGCGGGGCAGCACGTATCGCTTCGCTCCCGCCTCCGACCGCACGTGCAGTCGGAGGCTATTCTAGTCCGCAGTGATTAAGAAGTGGTAAAGCGCGCATTAACGAGAGGTGGTGAAGATTAACCAACGCTAAGGCAGCCTTAATATTCCGGCGCAGGTCCAGTGGGGGGTGCCGGGTGTACGTACTGGCTTGATATGCGCATACGTTTAGCGACGATGTTCGTCTATGCCACGGTGGCATTCACTGTGGTCTGCCCTGCCGCTGTCGCAGCGACGCTGCCCGATGGCCGCACGATCACCCCTGCCGGCTTCACGACGCCGGTCGAGGGCTTCGCATCGTCGGAAGCGCTCTCACCCGACGGCACGCTGCTCGCCGTCCTCTCCCAAGACGGCGGCGCGATCGACATCATCGGCGTGGGCGAGGACTCGCGTCTCGTCGATCGCCTCTCGACGCCGTTCGCCACGCAGATGACGTGGACCAAGGACGGGCTGTACGTGACGCGCGGCTTTACGGGAGCTATCTCCCGTTTCAGCTACGAGCCCAACAGCAAAGGTGCATCGCTCTTCGCCGCACGCCCGGATCTCCTAGTCGGCGGGCTGCTCAACGGCATCGCTGAGGACCCGGCGACGCATCGGATACTCGTGGCCAGAACCGCCGCCAAACAGCTCGTCGTGCTCGACGACGCAAGCGGAGCTGTGATCGCGCGCCTGACGACGACCGGTCAACCCTTCTCGGTCGCCTTCGCCGGCAACGGCGCACTCGCCACGCTCTATGATACCGACCATGTGGACGTTTGGAGCGCCATGGGGACGACGCCGTCGCAGATCAGGACCGGACCTCATCCCACCTCGCTTTTGATAAGCGGCCCGCTCGCCTATGTCGCGGACGCGGACGGCCATGACGTATGCGTCATCGACACGAAGTCTTGGCGCGTCGCGCGGTCGTACGACTTGGGCCTCGGTCAAGGTCAGCTGCCGGGCCAGACGCCATCGGGCATGGCCATCTCCGATGACGGCAAACAGCTCTTCGTCACGGAGTCAGGATTCAACGACGTGGCGGTCGTCGACGTGGCGAGCGGTCGCGTGCTCGGACGTATCCCGACTGGGTGGTATCCCATGGGCGTGGTCTTCATGTCAGGCCCGACCATCGACAAGGACCCGCGCGCCAGGCAGCAGCTCTTCATCGTCAGCGGCCAGGGCTTGGGCACGCAGCCGGATCCCGGATCCGAGTGGGATGGCATCTACACAGGGCTCGTGCAGCATCTCGTCGTCGAACCGCCACGCTTCGCGACGTGGTCGCAGATGGTGGCGCGCAACAATCGTATCGCGGCAAACACTGCGCCGTCCTCCGCCGCGCTACCACCGATCAAACATTTCGTCTTCATCGTCAAAGAGAACAAGCACTTCGACGAGATCTTCGGTGACGAGCCACGCGCTGACGCGGATCCGGCCCTCCTGCTGTATGGCCGCAGGTTCACCCCGAACGCGCATGCGCTCGCCGACACCTACACGCTGTTCGACAATTTCATGGGTGACGGTGAGAAGAGCGATTTCGGCCATTCCTGGACCACGCAGGCCATGGCCAACGACTACCTCGAGCGCAACGTCCATACACCCGACGACCCCGCGGCGGCGTCTGACGTCCGCGTGGCGGGTTCGATCTGGCCTCTGCCGCTTGCCGGAGAAGACGCGGTGCCGATCGCGGTCATGGATTTCGACTGGTTCAAGGACCTGCTCGACCTGCCCAGCCAGCCACGCGTGAACGTCAGCGCCGTGTTCGGCCCGAGCGGAGAGCTCATCGACGCACTCAGAGCTCATGGCGTCTCCTTCCGCGTCTACGGCGAGCAGATGACGATGCGTCCAGACGGCAGCATCGCGCCAGGGCTCGCCGAGCATGCCGACCGCGCCTACCCGGGCGCGCACATTGATTTCAACGTGCCCGACACGGAGCGCGCGCGGCTCTTCCTCTCCGACGTTGCGGCCCACGGCCTCGCGCAGTATTCCTACCTGACGCTCCCCACGGATCACACTGCCGGCAGCAAGGCGGGTTTCTACACGCCGGCTTCTTACGTCGGAAACAATGACGCCGCTCTGGGTGAGATCATCGCGGGTCTCTCCAAGCGACCGGACTGGAAGAACACCGTCGTCTTCGTCACAGAAGACGACCCGCAGGGGACCGGCGACCACGTCGACTCGCACCGCATGCCCGCCTTTATGGCGGGACCGTACGTGCGCCATGGCTATGTCGACCACACGCGCTACAGCTTGCCTGCGGTGCTGCGCACGGTCGAGGTGTTGTTCGGCGCGAGCCCGCTCAACATCTATGACGCAGCCGCGCACCCGATGCTCGACGCGTTTGCGCAGACGCCGTCAGTCTTGGCCTATCACGCGATCCCGTCCAACATACCGATGACGAAGAATCCGGGTAAGCCCAAGAGCACGAGCTTCAGGCTCGACGGACCCAACGCGTTCGCCGTCATCCCCGCCCAGGAGTGGGCGTCGGTCCGCGGGAGACGGTCGCTCGCGCAACACCTGTCGTATCTGCGCGCGCTCGGGCAGAGCATTGCGGTCGCGGCGGACTCGGACGACCGCTAAATCAACGGCCCTCTGAATCAACGGACCTCTCTCGCTCCCTCACATCCGCCCGTGACACGTCCCTGAACCCTGATCCGTGAAGTGTGCACCCGCTTCGGGCACGAAGCGCCAGTCATACCCATGCGCGTGCAAGGTGAGCGCCAAGACGCCGAACGTCTCGTCATTGCGCACTTCGCTATTGTCCGCGGTCACAAGGAACGGATAGTGGCTTTTGCCACCCGTGCCGACCACGAATTCTCTGATGCCGTTCTTGCTATCGGCCGCGCCGGTCGGGGTCTGCGGCGCAAAGCGCTCGTAATCGTGGTCGTGACCGCCCAGCACGACGTCGGCGTGTGCGCCGTAGAGGTCCTGCCAGAGCGCTTGATAGCTCTTGTCGCTGTGGTGAGGACCTGACGAGAAGCGTGGCTGATGCCAATAGGCGAGCGTGCAGGCTGCCGGGTGCGCGGGCAAGATCCGCCGCAAGCCAGCGCTCCTGCGGCGAACCGGCCTGACAGCCCCCGATCGCCCAGCAGTTGCCGTTGAGCGCGATGAAGTGCCAGCCCGCGAGATCGAAGCTGTAGTAGCCTTTGTCCTGGTCACCTGCGGCTGCGCCGAAGTATTGGAAGTAGTCACGGGCAAGCGGCGTCTCGTACTCGTGGTTACCGGGAGCCGGATGGGTGACGCTCTTGAGCGCTCCCCACGTCTTGTCGTAGGAGCCCATGAACTGATCGTAGCTGCCGGCGGGATACTGCTCGTCACCAAGAGCGAGCACCGCGGCCGGACGCAGCGATGCGAGCACGGCGGATGTGCCTGCCTGCTGGCAGCCGGTCTTGGAGTCCGGGTCGGTCACCCCGGGCCGCTCGTCGCACGCGATGTCACCTGCCGCCGCGATGACCGGATCGCCCGCCGCCACGACCGACTGCGGCGCCATGGCGAGCATGATAAGCGCGGTCAAGCCGACACCGAAGAGCGCGATGAGGATCGACGGGTCGAAGAAGAAGCGGGACCGCTCCGGGCTATTGGTGCGGCCCCGCATGGAGTAACGCTGGGAGGAGACCGATAGAGCGTTTCCGGACGATTGCAACACCGTCCGTTGCAAAGCGTAGCAATGCGAGGTTAAGTCCACGTTATCGCCGGGCTGGATCTTCTTCATCTGACGTTAACCGAAGCGCCCAGTGATGTAGTCTTCCGTGCGCTTGTCTTTGGGCGTCGTGAACATCTTGGAGGAGATGTCGAACTCGATCAGCTCGCCCGGTTTCCCCTCTTCTGAGAGCATGAAGCCGGTGAAGTCCGAGACGCGTGCTGCTTGCTGCATGTTGTGGGTCACGATGATGAAGGTGTAGGTCGCCCTTGAGCTCGCGCATCAAGTCCTCGATCTTCGTCGTCGAGATGGGATCCAGGGCTGAGGCTGGCTCGTCCATCAGCAGGACCTCGGGCTCGACCGCGAGCGCGCGCGCGATGCACAGCCGCTGCTGCTGGCCGCCGGAGAGCGATATGCCTGACTTGTGGAGCTGGTCTTTGACCTCGTCCCACAGTGCCGCTTTGCGCAGGCTGCCTTCCGCGATCTCGGCGAGGGCCGCCCGGTTGCGCGTCTGATTGGTCAGACGCACGCCGGCCAAGACGTTGTCGAGGATGGACATGGTCGGGAATGGGTTAGGCCGCTGGAACACCATACCGATGCGCTGCCGCATCGCCGTCGGGTCGACGCCGGGGTCGTAGAGGTTCTGGCCGTCGAGGCGGACCTCGCCTTCCACCCGCGTCCCGGGATGATCTCGTGCATGCGGTTGAGGCAGCGCAGGAGCGTCGATTTGCCGCAGCCCGAGGGGCCGATGAGTGCGGTGATGGCTCCCGGCTCGAAACGCATCGACACGTCGTGCACAGCGCAGTTTTGGCCGTACCATGCGCTGAGGTGGTCTGTCTGCAGCGATTTCTCGCGGCGCGCGGTCTCAGCGTTCGTCATCGGACGATCCGTGCCGGGAAGAGCACGCGCGCGGTGATGTTAAGCATAAAGACCAGGGCGATGAGGGTGAGCGCGCCACCCCATGCGATCTGCTGCCAATCCCGATACGGTGCGATCGCGTATTGGAACACGACGAGCGGGAGAGCGGCCGTCGGACGGTCGGGCCGCAAGTTCCAGAACTGGCTGCCGAACGCCGTGAAGAGCAGCGGCGCAGATTCGCCGGCCACGCGCGCCACGCCGAGCAGCGCACCCGTGACGATGCCGGCCCGCGCGCAGGGGACGGTCACGAGCACGATCGCTTTCCAGGCCTCGATGCCGAGCGCAAGCGCCCCTTCGCGGATGGCGGGACGACGAGGCGCACCGCTTCTTCGGTCGTGCGGACGATGATGGGCAGCATGATGATCGAGAGCGCCACCCCGGCGGAATTCGCCGAGAAGTGCTTCTGCGGGACCACGACGATGGTGTAGGCGAACAGGCCGATGGCGATCGAGGGGACGCCGGTCAGCACGTCGCTGAGGAAACGCACCGTCGCGGCCAGACGCCCTTTGCCGAGCAGCGCAAGATAGATGCCCGTCATCACGCCGACGGGCACGGCGATGAGCGATGCCATCCCTATGATCGCCATCGAACCGACGATCGCGTTCGCGACGCCGCCACCCGTGATACCGACGGGGGTGGGCAACTGCGTGAAGAAGCTCGGGTTGAGCGCCGGCGCTCCGCGCTGGATGACGTAGATGACGATGAACGCGAGGAGCGCTGCTGCCACCCCGGCGCACAGCCAGGCGACGACGAGCATGAAGGCGTTCCACACCTGGCGCAGCTGCAGCGTCATCATCGGCGTCCCATCCGGGCGCCACCCACGCTGCGCACGAGCAATCTGGCGAAGACGTTGACGAGCATGCTCAAGATGAAGAGCAACGATCCGATGCCGACGAGGACCGCGACATACTCTTGCCCCGTCGCCTCCGTGAATTCGTTGGCGAGCACCGATGCAAGGGTGTAGCCGGGCGAGAAGAGCGACAACGAGATGGCGGGCTTGTTGCCGATGACCATGACGACCGCCATCGCCTCGCCCAGCGCGCGACCGAGAGCCAGCACGAGCGCGCCGATGATGCCCGACCTCGCATAGGGGATGACGGCCCGGGTGAGCATCTCCCACGTCGTCGACCCAAGCGCGAGCATCGCTTCACGCTGGTCCCGCGGGACCGCCTCGAAGATGTCGCGCGTGATCGCGGTGACCGTGGGCAGAATCATGATGGCGAGCAGGATGCCTGCCGTGAGCAATCCGACGCCGTAGAAGTATCCCTGGAAGAACGGTAAGAATCCGAGCGATTTGGAGAGCGCGGGCTCGACGACGGTACGCATGATGGGAGCGAGCACGAAGAGTCCCCAAATCCCGAAGACGACGCTCGGCACCGCGGCGAGCAGCTCGATGAGCATGCCGACCGGTCCGGCGAGCCGGCGCGGCGCGATCTCGGCGAGCAGCAGGGCCGCGCCGATGCCGATAGGCCCGGCGAGCGCGAGCGCGATGGCGGACGTGACGACCGTTCCGTAGATGAACGAGAGCAGCCCGTATTTGCTGCTGCTCGGATCCCAGTGCTCGCTCTGCAGCGCTGCGAAGCCCACCGTCTTCACGGCCGGCCACGCCGCGATGGCCAGGGTCACGAAGAGCGCCGCCACGATCGCCAGCACGAGCCACGCCGCGGCGGTGAAGGAGCCCAAGATGATGCGGTCGCCCCAGACGCTTGAAACCCGCCGGGGCCTCAGCGCAGCTGTGACCGCAGGCAGGCTCATCGCGTCGACGCTATCCTGTGACATGAAGCGACCGTGCGCCGTCTCTCATGGTGATAAAGTGAGGCGATGCGCAGGTTTGTCTTTCGGGGGCGCACCGCCTTGTGTACCTTTGGGGTCGATGCCCCGATCGGCCCCGCCTAGGTCTTGATCGTTCCGAGCGAGTTAGCGACCTGCGACTGGACGTTCTTGGGAAGGCCGACGTAGTGCAGGTGCTCGGCGAACGTCTGGCCGTCGGTCACGACCCAATGGAATAGGTCGACGAGCTGCTTGCCTTTGGCCTGGTCGGGCTGGTTCTTCCAGAGCATGACCCACGAGTAGCCGGCGATAGGATAAGTATCGGCCCCCGCCTGGTCGACGATCGAGAAGTCCTGCGGAGTGACGTTCGGCTTCTGCGCCGCGGCGTTGCGGACCGTCTCGACGGTCGGCACGACGTACTGTCCGGCGACGTTGCGTAGCGCTGCATACGAGATGCTGTTCTGCAGCGCATAGGCGAGCTCGAGGTAGCCGATAGCCCCGGGGGTCTGGCTGATCTGACCGGCGACGCCCTCGTTACCCTTAGCGCCGACCGACGCGGCCGCGGGCCAACTCACCGATTTCGAGTTGCCGACCTTCGTCTTCCACTCAGGGCTGACCTTACTGAGGTAGTCGGTGAAGATGTAGGTCGTGCCGCTCGCGTCAGCACGATGAGCGATGACGATGGACAGGTTGGGCAGATTCGCCCCGGGATTGAGCTTCGCGATGGCCGGGTCGTTCCAGTTCGTGACCTTGCCCAAGAAGACGTTCGCGAGCGTCTGCGAGTCGAATTTGAGATGGCCAGGCGAGCCGGGGACGTTGTAGGCGACGACCACGCCGCCGAGCGCGACTGGGAACTGCACCACGTCGCCGTTTGAGGCTTGTGCGGCCTTCATCTCGGTCGTGCTGAGGGGAACGTCGGAGGCGCCGAAATCAACGGTCTTGGCGGTGAACTGCTGGATGCCGCCGCCTGAGCCGATGCTCTGGTAGTTCACCTGGATGTCGCTGTGCGCTCGGCCATACTCGTAGAACGCCCGCGAGAAGAACGGGAAATCGAAGGATGATCCTGCTCCGGTGATCTGCGTCGCGGCACTGGCCGCCGATGCGCTGATGGCGAGCGCGAGGCTGGTTGCGACGATGGAAGACTTCAAACTTATTCGCTGCACGGTTCACTCCTGGCCATGACAAACGGACCATGAGGTCCGTCACGCTTGACGTTAACTCAACGATGTCAAAGGCAGATTAAGGCCAGGTTAAGGATGGTTAATGAAGTCTCAGCCGCCGGATGCGCCTTCACCCGCCGCCGGCGAGCCGGACTGCATGATCTCGTCGCTGTGCGCCAGCACCTCGTTGAACTCGACGACCGAGCGTTTGAGCTTTTTGGGCACGCCCTCGACCATGTAGACCACTCGTTCGCAGATGTTGGTGGAATGGTCGGCGATGCGTTCCAGGTAGAGCGCCACGAGGAGCAGGTTGCTGGCCCGGCCGATGGCCTTGGGATCCTTGGCCATGAACTGGATGAGCTCGGCGAAGACCTTGCGGTAGAGTCGGTCGACCTCGTCGTCCTTGTGCGGCACCTCGTGCAGCGGCTTGCGCGTCATGGTGCGAGAACGCGTCAAGCGATTCGCGCAGCATCTCGCGGGCCTTGGCGGCCATGAGCGGGATGTCGACGAGCGGCTTGAGCTGCGGCTCGTTGGCGAGGTTCTTCGTGATCTGGGCGATGTCGCAGGCGTGGTCGCCGATGCGCTCGAGGTCGATGATGATGTCGAGCATGGCGGCGATGGTGCGCAGGTCCGTCGCCATGGGCTGCTGCAGCGCGAGCAGGTTCAGACAGTTGGTCTCGATGAGCACGTTGAGGTCGTCGACGTAGTCGTCGGCCCGCAGGATCTCGTCCGCCAGCTTGACGTCCGAACGCGACAGCGCGTCGACGGCTCGTGTGATGGCCTCTTCGACCAGGCTGCCCATGCGCAGCACGTTCTGCTGCGTCTCTTCTAGGATGCGGTGGAAATTTTCTCGGCCCAAAGCCGGTTTTCTCCTTCGTCGCTCGCCATCATGACATTATAGTGCAATCTGGTGGTCTGTAGCAACGGACCCTTGCAGCAACGGGCATTCAGGTCCGTTCAAATCGACACCGAAAGCTCGTCCCTACTCCGAGCTCGCTCGTCGCGGTGATCGTGCCCCCGTGCGCCTCGATGATGTGCTTCACGATGGCAAGGCCCAGACCCGTTCCCGATCCGCTCCGCGCCCGCGCTGGGTCGACGACGTAGAACCGCTCGAAGATATGCGGCAACGCCGTCGAGGGGATGCCGCTCCCCGTGTCTGAGACCACGATGTCGACCGAGCCGTTGTTCGTCGCTGCGAGCGTCACGCGACCGCCGGGCGGCGTGTGCCGTAGCGCATTGTCGACCAGATTGACGATGACTTGGAACAGCTTGTCACCGTCGGCTGATATGGTTATCGGCGTTTGCGGCGTAGAACATTCGAGGCTGATGCCCAGCGTCTTCGCCCGCTGCTTTTGGGCCTGTGCGGCCTGGCGGCACAGCTCCGCCACGTCGACCGCGCCCAGCCGCAGCTCGAGCTTGCCGCTCTCCAGGCGCGCCAGGTCGAGAAGGTCTTCCACGAGCGCGATCATACGCTCGGTCTCGTGCGCGATGCTGCTCAAGAACTCGTCGCGCGCCGGACGCTCCACGCCTGTCTGCAGCGTCTCCACCATGAGCTTGACCGCGGTCAGCGGCGTGCGCAACTCGTGCGAGACGTTCGAGACGAAGTCGCGGCGCAGCTTCTCAAGCTCGCGCATGCGCGTCTCATCGGCGACGATGACGAGCGCGCTCCACGCGCCGCCGGCGCTGCGCAGCGCGCGCGTGGTCACTTGGAGGTGCCGTTCTTGCGCGGCGGAGTAGGCGAGTTCAGCCGTCTCTTCGGCTCCATCGCGCAGCGTCGCGGCCACGCGCTTGTCGAGCTCGAAGTTGCGGACGATCTCGATGAGCGACCGGCCGGCGGCGCGGTCGGCTGGAACGCCGAAGAGCTCGCCCGCCGCCGCGTTGAACGAGGCGATCTTGCCGTCCTCGCCGATGACCATGACGCCGACGGGCAGCGCGTCAAGCACGCCGGCGAGTCCGAGCGCGTTCGGAGCCACCTCGAGCGTCGCTTTCGGTGTGGCGGCGGCAAACATCGGCGGTTGTGTCGCTGGTTGCGATGCGGCTGGTGCGACCGGCGATCTCGGTGGCCGGGATGAAGCGATCAGCACGAGCGCGCCCGCGAGCGCTGCCACGATGGCCACGACGCGCTCTGTTCCCGCCGTCTGGCCGGCGCCATAGGCGAGGGCGATCAGGGCAAGCAACGCCACGGCGAACCAGAGCCTGAATCCATTCATGGCTGAGCGCCCGGTCTAGTCGCGGAAGAGATAGCCGCGGCTGCGGACCGTGATGATGTGCTTGGGATCGTTGGGATCGTCCTCGATCTTCTCGCGCAGCCAGCGGATGTGCACGTTGACCGTCTGCTGATCGCCGTAGAAATCGAAGCCCCACACCCGGTCGAGCAGCACCTGGCGGGTGACGACGCGGCCTTTGTTCTGCAGCAAGACGTGGAGCAGGCCGAACTCCTTGGGCGCGAGATCGATGGTCTGCCCAGCTTTGGAGACGCGCTGGCGGTCGAAGTCGAGTTCGATCTCGCCACCGCGGAGCACGGTGGCCGGCGCTTGCGGATTGGGCTGGCTCATGCGGCGCAGATGCGCCTTGACGCGCGCAAGCAGTTCGTAGATCGAGAAGGGTTTGGTGATGTAGTCGTCGGCCCCGATCTCGAGGCCCAGCACCTTGTCGATCTCCTGGTCCTTGGCGGTGAGCATGAGCACGGGGACGCTCGAGCGGCGGCGGATCTCGCGGCACACCTCGATGCCGTCGAGCACGGGCAGCATGATGTCGAGCAGGACGAGGTCGGGCTTCTCCGTCTCGACGACGCTCAGCGCCTGGCGCCCGTCGCCCGCCGTGCACACCGTGTAGCCGTTGCGCTCCAGGTTGAAGCGCAGCGTCTGCAGGATGGTCGCCTCGTCGTCGACGACGAGGATCTTCGGCATGCGCGCTGGCCGCATCTCGGTCATACTTCGCGCGTTCTCCGCAGCCGGACGATGTCACCTCTCGGCACAAGCGCTACATTAAGCGCTCTTAAGCTCTTCTGTCTTATCTGGGCACCACGGTGAAGCCATGGAAGGCCCACGAATACCACACCCCGTAGGCGTTGGCCGCGATCGAGAAGACGATGAGGCCGAAGGAGAGCGCGCTCGGGCAGCGCTCGAGCCCGCGGGCGACGAGCGGCAGCAGAAACGGCGTGAAATCGAGACTGTGACGCATACCGAACTGCTCGAATCCGTTGACGTAGTAGAACAGCGAAGGCAGTGCGGTGAGCACGCTCGCGCTCCAAAAAACAAGCCCCTCACGCGTCTTGGGGCTGGTGAGAAACGCCAGCGCCAGCGCCGGACTCGTGAAGGTCAGCGCGACGCCGAACGACGTCGGCTTGAGCCAGGGGAAGATCTCCATGAACGCCGGCGGGTAGAGCAAGAAGCTGTAGAGATTGAAGGGCAGGTAGTGCAGCTTAAACGGTGGCCCGGTCGGCTCGCCGACCTGATCGTTGTGGTACCAGACCGTGTAGCCGATATCGCCCAGCGTGTGCCAGCGCGCATAGTTGTAGGCGACGTAGAGCACGAGCAAGGGCGCAAGGCCGAGCACGAATGCGCGGATGGTGCCGGGCCTGGCAGTTTCTCCCTCGTCGTCCGTACCGGTGAAGAGCCAGTAGCCGATGGGCAGGGCGGCGAGGATCATCGAGAACCGGCTGAGGGCCATGCAGGCGATGAGAAATCCGATGAGCGCGGGCCGGCGCTTGCCGTAGCATTCGACCACGATGAGGACCCCGAACATCGCGCCGACGACGTGCGCGAACATCCATACCGCGGGGAACGCCGTGCACCACCACATCACCGTGCCGAAACCGAAAAACGCCACGAGCCAGCTGCGCAGCTTGAGGCTCACGCCCATGCGCGCGAATAAAAGATCAGATGCGGCGACCGCCACCGCCGCGCAGAGCGCGGCGACGATGGCTTGGTTGGCCTGCAGTCCGAAGATCGCGACAAGCGGCAGAAGCAAGACGGCGGGCAGCGGCCCTTCGATGATGTAGTAGTGGCCCTGATAGAGCAGCGCATCGATGCCCGAGACGGGGCCGTCGAGCCACACCCGCCCGTGCAGCCAGGCATCGGCCAAGAGCACGTGGTTGTTGTACTGCGTGTCGCGCAGATGATCGGAGATGAGGTAGACGGCGAGCGACGCGAGGAAGATGAACAGCGTGCGCCGCGTGATCCCCTCCGCAGGTTGAAGCCCAGATGGCTCCGGTGCGATCACGGGGTTTGTGGGCTCACACCGCCGCTCTCATCCGGCGGCGCCGCGCTTTGGGAGTCGGTGGGTGCGGTCTGGCCGAACACGTCCGGCGGGATGGCCGCCGGGAACCGATAGCCGCTGAAGCGGATCGATTCCTTGAAGATGGGCGCGGGCAACGCTCCCTGAGCGGATCCCGTGCACACGACCGAGATGAAGTTCGGCAACCAGTAGCCTCCCGCAGGCAAGAAATCGATCGAGCCGCTGCCCTGACAGTTGGGACCGGTGACGTCAAACGTCTGGCGCAGCGGCATGCGACTGTTCGCGTCCACGTACAACGCCTTCATCGTGAAGTCCGCCTGGGCGCTCCTCGTGAGCGTGAAGCGATAGGCCTTGCGGCCGGCGACCACCGCCACGCCGACGGGCGCGACGTCGTAGTCGTCGCCTGAGACGGCGAACTGGCCGACGTCGTATGGCCAGGTGGTGCGATGCAAGAGGCGCGATCGCGGCGGCACGAGATTCGTGCCGTTGATGGCGATCGTGTCGTTGCGTTCCACGCCGGCGGCCGTCCAAAAGACGCGGTGCAGCTCCGTGACGATGCGGTTAGGCCCGCTCCTCGTCACCGTATACTCGAATTCCATATTGGCGGGCGTCTTGCGATCGGCGAGTGCCGAGCGGTAGGAGTCAAAGACCGTCGTCTGCGTCGCCGCGGCGACGGAGATGAGCGCCGCGGCCGCGATGACGGCGGCGGCGAGCCGGCTACGCACGCGCCGATGCCCGGATCGCGTCAGGCACGGCGGCCAGCGCCTTCGCGATGCCGGCCGGGTCTTTGCCGCCGCCTTGCGCCATGGCAGGGGTGCCGCCACCGCGACCTTGCACGGGTGCCATCATCGCAGCCAGTATCTTCTGGGCCGATATGCCGCGAGCGACGAGATCGTCGCTCACCGTGACGAGCACCGAGACCTTGCCTGCGTCCGAACCCACGACGGCGAGCACTCCCGTGCGCAAGCGCGCACGGATCGCGTCGCTCTGCGTACGCACGCCCGCCACATCGTCGGCGCGCACGACGAGGTAGGGCACGCCGTCGACGTCCTTCACCGCGGCGAGATGCTGCACCGCGCTCTGCCCGGCGAGCTCGGCCCGCAGCGCCGCGATCTGTTTCTCAAGATCGCGGTTGCGGTCTGCGAGGTGCGCGACGGATTCGGGCAGGCGCTCGATGGGCGCGGTGAGCACGTCGCCCGCGCGTTCGGCCGCGTCGTGCACCTGGGCGAAGTAGCGATCGGCCGACTCCGAGACGACTCCCTCGACGCGGCGCACGCCCGCGGCGATGGCCGACTCCGAGGTCATGATGAAGTGCCCGATCTCACCCGTTGACTCGACGTGGGTACCGCCGCACAGCTCCACGCTCGGACCGAAGGTGACGACCCGCACCATGTCGCCGTAGTTCTCGCCCTTCATATAGACCGCGCCGCGCGCGATCGCCTCGGCGAAGGGCATGATCTGCACGTCGCGGTGGTAGTCGCTGCGGACGAGCTCGTTGACCCGGGCTTGGACGTGGGCCTCCTCGTCTTTGGAAAGCGCGCCGTGGGGCGAATCGAAATCAAAACGCGTGTGATCCGGATAGACCGCACTGCCGCGCTGGGCGACGGCGTCGCCCAAGACCTCTTTGAGCGCACGTTGCAGCAGATGCGTCACGCTATGGTGACGGCGTATCTCGCGGCGCCAGGTCGGGTCCACGTGCGCATCGACCTCGTCGCCCATGCGCAATGACCCCGAGGTCACCACACCTCGGTGCATGATGCGCTGATAGCTCTTGTCCTGGTACTGGGTATCGGTCACCTCAAACGACGCGCCATCGCGGGCGATCGCACCGCGGTCGCCTGCCTGTCCTCCACGCTCCGCGTAAAAGGGCGTGCGGTCGAGCAACGCAAGGCCGGCCTTACCCGTCTCGAGCGCGGCGACGCTCGCCCCCGTATCGTCGAAGAGCGCGACGATGCGCCCGCGGGCTTGGAGCGTCTCTTGGCCGACGAACTGCGAATCGGGCAGATCGATGTTCGCGGGCGCCACCACGCGCACGTCGGCGCGCTTGCGCTGCGCGTCGGCTCGCGCGCGGTCGCGCTGCTCGTCCATGGCGGACCGGTAGCCCGCCATGTCGGCCTCGAGCCCGTTCTCGCGCGCGATCTCGGCGGTGAGCTCGGGCGGGAATCCGTAGGTGTCGTGGAGCTCGAAGATCGCGCGGCCGGCGAGCTGGGTGGCGCCGTGGGACTTCGCGTCGGCGACGAGAACTGCAAGCTGCGATTCGCCGCGTTCCAGCGTCCGGTCGAAGAGCCGTTCCTCCTCGGCGAAGATGGCCGTGGTCGCCGGCTGCGCGTCGCGCAGCTGCGGGTAGGCATCGGCGAGCGACTCGGTGACGGCCGCGACGAGCGCGCTCAAGAAACCATCGGGCAGACGCAGACGCCTGCCGCTGCGCAGCGCCCGCCGCATGAGAAAGCGCATGACGTAGCCGCGGTCGGTGTTGCTCGGCGTGATGCCATCGGCGGCCAAAAAGACGGTCGCCCGTGCGTGGTCGGCGATGATGCGGCGGTGCACGTCGGCTTCAGGACCTACAAGCGGGCTCTCGGCAGCCGGCGCGGGCAGTTTGGCGATGATGCTCTGGTAGAGATCGGTGTCGAAGATGGACGTCTTGCCGGCGAGGATCATGCACAAGCGCTCGAAGCCCATCCCTGTGTCGATCGCCTTGCGCGGCAGCGGGTGGAGCATGCCGCCGGCTTCGCGGTCGTATTGCTGGAAGACGAGATTCCAAAACTCGATGTAGCGGTCGCAGTGCGCACAGCCGACCGCGCAGTCGGCGCGCCCGCAGCCCACGCTCGGCCCCAAGTCGTAGAAGATCTCCGAGCACGGTCCACACGGGCCCGTCGGACCCATATCCCAGAAGTTGTCCTCGCGGAAGCGGGAAATGCGCTCTGCCGCAAGACCGATCTCGCGCTGCCATATCTGGGCGGCCTCGTCGTCGTCGACATAGACGGTGACGTAGAGGCGCTCGGGCGCCAAGTGAAGCGTCTGGGTGAGGTATTCCCACGCCCAGCGGATGGCTTGCGTCTTGTAGTACTCGCCGAACGAGAAGTTGCCCAACATCTCAAGGAACGTCCCGTGGCGCCCTGTGCGCCCGACATTCTCGATGTCGCTCTTGCCGCCGGCGACGCGCAAGCAGCGCTGCACCGTCACCGCGCGCGGCGCGGGCGCCGGCTCCCTGCCCAGGAAGACCGGCACGAACTGCTCCATCCCGGCGATGGTGAACAGCGTCGTCGACATCGCATCGGGGATGAGGCTCGCCGGCGGGAGCAGCGTGTGACCCTTGCCGACGAAGAAATCGACAAAGGACTGACGGATCTCGTTCGGTTTCATCTCTGCAGCCGGACGTTGGCCGCGCATGCGGCTATTCTTCTTTTAGCTCTTTCTTGAGCTTCGCGAGGGCTCGCTGCTGCAGGCGCGAGACGTGCATCTGCGACACGCCCAAGCGCCGGGCGACTTCGGCCTGCGACATGTTCTCGAAGAAACGGAGGTAGAGGATGACGCGTTCGCGCGGATCGAGCGCGCCGAACGAGCGCTCGAGGTGCGCGCGGTCCTCGAGCAGCGCGAGCTCCGGATCCTCACGGCCGAGATAGTCGAGCAGGGTCGCGGCCTTGTTCTCGCCGGCGGCGGCGAGCTCGGTATCGATCGAGAGCAAATTGTACATCTGGCCGAGCTCTTGCGCCTCGATGATCTCTTCTTCCGACACCCCGAGCCGCTGCGCGAGATCCCCCACGGTCGGCGAGCGGCCGAGCTCGACAGCCGCGTGCTCCATCGCGCGGTTGACCGCCAGGTTGAGCTCTTGCAGGCGGCGTGGGACGCGCACGGTCCAGCCTTTGTCGCGGAAGTAGCGCTTGATCTCGCCGATGATGGTCGGCGTGGCGTAGGTCGTGAACTCGACGCCGCGCTGCGGGTCGTAGCGGTCGATCGCTTTGATGAGGCCCAGCGTGGCGACTTGCACGAGGTCGTCGATCTGCTCGCCGCGGTTGGCGAAGCGCACGGCGAGATAGCGCGCCAGGTTGAGATGCCCGACGACGAGCTCGTCGCGCAGGCTTAAGGTTCGCTCTGCCGCGAAACGGCGAAATAGCTCACGAGTCCGCTCCCGGTCGAACCGCGCTTCCAGTCCTTCCGGCGAACTCAGGTGCGATGTGCTCATGAGTTCAGGTTCGCAGGAACTTCGTCATGGTGAGCTTCGTGCCGGACTCCGGATTCAGCTCGTATTCCACGTCATCCATCAGCGAGCGGATGAGGAACACGCCGAGCCCGCCCACCTTCGGCTCGCCCAGACGTTTAGGGGCAAGATCGACGGCGTTTGCGCCGCCGCCCGTGTCTTCGACCGTGACCACGATCTTCTCGGTGAAGATCTGACAGATGATGGCAACGCTCTCGCCGGCCGACGCATGCTGGATGCAATTCGTGCACGCCTCGGCGACGGCGAGTTTGAGATCTTCGATATCCTCGATGGAGAACTGCAACCGGCTGGCGATGCCCGCGACCGCCAGGCGTGCGACGCCGACCCATTCCGCCTTGCTGGGAATGCGCAGCTCGACGACGCTGCCGCCCGAGGTCTTGGCCAAGATCAGAGGCTCTCGCATGCCTGCGCTTCGGTGTCGTAGATGCCGAAGATCTTGACCAGTCCTGTGATGTCGAAGATCTTCTTGATCTGCGGGTTCGTGCAGACCAAGTTGACGGCGCCGGAATGCTCGCGCACCCGCTTGAGCCCGCCGATGAGCACGCCCAGACCGGTCGAATCGATGTAGCGGACGTTTTCGAGGTTGATGACGAGCGAGTAGTGGCCGGAGTCGATGAGATCCATGATCGTCTCCTTCACCTTGGGTGAGGTATAGACGTCGATCTCGCCGTTGAGGTCCACGACGCTGACGCGCCGTTGTCCGTCGGGTTCGCGGACGCTGACTTTGATATCCATCCGTGCTTTTGCGCTCCGGGCAAGAGGTGCACCAGGCGTACGCGCAGCGCGACGCCTGGGTGCGAGTGTGGGGGGATCCTTACGCCGCGGGACTATTCTGTCTCGAACTCCTGGCGCTTGGACTTGGCGGCTTTTCTGCCGGCCTCCACCGCATCGTTGAACTGCCCGCGGACGGTGTCGAAGCTCTCACGACCGCGCTTGCTGATCTCGTCGGCTTGGCTGCGCAGGTCGTCGGCCAAGTCCGTGGCGCGCTCTTTGAGGTCCGATGCAAGATCGAGCGCCTTGCCCTTGTACTCGTGGGCCTTGCCGCGGATGATGTCACGGGTCTCTTCGCCGCTCTGCGGTGCGAGCACGATCGCCACGGCTGCCCCGATGAGGCCGCCGATGATGAACCCCGAGATGAATCCCGAGCTCGAGTCTCTGCGAGTGTCTTGTTCCATTATGTTGCTCCAATCATTCGTGCGCTACGATTCGTCAGGCTCGTGCGACGTGCCGTTGCCGCGACGCGCGCGGAAGAACTGCTGCGCGCCTTGCGATATGCCGGCGACGATGCCGACGACGTTGGCGACCGTCGGTGACACCGCCGACTGCGCTTTATCTGCGGCCTTGGCGATGCCGGTCGCGCCCTTCTCGATCGATTGCGTGAGCCGGTCGATGCGTCCGACCATCGCGTCGACGTTGCCGGCGACGCCGCCGACATGCTCGAGGGTCTGGGTCACGGGCGCCTGCAGCCCGTCAAGCAGCTGGTCGACCTTGTCCATCGTCTTCGCCCCCTGGTCGCTGAGGCGGGTCAGGCGCACGAGGAGGTACGCAAGACTGATGGCGATGATGAGAGCGGCCGCGCCGAACGCGAGCCACATGAAGTCCTGGGTGCTCATGGGTGGACCCGTGCCTTCTTGGGTGTGGGACCTCCCGCCTCCCCGGCGGGGAACCCTGCAGAGGGCTCTGTCGCACCAGGCGCTCTCGCGACGGACCTTTGAAGCAACGGACCTTTAGGTCCGTTTTACTTCCCGCGCCGACCCTCCACGGTGAGGGCGTCTGCCAAGCCCCGCAGCCGTGCGACGAGCGGCGTGAGGGCATCGAGCAGGCGCTGCACGTCCGCAGCCGTGGTCGTCCGGCCGAGCGAGATGCGGATGGAGCCGCGCGCTTGGGCGGGCCCAAGACCGATGGCCTGGGTCACATGTGAGGGCTCGAGCGAACCAGAGCTGCATGCGCTGCCGGTGGAGATGTCGATGCCGGCGAGATCGAGGCCGACCACGACCGTGTCGCCTTCGATCTCATCGAAGCGCACGCTGACGTTGTTGGGCAGCCGGCGGGTGCGCGGACCGTTGAGCGCGCTCGCGGGTATGCGCTCGAGGATCCCCTCGATGAGCGCGTCGCGCAGCGCGCTCACCCGCACTTGTGTGTCGGGTAGCTCATCCGTCGCGAGCGCAAGCGCCACGGAAAGTCCGACCGCTCCGGGCACGTTCTCCGTGCCGGCGCGGCGGCCGCCCTCCTGGCCACCTCCATAGATGAGGGGTTGCAGCGCCAGGTCGCGTCGAGCGTAGAGCGCGCCGACGCCTTTGGGACCTTCGAACTTGTGACCCGACAGGGAAAGCGCATCGACGCCGAGCGCCTTCACGTCGACGGGGAGGTGTCCGACCGTCTGCACGGCGTCGGTGTGGAAGATCCCACCGCGCTCGTGGGTGATCGCGGCGAGCCGAGCGACATCGTTGATGGTGCCGATCTCGTTGTTGCCGTGCATGATGCTCACGACAGCCGGCGTCCCATCCAATGCGTCGCGCAACGCATCTTCGCTGACGAAGCCATCGCGGTCGACGGGGAGGATCGTCACCGCGTGCCCGCGCGTGCGCAGCGCGTCGGCGGCGTGCAACACCGCATGATGCTCGCTGGCGCTCGTGATGAAGCGAGCCCGCTCGAAGGGGCCGGTCATCGCGCCGAAGATCGCCAGGCTGTCTGCTTCGGAGCCGCCCGCGGTGAAGACGATCTCGTCCGGGCGTGCGCCCAGACATTCGGCCACGCGCTTGCGTGCGGCGTGGAGCGCGCGCCCCACCCGTTGTCCGCTCGAATGCAGGCTCGACGGATTGGCGTAGTCCGACGTGAAGAAGGGCAGCATAGCCTCGAGCACCTCTGCTCGCGTCGCCGTGGTCGCCGCATTGTCGAGGTAGAGTCTTTCCATCACGAATGCGCTTCTGCGCGGGGCCGGCCCAGCCTGCCCGCGAACACATGCGCATCGTGACTTCGCAAACACCGCTCTTCGGGGACGCCGCGCTCGGCGCGCCGGGCACGCAGGCATCCGACGCATTGCCTGCCGGCGCGCCGCTCGCCGCCCGCATGCGGCCGCGAACGCTCGACGAGTTCGTCGGTCAGGAGCAGCTCGTCGGACCAGGCACGGCCTTGCGCACCGCGATCGAGCGTGGCACGGTGCCGTCCATGATCCTCTGGGGGCCGCCCGGCAGCGGCAAGACGACGCTCGCCCGCCTCATCGCCGACGCGAGCGCGTCGCGATTCATCACCTTGTCGGCGGTCTCGGCAGGCGTCAGCGATCTGCGCCGCGCCATCGCCGATGCGCGCCAAGCGGCGCAGACGAGCAAACGCCGCACGATCCTCTTCATCGATGAGATCCACCGCTTCAACAAGGCGCAGCAGGACGCGGTGCTGCCCAACGTTGAGCGCGGCGACATCACCCTCATCGGGGCCACGACCGAGAACCCCTCGTTCGAGGTCAACAAGGCCTTGCTCTCGCGCTCGCGGGTGTTCGTGCTCGCCTCGCTCGCCGATGCGGCGCTGGGCGTCATCATGCGACCGGGCGCTGGCCGATGCGCAGCGGGGTCTGGGCGAGAGCGCGCATCTGGGGCCTGAGGCGCGCGCCAAGCTCATCGCGCTCGCCGGGGGCGACGCGCGCAGCGCGCTCAACGCGCTCGAGCTGGCGGCGCAAATCGCCGCAGCGCGGGGCGCGGATTCCCCGATCGAGCCCAAGGACGTCGAAGAGGCGATGCAGCGTCGCGCGTTGCGCTACGACCGCGCCGGCGACGAGCACTACGACGTCATCTCGGCCTTCATCAAGTCGCTGCGTGATAGCGATCCGGATGCCGGCGTCTACTGGCTTGCACGTATGCTCGAAGCGGGCGAGGATCCGATGTTCATCGCGCGCCGCCTTGTCATCTTTCGTCAGAAGACGTGGGTCTGGCCGACCCGCGCGCGCTGCCGCTCGCCGTCGCCGCGCAGCAGGCGACGCACGCGCTCGGCATGCCCGAAGCGCTCTACCCGCTCACCGAGGCGACCATCTACCTGGCGCTCGCGCCCAAGAGCAACTCCGGGTTGCGAGCGTATTCCGCGGCGAAGCAGGCGGTCGACGAGCACGGCGCGCTTGCCGTGCCTTTGCATCTGCGCAACGCGGCGACCAATCTTATGCGCCGGCTCGGCTACGGTGAAGGCTACCAGTACGCGCACGACTTCGCGGGAGCGAAGGTCGAGCAGCAGCATCTGCCCGAGGGGATCGAGCAGATGACGTTCTACGAGCCCGGCGACGCCGGCTGGGAAGCCGAGACGAAGAAGTAGGGCGCGAATCCATTCGCGCCCTGGTCGTGTGTGAGATGCCCTTGGACTAGTCGACGGCGACGCGCAGGACCTCTTCAAGCGTGGTGATGCCCTGGGCCACCTTCATCAAACCGTCATGGTACAGCGTTCGCAGCCCTTGCTCGAGCGCGAGCTTCTTCAAATCGGCGGTCGAGGTGCGTTCCAGGATCATGCGCCGCAGCTCGTCCGTCATCACGACCAGCTCGTGCACGCCGGCGCGACCCTTGTAGCCGCTGCCCGCACACTCGTCGCAGCCTTCGCCGCGCGCGAGCTGCAGCGAACCGATCGGGATCTGATACTCTTCGAATTTGGCGTGGATGGCCTTGACCGGTTTGATGCCGCGCTTGCAGGTCTTGCAGATGGTGCGCACGAGGCGCTGCGCCATGACGCCTTGCACCGACGATGCCAGCAGGAACGGCTCGACGCCCATGTCGATGAGGCGCGTCATCGCCGACACCGAGTCGTTGGTGTGCAGGGTGGAGAGCACGAGGTGGCCGGTGAGGGCGGCCTGCATCGCGATGCGCGCGGTCTCGTCGTCGCGGATTTCGCCGACCATGATGACGTCGGGGTCCTGGCGCAGGAAGGCGCGCAGGGCCTGCGGCGAAGGTGAGGCCGATCTTGGCGTTGCACCTGGACCTGGTTGATGCCGGAGATGTTGTACTCGACCGGGTCCTCGACCGTGATGATCGTTCGTGTCGGGGTCGTTGATCGCGTTGAGCGCGGCGTACAGCGTCGTGGATTTGCCGGATGCCGGTCGGGCCGGTCACCAGGATGATGCCGTTGGGCTGGACGATGAGCTTCTTCGCACTACTCGAGGAGCATCGGTCATGGAAGCCGAGCTGCTCGAGCTCGACCATGAGTCTTGCGGTCTCGAGGATGCGGATGACGGTCGTTTCGCCGCATAGCGTGGGCAGGACGGAGACGCGCAGGTCGATCGGTCGGCCGTTCGATCATGACCTGGATGCGGCCGTCCTGGGGCAGGCGCCGCTCGGCGATGTCCAGTTCGGCCATGATCTTGATGCGCGAGGCGAGCGCCGTTGCAACGAGTTCGGGGGGCTCATCACCTCGTGCAGCAGGCCGTCGATGCGGTAGCGGACGCGAGCTGCTTTTCGTACGGCTCGATGTGGATATCCGAGGCTTTTTGGGCGATCGCCTGAGTGACGATGAGGTCGGCGAGGCGGACGATCGGTGCGTCGACGTTGACCTCATCGGGCAGCGTCTCTTCCTCTTTGAGGACGTCGACCGTCTCGCCGGTCTCGCTGACGATCTCTTGCCATTTGTTGTCGCCGCCGGAGTAGATGGCGTCGAGCGCGCGCTCGATATCGTCGTAGAACGAGAGCACGGGCTCGGGCACGAGCCCCGTGCGGATGCGGACGTCGTCAAGGGCCAAGATGTCGGTCGGATCCGCCATGGCGAGCGTGATCTTGTTGTCGACCTTGCCGATGCAGATGAGATGATGGCGGCGCGCGGCGGGTTCCGGAATGATGGTCGCGGTGTCGGAGTCGATCTTGCGGTTGGCCAGGTCGACATAGATCTTGCCCAGCTCTTCCGCGCGCGCCCACATGACCTCGTCCTTGGGGGCGAGGCGCAGCTCGACGAGGATCTTCTCGAGCGGTTCGCGGCGCGTCTCGGCGGCCTCGAGCGCCTTGTCGAGGGCCTCCTGCGTCAGGCTGCCCTTCTCGATGAGGACGTCGGTGAATTTACGATCGATGAAATCGAGCAACGCTGCTTCCTCGCGGGGTTCGCACGGGTGAGGTCAAACGGACGAACGGCACCTTTCTATTTCATCGGTGCACATGCATATGACCATCATCCGGGCGAAGATGCGCGTGACTGGGGTCACACCCGGCAGCGCGTCTTACGAGGACGTGGGCTCTGGAGTCGGACTGGCCTGAGGAAGCGGACCCGGGTTCGACGGCGTCGCTGACGGCGACGGCGATCCCGTCGTGTGCGCAGCCGGCGTCGGCGATCCCGTCGCATGCGCAGCCGGCGTCGGCGACGCGAACTGCCCGCGCTTGAACGGGAACGTCGCCTTCACGCCGCCGAGCGCCTTGAAATCTTCGGTCTGCGTGTTGTAGATGACCTCGGCTGCGTCGAAGGTGCGATCGGGCAGCTCCTCGCCGTGCACGCCGCCGGTCATCGTCGCGGTGTGCGTCGTGTCGTTGAGCTTGAGCACGGGTGCGACGAGCGTGCGGTCGCCTTGCGCGACCTTGACGTGGCCGGTGGCCGTGTACGTGGTCTGCGGCGTGCGCGCGATGTCGAGCTTGTCGCACCACAGGGTCAGCGGCTCGGTGGAATTGTTGGCCTTGCCGTAGTTGCCGAAGCGGTGCACGATGACGTTGCCGGTCATGGTGAACGTGCCGGCTTTCTGGTTGCCGACGCCACGATCTGCCCGGAAATCCGAATCCGAGGAGAAGCCGTTCAGCTGGCCTGGGACGAGGATCGCGCCGCTGAGCGTGTTGTAGTGGATCTCCTCGCTCTGCACGACGCGGTCGTCTTCCTGAGCCGAGACGTTGCCACGCAGCAGCCCCTCATGCGTCCGCTCGTCGAGCTGCAGATAGTCGGCATGCAGCTGGCGGTTCTGCTGCACGACGACGACCGAACCCGTGGCCGTGTAGGTGCTCGGCTTGCCGAAGATGCGTAGCTGATTCGCCGTCAGCGTCATCGGCTGGGCGGACGGCCCTTGCCCGACGCGCTGATGCAAGAGGACGTGGCCGACGAGCGTCACGTCCTGGCGCTGGTAGTTGCCGAAGGCGCGATCGGCTTTGAAATCGCCATCGGGCGACACGCCGCTCACCGCCCCGGGTATGACGAAATCGCCGTTACGATGGAAGACGCCTTCGGCGAACCTCACGGTGAACGAGCCGATGCGCGCGTCGGCCAGCGCCGGAGCCACACACGCGGTGGCGGCCGCCGACATGATGACGAGCGCGAAGAGCGCAGGCGCCGCGCGCAGGCGTTGTCGCATCGTGGCCCCGTCTCTCGTGCTCGTCGTGACGCCTTTCGTGCGGGCCGTGCCGCGGCCCGTCTCTTGTAACAACTTATCGGACCGGCGGTGGAGTTCCCAGCTTCTCCATGATGGTGGCGGCCGGTATCGCTCCTTCTCTGACGACGATCGCCGTATCGCCCGTGCAGTCGATGATCGTGCTCTCGCGCTGAAGCGGCGTCGGGCCGGCGAGCACTGCGAGCGTCGCTTGCGGTAGGGCGCCAAGGTCGCCCGGGCCGCCGGTGAACGGCGGGCGCCCCGAGAAGTTCGCCGAGGTCGCGGCCAGCGGACCCGTCGCGCGCAGCAGCGTGCGGCACAGCTCGTGATCAGGACAGCGCAGCGAGATCGTGTCGAGACCGCAGGCAGCGCGCGCGTAACGGCCGCCGTGCCGGCGCACGATGATGGCAACCGGTCCCGGCCACAGGCGCTGCATCGCGCTGAGTGCGCACTGCGTTATCTCTGCGACGAACGGCACGGCCTGCGACGCGTCTGCGACGTGGAGCGCAAGCGGCTTTTCGGGACTGCGTCCTTTCGCCGCAAAGATGGACGCGATCGCGCTTTCATCGTCTGGATCGCAGCCGATGCCATAGACCGTCTCGGTGGGGAAGACAACCGTACCGCCTGCGCGCACGCACGCTGCGACTTCCCTCACAACCTCACCCTCAGTCCGCTGTGCGGCACGGATGACCCGCATAGTTCATCCCGCCTCGGGGAGGACCGCACGCAGCACCTCGACAACTGCAATTAACGTGTCACGCATCCGTCACCAGGTCTTTCTCGTGGGTCTGATGGTGGCCTTTACCGCAGTTTCGTCAGCCATGGCGCCCATCTCGCTCGGCAACAACCTCCGCCGTCACGCCCGTGACGAAAGCCGTCGTATGTTCCGCCGAACGCGGCGGCGCTTCGCGCACGCCCGAGCGATCGTCAAGCGGCGCACGCGTCCGGCGCTCGCGCTGTTCGCGCGGGTCCGCTCGGCGGCCTAAGGCCCTTACCGCTTCTTCAGCTTGAGCAAACGCGCTTCGCCCGCGGCGAGCGAGAGCGTCTCTTCACGCATCTCTTCGACGAGCGGCGGCTTGATGCGCAGCGAGAACGTCCCGGCGTGGTCGGTGGCTGCGAAGACGAGCGTCTGACGCTCGTCGGCCAGCGCGACGGAGAACGGCGCGCTGCTCTCGATGTGCCTGCTGACGTCTTCATCGAGCACGACGCAGCGGCTGCGCGAAGCGACCGGGATGGACGAATACAGTGTGCGCCGGTAGTAGAAGCACGACATCGTCGTCCCCATGATGGGCACGTCGCGCACGCCGACCCACTTCCAGTCGTCGGGGAGATGCGGGTTGATGCGCAGTCCATCGGGCGAGGGCTCGAATCCAAGCAGCCCTTCGTACGCCAGCCACAGATACGTCGGCGGCATCCACGGGCTCATCGCCATGCCGCGGCTCTTGAACGTGTCACCGGAGAGCCGCTCGGGGAAGAGCCCCGGCATCACGTTCTGATACGCCTTGGGGTTTTCGACCTCGCTGATCTTCCAGATGTTGCGCATCCCGTTGACCAGACGGCGCGGTGAATGCGTCTTGCTGCTATACGCCACCCAGGCGGTGAGATTGGGCCAGATGCCGCCGAGCAGATGCACGCCGTACTCCGGATCGTACTCCTGCTGGTTCTTACCGACGGTGCGCACCCCGAACGGCGTCCAGAACTCCGGCGTGTAGAGCAGCTCCAGGATCTTGCGTTTGCGTTCGTCGTCGGCGACCCCGAAGAGCACGGGGAATATCTGATCGCCCGTGATGTCGTGGTGCGCTCCGCCTTCTGGGTCGATGTTGAGCAGGTAGAGCCCGGTCTCGTCGCTCACCAGGCGCCGGTTGATCGCGTCCTTCAAATGATCGCCGCTCTCGCGGTAGCGTGTGGCCGTGTCCTCGTCGCCGAGGATGCGCGCTAACGACGAACCCAGCTGGAGCGCCCGCGCGCATTCGACATTGATCTCGGTGACCGCGCCGGAGATCTGGCTCTGCGGGATGATGTTGCGCCAGCCCGAGATGCCCCAGACGTTGGCCTCTTGCGAATGCGCGACCACGAGACCGCCGCGCAGCTGCGAGATGATCCAATCGCAGGCGCCGCGCACCATCGGCCACAAGCGTTCGAGCGCGGCGCGGTCGTGGGTCACGGAGTAGTGATGGTAGGCCGCGCAGGCGATGAGCGGCGTGTCGTCGTTGATGTTGAGGTCGTAGTCGCTCTTGAACGGCGGGTCCGCGCAGGCCATGATGTACTCGGTGACCTTGCCGCCCTCTTCGATACCGTGCTGCGCGATGAGCTCGAAGAGCTGGCGCGAGAACTCCGGCGTCAGGTAATCAGAACCAAGCGAGTACCACGCCGCATCGCGCACGACGACGATGTCCTGCGAGGGGTCGTTCGTGAAGCCTGATCCAGCCGGATAGCGATGCTGCACGCGCACCGTGTTGATCTTCGACCAGTCCACGGCGCGGTTGATGAGCGCGTCGGGCGTGCGGATGAAGCCCGTCTGGCGCAGCCGCTCGTAGTAGCCCAGCGCTTCGGTAAGCGCGTCCTCGGCTGCCGGCGCTGTCCTGTGCGTGGCGAGCGCCGACGCCTCGCCTTGATGGCTGATGGCGAGACTGAAGGCGATGCTCGTCGACGCGTTGGGCGGCAGGGTCACGCCATAGGTGCGTGAGAAACCGCGATCCGACACGTAGGTCGATGTCGGCTCGCCGCTGCCCGCAAAAACGCGGACCTCGTCGGGGCGCCCGATGGTCGTCGAGATGATGAGCCCGTCATGCTCCTTGTGGTGCACCCGTTTGTTGCGCTGCCCCCCATCGGGGATCTTGTACGTGCCGGGCCAGACGAACGCCGGGTAGTGGACGTCGCACATCACCGCGGCCGAGCGCTCGTCTGCTCCCGCGTTCTCGAACGTCACGACGACGTAGACGACGCGCAGCGGATCGCACATGGGCAAAAAGGTCCGCTTGCGGATGCGCACCGGACCGCGCGCGTACGAGGTCTCTTGATAGGCGTCGGCGTGCGTCGTGTCGATGGGCGTCGCGCGTTCGCCGTCGACGTACGCCTGCGTCACCCAGCGGCCGCAATAGTACTGGTTGTCGGAGGCGCTCCAGTAGCCCGCGACGTCGCTCTGCGGTGTCAGCTTGAGGAAGGACGAGAGATTGCCCAGACACGCGCCCGTGAGCAGCTTGTCGACCGGATAGCGGTAGGCGAACGCAGGCACGCGTTGCAGCTACTGGCAGGTCATGCGGCGGCGATGCGCGTCAAGCAATCGCTAGAAGCGGACTCGTTGGCCCGTGCCGATGGCCACGCAGGACATGGGATCCTCGGCGACGATCACCGGGATGCCGGTGACCTCGGTCAAGAGCGCATCCAGCCCGCGCAAGAGCGCGCCACCGCCGGTGAGGATGATGCCGCGGTCGATGATATCGGCGGCGAGCTCCGGCGGGGTCTTCTCCAGCACGCTCTTGACGGCGTCGATGATCGAGCCGAGCGGCTCGCCCAGGGCCTCGCGCACCTCTTCCGAGGTGATGTTGACGGTCTTGGGGAGACCGTTGATGAGGTCGCGGCCGCGGATGTCCATGGTGAGCTCCGGGTCGAGCTTGTAGGCGGAGCCGACGGTGATCTTGATGTCCTCGGCCGTGCGCTCGCCGATCATGAGGTTGTAGACGCGGCGGATGTGGCGCGCGATCGCCTCGTCGCACTTGTTGCCGGCGACGCGGATGGACTGGCTGACGACGATGCCGCCGAGCGAGATGACGGCCACGTCGGTCGTGCCGCCGCCGATGTCGACGACCATGTTGCCGCTCGGGCCGTCGATGGGCAGGCCCGCGCCGATCGCCGCGGCCATCGGTTCTTCGATGATGTCGACGCTGCGTGCGCCGGCGAGTTTGGCCGCGTCGCGCACCGCACGCTCTTCCACCGAGGTGATCTCGGCGGGCACGCAGATGGTGACCGCGGGCTTGGGCCGCAGGAACGAGAAGAAGCCGTTGCTGCGCGTCACCTTCTTGATGAAGTAGTTGAGCATCGCTTCAGTGACTTCGAAGTCGGCGATGACGCCGTCGCGCAGCGGGCGGATGGCCTGGATGTTGCTCGGCGTCTTGCCGAGCATCATGCGCGCCTCCTCGCCGACGGCGAGCGTGCGGCCGGTGCGCGTGTCGCGCGCGACGACCGAGGGCTCGCGCAGCACGATGCCTTTGCCTTTGACGTAGACGAGCACGTTCGCCGTGCCGAGGTCGATTCCGATATCCAAGATCTGCTCCTACGAGGGTTGGACGCGAAATGGCGTGACGATCTTCGGCAGCTTGACCGTATTGCCCATGTCCGGCTTCGGGGTCACGGGCGCGACACCGCTCGCGCGGACCACGGTCGCCCCGAGCGACGTCAGCCGCTCTTCCAAGAATTCATAACCGCGGTCGATGTACTCAAGACCGCTGATCTCGGTCGTGCCTTCGGCCGCCAGTGCCGCCAGCACAAGCGCGCCGCCGGCTCTGATATCCGGTGCAGCGACCACGGCATCCTTGAGTTTGGGAACTCCGTTCACATGCGCAGTTCGACCTGAGACGGTAATATCCGCTCCCATGCGCGACAGTTCGCTCACATAGACGAAGCGGGCGTCGAAGATCGTCTCCTCGATGTGCGACGTGCCTTTGGCGAGCGCGAGGTACGCGACCATCGGCGGCTGGAGATCGGTCGGGAAGCCCGGGTACGGAGCGGTCGTGATGTCCGCCGGCCGCCAGGCAGGAACGCCCTGCACGCGCAGGCTCACGCCCTTGGCCTCGACCGCGGCCCCGGTGCTCGCCAAGACGTCGCTCAGACCTGCGAGCATGGCGGGGTCGAGTCCGGTCACCGTCACGTCCCCACTCGTGATGGCGGCCCCCAACAGATAGGTGCCGGCGACCAGACGGTCGGGGATGATCGTGTACTCGCAGCCATGCAGCTTGCGCACGCCCTCGATACGTATCGTGCTCGTGCCCTGCCCCGTGATCTTCGCGCCCATGGCGACGAGGAAATCGGCGACATCCACGACCTCGGGCTCTAAGGCCGCGTTCTCGATCGTGGTCTCCCCGAGAGCCCGCGCCGCGGCGAGCATGAGGTTCTTCGTGGCGCCCACGGACGGCTTGGCAAGGGCGATCGTCGCACCGCGCAAGCGCGGCGCGGTGACGACGACCGAGCCATGCTCGAGATCCACTTTCGCGCCCAGCGCTTCGAAGCCGTGGAGATGCATGTCGACGGCGCGCGGGCCGAGCACGCATCCGCCGGGCAGCGGCACTTCGGCACGTCCGAAGCGGCCGAGCAGCGCGCCCGTCACATCAAAGGATGCGTTGAGCTTGCTGACGAGCGCATAGGGGGCTGTGTTGGAGTTGATCGAGGTGGCGTCGATGACGAGCGTGCCACCGGGCTGCTCGCGCACGCGCGCGCCCAGGCTCTCCAAGATGGCGGCCATGACGTCGACGTCCGTGATGCGCGGCACCCGGTGCAAGATGATGTCGCCCTCGCACAGGATGGAGGCGGCCATGATGGGCAGTGCGGCGTTTTTGGCCCCGGGCGGCGCGAGCGAGCCTTCGAGGCGGTGGCCGCCTTCCACGATCAGCCGGGTGCGCAGACCCTCGAGTGAATCCATATATCTCTTATTAGTTAACGGACCTAAAGGTCCGTTGCTTCAAAGGTCCGTTACTTCAAATATCCGTTTCGCCTAGACGGGGCGAGCGGTGACCGCGAGCCGGGCCTGCGCCCAGGCGACAGCACGGCGCTCGGACGCGTCGTCTGCACCACGCTTCTGCGCGAGCGCTTCCTCTGCCCGCTTGAGGTCGGCGCGGGCCGCCTCGACGTCCACCTCGTCGCGGGAGAGCGCGCTATCTGTGAGGATGATGACCCGGTCGGCGAGGATCTGCATGAAGCCGCCGTCGACCGCGAACTGGATGCGCTCGGTGGCGGCGTTTTGGTCCCCGGCGTCAGCCACGGTCGCGCTCACCACGCCCGTGCGCAGCGTCGTGAGCATGGGCGCGTGGTTGGCGAGCGCTCCGAGGTCGCCGGCGGCGCCCGGCGCGACGACGAGCTCGGCATCGCCTTCGAACTTGATGGCGCCGGGGGTGACGACCGAGAGCCGGGTGAGGTTGGCCACGATGTCTACGCCTTCGCCGCCATAGCCTCGGCGTTCGCCTTGGCCTCGTCGATGTTGCCGCACATGTAGAACGCCTGCTCGGGCAGATCGTCGAGCTTACCCTCGACGAGCTCCTTGAACCCGGCGATCGTCTCTTTGAGCGGCACGTACTTGCCGGGCCGGCCTGTGAAGGCCTCGGCGACGAAGAACGGCTGGCTTAAGAAACGCTGGATGCGGCGCGCGCGGCGCACCGCGATCTTGTCCTCTTCAGAGAGCTCCTCGACGCCGAGGATGGCGATGATGTCCTGCAGGTCGCGGTTGCGCTGCAGGATCTCCTGGACGCGGCGCGCGACTTGATAGTGCTCATCGCCGACATAGCGGGGTTCGAGCAGACGAGAGCTCGATGCCAGCGGATCGACGGCCGGGTAGATGCCTTTGTCCGAGATCGAGCGCGACAGCACGGTCGTCGCGTCCAAGTGCGCAAACGTCGTCGCCACGGCCGGATCGGTGAGGTCGTCGGCCGGCACGTACACCGCCTGCACGGAGGTGATGGAGCCTTTGCGCGTCGAGGTGATGCGCTCTTCGAGCGCGCCCATCTCCGACGCGAGCGTGGGCTGGTAGCCGACCGCCGAGGGCATGCGCCCGAGCAGCGCCGAGACCTCTGAACCCGCCTGCACGAAGCGGAAGATATTGTCGATGAAGAGCAGCACGTCTTTGCCCTGCTCGTCGCGGAAGTACTCGGCCATGGTGACGCCGGTGAGTCCGATGCGCAGGCGCACGCCGGGCGGCTCGTCCATCTGGCCAAAGATGAGCGCGGTCTTGTCGATGACGCCCGAGTGCTTCATCTCGAGGTAGAGGTCGTTGCCCTCGCGCGTGCGCTCGCCGATGCCGGTGAAGACCGAGTAGCCGCCATGTTCTGAGGCGATGTTGCGGATGAGCTCTTGGATGAGGACGGTCTTGCCGACGCCGGCGCCGCCGAAGAGCCCGACCTTGCCGCCGCGCACGTACGGCGCCATGAGGTCGATGACTTTGATGCCGGTCTCGAACATCACGGTCGTGGGGTCTTGTTCGTCGACCTTCGGCGCCTCGCGGTGGATGGGCATGAACTTCGCAGCGGCGACGGGCTTGTCCGAGTCGATCGCCTTGCCCAGCACGTTGAAGATGCGGCCGAGCGTGGCCTCGCCGACGGGGACCGAGATGGGCGCGCCCGTGTCGTCCACGTCGGCGCCGCGCACCATGCCCTCGGTCGAGCCCATCGCGAGGCAGCGCACTTGATTGTTGCCGAGCTCGCTCTGCACCTCGAGCGTCAGCTCGGTCGCGTTGCCGTCCATGCCGATGATGTTCGTGCGCAGGGCGGTGTTGATGTCGGGCAGCGCGTCGGCCGATGCGAACGCCACGTCGACGACGTTGCCCAAGACTTGGGTGATCTTTCCGGTGGCTGGCATTGTCCTTATCCTTTCAAAGCTTCGGCGCCGCCGACGATCTCGAGGATCTCTTTGGTGATGGCGGCTTGACGGGTCTTGTTCATGACGAGCGTCAGGTCGTCGATGAGCTTGCCCGCATTGTCGGTGGCGTTGGTCATGGCGATGAGCTGGGCTGCGAAGAACGATGCTTGCGTCTCGAGCAGCGCCTGGAAGACGGTGAACTCGAGATACTTCGGCAAGAGCGCAGCGAGCACGGCTGCGCCATCAGGCTCGAACTCAAACGCGTTCTTGAGGCCGGGCTTCTCGGGCTCGGCGCCTGCCTGCGCCCCAGACCCGCTCTCCCCAGGCGCGATGGGCAAGAATTGCGACGGCGTGGGACGCTGTACGATCGTCGAGACGAATCTGCTCGAGACAAGCATCACCCGGTCGATCTTCCCCGAGATGAAGTCGCCCGAAATGCGCTCGGCGATCTCCCGTGCCAACTCGGGAAACGGCGTGCTCTGCAACTGCCAGCTCGCTTCGATCGGGAAGCCGCTCGTGCGCAGCTGGACGCGAGCTTTGCCGCCGACGAGGTACAAGCTCGGCTTGGTCGCTTTGCGCGCCTGGACGAGCCCCTCGCGGACCAGATTCGAGTTGAACGCGCCGGCGAGTCCCTTGTCGGCGGTCATGAGGAGGATGCCGTCAGCTGCCACCTCGCGTGCCTGCAAGAGCGGGTGGCGCGCACCGCCGGAGCGGGCGAGCTCGCCGAGCATCTCGCCGATGGCGGCCGCATACGGCCGCGCCGAGCGCATAGCGGTCTCGGCACGCCGGATCTTCGCGCCGGCCACCATCTTCATGGCGCGCGTGATCTGCTGCGTGTTCTTCAGCGATCGGACCCGGTCTTTGAGCTGGCGGAGAGTTGCCACTTAGAACCGTTTTTTGAACTCGAGGATCGCCGCATCGAGCTTGGCGCGCGTCTCGTCAGAGATCTCTTTGCGCTCGGCGATCGTGCTCGGGATCTCCGGATGCGCGGTCTGCAAGAACTCGTAGAACTGCTTGTGGAACTGCGCGATGCGCTCGGTCGGCACGTCCGCCAGGAAGTCTTTCACCGCGGCGTAGATCTGGATGACCTCTCGGTCGAGCGCCAGCGGATCGAACTGCGGCTGCTTGAGGGTCTCCGTGATCTTCTCGCCGCGCGAGAGCTGGGCTTGGGTGGTCTTGTCGAGATCCGATGACAGCTTCGAGAAGGCGGCGAGGTCGCGGTATTGCGAGAGCTCCAGGCGCAGCTGGCCGGCGACGGACTTCATCGCCTTGGTCTGCGCGTCGCCGCCGACGCGCGACACCGACAGGCCGACGTCGATGGCCGGGCGGATGCCGCTGTAGAACAGGCCGGTCTCAAGATAGATCTGGCCGTCAGTGATCGAGATGAGGTTGGTCGGGATGTACGCCGACACGTCGCCCTGCTGCGTCTCGATGATTGGCAGCGCGGTCATGGAACCCGCGCCGAGCTCGTCGGAGAGCTTGGCGGCGCGCTCGAGCAAGCGCGAGTGCAAGTAGAAGATGTCGCCCGGGTAGGCCTCGCGGCCCGGCGGACGGCGCAAGATGAGCGAGATCTCGCGATAGGCCTGGGCGTGCTTGGAGAGGTCATCGTAGATGATGAGGACGTCTTTGCTCTGGTACATGAGCTCCTGGCCCATGGCGCAGCCCGCATAGGGCGCGATGTAGCGCAAGCTCGCCGGGTCGGCTGAGTTCGCAGCGACGATGGTCGTGTAGTCCATGGCGCCGGCGTCGGTGAGGATCTTGTAGAGCTGCGCGACGGTCGACGTCTTCTGCCCGATCGCGACGTAGATGCAGATGACGTTCTTGCCCTTCTGGTTGATGATCGCGTCGACGGCCAGCGCGGTCTTGCCGGTCTGGCGGTCGCCGATGATGAGCTCGCGCTGACCTTTGCCGATGGGCACGAGTCCATCGATGGCCTTGATGCCGGTCTGCAGTGGCTGGGTCACCCGCTGGCGCTGCACGACATTCGGCGCCTGCGTCTCGATCGGGCGCGTGCGGCTGGTCGCGATCGGCCCTTTGTCGTCGAGCGGCTGGCCGAGCGGGTTGACCACGCGGCCGATGACCGCGTCGCCGACCGGCACCGAGACAATGCGGCCGGTACGCCGTACGGTCGCCCCCTCTTTGATCTCGTTATCCGAGCCCAAGATGACGACGCCGACGTTGTCCTCTTCCAGGTTGAAGGCGATGCCGAGCAGGCCGTTGGGGAACTGCACGAGCTCGCCCATCTTCACGGCGGTCAGGCCGTAGACGCGGGCGATGGCGTCGCCGACCTCGATGACGGTCCCGACCTCATCCTCGCGCGTCTCCGTGTGCGCGCTCGCGATCTGCTGTTTGAGTATTCCGGCGATTTCGTCGGCGTTGATCATGATGTGCTTCCTTTTGGCTGTCCGTTGGATTTGCCGTTGGGTGAGGTGGTCGCCCACGAGTCGGTGGTCGCGAGCAGGTGGCGGCGCAGCTCTTCGAGCTTGCCCGAGACGCTGGCATCGACGTAGCGGTCGCCCACCTGCACGACGAGTCCGCCGAGCAGTTCCGGCGTGAGCTTGGTCTGCGGGATGACGGTGCGCCCGTACACCTTGGAGAGGCGTTCTTGGAGCTCGGCGAGCATCGCGGCGCCGAGCGGCATCGGCGTGCCGACGGCGGCCGGCTCTCGGCCGGCCTCGCGATCAAGCATCTCGTGCATCTGGCGCGCCACGATCCCGATGAGGTTCTCGCGGTGCTTGCGCACCAAGATGAGGATGAAATTGAGGGTCAGCTCGCCGGCGCGGCCGTCGAGCACGCTGTGCAGGATCTGCTCTTTCACGCGGCGGTCGACGACGGGCGAGGTGAAAAAGTTATGGAGCTCCGCATCGGATGCGAGTGCGGCGACGAAGCTGTCAAGCTCTGCCGTCACGGGAGCCAGCTCGCCACGCTCCTTGGCCAGGCCGAAGAGCGCGGTCGAGTAGCGCAGTGCGATGCTGTCTTTAAGCACGGGCGCGCTCCAGGTCGGCGATGAGGCGCTCGACGAGGGTCTGCTGCTTGGCTGGGTCGATCTCGCGTTTGGCGAGCTCTTGGGCTTGGGCGTGCGCCTGCTCGACCGTCTCTTCCAAAAGCTCGCGGCGCACGCGATAGCGCTCGCGCTCGAGCTCCCCGCCGGCATGCGCGAGGATGCGCCCCGCGTGTTCCTGCGCCTCTGCGTGTTCGTCCTCGATGAGCTTGGCCGCCTGCGCCTTGCCGACCGCGACCATGCGCACCGAGTCCAGCTTCGCCTGCTCGACTGCGGCCTGAGCCGCAGCGATGGCCGCTTCGCACTTCGCGCGATGTTCCTGTGCGTCGGCGACGAGCTTGTTCTGCGCCTCTTGATGCGCGACGAGCGCTTTCATGCCCGCCTTGTTCCATAGCCAGACGATGGCACCGACGAAGATGATGAAGTCGACGACTTTGGCGATGAAGACCGGATCGGCCAGATTGGGCAGGTTCATCGTCTCATACCACCTGCTCGAAACCGGTCGCGCGCTGCACCATGCTGCGCGCCAGCTCCGTCACAAAGGCCTGCTGCTTGTCCAGGGCCTCCTTGCGTTCGGTCGCCACGGTCGCGTGCGCGAGCGCGACCGATGCGGCCGCCTCTTCCGCCGCCTTGCGCTCGACCAGATGCGCTTCGTCGGCTGCCTGCGCACTCGCTGCGCGCATCGCTTCGTCCGTGCGTCGACGCGCTTCACCCATGATGCCGTCGGCTTGCGCCTGCAGCGCGGCCGCCTTGGCCGCCATCTCGTCGCCTTCGCGATACAGACCCTCGACGTACGCACGCCGCTTCTCGATCGCCCGTTGCGTCGGTGCGATGAACAGATAGTTCAGCAGCACCCCGAACAGGATGAAGTTCAGGATCTGGATGAGGAAGGTGCCGTCGATCGAGAGGAGCATCGGGTCTTGTCTAGTGGCCGAGGATCGGGGTGAGCGCCTTCATCACGCCGAGACCGCCGCCGCCGATGAGCAGGAAGAAGGCGAGCGCGATCGCGATGATCGGGAACGCTTCCAAGATGCCGAAGCCGAGGAAGTAGAAGAAGAAGATATTCGGCCGGGCTTCGGGCTGGCGTGCGATGGACTCCACCGCCTTGCTGCCGATGATGCCGTCGCCGATCGCCGAGCCGAACGCGGCGAATCCGACCATCAGCGCGAAACCGATGATGACGGAAGCGGTCAGGATTGCGTTTTCCACGGATTGTACTCCCTTTTAGTGATCCAACGACTCTTGCGTCGGCGTGATGAGATAGGCGATGGTCAACAGCGTGAAGACCGCCGCCTGGATGACGCCGACGGCAAGGTTAAACGCATAGATGAGGATCGGCGCCACCACGGCGCCGGTGGAGATCGCGCCGAGGTGCGCGTTGATGATGACCGCGACGACGAGGAGCAGGATCTCGCCGGCGAAGATGTTGCCGAAGAGCCGCATGGCGAGCGTCACCGGTCGCGCGAGCTCGTCGATGATATTGATCGGCAGCATGAGGATGCCGAGCACGAGCGGTTTGATGATCAGGTGCCTGTAGTAGCCCAGGCCGTGACGGCTGATGCCGACGATCTGGATGAGCAGGATGGTCGTGATGGCGAGCGCCGCAGTCGTGTTGAGGTCCGCGGTCGGCGACTTGCCGATGAGGGGGAAGAGCCCGACTTCGTTGAGCAGCAGGATGAAGACGAAGAGCGAGATGATGAAGGGGACGAACGGCAACCCGTTCTTGCCCAAGATGCCGAGCGTGGTCTCGCTGAGGTAGCTGACGATCAGCTCCATCACGCTGTAGCGCTTGGAGACGACCGTGACCGGATGCGTCGCGGCCAGCAAACCGACGATGACGAGGGCCATGGCCATCGCGATCCAGGTGATGAGCACTGTGTCCGCGTGCACCGTGTTGAACGGCGGTGGCATGAACGACAGATGCCACAGCGGATGGGTGCCGACAGTCTCCTGCATCGTTCCCCTTTAAGCGCTCGTGTGTGCCGAGATCTTCTCAGGCGCGTCCGTTTGGGCGCACTCGATGCTGATTTGTTTCCGATAGGTGAGAATCGACACTGCTAGCGGTGCGACAAATCCGGCAAGGTACGTGAAGTAGCCCAGCCAGGGTCCGCGCCCAACGATGATCAGGGGTGCGGCGCCAGCCACGAACACGCGGACGAGCGATTCAATCGTCAAAAACGGCAGGTAGCCTTTACCGCCTTTCGTCAGCCGGTTGAAGCTTGTAGCGATATGGAAAAGGTAAGCGAGGCCGATGAGCGTGCCGGCGAAGAGTGCCAGTGCCGGGACCTTCATGTGACCGAATATCGCAAGTCCCAGGGCTGCGAGCGTCGCCAGCACCAGACTACGCGACACGACCGCTGCCGAGAAATGGCGCAGGTTTTGCATGGGGCTCGAGGTCGTTCGGCCCTCGTGTAGCGACGGACCTTCAGGTGCTGTGCGAATCCATCATGTAGGGGCGCGAATTCATTCGCGCCCAAGCGTCCGCACGAGGACGGCGATGAATTGCCGCCCCTACATTTTCGTGGAGAGCTGGCGGAACATGGACACAATGCCGGCAACAAAACCGAGCACGATCCCGACTGGGATGGCCCAATCCCAGTGCAAGAAACGCGATGCGAGCCAGCCCAAGAAAAATCCGACGAGCAACGTGCCGAAGACCGACATGCCGGCGCTACCGAGCTGGGCGAGCGTGAGCGGGTTATGTTGCTTCATCGTTTCCTAAACGGACCTAAAGGTCCGTTGCTGCGAGGTCCGTTGCTTCAAAGGTCTGTTGCTGCAAAGTTCGCAGCGCCGTCACGTCGGGATGAACTCGTCGGGCAACGGACCGCCGCGCAGGAACGCCTGCAGACCTTGGGCGATGCGCTGCGATGCTTTGCCGTCACCGTAGGGATTGGCCGCTTTCGCCATCTTCTGATAGGCGGCTTTGTCGTCGAGCAGCTCGCTCAAGTGCGCGACGATCTGTTCTTCTTCGATGCCGGCCAGTCTCAGCGTTCCGGCCTGCAACCCTTCGGGGCGTTCGGTGACACGCCGCAGCACGAGCACGGGCTTGCCCAGCGTCGGCGCTTCTTCTTGCAGCCCACCGGAATCCGTGGCCACGAGGGTGGAGCGCGCGATGGTCGCGACCAGACGCCGGTAGTCGAGTGGCTGGATGAGATGCACGCGCGGCACGCCGTCAAGATTGCGGCGCACCGCTTCGACGATGGGCGGATTGGGATGCACGGGCCACACAAGTGACACATCCGGCCGCTCGCCGACCACGCGTTTGAAAGCGCGGCAGATCGCCTCGAGCGGTTCGCCCAGATTCTCGCGACGGTGCGCCTCTGCGAAGATCATGCGCGGCGTCGACACCGAGACTGCATCGGCATCGCTGACGCTCGCAAGGATCTGCTTGAACGCATCGATGACGGTGTTGCCCGTGACGATGATCTTCGCCGCATCCTTGCCCTCGCGCAACAGATTCTGCTTGGCGAGCGGCGTGGGCGCGAAATGATAGGTGGCGAGCACGCCCGTGAGGCGGCGGTTGATCTCCTCGGGGAACGGCTCGTAGATCGTGCTCGTACGCAAGCCCGCCTCGACGTGGCCGACGGGTATCTTCTGATAATAGGCGGCCAGCGCCGCGGCCGTGGAGGTGGTCGTATCCCCGTGCACGAGCACGACGTCCGGCCGCACGTCCGCGAGGACGGTCCCGACGCGTTCGAGGACGCGGGTGGTGACGTCGGTCAGCGACTGACCCTCGGTCATGACGCCGAGATCGTACTCGGCTTTGATGCCGAACAGGTCGAGCACTTCATCGAGCATCTCGCGGTGCTGCGCGGTCGCGATCGTCACGCAGCGGAAGCGCGGATCGCGCGACAGCGCCGCTACCACGGGTGCCATCTTGACCGCATCCGGCCGCGTGCCGAAGACGACCGCCACCACAAGCGGTGAGCTCAAAACACGTGCGGCCCTCCCGGCCGCGAGAGCACGATGGCGATGGCCCCGAGGATGCAGCAGACCAGATAGATGAGGTTGACCACCTGGCGCTGGGAGAGGCCGAAGTCGAGCAGCTGATGGTGCACGTGGCTGCGGTCCGCGTCGAAGAGCGGCGCGCGCTTGCCGATGCGTGAAACGATGACGCGCGCGGTGTCGAGGATGGGCAGGGCGAGCACGATGAGCGGCACGAGCAGCGAGATGCCGACCGCCACCTTTTCCGTCCCCATGACGGCGGCGCTCGCCAGCACGAAGCCGATGAAGAGCGACCCGCCATCACCCATGAAGATGCGTGCGGGGTTGTAGTTGAACGGCAAGAAACCGGATGCCGCGCCGCCGAGCGCGCACATGGTGATGGCGACGAGGTACTCGTGATGCCATAACGACACGATGACCATGGTGACCGAGGCGATGATGGTCACGCCGGTCACAAGCCCATCGAGCCCGTCCATGAAATTGATCGCGTTGACCATGCCCAGGTACCAGAAGAGCGAGAACGGGATGGCGAGCCAACCCAGCGCTACGTAGCCAAAATGCGGCAGCGTGAAACCGAAGACCGTGAACTTGTACAGGATGACCGTGATGGCCACGACGATGAGCTGGGCGAGGAACTTACGCCCCGGTCGCATCCCCATGACGTCATCCCACAGACCCACGCCGAGCATGAGCGTGCTGCCGAAGAGCAAACCGATGATGAACGCCAGGTCGCGCGTGCCCAAGTAGTGGTGGATGACGAAATTGTTGGTGAGCGCGACGTTGAGCATGGCGAAGAGCGCCAGCATGAAGCCGATGAAGATGGCAAGTCCGCCCAGGCGCGGAGTCGGCTGCGAGTGCACGCGCCGGTCCTCGTCGGGCTCGTCGAACACCCCGAGCGCGAACGCCATGCGCCGCACGAGCGGCGTGACGATTGCGCAGCTGGCGGCCGCGAGCACGAAGGTCAGCCCGCACAACCAGTAGATGTTGATGTTGAAGAGCTGCTGGTACACGCCGCGCCTAGCCGGCCGGCTCGCCGAACCGCTCGAGGACGACGCCCGATTCGGCCAGCAGCTCGAAGGCTAGCGGATCTGGATAGGTCTCCTCGTACACGACGCGCACGACGCCCGCGTTGATGAGCAGCTTGGTGCAGTTCAGGCAGGGGTTGTTCGTGCAGTACAAGGTCGCGCCTTCGATGGAGATGCCGTGGCGGGCGGCTTGCACGATCGCGTTCTGCTCGGCGTGTGTCGATCGCGCGCAATGTCCGTTGAGCAGATCGCCGCCGCTTGCGTGGTCGCAATGGCGCAGTCCGGCCGGCGCGCCGTTGTATCCGGTGGCCAAGATGAGCTTGTTCTTGACGAGCAAGGCGCCGACGGCTTTGCGCGAACACGTCGCGCGCGTCGCCACCGCGCGGGTGATGGCGCAGAAATACGCATCCCACGAGGGACGGTCGTGCAGATGGGGGTTGGCAACCGTCGTCGCGTCGCTCACGAAGAAGCGCCTTTGCGGTCGAGCGTGCGAGCGGCGACCTCAGGGATCCGCCCCGCACCCGCTCCGAAGAGGCGGTCGCCTGCGTCCCCGAGACCGGGGATGATGTAGCCGTGGTCGTTGAGATGGCGGTCGACCGCACAGGTGAAGGCGCGGAGTTCGGGGTGCACGCCGAACAGCGCTCGAACGCCTTCGGGCGCGGCGATGAGCGAGATGTAGCGAAGATCCTCGACCTTCGCGCCGCGCTCGAGCAAGAGCGAGACGGTCGCGATCGCGGATGCGCCGGTCGCTAGCATCGGGTCCAGGACGAATGCGCGCCAGCCTTCGAGCTTATCGGGAAGGTTGACGTAGTAGGGCACGGCTTGCAGGGTGTCAGGATCGCGGTAGATCCCGACGTGCGCGACGGTCGCCTGCGGCATGAGCGCATGGAAACCGGGGACGAGGCCAAGGCCAGCGCGCAAGATCGGCACGAGCAGCGGCACGCGCACCACGCTCTTGGCCGGAGCCCAGCCCAGCGGCGTCGCGACCTGCGTGTCCGCCACCTCGAGGTCCCCTGTCGCCGGCCAGGCGAGCAAGGTGGCAAGCTCGGCGCACAGCTCGCGGAACTCTTTGTTCGGCGTCGCCGCGTCGCGCAGACGCCCAAGCTTATCTGCGACCAACGGATGATCGACGATCTCCAGGTGAGGGAACTCCGGGTGGGTGATGAGGCCCTTCATGTCAGCTGCCTGCGCCGAAGCCGTCTACGGCACGCCGAAGCGCGAGGTCAGCTCGTAGACGCGCGCGCGCAGCGTATCGCGTTTTTGGCCGTGGTCGACGTCATCCATCGCCGCGCTCATGATGTCGGCGATCTCCTCCATCTCCTGCTCTTTGAGCCCGCGCGTCGTGACCGCCGGCGTTCCGACGCGGACCCCGCTCGCCACCGCCGGCGGGTTCTTGTCGAAGGGGATCGTGTTCTTGTTGACGGTGATGCCGATCGTGTCGAGATATTCCTCGACCACCTTGCCGGTGAGGCCGCGCACCGAGACGTCGACGAGCATGAGGTGGTTGTCCGTGCCGCCCGTGACGATGCGCAGGCCGCGAGATTCCAGTGCGGCGGCCAGCGCCTTGGCGTTTGCCACCACCTGCGCCGCATACGCTTTGAACGACGGCGCGAGCGCCTCGCCGAACGAGACGGCTTTGGCCGCGATCACGTGCAT
This sequence comes from Vulcanimicrobiota bacterium, assembly GCA_963806005.1. GTDB lineage: Bacteria > Vulcanimicrobiota > Vulcanimicrobiia > Eremiobacterales > Eremiobacteraceae > JAFANK01. The sequence continues at coordinate 93,155 of CAWDWJ010000005.1, read as the reverse complement.
GAGCGGCCCGCCTTGCAGCCCCGGGAACACCGTCTTGGCGATGCCCTTGCCGCGTTCGGTGTCGGTCATGACCACGCCGCCGCGCGGCCCGCGCAGCGTCTTGTGCGTCGTCGTCGTGACGTAGTCCGCGTGTCCGACCGGACTCGGATGGACCCCGGCTGCGACCAGGCCTGCGACGTGCGCGATGTCGGCGAAGAGCAGCGCGCCCTGCTCGTGCGCGATGTCGGCGAAGGCCTTCCAGTCGGGCAGACGCGAGTACGCGCTCCAGCCGGTGATGATCATCTTCGGCTTGTGGGCCTGCGCGATGGCGCGGATCTCGTCGTAATCGAAGCGCTCGTTCTTGGGGCTCACACCGTAGGTGACCACGTTGTACATCTTGCCGCTGAAGCTGACCTTGCTGCCGTGGGTGAGATGTCCGCCATGGTCGAGCGCCGTGCCCATGATCGTGTCGCCCGGCGAGAGGGCGGCGAAGTACACCGCCATATTCGCCTGAGCACCCGAGTGCGGCTGCACGTTGACGTAGTCGACCCCGAAGAGCTTCTTCAGCCGCTCGATGGCGAGCGTCTCGACGATGTCGACGTACTCGCAGCCGCCGTAGTAGCGCTTGCCCGGATAGCCTTCCGCGTATTTATTGGTCATGACGCAGCCGGCGGCCTCACGCACGGCTGCGCTGACGTAGTTCTCCGACGCGATCAGCTCGAGATTGCGGCGCTGACGTTCCTCTTCGAGCTCGATCGCGCGCGCGACCTCAGGATCGCTTGCGGCAAGCGTCGCCTGCTCCAACAACCGTGCGTTCACGTCGTCGCTTCCTGCGCTGTGCGCGCGGTCGGCGCCACCGGGTAGTCGTCGATCTCCTTGACACGGCGCTGGTGACGTCCACCCTCGGCATCGGTGTCAAGCCAGACCTCGAGGCACTCGCGCACCATCTCCCAGCCGGTGAGCCGTTCGCCGAAGCAGATGACGTTGCAGTCGTTGTGCTGGCGTGACAGCCTGGCCGAATACGGCTCCATGATGGATGCGGCGCGCACGCCCTTCACCTTGTTGGCCGCCATGGCCACGCCCAGGCTCGAACCGCAGACGAGCACGCCCCGATCGCATTCGCCGCCGCCGACCGCTTCGCCGACCTTGAAACCGATCAGCGGATAGTCCACGGGGTCGGTCGAGTACGTGCCGAAATCGACGACCTCGTGGCCGAGGCCGCGCAGATGCTCGGCGACCATGCCTTTGAAGCCGAAGCCTGCATGATCGGCACCCACGGCGATGCGGAATTTCTTGTTGGCGGTAACCACGGTGCGTCGTTCTCCTCGTCGTCGTTTTGCGCCTTTGGTGGGCGTCGTCGAATCAGGTGGCGCGCCGCTCGAGCGCGCGAAATATAGCGGCCATGGAGGACTGCAGCTGATCTCTGACGGCGCGCACCTCGGTCGCGTCACCGCCGATGGGGTCGGGGACGTCGCCGAGCCCGGTCAGATCGTTGACGCTCACCACTTTCTCGCGATCCTTGGGAAACGCGGTGTGCAGCATGTCGCGCTGAGTGTCGGTCATGGTGATGACGAGCGTCGCCTGCGCGACGAGCTCGGCATTGGCGGGCTGGGAGCGGTGATGCTCGAGCGAGAGACCGATCTCGTTCATCGTCGCCTGGGCGATCGTCGCCGCGGCGTATCCGGGTAGGGCATGGGTGCCGGCGCTCGCCACCTGCACCGACAGGCCTCGTCGCTGCGCTTCGTCGGCGGCGATGACCTCGGCGATCGCGCTGCGGCATGCGTTATGAGCGCAGATGAAGACGAGCACGGGGCGTTCTGCGGGCATATTTGCCTGACTTCTTTAGGTCGGTTGAGGCACCCTGGAGAGCATGGCGTCGAGCTCGGCAGACGTGGGCAGCGCGGGGATCGCGCCCTCGCGCAGACATGCACAGGCCCCGGCCGCTGTGCCGTATCGCGCCGCGTCGGCGAGCGCTTGGGCGGAGAGATCCGCCGGCCGCAGTTCGCCAAGGCGTGAGAGCACCGCCGCCATCATCGCATCGCCGGCTCCCGTGCTGTCGACCACCTCCACGCGCGGTGCGGCGACGTGGCCCTCCGCGCCGCCGGCCATGAAGAAGCGGCATCCGCGGGACCCAAGCGAGAGGATGACGGCGCGGGTCGTCTCGCCGAACAGCGCCGGCACCTCGTCTATCCCTAGCCCGAGGGCGCGCAGGTCTTCGTCGGAGAGCTTGACGAGATGTGCGGCAGCGCAACCCGTGCGCAGCACGCTGCGCATCTCGTCGGGCGTGACGAAGAGCGCCGGCCTGGCGTTGGGATCGAAGGTCACAAACGCACCTGCCCGCCGCGCCGACGCTGCTGCTGCGAGGCACGTCGAGCGCGCGGGCTCGCTGCTCAAGAGCACGCCGCCGAAGTGCAGGATGCGCGCTTGCGTCAGGTCGCAAGCGTCGATATCCGCGCCGGTCAGCTGACTGTCGGCGCCGGGATCGCGCACGAAGACGAAATCTCTTTCTCCCGCTGCGCCGCGCGCGACAAACGCCAGCGTGGTATGCGCATCGACCAGACGAACGCCGTCGACGTTCACGCCTTCGGCGCCGAGCGTGCGCAGCAGGAAGCGTCCGAACGCATCGCCTCCGAGCGTGCCGAGGAAATGCACGCTGCCGCCGAGGCGCGCGATGCCCACGGCGACGTTGGCCACAGCGCCTCCCGGGGCACGGCGGAAGAACTCGCTTGCGCCGACGTCGCCGACGCGCGATTGCGCGACGAAGTCCACGAGCGCCTCACCGACGCACAGCGTGTAGCTCATCGCGGCCAGGCGTGCGGCAACGGAGGTTTGTGGGGCGTATCGCAGAACAGCGCAGCGTTGAACGCGATGCCCAGGTGCCGGAGCCGTGCGACGGCATGAAGGTCTGCTGCAGCTCGCATAGCTATGCCCGGACGCTCGCAGCGGGCGGCCTCACGCAGCTCGAATGGGTCGACCTGTGCGCCGGCGAGCTGATGCTCGATGGCGTCGAATTCGTCCGTTCGCATTTCCCCCGTCTCGACACCGAATACGTCGCGCAGCTCAAGAAGCTCTGCGCCGACCGCTGCTTGAGCGTGGCATCGCTGCACCACGACGCCCCGTTCGAGGCAAGCGACGCCGACCAGCAGGTCGCCAAGCTCACCAATTCCCTCGAGATCGCGGCCGGCCTGGGAGCACCAGTGCTCCGGCTCTCGGTCGCGCCGCTCTCAGGGTCGCCCGTGCTCGCCTGGCGCGAGCTCATCGTGGGCCTCTCGGCGGCGTGCATGCAGGCCAAGCAGTATAACATCACCCTTGCGCTCGAGCCCGGAGCGCAGTCGCCCGTGGCGTCCCCGACGGACGTCAAGCGAGTCATGAAGGAGTGCGACTCCGCCTGGCTGCGCCTTGCCGCGACCACCGCCATGCTCGCCGGATCCGCGCGCGACGAGTGGAGCGAGGCCATGGCTTCATCAGTGATCGTCGTCGCACCCATGGCGCGGCTCGACACCTTCGGCGCGGACGAGACGATCGATTATCTCGCCGCGCTCACCGTGCTCTGGCAGCGGCGCTATCGCGGCTTCCTCTCGCTGGAATACCGTGGGCCCGAAGACGAGCGCGACGCGGTCGGCCGAGCGGTGACGTGGTTGCGCGGCATCTTGGCCAAGGACGCCCTGAAGGCGGCGGCCACGGAGTCTGCCGAGTAGCTGCGCTCGCTTCGTCGCACATCCTATCCTTATATATATGAAGAGCGGCCGGGTATGCCGGCCGCTCTTCATATGCTTCCCCAAAGTGCCGTTACCCGCCGGAGATTTGAACCCGCGTTCAGCAGGTGGGTGCTGGCCCGGCCATCGGAAGGCTTCCCTCTGCGTGGAGGGCTTGCTCAAAAATGGCCTGGAGTCTCGGCTCCCTCTCGTGATGATGTTGGATCAATCACAAGACGAGCTCGCGCACACCCCAGGGAACCCGCGCGACCTGCGCCGCGCTTCCCGGATACGGTAGCACGCAGCCTGGCCAAAGACAAGTCTTGACATTTCGCGAGCCGCTCGTTCCGATGAGCGCTGCCGGACGGCGCGCACTCGCGGAGGGTGTTAAACATCACGAGCGCAATACGCATCGGATGCGGTCGCGATCCGAACCATCGGCGTCAGCGGCACAGCTTGCGTGCGAGACGCTCTCGCTGCATCTGCGTCACACGTTCACCATCAGCCGCGGATCCGAAGACGTCGCCGAGACGGTGCTCGTGCGGCTGCGCGCGGACGGCATCGAGGCGATCGGCGAATCGGCTCCCATATCGCGCTACGACGAGGGCGTCGAGCAGGTGACCGCGCTCTTATCAGGGCTCTCGCTTGAGGACCATGACCTGTGGCGCTTCGACGACGTGCTCGATCTCTTGCCTCCAGGCGCGTTCGGCGCACGCTGCGGGCTCGATCTCGCTCTCCACGACCTCGCCGGCAAACGCTTAGGCATCCCCGTGTACAAGCTCTTGGGTCTGGACCCGGCGCGCGCCGCCGAGACGTCCTTCACGATCGGCATCGCAGACCCAGCGCAGACGCTCGAGAAGACGATGCTCGCACGCCACTTGCCGATCCTCAAGGTGAAGATCGGCAGCGGCAACGACGTGGAGACGATCGAGGCGATCCGCTCGGTCTACACAGGGCGCATCCGACTGGATGCCAATGAAGGGTGGAGCCCGCAGACCGCGGTGTCGACGCTGCGCGAGCTCGCACGTTTCGACATCGAGTTCTGCGAGCAGCCGATCCCCGCAGGTCAGCCCGAACAGCTCCGCTACGTCAAGGAGCGCTCGCCCATCCCGGTGTTCGTCGACGAAGACTCAAAGTCGCTCGACGATCTGGCGCGCTTGTATGGCTGCGTCGACGGCATCAACATCAAACTCGTCAAGTGCGGCGGCATCCGCGAGGCGGTGCGCATGATCCATACGGCGCGCGCCCTGGGCATGAAGATCATGATCGGCTGCATGATCGAATCTTCAGTGCTCGCCACGGCGGCAGCACATCTCACCCCGCTCGTCGACTATGCCGATATCGACGGCCCCTTGCTCATCACGGACGATCCGTTCGTGGGAGTGCGCTACGACGGCGCGCGCCTGTGCCTCCCCGACGCACCCGGCCTCGGGGTCGGCCCGCGTCCGCCGGCGTGAGTCTCGCGGTATGAGCGAGCATACCAAGCGGCGTTACATCGCCCTGACCGATGGATACCTCGCCGACGTCCACCACGCCAAGACGGCGCACGGCGTGCTGCGCTATGGCCGCGACGACGTCGTGGCGGTGGTAGATGGCGCACATGCCGGCCGGCGCCTGGCTGACGTCGTGCCGTCGATCGGCCGCGACGCGCCGGTCGTCGCGACGGTCGGCGAGGCCCTCGCCTATGCGCCGACCTCATTGCTCGTCGGCGTCGCGGTCTCAGGCGGGGCCTTGCCGCCCCAATTCCGCGCGCACATCCTGGCGGCGATCGACGCTGGCCTTGAGATCGTCAACGGGCTGCACCAATTCGTGGTAGACGACGAGGAGTTCGTCGCCCATGCTGCGGCAAGTGGCGCTCATCTGTGGGACGTGCGCAAGCCGCCGGACGACATCCCGCTCTTCTCCGGCGCGGCGTACGGCGTGCCGCAGATCGTCGTGCTCGCGGTGGGCAGCGACTGCGCGGTCGGTAAGATGTCGGTCATGCTCGAGCTGACGGCGGCCGCAAACGCTAGCGGCACGAAGGCAGAGTTCGCCGCCACCGGGCAGACCGGCATCATGATCGCCGGCAAGGGCATCTGCGTCGACCGGGTCATCTCCGACTTCGTCTCGGGCGCAGCCGAGCAGCTCGTGCTCGACGTGGCGCGGCAGACCGAGTTCACCCTCGTCGAAGGTCAGGGCAGCATCATCCATCCGGCGTTCGCAGCGGTCACCTATGGCCTCATGTTCGGCTGTGCGCCGGACGTGCTCGTGCTATGCCACGATCTCGAGCGCAAGAACATCGGCGAATTCGACGTCCCCATCCCCGACCTCACGAAGCTCGCGCATCTCTACGAAGCGACGCTCGCACCGGTCAAGCCGGCGCCGTGCGTCGCGGTCGCGCTCAACACGAGAACGCTGACCGCGGCACAGGCGCAGGCGCACATCCAACAGGTGCAGGCCCACACGGGCCTCCCCACAGACGACGCCGTGCGCTTTGGCGGCGGCAAGCTGTGGCGGGCCGTCCGCGCCGCGGCCGAGCGCACGCCGAAATGGCAGGCGCGACCGCAGGCCGCGCGCAGGTGATGGCGCACTCGGCAGGGCGGGGACGAAACGGACCTAAAGGTCCGTTGCTTCGAGCCCTAAGGATCGGCGCGCTCGCTTTGGCCGTCACGCTTTGCGCCTGCTCGAAGATCGGCACGGGATCCACAAGCGGAGGAGGCGCAGGCCCACATCCGTGGACCGTCCCCGGCGTCGTCCGCCTCGCCGTGGCTGAAGAGCCCAACACGCTCGTGCGCATGTTCTCCAACCAGTCCTCGGCCGACGATGTCACCGCGCTGCTCTTCGAACCGTTCTTCCGCTACGACGAACGCGAACGGCCGGTGCCTGCCTTGGCGACGCAGTTCCCGACGCTTGCCAACGGTCTCGTCAGCAAAGACGGCTTGCGCGTCACCTTCCCGCTGCGGCGCGACGCTGTCTGGTCGGACGGCGTGCCGGTCACAGCCGCAGACGTCATCTTCACCTGGCACGCGATCGTCGACGGCAACAACCCTGTGGTCTACACCGCCGGTTACGACAAGATCAGCTCCATCGTCGCAGACGATCCGCATCGGGTGACGTTCGTCCTCAAGCAACCCTTCAGCCCGGTCGTCTATCTCTTCTCCGAGGGGACCTTCCCGCCGTTGCCCGCACACCTGCTCTCCGCGTACAAGACGTTGAACAACATCCCGTACGACGCGAACCCCGTCGGCGACGGCCCCTTCCGTCTCAAGCAGTGGCTGCATGGTTCCGATCTCGTCTTCGAGGCCAACGAGCGCTACTGGCGCGGCGCTCCGCACCTGCACGAGATCGACATCAAGATCATCCCCAATCCGACGACCCAGCTCAACGAGCTGCGCACGCACGAGATCGATCTCATCGACGGCGTCTCCAAGCCGCTCGTCGCGCAGCTCGCCGGCCTCGACGGCGTCCGCGTCTTCACGCAGCTCCAGGCCAACTACCGGCATCTCGACTTCAACACGAAAAGCGCCATCTTGCACGACCCAAGCGTGCGGCGCGCGATCGCCCGTGCCATCGACGTGCCGAAGATCATCGCCACGATCTATGCGGGCTACGGGGTACAGGCGGCGACGGACATCCCACCGTTCTCGTGGGCGGCCAACGACTTGCCGCCCATCCCCTACGACCCGCAGGCCGCCCGGCGTCTGCTCGGCGCAGCGGGCTGGGTTCCTGGACCTGACGGCATCCGTCTCAAAGACGGCCGGCGCCTCGCGCTCTCCATCTCCACGGCGGCCGATAACCGGCCCAACGCCAATGCCGAGGCCCTTATAAGCCAAGAGCTCAGGGCGGTCGGCATCGACCTCTCGGTGAAGAACTACGCAGGGGCCGTGCTCTTCTCCGAACACGGTCCGCTCTACGGCGGCACGTATGACATGGCGTGGATCGTGAACACAGACGGCGTCGATCCGGACAATCTCGCCGAGTGGGGCTGCGACTTCATCCCGCCGCGCGGTTCGAACACGGACTTCTACTGCAACCATACGGTCGACGCGTATCTACGATCGGCGCAGCTCACCTACGATCAGGCCGAACGGCGGCGCGACTATGAAGCGGCGTGGCGCATCATGCTCGACGAGGTGCCGGCGGTCATGATCTACTGGGACAAAAACGTCATCGCCGGCAACACCGATCTGCGCAACTTCAAGCCGTCACCGGTCATCACCGATTATTGGAACGCCTGGGAATGGGAAATCTGAGCTTTGCCGTGGTGCTTGCCGTGTCGCTGACGGTGTTGCGTTTTCCGGACGGACAGACGCGCGACTTCACCTCCGAGCCGCACCCGAGTCGGAAGTCCCTTCACGACTGCGGTCGTCTCCTGGAACGTGCAGACGCCCGGCGGCTCGTGGATCGAGACGAACGTGAGAGCGCTTGTGGGCGATCGTTGGACGAACTGGTATGACATGGGTCAATGGAGCGCAGATCGTTCCGGCGGTCACCGCCACTCGATCGCAGTGCCGGCGGATGCCGACGGTGCCGTCGACACGGACACGTTGCGCCTGCGGCGACCGGCCACGGAGTGGCAGGTCCAAGTGCATCTGCACGCGGGTGCGCACGGTGACATGCCAAAGCTCTCCCTCGTCGCGGTAACGACCGATGCCGGCAATGCCGCCCTTCATGCGTCTACTACCGCGAGCGCACTTGGGATCGACATCGACGTTCCCGAGCGCACGCAACGCGTCCAAGAATCTCCCGACGCCCTCGCGGGCGGCGGCGACTCATGGTGCAGCCCGACGAGCGTCTCGATGGTCATGGCATATTGGGCGGCGCGCACCCACCACCCGCACTGGGATGTCGCCGTGCCGGCCGCGGCGGCGGGCACGTACGACCCGGTCTACGACGGGTGCGGCAACTGGCCGTTCAACGTGGCGTTCGCGTCCGAGCACGGGCTTGCGGGTTGGGTCGAGCGCATGGACGGCATGGCCGACCTCGAGCGCGCGATCGTCGCCGGGGTACCGCTCGTCGCGAGCATCAAGGTGGCGCCCGGCGAGCTCGACGGCTCGCCCTATCCCAAGACCGATGGGCATCTGCTCGTCGTACGCGGCTTCACGCCCGAGGGCGACGTCATCGTCAACGATCCCTACGGGCTTCCCGGCCACATCCGCATTGTCTACAAACGGGCGCAGTTCGAACATGTCTGGATGGGCGGATCGCAGGGGATCGTCTACGTCATCGCGCCGCCGGCGTTGCTCGCCACGCTGCGAAGATGACCGCTAAAGGTACCGTTGACGCGAACCTGCTAGCCGGGGCTTTGCGCCCTGCGTCGGTTCGCAATGCCCGACACTAAGAATAAGCCGATCGCCACCCACAGGAGCGCAAAAAATGTTCGATTTGGGGCAAATGGCGTCGCGACCGCAAAATAGGTCATCCAGAGCGCGAAGCCCAGTGTCCCAAGCTCGGTCATGAACCCACGAAGCACGTTCGGGCGTTGCTCGCTCGACGGGAAAGTCGATCCCGCCAAATGTGGGAAGAGCCGCGGCACGACGGCGCGGTATTGGGCATATGCGTCGCCTTGCGCCGCACTCAGATAGCGCTCCTCAAGAGCGATCAACCGGTACAGGAAAAGCCAGAGCAGCGTCACGATGATGATCGTCGCCGGCAGCGGCCCGAGAACGGCAATGCCGATGCCCTGAAGCAGATTTCCAAGATACAACGGATTACGCACGTAGCGATATGGCCCGGCTGCCGTGAGCGTGCCCGTTTTGATATGGCCGCTGAAGACGACGCCCTGGTCGTGATAGCTCGATGCCCAAAAGCGCAGCACAAAGCCTGCCCAGGTCAGTCCAGCCGCTGCTGCCGCGGCGACGCGTATCCCGGTGTCGCCCCAGTGCGAACCTACGAAGAAGTAGGTCGCGGTGCCGTCGCCGCCCAGGGCTGACGCGATCCAGTATCCGACGTAGAATCCGAAAAAGTAGATCGCGAACGCGATCAGGCCTCGCGCGCGAAACTCCCATGGAGATGATGCAGCCGGTTTGTCGGCGATCAATGACCGAGGCCGCGGCGCGCGACCTGCATGTTCATGATGAGGCCTGGCAAGAGCCGCACGAAAGATCCGTTGATGCGCCGCAGCTCGACGCGACGTTCGTCGTCGATGTCGCTCGACTCGAGCAGGGCATCGCTCAGCTGCAGCTTGTGCGGCAACGCGGCGGCGGCCTTGGCGGCCGCGGCTGCGAGCTCCTCGCCGAACAGGCGGTAGGACGGATCCTCCGCTCTGGGCTTGCAGTCTTTCCACCACACCTCGAGCCAATCGGGATACGATGCCATCGCGCGATACTCGCTCTCGATGAAGGGCAAGCCGAGCGTCGCCTTCATGTCCTCGTAGATCGCGCGCACGCGCGGCGGTGCGTCGCGCTCCTCGACGAGCGAAAAGCGCACGCCGCGGAACTCTTTGGGGCGCTCGCGCTCTTGCTCCCGATGCGGCCCTTTGGTGCCGACCCCACCGACGGGCTTGCCGGCAAGCGCGGCATCGACCGCGCACGCCATGATCGCGAGCTTTGGGTTGACCTCGGTGAAGAGCTCGACGATCTCGCGCATGCGCACGATGTCGGATTCGCTCACCGCCCGGGAGCGCAAGACCGACGCGTGGTCGCCGACCGGCCAGGCGTCTGTCCCCTCGCGCGCCTTCGTTTCGATGTAGCCCGCCAGCTCCGCGAACTCTTGAGTCAGCACGCTTGGCCGCAAGCGCCGCCAGGTCGCGTCCAAGAATTTCGGATACACAGCCCATGCTTGGAAGATGAGATTCACGAGGGGGACGCGCAGCGCGCCCTTGATGTCGCGGAACGCCTCGCGCGCGCGCTCGTCGGTCGCTTCGCTCTCCCGGACGAGCGGGATGCTCTGCACTACGCGCCCCTCATGCGCCACGCGGGGCTTGGATATCGGTGCGCAAGTGCAGCTCCTTGAGGATGGCGGGCTCGACCGGTGCGGGCGCGTCGATCATGAGGTCTTGGAAGCGCTGGTTTTTCGGGAATGCGATGACCTCGCGGATGGAATCACCGCCGGCCATGAGCAGGATGATGCGGTCGACCCCGAGCGCCATGCCGCCATGCGGCGGCGCGCCGTATTCGAAGGCCTCGAGCAGGAAGCCGAAGCGGCGCTCGACCTGTTCGGGCGTGTAGCCGAGCAGATCGAAGACCCGGCGTTGCACCGCAGGATCGTGGATGCGGATCGAACCGCTGCCGAGCTCCATGCCGTTGAGCACGACGTCGTAGTGCTGCGCGCGCAAGAGCACGGGATCGCCTGAGAGCGCCTCGCTGCCTGAGGCCGGAGCGGTGAACGGGTGGTGCGCCGGCTGGAGCGCGCCCGTCTCTTCGTCGCGTTCGAAGAGCGGGAAATCGAGCACCCAGCAGAACGCGAACATTTTTGGATCGCGCAGGCCCCGTTCGTCGGCGAGGTGCAGGCGCAGTTTGCCGGCGATGGTCTGGGCCGCCGTGCGCTCGTCAGCCACCATGTAGACGGCATCGCCGTCTTTCGCGCCCGTCGTCTGGCGCAGCGCTGCGAGGAGGTTGTCAGTCAGCGCCGCTTTGGGCAGCGACGATTTGACGCCGTCGGCGCTCAAGGTGATCCAGGCAAGCCCCTTCGCGCCGAACCCCGCGGCCGTCGCGGCGAGCGCGTCGAGATCGCGCCGCGAACGATCGGCGCCGCCGCTCTCGGCGATGGCGATGATCGCTTTGCCTTGCGTGAGCGCGCTCGCGAAGATCTTGAACTCGGTTCCGGCGAACGCCGCTGCGACGTCGTGCAGCTTCATGCCGAAGCGCAGGTCGGGCTTGTCGGACCCATAGTCGCGCATGGCGTCGGCGTGCGTGAGGCGCGGGAAGGGCAACACAACCTCGACGCCCAGCGCCGCATGGAACATGTGGGCGAGCGTGCCTTCCATGATCTCGATGACGTCCTCTTGGGTGGGGAAGGTCATCTCAACGTCGATCTGGGTGAACTCCGGCTGGCGATCGGATCGTGTGTCCTCATCGCGGAAGCAGCGCGCGATCTGGAAGTAGCGGTGAAAGCCGCCGACCATGAGCAGCTGCTTGAAGAGCTGCGGCGATTGGGGCAGCGCGTAGAACGCGCCCGGGTGCAGGCGGCTGGGCACGACGAAGTCGCGCGCGCCCTCCGGCGTCTGCTTGATGAGCATCGGCGTCTCGATCTCGTAGAAACCGCGCGCGTCGAGATAGTCGCGCACCGCCTTCACCGCTCGATGGCGCAGCGCGATCGCGTGCTGCAGGTGCGGCCGGCGCAGATCGAGGTAGCGGTAGCGCAAGCGCAGGCTTTCATCGACCTCGCCGTCGCTGTGGATCGGAAAGGGCGGCGTCTTCGAGCGGTTCAGCACATCGAGCGACTGCGCCGCGACCTCGATCTCACCGGTCGAGAGCTTGGGGTTCTCGGTCCCGGCCGGACGCCGGCGGACCGCGCCGCGTGCCGCGACGACGTCCTCGGAACGCAACGATGAGGCGAGTTCGGTCGCCACCGCCGAGGTGCGCGGGTCGAAGACGACCTGGGTGATGCCGAAGCGGTCGCGCAGGTCGATGAAGATGAGGCCACCGTGGTCGCGCGAGCTGTTCACCCAACCTTTCACTTCGACCGTCGCACCTTCGTCCGAGCCGGAGAGCTCGCCGCAGGTGGCGCGGCGCATGCGCTCGCTCATCAAGACGTCGCGCTTTCCTGCAGCGCACGTTTGATGCCGCTGACGTAGTGGTATTGATAGGCGATCTGCCGCGCGATGTACGGCCAGGTGTTCTTGCGCGGGGCCTCGACGCTCGCGCCGGCGCGCTCGAGCGCACGACGTAGCGCCGGCGTTCGCGCGAGGGCGGAATGCAGCCATAAGGAGACGGGCGTCATGCCCAAGTATGCCTTCACCATCATGTCCTGATGCTTGCGATAGAAGCGGACGGTCGAAACGCCGGCCAGCTCCATGCGACCGACCTGCTCGGCGAACCCGACCGGATGCCAGTGATAGTTCACGGCGAGCGGATCGTAACGGATCTCAACGCCGTCCTTCTCGAGCCGATACCCTAGTTCCAAGTCCTCGTGGCCGTATCCCGTGAACTGGTCGTCAAAACACCCAACGTGCAGCAGATCGTCGCGCCGCACAGACGCGTTGCCGGTGAGGAAATACAGCCACGACAGACGCCGGCGCGTCGGCGGATGGAGCGGACGCCGGGTCTCGGGGCGGTCGCGCTGCGTGCGATAGTCGTCGAGGGAGCGGACCTGCAGCTCGCAGCCGACGACAGCGATACGCTGCCCCGCCGCGGCGGCGTGGCCGGCGGCGTGGCGCTGGAGCAGGGTCGGTGAGGCGAGGATGTCCGCATCGGTGAAGAGCACGACCGGCGCGCGCGCTGCCTCGATCCCAGCGTTGCGTGCCGCGCCCCGGCCGCCGTACGGTCCGGGCACGTAGCGGATGCGCTCGCCGTCATGCGCCTGCAGCCCGGCGACGAACTGCGCCGTCCCGTCCGTGCTGTTCGAGTCGGCGATGACGATCTCGTACGAGCGCGCGGGCAGCGTCTGGTCGAGCAGCGTGGGCAACACCTCGCGCAGTGTGTCGATGCGGTTGTACGTCGGCATGACGACGGAGATCTCGAGCGCGCTCATGTGGTGTCTACGATGGCGCGGCGTTTGTCTGCCGGTCGGCGAGCGAACGCACCGCGGCGATCACGTCCTCGATGAGCGGCATCGCGTCCGCCCCGAGGGGAGGTTTGGTGAGCATCGCGCTGTCCACACGCCATGGGCTCCATTCCTGCGAGCATAACCTGAAGTACTCGCGCTCGAAGATGACGACCACGGGGCGCCGCAACGCGGCCGCGACATGCGTCGCGCCGGTGTCGACCGTGACGACCACCGCGGATTGCGCGAGGACCGCGGCCCAGTGGAGCAGCTGAAGATTCCCGAGCCAGGTGACGTTTGGGACATGGATGCGCTCGCGGATGGCCGCCGCGTCGTCCGCGGTCTCGCTTCCGTAGGTGACGATGACGTCCTTGTTCCCTTTCGCCAGGGCGTTGATGAGCCGCAGCACGGCATCGGGACCGAAATTTCTCGAGAACCAGCGCGGTGCGAGCGCCAAGACCACCGCCCCAGAGGGCGCATGCGCTCGGGCCCACGCGACGTCCTCATCGCCCAGGCGCAGCGTCAGCTCCTCGGACAGCGATTCTCCGCCGGCCAGCTTGGCGAGGGCGAGCACTTGGTGCACCTCGTGGAGCACAGGCCTGTCCGGGAAGCGGTCGGCGAGCTCGGGATCCGCTTCGGAGAGACACCAGTCGGTGAGCGCCATGTGCGCGAGCGCGCGGCTGAGGTAGCGGCGGCGATAGACATAGCCGATGCGCGTGCGCGCCCTGGTCACGCCGGCGAGGAAGATGTCGTCGGTGCGCGGCGCGAGACCGACGGCGATGTCCGTGCCCTTGCCCAGGCGCGCCACCTGCGCGATGGCCTGCAGCGGCGAGCGGTGCGGCAGCAGCACGACCTCGTCGACGTCGGGATTGTGGCGCAAGACGGGCTCCGTGTAACCGGTGACGACGGCCGTGATGCGCGCGCGCGGCCACGAGCGCCGGAACGACGTGATGGCGGGCGTCGATAGCACGAGATCGCCGACCCGATCCGTGCGGATCAGCAGGATGTTGTCGTAGGAGAGAGCTGAGCGGCCGAGCGTGGCGCCCATCAGCGACGCGCGCTCGCCAGCTCGTCGTAGTACGCGCTGCGTGCCAGCCGCTGCGCGGCCCACCTGCGCACGCCGAGCGGCCATGGGCTGCGCGCGGCGTCCGGCGCGGCGATGTTCTCGAGCAGCGAGGGCCATCCGCTTGCGCGCACGACGCGGCTCCACCACACAAGCGGTCCGAGCTGACCTGTGGCAAGGGCGATGCGCCAGTGCGGATGCAGGTCGAGGAACTGGACGGCGGTGCGCGCTTGGGCGCGCGCTTGGCGTGTCACGCGCGGGAACTGGGCCGGGGCGAGCGGCGGCTTGTGATGATAGACGACGGCATCGCGCGCGAGAACGGATGGGACCCCTCTGCGGCGCAGCCGGAAGCCGAGCTCGAGATCCTCCCAGCCGTACTCGCGGAAGCGCTCGTCAAAACACCCGACGTCCTTGACGAGCGCGAGCGGGATCGAGACGTTCGTGGTCCAGAAGTACGCGCCCGAATAGTTGTGCAGCGAATAATTGGGTGCCGGCAGGTGGTCGAACGACTCGACGTTGATGGCGACGCCGCGGCAGATCGAATCAGGATGCGCGCGGTGAAAGCGCACGTGCGCCGACAACAGACCGGGCGTTGCCAGCACGTCGTCATCCATGAAGAGGATGATCTCGCCACGCGCCCGCTCGATGCCGACGTTGCGTCCGCGCGCGAGCCCCGCATTGGACTGCCTGACGAGATGCAGGGCGCAGGTGGGCGCGAGGCGCTGCAGCACCTCTTCGTACGTCCCGTCGTCGGATCCGTCGTCGACGAGGATGATCTCGTAGTCGTCTGGCGCGAGGTCTTGGTGGAAGAGCGCGTCGAGCACCCTGCCGAGGAGGGCGCGCCGGTTGTACGTGCAGAGCTGCACGCTGATGAGCGGGCGGCGCTGCGGGCCACCGGCTTGCGTCACGCGGCCTCCGACGGCGAGGGCGCTGCGACCCGGCGCGCGGCGGCGATGACCCGCTCGGGCGACAACGCGGCGTAGCACGCGAACGTGCGGCAGGTCTCCTTGCGACACGAACGCGGGCACGCGTATTCCGGTTCGATGACGGCCACGCGCGGCCCGAGAGGGCGCCAGCGCTGCGGCAGGTCGGTGCGCAAGGCGAAGATGCCCACGGTCGGCGCGCCCACCGCTGCGGCGATGTGCATCGGCCCCGAATCCAGCGCCACGACGCAGCGCGCGCGGCGCGCGAGCGCCCCGAACCCGCGCAACGTGGTCTTCCCGGCGACGTTGAACGCGCGCTGCGTCATGTGCTGGGCGGTCTGCGCGACGAGGACCGCCTCGTTGCTGCCGCCGGTGAGCAGGATGGGTGCCCCAAACGTCGTGGCGAGCGCGTCGCCGATGACCGAGAAATGCTCGGCCGGCCAGTGCGGCGCGTGCGCGGTGATGCCGCGCGCGGAATGGAAGATGACGAACGGCTCGAGGCCCACGGTCTGCTCGAGCAAGCGGTCGGCCTCTGCCTCGTCCGCGGGTGTCAGCACGATCTCGACGTGATAATCGCTTGGCTGCGGCGTGACGCCGAGCGCGCGCGCGTAATCCATCTGCACGTCGGTCCAGTGCGTCTGCGTATCGCCGCTCTCCGTGCGCACCGCGACGCGCGTCGTGTAACGGAAGGAGTACAGGCGCCGCGATTGGCCGACGCGCACTGGGATGCCGGCCACCTGCACCGCCTTAGCGATGCGCGGGGTCGACCAGAAGACGACCGCGTGCGTGTAGCGCCGGGCGCGTAGGCCCTCGATGAGGCCCCTCTGCGAGATGCGTCCGTCGTCGATGAGCGTCTCGCCGATCGTGGTTTGGCCCGCGATGAGCGGCGCGGCATAGCTCGTGGTGAGCACGTCGACGGGCGCGCCGAAATGACGGCTCATCGCCGCGATGGCAGGCATGGCGGCCAAGAGGTCGCCGGCGCCGCCGCCGGTGCAGGTCGCGAGGATCTTCGTCGTCACGCTTTGCTCACCGCGCGCACGGCGTCGCCGACCTTTTGTCCAAGCATCGCGTCCGTGCCGCCGCGCCACGCTGGTTTCACGAGGCAGCGCCACGCGCCCGCCCAGGGATGCCACTGTTGCGACAGCCGCTCGAAACCCGCTTCATCGAACAGATCGACGACGCCCGCGCCCAGCATGCCGGCGACGTGGGCGGCGCCGGTGTCCGGGGTGACGAGCGCTGCAGCGCTCGCAAGCGCCCCGAGCCAGCGCGGCAGCGTAAACCCGGCGAGCACCTGCACGCGACCACCTGCGGCAAGCCCGGGCGGCGCGTGTTCGAGCAGCGAGCATGCCAGGCTCTCGTCCTGCGCCGACGCGAGCAGCACGGCTCGCTCGTATCCTGAGATCTCTAACGTCACGCTGACGAGTTGGGCAAGCGCCGTCGGGCCCCATCCTGCGGTGAGCATCTTCGGGGTGATCTGAAAGGCAAGCGCTCCACGGGCCGCGCGGCTCGCGTCGGAGTCCTCGACGCGCAGCCATGCGCGCAGATCGCCGGGCTCGGCGGGGACGGGCAGCGCGGCGCCCGCCGCAGCAGCGAGCCGGTAGAGCGTCGCGACCTCGTGCTCGGGCGACGAGGTCCAGGCTGCCGGACGATACACGGCATGGCTGAGCTGGCTCCGCTGCCACAGCGACTTGAACGGCTTTTGCAGGCGGTGCCAAAATCCGGTCCGGATGCGCGCGCCCGACAGCCGTGCGAGCTTATATCCGGCGACTTCTTCTGTGGCGACGATCGCGCGCGTATAGGAGACAGCCGCAAGCTCGGCCGCAAGCGCCTGCGCCGGTTGCGCGGGGTCGTAGACATGGAGGTGCGCCACGCGCGGCGAGAAGAGCGCAGCGTTGGCGCGCGAGCAGACCGCGCCGAAGGCCGCATCGGGAAAGGACCGGCGCAGGCCTTCCAGGGCGGGGATGCATAGCGCGGCATCGCCCACGCCGTCGAGCCGTACGAGAAGGATGGCTTCGCGCGCCGTCATGATCCGCGACGCAGCGCGGTCTTGAGCGCGTCCAGGTAGTCTGCGTCCACGAGCGCCTCTGCCGCGAGCGTCGCGGCGAGCGATCCCGGACGGGCGCCGCTTGCAAGACGCTCGTACAGCTCGCGCAGCGGGCGGGCATTGACGATCGCGGCACGCATGAAGTTCGCCGCATAGGCGCCCGTCGCCAAGCGGACGGGCCATGTGGGCGCTTTGCGCACGAAACGCGCCGCCATCGTCCCCTTCTCCTGGGCGAGCGCGCGGCGCCGCTGCAGGGTCATGACGCGTGGCGGTTTGACATGATAGATGTACGCCGGCCAGGCGAAGACCCGGGCCAGACCGCGGGCACGCAGCCGGATGCCGACGTCCGTGTCCTCCCAGCCATACAGATCGTAGCGTTCGTCGAAGCCGCCCACCGCCTCAAGCTCGGCCTTGGCCACGCTCACGTTGCACGTGCAGAAGAACGCGCGCGAGTAGTGACGGGCGCCAGGTCGCACGAGCGCGTCTTTATCGGGGACGTTGATGATCGGACCGCTGACGACGGACGGATGCGGCTCATCATGCTGCGCGCGCACGTGTTCGGCCACGAAATGCTCGGGCGCGATCGTGTCGTCATCGCAGAAGATGATGATGCGCCCGCGCGCGGCGGCGATGCCGGCGTTGCGCGCCTTGGCGCGGTTCGGGTCCGGCACCCAGATGCCACGCACGCGGTCGCCGGCGGCCTGCGCGATGACCGCCGGGGTCGCGTCCTGCGATCCGTTATCGACGACGACGACCTCGAACTGATCGGGCCTCGACTGTCGGGCGAGCGAAGCCAGGCAGTCGGCGAGTTCCCTCGCCCGGTTGTGCGTGGCGATGACGACGCTGGCGTTGGGCATAGGCCTCTAGCCGGCCATGCGCGGCGCCGCGATCTTCGCGGCGACGCCGAGCACGTCTGTGGCCATGCGCTGCGCTGCGCCGACGTCGTCCGCGTACAGCGCAGCGAGCGTCTCGCCCATGACGCGCAGCCCGTGCGGGTCGTCGAGCAGCTCGGCGGCGCGGCGCGCCACCTCTGCCGGTTTGAGGATGCCGCGGATCTCGGGCGCGACCATGCGGCCCGCGTCGATGTTGGGCTGCGCCCAGGTGCCGATACGCGCGGCGACCCTGTAGGCGATCCAGCGCTTGAGCGGCCGGCCGATGAGCGGCACGCGATGCAGATAGGCGGCGATGCCGTTCATGGCGATCTCGTCCACGCGGTTGAGCGGCACGGCGACGAGCAGCGCCCTGCCGAGCACCGCGGCCTCCATGCACTTCGTGCCGGGGATGCTGATGACGAGCTGGCTTTGCGCCATCGCGTGGTAGTCGTGCGAGCGATCCACGGCGAAACGAGCGCCGTCGACCTCGATCGTGCTGTTCGCCGCGTCGTAATGGCCGGCGATGCCGAAGTGCTGCGGATCGCCCGGCCACTGCACGCCTGTCCTGATCTCATCGTCGCTGTTGAACGGCGAGAGAATGAAAGTGATGGCCAGGCCCGGCCGCAGCCGGACGAGCTCGCGGGCCACGGCCATGAAGAACGGCATGAGAAAGCGCACTTCGTAGGGGCGGCTGCCGGGCAGGATGCACACGCCCGATCCCGTGCCGGGAGGCGGAGGAGCCTCGCGCAGCGATCCGACGACCGCATCGGCGACGAGGTTGCCGACGACGCGCACGCGATCGGGCGGGGCGCCCGTGGCGCGCAGCTCCTGTGCGTTGCGCTCGTCGAGCGCGAAGAACCGTTCGAAGAGCTTGGCATACGAGCGGCGCGAGAACTTGTAGGTCATGGGCCTGAGCCCGAGCCGCCGCGCGATGGTCGCCGCATGGAAGAGGTCGCCGCCGAGATATTGGAGCACGCCTGGCGTCCGCTCCAGGCCCGCGACGTGGCGGCCGACGAGAAATCGTCCGTAGGCGTGTGGATCGATGACGCGGGCGGCGGGGAACATCGACTCCAGTATCTGTGTCTCGCGTCCTGTCGCATACGCGCACGGCAGCACGATCACCGTGATGCGCGCGTCCGGCGCGTGCTCGTACAGCGCGCGCATGAGCGGGCGCGTCCAGCCCATCACCTCGCCGGGGCCGTTCGCGGTGACGAATATCGTGGGGGCGCTCATGACGGTCCCTTGGAGATCTTCTCCACGAGCGCGGTCGTCGAGCGGCCGGGGACGTTCGGCGCGAACACGATGGTCCCGCCCACGGCTTTCACCGCCTCGGCCTCGGGGAGCTCGCTGCCTTGGTAGGCGGCGTCCTTCACGTGGATGTCGGGCCGGATGATGCGGATGGTCTCGTTCGGCCGCAGCTCGTCGTAGATGCACACGTAGTCCACGCACGCAAGCGCCGCAACCACTTCGGCGCGGTCGGCCTCGCCGACGAGCGGCCGCCCGGGGCCTTTGCCCAAAGCCCGCACGGACGCATCGGAGTTCACCCCGACGACCAAGAGATCGCCCAGACCGCGCGCGTGCTCGAGATATCGCACGTGGCCGACGTGGATGAGGTCGAACACGCCGCAGGTGAAGACGACTCTCGCGCCGGCCTGCTTGGCATGGGCGACGCGCTTAGCGATCTCCTGGCGGTCGAGGACCTTATCGGCGGCGCGCACGTGGCTGTGAGCCGCTTTCCGGCGCGGCCGTCGGCTGGGCGACGCCTTCTAAGACCGCGAATTTGAGGATCTCCTCCGGCGTCGCCGTCGCCGTGCCGAGCTTTTCGACGACCACGCCGGCCGCGACGTTGGCGAGCATCACCGCACGTTCGATCGGCGCCCCCGCGGCGAGCGCGAGCGTCAGCGTCGACATCACCGTATCGCCTGCGCCGCTCACGTCGTAGACCTGGCGCGCCATGGCAGGCACCCACAGCGGCCGGCCGTGGGCTGAGAAGAGCGTCATGCCGTGCTCGCCACGGGTGATGAGCACGTGTTTGGCGTGCGTGCGCGCCATGAGCACCTTCGCCGCTTTGGCGAGGTCCGCATCGGTCTTGACCGTGACGCCCGACGCGCTCTCGGCCTCGGCCGCGTTGGGCGCGATGCAATCGACGCCGTCGAACGCACCGATGTTCTGGGGCTTGGGGTCTGCCGTGATCACCGCTTTGTGTTTGAATCCGCGCAGCGCCGCGATGAGCGGCGCGCCGATGAGACCCTTGCCGTAGTCGGAGATGACGACGCCGTCGAGCGTTCCGTCGAGCAGCTTGAGCGCACGGCGGATCGTGGCAAGCCCGCGGCCGTCGATCGGCGTGGTCGATTCGCGGTCGGCGCGCACGACTTGCTGGTTGTGCGCCACGATGCGCATCTTCTGGGTCGTGGGCCTGCCGGCCATGCGCACGACGCCGCGGACGTCGACGCCGAGCTTGTCGAACAGCTCGAGCACCCGCCTGCCGGCCTCGTCGGCGCCGATGATCCCGAAGACCGATACCTTAGCGCCCAGAGCGGCCAGGTTGTTGGCGACGTTGCCTGCGCCGCGAGCGTATAGGTGTGGTCGTTGACCTCGACGACCGGCACGGGCGCTTCCGGGGAGATGCGCCGCACGCTGCCCCAGTACCATTCGTCGAGCATGAGGTCGCCGATGACGGCGACGTGGCGGCCGCGCATGGCGCGCAGCAGATCCGCGATCCAGCGCTGGTCGCGCGAGCGTGGCGTGCGCGTGCGGCGAGCCGCAGCTTCGTGCTTCATCTACTCCTTCGTCGTGATGATGCGCGCGGCATCGATCAAGTCCTTGGCTACGAAGGTCCGTGCTCCATCTCCGCGTGCGGCGCCGGTGGGCGAGAGCAGCACGGCGCGCGTGCCGGCAGCGATCCCGGCTTCGACGTCGCGCTCCCCGTCACCGACCGTCCACGACAACGCGAGGTCGATACCGTGCTCGCGCGCCGCCTGCAGCAGCATCCCGGGTTTGGGTTTGCGGCAATCGCAGTCGACCGCATATTGTGCGACTGCGCCTGCGGCGTAGTGCGGGCAGCGATACATCGCGTCGATCGTCACGCCGTCTTGCGCCAGCAGTTCGAGCAGCCGCGCATCGACCGCGTCTGCCTGCGCTTGCGTCAAGAGGCCGCGCGCGATGCCGGATTGGTTCGACACGATGACGAGCGCATAGCCGGCGGCCGCCAAGCTCTTGGCGCCGTGTGAGGCCCCAGGCAAAAGCCGTACGTCTTCGGGTCGAGCGACGTAGCCCGTATCGACGTTCAACGTCCCGTCGCGATCCAAGAAGATCGCGCGGCGCAGCGAGCGTTCGGCCACGTCAGATCACGAAGCGGCGAGCGCAACTTCGACCAGCTCGCACAAGATGTGGCCGAGGGCGAGGTGCACCTCCTGCACTTTCCAGGAGGGACCCGCCGGGCCGACGATCGCGATGTCCGACTCGCGCGCGACCGTCCCCCCGCCGTTGCCGGAGAACGCGATGGCGGTCGCCCCTTTGGCCCGCGCGGTTCGTAGTCCGGAAACGACGTTGGCCGGACTCGCCCGACGTCGTCATACCGATGGCCACGTCGCCGGGCCGCACGAGGCCTTCGAGCTGGCGGGCGAAGACGTGGTCGTAGCCATAGTCGTTGGCGATCGCGGTGAGGGCGGAGGTGTCGACGGTGAGCGCAAGCCCGGCGTAGGCCGGCCGGTCGAGCAGAAACCGGCCGGAGAGCTCGGCTGCCATGTGCTGAGCCTGCGCCGCGCTGCCGCCGTTGCCGAAGAAATAGACACGCCCGCCGGCGCGCAGAGCGCCGACGACCGCCTCGACCGCCTTGCCGACATCTGCCGCATATGCGTCGAGCTCCCACATGCCGCGGCGCTCCGCCACGCAATCTGCGAAGGACTTGGGCTCGACCGCGCGGGTCATGTCTCGAATCCAGAACAGCTCTTGGTGCAGCGACGACGAGCTGGCCGTCGTTGACGCAGATGCGCGCGATTCTGCCGCTGTGCTCGCTGACGATCTCATTCATGAGCTTCATGGCTTCGAGGATGCACAGGACCTGCCCCGCGACCACCTCGTCGCCGACTTCGACAAAGGCCTTGGCTCCCGGCGCCGGGGAGCGGTAGAACACGCCGACGAGCGGCGCCGGCACCTTCTTGACGTTCGGGGGCGCTTCGTCGGCGGCGGACTGGGTAGCGGCCGCATGCGCGGCGACATGCGCGGGCGCTGCCGCGGCCGGGCTCGGCGCGCTCATACGCAGGTCGAGGTCAAGATCGCCGAAGGCGACGCGCAGGCGGTCGAGCCCGTCGCGCTGCATGAGCGCGATGAGCTCGTCGAGCATCCGTTTATCTACATCCACGTGGCCTCTCCCTCACGAGTCGAGCCGGTGCGCAAGTTCGCTCTCCACGCTGTCGATCGCGACCCGTGAACGCTCGCGGGTCGCCAAGTTCTGGATCGTGGCTTCGGCGCTTTTGCGTTCGTCTTCGCCGACGATCACAGCATAACGGGCACCGCTCTCGCCGGCGGCGCGCGAGCTGCTTGTCGATGTTCCGTCGCGTGTAGTCCATGTCCGCCGAGATATGGCGTGCCCGCACCGCGTTCCATGACCGGCACGAGGGTGTGCGCCGAGGGCTCGTCGAGCGCCACGAAGACCACGTCGACGCGCGGCCGGCCGTTACGCCCTTCGTGCGCCTGCGCCATCCCCGCGCTGCGCGCCAGCATGAGCATGCGGTCCATGCCCATGGCGAGCCCGACGCCGGCGTCTGCGGGCCGCCCATCGATTTCACGAGACCGTCGTAGCGTCCGCCGCCGCGACACGCTGTTCTGCGCGCCCAGCGCGGTCGAGCTGATCTCGAAAACGGTGCGCGTGTAGTAGTCGAGTCCACGCACGATGTGCGGATTGTGGAGCGCGCGGATCCCCATGGACTCGAGCAGCGTGCGCAGGACGGCGAAGTGCTCCTGGCATGTCTCGCACAAGTAGCCGTCCATGGTCGGAGCTTGGGTGAGGACGTCGATGTCGGCGGATCTTTGGAATCCAGGATACGCAGCGGATTGCGCGAGAGGCGGTCTTGGCTCGTGGCGGACAGACGCTGCGCGTTGCGCGCAGAAACTCGACGAGCGCCTCGCGGAAACGTTTGCGGCACGTCTCGCAGCCGAGCGAGTTGATCTCCAGGCGGTATTCGGTGATGCCGATGGCTTTCATCACCTCAAGCCCGAGCGCGATGATCTCGGCGTCGGCCTCGGGGCCCGGCACACCGAAACATTCCACCCCCGACTGATGCGCTTGCCGATAGCGGCCCTTCTGCGGCCGTTCGTAGCGGAAGATCGGCCCGCGGTAATAGAGCTTGAGTGGGAGGTTCTGCAGCAGGTTATGCTCGAGGACCGCGCGCACGACCGGCGCGGTCAGCTCCGGACGCAGCGTGATGCTGCGCTCGCCGCGGTCGATGAACGTGTACATCTCTTTGTCGACGATGTCCGTGCCCTCGCCGATGGGTTTGACGAACACCTCTGTGCTCTCGAAGATGGGCGTGCGGATCTCCTGATAGCCAAAACGCGTGCAGACCTCGTCGATGACGCGCTCGAGGCCTTGCCACTGCGTCGATTCGGGGGGAAGGATATCAAACGTGCCGCGTGGAGCGGTGATGTGCTTCACAGCGTTCCAAACCGGGGGAACCCCATCCGTCGTAGTTGTCGCAATGCGCTTATCGTTTCGGCGTCCCCCGCTGACATACTTGCGCGCTCTTGTGGTGCCCGCAGCGCTGTGCGCATCGCTCTTGGCGGCCGTCATCCCGCCGGCGAGCGCGCTGCCGCGTCTGCACTCCGTGCTGACGGAGCTCTCGCGGACGTGGTCCTACTTCTGCTCCATGCTCTTGGGAGCGGCGCCATTTCTCACCTGTGGCGCGCTCGGCGCTGCGACCCTTGGCAGCCTCACAAGCGGGAACGGCTCCACGCTGCGCGCGGGGCGCTGGGCACTGCCGCTGTTCGCCCTGATCTTCCCGGGTTGCGATTGCTCCATGAACGCCTACGCACGGTCGCTGCGCGGCGCACCGCCATGGCTTGCGGCGTGCGCCGTCGTGTGGGGCAGCTGCTGCAATCCGCTCGCGCTTGTCACCACGCAGGCCATCCTCGGTCCGCGCATGCTCTGCTGCCGCATGGTGGCGGGCGCCGTCGCCGCGGCGCTGACCGCGCTCTTATGGATGCGGCTGCCCGCGGCATCTTCAGCGCACGCCTGCGAGCGGCGGGGCGGTTTTTTGGATTTGTTTTCACGCCTTGCCGCTGGCGGCGTCACATCGTTCGCCGTCGCGGCGTCGCTCGCCGCCACCTGGCTTGCCATTGCCCCGGGCACGACGCTTGGTCGTCAGCCGCTCGCTGCGGGGCTCATGGGCGCGCTGCTCTCTCCATGCTCGAGCGCCGATGCCGTGCTGGCACGCGTGATGTTCGAGCGCCCCGCGTCGCAGCTCGCCTTCATGATCGCAGCACAGTGCATCGACGTGCGCCAGGTCGCGCTCGTAGCACATACCTTTGGACCTGCGCACGCCGCGCGCGCGTCGTTCGCGGCGGTCGTGGCGTGTGCGGTCGGGTGTCTGCTTGCGGGCCCCTGACTTTGCCGTGGCCGCGTTGTGCGGGATGATCGCGGGCGCCGCGTGGCACGTCCGCATCGCGGCGTTCACAAGCGCGCCCACCTGGCTGCTCATCGCGGCCGCTGCCGTGCTCGCAACGCCGCTCGTCGCTCGCTGGCACGAGGCGGGTCTGCGGCGCTCGCTCGCGTTCGCATTCGCCGCCGGGCTCGCGGCAGGCGCCTCGTTGCCCGCGGACGTGCCGCCGCCTCGTTCCCGTGTGGTCGCGCACGGCATAGGCGCTGCGGGCCCTTACCTGGCGCACGCATCGGACGACGACCTGTTCGCCGCGCTTGAGGCGGTCGACGAACGGCCGCAGTCGCTCGTCGGACGTCGCATCAGCGTGACCGGGCAGTGGCATCCACCGACAAGCGGCATGGCGGCCGCGGTGTCACGGCGGGTCATGACGTGCTGCGCCGCGGACGCCGTCGACGTCGGCTTCGACGTGCTCCCACGGCGTGAGGTACATCTGCCGGCGCAGACGGCGGTGCGCGTGCGCGGTGTGGTGCAGGTGAGGTTGCGCGACGGCGAGATGCGCTATGCGCTCGGCGACGCGGACGTCGTGGCGGTCAGTGCAGGAAGTAGCGGCGCGAGGTGAAGACGAGAGCGATGCCTCCTCGGCGCGCGGCTTCGATCACTTCGGCATCGCGGATGGACCCGCTCGGCGCCACGACGGCGACGATCCCGGCCGCGATCGCTGCCTCGATCCCGTCGGCGAAAGGGAAGAACCCATCGGTCGCGAGCACGGCGCCCTTTGCTGCCTGGCCGGCGCGACGGCAGGCAAGCTCGACTGCGGCCACGCGATTGGTCTGACCACCGCACACGCCGAGCGTCACCTGATCGCGCACGACGACGGCTGCGTTGGATTTCACCTGGCGCACGGCGCCGAAGGCGAAGAGCAGATCGCGCCACGCCTGCGAGGTCGGGCCGTCGCTCGCTGACGGCCGTCCATGCATCGGGAGGCGCGGCGGGGTCGGGTTGTTCTGCCAGCACGCCGCCGAGCGCGGAGCGAACGGTCGTGCCGGCGAGCAGCTGTGCCGGCAGCTCGGGGTTGAAGCGCAAGAGCCGCAAGTTCTTCTTCGCGCGCAGCAGCTCGAGAGCTGCGTCATCGAATTCAGGCGCCGCCACGACTTCGAGGAAGCGCGGGCGCAAAAGCTCGGCGCTTTGGACGTCGAGCCGGTCGCTCAGCGCGACGATGCCCCCGAACGCCGAGATCGGGTCTGCTCCAAGCGCTGCCTCGAGCGCATCCTTGGACGTGCGCGCACCGGCCAGACCGCAGGGCACCGTGTGCTTGACGATGGCGGCGAGGATCGGCTTGCGCGCTGCCGCATCGGCTGGGAAGCCATCCGGCTCGCTGATCGGGGCGATGAGGCGAAGACACGAGTCGACGTCGAGCATGTTATTGTAGGAGAGCATCTTGCCCGACAGCGCTTGCGGGAACGCCTTCTCCTCACCGTGATAGAACGCGGCGCGGGCCCACGGGTTCTCGCCGTAGCGCAGACGGCTGCGCAGGGGCAAGTTGAGGGAGAGGACGTCGGGCAAACCCGCGTGGTCGCGTCCCGCGAAGTACGACGCGATCGCGTCGTCGTACTCGGCGACGAGCGCGAACGCGCGCGCGGCCAGGCGGCGGCGCTCGTGCACAGACGTCCCTCCACGCGCCAGGGCGGCGATGAACTCGGGGTATAGACCGGGCTCGGCGAGGACGCTGACGTGCTCGTAGTTCTTGGCGGCCGCGCGCAGCAGCGCGACGCCGCCGACGTCGATCTGCTCGATGACGTCGTCCTCGCGCGCCTGTGGGCGTGCGGCTGCTTCGGCGAAGCGGTAGAGGTTCACCACGACCACGGCGACCGTCGGGATGCCTTGTCGTTCTTTGTCCGAAGCGTCGTCCGCCCGCTCCGGCCGGGCCAGAATGCCGCCGAAGACCTTGGGATGTAGCGTCTTCACCCGCCCGCCGAGCAGCGGCGGGAAGTCTGTGATCGCTTCGACGTCCTCGCAGGGCAGATGCAACGCGCGGATGGCCGCAGCGGTGCCCGAGGTCGCCACCAAGCGGTACTCGGCCGCGCACAGCGCTTGCTGCTAGTTCGTGGAGGCCGGTCCGATCGGTGAGCGAGGAGTGCGAGTGGTCTATCGTGCGGCACCCGCCCGCTCCAGCGACAGCGATAAGACGTTGGAGACGCCGGCCTCGCTCATCGTCACGCCGTACATGCGGTCGACGAGCGTCATCGTCGCCTTGTTGTGCGTGATGATGATGATCTGCGAACGTCCGTTGCCGGCGAGCTCGGCCAGCTGCACGCCGAAGCGTCCGACGTTGGCCTCGTCGAGCGCGGCGTCGATCTCGTCGAAGATGTAGAACGGACTCGGCCGGACCTGCAGCGTCGCGAAGATGAGCGCCACCGCGGTGAGCGCCCGCTCGCCGCCCGACAGCAGGTTGAGGTTCTGCATCTTCTTGCCCGGCGGCTGCGCCGAGATCTCGATGCCGGCTTCGGTGGGATCCTCTGCCTCGCTCACCCATATCTTCGCGTTGCCGCCGTTGAAGAGGCGGGTGAACGTCTCGGAGAAGGCGATCGCCACCTTCTCGAACGTCTCGTTGAACTTGCGCAGCGATTCGGCGTCGATCTCAGCGATGCTCGCCAAGATGCCGGCGCGCGCCGCTTCCAAGATCGCGCAGCTGGCCGCGCAGGAATTCGCAGCGCTCCAGCGTCGCCGCCCGATCCTCGAGCGCGTTGAGGTTGACGTTGCCCAAGCGCACCAGCTCTTCGCGCAACCGGCGAACCTGGGCATCGGTGTCGCCTTCGAATTCCTTGTAGCGCGCTTCGACGTCCTCGCACTCGTGCGGCGTCGCCGGGTTCTGCGAGAAGGTCTGCTGGAGCAGGGTGAGTTCGGCGTCGATCTCAGCAAGACGGATGCGCAGCCGTTCGAGTTCGAGCGATTGCTCGCGGCCGAGCTGCTCTTCTTGCGCATACGCCGCATCGAGCTCGCGCGCGGTGCGCGCGCAGGCGTCACGGCGTTCGCGCAGCTCGGCCAGGCCAGATGCGACCGCCGCCGAGCGCCGTCTCCGCGGCGCCGCGCAGCGCCGCCAGACGTTCGACCTCGGCTGCGCTGTGCTCGCGCTCTTCGCGCATGCCGGCGAGCGACGCCAGCCGTTCCTTGCGCTGCGCCTGCGCACGTTCGAGCTCGGCGCGTGACGTCTCGACGTCGTCGGAGAGCTGCGCGACCCGCTCGACGAGCGCCGCCGCGTTGGCCGCTGCCTCGCGGTGGCGCCCGCGCACCCCGCTGAGCTCCTGCGCGAGCGAGTCCGCCGTGGTCAGCGCTTCGCGCCGCTGGGACTCAAGACCGTCGACCTCGCGCGAAAGCTCGGCAGCGCTCTCACGATGGCGCTGCGCTGTGGCCTGCGCCGCCGCGAGCTGGCCCTTCAGCTTGTCGTGGAGCTCGCGCAGCGCGCTCAGGCGGTCGGCGAGCGTCACCTGCTCGTGCGCTTCGTGCTCGCGCGCGGCCGCGGCATCGTGCTGGCGCAAGGCCAGTGCAGCGCCATCACGCTTTCGCTCTTCCACGCGGAGCCGCGCCGCGTCGAGGGCGCGCACCGCGGCGTCGAGCACGCCGTCGCTCGAGCGTGCCGCATCGGCATGCGACTTCAACTCGTCCTCCAACGCCGACAGCGCCGCATGCGCGCCGACCGGCCCCACGCCGGCGCCGGTCGAGATGACGCCGCCGCGGATCACATCGCCGTCCTGCGTCACAAACGCCGCGTCGGGCATCTTCTGCGAGCAGGCAAACGCGTCGTCGAGCGTGGCGACCACGAAGCTCTGCCCCAAGACGTGGTCGATCGCGGGCGCGAGCGCAGGGTCACAGGTGACGAGGTCGGCGGCGCGGCCGACGATGCCCGGGCCGGCATCTGACGACCCACGACCGCGGCCGCGCGGCAAGGCCTCAAGCGCGATGATCGTCGCCCGCCCGGCCTGCATGCTCTTGAGCAGCCGCATCGCCGCCTTCCCGTCGTCGAGCGTGCGCACGACGACGTCGTGCGCGTGAACGCCGAGCAGCGCATCGATGGCGATCGCGTTACGGTCGTCGACCGAGATCTGACGTGCCAGCGGCCCGAGGATGCCGGCCAGTGCCCCGCTCGCGGCCGCCTCAAGCAGCGCAGCCGTGCCTGCGGGCGCCCCGGCCGTTCCCGCCTCGAGCTCTTTGAGCGCATCGCGTTTGGCCGTCAGCTGTACGAGCCGGCCGTGCGCCTGCTCGCGCGCGCGCCGCGCATCTTCCACGGCTTTTGCGGCGGCCGTGGTCTCCTCTTCCGCGCCGCGCAGCGCAGCGGCCAACGTGGCGGCCTGCGCGGTGAGCGCTTCACAGTCGGCGCCGAGCTGCGCCTGACGTGCGCGGCTGCGCTCGACGCCTGAGTCTGCGGCTCCGATCTCGCCGGCCAATCGTTTGGCCTCATCGCCCAGGCGCTCGACCTCGTGGTCGGCGGCCACTGCCGCCGAAGCGCTCTGCGCAGAGCGTGCGGCCGCTCGCGTGCGCGCGTCCTCGACCGCGCGCAGCGCCGAATAGGCTCGCTCCCACTGCGCGGTGCCGGTCGCTTCGACCGATGCAGCCGACTCCGCCAGGCCGAGCGCTTCATCTCGCGCTTCGCGGCTGCGGCGCAGCTCTTCGATCGCCGCCGATAGCCGCGCATCTGCTCGCGTGGCGGCGTTGGCGGCTGCATCGACCTCACGTTCAAGGGACTCGAGGGCACGTACGAGCTCTGCGGTCTTCGCGCCCGACGCGGCGTGCGCAGATGCGTGCTCCTGGAGCTGCTCGGCAAGCGTGGTGTGCTCGGCGTTGCGCCCGTCGAGCGCGAGCGACGCTTGATATTCCTCGGCGCGCGCTTTGCTAAGGGCGGCTTGCAGCTCGCTGTGCTGTTTGGCCGCTGCTGCGGCTTCGTGCTCGTCCGCGCCCAGCGATGCGACGATACGGGCGCGCTCGTCGCGGCGTTCCGCCGTCTTGCGCACGTAGGAGAGTATCTCGAAGTCGCGCAGCTGGGTGTTGACCTTCTGATAGCGTTTGGCGCGGCGCACCTGCTGCTCGATCGCAGGGATCTGCTTCTCGAGCTCGATGAGCAGGTCGTTGAGGCGCAGCGCGTTGGTCGCTGTCTGTTCGAGGCGCCGTTGCGCTTCGCGTTTGCGTGCGCGGTAGCGCGCCGTGCCGGCGACCCCTTCGAACAACTCGCGCCGCGCTTCGGGTTTGGCGGAGAGGATCGCGTCGATCTCGCCCTGGGAGACGATCGCCGCCAGCTCGGCGGCCAGGCCCGTGCCCAAGAGCAGGTCGGTGATGTCGCGCAGCCGCACCTGGGACTTGTTGAGGAAGAACTCGCTCTCGCCCGAGCGATAGGCGCGGCGGGTGATGGCCAGTTCGGCGAACGGCGTCGGCAAGGCTCCGTCCGAGTTGTCGAAGGTCAGGGTGACTTCGGCCATGCCGAGCGGCCGGCGCTGGGAGTTGCCGGCGAAGATGACGTCGTCCATGCGCGTGCCGCGCAGCTGGCGGGCGCTCTGTTCGCCGAGCACCCAGCGCACCGCATCGACGAAATTTGATTTGCCGGATCCGTTAGGACCGACGATCGCCGAGACGCCGGGGTGGAACTCGAGGTGCGTCCGCTCCGCGAACGTCTTGAAGCCGAAGAGATCTATGCTCTTAAGGTAGATGCGCTGTCACCTCATGTCCTCAAGCCGCGCCGGCCGCCGTGCAGTGTCTCGAGCGCCTCGCGCGCCGCAGCCGCCTCCGCCTGCTTCTTCGTGGCGCCATCGGCCGATCCCATAACCTTGCCCGCGACGGACACCGTGACCGTGAAGATCCGCGCGTGCGGAGGGCCGCTCTGCGCCGTCATGGCGTAGTGCGGTGCCTTCTTAAACTTTGCTTGGGTATATTCTTGCAGTGCGGTCTTGGGGTCCGGGGTCTCGATCGCTGCGGCATGCGCCAGATGGCTGCGCTCGATGAAGCGCCGCGCCGCCTCAAGCCCGTCGCTGAGGTAGACGGCGCCGACGATCGCCTCGAAGGCGGCGGCAAGGATCGAGGGCCGCTGCTCACCGCCTGCCGCGGCCTCACCACGACCGAGCCGGAGCACGGGCGCAAGCCCGAGACGGCGCGCGCTCTGTGCCAGCGCCGCGCGCGAGACGAGCGCGGCTCGCATGCGCGAGAGCGTGCCCTCGGCCTTGTCGGGATGGCGCAGGTAGAGGGCGTGCGCCACGACTGCGCCGAGCACGGCATCGCCGAGGAACTCCAGACGCTCGTTTGCGGCATAGACGCTGCCCTCGTGCTCCGACGCGAACGAATCGTGGGTGAGGGCGGTGTCGAGGAGGCCGTTTTTGAGGCAGCCGTCACCCAGCCTGAGCGCGCGAGCAAGCCCCTGCAAGCCGCGTTTGCGCGCGGACCCTGCTGCCACGTCCTAGTTGTCGGAGAACTTCCGGAAGACGAGCACCGCATTGTGCCCGCCAAACCCGAACGAATTCGACAGCCCGGTGTTCACCTCGTGCTTGCGCGCCACGTTGGGCACGCAGTCGAGGTCGCAGGTCGGATCGACGTGCTCGTAGTTGATGGTCGGCGGTATGATGCCGTGATAGATGGTCAGGATCGTGCAGATGCCTTCGAGCGCCCCGGCCGCGCCCAGCGCGTGGCCGAACATCGACTTGTTCGAGCTGACGGGGATGGCCTTGGCGTGCTCGCCGAACACCGCGTGCACTGCTTGGGTTTCGGCCGCGTCACCCAGATCGGTCGAGGTGGCGTGGGCGTTGATGTAGTCGATGTCGGTGGGTTTGATGCCGGCGTCGCGCAGCGCCCGGACCATGGCGAGCTTCACCCCGCGCGCCTGCGGGTCGGGGGCCACCATGTGGTACGCGTCGGACGACTGCCCGTACCCGATGATTTCAGCGTAGATGCGCGCGTTGCGGGCCCGGGCATGACCGAGCTCCTCGAGGACGAACGCGCCGCCGCCTTCGCCGATGACGAAGCCGTCGCGGGTCTTGTCGAATGGCCGGCTCGCCGTCTTGGGTTCGTCGTTACGCGTCGAGAGCGCGCGCATCGAACAGAACCCGCCGACGGCCAGCGGCGTGATGGGCGCTTCCGACCCTCCCGAGATCATGACGTCCGCGTCGCCGTGCTGGATGACCCGCATGGCTTCGCCGATCGCGTTATTCGAAGAGGCGCACGCCGACACGGCGGTCTGCGAGGGACCGCGCACCCCGAGCTTCATCGAGATGAGGCCGGGGGCGATGTTGCTGATAAGCATGGGGATGAAGAACGGCGACAGGCGGTCGGGCCCCTGTTCGTTCATGACGATGGTCTGCTGCTCGATGGTCGTGATGCCCCCGATGCCCGATCCCATGATAACGCCGATGCCTTCGCGGTTCTCATCGGTGATCTGCAGCCCTGAGTCGGCCACCGCCTCGATCGCCGCGACGAAGGCGAATTGGGCGAAACGGTCCATCCGGCGTGCTTCCTTCTTGCCGATAGCCTCGGCCGGATCGAAGCCGCGCACCTCGGCGGCGAATCGCGTCGCGAGTTTGGAAGCATCGAAGAGGGTGATGTGATCGACGCCACTGCGCCCGCGGACGACGTTCGACCAGAATTCGGGCGCAGAGTTGCCCAAGGGGGTGATGGCACCGATCCCGGTCACCACGACCCGGCGTGAATTGTGCATGCTGTGCTGGGCTGCTTCGTCAGACGTCGCGGCTGCGCCCTTGTGCCCTGGCGCCACGCGCGCAACCCTTCTATATAGATGAAGAGATCGGCGAGGACGATTCGCTTATGACGTCGTCTGCTGACTGCCCTCCACGTCCTGATCGGGGACGCAGCAAAGCATCGGACCTATTGAGCTTTGCTAGCTCGACTTCGCGCTCGACAGGTCGCGCTTTGATGACGCCCCGATCCGGACGTGGGAGTCGGCCGGCGGATCACGAGCGAGCACCGACGATCGTCATCCATCGCTCGTCATCGACCTCGATCGCGAGTCTTTGGCGAAGGTCCGACCGGTTGACTCAAGTGTAACTTTTTCTCCCTCGCTGCCGATGATGAAAGGAAGGGAGTGCTCGTAACCGAACTTCCGCGCGAGGATCTTCTTCGAAGTTCCCGCACCCTTCGGCGACGCGCGATAACCGTCGAGGCTCCGCATCGACGGCACATGAAGATGATGAGGCGTACAGCAACGCCCCGCGCTCACCGGAAGACCAGATGGGAGGTGACTTGTACACCGTGGCAAAGAAGAAAGCTGCTAAGAAGGCGAAGAAGAAGAAATAACCACGAGTTCATCTCGGGTTAGACAAGATTCCACAAGGGGGAGCTGCGATACGCGCAGCACCCCTTCTTTATTTCTTTTCGAGGAGAGACGAGATGGCAGCTCCCTCATTTGCATCGCGCGTCGTCCGTGACGCGAAAGCCCACGCGCCTGTGAACGCTCCCGCGGCGCTCCCCATCTACCAATCGTCGGGCTGGGTCTTCCGCTCGCTCGACGAGGTGGACGCGGTCTACGAGGGCCGGGTTCCCGGGGCCGTCTATGGCGGGTCAGGCGTGCCCGACCACGAGGCGCTCGAGGCCCTGATCTGCTCGCTCCATGGCGCGCAAACCGCCGTGGTGACGGCGGCCGGAATGTCGGCGTTCGCCGCCGCCCTGCTCCACCTCACCGCTGCTGGGTCGAGGGTCGTCGCGGCGCGCGATCTCTACGGCAACACCTCGCGCCTGCTCGCCGATCTCGAGCGCTTCGGCGTCCAGACAGACGCGGTCGATACGACCGACCTTGAAGCGGTTCGCGGCGCGCTCGAGCGGCCGGCACGCCTCGTGGTCGTCGAGACGATCTCCAATCCGCGCGTCCGCGTCGCCGATCTGAGATCGCTCGCCGCACTAGCACACGACCGCGGCGCGCTGCTCCTCGTCGACAACTCGCTTGCCTCGCCATACCATTGCCGGCCGCTCGAACTCGGCGCCGACATCGTCATCGAGAGCCTCGCGAAGTTCTTGGGCGGCCATCACGATCTCGTGCTCGGGGTCCTCGCGGGCTCCCGCGCGCTCGTCGAGCCGATGCGGCTCTTCGCTTCGCGCTTGGGGCTCATCTCCGCCGTGCTCGAGACCTGGCTTGCCATCCGTTCGATCGCCACGCTCGACGTCCGGCTCGCCCGATCGAGTGCGAACGCGCTCGCCGTCGCGCAGCGGCTCGCCCGCCACCCGAAAGTGTCGGCCTGCCACTATCCGGGGCTGGAAACCGATGCCTGTTACAGCGTCGCCGGGCGAACGCTCGCTTGCGGATTTGGCTCGGTGCTGTCTTTTGAGATCACACCGGATCGGGCGGCTGTGGACCGCATGCTCGCCGCGCTCGAGCATATCACGCTCGTGCTCTCCTTCGGCGGGGTCGCGACGACGCTATCCCATCCGGCCACATCGTCGCATCGCTCGCTCGGCCCAAAGCAACGAGCCGAGCTCGGCATCCACGATGGCTTCTTGCGCCTCTCGGTCGGCATCGAGGACCCGGCCGACATCCTTGCCGACCTCGAACGGGGGCTAGCGGCGATCTGAGCGGACAGCAAAAAAGAACCTCTCTTTAATAAAGAAGAGGCGCTCGTCTCGCCTTATGCGTGCAGGTGCTGGCGGTACTTCCGGGCCTTTGTGCGGTTGCCGCACACGGACATGAGACACCAGCTCCCCGAGCGGTTCTTGGAACGGTCGTAGAACGCCCAGCGGCAGGTGTCGTCACGACAGACTTTGAGCCTCTGCCACGAGCCATCGAGCATGGCGCGAAAAACGATCGCGAGGATCTTACCGAGAGCGGCGTCCACGCCGGATGCCGCCGGCTCGAGCGTGGCCTGGCCCCCGCCTTGGAACTGGACCACGAGCTGGGCGCTGCGAGCCGCCCGGCTGAGCGTCTCAAGCGCCTCTTTGCCCACACGCTCCCCATAGTTGCCCGCCAAGAGGTCGCGCAGCGCTTCGCGCACCTCGACCGCATGGCGGACGTCGGCGTCTGTGAGCCGTCCATGATGCTCGAGCAGCTTATACTCGGCGAGCCATTGCTCGAGGGAGATGGGGTTGGAGAGCCTGTCCACGCCTTGGAGGTCCCAGGCATTGATGAACTCTTGCACGACGTGCAGCTCACCCGGAGCCGGGTCGCGCTTGGGCGGCGGGCTTGGTTCGGGCTTAGGCTGGCTGGCCGGTGGCTTTTTCACGAAACCATTGTACCCATAAAGAGGGTTAGTCGCAATAGATTTAGTCCCATTCTGCGGCACAGTTAATAACCATATAATGCTATTGACAGGTTATGCTAACTAGTGTAGACTTGTCACAGGTTACTAGAAGTTGCCGCCTCGGGGCGGCCGGAAAGTGGAGAAAGATGATGATGTTGGTAGAGCGAGCGGCCATCGTGAGCGACACCGCGGCGAGTGAGCTCTTGGCCCAGTCCCGCACCACCTTGGTGCACGTGCCGCAGGGAGTGATCGCCGAGCTGTTCGGCGGCTGGGGCGTGCGGATCTAGCCATGGCGAACACCGGGCTTATCGATCACCTCGATTTCCGGGTCCGCGATGTCAAAAAGGTCAAACGCTTTTACGATGCACTAATGCCGGCGCTGGGGTTCACGAAGATCAGCAAGGGCGAACGGAGCCGCGGCTACTACAATCAGGATCCGCGTGCTCCTTTCTTCTGGGTCGTGCAAGCCGTCAAGAACGTGCCGAGCCGAACGCGCGTCGCGTTCGCCGCTCAGACGCGAGCGGAGGTCGATCGCATCGCCCGCGTCATCCGACGAGCGGGTGGAAAAGAGATCTGCGGCCCGGAGCAGTGTTATACCCAGCCATACTACGCCGTGTTCTTTGAAGACCCCGACGGCAACAAACTCGAGGTCTGCTGCAGGCGCTGACCGGTTTCGGACCGTACTTGCGCGGATGACATCACGTGTTTTTCGAACTGGCGCTGCGGCCGCTATGAGCGCAGCGCTCTTTGCGTTGTTGCCGACCGTCGTCGGCGCGCGCAGCATGACCCTGCTCGACCTGCGCCGGGAAGTCTCCATGTCCGATCCGCAGATATCGCCGGATGGAAGCAGCGTGGCCCTCCTCACCGGCACGAACGACTTCGACCATGACGTCGTCGCCATCCGGATCGTCATGGTCGGCGTGGCGACGGGCGCTCAGACCGTGCTCCCCGTCGACAAGCGCAACATCGCGTCCGTGCGCTGGTCGCCCGACAGCGCTCGGATCGCCTTTTTGGCATCGCCGAACCCGGACGACCCACAGCAAGTGTACATCGCGACCCCGGCCGGCGCGAAGCTGCGCAAGATCACGAGCGCACCGCGCGGGGTCGAGTATTTCGCCTGGCGCCCCGACGGCGACGCGATCGCCTATGTTAGCGAGGAGGCGCCGCCGCCGCGGCATGGCCCGGCGAAATACGACCTGGGCTTTATTGTCGGCGACAATGATTACCTCACGACGGCTGCTCCGCTGCCGTCGCATCTGTGGCTCGCCGGCCTCGACGGCGTTTCGCGCCGGCTCACAAATGGCCGTCGCAGCCTGCCACCGGGCGCATCGAGCTTCTCGCAGCCATACCTCAACTCGTTCATCTTGCCGCAGCACATGCCCAACGAATATTTCTGCTGGGCAAGCGATGGTCGCTCGATCACCTACACGCAGCTTCCCGATGCCTACATCACCCACACCGACCGGGCGGTGATGGTGGTCCTCGATGTCGCGACCGGTCGCGAGACGCCCCTCACCAGCCGCTCGGGTCTCGAGGCGGGCTGCGACACGTCGCCGGACGGCCGCCGCATCGCCTACTGGTATCCGCGCAACGGCGGAGGGATGGACGCGAGCTCCATCTTCGTGCTGCCAAGCGACGCCCGCGGCCACAACGGCGTCGACGTCACCCGCGAGCTCGACCGTTCGCCATGGCAGATCCGCTGGATGCCGGACAGCGCGTCCGTGCTCGTGCTCGCGCACGATGGCACGCGCGAGGGCATGTGGATCGTCGCCGACGATGCCAAACCGCGCAGGCTTGACATCGGCGACTTGAGCGCGAGCGGTGCGAGCGTCAGCCGTGATGGCACGATCGCCTTCATCGCTTCAGGGCCGCGTGAGCCGACAGAGCTCTACGTCCTTGACCGGTCGGGCGGGACTCCGCGAGCGCTCACCGACGACAACGCCTTTTTTGGATCGCTCGATCTCGGAGCGGTGGCGCGCATCGACTGGACGAGTGACGGGTTTGCCGAGAACGGGGTGCTGACGTATCCGCCCGGCTTTGTCGCGGGGAAGAAGTATCCGCTCGTGCTGCAGATCCACGGATGGCCCCAGTATGCATCGCAAGAGGCCTTCGACACGGACTACCCGGGCTTGACCCAGCTCTTCGCGGCGCACGGCTATCTCGCGTTCGAACCGAACTATCGCGGCAGCGACAACATGGGCAACGCCTTTGAGACAGCGATCGTCGGCGACTCGGCGGCTGGTCCCGGGCGAGACGTCATGGCCGGCATCGCCGCCGTGGAGAAGCTCGGGATCGTCGACACCTCCCGGATCGCGGTCTCCGGTTGGTCGTACGGCGGGCTCATGACCGCGTGGCTCATCGGGCATCATCCGTGGAAGGCCGCCATGGCCGGCGCGGCGCCGACCGATCTGCCCGTCGACTACGCCATCGGCAGCTACAACGTGCTCGACCGCTACTTCTATGGCCGGTCGCTATGGGACTCGCGGTCGGCCCAACAGATGTATGTCGATCAATCCCCGATCACGTACGCCTGGGACGTGACGACGCCGACGCTCATCATGTCGAGCGTCTACGACACGACCGTCCCCGTGACGCACTCGTACGAGCTCTATCATGCGCTCAAGAGCCGCGGCATCCCAGTCGAGTTCGTCGTCTACCCCTCAAGCGAGCATTTTCCGTCGGATCCGGTCACGAGCGAGGACATCTACCGTCGCTGGGTCGGCTGGTTCGACCGCTATTTGCGCTGACCTGAAAAGCCGGCAAGAATCCAAATACGCCGCACCGAAGGCGCTCGCCTCAAAAGAGCTTATGGTGGGGACGCTTGCGCGCTCCTTCCTGTCCTCGTCGGATCAATCGCTTACGGATGAGGGAGACTCATGGCTAGAACGTTCGAGCGCCGTATCATCGCCGCGCTGCTCTGCATTGGGCTTATCGCCAGTGGTGCGAATACAGCTCGTGCGGGAACGACCGGCGCGATCCAAGGCTATGTGACCGACGGATCAGGCCATGGGATAGCCGGCGTCAGCATCACCGCCGCGGCGCCCACCGGGCATTTCACGACGACATCCGGAGCGAACGGTTTTTACTCGCTCAATGGCTTGCCGCTTGACACCTATACGGTCACCTTCTCCAAGGATGGTTACCAGGCGACGATCATCCCCGGCATCACGACGATCCAGGACCAGCCCAACCGCGTGAACGCCCGTCTCACGATCAGCACCGTCAAATCGCTCGGCCGCATCACCGTGCGCAGTTCAAGCTCGCTCGTCCAGCCGACGGTCACGGCGGATACGTACGTCGTCAACGAGCAGCGCTTGTCGGACATCAACGGGACGCCGCAGGACCTCAACGGCTTCCAGGCCTTCAACGCGTTGCCCGGCGTCACGGTGGATAGCTCGGGCTATCCGACCATCCGCGCAGGTGCGGAGAACGACGTCGGATACGAGCTCGACGGCGTCGACAACACCGAGATCGGATCCGGTGAGTTCCTCAACGCCTTGACGCTCAACGGCGCGCGCAGCGTGCAGCTCTCCACCGGCGGTTATGACGTCAGCAACGGCAACACGAACTCAGGGGTCATCAACGAGGTCATCAAGCGCGGCACCTATCCGTCGGCAGGTGAAGCCACGCTCCGCCTGAACAGCCCGATCTTCGGTCACGAGCTGTCCTTCGATTTCGGGTCGGCCACACCGAACAACCGCTTTAGCTATTACATCTCGTACGGCGGCTCGCGAGACGGCAACGACTTCGGCGACAGGCACACGCTGGTTCCGTTGGAGCTCGGCCAAACCGTCTTCACCTATCTCAATGACGACATCCTCAACCTCTTCTACCACTTCGGTCAAGACAACAAGAACGAGCTTCAGTACCTCGCCAACATCAGCGCGGAGACGTTCCAATTCAATTTCTACGCCAACCCGCCGCAGTCACCGTACGCATCCAATAATGGCGATGTCCAGGGGTCGTACGATCCGTTCGGGCTCGGACAGCCTGTGACGGACCAGAGCACCTACACCACGCTGTTTCCCGGCCAAGCTGGATATCTGCAGAACACCAATCAAGCCGATACCCAAACCTTCAATTCGGTCATCCAAAAACTCAACTTCAAGCGGCAACTGACGCCTTCGAGCTTTGGCGAAGTTCGGGTGTTCAAGAACTACTTGAACTGGGTGGATTGGTACGCATACAACGTCGGCTCGTTCACCGACTCATTCTTCAACGAACAGACGACGGAATGGGGCGAAGCATTCGATTACACGAACCAGCTCAGCAGCAAGAACGAGGTCAGTGTGGGCGGCGACGGCGGATCCTATAACACGGATTACTGGATTGGCTCTCCAAGCTTTGAACCGTTTTACCAGCCCCTGGAAGACCTGGGTTGCTCCACTGCGCAGACCGCGCTGACTGGAGTGGCGAGCGGGTCGACGGGTGGGTGTTACATCGCTCCGTTCAACGCGGCGCTCAACAATGCGCTTGGGCTGGGACTGCCGACCAATCCCGCTTTCGCACCGCTGAACACCTATGTCGATAATTCGGGATATTCGACAGCCCCTGTGCACAAATGGGATCTGTGGGCGAAAGACCGCTGGCAACCCAGCGAGCGTGTCACCGTCACGCTCGGCCTCCGCTGGGATCAAGAGGTCGTCGGTATTCCTTCGGACGCAGCGCAGCAGAACACGACATACTATATCGACAACACGCGTCCGGCGGGCTGCCAACCACCCAGCACGTTCCTCGGGGGGACGCCATGTGACGTCGTGACCGTTCCGGGTCAGGCCATCGGAACTGATGTGACGCGACCGCAGCAGATCAGTCCCCGCGTCGCGGCGAGCTACGAGGTCACGCCTCGCGACACGATGCGCTTCTCGTTCGGCAAGAACATCGAGTTCGTACCGCTCGCAGCGCTTCAGACCACCTACAACGCCGTGCCGACATCGCTGCGGAACTGCAACATCGCAAACAAATGCTTCACGCCGCTGCCAGGTTTTGGCGTCACGAACAACGTCACCAACCTGTATCAGCAAGCCATCTTGGACCTGACGACCAATGATTTCGCGCAATATACCCCTGTGCTGCCGCAGACGGCTATCAACGTCGACTTCTCATGGGAACACGAATTCGGTCAGGGTCTCCAGCTGCGGCTGACCCCGTACTACCGCAAGGGCTCGAATTACGTGGTCGGCAACCAGCCATTGCTCTTCACGCTGGCCAGCGGCACGCCGGTGTTCGGGCCATCCAAAGAAGAGAACGCTGGGATCAATGAAAACACCGGCGTTGAGTTCGCGTTGCAGCGGAGTGCTCAGTACGGCTTCTCCGGGCTGATAGATGCGACGTACGACAACACGCTCGCCAACTATGACGGCGATTTCTTCCCGAGCGTCAACGCCGCTGCGATCGCGGCCAACCACTTCTTCCACGTCACCTACGTCGCGCCGGTGACGGGGACGTTCAATCTCGTGTACAACACCCGCAACGGCTGGCACGCCTCAACCACGATCAGCTATGAGTCCGGCTACCGATATGGCGTGGGCACGAAGACGTTCGTGTTCGGCGCGAACGGACAGCCCGAACAAGTCCTCAACACCGATCTGGCGGCAACCACAACGTCCGAGGCGTACTATTTCACCGATGCAAACAACCCCGGGACGATCGAACACCCGAACATCACCGCGTCGAGGGGGACCGCGGAGGGATCCGACCCTGGAAGTTTGTTTGGTCCGCCGATCGCGACCGTCAATCTCAGCCTGTCGCACACGCTCGGCGCCGGTATCCACAACTCTGAAGTCGGGATTCGCGTTGAGAACTTGCTCGGCAACTATTCGCCGACGCTGATACCATCCAACCTGTATTACGTTCCACAAGGTATCGGGTCGTACGGACCCGGTTCCGGTTTCAACGTCAATCAGTGCACGCCGGCGAACCCATCGTTCTGCGAGCCATTCATGTACAACCAGAGCGTCTACCCGTACGAGGCCGAGCCGAGCGGGCCACCGCGCCTGTACACGTTCTTCTACAACATCAAGTACTAGGCTCGAAATCCCGCATGGGATTGCGTGCGCCCGCGACGCTCCAAACTCCGCGGCTCATCCTGCGCGAGTTCACGCTCGACGACGTCGAAGCGCACGGGCGCATTTTTTCCGATCCCCAGGTGACGCGCTATCTTCCCCGCGGGCCATACCCAGCCGAGAAGGCGCCTGACATCGCGCGCCGGACGATCGAGTATTTCATCGAGCACTGGCGCACGCACGGCTACGGGGTGTGGGCCGTCGAGGACAAGGACTCGGGCGCCCTCATCGGCCAGTGCGGGCTCAACAATCTTGAGGAAGCGCCTGAGGTCGAGGTGCTCTACCTCCTCGACCGGCCGTTTTGGGGACGCGGCTTCGCGACCGAGGGTGCGCAGGCCGCGGTCGACGCCGGTTTCGACCAGGTGGGGCTGCACCGCATCGTCGGGCTGACCGTGCCCGAGAACCTCGCGTCGCAGCGGGTGCTGCAAAAAGTCGGCCTACGCTACGAGAAGGACGCGCGCTTCTTCGGCATCGAGGTGCGCTACTTCGCCCTCGACGAGGCCGACCGCGACGATGTGGGCGGCGCGTGACGCGCAAAGCCCAACCTTTCTCGAGGAGCGTCGCGGATCGGCCGCTTCCGCGTGACGGGGTTCATATGTCACCACGCGAATATCCGCGCTGCAACCTTAGCTTCGAAGGCGAGGTATGAACGGGCATGGACGCGACCGGACAATATGCCCTCGCATACGCGCTGACCACGACTGCAGGTCTGCGCGGGTTCCTCACCCTTTTCGCGGCATCGGTCGCCGCGCATTACCATCTGATCCATCCCGCCGGCGCGTTCGCCTGGCTTGCGTCGGATACGGCGACGGTCGTGCTCGGGGTCTTCGCGCTGCTCGAGTTCGCCGCCGACAAGGTGCCGGCGCTCGACCACGCGCTGCACGCGGTGTCGTTCGCGATACGTCCGCTTGCCGGCGCCATCCTCGTCGGCAGCACGATCCATACCGACAACCCGGGCACGCTGTACACCGCCATGGCGCTCGGCGCGCTCAACACGCTTGTAGTGCACACCTCGTCGGCGGCGGCGCGGGCCGCCTCGACTGTGACCACGCTCGGCGCCGCCAACGCTCCGATCAGCGCAGGCGAAGATGCGACGGCCATCTTCGGCGTCATCCTCGCCTTTTTGCATCCCTACCTGGCGGCCATACTCGCCGTGCTCTTCGTGCTCACCCTCATCGTCGTCGCGGTGATCATCGCCGCCGTGCGCAGCGGCGCTCGGCGCGAATCGGGCGCCGCCAAGCAGCCGCCTCCGCCGCCGGCGCCGGTCTGACGAGGCGCTATTCGCGCGTCACCCGCAGCGCGACGAAGTCGTACGTCTTGTTGTTCGTATCGTAGAAGGTCCCCGAGATCTTCTCTTCTGAGATCGTGCCCTTCACCGACATCTGCCCCATCGTGCCGAAGCTGATCTTGATGAAATCCCCGGACAGCCCGCCTGAGACATTGACGATCGAACCGCGAAACGGGTCCGGCTTGATCGAGTTGCTGCGGTATTGTCCGCTGACGATCCCCGCGTCGTTCACGGTGATCACGAGGTCGCCGGTCCACGCCGACGACATCTTGAAACGCTGGGTGATCTCGACCGCGTAGATGAGCTGGTGATTTCTGGGCACTTCGTAGGCGCTCGCCGCCGGTGCGAGACTCGCGCACACCATGGCGGCTGCGAAAAGTGCAAGGCATACATTCTTCATGCGACGATCTCCCTCGGATGTGGTGCGCAAAAGCGCTCTGTCGGCTGGCTACATTAGCGCTTGGACGGCCCCGCCTCCTGGGCGGCGGCATGAGTCTGTGGGGCCACCCGATCTCCCGATGTGCCCAGCTCGAGGAGACGATTGAAGGCGACGCTATCGACGGCATCTGGCCGGCTGAAATCAAATCCGCGCGTCTGCTGCGACCACCACCCGCCATCGTGCGTCGGCTCGACGGCGGCGGTCTTAGGAGATCGCGCATCGGCGCAGGCGGGCACGAGATCCCGCTTGACCGGCGCCCGGCACAAGATGCCTGGGACGACCGGCGTGTATGGCGCGAGATCCGCCTGCGTCGTGAACACGTCATCCATGGGGGCGGCGTTGGCGTCGAATATCCCCAGGTGGTCGAGCCCTAAGATGTCTTCCATCGTGCGCAGCATCGTCACCGTGTTGTACGGGACCGAGACGACGGCATGGCGTTTGGTGTAGGCGGAGATGACGTGGGCTACCGTGCGGTGCGAATCCACGTGATCGGGGCCGTCTTGCGCGTCATCCTCGACGACGAAGATCGCCGTGCTCTTCCAGTACGGCGATGCCGCGACCGCCGCCACGAGCTCGCCCAGCGCATAGTCGTTCATGGCGATCTGCGATTCAGGCGTGTCGAGACCACCCACGTTGGTCGCGAAGTTGCCGAAGTGGTCGCTCGGGAGGTCGACCACCTCGAGTGCTGGCAGGTCGCCGCGGCGGACGTAGCCGTCGAACTCGCGCTTCCATTCCTCGAAGCGGTATTGATCGGGCACGTCGAGGTCCCAGCCCCGATAGTAGAGATCGGTGCGTCCCCACAGCTCGCTCTGCACCGGCACCGCTTGCACCATGTGCGCGGCATACGGGCGGCGCGAGATCTTCAGATAGTACGGCGCCTTCGGGTCGTAGAACAAAAGGCTCGTATAGATGCCGTAGTGGCGGTGGGTGAGACCTTTGCGCAGCGCGGCGTCCCAGATGAACCCACCGCGCGCCGACGCACGAAGGTCGCCTGCGCCATCCGTTGCGCCGATGTCCTTTTGGCCG
This sequence comes from Vulcanimicrobiota bacterium, assembly GCA_963806005.1. Taxonomy (GTDB): domain Bacteria; phylum Vulcanimicrobiota; class Vulcanimicrobiia; order Eremiobacterales; family Eremiobacteraceae; genus JAFANK01. The sequence continues at coordinate 49,324 of CAWDWJ010000005.1, read as the reverse complement.
GGCAGGATCGTCGAGCCGCCGCTCGGATCGAAGAGCGTCGTGATGCGCTCGCCGTACGGCGTCGGCGCTCCGAAGACGGGCAGCGACATGTTGATGTTGCGCGGCTCGCCCTGCCACTCCGTCGTGAAGCCGCCGTTGCCGTAATCGAACGGCACCGTCTTCGCGTTGTAGTCGTTGGCGCGTCCCTGGAACGTCCAGCTCCAGCCGTCACCCGAGACGTCGCCGCTCGCAGAGAAGTTGTCGAGGGTGACGAACTGCGAGGCGAGTTTGTGGTTGTTGGGCGTCACGAGCTTGCCGAACTGCACGAGGTGCGGATCGCCGTTGCCAGGGGTGAGATCGCCGAGCACCTGGTCGTACGTCCGGTTCTCTTTCATGACGTAGATGACGTGCGTGATCCTCGCCTGCAGGAACCGCATCATCGCGTGGTCGGCGTGACGCCCGACGCCGTTGTTGTGGTCGACCGTTTGCGACAGAACGGCAAGGGTGGCCTGGTCGGGGACGGGGAGGCTGAGCAGGCCGGCCTTCTCCAAGTTGTAGACGTACCCGTTCACGCCGCCGGGGAGCGGTAGCGGATCATCTTTCGCGTCGATCTTGTAACGTGTCGGGCCCGACGGCGATTTTGTGTTGACGACGTACAGCATCGTGCCATCTGCGCTGACGCTGACGCCGCTTGGATACCACCCCGTCGGGATGCGCCCGAGCAGCGTGCCGGCAGCTGGGTCCACCACCGCCAGTGCGTTCTCGGCGGCGAGAGTGACATAGAGGCGGGTTCCATCTGGGCTCACGGCCAGCGCATTGGGGTTTGCTCCGAGGTACGGTGACGCGTGCAACGGGATCACCCGAGCGAGACGATCGTCGGCCGTGTCGATGACGTCCACGACGTCGAGATCGCCGTTGGCCACATACAGCCATCTCGCGTCGGGAGAGAGCTCCATCTTATTGGGCTCGCCGCCGACCACGATCGTGTGCTCGCCGCTCGCGCCCGTGACCATGATCTCACCGTCGCGCAGGCTGCTCGTGTAGACCTTCGCCACGGCGCCCGCTACGCCGCCTTTGGCCACGACCCAGAAAGGATACTCTCCATGCGCCACGCGGCCACCGGGCGTGAAGAAACGGATCTCTTTGGTCACGCGGCGCGTGGCGACGTCGACGACCGAGAGCGAATCGTTCTGCATGTTGGCGACGTAGAGCGTCGCGCCATCATCGCTCAGCGCGAGTCCCGCCGCCACGGCGGGGAAGGGGAGGTTCTGCTTGCGTGCCGGCGCAGCACCGGCCGCCGTATGGTTGAGCAGGCCGCCGTCTTGCGTGGAGAGCGCAGCGATCGCATGCGAGTTGTGCCCGAGCAGGATGAACGGCGCATCCGGCGCCCAAGTCTGCGCGGCGGAGACGGCCGGGCCGTTGACCGCTTTATAGATGTAGACGCGGTCGTCGGGCCCCCCGAGACATAGAAACGCAGGCCGTGGGGGTCCCAGACGACGCCGTTATAGCTGAACGGGAGGTTGATGCGCGCAGCGACTCGTGGCACGGCCGCACGGATGTCGTACACGAACACCCACTGCGCCGCGGGCGTCATCGTGGTGGTCGGCCGCGCGGTGAGCGGATCGAGCACGGCGTGGACGATCGGCGTCCCCGCGCTTGTGTAGTACGTCGTGTCGTATCCCGTCGTCAGGACGAGCATTGCTGTGCCGTCCGGGCTTCTGACGCAGGCCACCGCGCCATCCGCATCTGCGCCGCCGTCGGCGCGCAGCAGCGTGCGCAGGCGCTGGAGAACAGATCCCGGAGCCGCGGTCGGCGTCAGACGCTGGCCGGTGGGCAAAAGTGGCGGCTCGCCGCTCGCCCGTGCCGGCGCGCACGCGACGCAGAGGACCATGATTGCGGCGAGGCCGCCTGAGAGCGCGCGCGAGAGGTACGTCGACATCACCTGCACCACGAGAAGGCCGAAAAAGGCAAGGGCGGCCTCGTACGAGACCGCCCTTCGTTTTGGCGCAGATCCGTCCTTTGACGGCGCCTTAGTCCGTCAGAAGAAGCATCCGTGCGCGGAGTTTGAGTACTCAGGCTGGATCACGTACTTGTGGGCGTTGAGCGTCTCGGTCGCCCGAAGGGTGTTGCACACGTCGCCGATCTCGGCGCCGAAGGTTGCGTTGAACCACCCGGTGTTCGGATCGGGATCGGAGACCGATTCGGAGAACTCATGCGACAACGTGGTCGCCGTGCTGTCGATCGGCGCCGGGTTGGGCAAGCCGCCGAGTGCCGTTGTCACCGCAACCGGGCACGTCTTGATAAGGCATGATCGAGTAGATCACGTGGCCGATATCGGAATACGTCAGACTCCCGTGATATGCGCAAAAGACCCACGTGGGCGGGTTGTCGGGCGAATAGCAGGGTCCGAAATCGATACACGTGTCCAAACCAGACTTCAAGAACACATTGTATTCGTGGCCGTAGCCCGCGCCGCCAGTCTTGGCCGCGGCGTGGATCACGTTGAAGAGATCGCCTTGCGAGATCATGTTCGAGAACGTGGGCACGGTCGCCGAGAACGAAGTCCCCACCGGGAACTTGCCCGTCGAGGTGACGCCGTCATATTGGTTGAGCACGCTGAGGAACGTCGTGTTGAGGTTCAGGTTCGCCTGGAAGATGGTCGGTGTGCCGACCGCCGCCGAGGTCGTGTTGACGAAGATGTCGTTTTGGGTCGTGGCCTTGAGCACCGTCCCTGTGCCCTTTGTCATGTCGAGCGGGAACACGACGCCCATCGTATGCACCGCACCCGGCGGGTTGAGCAGATTGATGTGATAGCGGACGTTAGTATATGTGGACGTGGCTTTGATCTCAGCCGCGGTGAGCGCGATCGTGTCCTGCGTGCCTTGCGGCATCGCGTTCCCGCCTTGCGGCAGGGGGGCGACCGGACTCGTGGCGCCGCCGCACGCGCTGAGGAGGGCGGCAGCCACGATCGTCGCTACGCACAGCGACAGTATGGGGAAGAAACTGGGCACGCGCTTTATCATCATAACTCCTTAGAAAACACGCTGAACCACGCACTCATCGCATCGCGTTGAAGAACGCGAGCGACATGAACGGTGCGGGTACGAGTACCTTGCCGCGTGGCAGGACCCTGACCCTGCCGATTATAGCGGCTGTGGGTTCTTTGCACTATCAGTCGTTGGTCCTAAGCGAAATTCAGTCGGGGAAGGAATGAGTGGCGATAAGCCTGTGCTCTTCTGGATGACCGTCGGGGTGTGGCTCCAGATCCGGCTCAACGTTGTGCGTTAAGGCGCCAGATGGCGAAGTTGAGGGCGGCTGCGAACGACACCCAGGCCAGGTAAGGCACGAGTAGCACGGCGGCGAGCGTTTCCACCTGTGAGAAGGCGAGCGCCGTGAGCGCGATGGCGATCCACAAGATGACGACCTCGACGAATGCCGCTCCGGGATCACGCTGCGCGAAGAAGAGCAACGACCATCCAGCGTTGAGCGCCAGCTGAACGGCGAAGAGCCCAAAAGCGATGGGCGCACCGGCGAAGCCGACGCGCACCCAGACGAGCCAAACGGATATCGCCATCATCGCGAACATGACCGTCCATACCGGAGCGAACAGCCAGGATGGCGGCGTCCAAGCGGGTTTGTGCAGCGAAGCATACCAGACGGGTAGTGACGGCGTCGTGAATTTCGCCCCGAGCGCGGCGACCGCGAAGCACACGGCGAACGCGACGATAAGCGCAGCCGCTTTCACGATGCCGTGATCGCCGATCGAAACCGAGCGCCGGCTTCGGGCTGCTGCGCCGCCATGGCGATGATGCGGTCCACAAGCCCGCGGAAGACCACGGCATGGATCGGTGCGACGACATACCAATACAGCTGGCCAACAAGGCCGTGCGGCTCGAAGAACGCCGTCACTCGCAAGGAAGAGCCGGTCAGATCCGGACTGACCGAAAGCTCGAGCCACGCCGCGCCGGGCAGCTTCATCTCCGCGCGCAAGCGTAACAGCCGGTCGGGCTCCAGCGCTTCGACTCGCCAGAAGTCGACAGCGTCGCCGACGCGCAGATCCCGTGGTGACCGCCTGCCTCGCCGCATTCCCATACCACCTGCGAGCCGGTCGATGGCGCCGCGCAGCGCCCACAGCCAATCGCCGTACAACCAGCCGCGTTCTCCGCCGAGCGACGTGACGACGTCGAACACGGTGTGGGCCGACGTCGGTGCATGCCGTTCACGCCGGTCGAAGAGCATGCCTTGGGTGACGCCCTGGAACTGCCCGGGGAGCGTGCGCGCGTCAAAGGCGTCGAACCACGTGCTCTGCGTATCGCCGCTGCCGTAGCGGTCGAGCGCCCGGCGGATGGCGGTCTCGCACGAAAACGGCCGGATGTCGAAGTCGCGCAAGGCGGCGCCGTCGCCCACGATGACCTCGCTGCGCAAGCCATCGATGAGCGGCCGCGCGATCCCCGCCGGCACGGGCGTCACGAGGTGCACCCAATATGATGAAAGGCGTGGGGTGAAGTAGGGGACGTTCACGATCAGGCGCTTGAGACCGCGCACCCGCGCGTAGGCGTGGATGAGATCGCGGTAGCTCAGCACATCCGCGCCGCCGATGTCGTACGTCCTGCCGGCGGTGCGCGGCCGTTCGAGCGCGGCGAGCAGATATGCGAGCACGTCGTCCACCGCGATCGGCTGGCAGCGGGTGGAGACCCATTTGGGCGCCACCATGACGGGCAGCCGTTCGGTGAGGTAGCGGATCATCTCAAAGGACGCGCTGCCCGAACCGATGATGATCGCGGCTCGGAATTCGGTGATCCGTGGTCCGTGAGCACGGAGCACGTCGCCGACTTCCTGACGGCTGCGAAGGTGCGCCGACAGGCCGGCGCGGGCCTCACCCAGGCCGCCGAGATAGATGATGCGTTTGACTCCGGCCGCCTTCGCGGCCGTCGCGAAGTTGCGCGCAGCATCGCGATCGCGCGTTGCAAAATCCGTGCCGCGCGATTCCATCGAATGGATGAGATAGTAGGCAACGTCAACGCCGGCGAACGCCGCCGCCAGGGTGTGAGGAGCATCAAGCGCATCGCCCGGGAAGATGGTGACGCCGCGGAACCTGCCGACGAGGTTCTTAGGCGAACGCGTGAGGCAGCGCACCACATGGCCGCGCGAGAGGAGCTCGGGCACGAGCCGTCCGCCGATGTAGCCCGTGGCGCCGGTGACGAGGATGTCCATGCACGCCATATGCACCGGCCGCGCACGTCTCGCCTCGCGCTCGATGGCGTGTGTCCAGCATTCGTCCAATACTCGTCCTGCGAAAAACGGCAGTTCCCGCTCTTTCGTGAGAGACAATGTGCCTTCGTGGGTTTCACGTCCGCCGCGCATGGGGTACGGTTGCTCAGCGGGTCGGAGCCGCGAAGCAATCGCCACGAGCACCCGCGCCTAACACCTGAACGATCGAAGGAGCATCAAAATGCCCGCAACCGGACTCAAAGACATCGTCGATACTGCGGTGGCCGCAGGATCGTTCTCCACACTCGCAGCCGCTCTACAGGCCGCAAGCCTCGTCGACGCCCTCAAGGGCAGCGGACCGTTCACCGTGTTCGCCCCCGCGGACAGCGCGTTCGCCAAGCTTCCGGCCGGAACGGTCGAGGGGTTGCTCAAGGACATCCCCAAGCTCAAATCGATCCTCACCTATCACGTCGTGGCCGGCAAGTACATGTCGTCCGATGTGAAGGGGAAGACCGATCTCAAGACGTTGCAGGGGCAGACCGTGACGGTCGATCCAACCGGCGGCGTCAAGGTCAACGGCGCCAAGGTCGTGCAAGCCGACATCGAGTGCGCCAACGGCGTCATCCACGTCATCGACTCGGTCATCCTCCCCGCCTGACCTCAGCGTGCGCTGAAGGGGCGCTCGAGCGCGCCCCTTCTCAGGCCTCGTGCCGCGGGCGGAGCCGTACGCTCGTCTCCAGAATCACACCGGCCGGCGCATCGCATGGCTGATTATCGCATACTCAGCGTCTCTCGCTTGACGGGTGTGCCTGCCGACACCATCCGCAAATGGGAACGCAGATACGGTGTAGTGAACCCGCGGCGTGACGCGCGCGGGATTCGGCGTTACTCGGAACGGGATCTGCACCGCTTGCGCGAGCTCCGCGCAGCGCTCGACCTCGGCTATCCGATCGGCGAGGCCGCCCTGCTCACCCCGGCGGCGCTCGCCACACTCATCGCCGAAAAGGTGCCGCAGCTCAAAGCTCGGCCAAGCCGCGCACGTTCGAGCCGCCCCGACTCGTTCACGCGAGCGGTCTTGCGCGGCCTCGAGCGCTACGACGGCGAGCAGATCGATCGCATGCTCACGGCCGCCGCGCACCTCTTACCGCCGAGCGAGTTCGTCTTCGACGTCATGTCACCGCTCTTCCAGAAGATCGGCGCGCAGTGGCGGCGAGGCAAGATCGAGATCGCGCAAGAGCATCTCTTCTCCGCGGTCGCGCGGTCCATACTCGGCGGTCTCATCCGCCGTCACGCGACGCGCAGCGATGCCGCGCTCGTGCTGTTCACCACGCTGGCGGGCGAACCACATGAGTTCGGCGTGCTGCTCGCCGCCATGCTCGCCGCGTCGGAAGGTCTGCGCGTGCACTATCTCGGTCCGAACATGCCGGCGAGCGCGGTCGCGCGCGCCGCGGCAGAGGTCAAGGCGAGCACGGTCGTGATCGGCGCGGCGCGCAGCCGCAGCAAAGCGAGTCTGAGCCGCGCCATCAACGCATTGGCGACGTCGCTACCGGCCGGCATCGATCTCTGGCTCGGCGGCAGGGCCGCGGAGCACACCGCCGTCGGCCGGCACGCACGGCGCGTCAGCACGATCCCGACGCTCCAGGAATTCTATGACCGCATTCGCTCTTCGCGGTGATCAGATCAGTCAAACGGGCTGCAACGCCCTCGTCGCTATGTGGGAGTCTGCAATACGTGGCCTAGAGAGCAACGATAAATACGATCCAGAAGAGCGCATGAAGATTGGCGTAAAGCCGAGGAAGCGATGCACGGTTACTTTGTACTGCAAAGCTAACGGGAACGCAAGCCCGCCAAACCCTCACCCGCCAGGATGTTGCCACGTGGGTCGATCGTCGTCACGAGTTGCTGATCGCAAGGTTGTCCCGCATTTTCGGATGGGGCGGCGCTCGTTGGCGACTTATAACCCTGCCGTTGCATGGTTTGACCATCCGATGAACCATTTGATATACTACCGGAGCGCCAAAAAATGGGCAATCCATCCTTGATCAGGAGTGTTCTCACAGTGTCGTTCATCATCAATCTGCAGCGGTTCGCGCACAAAAAGGGGCTTGGCTCTTCGCGCAACGGCCGGGACTCCCAGAGCAAGCGCCTGGGCGTCAAGAAATTCGGCGGCGAGCGCGTCGCGGCGGGCAACATCATCCTGCGCCAGCGCGGCACGCAATACTACCCCGGCACGAACGTCGGCATGGGCAAGGACAACACGCTGTTCGCCCTGACCGATGGCGTCGTCGAGTTCGCCCGGCGCGGGCGCGACCAGCAGACCGTCAAGGTCGTCATCGCCGAGCTCGTCGGCGCGAAATCATAAGCGTCACGCGCACCAGCGTGGATCTGCACATCGGGCCGGCCGTAGCGTCGGTCCGTTTCATTTCTTCAAGCTGACCTTCTGTGTTCATCGATCAGGCACGCATCACGGTTCGCGGCGGTAACGGCGGCAACGGCGTCGTCTCATTCCGGCGCGAGAAATACGTGCCGCGCGGCGGCCCCGATGGAGGCGACGGCGGACGCGGCGGCTCCGTCTATTTCCTCGCCGATCCCCAGCGCACGACGCTCAGCGATTTCCGTCACAAGCGCCGATTCACAGCGGCGCATGGCGGCAATGGCTCGGGGCAGAACTGCCACGGCAAGACCGGCGATGACATCATCATCCCCGTTCCCTGCGGCACGCTCGTCTACGAAGGGGGCAAGCTGCTCGCCGATCTCAGCCAGCCGGGCGAGCGCGAATGCGTGGCACGCGGCGGACGCGGGGGACTGGGCAATCAGCATTTCGCCACGCCCGTCAAACAGGCGCCTCGTTTCGCGCAGCGCGGCGAGCCGGGAGAGGAGCGCGAGCTCGATCTCCAGCTCAAGCTGCTCGCCGATGCCGGCATCGTCGGCGCGCCCAACGCCGGCAAGTCCACCCTGCTCGCCGCCGTCTCCGCGGCTCGGCCGAAGATCGCGGATTACCCCTTCACCACGCTCGAGCCGCAGCTCGGTGTCGTCACGGTCGATATCGATGCGAACTTCGTGCTCGTCGACGTCCCCGGCCTCATCGAAGGCGCGAGCGAGGGCGCCGGTCTCGGCGACCGTTTTCTGCGCCATGTTGAACGCACGCGCGTGCTCATCCACCTCATCGACGGCGCAGAAGCGCCCGCCGACGCCGTCAAGCAATTGAAGATGATCGAGCGCGAGCTGCGTGCATGGAATCCCAAGCTGTTGCGCGTCCATCGCATCGTCGCGGTCTCAAAACAAGACCTGCCTGATGCGAGCGCGACGTTGGCTGCGGTGCAGGCGGCGGTCGGCGACCGCGCGTACGGCATTTCGGCAGCCACCGGCGCCGGGGTCCGAGAACTCATGGGTGCGGTCTACAACGCGGTGCGCGAGGCGCGTGCGCAGGCCGACGTGAGCCAAGGGGAAGTCGTGCTGCGGCCAAAGCCCAAACCGATCGATGCCACGGTCCTCGTCAAAAAAGAAGGCCGCGCCTATCGGCTGAGCGGGAGCAAGATCGAGCGCGTCGCCGCGATGACCGATCTCGACAGCGACGAAGGACAGGTCTACTTCCAGCGTGCGCTCGTCCGGACCGGCGCGCGGCGCAAGCTCGAGAAAGCCGGCGCCAAGCCGGGCGACCGGGTGCGCGTCGGCGACGCGGAGATCGTGCTGTGAAAAGACCGGAGCGCCTCGGGATCTTCGGCGGGGCGTTCGACCCGATCCATATCGGGCATCTCTTCGTGGCGAGCGCCGTCGCCGCGCAGGAGGGCCTCGATCGCGTGCTCTTCATGCCCGTCGGCGACCCCGCGCATCGCACGGCGGTCGCGCCGGTTGCCGACCGGCGTACCATGGTCGGGCTCGCCATCCGCGACAATCCGGTCTTCGCGCTCGACGAGACGGCGCTGCGCCAGGCTGGTCCCGTCTACACGGCCGACACCATGCCGCTCGTGCGCGCGGCCTATCCCGATGCGGCCTTGTGCTTCATCGCTGGCGCCGACTCGCTCGTCGACACCCCGTGGCGCCGCCTCGACGAGGTGGTCCGGGAACTACGCACGTTTTACGTGGTGGCGCGGGAGGGCACGCAGCCCGACCGGCTCAAGCCCGTCCTTGCGACCCTGCCCGCCGATCTCGCCGAACGGTTCGTCATGCTCAATCTGCCGCTCGTCGACGTCTCGGCGAGCATCGTCCGCACGCGCGTCGCGCAAGCCAAGCCGATCCGCTACCTTGTGCCTGATGCCGTCGCCGACCACATCGCAGCTGCGAAACTCTACCAGACGCGCTGATCAGCACGCGCACGACGCGCAGCGGTAAGGACGACGATGACCGCGAAGACATCCGCGGCCCTTGCGTCCGGGGAGATGCGCGACGAGAGGTCAGTTGGTGCCGAAGGCTGGATACGAAAAGGTGCCTGTCGCGACGGGTCGCGTCGCCCGGCGTGCGCCGGGAAGACCGAGCAGAAGAATGCGGATATTCCCCGCGGCGCGCACGAGCCGGCGCAAGCGCGGGCCCGAGGCGAGTGCCTCGTGGAGATCGTGCGAAAAAGGTTCGTCTGAGCGAAAATTAGGCATACAAGGTGGCGACAGGCATGGCGCGTCGCCCCACTCACTATAGTCGATTGGACCATGGACCACAATTCCGAACAGGCGGTCGATGGACTGGGTGACCGCCGTCACCGCGGCCGCGTGCTCGCGCACGCGCTCGTGCTCGCCGTGCTGTGCGCTGCGGTCGCGTGTTCGACCGCTCCGCCGCCGGCGGACAACAAGCAGGCGTTTGCCGACATCGCCGCACATCGCGCCGGAGCCGAAGAGGTCGTGACCGGTACCATCATCCGCGTTTTGCCGGACAGTCATGGACCAAGCGGCGAACACGAGCGCTTCATCGTCGATGTGCGCACCGATGGTTCGCGCGTGCCGCTCTACGTCACCGACAACATCTCAGTGGGCCAAGTCGCGCCCGTGCATCCGGGCGATGCGGTCACGGTCAAAGGCGAGTTGGCCTTCAACGAGTACGGACCGCTCCTCCACTGGACACATCGCGATCTGCGCATGCGCCACGCACCGGGCTTCGTGGAGGTCGGCGGTCACGTCTATGAGTGAGGCGCCGCGCGAGCAGGCGCTGCGGGAGGTCGCTCTCGCGTCGCAGTCGCCGCGCCGCAGGCAGCTGCTCGAGGGCCTTGGCCTGCGGGTCGTCCTCGTGAGCAGCGGCTACGTCGAAGAATCCAGCGCGCAGGTGCATCACGACCCGAGCGAGGTGGCCCTTTCGCACGCGCTCGGCAAGGCGCGCCTCGCGGCCACGGACGGACCGCCCGTGCTCGTCGCCGCCGACACAGTCGTGGAGATCGGGGGTGAGCTGCTCGGCAAACCCAAAGACGAAGACGAGGCCGCCGATATGCTGGGCAAGCTCTCCGGGCGCGAACACCGCGTGTACACGGGCTTCGTCGTGCACGACCGGGCAAGCGGACAAAAAGTGAGCGGCGTCGAGTCGACTACGGTCCGTTTTGCCGCGCTGCGCGACGCCGACATCGCCGCGTACGTCAAAAGCGGTGACCCGCTCGACAAAGCGGGCGCCTATGGCATCCAGGGCCGGGGCGGCATGCTCGTCGCTTCCATCGCGGGCGACTTCTACACGGTCATGGGTCTGCCGCTCGCCCGCATCGGCATGGCCTTTCGCGAATTAGGGTACGACGTGTTTGCTCGATGATGTTGCTTGAACGCATCTACGCCGGCTTGGCTCCCGAGATCAGCATCGACCTCGGCACGGCCAACACGCCCGTGCACGTCCGCGGCTACGGCGTGCGTTTCGTCGAGCCGACCATCGTCGCCGTGGACACAGATTCAGGAGAAGTCGTCACGGTCGGGGAGGGCGCCAAGCAGATGGTGGGGAGGACGCCGCGCTCCATCACGGTCATCCGCCCGTTGCGCAACGGCGTCATCTCCAACTATCGCTACACCGAAGCGCTGGTCAGACAGCTCCTGGGCCGCGCGATCCGCGGCCGCTCGCTCGTGCCGCCCCGCGTCATCGTCGGCGTGCCCGGCTCGGCGACCGAGGTGGAGAAAAAAGCCGTTCGCGAGGCGGCGCGAGGCGCCGGCGCGGGCCGCGTCTACTTCGTGCCCCAAGCCATGGCGGCGGCGGTGGGCGCAGGCCTCAAGGTGCTCGAGCCCAACGGCACCATGATCGTGGACATCGGCGGCGGCACGACCGAGTTCGCCGTCATCTCGCTCGGCGGCATGGTGGCGGCCCGCTCGCTCAAACTCGGTGGCGATCATCTCGACGAGGCCATCATCGCCCATCTGCGCGCCACGCGCGGCTTCCACATCGGCGAGCGCACCGCAGAATCCCTCAAGATCGCGCTCGGCTACTACGGCAGACCGCGCGGCCGAGCCCCGGTGCGAGTTATGGGGCAGGACGCTCGAGCGCTGCGGCCGGGAACGCTTGAGGTGCGCGAGGAAGATGTCGGAGCGGCACTCGCGGAGCCGCTTGGCCAGATCGTCGACGTCGTGCGCTCGATCTTGGAGCAGACGCCCCCGGAATTGGTCCGTGACCTCGCGGAGAACGGCATCGTGCTCGCCGGCGGCGGCGCCGGCATCGCCGGGCTGGCGGAGACGATCGGGCTCATCACGAGCATCCCGGTACGTATCGCCGATCAGCCCATGCTGTGCGTCGCCCTTGGCGCTGCGGAGATCCTCCACGACAAGACCCTGTTCGCGGCGCTATACCCAAGGGCGCAGTCACTGATCGGTAGGTGGTGGCGATCGTTTCGTTTTGGGATGAGAGAAAGCTCCTCGTCTTCGTCTCGCTGATCATCGCGGCGTCTCTCTTCATGCTTGTCGAGCTGGGCGCCGCGCGGCGCGGTGCACGCAGCCTCACCGACCAGATCGTCAACTTCGTCATCGTACCGGTGGAAGACGCGGTGACGCAGACGGGATCGGCCATCGCCATCGAGTTCGAGACGCTCGCGCACGCCGGATCGATGGCGTCGCGCAACGCCGCCCTCGAACGCAAAGTGCAGGAGCTCGCAGCCACCAACGAACGCCTCAAGCAGCACGCTGCGGAGAACGTCGAGCTGCGGCGCATGCTCGGCCTTGCCCAGACGATGCCCGAGCAGACGATCGCAGCGAGCGTGGTCGGCTACTCGCCGGAAGGATCGCGACGCGAGATCTCGATCGACCGGGGCTGGCGCGACGGCGTGCGCCGCGACGCGGTCGTCGTCAACGGCGCCGGTCTGATCGGCCATGTCATCGACACAGGCCCGCACGACGCCCACGTGCTGCTCATCATCGACCCCACGAGCAACGTCCCGGCCTACCTCCAAGACACCCGGACGTGGGGAATCGTCACCGGGACGTGGCAGCACATCCGCATGAAGTACATCGGACAAGACGTCAAGGTCCGGCCAGGCGACACCGTCATGACGGGCAAGGGTGAGATCTATCCCGAGGGCGTGGTCATCGGCACGGTCCGCGAGGTCGACCGCAAGGACAATGCGCTCTACCAGAGCGCGGTCGTCGCACCGGCCGTGGATTTCGGCGGCCTCACGCACGTCCTCGTGCTGCGCAAGTGAGCGGCTTCGCCCCGAGCGGTGCGCTCGACCGCCTGCGGCCTGAGGGGGCGCCGCGCCGCACTCGCGTGCGGCCGGAGGACGCCGAGGTCTCCGTGCCCCCGCGCTTTTGGGTGCTGCTCGCCGTGGGCGTCGCGGCGATCGTCGTGCAGTCGACGCTCCTGCGGTCGTTCTCGCTACGCGGGGCGCAGCTCAGCCTTGTGACCGTGCTGCTCGTATGGACCGGTCTGCGCTGCGGCATCACGACGGGCGGCCTGCTCGGGCTCGTGCTGGGCCTCGTCGAGGACGCGCTCGGCGGCGGCGGAGCGAACGTGCTTGCGACCACGCTCGTCGGTTTTGGCGCGGGCCTGCTCAACGTCCGGTTCTTCGCCGATTCGTTGCCGGTCTTCGTCTCGGCGGTCGCGGGCGCGACCGTCGTGCGCGGCATCGTCACCTACGCCGTCATGGAGCTCGGGTTTGGCGAGCGCGGCTCGTTCCATCGCGTCTCGCACGAGCTCGTCTGGCAGGTCGTGTTGAACTCGATCGCGGCGGCGATCGTCGTGCTCGTGCTGCGTGCGATCGCGCACGCGCGCAGGTAGGCGTCCGTGGCCGGTTCGCTCGTTCACGACCGCCAGGACGCCCCGCAGCAGCGCGTCCGTCGGATCATCGCGCTCGTCGCGCTCATCGGTCTGGTGCTTGCCGTTCTGCTCGCACGCCTCGCCTACGTGCAGCTCGTGCGAGGCGACTATTTCGGACGCCTCTCCGATCTCAACCAGTTGCGCACGATCCCGGTCACGGCGCCGCGCGGCGTGCTCTTCGACCGCAACGGCGTCGTCATCGCCCGCAATCGCCCGTCGTTCGTCGTGCAGATCGTGCCCATGCAGATCCAAAACCCAACGCCTGAGATCGCCGACCTCGCGCAACTTCTCGGCCTGAGCGCCGATCAGGTGTGGCGCCGTCTGCTCCATCAAAACGGCGTGACCTACCGCGACTTCGCATCGCTGGCCAGCGCCATCCCGCTCGGCCCCATCAACATCGCTGACGACCTCACTCCGGGCGAGGTGGGCAAGTTCTCGGAGCGCTCGGAGCGCTTCCCGGGCATGTCGGTCGAGCTCGTGCCGGTGCGCGAGTACCCGCACCGCACGCTGGGCTCGCACTTCTTGGGCTACGTCGGCCAGATCACCGAGAGCGAGTACGCCACGCGCAAGGCGCGCGGCTATGGGGCGAACGACATCATCGGCAAAGACGGGCTCGAGTACACGTACGACCGCTGGCTGCGCGGCCGCAGCGGAGGCCGGCGCATCAAGGTGAACTCCGCCGGCGAGGCGGTCGCGGCGATGGGCGATTTCGCGGCCACGCCCGGCGACGACCTCATGCTCCACATCGATTGGCGGCTGCAAAAAGACGCCGAGACCGCGATGGCCGATCAGATCCGCGAGGTCGCCAAACGCATCGGCCATCGCATCGGCGGCTCCGCCATCGTCGAGGACCCGAACTCGGGAGCCATCCTCGCGCTCGTCAGCCAGCCGAACATCGACCCCAACGACTTCGCGGCCGGCATCAGCGAGCGCAAGTACTCGGCCTATCTCAACGACCCGCTGCGCTCGCTCTTCAACCGGGCTATCTCGGGCGCGTATCCGACGGGCTCGACCTTCAAGATGATCACGTCATCGGCCGCGCTCGGCAGCGGCCTGGTCACGGCCGACTCGACGCGGTATTGCGGCGGGGCGTTCGACCTGGGCGGCTATATATTCTACGATGATCGCGCGGGCGGCCACGGCACGCTCACCATCGCGCAGGCCATCACGGAATCGTGCGACGTCTTCTTCTACCAGATCGGTCACGAGCTTGGCATCGACCGCATCGACAAGTACGCTTCGGCGTACGGCATCGGGCGGCGCACCGGCATCGATCTTCCCGGCGAGACGACGGGCACGTTGCCCTCGCCGCAATGGAAAGAGCGCCTCTACAAGGACGTCTGGTACGCGGGTGATACGGTGAGCGTCGCCATCGGCCAAGGCTACCTTGAAGCGTCGCCCATCCAGATGCTCAAAGTCGTCAGCGCGGTGGCCAACGGGGGCACGCTCTACCAGCCGCAGCTCGTCAGTCAGGTCCGCGATCCGCACGGCCGCGTGATCAAAAGCTTCGCGCCGCTCTCGAGCGGCCGCGTGCCGGTCTCTGCGGACGACCTCGCGCTCATCCGCCGCGGCATGCTCGGCGTCATCGAAAGCGACTACGGCACGGCTCACAACGTCTTCATCCCGGGATTCCACTACGCCGGCAAGACGGGAACGGCCGAGAACGTGCCGACGGTCGATAATCCGTCCGGCCGCAATCATGCCTGGTTCGTGTGCTTCGCGCCGTACGACCATCCCAAGATCGCCGTCGTCGTCTTCATGGACCAAAGCGGCGGCTTCGGCGCGGTCAACGCGGCGCCGGTGGCACAGGCGATCGTCAGGTCGTATTTCCATATCAAGAGCGCAGGGCCGAGCGGCAACGGCATCCGCGACTGAGGTCACGGCGCCCGACGCTGTGCGCTCCAGGTGGGTCTCGACGGGCCCGCGAAAAACGCCCGTAGTCCACGATCGTGTAGGAGCAGATCCCATGCAGGCGACGACCTTTGCCCTCGCCGACTCCATGCGCCGCTTGGGCACCGAGAGCGCATTTGTCGTGCTTGCGCGAGCGCGAGCGCTCGAAGCCCAGGGGCGCAATATCATCCACTTGGAGATCGGTGAGCCGGACTTCGACACGCCCGAACATATCAAAGAAGCCGCCATCACGTCGCTGCGCGGCAACCGCACGCACTACACGCCCGCTGCGGGCACGATGGAGCTGCGCACGGCCATCGCGGAGTACGTGAAGAGCTCGCGCGGCGTGGACGTGAGCCCGGATCAGATCGTGGTCAGCCCGGGCGCCAAGCCGGTCATCGCCGCCGTCCTCATGGCGCTGCTCAACCCAGACGACGAGGTGATCATCCCCGATCCCGCTTATCCAGCATATCGTTCGATCACGACGTATGTCGGCGCCAAACCCGTCTCGCTGCCGTTGCTCGAATCGCGTGATTTCCGCTTTGAGATCTCCGCGTTGGAAGCGGCCATAACGCCCAAGACCAAGATCCTCGTGCTCAACTCGCCGCACAATCCGACGGGCGGCATTCTCACCCCCGACGACATCGCCGCCATCGCAGACACGGTCCGCAGGCACGATATCCTCGTCATCAGCGACGAGATCTATAGCCGGCACGCCTACGACCGGCCATTCGCCTCGTACTTCGGTCTGGCCGGAATGCCCGAACGCACGATCCTCATCGACGGCTGCTCGAAGGCCTGGGCGATGACCGGGTGGCGTCTGGGCTTTGGCGTCATGCCGACCTACATCGCCGAAGCGGTCACAGCACTCATCCTCAACACCGTCTCGTGCACGGCGACCTTCGTCCAGGACGCCGCGATCCAGGCGCTGCGCGGTCCCGATGAGCCCGTGCAGGCGATGTGCGCAGAGTTCTTGCGCCGCCGCAACCTCCTCGTCGAGGGTCTCAACAAGATCCCAGGCGTCAGCTGCCGTATGCCGGGCGGCGCGTTCTACGTCTTCCCCAATATCTCGAAGATCGAGCCCGACGATATCGCGCTTGCCAACTACCTGCTCAACGAAGCAGGGGTGGCCGTGCTCGGCGGCTCGACGTTTGGTCCGCAGGGCAAGGGCTTCTTGCGCATGTCGTACGCGAACTCCGAAGAGAACCTGCGCGAAGCGCTGGCACGCATGGGCAAGGCGCTGGCGGCGTACAAACGTGCATGAGTCCGCTTCCGGGTAGGGTTTGTACTATCGCAGTGGCGCTATCGACCGGGTTCGCTCAGAGTGGACAGCCGCTGCACTTGTCTCCGCGGATGGAGCATCAGCTGCGCTCTCCAGCCCGAAGTTAAAGCGCAAGACCCACCCTCCGAGAACGATCGCGACGTGCGCGCCGAACATCGCGCTCACCGCGCCCCAGCCTTTTGCATGCTCGGAAGCGCCGGTGGTCGCCGCATCAGCTTGCCCACGTTGCTCACGATCGTGAAGAGCGAGACGATAGCAAGCCCCAGCATGGCGAGCATCACAACTTCGCTGAGCGCGCTCGCCTTTGCGGCATACTGAGCGGCATGATTCACGGTGTTCGCAACGACCACCAGGTCATGATGTCGCAAGACGTAGCATGCCGCGATGAATAGCGCGCTGCTTGTCGCGGCCAACGTGCCCGCGCGCAGACCGTACCAATCGGGGCGGGCAATGTTGATTGCATTCATCGTCGCCTGCACCAGGCTCGTGCAGATCAGCGTCGTGATGAGAACGCCCCACCAACTTCCAAACGAGAAGGGCAAGCTTACCACCGGGCCTATGACACCCGTTTCAAACAGACGCCGAGCTCCGGGCAGGCTTAAAAAGAGCACTGCAAACAGCACGTTGAAAGCAAGTTCGGTGATGGAACAACCCAGGGGGACGAGTTGCACCTGCACCGGCGGAAGCGACCGTGGGTCCCAGCTCGTCGTATAGTCTTCCTTGTGTTGGAGCCGCTCGACTGCCGCAAAAATGACCGTGACAATCCCAACGATGGTGAAGAACGTCGTCCACATCGCCCCCCAGAAACGCCCGAATGCAGTTATCGCGTCGCCGGTCGCTGCCCAGGACATCAGCGTGATCGCGCCGACAAGGCTGAGCGCGACCGCGAGGATCACTTTCAACGAGTTGATATAGAATGGGAAGAGCGCAGGGCCTATGAGCTGCTGATGCGGCCGATATCGGCTTGCCACGATGAGGGGATGGCCGTACGTCTTGAGCAGTGTGCTCTCTTCGTCAAGCGTTAAAGGTCGGCCGAGCTCCGCTTCCTTGTCCTCGACGTGCGACTGGATGCTGTCCGACAATTCGGCGATGACGTCGCTTTGATCAGATGCGGGGAGATAGCGTTTCACTGCCTGCAAGTACCGGTTGACGAGTTCCATGGCCTTACGACTCCTTGAGTATCCGTGTGAGTGATGCGTTGATGCCATTCCACTCCTCGAGCAGCTGCTTGAGGATGCGCCTGCCGTCGGGCGAGAGGCGGTAGAAACGTTTGTTGCGTTTATTCTGTTCGCGCCACTGGCTCATAAGAAGCCCTTGGCTCTCGAGCCGACGCAACAGCGGATAGAGCGTGCCCTCGTCGATGTCGAGACCGTGATCCGCAAGCGCCGTGCGCAAGGTGTAGCCGTAGTGCTCCGATTGGAGGTGCGCCAACACGGCGAGCGTGAGGCTACCGCGGCGCAGCTCGAGCCGGAGGTTTTCGAAGGGTTCGGACGTCGAGGGCGTCGTCCGCACTAGAGCTTACCTGCGCTCATGACTGCGTGTTCCTTGCGGGTGTTCAGTACTGTGTGATAGACATGATGTGTCACATACTATATATCACACAGTATATATTGTCAAGCTCTTCCGGAGCCTCCAAGGTGGCTTTTGACGCCGGCTGCTTCTAGGTGAGGCTCATGGCGGACTTGACCCGGGCCAGGGTCTCGGCCGCGACGGCCTGCGCGCGGCGCGTCCCCTCGGCGAGCACCTCGTCCACGAGGCCCGGCTTCGCAGCGATCTTGCGGCGGCGTTCGCGGATGGGCGCGAGCGCGGCGTTGAGATGTTTGGCCATGTCGGCTTTGTCCTCGACGCAGCCGAGTTGCCCCATGCGGCAGCGCTGAGCGATGCCGTCCGCTGCCACGCCATTGAAGACGCGGTGGAAAAAGAACACCGGACAGGTCTCCGGATGGCCCGGGTCCGATTTGCGGATCTTCTCTGGGTCGGTGAACATCGTCTTGACCTTGGTGATCGTCTCCTCGTCGCTCTCGTCAAGCAAGATGCTGTTGTCGTAGGACTTGCTCATCTTGCGCCCATCGGTGCCGGGCACGTAGGGCGTCTGCGAGAGCAGCGGCTCGGGCTCGACGAGCACCGGGCCGTACAGATGATTGAAGCGACGGATGATCTCGCGCGACAGCTCCAGATGCGGCACCTGGTCCTGGCCGACGGGGACGCGCTCGCCGCGCATGATGGCGATATCAACCGTCTGCAAGATCGGATAGCCCAAGAAACCGTGCGTCGCGATCTCGGAGCCGAGCGCATTGATCTGGTCCTTATAGGTGGGCACGCGCTCCAGCCAGGAGACGGGCGTGATCATGGAGAGCAGCACGTACATCTCGCTGATCTCGGGGATGCGCGACTGGACGTACATGGTGCAACGCTGCGGATCGAGACCGGCGGCCAACCAGTCGATGACCATCTCGCGGGCGTCGTCGCCGATCTCGCCGCTGCGATCGAACTTCGTGGTCAGCGCGTGCATGTCGGCAACTTCATAGAAGCAGTCCGCCTGCTCCGAGAGCGCGATGAAGTTCTGCAAGGCACCGAGCCAGTGGCCGACGTGCAGCTTGCCCGTGGGGCGCATACCGGCCATGACGCGGACCCGTTTGCGCAGCGGTTCGACGACACTCTTGGCCTGTGCGACCACGCTTTAGGCGACCTCCGTTGAAGATGCGCTCACTTGAACGTTCTTCGCGCGCATATCCTGCGTCACCATCCGCTGAATTGCGCTCTGCCCGAGCCCAGGCGGCGTGCGCTGCGCTGCGCGCGACGCACAAAGCGCCGGGCACGCGCCACTGCGTGCTCGAGCGCCGCGCCCCGCGCGAGCTCGACGGCGATCGCCGCCGCCACGATGCCGCCCGCGCCGCGCATGCTGCCGCGGATCCGTTGCGCGCCATAGCAGCGCACGCGGTCCTGCTGCGCGAGCACGTCGACGCAGGTGGCGCCGGGCAGATGGCCGCCCGTGACGAGCACGGCGCAGCCCGTTTGGGCGAGCGCACGGGCCGCATCGCGTGCCTGCGCGAGCGTCGTCACTTGTCTGCCCGAGAGCGCCGACGCTTCGGAAAGATTGGGCGTGACGATCGTGGCAAGCGGCAGAAGCCGCGCAAGCGCGCGCAGCTCCGGGCCGGCGAGGAAGCGCCGCCCGCTGCTCGCGGCGATCACCGGGTCGATGACGATGGGCAGCCGGCCGGCACGGCGGTCGAGAAACCTGCGCACGGCGTCCATCGCCTGTGCGCTCGGCACGAGGCCGATGCACACCGCGTCCGGCGTGACCTGTTCGAAGAGGGCCTCGAGCTGCCGGGTGACGAGCGACGGCGAGACCGCCTCGATCGCCGTGACGCGCCTGCTGTTCTGCGCGGTGACCGCGGCGACAACGGCAAGCCCGATCGCTCCGAGATGCGCGTAGACGCGCATGTCCATGATGATGCCGGCAGCCCCGGTTGGATCGACGCTCCCAATGCTGCAGACGATGGGCGCTTGTGCGTGCTTCACCCCCGGCTCCCGAGTTTTCCACAAGCCCTGTGGATATGTGGAGAACAGCTGTTTGGTCGGTCCGCGATGTGGACCGTCATTGACCGGGAATGCCCACCGGTGCTGGGGTTTCCATCTTGATGGGCGCGATGTCAGCCGGGACAGGCTTGTGGGCGCCCTGGTAGATGTCCACGATGAGTTGGCGGAATCCGGAGAGCGTGGCGTCCGTGAGATAGCGCGGTTGCGGCAGCATGAGCGACAGATACCAAAAACCCGATTCCGCCCGCAACAGCGGATCGCGGACGTCGGCATTGGCGATGGCGGCGTCGCCACCCGCCGCCTTGCGCGCATCGGCAAGCGCGTTCCACATGGTCATCTGGTTTTGCGATCCCATCCATAACGCAAACCCGCCGACGTCGCTGCCTGGGCCATAGCCGTACGTCTCAGACGTCGGCGGATAGCGGCGCAAGTAGTCCTTGGGCGCGGCCGCCCGCATCGTGCGGCCGTTTGCCAGCATGGCGGTGAGGTCTTCGAGCACAAGCGCGCGGTCGGGACGGCGCAGCACCGTGCCCGTACCGTTGAGACACACGACGACGAGCGTGGGTTCGGATGACGGCGCGGTGGCGAGCGCCGCGTTCACCGCCGCCTCCAGACGGTCGGCGATAGCGGTCGCAGGCGCGCTCGGCGGCTGCGAGTCAAGCGCGTTGCTCGTCGTGTCGCTGCAGAAGAACACGGGCAGCTTGCTCGTCTTGCTCGTCTCGAGCAGGTATGCGCGGAATGCGGCGCTATGCACGTCGGACACAGAAGCCGCCGAGGCGCCGGCGTTGGCTTTCACCACCCGCTCCGAGAAGACCGCATACGCCGCGTGCTGATCTTGCAGCAGCGAGGCCGTCTCATCGTTATACGCGCCGCTCGGCGACAGCACGCCCGGCGCGCCTTGTCCGGGCGCAAGCGAGCGCGCCATGCGCATGCCGTCGTCGACCGCTGCGGCGACGTCTGCTCCGCCACCGATGTTCACGGTGTAAGGGACTTGTTGCGTCCGTCCTCCGGCGTTGATGATGAGGGGCATGATCGGTTCGTAGGCGGGTAACGCCGCGATCTCTATCGACCCCGTGGCGGCTGCCTTCTTCGTCTTGGAGAGCAGGTCTCGGCACGCGCGAGCGAATGCCGTCGCGAGGGCTTGGAGGTCGCTTGGGGTGAGCTGGGTCTTCTTGAGCATGCTCGCCTGTGCGCCGGCGTACCCGTTCGAGGCGAGCGCGACGAGCAGCGCAGCGGCGGCGAAATCCACATCATCGCTCTGCGAGAAGTGGGCGGCCCTGTCGCCCATGAGCACGAGGCGCGCCGCCGACGCGTCGGAGATGAAGCGCTTGCCGACCACGCTTGAGGCCACTTCAGTGGAGGGAACGACGTCGGCCGAGAGCACGTCGAGCATCTGAGTCGTCCGCGCCTCGTCCGCGCCGATCTGCCCGGCTACGATCCCGGTGAGCACCGATTGCCCGGCGGCCTGGCGCTCGAGCGAGGCGACGAAGACCGGATCCAGCGCGAAGGTCGTCTTGGCGCCCGAGTGGCGCCCGAGCGCAGCGAATTGCGGGCTGAGGAAATTGACCGCGACCACGCCTGCCTCCAGCGCTTGGACGCTCGGATCGGCCGCCTGCGGCGCGGGGATGCGCCAGATGGTGATGACCGAGGCCGTACGACTGGGGGCGGCGGCGAGGCCCGCCGCGCACAACAGGACGCTGACGGCCGCACCGACGGCGACAAGAGGGTGCTTCATCGTTGCCTTTCGTTCGTCTACGGTTCGGAGGGGGCGATGCGCTCGATGATGCGCGTCAGCTCGCCGTCGTCGGCGTACGAGACCTCGATCACGCCGCCGCCGGTCTGACGCGGATGCAGCGCCACGCGTGTGGCGAGCGCGAAGCGCAGCCGGTTCTCCGCGTCGGCGAGTTCCGGCGTCAGGTGCGATTGCGCCGGCCGAGCCCCGACCGTCTTCGCCCCGTTCTTGCCCTCGCGCGCAGCGCACCTGCGTTCCAGCTCGCGCACGCTCAAGGAGAGGCGGACCGCTTCATCGGCAAGACGCCGGGCGCGGCCGTGCGGAAGCGCGGCGAGCGCCCGCGCGTGTCCTGCGCTAAGCTTGCCGTCGCGCACGAGCGCCTGCACCGCATCCGGCAGGCTGAGCAGTCGCAGCGCGTTGGCGACCGTCGGTCTGCTCTTGCCGATGCGCTGCGCGAGCATGTCATGCGTATAGCTGTGCTCCTCGATGAGCGCGCGATACCCCGCGGCCTCTTCGATCGCGTTGAGATCGGCACGCTGCACGTTCTCGAGGATGGCGAGCTCGATGGCTTCACCGGCTTGGGCTTCGCGCACGATCGACGCGATGCTCTGCAGTCCGGCGAGGCGTGCGGCACGCCAGCGTCGCTCGCCCGTGACGATCTCGTACCTCGTCGGGTCGGCTGGGTCGCGGCGCACGATGATGGGCGCGAGCAGGCCGTGCGCGCGGATGGACTGGGCGAGCGCGGCGAGCGACTCCTCATCGAAGTGCCGTCGCGGCTGCGACGGATTCGGCGTGATCTGCTCGATCGGGATCTGGACGAGCGGCGTGCCGGTCGCGCGTTCGGCTCCGGGCGCCGCAGCCCCGGGGAAGAGCGCGCCCAAGCCGCGACCAAGTCCGCGTGGTTTATTCACGAGCCAGAACCTCCTCGGCGAGCGCCGCGTAGGCTACGGCGCCCTTTCCTTTGGGATCGAACACCGCGATGGGTGCGCCGTGCGACGGCGCTTCGGAGAGACGGATGCTGCGCGGGATGCGCGTCGCGAAGACGAGGCCGGGGAAGTACTTCTCGACTTCCTCCACCACTTGCGCGGCGAGATTGGTCCGTGCGTCGAACATGGTGACCAGCACGCCGAGAATGCGCACCTGCGCGTTGAGATGGGTGCGCACGAGTTCGATCACCTGGGTCAGCTGACCGAGCCCCTCGAGCGCGAAATACTCTGCCTGGATCGGCACGATGAGGCGATCGGCGGCGCTCATGGCGTTGAGCGTCAAAAGGCCGAGCGACGGCGGACAATCGATGAAGATCTCATCGTAGCGTTCCAGCTCACCGGCGAGCGCGTTGCGCAGGCGCAGCTCGCGCGAGATGGCCGAGACGAGCTCGATCTCGGCGCCGGCGAGATGGAGCGTCGACGGCGCGATGCGCAAGTTCTCGACGTGGGTGTCGCGGACGACCTCGCCGAGGCTCGCCGACTTGATGATGACGTCGTACATACAGGTCTCGATGGATGCTTTTTCGAGACCAAGCCCCGTCGTCGCATTGCCTTGCGGGTCGATATCGACGAGCAGCACGCGCCTGCCGCGCCGGGCGAGCTCCGCGCTGAGATTGATCGCGGTCGTCGTCTTGCCGACGCCGCCCTTCTGGTTGGCGATCGCGATGACGCGCGCGCGCCGGGTCGCCTTCGCGCTTGGCGCTTCGCCCATGCCGGCCACCGCCGTGGCGCCGTTTCCCTCTCTCATGTCGTCGTCGCGTCCTCACGGCGCAAGGCCTTGCGCGCGACCGCGCGCAGCTGTTCGGGTGTGTTCTTCGCTGGATCTTCCAGCACGCATTCAAGGCACTCTCGCAGCACGGCGCCCACTCGCCCGTCCCCGCGGAAATCGGGCCCGACAAGGTCGAGTTCGCGCATGAGCGCGATGACGTCGGCGCCGTCGATCGTCAGGTCCGCGACGCCGAAAGCGCTCGGTCCGGCAAGCTCTTGATGCACGCGCCCTGCGAAGCGGTCCAGCTCGGCCGGATTGCGCTCGGCCAGGCCCGAGGCGACGATGTCCGCCCGGCGCAGCGCGAAGAGCCGTTCCACCGAGTCTGCGCCGACGCGGTTGATGAATCGCCGGACGGCTGCGTCCGTGAGGCCGTCGTCGGATGCGAACATGTGATGCCGGATGAGGTGCGTCACCTGGTTCACGACGTCACCGCTGAAGCGCAGCCGGCTGAGCAGTGTGCGCGCCATCTCTTCGCCGACGGACTCATGGCGGTAGAAATGCGGCCCTGACTTCGTCCGCGGCTTGCCGATGTCGTGGAGCAGTGCGGCCAGACGCAGCACGAGGTCGCGCGGCGCCTCGTCGCATGCGCGCAATGCATGATAGTAGACGGTGTAGGCGTGGAACTCGTTCTGCTCGACGCCCCACCCTTCGAGCAGCTCGGGCATGATCTGTGAAAGGGCGCCGACGGCGCGCATGAGCTCGAGACCAACGCTCGGGCGTGCGGCTTTGGTCAAGAGCTTTTGCAACTCGTCGGCGACGCGTTCGGGGGCGACCGTACTGACGAGCGCGGCGGCAGAACGCATAGCGGAGAGCGTGCGCGGGGTCGGCGCAAGGTCAAAGCGCGCTGCGAAATGCGCACCGCGCAAGATGCGGAGCGGATCCTCGACGAAGGTCTCGTCTTTGAGGATGTCGAGCCGCGCGTTGCGCACGTCGTCCGCGCCGTTGTACGGGTCGATGAGGGTTCCCGTGGCGAGGTCGCGCGCCATCATGTTGATGCGGAAATCGCGCCGGCTCAAGTCCTCTTCGAGCGAGATGCCGGGCGACGACTCGATGTGGAAGTCGCGATGGTGCGTCCCCGTCGAGCGCTCGCGCCGGGGCAACGCAATATCCACGGTCAGCCCGTCTCTCGTGAACTTGATGACGCCAAAGGATGCGCCGACGAGTTCCAGCGATCCCATGGGTGATAATTTCTGTACTATCTCGTCATACGGGACATTACAGACTAGGTAATCCGCATCCGGCGAGGGCGGCTGCTGCGTGCCCAGATCGGCGAGGAGCTCGTCGCGAACGCGGCCGCCCACGCTGAAAACGCGGCCGGCTCCTAGCGTACGGACGAGCAAGTCGTCAAGGGGGAGCGGGGCGCGTGGATCAGGCACTGGGAACGTCCGTGAGGGAATATAAATGTTTCAAATGGAACAGTTCCACGTGGAACGTGGGCTGGATCCTTGGTACGTCACGGGCTTCGCCGAAAGCAGCGGAAGCTTCACTTATAGTCGCTCCGGTGAGGTGATAACACTCTACTTCGCGCTCAAGGTTGGCGCAACGGACCTGCCGATACTGCAAGGCCTCCAGGCTTTTTTCGGAGGGGCCGGCCGCGTGTATGGTATCAGGTCTCGCTCAAACACCGTTGAGAATGGCTCGTACTTCCGAGTGACTCGTGCGCGCGATCTCGCCCTCATCGTAGCGCACTTCGACAGGTATCCCTTGGTCGGATCCAAGCGTGAGGCGTACTCTTTGTGGCGGGAGATGGTGTCGGCCAAGCAGCGCTTCAGGAAGCCGGACGTCCGGCGCCTCTCTGAGCTGGCCCTTCGCCTATCTGGGCTACGGACTTAGCTGAGCTACCTATTAGAGTCGTCCCCGGCCGGGTGTGATCAGCTTGCGGATGATCCAGGCATGACGGACTGCCGAGAGGCCAGGCACGGACACTCGCTTGACCTCGATTTCGCCTCCACCCGCCCGCGTGGCCGCGAGCTTGTGCCCTCTCGTCGGCTGGGAGAGCCTTCCCTCGTACAGCACGAGGCAGCCGCCTGGCCGCAAGAGGCCAAGCCCCAGCCCGATCGTCTTTACCGGGTCGGCCACCGCTCGGATCAGCACTGTTCCTGACGTGCCTCGCAGCGCTGCTGCGCCCGGCCCGAGCGCTGACGACTTGATGACCGAGGTGTTTGCGATACCAAGTCGCGAGACTGCTGACTCGAGGAAGGCAGCGCGTTTGGCCCGCGGCTCGAGCAGCACGAACCTCTCATGTGGGAACGCCAAGGCGGCCGGTATTCCGGGGAAGCCGGCGCCGCTCCCCACATCGACGACCGGTGAGGCGAAATCGATCAGCCCAAGCGGCGCTATGCTGTCGAGGAAGTGCTCGGTCACGAGGCTTGCAAGCTCTTTGGCGCCGGTCAGATTCGTGCGCCGGTTCTCCTCGAGCACGAACGCACCAAACTCCATGAGCTTGGCCGCAACCGCCTTGGCTCGCCCAACCTTAAGGTCTTCAAGACCGCTTTCGAGCAGCTCGCCGGGATCGAGCTTCACGCCCGGCGGCCAGCCGCTTCTGCCGTGCTCTCCCTGCGTAGGTGGACAGCCAACACGCCAAGGTCGGCGGGCGTTATCCCTGGTATCCGCCCGGCCTGCCCAAGTGTCTCCGGGAGCGTGGCCGCAAGCTTCTCGCGTGCCTCCCGCGACAACCCGCCGCAAGTGCCGTAGGCGAAACCGGCTGGAATCCTCACCGCATCGGCCCTACCTAGCCGCTCTGCAGCAGCGGCCTGGCGCCGGATGTATCCTTCGTACTTGAGCTCGATCTCCACGCGCTCGCCCAGCTCGTCTGGCAATCCTGTGCCTGACTCCATGTCCTGGTATCCGATGTCGGGGCGCCGCAGGGCGTCCGCGAGCAGACAGCCTGGCGGAAGTCCGTAGTGCTGCGCCTGTGCCGGACTGACGCGCGTCGCCTTGACCCGTTCGCGCTCCGAAGCCAAGATCGCCATGCGCTCCTCGAATGCCGCAAACGAGCGGTCATCGACAAGGCCGAGCGCTCGCCCGATCGGCGTCAGCCGTTCGTCCGCATTGTCGTGGCGCAGCAGCAAACGGTGCTCGGCGCGCGACGTCAGCATGCGGTAGGGCTCGGCCGTTCCTTTGGTGATCAGGTCATCGATGAGCGTGCCGATGTACGAGGACGAGCGAGGTAGCGACACCTGCTCTCGATCGAGCGCCCGTGCTGCAGCGTTCATCCCGGCCACGATCCCTTGCGCCGCCGCCTCCTCGTAACCAGATGTGCCATTGATCTGGCCGGCATGGAAAAGACCGCCGATCTTCTTTGTCTCGAGTGTCTGGCGCAGTTCTGTCGGCGCCACGTAATCGTACTCGACGGCGTAACCCGCGCGCATCATCTCCGCACGCTCCAACCCCGGCAAGGTCCGCAGCATGGCGAGCTGCACCTCCTCAGGAAGCGACGTCGAGAATCCGCCCACGTAGATCTCGCACGTCTGCCAGCCTTCGGGCTCCAGGAATATTTGGTGCGTCGGATTGTGGGAGAATTTTATCACCTTGTCCTCTATAGAGGGACAGTATCTGGGTCCTATGCCTTCGATGAGGTTGAGCCCATACATGGGCGAGCGATGCAGGTTGGCACGGATGAGCGCGTGCGTTTCTTCATTCGTACCAGTGATGTACACGACAGCTGCGGTCCTGGGAACCTGCGCTCGCTGCTGTACGAGAACATGATCGGCACGGGGCTCGGCGGCTGCTCGAGCGTCCGTGTGAAATCGATGCTTCGCGGTGCACGCGCGGCGGCGTGCCGGTCTTGAGCCGCCCCATCGCAAACCCGAGGCGCGCAAGCGCAACACCCAAGCCAAGCGCCGGTTGCTCGCCCGCCGACCGCCCGCCACGCCCTTCTCACCCGAGAACATCTTCCCGCCGAGAAACGTTCCGGTGGCGATGACCACATGCCGGCCGCGCACGACGGCGCCCGACGCCGTCGCACGCCGGCGATCGCATCGCGCTCCACGATGAGATCGACGACCATGCCCTGGCGCAGGCAGAGCCCCGCTTGCCGTTCGAGCGTCGCTTTCATGCGCAGCGCGTATGCGCGCTTGTCGGCCTGCGCGCGGAGCGCGCGCACCGCAGGGCCGCGGCTCTCATTGAGCCAGCGCGTGTGCACGAAGGTGTGGTCGATGCAGCGCGCCATCTCGCCGCCGAGCGCATCGACTTCGCGCACGAGCTGCCCTTTGGCCGGTCCGCCGATCGACGGATTGCATGGCATGAGACCGATCGTGTCGAGGTTGCCGCTGTAGAGCAGCGTGCGTGCGCCCATGCGCGCCGCGGCGAGCGCGGCTTCGCAGCCGGCGTGGCCGCCGCCGACGACGATGACGTCGAAATCAGCATCCATGGCAAGGCCCGCATTCGCGCCGGCGGCGCGGTGGTCTTGCGCCGCCGCTACTTGCCCACGCAGAAGCGAGAGAAGATCCCGTCGAGGACTTCCTCGGTCACGGTATCGCCCGTGACCTCGCCGTATGCCGCGACCGCGTCGCGAAGATCTGAGGAGACAGATCTAGTGGCCGCGCCTGCGCGAGGGTCGCCTGCGCCTGCGCGAGCGCTTCCCGGGCCCGGGTGAGCGCTTCGATCTGGCGGCCGTTCGCCACGAGCGCCCGGCTCCCGTCGAGCGATCCTCCCCAGCCCAGGCGCGCCACCGCTTTGCGCAGCGCGGCGATCGTGGCTGGCCAGAGGACCGAGCCTTCCACGACGATATCGGGGACCGTTGCCTGACCGTCGGGCGCCAGGCGCAGTTTCGAGCGCAGTTCGACAAGACCGAGCGAGCCGAGATCCAGTTTGTTGGCGAGCACGATGCGCGGCACTGCCGCTGTCTGTTCGAGCGCGAGCCGGTCCTCGGGACCAAGCTCGCGCGACGCGTCGATCACCGCGATCACGAGTTGCGCGTCACGGATGGCAGCGCGCGCACGCGTCACGCCTTCGGCCTCGATGGCATCCGCCGCCGCGCGCAGGCCTGCCGTGTCTCGCAGCCGCAGCACGACGCCGTCTACGGCGACGCGCTCTTCGATGATGTCGCGGGTCGTGCCCGGGAGCCCTGACACGATGGCGCGTTCGGCATCCACGAGCGCGTTGAGCAAGGATGATTTCCCCGCATTGGGCGGGCCGGCGATGACGCACTCGATGCCATCGCGCAGCACCTGCGCCGCACCTGCGCCGGCGAGGATCAGCGCGAGCTCTTCTGTCTGCGCGTGCACGCACGCCGCGAGGCGCGCTGCATCGGGCTCAGGCACTTCATCCGGATAGTCGACGTGCGCTTCGATCTCCACCAAGCGGTCGAGCAGGTCGCCGCGCAGCGCGCGCAAGCGCGAACCGAGGCTTCCGGCGAGGCGGAGCGCTGCCGCTTTGGATGCCCGCTCGCTCTCGGCGGCGATGAGATCGGCGACCGCTTCGGCCTGGGCGAGATCGATGCGGCCGTTCAGGTACGCGCGCTTGGTGAACTCACCCGGTTGCGCAAGACGAGCGCCCAAGCGTAGCACGAGCGCGAGGCACGAAGCCACGACTCCCGCGCCGCCGTGCACGTGGAACTCGACGAGATCGTCACCGGTGTACGAATGTGGTCCGGGAAATCTCACCGCCAGAGCGTCGTCGATCTTCTCCCGGCTGTCTGGATCGACGATCCAGCCGCGGAGCAGCAGCGCGGCCGGCGCTGTGTCGCGGGGCCGCAGCGGTACGAAGCAGGATTGCGCGATCGAAAACGCTCGATCGCCCGAGATGCGGATGATGGCGACCGCCCCGACGCCCGGTGGCGTGGCGATCGCGGCGATCGTGTCAGGGTCGTTCATGTGCGGCGGACCATTGACGCAACGGACCTTTGCAGCAACGGACCTTCAGGTCCGTTTCGTCGCGCGCGCGCCCGCGCAACCTTAGCGGAAGTCTTGCTCGTCCTCGTCGACGGGCGGCAGCGAGCTGCCGCGCGGCATGATCACCACGCGCCGCTGGCTGCCGATGCCCGTGCTCTCGGTGGCCACATCGCGATGCGCCGCGAGGGTGACATGGATGATGCGCCGCTCGGACGGCGGCATGGGTTCGAGCTCGACTGCAACGCCTTCTTGGATGACCCGCGTCGCGCAGCGCTGCGCGATCGAGCGGAGCGTCGCGATGCGCCGCTGACGGTAGCCTTCGATATCCACCGCGAAGAACAGGTCGCGCGATTCGCCGTGGTGCATCGCCGCGTTGGTCACGGCCGACAGCGCGTCGAGGGTGGCGCCGTGCTTGCCGATGAGGATGGCCAAGCCGTCGTCGTCATGCTCGTCGTCGCGGCGGTTGTAATCGTGGTTGCCATCTGAATCCCGCGGACGTCGATCGTGATCTGGCGCCCATCGCGCGCAGGGTCGACGCCGCCGAACGACAGCCGCGCGGGCAGGCCAAGCGCCGCGATGAGGCCGGCCAAAAAATCCCGCGCTTCGACGAACGCGTCGCGCAGCTCCGGCGGACAGCTCTGCTTGTGAGCACGCGCGTCAGGGCGCCGGCCGCGGTCGTTGCCGTAGCCACGCGAGCGGCCCGGCGGGCGCCTGCGATGCGGTTGGCCGATCCCGGCCCCCGCTCTCCATAACCGTTCATGTGGTTCCCTTCGCACCTGAGTCGGACGTGCCGCCTGTGATCTGCGGCTGCGCAGCGTCCGCCTTGCGGGCGCCGTTATCCGACACGTTGAGCTTGCGCACCTTCGCGCCGCAGTTCTCGCACTTGCTGCCCTTGACGACCGTCAGCAGCTGCTTGCACTGCGGGCAGTCCCGCGGATACCCGGCAAGCGTGGCCGGGGTGTCCTCGGGGGGCTTGGGGATGCGCGACGGCAATTTCATGACGTAGACGCGCTCGAGCATGCTCAGCACGTTGAAGCTGAACCAGTAGAGCACGAACGCCGACGACCAATGGTAGAGGCTTCCCAAGAAATAGAGCATCGCCGGCATCATGAACGCCTGCGTGTTCATCATCTGCTGCTGCTGCTCGTCCATGAGACGGTTCGGCGTCAGCTTCATCGAGAAGTACATCGAGACGGCGTAGAGCAAGAGCAACGGTGTCGGGCAGCATACAGGTTCGTCGCCAAGAATTTCGGGAAGCTATGCGACAGCCCCGATCCGATCCACAGCCAGTTGGCATTGGAGAAGGCGTCGTTGTGCGGCGGATCGCGCCGTACATGGCGATGAGGAACGGATACTGCGCGAGCATCGGCAGGCACCCGCCGAGCGGGTTCACCCCGTGCTCGCGGTAAAGCTTCATCGTCTCTTCGCCGAGCTTGGCCTTGTCGTTCTTGTACTTGGTCTGCAGCCGCTTGATGTAGGGGGCGAGCGCTTGCGCTTCTTGCATCGACTTGAGCGCCTGCAGTGAGAGCGGCAGGAGCAGAAGCGAGACGCCGAGCGCCAGCAGATCATCGTCCAGCCATAGTTGTGCGTCAGCTTGAAGAGCGAGTCGATGCCCCACGACGCAGCCGACCCAAGTCCGTTGATGAACTGGGTCCACGGATTGACGAGAGCGGCGATCGGCACGAGACTATGGCCGTGCAGCACGACAGCCGGGATGATCAGGATATGGAGCAAGAGACGGGGCGTTCCTTTCCTGCCCTGATGAAGCGTACGTCAGACGCGCGTTGTAGCCTCACCAGATTCCTTACGGTACGGGGTCGAAGCCTCCGGGATGCCAGGGTCCGCAGCGCAAAAGTCGCATGCACGCGAGCCGCAGACCACGCAGGGCGCCATAGCGCTCGACGGCCTGCGCCGCGTATTCCGAGCAGGTGGGTTCAAAGCGGCAGGCTGGCGGTAACATCTTGGAGACCGTCCGGTGGTAGAGCCGGATCACGAAGACGAGCGGGCTCATGGACGCGAGGCTTCGCGCCGGCCGCGGGTTTGGCCCGCCGCGGTGACACTTGCGGCGAGCGCAGACGTCAGCTGATCCTGCAGTTGCGCATAGCTCATCTGCGCCGCCGACGGGCGGAACTGCACCACATACCACATCGGCGTGCGCGCGATGGCAGAGCCGTCGAGGATCGCTTTACAGCGCCGGCGCAGGCGATTGCGCTCGACTGCACCGCCGACTTTTTTGGTGATCACGATGCCGACTTTTGTGGGCGACGTCCGCGCGTGCTTGCGCGTGCGCGCCGCGGACGGGCGCTTTGCATCACCCGTGCGCCGCGGCGCGAGCGCGAAGACGACGAGATGTTTGCTCGAGAGGGCCTGGCCGCGGCGCAACACGAGCGCGAACTCGCGTCTGCCGCGCAGGCTCGCGTACGCGCGCACGGGTTTGCTGACTAGTCGGGGGTGAGGCGCTTGCGACCTTTGCGCCGCCTGCTCGCGAGGACGCGACGTCCTCCCTTCGAGGCCATGCGCGCTTTGAAGCCATGGTTGCGTTTGCGCCGCCGGTTGTGCGGTTGATAGGTACGTTTCACGAGACGTTGCTACTCCTGATCGCGATGCAGAGATCGCCTGAAGAATGCGCCCGGCGCAAAAGCAGTTTTCGATTATAGCCTGCTGGGTGGTGCGCGTCAACAACTTCACGATTTGACGGGGCTTTGCCGCTCTCGGGGCTGGAAGCAGGCCGCACCTGCAGGTGAATAGAGGTGCCGCACTCGTCAGCTAAGCAAGTAAGCAAGCGTTCGGTCTCGCCCGCGTCCACGGACCCGTAACGACGGTGGACAAGCGGTGCATGACTGGACCTATGCTTTTTGCGGTTTTTTCACCGCAAAGCCTTATGGCACATGGGCGAGGACGATTTTCACCGACGGGTGAAAAGCGTTTATTCACACCTGTGGATAAGACTGTGCATAGTGGATCGCGCACGAGGCTGAGCCCCTGAGCGCCAGGCTGCGCGCCCGTTCGCGCGCTCATGTTATTTTTTTCACTTGGCGTCGTCACCGCGTCGCTCGCCTGGCAGCGGCGACTCGCATCAGCGATGCGCGGATCTTCGCATCACGGGCGCTCGCGAGACGGAGCGTGACGACTATCCACAGAGACCACGTGCAAGCTGTTCATATGTGCATAAAGAAAGTTGTCAAACCCTGAAGGAATAACGTTTTTTCCACGCTAACGCGCGATGCCCTATGCCCGATCCGCCTCACAGGCGGTGCGAATTTTTTTTCTCACGACCTTTTGTCAGATAGAGAGATTTGTCGATGGAAACTGCAGCCGTACTGCCCACCAACGAAGAGTACCTGTGGCAGACTTGCCTGGGTGAGCTGGAGAACCGCTTCACCAAACCCATCTTCGAGATGTGGATCAGGCCGATGCGCGTCGAGCGCCTCGCCACAGACGAGGTGACGCTGACGGTGCAGAACGCCTTTGCCAAGGATTGGGCCGAGAACCGGCTCAAGAGCACGATCGTCGCGACGCTGGCCGAGATCATCGGCTCGCCGATCTCGGTGCGCTTCGTCGTCGACGAATCGGCGCAAGAGGAGACGCCGGGCGAATCCATCGCCACGCTCGCCCCGAGCGAGCCTTCGCGCTTACCAGCCGCGACCGTGGCCCCGGCCGATGACTTCCGCCACACCGGGCTCAACGAACGGTATACCTTCGAGCAGTTCGTCGTCGGCGCGACCAACCGTTTTGCCCATGCGGCTGCGCAGGCCGTCGCCGAAGCGCCGGCGCGCGCCTACAACCCTTTGTTCATCTATGGCGCCGTCGGTCTGGGCAAGACCCATCTCATGCACGCCATCGGCCACCGGGTCTGCCTGAGCGACCCGCGCGCCCGCGTCGTGTATGTGTCGTCCGAGACGTTCACCAACGAGTTCATCACCGCGATCAAGAACAACCAGACGGTCGAGTTCCGCAATCGCTACCGCACGGTCGACGTGCTGCTCATCGACGACATCCAGTTCTTGGAAGGCAAGGAGCAGACGCAAGAAGAGTTCTTCCACACCTTCAACACGCTCCACGAGGCGACCAAACAGCTCGTCATCTCGAGCGACCGGCCGCCCAAGGACATCCAGACCCTCGAGAACCGTCTGCGTTCGCGTTTCGAATGGGGATTGCTCACGGACATCCAATCGCCCGACCTCGAGACGCGCGAGGCGATCCTGCGCAAGAAAGCGGAGAGCGACGGCATCGACGTGCCGCACGAGGTGACCTCGTATATCGCCAAGATCATCCCCTCCAACATCCGTCAGCTCGAAGGCGCGCTCATCAAGCTCACCGCCTACGCCTCGCTCTACAAACAGCCGCTCACGGTCGAGCTCGCGGCCGACGTGCTGCGCAACGAGATCAACGAGGTGCCGCTGCGCAAAGTCACCATATCCCTCATCAAGGAGAAGGTGGCTCGCTTCCACGGCATCACCCAAAAAGAGCTTGAGGGCCAGCGTCGCGACCAGCGCTTGACGGTCCCGCGGCAGATCGCGATGTACCTGTCATGCGATCTGACCAACGCTTCCCTGCCGCAGATCGCGCGGGAGTTCGGCAAGAAGGACCACACCACGGTCATGTACGCCAGGGACAAGGTCAAAAAGCAGATGGAGCGCGACCCGGAGTTCCGCAGCAAGGTGCGCTCGGTGCTCTCGACCATCTCGCAGGAGAGCTAACTAAGCGCACGAGCGCCGTCCTCACGCCCAGGTGGACAGCGTGGGGATGGCGTGGATGAAAAGGGCTCGCGCGCGCGGTATGTCACGATCATGTGAGGGACGTGGATAAGCGCGCCGGGTGCGTCCACACGGATCGCGGCCGCAAAGCCGCGTCACACCGAGGATCACGCAGCTGTCCACCTCATACACGCCTCTACTACAGCGACGACGAACTATCTATATAAAGAGAATACCAACGACCGTCGTCACGCCTGTGTGTACAACTTAAAAGGGAGCCGGATGAAATTCACGTGTAATGCCAAGGATATCGCCGCCGCCGTCGGTACCGCGAGCAAGGTCGTCAACGCTCACACGACGGTGCCGATCTTGAACAACGTGCTCGTGGCGGCCAAGAACGGGCGAGTCAGCGTACGGGCAACCGATCTCGAGCTGACGCTTGAGAACTCCATCTCGGCCGAGGTCCACGAAGAAGGCGCATGCACCGTACCGGCGCGGCTCTTCACGGGCTACCTGGCCAACCTGCCCGCGGCCAAACTGCAGATGCAAGGCACGGCCAGCCGGGCCACGCTCAAGTGCGAGCGCTCGAACTACGAGTTCTTCACCCTGCCGGCAGAAGAGTACCCGCCGCTGCCTGAGGGCACGAGCAGCGGCATGTTCCGCGTCGTCGCCAAGACGCTGCGTGATGCGGCGAATGCCGTGACCTTCGCGGCCTCGAGCGAAGAAGCACGTGGTGCAGTGCTCATGGGCACCCTGCTCGAGCTCGAGGGCACGCACGCCACGCTCGTCGCGACCGACGGGTATCGCCTCGCACGGTACCGGCTTGAACTCGCCGAACCCGTCCCCGCGGCGACCAAACTCATCGTGCCGGCGCGCGGCCTGAGCGAAGTCGTCCGGGCGGGCGGAGAAGGCCAGATCGAAGCGACCGTGGTGGGCGGCCAGGCCAACCAGCTCATCTTCAACACGGGCGACGCCAAGATCAGCGCGCGCCTCGTGGATGGCCAGTACCCGAATTACCAGCAAGTCATCCCCAAGGAGTTCGACAAGAAGGTCGTGGCCAGCACCGGGCAGCTGCTCGCCGCGCTGCGCCGTGCGGGCGTCGTGGCCGGCGACCGGGCGAGCATGGTGAAGCTCGCCATGGACGGCTCGAGCCTCGTCATCACGGCCAGCTCCGACACGGCCGGCAACGCCTACGAGGAGATCGACGTGGAGCGCACGGGCGACCCCTTGACCATCGCCTTCAACGCCAAGTTCCTCGTCGAGATCCTCAACCATATCGAAGCGGAGACGGTGACGCTCGAGTTCGTCGGCGCCCTCAACCCGGCGGCGATCCACCCAAGCGACCCCAAGTCCGCCGAGCGCCAGCTCTATATCCTCATGCCCTTGCGTCAGTGATGCGCGGTGCGCGTCACAAGCCTCGACCTGGCGAACTTCCGCAACTACGCCGCTCTGCATTTCGAACCGCCGAGCGGCGTGTGCATCTTCACCGGCCATAACGCCCAAGGCAAGTCCAACCTGCTCGAGGCCATCTCGCTGCTCGCCACCGGGAAGTCGTTTAGGGCGGCGCGCGAAGCCGATCTCGTGCGCACGGGCACGCCTTTGGCGCGCGTCGCCGCACGCGTGCGCACGAAATCCGGCGAGGTGCACGCGGCGTGCATCATCACCCGGGTGGGAGACGGAGCGCGCAAGCGCTTCTTGCGCAACAGCCGGACCGTGCCGTACGCGCAGTTCCTCGGCGGCATCGCCGCGGTGACGTTCATGCCGTTCGATCTGCAGCTCGTCTCCGGGCCGCCTGCTTTGCGGCGCCGTTTTCTCAACGTCGCGCTGTCGCAATCCGACCGTGCGTACTACCGC
This sequence comes from Vulcanimicrobiota bacterium, assembly GCA_963806005.1. GTDB lineage: Bacteria > Vulcanimicrobiota > Vulcanimicrobiia > Eremiobacterales > Eremiobacteraceae > JAFANK01. Next base: position 13,354 of record CAWDWJ010000005.1, on the reverse strand, counting down.
CAGCACGCCCAGTACACGAAGATCGTCTTGCAGAAGAATGCCCTGCTCCGTTCGCACGCCGGCGTCGACCGTAAGCTGCTCTCGACCTATAACGAACAGCTCGCGCTTGTCGGCGCACAGCTCATCTGCGCGCGAGCCGCCTACGTGCGCACGATCGCGCGCGAGGCGGCGGACGTGCACGCACGCTGGGTCGGCGAGCGCCCCGCGCTCGAGCTCGCCTACCTCTCGTCGCCTGCTGTGCCCGCCGGCGACGAGTCGCCGGGCGCCGTGCTCCAGGCGCTCGAGGCGGGGCTTGCTGCGATGAATGCGGCCGAGCTCGCACGCAAGACGTCGCTCGTGGGACCGCACCGCGACGACGTGAGCTTCGCGCTCGGCGGCGAGCCGCTGTCGCGCTTCGGCTCGCAAGGGCAGCAGCGCACGGCGGTGCTCGCGGCGAAAGCAGCCGAGTATGCGCTCCTGGCCAAGGCCGCGGGCGAGCCGCCCCTCTTGCTGCTCGACGACGTGCTCTCCGAACTCGATCCGGCGCGGCGCCAATCGTTCATGAGCAGCATCGAGAACTGCGAGCAGGCGTTTGTGACGTCGACCGACGCACCTGAGCTCGCCGCCGCGACGCAGGCGAGCGTGTTCGAGATCCATGCCGGACGGCTGACCCAATCGGTGCGCCCATGAACGGACCGCGCAGTCTCAAAGCGCTCATCGCCGGCTGGACGCCGCACGGCGGCAAGCAGAGTCCCGCGACGGCCGACGATGCATCCGCCGCGTTCGCGGCCGCGTGGGAACAGGCCGTGGGGCTTGAGATCGCGCGGCGCAGCCGCCCGACACGATTCAGAAACGGCGTGCTCACCGTCCTGACCGCGAGCAGCGCGTGGAGCGACGAGCTCAGCCTGCACGCGCCACGGATCATGGCGGCGCTAAGCCGCGCCTTTCCCCAGGAGCGGCTGCACAAACTGCGCTTCATGGTGGCGAGCGGGCGGACGAAGCTGCTGCTCGAGGGCGAACGGTCGCGCGTGCGAGATCAGGCGCGGCCCCGCGCTGCAGCGGCGCCGCCCGCTGACGCAATGACGGCCGACCGATCGTCTGAGGACATCGCCACGACGCTCGCACGCATGGCGGCCATGCAGCGCGGCCTGGATGCGCAGCGCGACCGCGCCGGCTGGAAGATATGCGCGACGTGCCAGCGGCGTTTCGCGCCGGAGTCGAACCAAGGTGAGGTGTGCGCGCCGTGCGCCGAGAGCGATCGACGCCGCCGGCAGGGCGCGATCGAGCGTGCGCTCATGCAGGCGCCGTGGCTCTCGCACGCCGACGTGCGCCGGGCGCTGCCGCGCACGACCGTCACGGCCTACGAACGCGCGAGACAGCGGCTGCTCGCGCGCTGGCAATCCGAGATCGACGCCGCCGGGCGCCGCCTGCGCCGTGCCGCGGTGACCGCCGAGGACCGGGTCGTCGCCTGGAGCTACCTCATGCTGCAGAGCGGACTCACCCAACGCGACATCGGTCGCGCGGTGGTCACAGACGTGCTCGGTCGTGATTGGACAAATGTGCTATTCGGCGAGGCGCCGCCGCAAAAGCGAGAGGCGCGTCGGGCGCCGCGCGAGAACCACACTCGATAAGCGACAGACTGCCGCCATCTAGATGCGCAGAGGCATTCGCCGTGCGCATGGCGTGAGGAAAGAAACACCGATTTGACCCCAGTCACGGAAGCAGACGCCGCATGAGCCGACGATCGAGCGACGGCTACGGTGCGGAGAACATCAAGGTGCTCAAGGGCCTGGAAGGCGTGCGCAAGCGCCCGGGCATGTACGTGGGGGACACGAGCACGCGCGGCCTCCACCAGATCGCCTTCGAAGCGATCGACAACGCGGTCGACGAAGCGCTCGCCGGCTTTTGCACCACGATCGACGTCATCATCCACAAGGACGGCTCGCTCTCGGTGGAAGACGACGGCCGGGGCATCCCGGTCGACGTCATCGCCTCGGAGGGCAAGCCCGCCATCGAGGTCGTCATGACCACGCTGCACGCCGGCGGCAAGTTCGACACCCTCGGCTACAAGGTGTCGGGCGGGCTGCACGGCGTGGGCGTGTCTGTGACCAACGCGCTCTCGGAGTGGGTGATCACCCGGGTGAAGCGCGACGGAAAGCACTACGAGCAGAGGTTCTCGCGCGGCATCGTCGCTTCGAAACTCAAGGTCATCGGCGAGGCCGAGGGCACCGGCACGCTGCAGCACTTCAAACCCGACGCGCAGATATTCTCGACGCTTGAGTTCTCTTTCGACATACTCCAGCAGCGCCTGCGCGAGCTCGCCTTCCTCAACCGCGGGCTGCGCATCAACCTGAGCGACGAGCGCAACGACAAGAAGCAGTCCTTCGCCTACGAAGGCGGCATCAAAAGCTTCGTCGAGCACCTCAATAAGAACAAGGGTCCGCTGCACGATGTCCGCTACGTCGTCGGCACGCGTGGCAAGATCGAAGTCGAAGTGGCCTTCCAATATAATGAAGGATACATCGAAAACGTGCTGGCCTACGCCAATAACATCCACACGGTCGACGGCGGCACGCATCTGGCAGGCTTCCGCTCGGCGTTGACCCGCGTGCTCAACAATTACGCGAAGAAGAACGGCATCCTCAAGGAATCCGAGGCCAACCTCTCGGGTGAGGACGTGCGCGAAGGGCTCACCGCCGTCATCTCGGTGAAGATCCCCGAATCCCGAATTCGAAGGACAGACCAAGGCCAAGCTGGGGAGCGCGGAGGCGCGCGGCGCGGTAGACGAGGTCGTGGCCGAAGCGATGACCTTCTACCTCGAAGAGAACCCAGGCCCGGCGCGCAAACTCGTGGAGAAATGCGCCAACGCGGCGCGCGCGCGTGAGGCGGCACGCAAAGCCCGCGACCTCGCCCGGCGCAAGAGCGCGCTCGACGGCGGCTCGCTGCCCGGTAAGCTCGCGGACTGCTCGGAGCGCGATCCGGCGCGCAGCGAGGTCTTCCTCGTCGAAGGCGAGTCGGCCGGTGGCAGCGCGAAGCTGGGCCGCGACCGCCACTTCCAAGCCATCCTGCCGTTGCGCGGCAAGATCCTCAACGTGGAGAAGGCGCGGCTCGACAAGATCGTGGGCCACGAGGAGATCCGCACGCTCATCACCGCGCTCGGCGCCGGCTTCCAGTCGGATTTCGACATCAGCAAGCTGCGCTACCACCGCATCTACATCATGACCGACGCGGACGTCGACGGCGCGCACATCCGCACGCTCCTGCTCACGTTCTTCTTCCGCTACATGCCCAAGCTCATCGAGGGAGGGCATCTGTTCATCGCGCAGCCGCCGCTCTACCAGGTGCGCAAAGGCAAGAAGATCATCTACTGCTATCGGGAAGAGGACCGCGACCGAGCGCTCGCCGAGGTGGGCGACGGAGCGACCATCCAACAGTACAAGGGCTTGGGCGAGATGGACCCCGAGCAGCTGTGGGAGACCACGATGGATCCCGACCGCCGCATCGTGCGCAAGGTGCTGCTCGACGACGCCGTCGCGGCGGATGAGATGTTCACGATCCTCATGGGCGAGAAGGTCGAGCCGCGCAAGCAGTTCATCGCCGATAACGCACGGGACGTCGTCAACCTCGACGTCTAACCACGACCGTTTTGCCCCCTTTGTGCAACCCCGGACGGCTCGGGGGCGCAAAGCAATCGCGGCAATGCTGGGGCCTGGGTTTTCGTTGCTATAACCGGGAATAACCGGTACACATGCGCAGGCTGAAAAAAGCGGCCCTCATCTGCGGTCTGGCCGTCGTCGCACTCGCGACGCTGCTTGCGCTCATGATGGCGTTCCCGGCCGGGCGGACCAGGCTCGCGACCGCCGGCCTGCGCCTCTTCATCTGGCAACGCGGCTTCCATCTCGCCAGCGGCGACGTGAGCCTCGGCCCGGGCGCGGTCAACATCGAGAACCTCAAGGTCACCGACCGACGCGGCGAGCTCTTCCTCGCGGTGAGGCACGTGGCCATCGACTACGATCCCTCAGGCGTGCTCGGCCGCGGGGATCGGGCGCTTGGCCTGCGCCAGATCGTGCTCGACGATCCGCACGCGTTCGCCATCAGGCATGAGGACGGCAGCTGGAACTTCGAGCCGCTGCTGCCGCCACGCGGCGCGGTGGCCAAGCCCTCGCGCGGCGCGCCGTTGCGCCTGCGTATCCTCGTCGTCAGCGGCGCGATCACCGTGCTCGATCCGCAGGCGGTCGTCGCCGTCGGCAAGACCTTCTCCATCGACGGCATCGACGTGCAGGTGTCGTTCGACGAGGGCGCGCGCAGCAGCGGCGATCTCATCGCGACGCTGCGCAGCGTGCGCGGCGATGCTCCCATCCGTGCCCGGCTCTTCATCGATGACGGCGTCGGTTTTGGGCGCGCGACGATCGACGCACCCGACATCCCGCTCGCGCCCGTCATCGACGCGCTCGCGCCGACGACCGATTTCGTCGCCGAAGGCGGCACGGCTCGCGTCCACATGTTCGCCTACTCCGTCGGATATTTGGCGCGGGCGCCGCACGCCTGGCATCTCAGCGCCGACGCCGACGTGCGCATCGCTCGGCTGCGGTTCACGCCGCTCGACGTGCCGCTGCGCGACGTCTTCTGCCGGGTTCACTACCAGGACGGTCTGCTCTCGACACCGCTCATGACCGCACGAGCGGCAAGCGTGCCGCTGCGCGCCCGGGGGCTCATCCAGGTCGTAGGGCCGATGCGGCTCGCGTTTGCAGCCACGCAGACCGGCGACCTCGCACGCGAGAAGGCGCTCTTCGCCTTTGCCCGGCGACAGCCGGTGAGCGGGCCCTTTTGGGCCGCTCTCCGCGTCGATGGACCGCTGAGCGACATCCGCGTCACCGGGTCGTTCCGGCTGCGCGATGCGCAGTACGATCGCGCAGCTCTCCCGCAAGTGACGGGAACGCTCTTCTACGACCGGGGGCACCTGACGCTCACCGCGCTCGATCTGGACCATGAGGGCGCGCGACTGTGGGCGGGAGGCGACTTCGACGTCGCCGACCCCGCGGTCGATACGATGCTGCTCGTGCAGGCCAGCGCACCGGCGCGGCTCATCCCGTTCGCGGCCAACCTCAACGAAGGTGGCAGCGTGCGTCTGCTCGCCACGCTGCAAGGACCGATCAAGACTCCGAGCGCGAACGGTTACGCGCAGCTGTCCGGCGGCGGCGGCGACTCGGTGCAGACGTTCTTCAGCGCGGGGCCGAGCGGCATCGGCTACGGGCCCGCCGTTTTACGATCGCGCGACGGCGAAGCGTTCGTCTTGGCGAGCGTGACGCACCCGCAAGGCCGTCCGCCGAGCATCTCCGGCTGGCTTGTGGCTTCACACGCCGGCGTGCACGTGCGCGGTGGGCGAGCGTCCCTCGCCGACGTCGAGGGCATCTCCGGCTCGTTACCATCATTAGATACGACGCTCGACGGGGCGGCCTTCGTCGATGGCCGTGCCGACTTGCCAGCGGTCGGCGTCGACGCACGGGCGACACATCTTGTGGTGTCGGGCGTCGACCTCGGCGATGCGACGCTCCTCGCCTTTGGGCACGACGGGCACGTGCACATCGCCCAGGCGACGCTGCGCGGCGCGTCGATCGTCGCCGCCGCGCACGGCGACATGCTCGTCAGCCCGCGCCTCACCGTACGCGCGGCCGCTCTCACCGGCAGCGGCACGGCCGATCTCGCGGCGTTCGCTCCGCTGTTCCCACAGGCGCGCCCGCGCGGGCGCGCGAGCGGCGCCTTCAGCGCGGTGCTCGTGGAGTCGGGCTACGTGCTCACGCTCCGCGCTCGCAGCGCCGATGCGAACATCGCCGGTATCGGCGTGCGTGACGGGTCGATGCTCTTCGAGAACGGCGGCACGACGACGTCGCTTGTGGCCAATGTCGCGGTGCCGGGCGCCGACGTATGGGCGGCAGGCAACGTGGAGCTCACGAAGTCCGGCATCACGGGCGGTCACCTGGAAGCATTCTCACCGCGCGTGGATATCGCGGCGCTCGGCGCTCTGGGCGCCCCATTGCATGGCGGATCGGCGGTCGGCTTCGCCACGCTCGACGGGCCGATGTCGGATCCGCGTATGCGCGCCGCCGCCGCGCTGCGCTCGTCATACGAGAACGCTCCGCTCGAAGGCGACCTCGACCTCCGCTACGACGGCGCCACGTTGCGCTCGAACGCGAGCCGCGTCGCGTTCGCGGGCAGCCGAGCCACGGTCAACGGCAGCATCGCCCACCTGACGTCTGGTGAGTCGGCCCGGGCGCTTTCGCTCGACGTCAGCGTCCGCCATGGCGATCTGGCCGGCTTCAACCGCATCACGGGCGAGCGCGCTCCGCTGACCGGTTCGTTCGCCGCCGACGTGCGCGTGGACGGCGACCAGGCCGCTCCGCGCGTCGCCGGTGACATCGCGACGGCTGTGGGCACGATCCGCGGCGTCACCTTCGACGATCTGAGCGGGCGCATGCGCGCAAGCCCAGGTGCGGTCTCGCTCAGCGGCGGCTCGCTGCAGCTCGGCAGCTCGCGCTTCGCGCTCGATGGCCAGCTCTCGAGCGGGGCGTTCGCGCTGCGGGCGGTGAGCCCACACGTCGACATGACCGACTTCAACGACTTCTTCGGCGGTGCTGACGTCTTCGCGGGAACGGGCGATTTCAACATCGACGTCGCGTCCGGCAAAGGCGAGCTGACCTGGGGCGGCAAGCTCGTGCTCGACCAGGCCGCGGTGCGAGACTACCCGCTCGGGCACATCGACGCCGATTTCTACAGCCGTCGCGGCGCGCTGCGAGCGGTCGTGCACCAAGATGGATCGGTCGGAGCGGCGACCATCTCAGGCACGGCGCGCTTCCGGCCCAACCGCTCGCATCTGCCCGACCTGCGCACCGCGAACTACCGGGTGAGAGCGCGCCTGCGCAACCTTGACCTGGCAGCAGTGTTGCCGCTCTTCCATCAAACAGAGCTCGGGCTGACCGGCCGCCTGGACGCGCAAGGCCAGATGACGGGCACGCTGCACAGCCCGGTCGGCACGGCGAGCTTCGCGCTGCACGACGGGCACATGCGCCGCGTGCCGATCCAGCAGTTCAGCGGCACGCTTGCGAGCGACGCAAGCGGCGTCACGCTCTCGCGCGGCGACCTCGTCCTCCCCTACCTCGTCGCCAGCGCAGAGGGCCGCTATACATTCGATCACGAGCGGCTCGACGCCAGAGCCGCGCTGTCCGCCGCCGACCTTGCAGCCATTGCCGCCGCCATGCGCGTGCCGGGTTCGCTCGCCGGCAGCGCGACGGCGGACATCAAACTGACGGGAAGCGCCAAGCGCCCGCTCGCAGCGGTGAGCGTCGACGCCGGTCACGCGACGGTCTACGGCATCGCCTTCGACCGGGCCAACCTCAACGCCACCTATGCGCCCGGTGCGGTGAGCATCGGCGACAGCGAGCTGATCTTTGCCGGCAACCGCGGCCACCTGACGCTCGGCGGCGAGCTGCCGCTCCAGCTGCAGCCGCTCGCGCTCGGACCCAAAGAGCGTCCGGTCCAATTGACGATGCGCGCGGAGAAGATCGACCTGTCGGTGCTCGACCCCATCATCGGACGCTACGCGACGCTCACCGGGAACCTCAACGCCGGTGCGTCGATCTCGGGCAACGCGGGTGACCCGGTCGGCAAGGGCACGGCGCAGATCCGCTACGCGAGCGTGCATTCGCCGCTGCAGACCGTGCCACTGACCGATCTGAGCGCCGACATCGGGTTCGATCGCGACACGATCACGCTGCGCGGGCTCAGCGCGCGCGCGGGCACGGGCTCGCTCGACGCGCGAGGAGCAGCGCACATCGTCCCGGCCGAGGGCCTGCGCACGAACGCCGGCCTGGATTCCTCGCACATCGGTCTGCACAACGCGCAGGTCGACGCGCCGGGATCGATCCGCGGCTCGCTCGACGGCGACCTCTCCATGACACGCTTGGGTGCGACGCCTATTCGAGGAGCGGTGACGGTCGCGAGCGCGACGATCCCGTTCTCGGCCATCTACGATCTCGCCACCGGCGGCGCAGCGGCTGCGACGCAGACCGCGCCGGCGGAGGCGCTCGGCGTTCCCAAGCTCGAGCCCGGCCATACGATCGTCTACGGCGGCGCGGTGTGGGGCAATCAGTCATACACCATGACGACGATGGGCGAGCCGACACCCGCGCCGACCGGCATCACGCTGCCGTCAGTGGACGTCAACGTGGCGCTGACCGCGGGCTCGGGCGTGCGCGTGCGCGGCGGACGCGATCGACCTCACCCCCGCTGGCGGCATCGTCATCGGCGGCACTCTGCACCGCGCTCGACGGCCGCTACGCGGTGCGCGGACAGGTCGGCACTTCGACACGAACTTCCGCCTCGTCTGGGACCGTCACCTTCGACCACGAGAGCGGCTTGCTCCCCACGACGACGTCATCGCGGTGACCAACACCCAAGGCGCGCAGATCGGATATCACGGGCGCGTCCGACAACCTGAACACCGATCTCTCGTCGAACCCTACCATGAGCCGCGATGAATCGTCGCCACGCTGCTCCACGCGCCGCAGCTCGCGAGCTTGGGCAGACGGAATTCCCCGGTGGGCCAGGCCGCGCTCACCGAGACGGCGCAGAGCTTCTTCAACGCGCAACTGTCGCGCAGTCCGCTCGTATCCGGTCGAATCTGCGCTCGCGCAGCAGCTCAACATCGAGTCGCTGTCGTTCATCTTCAACGCGCAGGCAACCTCGCGGTGGAATTCCGCACGAGGGTCGCCGACGACTCGGCCGTGTACCAGCCACCCTCGAAGTGCCCGTCACCCAGTCGTACGGCGTCTTGTACCGCCTGCGCGACTATCCTCCACTCGACCTCGTCCAGTCAGCCCAATCTCGAGCTTGACAAGCTATGCGACGACGACCTCGAACCTGCAGTATCAGTTCCATTGAACGTGGCGATCGCGACCCGGGCGTCGACGGACGTTGTGGTCGGTTGAGAGGAGCGGTGAATGCAGCAGCTCGGGCAGGAATCGTCTCGGAGCCATCGGAACTCAATGTCCCGTTCCCCGGCCATATGACGCAGCCCCACTGCTCCCTCGGGCGGGGAGGACCTGCTCGTTCCCCCGCCCGAGGGAGCAGTGGGGCTGCGTCATATGGCCGGGGAACGGGACATTGAGTTCCGATGGCTTCCGGACGATTCCTGCCCCGAGCTGCTGCATTCACCGCTCCTCTCAACCGACCACAACGTCCGTCGACGCCAGGGTCGCGATCGCCACGTTCAATGGAATTGATACTGCAGATTAAGGGTCGTCGTCGCATAGCTTGTCAAGCTGAGATTGGGCTGAGCTTGGACGAGGTCGAGTGAGAGATAGTCGCGCAGGCGGTACGAGACGCCGTACGACTGGGTGACGGGCACTTCGAGGGTGGTCTGGTACACGGCCGAGATCGTCGGCGAGACCCTCGTGCGGAATTCCACCGCGAGGTTGCCCTGCGCGTTGAAGATGAACGACAGCGACTCGATGTTGAGCTGCTGCGCGAGCGCAGATTCGACCGGATAGAGCAGACTGCGCGACAGTTGCGCGTTGAAGAAGCTTTGCGCCGTCTGGGTGAGCGCGGCCTGGCCCCCCGGGGAATTCGGTCTGCCCGAAGCTCGCGAGCTGCGGCGCGTGGAGCAGTGTGGCGACGATCTCATCGCGGCTCATGGTAGGGTTCGACGAGAGATCGGTGTTCAGGTTGTCGACGCGCCCGGTGATATGCAAGGTGATCTGCGCGCCTTGGGTGTTGGTCACCGCGATGACGTCCATCGTGGGGAGCAAGCCGCTCTCGTGGTCGAAGGTGACGGTCCCCGAGACGAGGCGGAAGTTCGTGTCGAAGTAGCCGACCTGTCCGCGCACCGCGTAGAACTGGCCGTCGAGCGTCGGTGCGCGCAAGTTGCCGCCGATGACGATGCCGCCAGCGGGGGTGAGGTCGATCGCGCTGCCGCCGCGCACGCGCACGCCCGAGCCCGCGGTCAGCGCCACGTTGACGTCCACTGACGGCAGCGTGATGCCGGTCGGCGCGGGTGTGGGCTCGCCCATCGTCGTCATCGTGTATGACTTATTGCCCCACACCGCGCCGCCGTAGACGATCGTATGGCCGGGCTCGAGCTTGGGAACGCCGGGCGCCTCCGCCGGCGCGGTCTGCGTCGCAGCCGCTGCGCCGCCGGTGGCGAGATCGTAGATGGCGGAGAACGGGATCGTCGCGCTCGCGACCGTCACCGCTCCCTCGACATAGGGCGTCGCACCCGAGCGTGTCATGGAGAGGTCGCCGTCGAGCGAGCCGCGGATCCAGCCCGGCACGTCGACCTGCGCGTTGTGCAGATCGATGTGCGAGGAGAACTGCAGGCCGGCGTTCGTGCGCAGGCCCTCGGCCGGGACGATGTGCGCTGCTCCTCGCGCGTCGAGCGAGCCCGTGCCCGCGCGCGCGCTGAGCCCGCGCAGCGTGATCGTGTCGCGATCGAACCCGATGTCGGCGCTCAGATCGGTCAGCGGCACGGTCTGCAGCGGCGAATGCACGCTCGCGTAGCGGATCTGCGCCGTGCCCTTGCCGACCGGGTCACCCGCGTTGCCCGAGATCGACGCACCGGCGTTGAGGTTCCCGGTGAGCGTCGCGTAGCGTCCGATGATTGGGTCGAGCACCGACAGGTCGATCTTCTCCGCGCGCATCGTCGAGTTGGACCGGACGCTCTTTGGGTCCGAGCGCGAGCGGCTGCAGCTGGAGCGGCAGCTCGCCGCCGAGCGTCAGGTGGCCGCGGTTGCCGGCGAAGATCAGCTCGCTGTCGCCGATGCTCACCGCACCGGGCGCATAGGTGGCGTTGAGGTTGGCCCGGTCGAAGGCGATGCCGTAGACCGTCGCGTGACCGGCGTCGACGCTCACCGCTGCGAGCGGGCGCTTGGCGCTTCCCGTCAGTTTGATGTCCGCCGTCGCTCTGCCGGCGAGCGAACCCGGCACGCGCATGGCGGCGGCAATGGCTGCAAGGTCGGCGGCGGACAGCGCGGCTCTGGCGTCGAGCCGCTCGTGATCGAATGTATAGCGGCCCCCTGCGCTGGCGACGAGGTAGGGGAGGACGAGGTCGCCGCGCGAGAGCGTGACGCCGCTTGCGTCGCTCGCAAGCGTGCCGCTGAACTGCTGGGGATCGGCACGCGGCGCATGTGCCCGTCGTGCAGCTGAAGCTCGCCGTGCCGACCGGGCTGTGCAGCGTGCCCGTCATCTGGCCTTGCGCGTCCAGGCGGCCGGTCAGCCCGAGCTCTGTCTGATGGAAGAGCGGCAACACTGCTGCCAGGTCAAGGTTGCGCAGGCGCGCTCTCACCCGGTAGTTCGCGGTGCGCAGGTCGGGCAGCTGCGAGCGGTTGGGCCGGTAGTTCGCCGCGCCGAAGATGGTCGCCGCCCCGACCGATCCATCTTGGTGCACGACCGCCCGCAGCGCGCCGCGACGGCTGTAGAAATCGGCGTCGATGTGCCCGAGCGGGTAGTCGGCACCGCGGCCTGGTCGAGCACGAGCTTGCCGCCCCAGGTCAGCTCGCCTTTGCCGGACGCGACGTCGATGTTGAAATCGCCCGTTCCCGCGAAGACGTCAGCACCGCCGAAGAAGTCGTTGAAGTCGGTCATGTCGACGTGTGGGGGCACACCGCCCGCAGCGCGAACGCTCCGGTCGAGAGCTGGCCATCGAGCGCGAAGCGCGAGCTGCCGAGCTGCACCGAGCCGCCGCTGAGCGAGACCGCACCGTGCTTGCGCGCATGCGCCCGCTCAGATCGTCGAAGGTGACGCCGCGGATCGTGCCCACAGCCGTCGCGATGTCACCGGCGACGCGCGGAGCGGCCTGGTCGCCGTCCACGCGAACGTCGGCGGCGAACGAACCGGTCAGCGGAGCGCGCTCGCCCGTGATGCGGTTGAAGCCGGCCAGATCGCCATGGCGGACGCTGACGTCGAGCGAAAGCGCCCGGGCCGACTCACCAGACGTCAGGTGGGCGATGCTGCCGTTGACCGTGGCTCGGCTGCCCGCGAACGCGACGCGGCTCGCGTTCGAGCGCAACGTGGCGCCGTCGTAGCGGAGGTCGAGGTCGCCTTCGAGCGGAGCGTTCTCGTATGACGAGCGCAGCGCGGCGGCGGCGCGCATACGCGGATCCGACATCGGCCCGTCGAGCGTGGCGAAGCCGACCGCCGATCCGCCATGCAATGGGGCGCCCAGAGCGCCGAGCGCCGCGATATCCACGCGCGGTGAGAATGCTTCCAGGTGACCGCCCGTGATGCCGGACTTCGTGAGCTCCACGTTGCCGGCCGCCGACACGTCGGCGCCCGGCACCGCGACATTGGCCACAAGCGACGTCGTCGTGCCGCCGTTCTCGAAAAGCATCGACCCGTCACGCACGCCGATACCGGCGATGTTCGCATCGGCGCTGCGAGCGCGGAGCGTGAGCACGTAGCCCGACTCCACGAGCACCGCGCTGAAGGCGCCCGCTCGCGCGCCCGCGCGGGCGCGCCTGTGGGAACAGCGGAGCGAACGCCGCGAGATCGGCCGTGCCGCTGCCGGTGAGAGCGGCCGCGCGTACGGTGAGGCGCGGGCTGACGAGCATGTCGCCGTGCGCGGCGGCGACGATCGACGCGCCGCGCAGCGTCGCCTGGGCGATGTGCACGTGCCCGTCGTGCCCAAAGGCGAGGAGCGTCGCATCGCCGAGGTCGACGCCCGACACCACAAGATGTGTCGCCCGTGCGTCGACGCCGACCGCTGGCAGTTCGGCACGGCCATCGACGAAGGCCGCCCCGTCGAGCGTCGTATCTAATGATGGTAACGAGCCGGAGATGCCCTCGACGTCGGCGAGGGACGCTCGCCGACCGCGCACGTGCACGCCGGCGTGTGAAGCCACAAGCCAGCCGGAGATGCTCGGCGGACGGCCTTGCGGGTGCGTCACGCTCGCCAAGACGAACGCTTCGCCGTCGCGCGATCGTAAAACGGCGGGCCCGTAGCCGATGCCGCTCGGCCCCGCGCTGAAGAACGTCTCACCCCCCCGCCGCCGCCGCCGGACAGCTGCGCGTAACCGTTCGCGCTCGGAGTCTTGATCGGTCCTTGCAGCGTGGCGAGCAAACGCACGCTGCCACCTTCGTTGAGGTTGGCCGCGAACGGGATAGAGCCGCGACGGTGCGCTGGCCTGCACGAGCAGCATCGTGTCGACCGCGGGGTCGGCGACGTCGCAGACCCGTCGCCCACAGTCGCGCGCCCTCATGGTCCAGATCGAGCGCGGTGATCGTCAGGTGCCCCCGGTCGTAGAAGAGCGTTCCCGTCACTTGCGGGAGAGCTGCGCGATCGTACTGCGCATCGCGCAGCCGGAACGACCCGGTGACGCGGATGTCG
>CAWDWJ010000004.1:0-465952 GCA_963806005.1 Vulcanimicrobiota bacterium | reverse complement strand
AGGCTTCGTCGACCGCCCGGTCTTGGGGACCAGCCCGCACCTTCGGTGCCGAGCGCGGCGGTCCGAGCATCATCAAGCTTCGCGTGGAGGAATTGCCGCACTAACGCGGGCTGCACAGTCGGATGATGACCTCGTCAAGCGCTTGATCGGCGAGCCGCTTCCCGGTGAGCGATCCTCAAGCGCCCGCATCGTCAGCCGCACGATGTCTCTTGCCTGCTGCGGGGAGCGTCGGCGGGCGACGTCCCACAGCTTCATCGCCCGAAACGGCGACTGGCCGGTGGCGGCGGCCCAGCTGCGCGGGTCGGCGCCGCTCGCCAGCTCCCAGGCGATCTGCGCGTCGCCGGCGATCCAGATCAGCGGTCCGGTCGCGTCTTCTGGCCGCGACACCATCTGTGCGCGAGCGTGAGCGCCGCGTGCAGATCGCCCCGGCCGACCGCGTTGCCGAGATCCCACAGCTTCGGGTCGCCCGGCGGCTTCACGTATTCCTCGGCCGCGGCTTTGCTGATCTTCGTGCTCATGAGCGCCAAGCGGTCGAGCGCGTTGCGGATCTCGTACACGCTTTCGAAGGCGGCCAGATAGCGGCGCGCACCCGCATCGACGCTGACGCCGATCGTCTTCGCGTAGTCCTCGATATAGCGCTCGCGCTCATCTTCGTCCAGCGTGCAGTCGACGAGGAGCGCGCTCGGGCTCGCGCTCGCGAAGTCCGCGGAGTTGACCTTGTCCTTGGGGGCCTTGCCGCGCTGAGGCCGCGCTTCGCCGGAGTCGTCGATGATGAGCACCGCTTGCTCGCCAAGCTCGGGGATCGCATCGCGCAGCTTGATGCGGTCATCGTTGCGCAGCTCGATGACGTTGCGCACGGTGACGATGCGCCGCTGGGCGAGGAAGGGCAACGCACCGAGCTTCTCGGCCAGGACGCCGAAGTCGTCCGTCTCGAGTGCGTCGAGCGTGTCGACGTTGAGGGGACGCAACGACTCGTCGGGGAGGGCGGACTCGACCAAGCGCTTGAGCACCTCATCCGCCAGCATGTGCTCGCGTCCGGCGATGACGACAAGGCCCGCTAGCTGCGCCGGCTGCGATGCCATGAACGGCCGGTAGCCGATCCGCAAAAGCGCCGCGGTCGTGCTCACCGTGCCGCCTTGACGTACGTCGCGCCGGCGAGCATCGCCGTGATGGCGGGTGTGTAGGGCGGCTTGAGGGTGCCAAACTCGGTGACGATCGCCGTCACGTGGTCGGCCGGCGTGACGTCGAACGCGGGATTTGAGGCGATGGCATCCACCGGCGCGGTGCGCAGCCCGGCGAATGTCGTCACCTCGGCGGGGTCGCGCTCTTCGATGACGATGCCGACGCCTGTCTCGAGCGCCGGATCGAAGGTGGAGCGCGGGGCGGCCACGATGAACGGCAAGCCGTGCGCTTTGGCCAGCACCGCGAGGCCATACGTGCCGATCTTGTTGGCGATGTCACCATTGCGGGCGATGCGGTCCGCGCCCACGATGACGGCGCCGACTGTCCCGCGCTGCATGAAGTGCGCGGCCATACCGTCGGCGATCAGCGTGTACGGGATCGAGTCTTGTTGCAGCTCCCAGGCGGTGAGGCGCGCGCCTTGGAGCACGGGGCGCGTCTCGTCGACGTAGACTCCTGTGAGCTTGCCGGCCTTCCAGAGCGAGCGCACGACGCCGAGCGCCGTACCATAGCCGCCGGTCGCCAGGTCGCCCGTGTTGCAATGGGTGAGGATGCGCACCTGGCCGTCGAAGAGCGCTGCCCCCGCGTCGCCGATCTTGTGGCAAGCCGCGACGTCCTCCGCGTGGATCGCGCCTGCCTCTTCATCTAATGAAGCGGCGATCGCGCTCTGGGGTCTGCCCGATGATGCCAGCGACCGCGCGAGCCCGAGCATCCGGTCGACGGCCCAGGCAAGGTTGACCGCTGTCGGGCGCGAGGCTCGCAGGCCCTCGCCGGCACGTCGCAGGCCCTCGGCAAAGGCCGAGTCGCCGAGCGTCTGCCTCGCCAGGTTGTGTGCTTCGAGCGCCAAGCCGTAGGCGGCGGCGATGCCGATCGCCGGCGCGCCGCGCACGCGCAAACGCGTGATAGCCTCAGCCACTTCGGACCACGAGCGCAGCTCGACGAACACGACGGCCGTCGGAAGATGGGTCTGGTCGAGGAGGCGCAGGACGCCCGGTCGATAGCTGATATGCTCTTGCTTCAAGGAGCAGCACCTTCGCTGTTCGGGTGCAGTTCACCCCACCGCATCGCTCTCGCGACGAGATACTCCCACAGTTCGAGGATCATGTCGTGGGGATCGAACGGCGTAGCTTCGCCATGTGCAGGGCGCTCTGCGCCGCTTCATAGCCCTTGTTAGCGGTGGTCTTGCGAGCGGAGTGTTGCGACTGGCCGCGCGCGACCGCTGCAGCGCGTGCGCGCGCCTGCTTGACGTTCTCCGTGGTGAGCACGCCGAAGATGACCGGCACACCCGTCTGCAGTGCGACGGCGGCGATGCCGCTCGCCGCTTGGCCCGCGACGTACTCGAAGTGCGGGGTCTCTCCGCGGATCACGCAGCCCAAGCAGATGACCGCGTCGTAGCGGCCGGATCTCGCGAGCCAGAGCGCCGTCACGGGAAGTTCGAAAGCGCCCGGGACCTCGACGACGTCGACGTCGCGTGCGGCCACGCGCGCGTCTTTGAATGCGCGCTCGGCGCCCGCCAATAGCCCTTGGGTGATGTCGCCGTTGAAGAGCGCGCGGACGACGGCAAAACGCACGCCTACGGGCCTTTGCGCGTCCGGCCTGCGGCCTTCACGCCGTCGGTCGCGTCGAGAAGGTGGCCAAGTTTCTCGCGTTTGGTCTCGAGGTACTTGGTGTTGTGCTTGTCGCGCTGCACGATGAGCGGCACGCGCCCGACCATCTTGAGCCCATAGCCCTCGAGGCCGACGATCTTGCGCGGATTGTTCGTGACGATCTTCATCTCGCGAACGCCGAGATCGTGCAGGATCTGCGAGCCGATCCCGTAGTCGCGCTTGTCGACGGGCAAGCCGAGTTTCTCGTTCGCCTCGGCTGTGTCGGCGCCGTGGTCCTGCAGCTCGTAGGCGCGCAGCTTATTGGCCAGCCCGATGCCGCGGCCTTCCTGATGCAGGTAGAGGAACACGCCGCGGCCCGCCCGGGAGATGATCTCAAGCGCGGCATCGCGTTGGGCGGCGCAGTCGCAGCGTTTCGAACCGAGCGCGTCGCCCGTGAGGCATTCGGAGTGCACGCGCACGAGGATGTCCTTGCCGTCGCCGATCTCGCCCATGACGAGCGCCACGTGGCACGCGCCGTCCACGTCGGACTCGTACCCGTAGCCCGTGAAGCTGCCGAAGCTCGTCGGCATCTCAAAGGTCGGATCCGCCGCACGAGCTTCTCGTGCCGCATGCGATAGGCGATGAGGTCCTTGACGGTGATGAGCTTGAGGTCGTGCTCGGCGCCGAAGATCTCGAGCTGCGCGCGACGCATCATCGTGCCGTCCTCGGCGAGGATCTCGCAGATGACGCCGGCGGGGTACAGCCCGGCAAGGCGGGCGAGGTCGGCCGCCGCTTCTGTCTGGCCGGCGCGCACGAGCACGCCGCCGTCACGCACCCGCAAGGGGAAGGTGTGGCCGGGGCTCACGAAGTCGCCGGGCTTCGCGTTGGGATCGAGCAGCGCTTGGATGGTCGCCGCACGGTCGTGCGCCGAGATGCCGGTCGTCGTGCGTCCTTTGGCCTCGACCGACACCGAGAAGGCGGTCTCGAAGCGCGATGTGTTCTCGGCCACCATCATCGGGATGCGCAGCTCCTCGAGCCGGCGGCTGATGAGCGGCACGCAGATGAGACCGCGTCCGTGTTTGGTCATGAAGTTGATGGCTTCGGGCGTGACCATCTGGGCGGCCATGGTGAGGTCGCCTTCGTTCTCGCGATCCTCGTCATCCATGACGATGACCATCTTTCCGGCGCGGATGTCGGCGATGGCTTCTTCGATTGTGGCGAGCGGCATTTATCGACCTCGGGGTGCTTCGCCGGACCGGGTGGCGTCGGCGCGATCCCGCAGTTGCGCGGCGACATAGCGGGCGACGGGATCGGCTTCTATGTTTACGGAGGCGCCCACGCCTTTCCGCCCCAAGGTTGTGCGTTTTAGCGTCTCCGGTATGAGCGCGACCGCGAACCGGTCCCGCTGCACCTGGGCGATGGTCAGACTGACCCCATCCAGGCTCACGTATCCCTTCTCCACGATGAGACTGCGCAGGTCAGGCGGCGTCGAGCACCACTGGCGGTATCCTTGACCCTCGGGGTCGCGACCCACGATCTCGCACGTCCCATCGACATGGCCGTAGACCATGTGGCCGCCGACGAAGTCGCCGAAGCGCAGGCTCGGCTCGACGTTGACGAGCTCGCCGGCAGCGAGGCCGCCCAGATTCGTGCGCGCGAGCGTTTCGGGGATGACGTCAAAGGTGAGCGCGCCTGAGTGCTTCGTGACGGTCAGGCAGACGCCATTGATCGCGATGCTATCACCCTCGTGCGTGCCGATGAGCCCGCTCGGCCGCTCGATCTCAAGCTCGAGACCGCCGTCTTTGCGCGCCGCACGGATCACCTTGGCCATGCCGGGGATGATGCCGGTGAACATCGTCTAGCGCATGACCTCGCCAGTGATGAGCACATCGTCGCCGAGGCGACGCACGAGCTCGAGGCGCAGCGGGATGTCGCGCGTCATGTCGGCGATCACCGGCACGGCGTCGCTTCCGCCGAGGAGCAGCGGCGCGATCAGCCAGTCGATGTGATTGACGTGCCGCCCGGCGAGCAGCGAGGCCCCCAAGATGGGGCCGCCCTCGCAGAGCACGGAGGTGATGCCGTCTCGACCCAACTTGTCGAGCAGATCGCTGAGGTCGACGCGATCGTGCCCGTCGCGCGAACAGGTCAGCACGCCGACACCGCGCTTGGCGAGCGCATCGCGCGTGATGGGCGGCATCTGATCGGTCGTCGCCACGATCGTGTGCGCACGCTGCTGGTCCTTGGTCAACTTCGCTTTGAGCGGGATCCGCCCGCCTGCGTCGACGACGATGCGCGTGTAGGGCACGGCGCGCGGTTTGTGCGGACGCACGGTCAGGAGTGGATCGTCGACGACCACGGTGCCGACGCCCACCATGACCGCATCGTGTTCGTAGCGCAAGCGGCGGGTGTAGTTCGCGGCGCGCTTGCCGGTCAGCTGACGGCGCTCGCCGCGGTGCGACACGACAGTGCCGTCCAGGCTCTGCGCCATCTTGAGGGTGACGAAAGGCCGGCCGGTCGTGCGGTGATGGACGTATGTGCGGTTGAGCTGCGCCGCCTCCGCTCCGAGCAACCCGACCTCGACCTCGATACCGTGGGAGCGCAAGCGTGCGAGGCCCGCTCCGCGAACGCGCGCGTCGGGATCCTCCATGGCGGCCACGACCTTTGCGATGCGGGCAGCGACGACGAGCTCGGCGCACGGCGACGGGCGGGTCTGGCTTACGTGCGAGCAGGGCTCGAGCGTGACGAATAGCGTCGCCCCTGCGGCTTTGCCGCCTGCTTCGCGCAACGCGACCTGCTCGGCATGCTCCGCTCCCACCTTCTCGTAGCTCCCTCGCCCGACGATCGTGCCGTCACGGTCGACGACGACCGCTCCGACCATCGGATTCGGACTTGTCTGGCCTCTGGCTGCCTGCGCGAGCTCGAGCGCGAGCTGCATGTGTTGTTCGGGCGTCATCGTTGCGGCATGTTACCTGTGCGGCGCGGCTCTCCTCTGCAGGCTTGACGGATGAGCCCGCGGCGTGAAGGTCTGGCAATGCTCCATATCGCCGTCGGGCGTTGCGCATCTCTCTTCGGCGTCATCGTGCCCATCCGCTGCGCGCTCTGTGGCGATCACGGAGCGCACGTCTGCGCTCTCTGCCGCGGGCGATTGGCGTCCGCACCGCTCCTCCATCGCCGCGCCCGCGACGCTATGCCACAGGTGACGGCGCTTGGGCCGTACGTGGGGCCTCTGCGCAGCGCGGTACTCGCCGTGAAATTTCGCAACCGGCGAGCGGCGGCGTTCGACTTGGGCGCGCTGCTCGGGCGCAGGTTACCTGAGCGGGTGGATGCGATCGTGCCGGTGCCCCTGCACCACAAGCGCTGGCTCGCGCGTGGATTCAATCAAGCCGAGGCGATCGCGCAGGGTGTCGCAAGCGCCCTCCCGGCACAGCTCGCCTGCGACGCGCTCTGTCGCAGGCGCGAGACGACCGCGCAGAGCTCGCTTGCGCTGCGCGAACGCGGACCAACGTGCGCGACGCATTCGCGCCGGGCCCGGCTTCCGCTCGGTTGCGAGGCGCACGGGTCATGATCGTCGACGACGTGGTGACGAGCGGCTGGACGATCGCGGCGTGCGCGGTCGCGCTCCGCACTGCGGGCGCTCGAGAGATCGTCGCCGGCGCGCTCGCTTTGCGCGTCTGACCGTCTGCGGGTTATGTGGGTGCGATGCGGCTTGACTTCCCGTACTCGCCGCCATTGACGACCGCGCCTTGCTCGACGACGACCGCGTTGCCCAAGATCGCGCCGTCGATGCTCGCGCCTCGCCCACCCGCACGTCATCCCACAGGATAGAGGACCTGACGCGCGCACCTTCGCCGATGACGCTTCCGCCGCCGATCGAGCTTGGGCCTTCGATGCGAGCCGTCTGTGCGATCGTCGCGCCAGGACCGGTGAGCACGCTGTCTCTCAGCATCGCTCCCTCGCGCAGCGTGAGCTTGATGCGTCCCTGCAGCGCGTCGCGATGAACGCGGCGGTATTCGCCGGGCGTGCCGATGTCGCACCAGTACGCTTGCTGGCGCATGCCGTAGAACGCGCCGCCTGCGGCGAGCAGCTCGGGGAACACCTGCTTGCCGAAATCGTAGAACGTCTTCTGCGGGATGCGCTGCAGGAGCGCCGGTTCGAAGATATAGACCCCGGTGTTAGCGAGGTTGCTGCGCTCGGTCCCCTTGGGCGGCTTCTCCTGGAACTCCACGATGCGCCCCGTGCCATCGACGATGACCGCCCCGTAATGCGACACGTCCTCGACCTCCACCAGCACGATCGTCGCTTCTGCTTTGCGCTCCCGGTGGAATGCGACCGCAGCCATGAGGTCGATGTCCGTGACGTCGTCGCAACCGATGACGACGAACGTGCCGGCAAAGCGTTCGGCCACCTGGCGCACGGCGCCGGCGCTGCCCATGAGCTGGGTCTCGTGGAGGTAGTCGATGCGCACGCCCCATTTCGAACCATCGCCGACGTAGGCGCGAACGGCTTCGGGGAAATAGTGCACGTTGATGACGATGTCATCGACGCCGAAGCGCTTGAGATACTCGATGACGTGGCCGACGACCGGCCTGTCGAGCACCGGCACGAGCGGCTTGGGGAGTTCGAGCGTGAGTGGGTAGAGCCGAGTGGAAAGGCCACCGGCGAGGATCATGCCTTTCATGGGGTCGCGGGTTCGTCAAACGGAGCTCAAGGTCCGTTGCTGCAAAAGTCCGGCGCGTCTACGTCAAACGGACCTAAAGGTCCGTTGCTTCAATGGTCCGTTGCTTCAGCGGCGCGAGAAGCGCTCGCGCAGGGCCTGGCCTGCGACGAGCATGGCGAAGAGCGGGAGCGCGAGTTGCCGCCCCAGACGTTGCGGCTCGCGCACAAGGCGGTAGAGCCACTCGAGGCCGAGCGTTCGCATGAGCGCGGGTGCGCGCTGCAGCCGCCCTGAGATCACATCCAGCGAACCGCCCACGCCGATGCAGACGACCGGGCCGAGCGCGGCGGCGTTTCGGCGGATCCATAGCTCTTGCTTGGGAAAGCCAAGCGCGACGAGCACGAGACGGGCTCCGGACGCTGCGATCCCGCCGATGACGTCAGATTCCTCGGTCTGCTCGAAATAGCCGTCGTGGAATCCCGCGATGCGCAGCCCAGGATGTCGCTGCGCAAGCACAACGCCCGCACGCTCCGCGACGCCCGGCGCTCCACCAAGCAGGTAGAGACGTATGCCATCGCGTGCGCATGCGGCGCAGACGCGCTCGATGAGCTCGATCCCCGCGACGCGCTCGCGCAACGGCCGGCCCAGCATCCGTGCGGCGAAGACGACGCCGATCGTGTCGGGGACGACGAGGTCGGCCGCGTTGACCACCTCACGGTAGTCCGGGTCGCGCCGTGCGAGCATGGCCATCTCGCTGCCGAAGGTGACGACCTGGGCGAAGCGCTGCTGCGCGAGCAGCGCGGCGATGCGCGACTGCGCTTCCTGCATGTCCACCGGGTCGACGCGGGATCCTAATATCTCAAGCGTGCCGTCCGGCATCGTCCCAGACGAGCGGCTAGCGCGCGGTGACGGCAGCGCTTGCCGCAAGCCAGGGGCGGATCGCGTCGAGCAGCGTGCGCTCTTGTTCTGGGGTCAGCGCGCACAGCGGCGGACGGCACTCACCGACGGAGAAGCCGAGCGCTCGCGTCGCCGCTTTCACCGGGATCGGCGACGTGACCGCGAAGAGCGCGCGGAAAAGCGGTAAGAGCGACTGATGAAGCTTCGCCGCCCCATCGGTGTCGCCGCGCGCGAACGCGCTCAGCATGCCCGCGATATCGGGCCCGGCCACGTGGCTCGCGACGCTGACGACGCCGCAGCCGCCCACGGCCGCGTGCGGCAATGCCAGGTGATCGTCGCCGCTGTAGCAATCGAAATTCTGCGGCGCCCGCGCCGCGATCTCGGCGAGCTGGCCGATATCGCCGCTCGACTCCTTCACGGCGACGATTTTGGGATGGCCGGCAAGCGTGACGATCGTATCGGGAAGGATGTTGACGCTCGTGCGACCGGGGATGTTGTAGATCATGACCGGGAGATCGGTGGCGTCGGCGATCGCGGTGAAATGCCGGACGAGGCCCGCCTGCGGGGGCTTATTGTAATACGGTCCCACGGCCATCAGCGCGTGCACCCCGCAGGCCGCGGCGCGTTTGGCGAACTCGACCGAGCGGCGAGTGTCGTTGCTGCCTGCGTTGGCGATGACCGGCGCGCGGCCGGCCACCGATTTGGCGATGGCGCGGAACAGTCCAAGCTTCTCCTCGTCGTCAAGCGTCGGCCCTTCTCCGGTGGTGCCGGCGACGACCAGGCCTGTGCTGCCATGGTCGATCAGCCAGAGGGCAAGGCGCCCGGCTTCGTTCTCGTCCACGCCGCCGTCAGGGCGCATGGGTGTGATCATCGCCGTGACGACCGGGCCGAAGCGTCCGGATCTCATGTGGTCCTCCTCAACGGTCGCGTAGAAGCATTTACGGCCTTACGCTTTTCCAAGCCTGAAATGCTCGTGCAAGGCGCTCTCCGCCGCTGCTGCCTGCGCCCCCGGCACGAGCAGCGAGATCGTGATGTTGGAATCGGTGCTGTGGATGATGGGCACGCCCGCCGCCGAGAGGGCCTTCACACAGCGATACATGACGCCCGGCGTGCCGCGCATCCCGGCGCCCACGACGGAGATCTTGGCGCAGTTGCGCCGCGTGCGCACGGCCAGAGGCAACGCCTCGAGCCGCGCTTGTGCCCGCTCGGATTCACCATCGCGCACGATGAAGAACAAGCCCGCCGAATTGACGTTGACGCAGTCGATGCTGATCCCCGCATCGGCGAGCACGCGGAACGCGTCTTGCTCCCAGCCTCCCGGCAGAACGGCGGCCTCGGGCACGAGATGCATGAAGGTGAAGCCGAATGACGTCGCCACGCCGGTCACGGGGCCCGAGTGCTCGTGGCTCTGGCTCGCTCCGACGGTCGTCCCGGCGCCGGTGCGCAGGTTGCGGATCGCGTAGGGCATCTCAAAGACGCGGGCGAGGTCCGCGGCTCGATCGTGCATGACGGTCGCGCCGTGCTCGGAGAGCTCGGTCACCTCTTCGAAGGTCAGGTCGGGGATGGTCGTGGCGGTGGGAACGCGTTTGGGGTCGGCGGTCATGACGCCATCGACGTCCGTGTAGATCTCAAGCGTCGCGCCGTCGAGGGCGCGCGATATGGCGACCGCCGTCAGATCACTTCCGCCCCTTCCCAGGGTGGCGATCGTGCCGTCGTGCGTCGCTCCTTGGAAACCGCACACGACGGGCGTGACTCCCGCTGCGAGGAGCGCACGCAGGCCACGAGGATCCACGTTGAGCACGCGTGCATCGCCGTGCATCGCATCGGTCGTGATCCCCGCCTGGGCTCCCGTGAGCGCTCGCGCCGGCCGGCCCATGCTCTCGAGCAGCTCGGCGAACACGGCAGCGCTGACGATCTCACCCGTCGCGAGCAGGAGATCGCGGTTGGGGCCCGCTTGCGCCTGGGGCACGAGCGCGAGCAGCGTGTCGGTCGCGTACGGATCGGGGGCGCGCCCCATCGCCGACACGACCACCACCACGTGGGCGCCCTGGCCCGACGCCTCGATGACCCGGCGCGCGGCCGCTTCGCGCAACGCATGCGTGGCGAGCGACGACCCGCCGAACTTCAGCACTGTGGTCGTCTGCGCGGCCTTGGCGCCCTTCATGCCCGTGCTGCCGCTCTCACCGCGAGCGCGGCTTCCGCGATCTGCACCGCATTCGTCGCGGCGCCTTTACGTAAATTGTCGCACATGACCCAGGCGAGATAAGCGCCCTCGTGGGCGTGGTCCTCGCGAAGCCTGCCGACCATGACGTCGTCGCTTCCCGTGACCTCGAGCGGCGTCGCATACGACTGGCCCTCGAGGAATTTCACACCGGGTGCATTGCGCAGGGTATCGGCGATCTCGTCGCGCGTGGCGGGTCGGGCCGTTTGGAAGGCGACGACTTCCCCGTGTCCGACGGCCACCGGCACCCGCACCGAGGTCGCGGAGATGCGGATCGTGTCGTCGCCGAGGATCTTTGTGAACTCAGCCGCGATCTTACGCTCCTCATCTCCGTAGCCGCTGTCGTCGAACGCGCCGTTCTCCGGGAAGACGTTGCCGGCGATGCGCCGCGGCAGCGCATGCTCGGGCGACCGGTCGCCCGCGAGTTGCTGCTCGAACTCGCGCAGCGCATCCTTGCCCGCGCCCGATACGCTTTGATAGGTCGCGACGCTCACCCACTGCAGGCCGAAGCGCCGGTGGACAGGGCCGAGCATGACCGCGAGCGGGATGACGGCGCAGTTCGGATTGGCGATGAGCCGCTGTCCGCGCACGACGTGGGCGTTGACCTCAGGCACGACGAGCGGTACATCGGGTTGCAGCCGGAAGGCGGTGGACTTATCGATGACGAGCGTGCCGGCGGCCGTCGCCGTCGTGGCGAGCGCGAGGCTCACCTCGGAACCGGCGGCAAAAAACGCCAGGTCGATCGACGAGAAGTCCGGCGGACTGGCCAGGTCGATCTGTTGCACGTGGCTCTCCCGGCCCAGTGCGGCGATCCGCGCACCGGCCGACCGTGGGCTCGCAAACAGCCTGATGTCGGCGATCGGGAAGCGTCGTTCGTCGAGGATGCGCAGCAGCTCTTCGCCCACAAGCCCGGTCGCGCCGACGATGGCCACCCGCAACGCGGTCACTGGGTGAGCTCCTCAAGCCCCTCGACGAGATGGTCCAACGTCTTGGCGACGCGCACCGCACGCAACACGCCGGCGACGAAGGCCGACCGGGTCGAGGTGCTGTGGGTGATCACGAGCGTCTCGTCTTCGTTCGCGAAGCGGACTTCGTGCACGCCGACGACGCCCGGCGTGCGCAGGCTGTGGATGCCGACGCCGCCGATCTCCGCGCCTCGAGCGCCTTGCACCTTGACGGTCTCCGACGGCGAGCGCTGCATGCGGCTCGCACCCGCGATGAGCTGTGCCGTGGCAAGGGCGGTGCCCGATGGAGCGTCCTTCTTCCCCGTGTGGTGCGTCTCGATGATCTCCGCATGGCTGAAATATGGCGCCGCCGTCTTGGCGAACTGCATCATGAGCACGGCGCCGATGGAGAAATTCGGCGCGTAGACCGCCCCGATCTTCGACTGACGGCTGGCCGTGCGTAGCTCCTCGAGGTCGTCCGTCTTGTAGCCGGAGGTGCCGATGACCGGCCTGATCCCGAGCGAGATCGAGCGCAGCGCGATGGCTTTGGAATCGGGGAACACCGTGAAGTCGACGAGCACGTCGGGTTTGGCCGCCGCGGCGAGTCGTGCGAGGTCGGCGTACTCACCCTCCGCCACATGGCCGTTCGAGCGCACGAGCGTACCGACAAGCTCGATCCCCGGCGCGCGCCGTAAGGCCTCGGTCACCACGCTGCCGGTGCGGCCGCGCGCACCCGCCACCGCGACCCGCACAGTGCTTTCTTGGGTCATACCGGGTCGTTCCAGCCGCTTTCGCCTCCCGCCTTGTCAGCGGCCTGAGCTGCCGGCCACATTGTCGATCTTCTCGAGCTTGGCGTAGTTGAGCATGATGCTCTTGCGCCCAGCCGTGTCGAACTGCACGGTCACGAATGCGTCGCCACCCGCTCCGCGCACGTCGACCACGGCGCCGCGACCGAACTTCTGGTGCGTGACCCAGTCACCCACCGCCAGGTCGATGGGCGTGGGATCGGTGGCCCGCGCCGGCAGGGCCACATCGTCCCAGCCTCCGCCCGAGCCGACTGCGGGCATGGGCGGAGCGTTCAAGTACTCGAGACCGGTCATCTCGCCGAAAAAGCGCGACGGCGGATGCATGTAGGCGTTGCCATAGGTCATGCGCCGTCGCGCGAAGGTGAGATACAGCTCGTCCATGGCGCGTGTCACGCCGACGTACGCCAAACGCCGTTCCTCTTCGATCTCCGACGGGTCCATGAGCGCGCGGTTGTGCGGGAAGATGCCTTCCTCCAGGCCGCACAGCACGACGATGGGGAACTCCAGACCCTTGGCCATGTGCAGCGTCATGAGGGTGACGGCGGACTTGGCTTCGTCCATCGTGTCGAGATCTGAGACGAGCGAGATGGTCGACAGGAACCCTAAGAGGTCGGGTCCTTCGCGCTCCTCATAGTCGCGCGCGACGCCGATGAGCTCGCGCAGGTTCTCGATGCGGCTTTGCGATTCCGGCGTGTCCTCTGTCTGCAGATCGCGAACGTAGCCCGTCTCTTCGAGCACGCTCACGAGCAGGGCCGCCGGTCCGCGCTCGTCACCGAGCTTGGCAAAGGATTCGATGTCGGCCAAGAACGCGCTGATGTCTTTGACCTTCTTCGGCGCCGCGGCGGCGACGACGGTGGGGTCGGCGAGCGCCTGCGCGAACATCATGCCGCGCCGTGCCCCTTCGTCACCGATGGCGTTGAGGGTGGATTGACCGATGCCGCGGCGCGGCGCGTTGATGATGCGGCGCAGGCTCACGCCGTCGTCGCGGTTGGCGATGTAGCGCAGATACGAGAGCGCGTCTTTGACCTCGGCGCGGGCGTAGAAGCCGACGCCGCCGACGATCCGGTAGGGCATGCCGACGGCGAGCATCGCCTCTTCCACAGAGCGCGACTGCGCGTTCGTGCGATAGAGCACGGCGAAGTCGTTGAAGCTGCGGCCGTCTTCGCGGATGCCGGCCTGGACCAGGTCGACGATGAAACGCGCCTCGTCACGGTCGCTCGACGCGGCATAGACGCGCACCGGCTTGCCGTCTTCGCGCGAGGTCCACAGCTTCTTGTGATGGCGCTGGGTGTTGTGGCTGACGAGCGCGTTGGCGGCGGTCAGGACCTGGCTTGTGGAACGGTAGTTGCGCTCCAGCCGAAAGGTCTTGGCGCCCGGGAAGTCACGCTCGAAGCGCAGGATGATCCGGTGGTCGGCGCCCCGGAAGCTGTAGATGGACTGGTCGTCATCCCCGACCACGCAGATGTTCTTCGACCCACGTGAGAGCGCGCGCACCATGCGGTATTGCGCCTCGTTGACGTCTTGGTACTCGTCGACCAGGACGTAGGCGAAACGCGTCTGGTACTTCTTCGCGATCTCGTCGTCGCGCTCGAGCAGGACGAGCGTCCGCATGATGAGGTCGTCGAAGTCGAGCGCGTTGGCTTTGCCGAGGCGGCGTTCGTACTCGAGGTAGATCGATCCCACGGTTTGGGAGAGATGGCCGTCTGCGCTCGCCACAAACGCCGCGGCGTCCTGGCAGCGCTCTTTGGCACGGCTGATCTGGGCGAGGAGGCCGCCCGGCGGGAAATGGCGCTCGTCGAGATTGAGATCGCGCAGGATCTCGCGCATGAGCGCGCGCTGATCGGTCTCGTCGTAGATCACGAAGTTCGGGCCGACGCCCACCGATATGCCGTCGCGGCGCAGAATGCGCACCCCGATCGAATGGAAGGTGCCCACCCACAGGCCGTGCGCTTGGTGGCCGACGAGCTGGGCCAGCCTCGATTTGAGCTCACCCGCCGCTTTGTTGGTGAAGGTGACCGCCAGGATCGCGTGTGCGGGCGCCTTGGCTTGCCCGAGCAGGTGGGCGACGCGATGCGTCAGGACGCGGGTCTTCCCGCTGCCGGCCCCCGCGAAGATCAAAACGGCGCCTTCAGTTTCGGCGGCCGCGGCGCGTTGCTCGTCGTTGAGCGCGAGAAGTGCGTCCATCACACGCGCGATTTTCGCGAACCTTGTGGCTACGGACCTTGTCGCAACGGTTTGCCGCACATGACTGTGTCGCAAGCGACCCGTCTGTTGACGGACCATCGGACCGACGGACCTTGAGGTCGTTCGCTTTACGCCGCTTCGCGCAACTCGGTCGGCATGGTCGGGATGCTCACCCGCTCGCCGCTGCGCAGCACGTCGACGACGAGCGCGTCGCCGATATGGTGACCTCCGAGCGCGACCTGCAGATCGTCGGGCGAATGCACCGCGCGATCGCCGGCTTTGACGATGACGTCGCCGGCTCGCAGCCCGGCGTGTTTCGCGGCGCCCTCGGGATCGACGTCGGTCACGAGCGCTGCGCTCGATGCATCGAGAGCATGGCGGTCGACAAGGCGGCGGTCGACACCCGTCATCTGCAAGATGACGCCGAGGTACGCGCGGCGTACCGCGCCATGATTGATGAGCTGGGACGCGACGAGCTTGGCGGTGTTCACAGGTATGGCGAAGCAGATGCCTTGAGAGCCCTCCCAGATGGCCGTGTTGATGCCGATCACGCTGCCGCGGAAATCGACAAGCGGGCCGCCTGAATTGCCCGGGTTGAGGGCTGCATCGCTTTGGATGACGCCCTCGATGAGGCGTCCCGTGTTGGAGCGCAGCGTGCGGCCGAGAGCGCTCAGCACTCCGGCGGTCACCGTGGCTTGGAAGCCGAGGGGATTGCCGATGGCGATGACGAGCTGGCCGACGCGCAGGCGTGAGGAATCGCCGAGCTCCGCTGACGGCAGCCCGGATGTCGCGACGCGCAGCACGGCGAGGTCGCTATGCGGGTCGTTGCCCACCATGGTCGCCGGCATCTCGTGACCGTCCGGAAAGCGCACCTCGATGCGATCGGCTGAGGTCACGACATGGCTATTGGTGAGGATGAAGCCGTCAGGCGCGATGACAAGACCGCTGCCCGCGCCTTTGAGCTCATCAAGACCGCGCCGGCGCAGCCGTTCGGGCGCGCGGCGCGCCATGCCGACGCTCACGACCGCCGGGCCGATGCGATCGACGGCGTTGACGACCGCCTGGGAGTAGGCGTCGAGTGCTTGGATTTCGCTTGGGTTCATGGATGATCAGGTCTTCCTGCGGAAATATGCTGCCAGGGCGGCGTGTGCGTGGACGTAGGAGAGCGTGCTCTCCGCTCCCATGTTCATGTTGAGCTCACCGGGTCCGAGGCCGTCCTTGCACCCGCCGCTCTCGAGGTCGACGAGGGCGAGCCGGTCGGTATTGAGACCGAGGAACCAGGAGAACGCCTCCAGTGCCTTGCTCTCATATTCTAGCGGGTGTGTCAAGGCGGCTGCGGCGATCCATGCGTCGACCATGGCGCACGCCTCGATCGGCTGCTGGTCGTAGATCGCGCGCTCTCCGCCGCGCTCAAAAAAGCCGTGATTGCCGATCGGCACGAAGCGATCGCGCTCGTGGGTGATCGATGCCAGAAATGCGAGCGAGCGTAGCCCGGCGTCGCGAAAGGACTCGCTGGCCAGTGCAGACCCGCCGCGCAGCAACGCCTCTGGCATCCGCGCATTGCCCCAGGTGAGCCGCGGCTCGAACCACTCCCAGCCTTGCGCCGTGTTGGCCGAGAGCTCGCCGGCAAGCCGCGTGCATAACTGCTCGAGGACGCGTCGCGCCTGGGCCGCCGCCGGTCGGGCGAAGACCGCCTCGAGTGGTGGGATGGGGGCGGCAAGCTCGGGGGCGATCGCCGCCGCAAGGCCGAGCACCGCGTACGCCATTGGGTGTAGATGGACGAGATCGTCTGCACGATCGAGCGCCGTGGTGAGCAAGGTCGCCGCTCGCTCGCGCCACTGCGCGGAGGGAGCGCAGCAGGCCGCGATGCCACAGGCCCAGATGAGCCGGCCTAAGCTGTCCTGCGAGCCGACCTCGTCCGTGAACGAACCGTCGGCTGCCATGAGGTTATGGAAGCGGCCATCGGGCCGCCGGCACGCCTCCATGAAGCGCAGCGCCGCCTCGCCGAGCTCGAGCGCGTCGGCGCTACGCGGCTCGAGATAGAGCGTGATGACCGCGGCCAAGAAAGCACGGGCGTTGTCATCGAGGCAATAGCCGAAGTCGAGGTCAGGTATCGGCCCGCGGGCGAACTGCACCATGCCATAGCGGTCGAGCATCTGGCGGCAGTGGAGAAGCGAAGGTGGACGGCCGAGCACGACCTCGGGCAGTAAGCCCATGGCGGCCGACACGCCGTCGCGCGCGTCGGCGACGGCTGTGACAAGAGGGGAGCGCATGTGTTGGATGGAGAGACCTAGTTCGGGCTGATGCCTTCGCCAAGCGATGCTGCGCGGCGCGTCAGCGCATCGCCCCACAGCTTGGACGCGGCAAGATCCATCGCCGGGGAGGTCTTGCTCGCGACCGCACGGCGGTTCACGGCGCCCTCGAAGGCGCTTTCGTAGCGTCTGGCGACCCGCGTCCATGTCATCGAGCGTCCGAAGCGGTATGCGGTCGTCTCGAGGCTCGAGCGCAACTGCGGGTCGTCGAGCACGGCGTTCACCGCGCTGGCCACGCTCGCGCTGTCGCGGAACGGCACGGTGATCCCGCGGCCGTCGGCGAGCAATTCGCGTGCATAGACGGATGCGGTGGCCACGACGACGCGGCCGCACGCAACGGCGTAGGAGAGCGTGCCGCTGACGATCTGATCGGGGTCGAGCGACGGAGAGACGTAGACGTCGGTCGCCTGCAAGTACTCGACCACTTCTGCATCATGCATGTAGTGGTCGATGAAGCGGACGCGGTCGCTCAAGCCCAGCTCTTCGACGCGCGCGGCCAGCGACTCGCGGTATGCTTCGCCTTCGTGCTTCTTCACCTCGGGGTGGGTCTCGCCGAGCAGCAGGTAGACGGAGTCGGGGTGGCGCGCGAAGATGGCGGGCAGCGCTTCGATCACGTACTGGATGCCCTTGCCGCGGCTGAGCAACCCGAACGTCGACAGCACGTGGCGGTCGCCTAGGCCGAGGTTGCGCTTGAAGTGGTGGCTGCGGCGCAGCGGCACGTCGGGCACGCCATGCAGGATGACCTCGACCCTGCGCGGATCGATGCCGTAGTGCTCTTCGAGGATGCGCCTGCCGGTGTAGGCGAGCACGACCACAGACGAGCTGCGGTTGCACAGCTCGCGCGTGACGAAGCGCATGCGCTCGTCCGGGCTGGGCAACGTCGTGTGCAGCGTGACCACGACCGGCTTGCGCAGCTCGGCGAGGAAATCGAGGAGATAGGCTCCGCGATCGCCGCCGAAGAGCCCGTACTCGTGCTGGACGTTGACGACGTCGGCCGGGTGATCGTTGGCGAAGCGAGCGGCCGCGAGGAAGGACTGGCGGTCGTCACGATGGATCTCGGCGACGACGCACGGTGGGTAGTCGTAGGCCCGGCGTTCATCGGTGACGGCGATGACGTCGCTCGGCTGCCCGAAGAGGATGTCGTACGAGCCGCGGATGTCCTCGGTGAAGGTCGCGATGCCGCACTCGCGTGGCGGGTAGGATCCCACGAAAAGGACGCGCGGCCGCGAGACACCGTGTGCGGGTGCGTTAAACAAGAGCGTCGGGCGTGTCGCTGCCTGCATTCGTTGAAAACCTTGTGCGTCAGATGGATGGCCGAATGAGCAATATTCGACCTGTTGCTACATTATACCACATTATCTCGCTCGACAAACGGGCGACGAGCGAGGCGTCGCTTGCGGCCAGAGACTTAAGGCGTTCTCGCGTGCACGCGCTCGTCGCGTCCCAAAACGGAACCTGGTTCCACGACAGCACTAGGTTCGACGACGACTTCAAGACCTAAAATGGCGTCCCGCACAATCGCGCCGTGTCCGACGAAGCAGTCCGGCCACAAAATGCTAGATGAGACCACCGCATCTTTGCCGACTTTGCATCCATCGTAGAGGATCGCGTACGGACCGATGTGGGCACCGGGTTCGACGTGCACGCGCGCTCCGAGATAGATCGGACCATGAGCGTCCACTCCTGCGGGCAGCGGCGTCCCATCCGCGCTCCAGACGCGTTCGCCGACTTCACGTCCGACCGGCCGCTCGAATGTCCCATCGAGGATATCGCGGTGGGCCTGGATGTACGTCGACGGCCGTCCGACATCGATCCAGTAATCCGAGGTTGACAGCGCGTAGACGCGCTCGGTCTCGGCGATGAGCTTCGGAAACGTCTCGCGCTCTATTGATACCTTTTGGCCTGTAGCAATCGCATCAAGCGCTTCTGGCTCGAGCACGTACGTGCCGGCGTTGATGTCCCGCGCATCCGTCTCACCCGGCTTGGGCTTCTCCACAAAGCGCTGGACCCGTCCCCTGGCATCGGTCTCCACCACGCCGAACTGGCTCGGATCCTCGACCGCCCGGGTGTGGATCGTGGCGATCGCTCGGTGTCGCTTGTGGGTGTCACGCAGCGCGACGAGATCCACGCCGGTCAAGATGTCACCGTTACAGACGTAGATCGTGCCACTCACCTTGTGGACCGCGTTCTTGACCGCGCCGGCAGTGCCGAGCGGCTCTTCTTCAAACACGTAATGCAGGTCGACACCGAAACGCCGGCCATCGCCGAAATGGGCTTCGATCGCCTCTGGCAGATAGCAGCATGAGAGGATGACCTCATCGACGCCAGCGGCCCGCAAGCGCTCGATGATCCAGCCGATGAAGGGCCGCCCGAGCAGCGGCGCCATCGGTTTGGGAACAGCGTAGGTGAGCGGTCGCAGACGCGTGCCCTCACCGCCCACGAGTACAACTGCCTGCATAGGTGTCGAAAAGACGTTACCCTCGAGTGGGTGCGCTTCCTTGCATGGTGGCCCGAGCCGGGGTGACGCCGGTCATCTGAGCGCTGACCTCGCGAAGCCGCAGCTGCAACTCGAGGTCGTGCGAGCGCGGCGATGATTTCTTCGGCGCGCACTCGGCGAAGTATGTGCCGCTGACACTCGCCACGTCGGGCGATGATGCGAGGTAGATCGGCGTGCGGGCTCCTTCGCGGGATCCCCGTATGAAGCGGTTGCGGATCTTGATGAAAAAGCCTAGCCAGTCGTGGTTGTTGAGGCCGAAGTTGGAAGCGATGACGCCAGGGTGCAGGCAATTCGCGGTCACGCCGGTCCCGGCGAGACGGCGCGAGAGGTCGTAGGTGTGGAGGACATTTGCGAGCTTGCTCTGGTTGTACGCGCGCGGCGCCCAATAGCGGCGTGCACCGGAGATGTCGTCGAAGTCGATCCGGCCGTCGTAGTGCGCATCCGACGCGACGTCGATGACGCGCGCCGGTGCGTTGGCGATGAGCACGTCGGCGAGCGATTCTGCGATGATGTAGTAGGCGAGGTGGTTCACCGCCCACTGCGTTTCGATGCCATCAACGGTGAGGAGGCGCTCGCTCGTGATCACGCCTGCGTTGTTGATGAGGACGTGGAGGGTGGGGTAGCGCGTGCGGACCTGCTCGACGAGTGCCTTGACGTCGCGCTGCGACGACAGGTCGGCGATGAGATGCTCGACGTTTGGGTTGCCGGTATCTGCCGTGATCTGTGCGGCTACGGCGTGCGTGCGTGCCGGATCGCGACCGACGAGAATCGTCGTCGCACCGAGCTGGGCAAGGCCGCGCGCCGTCTCACACCCGATGCCGTTCGTTGCTCCAGTGACGAGACAGACCCGGCCGGACATGCTCGCGCCAGCCATATCTATGGGTGTGCGCTAGGCATGACACCGTTCAACATGTCGCGCCACGCCTTTGAGAATGCGGGGTAGATCGTTCCTATCGGATGTCCCCCGTCGGGTTGTTCGTAGTAGCCAACGATGGCGCCCGCGGCCCGCAGCCACGACACGGTTCGCTTTGGATAGGCGGGCGGTACCGTGGTATCGAGCGCGCCGTCCACGACGTAGACGCGCTTGCCGGCCAGATGACGTGCAGCGAGCGTCTTGTTGTCTTCTGTGAGGCTTCCGGAGGCGCACAGGAGCGCCGCCCACATCTCGGGGTGCAGCGGGGCGACCACAAAGACCCCAAAGCCGCCCATCGAGTGGCCGGCGAGATACACACGCTTCTTATCGATGTTGAACGCATGTTCTGCGATGCCGACGGATTGATAGACCTCAAGCGGAGCAGGATCGGCGTACTGGCTGTCGCCGCGAGCGTACGGCGCGATGATAATGGCTCCGGTCGCGTCAGCTTCCTTGCGGATCCACGGCGACGCGATGACTGTCGCCTCTGATTGTGTCGCGCCGTGCAAAAAGACCACCAGCGGAGCCGGCGTGACGGACCTATATGAGGGCGGGATGTACAGCGCCCACGGTTGCATGCTGCGATCGACGACCGAAGGGATGGGAACGTCATCTAGCGAGTGGATCGCATCAACCGCATGCGGCTTGCCTGTGGCCAGTTGGTCGATCAGGCTGCTGTCCAGGCGAGCGATGGTGACGGCGTAGTCAAGGAACTGATCCGGTGTGCTCCACTGTGGCCGGGCGATCGGCTCGAGGGCCGCGTCTTCGTTCAGGCGATCTTCGAGTGCGGCAGCAAGGTGCGACCGTTCATCGATCGCTTTGAAATGGTCCTGAAGCACGCTGAGCGCGGCACGCATCTGGTTGTGGTATGCATCCCACGTCTGAGGGCTTGAGGCGGTGAAGACCGCGAGCACCACAGCGGTAAGCGCGCTTTTCACGGCCACAGTAAGCACGAGAGATACACGCACCTGCATGGGAAAGACGTGGTAGCCCCAAGGGAATTCGAATCCCTGTCTCCGCCTTGAGAGGGCGGCGTCCTAGGCCTCTAGACGATGGGGCCAAACGACCGCACTTGATGGGCGGCCGAGGAGAAATGGCTCCCGCGCAAGGTTTCGAACCTCGAGTCTCCTGATTCAGAGTCAGGCGTGTTACCAGTTACACCACGCGGGAATGCGATTTTTGTTCGCTACCGCGGGCCCTTTTGCTTTCTATTTCTTATGCCGAAGGTCGACGTTTGGCTGTGACAATTGGGGCATAGCATCAGGAGATTTTCCAAGCGATGGTCGTCCCTCACCCCGTTGCGGTGATGGAGCTGGATAGACAATGGCAGCCCCCTCCAATCCCTTATACCGCATTCGTCGCAACTGTTCTCGAGGACCCCGGCCTCGAGCAGACGTTTCTTGACTGAGAATCGGGATCTGCTTTCTGCCAGGATGCGCTCAAGCGGCATTCGCCGTGGCCGCGTCACGAGCGAGCCACGGCTCACCGCCTTTGTCCACGATCCCGCGGCGAAGCGAAATTCCGCCCGACATTCGCGGTACGTATGGCCCTCGTCGTAATAGTGTTGCACTGCCGTCCAGTCGACGGCCAGCTTGTGCCGTCGAGCGTCGAGTCGGCCTTGACGGATGGCTTTGTACCACGCGGCAATTCCGAACCCAAAACGCGACATGCAGGCATCGCGATCGTTTCCTTGGTTATGGTAGTGCTGAATCTCAGACCAGTCGTACTTTTTGCGCCCCATTGCGACCGCCCCCGGCTGGTGAAGCTCCTAAACGGCATTCACTCCCGCCGGAAAAGCGTCAATACTTGACGCGGGTTGACGTGCGCAAAGCGGCGAAAACCGCGCCGATGGCTCTCGACATGATGACCCTGGAGTTGCTCGTCCGCTCGGCGTTCGCCGAGCGCGAACGCTTAGCCGACGCCGACGTCCACACCGCGGTCGAGCAGGTCATCGCAGCCCTTGACGAGGGCAAGCTGCGAGTCGCTGAATTCGATGGCAACTCCTGGATCGTCAACGATTGGATCCAGCAGGCGATCCTCTTATACTTCTCCATACGCGAGGCGGTGGCGATCGAGGCTGGGCCCTTGAGCTTTTGGGACAAGATCCCGATGAAGAAATCCTGGCGCCTCTCGGGCGTGCGTGTCGTCCCACCTGGCGTGGCGCGCTACGGCAGCTATCTAGCGCCCGGCGTCATTCTGATGCCGGCCTTCGTCAACATCGGCGCGCGCGTCGGCGAAGGCAGCATGATCGACACCTGGGCCACGGTCGGCAGCGGCGCGCAGATCGGCGCGGGCGTGCACATCTCGGGCGGCGTCGGCATCGGTGGCGTGCTCGAACCGCCGAGCGCCCGGCCGGTGATCGTTGAGGACGGCGCGTTCATCGGATCGCGCTGCATCATCGTCGAGGGCGTGCTCGTCGAACGTGAGGCGGTGCTCGGCGCCGGCGTCGTGCTCACCGCGACCACACCGATCATCGATGTGACCGGCGCAGAACCTCAGCTGCTGCGTGGCCGGATCCCGCGGCGGGCTGTCGTCATCCCGGGCATGCAACCCAAGCAGTTCCCGGCAGGCACGTATTCGACGCCATGCGCGCTCATCGTCGGCCGCCGTTCGGAATCCACCGATCGCAAGACGTCGCTCAACGCCGCGCTGCGCGAGCACGGGCTCAGCCCGTGAAACAATCGTTCGGCAACAACCGGCTCGCCGCGATCAAGCCATCCGCTATCCGCACGATCCACGACCGAAAGCGCGACACGTCGATCGATCTCGGCATGGGGCAACCAAGCCTCAAACCCGACATCGAGCCGTTTGAAAGCGCCCTGCGCTGGGTGCGCGAGCACGGGTCTCCTTACGCGCCGCCCGGAGGCCTACGCGAGCTGCGCGAGGCCGTCGCGCGCATCTACGGCGGG
This sequence comes from Vulcanimicrobiota bacterium, assembly GCA_963806005.1. Classification (GTDB taxonomy): domain Bacteria; phylum Vulcanimicrobiota; class Vulcanimicrobiia; order Eremiobacterales; family Eremiobacteraceae; genus JAFANK01. The sequence continues at coordinate 442,850 of CAWDWJ010000004.1, read as the reverse complement.
TATCACTTCCCGGGCGCATCCAACGTCGCGGTGCTCAACGGATCTCAGGAAGGCATCTATCTCACCATCAAGGCGCTGCTGGATCCGCAGGCAGATGAAGTCTTGCTCACCGATCCCGCCTACCTCTCATATCGGCGCTGCTGCGATCTCGAAGGCGTCCGGCACCGCGTGATCACCTTGTCCGCGGACGACGGCTTCGCGATCAAGGCCGACGCGCTGCTCGATGCGATCACCCCGGCGACCAGGCTCATCATCCTCGGGTCACCCGGAAACCCGACCGCCGCCGTCATGGAGGATCGCGAGGTGCGCCGTCTCGCGCACGGCTTGATCGAGCGCCGCGGGCCGCCGGTCCTCGTCGCGGTCGACGAAGTCTACCGCGAGCTCACCTTTACGGGCAAGCCCTACCCATCGCTGCTCGACCACTACCCGCATGCCATCGGCCTCCACAGCTTGTCCAAGTCCTGCGCGCTCACCGGGCTGCGTCTGGGGTTTTTCATCGGACCCGAAGCGTGCGTGGAAGCCGTGGTCCGTGCGCACGCCCTCATTATGCTCAACGTCAACATGTTCGCGCAGCGGGTGGCGCTTGAGATCATGCGCGATCCCAGGCGTCTGCGCGCCCACCATGCCTGGTACGTGGCCCAGCGCCAAGTCCTCGTCGAGTCGGCGTACAGCAACGGCCTGCACATCATCGAACCGCAAGGATCGTTCTACAGCCTGCTCGCTCTTCCACCGACCTGGAGCAGCTCGGAGGCCGCCGCGGATCACCTGCTGGAGCGCTACGACGTCGTGACCATTCCCGGCGTCATCTTCGGCGCCGCAAGCGAGGGCTATCTTCGCCTTTCCTGGGTAGCCCCGCCGGACATGCTCGTCTGTGGCCTCGAACGCATCGCCCAATTCTGCTCGACGACGCCTGGCTGATGCGCGCCGGGTTCGCCGTGCGACTCGCCATCGACGTCCTGTGCCTGGCCGGCCTGTACGTCTCGTACTTCATGCTCGGCAAACACCGGCAAGCGCTGCGCGGGGAGCTTGACGAGCCAAGCGTCGTCATGAGCCCGCGCGCGTCATTGGCGCGCGTGCCCAACGCGCGCATCGGCGTCGTCTACTACACGCTGATGCTGCTCGTGACATCGTTTTTCGTGCCAGACCACCCGCTCGCCGTGCATGCGGCGCTTGCCGGTGCCGCGATCGCCGCGCTCGTTTCGCTCTATCTCGCATACAGCTTGCTCTTCGTGACCCGCATGCCGTGCGTCTACTGCTGGGCCGGCCACCTCATCAACTGGTCGCTGCTCGCCCTTGTCATAGCGCTCGAGCGGTCGTTGCCACGATGAGGCTCGAAGCCGTGGCCGAATCGCTCGCGGTCGGCAAGAGCCGCCTGTTCGACACCAACGCGGGGCTCTTCTGGCGCGGAGGCGATGCATATCTCGTCGATCCCGGCATCTTCCCCGATGAGATCGACGCGATCCTCGACGCCGCAAACTCTCGCGCTGCGCACATCCGCGGGATCATCATCACCCATAGCCACTGGGACCACATCCTCGGACCGGAGCGCATCCCGGGCGTGCCCGTGATCGCCCACGCTTCAACGGCTGCACATCTCGCGGCTGACGGCCCGGAGGTCGCCCGTCTTGTGACCGAGCGCCTGGCGGCGGCGGGCGACGTGCGCGAGACCCCTTTTTCGCCGCCGCAGATCGACGTCGAGATCGGCGACTCGGTCACCCTGCCGTTCGGGAACAGCGGGCTACGGCTCATGCACGCACCAGGCCACTGTTCGGATCAGATCGTCATCTACGAGCTGTACGATCGCACGCTGTGGGCCGCCGACATGCTCAGCGACATCGAGATCCCCTTCGTCGAAGACGTCGGGGCGTACCGCAGGACGCTCGAGCGCCTGTTGCAACTAGAGATCGCGACGCTTGTCCCAGGACACGGCAACGTCACGGCCGACGGCGAGGCGCTCCGCGCCCGGCTCACGTCAGACCTCCAGTATGTCGTGGACTTGGAGCGCGAGGTCACGGCGCTTTGCAAACGCGGCCGATCGCTCGATGAGATCCGCCGTCAGCTCGGCACGTGGCCCGTGCGCAAACCTGAGACCAACGCCAAGGAACACCTGCGCAATATCGAAACCGTGCATCGTTCGTTGACGGAGGGCCGATCGTGAGACTCGCCCGCTACTGGACTCGCGCTCAAGCCGAAGCGACCGCGCCCAACGGCAAAAAGGTCCGCACCAGTGCGCGCGGCTGGTCCGACGATAGTCTTGACGCAGCTCGCTCACGGGCTGTGGAGATCGCGCAGCGCGTCGCCGAGCGCATCGCGTCCGTCATCGCTCTCAAACAGCGATATCCCTGACGGCGACCGGCCGCTGCCCGAGCCGTGATCCGTGAGTTCCGCTCGCCCGGCGGCGATGCGACCGCGATCGTGACCCGAAACGCCTACTGGCGCGCTCGTGCTCAACGCCGCCAAGCTGATGTTCGTCGATGTGGACCGCGATGACGCGCAGACAAATGCCGGTGCGTCGCTCGGGAAGATGATCGCTGGGCTGTTTGGAAGGCCCAAAGCCGATCCTCAGGCATCGACGCAGATCATGGAGAAGCTTGGATCTGTCGCGCAGCGCCACGCCCTTTCCGCCCGCGTGTACGAGACGGCGGCGGGCTTCCGCATCATCATCACGAGCGCACCGTTCACGGCGGGCAGCTCCGACGCTGAAGCGCTGCTCGCGGAGTTCGGCTGTGACCCGCTCTACGTCCGGCTCTGCCGGCTCCAAGAATGCTTCCGCGCCCGGCTCACGCCCAAGCCGTGGCGCTGCAGGATGTCCAACCCACCGGTCACGTTCCCGATCGAGACGCCGGCGGATCAAGAGCGCTTCGACCGCTGGCAGGCGGATTACGCCGCCAAGACCGCTGCGCTTGCGACGTGCCGGTTCGTCGCCGCCGTGGGGCCAGCCAATATCGTCCCTGAGTTCGACGAGCTCATCCGCTACCATGATGAATCGACGAGAGCATCGGTCGACGCGCGCCTGGCCTAGCCTGGTCGCCCATCCACAGCGCTCTGCTTGAGTCCACACAAGAGCCGTTCGACGATCGCGAACATACGGGGATCGCGCTCGAAGAGCGTCTGACGCGTCAGCGGCGACCACGTCGAACGCTCGTCGTTGACCTCGACATAAGCGCGTAGAGACTCGGCGAAATACTCGTCGAGACCGCTTGCCGCATACTCGTTCACAAACCCCGTCGTGCAACGGAATGCTTCTCGCACGGTCATCGATTCGAACGAGAAATACGAGCAAGGGCGCTCGGCCAGCACCGCGTCGAGAGCATGACCGAACTCGTGTGCAGCGGCCATGCGCAACGCATGTGGCCGCAGCAATAGCAGGCGCTCCTCCAGCACGAAGAGACCGGCCGGCGGCGCTTGCCAGCGGTCGATGTCAGGGACGAGCGCCGCGACGCTGCGCGAGCATCGCGAGAACGATCGGTTCTTGGGGACGATGCGTGCCCTCACGCCGCTGTCGACCACGCGCGCGAGCGCGGTCCGGCCGAAGGGCGCGAGCGCCGCGACGAGCTCTCGAGGCGCTGGCCTGCCGAGCAGCGCCGTCACAAGATGCCCAGCTTGGTCGACCGACGCCCTTGCCACGACGCTGCGGCGCGCGCCAAACGGCTCGCACAGCACGATGCCGCGCGGACAGGCGTAGGCTCGTAGCTGCGGGTTGTGCAGCCGGCGCAGCGCGCCGAGCACCCGCTCGATGGACGCGCGCGTGGCGCCGCGCGCGCCGAGGAGATGGCGACGCCTGAGCAGGCGAGCCGACATGATGTTCTTGGCGCGTTCGGTCTCGGCGGCGCTGCAGCGTTCAAGCAGCGACGTGTCAGGAGGATCGGAAAGCCGCGCGATGGTGATGCAAGAGGCCGGCACCCGCGCAGTGTGCTGGCCGGCCATGAAAGAAATATGGCCACCTGGTGGCCAGCCCAGATTGCAGCGCCGCGTCTAGCTCAGGCGCTCGCCCACGGTCGGGGCTTATTTCACGAGGGACTCGGCGGTGACGAAGGTGATGCCCGCGGCCTGCATTTCGGGGATCGCTTCGGCCAGCGCCTGTGCGGTGGACTCATTGGGATGGCCGATCGCGATCGCGCTGCCCCGTTCGAGCGCCACGCGCCTGACCTGCTCGAGCTGACCCTGGATGTACTTGAGGTCCTTGGAGTTGTCTAAGAACACGTCGCGCTGCGCGGTCGGGATGCCGAGCTCGCGCGCGGTCGATTCACCCACGGTCGCTCCGCTCGTCATCGAATCGATAAAGAACATGTGCCGCTCGTGCAGCACGTCGAGCACGTCGCGCATCACCCGCGGGTCGCTCGTCGCCTTGCTCCCCATATGGTTATTCGCTCCCGGCATTTCGGACAACGAATCGAGGTCGGCCTCGACCTGGTCGTGCACTTGTTCGTCGCTCATCTCCGTCGTGATCGCACCCGGACCGGGATTCGCCTGTGGTGAGTCCGGCTCCATGGGCAAATGCAGCATGACCGACTTGCCCGCGGCCAGCGCGTCGGCCTCGATCTGCTTGCCGTGCGGCGTCAGCGGGAGTATGGAGAGCGTGATCGGGATAGGCAGCTGGACGAACAGCTTGCAGCGCACTTCGCTGTACCCGCAGTCATCGATGATGATGGCCACTCTCGGTCCCGGGCTTTGCACCGCACCCGACGGTACCGGGCTCGGCGAGACGGCGGCCGGGGAGCTCGCCGCCTCTATGGGCGTCGGACTCGGCGAGGCCGCGGTCGCGTGGCGTGCGCGGCCGACAGCGAAGTAGCCCTTGATCTGGTGGTTGATGACGGCGACGCCGATGACGACGCCAGCCAGGACAAGCGTCGTGGCGATCGCCGCAAAGAGAAGCCGCGGCCGGCCGGAGGGGCCGGCTGGCTTACGGCGTTTGGGTCTTACCATCGGCGAAGGATGTTCGGCTAGGGCGTGGCCCTGACCCTTAACCCTTGGCGCTGGTAGGTGCCGGCGCCGGTTGGAGCACGGGCGGCACCGGCAGATCCTTGAGCGCGTGCACGACGATGTCGAGACGCCGCTGCGCGATCACGTCGCCCGTCGGTCCGAGCACGCGCACCATGACGTATTTCATGCCCGACAGGGCGACGACCGCTCCGTTGATCGGGAACGTGAAATCCTTGTCCACGGTGATGCCGAACGGCGACGCAGGGATGCTCTTATCCACTTCTTCGGTCTGGCTGGCGAGCTCCCCGTCGGCGGCGTTGTAGACGGCGAACTGCAACGACGTGATCGGCACCTTGCCGAATCCCGTGGCGACCGCGTGCGCGTGGATCGTGGCCTGCGTGTCCACCAAGCCGACGATGAGCGGGTTGGGAGTGAGATCGAGCGTGAGCGAGTGGTCGTTACAGCCCGCGAGGGCGAGTGCGCTGACCATGGCCAGCGCGGCGAGATATCGGCGCATGCTTCTTCTTTCTCGAACGGACCTCAAGGTCCGTTGCTTCATTTCTCTGTTAACGCAACGTGAGGGTCCGTTGGTTCATGTCTTTGTGGACGGACCAAAAGGTCCGCTGTTTCAAGGGTTCAGTCGCCACGCACTCCGAGGCTTACTGCAGCTGGGGGCCGGGCTGCATCCCCGGTGGCGGCGCTGCAGGCGAAGGTCCGCCGGCAGGGGGCGCTCCGCTCCCCGTTCCGCCCGAGGGAGCCGGCACGATGTGGGGCGTGACCGTGATGACGAGGTTCGTGTTCTGCTTGGTCTCCGTGTAGAAACGAAACAGGTAGCCCACAAGTGGTATGTCTCCTAAGAGCCACACCTTTTGGAGATTGCGGATGTCGCGCTGCTGCAGCAGGCCACCGATGACGAGCGTCTGGCCTTCGAGCAGATTCACCTTGGTCTGCGCCTGGCGCGTCGAGATCTGCGGGTCACCGCTCGAGTCGAAGCCGGTCACCGACGACACCTGCGAGTAGACGTCGGCATCGACGCCCCCGTTACCCGTCACCCGCGGGAGTATCTGCAAGTTCACGCCGACGTTGATGTATTCGACCTGGCTCGAAACCGCACCGACGCCGCCGACGCCGACCGGCGTGGTGACGCGGATGGGCAGCGAGTCGCCGGTCAAGATGGACGCCGAGAGTCCATCCTGGGTCAGGATCTTGGGAGAGGCGAGCACCCGAGCCCTCCCTTCGTTGACCAGCGCCCATATATCGCTTTGGATCGCGAGCGCCCCCGCGACCGCCTGCGAGGGGATGTTGTTGAGGATCTGGGCTTGCGTGTTGAAGATATGCGTGATCGGACTCGTCTCGCTTTGGTTGTACGGCAGACCGATCGACTTGGCGCCGGTCTCGTTGACCTCGAGCACCTCGGTGTCGAGCAGCACGCTCTGCACCGGGATGTCGATCTTGTTGATGAGCGCCTCGGCCTGTGCGATCTGATCGGGCGTACCGGTGAGGATGATGGCGTTCAGGCGGCGATCGATCGCGATGTTATCGGTAACCCGCTGCCCCAGCGCTTGCTGCTCCGACGGGACGGCCTGCTGATACTGGCTGAACTGTTGGAACGGCTGAACCGATTGACCGCCGATCGCCTGGCCGAAACTTGCCCCCCCGAGGCCGTTTTGCGATCCGATATTGGTCGGCTGCGGATTGAACGTGTTGCCGGGAGCGACATTTGCGTTGCCCGACAGGATGCCCACGACTTCCGACACGTCGGCGTAGTGCAGCCGGACGATCTGCGTCTGCACCCCGCCCGGCGCGGCGGCCGGTACCTGCTGCTGCTGGAATCCGCTCTGCGGCACTGGTTGTGCGCCGCCTTGCGGCACTTCGATGACAGTCAAGTAGCCGGGGCCATTTGTGAGTTTGGGCTGCGCGGGCGACGTCATGGACACCGAGACCGTCAGCGCGTTGCCTTGCTGAGTGACGCTCACCGTCTGGATGGGCGGCAGATTCACCGGGATGATGTTCGGAACGGTCGGCGCGAGCACGGCGCCGAAGAACTGGACGACGTAGGTCGAGGTCGCCCCGACGGCCACCGGGCGCGCTTGCACCGGTCCTGAGAACTGCAGCAGGATGCGCACGCGGCCGCTCGGGAGCTGCTGCGACTGCACGTATTGCAGGATAGAATCGGCGGCGACCCGGTACGACGACGTCGCGCGCAGTGGGCGGGACCCGCCGACGCCGGCGGCGTGGCTCGAGCTCGGGATGAGCGCACCACACAGCAGTGCCAGCGCGAGTGCAAACGGGCCCACGCGCAAGACGCGCACGGGCAATCGCAGATCGGTCGCTCGAAACACCTCGAGGCTCAAAAGGAACGTCCCCCCGGCCGCAGCCTTCTTACCTTATAATATAGGCTTCGGCCGCTTCGCTCCGGGTCTTCATCCAGCCTGTTCCCGAGCGCTGAACAGCTGGAGAAAGTTGATCATCACGAGGTTTGCGACCAGGCTTGACCCGCCATACGAGATGAACGGCAGTGTGATACCGGTCAGCGGAAAGAGGCCGACCACACCGCCGATGATGATGGCGACTTGGATGCCAAGCGTCGCCGAGAAACCGGCGGCTAGAAGCGCCGTGAATCTATCGCGCGCAGCGAACGCGATATGCAGACCGCGGATGACGAGCGCGCCGTAGAGCGCGAGCACCGCGAGTCCGCCGAGCAATCCGAACTCTTCTGCGATCGCTGCGAACGGATAGTCGGTCGCTGCGTCCGGGATGAATCCGGGATGACCGAGATGGTATCCCGTGCCGAGCAGACTACCGGCGGCCATTGAGAAATACGCCTGCTCGGCCTGATAGCCGCGCCCCAACGGATCGCTCCATGGATCGCGCCAGATCGCGATGCGCGCGTGCACGTAGGGGAAGTTCTGCGCCACGAGCCACGCGCCGACGATGAAGACGAGCGCCGAGACGATGACGAGATCGAGCCGGCGCGACGCGACGTAGAGCATGACGAGGAAGATCCCCAAGAAAAGCCCCGCCATGCCGAAGTCGTGCTGCAGGCCAAGACTGGCGATCGAGACGCCCCACACGAGCAGTAATGGCAGCACGAGACGCGGCTGTGACAAGAATTCGAAGGGACGCAGGGCGGCGAGCTTGGCGCCGTTGCTCGCCAGGTACGCCGCCATGAAGAACACCATGAAGAGCTTGACGGCTTCCACCGGCTGCGCGGTGAACGAGCCGAGTTTGAACCACAAGCGCGCGCCGTTGACCTCGCTGCCGAAGAACTGCAGCAAGACGAAGAGCACGAGCGAGAGGACGACCCACGGGTAGGTGACGCCCTCCAGCATCTGATACCGGGCGAAGATCCGTTGACCTAAGATGATGACGGCCAGGCCGACGAGCATGGATGCGGCCTGATGGCCGCCGAGGTCGGGATCCAACCGCGTGACGGTGAGGATGCCGATCGTGCAGAGCGCGGCGACGATAGGGATGAGCGCGCGATCGCCCGGCGCCGAACCCGGGATGCTCCACCACCACCCGGCGAAGGCGAGGGCGAGCACCGGCAAGAGCCACCACCAGGCCAGCCTGCCGTTGAGCGGCAGCAACAAGGCGCAGGCCAGCGCGGCCGCGACGAGGACGATGAGCAATATGGTGGAGATGCGGCGCGGTGGCGCCGCTACGGGCTCTAGTGCCGGGGCTTCGCTTGCCATTGAGCGACGAGCGCTCCCGCCGCCGCGGGGGACGCGACCGCTATCCCATCTTCCAGCTCACCGCGCACGGTGGCCGGCAGCTTGCGAACCAAGAGGCCGTACGACGTCCGTGCGACGTGCATCGGGAGGCCGAGAACGTTCATCGGCGAGCCCGAATACAGCGTCACCTTCCCGGCGGCGTCCGTGCCCAGATAGAGGCGGGTGTCTGCTGACCACATGAACGCCATGGTGAGCAGCACCGCGCTCGCCACGGCCACCATGACCGTGCCCAGCGATCGGGTGCGAGGCGTTGCGCGGACGTCGTCGCTGGGCGACGCGCCGTGTTCGGTCGCTTCGCGCGCCAGCATCACGGTCGCATTGTCGATGCTGCCCGCTGCGCGCGCCAGGGTGAGGATGCGATCGGTGATCCATTCGGCGCGTTGTTCTTTGTTGTTGAGCGCCATCTGCACGTCGGTCAGGGACAACGCGCGATAGGCGCCATCCGTGCAGAACAGAACGGCGTCGCGCGGGTGCAACGTGTAATGCGTCACCTTCGGCGCGACAGATTCCACCTCGATGCCCAGCGCACGCGTCAGCAATGGGCGCACCTGACGGTATCGCGTGGGCCGTGCGCCACCGCTGCTCGTGACCAGATCGGGCACGATGGACTCGTCGCTCGTGAGCTGGACGAGTTCGTTGCGCCGGAAGAGATAGGCTCGTGAATCGCCGATATGCGCGATGAACGCCTGGTTGCTCACGATGAGGACGGCCGTGCACGTCGAGGCCGCGCTGACATGATCGGCGCCGCCGCCGCTGAGATGCAACAAGCGCCCGTTGGCGTCGGCGAACGCGCTGATGAGGATGTCGCGGATGTCAGCCCCGGTCAAGCTCCGGGGCGGGGAAGCGCTGCGCAGTTCGCGCCGCACAGACTCGCGTATGACGTCGAGCACGACGGATGACGACGACGAACCACCCGGCCGTCCGAACCCATCGGCGACTGCGAGGAGCGTGACGTTGCGATGCAATTGCTCCGCGCACCAGCCGTCTTCGTTGTGCCGCTGGGCCGAGCCGACATCGGTTGTGACCGCGACTTCCATCTACGTTTCGCCCGTTTGAATTTCGCTTGCGAAGACGATTACATTGGGCCCGAGCGCTATCCTGTCCCCCAGGCGCAGCTGCGTTGGGCCGTCTATCGCTTTCCCATTGACCAAAGTCCCATTTGTCGAGTGGAGGTCCTCGATGAAGACGCTCTGCCCGTCGACGCGCAGGCGCGCATGCTCCTTGCTCACGGTTGAGTCCTCGAAGACGATGTGACACTCGCGACTACGGCCTAGTACAGCGCCGTCCTCGATGCGCACGAGTTCGGGCGCGCTGCCGGGGCGGCGCACCTCGAGCACGAGCGGTCCATCGCCCGACTCGTCGGCATCGCTGCGCGGCTCGGGCTTGGTCGCGTCGGCGAACGCCCAGACGGCGAGCGCGCCCACGCCGAGCACGAGCGCGAGCGAGAGCCAGCGGATCGCCGTCAGGATCCATCAGCTCGCCCGCCGGGTCAGCTTGGCATAGAAAAAACCATCGGCGCCATCGATCCCTGGGACCGTGAGGACGCCGTCGCCCTGGCGCAGCACGCTGCCCGGCGGTGCCGCGAAGGCAAGCTCGGCGGGCGAGAAGTCCGGGTGTGCCGCCAAGAACTGTGCGACCACCGCCTCGTCCTCGCGCCGGTCGGTCGAACAGGTGACGTAGAGCAGACGCCCGCCCGGCTGCACGGCGCTTGCAGCTTGGCGCAGGATCGCCGTCTGCGTACGGGCCAAGCGCGGCGGATCAGCGTCGGATTTCGCCCAACGGAGGTCGGCACGACGGCCGAGCGTGCCGATGCCGCTGCACGGCGCATCGACGAGCACCGCGTCGACCTGCGCATGCGCTGCCTCGGGGTACGGCTTCGTGGCGTCGGCGCGCACGGTCTCGACCGTGTCGACGTTCAGGCGCACCATCTCTTGGGCGAGCGCAGCGAGCTTTTGGGCGTCATCGTCGAGCGCGATGAGCGCCGCCGGCCGGCGCGCCGCGATCATCCCGGTCTTCACACCGCGTCCTGCGCAGACGTCGAGCACGCGTTCGTGCGGCTGCGGATCGAGCAGCTGCACCGCGAGCTGGCTCTCCTCGCTTTGCATGGTGAGCCGGCCGCTGCCGATGAGGCGGTTGATAGCGGCGGCACTGCCGGCCGGGGTGTGCTCGAGCACGAGACATTCTGCGATGCCATAGCGGCTCGCCCTCACCGAGACGCCGGCGCGCTCGAGCGCGCTTCGCATCTCGGCGGGCGAGGTCACGAGCGTGTTCACGCGCACCGCACGGCGCGGCAGATGATTGACGCCGTCCGCGACACGCAGCACCCGCTCGAATCCGAAACGCTCGATCAGATGACCGGCGATCCAGTCGGGCAGCGACGCCCACTCGCCCAGCACGGACGCCGCATCGCCCGGTTTCGGCACGGGTGGCCGCACGGGCGTCGCCGCGAGCTTGCGCAACACCGCGTTGGCGAGCGCTGCCGTGCCGGCGTGTCCTGTGCGACGCGCGAGCTTTACGCTTTCGTCCACCGCGCTGTGCGCCGGGATCTTCTCGAGATAGAGCAGCTGATAGGCGCCCAGACGCAGCGTCCACAGCAGTTCGGGGCTGAGCGTCGCGGCCGGGCGCTTGAGGTAGGCGGCGAGCGACCAGTCAAGAGCTCGGCGCATCTTGAGCGTGCCGTTGACGAGCTGGCTGAGCAGCGCGCGATCGCGCGCCTGCATCTCCCCGTCGCGCAGCGCCACCTCGAGTGCGGCTTGTCCGCCGCCCGCGAGCAACGCGCGCAAGGCGACCTCGCGCGGCTCGGGTGCGCGAACGGGGCGCGCCGGGCTAGCGGCGCGCGGCCGAAGCCTTGGCAAAATCGGCTCCTGTCATGGACGGCTTGCCTTCTGGGGTGACGCGCAGCAGGCGGATCGCACCCGGCGCCGTTGCGATCACCGGGCCCGACTGCTCGATGGCGATCGGCGTGCCCGGCGCGACGGCCTCCCCAAACACTGCAGCAGCGTCGAGCGCTTGTGCTTGCAGCACCTTGAGCCGGCGGCCGTCGAATATCATCCACGCTCCGGGCTTGGGGCTCAGACTTCGGATCTGATCGACGACCGCGCGAGCCGGCGCATCAAACCGCAGGCGCAGATCGTCTTTGGTCAGCGGTTTGCAGTACGTCGCCTCGTCCTCGCGCTGCGGCATCCGCGTGAGGCGGCCCTCGCCGAGCAGGGCCGCAGCCTGTACGAGCAGCTCCGCGCCGATGTGCGCCAGGCGGTCGTGCAGCGCGCCATAGTCGTCAGACGCTTCTATCTCGACGGGGCGCGCGAGCGCGATATCCCCCGCGTCCATCTCCCGCGCCATCCAGAAGATCGTCACCCCGGTCCGGGCGCATCCGTCGCGCAGGGCGGACTGGATAGGCGTCGCGCCGCGATAGCGCGGCAAGAGGCTGGGATGCACGTTGAGCGCCGCCATGTCCGGGATGTCGAGCAGCGCCTGAGGCAGGATCTTCCCATACGAGGCGCAGGCGAGCAGCTCGGGCCGCAGTCCTTTGACGCGCTCGATGAAGGCGGCGTCGATGCGCTGCGGCGTCCACGCCTCGCGTCCGTGGGCGCGCGCGGCCGCCGTCACCGGCGTCGGTGTCACTTTGAGACCGCGCCCCGCGGGTCTATCCGGCTGCGAGCAGATGGCGACGACATCGTGGTGCTCGAGCATCGCCTTAAGCGAAGGCACCGAGAACTCCGAACTGCCGAAGAACACCGTCCGCAATCGGCGGGCGGCCATGCTAGATGTTGACTTCTTTGGTGAGAGGCGCCGTCTCGCCGTCCGCGGCCGCTTCGAGCACGACGGCGTCGCGCAGCTCGGCTCTGTCCGAGATCAGGATGCCGGCGAGGTGATCCGTCTCGTGCTGGAAGCAGCGGGCCAGAAGTCCGCCAGCCTCGACGCGCACCTTCTTGCCGGTGCGGTCCACAGCGCTCAGCACGCACGTCTGCGCCCGCGTCACGTCGCCGATCTTGCCCGGGATGGACAAGCAGCCCTCGACCGATGTCTCCGACCCTTCGAGATCCGACAGCACCGGATTGACGAAGACCCGCAGCTCGTCGTCCTCGCCCACATCGCAGACGAAGATGCGCTTGCTGACGCCGACCTGCGGGGCAGCAAGACCGATGCCCGGCGCCTCGTACATGGTCTTGATCATGTCGTCGATGAGCTGCTGGGTGAGGGGCGACTTGAGATCGAGCGCGCTCACCTTTTTGGCAGGCTTGTGCAAGACCGGGTTGGGCTCGATGAGGATGCGCCGTTTGTAGGACATGGATCTGCTCACAAGATGTACTGCGAGAGGTCCTGATCGCGGACGATCTCGGCCAGGCGTTGTTCGACGTAGGCTTCGTCGACCGTGACCGCACCGCCCCGTTCGGGTGCTTCGAAAGCCACGATCTCCAGCACGCGCTCGAGCATCGTGTGCAGCCGGCGTGCGCCGATGTTCTCGGTCTGGTCGTTGACGAGCGTCGCCAGGCGGGCGATCGCATCGATGCCGCTCTCGGTGAACTCGAGCTGCACGCCGTCCGTGGCGAGCAGCTGGCGGTATTGTTCGATGAGCGCGTTCTTGGGCTGGGTCAGTATGGTCACGAAATCGTTCTTGCTGAGGCTGTCCAGCTCGACGCGGATGGGGAACCGGCCTTGCAGCTCTGGGATGAGGTCGCTCGGTTTGCTGATGTGAAAGGCGCCGGCGCCGATGAAGAGCACGTGGTCGGTCTTGACCGGCCCGTACTTGGTCATGACCGTCGAGCCTTCGACGATGGGCAGGATGTCGCGCTGCACGCCCTCGCGCGAGACGTCGGGGCCGCCCCCCGCACGGCCGCCGGAACCCGCGATCTTGTCCATCTCGTCGATGAAGATGATCCCGTTCTCCTCGGCGCGGCGCACTGCTTCTCGCTTCAGCGAGTCGTTATCGACGAGCTTGGCGGCCTCTTCTGCCGTGAAGATCTCGCGAGCGTCTGCGACCGAGACGCGGCGCTTGGACCGGCGCTTGGGCAAGATGCCGGCGAGCAGGTCGCCCATATTGCCGCCCATCTCATCGAGCTGCGGTCCGCCGATGCCGCCGATGATCTGGGCGGATTCCTCGATCTCGATATCGATGAGGCGCACGTCGTAGAACCCGTTGCGGATCTCCTCTTTGAGCTTGGCGCGCCGCTCGTCCATGTCGCTCGTGCGTTGCGGCGGGGGTTCTGTGACCACGCGCCCCTGCTGACCGCCCATCATGGCCGTCAACGCCGACAGCGGGTTGGCGTCAGCCGGTTGACTGACGCGTGTCGACGGGTCGAGGAGGTCGGCCAGACGGTCGATCGCTTGGTCCTCGGCCATGCCTTTAGTCTCTTCGAGCCGCTCGGCGCGCAGCATGCGGATCGAGGCCTCGACGAGATCGCGCACCATGGATTCCACATCGCGTCCGACGTAGCCGACTTCCGTGTATTTGGTCGCCTCGACTTTGAGGAACGGGGCCGAGACGAGGTGTGCCAAGCGGCGCGCGATCTCGGTCTTGCCGACGCCCGTCGGCCCGATCATGAGGATGTTCTTCGGGATGACCTCGTCGCGCATCTCGCCCGTCAAGCGCTCGCGGCGGTAGCGGTTGCGCAGCGCGACGGCGACGGCGCGCTTCGCGGCCGCTTGGCCGACGATGTAGCGATCCAGTTCGGCGACGATGCGCGCTGGGGTGAGTTCGCTCGGTTCCATGGATGTCGTGGATTTCGTGCCTGCGCGCGCCGAGCCCTGGAGCTCTAAGGGGCGCGAATTCATTTCGCGCCCGGTCGCCTAATGATCCATCGTGCCCGGGTGGTCTTGCGTCGCCCAGACTTTTGTCGGGTCGCTTTCGAAGGGCCACACGTGGACCATCCAATTGTAGATGATGGGCTTGAAGGTTCCGCCCGCCTGGGTGCACGCGTCCTGCGTCGTGATCGAGCCGGCCAGGCCGAAGCGCGCGTTCGGTCCGAACGCCTGCGCGCCCATCCCCGGCGGCGGCAGGCATAAGTTGACGTGTTCGTGCCAGGTGGCGACGGACAGCGGCACGCGCGCATCGAGCTCGGCGAGGGTCGAGCTGCGCGGCGCGGTGTACATGGCGCCGACAAGATCGTAGCCGCCCGGCACGCGTTTGTACATGAGCGAGGTCGGGCGCGCCGGATCGAATGAGAACTCGTTGGCGAGCGCGTTCTGCGTGCTCGTGAAGTGGTACATGGGGAGCGGCCATTCCGGATGGAACGGCGTATAGCCCGCGGCCTCGGCGACTCGATAGTCTTTGTACGGCTCGATCGCGGCGCGTAATCTTTGCACGATCTGATCCGCGCGTGCGCGATCGGCAGCGCTCTGGGCTCGCGCAGCAGTCATCGTCATATGGCCGCCGTGCATCTCCATGTCCGACATGGAGCCCATGGACGGCATCGGACCCATCTGCGCGCCGCGTATAGGCTGCGGCTGTGCCGCACTCGAGGGAGCGCTGCTCGGCGCACCGGCCATGCCGGCCATCCCGGGCATGTCATCTGCCAGCATGCCGCCCTGCGCCATCGCGGCTTTGTGCGCCGCCAGATCGCACGTGTCCGAGCAGACGGGCTCGACGGTCTGGGCTTGTTTTTCCATCGCGAGACCGCTGACGGCGGTGGCGAGGGCGAGCGAGGCGGCCGTGAGAAAGACGATCGATAGCTTCATCGGTAGTGCTCCTGCATCATCATTATGACGCTCGTCGTAACGCGGCCGTGTGTGGGCACGCTAAGATTTGGATGAGAACAGGGTGAGAGCGCGGTGCGCGTGAATGTAATCACCCGCCTCCCAATGGCATCTAGCGACGGACCTTTAGGTCCGTTTGGCGTCCGTATGCAAGGGGTTTCTTCTTGAACGTCGTCATTCCCAAAGAGATCGCCGAGGGTGAGCACCGCGTCGCGGCCACCCCGGATGTGGTGTCTCGCATCACCAAGTCGGGCAACGCGGTCGTCGTGCAGCGGGGCGCGGGTCAAGCGGCGGGCTTCTCCGACGAGCAGTACACGGCCGCCGGAGCAACCCTCGTCGACGGCGCGGCCGGCGCCTATGCCAGCGCGGGATTGACGCTCAAGGTCCAGCGCCCGCTCGACGACGAGATCCCGCTCATCCCGCAAGGATCGTCGCTCATCGCGTTCCTCCAGCCGCTCGTGCAGCCCGAGTTCTCGCGCAAACTCGCGGAGCGTAGCATCACCTCGTTCTCGATGGAGCTCATCCCGCGCATCTCACGGGCGCAGAGCATGGATGCGCTCTCATCGCAAGCCACGGTCTCCGGATACAAGGCCGTGCTGCTCGCAGCCGAAGCGCTGCCGAAGTTCTTCCCTATGCTGATGACCGCGGCCGGCACGATCCCGCCGGCGAAAGTGCTCGTGCTCGGCGCGGGTGTCGCGGGACTGCAGGCCATCGCCACTGCGCGTCGCTTGGGCGCGGTGGTCACCGGTTTCGACGTGCGCGCCGTCGTCAAAGAGCAGATCGAAAGCCTGGGTGCCACCTTCCTCAGCTCGGCGCCGCACGAAGGCGCCGAAGGCGCGGGCGGCTACGCCAAAGAGCTCTCCGCCGACCAAGCGCAGCGCGACCAAGCGCTCATCGCTTCCACCGCGACGCAACATGGACGTCATCATCACGACCGCGCTCATCCCCGGCAAGCGCGCGCCGTTGCTCATCACGGCGGCCGCGGTCGCCGGCATGCGTGCCGGTTCGGTCATCGTGGACCTTGCGGCCGAACAAGGCGGCAACTGCGAGCTGTGCGAGCCCGGTGCGACGGTCGTGCGCGAGGGCGTCACGATCATCGGCCCCCTGAACCTGCCGAGCTCGATGGCGCAGCACGCGAGCCAGCTCTATGCCCGTAACGTGCTGGCGCTCTTCGACCACCTGGTCCGCAAAGGCGAGCTGACCATCGATATGAACGACGAGATCACGCGCGGGGTCACGGTCACCCGTGACGGCGAGGTGACCAACGACGCGGTGAAAGCGCGGCTCGCAGGAGGGGGAGCGTGATGGAACTGTTCTTGATCCAACTGACGGTGTTCGTGCTGGCGGTCTTCGTCGGCTTTGAGGTCATCTCCAAGGTGCCGTCGATGCTCCACACGCCGCTCATGTCGGCGACCAACGCCGTGCATGGCATCGTCGTCGTCGGCGCCATGCTCATCGCCGGTGCTTCGATCGGCGGCGCGGTCGGCCATGCCATTGGTCTCGCGGCAATGATCTTGGGTGCGATCAACGTGGTGGGCGGCTTTGCGGTCACCGAGCGCATGCTCGAGATGTTCAAGGGCAAGACGGGGTCTGGCAAGTGATGACCACGCAGCAGGCGCTTTTGACCGTCGCCTACCTCGTCACCGCGGTCCTCTTCATCATCGGCCTCAAGTTCTTGAGCTCGCCCAAGAGCGCGCGCCGCGGCAACATTCTCGCCATGGTGGGCATGCTCATCGCCGTCGTCGCGACCGGCTTTGATGCCAAGATCGTGTCGTGGACCGACATCCTCATCGGTGCGGTCATCGGCGCGCCCATCGGCTTGATCTCAGCGCGTCTTGTCAAGATGACCGCCATGCCGCAGATGGTGGCGCTGTTCAACGGGGCCGGCGGCGGGGCGGCGGCGCTCGTCTCGAGCGGCGAGTTCTTGCGCTTGCTCAACGGCGCGACGACGCCCACCTGGGACCAGATGCTGCCCATCGTGATCAGCTGCATCATCGGCTCGATCAGCTTCTCGGGAAGTCTTGTGGCTTTCGCCAAGCTTCAGGAGCTCATGACCGGGCGGCCCATCACCTATGCCGGGCAGCAAGTGGTCAACGCCCTCGTCTTGCTCGGCATCATCGCTCTCGTCATCGTGCTGCTCGCGGGTAATGCGGCGCCGTTGCCGTTCATCGGCCTCGTGGTGGCGGCGCTCCTGCTCGGCGTCCTCGCCGTGCTGCCCATCGGCGGCGCGGACATGCCGGTCGTCATCTCGCTGCTCAACTCGTTCACCGGCGTCGCGGTCGCCGTCACCGGCTTTGCGCTCAACAGCACCGTGCTCATCATCAGCGGCACGCTCGTCGGCGCTTCCGGCACGCTGCTCACCCTGCTCATGGCGACCGCCATGAACCGCTCGGTGGCCAACGTGCTCTTCGGCGCGTTCGGCGCGGTCAAGCAGACCGAAGGAGGCCCGGCCGCCGCCACGACCGGGGGCGGTGCCGTGCGCTCGGCCTCTGCTGAAGACGTGGCCACGCTGCTCGCCTACTCGCGCAGCGTCATCATCGCGCCGGGCTACGGCATGGCGGTGGCGCAGGCGCAGCACGCGGTGCGCGAGCTGGCGCAGAACCTCGAGAAGCGCGGCGTCGACGTGAAGTTCGCGATCCACCCGGTGGCCGGACGCATGCCGGGGCACATGAACGTGCTGCTGGCCGAGGCCAACGTGCCGTACGAGCAGCTGCACGAGATGGATGAGATCAACCCGCAATTCGAAAGCGCGGACGTCGCGCTCGTCATCGGTGCCAACGACGTGACCAACCCAGCGGCGCGCAGCGTGGCGAACAGCCCGATCTACGGCATGCCGATCCTCGACGTGGACAAAGCCAAAAACGTCGTCGTGCTCAAACGCAGCATGAGCCCGGGCTTCGCCGGCATCGACAACCCGCTCTACGAGAACCCCAAGTGCATGATGCTCTTCGGGGATGCCAAGGATTCGGTCTCAAAGCTCGCCGCCGGCGTGGCCGCGGCGTAGCCGCAACCCTGACCCTAAAGACGTTTCGAGGCCCCGGGATCCTACCCGAGGCCTCGAACGTTGCGTGGCTTTTCCCCGAGGTGTATTAGAGGCTGAACTTCGCCGAGAAGACCATCTCAAACGGTGAGGCGTTGGGATTGGCCTGATACGGATACTTCACGACCGGTTGGAAGGTGACCCCGGGGTTGTAGATATTCGCTCCGTACGAGAGCGGCGCGTATCCGGGCAGCACGTAGGCCAGCTGGCCACAGGTCACCCTGGACTGGTATTGGCTCCATGGTTCGCGCGTGCCGCCGAAGCACGTATTGATGATGTTCGCCATGTTCACGGTGAACGTCGTGCGCGACGTCGCGTTGTACGAGACCTGCATGTGCATGAGGAATTGGCTGGGTCCGCGGAAGGCCCCCATGCTATCGAAGACATGCGTGAACGGATCTGGCGCTGCGACCGTGTTGCCACATGACATCGCGTCGAACGCCGATCCGGTCCCGCCATACGGATAGCGCGGATCGCCGGCCACCGGGCTCGCCAGAGTCCCGGTGCACGAAGAAGGATCGATGCCGTACCCGCTCAGGGGATCTCCGTACGCGACGCCTTCTTGGAGTTGGAATTGCGGCGACACCGCCCACTTGTCGTGCTTGTAGTTGAGCACGAGCGTCGCTGAATTGGGCACCTCGTAGCCGGATGCGTTGGCCTCGATCGCACCGGGAATGGTTCCAAAGGGCTCGTAGTTGGCATTTGGATCCAGGGTCGCTTGGGCGGGCGCGTTCCAGTAGGGGTTCGCGACATCCGCGGACGTGCAGCTCGTCACGCCGGAGCCCGTGGTCGGGTCGAAGCACGGGAACGCGTCGCTCTTCCCATACGAGCCGCAGCGGCTCGTCGTGCTGGAAGACGCGGCTGCCCCGGCGCAGGAGCTCGTGAACGAGTTGTATTGCTGGATCGCGACGTTGATCGTGTCGAGAACCGTGCCGCCGTTGCTGAGCGGCTTGAATTTGATAAAGCTGTTCGTGTACGTATAGGCGAGCAGCGCAGACACGCCGTTCTGGTTGAAATTCCCCCAGTTGAGCTGGAGTTCAACACCTTCCGCCGTCTGGGTGCCCACGTTGAGACCAGACACGAACCCGGTCTTCTGGTTGAGATAGAAGTTCTGGATCTGGTTTTGAGTCTGACGGTAGAACGGCGTCAGCTTGAAGCTGCCTTGCGTTCCGGCAAAATTATGCTCCCATGAGAGGTCGAAGTTGTCCGAGGTCGCCGGATAGATCGCGTGGGTCGTCGTCGTGAACCCGATGGGCCAGAAGTTGAACGCGTCATATGACGCGAGGTCTTGCTGCAACAGATTGTATTGCTCGTAGGCGGTGTTCGGCGGCTGGTCGTAGCGGCCGGCACTGAAACGGAGAACGTCGCTCTGGCCGGGTTGGTATGTGGCACCGAGCCGCGGTTGGAAAATCCAGAAGGTCTCGGTGTCGTTCGGCAGATTGGTCATCGTCGCCGCAACCGTCGGGACTCCGTTTTGCGTGAAGGCCGAACATGGTGCGCCAACCGTCGCGTCGTTTGCGGGGTTGTAGACCGGGACTTGGCCCGCACCGGGGAGCACGCAGTACGAGTTGTTCCACGCGTTGAACCAGAAATCGCGAGCAGGGCCGCCCGTATTGGAGAGCTGGTAGAAGAACTTGTCTTCGCGCAGGCCGACGTTGACGAACCACCGTCCGCTCGGCTTCCATTGATCCGTGACCGACACGGTGCCGAAGTTGGGCTTGGCATAGTTGCCGCCACCGTACCGCCCGTTCTCCGCGACCCACCACTCACACGGACCAGCGCCGCAGGTCGCGGGAAGCGCGGGCAGTGCAGTCCCTGCGTTTGCGGCCGCGAGGCCGAATGACAGAGCATTAGCGGAGTAACAGCTGACCGCGGCTCCGGCGGCCGTGTAGCAGACGCCGGCTGTGGGATTGTTCGCGTTGACCGCATACGCGAACGAGTCCGCCCCCGTGTTTCGGTTAAGCCCGACGAACTCGTTGATCATCGTGTCGTCGTTCGCGCGGTAGTCGATCGCGCCGAAGTCAGAGATCGTGGCGGTCAAGAGGTTCTTGTCGTTGATCTGGTTCCCATACGACGCGCTGCCGCCCGTGGTGCTCGTGCGCACGTAGTAGTTGCCCGGGCAATAGCCGATGTAGCTCGTGGCAAACGTGACCGGGCACGTCTGCGGCCATTCCGAGTAGTTGGAGAACCCGTAGATCCGGAAGTACGCTGCGGCACCGAAGTTGTGCTGGTATTGCACCTTGATGATCGAGTTCACGTTGGCGGTGCCATCGCGCTGATCGAACGGTATGAAGGCCGGGTTTGTGAAGAGATTGCCCCCGATGCTATTCGGGTTATAGGCGAAGTACACGGGGTTGGTCATCGAGCCGTAGTTGGATTGCAGCGGGGCGCCGACGGCGCCGAGATACTGGTACCCGACACCCGGACCAGAGATGTATGGATATGCCGAGTTGCAGTACACATTCGTTGCAGAGGCGCTGCCACAGCCCCAGTCCGACGCCGAGCTATAGTACAGGTTGTTCAGATACGAAACGTCGTAGAGCAACTGGATGTCATCTTTCCCGGGATCGCCGTGATGGGGCACGCCGAAATGGAGGTTGATGATGTTCTCGCGGTCCCAGACATTCGATGAGAAGACGCTGTCGATCGGAGGACCCAAAACATAGCCCCCGGGACCGATGCCGCTCGCATAGCAGCTCGCCAAGTTGGGGTCTGGGGTGGTGGGGCAGGGCACCGAGCCAAACGGTGCGCCGAGTGTGTTCTGGTAACTGGCACCGTTGAACTGATCGATGTAGCGGAACTGCTGGCTGGACACAAGACTGCCGAAGTAGTATGAGAAGTTGCGATCCGGCGTCGCGCCGCCGATCTCGAAATTGTACGAGTTGTACTCGGCCGGGGAGCCGACACCGAGCGTGAGGTTCGAGAAGCCGGGATACGTTCCGGACTTGATCACCTGGTTGATGTAGCCGGAAAGGCCCTGCGACTCCGAGTTCGCGGGCGCGGCTCCCGTGTAGATCTGCAGCTCCTGCTGTCCGAGCGTCGAGGCGTTCGTCGACGGGTAGTTGTCGTAGGAGCGGAGCACGGGGACGCCGTCAAATTCGTAGCCCACCTGGTCGAAGTCGCCACCACGGATCTGCACGGTCTGGAACCACCCATTGCCGCCCGCAGGAACGACGACGCCCGGAGTCGCTGCCAGCGCCGCATACGCCTGGTTGAGACTGCCGCCGCCGCCGAGGCTTGAGACTTTGGCTTGCGTGCTGGCATTGACCGAGTAGACGTCCGCCGTCGTGCCCGGTTTGACGAGTTCGCCCGTGGCGCGGATGACTTCCCGCGCCAAGGTCTTCACGCTCTGCCGCGTGTTGAGGGTGATGGTGTGGGTGTTGTCGGCGGTCACGGTGATGCCCGGTTGGGTCGTCGTGTCGTAGCCTTCTTTGGAAGCGGTCACGGTGTACGTGTCCGGAGCAAGCGAGACGAAGGCGAAGTGGCCGTGGGCGTCACTCGTGGTCGTGGCCGTGTCGGTCGGCGATGTGGCGGTCACTTTGGCGCCGGCCAACGGCGAGGAATCGGGAAGCAGGACGTAACCGGAAAGCGCTCCTGTGGTCCCTGCCAGCGCTGACGTTGCCTGAGAGAGGATCGCCACGAGCGCGAAAAGCGCGACGCGTTTAAGCGTTGACCTCATCGAGAGTCTCCTTTGTGGGCTCCGGCCGAGACCGAGAGGATGCGCAAAACCAACGCATCCACAAAGATCACGTCAATAATAACCACATCGCGCACCCGTCAGACCTCCTGTCCATCGGCTACGGCTTGCTGCGGGCCGTTCGAGGGCGTCTCATGCACCCCTTCCCGGAGAGGGCAGGGCCTGCTGGGCTTGGAACCAGCCGGGCATGAAGACGATGCAACTGCTCCTGCTTGCCGCGGTATGCGCGGCACTCGCGTCAGCTCCCGCGCGGGCGGCGACACCAAACCCCACACCCGCCCCAGCGCCGACTCCCGCTCCGCCGATGTCGGCAACCGAGCGCCAGTTTGTCGACGCGGCGACCAAGGATCTGCAAGGCCGCTTTGCCACGACGGGTGCGGCCGCTGCTGCGGGGTATTTCCGATATACAGACGAGGACGACACGGGCGCCATCAGCTGGGTGAACACCAAGTCCTGGGCCAGCGATCCGCAGCACCCGAGCCAGCTGTGGTACGACGTCAACGGCAAGCTCATCGGCGCCGACTGGTCGGTGCTGCAAGCGACCTCGAAGGATAAACCAACCGTGTGGGGTGTTTCAGCGTCGCGCTGGCTGGACTTCTCACCGGCGCACGTTCACTTCGGCGTCACGACGGCAGCGGGCGTGCAGTACGGCGGAGCAGGTGCAAAGTCGTGGGCGATGACCGGTGGCTCCCTCGACCATCCGACGGCCGCCGACGTGGTGAAACTGGCAACGATGCCCCGCTGGAAGGTGCTAAAGATCCCGCCGCCACGTAGCGTATCGGATGTCGCCTTCGTCTTTCCATTCCCCGCCATTTGGGATCTCCAGGTCTGGCTCGTCCCTAACCCATTGGGTGCGTTCGCAGAACACAATCCTAACGTGACGCCGAGCGCGAACGCGAAGTCGATGTAGCGACCGCCTGTGAGCGGTCTCCCTCACGTCGGTCAGATCGATTCGACCGAGATGTCGCTATTGGTGTAGATGCAGATTCGAGCGGCGATGGCGAGCGCCTCGCGCGCGATCTCTTCGGCAGACATCTTCGTGTTCTGGAGCAACGCAAAAGCGGCAGCTTGGGCGTAGGGGCCGCCGCTGCCGATCGCTGCCACGTTGTCGTCCGGTTCCACCACATCGCCCGTGCCTGACAGCACGAAGAGGTGCTCTGTGTCGCCGACGATGAGCAGCGCCTCGAGCCGGCGCAAATAGCGGTCGGTCCGCCATTCCTTGGCCAGCTCGACAGCGGCACGGGTGAGGTTGCCGCGGAACTCCGAAAGCTTGCTCTCGAACTTGTCGAGGAGCGTGATGCCGTCCGCCGCGGAGCCGGCGAATCCGGCGAGCACCTTGCCGTCGCCGATGCGGCGCACTTTGCGGGCCTTGTGCTTCATGACGGTCTTGTCGAACGTCACTTGGCCGTCGCCCGCGATGGACAGATGGCCGTCGCGGAGCACGGCGCAGATGGTCGTCGATCGTATCATGCGGGGATGATTTGGTGCGCGCCGCCCTGCGCCTGCAAACGGGCCGCGATGGCGTCGATCTCGACGAGCGCGCGCTGCGCCATGAGCGTGCGCCGCTGACGTTTGTCGCGCACCTTCGTCTCGAGCGGCGTCATGTAGGCGAAGGACACGTTTTGCGGTTGGAAGTCGTGACTCGTGCCGTCGCGCAGGTAGGCGAGCAGGCTGCCGATGGCGGTGGTCGGCGCAGGCACGAAGGGCTCCTCGTTGCGCAACAGCCTGCGGCACGCATTCTCGGCCGCGACGATCCCGGTCGCAGCCGCCTCGACATAGCCCTCGCATCCGCTCACCTGACCGGCCAGAAACACGTTGGGTGCGTTGCGCAGCGAGAGGTCGGCCGCGAGCACACGAGGCGCGTCGACAAACGTGTTGCGATGCATGACGCCCAAACGGATCCACTCCGCACGCGCGAGGCCGGGGAGCTTCCCGAACGTCTCCTTCTGCGCGGGCCAGCTGAGACGCGTCTGGAAACCGACCATGTTGTAGGCGGTGCCGGCAGCGTTCTCGCGGCGCAGCTGCACGACGGCATAGGGTCGATTCGAGCGCGTGGCTGAAGCCGTGACCATAGGATTCCACAGTCCGACGGGCTTGAGGGGACCAAAGCGCAGCGTGTCCGCACCCCGCCGCGCCATCTCTTCGACCGGTAGGCAGCCCTCGAAATACGGCACGCCACCCTGTCGTGCATCGTCCTCGAAGCCATGGGGCTGGGCTTTGGGACTCGTCACCAGATCCTCGACGAGCTGGAGATACTGCTCGCGATCCAGCGGGATGTTGAGATAGTCGTCGCCGCCTTTGCCGTAGCGCGAGGCCGCAAAGACGAACGAGCGGTCGATCGAATCGGCCGCGACGATGGGCGACGCTGCGTCGTAATAATGAAGCTGCGGCATGCCGCACAAGCGAGCAAGCGCCGCAGCCAACGCCGCCGAACCGAGCGGCCCGCAGGCGACGATGGTCGGCATGGCTCCATCCAGCTCGCGGACCTCTTCGCGCCGAAGCTCGATGAGCGGGTGCGCCGCGATCTTTTCCTCGACGAGCGCGGAGAAACGCTCGCGGTCGACGGCGAGCGCGCCACCTGCCGGAACTGCCGTTTCACGTGCCACGGAGATGATGAGCGAACCGAGCCGCGCCATCTCCTCTTTGAGCAGGCCGACGGCGTTCTCAAGCGATACCCCGCGCAGGCTGTTGCTGCAGACGAGCTCGGCGAGCGCCGCGGTCTTATGCGCCCCCGTCGTCACCGTGGGGCGCATCTCGTAGAGCGTGACGTGCACGCCGCGCGACGCCGCTTGCCAAGCGGCCTCGCACCCCGCGAGGCCCGCACCCACGACGCGCACATGGTTCATCACGCGCTACGCTTTTGCTGTTGTTCTTCTGTCTCGTGCTCGGGTGCCGTGGTCGCGGCGGCGGCCGTGTCCGCTGGTGCGGCGTCTACGTAACCGTGCTCGTGGCTGCCCTCCACCGGGCACACGATACGCCCTTCGGCCCTGCCTTGCTTGCGCACGAGGAACGCGCCGCAGACCGCGCAGTGCGAACCGACGATGGGCATATCCCAGGCCACGAAATCGCAGGCCGGATACTTCTCGCAGCCGTAGAAGATGCGGCCGCGCTTGCTGCGCCGTTCCAAGATGCGCCCGCCGTCGCGCGGGCAGATGACGCCCGAATCCTTGACGATGGGCTTGGTCGTCTTGCATTCGGGATATCCCGAGCAGGCGAGGAACTTGCCGAAGCGGCCGGTCTTGATCTTCATCGGACGAGCGCAGGCCGGGCAGATCTCGTCGGTCTCATCCTCCTCGAGCTCGACCTTGGGGAAATGCTCTTCGGCGCGGGCGAGATCCGCCGCGAACGGCTCGTAGAAAGCGCGTAGGAGCGATACCCAATCGTCGTGGGCCTCTTCGACCCGGTCGAGGCGCTGCTCCATCTCCGAGGTGAAATTCTCGTTGACGACCTCGGGGAAGTGTTGGGCGAGCAGGTCCGTGACCACAAAACCGATCTCTTGCGGCACGAAGCGGCGCTCGATCATGCGCACGTACCCGCGGCTTTGGATCGTCTCCACGATGGTGGCGTACGTGCTGGGCCGCCCGATGCCTTTCTCTTCGAGGGTCTTCACCAGGCTCGCCTCGGTGTAGCGCGGCGGCGGTTGCGTCTCGTGCTCGTCCGGGCTCACTTTGCGCGGGTCGAGCGCCTGGCCGTCGTCCACCGGCGGCAGCTGCTTGCGCCGTTCTTCTTCTTCCGAGACGTCCTCGTCGCGCGTCTCTTCGTAGATCGCGGTATAGCCGGCGAACTTGAGCACGCTGCCCGTCGCGCGCAGCGCGCAATCGCCGGCGCTGACGTCGACGGTCGTCTGATCCCAGATGGCCGGCGACATCTGGCTTGAGACGAAGCGCTCCCAGATGAGGCGGTAGACCTTGAGCTGCGGCGCATCGAGGTACTGCGCCATGCTCTCCGGCGTTCGGTTGACGTCGGTGGGCCGGATCGCCTCGTGCGCGTCTTGGGCCGTCTCCGACACCTTGTATTGGCGGCCGCTATGATATTCTTCGCCGAAGCGTCCAAGGATGTAGTCGCGCGCCATCACCTGCGCCGCTTCGGACAGGCGCGTCGAGTCAGTCCGCATGTAGGTGATGAGACCGACCGTGCCCTCGCCCGTGTCCACGCCTTCGTACAGGCTCTGCGCGATCTGCATGGTCTTGCGCACCCGCATCTTCAAGCGGCGCGATGCCTCTTGCTGCAGGGTGCTCGTTGTGAATGGACTGCGCGGGTTGTCGCGGCGCTCGCTGCGTTTGATGCCGCTGACCACAAAGGCGGTCGTCTTCAGGCGCTCGGCGAGCGCGTGCGCATCTTCCGATGTGGTGAGATAGACGCTCTTGGCGCCGACCGCCGCGGCGACCTCGGGCGCGAGGTTGCTCTTGCGGCCGCCAACAGAGACGAGGTCGGCCTGGAAGGTGTGCAGCGCATCGTGGTGGCCGTGCGGCCACAGCGTCGCCGACACCGTCCAATACTTGTGCCGTGTGAACGCGGTGATCTCGCGCTCGCGATCGATGATGAGCTTGACCGCGACCGATTGCACGCGCCCGGCCGACAGTCCGCCGCGCACCTTGCGCCAGAGCAAGGGCGATATCTTGTAGCCGACGAGCCGGTCGAGGATGCGCCGTGCTTGCTGGGCGTTCACGCGGTCGATGTTGATCGGACTCGGGTTTTTCAGCGCATGCTGGGCAGCGCTCTTTGTGATCTCGTGCAGCTCGATCCGTTGCGGCTCGGCAAGCTTGAGCAGCTCGGCGAGATGCCAGGCGATGGCTTCACCCTCGCGGTCCGGATCGGTGGCAAGATAGATATGGTCTGCTTTTTTGGCGGCGCTGCGCAGCTCTTTGATGACTGCGCCCTTGCCTTTGATCGTGACGTAGGATGGGGCGAAGCCGTTCTCAGGGTCGACGCCGAGACGGCTCTTGGGGAGGTCGCGCACGTGTCCGACGGAGGCAAGAACCTGGTAGCGGGAACCGAGAAACTTCTTCAGAGTGCGGGCCTTGGCCGGCGACTCGACGATGATGAGAGATTTCGACAAAGAGGGCCTTTCCGTCTGAGACTGCTGTGCGGGACCATGCCGGCAGTTCAAACGCTCCCTACTATACACTAGGCTGTCAACCAATGTCAAAATCGGGACGCGTGAAATAGGGGCCCGCGAGGCCTGCGCGGTCGAAAAGCCGGCGCATGAACGACCGTTTTCCGATCGATGCCGTTCGACGTGAATTCCCCTCGCTCGCCGTCACCGACGCCGGCCGAGCACGCCTCTATCTCGACAACCCGGCCGGCACGCAAGTGCCGCGGCGTGTCGCCGAGGCGACGACGGATTGCTTCATGCGCCATAACGCCAACCTCGGCGGAGAGTTCGTCACAAGCGTCGCGGCGGGGGCGATCGTCAAGCGTGCCCACGCCGCAGCAGCCGAGTTCGTCGGTGCGGCAAGCGGCGAGGAGATCATCATCGGTCCGAGCATGACCGCCCTGACCTTCCATCTCTCGCGCAGCATCGGCAAGACGATCGGCCCGGGCGACGAGGTCGTCGTCACCCGCATGGATCACGACGGCAACATCGCACCCTGGCTCGCCATGGCGCAGGAGGCACGATGCGACCGTACGCTGGCTGCCGTTCGATGTGGACAGTTGGGTCATCGAGCCTGACGCGCTCGACGCCGTGCTCTCGGATCGCACGCGCATCGTCGCCCTCAATGCGGCCAGCAATCTCACCGGCTCGGTGAACGACATCGCCCGCCTGGCCGCTCGCATCCACGAGACAGGTGCGCTTGTGTATCTCGACGCCGTGCAGTATGCGCCGCACGCCTTCACCGACGTCGCCGCATTGGGATGCGATTTTTTGGCCTGCTCTTCGTACAAGTTCTTCGGCCCGCATCTGGGGATCGTGTGGGGCAAAAAGGAGCTCTTGCAGAGGCTCGAGCCGTACAAGGTCCGCCCGATGGGCGACGACCTTCCCGACCGCTGGGAGACGGGCACGCCGCAGATCGAGCTGCAGGCCGGCCTCTCGGCGGCGATCGACTACTTCGCCTGGCTGGGCAGCGAGGTCGGAGGCAGCGGCGACCGGCGGGCGCGCATCGCCGCCGCCTTTGCGGCGACGGTGCGCTGGGAGCAGACGCTCGCGGCGCAACTCCTGGCGGGCCTTGCGGAGATCCCCGGCACGACCGTCCGCGGCATCACGGATCCCGCGCGTCTTTCGTCACGTGTGCCGACGATCTCGTTCACCCATGCGCGGCATACGTCGCACGAGGTCGCCACAGCGCTCGCGCAGCGCAACATCTTCGTATGGGCCGGCCACAACTACGCGCTCGAGATCGTGCGCGAGCTTGGCATCTCACAAGACGACGGCGTCGTTCGCATCGGTATGGCGCACTACAACACGCCCGCCGAGGTCGATCAGACGATCACCGCGCTCGAGGAGATACTCTCCTAGACGGGCGTGGGTTTCTTGCCGCGGATCTCGGGCTGCTCGCCGCCGAGCTCTTGGACCTTGTGGCAGGCGACCTCATGGCCGTCGTAGCTGCGCAGCTCGGGCACTTCCGTCCGGCAGCGGTCGTACGCGATCGGGCAGCGCGTGTGGAAGCGGCAGCCCGATGGCGGATTGAGCGGCGACGGGATGTCGCCTTGCAGGATGATGCGCTCGCGCCGCGCCTCGACCGGGGATCGGGAATCGGGATCGCCGAGAGCAGCGCCTGCGTGTACGGGTGCAGCGGGTTGTCGTAGAGCTCGTCGCGATCCGCGATCTCCACGATCTTGCCGAGGTACATGACGGCGACGCGGTCGGAGATGTGCCGCACGACCGAGAGGTCGTGCGCGATGAACAGGTAGGTCAGCCCGAGCTTGTCTTGCAGGTCCTGCAGCAGGTTCAGCACCTGCGCCTGGATCGAGACGTCGAGCGCCGAGACCGGCTCGTCGCCGACGATGAGCTTCGGACTCACGGCGAGTGCGCGGGCGATGCCGATGCGCTGGCGCTGGCCGCCGGAGAACTCGTGCGGATAGCGGTTGGCGTGATACGGCTGCAGACCCACCAGTGCGCAGAGCTCTTGGACGCGCTCGTCGACCTCCTTGCCGCTGCGCCAGGTTGTGGATGCGCAGCGGCTCGGCCGACGATTCGCCGACCGTCATGCGCGGATTGAGGGAGGCGTACGGATCCTGGAAGATGATCTGCATGTTGCGGCGCGAGCGCGCGCATCTCGTTGCGCTTGAGCGCGAGATGTCGCTGACCGTCGAAGATGATCTCGCCCTGGGTCGGCTCGAGCAGGCGGAGGATCAGCGCGGCCGACGTCGTCTTGCCGCAGCCCGACTCGCCGACGAGGCCGAGCGTCTCGCCGCGCTGATGGAGAAGCGAACGCCGTCGACGGCTTTGACGTCGCCGACGTGGCGCGAGAAGACGCCGCTGCGTGACCGGGAAGTACTTGGTGGCTTGCAGACATCGATGATGGCGCTGCCGTAGCGGCATCCGCCGGTCACTGCTGGTGACCACCGGCGCCGCACGCCGAGCGCTCGATGCGGGGTCAGCGTGCGCACGTCGGCGCGTGTCGTCGTAGAGGCACGCAGCGCGCGACGTGACCGTCGCCGATCGATGAGCGGCACGCGGCTCGGTCGCAGATCGGCATGCGCATACGGCAGCGCGGAGCGAACGAGCAGCCGCGCGGCAGGCGCAGCAGGTTCGGCGGCTGACCCTTGATCGGTACCAGACGCCTGCGTCTCGTCGTCGTCCAGTCGCGGGAGCGACTGCGAGCAGCCCCAGGTGTACGGATGCTTCGGGTTCGCGGAAGATCTGTTCGACCGTCCCGTACTCCACCATGTTGCCGCCGTACATGACGAGCACGCGTTGCAGACCTCAGCGACGACGCCAAGGTCGTGGGTGATCATGATGATCGCCGCGCCGGTCGCTGCTGCAGGTCGTGCATGAGCTCCAGGATCTGCGCCTGGATCGTCACGTCGAGCGCGGTCGTCGGCTCGTCGGCGATGAGCAGCTGCGGGATCGCAGGCGAGCGCCATGGCGATCATCACGCGCTGGCGCATGCCGCCCGAGAACTGGTGCGGGTAGTCGTTGATGCGCCTCTCCGGGCGTCGGGATGCCGACGATCTTGAGCATCTCGATCGCCGCTGCATCGCGCGCGTGCTGTTCTTGTGAGCCCGTGATGCAGGCGATCGCCTCGGCGATCTGCTGGCCGATCGGTGAGCACGGGGTTGAGCGACGTCATCGGATCCTGGAAGATCATCGCGATCTTGTTGCCGCGGATCTTGCGCATCTCGGCTTCGCTCGACCTTGAGCAGGTCCTCGCCCGTCGAAGACGATCGCTCCGGCTCGATGCGTGCCCGGCGGCATGCGCGATGCAGACGCATGATCGAGAGCGCCGTTACCGCTCTTGCCCGAGCCCGATTCGCCGACGATGCCGAGCGTCTCGCCCGCTTCGAGCGAGAAGGACAGGCCGTTCACCGCACGGACGACACCATCTTCCGTCTTGAACGTGACCTGGAGGTCTTTGACAGAGAGTAAAGCCATGAGGGTCTTTCTAAAGCACCCCGCTCGAGCGACTAGCGGTCATTCCGAAAGAACCCTGTTCTTTCCTATACTCGTGCTTAGCGCGTGACCAGGAAATAGGCGATGGCCAGAACGACGAAGCCGATGGCGATCGCGCTCGTGAGCCGGCTCAGCTGCTGGTCAAGTCCCAGCCGGCCGCGGTAGGCCGATTCGGCTCGCCCGCCGATGCTGCCCGAGAGCCCCTCGTTCTTGGTGGTCTGCACCGCCATGAGGCTCACGAGCCCGACGGCGGAGAGGATGAATGCCCACTGCACGATGCTCAAGAGTGCCGGATGCGTCGATCCGAACGTCTCTTGCTGGAACTGGAAGTTGGCCGGGAGCGAGGGCAGCGGCTTTGGGGTGGGGAGACCTGCTGCGCTGCCGAGCAATGCGAACACAAAAGAAAGCATAGAGGGCGTTTTCGTTCGCCTATGCAGCCCCCCCTCTGCTCCGGGAGGACGGGCCTGTGACGTACGGCGCTTCCCGCGAGTGCAGGAAGCGGACGACGTCCATCTGGACGGCATCGAGATGCGGCGGTAGGGTCAGCAGGTGGCGGCCGCCGCGGTAGACGCGCATCGCCTTGTGCTCGCTCGCCACCCGCGAGGCGATATAGGGGGCGTTTGCGGCGGGCACCGTCCGGTCGCCCGTGCTGTGCAGCACGAGCAGCGGTGCGCTGATGCGCGGCAGATCTTCTTTGACGGCGGCGATCACCTCTAAGAAGACGCTGAGCGACGAGATCGGCGTCGTGCGGTAGCCGACGACCTCGCCGCACCACGCCGAGTAATTGCTGATGACGTTGCGTTGCGGTATGAAGCGCGTCGCGAACGGCACAGAGAGCGCGATGAGCGGCGACATGAAGACTGGTGCGGAGATCGTCACGAGACCTTCGAGCGGGTTGCGCGCGGCGAGGTGGAGCGCGAGCGTGCCGCCCATCGACAGCCCCACCACGTAGACGCGTGCATAGCGCTTGCGCACCTCGCGGTACGCCGCGTCAGCGGCGGCGAAGAAATCGGCCGGCCCGACGCGCTCGAGGTCGGCCGGCGACGTGCCGTGGCCGGCGAGCACGGGCGCGTACACGCCGTAACCCGCTTCGCCGAGCGCGCTGCCCAATCCACGGATCTCCGAACAGCTGCCCGAAAAACCGTGCAGGAGCAGCACGCCCGCGTCGCCTCCGGGAAGCTCGAAAGGTTCGGCACCCGGCATGAAGCCTTCGCTCATGCAAACCTTTTGTGCGCCTGTGCGCCTTTACACCTCTCCGCCCGGCGGCTATAATGGGACCTATGCGTGAAACGTCGCGGTCCGAGGTGCCGGTCGGAATGTCGGCAGCCGATCACCGTCACGACGTCATCGTCATCCGCGAGCATCGTGCAGTCGTCGAATTCGCCCGCACGCTCTCCACCATCTTCAATCCGTTCCTGTGCGCGACCGCGCTGTTCATCATCGTGTCGCACGCGTATTCGTCCTCCCGGGCGCATCTGTGGGAACTGTCGTTCGTCGGCGTCTTCTTCTACGCGCTGGCACCCGTGATCGGCGTCTTCTACCTTTATCTCTCGGGGCGCATCTCGGACTTCGATATGTCCGACCGGTTCGAGCGCAGCCGCGCCTTCCTGACGTTTGTGGTCATCGATCTCGCCGCTGCGGTCGTGCTCACGGCCGTGCATGCGCCGGTCCAGCTCGTCGCCATCGCCTGGGGATACTTCGGCGCCACGGTCGCGATCATGGTGATCACCCGCTGGTGGAAGATCAGTACGCACGCGTTTGGGATCACCGGCCCGTTCGCGGCGATGTACCTGCTCTTCGGCCCGGCGCCGCTGCCCTACGTGCTCGTCGTGCCGCTCGTCTGGTGGGCGCGCGTCTATCTGCGGGCGCACACCGTCAGCCAGGTGCTGGCGGGCGCCGCGCTCGCCGTCGTCTCGACCGTCATCGTCTTCCGCTTATTCCACCTGGGCTGAGAAGTCGACGTGGCGCACCTGGGTGGCGCGCACGCCGGCGAGGTCGAACGCGCGGCGCGCGAACTCATCTGCATCGCCTGAGACCTCAAAGGTCAGCGAGCCCGTTCCTTGTGCGCTGCCCGCGAGCATGCGCGCCGCAGCCGCCGCGCAGGCTTGCGCCGGATCGATAAGCGCGACGCCGCTGCCCAGGCTCTTTTGGAACCAGGCGCGCAGATGCGGATAGTGCGTACAGCCTAAGATCACGACGTCGCACGCGGCAGCCCGAAAGGCTCGGCAATACTCATCGACCGCCTTCTTGGCCTCGTCGCTCGCCCACGCGCCCGCCTCGACGAGCGGCACAAGCGACGGCGCGGCGACCGCTGTGACGTGCGCATCCGCACACGCCGCAGCGAGCTTGCGCTCGAAGATGCCACTGCCGATGGTCGCCGCCGTCGCGACGACGCCGATGCGCTTGGTCGCGCTGCGCGACACGGCAGAGGCGATGCCGCAATCGACGATGGCGAGCGTCCGGAGCCCAGGCGGCGAATACCCCGATGCGTCAAACGCCGAGCAGGTGGTCCCACAGGCGATGACGAGCAGCGCCGGATCGGCCAGGCGAAGCCGTGCGATCATCTGCCGGGCGAAGCGCTCGACCTCCGCCAGCGGCCGGTCGCCGTAGGGCATGCGTGCGGTGTCGGCGGCATAGACGATGTCCGCCCAAGGAAGTGCGCTACGCAGCGCCGCGTAAACCGACAATCCGCCAAGCCCCGAGTCGAACATGGCGATGCGCGAAGAGCTCTGCGTCACGTCCGCGGCGGGCCGCCCGTGTAGTCCTCGATGCCCTGCGCGATGCCAGCCGCGATGCGGTCCAGGAACGAAGGTTGGGCGAGCAACGAAGCGTCGTGCCCGTTGCTCAGATAGGTGTTCTCGACCAGCACCGCGTTCATGTCCGTGTGCCGGATGACGTAGAACTCCTCACGCTTCACGCCGTCATCGGCGGTGCCGGTGGTGCGGACGGTGGCGTTTTGGATCGCTTGGGCGAGCGCGCGGTCGGAGGGATGCCAGAAATACGTCGTCAGTCCGTTCGGCGCGCTCGACACAGACGAGTTGATATGCACGCTGACGAAGAGCCGGGCGCCACCGGCGTTGGCCACGTCGCAGCGCGCCTGCAGCTCCTGGTGGTCGTCGCCGTTGGGATCGCCGACCTCGTAGTCGCCGTCGCGGGTGAGGACCACGCGCCATCCTGCATGCTCCAGATCCGCCTTGAGCTTCTGGGAGATGGCGAGCGTGAGGTGGCTTTCGACGAGGCCGTACTGCTGGTTCATCGCGCCGGGGTCATTGCCGCCGTGGCCTGGATCGATGACGATGAGGTTCGGGTGGGTGGGCCCGGGCGTGACCGCGCCGACCGGCGCCGGCGACTGAGGAACGGACTGCAGCATGCCGACGCCGCTGGAGGGCGCGTCGGGCGGCGGGGGGCTCGCGTGGATGTCGATGCCGAGCGAATTGGGCGAGCCTTCGATCGCCCCGATGACGATGTCGACGGGCTCAGACGGGTCGATGATGACGCGCACGACGTGGTCCGGCGTGATCAGATGCTGGCTGATCTTCACCGACCGTACGGCGGCGAGCTTCACCGCGATGTCGCGCGCGGGTCCGATGAGCGCGGCCTGAGAGATGTCGATCCAAAAACGGTTGTCCGGCGGCGCGAGGCGGTGCCACTCGAACGAGACCGGGCCGGTGAGCGCAAGCGTGATGCGGCTCGCGCCGACGGCGTCGGTCACAAAGACGTCGGTGATCTTCTCAAGCGGCGAAGGGCTCGGGCTCGGCACGACGCCCGATGCCGGTGCGGCCGGGCTCGCACCGCCCGTCACACCGGCGTCCGTGACTTCGGGCGCGGGGACCGCGGTCGGTACGGGTTGCGCCGTGCCGGCGGCGGGCGATGCCGGCACCGCGGCCGGCGCGATGACGACCGGTGCGGCGGTCGGGACCGGTGTCGGAGCGGCTTTGGGCATGGTGGAGATCTGGACCGACGGTGTGGCAAGCACTGCGGTCAGCGCAAGATCGCTGTCCTTGCGCGCCAACACAAGGTCCATGCCGGCGCTCGAGGCCGTGCGATGCGCAGCGAACTTCACGCCGTGCATCACATCGATGGACAGGGTGGTGATCGGATATCCGGGCGGTCCTTGCTGCTGGATCGTCGCGGCCTTCGCATCGCGCCCGCCGAGATCGACCTTCGTTCCCGCCGCGTTGGCGAATCCGGAGAAGGTCAGGGTCAGGGTCGGGTGCTTGGGTGAACCATCATAGCCTGAGCGCCATGACAAGGGCGCCGTGGCTTGGATCTCGACGATCGTGCGGTGCTGGCCGATGTGGCGGCGCACCGAGACGATCTGCGGTGAGAAGGCGTAGCTTCCGTGGAAGCGACGCTCCGACAGCCCGAGCGCCTGGGTGAGCGGGGGCAGCGGGATCCACAGCTGCGTGCCTTCGTAGAACGGGCCGAAGGGTATGGCCGACGACGCGTTGCCGATGCTCACGGCGTTGCTGCCGACCGTGAACGTGATAGGCGCTCCGTCCGCGCGCGTGAAGACGACGAAGCGCGTCCCCGGTTGGAACTGCATCTTCGCGCCGATGATCTGCAGCATGCTCGACAAGCCCGCGTCGTCGACCCGGACGACCGGGACGTCGCGCGACGTGCCGAGGTGCGCGAAGCTCACCTCGCGTCCCGACACGAATATCTGGTCCGACAGGCGGGTGACCGGCGTCGCTACGGATTGGGGACGAGCGGCGTGCGGCCAGACGAGCATGCTCAGGCAGGCGAGCGCCACGGCGAGGCGGCGCATCATTGAGCGAAAGTTTCCCTCGTCAGCGGCTCGTCGATCTCGAAGTGGCCGCCGGACAGCGCGGCTCGTTTGCGGCCATCGACCAGCACTTGCACGCTCTTGATTCCCGGCAACGCGGTGAGCGTGTAGGTGAGCGACTTGAACATGCCGGCCTCATCACCCGCACCGCTTTGGAACGAGCGCGCGATGCTGCCGCCCAAGTCGACCGTCGCCACCTCTCCGTCCGTCGTGACCGAGGCCTGGGTCCCGGCCGGGAAGAGCACGAGCGAATCGCGGCCGACAGACGGCCCGGCGATGAGCTGACTCAGGGCGTAGCTTGCGAGCGCGGCGCCGCTCAGCTTCGGGTCGACGGTGAACGGGACCCGGACGAGCTCATCGCTGCCGGCCTTGCAGAAGTAGATCGTGAGTTTGGGAGACGTCGGGACTGTGACATGGCGGGAGCAACCGGCGATGACAAGCGTGGCGGCGAGCACGGCTGCCGAGGCGCGCCTCCAGCGTAACCTCGAACGGATGATTCGTTCCCCCTCTTTATCTCTGTCGCAACGGCCTTTGCGACAACGGACCTTCGGGTCCGTTCAAACTGGTGGAGGCGACCGGAGTTGAACCGGTGTCCGAAAAGACTCCCACGAAAGCGTCTACAGGCTTATCTCGGGATTTTCACTCGCGACGCGTACTCCCCCGAGCGGGATTACCGCGCCGCCAGCTCCAGTTGATTTCCCGAACGCATCGAAGCGCCTACATCCGGTATCCGTGCTTTGTGACACCTGCGGGCCCGTGTCGGAGCCGTTGCCCCGCAAGCGTGATAGCCTAGTTAGGCTGCCAGTGCGTATTCGCTGTTCGCGTTTATACGTTGTCCGATCGTTTTAGGAGGGCTCGGAACTCCGCCTGCTTCTCTCGCCAGAGCACATCCCGTCGAAACCGTGACGCCCCCGCGAAAAACGGACCGAAGAGGTCCGTCGTTACCCCTATATTTTACACCATCGGCAGGTCGCTGACAAGAACGAACCCTCCAGGGCCTAAAAGCACAAGCGGCCCCGGGAGGGTTGACGTCGAGCCCCGGCGTCTACGGCGAGAAGCGCTTGCGCTCCGCCGAGACGTCTTTGATGATCACGCTGACGATCCACGAGATGACAGACATCACGATCGAGCCCCAGAAGGCCGGCCAGATGCCAGGCGGGATGTGCCAGCCGGGGAGCAACTTGAGCACGAAATAGAAGATGACAGCGTTGATCACGAGCGTGAACAGCCCGAGCGTGAGGATGACGAGCGGACAGCTCAAGAACATGAGGAGCGGCCGCACGAACGCATTGGCGAGGCCGAGCACCAGCGCGCCGATGAGCGTGTCCAGCCACGTGTCTGCGTGGATGCCCATGAACTTGAATTGCGAGATCAGGAACAGCGCAAGGGCGTTGACGAGAATTCTAACGAGAAAATTCATGGGTGGGGAGTGCGTCGCGCTGGGGGCGCGACCCTGCTGGAAATGGACCTGAAGGTCGGTTGCGGGGGCCGAAGCTCCCTCTAAGAGGCCGAGGCCTCGCGGTCGAGGGCCTGTTTGATGACGGCGGCAAGCTCCCGGCTGATGCCCGGTACGGTCTCGAGCTCGGCGATGCTGGCACGACGAACCCCAGCCGCCGACCCGAACGCGCGCAGCAAGGCACGGCGGCGCGCCGGACCGATGCCGGGCACCCCGTCGAGCGCCGACGTCGTCAGCCGCCGGCCGCGCAACCCGCGATGATAGGTGACGGCGAAGCGGTGTGCCTCGTCGCGGATGCGCTGGACGAGATGCAGCGCGGGCGAGTTGCGCGCCAGCACGAGCGGCTCGTCTTCTCCCGGCACGTACAGCTCTTCGAACTGCTTGGCGAGCGCCGCGACGGGCAGCGCGACGAGGTCGAGCTCTTCGAGCACGGCAAGCCCGGCGCCCAGCTGTCCGCGACCGCCGTCGATGAGCACGAGGCTCGGTCGTTTGGCGAACTTGCGCTCCTTGCCGGCCCCGGGCGGCACGGCATCCGCCGTGAGGTAGCGCAGACGCCGGCGAAGCATCTGCTGCATGTTGGCGACGTCGTCGTTGCGTTCGTCGCCCTGGATCTTGAAACGCCGGTACTCGCTCTTGCGTGGAGCTCCGTCTTCGAAGACCACCATCGAACCCACCACGTTCGTACCTTGGACGTGGGAGATGTCGTAGCACTCGATGCGTTGCGGTAAGGCGGGCAGCCCCAGGCTTGACGCCAGCTCTTCCAAAGCCGCCGCGGCGCGCTCGTGCGCCACATCCCGTTTGGCCAGATGATCGGCCAGATGCTGCTCGGCGTTATGCGCCACTTTGCGCATGTACTCCGCCCGCTGGCCGCGTTCGGGCACAAGGATGCGCACGCGGTTGCCGCGGACCGCGGAGAGCGCGCGCTCGAGCTCGCCCATCGCCGGGATGCGGGCTTCGAGCATGATCTCTTTGGGGATGGCAGGCGACGCCGCGTAGAACTGCTCGACGAACGCGGCCAGCACCTCATCCGGTGAGCGGCCCTCAGTGCCTTCGACGAGAAAGTCGTCCTGGCCGATGAGCTTGCCGCCGCGCACGAAGAAGACCTCGACGCAGGACACGCCTTGTCCGTGCGCGCTCGCGATGAGGTCCATGTCCACCTGGCTCTTCCACACGACCTCCTGGCGAGCCATGACCCGCTCGAGATCCGTGATGCGATCGCGCAGGCGCGCCGCATGCTCGAACGCGAGCTGCTCGGAGGCGAACGCCATCTCGCGTTTGAGCTTGTCGACGAGCACCGCGTGGCGCCCTTCGAGGAAGAGCAGCACGTCGCGCACGGTCGCGCCGTAATCCTCGGCGGTCTGCAGGAAGGCGCACGGCGCTTGGCAGCGCTTGATGTGGTACTGCAGGCACGGGCGCCGGTAGTTGACGCCGATATCGTCGAACTTGCAGGTGCGCAGCGGGAAGACCTTACGGATGAGGTCGATGACGTCGCGCAGACCGCCGGCATTGCTGAACGGGCCGAAGTACTTCCCGCCGTCGCGCACGAGCTTGCGCGTGAAGATGACCCGGGGGAAGGCCTCGCCGAGCGTGACTTTGAGATAGGGATACTTCTTGTCGTCTTTGAGCCGGACGTTGAACGGCGGTTTGTGCTGCTTGATGAGATTGCACTCGAGCAGCAACGCCTCGCTCTCGTTGCGGACGAGGATGGTGCGCACCTCGCTGACTCGTTCGACCATCGTGTCGAGACGGCGCTCGAGCGGCCGGCCGGCCTGGAAGTAGGAGCGCACGCGCGAGCGCAGATCGATGGCCTTGCCCACGTAGAGCACGGTGCCCGAAGCGTCGATCATCTGGTACACGCCGGGCTCGCTCGGGAGCCGGTCGAGCTGTTCCTGGAGCCGAGGCGGCACGTCGGTCTGCGTCACGCTAGTGTCTTGCGGGAGGCGGCGGCTTTGGCCCTCTTAGGTCTGCGAGCCGCGCCGCTCTGCGCGGAAATGCACCCATAGCCAGGCGATGATGGCGACGGCGACGAGCGCGAGCAGGATGAACGAGGCCGGACGCGCGTACGCGCCGAGGAGCACCCAGTTCTTGCCCAGCGTGTAGCCGATGCCGGCGAACAACACGCTCCAGATGACAGAACCCAGCAGCGTGTAGCCCAAAAACGGCCCGGCCTTCATGCGCGTCACGCCGGCCGGAAACGAGCCGAAGGCGCGCACGCCGGGCAGCAGCTTGAGGATGAGCACGGCGCGCGACCCGTAGCGCGCGAACCACTCGTCGGCGCGCTCGAGCTCTCGTTCGCGCACGAAGAACAGCTTGCCGAAGCGCAGCAAGAACGGCCGCCCGCCGTAATAGCCGACGAGGTAGGCGATGATCGCGCCGGACGTGTCGCCCGCCGTGCCAGCCGCCATCACCGGGAGTATCTCCAGCACGTGCGTCGAGGCGAGGTAGCCGGAAAAGGCGAGCATGATCTCGCTGGGCAGCGGCACGCCGACCGCCTGGCCCAGCATGCCTGCGAACAGGCCGGCGTACCCGAGGTGCGAGATGACCCCGATGATCCACGAGGTCACATGCATTTCAAACTCGTGCATGAGCCGCTAGCGTTGCCCCGCCGTCTGCGTCGAGGTCAGCTGTTCGAGGACGCGTGCTGCGACGCCGCCGCCGTCAGCGATGATGGCGCTCAGGATGTCGAGGGGTTGTACGGTCTCGGGCGGTGCCTTGGAGGACAGCGCCATGGTCAAGATGCGCTGCACGCGCGGCGTGAGGATGATGCCATCCCAG
This sequence comes from Vulcanimicrobiota bacterium, assembly GCA_963806005.1. Taxonomy (GTDB): domain Bacteria; phylum Vulcanimicrobiota; class Vulcanimicrobiia; order Eremiobacterales; family Eremiobacteraceae; genus JAFANK01. Next base: position 403,189 of record CAWDWJ010000004.1, on the reverse strand, counting down.
GGATGCTCGTCGCTCGGCGTCATGGCAGCGCGCAGCGCGCGTTTGACCTGCCACGGTTCAAGCCCGAGCTCGGTGAAGTGCGCGCCGACGTCGGACGGCGGTGCGATGGCCATGGCGAGGAGCAGATGCTCGGTGCCGAGATAGTAGTGGCTGGCGTTGCGGCATTCTTGTTCCGCGAGCGTGATCACCGCGCGCGCCGCGGGACTGAACCGGGAGAACATCGATTATCAATCCACCGCGGGCGGGTCTCCCCACCACAGAGCGCTCGCAGCTCATATGAGCAGGCGCGGACTCGGGCGTCGCGACGCCTGTGCCGGAACAGATCTCGGGGCGACAGGATTTGAACCTGCGAACCTCTCGGTCCCGAACCGAGCGCTCTACCAAGCTGAGCTACACCCCGCGATGGTCCGACGTTGCGTGGTTCTGCTGATTTTCCACGGGCTCCTTGAACGAGGGCCGCGTACGGGAATCATCCTGCGGCGCCACGAAGCCGAATGTCGCTTTCATCCCTGGAGCCATAACGACAACATGCGATACCTCATCGTCGGTTGCGGCCGAGTCGGATCGACGCTGGCGAAGCGGCTCGCCCGCGAGGGTCACGAGGTCACGGTCGTCGACGAAAGCTCGTCAGCCTTCCGCCGCGTCGGGCGTGATTTCCCTGGCAAGCTCGTGCTCGGGACCGGCATCGATGTGGACGTGCTGAGCCGCGCCGGGGCGGAGACCGCCGATGGTTTCGCTGCGGTCACCCAAGGCGACAACCGCAACATCATGGCCGCCCTCATCGCACAGCAGCATTTCAAGATCCCGCGGGTGGTCGCCCGGATCTACGATCCGGAGCGTTCGTCCATGTACCGCGACTTCGGCATCTCGACCGTCTGCCCGACGACCGTCGGCGCGAGGCTCATGGGCGGGGCGCTGCAAGAGGACCAGTTCTCTTCGCTGCTCTTCGACCAGGCCGACGCCGAGATCGTCGAACAGACGGTGGGGCCCGAGAGCGCAGTCAAGTCCGTGCGCGACCTGACCATCGCCGAGAAGAGCCAGATCGCGCTCGTCGTGCGCTCCAACCATAGCATCATCCCAACCCCGGAGACGGCGCTCGAGAAGGGCGACCGTGTCGTCGCCATCGTGCGGCCGGATTTCGTGGCGGAGTTCCGCAAGCGGTTCGGCGGCTCGCTCGCCAAGGCGGTCTAGCAGACGATGTTCATCGTGGTGTGCGGCGGCGGGAAGCTCGGCACGTATGTCGCCAAGGCGCTGCTCGAGGAGAAGCACGAAGTCGTCGTCATCGAAAAGGATGAACGCAAGGCCGCGCGGTTGTGCCAATTCCTCAACTGTGAGATCGCGCGTGTCGGCGACGCCTGCGATCCGCAGGTCCTCGAGGAAGCCGGAGTCTCCCGGGCGGACGTCGTCATCGCCGATACGGGCGACGATGAGGACAATCTCGTCATCAGCCTCGTGACCAAGAAGAAGTTCGCGCGGCCGCGGACGATCGCCCGGGTCAACAACCCCAAGAACAAGCAGATCTTCGAGGAGCTGGGGATCGATTCGGTCGTCTCCGGCACTGAGATCGTGCTCAGCATCGTGCAGCAAGAGGTCAACGTCAAAGACGTCGCCCCGCTCATGACCTTCCGCGGCGGCAACCTCGAGCTCGTGCGCCTCTCGCTGCCGGCGTCGTCGCCGGCCAACGCCAAGCGGCTCTCCGACCTGCGCCTACCCAAGCACTGCGTCATCGTGGCGCTCGAGCGCGAAGGCGACGTCATCGTGCCCGACGGCGAGACGACCGTCCGCGCCGGGGACGCCATGCTCATCGTCATGCAGCCCGGCGCCACCAAGGAGCTGCGCACCGAGCTCGTCGGCGCGACCTAGCCGAAGCCGCGGGTGAAATTGCCGACGCGTAGCGCGGGGAATTCCCGGCGCAGCCATGCCAGCCACGCTCGCATGCCCATCGGCCGCGCCGCCGGACGGCCAACCGCTGCGAAATAGATCGCCGGATCCACGTTGAGCGTCCGCGTCTGCACCATGGCGATCGGGAACTCGCGCAGCAGGCGGCCGAAGGCTTCGACCTCTTGCGGGGCGTCTGTGACGCCCGGATGGGTCAAGAGGTTGAGGGAGACGGCGATGGCCCTACCACTGGCGACGCGCAGGCTCTCCAACACCTCCTCGAATCCATATCCACGAGGCCGGTAGTACGCCGCGTACTCATGCGGGCGGACCGAATTGAGGCTCACGCGGATCGACTGCAGCCCCGCATCGATGAGACGGGCGAGCGCCTTTGGGTTGCTCGCATTGGTGTTGCAGTGGATCGTCCCCGTCTGCACAGAAGCGCGGATGCGGCGGATCGCTTGCTCGATGAGCGGTGCCGCGAGCAGCGGTTCTCCCTCGCAGCCCTGCCCAAAGGAGATCATCCCTGCCGGCACGGCGCGCAGATGCGCGATCGCGAGTTCGCAGATCTCGTCGATCGTCGGGCGACGTCGCACGCGTTCTTGCGCGCTCTTGACCTGCGCGTCGGGCTCTTGCTCGGAGATGCACCCGATGCAACGCGCGTTGCAGGCGGGTGAGACGGGCAGCGCCGCCTCGCCCTGGCGCAAGAACATGTTCTGCGCGGTGAAGCAGCCGTACTCAGTCGCGCACCGGGCGAGCTGCTGCAAAAGCGTGTTGCCGGGGAACTCAAGCGTTCGCAGCGCGATGCCATCGCGCACCTGCTCCGCCGCGTGCGTCTGCGGCGCCCAGCTCTCAAGTTCGTCCGTGCGCACCGCGGCGACCCGCAAGCCCGCGTCGCTCCAGGCCACGGCGCTATACCCGTAGAGCGGCAGCGCCGGGGCGCCCGGGCGTTCGACATACGCCGGCAGGGCGACGCGCGTGTACCCGAGCGGCAGTGCTGCCGCGACGGCGCATACCTGCGCGCCTTCGACGTCTGCGATCTCGTGCAGCTGCGAGCCCTCGTAGCCGACGGCGCTACGTCCGGGCAGGGTGAGCAAGAGCGCCCCCTCGGGGAGAGGGATGAAGTCCGCGCCGCGTGCCTGAGCCACGACACCGTCATCGGCGGCCGCCGCGACACCCGGAAGATCGAGCACCGTGCCGTCCGGGCGGGCGAACAGCGAGCGCAATGCCGCTGTCTTCGTCGCACGAGCCGGGGACCGCGGTCGCTTTGCGGAGGCAGCCTTCATCTGCCCCACCCCGCTGGCGGCTCGCGACGGCCTTCGTCCGTCACCCAGTAGTCCCAGTGCTCGGCGACTTTGCCGTCGGCCGCAAAGCGCAGAACGCTTGTCCCCGCGAGCGTCCATTGCTTGCCTTCTGAGCGAAAAACGGCCCACCATTGGACTGCCGCTCGTGTGCCGGCCGCGATCGGATCGGCCAACCAGCATTCGATGTCTTCTTCTTCTTCTGCGAACGCGGACAACGCATATCCGCGCGCGCCCGATTGACCCGTCATCGGCTGGCGGAACGGGTGCGAACGGTACGCCGCGTCGGCGGCGTAGAGCTCGGCGATTGCGTCAGCATCCTTAGCGGGCCAGGCTCGCGACCACGTACCCGCCCAGACACGCGCCGCGCTCGCTACGTCCATGACTTCGTGCCTGGCCGCGTCGCGGCTGTGCTGGAGCGGTGATCCGCCAGAGGACGCTTGAGCTCTACGTCGGTGCGGAAGACGAGCTCAGCGTTGCCGGTCAGGAGCGCGGAGTGTCCGGCGCCCGCCCAGCTGACGCGCACGGAGCCGCCTTTGGTCGTTACGGTGACGGGCGATGCGGCTTTTGCGCAGGCGATGGCGACGGCGGCGGCCGCGCAGGCCCCGGTGCCGCAGGCCCACGTCTCGCCGACGCCCCGCTCGAAGGCACGCATGTGGAGCTCGTCCCGGGCGACGCGCACGAGCTCGACGTTGGGTTCAGCGTCGAGCGCCTTCCACGCGACGACCGTGCGGGCGAGCTCCTCGAGCGCAAGCGCTGACGGGTCGCGGTCGACGAAGACGACGACGTGAGGATTGCCCATGGAGACCGCGTAGGCCGGCAGCGGGGCGCCGTCGACCACGAGCGACTGCCCAAGCCTTCCCGCGTCCGGACCGAAGAATTTCGGCTCGCCCATCGCGACGCGTACGCCCGGTCTCCCCTCCCAGTCGACGATCGCTGTGTCCACGACGCCGGCCTGGGTCTGGATCGAGCGCTGTGTCCGTTTCGGGCTCTCTTCATAGAGATAGCGGGCGATGCAGCGGATGCCGTTGCCGCACATCTCGGCCTCCGAGCCATCCGCGTTGAAGATGCGCATCGAGGCTTGGGCCTGCTTCGAGGCCGGACGTTCGAGCACGAGGATCCCATCGGCACCGATGGCGAGGCGGCGCGGGCATAGCGCCTTGGCCATCTCGGCGTACGCCAGGTCCTGGCCCGACCGGTTGTCGATGAGAATGAAATCATTCCCCGTCCCGTGGCACTTGGTGACGGAGATCTGGGTCATCGCGGTGCCGGGTGGTTACTGTGCGACGGGGGTTTTCACCACGCCGTCCGCGACCAGTGCCGGTTCCGGGTCGGTGGCTACCGCCGGCCGAGAGCCGATGCCGATCTCAGCCCCCGAGAACTGGACAGCTGATTGCGGTGAGACGGTCGAAACCGCGTGTTTGTACACGAGGTGCGGCTTGTTATCGTATTCCAGGATGATGGTGAAGTTGTCAAAACCCCGGACGTGACCACGAAGCTGGAATCCGTTGCGCAAATAGATGGTGACAGGCGCGTTCTCACGCTTGATCGCCAACAGATAAGCGTCTTGCAGTGGCAAGTTGTTCTTCACGCCATCTTCTCCCATGCTGCTCGCGGCGTAATGCAATGCGAGAGCCCCGCCGTTTCTGGCGGTGCTCACATCTTCACGCCGGCGCAAGCTTTTCCCTTGCCAGCGCGACGATCGCATGTGTCGCAGCGTGTGCATCCTCGGCATCGACCGCGTGCGCTCGACCGATGCGCCGAAACCAGGTCTCTTGGCGCTTTGCATATCGCTGCGTCCGCCGGATGGTCGACGCAAGCGCTTCGCCGAGCGTCGCTGTGCCATCGAGCAGCGCGAGCGCTTCGGCGTAGCCGAGCCCGGAAAGCGCGGGTGCATCGGGGGCCCGCGCACGCACGGCCTCGGCCTCGGCGATGAGCCCGTGCGCGAACATCTCGCGGGCGCGCTGCGCGATGCGTTCCCGCAGAACGCCGCGCGCCACGCGCAGCACCACGATCTCACACTCGAGCGGCGCGTGCGCCGTCGCCTTCGCGCCCGGCGGGCGCTCCATCCGGTCAACGAGCACGCCTTCTAGGGCGCGGAGGATTCTATAGGAGTCGCCGCGCTTGGTCTGGGCCGCACGCGCTGGCGCGATCGCCTTGAGCCATTGCCAGAGCACGTCCGTCGGATGGACGAGTGCCTCGTCGCGCAGACGCGCACGCACGAAGTCGTCGCCGGGCGGCCGATCCAGACGCATCGTCCCCGCCAGCGCTTCGATGTAGAAGCCGGTGCCGCCGACCACGATGGGCAGCCGGCCGCGAGCCTTGATGCTGCTTATCGCCACGCCTGCGTCGTGGACATAGCGCGCTGCGCTATAGCGCTGCGCCGGATCGACAAACGCGTAGAGGTGGTGGGGAACAAGCTCGCGTGCGCTCGGCGACGGCATTCCGGTGCCGATGCTCATGCCGCGGTAGATCTGGCGGGAATCGGCGTTGACGATCTCTGCGCCGAGCTGCCGCGCGACGGCGAGCGCGATCTCCGACTTTCCCGATGATGTCGGACCGCAGATGATGAGTGCGCTCGACACGCCGCCCCGACTCTTAAGTCCGTTTGAAGGCTTTGGAGAGTTCGGCCGCGTCGAGCCGCAGCGTGGTCGGCCGTCCATGCGGACAGGTCCGCGGATCGCGACAGGTGCGCAGGCGCTCGTAGAGCGCGACCTGCTCCTGCAGGCTGAGCGGCTCGTGCGCCCGCACGACCGAGTGGCAAGCGATGGTGGCGAGCAGCCGCCGGCGATGTTCCACTACGCGTTCCGGCGATGCGCCAGCGGCAGCCGTCGTGCCGGCGTCTTGTGCGAGATCGTCGAGCATGCCGATGAGGTCGAAGCGCCGCTGTTCGTAGCCGCTCGGCAGCGCGCTGATGCGATAGGCGTCATCCCCGAAGCGTTCGACCTCGAGGCCGAGCTCTCCAAGCTCGCTCTGGCAGGTCTCAAGCGTCGCGGCTTGATCGGGCGTCAGCTCGACGATGCGCGGCAAGAGCAGCGGCGCGGACGCAGGGCGCGCGCCTGCCCCGTCTTCTAGCGCCTCGAAAGCGACGCGCTCGTGGGCCGCATGCTGGTCGATGATGAGGATCCCGCTCGCATCGCTGATGACGATGAAGGTCTGATCGACCTGGCCTAGCGCGCGCGCCGGCTGTGCGCCGGACGCGACCTCGTCCAATCGCAGCGCTGCAGGCGTGCTTGCGCCTGCGAGCAGCGATGCGGCTGGGATGGAGTCAGGATGCAGGGTCGATGCGCCCGTCCCTTCACTTCCCGGCCCGGCCTCGGGCAGCGGCGGCGGAGCGAATCCGTCCGCGCCGGCGTCAGAGCGCAGCGCGTCTTTGACGGCATGGCGGACGGCGTCGAAGACAGACGCCGCACTGGGGAACCGGACCTCGATCTTCGTCGGATGCACGTTGACGTCGACGTCGCCGGGAGCAAGCGAGAGCATGAGCACCCCGTACGGGTAGCGTCCGGTCATCATGCTGCCCGAGTAGGCCACCGACCAGGCCGCGGAGAGCGCGGGATTGCGGATGAGCCGCCCGTTGACGAAGAGCACCTGTCCCTGGCGGTTGGGCCGGTCGGCGCCGATGCGCGAGGTGAAGCCGGCGATCCCGATCATGATGTTGGGCGCCGTACGGACCGGCGTGAGCGACCCGCGGCTGCCCTTGCCGAAGACCATCTCGAGGCGGTCGACCGGATCGCTGACGGCGGGCAGCGACCACACGTCGCGCCCATCGTGGCGCAGTGAGAACGCGACCTGCGGCCAGCCCAGCGCGATGCGCGAGAGAAGGCGCTGACGCGTCCGAACTCGGCCTTCTCGCTGCCTAAGAAGTCGCGCCGGACGGGCGTCGCTGCGAAGAGGTCGCGCACGGTCACTTTTGTGCCGGGCGAAGCGGCCACGCGTGTGACGGCGCCCAGGGTCGCCGCACGAGTGGCGATGCGCGCGCCGAAGTTCTGTCCGAGCGGGCGCGAGACGATCTCAAGCGACCCTGCGGCGGCGGCGATGCTGGCCAGACCCTCGCCGCGAAAGCCCAGCGTGCGCACGGAGAAGAGATCCGCCGCGGCGCTAAGCTTGCTTGTGGCGTGCCGCTGGAGCGCGAGCGGCAGATCGTCATGGACGATGCCACGGCCGTCGTCGTGCACGACGATCTCGGCACGCCCCCCACCGCCCAGCTCGACCGCGACGTAGGACGCACCGGCGTCCAAGCTGTTCTCGACGAGCTCCTTGACGACGGACGCCGGCCGCTCGATGATCTCGCCGGCGGCGATCTGCGCGATCGTCGCCTCGTCGAGGGTGTGGATGTGTTCGGTCACCTGCACGCGGTCGGCTTCGCCCAACCGCGGGCTACCACATTTCGGCGCTGCTGCGTGCGGTCTAGCGAGCCACCGGCGGTGCGTAGACCCGCAGCGAGTTGCGGCCGTCTTCTTTTGCGGCGTAGAGGGCGTCGTCTGCGGCTTTGATGAGGGAGTGTTTGTTGGTCACGTCCTGGGGATAGCTCGCCGCGCCGATCGAGACCGTGACCCGCACGAGGCTCGTGCCCGAGGTGAACGACATGTCTTCGATGGTCCTGCGGATACGGTCGGCGACCACCGCCGCCTCCGACTTGATCGTCTCGGGCATGACGATGATGAATTCGTCGCCGCCATAGCGGCAGGCGATGTCATTGCGCCGCGCCTGCTGGCGCAGCAGCGCACCGACGCGCCGCAAGAGCTCGTCACCGGCTTGGTGGCCGTGGCCGTCATTGACCTGCTTGAAGTTGTCGAGGTCGATGATGAGCAAAGAGAGCGATCTGCGCGCCGCCTGGGCCTTGCGGAATTCGGTTTCGAGGCGCTCGTGGTAGGCGCGGGCGGAGAGCAGCCCGGTGAGCGAGTCGGTGTCGGCCATGAGGCGCGTGCGGCTATGGATGAGCGCGTTACGCACGCCCATCGACGCCAGGCTGATGAGCCGGCCGACGTGCTCGAGCTGGTCGGTCGTGTAGGAATTCGGTTCTGCGGAGATGAGCTGCACGCAGCCCACGGCTTGTCCATCGGCCACGACCGGGACGACGAGCGAGGCTCGCGCGTTCGGCCGCATGTCGCCGTCGGGCTGACGCACGTCCTTGTGCAGGTCGGCGATGAGCGCCGGACGCTGCTTGGTGGCCGCATAGCCGACGACGCCCGTGCCGAACGCGATCTTCCCTCGGTACGCTGCCATATCGTCGCCCGCGATCTCCGCGGCCACGAGCATCTCTTCTTCAGCGTTCTCATCGTATTGCACGACGTAGATCACGCACGTGTCCCAGGGGACGACGCGACGGAACTGGCCGAGCAGGTTGCGCAGCTGCTTGAGCACGTCCGACAATGACATCTGCGAGCCGAGCTCGGACCCCGCATTGAGCACTTGGTCGATCGCCCGCACTTGCCGCTCGGCGCGCTGTCTGCCATGCAGACCGAACAGCACAGCGACGTAGGGGCCGAAGGTCATCGCTGCGATCTGCAGTGCGATGGCACCCGCCGGACCATAATGATAGTTGAGCGCGATGTCGAGCAGCAGCAGATCGACCGAGGCCAGGACCGCGACGCCGATCGGCGCGGCGAGCATGGCGGCGTCGAGCGCGGGCATGAGGGTGAGGAGCGTGATGCCGAAGAGCTTGATGCAGAGCGCGGCGTAGGCGACGTCGATGACGATGAGCGACGGCACGACGAGCGGATGCACCTCGTCGCGCTTGCCGGTGGCGCGCGACCGGTACCAGAAGTTCGCGGCGAAGAGCGTCGTGATGACGCCATAGGCGAAGAGCGCGAGGCGCAGTTGGTGCGGGGCAGCCGCATTGGGCGGCAGCGTCAAGAGCCAGCCGATCGCGATCCAGCGCGCGAACACGACCGCGAGGGGATAGGTCAGCATGTCCGCCAGGCCCCGGATTTTGCGGGCCGCTAGGTCTAATGTCCTCACATACTAAGGACGCTTCGCGGCTGGCTATGTTACGAAGGGCCTGAGTAGTGAGCGCCGTCACGCGTGGTGTCGACGACGCTCGGCTAGGAGATCTCCATCTCGAGCTGGCGCTCCTCGACGGCTGGTTTGGGCGACCTCAGGCGGCGCGACTCGACGCCGGGTCGTGATTCGAGCGCCTTGGCGATATCCGCCGCGCGGTCGACGATGGGCTTGGGCATGCCCGCCATCGTCGCCACGGCGATGCCGTACGAGCGGCTGCTCGAACCGCGCAGCAGGCGGTGCGAGAAGACTGGGCCGGTGGGTTCGTCGGCGACGGCGACGTGCAGATTGTCGACGCAGGCGAAGGTCTTCGCCAGGTCCACGAGCTCGTGGAAGTGGGTGGCGAACAGCACGATGGGCATGGCGTCGCCGAGATTGAGCAGGTGTTCGCTGATCGCTTGCGCGATGGCCAGCCCGTCGATCGTCCCCGTGCCGCGGCCGACCTCATCGATGAGCAGCAAGCTGCGCGGCGTGCAGTTGCGCACGATGAGCGCCATCTCGGCCATCTCGACGTAGAAGGTCGAGCGGCCGGCAGCGATATCGTCACCGGCGCCGATGCGGGTGAACAGCCGGTCGACGATGCCGAGCGTGGCACGCATCGCTGGCACGAAAGAGCCCATCTGCGCGAGGATCGACACGAGCGCGGTCTGGCGCAGATAGGTGGACTTGCCTCCCATGTTGGGGCCGGTGATCAAAAGGAATCGCCGCTGCGCATCGACTTCGCAGTCGTTGGGGACGAAGTCGAGACCGCCGAACGCCTCGACGACCGCGTGGCGGGCGCCCTCGACGGCGAGAATGCTCTCTTCGGTCATGGTTGGCCTGACATAGCGCCGCTCGGCCGCGACTTGGGCGAGCGAGCAGAACACGTCGACCTGCGCGACGGCGCGCGCACAGGCATGCAACGCCTGCGCATGGCCGTCGAGTCCGGCGACGGTCTCGTCGAAGAGGCGCCGCTCGAGCGCCACCTGTTGCGAACGCGAGCTCAAGATGCGCGCCTCAAGCTCCTTGAGGCGGTGGTCGCTAAAGCGCTCGGCGTTGACCAGGCTCTGGCGGCGCACGAAGTCGGATGGCACCGACTGCGCCTGCGCCCTGCTGACCTCGTAGTAGTACCCGAAGGCCTGAGTGTACTTGATCTTCAGCGCTTTGATGCCGGTCGCCGCGCGCACCTCGGCCTCGAGCGCGAGCAGATGCTCGCGGCCTGCGCTGCGCAGACCGATGAGGTCGGCGAGCTCGGGGTTGTGCTCCGGACGGATGACGCCGCCCTCGGCGAGCGTGGCCGCCGGCTCATCGAGCAGCGTCGCCGCGAGCAGATCGCGGGCACGAGACGGCCCGCCATCACCCTCGACGCCCGTGGCGAAGTCGGTGAACGGCTCGCCTCCCTGCGCGCGCAGCGCCGCCGCCACAGCGGCCGCGCCCTCAAGCGATCGGCGCAGCCCCGCGAGGTCCCTTGGGCCGGCACGGCGTGCCAGTATCTTCTGCACGATACGCTCGATGTCGCCGATGCTCGCGAGCATGCGCTGCAACTCGGGCCGGAACGAGGCCGCGACGACGAAGGCTGCGACGCTGTCGTGACGCCGCGCGATGGCCTGCACGTCGAGCAGCGGGGCGCACAACCACTGGGCGAGCAGCCTGCTCCCCATGGGCGTCTTCGTCTTGGTCAGCACGCTTGCCACGGACGCGTGTTTGCTCTCGCCCGATCCGCTGAGCAGATCGAGATGCCGGCGCGTCGAGCGGTCGAAGGTCATGGTCGTGCGTGTCTCGTGCAGCGTCGCGTGGTCGCAGATGGCCGCGCCATCCAAGCGGAGGTAGCGCAGATACGCCGCGAGCAGACCGAGCGCTTCGCGCGCCGCAGGCCGCTCGGCGGCCGCCACGCGCTGCACGACCGGCGGCACCGGCGCCTCGTAGGCCGGCGGGTCGCAGACGGCGACGCGGCAGATCTCAGCCACGAGCGGCCGGTACCGTTCCACGTCGTCGTCCGTCTGCACGACGAGCTCCGCCGGTGCGAGCCGGTCGAGCTCCGAGGCGAGCGCATCGGCGTCGTCGATAACACTCACCGAGCACGATGAGGTCGAGACGTCGGCAGCGGCGACGGCGGTTTTGCCGGCGGCGGTCGCGACGGCGCAGAGATAGTTGTTGCGTTCGGCGCTGAGGAATTGATCCTCGAGAACGGTGCCGGGAGTGAGGACGCGGACGATCTCGCGGCGGACGAGCCGGTTGGGCACGGGCTCTTCCATCTGCTCGGCGATGGCCACGATGCGGCGCTGGCGGAGCAGCCGCGCGAGATAGTGATCGACGCTGTGATGCGGCACGCCGGCCATGGCCACGCGCTTGCCCTTGCCCGCTTCTTTTGAGGTGCAGACGATGTTGAGCGCGCTTGCGAGTTCGCTGGCGTCGTCGCCATACGCCTCATAGAAGTCGCCGACCCTCGAGAGCAGGAGCGCCTCGGGGTATTCGGACTTGAGCGCCAGATATTGCGCGATGAGCGGCGAGGTGGCGACCGCATCCGCTGCTGCATCGACCGCGTGCGCGTGCGGCGGCGCTTGTCCGGCCTTCTCCTCGTGCGGCGCGCGTGGGCCGCGGGCGCGGCGGGCGATTACGCCACCCGGCCGACGAGGCCCCAGGTGTGGGCTTGCTCGATCACGACATCCACCACCGGCTCGGACCGCGTCGAGGCCTCGCGCGGCCAGACCACCGTGACGTTATGGCCGCTCTTGCCGGCCATGCGCGTGGGATCTTTCTTCGACGGACCCGAGGTGAGCACGCTCACCGTCTCGCCGATGAACGACTCGTGAAAACGGCGCGTCCGCTCGTTCTGCGCAGCGCTCACCGCCTGCAGGCGGCGCAGACGCTCCTCGCTGGGCACCTGTGGCTGCATCGTCGCCGCCGGCGTGCCCGAGCGGGGCGAGAACGCGAAGACGAATGCATATTCAAACGTGCCGCGCTCCACGAGCTCGAGCGTCCGCTCGAAATCGGTCTGGGTCTCGGTGGGGAAGCCGCAGATGATGTCGGTGGTCAGCGCCCAGCGCGGCAGCCGCTCGCGGAAATAGGCGATCTTCTCGAGGTACTCATCGATCGTGTAGAGACGCGCCATGGCGCGCAGCACGTCGTCGCTTCCGCATTGCACGGGGAGGTGCAGGCGCGGGGCCACGTTCGGCAGTTCGGCGAGCGCGTCGACGACTTCGCGATTGAAATCGTGCGGGTGCGAGGTCAAAAACGTGAGCCGCGCCAGTCCTTCGATGCGTCCGATGCGGCGCAAGAGCCCGGCGAAGTTGAGACTCTCGAAGAGGTATGAGTTGACGTTTTGGCCCAGCAGGGTGATCTCTTTGGCGCCGCAGCGTATCTCGCGGCGGATCTGCGTCTCGATCTCATCGGGAGGGATGCTCTCGAGCGGACCGCGCGTATACGGCACGATGCAATAGGTGCAGAACTTCTCGCAGCCGCGGGTGATGCTGACGAGCGCGCGCAGGTGGGCGTATTCGAGCGGGGAGTCCTCGCCCGGCGCGTCTTCCGCCGAGGGGAGGACCATCTCCGTCTGCGGCGGTGCGAGGTCGGTGGGCACGCCCCAGTCGGCCAGCAGCGCTTTGAACTGCCGGTAGTCGCGCGGACCGAGGAGCGCGTCGACGTGCGGGGCTTTGCGCCGCATGATGGCTCGGTCTTTTTCTGCCAGACAACCGGCCACGAGCAGCTTGCTGTCCGGCCGCTTGACGCTTTTGAGCTGTCCGAGGCGGCTGTACACACGCATCTCGGCCTTCTCGCGGATGGCGCAGGTGTTGAGGATGAGGATGTCCGCCTGTTCGGGGGCATCGGTGAACGTGCAGCCGAGCGACCACGCCTGGTGTGCAAGCCCGTTCGAGTCGGCGACGTTCATCTGACAGCCGAACGTCTGTAGATAGATCGAAGGCATGCGGTCAGATTTCGCCTGGCTTCGAGTCCGACCTGTCAGCGGCCCGTGCTTGTGGTCTGGCTCGATATCCGGTTGAGCAGCGACAGCGGCAGATACGGCTTGCCGCCGACGAAGGCCGGCGCGACGGAGAGCGTACCGGGCTTGCCGTTGAGGACGAAAGTGTGGGAGCCGGCCGCGCATTCGAGCTCTATGCCTTTGTAATGGATCGTGATCACGTCGCCGCTGACCGTGAAGTCGCTCGCGGGGACGTAGTCTTGGAGTGCGGCGAGCATGTCCTCGCCCCCGCCATCCGCCGCCGCGTTGCCGCGCGGCGCGAGCGAGATCGTCGTCGTCGTATCCGGGTAGACGCGGATGCTGCCGGTCGTCCGCTCGGTACCACGCTGCACGAGTAAGATGTGATCGCCGGCGGCGATCGGCTGCGGCTCTTCGGGGGTGGCTAGCGCGACGCCGTCGACGAAGACCTTCGCGCCGGCCGCACCACGCACGCAGATCGCTCCCTTGGCCCGACCGGGCGACGCTCGAGGGAGTGGCGCGCTCGAGGTCAAGACGGCGCTCACCGTCGTGACCCGTCCGACGGTCACGTCGATCGCCGTGCTTTGCGGCTGCCATCCGCTGCGCGTGAGGGTGATGAAGTGGCGGCCGGCGTCAAGACCGTCGAGGTAGAGCGGGGTCTCCCCCATGTAGTTGCCGTCCATCCAGACCGTCGCGCCCGGAGGCAGGGTCGTCACATACGCGCTGCCATGGCCGCTGATGGCGGCGACGGGGACGACCGTGGTCGCGACGAGCATCACGAGGACGACGAGAGCGATCCGCAGCGCCATGTCCACGACTTTTCTCTTTGCGCACGCCCCGCCCTGTGCCGTTGCAGCAGCGGCCCACCTCGTCGCCGTGGGGGCGCGCGACCGCGACAGCGAACTCCACTACCACCGTGCCTTCTCACACACCCATCGTCGCCATCGTCGGACGCCCTAACGTGGGCAAGTCCGCCCTGTTCAACCGCCTCGTCGGTAAGCCGGTCGCCATCGTGGAGGAGACGCCCGGGGTCACCCGCGATCGCCTCTACGGCCCGGTGGAATGGGCTGGCCGCACGTTCACGCTCGTCGACACTGGTGGCATCGAGGTCGGCCCGGTGGATGACGTCGTCGCCCAGACACGCGCGCAAGCGCAGATGGCGATCGACGAGGCCGATCTCATCGTTTTCGTCGTCGACTCCAAGACAGGGGTGATGGCCCAGGACTCAGACGTGGCCCTTCTGCTGCGCCCCTTCCGCGATCGCGTGCTGCTCGTGGCGAACAAGGTCGAGTCTCAGGCGACCGCGGCAAGCATCTACGAGTTCTGCTCGCTGGGCTTCGATGTGCCGCTCGCGGTCTCGTCGATCCACGGGCTGCAAAGCGGCGATCTGCTCGATGCGATGGTCGCGCGCTTGCCGGCGCTGACCACGCAGCCGGGAGACGGCGATGACGCGATCGTCCGTCTCGCCATCGTCGGCCAGCCGAACGTGGGCAAATCGTCGCTCGTCAACGCTCTTTTGGGCAAGCAGCGTGCCGTCGTCTCGGCGACTCCCGGCACGACGCGTGATGCCACCGACACCGAGATCGACGTCGGCGAGCGCCGCTTCGTCATCATCGACACCGCCGGCATCCGCCGGCACGAGAGACGAGGGCCGGCGCTCGATCATTACGGGACCCTGCGCGCGGTCGCCGCGATCGGGCGCTGCGACGTGGCCATCGTCGTCATCGACGTCATGGCCGGCGCGACGGCGCAGGACCAGCGCATCGCCGGACTGGCGATCGAAGAGGGCAAGGGCCTCATCCTGCTGATCAACAAGCTCGACCTCGTGGAGAACAAAGCATTCGATCGCGAACAGGCCAATGAGATCCTGCGGACGGAGTTCGCCTTCGCGCCGTACGCGACCGTCATGTACGCGTCGGCGCTGACCAAGCGCGGCGTGCACAAGATCTGGGATGCGGCGGCTGCCGTGGCAGCGCAGCGGCGCACGCGCGTCCCGACGGCCAAGCTCAACCTTATCATCCGTGACGCGGTGCGGGCGCGACCGCCTGCCGCCTTCCGCGGCCACGCGCTCAAAGTCTACTATGCCACGCAGAGCGGAGTCGCGCCGCCGACGTTCGTCTTCTTCGTCAACGACCCGCGGCTGTTGCATTTCTCGTACGAACGCTACCTCGAGAACCAGTTGCGCGCGGCGTTCCCATTTGAAGGCACGCCGGTGCGCCTTGTCTTCCGGCCGCGCGTGCAGCAAGACGCCACGCGCGCTGACGAGCTCATCGCGTCCGCTGCGAGCGACGACCAACCGTGACGCTGATCCTCCTCGTGCTCGTCGGCGCGTACGTCGCCGGATCGATCCCGTTCGGGATCGTCGTCGGGCGTGGCATCTTCGGCGTGGATCCGCGGACCGTCGGCAGCGGTAACATCGGCGCAGCGAATTCGATGCGCGCGCTCGGCCCGCTGGGCGCGATACTCGTGCTCATCGGCGATGTGGTGAAGGGCGTCGTGCCGACGCTCATCGCTTCGCATCTGTTCGGCTACGGGCACTGGGCAGTCGCCGCAGCCGGACTAGCGACAATAGTCGGACACAATTGGTCGATTTTTCTGCATTTCAAGGGCGGCAAAGGCGTGGCGACCGGATTGGGCGTACTCGTGGTCTTGTCGTGGCCGGCGACGATCGTGTTCGCGGTCGTCTGGCTTGCGACCGTGGCGCTCACGCGGTACTCCTCCCTCGGATCCATCCTGGCCAACGCCGCCGTTCCGGTGAGTCTCGTGATGATGCGCGCGCCGATCGCGTACGTCGTCTACGCCATCGTCGCGATGATCTTCGTCTTGTGGCGGCACGCAGCGAACATCTCGCGGCTCGTCGCCGGCACTGAGCTGCGCATCGGCGCTTCCAAGGAGCACAGCGGACCTTCATGATCTCAAGCAACGACTTTCGCACCGGCGTCACCATCGTGGTCGATGGCCAGCTCTGGCAGGTGGTGGACTTCCAGCACGTCAAGCCCGGCAAGGGCTCGGCCTTTGTGCGCACGCGGCTCAAGAACGTCCTGCGTGGCAACGTGCTCGAAAAGACGTTTCGCGCGGGCGAGATGCTCGAGCGGGCGATAGTGGAGACCCGCGAGATGCAATACCTGTATGGCAGCGGCGACGACTACCATTTCATGGACAACTCGAACTACGAGCAGATCCACCTCGGCCACGACATGCTCGGCGACAACGTCGACCTCCTCAAAGAGGGCATGGTCGCCAACGTCCAGTTCCACGACGGCAAAGTGATCGCGGCGCAGCTCCCCAATCATGTGGATCTCGAAGTCGTGGAGACCGATCCCGGCTTCCGCGGCGATACCGCGACCAACGTGCAGAAGCCGGCCAAGCTCGAGACCGGCGCCACGGTCAACGTGCCACTGTTCATCAATCCGGGGGACAAGGTCCGCATCGACACGCGCGACCGCAAATACGTCTCCCGCGTCTGATCTAGCCAGAGCCCTATTCTACCGAACTTTGAAGAAACGGACCTTTAGGTCCGTCTTCGTTTCTTGCGCACTCTCCATCGCCGCGCCAGGCGACGCTTCGCATCGTGCGACCGGCGTTTGAGCTCGATCTCAAAGCGCAGCGCGTCGCCCTTGCTCGAGAAGCGCCGCACGTATGCCAGGCGCACGGGCAGTTTGCCGCGCAGGATCTTCGAGCCCTTGCCGGCGTTGTGCGCCTGCAGGCGCTTGAGCGGATCTTTCGCATAGCCGCAATAGTACGACCCGTCGGCGCAGGCGGCGAGATACACGTGGTGGCCGTCGGCCACCGTCAGACGGCGGGGGTGGACGCGCGCGAAGTCGTGGCCTCGAGCCGCTCGCGCAGTTCGATCCATGGCACGAGATCGTCGATGAGGTGCGCCGCGTCGTGCAGCGGGATCGCTTGATCCGCATCGGACAACGCGCTCTGCGGATCGGGGTGCACCTCGATCATGATGCCTTCAGCCCCGAGCGCCACGCAGGCGCGGGCAAGCTCCGGCACGACGTCGACGCGGCCCGTGGAATGCGACAGGTCGACGAGCACCGGCAGATGGCTCATGCGACGCAAGAGCGCGACGCCAGCAAGGTCGAGCATGTTGCGCGTGAGGGTCTCGAACGAGCGCACCCCGCGCTCGCACAAGATGACGTTGTCATTGCCTTGCAGCACGTATTCCGCCGCCAGCAAGAACTCTTCGATGGTCGCCGACATGCCGCGCTTGAGCAGGACCGGTTTACGCTGTTTGGCCAGCCGCTTGAGCAGCGAGAAGTTCTGCATGTTGCGCGCACCGACCTGAAGAATGTCGACGCTCGCGGCCACGAGGTCGACTGAGTCTGTGTCCATCACTTCGGAGACGGAGATCATGCCATGGCGTCGAGCGCTCTGCGCGAGCAGCTCGAGCCCTTTCTCGGCGAGCCCCTGGAACGAATACGGCGAGGTGCGCGGCTTGAACGCGCCGCCGCGCAGGATGCGCACGCCGTGGTCGGCAAGCACTGCCGCAGCGGCGTCCATCTGCTCCGCCGACTCGACGCTGCACGGCCCCGCCACGACATGGAATCCCCGGTTGAGGTTGATGCCACCGACCGTGAGCCCGACGTTGAAGCCCTTGCGCGCGCTATATAGCGCCATCTCGCATCCTCATTACGGCGCTGTTCGCGTTTCGATGCGCGGTCCTCTGCCGTGATGGCGCAGGCAGCACCGGCGTGAATCCGCTCGAGGCTGCGGCTTTTGTCCTGCTCGGTATCATCGCCGGGACCTACGGCACCCTCATCGGTGTTGGTGGCGGCCTGCTCGTCGCACCGGTCTTGCTGCTCGCTCACGCCGCCCCGAAAGAGGCCGCGGGCACGTCCATGGCGGTCGTGCTCGCCAACGCGCTCTCCGGTTCGTACAGCTTCCTGCGCCAGCGTCGAGTGGACGTGCGCTCGGGGATCGTCTTCGCGCTGGCCGGGATTCCCGGAGCGCTGCTTGGGGGATTGGCCGATCAGCACGTGCCGCCGCGCCTATTCAGCGGCCTGTTCGGGGCCTTCCTCGCCATCGTCAGCGTGCGTCTGCTGGTGCGGCCCGGCGTGGATCCGGGTGGCAGCGCAGCAGTCGCAGATCCAAAGAATACCGCCGGTTTCCGGCCGTGGCCCGCGGTGCTGATCGGACTCGGAGCCGGATTTGTGGCCAGCCTCTTCGGCGTCGGCGGCGGCGTCATCTTCGTGCCGACCATGGCCTATCTGTTCTCGTTCCCGGCGCACATCGCGACGGCGACGTCGACCTTCATCATCGCCCTCACCGCCATCTTCGCCACCGCGTCGCACGCCTACTATCACGACGTGTTGTGGGGGCGTGCCCTCTTCATCGCGCTGGGCGCTGTCGTGGGCGCGCAGCTGGGAGCGCGCATCGCGCCGCGGGTCCGCGCGCCGGCGCTCATGCGGCTCTTCGCGCTCGGTGTGCTCTTCGCCGCGGGGTGGCTCTTCTACAAGGCGTTGGCCTGAGCAGCAAACTCGTGCGCCGCTGAACTGACGCCTCTGCGCTTAGGCCTTTCCGTCGGGGCCGCGCCAACGCGTGTAGGCTTCGTTAGGCACACCAAGTGAGTCGAGCGCCTTGCCCACCGTGTGCGCGATGATATCGTCGACGGTCTTGGGCATCGTGTAAAAGCCGGGTATGGGCGGCAAGATGACGGCACCTGTCTCTGCCAGCTGGGTGAGCGTGCGCAAGTGACCGAGATGCAGCGGGGTCTCACGCACGACGAGCACGAGGCGACGCCGTTCTTTCAAGCAGACGTCAGCGGCGCGCACGAGCAGATTGTCGTTGAGCGAGTAGGCGATCGCCGCGGCGGTCTTGATGGAGCAAGGGATGACGATCATCCCATCCGTGCGGAACGAGCCGCTGGAGATCGGCGCGGCGAGATCGTCCGCGTCGTGGACGACGTCAGCCAGCGCTTCGACTGAGGCGACCGTCCGCGAGGTTTCGATCGCCAAAGTGCGCTTGGCCTGGGCGCTCATGACGAGATGGACCTTCGCATCGGGGATCGCGCGCAGTGCCTCGAGCAGGCGGACGCCATAGATCGTGCCGCTCGCGCCCGTGATGCCGACGATGTAGGTAGCCACGAACACGATGGTTCCAGACGGGCTATGCGATCTCCCGGACGATCATCTCGACGTGCGAGTTGAAGCGTTTGGGCGAGCAGCGCGCGCACGAGACGCGGAAGCCCGGCCGGCGGCGGCGCACGAGCTCCACCTTACAGCGCGGGCAGGACAGCACGTAGCGCCGCCGGCTGCTACGCTTCTTCACCGGGAGGAAATGATAGATGCTGGTCAGGCCGACTTCGCGCATCTTGCGCTTGAACGCGGCGCCGTGGCCGTTGGGCAGGCCGTGCTCGTGCAGCCACGCATGCACCATCTCGTGGAGCAGCGTGGCTTCGACCGCGTCCGGCTGCGCCGCAAGCAGCCGCGCCGACAGCTCGATGACCGGCGGACGATGGCCGATGCGACCTGCGACCGAGGTGAGCCGGGAGTTGAAAACGATCCGGTACGCGCGCAGCACGCCACCGAAATGGCGGGCGTTGAGGCTCGCGTACATGAGCTGTAGGTCCGCCGCTCTGGGAAGCTCTCCCTCATCGCGGCGATCGACCAGTGCGAATGCCACAGTCGGGATTGTAGCTTCGCTTGCGCAGAGCACGCACCTTCACGGTCGTGCGGAGGTGATGCAGCATGTCGGCGATAACACCTGGCCGCGATGAAGATCTACATCTCCGCCGATATGGAAGGCATCGCCGGCATCACGGCGTTCGAGCAGACGGATCCTTCCGGCCCTCCCGAATACGCCCGCTCGTGCGAACTCATGACGGGCGAGGTGCGTGCCGCATGTGAGGGCGCGATGGCGGGCGGGGCGGACGAGATCCTCGTGAACGACTCGCATTGGAACATGCGCAACATCATCCACGAGGACTTGCCACCGCAGGTGCGCCTCATCCGCGGCAGCCTCAAACCGCTGTCGATGAATCAAGGCCTGGACCCGTCGTGCACCGCCGCCGCATTCGTCGGCTATCACGCCCCGGTGGGCACGGCCGACGCGATCCTCGACCACACCTACACGAGCGAGACCCTGTACGACGTGCGCATCAACGGCGAGCGTTGCAGTGAGGCGCGCATCAACGCTGCGGTTGCCGGCTGCTTCGGCGTTCCCGTCATCTTCATCTCCGGCGACCAGAGCGCATGCGCTGACGCCCGCGCCTTCCTCCCCTGGGTGGAGGCGGTCGAGGTGAAGCAGGCGATCGGACGGTATGCGGCGAGCTCGCTCTCGCCCGAGCAGTCGCGCGAGGCCATCGCCGCCGGCATGCGACGAGCGGTCTCGGGGCTGAAAAGCCGAGCCGCTAAGCCATATGCGTTCGCCTCGCCCATCACGCTCGAGCTCGTCTTCACCGTCACGGCCAAAGCTGATATGGCATCGCTTCTGCCCGGCAGCGAGCGGGTGGACGGCCGGACGCTGCGCTTCGGCGATCCGGACTTTCTCACGGTGTTCCGGGCGTTTCGGGCCATGATGACCCTCGGCGCGAGCGTGAGCTAAAAGACCCATCCGTGTGCGCGAGCGCACTGTGCGCGCGCCCTGTAACGAAAACCCCTCGTGCAACATCCTATGAGCGTGCCGGGCGCCGCACTAGCGGTCCCCCACCAAAGCGACGTCCGGCGGTTCAGCTCTGCAAAAAGGTACAGGCCCGGTAGCTCACGCCGGGCCTGACCATTTTCTGCGACCAAGGACGAGGGCGATGCGCGAGCCGGCCTTTAGCCGGCTGGTTGCGGCTCCGTTGCTTCTTCTGCGCTCTCGTGCGCCTGAGTCTCGTCTGCCGCCTCACCGTCGGTCGCGGCTTGCGTCTCGACCGCCGGCTCGCTTGTGGCTTCAGCCTCGGACTTGGGCATCGCGGGCGCCGGCGTTTCGGTCTCCTCGCTGGGCGGTTGCCAGTCGTAATCGGCAGGGCTCAGACCGTATTGCTCGGGAATGCTGCCCAGACGGTGCAACCAGTCGAGCGCGAGCAGGTAGTGGCGCTTTGTGCGATAGGCAAGCCAGCGCCGGCGCAGCCCGTCGTCTTCATCGACTGCCTCGCGGAAGCGCCGGAAGGCTCCTTTGCCTGAGATCGCCGAGCGGAGCCGGCCTGCGACCGTGATGTCTTCCACCATGCCGATGAAATCGGACATGATGCCGTAGCGCACTTCGGTCGTCACGGGCGACACCTTGCGCATGTCGGTGTTGGCCTGTGCTTCGGCGATGCGCGCCGTCTCTGATCGCCGAGGTTGTGCATGAAGTGCTCGATGGCGCCGGTCTTCACGTTGAAGAACGCGACGCTGTCGACATCGCCGCCGGTGAGGGCCGTGCCAAGCTCGTCGAGCAGCGCGCTGCGCTTCACGGGGCCCAGGCGCACGGCGCGCGGGGGACGGGAGTGCGGCGCGGGCGCGGCGGCTTCCATGCCGAGGGCATGGCGCAATTCGCGTGGGTCGAGCGCCGGCAGGCCCAGGTTGGTGAGCCGGACGTGGTGCCCAGCGAGTTCGGTGAAGATGTCCTCGAGCCGCTTGCGTCCCTGCGGGTCGGCGGCCGCGTCCTGCGGCGACATGCCTCCGAGATCGGCTAGTGGTCTGCGGATCCATTCCGCTGTGGCGTGGGTGTGATTCGCTTGCGTGTCTGTCATATGTACCACTCTTCTCTATCTTTATCGTGCCCTGTCGCGATGGGGGGCTCTCCCTACACCGCAGCGTGCTTTTTCGTGCCGAGACCCTCAGCGATTTTGATCACGTCCTCCTCGGTGAGGCCGAGGCGGCGCATGTTCTCATAGTACTGCGTGACGATATCGGCGACGTGACCTGTTCTCGCTCGTTCTTCGCGTACCCGCTTCACCTCTTCTAGCACGCGCTTGCTCAGCTCGCTGTCAAGCGTCACGCCTGCCTTGCGCAGGCGTGCTTCGTGCTTGCGCAGTGTGGAATCGATGACCGACAGGCCGCTGTGCTTGCCGTAGATGAATTGCATCTGGGCACCGACCAGGGCGGCCGGCACCGCCTCGTACATCCGCGGGTCGATGAGCATCGCGTGGGTGTGGATGCCCGATTCGTGCGTGAAGACGTTCGCCCCGATGATCGGCTCGTGCGCCTCGATGGGCACGCCTGAGCCGACTCCATGAAGCGCGCGAGCTCGCGCAGCTTCTCATATTTGAAGCCGGGGATCTCGATCCCATAGAGCACGCGCAACGCCGTCACGACTTGATGCAGCGGCACGTTGCCCGCGCGTTCGCCGTAACCGTTCGCGGTGACGGTGAACGCCTTGAAGCCGCAAGCGAGCGAGGTGATGCAGTTGATCGTGGCCAGACCGTAGTCGTTGTGGAAGTGGTTGAGCAGGGTGATGTCGGGCGGCATCGCCGCCACGATGCGCGAGCAGTACCAGCGCGTCGCCTCCGGTGTGAGACAGCCGACGGTGTCGGGCCATGAAGGCCGCGTGCCGCCGGCCTTGATACCCTCACGGAACAGCTCGATGAAGTAGTCGACGTCGCCCCGGCTGCCGTCCTCGCCGCCGAACTCGACGTAGCACGCCTTTGCTGCGGGCATAGCGGATGGCGTCGCACTGCATGCGGATATTGGCCTGACGGTAGAACGACAGCGGCCGCTCGAGCCACTCCGCTCAGACACGCCTTCGCGCGCGAGCAACGTCTTGCCGATCTTGTACTTCATGTGCAGATCGCTGCCCGAGGTGAAGATGAAGAACGTCACGTCGCTGGGCCACCACGTCTGTGGCCGCAAGCGCGGAGAGCGTCGCATCGATGTCCTTGGCATTGCTGCGGCACATGACGACCACGTCGAGGTCGGCGCGGATCTCACCCGTGCGCTTGCCCTGCATGATGAGCTGCAGCGAACGCCGCTCGTCCTCGGAGACGGCGGGGAAGCCGACGTCCATGATGTGCACGCCGATATCGGACAGCCGGCGGCAGATCTCGTATTTCTGCTCGGGCGTGTAGGCGACGCCCGGCATCTGCTCGCCGTCGCGCAACGATGTGTCGTAGATGCGCAGCTCCGACGCCTTGGGAAACGTGACGTCGCGGGTGAAGTCGCGGGGGTCGCGGATCAGCTGCTCGATCGGCTCTTGGAATTCCACGGGGTCTCCTCGGGGGGATCTGCGACCTAGGGTTCGACGACGATCTCGCCTCGCATGCCGGCGCTATAGTCGAAGAAACATCCGTAGAGGTACGTTCCGGCCTTGCTCGCCACGATCGGACCCGAGCGCGCGCCCGGTGCCAGGTCTCCCGTGGTCCAGGCTCCGCCACCGATCGTGCCCGCTGCGTGCAGCGCGCTGTCCGTCCAGCGTGGCGTCTGCGGAAACGCATCGCCCTCACCGAGCGACGTCGCGGTGTGGTGGCGCGTGTCGCTATTGACGAACACGACCGACTGCCCGACGTGCAGCACGAGGCGGCCGGGAGCCACGCCGGCGTACGCGCCCGCGTCGAGCTGACCGACCTTGGAGTAACGGGTGAGGTCGAGGGTGACGACTGCGGACGCAGCGGCCGGCCAGGCCTGTGCGGCGGGCATCACAATAGCGGCCGCGGCGAGCATCGACAGGATGGCCATGCGAGCGAGGGAGCGGTTGTCGTGCGTGCTTGTGTGTTCCATGACCCTTATGA
Organism: Vulcanimicrobiota bacterium; assembly: GCA_963806005.1. Taxonomy (GTDB): domain Bacteria; phylum Vulcanimicrobiota; class Vulcanimicrobiia; order Eremiobacterales; family Eremiobacteraceae; genus JAFANK01. Next base: position 379,452 of record CAWDWJ010000004.1, on the reverse strand, counting down.
AACGCTCATTATGAGCCGTAGAGCTCCACAATTCGCATGCCGGAAGCCCCTTACCCGCACGGTGAGCCGGCCAGACGTGTTCCGGGCCACAACTTGGCCTGTGGGTGCCGGATAGGTAACAGGCAGGGGAGCCGCGCGGTCAAATGTGCGGGCACCTTTTGCCCTTCGAGTGAGCAGCATCTTGAAGACAAAGCGCGGCATGACGTTCTGGAACCGCCGGCAGGCGGGTTCTTCCGGCGCGCCCACCTACGAAGACTTGATGGCCGATAAAGAGACCCCGGCCATGTTGCTCATGATCGTCGCCATCGTGCCGGTCTTGCTCTGGGCGTCGATCAACGCACCCCATGTCTCGCAGACGTTTGCAAGCCTCCTCGCCGCGGCGGCGCTGCTCGAGATCGCGGCGCCCGATTCCGTGCGATTCGGCAGGCGCTTCGTCGGTGCGGCCTTCTGCATCAGCGTGGCCGGCTTCGTGCTCTACGGCGCTCCGGTCGTGGTGCTCATCGGCTGCGTTCGCGGTATCGTCCGCGCGCTCAAGATACCGACCGCACGCCTGGCAGCCGCGCAGGCGATCTCGTGGGCCATCTTGGGACCGCTCTTCGCCGCGCTGCTGGCGACGCTTGTCGCCAAGCATTCGGCGACGCTTGCCGGCGCGATCGTCTTCGTCATCGCTGCCTTCGGGCTCGAGCTCTTCGCCGCCGCCGCCGGATTCGCGCGACCCGCGACGGTGTCGTCGGCCGACTCCTGGCGAGGGTTCTTCCCATGGCCACCGCTGCAATTCTTCGCCTTCGGCGTGCTCGGTTACGCGGTGGCGGGCGAGCTCGCCGCGGGCCACCTCGGCGTGCTGTTGTTCTTGGCGGCGCCCTTTGCCATCGCTCGCGCGAGCCTCGGCTATGCCGGCTGGGGCACGGAGAAATACATCGCCGCGCTCGAGCGCGAGAACGACACGCTGCTCAACCGGATCGGCCAGTTCGATCGCGCTAACGGCGATCTTATCGAAGCGCTCGCCGTCGCCATCGACGAGCAGGAGGGAGCGCCGCGCGGACGCACGATGCATATCTCCCAGATCTCATCGCGCATCGGGTCGGCGCTTGGCATCACCGGCTGGAACCTTGAGATGCTGCGGCGCGGGGCGTTGCTCCACGACGTCGGCATGCTCGCCGTCCCCGCCGGCGAACGCGGCGCGGCACACTGCGAGCTTGGCGCCCGGCTCGTCGCCCGCTGGCGTGACGGCCGGATCATCACAAGCGTCATCGAGCAGCACCACGAACGGCTTGACGGCAGCGGCTTCCCGCACGGCCTCAAAGGGGATCAGATCGTGATCGAGGCGCGTATCGTCGCGGTGGCTGAGGCCTTTGTCAACTTGACCTCGGGCCCACAAGCGCTGAGCACGCTCGACGCGCTGGATGACATCAGCGCTCGCAAGGGCGTGGAGTTCGACCCCCAGGTCGTCGAGATGCTGGCGCAGGCGGTCGAGCCGCGCACCGCTGACGTCCTGCCCATGACCCGCCGCGCGCGATAACCCTCACAGCCGGGGGCGTGAGGCGACGATCTCCGGCGCCGGCGTCTTCTCGAGCGAAGCCAGGACCTGCGCCGCATATCTGGCGAGAGCGGTCTGATCGATCGCGCAGGCAGCGTTGTCGGGGTGGGTCAGCCTGAGGATGGCCCGTTCGAGCGTCGTGCGTGCGCCCACGAGGTTCCCCTTATCCAGGTGATGGAAGGCAGCCGCCAGTTGGATGAGACCGCGCAAGCCGCGATCGCGGGTTTTGATCCAGCGGGGCTCGAGCGTCTCGTGCGCGTCGAAGAACCGTCCGCTGTTCCAGCATTCGGCGAAGCGCGTGAGGTCGTCTGGGCCGTGCTGACCCTCGGGCCCGACGCCCTTCACGAGAGCGCTTCTCGCGCCGCGAGCAACGTGGCATCCACGTCGGCTTCGCTATGGGCAGCAGTCAAGAACATCAGCTCCATCTGCGATGGCGGCAAAAGGATACCGCGTTCGAGCATTGCGTGGTAGTAGCGCGCGTAGGCGTGCGCGTTTGCCATGCGCGCCTGCGTCATATCGCGGTGCGGTTCGCCGCGACGGAACATGAAGTCGACCATCGATGCGCACCGGACCACCGCAAACCCGAGGTCGAGCCCGTCCACGATCTCTTGCAGCCCTCGCGCCAGTCGGGCGGCCGTGCGCTCGAGCCGCTCGTACATGCCCGGGTCGGCTTCTATAGCGTCGAGCAACGCATGCGCCGAGGCCACGCAGACAGGGTTGCCCGAGAAGGTGCCGCCCACGAAGACAGGCCCAAGCGGCGCCAAGACCTCCATGACGTCGGCTCTGCCGCCGAAGGCGGCGATGGGCAGACCGCCCCCAAGCGTCTTGCCGATGCACGTCAGGTCGGGTGCGATGCCGTAGACCGCCTGCGCTCCGCCGGGAGCCAGGCGCAGACCCGTGATGACCTCGTCGAAGACAAGCAGGGCTCCGGCCGCCGCGCTCAGCTCGCGCAGACGCTGGAGAAAGCCTGGCTGGGGCATGCACAGCCCCATATTGGCGCACACTGGCTCGACGATGATCGCGGCGATCTCCCCGCCATGCTCGCGAAGCGCACGCTCGACCGCGATGGCATCGTTGTAGGGCACGACGATCACGTCCGCGGCGACGGCGCGCGTCACTCCCGAGGACAGCCCCGCCGATGACAGCGACGAGGCGCCGGCAGAAAATATCATCTCATCGCTGTGCCCATGGTAGCAGCCCTCGAAGCGGACGATCTTCTCCGCTTTCGTGAACGCCCGCGCCACGCGCACGGCGCTCATGCACGCTTCGGTCCCGGTGTTCACAAGGCGCACGAGCTCCATCGACGGGAAGCGCACGCGGATCCGCTCGGCGAGACGGACCTCCTCTGGATGGGTCGAGCCGAAGACTGCGCCGGCCAGCATGGCCCGCTCGACCGCGGCGGCCACGCGCGCATCACCGTGGCCGAGCAGCACAGGGCCATAGGCGCAGAGGTAGTCGATGTACTCGCGCCCCTGCGCGTCGACCACGTATGCACCCGAGCCCTTCGTGATAGACGGCGTCGCAGCGCCGACGGGCTTCCCCGCGCGCACGGGTGAATCCACGCCCCCGGCGAGCACCCTCTGTGCCCGCGCGAGGCCGTCGTCGCCTGGGTTGGGATGGAGGTCAGGCGTCGTGCGTGCCACGGTGCTGGCGCGCTTGGCCGCGCGCCGTTGCAAATCCCGGAAGGGAAAAGCGAAGGGCGGCATCCGTGCCGCCCTTCGCAGCTTGTCGCAGCGCTGTCGCCGCTAGATCACTGACCTTCGTCGAGCCAGGCGATGATGTCGTAGCGGTTCGTGATGGGGAAGCCGGGCGGCGGATTGGCGGCCAGCCGCGCGTCGTATTTGTACTTGCGGTCGAAGCCGCTCGTCGTCGTGCCGCCGGAGCTGATGCCCATGGCGCCGTTGATGTTCTGGATCAGGCCGCCGTAGAAGGTGAACGTGCCCTGCGGCGAGCCGCTGTTGTAGTTGGTGTTCGAGAACGTGCCGTCCGTGCAGGGCGGGCACTCGCCGTAGTAGCCGGTGATGATGCTGCCGTCGAATTCGTAGCCGGTCGACGTGCTGGCGCCGTTGATCTTGATGTCGTTCGCCCAGATGCCGAGCTCATCGGTCGAGGTCGAGCTCTGATCCTTGTAGAGCACGCCCGGGGCGCTGCCCTGGAGCGTGATCGTCTGGGCGTGGTTGGTCGTGTAGTCGGGCACGGTGATCGAATAGTCGCCGTGGATCGTGCCGCTGTTGAGGGTCACGTTGCCATCTACGAAGATGGCGCCGTTACCCGCTGTCGAGCCGGCCGTCGGTTGGCCAGAGAGGATGCCTGAGTACGTGACGCTGGGGCACGGGCCGCCGCAGCTGGTCGTCTGCGTCACGGTCGTCGTGTTGGCGCTGAAGTTGACCGCCACGGTATACGTGCCCGGGATCGTGTTCGATCCGGTGGGTGCGATCGTGAAGACCTCGTTGTTGCCCGAGTAGGATCCGCAGCTGCCGCTGCACGGCGTGATCTTGACGTTGCCTTGGATATACAGGCCGGTGGCAAGCGTGCCCGAACCCGACGTCGCCGTGACGCCGTTGACGTACAGGCCGTTGGCGCCCGGCGTGGGCAGGTTGGACGTGTGCGTCGAGTCGCCGTAGTACGCTTCGCTGGCCACGGCGAGGTTGCTCTGGAACGTGGGGAGCTGCATCGGGTTCGCCCCGATCTGCATCGCGGTCTGTCCGTTCGAGGCCACGTCGCCCCAGATGACGTTGGCGTAGGTCACGGACGCCTTGCCTGCGCCTTGGTAGAAGGTCGGCATCGACGTCGTGGCCACGGTGTTGTTGAAGATGGGCGTTGCCGCCGGGTCCTGGTACCAGACGTTCATGGCACCGCCGTTGTACACAGGGCCGTCGAAATGTTCGCCGCTGACGTAGTAGACGCTGCCGGAGTTGCCGGCCGTGAACTGCTCGTAGTACGAATAGGGGAAGCTGCGCACAAGCGCCGTCACGGACCGCGTCTGGCCGGAATTGGTCTCGGTGCCGGTCGAGGTGATCTGGTAGTACACAAGACCGCCCGAGGTGTTCCAGGTCGTCGAGACGTTGGCGGCATAGGACGCGTGCGAGGGCGAGGGATACGTGTAGTTGATGGGCGCCGGAGAGATGTGCCCAGGTCCCGAGGCGTTCTCCTCGATCTGCAGCACCATGTTCTCGACGCCGGCGTATGCCGCGTTGAGCGCGATCGCGCTATTGGAATGCGCGCCCACGTCTTGGAGCTCGCCGATCATCTGGGCCATCAGCGCGCCGACTAGCACCAAGAAGACCACTGTCATCAGCAGTGCCGTGATCAGCGCGACGCCGCGCTGTTTCTTCACCCGGGCTATGTACGTCATGGTTTGAACCCCATCGCAACTTGAGAATTGAGATCGTAGATGCCGTAGTTGCCTTTCGAGGCGACTGTCTGGAGGTCGACGTCGAACAGCGTGGCGGTTTCCGCCGTCACGCCGAAGCCGACGATATTGCGCGCCAGGACGGTCGTGGCCGTCGAGGCTGTCGTGCAGATGGCGTTCGTCTGCAGTGTCACCGTCTTGGAGATGGTATGAGCCACCGGATCGTACGTCAGGGTCACGAGGTCGTAGCACGGCGTCGGGTCGCCTGACGTGCTCGTCGGGAGCGGGGTGACAAGCCCGCCCGGCCCGTTGTGCACGCGATAGAAGCTCACCGTGGTGGCCGGCGCCGGCGCGGTCGACGGCGGCGGCGCGGTCGGCGTCACCACAATCGTGTCCGAGCTTGAATCGGTGATGTCCGGCATGGCCTGGCGCAGCTCGTTGGTCACTTTGGCCATGGCGATCCGTGCGTTTTGATCCGCGGACAGGTTCGCGTTCATGAGGTTGTTGTGGTTGAAGACCATCGCGAACTCCATGACCGCGAGCCCCAGCACGATGCCCATGATGGTCATCGAGATGAGCAGCTCCGTGATCGTGAAGCCGCGTCGGTTCGTGCGTATCTTCATCACATGATCACCGTTGGTGCGGGCGTCGGCGTGGGCGACGGCACCGGCGTGGGCGACGGCTTCGGCGTCGGCGACGGCTTCGGCGTCGGTGACGGCGTCGGCGTGGGCGACGGCTTCGGCGTCGGTGACGGTGTCGGCGTGGGCGACGGCTTCGGCGTCGGTGACGGTGTCGGCGTCGGCGTCGGCGTCGCTGTGGGCGACGGGGACGGCGAAGTGGCAGGCGGGGTCACGCCTGCCAGGTTGAGCGTCGGGTCGTTGCGGTTGAGCTGGTTGATCTCAAAGACCTCGGCTGAGCCGCCGCCAGCGGCCGACGTGCTCTGTATCCAAACGGTCAGGTTAGCGGCGTTCGTATCGCCGCTTTGCTCTTGGGCTTGCCACATATATTGATAGGTGCCGTGCGAGGCGACGTTGGCGAACGGCGAACCGACGCAGGTCGGGGCGTTATGCCATGTCGGCGATGCGGGGTTGTCGTCGTAGGCGGCCCAGGCGTTGCCGCACGGGTCCGAACCGGTGGGAGCCGTTGACCAGACACCGCCGGTCTGCTCGTTCCAGAAGTTGCCATCCTGGCGCATGTAATCGATGAAGTAGTTCGCCATGGAGATGGCGATGCCGCGATTGGCGGATGTCTTCTCGGCTTGCGTCGAGGCGATCATGTCGCCCGAGACAAACAGAAATGCGAGCGTCAGGACGACGGTCGCGACCAGCACCTCGATGAGGCTTCCACCGCGCTGGCGTTTCGGCGGTTTCGTAGTGTTCGGCATCTCAAACCAATCCCCGCACTCGCTATGTCCCCGTCGTGCAATGTAGATGGGGACATGGATAGGACTTACTTTTCTTATTGATTTTCATCGGCTCCCGTGGTCGTGAGGGAGGTGTGACAACCCGCACACCGACGACACTTCATTCGATATGAGGTCGTGGACACGATCGCTCTGAAGGTGCTTGTGTGATTATCGCTGCTACGCGACGTTTGCGCTGTGACCTACGACATGCGCATGATATGCGACGTCATATGTGAACGCGCGCTTGGGAAAAAAGTGAGCCCGCCATCCTGGCGGGCTCATCTATTACAGTGGGTGGCACACCCAGCCGAGCGTAAGGCTTGGCGCTAATTCCCTATGTCATCCCAAGACACGACCGAGTAGTTGCCAGTGACCGGATAGAACGGCGGCGGGTTACTGGCGAGGCGCAGATCGTAGTTGACGCGGCGATCGAAGCCGACATGGACTGGTGGGCTCTGGGAGATGAACTTGCCGACGGCTCCGCGCATGTTCTCCATCAGGGCGCCGTTGAGAGTGAAGGTCCCCTGGTTGCCAGCCGTACAGGTGCTTGCGTTGCAACGGTTGTTGTAGAGACCGCCATCCGTGGACTTTTCACTCGGGAAGCCGGCGATGATGCTCGCATCAAGCGTAACGTTGCTCGCCGAAGTACTGAGGATCACGTCGTTCGCCCACAGGCCGAGTTCGTCTTTGGTCGGATCGTTGTAAGTGACCGATCCACTCGCGCCGCTGATGAGGATGTTGTGCTTGTCTAACGAGTAGTCTGGAACCGCTAGCACGTAATCACCTTGGATGACGGTGCCGAGGGTCAGCGTCGCGTCGCCGTTGACAAAGATCGCGCCGTTGCCAGCTCCCGGGCCATTGTCCCCTGAGGGAACGCCGGCGTATGTTCCAACAAGGCTCGACCCGCTCTTCGTGACCGTGGTCGTGTTGGAGCCGAAGTCGATCACCAGCTTATACGTGCCGAAGGTGCCCTTGATGGTCATCGTCTCGACGGAGCCTGCGCTCGAACCGCTGATCGTCGCATTACCGTTCACGTAGATACCCGTTATCAGAGTCCCGCTGCTGCTCTCCGCCGGCCCTTTGTTCATGCACACGCCAGGGCAAGCCGGGAAACTCGTTAGGCTTGAAGGGTCGCCGTAGAACGCTTCGCTCGCCACCAGTACGTTGTTTTGCGGCTCTGGCAGCCCTATGGGGTTGCCGCCGATATTGAAGGCCGACGAACCGGCAGCGATGATTGATGCCCAATCCGCAGCGGTCGTCGGGTTGGTCCCGCCTTGGATGTCGTTCCAGACTGGCGTGTTTGGCGTCTGGACCGTCGAAAGGAAGATCGCGCTACTCGACGTGTCGTCGTAGGCGATGTGCATAGGCCCACCGTCGTAGACCGGTCCGTTGAACTGCTGATCGGGTGTGTACCACACGGTCTTGCCAAACTGGTTGGTCTCATAGTTCGATGCGCTCACAAATGTCGTGACGGACTGGGCCTCGATGATCACATTGGCCGTGCGGCTTTTCACTTCGAAACCGTTGTCGACGGTGCCGGTCGAACTTATGAGATAGTACCGTGCGCCCGTAGGAACGAGCGGATCCCACATCGTCTTGATGGTCGCTGAATAGCTCACTGCCGGCGAGCCGACGAGCTCCGGGTAGGTGTACGAGACGGTGCCTGGGATAGCTCCCCCTTTGCTGATGGCCTCCTCGATGGCGATGATCATGGCACGCACGCCACCGTCCGCCGCGACGAGCGCCCGGTTCGAAACGCCATCGTTGTGCACGCTGTTGACTTCTTGGGCCATCTGGACGACGACGGCACCGGCGAAGATGACGAAGATGAGCAATAGCGCGATCATGGAGAGCAATGCTATGCCGCGCTGACTCTGCCTGCGAGACGGCCGGTTACTGGTTAGCATCGATGATATCTCCCCCCACCCAGATCGAGTTGTTCGCGACGTACGAACATACCGGTGTGCAGCGCGGGCCCGGGCTCACCACAGTAAGCGAGACGTCGACCTTTGCTGGGAACAGATTCCCAGTGGCGGTCACCGAGAAATTGGTAACGTCGTTACCGAGCACCAGCGGCGGTTCGGATTGCGCGCCGGACTGGGCATCGACCGCTGTCTCAACCAGGTAGTTGGGCGACGTATCAGTGCATCCCGGCGTTGGACACGTGGAACGTTGAATGGTGACGAGGTCGTACGGCGGGTTTGGCACATTGCCCGGTGTCGGAATGGCAGCGGGATTAGCGAGGCTGCCGGGCCGCACCCGGTAGAACTGGAGTACGTTTGAGGTAGCACCCGGCGTCGTCACGGGAACTGGAATCATGATGACCTGATGCACGCCCGCCGGCGGCGGCGGGGGTACCGGATTGAAAACCCAAGGCGACGCGGTTCGCAGGCGGTTCGTCACCTTCGTCATGACGATGCGAGCGTTTGACTCCATGTCGCGATTCGATCGCGTATGAATCAGGTTGCTGAGCGAGGCGTCGAACTCGTAACCGATGAGCAAGAGGATCAGTCCGACGATCGCCACCGACGTCACCATCTCGACCAGGGTGAAGCCTCGCTGCGAGCTTCGCTTCCGGATAATCATTCAAAGATTCCCGTAGGTGTTGGCGATGGTCTCGGCGTCGGGCTGGGCGCTGGAGTCGGACTTGGCTTCGGTGTTGGACTGGGTGCCGGCGTCGCAGTGCCAACCCCCGTAGCGCTCGGCGTGGGTGAGGGCGACGGTTTCGGCGTGGTCGACGGCTTCGACGTTGGCGACGGTGTTGACGTCGGCGACGGCGACGGCGCGGTCGACGGGGGCGGCAAGACCCCACTCCACGAAACCGCCGGCGCTGTGTTCATGCGTGTCGCGTTCAACTCGTAAAGATCGTTGCGGCCGCCTTCATCGGTCATAACCCAAACCGTCAAGTGCGCGATGTTCGTGTCACCCGCCTGATATTGCGCATTCCACATGAACTTTGCGTTGACGCCTAAGCCTGGCACTGAGGAGTCCTTGAGTTCTGGGAAGAGGTTTGGACACAACGTGTGCCATTTTGGGGCGGCAATCGTGTCGGTATACGCGGGAAAATTGACCCCACATGCATCCTGCAGGGTTCCGTTGACGGGTCCGCTTCCCCAATCGGGTCCCCAAAAATTGGAGTCGGCCTTCATGACCCCGAGAAGATAGTTCGCCGCGTTGATGGTTTGCGAGTGATCGGACGCGAGGTTTTCAGCTTGCGATGATTGGATGAGCTCTGCCGTGATGAAGATGAAGATGAGCGTCATCAACGCGACCGCAACGAGGACTTCGACGAGCGTCGTGCCGCGTTTGCCCCTAGGTCGTCGATCACGCTTCATAATAGATAGCAGCTCCGTGCCCTAACCAGCGATAGAAAATCGAGTTATACCGATTGGTCCAGTTCGTGAGCTAAATCACACGCTCCTTGAGACTGTGACTCGCGTCACTTCGTTACATCTCATATACAGAGCGCTCGTGCAAGATGCGCGAAGTACCGCCAGATAAGGCTTCCAGAGCACTCCGCTCGTTCTATATGAGCCTCGCGGTCACTCCATCGACCACTGCCAGGCATTCCAAAACGCCGACTCCGCCGGCGACGGCACAAAGCCTTGGAACTGGACGGGCACGACGTCCACGCGCCGCTCCGCGAACAAGAACACGGTAGGCGCCTGTTCGCCGAGTTCCGTCGAGATGATGTGATAGTCTTTCGTGCGGCGCTGCTCGTCCATGGTCGAAAGCGCGTCGATCTCCGCGCTCTCGAGTGCTTGGTCGCACCAAAAGAGCATGTTCTGGCCCTTGGGCGGGAACTGGTTACAGCGATAGAGCGATGAGTTGTCGGGGTCCACACCGCTGACCCAACCGTAGTAGGCGATCTGGTACTTCCCGGAATTCAAGATGCCGCCGCTCTGCTGCGCGGCGAAGAAGAGCGGTGCCAGATACGTCTTTTGGACGATCTCGACGCCGACGGCCTTCTCCTGTTGCTGGATCATACCGGCGACTTTCTCACCGATGCTCTGGCCGCCGATGTAGGAGAGCTGGAGCGATAGACGCTTGCCGCCCTTTTCGCGGATGCCGTCAGGCCCCGGCTGCCAACCCGCTGCGCTGAGCAGCGCCCCGGCCTTCGCCGGATCGTAGGGGAAATACGGGGCGTGGTGGTCGTTGGCCCAACTGAACACCGATTGGTCCGTGTCGGTCGGCGCGTAGACGCCGCCCGTCGCGTCTGCGACGATGCGATTGCGGTCGATCGCGCTCTCGATAGCCTGCCTCACCCGGACGTCGGTCAAGATGGGGTCTTTGACGTTGAAGTCGAGGTGCCCAAAGACGTTTTCCGCCGAGACATAGACCTTGTAGCCGGGGAGCGCGCGAAGCTGTGCGTACTTGCCGGGTTCCGCCCGAAACCAGGCGTCGACCTCATGCGTCTCCAGCTGGGTCACAATCGTGTTCGTGTCGGACACGAAGCGGAAGACGATCTGCTTGAGATGCGGCGGGCCGCGCCAGTACAGCGGGTTGGCTTCCATCGTGATGTGATCGCCATGCACCCACTCTTTGAACTTGAACGGGCCCGAACCGATGGGCGCGTTGTTCCAGGCGACGTGGTTGAGGTCGGGATACTGGGCGAGCAGGTGGGCCGGCAAGATGTTGAAGCCGCCCTGCATGCACATGAAGAACGCGACGATCGGCGCGAAGACGGTGCGCATGTGCACGACGACCGTGTAGTCATCCTTGGCCTCGACGCTTGCGATCTGATCGTAGCCCGTCTGCACCTGCACGTTGTTCTTCGGGTTCATGATCGCCCGATAGGTGAACACGATATCCTTGGAGGTCAGCGGCGCTCCGTCTTGCCACTTCACGCCACGGCGCATGTGGTAGGTGATGGTCTTGCCGTCGCTTGAGATGCCGCCGTTACGGAGCGTCGGCACTTGCAGGGCGATCTCGGGCACGAGCTTGTCGTGCGCGTCGTAGTCGAAGAAATAGGAGAACATCAGGTAGCTGAGGTCGGCCGTGACGATCTGGGTCGAGAGCAGCGTGGAGAGCGATTCAGGCTCGGCGATATCGGCATAGCGCAGCACGCCCGGGATGGGGCCGGCCGATCGCGTGCGGGTGGCGCTGCCCGTGCTCGTCGTGACCTTCGAGCAGGCGCTCGCGCCGAGCAGCATGCAGACGACGGCGAAGGCCGCGCTGATGCGCCAGGCCACGGCTCGGTCAAATTTCATTGCATCGACCATTCCCATGAGTTCCAATTGCTCGTGGTCGCCGGCGCCGGCTTGAAGCCGTGGAAATGCTGCGACGTGACGAAGATCTGCCGCTGGAACCACAAGATGATCGTGACCGACTGCGAGGCGATCTCGGACTGCACGATGCCGTAGTCCTTCTTGCGTTGCGCCTCGTCGTAGGTGCTGCGCCCGTCTTTGAGCGCCTGCGTCAGCGTGGGGTCGCACCAGAAGAGATCGTTCTGACCGGCGGGCGGGAACTCGTCGCACGCGTAAATCGAGTATTGGCCGTCCGGATCTGCAGGGGCGACCCACGCATAGAACCCTGCGTCGTACTTGCCGGACTGCAGGATGCCGCCGCTCTGGCCCCCGGCGAAGAATATCTCGGCCGGATAGTTCTTGATCTTCGCGTCGATACCAACCGCCTTGAGCTGCTCTTGGATGATCTGCTCGGTCGCCTCGCCGGTGGCGCCACCCGTCACGGCGGAGAGGCTGAAGGTCAGCCGCTGGCCGCCTTTGGTCATGAAACCGTCCGGCCCGGGCGTCCAGCCCGCCTCGGCGAGCAGCGCGCGCGCCTTCGCTGGGCTGTGCTCGTAATGCATCACGTTCGGGTTGTAGGCCCATGAGAGCGTGCTCGTGTCCGAATCCGACGCCAGTTGAACGCCGTGCGTGACCTTGTCGATGAGGTCTTGCTTGTCGATGGCGTAGTTGATGGCGCGCCGCACGCGGATGTCCTGGAAGAGCGGGTTCTTCATGTTGAGGTCGATGTGCGAGTAGACGAACGACGGCGCGAGCTGGACGCGATACTGCGGCTCGAGCTTCTTCATCTCGGTATAGAGATTGGAGGGTGCTCGGAACCAGGCATCGATCTCGTGGGTGCGCAGTTGCAGGAGCACCGTCGTGTCCTTGGGGATCACTTTGAAGATGATGTGCTGCAGCTTGGGCGGCCCGCGCCAGTAGAGCGGATTGGCGGCGAGCTCGAGATGGTCGCCATGCACCCACTTCACGAAACGGAAGGGCCCAGTACCGATCGGGTTCGTGTTGAACGGGATGTGATTGAGATCGGGATACTTCTCAAGGAGATGCGCCGGCAGCACCGGATAATTACCTCCCTCTGCGAAGAACGTCGCAACTGCCGGCGCGTAGATCTTATTGAGATGAAAGCGCACCTGGTACGGACCAACGGCCTCGACCCGCGTGATGTGATCCCAGCCTTCACGTGATTGTAGATTGTTCTTCGGGTTGTTGATGGCGCCGACGGTGAAGACGACGTCATGAGAGGTGAAGGGGGCGCCATCTTGCCATTTGACGCCCTGGCGCAGCTCATAGGTGATCGTCAGGCCATCCTTGCTGATGCCACCGTTCTGCAATGTGGGGACCTGCGTGGCAAGCTCGGGCACGTAATGCAGCTTATCGTCGAGGTTGAAGAAAAACCCGAAGATGAACATGTCAAAATCGGTCCCGACCGCCTGCAAGCGCAGCAGCGGGTTGAGACCGATCGGCTCTTCGACGTCGGCATAGCGCAACGTGCCGGGAATCGTGGTCGAGACCTGCTCACCTGTCTGCAGCCCGACTTTCGAACAGCCGCCGAGCGCCGCGGCTAAGCATAGCGCGATGACAAGAGCCGGGAAGCGCTGCGTCAAGGAGCGGTCGGGCCGTTGACCACAATCGTGATCTCACCGGCCATGTTCGGGTTCATGAGGCTCTTGTACTGATAGGTCCCGGGGACGGCAGCCACCCAGGTCCAGCGTCCGCCGCCCGGCGGTATGGGACCCGAATCGAACGCGCCGATCGCGGTCGCGGTATGCGGCTGCGTGTCGTTGTTGATCCAGGTGACGAGCGTGCCTTCGGCGACCGTGATCTTGCCCGGGCTGTATGCCTTGTCGTTGATCGTGATCGTGACCTGACCGGTCTTCTCGTTCGAGCACGAAAAGCCTGACAGCACGAGGATGGACAACGCGCAGCCAAGAGCGGCGATGAGGCGCGAGCGGGTCGGCATGAACTCGACGTTCTTGCGGCTTTTGGTCATTCCCTTGCCCTCACTGCTGCGGGGCGATCGTGCCCTCCGCGTAGAGCAGGTTCTGCTGCGCGATCTTGTACGCATACAACGCCTGCACGTAGTTGGATTGGGCGGTGGTGAGCTGCGACTGCGCGTTCAGCAAGAGCGGCAGCGTCGTCACCCCCGCTTTGTACTGCGCGTTGGTGACGTCGAGCACGACGCGGGCTTGGTCAAGTGCCACTTTGGAGGCGTTCAAGCTCGAAGCCGCGGTGGCGAGCTGCAGGTAGGCCTGCTGCACGTTCTGATAGACGTTGAGTTGTGTGGCCGTGAGGTTCGCCTGGGCTTGCTGCTCGAACGCACGCGCTTGGTCGGCCTGCGAGCGGATAAGCCCACCGGAATAGATCGGAAACGCGAGGTTGGCTTGGATCGACCAGTTCGCGCCGTACTGCGAGCCAGCAGACGTGGTGGTGGCGGTGCCCGATGCCGCGCTGGCGTTGATCAGCGGGAAGCCTGCGAGCTTGGCCGCGCGTACGCTCGCCTGAGCTGAACTCTCCGCCGCCTTTGCAGCAGCGAGATCCGTGCGCTCGTGCAGCGCGTCATCGATGACCTCGCTGAGAACAGGTTGCGATCCGCTCACCGCGATGTCATCCTTGAGGGCGACCGGCGTCGTGGCGGGCAGGCCCATCGTGGTCAGAAGCGACGCCACGTTTTGCTCTTCGCCGTATTGTGCCTGATCGACCGTGACTTGCGCCTGGGCGACGGGCAGCTGCGCGGTCAGGACATCGGCTTTGGACGCCACACCGGCGCGGAACTGCGCCTCGACGAGCTTCTCCTGCACCTTTGCCACCTCGAGCGAGCGCAGTGACGCTTCCAGCTGATGTCTCGCCTGCAGCGCCGCGTAGTATTGCTGCGCCACGGTCAGCAGCACGGTTTGGATGGAGCGCAGCAGCGTCAGTTTGGCCGCATCGGTCGAGTAGCGCGCGGCCTGCACCTCGGCGTTGACCCGCCCGCCATCCAAAATCAGCTGCCTGAGCTCCAAGAACCCCTGGTTTTGCTGTGAGATGAACGGCACGCCCCCGGTCGCACGCGATCCCGCTTTGTTATAGACCGCATTCGCGCTGAGATCGGGGAGATAAGCGCTGCGAGCGATGCCGATGCCTGCATTGTTCTGATCGACGATCGCTCGACCTGTGGTCAGCGCCGGCGACGAGGCGAGCGCTATGGACTCGGCATCGCTGAGCGATAGCTGCGTTGGGCGTGGGGTGGGCCCCGTCGGCTTTTGCCATGGCGGTGCGGTCGGCAGGTTTGCTACCGGGGTCGTGGTGGCGGCGGCCGCTGGCGCTCACGGCGCGCGCCGCCGCAGTGGGCGCGGGCGTCGGCGTCGCGGTAGGCCGCGGCGCAGGTGCGGGCGCGGCAAGACTCAGCGATATCGACCCTAAGAGCGCGGCCCCAGCCGCGCACAGAGCAGCAACAGGTGTTGTTCTCATGCGTCCCTCGACTCGAAGTGCAGTGGCCGCAGCGGCCGGCTATTTCGACGTTCGGCTTGGAGACGGAGATGGGTTCCCGCCCGAGACGACGGTCACAGGCGTTCCATCCTTCAGCGTGTCCGGCCGCTGCACGATGATCGGCACACCTGGTCCGATGCCGGTCCCGCTCACCTCAACTTCGGTGTCCGTCTCCAACCCGGTGACGACGCTTATGAGCTTCGCCTTGCCATCGCATTTGCACTCCGGCGCTTTGGTCAAAACGTACACCGCCGAGCCGTTCTCGCCTTGGACAAGGGCACCACGCGGCACGGTGACGACCCCGCTGTGCTGTGCTTTGACGAAGCTGACGGTCGCCACCATACCGGCTTTGAGCGCGAGGTCGTGATTGGGCAGTATCACGCGCGCCAGGTAGGACAGCGTTCCTTGTGTTGTCGCCGAGTTCACTGCGCTGACCGCACCGTGCCAGGTGCGGCCCGGCAACGACTCGACGGTGAGGTCCACCGCTGTGCCTGGGTGGATATAAGGAAGATTCTCCTCAGGGATCCCGATGTTCACATAGGCCGGGTCGAGATCTGAGACCTGGACGAGCGGGGTCCCGGGCACGGCAAGGGTGCCGGGATCGACGCTGCGTTGGGTGACCACGCCGTCGAACGGGGCAGTGACGAGAGCTTGGGCGATCTGGGCTTGGATCAGCTGCAGGGCGCCTTGCGCTTCGTCGACCGCTGCCTGCTGGCTGCGGATCTCCGACTGCGCGGCGGATGTGGTCTGTCCTCCCAGGTTCGCGTTCTGCGCGGCCACTTCTGCACTGCGCAGCTGGGCGGCGGCCACGGCAGCGGCCTGATCGGCATCGTCCACCGCTACCTGCGAGACGTACCCTTGCGCGAAGAGCTGTTTGTTGCGTCGCACGTTGGCAAGCGCGGTATTGTAGGTGACGCGCGCGGAATCCAAGTTCGCCGTCGCGCTCGCCGCTGCGCCCACGTCCCCGCTTTGGATCTGGGCGAGCCGGGCACTCGCCGCCCTCAGGCTCCCTTGGTTCTGCTGCAGCTGCGCCCGAAGGGTGGAGTCGTCGATGCGCACGAGCACCTGCCCCGAGCGAACACGGTCGCCGACGTTGACCGCGACCGCGAGGACTTCGCCCGTGATGACCGATGAGAGATTCGCCTGCGCTCGCGGTGCGACGACGCCGGTCAGCGTCAGCCGCTCCGAGATGTCTCCACGACGCGCAGCGGTGGTCGTCACCGTCAACGGGGCGGCCTCGTCCGTCGCCATCTTCTTCCCGCAGCCCGGCCCGAGCGCTATGATGGCAATGCTTGCCAGCACGAGCGAAAGACCCCGTGCGCCGATCGGAGCGCGTGTGTTATCGTTCACGGACATTCGTACTTTCAGATGACCGCAAATGTTACGAGCCATCGTGGTAGATGACAGCTAGATGACCGCCGTCGGTTCGCGCAGCCCGGCCGCCGGCCACCCCGGCTTGTGCTGTCCGCCTTCGCCGGCCTCCTGCTGCGCGCAAGCGGACTCACCGCTCTGTGCGCTTGCCGTTCTTCGAGCGTTGCGCGAGCCACTCGCCCGCCGCCTTCGCGCTGCTCATCTGCGCCTTGATCACGGCGATATAGCGCGGACACTCGGGGCCGTTTGGTTCGTGGCAGTACCCGCGTACGCACGTCGCGCCCGCGTCGCGGAAGAGCACCGGGTCTTCGCGCTTGAGGATACGAAGCACGGCGAACGCCATCTCGCGGATCTCCCACTGCGCCATGTTGCACGTGCGCAAGGTGAGGAATTCGTACCATGCGCGCGCATTGCCCGAGACGACGAGCTGACTCGCCGCCGCGTTGGGCAGCACAAAGCGCGCGTCTTCGCCGGGCAGGCCGGCCGCCAAAAGCGCCTGGTAAGTCTCTCCCACTTCACGCATGAGCGCGTCGAAGCGCGCGGAGAGCTCGGGCAGCGACGAGAGCTTCTTGGGCTTCACGTACGGGAAGTCCGCGTCTTTGAATGCGAGATAGCGCTGGCTTTGCTGATCGAATTGCAGGTGGCGATGACGCACGAGCTGATGGGTCGCCGCACGCGACATGCCGGTGATGCCAAAGACATAGATGTTGTGCTCGAGGGTCGAGTGGTGACCAGCGGATCGGACGCGCTCGACGGTCTTGACCATGTCGTCCGGTTTGCGTTCCCAGCGCTCGACGATCGTGCTCGGGTCGTTGGCGGAATAGCACGTCCGCGCGGCGGTCGCGGTCATCGCCGTCGGATGGGGGGACTTCTCTAGCAGAGTGACGCGAACGGTTGTCTCGGGCATGGTGTGTGAATGTCTTTTCGGCCTCGGTGAACAGGCCTCCGCCACCTGATTTTATCGCTGTAAACAGGGTATAATGGGAGGGTATCGAGACCGCCCCCAGGAGGGTAACTCCTGCGTTTTTCGAACGTACGCTCGTTTGCCCACTTCGCCGCGATGCGGGTTGGGCCCCTCGAATCAACGCAGACTGGTCTCACCACACCCTGAAGGAGGGAAAGCGTTTGAAGCATCCTCATCTCGCGGTCTTCGCAGCGGCACTGTTCGTCGTTGCGGGTATCGCTCCAAGCTTCGCCGGCACGACAAGCGCCGTCAACGTCTTGGGTACGAACACGACTGTTTCCGGCACGGCAACTTCGGCAACGTCCGGACTACAGCTCGCCGACGCACCCGCGATGGATTTCGGCAGCCCGCCGTCAGGCGAGGTACCGATCCTGTTCAACGACCACCACGTGTATGCTAATCCCGACACGCTGCGCCAGGGCCGCGTCCTCGCCGCGCTCGTCAAGAACGGCACGCTCATGGTGCCGCTGCGCAGCATGTTCGAGCAGATGGGCGCGACGGTGTCGTACGACGGCGCCAGCAAGTCCGTCAAGGCGAGCAAACCTGGTTCTGAAGTCCAGGTCACCCTGGGTAAGAACGAAGTCCTCATCAACGGCGAGTCTCGTCCGCTTGACGTGCCGCCTATGATGTACAAGGGCGTCCTGCTCGTCCCCGTGCGCGTGATCTCAGAAGCTCTCGGCGCGTATGTCCAGTGGGTGCCCGAGCAGCACGTCTGCGTCGTGCGCTACATCCCGCCGACGCCTGTGCCCACGCCAATGCCGACGGCACCGCCAACCCCGGTTCCGACCCCGGTCCCGACAGCGCCGCCAACCCCGGCACCGATCGGCTATATCCAGGGCGGATTCAACCTGCACCAAGTGGCCAACGAGTTCTCGCCTGCCGGCAACCACTCGACCGGCGCGTGGACTGGTCAAGCCGGCTTGTTCTTCGGACCCTTCGCGGTCACCGGTAATATCCGTGAGGATCAATACCGCACGACGCGCAACTTCCAGGATCCGTCGGGCAATCCGCAGACCCAGTTCGGCACGATCGATAATGGGACTGCAGCGATCCCTGTGTCTACCCAAAGCCTGACGCAGTGGGATGGACGTCTTGAGTACGAAATCCTCAAGCCGCATCTCAACATCGCTGGCAGCTACATCCAGACCTACACGAACTTCGGATATCCCAAGCTCACGGGCGCCGGTTTCGGCCTCGACAAGCTGCCGGACTTCCAAGGGCCGCTCGGCTGGTACGGGTCGTTCATGTACTATCCCAACATCAAGGGTGCGTACACGGTCACCCAAGCCGCGAGCCTCAACAACGGGAACACGTACTATCAGCAGTACTCGCTGTTCCGCTACGACCTCGGCATCAAGTACGGCAAGGGCATCTACGTCATTGTCGGCTATGACGGGGACCGGTTCCTCGTGAAGCAGAACGCTCCAGTGTCGCAGACCCACTCGGGTCCGTACGCTGGACTAGGCTTCCACTTCTAAACAGGTCTGGTACAGACAGACAAAGACGCCCGGCTCACGCCGGGCGTCTTTGTCATCTCACGTGTCCCCCATCGCGGGCTGATTTTCGGCCATGGCGGGTGGGAAAACCCCGCGCGTTCGCAAACGGTTCGTCCAGGATTGCCACTCACTGGGAGGAGACGATCTTGAAGCATTCTCATCTCGCGGTTCTCGCCGCGGCGCTGTTCGTTTTTTCTGGAGTCGCACCGAGTTTCGCCGACACGGCAACGCCGGCGCCGACGATGACCGCGATGGCGACAGCAACACCTGCGCCTGCACCCGCTGCACCCGCCGTACCTACGATGCCGGCGATGGATTTCGGCAACCCGCCGTCAGGCGAGGTGCCGATCCTATTCAACGACCACCACGTGTATGCCAATCCCGACACGCTGCGCCAGGGCCGCGTCCTCGCCGCGCTCGTCAAGGACGGCACGATCATGGTGCCGCTGCGCAGCATGTTCGAGCAGATGGGCGCGACGGTGTCGTACGATGGCGCGAGCAAAGTCCGTCAAGGCGAGCAAACCTGGTTCTGAAGTCCAGGTCACCCTGGGCAAGAACGAAGTCCTCATCAACGGCGAGTCTCGTCCGCTTGATGTGCCGCCTATGATGTACAAGGGCGTCCTGCTCGTCCCCGTGCGTGTGATCTCAGAAGCTCTCGGCGCGTATGTCCAGTGGGTGCCCGAGCAGCACGTCTGCGTCGTGCGCTACATCCCGCCGACGCCTGTGCCCACCCCGCCACCGCCGCCGCCAACGCCAGCTCCGACTGCGACGCCGACGCCGACGCCGGCACCGATCGGTTTCATCCAGGGCGCGATCGCCAGCACCCTCACCGCCAATGAATATTCGCCCGACCTGCACTCCCAGGGCGCGTGGAATGGTGAGGCCGGACTGTTCTTCGGACCCGTGTCGCTCGTCGGCACGATCCGTTCGGACCAGTACCGCACGACGCGCAACTTCCAAGATCCGTCGGGCAACCCGCAGACACAGTTCAACACGATCGACGGCGGCGTCGCTTCCACGTCTGTCTTCCAGGCACGCCAGTGGAACTTCGAGGGGCGTGCGGAGTACCAGATCATGAAGCCGCGCGTCAACATCGGGGCGAGCTTCCTCACCGTCTACACGAACTACGGCAACCCGCGCTTGACCGGTGGTGGCATCGGTCTGGAGAAGCTGCCCTACGGCAAGACGACGTTCGATTGGTACGGATCGGTCTTCTACTTCCCCACGATGCAGGGGACGTACATGGAGGGAGCCGGACCCAACAACGGCACGTCGTACAAGCAGCAGTACCAGATCCTCAAGTACGACATCGGGGTGGACTACGGGTACTCGAGCCTCTACGTGCTCGCAGGGTATTCGGGAGATCGCTACACCGCTAAGCAGTTCGCACCGATCTCGCAAACCCACTCAGGGCCGTACATCGGGCTTGGGTTCCGCTTCTGATCGCTCGCGCGACACCCGATCCAACGACGCCCGGCTCAGGCCGGGCGTCGCTTGTGTGGGCGGCCGTGCGAGTCAGCGCCCGCCGAATGTCGCACAGCGCGTGAAGTCATGTCCCCCATCGTGGGCTACTTCTCGCACGGCACAGGTGGGAAATAAATTCAGGAGCGCAAACGACTCTTGCCAGGTCTGAAACACTTTCGCAGGAGGACATGAGCGTGAAGCACATCTATCTGGTGGCCGCGGCCGTGACGGTTCTCGTCGTCGCCGGGATCGCACCGAGTTTCGCCGACACGGCAACGCCGGCGCCGACGATGACCGCGATGGCGACAGCAACACCTGCGCCTGCACCCGCTGCACCCGCCGTACCTACGATGCCGGCGATGGATTTCGGCAGCCCGCCTTCAGGCGAGGTGCCGATCCTATTCAACGACCACCATGTGTATGCCAATCCCGACACGCTGCGCCAGGGCCGCGTCCTCGCCGCGCTCGTCAAGGACGGCACGATCATGGTGCCGCTGCGCAGCATGTTCGAGCAGATGGGCGCAACGGTGTCGTATAATGGCGCCAGCAAAGCAGTCACGGCGAGCAAGCCTGGCTCTGAAGTCCAGGTCACCCTGGGCAAGAACGAAGTCCTCATCAACGGCGAGTCCCGTCCGCTTGACGTGCCGCCTATGATGTACAAGGGCGTCCTGCTCGTCCCCGTGCGCGTGATCTCAGAAGCTCTCGGCGCATATGTCCAGTGGGTGCCCGAGCAGCACGTCTGCGTCGTGCGCTACATCCCGCCGACGCCTGTGCCCACCCCGCCACCGCCGCCGCCCACGCCGGTTCCGACGCCTGTGCCGACCCCGGCACCGAAGGCGCCGAGCTACATCGGCTACGTCCAGGGTGGCTACTCGTTGTCTCGCGTCTATAACGAATACGCCGGCGGCGTGAGCTCGACGGGCGCATCGTACGTCGCCTCGGGCGCCTACCTCTTCAATCCGTTTGCGGTGAAGGTCGACTGGCGTCAGAACCAATACCAGACGAGCGCCGTCGCGCCGGGCACGCCGCTGACCCAGTTCAACACGATCGACGGCGGCGTCTCGACCGTGCCGCAGTTCTTGGCGCGACAGTCGACGCTTGACGGACGTCTCGAGTATGAGATCTTCAAGCCGCATATCTACGTAGGCCTCGGATACCTCCAAGCGTCGAACAACTACGGCAACCCGTCGGTGACGGGTGGCGGCCTCGGCCTTGAGAAGCTGCCGGATTTCACCGGCGGCCTCGGATGGTATGGCTCCCTCTTCTACTACATGAACCCCAGAGGCACGTACACGGTTCCCACGGGCCCCAATGCCGGGATCCAGTACACGACCGCGTACCAGATCTACAAGTACGACCTCGGCATCAACTACGGGTTTGGCGATCTGCCGTTCTACGTGTTCGGCGGCTATAGCGGTGACAAGTACACGCACAAGCAGGCGTCACCGTCAGACCAGACCCACTCGGGACTCTACGCTGGGCTCGGGGTGAAGTTCTAACCCGGCCTCTCTCGTAAGCCAAGGATCGGGCGTCTCGCACGAGGCGCCCGATCCTTTTTGCATGCTAGCGGTGGCGGCGGATGGCGAGCGTGGAGAACGCGTTCGCCCGCACGTCGGCGAGCTGGCCGACGGTCGGGCCTTCGAGCAGATCGATGTTGGGCAGCATCTCGAAACCGTCAATCGCGCTGCGTGCGTAGCGTGCATACCACGTCTGCGGGTAGGAGAGCTCGAGCGAGGAGAGCAGCGCCAGAGCGGTCGGATCGTAGGCCGGTTCCTGTTTTGCGATGAGCAGTGCCGAGAACTTGACCATGGAGCTTGGCAGCCATGGATCGTGCGGGTATTCGTCAGCCCACTGCGCGATCGCCGAGCGGACCGCCTCGATGCGCTCGGCCTGGAGCGGCAGGGCGAGCGGGGAGTTGCCCTCGACCGTCATGTCATAGATGGCGTTGCGGACGCTCAGACTGCTGAGGCGATAGCGCCCGAAATACTCATCGGCCGGAGCCTCGCGACGCGGCACGGCCTGGCCCATCACCTGGAACTGAGGACCAGTCTGTATCGGCCGCAGCCGCCGGCGTGGCTGCTCCGCCCACACCCGCGGCGAGCGCCATGATGACAAAAAAAGTGGCCGCAGCATGCGGCCACTTCTTCCTTACCCGAAGCGCGTCGGCCCTTGTCGGCCGCTCCCCCCCAGGCCTAAGGCTTCGTCACGGCGGTGTCTGCGGAGACGACCGGCGCTACTTTCTCCTTGGACTCGCTCTTGGCCATCGCGGCCCAGCGAGATTTGGGGAACTGGGTGAAGAGGAGCTGACGGCAGCGATCGGCCGCGGCGTCTGCTTCGGCCGTATGCATCTGCCAGAAGACATGCGACATGAAGTAGGCGCGCCCAGGAAGCCAGGTGTCTTGCGGGTACTTCCGCGCCCAGTCATGCAGCGCGTCTTCTGCCCACTCCAACCCCTGATAGTAGCGCGAGGCGTTCGCCTCATCGTACTTGACATGCTGGCTCGTGTCGTGGATGGTGTTGTTGATGCCCAGGGGACTGAGCTTCATCCTTCCGAAGTACTCGTCGACCGGCGCGAGCTTGGGAGCCGGTTGCGCGTGCGTCTGCGTGACGCTGGGCTT
Organism: Vulcanimicrobiota bacterium; assembly: GCA_963806005.1. Lineage (GTDB taxonomy): Bacteria > Vulcanimicrobiota > Vulcanimicrobiia > Eremiobacterales > Eremiobacteraceae > JAFANK01. The sequence goes on along the minus strand of CAWDWJ010000004.1, from coordinate 356,534 downwards.
GGCGTTCTGGGTCGATGCGACGCTCGCGCTCGAGAGCGCGATGCCGAGCGCGGCGACCAGAGAGAGCAACATTCCATTCTTCAGCACGATACATCCCCGCTTGAATCAGCGTACTTCACCTAGTATATGAGCGCGCGCGCCGCCAGACGAGTGCGGGGGGTCACGGTTCGCGTCGCCTGCGCGCAGCTTTCGGCGCGGCCGCTGGCGGACGCCGCGGCGGCTCTGCAGGACGTGCTGAGGTCCATCCGCCGGGCCAAGGCCTTGCGCGCGGATGTGGTCGTCCTGCCTGAATGCAGCTATCCCGGCTATGTCTTGCTCGACGCCCACCCATACCGGCGGGGGATCCCGTCGGATGTCGCGGCGTTGCAGGCCATCGCCGCGCTGGCTCGCCGCTTGTCCATAGACGTCTGCGTCGGCATCGCCCGTCGGCACCCAGGCGGCGAGCTGCGCAATGAAGCGGTGTATATCGATGCGGACGGCGCGCAGGCAGGCTCATATGCAAAGTGCCGCTTGTGGAATTTCGACCGGCGCTGGTTCTCGCCCGGACGCGCCTTGCCGGTCTTCGCCACGCGCTTTGGCACGATCGGCATGATGATCTGCGCCGATGGGCGCAATCCCGAGATCGCGCGAACGCTCGTGGCGAGCGGTGCCTGGATGATCTTGGATCCGACGGCCTGGGTCGGCTCGGGCCCCACGCATGATGAGGTGCACAACCCACAAGCCGACTACGCGCTGCGCGTGCGAGCGCTGGAGAACGGCGTCTGGATCGCCGCCGCCGATAAGTGCGGCTCGGAGCTCGGCGCCGTCCACTATGCCGGTCGCAGTCAGATCGTGGGGCCTGACGGCACGGTCGTGGCTCTGGCAGGTGCGAGCCGGCCCGAGATCATCGTCGCCGACGTGCGCCGCACGACGCCATCCCCGTTCGTCGCCGCACTCTCAGGCGCAGACCGTCGCGTGCTGCGCTCGCGTCCCCGACCGGTCCGGACCCCCGTGCGCGTGCCGCCGCGTCTGTGGCTTGGCATCTACCAGAGCGCACCGGGGCGGCGCGACGACCGCCTAGCTTTGCAGGCGATCGACGCGCAGACGGTCCACGCGGTCATCCGTACGGGCGCGCCGATCGCTGCCGTGAGCCGCGCGCTGCGGGCCGCGCCGGGGCTTCGGTTCGCCGTGCTTTCTGACACCGATATGCTCGCGCCTGAACCGGCACGCGCCGCCGCGCTGCGCGGCGCCGATCTGATCGTCTGGATGCGTCCCCCCAAGCGGCCGGAGGTCCTCGACGTCGCACGCACGCGAGCGATGGAGAATCGGGTATATGTCGCCCTGTGCGCCAGGGCCGACGATCCTGTGGCTGCCTGCCTCATCGGCCCGGACGGTGGGCGCGTGGGGAGCTCGCTGACCGGCCGCCCAAGCGGTTTTGTCGCCGCCATCGACACCATCTTGACCCGGCGAAAGGAAGTCGTGCCCGGCACCCAAACATTTGCCGACCGTATGCCGAACATCTATCGCTGGCTCGACCGTTCCGCTACGTCCCGCACGAGGCGTCGCCCGTGACGCCGGATTACGAGCCGCGCGAGGTGCTCGAACACGAACACCGGACGCACGAATTGCTCGAGCATGGCGCGAACGAACCTCTTCGCTTCGTGCCGCTCTTCGCCGCGGTGCTCGCGGTGCTCGCGGGTCTCTCGAGTCTGTACGGCGGCCGCTTGAGCGAGCGCATGCTGACCCTCAAGAACGAAGCCGTGCTGAGCGAGGTCGCGGCGTCCGACCTGTGGTCGGAATATCAGGCCGAGAGCGTCAAGGCGCATATCTACGAGACCATCGGTCAGACGCAGAGCGGCCCGCGCGCCGCGTCGATGAGCGCAAAGGCTGCGCAGTACAGGAAAGAACAGGCGCCCTTGCGCGACGAGGCACATCGCTACGAAGCCTCACGCGATCATGACTTGGCGGAATCGTCCGCCACGGAGCGGCGCAAATTGCAGACCGACGCGGCGGTCGCGCTCTTCGAGATCGCGATCGTGCTGACGTCGGTCGCCGCCTTGACCCGCCGGCCCTGGCTGCTCGCGCTCGCCGCCGTCGGCGGCATCGCCGGCGTCTACTTCATCCTGCGCGGGGTGATCGGCGCGGCATGAAACGCGCCACGGTCGTGTTCTTCGGAGCTGCGACGGCGGCTGCTGTCGCCGTGCTCGAGTGTTCGAGCAGCGGCCATCCCGGATCGTTCGCGCCTCGTCTTGCGGTGCTGCCCAGGACCGCTCGGGTTTTTGCCGGCAACGACCTGCAGTTCCATACGACGCTCGTCGGCGGCACGCAGGGGGCGCCTGTCGCCTGGACCGTGGTCGGCCCAGGCTCGATCGATGGCAATGGGCTCTACCACGCCCCCGGTGCCGCGGCGACCGCCGACGTCGTCGCTGACGCGGGCAGCGGGATCACGGATTCCGTCTCCGTGGCGACGGTGAAGCCGCCCGGGACCTTGCGGCCACAGCTGCTCTCCACGTGCTACGAAGATGGAACGCTCAACGTCTTCGACGAGGGTGACCGCACGCTAGCCGGTGGCTTGAGCGTCGGCGGTCATGCCGCCGGCATCGCCGTCGACGCCAAAGCTCGCCGAGCGGTGTTCGCCGTCGACACCCAACTCGTGGATGTCGATCTTCAGACCATGCGCTGGCGGGCGTCGGCACCGCTGACCGGTTCGCGTTTCTCTGAGATCGCGCAGCTCGCGTACGGCTATTTCGCCGCGACCGATAACCTCGCCGAGCCTGCCACCCCGGGCGTGCGCATCTTCCGCATCAACCCGGCGGGCGTGCCGGTGCTCGTGTCATCGGTTCGTGCCGGCGAGACCCCTGAAGGCATCACGGCAGCCGACGGCGGCCGCACCTTCTTCGTCACCGCGATCAACAGCAACACGGTGATGCGCTTCTCGCTCGACGAGCACGGCGTCGCGCATGCGACCGGCACGGCCGCAACCGCCGCTCGCCCGTTCGGCGTCGCGGTCGATGCCATCCATCATCTGCTCTTCGTGGCCGATAACGACACCGCCACGCTCAATGGGGCGCGTGCCAACCCGGGTCTCGAACGCTTCAGCCTGCCCGGCATGCGGCGCATCGGCGACGTGCTGAGCACCGGCTCCAAAGCCGCATTGCCGCTCGGCGTGGTTGTCGATCCCTCGGCGTCTCGGCTGTTCGTGACCAACGAGGGCTTGGCGAACGTCGCGGTGTTCACCATCCCGCAGCTCCGGCGCATCGCCACCCTGCCGGTCGCGCTCACGCCCTGGCTTCCGTATCTCGATGCGCTCCATCACCGTCTATACGTCCCCAATGCTCGAGCCGACTCGATCAGCGTCTACGACACCCGGTCGCTGCGCGCGGTGGCTCCGCCCGTGACCACCTGTGCCTATCCGACGTCGGTCAGCGTCTTCTCTGCTGCGTCCTGACGCGGCACGGCATCACTGCTGGAACCACAGCGAGGTCACATGACAATGCGCGCTCTTTACGCGACGAAGACCGGCGGCGACGACCCACTGACCAATATCGAGATCGGTGAGCGGCCGGTCCCGCAAGCGGGGCCCGGCCAAGTGCGCGTGCGCATGCGCGCCGCCACGCTCAACCGCCATGATTTGTTCACGCTGCGAGGTGTCGTCGGGTACCCGATAACCTTGCCGCGCATCTTGGGCTGCGACGGCATGGGAACGGTCGAGGCCTACGGGCCAGACCGGCCCGAGGGTACGCCCGAGCCGGGCAGCGAGGTCGTGCTCTATCCGCTGACGTCGTGTGGAGCGTGCGCCGGCTGCCTGGGCGGCGATCCGATGTTGTGCCGCACCTGGACGCTGCTCAGCGACGGCCCGCTCGAAGGCACGTTCGCCGAATATGTCGTGCTGCCGGCGCTGCACGCGATCGCGAGGCCCTCGTCGTTTAACGCCGTTGAGGCCGCAGCGCTCGGCGTGAGCACGCTGACCGCTTATCGGATGCTCTTCGTGAAGGCCGCGCTGCGCCCGGGCGACACCGTGCTCGTGCAGGGGGTCGGTGGGGGCGTCGGCACGGCGGCGGTCGCCCTCGCGGCCGCCGCGGGCATCAGGGTCGTGGCGTCATCGACGTCAGAGGCGAAGCTCGAGACGGCCAAGCGTCTCGGCGCGCACGAAGGAGTGCTGGCCGGCAAGGACGCCGCCAAAGCGATCCTGCAGATGACGGGCGGCGAGGGGGTCGATGCGGTCATCGAGACGGTCGGTGAAGCGACCTGGGGGACGAGCATGCGGGCTGTGCGCCAGGGTGGTGCTATCGTGGTCGCGGGCGCGACCACGGGCCCGAATCCCCCGGCCGATCTTGGACGTGTGTTCTGGCGCCAATTGCGTATCCTCGGATCGTCCATGGGATCGCTGCCCGAGTTCCGCGCGCTTTTACGGTTTGTCGAAAGTAAAGGGCTCAAGCCGCTGGTCGACTCGACCTACCCGCTCGAAGAGGGCCGCGCCGCATTCGAACGCCTCGCGCGCAACGAGCACAACGGAAAGATCGGGCTGCTGATCGAGCGGTAGGTTCGGCGATGCATCGCGCCCATGGCCGCGTGGCGGGCGCCGGCGAATCGGCACCCGTACATTTTTATATCTGCCACTCCCATGAGTTCCAGAAGTCGCTGACCGCCGGTGCCGGCTTGAAGTTGCGCAGATCATCGTTCACCGCGTCGATGTTGGCCCGCCACACGATCGTGTGGAAGGGCACTGCGTCGTGGAAGCGCCGTTGTATGAGCACGTAATACGGACGGCGCTGCGCGTGCTCGTAGTGCGCCTCGGCTGCGCCCTGCCAGGCCCCGATCTCCCGATCGGCATAAAACGTGTAGTTCTCGCCCTTGGGCGGCAGCTCGTCCGGCCCCATGAGGTTTGTGTCGTCGGGATCGGGATTGGTGAACTCCCAGGCGTACAGACTGAGATCGAACTTGCCATGGGCGAGGATGCCGCCGTTGCCGTAGGTGGCGAAAAGCAGGTTGGCCGGATAGTTGTGGATGTCGAGCTGGATGCCGACGTCTCGCAGATCCTGCTGGATGAGCTCCTCGGCTTTCAAGCGCGAGGTCACGCCGGCCACCGTGGCGATGTCGATGCGCAACGGCTGGCCGTTGCGGTAGAGCATCCCTTGCGCGTTCGGCAGCCAACCCGCCGCCCGCAGCAGCTCGCGCGCTCTGTCGGGTTCGTGCGGGTAGGGCTTCACGCTTGGGTCGTACGCCCATAACATCGGCGGCGTGTCGGCCATGCCCGGTGTGTCCAGGCCGAAATACACATCGTCGGCGAGCTTGCGCCAATCAATCGCGTAGGCGATCGCCCGGCGCACGCGCACGTCGTTGAGCGGCGGCCGCGCGGCGTTGAAATCCACGTGCTCGTACGTCATATTTGGCACCGTGGTGATACGATACCCGGGCAGCGCCTTGAGCGTCGCGTACTGGACCTCGGGCGCGTCGTAGTAGAGATCCAGGTTGTGGCTCATGACGTCGGTCAGAAGCGTGTTCTGGTTGGGGATGATGCGGTACTGCACTTCCTTCAGTCTAGGCGGACCGCGCCAGTACCCGGGATTGGCGCGCAGCACGAGCAGCGCTCCGGGCTCCCAGCTCGCCACGACGAAAGGTCCGCTCCCCACCGGCTTGTTGTTGTAGGCGACGCGGTTGAGATCGTGATACTGCGCGAGCAGATGCTTGGGAAGGATGGATCCGATGTTGCCGTTGTGCATGAAGGCCGTGACGAATGAGGCGAGCGGCGCCTTGAGATGCACGACGACGGTCAGATCGTCTGGCGTGTCGATGCTCTCGACTTGGTCGTAGGGATAGCGGTAGCCGACGTTGTTGTCTGGATTGACGATCTGCTGCCATGTGTACTTGACGTCGGCCGACGTCAGCGCAACGCCGTCCGAGAACCGAACGCCGCGGCGCAAATGGTACGTGATCGTCTTCCCGTCAGGGCTGACCCCGCCGTTCGCCGGGGTGGGTACCTCAAGCGCGACATCGGGAATAGGATTGGCGCGATCGTCGAAATCGATGAGCCCAGAGAACACCATCTGTGCGACGTCGCTGACGAAGGCTTGGGTCGTGAGCAGCGGATTGAGGGTGTCGAGGTCCTCGTACGATCCGACGCGCAACACGCCGTGGACGGTCCAGGGATTGCTCGAGCCTCCAGCACCGGTGCGCGTCTGGATCTTCGTGCATGCAAGGGTGCTCATGACGAGCGCCGACAGCACGAGCGCGAGCATGCGCTGCGAGCGGTGCCTGGCGAGCAAGGTCGTCTGCGTGTTAATGACTGCCGGCGAGCGTCTCATGCGCGACGAGACTTCAGCGCAGCGCGTGGCGGTTACTCCACCGGGACCAATCTGGTCAGGGCGAAGCTGTGCGCCTCGAGGCGCAGGGCGATGTCTTTGAAATCTTTACCCACCGCGGTCTCCCCCTCGACCCATCTCGCCAGGCTCGCGTTGTAGAGGTGAGCGAGGTAGCGGCGGCGCTCGTCGAGCAGGCGTCCGAGCGATAGGGGGAAGGTGTAGGCCACGTCGAGCGTGCTGCCGATGCAGATGAGCCACTCGTCACGGCGGCGCAGGCCCATCACGACCATATCGGGGTCTAGACTATCGATGCGGTCGCTGACGTCCTCGTCGAAGACCTCGAGCTCCCCCTCGACGTCGAGGTGGCCGTTCGCGAAGATGCGGAAACGGCTCGCGTCGCGGATGACGAAATAGCTGAGCTCCCTGCCGAGCAGCGGCAGCCGCCGCACCCCGAGCCACGTCCAGCCGGACGGCATGAGCGGCGCCACGCGCAGACGCTTGGGCGCCTCGTTGAGGGTCAATCCGCAGGCGCCTTCGATCGCCGCCCAGAGGTAGCGCGGCGGCTCCCACGGCGACAGCCGCAGACCGCGGTTGACGAGCGACTCCCCGTCGAACCATTCCGAGAACTGGCCCGGCACCGTGTTGTAGATCTTCGGATCGCGCAGGTAGTGCGCATAGCCCGCCTTGAGGTTGCGTACCATGGCATCCGGGTAGATCTTCGCGGCGGCGAACGCGTACCAGAACGAGAGGCCCGGCCAGACGCCCCCGATCAGACCGACGTCTCGATAGGGCGTGTAGTCGGGCGACAGGCGCGAGACCGTGCGCAGGCCGGCTTCTGTCTGGAAATCGGGCGTGTTGAGCCGGCTGATGATGCGATAGGCGACGGGTGCCGGGGCGACGTCGAACATCACCGGAAAGACCTCGTCACCCGTGACGTCGGCATGGCTCTGGCCACTCTGGTCGATGTTGAGCACGTACATGCCGTTCTTGGGGTTGAGCAGATGCTTATTGATGGCGTCGCGGAGCTCGCGGGCGCACGTCGAGCAATGCGCAGCGAACGCTTCGTACTCATCGCGGCGGCTCTGATCGACGCTTACCAGCGCACGCGCGAGCTGCGCCATGGTCAAGAGCGCCGCAAAACACTCGGAGTTGATCTCCGTGACCGCTCCTGTGATCGTGAAGTGAGGGATGATATTGCGCCAACCGGCGATGCCACGGACCTCCTCGCCGGTCGCTGTGCATATCACGAGTCCGCGCGCGTCGCGCTGCGCGAGGATGTAATCGGCGGCCTTGGCGATGACCGGCCAGATGCGCTCGAGGAATTCGTTGTCGCCGCTCGTGCGGTAGTGGTGCGCGCAGGCCAAGATGTAAAGCGGGGTGTCGTCATTGATGTTGAGGCCGTAGTCTTCGACCTCGCCCGTGACCGCATGATAGTACTCGGGCATCTTACCCGAATCGTATTGCGTGCGCCCGAAGCGCAGCAGCATGGATTTCGACATCTCCGGATCGAGGTAGTCGCAGCCGTACGCGAACCAGGCGAGGTCGCGACCCACGACCGCGGCCGATGATCCGGGGCTATTGGTGAAGCCGTCGCCCTGCGGGTAACGGGCGAGCACGCGCAACATGTTGACCTTGGCCCAATACGCTCCGTCGTTGATGGTCTTCTCCGGGGTCAGGATCTGCGCGACGCCCAGGTAGCGCCGGTACCACTCCTCCGTGCGGCGCAACGCTCCCTCGACGTCCTGCGCCGCCTCGTAGATCGCACGAGCCTGCGCTTCTCCCGCTTCCGAGAAGACCTCGATGAACGCGACCCGCTCGGTCTTGCCAGGCTGAACCCGAAGCGTTCCTCCGATGGCGCCCAGGATGTCACCCTTCTCCGACGTGTCGTCGGAGAGCGGCGGCACGTTTTGCGGGTCGTAGGATTCGGCCGCATGCTCCATCGTCTGATATCCGCTGGGTTTGACGCTGACGCCGATGATGCGGACCCAATCGGGCTGCGACTCGTTGTGGGCCACGAGCGCACGCAGCCGGGCGTCGTATGTGGCTGCGATGTCCTTGGGCGTCGTCCCGGTCAGCTTCACATACGCATTCACGGCGAGCTCACGCGTCTCTGCGCCGCCGTTTCTGACATCGACGATGAAGTACGCGACCGCCGGGTCGGCGAGGCCGCTGCGCGGCACGAAGATGGTCTCGCAGACGTGGAGCTGGCTGGGCAGCTCGAAGCGGTGGCGCTGGTACCCTGGGTGATACTCAAAGATCCCGATGCCGACGGGCGCGAAGATCACGTGGCCGCCTTCGCGGCCGAGCCGTTCCTCCGGGGAGCGGTCTGCGGACTCAAGACCGACGAGCACGCGGTGCCTCGCGCTGCCGTAGGTCACGACGGTCGACCACAGCACGTCTCGATCCAGTTTGAGCGAGTACATCTTCTGGATGGCACCCGTGGCCTTGCCCACGATCCATGCGCTGCCGTTGCCGAGCGATGCGCCGACCAGCACGCGGTCATCGCTGACCTCGTACGAACCATCGGCCCCCCGCCGCACGGCGGCGTACAGCTCGGTCACGTCGCCTCCCGGGGGCGCCCCGGCCACAGCGCACAGACGGCGAACCCGATGATGCCGGCGAGCAGCACGAGCGATCCGACCTCATAGACGAACGCGTCGGGCGCGCCGGCCATGGAGACGATGGGATACGTCCCTAGGTCGAAGAGCAGCTCCATTCCGGCCTGGCGCACGGGGCGTCCGCTGACCGCGACGCCGCCGAAGAGCGAACCGCCGTTCTCCTCGTCGATCTCAAGCTGCAGGAACGGGATCGTGATGCCGCGCGATGGCAGCCCAGCATAGTACTTGACGCGGACTTCGCGGTGCAGCGCCGGAACGGCGAAGCTGTCGGTGAGCAAACCGTCTCTATCGGCGATAGGAAATTGCAGCACGGGCGAGACGAAAGCCACACCGGTCGGCTGCGTCACCGTCTGGGCGATGTGCTGTGCGGACCAGGCCCGCACGTATGCGGCTGGCCAGCCGTCGGCGCGCAGCACATAGGAATGCGAGCGCATCTGTTCTCCAACGGCAAGCGCTTCGTCGCTTGTCCCCGTCCGCACGGTGACCGACGTGGGTGCCTGCCGCGTGCTCAGGCCGTCAGGAGTCACCGCCGGAAACACTACCGCGAGGCTCGCGCTGCCGGCCGGTCGGTAGGTCTGCCCCGGCGCGGACGAGATCCTCTGCGGGGGCCCAACCAAGAGCTCGCCTGCCAGAAAAGCGACGGCGATCACTATCCCGCCGAGACCGCCAAGCGCCGCGAAGCGCGCGGCGCGCGAACCCCCAAGCCCGCGTGCTGCGAGCGCCGCAAGCGCCAGCACGGCGAGCGCGACGGCGAGCGCCGCTTCCCAGCGGTGGATGACGGGGTCGTACGGGTGCTGCACGGCAAACGTCGCAGTCCCGAAGACCACGAGCGCCACACCGATCGTGACGAGAGCTATCCGCATCTCGAGGCGGCTTCGAACAAATGTGCGCGCAACCTTGCCGGGATCGTGCTGTAACAACAGGCCCCGAGAGCGGTCCTATGGACGGCGCTCCTCTCCCATTTGAAAGGGTTATGCTCGAGATGTCGACCTGCGCGTTCTGCGGCGCTCAACACCGGCTCGGCCGCCATTTCCTCGCCCACCGGCTTTCCACGCTGCGGCTACGTACGGTCAAGGTGTGCGAGCGTTGCGTCGAACAGGCGCGCGACGCTGGTTACCAAGTGGCCGAACGCGAGGCGGGCAGCTTCGCCACGGACAACGCGCCGCTCCTCAACGTGAATCTGGCCTCGTAGTCCCTGGAGCTTCCCCGAGCATTGAAGATGAACGAGCCGGCTCTTGGCCGGCTCGTTCGCCCATTACGGACTCACCAGTAGCGCTCTTCTTTCCATGGATCCCCGTCATTGTGATAGCCGCGCAGTTCCCAAAAACCCGGCTTGTCCTCGGCCGAGAATTCCACACCGGTGCACCACTTCGTGCTCTTCCAGAAGTAGCGTGACGGCACGAACATGCGCAACGGGCCGCCGTGGATCGGCTCGAGCGGCTTGCCTTCGTAGGTGTGGGCGAACAGGACATCGTCCTGGTCGACGACCGAGAGCGGCAGATTCGCCGAATAGCCGTTCGCGCCGTGGGTGATGACAAAACGTGCCGCGGGCTTCACGCCCGCGATCTTCATGATGTGGCGGAACGGCACGCCGCTCCAGGTCGTGGCGAACTTCGTCCAACGCGTCACGCAATGGATGTCGGTCGTGACCGTCTGCACGGGCAGCGCGAGGAATCTCTCCCAGTCAAGCTCGTCCGGGTGGTCGACCTCTCCCCAGATCCGAAAACGCCAGGTCTTCGGGTCGAAGCGGGGGACATCTCCCACGTGGAGCACCGGAAAATCCCGCGCCATGTACTGGCCGGGCGGAAGCCGCTGCGCTAGATCCTCGTCAGGCGTGGTCGCCATTGACCATCGCGTCTTTTCGAGCCGCCCGATCGATGCCTTCGATCTGCCGTAGCAGATCGAAGGCCGCTTCCTTGGGGTCTGCAGCACGCGTGATGCAGCGAAGCACTGAAACGCCGCGACCGCCCGCGCGCAGCACGTCGCCGACCGTGTTCGGATCGACGCCGCCGATCGCGAAGAACGGCTGCTTTGCGTGCTCCGCGGCGAACCGCACGAGCTCGGTACCGACTGCAGCCCGCCCTTCTTTCGTCGGCGTCTCCCAGATGGGGCCGACGCCGATATAGTCGACGTCCAGATGCGAAGCGGTCTCGATCTGCTCGGCGCTGTGCGTCGAAAGCCCGACGATGAGACGCTCGCCGACGAGCTCGCGCACGGTCGCGACCGGTAGGTCGTCCTGACCCACGTGGACCCCGTCCGCGCCGCTGGCTAGCGCGATGTCGACGCGGTCGTTCACGATGAAGGGCACGCCCAGCGACCGGCAGATCACGGTGCAGCGCGCGGCGACGTCGAGCAGCGCTCCATCGGACATGTCCTTCTCGCGCAGCTGGACCATGCCCACGCCACCCGCCACCGCCTCGCGCAGGAAGCGTTCGATGGGTGCCACGCGTGGTGACGCATCGGTGATGAGGTAGATGCGCACGCGCCCGAGCCGCTCGCGCTTGGCTCCCGCGACCTGGGCGATCATCCTCCGCCCACCATCTGCGCGATCTCGAGCCGGTCTCCGGTGCGCAGCATCGTCTGCTTGAAGGACTCACGTCGTAGCGGACGGCCGTTGTGCTCGACGACCACCCTATCGGGTGCGAGGTCGAGCCCGTGCAAGAACTCGTCGATGCTCGCGCCGTCTTTCACCGTGCGCGGTTTGCCGTTCGCGGTGACGGTCATGCGCCGGCCGCCTCGACCGCGTATGACGCCGCATCCGTCACGGGCAGCATGTTCTCCCAATCCTTGAAGACCGGGTCGTAGCCGAGCCCGCGCAGGGCGAGCACGACCTGCTCCGGCGAACGCGTGTCCTCGAGATGGAACTGCTCGCCAGCAGACCCAGGGTCGGAATAGCCGCCGGGCTCCGTGCTCGATCCGGCGCTCATGTGCGTGATGCCGAGCGGCACGAGCCGGTCGCGCAGCGTGGCGGCCTCGCGCGTCGAGAGGACGACGCCCGCGGTCGGCAGGGCGAGCCGCAGCGCGCAGATGAGCTGCACGAGCTGCGGATCGCTCACCGGATGGTCCGGTGAGAAGCCACCGGCCGCTGCGTTGATACGCGGGAACGAGACGTTGACCTGGGAGCGCCAGGCCTGCTTTTGCAGATGCCGCACGTGCTCGATCAACGCCAGACCCTCGAAGCGCCAGTCGGCGAGCCCGAGCAGCGCACCAGCGCCGAGGTGGCGCACGCCCGCCTGCGCGGCGCGCTCGAGCGCGTCGAGACGCCAGGCGAAACGCTTCTTGGGACCGCCCAGGTGGTGGCGTGCGTAGATCTCGGGGTCGTAGGTCTCTTGATAGAGGACGATGCCGTCGCAGCCGGCGGCGACATAGGACTCGTACTGCGGTATCTCGGCCGCCGCGATCTCGAGCGCGACGTAGTGCGCTTTGCGCTTGGTCTCGCGGACGCACTGCGCGACGTAGTCCGCGTTGACGAGTTTGGGATGCTCGGACGAGACGAGCAGGATGTTGCGAAAGCCATGGCTTGCAAGCGCGCCCGCTTCGCGCATGACCTCGTCGACGCGTAGGGTCTTGCGTCGTATGTCGAGCCCCATCGAGAACCCGCAGTACGTGCACGTGCACACGCAGTCGTTGCTGAGATAGAGCGGCGCGTAGAGCGCGATCGTCTTGCCGAAACGCTCGAGTGTGAGCCGGTGCGCGGCCTGGGCGAGCTCTTCGAGCATGCCCGCGGCGGCGGGCGACAAGAGGGCCGCCACCGCGCCGACATCGGGCGCCCCAGAAGCGATCGCTGCACGGACATCGTTTTCGCCCACCCGTTCGGCGCGGGCGAGCGCTTCGCGGATGGCCGAGGGCGAGAACCGGTCGGCGAATGACATGCGGCTCACCCTTCGCGCAAGAAGCCTGTCAAGGGGCTCGACGCAGACGCGGTCGACATCTCGGGTGCTCGGCCGGCCAGGCGACCGGCGCGGCCTGCTTCGACCGCGAGCCTGAAGGCGTGTGCCATCCGCGCCGGGTGCGCCGCGCTCGCGATGGCGGTGTTCACGAGGACCGCATCGGCGCCCATCTCCATCGCCGCGGCGGCATGCGAGGGAACGCCAAGCCCGGCATCGACCACGACCGGCACGCTCGCCTGCTCGATGATGATGGCGATCGCCGCCTCCATCTTCAACCCTTTGCCGGAACCGATGGGCGCGGCGAGCGGCATGACGGCGGCCGTGCCCACCTCCTCGAGCCGTTTGGCCAGGACAGGATCCGCGTGGATATAGGGCAGCACGATGAAGCCCTCACGCACGAGGATCTCGCACGCCTTGAGCGTCTCGATCGGGTCCGGCATGAGATAGCGCGGGTCGGGGATGACTTCGACCTTGATCCACGGCGGCAGGCCGGCGGAGCGGGCCAGGTGCGCAAGACGTACCGCCTCGTCCGCGTCGGCCGCGCCCGAGGTGTTCGGCAAGATGAGATACTTGGATTGGTCGATGAAGTCCGTGATCGGGCTTGTGGGCGCGTCGAGATCGACGCGGCGCACCGCCACCGTCACCATCTCGGTTCCGGACGCGGCGAGCGCGTCGGCCATGACTTCCGGGCTGGAGAATTTGCCCGTCCCGACGATCAGGCGCGAGCGGAAGCTGCGGCCGCCAAGCGCGAGCAGATCGGTCAAAATTGGCTCCTCATACGCGTGCGAGTGCCCTATATTCGCCTTCGCCGTTTCCGTTTCCCGGCCGGCGGGTCGTGCGAGCAGGAGAACTCCTTTTCATCCTAGCATTGCGAGCGTGCGCTGCCTTAGGATTTGAAGTCGGCTTTATTTACTTGGTGGGCGACGCTGAATGGAGGCTCGCGATGGTAAACCCTCCCGATAAGAGCTCGGCTACCCCCACGCAAGAGCACCTGTGGCCGATGCTTTGTCACTTGTCGGCGTTAGCCGGCTTGATCATCCCGTTCGGCAATATCATCGGCCCGCTGGTCGTATGGTTGGTGAAGAAGGACGAGATGCCGATCGTCAACGAGTATGGCAAGGAGTCGCTGAATTTTCAAATATCCATGTCCATCTATATGATCGGCGCGGGCATCGTGGCGACGCTCCTCACGTTCATCGCCATCGGCGTGCTGTTGTTCCCGCTTATCGGACTTGTGGGCCTTGCCGACCTCGTGCTCGTCATCATCGCCTCGATGCAGGCGAACAAGGGAATCGCGTACAGCTACCCGGTGACGATCCGTTTCATTAAGTAACCGATTCCAGCCGGAAGGAGGCCTTCCCTAATGGTCAACCGCCAGATCGACGCCATGGCAGAACTGCAGAACGCGCTGTCCGTCCTTTTCAAGAACTGGGTGCTTGCCGTTCCCACCGCCCTGGTCTCGCTCGTCGCCGCGGTCCTGGCGCTCTTCGTCTTAGCAGCGACATTCGCGCCGCTCATGGCGGGCGGCATGATGCCCAACTCCTCCGATCCGAGCGCTGCGCTGCGTATGCTCGCCACGGCGGGTCCGGCCTTTGCGATATTCATCGTGGTCATCATCTTGCTCGGGCTTGTCGCCCAGGCCGTCGTCATCGGCGGCGCGGAGCACGTCTGGCATGGCCAGGCTCCCGATCTTGCCGGAGGCATCGGCAAGGCCATGAGCAAGCTGCCGTCGCTGCTCGGGCTCTTCCTCATCGCCATCGTCTTGGGCGCCATCTGCAGCGTGCTCGTCATCGCGCTCGGCCTCGGCATCATCCTCGGGCTCGCGATGCTCTTCTTCTTCATGTATACGCTTCCGGCGATCGTGGTCGGCAATGAGGGGGTCTTCGCCGCCTTAGGCACATCGGCACGTCTCGTGCGCGCCAATATCGGGCCGAGCCTGATCGCCTTTTTGGGCATCGTCGTCATCTATATCATCAGCACCATCGTCCTCTCCCTTTTCAATCATATCGCCTTCCTCGCCGTCATCGCGAATCTGGTGATCGGCGGATTGACGAGCGCCTACGTCACGCTCGTCACCGTGCGGTTCTACGACCTGCTGCGTGGCTCAGCTGGCTAACGGTTCGAGGGTCGTGCGCGACATCCGCACGCCACGACACGCGCCTGATGGAAAGCCGGCCTTGGCGCCGGCTTTCTCTCATGCATGTTCGGCCGGACTGGCCGCCACGGCGTGCGTCCTCATCCTCGGCTTGAGCGGATGCTCCAAGGTGTCGACCTCGGGCGGTATGACAGGTGCTCCAAGCGCCGCCACCGTCCACGGCGTCGTGCGCATGGCGATCAAGGCCGAACCGAACACGCTCAACCCACCGCTCAGCGGGCTGATCGAAGAAGGCGAGGTCGAGGGCGCCATCTTCAACGGCTTGGTGCAGTTCGACGGGAACGCCAATCTCGTGCCCGACCTCGCCGTCGCGGTCCCGACGCTTGGCAACGGCGGCATCAGCCGCGACGGCAGGACAATCACATATCATCTGCGCCACGACCTCAAATGGCAAGACGGTGTGCCCCTCACCTCCGCTGACGTCGCCTTCACCTATCGCGCCTATACGGACCCGAAGGTCAACACGTTCTACACGCAGACCTATAAGCGCATCACATCGCTCGACACGCCGGATCCGTACACCGTCGTCATCCATATGCAAACGCCGTTCGCGCTCGCCATCTTGCAGTTCTTCGAGCGCAGCACCGGCGGGTACGTCATCCCCGAGCATATCCTCGCAAAATCTGCGGACTTCAACACGGACCCCTTCGGGAAGCACCCGCTGGGGAGCGGGCCGTTCGTGCTCGACCGCTGGGACCACGGTTCGCTCATCGTGCTCAAGGCCAATCCCCACTACTTCGCGGGCCAGCCCAAGGTGCGTGAGGTGGATATTCACATCGTGCCCAACCCCAACACGCAGATCACGATGGCGTCCAGCCACGAGCTCGACGTCGCCGCATATTTGACGCCCGTGCAGTATCCGCTGGTCAAGGCCATTCCGGGCATGCACGCCTTGCTCGTGACGACGCTGCTCGAGCGCTTCCTGACGTTTAACTGCACGCGCGAGCCGTTCACCGACCCGACCGTGCGCAGAGCGCTTGCGCTTGCGCTCGACCGCGACCGGATCAACCAAACCGCCTACCTGGGAACCGCGGTCACGGCCCAGACCCTCATACCCCCGACGAACTGGGCGTACGATCCGCAAGGAGCGCCTGCCTACGATCCCGCCCTTGCCAAGTCGCTCCTCGATAAGGACGGCTGGGTGGCCGGCGCCGACGGCATCCGGGCCAAGAACGGACGGCAGCTTTCCTTCAATCTCCTCAACCAGACCGAATCCAACGCGCTCGGCACGATGGCGCAGGAGATCCAGCGCGCATGGCTCGCCATCGGCGCGTCGGTCGACATCCGCGCCGTCGCCAAAAACGTCATCTACGGAAACCCGGGCCTTGCCACCGACGGGAAGTTCGACGTGCTGCTCGACGACTGGGAGGCAGATCCTGACCCCGACCGCAATCAGATCATCGAGACCAAGAGCTTCGCGCCGCATTCCTACAACGACGCCTTTTATTCCGATCCAGACGTCGATCGCTGGTCCGAGCAGGCCGTCACGACCTATGACCTGGCCACGCGCAAGCAGCTCTACTCGCTCATCCAGCGCCGCCTCAACCGCGACCTGCCCTACGTGCCGCTCGTCTGGGAAGGGCGCATCTTCGCGGTCAACGACGAACTGCGCAATTTCGAGCCCCCGCCCGGTTCGACGAGCTTTTGGAACGCACAGACCTGGCAGATCTGACGGCTACGGCGCCTTGGCGACCCGCCGGACGAGCGCCATCAATTGGTATTGCGCCGGGCGCAGCACGCCGAGCACGAACCGTTCCAGCAGATTCCCCCGTCTGTGGCCTTCATCCAAATCGATCACGCTGAGGATCCAGGGGTGTCGCTGCGGCAGCCGGGCCGACCAGCGCGCGACGCGCGCTTGGTCGAAGCCGCGCTCGCGTAGCGCCGCGAGGACGCCCTCGTCGTGTGCGCTTGCGGCGACGATGGCGGCGAACTCCGTGGTCGTGACTCCCAGTCGTTTGAGCAACCCAGCGTCGACCGGCGAATGCCCGAGCAGATACGGGCCGAGCTCGCTGCGGCTCGCCAATCGTGCTTTGTCGATCATGCGCGGCAGCCAGCGGATCCCGCCCAGCTCTTCCGTCCAACGGCGCGGCGCGGTCAGGGCTTGACGCCCAGCTTCGCCGTGATCGGCAGCGTGAGGTTGCTCGAGTGCACCGGCTGCGCTTTGTTCGCGGGGTTGATGCGCACCATCGCTTGGTTCACCGCGATAGCCGCCTCCGACGTGCCGCAGGCGATGAGCTTGAGCTTCCCTGCGTGGCTGATGACGTCCCCGGCGGCGTAGATGCCCGGAACGCTCGTCTCCATCGTGTAGGGGTCGATGACGACGCCATTGCCTTCGACCTTGATCCCCCAAGCCTTGAGCTCGCCCAGATCGGAGACGAAGCCGAGCGCGCAGAGCACCTCGTCCGTCTCGATCCTCGTCTCTTCCTTGGTTTTGCTGTGCGCGATGGTCACCGCCTCGACCTTGCCGTCGCCGTGCACCTCTTTGATCTCGAAGTCGGGTTGGCGGATGTCGACCGCGGTCTTGCGCAGCTGCTCCACGGTGTGGGCGTGCGCGCGGAACTGGGAGCGGTGAACGATGGTCACCGACGCTGCGCGTGGCGCGATGGCGAGCGCGTAGTCGACGGCCGAGTCGCCGCCGCCGACGATGACGACGCGCTTGCCGTTGAAGCGGTCGAAGTTGCGCGCGTAATAGTTCACCCCGCGATCCTCGAACTGCGCCGCGCTCGGGGCCGGCAGCTTGCGAGGCTTGATCGCGCCGATCCCCGAGGAGATCAGCACGGTCTTTGTGTGGTGCTCGGTCTTGTCGGTGGTGAGCTTGAACGTGCCGTCTTCGAGCCGTTCGAGCTTGGTCACGCGTTCTTCAAGGCACACCGCGTGCGGCCATTGCATCGCTTGCTCGACGCAGGCGTTGACGAGATCCTGAGCGATGATCGCCGGATATCCGGGCATGTCGTAGACGTACTTCTCCGGGTAGAGTGCGTAGAGCTGTCCGCCGAATTCGGGGAGCGCGTCGATGACCTTGGCCTTGGCCCCGCGCATGCCGGCATAGAAGAGCGCGAAGAGGCCGGTCGGCCCCCCGCCGATGACCGTGATGTCGAAGATATCCACGAGCGCGGATTTCGTTCGCCGCTTCGCACGCGCCTTTGACAGGTGGCCGTGGACGCCGCCTGCAACTACAAGCGCTCCTACCACCATCCGCAGGAAAGGGAGCTCCCGCCATGCTTCCAAGCTCGCAGACCTACGCCACCTGGCTCGCCGTCGTCCGCATCATCACCGGCATTTTCTGGCTGCTGCATGGGGTTCCCAAACTCTTGAATCCGAGGTTCTTCGGACCAAACGGCATGGCAGGCATGATCCGGGAAGGCCTCGGCGACTCGTCCGGCCTCTACCATGATTTCCTCGCCGGCGTCGTCTTGCCCAACGCCGGTCTGGTCAGCCATCTCGTCGCTTGGGGCGAGACGCTGACCGGGATCTCGCTGCTGCTCGGCTTGTTCGCCCGCGTGGGCGGCGTGGGCGGCATGTTCTTGAACTTCAACTACTTCATGATGCAGGCTTCATATGCGCGTATAGGCGGTTTTGCCAGCATGGACACGGCGTACATGGCGCTTTCCTTCATCAACGTGGTGTTGCCGACCGGGCTTGTCTGGGGGCTCGACGGCGTGCTACCTGTGTCGCGGTCCCGAAGGCAGGCTGAGGGTAAAACTTGAGCCGAGGGCGTACTCTTGTGACCCTGCCTTTCGCGCGGCTCCAGTAGGTTTTGGAGGTTCTTCCCATGCTCACCAAAGTGCAGCGACCGACGCTCGACGAGCTTGGCCTTTCACCCGGCAAGCGCGCCCGTCTGCATCGCATGATGTACGAGTACGGCCCGGCCAACGGCACGTTGCTCTTCTTGCCGATCGACCAGGGTCTCGAGCACGGTCCGGTCGACTTCTTCGACAATCCCGATAGCATCGACCCGGAATATGAGTACCGCCTCGCGCTGGAAGGCAATTATTCCGGCATCGCGCTGCACTACGGGCTGGCCAGCAAGTACTTCTACAAATATGCCGGCAAGGTGCCCCTCCTGCTGAAGATCAACGGCAAGACCAATATCCCGAGCGACGACGACGCGTTCTCGCCGCTCACCGCATCCGTCGAAGACGCGGTGCGCCTCGGCGCCGACGCCGTCGGCTACACGCTCTACGTGGGCAGCCCGCGTCAGGGCGACGACATCGCGCAGCTCACGCGCGTGCGCGAGGACTGCGACCGCTACGGAATGCCGCTCGTGGTCTGGTCGTACCCGCGTGGCAAGGCCGTGAAGGAAAAAGGCGGCCAGGATTCGCTCTATGCGATCGACTACGCCGCGCGCGTCGCCTGCGAGATGGGCGCCGACGTCGTCAAACTCAACGAGCCCAAGATCACCGACAACGACAAGCAGCCCAAACCATATCCGTCGATCCAGCTCTCTGAAGCCGAAGGTATCCGCAAGGTCGTGACCTCTGCCGGACGCACGCTCGTGCTCATCTCAGGCGGCAGCAAGATGGGCGATGAGGACTTGTTGCGCAAGACCCGCGCCGCCATGGAAGCCGGCGTCACCGGGCTCATCTTCGGGCGCAACCTGTGGCAGCGCCGTCACGCAGACGCGCTCGAGATCACGGGCAAGATCCAGAAGATCCTCAAGGACTATAGCGGCTAAGCGCGGGCTTATATCCTACAGTAGAGGCGCGACCACACGTCGCGCCTCTTTTCTACTTCTCGCCGGCTCGGCTTGCGTGCCACTGGCGCAGGGTGAGCTTCATGCCTGCCGTCGTGTAGGGGTCTGCGGCGACGAAGGCCCGAGCGCGCGCTTCGTCATCGACCTCGAGGATATACATCCCGCCCTTGCCGTCTGCAAAGGGACCGGACTGGACGACCTCGCCGCTCGCCCGCCCCTGTGCGAGATAGGCGCGATGACTGGGTAGCGAGCGCTCGCGCGCCGCCATGTCCGTGTACTCGATGAAGACGACGAAGTGCACCGCTTTACGCCTCTTTCAGCATGTCGACGAGCGCCCGGGTGATGCGCCCGGTCGCGCCCCAGACCCGGTTGCCGTCGAACGTGTAGGAATAGATGAGCCGGCGGATGCCTTCGTGTTCCCGCACCTGCGTCGCCTCCACCCCTGGCTCGAGCAGCCGAGCCAGCGGCACCATGATGATCCTGGCCACTTCGAGCGGATCGGGCTGCAGCTTGGGCTGCCCCGCGATGAATCCGACCACCGGGGTGATCGTGTAGTTGGTCACGTGCGTCTCAACGTCGTCGAGCAGGCCGATGACCTGCACGTCGTGCGGCGAGAGCGCGAGCTCTTCGTGCGCTTCGCGCAGCGCCGCCGCCACCGGTCCGTCGTCGTGCGGTTCGAACGAGCCTCCGGGGAAGCATATCTCGCCTTTATGGTCCAGCACCTCGAGCGTGCGCTCGAAGAACAAGATGTCAGGGGCCGCTTGCGATCCCAGCAGCGGCACGAGCACGGCAGCGCGGCGCGCGCCCGGATTGTCGACGGCGTGACGCGGGCGCGCGGCGAGGCGCTCGCGCAAGCCGCGCAGCGCGCTTGTCATGCCGTCAATTCAACGAGAAACGTGCGCGCAGAGCGGAATCGGGTGGCTGGACCTCGCCACGGGCTCCCTCGGCGCGCAGCGCGCGCAACTGTTGGGTCTCGTCGTCGAGCAGTTTCAGCTCGGCGCGCAGACGCTCGGCTGCAGACGCCGCCTCGAGCAGCTGTTGCTTGACGGCAGGTCCGACCTGGAGCGCCTCGGCGATGACGTACGACGATCCGGCAGCGTCGGCCGGCAATTCGATCGTGTCGAGCTCGCTGCCCGACACGGCAAGCAGCTCTTCGAGATAATCCTTGAAGCGTTCGATGGCCGTCTCGCGCAGGCGGCTCGCGCTGTCGGACGGTCCTTCGGTCTCCTCCAAGAACGAAATCTCGGCGCGCAGAAAGGGGCGACGCTCGACGACCCGCTCGACCTTGAAGCGACGCGTGCCTTGGGCGATGACGTAGAGCCGGCCAGCCGAGAGCTTGGTGACCTTGCGGATGACGGCGGCCGTTCCGATCGCGACCGGATCGAGGTCGTCGCCGACCTCGTTGCCCGCGCGATCGAGGAGGACGCCGAATGGCAGCCCGTGCTCGATGCACTGCGCCATCATCTCTTTGTAGCGGTCTTCAAAGACGTGCAGACGCAGCGCCGCACCGGGCAGCAGGACCGTGTTGAGGATGAAAAGACCGAGAACCGAATCCATGGTCTAGAAGGAACGGCCGGGGGCCTGCGACCGTCCGGTCGAGCTCACGCTTGGTGCGCGAACTCCTCGCCCCACGCCTGAGCGATGCGCTCGAGCGTCAGCTCGTCGACCTTCTCAGGATCGTCTTCGAAGTCGTCGAGTTCTGTGACAAGCCGCAAAAGGTCGGGCATGGGCACCTGCTTCAGGATCATCATCCGGATATGCTTGAGACAGCTCGAAGGCTATGTCCTCGACATCTTGCCAGGTCAGTCCCATGTGCCCTCACCCCCTCTCGTCTGAATCAGCGGACCCTTCGCTTTAGCATCCGCCCGCGCTGGACCTCTCGCGGATGTGCCGGTTGGCGCTTGAACCTACGCGTCATACGATGCCGAGTATGTTGTACCCCGCGTCCACGTAGAGGACTTGTCCGGTGATCGCCGACGAAAGCTCGCTTGCCAGGAAGACCGCCGCGCCTGCGACGTCGTCAGCCGTAGCGTTGCGCCGCAGCGGCGCCTTGGCGGCGACGTCGCTCAGGATCTTCGAGAAATCCCCGACGGCGCGAGCTGAGGCGGTCTTGATCGGCCCGGCCGAGATCGCGTTGACGCGCACGCCGCCGAGCTCGCCGAGGTCCTCGGCGAGATAGCGGACGGACGACTCGAGCGCCGCCTTGGCGACGCCCATGACGTTGTAGTTGCGCACCGCGCGCACCGAGCCGAGGTAGGTCATGGCCATGACCGAGGCGCGCTCGGCGAAGACCGGCTGCAGCTCGCGGCACAGCGCGACGAGCGAATAGGCGCTGATGTCGAGCGCCAAGCCGAAGCCCGACCGCGAGGTGCCGAAGTACTTGCCGGCGAGCTCCTCCTTGCGCGCAAAGGCCAGGCTGTGCACGAGGACGTCGAGCGTGCCGAACTTCGCGCCGACGAACTCGCGCAGCGCTGCGATGCTCTCGTCCTTGGCCACGTCGGCGGCGGTCGTCGGCGCGCCGCCCAGCTCCTGCGCGAGCTTCTCGACGTCGTCGCGGGTCCGCTCACCCTCGTAGGTGAGGATGAGCGTTGCGCCGTGGGCGTGCAATGCGCGGGCGATCGCCGTCGCGATGCTCCAGCGGTTGGCGACGCCGAGCACGCAGGCTTTCTTGCCGGTTAAGAGCGCCATCTTCCGCGCTAGCGCTGCGCCGCGTCGAAGCGGCCTGCGACGGCATCCCAGTCCACCACGTTCCACCACGCGCCCAAGTAGTCGGCGCGGCGGTTCTGATACTTCAAGTAGTAGGCATGCTCCCAGACGTCGTTGCCCATGATCGGCGAGAGCCCGGCCGACATCGGGTTGTCCTGGTTGGCCGTGCTGATCACCGACAGCTTGCCGTCTTTGGCACGGGCGAGCCACACCCAGCCGCTGCCGAACTGCTTGAGACCCGTGTCGGCGAACAGCTTCTTGAAGGCTTCGAAGTCGCCGAACGTGCTCGCGATCGCGGCCGCGAGCTGGCCTTTGGGTTCGCCACCGCGCTTGGGTCCCATGATGGTCCAGAACATCGAATGATTGACATGGCCGCCGCCGTTATTGCGCACGGCCGTGCGGATGTCGTCGGGCACGGCGTTCAAGTCGCGGATGAGGTCTTCGGCGCTCTTGCCGGCCAGTTGCGGATGTTTCTCGAGCGCGGCGTTGAGGTTGTTGACATAGGCGGCGTGGTGCTTGTCGTGGTGCAGCGTCATCGTCTCTTTGTCGATGAACGGCTCCAGCGCATCGTAGGCATACGGGAGCGGGGGTAGTTCGTGGGCCATGTCTGCATCCTCTCAAGTCGTCGTGACGTGCATTCGGAAGGTACCGAATTGTACGCAGGGCCTGCATATCCTAGGGCGCGCGCATGGTTTTCCGGTGGAAATGTGGTAATCAGCCAGCCCGATGCGCGTGACCATCCGATTCTTCGCTTCCCAGCGCGAGGCCACTGGACTTTCGACGTACGTCGCCGACGTGCCCGATGGTGCACGTGCGGCCGACATCCTCGCGTCGCTCTACGAGTCGTTCCCCAAGCTCAAGCAGGCGGCGACCAGCGTGGCGTTCGCGCTCAATCGAGAACAGGTCAAGCCCGACACGCAGGTGCGTGACGGCGACGAGCTGGCGCTTTTGCCTCCCATGGCGGGCGGATGATGGCGCAGTTCTCGCTCACGCCGGAACCGCTCGACGAGCGCGCCGTCACCGAGCTCGTCTCGGGACCGGACGCGGGCGGCGTCGTCACCTTCGTGGGCCGCGTGCGCGATCAGGCGCGCGGCCGGTCGGTGGTCGCCCTCGAATACGAGGCCTACCCGGAGATGGCGCAAAGCGTGTTCGAGACCATCGCGGCGGAGGCGGCCTCGCGATTTTCCATCAAACGGGTCGCCATCCACCATCGCTGCGGCAGGCTCGTCGTCGGAGAGCCCGCCGTCGTCATCGCCGTGTCGGCCGCGCATCGGGGCGCGGCGTTCGACGCCTGCGAGTACGTCATCGATCAGCTCAAGGCGCGGGCGCCGATCTGGAAAAAGGAATTCGGCCCAGACGGCGCGGTCTGGGTGGAAGAGCATCCCTAGCTGACATCTTTTACGGCTGCGCCGCGCCTCTGAACAGCAGGCCGACTCCGTAGAGGACGCCGCCCACGATCACGCCGGCGAGCGTCATCTCAAGTCCAGACGACCACCAGCTCCGTAGCGTGACGAGAGATTTGGCTGCGCCCACGAGGAAATGGGCGACGAGCGAGACCACGGCCGCCACGATGATCGCCGGAGGCCCCGTCAAGAAGAAGAATGGTATGACAGGGATGATCGCCCCGACTCCCGTGCTGATGCCCGCCGCAAGCGCCGCTTGCAGTGGGTCGCTCCCGGTCCTCGCGCCGCCGAGCTCTTCCACCGCCAGCACGTTGAGCATCGCCTCAGGTGTTCTTGAGAGTCTCTCCGCCAGCTCGTCGGCGTCGGCTTGCGGCATCCCCTTGAGCTGATAGAAGAGCGAAAGCTCTTCTTTTTCTTCTTCCGGATGGTCGGCGATCTCTTGCCGTTCGCGGGCGAGATTCGCGGCCGCGACTTCGGCCTGGGAACGCTCGGCGAGAAATGCTCCCGTCGCCATCGAGACAGCGGACGCGATAGCTCCTGAAAGACCGGCCGTCAACACGAAGCTTGAAGCTCCGGTCGCCGCCGAAACGCCGGCGATGATGCCGAAGACAGCGGCGAGACCATCGTTGGCGCCGTAGATCGCGCCCGAGACCCACCCCGAACCGCCTTGATGCCACTTCTCGCGACGCAAGATGCGATCGAGCTTGCCCTGTACCGATGGAGGATGCGAGTCCGGCGCCGGTCCGTGGCGCTGCAATTCACGCACGGCGCCCGCGTGAGACTCCTCCTCGAGACGGATCACCTCGAGCAGCTTGTCGGTCTCCACATCCCCCGTCGGCGTCGTGTAGCGTTCCTGGATGTCGTTCGCTTCTGCGGCCTCTCTGGCCGCCAGCAGCCGCTCGACCGGCGCGACGCGGGCTTGCAGCGCAAGCCAGGGCGAGAGGCGGACGGACTTGGGATCGGGTATCGCGATGCCGAGCTCGGTCATGCGCGCTTCGAGCGCACGCCTGTGACCTTCTTCTGATTCCGCCAGACGGCGCAGTATGTCAGCGCGGCGAGCATCTTTCTCCCGCTTCACGAGCAAGCTGTAGACCGCGGTCGCCTCGATCTCGGCTTTCCAGGCACCCAATAAACGAGCCGCGACGCTTGAATCCGATCGCGTCTCTTGTTCGGACCGCATGCAAGGTTGTTCCCCATAAAAGCGCAAGACTCCGCCGCTGATGCTCGCCAAGCTCTTCCTCAAAGATGACCGGCTGCGTCCGGTTTTGCGCGTGCTGGTCTTCGTGCTGCTCACCCTTGTCGTCGCCGTGGTGCTCTGGCTCGTTTTGGACGGACTGCGCGGACAGCAGTACACGGCACAGCTCTCGTTCGGAGACCTTGCGACCGGCGAGTTCGCGGGTGCGATCGCGGTCGTGCTGGTCGCAGTGCTGATGCGGCGCTACGTGGACCGCCGCAGCGTCGCCTCGCTCGGCTTCGCGCCGCGGGGACCGTGGCTGCGGCTCTTCGGGTGGGGCATCCTCTTCGGCGCGGGCATGCAGGCCATCGCATTGGCTGTCGAAACGGTCTCGGGGTGCGCCCACGTGACGGCGCTGGGCGGCCTGGCCGGGGATGCGAAGCTCATCGCCGTCACCGCGGCGGTCTTCTTCGCCGGAGCGCTGTTTGAAGAGCTGTCGATGCGGGGGTACGTGCTCCAGAACTTATGGGAGGAGTGGGGTCTCGTGCCGGCCGTCGTGCTTACCTCGGTCACCTTCGCGGCCGTGCACCTGAGCAACCCGCATTCACACGACCAGGAGGCGCTCACCGTCAGCGGGCTCGTCGCCTTCGCCCTATGGGCATGCGTCAGTCTGCTCTGGACGAGATCGCTGTGGCTTGCGCTTGGGGCGCACATGGCGTGGAACGTCTTCGAGGGGCCGGTGTTCGGTTTGCCAGTGAGCGGCGTCTCGATGCCGGCGCAGACGGTGCTCGTCGAGAGCGTCCACGGTCCGCAGTGGCTCACGGGCGGCGCCTTCGGACCCGAGGCGGGGGTGAGCTCGCTCGTCGCGTTGCTCGCCGGCTTCATGGTCTTACGCGCGCTCCATCGGCGCAATGCGTTCGCGGACACCGTCGACACGCGTGAGGCCTACGCCCGTCCGGCTAGCGGATCGTCCGGCCCTTCCATCGTTGACCCCGGCCGCTCATGATGCGCCACGCCGACGCCGCCATGACCGCAGCGGCGAACGCGCCGCCCACCGGAGTGGCGAGGATGGACATCGCATCGGTGCGGAATCCGATCGCCCGGTCACGGACCACGCGCACGAGCGCTGTCGATGCGACGCATGCGGTGCAGACGACGGCGAGGCGCCGCTCCGCAGGCGACCACGGGCGCACCATGCAGCGCACGCTCAAGAAGACGAGCACGGGCAACGGCACGACGAGCATGGCGATGCTCGCGGCGATGGACGCGGCAGCGATCAGCGGATTGCGGCGCGCACCCTCGTAGAAGTTCTTGCGCCAGCCTTCCCACATCTGGGAGAGGCCTTCATACATCCGCACGCGCACGAGCTCGCTGCCGTCCAGCAACCTGATGCGATAGCCAAAGGCCTTGAAGCGCTCGGCCAGGTCGCGGTCTTCGGCGATGGAGCCGCGCACGCTGCCATGGCCTCCCACCCGTTCGTACGCCTCGCGCCTCGCGAGCAAAAAGCCGCCCGCTAGAAGCGCCGCGCGAGCGCTATCGTCGTTGACCAAGAAAGCGGGGATCGCCGAGAAGATGAGCGCCGCCACGGCGGGCATGATCTGGCGTTCCCACCACGTGCCACATTCCAACGTCGCGGACATAGAGAACGCATCGGCGCGGCAGCCCTGCGCCGCGTGCAGAGCGCTTGAGACGGCATCCGGCGCCATGCGCACGTCGGCGTCGCTGAAGAGCAACCACTGGCTGCGCGCGAGCGAAGCCGCGCTGTGCGCCGCCCAGGTCTTGCCGATCCAGCCGGGTGGCGGCGGTCCGAAGCGACGCACCTCGACCCGCTCGTCACCGTCCGCCGCCTCGAGCGCCATCTGGGCGGTTGCGTCTGCCGAACAATCGTCGGCCACGATGATGCGTTGCGCGCGGTGGGTCTGGCGGCGCGCGTCGCGCACCCATGCGCCGATGTTGTGCGCCTCGTCGCGCGCCGGGACGATCATGGTGACAGACTCGCCCGAGGCGGACGATTCGCGCCGCACGCGCCGCATCGATCGCCGGTCGGCGAGCGCGACTGCGACGACCACGACCCAGGCCAAAGCGGCAGCCGCCTCCACGAAAAGCAGCGAGGTGAGGCCGATGGCCTCACCTCCGTCGTGTCGCTTTGCGCGTCTCGCGCGCGTCAATAGTCCTCTTCCGAATCGTTGGAGTGCTCTTCTTCCTCCTCCACATAGCCCTCTTCGAGATCTTCGGTCTCGTCGTACCCGCCGATCGTGATCCCTTCGTCGTCATGCTCAAGGTGCGCGTGCTCGAGGACCTCTTCGTGGTGAGCTTTCGGCACCCGCGCGGTGGCTGCGCCGTTGCTGTGGGCAGCGGAGGGTCGCTTGGCGGAAGGCGCCTTCGTCTTCGTGCTCTTGGCGGCTTTGGCGCGAGGTTTTGCCGCGCTCTTTTGGGCACGTGCCGGCTTGCTCTTGACCGCGCTCTTGCGTGCCTTGACGGCGCCCTTCTTCGTCTTTTTGGCCGGCTTTGACGCAGCGCGCTTTTTGGGTTTCCGCTTCATGTGCGCCTCCTTGGGGCGATGGTTCGGCCGCCGCTTTTCGGGCTGCTCGGCACTCTCCTGCAAACGCCTAGGAATTCATCTCACGGACTTTTTCGAGCACCGCGTCGACGTGGCCCGGGATCTTGACCGCCTCGAAGATATACCTGATGACGCCCTGCTTGTCAATGACGAAGGTCGTCCGCTTTGGGTTGCCCTCGGGGTCCGGCAGCACGCCCAGCATCGTGCAGATCGCCCCGCTGAGATCTGAGAGCAGCGGCGTCTTCAGCTCGTTGAGGGCGGCGAAGGTGCGATGTGATTCCACCGTATCGCGCGAGATGCCGACGGCCACGGTGTCGAGTTTTGCGAAGTCAGCAGACCGCTGACTGAAGTCACGTGCTTCGTTCGTTCAGCCGGAGGTCATGTCTTTAGGGTAGGCCCACAGCACGACCGATTTCGCGCCTCGGAAGTCCGCCAGGTCTAGCTGCCCGTCCTGGGTCTGGGCGCTGATCGGCGGGAGCTTCTCTCCGACTTTGACGGCCATAGGCTAGACTCTCCTCTGTTCGATCGTGCCGGCGCTTAGCGGGTCGGGATCAGCGGCCGGACCTCGAAGATCTGGTCGCCGACGGCGACCGTGCACGGTTCGCCCGAGACGGGCGCGAGCGTCGCGCGCAGCACGCCGGCGCCGATGTCGCCTTCATTGAGATACAGCTGGCCCTCGTACAGCGTATTGCTGCTCTTGGCGAAGGTCTTGCGCTCGAAGTCGGCCGCCGCCGGGTGGTCTTTGGGAACGAGGCCGACCCGGCACTGGCCGACGAACGGTGTGCGGAAGTAGATGGCGATATTGATCACGTCGCCCGGGTTATAGACGTCCTTGTGAGGTGAGATGTCCACTCGTTCGATCTGCATACAGGCGCAGGCGTTCGCGCCGGGGGCGGTCCGACCTTGCGCCGAATGAGCGTTTTCCATGCTTGACGCGCTTGTGCCCCGGCTTGCCTCTATCGTCGGGGCTGAGAACCTGACGACCGCTCCGGGCGACCTCACGAACTACCAGTACGACGGCTCGGCCGACCAGGCGCTGCCGCAGGTGGTCGTCTTTCCCGGCAGTGCGGCCGAAGTGGCGGCCATCATCGCGGCGTGCAACGAAGCGAACTGCCCGTACGTGGCGCGCGGCGCCGGCACGGGACTCTCCGGCGGCGCGGTGGCTGAGGCCGGAGGCGTGGTCATCTCGACCGGGCGATTGAATCGCATCCTCGAGATCGATGTGCGCAATCGCATCGCCGTCGTCGAACCCGGCGTCGTCAACGCCCACATCAGCGATGCCGTGAAGACCAACGGGCTGCATTTCGTCCCCGATCCGTCGAGTCAGGCCGCGTGCACGATCGGCGGGAACGTCGCCGAGAACTCCGGCGGCTTGCACTGCCTCGCCTAT
This sequence comes from Vulcanimicrobiota bacterium, assembly GCA_963806005.1. Classification (GTDB taxonomy): domain Bacteria; phylum Vulcanimicrobiota; class Vulcanimicrobiia; order Eremiobacterales; family Eremiobacteraceae; genus JAFANK01. Next base: position 327,664 of record CAWDWJ010000004.1, on the reverse strand, counting down.
GGCGTGACCGCCCACCACGTGCTCGGCTGCGAGGTCGTCACCCCGCAGGCCGAGACGGTATGGCTCGGCGGCAAGTCGGTGGATGCACCCGGATACGACCTGCTCGGCGTCTTCATCGGCTCCGAAGGGACGCTTGGGATCGCCACCAAGGTCGTCGTCCGGCTTGTGCCGATGCAACAGGACCGCCGCACGTTGCTCGCCGCATTCGCGACGATCGAGCAGGCGTCCCGATCGGTCTCCGACATCATCGCAGGCGGCATCATCCCGGCCGCGCTCGAGATGATGGACCAGCTCTCCACCCAGGCGGTCGAGGAGTTCGTGCACGCCGGCTTTCCAACCGACGCCGGCGCGGTGCTGATCGTCGAGCTCGAGGGCCTCTTGGGCACGCTGGACGAGCTGGTCGCCGACGTGCGCGAGATCTGCACGCGCAACGGATCGCGCGAGCTGCGCCAGGCGCGCGACGAGGCGGAGCGCGAGCGCATCTGGCTGGGCCGCAAGAGCGCGTTCGGCGCTATGGGCAGGCTTGGGTCGAGCTACTACGTGCAAGACGGGGTCATCCCGCGGACCCGGCTGCCCGAGGTCGTCGGCGAAGTCGCCGAGATCGCACGACGCTACGGACTGCGCATCGCTAATGTGTTCCACGCCGGCGACGGCAATCTCCATCCCCTCATCGTCTTCGACGACCGCACGCCGGGCGATTACGAACGGGCGGTGGCAGCGGGCGCCGATATCCTGCGCGCCTGCGTGGCGCACGGCGGCAGCATCTCCGGCGAGCACGGCATCGGCATCGAGAAGCGCGACTGCATGACTTTGCAATACGCGCCCGCCGATCTGGCCCTCATGGCGCGCCTGCGCAGCGCGTTCAATCCGCGCGGCCTGTGCAACCCGGCGAAGATCTTCCCCACCTCGCGACTGTGCGGCGAGAGCGCCCGAGTGTCGGTGAGCAGATCCTTGGCGCCTGAGGTCGAGCGCCTGGCTGGAGCGGCGTTCTGATGCGGCGCAACGAGCTGCGCAACTTGAACTTGCCCATCGCGGACGAGCTCGCCAAGCGCTCGGGGAGCCGCCCGCGCGTCAGGCCGCAAGAGTGCGAGTCCTTTGCGATCGCCGGTGTCGTGCCCAAGCTCGTCTTCTCGCCGCGCACGCCGAACGAAGCCGCAAAGATCATCGCGACCATCACGGGCGAAGGCGCGGCCATCGTCATCCGGGGAGCGGGCACGAAGCAGTGGCGGCCGCCGCACCCATACGATGTCGACGTCGTGCTCGACGCCACGCGCTGCGCCGGGATCCTCGACCACGCGCCCGCCGACCTCACCGTCACCGTCGCGGCAGGGACGACCTTCGCCGATCTGCAGGATGCTCTGCGCGCGCACGGCCAGTTCTTCCCAAGCGATCCGCCGTTCGCTCGCACGACCACGGTGGGCGGCATGCTCTCGTCGCGATCGGCGGGTGCGCTTCGCCAGCGCTACGGTGCTCCGCGTGACAGCGTGCTCGGCATGCGCGTCTGTCTCTCCGATGGCTCGATCGCCTTCACCGGATCGCGCGTCGTCAAGAGCGTGGCCGGTTACGACATGCCGAAGCTCTTCGTCGGCGCGTCCGGCACGCTTGGGTTCATCGGCGAGGTGACGCTCAAGGTCGCGCCGTTGCCGCGCGAGGAGTGCGCGGTCGTGGGGTCGTTCGCGCTCGCCGGCGCCGCCTGCGATGCTGCGCAGCGGATCGCATCCTCGCCGCTCTTCCCGATGGCCACGACGCTCCACGACGCTTTGGCGGCGCGACACATCCGGGCGCTCGCAGCCACAGCCGGCGCCTGGACGCTTGTCGTCCGCTGCGGCGGTTCGCGCTTGGCTCTCGCGCGGCAGGTCGACGGCGTATCGGCGATACTGCGGGAGTGCGGCGCAGAGGCGATCGACGCGCTCGACACCGACCGGTTGCATTTCGCGTGGTCCGATATCGCCGAACTCGCTGCAGGCGAGATCTACCCGGGTTCTTCGCATTTGGTCTTCGCTGTGGCCTCGCTCCCCTCGCAGGTCCCCGCGGTCTTGGACGGGATCTCGAGTTCGATCCCGAGCGCACAGCGTACCGCCCATCCGGCCAGCGGCGTCGTCTACGCACACGTGGCGGCCGAAGCCGTGCCGGCGCATCCGTTCGCCGGGGCACTGGGCGATCTGTGCGAGCGCGAGCGGTGCAGCCTCCGCGTGCTTGGCGCTCCGCACGCGCTCGGGTCTTTCGTCCAAGCGCCGCTTTCGCCAGATGCTCCGGTTGCATTGTGGCGGCGCGTCAAGGCGTCCATCGACCCGAGCGGCACGTTTGATCCAGGCCGCTTCGTGGCGGGTATCTGAACGAGATGGCGCAGGGCGGATACGTCGGCGACGCGCAGCCCAGTATCGCCGATCTCGACCTGTGCACGCGCTGCGGCTTGTGCGAGCAGGCGTGTCCGACATACCGGCTCCTGCACTTCGAGCCGGACTCGCCGCGCGGCCGCATCTTCCTTATGAAGGAAGTCGCCCAAGGCCATGCCCCGGTCGACGCCAATCTCGCCGAACACCTCTACCGCTGTCTGGGCTGTCGCGCCTGCGAAAGCGCTTGCCCGTCCGGCGTGCCGTTCGGCAAGCTGCTCGAACGCGGGCGGCACCAGGTCGAGCTGCACGAAGAGACCTGGCAAGCGCGTCGCGCGTGGCGCTCGTTCCGTGCGCTCGCCTTCGAACGCATCCTGCCCACGCCATGGCTCTTCCATCTCCTCATGCTGCCGGCACGGATGCTCCAGGCCCTGCCCTGGGCGCTCGCGTTCGTGCAAGCCGTGCCGCTGCCGCGCCGAGTCCGTCAGCTCATCCGCATGATCCCGCGCGCAGACAGCGCACCGATCGAATCCCACCCCGCCTCGGCGCGACCCAGACCCGAAGCGGTCCCCGGTGCGGTTATCCCTGCCCAGGGCGAGCGCCGAGCTCGCGTCGGTCTCTTCGTCGGCTGCGTCATGGGATCGCTCTTCACCTCGGTGCACGAGGCGACGGTACGCGTGCTGACGCGCAATGGCTGCGATGTCGTGGTCAGCCCAGGGCAATGGTGTTGCGGAGCGCTCAACCTGCACGCCGGCGAGCGCGAGATCGCCAAGCGCATGGCTCGCGCCAACCTCGCGGCGTTCGCCGCCGCGCCGCTCGACGCCATCGTGGTGAATTCCGCCGGATGTGGCGCGGTCATGAAGGACTACGCCGACCTGCTCGACGGCGATCCGGCGGCGGTGGACTTCTCGAACAAAGTGAAAGACGCATCAGAATTCCTCGCCGAGCTTGGCCTGCGTCCGGGCCTGCATCCGTTGCGCGAGAAAGTCACCTATCAGGATCCGTGCCACCTCGCGCATGGACAGCGCGTGCGTCAACAGCCGCGCGCTCTGTTGCGGGCGATCCCAGGTCTCGAGCTTGTGGAACTGCCGCATGCGGACCGCTGCTGTGGAGCGGCAGGCGTCTATAGCCTGACCCAACCTGAGCTGTCAGCCAAGATCCTGGCCGAGAGGATCGATGAGATCGCCCAGACGCACGCCCGGGTGGTCGTCACCCAAAACCCGGGCTGCGCGATGCAGCTGGCGGGGGGACTGGCCGAGCGGCGCATGGGGACCCGAGTCTGCCATCTCATGGAGCTGCTGGACCTGTCGTACGGTTGGGGACCGTAGAGTGGAACGAGGACTGGACCTTCCTGGACCGGGGCCTGGATTGCGGTCACGCTTGGCCGGTGCAATGCGGGCTGAGGGCGGATAGCACCGACCACTACGGTAAGGGTCGGACTATCGCCGGCATGAGCGTGGTCCGGGCTCCGCCAAGCTGTCACAACGGGTCTACGATGCAAGTCACATCTGCAGGGATGCTAGTGTAAATGGGGTCTTTGCAGCCTTTTTCCGGAGGCTCTTCGCAACTTCCGCACGACCCGCAGCCGGCCGCAGCCCGGGGCGCGGCTGAGGGCTCGTACAGCAGTTTCTTCCCGGCCGGCTCTTCGTTCTACAGCCGGCTGCTCGCGCTGTCGTCGGGACCAGAGGATCACTTCTTCGCGAACCTCCACGCCGTGATGCGCGACTTCATCGACGTGCCGATCCTCGTCGCCGCGACGGCGGATGTGACCGCTCCCGACGGCTACCGTCTGCAGTACCAGCGCAACATGGACGAGCGCGACTCGCTGCCCATCATCGATCGCAAATTCGTGAGCCAGGCGCTACGCAGCGGACGCACGATGCTCTTCGGCCGCCTGCCCAAGCTGCCGACCGGCGGCTATCTGCAATCTACGGGCGACGGCGCAGGCTCGATCTTGGTCGCGCCGATGCGCCATGACGGCAAAGTCCTGGGATACATCGCCATCCGTTCGCGGCGCGAAGGGATGTACGGTGATCTCGAGCTCGAGTACATCTCCGCGGCTGCCGACCTCGCCGCGATCTCGGTGCGCAGCAAGCTCGTGGGCGACGAAGCGCGCGCTCGTAGCACCGAACTGCGGCTCATGCTCGAGGCGGCCCGAGCCTTGTCCGCCGAACGCGACCTGCGCCGGTTGTTCTCGCGCTTGCACCGCCTGGTCGGCAACGTCATGGATGCGGGCACGTTCTACGTCGCGCTCGGCTCGTGGGAGCAGGGCGTCATGACGCTGCCGTATTGCATCGACCACTACAAGCTCGTCGATCCGGGTGGGCCTATCCCGCTCGAGGGCTCGCTCTCGGGCCACGTCTTCCGCGAGGGAGCGGCGATCATCGTGCGCACCGCCGAGGACTGGCGCCGCTACCCGTGGATCGAGCGCGGCGACGAGACGGACTCTCCGGTCTCGGCGCTCGCCGTGCCGATGCGTATCGGCGCCCGGACCATCGGCGTCATCTGCGCGCAGAGCACGCGTCCGCATGCGTATACAGAGCGCGACCGCGACGTCATGGTGGCCATCGCCGAGCAGGCCGCGATCGCCGTCGAGAACTCCCAGCACCTGATGCGCGCCGACCAGCGCGCCCGCGAGCTCCAGCTCCTCTCGGAGGTCTCGCGCGCGCTCTCCTCACAGCTCTCCATCCGCGCGCTCTGCCAGACGGTGTGCAATGAGGTCCGCCGCGTCATGGACGCCAAGGTGTTCTTCGTCGCGCTGGCCGAGGCGGAATCCGCCATGCGCCTCGAATTCGCCATCGAGGGCGACGAGGTGATCGACGTCGACCTCGTGCCGCTGGAGAACTCGTTCGCCAAACGGGTCATGGAGACGCGCCAACCGATCGTGCTGCAGACCGGCGAAGAGATCGACCAGCAGCCGCACCGCACCATCCATCAAAGCGACAGCGGATCGGTCCGTTCGGTGGCCATGGCGCCTTTGCGCTTGGGCGACCGCTGCATCGGCGTCATGTCCGCGCAGTCGTACAGCGAGCGGGCTTTCGACGAGTCGAGCGTGCGCATCCTGACCGCTATCGGCGAGCAGCTCGCCCTGGCCGTGCAGAACGCGCAGCTCTTCGGCGACGCCAAGAGCCGCGCGGACCGCGACCCGCTCACCAACCTCTACCATCACCGCTACCTCAAGACGCGCCTGGAGGAGGAGATCTCCCGTTCCCGCTTCACGAGTCAACCGCTCGTCGTGCTGATGATGGACATCGATAACTTCAAGCTGGTCAACGACACGTACGGACATCCCGCGGGCGACGATGCGTTGCGCATGCTCACCGCCGTGCTGCAAGCCACCTGCCGCGGCACGGACGTCATCGGCCGCTATGGCGGCGACGAGTTCATGATCATCTTGCCCGACACCGATGCCGAGCACGGTTTGCGCATCGCCGAGCGCATCGAGATCGAGGTGGCTGGGCGCGAACTGCATCTGCATGACGGAACGGCCATCCCGCTACGCTGTTCGATCGGCCTGTCGTCCGTGCCGGCTGACGGCTGGACGCCCGGCGAGATCATCGCCAAGGCGGACGCCGCGCTCTATCAGAGCAAACGCCAGGGCCGGCCGATGGCGCGCCTGCAGCGCGTCGGCACGACGCAATTGCGGCTCGACGGAAACTTCGAGCCGGTCTCGGAGCTGCTCGCCGCTCTTTTGGCCCGCGATCCCGCGACGCGCAGCCACCTCGAGCACGTCAACCGTCTGGGCAAGGAGTTCGCCGAGGTCGTCAAGCTATCGGAGACCGACACCCAATCGCTCTTGCTGGCAAGCGTTCTCCACGATATCGGCAAGATCGCGATCCCCGATCAAGTGCTGCGCAAGCCGGGCCGCCTGACCCGCGACGAATACGACCTCATCCGCCGCCATCCGCAGATCGGCGCGATGCTCATCGAACACGTCCCCGGCTTCAAAGAAGCCGCCAACGCCGTGCTCCATCATCACGAGCGCTACGATGGACGCGGTTACCCGTTCAAGATCGCGGGCGAGGGGATTCCGCTTCTGGCGCGGATCGTCACGCTCATCGATGCCTTCTCGGCGATGGTCATGGACCGTCCCTATCACAAGGGCATGGACGAGGCGACCGCGCTTGCCGAGTTGCGCAAAGGCGCGGGCACGCAGTTCGACCCGGCGCTCGTCGACAAGTTCGCGGACATGGTGGTCGCCGCACAGACGCGCTAGACGCCCGGCAGCGTATTTCGACAGACCTTTGAAGCAACGGACCTTTAGGTCCGTTTTTTCTCCTAGGTACACCACCGCTCTGTCCGGAAAACGTCCGCATCGTGGACGTTCATTTCGCGGCAACGGCGATTGCGACTGCATTCACCATCGTCGATCCGGTCGGCATGGTTCCCTCGACCCTTGCCGTGACGGCGCACGCCACCCCCGATCAGCGCCGGCGCATCGCCAACCGCGCCGTGCTCGTGGCGGCGGCCGTCATCATCTTCATGGCGGCGGTCGGCCATTATTTCCTGGCCTATTTGGGCATCACGCTGTCGGCTTTCGGCATCGCCGGCGGCATCTTGCTACTGCTCATCGCCATCGACATGCTCTTCGCCCGCCCGTCGCGCGCTAAGAGCGACCCGGAGAGCCTCCACGAGTCTTCCGAGGTGGAGAGCGTAGCCGTCTTCCCGCTCGCCATCCCATTCATCGCCGGGCCGGGCACGATCGCCACCGTCCTGCTGCTCGTCAATCTCAGCGCCAACAACCATGAGCGGCTCGTCATCATCTACCTCGCCTATGGCGCCGCGCTGCTCGTCACGTGGGTGTGCATGCGTTCCGCCGATCTCATGATGCGGCTGTTGACGAAGACGGGTGTCAACGTCTTAACCCGTTTGCTCGGAATCATCATGGCTGCTTTAGCCGTCCAGTTCATCCTCAACGGTCTGCACGAAGCCGGTTTCGGCCGCGCCTAGCTTCTCAAGGTCGACCTTCCACCCTCGCCATTGCGGGTGCAGCGGAACCGCCCGGGGAACGATGCGCAGATGAGACTCGCTGAGAAGACCTGCATCTCATGCCACGGCGGCATCCCGCCGCTTACCCACGAGCAGATCGCCGAGCTCCTGCCCCAGGTGCAGGGTTGGGAAGTCAAGGGCGACCACCACCTGGTCAAGGACTACAAGTTCCGCGATTTCGCCCAAGCGCTCGCCTTTGTCGTGCGGGTCGGCGCCATTGCGGACGAGCAGAACCACCATCCCGATATCCACCTGGCGTGGGGCAAGGTGAAGATCGAGATCTGGACGCACAAGATCGACGGCCTCGCGGAGAGCGACTTCATCTTCGCCGCCAAGGTGGATCAGCTCTCGACCGCTTGAGTGGGAGCTGCACCTTTTCGACGCGCGTGCGCGACGCCTAGGGGTTGGGGATCACCGGCATGTACGGATGTCCGACCGTGCCCGTCGGGTTGGGCGTCGGCTGATCGACAGACGGTGATGCTCCGTCTGGTTGGGGTTGCGGAGCATTGTTCTGCGGGGTGACCGGCACGCCGCCGGGTTGCACGGGCGCGCTGCCCACGCCGCAGATGCTCAACAGGGAACCACGCGCGACGCTGCTCGGCGGGCTCTTCTCCGGGCGCGTGTAGGTGACGATATAGCCATCGTATCCCCATAGAGCGAGCATCTGCTCCCAGACCTTGCTTCTCCCATTGCTCGTCGCCGTCCAGATGACGTATCGACCGCTGTGGCCGCCACAGATGTAATAGTTCTTGTTCGTCCAGACATGCTGCGTCGGATAGGTCTTGCGTTCTTGTGCGAGCGTTCGGTTCGCGAACGACGTGAGATCGCCGCCATACGACGTCTGGAACAGCTTCACGGTCTCGCTGCCGGAAGGGTCGAGCCAGGTGCTCTCGGTGCCCGAGCGCACGTGCGACCAGCCGCTCGGCGGTGCGAAAGCGTAGTTGCCGGCGGCGAGCGCCGCAGAGCCCATGCATAGGAGCGCGATCGTCACAGCGTGGACTGCGAGCGATCGTGAAGATCGTCCATTCATACCCGCAGACGTTCTCACGTCAGGGCGCCAGCACCTCGAGCTGCCTGCGATTGGTGAGCGGTCCGAAAAGCCCCACGATCGTGGCGCTGATCACCATCGCCGCAGCCATGACTTCGAACGCCGACGTCACCCCATAGGTACGCAGCATGATCGCGTACAGATAGCCCACGAAGACCGAGCTGATCCTGCTCCATCCATAGACGAAGCCAACGGCGCCGGCGCGGATGGCCGTCGGGTAGAGCTCGCTCTGATAGGCGTGGAAGGCGCACGAGAACCAGGTGTTGGCCAGCGTGACGAGCGCGCCGCAGGCGACGATGGCCCAGGGAGATCGCGCTTGCGCGAGGGCTAGCGCGAAGGCGGCACTGGCGAGCGCCAGCACGACGATCTGCGCCTTGCGCTCGAGCCTGTCCGCCAAGCGCATGGCGAGCAGCGGGCCGAGCGGCGTGACGATCGCGATGAGCGAGGTGTAGTGGAGTGATTGCGCGACACCGTGACCGCTGCGGTTGAGCAGCACGGGTATCCACGCGGCGAAGCCGTAGAACCCGAAGGTCTGGAAGATGTTGAAGCATGAGAGCATGAGGGTGCGGGAGCGGTATTGCGCCGTGAAGAGGGTGCCGAGACCAAGCCGACCGCCGCCCGCTGCGGCCCGGGGTTCGCTGACAACGGGAGCGCCATGCGCGTCCACGCCCACCATGGCCTCGATGCGTTCGAGCGCGAGTTGCGCCTCGTGCGTGCGGCCGCGAGACTCGATCCAGCGCGGTGATTCGGGAAGCCCGGCTCGCACCGGCCAGGCGACGATCGCGCCGAGCGCGCCGATGAGCGCCACCCAGCGCCAGCCGTCCAAGCCGGCGATCGTGTGCGGCACGAGCTCGTAGGCGACGAACGCCACGGCCGGCACCGCCGTATAGCAGATCGCTTGGCTGAAGGCGATGAGGCTGCCGCGTGCTTGTTTCGGCGCGATCTCGGAGATGTACGCATCGATGGTCACGATCTGGACACCGATGCCGACGCCTGCCAGAAGACGCAGCGCATCGATCTCGAGCGCGGTGGGGGCGAGCGCCATGGCCGCAGTCAGAACGGAGTACGAGAGCAGCGACCATACAAACGTCGTCGTGCGCCCGAAGCGGTCGCTGACCCAGCCGAAGGCAAGCGTGCCCGCGAACATGCCGGCAAAGCCGCAGGCTGCAAAGCCAGCCAGACTTGCCAGGCTTGTGCCAAGCGTGGCATAGAGCCCGTGCGCGCTCAGTCCGAGCGCGATGTATGCCGTCATGAAGAGGTCGTAGAACTCGAACCACCCGCCGACCGAGATGCGCGCGACGAGCCCGCGCAGACCGCGAGCGAGCGGCAGCATCTCGAGCCGCTGGGCGATGGTCAAGGTCGGCTGGGCGCTACCGGTCGTCACGCCAGACCGCAGGGACCGCGAAGGCCACACAGCAGAGCACGAGGTAGCCGATGGTCGAGACGATGATCGGCAAGCGGACAAAGTAGTGGTCGGCGAGGAACCCGCCGAGGATCGATCCGGGAACGACGCCGATGAGGACGATGAGACGCACCGCGCCGAAGACCCGGCTGATGCTCTCCTGCGGGATGATGCGCATGCGCCAGCTCACGACTTGCGTCGTCGAGAAGCCGGCCGACGCGCTGGCCAGAGCCCAAAATGGCACGACGAGCCACAGCCGGTGGATGAACAGCACCGGCACGAATCCGATAGCGTCGATCGCATACGCGATGCACTGCGCCTTGCCGAAGCGCCACTTGCCTGCATTGGCCCCGGCGATCAGCGATCCCGCGATCGTGCCGACGGCCGTCAGACCGAGCGTCAACCCGACCTGGGCGTCGTTCGCGCCGAGCGACAGCTTGTAGAACGGGATGTACACCGCCATCACCATCATACCGAAGAAGTTCAGACCCAGACCTAGGAGCGTGATGGTCTTCATGGCCGTGTCGGCCCACAGGAAGCGGAACCCCTCGCGTATGTCATCCCTCAGCTCGCGCAGCGACGGCAGTGGGCCCGGTTTGTCCGGGCCGAGCGTCCCGGATGCTCGCGATCGCGCCCAACGACACGAGGTAGGTGAACGCGTTGACGATGAGGGCCGGCACGGCGCCGCCCAGGGCGAAGAGCGCGCCACCGATGGGCGGCGCGATGAGGTTAGTGGCCTGCTCGCCGGCGATCAACGTGGACACGGCCTGCGTCACCTTGTCCTTGCCGACGATGAACGGGATGGACGACGCCTCGCCCCCCATGAAGATCGCGGCGGCGATCGAGATGACGACGATCCCCGAATAGATGAGCGCGAGGGACAAGAAGCCGCGCAGCGCGCCGATAACGAGCACGGCGAGGATCGCGAAGCGTATCACGTTGCAGACGATCATGAGCTGGCGGCGGTCGAGCCGGTCGGCGAGCGAACCACCGGCCAGACCGGCGACGGCGAAGGGGAGATACTCGAGCGCGTAGGTGATGCCCAGCGTGAGCGCCGATCCGGTCAGATGGAAGACGAGCAACGGGATGGCGAGCGCGCGCAGCCCGTCACCGATGAAACTCATCCCCTGGCCGGCAAAATACAGCCGGAACGACCGGTTGGCGAAGATGCCGGCCGGTCGATCGTTGACAGCCTCTTCCAAAACGTGCAAATTTTTGTCGGGCTCATATGACGGACCTCTCGCAGGCGCGGTTTGCGCTCCAGGGCAGTGACCCGAAACTCGCTCGCCCCCGTATACGAGAGCAGGCGGGGTGACCGCAGACGTTCGTGGAGGATTCCGACATGCGCACTCGATTTGAGAAGTTCTCGACCAAGCCGGTCGGGCTTGCGGTCCTGGCCGCAGTCGTGCTCGGGGTTATCATGTTCACCGCGGTCCATCGCGGCACGCAAACGGTTGAAATGCCCGGTCCCTACCCCGGACCGGAGCTTGCAGCCAAGGTGAACGGCCTGACCGTCGTGGGCCGAGCGGTCACGGCTGATACCGCCGTCGCGCTCCAGGCAGCGCCGCCTGCAGCCCAGACAGCCTCCCTCGTGCCGCCGCCGCCACGGCGCGGACGCGGACCGTCGCAGCTCATACGCACGGCCGCCATCAGCCTTGAAGTCGTCGACGTCGAGAGGGCGCTCAAGACCGCGACCGCCCTCACGGACGAGCAGCTCGGCGACGTCATCGGGCTGAACGACGATACCCCGACGTCCGAGAACGCCACCCACACCGCGACCATGGAGATCCGCGTGCCGCAGTATCGCTTCGAGCAGATGCTCGACGCGCTCGGCGCTTTGGGCAAAGTCCGCTCGAAATCGGTCAGCGCGCAAGACGTCTCGGACCAGATCGTCGACGCGCAGGCGCGGTTGCGCAATCTGCGGCGCACCGAAACCGACATCCTCAACATCATGGATCGCTCGGGCAACATCGAGCAGGTGCTCAACGTCACCCAGCAGCTCGGCGGTGTCCGCGAGCAGATCGAGCGCCTCGACGCGCAGATCCAGGGCATGCAGTATCAGGTCGCGTACTCGACGATCAACATCACGTTTGCGAGCCCCGTCGTGGTCACGGCGCCAACAGGTTTCGCCGTGCTCGCAGGCGCCTGGAAGAACGCGCTTGGCTCGCTGCGCGATTTCACGGTCGGCCTCTTGAGCCTGGGTCTCTGGCTCGTCGCGTTCAGCCCGTATCTCATCGTGCTCGGGCTCCTGACGGCGTTCGTCCTTCACCGCATACGCTCGCAGAGCGTTGGCGCCGGCGGTACGACGCGCTAAGCCCCTCGCCCAAATCGGACGATGCAGCGGCCGGTCCTCGCGGACCGGCCGTTCTCATGGTGCAAAGATATCGCCGCGCGCGCGACGTAGCATGGGCGGATGTCTCATGGAGCCGGCGTCCGACCGACGCTTGTGCGAGCGTTGGGCATATGGGCAGCGGCATCGCTCGTCGTCTGCAACATCATCGGCCAGGGCATCTTCCTCAAAGCCCGGGCCATGACGTGCGACGTGGGATCGCCGACGCTTGTGATGACCGCATGGATCCTCGCCGGGATCCTCGCGCTGTGCGGTGCGCTCACCCTCGCTGAACTCGGCGCCATGATGCCCGACTCAGGCGGACCGTACGCCTATCTGCGGCGCGCTTTTGGGCCGCACGTCGCCTTTGCTTATGGCTGGATGATGTTCTGGTTGGGCGCACCGCTGGCGGCCGCTGCGCTCGCGGCAGGCGGTGCCATCTTCCTCAACCTCATCTCCGGCGGGGCCTTGAGCTCCGTCGAAGTGCCGTACAACTTCCTTGGGCTGCACGGATCGCTGGCCGGCACGCAGCTCGTGGCGCTTGGACTGCTCGCCGCCGTCGCGCTCGTCAATCTGGCGCCCATCCGCACGAACGGTGCGATCGCGACCGGCCTCGCGGCGCTGAAGATCCTCATGCTCGCCTGTCTTGCGCTGGGCGCGTTCATGCTGGGCAGCGGCAGCTTCAGCCACTTCGCGATGGACGGCGCTTCGGGGACCTGCGCGGGCATCGCCGCCTCGGCGCGCGGCGGTGCCGCGGGTTTTGGCGCGGCGATGATCGGAGCGCTCTACGCCTATCAGGGTTGGTCGTCGCTCAGCTATGTCGCGGGGGAGGTCAAAGATCCCGGCCGCATCTTGCCGCGCGCGCTCGGGCTAGGCATGTTCGTCGTCATCGCGCTCTACTTGGCCGCGAACCTCGCCTACTTCTACGTCCTCGAGCCCTCCGCGATCGCGAGCGTGAGCCCGTCGTCGTCGGTCGGACTTGAGGTGTTGGGTCATGTCTTCGGAGCACAGGCGCGAGGCGTCGCCACCGTCTTGCTCTTCATCTCGGTCCTGGCGACGCTGCACGTGTCCATCCTCACCAATAGCCGCATCACGTTCGCCCTCGCCGACGACCGCGATCTTCTGCCCTGGCTTGCGCGCGTCTCCGCCACGACGCACATCCCGGCGCGCGCGGTGCTCGTCGGAGCGGTCATCGCCGCAGTCCTCGTACTACTGGGGTCGTTCGATACGTTGAGCGATTTTCAGGTGTTCGCCGTCTGGATCTTCTACGGTCTGACCGGGGCGTCGCTCTTCGTCCTTCGGCGCACGCAACCCGATGCGTCTCGTCCGTATCGGATCGCCGGCTATCCGGTCGTGCCGGCGCTCTTCATCATGGTGACGGTGTGGCTGCTCTTCGAGGCGATCGTGGGCGCGCCGCAGCGCTCGCTCATCGGTCTTGGCGTGATCGCGCTGGCGTTGCCCGTCTACGCGCTGCTCCGGAGGCGCCAGGCGAGCGGCGTCGCCTAGTGGAGGATGGAGCCGGGCGGCGCTTGCGGAGTCTGGCCCGGTGCGACGTTTTGCGCTTGCGGCGCTTTAAGTTCGTGCTGGAGCGAGGCGAACTTCGGCTCCATCGCCGAGACCAGGCTCGAGTAACCGCCGTCCTTTTTCAGGATGCCGAGCACCATCATGCCGGCCTGCAATGCCTGCGCGGCTCGAGCGTCGTCACCCAGGCCGTGGAATGCCGCCGAGCCGATGTACGCGCTATAGACGACTGAAGGATACCCGACCTTCGGGTCGTCGCAGCCCTTGGCGTAGAGCGCTAGCTGCCCGGCCGCGACGCGCGCGTCTTGATAGCGCGCGGCGTCGAGGTATTGGTACCCCTGTCGCGCCATATTCTGCGCGTAGGTCGAGTCGCACGTGGCGTCCGCTCGCGCGATCGCAGGAGCGGCCAAGATGCAGATGGCGAGAAGCCCAAGAACGGCGTAATGGCGGATCATGATATACATACCTCATGTACTGTATCGTGCCGCTGCCGCCAAAATGTAAGGGGTGACCTGCGTCACCCCTGTTCGTTAACCGGCCGTTCAGCGCCGGCAGCACCTGGTTGCCGTATCCGGCCCGCGCGCTACTCGGCTGTGAATTTCGCCATGCGCTTGTTGACGTAGGCGTCCAGGCCTTCTTTGGCGTCCTTGCTCTGGAAGAGCAGCTGCTGGAGTTCGCGCTCGATGGCGAGGGCCTCGGAGAAGGGCACCTCGCCGCCCGAGACGACGGCGCGTTTGATGTTGCCGACCGCTTTGGCGGCTTTGTTCGGCGTCGCGAACTGCTTGGCGTAGGAGAGCACCTCGGCCAAGAACGCCTCGCCGTTGCCGTCGTAGATGTCGTTGACGAGACCGATCTCTTGCGCTTCCTCGAAGGAGAAGGTGCGCCCCGTGACCATGAGCTCGATCGCCTTGGCGCGGCCGAGCAGCCGGGCCATGCGCTGCGTGCCACCCGTGCCGGGCAGCACGCCGAGCGCCACTTCGGGCAGACCGATCTTGCCCGCGTTGCGGCGCGCGAGCCGGATATCGCAGGCCATGGCGATCTCGAGACCGCCGCCTACCGTGTGGCCGTTGAGCGCGGCGATGACGAGCTTGGGCGTCTGCTCGAACCTCGTCAGCGTCTCGTTGGCATGCAGGCAGAAGAAATACTTGAAGGTGGGGTCGACCTTCTGCAACATGCCGATATTGGCGCCGGCGCAGAAGAATTTCTCGCCTTCACCCGTCAGGACGATGACCTGCACGGCATTGTCAAAGCGCGCCCTCAGGATCGCGTCGTCGAGCTCGCGCATCATCTCGTGCGTGTAGGTGTTCGCCGGCGGATCGTCCAGCGTGATGATGGCGATATGCTCGCCTTCTTTTCGGTATTTGACCAGCGGCTTCTGGTCGGCTTTCGTCTCGCCGTCGACTTTAATGGCCATCAGGTCCTCCGGTGAACGGACTAGTTGTCCGATGCTTCGTTAAACGGACCTGAAGGTCCGTTGCTTCAAAGGTCGGTTGCTTCGAAACGTCACGCGGCCTTGGCGGTGAGCCAGTCCTCGCGCTTGAAGAACTCGGCGAGCAGCTTCTCATCTTCCTCTGTCGGCAGCGTCTCTTTGAGGTGCTGCTCGTACAGGTCGCTGTCCATGGTCACGCCCTCGACCGAATACCGCTTGCCCGCGAATTCGCCGATCTGGCGGTTGAAGCGGATGTCGGCGACGTAGAGCTTCTCGTCGCCCGGGATGGCGGCGTTGACCTGCCCGACGAGCTTCGCACACTCGTCGTAGTACTGGCGGCGCGCGTAGTCGTTGAGCAGCTCTTTGTCGGCTTGGTGCTCTTCTTTGTCCTCTTCAGGCCGGCCTTTGATGCCCCAGATGTACGCCCACACCGCGCTCGACGAATGGTCGTTGCCGAACAGGTCGAGCGAACCCGACAGCCACTTGTTATGGAACTTCTGCTGGATCTTCACTGGAATGACGTTCGCTTTGGCCACCCGTTTCAGCCCGGTCAGCCCGGTGCCGAGATGAAACGACTCTTCCTTGAGCATCGGCCCCATGCTGCGCGACAGAGGTGCGAATCCCGAGTGCGAGAGCATCTGCAGCTGGAACTTGCCGTCGCGGTCCATGTAATTCTGGTAGGCGAAGAGGTCCAGCCAGTGCTTGACGGGGCTGTTGAAGGCGTTGAGCAACCGCGTGCCTTGGTCGGCACGGCGGGTGAGCATCTTCTCGGCCTCGATGCGTCCGTCGTTGCCGAAATGATTGACCAGCAGATGGCACATCTGGTATCCGTGGCGGGTCTCTTCGATGAACACGCGCGCGATGGAGTAGAGGTCGTACTCGGTGGGCGCGTTGCGCAGCAGCAACCGCTGTTGCTCGTTGGAGGCGAACTCTGTGTCCCCTTGATAGATGATCATGTTGAGGACCGCATCGCGCATGCGCTGGTCGGGGATCTCCATGATCTTATCCCATTTGCGGTCGCCGGCAAAATCGCCGAATTCGATCTCGTCCGAATGCAGATCGCCATACTTGGCCTCGAGCGTGTACGTGCCGAGGATGCGCGTGAAGATCTCGGGATCGATGTCGAGATCCTTCTGCCACATCCGCATGATCTCGATCCAGTCGTCAAAGGTCTTGATACGCGCCATCGAGGAGCCTCCGCTTGAGTTGTGGTATATTTGGTACGTTCGTGAAAAATTCGCCACACCATTCTACCAGGCTTGGAACGCCCGCGCAACAGCCGGGCGGCCGGCGTGTCAAACCCCCGAGCCTTGGCCGTCTGCGGCCCAGATCGATGCTTTTCACCCTGTTCGGCGACTACGTCTATCCGGAGGGCAAAGGCATCTGGCTGGGCAGCCTCGTGCGCATCGGCAAGGCGCTGGGCATGTCGGAGGTCGCCGTGCGATCCGCGGTCGCGCGTTTGGCCCGCGAGCGATGGATCGTCGCGCGCCGCAGCGGTCAGCGCTCCTTCTACCGCCTATCGCCTAGCGGACGCGCGCTTATAGAAGAAGGAACGCAGCGCATCTACCATGCGGATGGTCGAGTGTGGGACGGCCGCTGGTGCCTGCTCACCTATTCGATCCCCGAGAAGCGGCGAGCGCTGCGCGACCGGATGCGCCAGCAGCTCGCCTGGCTGGGCTTTGGTCCGCTCGGATCGGGCACGTATGTCGCCCCGCGCGATATGAGCGCCGAGGTGCGGCGGCTCGCCGACCGGCTCGGCGCCGGCGGCTTCGCCAAGACCTTCATCGCGCGGGGCGTAGCTGGGACGAGCGACGCGCATATCGTGCGCCAGGCTTGGGATCTGCGGCGCATCACCGCAGCCTACGAGCGTTTCATCGCTCACTACGCTCCGCTCTATGCCCGCGACCGACGCCGCGTGGCGCGAGGCCAGCTCGACGACGCCGGCGCGTTCATCGTGCGCTTCACCCTCACCCACGATTTCCGCCGGTTCCCCTTTATGGATCCAGATCTGCCGCGACGGCTGCTGCCTAAGGATTGGGCGGGCACGCGGGCGCGCAGACTATTCGAGGACTATCACGCCATGTTGACCGATGGCGCGCTGCGCTTTTTCGCGGCCTCGGCCGCTGCGAGCTCTTCGGGATAATCGTAGACGCCGCGCCCGACCTTGCGGCCGAGGCGCCCGGCCTTCACGTACTTGACGAGTAGCGGACAAGGACGGAACTTCTCGCCGAGCGACGCGTGGAGGTATTCGAGGACTTTGAGGCGCGTGTCCAGCCCGACGAGATCGATCATCTCGAACGGCCCCATCGGATGGTTGAGCCCAAGCTTGAGCGCCTTGTCGATGTCGCGCGCCGAGGCCACGCCTTCCATGAGCATGTAGAACGCCTCGTTGCCGATCATCGCGTTGATGCGGCTCGTGGCGAATCCCGGCGCCTCGTTGATGACGACCGTCTCCTTGCCGCACCGCACCGCGACGTCCCGGGCCGTCTCGACGCAGCGGTCCGCCGTCTCAAGGCCGCGCACGATCTCGACGAGCTTCATGATGTGGGCCGGGTTGAAATAGTGCATGCCGACGACGCGTGACGGATCTTTCACCGCCGCCGCGATCTCGGTGATGGACAACGCCGAGGTGTTGGTGGCCAAGACCGTGTCGGAAGGGCACAGCGCCTCGAGCTTCTTGAAGATGGCGTGCTTGATGCCCAAGTCTTCAGGCACCGCCTCCACGACGAGCTCGGCCTGCGCTGTCGCGGCGAGGTTGGTTGCGGTTGTGATGCGGGCGCGCGCCGCGCTCGCTTCGGATGCTTGCAGCTTGCCGCGCTGCACGCCGCCCTGCAGGTTCTTCTCGATCGCGCCTAGCGCGCGCTCGAGCGCTGCGGGCAGCGCGTCGACGAGCACGACCTCGAAGCCGCCGGTCGCCAGGCTGTGGGCGATGCCGATGCCCATCGTCCCTGCGCCGACCACCGCCGTTTTGGTGATGCTCACCTAGCCGATAGTGCCACCGTAGCGCCGGTGCATCGACTCCATGCTCCAGGCCAGCACCGCGACGTGGTTTGCTGCCTTGGTGAGGCGCTCGAAGGTCGGTTCGCGCTGCAGCGTGTTGTCGTCGGTCTTGGCCGCGTCGATGAAGTTCTGGAGGATCGCGACTCTCTTCATCGTGTCGGCCCAGTGGTGCACGACGGGTTCATCCGGGGCTTGGCTCCCGATCCGCTGCAAGAGCGGTGGGTGCGCAGCCTCGGGATGCAGGAGGGTGAATTCGAGCCGGGCGAGGGAATACTCGGCGATGGCCTTGTTCAATCTGGCGATGCCGATGTGCAGATGTCTTCCCACGTGGCCTCCCTTACGGGCGCGCGGTGACGATGACCTCACCCTTCGCGTGACGAGCCTGCCGTTCTTGCAACTATGACCGATGACGTCTGCATCATCCGAGCGAGCGCCGAGGAAGCTCATGCTATCGCCAATTTCCTGCTCGAGCAGGACGTTCGACCTGCGCCGCGCACAGCAGACGTCGCTGCATTCCTTGGACGCGAAGGTACCATCGTGTTCAGCGCACTGCACGATGGCCGTATCGAAGGCGTGGCGGGCTGCGTCAACGATGGATCGGCCTTTTGGCTCGCATATTTCGCGGTGGAGGAAAAGCGGAAGGACCTTCTCGCGCCGGCGCTCGTAGGTCACCTCGCGTCAGCAGCGGCCCAAGGCGGGGCCAGCATGCTTGCGACCAAGGCGCCGCGGGACTCGCGAGACTATGAGATCTTGCTCCGTTGTGGGTTCGAGGCCAACTGGGAGGAGGGCGACACCGAGGCCGGCCTTGTGGTCACCATGGTCGACCTCGTGAAGGTGCTGTAGACGCTAACGGACCGTCTAGCCGGCCTTTGAAGCAACCGGACCTTAGGTCCGTTCTCTTCTAATTAGCTCGCCAGCGTGAAGATGAGCGCGACCCCGTTCATGCAGTAACGAAGCCCGGTCGGCTTCGGACCGTCGTCGAAGACGTGTCCGAGGTGACCGCCGCAGCGGCGGCAGTGGACTTCCGTGCGCTGCTCGATCCACGAGTTGTCGACCGAGGTCAGGATCGCATTGGGCAATGGCTCCCAAAAACTCGGCCACCCGGTGCCGCTGTCGAATTTCGTCGACGAGGAGTACAGCGCGAGCTCGCAGCCCGCGCAGGAGTACGTGCCTTTACGGTGCTCGTTCTCGAGCGGACTGCTCCCGGCAGGCTCGGTCGCCGCCTGGCGCAACACCGCGTACTGCTCGGGTGTGAGGCGCGCACGCCACTCCGCGTCTGTCAGAACGAACTCATATTGCGTTGTCTCTTTTGCTTGGGCTTTGGATGCGCCGAACATCATCTTCTCCACGAGTAAGGCCGCGAACAGCGCGGCGCTGCAGGTCACGAGGGTGCGTCTGGTCATGGTCGTCCCTTCGACTGGTCCGGAATGAATTCCGTACCCTATGACAACTACGGCGCGTGAGGGCGTTCGGATGAACGGGTAGTGCTACTTGTCGTGGTCGATGTAGTAGCCGCCGCGGATCTTCTGGATGAGTCCGATGGCGGTCTTGGCCCCGTCCCCTGCCGAGATGATCGCCTGGCTGGGGTGCCCCGTGATGCGCCCCACGGCGTAGACCCCCGCGACCTGAGTCTGGCCCTGCTCGTCCACGCTGACGAACTTGTCGCCGAATCCGCCCAGCACAAGACCAAGCTGTATCGCCAGATCGGTCCGTTTGTTGGAGGCGAGCACGAGATACGTGCATTCGAAGTGGTGTGGGCCGGCGCTCACCGCAAATCCGCCATCACCCTTCGCGACGGTCGTGACGTCCTCGTCGATGAAATGCACGCCCTGGAGCTGCGCCTGGAGCCTCCCTCGGTCGAGGAGCTCGCCGCCGCCAACCCCCTCGGGGAACCCCAGGTAGTTGTTGACCCTCTCGACGCGCCGCAAGCTGGATTGACGTTGATCGAAGATCGCGACCCGCATCTGTGCGCGGGCGAGGAAGAGCGCGCAGGAAAGCCCTGCCATGCCTCCGCCTGCGACGATGACGTCGAATCGCCCGTCGCTCTCAGCCAAGGTCGCCTCCAAGTCCGAACATCATAAGAGCTTCAACTCGCCGGTCTCGGGCGGCAGCGGTTCGCCCAGCCGGCCTAGCATCGCGCGCAGCGTGGCGGGCGCGAAGCCCTCGTAGTCGTTGCTCGCATACGCGTAGATGTCTGTGCAGACGGTCTGCAGCGAGCGGATCATGCGCTCCCAGGTGTCGTGCGACCCGCTGCGATCGAGCTGAACGCGATCGTAGCGCGGCAGCGTCTGATCGCCCAGCCAGCGGATGTACGCGTGTTTGGCCGGAGGGTCGGCGACGAGCCGGTCGACGATCCGTGCGGCAAGGCCTAAGTCGGAGTGGCTGCCTTCGGTCACCGCCAAGGTGAAACCATGTTCCCGCGCATGGGCGAAGAGCGCATCGTCGTACCAGCGCGGGTCGCGCAGCTCGAGCGCGAAGGCGATGTCGGGCCGCAGCTCCGTCTCCAAAAAACCGAAGAGCGCCGCCCGGCTGTCGCGCGCGGGAGCGAAATCCGGCGGGCATTGGATGAGGATGACCCCGGTCTTGTCGGCCAGCGGCCGCACCCGCTCCAAGAACGCGGCGAAATACGTGTCGGCTCCGACGAAGCGCCGCTCGTGGGTGACGGCATTAGGGGTCTTGAGCGAAAAGCGAAAACCTTCAGGACTACGCGTGCGCCATGCCTCGACACTCGAAGCGCGCGGGATGCCGTAGTACGTCGCGTCCACTTCGACCGACGGGAATATCTTTGCGTAGGAAGAGAGCATGTCGGGCGCCTTCGTGCCGGGCGGGTAGAAAGGACCGATCCAGTCCTTTGTGTTCCAACCCGAGGTCCCGAACCAGAGCCGAGCGCTCACGCAAGGCTGAGCACGCCGTCGATCGCAGAGCGCAGATCGTCGGCCACCTCGTCGGCGGGGCGGTTGGCGTCTATCGTCTGAAAACCGTACTCGCCGACCATGCCGTCGAACTGCGCGAGCACCCGCGCCTGGTATTCGCGGAACGAGTCGAACATGTCGTTGCCCAGGCGCAGATCCATGCCCGACTCCCAGTAGTTGAAGCCCTTGCCGGAGTTGATCGTGCGCTCGATGAGGCCCGTGACCCCGATCTTGAGGTAGAGCACGGCGTCGGGCACGGGGGCGAAGCCGTAGACATCCCGGATCCACTTCGCATCCGCATCGCGCACGACCGCACGCGCGATCGCCGAATAGATGTAGCGGTCGGCGAGGATGATGTAGCCCGAACGCAACCCGGGGATGATCTGGCCCTCCACGATGTCGGCGAAATCCGTCGCGTAGTAGAGGTTGAGCGTGATCGAGCCGAGCGTATGGCCGCGTTTGGCCTGTTTGATGCCTTTGCCCGCCAGCGCCGAACGCGTGAACCCGGTCTCGATGACGGCGCTGCCCCGGCCTTCAAGCCAGCGGCGCAGCTCCGCGATCTGCGTCGAGCGCCCCACGCCGTCTGGCCCTTCCACCACGATGAGCTTGCCGCGGATCTCGCCGACGTTGAGCAGATTGGCAGGCGCATCGCCGAAAAACGTGAGCTTCTTCATGCCGACTCACGCGCGGCCTTGATGTCGGGCTTCGCGATGTCTGGCTTGGCCTCGGTCTTGCCGTCGTGCTTGACGGCTCCGGCGAGCCGGCGATTGCGCGGCAAGAACTTCTTGACGATCGAGCGCATCTGACGCTGCTGGTCCTCGATCGTCTTCGTCGCATCCATCACCGTGAAGCTGAACTCGTCGACCATGCGATCGTACTCGTCCAGGATGCGTGCCTGGAAGAGCTTGAACGATTCGAGCGGATCGGTCGAGAGGCCGATATCGAGACCTGCCTCGTAGTACTTGAGGTCCGGGCGGCCCATGACGATGCGGTCGAGCGCCACGTCGAGCGGCACGCGGAAGTAGAACGCCACCGTGGGATTTGCGGCGAAGCGGTAGAGCTGGCGCACCCAGCGGCGCGACACGCCCCGAGCGGCGTCGCGCGCGAACGCGGTGAAGGCGTAGCGGTCGCAGAGCACGATGGCGCCGGCCTTAAGGTAGGGGATGATCTCATGCTCGATGCGGTCGGCGAAGTCGGTGGCGTGGATGAGGCTGAAGGTGGTCGGCGTGAGGAGCTGCTTCTTCTTCCCCCGCGAGGTCGTCGTCTTGACGAGCGGCGAGGAATTCCACTCGGAGAACTTGACCGCATAGCCTTCGGTCTTGAGCCATTCGTGGAGCAGCGCGACTTGCGTGCTCTTGCCCGAGCCGTCGATGCCTTCCACGCAGAACAGCCGGCCGGGATATTTCTGTTCGGAGAGACCGTTCAGTGACATAACCGTGATGGTTCGCGCGATAGGCTCTGGGCTCCTTAGCCCATCTTAGCAGGAAACCGCACGTCCCGCCGTGGCACTCATGACGCCGTGGCCAGGTCAGCCGTTCGTCCCACCCCCGAGCACCTGCAGGCGTTCCGGCGCGACGTGCTGCGCTTCTATCGGCGCGAGAAGCGCGACCTGCCCTGGCGACGCACGCGGGACCCGTATCGCATCCTCGTCTCGGAAGTGATGCTGCAACAGACGCAGGTCGAGCGCGTCATCCCCAAGTACCAAAGCTTCCTCTCTTGCTTCCCGACGCTTCGATCGCTCGCCCACGCGCGCTTCTCCGAAGTGCTGCGCGCCTGGCTTGGACTAGGCTATAACAGCCGCGCGCTGCGCTTGTGGCGGTGTGCGCAAGCGGTCGTGCGCGAGCACGATGGCGAGCTGCCGAGCGATGTCGACGAGCTTGAGCGTCTGCCCGGCATCGGACCGTACACCGCAGCCGCGGTCGCTGCGCTCGCCTTCGGCGCGCAGGTGCCGGTCATCGACGTCAACGTCGGCCGGGTCGTGTCGCGCGCGCTTGCCGGCCGTGAGCGGCTCGCGCCGCCGCGCGTGTCGCTGCTCGCCCGCGACGCGCTGCCACGCTCGTCCGCCGCGGAATGGGCGCAGGCGCTCATGGATATCGGTGCGCAGCACTGCAAGGCGAGACCGCGCTGCGAGGGCTGCCCGCTGCGCGGATCGTGTGCTTACGTCCGGGCGCGGCCCGATCCGGCGCAGCGCACGCGCGATGCGGCAAGCACTCGCGCCGCGCGCCCGAGTGGAGGCTTCGCCGGTTCTACGCGTTACTACCGGGGCTGCGTGATGCGTGCGCTCGGGCGCCACGGCAGCTTGCGGACAGCTTTGCTCGGCCTGAAGGTGAAGCCGGGCTTTGACGTAAGCGACACGGCGTGGCTACGCGACCTTCTGGCAGGCCTGGCGCGCGACGGTCTGATCCGCATCGACGCCGCGCGCGACCAAGTCAGGCTGCCCTGAGCGCGGACGGGCGCCGCGCGCTCATCCTCGCCAGGCTCGCGCGCACGTATCCGGACGCGACGACCGCGCTACACCACGCCAGCACGTTTCAGCTGCTCGTGGCGGTGATCTTATCGGCGCAGTGCACGGATGCCAGGGTGAACATGGTGACGCCTGCTTTGTTCGAGAGATATCCGACGCCGCATGCGCTCGCGGCCGCAGCGCCCCGCGACGTCGAGCGGATCATCAAGAGCTGCGGCTTCTTCCACGTCAAGGCGCGCAACATCATCTGGGCTTGCCGGGTCATCGTGGAGCGCTTCGGCGGTCGTGTGCCGCACACGATGGACGATCTGCTGCAACTGCCCGGCGTCGGCCGCAAGACGGCCAACGTCATCTTAGCGGTCGCGTTTGGCAAGCCGGCAATCGCGGTCGACACCCATGTCTTTCGCGTCGCCAACCGTCTTGGATTGGCGCGGGCGAAGACGGCGGCCAAGATGGAGCTGGCCCTCATGAAGGTCATCCCCAAAGCGAAATGGTCGCACCTGCATCACTGGCTCATCTACCACGGACGGCAGATCTGCCATGCGCGTAACCCTGCCTGTGCGCGCTGCCCCGTCGCCGATCTATGCCCGAGCGCGAAGAGCTTCCTCACGAAGGCCGCGGCGAGGACGCCTGCTCGCCGCGCAAGGACCGCGCGCCGAAGAACGAAGGGTTGAAGACCGCCTTCAGCACGATCGAGCGCAGCGCGCGCCGCCGGTCGAGCGTGCCCAAACCGTAACCGATGGCGCGGCTGGCGTAATACGGGCTCTCGGCCGCTCGCCGTACGATGAGATTCATGAGGGTGGCGCTCTTGGCAAGATTCTTGAGCAGCCGGCCCGACGACAGGTAGCCGCCTGCGATCTCGGTCCACTCGCGTTCGTGCTGACGCAAGCCGGTAGCCGACGTGTCGCCGCTTTGCAGCGCCCGCAGGGCCGCGCGACCGGCCGAGCGCCCCGAGACGAGCGCCGTGTAGATCCCCTCGCCGGTGAGCGGATCGACGAGCGACGCTGCGTCGCCGCAGAGCATCGCGCCGTCGAACACGCTGGGCTTGCGCGCCCCCCAGACGGGAAGCGGCCAGCCGATGGCGCGGCCGACCGGCCGTGCGTCCTTCATGCGCGCGGCGACGTTTGGCTCGCTTACGATGAAATCGTCCAGGATGTCGCGCAGCTTGCGCGACGAGCGCTCGAGCTCTCCCGAGTAGATGCCGATGCCGACATTGGCCGTCCCCTGACCCGTGGGGAATATCCAACCGTAGCCGGGCAAGATCCGGGCATCGTAGTAGTAGATCTCGAGATCGTCGCGCAACCCCGTGACGCCGTCGTAATAGCCGCGCAGGGCGAAGCCGAGATGCCGCTTCGCTGCGTCGCGGACGCCGAGCGAGGCGGCGACTGCCGAATGCGCGCCGTCTGCACCGATGACGACCTTTGCCGCCACACGGTGCACGCCCGCGCCATCGCTGTACTCGACCCCGCACGCCGTACCGTTCGTACGCGACACTGCCGTAACCACCGCGCCTTGCGCGAGCCGCGCGCCTGCGCGCACCGCGGCGTGTGCGACCTCGGCGTCGAGCACCATGCGCGGCACGACCCAGCACTCCACGGGCGTGCCGTCAGCTGCGGGCGGCGGATGCGCGGCGAACGTCTTCTTGCTCGGCCCGCCGATGAGGCCGCCATACGTCTTGACCCCCCGGCCAGCGAAGCGGTCGAAGGTCACGTCCATCTCGTGGAGGATGTCGACCGCGTGTGCCGTGATCCCATCGCCGCAGCTCTTGTCGCGCGGGAAGTGCGCGCGTTCCAGCACGAGCACTTCGGCACCGGCAGCGGCGAGCGTGTGTGCAGCAGCCGAACCCGCCGGCCCGGCTCCAGCTACGACGACGTCAACGGCCTGCAACGATCGAGCCCAGCTCCGCGAAGACGGCCTCGACCTCTTCTGCGGTGTTGTAGAAATGCGGTGCGATGCGGATGCCCGCCTGCGGCCGGTAATCCACGATGACGCCACGCCGGATCAGCTCTTCGCTCGCGGCTTGCGATCCCTCGAAATCCACGGTCACGTGACCACCCCGCTCGTTCGCATCGTGCGGTGAGTTGATCCGCAGTCCGAGCTTGTGCGCCAGATCGACCGCGAGCGTGGTGAGCTCGATGCTGCGCTGGCGGATGGCGCCAACGCCGATCTCGTTTATGATCTCAAGACCGCTCACCCCAGCGTACAACGCCGCCGGGTTCGGTGTGCCGCCGGCATAGCGCCACACCCCCTGCGCGAGGTCGAGCCCGGCCATGTCGAAATCGAAGGGGCGCTTGTGCGAGAACCAACCCACAAGCGTTGGGCGTAGCCTCTCGTAAAGGTCGGGTCGTACGTACAGATACGCCAGGCCAGGCCCGCCGCACAGCCACTTGAGCGACCCGCCCACGACGGCGTCGACGCCAAGGTCGGGCACATCGATGGGCACGGCGCCGATCGATTGATACACGTCGAGGAAGACCAAGGCACCGACGCGATGCGCTTTCTCGACGATCGCCTTCACGCCCGTGATGTGGCTCGACCGGAAGATCACATGCGAGATGGGAACCGCGAGCGTCGTCTCGTCGATCGCGTCGACCATCGCCTGGGTGTCGACCCTAACGCCGTCGGTTCTCACCATCTCGACGTGAGCACCGCGCGACGTCTGCGCCTGCCAGTTGTAGTGGACGGTCGGAAACTCGAGGTCGGAGTAGACGACCCGGTTTCGCCGCCCCGAGAAGTCAAGGCACGAGATGAGGATCGATTCGGCGATGGTGACGTTGGGCTGCATGATGACCTGACCGGCCGGCACGCCGAGCAGTTTCCCGATGAGATCGCCAGTGTGGGTGACGAGCGGCAGCCACTTCTCCCAGGCGACCACGCCCTGGGTCGCCCAGTCGTCTGCATACTCGGTCAGACGGCCGCGGGTCTTGGACGGCATCGCGCCCAGCGAATTGCTGATGAGATACGTGCACGTCGAAAGGATGGGGAATTCGGCACGCCATTTCAGCAGCTTGTCCGTCGCGGTCAGCATACGGCTAGCTTATTTCGCTTCCAAACGTTCGCGCAACGAGGATATGGCGGCATCCACGTTTCCGGTGAGATCGCTTCCGCATCGAGGGCATCGCAAGAGGTCGCCGGATTGAAACGCGTTGATCACGTTTCTCGCTTCCTCGTCGGAGAATTTCGCCGCCGTGAGGCCGCAGTGCGTACAGCTGACGGATGCCGGAACATTCAAGAGGAGCTCCTTGCTTTTGGTGATGCCACAAATCTTTAGTCATTTCGCGCAGATCTCCCCGTGACCCAAGGCGCGAGGGCAGTGGGTCAGCATGGGCCGCACGTTCTTAGTCGCGGCGGGCAGCTCTTGAATCGGACCTCAAGGTGCGATGCTTCAAGGCCCGTTCGCTCCATTTAAAGGGGGGCGGTGCACGTCAAGCTGCGAATTGCGCTATCCCGCCTTACCCTGCGAGGAGCCCCTCATGCGCTACACCAGGATGATCGTCGTGCTCGCCGCCGCGAGCGTCATCGGATGCTTCACGCCGGTACGGGCACAGGAGCAGAGCCTCGACGTGCCGTTCGCGCTGCCGGCGACCTTTCAAGGGCTGACGGCCTGCGCCGACTGTCCGGGCATCCGCGTCACGATCACCCTCAATTCCGACGGCAGCTACAATCTCGAGCGCGAGTATCTCGAGCGGCCGGCGCGAAGCAACGAGGCCGGCAAGTGGAGCTTTGACAAAGTCAAGTCGTTGCTGACCTTACAGTCCACGAGCGATGGCGGCCCTGAATTCTTCGCGATCAGCGTCAACCCGACGCTGCAAGCGCTCGACGCCCAGGGCAAGCCGATACCATCGAGCGCGAACTTCACCTATGCGCCGTGGCTCACGTTCGCCGACGCGCCGTTGCCGCTGGAATCAACTCCCTGGCGGTTGGTCGAGTTGAGCGGCAAAGCGGTCGCCGCGGACGACCCCAAAGCCGCGGCTTCGCTGCAGTTCGATGCGGTGAGCAAGCGGTTCAGCGGCTCGGGCGGCTGCAATCGCATCTCAGGCTCGTACGAGGTGTCCGGCGACAAGCTCCATCTGGGACCGATCGCCGCGACGCGCATGATGTGCCCGCAGCCTGTCATGGACGTGGAGACCGCGTTTCTCGCGGCGCTGGGATCGGTGACCTCCTACAAGATCGACGGCAATACGCTCAGCCTCTTCGGCGCAAGCGGATCGGTGCTCGCGCAGCTGCAGCAAGTGAAATAGTCCTCCCCCGTCTCCTTAGAGCTTCATCTGCAGCGAGACGTACGCTTGGAACGGAATCGTCGTTCCGAGGAACTGCGTGTTGTTGTTCCCGTTCTGATACGTATAGGGGTAGGTATAGTTCGGGTCGTTCGGGGAGCTCGTGAAGGTGCTTGAATTGGGCGCTTGGCCGAACGGCAGGGTCGTGTACGAGCAGAACTGCGCCCGGTCCCAGGCATAGCCACGTTGATGGCACGAGTCGAAGAGGTTCGCCATGGTCACGGTGAGCTGTGCGCGCGGCGTGACCTCGTAACCAATAGCCAGGTTTCCGGTGAGGCGCGACGGCTGCATGAAGGCGCCCATCTTGTCGAATTGACCCGTCCAGTCGTCGGGAATGACGATGGTCGAGCCGCCCGATGCCGGATCGGAGCCGATCGTCGAGAGCGGAGCGCCGTAGAACGCGCCCGACGAATAGGTCACAGATGGGGTGATCGAGTAGCGGCTGTGCTTGTATTGCAACAAGAGCGTGCCGACCACCGGCGGTCCGAAGCCATTGCCCGCTGCGAGCGGCTGGTCGGGGATGACGTCGTACGGGGCATACGAGGCGCTCGGATCCTGCAACGGCTGGAGCGGCTTTGTCCAGTACGGATTCGGCGTGTCGCCTGATGTGCAGGTCGGATCGGGCGCGCCCGAAGGCGTGAAGCAGGCCGCCGCACCTAGCCCGGCGCTCGTCGAACCGCAGACCGGCGATCCGAACTGCGACTGACCGAACGCGCTGCCGCCCGGCGCGCACGCAGAGGTATAGGCGTTGTAGCGTTGGACCGCATGGTTGATAATGTCCAGCACGTTGAGACCACTGGCAAAATTGGCGTAGGTGAAGCGGCTGTTGTTATAGGTCAAGGCGATAAGACCGCTTACGCCGTCGCGGTTGAAGTTGCCCTTCTGGAAGTCGAGCTCGACCCCGTACGAATGCTCGCTGCCCACGTTCACGCCGGACTCGTTACCGCTCTGGTCGAGCAGGATGTTCTCGAACTGTCCCATCGTTCCGCGGTAGTAGGGCGTGACCTTGAAGCTCATGTCGGTGCCGCGGATGCGCTGTTCCCATGAGAAATCGACGTTATGCGAAACGTCAGGCAAGAGGTCGTGCTGCGGTGAGTTGAAGCCGTACGCCCAGAACTTCTGGGCCATCGGCGTCGCAAGGTCTTGCTGCACTGTGCCGTACTGCACCCACGAGGCGTTAGGGGGTCGCGCATAGGTGCCGTACGAGGCACGCAGCGTCGTGTCGCCCGAGAGCTGATACGTGCCGGCGATGCGCGGCTCGAAGACCGAGTTCGATTCGGCCGAGTTGTTGCTCAGGCTCAAATGGATGGGAGTCGAACCCGCCGGGCACGGACCCGCTGCTCCGGTCACGGGGTCGATCGGTCGCTGCACGATGGGGTTGAACGGCAGGTTGGCGCTTGTGAAGCAATCCTCGTTATTCGCGACGTTGAACCAGAACTGCCGAGTCGGGTATCCGTCCGCCACGTTGACGAGGCGGTCGTAGTAGCGCTCGACGCGCGCCCCGAGGTCGATCGTCAACCGGTCGTTCGGTCGGATGCTGTCGGCGATCGAGCCGGCCGTGAGGATCGGGCTGACCTGATTGATCAACCCGGCATAACCGTTTTCAGTCGCCGTCCAGTGCGCGCCGTTCAGCGCCGCAGACGAGCCCGGTGGTGCTGTCACCAAGGGATTGCCGTTAGGATCGGTCACGCCCCCGAGGGTCGGGTTCATGAACGCCTGGCCGGCTTGGTCGTAGCAGCTTGTGTAGTTGCCGCTCACCGGGTCGTAGCAATGCGAGCCGTCAGTGTAGCTGCCCAGCTGCACCCCGGGCGGGAAGCTGCCGAGGAAGTTGCCGCCGATGAGACCGCTCGCCGTGAAGCCACCGCCGAGCAGGAACGTCGAGCCGGTCGAGTAGCGGTACTCCTTGGAACTGGCGATGGACGCGGTGACGTCGAGCAAGTTCTTCTCGCTCAGTTGATTGACATAGCTGATCGTGCCGCCGAACGTGATGTCCGGCAAGATGTACTGCAACGTGGAGGGCACGGGCACCGCGTCTTGGATGAACCAGTTCGAATAGGAGCTGAAGCCGAGCACCCTCAGGTAGGAGCTCGGGCTGAAGTTGTGCTGGTACTGGACCTTCTCCAGGCTAAACCCGTTGTTGGCGACCGCCCGCTGGTTCAGGCTCATCTGGCTCTGAAAGGCGCGCGCGACGTCGGGCGACGCCGGGTAGAGATACTGGGTCAGGGCGGCCGTGTTGAGCGGCGCGCCGAGCTGACCGGAATAGATGTACTGGTCGGGATAACCGAAACTGGCCCCAAACGTCTGCGCTCCGCCGAAGTCGCTGAGCGACCCGTAGGTATACGTGTACAGATTGCTCGAGACGTACATGAGCTGCACGTCGTCGTCGATCGCGCCTCCGTGGTGCGGGATCGCATAGTGCAGGTTCATCACCGCTTCGCCGTCGCGCGTCGAGGAGGCACCGAGCGTCAGCCCGGTGAGGTCGATCGGATTGCCGGCCGCGTTGAACTGGAATGACGGGAAGAAAAATCCCGAGTTGTTCAAGCTCGTCCCGTTGAACTGATCGACGAAGCGGTAGTTCTGGAACGCCATCGAACCGGCGACATAGTACGTGAAGCGCCCGTTGTCGGCGGCGGAGCCGATCTCGAAGCTCCCCTTTTGGTAGCCTGTGGGAAAGCCGAGCGCGTAGGTCACGGTGGAAAACGGCGTGCGCGAGCCGGTCTTGACGACCTGGTTGACGTAGCCTGAGATCCCCTGGCCCTCGGAGCTCGCCGTCGCGCCGCCCGTGTACACCTGCAGCTCTTGCTGGCCGACGTTGCTGAGGAGCGACTGGGGTGCGTTGTCGTACGACCGGTTGACGGGCACTCCGTCGAACTCGTAGCCGATCTGGTCCTGGTCGCCACCGCGCATGTAGATGGGCTGGTACCAGCCCTGCTGGCCCTGCGGCACGTAGACGCCGGGGACGGTGGCAAGCGCGCCGTAGGCCTGATCGATGCTCCCCGGGCCGGCGAGCGGCTTGGCCGCTTGACCGAGGCTCGGCGTCACCGAATACAGATCGATCGTCTGGCCGGGGCGCACGAGGCCCGATGGCCGTTGCGTGACGACCCGTCCGATCGTCTTCACCGATGAGTTGAGCGAGAAATTGAAGACTTGGTGCTCGTCGGCTTGGATGGTCAGCCCGCTCTGCGAGAACGGAATATAGCCGTCCTTGCTCGCGCTCAAGCTGTAGGTGTCGGGAGAGAGGGAGACGATGGCGTATGCGCCCTTGGCGTCTGTGACGGTGCGG
This sequence comes from Vulcanimicrobiota bacterium, assembly GCA_963806005.1. Taxonomy (GTDB): domain Bacteria; phylum Vulcanimicrobiota; class Vulcanimicrobiia; order Eremiobacterales; family Eremiobacteraceae; genus JAFANK01. The sequence goes on along the minus strand of CAWDWJ010000004.1, from coordinate 296,677 downwards.
GCCGATCCCGACGGCGCGCTCATGTCCACGGCGACGCCGGCGAGCGGCGCCTCCGTGCCGGCGTCTGTGACGCGGCCGCTGATCCCTCCGGTCGTGCCCGCATCGGTGCGCCCAGCGCAGACGCAGACGGCGAGGGTCGCTACGGCCACGACGATGCGTGCGTAGCGGGCTGCTCTGTTGTGCATGGCCCCTCCTCGCGGGCGCGTCGCCCTCCCAGAAAAACGCGAAGCCTCTGACGTCATCATGGCAGAGGCTTCGTACTCGATCCTATCTTGCTATCCTACGAAACGCATCCACCGAAACGCCGATCGGACCACATGAATAGTCGACAACAGCAGGCGACGGTACGCATGTGCCCTGACTGTATGCTGAAGGTGGCTTGAGACCCTTTCGGCGCGCTGCCTCGGTGTCAGCCGGCGAAGCGGGGGAGCGTGTCGAGCCGTGGGAAGACCGTGTTGCGACCAGCCTGTTTGGCCCGGTAAAGCGCGGCATCCGCGGCCTTCAAGAGCATCTGCATCTGCGTTCCGGCTTCGGGGAATGACGCTACCCCGAGGCTCGCCGTGACCGTGACGTCACCGTCTTTGGTCGGCCACTCGGCTTCTGCGATCTTCACGGCCATGCGCTGCGCGAGCATCACCGCGTCGCTGAGCTGCGTCTCCGGCAGCAGCACGATGAACTCGTCCCCGCCGTAGCGCGCGACGATGTCCGAGATGCGCACGGAGCCTAAGAGCACCTGGCCGAACTGCCGCAGCACCTGATCGCCGAATTCGCGCCCCTGCCGTTCGTTGATCGTGTGCAGGTCGTCGACGTCGACCATGAGCACCGACAGCGGGCGCTTGCGGCGACGCGCCTCCGACAGACGTTTGCGCAGCACGTCCTGCGTGAAGCGGTAGTTGTACAGGCCGGTGAGCGGATCGGTGATCGCCATGCGCGAGCTCTCTTCAAGCATGCGCGCGTGGCGCAGAGCCACGGCGAGCTCGTCGGTCACCGCGTGGAATAGGCTCTGGTCCTCCGCGGAGAACGATCGGCCATCGAAGGCGACGACCTGGATCGCGCCGATGACATCGTCGCCGATAGTCAGCGGTTTGGTCAAGAGCGCCGAGATGCCGTCGGCCGAGCGCTGCGCGAAGTAGGGATGCTCGATGCGCAGAGCGTCGCCGTCGGAGGTCAGCATCGTCTGCCGGTAGGTCACCGCGCTCGAGAGCGGTCCCTCTTCGCCCGCGCCGTCCGACCTCACGTCCACCGCTTCTGCGCCCTCGGGGTCGAAGCCGCGCTGAGCGGCGTTGTACAGGCGTCCCTCGGCGGCGTCGTAGAGGTAGAGCCGGCCAGCGTCGAGGTGCAAGACCTCGAGCAGCTTCTCAAGCCCCTTGGAGCAGATGTCGCCCAGACCGACTTCGCGGCTCAGCGAGCGGATGACGTCGCGCAGCACGACGAGCGTGCGGTTGTGCCGCACGAGCTGTTCGGCTTGTTTCTTCTGCTCGGAGATGTCTTTGCTGAAGGCGACGAGGCCGACGATGTCTCCGTATTGATCGCGTGCGGGCGAGGCGGAGAGCAGCACCTCCATGCGGCCACCGGCGCGGTTGCGGCACTCGACCTCGAAGACGTGGATCTGTTCGCCGCGGCCGACCCGCGAGAGCATCTCGCGGATGTCGTCGCGCCGCTCGATCGGGATGATGGGCAATTCGTGGAAGAGGCGGCCGACGGCGTCGTCGCGGGTGATGCCGAAGATGCGTTCGGCGCCCTTGTTCCACGACACCACCGCGCCGCGAAGGTCGAACTGCACGATGGCGTCGTTCGACTCTTCGAGGATACGGTCGAGGAAGTTGCGCGCCGACTTGGCGCGCTCGTACTTGCGGGCGGCGTCGATCGCCGCGCCGCCTTGACTGCCCAGCTGGCGCACGATCTCTTCTTCTGATTCGAGCGCGGGAAGCCGTTCGGCGTAGAAGAGGGCGATGGCCCCCACGGGCTGACCGCCGGCGACGAGCGGGAAGGCGCTGACCGCGTTAAAGCCGTGCTCGCGCGCGAGCTGTTCCCAGCCCAGACGGATCCAGGCGCTGTCCGCCGTGACGTTCGTGCGCGTCGCATACCGCGACTCGCGGACCGCCTGTACCGCGGGGAACGCCGCATAGGCCGGGTCCGTCACGTCGACCGCGAGCTTGGCGGAGAGCTCGGCCGGGGCGTTCCATCCGCCCGCGGCCTGCAGACCGGCAGCGTCGCCGACATACGCGATCGCGAACGATGCGCCGAGCGCCTCCACGCCTGCGCGCGCGATGCTGCGCACGACTTCGGCCTCCTCGAGCCCGCGTGAGATGCCGCTGGCAGCCGAGACGGCGAGCGCGCGATCCCTGGCCAGCGCTCGCAGCCCGTCGGCGTCAAGAGCGTTGCGCAGCGCGCCCTGCGCGTGCGGGAGGAACATCGCGATCTTGTCGAGCGCTGTGTCGTCGAATGCGTCGAGCTCGCGCGCGTAGAGCTCGAGCACGACCGTAGCGCGCGCGTCGGCGAGCAGCGGCACGGCGAGCACGGAGCGGAAGCGATGCGTCTGCGCGACGTCGACCCAGGGCGCGAAGCTTCTGTCGGCGAGCGTGTCTTTCACGTAGCAGATCTCACCGCTGCGGGCGGCGCGGCCGAGCGGGCCCTGGCCGATCGGCATGTTGGCGTCGGCGTTGGCGATGAAGGTGCGAGCAAAGCCGGCGCCGGCCGTGTCACCGAAGACGGCTTGCGGCGTGAAGCGGTTGCCCGCCAAGCGCCACACGATGGCGAGCGGGGCTGACGTCGCCGCGCGCGCGTAGTCGCCGATCTTCTGGATGATCGAGCTCTCGCTCAGATCCGCGTTGAGGGCGGCCACGTCGGCCAAGATGCCGGCGTTCTGCGCGCTTTGCGTTTGGGCGCTCGTCCGCTCCTCGCGCCGTGATAGGTCCTGGGCGAGGATGGACGAGAGGTTCGTCAGCGCATCCATGTGGCGTGCGCCGAACGCCGTCTCGCGCAGGGCGTACATCACAAACGCCCCGATGGTGCCGGCCTCACCGATGAGCGGCACGGCGGCGGTCGCCGAAAACGACGCCGCTTCGGGGTGAGCTTCTAAGACTGCCGAACTGCCGCCCTCACCGCCGACACGGTGCACGACCCAGGAGGCGCCGAGGATCGCCGACGAGATGAGCTCGTCGTCCGAAAGCGGCGTTCGGCGCGCGTTGACGCTTGCCGCGAAATCCGCGTCCCCATCCAGCTGTGCCGCGATGCCGACCGTTCCGTCGGCGGGGGTGAGCACGCAGGCGATGCAACCCACGTCGAGGATCGAGGCGATGCCTTCGACGGCGGTCTGCAACAGGTCGCGCGATGTGGCGGCGCGCACGCATGCGCTCGCGAGCTTGAGCAGCCGCGCTTCGAGCTCCGATCGATCGTCGCCCGGCCCATTGCCGGGAATCACTCGCATGTCGTGTAGCGCCCCTTCAAGCCGTCTTTGTCGAGGTGTCGCGCGACGGTTGCCAGAAATCTCGCCGCGATGGATGCTCGCACCGCCGTCTCCCAGTTCGCCGAGCTCGTCGCCGCAAGCGACGCGGAAGCCCGCGAGCTTCCTTTGGATCGGTCGTGCTTGCTCATCTCCGCGGTCTATGACCCAAGCGTCGACGTCGAGAAGCACCTCTCGCGTCTTGATGATTTCGCCGCGCGTGCCCGCGCCACCGCTGCGACGACCGGTTCATATGCCATTATCGGCTCGATCCTTCGCGAACTCTTCAGCGAAGGAGCGTTCCGGGGCAACGACCGCACGTACGATGACCCCGCCAATAGCCTTCTCGCATCGGTGATCGAGCGCCGCACGGGCATCCCGATCACACTATCGATCGTGCTCATGGAGGTCAGCCGTCGATTAGGTCTTCCGTTGCAGGGCGTGGGGCTTCCTGGTCACTTCGTGGTGAGGTTCCCCGACCTAACGAGCAGACTATATATCGACTCATTTCGATCGGGCGAGATCCTCGACGTGCCGGGGTGCGTCGCGCTCGTCGAGCGCATCTACCGCGGCCGGCTGACCTGGCGCGAGGACTACCTGACGCCGCTCACCAGCCGCGCCATCGTCAAACGCGTCCTGCTCAATCTGAAGAACTCGCTCAGCGGGTCGAAGGATTACGCGGGGGCGCTCGCCGCCATCCAGTTGCGCATGACCGTCGATCCGCACGACGCGACCGAGCTGCGCGACCGCGGCATCCTGTTCGCGCGCTTGCACCGCTACGACCGGGCGATCGACGACCTTGAGACGTATCTGCGCCGTTCCCCGGACGCGGGCGACAGCGAGCACATCCGCACTACCGTTCAGTATCTGCGTCAGGAGCGCAATGAATAACCGATGAATGAATTTCAGCGCCGCCGCCATCAGTTCGTCACGCGCATGGGCGACGCGGTCGCCATCTTCCCGAGCGCGCCGGAGGTCATCCGTTCGAACGACACGGGGTATAGCTACCGGCAGAACAGCGACCTATACTATCTCACCGGGTTCGACGAGCCGGAGAGCGTGCTCGTCCTCGCGCCCAACCACCCACAGGTGAAGTCGGCGTTGTTCGTCCGCACGAGCGACAAGGACAAGGAGACCTGGAATGGGCGACGCGCCGGCCTCGATGGCGCTCAAGCGCTCACTGGCGTCGACGCCACCTACCACATAGCTGAGTTCTACGAGCGGTTGGGTAGTTTCTTGGACACGGCCGACCGGCTGCTCTACGCATTTGGCAGCGACCGCGAGCTCGACGGGCGCATCGTCGAGCGGCTTGCCGACTACCGCAGCTCGCGCAACCGTTCCGGCAACGGCCCGGTCTCGGTCGGCGACCCGGCCACGATCCTCCACGAGATGCGCGTCTTCAAGTCCGCCGCCGACGTCGCGGGGCTACGGCGCGCCGTCGAGATCTCGGGTGAAGGCCACATCGCCGCGATGCGCCACGCCAGGCCAGGCATGCACGAGTACGAGGTCGAGGCCATCGTCGAGTACGTCTTCGCCAAGCTCGGCGCGCAATCGCCCGCCTACCCGACGATCGTCACGAGTGGCAAGAACCTCGCCATCATCCATTACGACACCAACCGCGATCTCATCCCGAACGGGTCGCTCGTGCTGGTCGACGCCGGAGCCGAAGCTGACTACTACTGCGGCGACCTCACCCGCACGTGGCCGATCTCGGGCAAGTTCAGCCCCGAGCAGCGTGAGGTGTACGAGATCGTGCTCGCCGCGAACCTCAAGGCGCTCGAGCTGTGCGTGCCCGGCCGGACGTTCAACGCCGAGGTCAACGATGCGGCGGCGCGCGTGCTCGTGGAGGGCCTGGTCGGCATCGGGTTGCTCTCGGGAAGCGTGGACGAGCACCTCGAGAAGCAGACGCACAAACGCTTCACCCTCCACCGCGTCGGGCACTGGCTTGGGCTCGACACCCATGACGTGGGATCGTATCGCAGCGGCGCCGGTTGGCGCCCCTTCGAGCCGGGCATGGTCGTGACGATAGAACCGGGCATCTACATACCGGACGAGCCCGACGTGCCGTCGCGCTTGCGGGGCATATCGGTGCGCGTCGAAGACGACGTGCTCATCACTTCGGGCGACCCGGACGTGCTATCCGCCGCCGTGCCCAAGAGCGTGCATGCCATCGAGCAGCTGATGGCGCAAGGACGGAGCACCGGACAAGCGCTCATCGCATGAGCGCGCCCGAGCTCGCGCGCATCCACGACCGGGTCATCGGCTGGCGCCGTCAGATCCATGCGCATCCCGAGCTCGGTTTCCAGGAGCACGCCACGAGCGCGCTCGTCGAGCGCGAGCTGCGCAGCGCCGGCATCGCGACGCAGCGCGTCGCCACGACAGGCGTCGTCGGGCTCATCGAGGGCGCTCGGCCGGGCAAGACGCTCGCGCTTCGCGCCGACATGGACGCGTTGCCGCTCCAGGAACGCAGCGGAGAACCTTTCGCATCGGTCGTGCCCGACGTCATGCACGCCTGCGGTCACGACGCGCATACCGCCATGCTGCTCGGCGCGGCGGTGTCGCTCGCGGCGCAGCGCTCCGAAATCGCGGGCAACGTCAAGTTCATCTTCCAGCCCGCCGAAGAAGGCCCGGGCGGCGCCAAGCCGATGATCGAGGCCGGCGTGCTCGAATCTCCGCATGTCGACGCTGCGGTCATGATCCATGTGTTGCCGCTCTTGCCATCGGGCGTCATCGGATGGCGCACGGGTCCGATGATGGCATCTGCGGACGAGTTCCGGCTGCGGGTCCTCGGCCGCGGTGGCCACGCCGCATCGCCGCACCTGGGCGTGGACACGATTCCCATCGCCGCCGAGATCGTGAGCGCGCTGCAGCGCATCGCCAGCCGCGAGGTCGATCCGTTGGAGAGCGTGGTGCTCGCCATCGGGACCATCCAAGGAGGCTACCGGAGCAACATCATCGCCGACCGTACCGAGATCACCGGCACCCTCCGCTGCTTTAACGAAGCGCTGCGCGCGACCATACCGCACAGGATCGAGCGTATCGCGCACGGGATCTGCGATGCACACGGCGCCCGCTGCGAGCTCGATTTCGAGTTCGGCTATCCGTCCGTGTGCAACGACGCGCGGCTTGCCAATCTCGTGGCCGACGTCGTGCGGCAGTCGGCCGATGTGCGCGACGTCGTGGAGCTCCCCGCCCCGCGTATGGGAGCTGAGGACTTCGCCTACTTCGCGCAGGCCGTGCCCGGCTGCATGCTGCGACTCGGAACCGCAGCGTTGGGTGATGAGAATCCCGCCATGCTGCACTCGCCCGAGTTCCGCCTGGAAGAGGACTCCTTGCTCGCCGGTGTCTCCGTCTTTCGCGAACTCGCGCTCCGTCTGCCCTCGGTCTTGTGATGGCGCTCACAGCGCAGTCGTGAACGCTCTGCCACACTTGTCCCTACGACGATAATAATTCCAGCACCGCAATCGCGGTTGTGGAAAGCGTAGGACAAGCGTGGCGAATCAAGATCTACGGTTCCGCCGTCGGGTCGCGACGGTTGGTGAGCAACAACCAAAGCGGAATCTTCCGGTCATCCTTGCGGTGGCCGCATCAGCGCTCATCATCGTGCCGGCGCTGGTCTACACCGCGCTGCATCCGGCGGCGGTCTCGTCGACGGTGAAGAATATCGCCAAAGCGATGCCGATGCAGGTCAAGGACATCGGGCGCGTCACCATCGTCGCGTCACGGTCGACGCCCACGCCGCAGCCGTCTGCGACCCCGACCTCGTCTGCCACGCCGGCAGGCAAGACGAAGCAAACGCCAGCCGAGATCGCCCACCTCGCCCACCTCAAGCGCGCTCGCGAGCTTGCGATGACCGCGCTCCATACCAAGAAGGTCGCCTCGACAGGACAGACGTCGGATTCTGCTGACGGCGCCGCGTCGACGGTCGCTTCCACCGACACGACGTCCGGCGGCGACGCAGGGACGACGAGTGCAGCGGCAACCGCGGCGCCCAACCCGGTGATAGCGCCCGCCACGAACGCTCCTGCCACACCTGCCGCCGTCGCCGCTGCGGACCAGCAGCAGCCGGTGGCCGACGCCACTCCGGTCTTCGCCCCCGAGGTCGTGGTCGACGCGCGCTTCGTGCACCAAGCGCAGCCGGAGTACCCGGACGTGGCTAAAGCCCAAAACGCGCAGGGCACCGCCGTCGTGTTCGCGACGGTCGGCCCGAGCGGCAACGTGTTGTCGACGCGGATCGATGAATCTACCGGTAACAAGCTGCTCGATCAAGCAGCGCTCGTCGCCGCCCGGCAGAGCACGTTCGAGGCGCCGAAGATCAACGGCAAACCGGCGACCGAGACGTATCGCCTCGTCTACACCTTCGCTCTCCAGTGATGTAGGGGCGCGACCCACCCAGATGGGGCGGCATTTGTACCTGCCGCCCCTTTCTTTTTCTCTGATGAACCTTTGAAGCAACGGACCTTTGGGTCCGTTCCCGCTGGAACACTCACCGCTCGCCACGAAACCCATGCCATGGAGAAGAGCCAAGCCATAGACCCCGGGCGTGTCATCGACTGGGGCAAGGTGTCGCGCGACTATGCGGCCCACCGCCCCGGACCGCCAAGTAAATTCTACGATTGCCTTGCCGCCCTTGACATCGGTCTCCCCGGCCAGGCGATCTTGGATCTCGGAACCGGCACGGGACTATTGGCGCGGCGGCTCGCTGCGCAGGGCGCGCGCGTCGCTGGTGTCGACATCGCCGAGAACCAGATCGCCTCAGCTCGAGAGATAGCGCAGCGCGAGGGCGTCGAGATCGACTTCCGGGTCGCGCCGGCCGAGCGAACGCCATTTGCCGATCGCAGCTTCGATTTGGTGACCGCGCTGCAGAGCTGGCTTTACTTCGACGCGAAGCAGGTTTCATCGGAAGTGCACCGCCTGCTTCGAGATGATGGCCGGCTCGTTGTGAGCTATTTCTCGTGGCTACCGCGCCTGGATCCGATCGCTCGGGCAACAGAAGAACTCGTGCTCAAGTACAATCCGAGCTGGTCTGCCGGTGACTGGTCCGGGGAGATAGCGGCCAGCCCGTCATGGACGCCACAGGGATTTGTAATCGCAGGGATGTTCTGGTTCGATCACGCGGTCCCGTTCACGCGCGAATCCTGGCGCGGGAGGATCCGCGCCTGCCGCGGCACGGGCGCTACGCTCGAGCCCGAGGCCTTGCAACGATTCGATGCGGAGTTGGATGGACTGCTAGCGGCGCGCGTCCGCGATGAATTCACGGTGTTGCATCGGGTGAGCGCGCACGTGTTTCGCGTGCAATAGGGAATGAAAGAACGGACCTGAAGGTCCGTTGCTTCAAAGACCCCTCAATTTCGGCTACTTGGCGGCGAGAAGCTCCGCGTGACGCTGCTGAACGTCGACGTCTTGGGTATGCTCGAGCACGAGCGCGAGCGTGGCGAGGGCCCGATCGAGCTCCCCTTCGTCGGCAAGGGCGTCGGCCAGCTGCAGTCCGAGGGTCGCTGCATCGCCGAAACGTTCCGTGCCGAGGTAGCACTCGAGCAACGGGGCGGCGACGTCCGGTTCGAAACCGCTCTTGAGCAAGCGCTCGTAGCTCTGCGCCGCCCCGGCGAAGTCACCGGAGTTGAACGCAGTGTCGGCTTTTCTGCGCGTGAACGCAGCGAGCCCGGGCGGTAGGCCTGCGGCGGAGGTCGGTTGCGTGCTGCCGATGAGCGGGGATCGGCTGGTCGTGCCGTTGCTTGTGGCGGCCGCCGGCTTCGGCGCGACCGGCTCGGGAGCCGTCGCGGCAGGCGGCTGCGGTTCTTCTTCGACTTCAGGCGCCGCGGACATCGCCGGACCGAGCAGCATCCGCATCTCATCTTCGCTCGCAGGCTCGACGTTCGCGACGTCGTCCCAGGCCGTGCGGCCGATGGCCACATTGCCGGTCTTGCTGCCCCAGACGGGCTCGGGCTCCTCTTGCGCTGGCTCATCTGCGTACTCGCGCTCGTCGGCCTGGGCATGTGACGCAGCCACGGCGCCTTGATCGGATGCTTCTGCAGCTTCAGGCTCGTCGGCGAGCGGAGGCAGTGCGGACATGCGTTGTTCGAGACTCGCCCAGCGGCCGTCGTCCAATCCCTTGTCGCGAACCGCGCCCAGCAGCTGCTCGACTTCATCACGCTGAGCCTGCAACGCATCGTCCGGCAGCGAATTCAGCCAGCGCTGCACCTCGCTCACAGCTTGGGGCGAGACTTCGATGAGCTTGTTCGAAAAGAACGCCACGTCGTCGAAGTGATGCGCCTGCATGAGCTCGCCGATGCCGCGGCGCAGGTTGTCCACTGCCTCCGCGTTGCGGCTCATGATGGCGTAGAGCTCGCCAAGGCGGGCCACAAGCGCCCCGTCATCGGGGAGCAGCTTCTCGCAGTATCTATACTCGTCGATGGCGTCTGCCATATAGCCCGCGCGGTAGAGCCCTTCCGCATTGGCCAGCCGGATCTGGGGATCGTCTGGGTTCTCGACGGCGATCGCGCTGAGCAGCTCGAGCAGCGAGTCGTTGATCTGCCCGCCGCGGGTCAGCTTGGCGAACTGGCGGGCAACGATCGCGCGATCGGGGCCGAGCGGGTTGATCTCCTTGGATCCGAAGAGGCTGCGCTTCTTCTCGCGCGCGTTGAGCACTTCGGCCAACACGCCGACGGCCGCATCGAAGCGCTTCTCGTCGGCGAGCGCGTTCGTGGCTTCGACATAAAAGGGAACGGCCGCCCGAAGTCCCTTCAGGGCGGCTACTTCCTGTGCTTTGGCGAGTTTGTTAGAAGCGACTGTCACGTCCGCCTCGCCCTTCGCGCGTCAGGACGGGGTTCGGCTCGGGCACCTCGATCTTCGCCAGCTGATCCTTCAACGATGTGATGCGATCGCCGACGTCGCGGTAGTCCGGCGCGCCGGCTTGGATCTCTTCGAATGACCAGAGCGCGAGATTGAGCGATTCCTGGTCGCCTCGGCTCTCGTACAGGTCGGCGAGATTGTAGAGCACGTCGCGATACTGTCCGTCCGGTTGCCCCGGTATCTCCAGGGCCTTGGAGAAGTGTTGTGCGGCTTCGTCCGCGCGGTTGAGACCGCGCAGGCTCAAGCCCAAGCCGTTCTCGCGCAGCACCGCATATTCGGGCTCCGACAGCGCGTCGAACATGGTCATCGCTTCTTTGAAACGCTTGAGATCGACGTACGCGAGGGCGAGGCAGTAGCGCACGGGCGAGCTGTTGTTGCCCGCGGCGACCAGCTTCTCACACGCCTTGGCGGCGGCGGACGCGTTGCCGTTCTCACGTAACCGTTCGGCCGCTTCGATCATGCGCGAATCGGGGTCGGCTGACCCGTTGGCCGACTCGCGCGCGGCGCGAAGCGCGTCGTCGAGCTTGCCGGCGGCGACGAGCGCTTCGACGTCCTTGCCCTTCGGTGCGGGCGCGGGAGGTGGCGTCGGTGCCGCCTTTGCGACCATCGTCGGCGGCGCGGTCTTGGTCGGCACTGGCGGCGGCGAGGCGCCGTTGGTGCCTGCCGTCGTGCCGACCTGAGCGGCGGCCGCTTGGAACTGCGAGTCGCGGGCGGCGCGCTTGCTGTCGAGCTGACCGATGGCCGCGCTTGCCTGCGCGCGCTTGGCCTCGATCGCCGGCGCAAGCGTCTTGAGATCGTTGCGCGCCGTGTCCATCTGCGCTTTGACTTGCTGCAGCGATGCGAGCGCCGTCTTCACCTCGGCGATGCTGGCCGCGGCGGCGGCGGCATCGGTTTTGGCAGTCTTGGAATCTGCGACGACGCCCTTGAGCTGTTCTTGCGCCTCGTCCGCCTGCTGACGCGCGGCAGCGATGCGGGTCATGAGATCGGCGGCCGCTTTCTCGACGGTGCTCGCGGCGGCGCCCGCGTCCGTCACCCGCTTTTGCGCGGCATCGATGGTGGCGGTCGCGTTGTTGATGAGCGTGGCCACACCCGACGACTTGGCCTCGACGTCGGCGAGGAATTGGGGAAGCGTGGCAAGCTTTTCGAGATCCGCGCGTTGCGCTTCGAGCTTGGCGCGCAGGTCGTCGAGGGCTTTGTCCTCGGCGGCCTTGGCCGCCGTGACCGACTCGAGCTGCGCCTTTAGCCCTGCGATGCTCGACTCGACCGTGCCCCGCTGAGCGTTGAGGGCTTCAAGCGCCGCTTGCGCAGCCTTGATGTCGCGTTCGATCGAGACCCGCTTTTTCGAAGCCTCGGCGACTTCACCCATGATCGCTGCAAGCCTCGAGGTGACCTCGGATTGCTTCTCGAGCAGTGACACTTCTGCTGGCAGATCGGTATCCATATCGCTCCCTATATCGGCGCTCGCGGCCGGCGTTGACGCTGGGGGTTGTGGTGGCGCCGCTTTGGCTGCGGCGGGCGCCGGCTGGACGGCTGCAGGAGTCGGCGCGACCGCCGCCGGCGGCGGCGGGGCCGGAGCTCTCGGTGCAGGTGCGGCCGGCGTGGGTGAAGCTGGTCGTGGTGCTTGCGGCGCGGGCGCGGGCCGCATGGCGACTGTCGGTGCGGTCGCGCGAAGTGGCGATGGTGGCTGCTTGGCGGCGGCATCCGCTTCCGCGGGTTTGGCCTGCGGCGTGGCGGTGCGTTGCGCCGGACCGGTCTCAGGGTCTGCCTTGGCGACCTCGGTCTGCAGGCGGCGAGCTTCCCAGTTGTCGTCTTCGATCTGCAGGGCGTTGTCGACCAAGCGGCGCGCTTCCTTATACTGCATGGCCTGCATGGCGGCGCGAGCGCCCTGCAGATAGTAGCCGAGCGAGTCTCCGAGCAGGCCTTTTTTGCGATAGAGGTCTGCCAGACGGGAGAGGGTCGGCACGTGGTGGCGGTCGCGTTCGGCTATCTTCTTATAAGCCGCGATCGCTTGGTCGGTTTGACCGTCGCTTTCGTAGAGCACAGCGGCTTCGAAGAGGGCGGGCAGATGTCGCAGATTCGATTTGCGCAGCACCTCGACGAATTTCTCCAGCGCTTGATCCTTGCGTCCTTCGGCCAGATCCACGCGACCGAGTTCGAAAAGGGCGTCGTATCCTTTTTGATCGAGCGTGTGCGCCGCAGCGAACGCCGAGCGCGCGGTGGCAAGATCGCTCGCATCGAGCGCTTTGCGACCGGCATCGAGATAGGTGGCGATAGCGTCGGACTGTGCGCCTGCCGTGCCGAGCAGCTTCGCCGCTTCGACGCGCGTGGCCAACGGCAGGTCGACTGTGCGCAGGAGTTGTCGCAGCGTGGAGGCCGCCCCGTCAGGGTCGTTTTTGGCGATCTGATCGCGCGCCTTGGCAATCGCGGGATTGCTCGGCTCCGCCGGGCTCCCCACGTCACGCCGATTCTTGCCTGGATTCGACATCGAGTTACCTTGACCGGGACCCCCACAGAGGGGTGAACAAGCCGACAGGGCCCGCCGCACCGTCTGGAGCGCACCGTCCTTCTCATAATAGAATCGGCCGTTGCCCGCCTTGCGTTAAGCGAAGGCTCGGAATCGAACATGGGTTCGAAAGGAGTTGCCCGCCGCGAGTGCGTCGTGCGGAGGATGCGTCTATCCGGCCGCCGCTGCGTGGGTGGGGAGAGACTCCAAGTAGTGCTCGGCTTCGATGGCGGCACGGCAGCCGGCGCCGGCCGCGGTCACCGCCTGGCGATAGCGGAAATCGTAGACATCGCCGGCCACGAAAACCCCGCCGACCTTTGTGTGGACGCCATCGCTCGAGCGTATGTAGCCTCTCTCGTCCAGGTCGAGTTGGCTCGCGAAGACCTCGGTGTTGGGCTTGTGTCCGATGGCGATGAAGACCGCGTCGGCGGCCCGCTCGCTCGTCGCGCCCGTCTTGAGATTGCGTAGCCGCACCCCCGTGACGCGGGTGTCGCCGAGGACCTCGTCGATCGTCGAATCCCAGACAAACGCGATCTTGGGATGGTCGAGCGCCCTTTGCTGCATGATCTTCGAGGCGCGCAGCTCGTCACGGCGATGCACGACCGTCACCGTCTTGCCGAAGCGCGTGAGGAAGAGCGCTTCCTCAAGAGCGGTGTCGCCGCCGCCGACCACGAGGATCTCCTTCTCCTTGAAGAACGCCCCGTCGCAGGTCGCGCAGCTCGACACTCCCCTGCCGCGCAGCCGGGTCTCGCTGTCGAGGCCGAGCCAAAGCGCGGATGCACCGCTCGCCACGATGACGGTATGCGCCTGATATTCGTGTTCGTCGACCCAGACCCGATGGACCGGCCCCGCAAAATCCACTCGCGTGACGTCGTAGTCGACGATCTCGGTGCCGAAGCGCTCGGCCTGGGCGCGGAAGCGCTCCATGAGCTCGGGTCCCATGATGCCTTCGGGAAAACCCGGATAGTTCTCCACGTCGGTCGTGAGCATGAGCTGGCCGCCGTACTGGCCGCCGGCGAAGAGCAGCGGCGCGAGGTTGGCGCGGGCAGCGTAGACGCCGGCGGTCAATCCCGCCGGACCCGAACCGATGATGATGAGCTTGCGAACGTGATCGTCCATCGTCTCCAGGTATTCTGTGCTCTTTTTGGGTAGCCCCTGTTCGTGAAGACCTTGACCGTCGTTTCCGACCTTTTCGCCGCGGTCGGCAACACGCCGCTCATCCGACTCCCCAAGCTGTCGGCCGCGATCGGGCGCACCATCTTGGGCAAGGCCGAGTTCCTCAATCCGGGTGGATCGGTCAAGGACCGCGCCGCCAAGTTCATCATTGAAGACGCAGAGGCCAAGGGCACGCTCGCGTCGGGCGGTACCATCGTTGAAGGCACGGCAGGCAACACCGGCATCGCGCTCGCCATGCTCGGGAATGCGCGCGGGTATGCGACGATCATCGTCACGCCCGACGACCAATCGGCCGAGAAGATCGACCTGCTGCGCGCGCTCGGCGCCGACGTGCGTATCGTGCCCGCGGTTCCGTACGCTGATCCGCAGAACTACTACCACGTCGCCCGGCGCATCGCCGAGGCGACGCCCCGCGCCCTGTGGGCGGACCAGTTCAACAACCTTGCGAACTCGCGAGGACATCAGCTGACGACCGGCCCCGAGATATGGGAAGCATGCTCGGGCGAGCTCGATGCGTTCGTCGCCTCGGCGGGCACGGGCGGGACGTTCGCCGGCGTTTCGGTGGCGCTCAAGGAGCGACGCCCGCAGATCCGCACGGTCGTCGCCGACCCGTTCGGTTCGTCCCTGTATAGTCACGTCAAGGACGGCACGCTCGATACGGTGGGAGATTCCATCAGCGAGGGCATCGGCATCAAGCGGATCACCGAGAATTTCCGCACCGCGATCGCCGACGACGCCATCCGCATCGACGATCAGACCATGGTCGAGATGGCGCATTACCTCGTTCGCGAAGAGGGACTCTTGCTCGGCGGTTCGGCGGCGCTCAACGTGGCCGCGGCAGCCCGCGTCGCGCGGACACTGCCGCCGGGAAGCACCGTCGTGACCATGCTGTGTGACGGCGGAGGCCGGTATCTGTCGCGTTTGTTCAGCGCCGGTTGGCTCTCGGAGAACGGACTCGTACCGAGGGCGCACGACCTGACTTTCCTCTAAAACCGGCGCCGGGAAACCGTAGGTTTTGCCCGTCTCGCCGCGAATGCGAAAGTTTGGGATAAATTTCACAAACTTCGCCGGTCCGCATATGGATGGTTCCGGACCTTAAGGATCGAGCTTGCCAGCATCGCCCTGGACCACCATCGCCATCTACTTCGTCGTCGCCCTCGTCGTCGCCGGGGTGATCGCGATCGTGCCGGGCATTTTCACCCGCAAGCGCCCCACCAAAGAGAAGCTCGAGTCGTATGAGTGCGGCGTGCCGCCGACGTCGGCGTTCGTCGGCCGCTTCCCCGTGCGCTTCTATCTCGTCGCCATGCTCTTCGTGGTCTTCGACGTGGAGACGGCGGCGTTCTACCCCTGGGCAGTCAAACTCAAGGAGCTCGGGCTCTTCGGCTTCACCGAGATGATGACGTTCATAGTCGTGCTTGGGATCGGGTATGCCTATGTGTGGAAGAAAGGCGGCTTCTCATGGCGATGACCGAGCACCAGCCGTTCGTCGTCACCAAGCTCGATGAATTCCTCAAGTGGGCGCAGTCGTCGGCGATCTGGCCCATGACCATGGGCCTGGCGTGCTGCGCCATCGAGATGATGAGCATCGTCTCACCGCGCTACGACACCGCCCGCTTCGGCGCCGAGGTCTTCCGCTCGTCGCCGCGACAGGCCGATCTCATGATCGTCTCCGGGCGCGTCTCGAACAAGATGGCCCCTGTCCTGCGCCAGCTCTACGAGCAGATGCCCGATCCGAAATGGGTCATCTCGATGGGCGCATGCGCCTCGAGCGGCGGCATCTTCGACAACTACGCGATCACGCCGGCCGATACGTTCTTGCCGGTCGACATCTACGTGCCGGGCTGCCCGCCGAGCCCGGATGCGCTCATCTACGCGCTCATGCAGCTGCGCCGCGAGATCCGCGCGGGCAGCAAGGCGCAGGTCCTCGCCGAGAATGTCTGAGGCGATCGCACCCCACCCCGAGCGCGCCTCGCTGGCCGATCTCGTCGCCGTGGTGACGCAGGCCGCGGGCGAGGATCTGCTCGAGGCGAGCTCGTGCGACGACATGGACGAGCTCGCACTACGCCCGGGCGGCCTCATCGCCGTCATCACCCAGCTGCGCGAAGCCGGCTTCAACCATCTGCTCGACGTGGGAGGCACCGATCACCATCCCCTCACGCCGCGCTTTGAGATCTCGTACATCCTCACCGCGATCCCGCTCGGCGATCAGCGCGACCCCAAGCGCCTCGCCGGGCTACGGCGTTTCCGGCTGCGCGTCTTCCCCGACGACCACGAACCCATCGTCCCCACGCTTTCCGACGTCTGGCCGAGCGCGAACTGGCCCGAGCGCGAGATCTTCGATCTGTTCGGCGTGCGCTTTGAAGGGCATCCCGAGATGCGCCGGCTGCTCAACCCCGACGACTGGCAGGGCCATCCCCTGCGCAAGGACTACCCGCTGCGCGGCCTCGCGCGCCGTTTCGTCCCCGGCGGGCGCACGGGAACCGTGCCTCCCGTGAGAGAGTCATGACGCTCGACCTCACGGCGTTTGAGAACAATCCCGATCTGACGCTCTCGCAGGGCGAGGACCGCGACACGCTCATCCTCTCGATGGGCCCGCAGCACCCAAGCACGCACGGCGTGCTGCGCGTCATGCTCAAGCTCGACGGCGAGACGGTGATCAGCGCCGAGCCCGAGATCGGCTTTCTGCACACCGGCATCGAGAAGCAAGCCGAGAACCTCTTCTGGCAGCAGGCGATCACGGTCGTCGATCGCGCCGATTATCTCGCGCCGCTCTCCAATAGCCTCTGCTACGTGCTCGCGGCCGAACGGCTGCTCGGTATCGACGAGCATATCCCGCCGCGCGCGCGCGTGCTGCGCGTCATGTTCGCCGAGCTCACCCGCCTCGCCAGCCATCTCGTCTGGCTCGGCACGCACTGCCTCGACCTCGGCGCGCAATCCATCTTCTTCTACGCTTTCGAAATGCGCGAGCGCATCCTCTCGATCATGGAGTTCGTGACCGGCGCGCGCATGCATCAGTCGTGGTTCCGCATCGGTGGCCTGGGGATCGACGTGCCCAAGGGCTTCCTGGAGAAGATGGACGATTTCATCGACCGCTTCCCGCAGCGCCTGCGCGACATGCGCGCCATCGTCGAGAAGAACGTCATCATCGTCGACCGGCTCGTCGGCATCGGCAAGATCAGCCAGCAGGAGGCCATCGACTGGGGGCTCACGGGTCCTCCTTTGCGCGCCACCGGCATCGCCTACGACGTGCGCCGCGCGCATCCATACACGGGCTACGAGAGCTATGACTTCGACGTGCCCACGCAGACCGGCGGCGACTGCTACGCACGCTTCGTCGTGCGCCTCGACGAGATGCATGAGGCGTGGCGCATCATCAAACAGGCGCGCGAGCGATTCCCGGGCGGCCCGGTCGTGATCGACGACCGCAAGATCGTCCCTCCGCCGAAGACGGAGATCCAGCACTCCATGGAGGCGCTCATCCATCATTTCAAGCTCGTCTCTTCGGGATTCAACGTGCCCGAGGGCCACATCTATCAGTCAGTGGAGAGCCCGCGCGGCGAGATGGGCATGTACGTCACAAGTGCCGGCGGCAACAAGCCGTGGCGCGTGCGCTGGCGGCCGTCGTCCTTCTATCACACCCAGGCGCTCAAGCGCCTCGCACCGGGCAATCTCATCGCCGACCTCGTCGCCATCATCGGCAGCATGGACCCCGTCTTCGGAGACGTCGACCGATGACGCCGGAACGCGAGCGCATCGCGTCCGAGCTGGCGGCCCGCTATCCACAGCCCCGCTCGGCGCTCATCCCGTTCTTGCAGGTCTGTCAGGCGCAGGACGGTTACGTGACGGACGAAGCGATCCGCGACGGCGCAGAGATGGCCGGCATCACGCCGAGCCAGGTGGAGTCTGTCGCTTCATTCTATACGCTCTTGTTCAAGCACCGGGCGGGCAAGCATAAGATCCAGGTCTGCCGCACGTTGTCGTGCATGCTGCGTGGCGCCGATGAGCTCCAGCAGCACATCCGCCAGCGCCTGGGCCTGGCCAGCGGTGAGAGCTCGCCCGACGGGCGCTTCTACTACGAAGAAGTCGAGTGCCTAGCGGCCTGCGATCGCGCGCCCTGCCTGCAGCACAACCTCGAATTCCATTACGACGTCACGCCGCAAGAGTTCGACCGCCTGCTCGATGAGTGGCGCGCGTCCGAACCCGCGGTGAGCATGCCGGCGGACTAGCGCGATGGCACGATTCGAACCGGTCTTGTTGCGCGGCATCGGTGAGCTCGACCTCACCGACATCGAGAACTACAAGCAGCTCGGCGGCTTTGCGGCGCTTGAGAAGGCGCTGCGCCAGATGACGCCCGAGGCGGTCGCAAACGAGGTGAGCGCTTCCAACCTGCGCGGCCGCGGCGGTGCCGGATTCCCCACCGGCAAGAAGTGGAGCTTCCTGCCCAAAGACGGACGGCCCCGGTATCTCGTCTGCAATTGCGACGAAGCCGAACCCGGCACGTTCAAGGACCACCTGCTGCTCGAGCAAGCTCCCTTCCAGATCATCGAAGGGCTGCTCATCTCCGCGTACGCCATCAACGCCGCGCAGATCTTTATGTACATCCGCGGCGAGTTCTTAGAGGGCCTGCGCATCTTCAGACGCGCGCTGGAGGCAGCCGCACTGCAGGGCTATCTCGGCAAGCGCATCCTCGGCTCGGATTTCTCGATGGATATCGTCGTGCATCGCGGTGCCGGCGCCTATATCTGCGGCGAAGAGACGGCCATGCTCGAATCTATCGAAGGCAAGCGCGGCGAGCCGCGACTCAAGCCGCCTTTCCCCGCCAACGCCGGCCTGTACGGGATGCCGACCGTCGTCAACAACGTCGAGACGGTGAGCTGCGTGCCCCACATCATCGAGCGTGGGGCGCAGTGGTTCGCGTCCATCGGCCCGGAGAAATGCCCTGGCCCGAAGATCATCAGCGTGAGCGGCCATGTCGTCCGGCCGGGCAACTACGAAGTGCCGATGGGCATCCCGGCGCGCGAGCTCATCGAGGAATACGCGGGCGGACTCTTCCCCGGCCGGCAGCTCAAAGCCATCCAGCCCGGCGGCGGCTCCTCAGCCGCGATCTTCCCGGAGACCTCGACACGGGCATCGATTTCGATTCACTCGCCGCCAAACGCACGATGCTCGGCTCGGGCGGATTCGTCGTCATGGACGACACGACGTGCATGGTGCGCGCCGCGCAGACGCTCACGCGCTTCTTCGAGCACGAGTCATGCGGTCAGTGCACACCCTGCCGTGAAGGCGGTCAGTGGGTCGCGCGTATGGTCTCGCGCCTTGAGGCCGGCGAGGGCTCTGAGAGCGACCTGCGCGTGCTGTCCACGATCAACAACATCATCACCGGCACGAACCTGTGCCCGCTCGGCGATTCGATCATGCCCTTCCTCGCATCCGTGCTCAAGCGCTTCCCCGACGAGTTCGCAGCGCACGTCAAAGAGGCGGGTTGCCCGCTGCGGGGGCCCGGCCGGGCGCCATGGGCGGAAGCGAGCGCAGCATCATGAGCAAACAGCCCATCGTCCGGCGCACCGTCAACCTCGTCATCGACGGGCAGCCGGTCTCCGTGCCTGAAGGCACGCTCGTCGTCGAGGCGGCAAAACAGCTCGGCACCCACGTGCCCGTCTATTGCTATCACCCCAAGATGGACCCCGCCGGCCTGTGCCGCATCTGCTTGGTCGAGATCGAGAAGATGCCCAAGCTGCAGATCGCCTGCAACACGCAGGTCAGCGAAGGCATGGTCGTGCACACCGCATCACCGCGCGTCACTGAAGGCCGGCGCGGCGTGCTCGAGTTCTTGCTGCTCAACCACCCGCTCGACTGTCCGATCTGCGACAAGGGCGGCGAGTGCGATCTGCAAGACTTCACCATGAGCTACGGTCCGGGTGCCAGCCGTCTCACCGAGCCCAAGCTCCACAAACCCAAAGGCGTCGATCTCGGCCCGACCATCGTGCTCGACGAGGAGCGCTGCATCTTGTGCCGGCGCTGCACGCGCTTCGACGATGAGATCGCTCAAGAGCGCAACCTGGTCGTGGTCGAGCGCGGCCACCATTCCCTCATCAGCACGGTGGACGGCACGGATTACGCGTCGTACTTCTCAGGCAACACGACTGAGATCTGTCCGGTGGGCGCGCTGACGAGCAAGGCCTACCGTTTCCGCTCGCGGCCCTGGGACCTGAGCCACGCGGATTCCGTCTGCACGCAGTGCTCGGTCGGCTGCAATTACCGAATCGATTCGCGTTTCGGCCGCATCATGCGCACCTTCACCCGTGAGAATGCGTCGGTGGACGACGGCTGGATCTGCGATCGCGGCCGCTACACCTTCAACTATCTCTACGAGAGCGCGCGCCTGCGCCAGCCGCTCATCCGGCGCGACGGAGAGCTCAAGGCGGCATCGTTCGACGAAGCCATCGCCGTGAGCGCGGAGAAGTTGGCTTTGGCCGCGCGTGCCAAACGGGTGGGCGTCATCGGCGGCGGCCGCCTGTCAGATGAAGAGGCTTTCGCGCTGCAGCAGTTCGCCCGCGAAGTGCTGGGCACGATCAACATCGACTACCGGGTGGGCTTGCAGAAGTTCGCCTCGCCCTCGCGGCACGAGGCGCGTCTCGAGGACCTCGACGACGCGTCGCTCATCTTGGTCTTCGGAGCCATCACGCCGGAGCAGGCGCCCATCCTCGACCTGCGGCTGCGCCGGGCAGTGGCACGCCGCCATGCCAAACTCGTCTTCGTCGGTCCGTACAAACCGGACTTCCCGGTGCCCTGCCGTCACGTCGAGTACACCCCGGGTGCGATCGCCGAGCTGATGGAGCAGCTCGCTGACGTCGTGCACCATGGCAAGGAGGAGAAAGGCGACGGCTTTGTCGCCGAGATCGCGCAGGAGCTCGCCGACGCGGAGAAGATCATCGCCATCCACAACGGGCGCGATGTCGGCGCCACCTCGGCGCTCGAAAACCTCATGGACCGCCTCCACGACTACGATCATCCGGTCGGCATCCTCGTCGTCGGCGCGGTGGGCAACGCGCGCGGCGCAGAGGCCGCCGGCTGCGTGCCCAATCTCGGGCCGGGCTACGTGGAGCTCGACGAGGCGGGCATGACGACGGGCGAGATGCTCGCCGCCGCGGCTGAGGGCCGCCTCGACGCGCTGTTCATCGCCGGTGCCAACCCTGCATTGACCTATCCGGACGGCGAACTCGTGCGCCGTGCGCTCGGCAACGTTGCGTTCCTCGCCGTCGCAGACCAGGTGATGACTGAGACCGCGTCCTACGCCGATGTCGTCTTCGCCGCAGCGTCCTTCGCCGAGAAGCGCGGACACGTCACAAATCTCGAGGGACGGCAGCAGGCGTTCGCCCAGGCCATCGAGCCGCCGGTGCACGTCGGCAGCGATGCCCGCATCCTCGCGGCGCTAGCGCGCACGCTCGGTGTGGAATGGGCGGTGCCCGACGACGTCGACGTGCTCTTCGCGCAGCTCGCCCGCGTGCAAAGAGCGGCCCGCGCTCGGTCTGTGAAGGAGCCCCTGCCCAGACCCAAGGTGGACGACACGTCGAGCACCTCCGCCGATCAGGTCGATGCGACGCATCATGCTTTCACGATCATCCCCGTGCCGCGGCTGTACGCGGGCGGCGGCGCGGCGGCGTTCGACCCCGGCATGGCAGCGATGCGCCCCAAACCGTTCGCCGTCTTCAACCCCGAAGATGCGGCGCGATTAGCGCTCGCGACGGGCGACCGGGTACGCCTTGCGGGCCGAGGCGGCGAGATCGAGGTCGAGGCGCAGGTCGGACCGCAGGCCCCTATCGGGGTCGCGCTCGTGCTCGCCGACATGCCACAGGCCCCAGTCAATCGCTTGCTCGACGCGTCGGGCTTCGGTTCGGCCACCGCCTCGAAGATCGCCGAGCGCGCGACGAGCAGCGGACCTAGCGAGATGAGCGAGGCTTCCGCATGAACCACATGCCGGATTGGGCGCTCATCCTCGCCATCAAGTCGGGCATCCTCATCTTCATCGTGGTGACCTGCTTCGCGTATCTCATGCTGCTCGAGCGCAAGATGCTCGGCTGGTTCCAGATGCGCGTCGGCCCGACGTGGTGCGGACCGTGGGGGCTCTTGCAGCCTGCTGCCGACGCGATCAAGCTCGTCCTGAAAGAAGACCTCACCCCGGGCGGAGCCGATAGCTTCGTCTATAAGGTGGCGCCGGCGCTGGCCGTGCTCACGGCGCTGCTCGCCTACGCCGTCATCCCCTTCGGCTGGCTGCCGGACGGCACGCCCATCGCCATCGCCTCGCCCAACGTAGGCATCCTCTTCCTCTTGGCGGCAGGCGCGATCGGGGTCTACGGCATCGCGCTGGGCGGCTGGGCCTCGCAATCCAAGTGGTCGCTGCTCGGGGGTATCCGCTCGACGGCGCAGATGATCTCCTACGAGCTCGCCATGGGCCTCTCCATCGTCCCTGTGGTCATCCTCGCCGGCACGACGAGCCTCGCCGGCATCGTCGCCGCGCAGTCGGCCCATCACTTCTGGTACGTCATCCCGCTCTTCATCCCGGCTCTGGATCTACGGCGTCACGGCGCTCGCCGAGACCAACCGCGCCCCCTTCGACCTGCCGGAAGCCGAGACCGAGCTCGTGGCCGGATTTCACACCGAATACTCGAGCCTGCGCTTCGGCACGTTCTTCGTGGCCGAGTACATCAACATGATCACGGTGAGCGCGATCCGCACGCTGCTCTTCTTCGGCGGCGGCGACGGACCGCTCGTCGCCCGCTATCCGCTGCTCACCGTCGTGTGGTTCCTCGTCAAAGTGGCCATCATGCTCTTCATCATGATCTGGTGGCGCGCCACGCTGCCGCGTCTGCGCTACGACCGGCTCATGACCTTCGGCTGGAAGTTCTTGCTGCCAACGTCGGTGGCATGCGTCGTCATCGTCGCCGGCGTCGTCGCGGCCATGGGGGTCCGCTAGCGTGAGCTCTGTCGTCAATGGTCTGAAGTTCGTCGCCGAACACGGCCGGCGGTCTCCTCGTCGGGCTCGCCACCACGATGAAGTATCTGTGGACGAAGAAGGCGACGATCGACTACCCGCGCGAGCCGTATCCGCATGCTGAGCGCTTTCGCGGCGTCCACGAACTGCGCAAGTACGATGACGGTCTCGAACGCTGTATCGGCTGCGAGCTGTGCGCCGTGGCGTGCCCGGCCAACGCCATCACCGTGATCGGCGCCGAGAACGACCCCAAGGCTCCCGTCTCGCCCGGCGAGCGTTACGGCTATCGCTACGAGATCGACATGCTGCGCTGCATCTTCTGCGGCTGGTGCGAAGAGGCGTGTCCGACGGACGCCATCGTGCTGACGCCGCGCTTCGATCTGGCGGATTTCACGCGCGACCGCCTGGTCTACGGCAAGGACAAGCTCCTCGTGCGCGACCCGTTCACCCAGCATATGGCCAACACCGAATCTTCGGTCGAGACCGATCCGGGGTCATCCCGTGATCGGGCTGTTCTGGATCTGCACCACCGTTTTGATCCTCACCGCCATCGGCGTCGTGTCGAGCAAGCATCCGGTGCATTCGGTCATCGGTCTCATCGTCAACTTCAGCGCCCTGGCCGTGCTGTTCTTGACCTTGAACGCCGAGTTCTTGGCGATGATCCAGATCATCATCTATGCCGGCGCCATCCTCGTGCTCTTCCTGTTCGTGATCACGCTGCTCACGATCGGCACGGCGCCGATCGAGGGCGAGCGCAACCGTTTGGGGTTCCAGGCCGTCCCTTCCATCGTCGCGGGGATAGCCGCGCTCGCGCTGCTTGCGCTCGGCGTCCATGGTGCGCAGACGACGGCCCCGCAAGCAGCACCGCCGGACTTCGGCCTGGTCGGCACGTTCGGCATGGCGCTGCTCACCACGCACTTGTTCGCCTTTGAGGTGACGGGCTTCGTGCTGCTCATCGCGGTGCTCGGCGTCGTGATCATGGCGGCGCGCAAAGAGGTGCGCTTCTAAGATGCCGCAAGTGCCGCTCGGCGACTATCTGGCCGTGTCCGCCGCGCTCTTCGTGGTGGGGGTGCTGGGCTTTTTGATACGCCGCAATCCCATCACCATGCTCATGGCCATCGAGCTCATGTGGAACGCCGGCAACCTGGCGTTCGCCGCGTTCGCGCGCAACTTCGTCGATATGTCGGGTCAGGTCTTCGTCTTCATCGTGGTCACGGTCGCGGCGGCCGAAGCCGCCATCGCGCTGGCCATCGTCGTCATGGTGTTCCGCCGGCGCCGCTTGGTCGACGTGGACGACGTCTCGGAGCTGCGCGGCTGATGGACGGATTTCTCGCTACAGCGCCCTTCACCATACTCTTCCTGCCGCTCTTCGGCACGATCGTCATCGCCCTCGCCGGGCCGCGCGTGCATCGCTCGGGCGCCGCGATCGTCGGCAACCTGGCGGTGCTCGGCGCCTTCATCCTCACCGCCATCCTCGCATATACCGTCTGGCAGATGCCGGTCGATCAGCAGGTGCTGACCGTGAAGTATCCGCCGGCCTGGGCCGCGCATCCGGCCTTTTGGGCGCACATCCCGCCGCTCACCATCTCGTTCGAGCTGCGCATCGATCCGCTGGCGCTCGTCTGGATGCTCATCGTCACTGGCGTGGGCTTCCTCATCCACCTCTATTCGGTCGGCTATATGGCGCAGTCGCCCGGCTATCGCACGTTCTTCGCCTTCATGAACCTGTTCGTGTTCGCCATGCTCATGCTCGTCATGGCGGGCAATTTCTTGTGGTTGCTCGTCGGCTGGGGCGGCGTTGGTCTCGCGTCCTACCTGCTCATCGGTTTCGATTCGCAGCGTCCGGCCGCGGTTCTGGCCGCACGCAAGGCGCTCATCATGAACGTCATCGGCGACGTCGGCATCATGATCGCCATCTTCCTCATGTACGCGCACTTCGGCAGCCTGTCGTACAAAGAGGTCTTCGCCAACGTCACGAGCGCGAGCACGGGCGCGCTCGACTGGATCGGCATCTGGCTGCTCGTCGGCGCCGTGGCCAAGTCCGCGCAGCTGCCACTGCATACCTGGCTGCCCGATGCCATGGAAGGTCCCACCCCGGTGAGCGCGCTCATCCACGCCGCCACCATGGTGACCGCGGGCGTGTACCTCATCGCGCGGGCCCACCCAATCTACGATCATGCGCCGGCCGCGGCGATGACCGTGGCCATCGTCGGCTGCGCCTCGGCGGTGTTCGCGGCGACGGTCGGGATGGCGCAGTACGATATCAAGCGGGTGCTCGCGTATTCGACGATGAGCCAGATCGGCTACATGATGCTGGCGGTCGGCGTGGGCGCCTACGCGGCGGGCACCTTTCACTTCGTGGCCCACGCGTTCTTCAAAGCGTTGCTCTTCATGTCGGCCGGCATCATCATCCACAATCTCGGCGGCGAGCAGGACATCCGCAAGATGGGCGGCCTGGCACGGCGTATGCCGTTCGCGTTTTGGACCTTCCTCATCGGCACGCTGGCGATCTCCGGGATCGTCCCCTTTGCGGGCTTCTTCTCAAAGGACGACGTCCTCGACGAATTGATCCTGCTCCATCACCCGCTGTTCTTGGGCTTCGCCGCGTTCGCCGCGCTGCTGACGGCGTTTTACATGTTCCGCTTGTTCTTCATGGTGTTCTTCACGGGCGTCTACCGCGGCGACCACGAACCGCATGCCGGCTCGGCCACGACCATGACGGTGCCCGTCTTCATCCTCGCCGTGCTTTCCACGATCGGTGGCTGGCTCGTGCTCCCCGGGCACGATGAGATCTCGCGGGCGCTGCAGGGTGCCTTCCTCGACGCGGGCACGCTGCCGGCCATGGGTGAGTTCAACTGGTTCATCACGGGCGTGGCGACAGGCGCAGCCCTGGCCGGCATCGCCCTTGCGTACTGGCTCTACGAGCGCGCCCCCGCGCTGCGCGAGCGCTTGGGCAGGCCCTTGCGCCGCTGCGCTCGCTGCTCGCTAACGCGTACTACGTCGACACGATCTACCACTGGCTCTTCGAGGTCCCGACGCTGACGCTCGCGTCTGACGTCG
The DNA here is from genome assembly GCA_963806005.1 of Vulcanimicrobiota bacterium. Taxonomy (GTDB): domain Bacteria; phylum Vulcanimicrobiota; class Vulcanimicrobiia; order Eremiobacterales; family Eremiobacteraceae; genus JAFANK01. Next base: position 270,649 of record CAWDWJ010000004.1, on the reverse strand, counting down.
CCAAGTACGTCGATCCTGAGGGGGTGGGCGGTGTGACCGCCGGCATCGCCCGGGCGACCGCGGGCGTGGGAGACGCCATGCGCGGCTGGGAGACGGGCTATCTGCGCCGCTACGGGCTGACCATGGTGATCGGCATGGTGCTCGTGCTCGCCTACTATCTGTTCGTCGTCCGTGGCGGGATGCCGGTGGGGATGTGAGGACATGGTGAACCTCATCGACACCGTCATCTTCTTACCGCTCTTCACCGGTATCGTGCTGCTGTGCGTGCCGCGCTCTGCCACGCGCGCGCTCAAAGGGGTCGCGCTCGGCGGCGCGCTGGCCACCTTCGTGCTGTCGCTCGCGTTTGTGTCCTTGGGTCCGAACACGGCGGCCGACCAGTCGGTGGCCTGGATCTCGGGGAGCTGGACCGCGGCATACCATATCCGCGTCGACGCGCTGCGGGTGTTCTTCGTCGTGCTGACGACGCTCGTCAGCGCGGCGAGCATCTGGGCCGCGTTCTCGTACGCGCAGACCGAGCGCCTGCGTGGGTTCTTGTTCTTGCTCTTGGCGTTTGAGACGACGCTGCTCGGCCTGTTCACGGCGGCCGATCTGCTGCTGTTCTACGTCTACTGGGACCTCATGCTCATCCCGGTCTTTTTGCTGCTCAGCGGGTACGCGGGCACGGAAGCGGGCCGGCGCGCCGCCTGGAGCTACCTCATCTACAATGGCGCAGGCGGGCTCGTGCTGCTGCTCGGCGTCATCGCGCTCGTCAGCCAGACCCACACCTTCGAGGTGACGGGGCTCTCGCTCTCGATGAGCCAGTCGCTGCAGTGGTGGATCTTCGGTTCGTTCGCCATCGCGTTCCTCATCAAGACCCCGGCGTTCCCGTTCCACAGCTGGATGCCGCCGACATACACCCAGTCGCCGCCGCCGCTCGTGGCGATGGTCTCGGGCGTGCAGAGCAAAGCGGGGCTATTTGGCCTGCTCGCCTTTGGCCTGCCGCTCTTCCCGGCCGCGGCCCATGCCTGGGCGCCGCTCTTGCTCGTGCTCGCGGTGGCGAGCATCCTCTACGGCGCGATTACCGCGATCGGCGAGCGCGATGCCAAGACGCTCGTCGCTTTCTCTTCACTCTCGCATCTCGGCTTTGTGTGGCTCGCGCTCTTCGCATTCTCCGTCACCGCCGTGTCTGCCAGCATCCTCATGCTCGTCAGTCATGGGCTCATCGCCGCCGCGCTCTTCTTGCTGCTCGGGTTCGTCGAGGAACGCGTGGGGACGCGCGATCTGGGGACGTTCGGCGGTTTGAGCCAGCGCGCTCCACGCCTCGCGGTGTTCATGCTCATCGCGGCGATGGCCGCGCTCGGCCTTCCAGGATTGTCGGGCTTTGCCGGTGAGTTCCTCATCCTCATCGGCACGTGGCAGACGCAGCCGGTGTATGCCTCGCTCGCGCTCATCGCCGTGGTGCTGGCAAGTGTGTACATGCTCAAGCTGTTCCAAAGCATCATGCACGGCCCAGAGCGCCTCCCGCACGAGGAGGCCGCCCTCGAGATGCGTCCGCGGGAGATGTGGCTTGTCGCACCGCTGCTCGCCGCCATCATCTTCCTCGGTGTCTGGCCCGGCTGGCTCAACGACCGCACGCCAACCTCGGTCGACACCACGGCCAATAGCGTCGGCTTCAGATCCACACACGCTCACGACCGCGTGGAGCCGGCCGCGCCGCAAGCGTCGATCGGAGCGCACGTATGACGCTGCAGGGCGTGACGATCTCTTGGCCGGTCTTAGCGCCTATCGTCGCCTTGACCGCAGGCGGACTTGCCCTCATGCTCGTCGATCTTTTGAGCCGCTCCGCGCCGCGCGCCGTGCTCTATGGGATCGGCATCCTCGCCTGCGTGGCAGCGTTTGTGACCATGATCCCGCTGTATGGGCAAGAGACCGTCACGCTGAACGGCGCCTTCGCATCGGATCGCTTCTCGTGGACATTCGACGCTCTGCTGCTCGTGACGCTGGCCGTCACCTTCTTGCTGTCGTCGCTGCGCCGCTCTGAAGACGGTGGCAGTCCCGGCGCTTACGGCGCGCTTTTGATCTTCTGCACGATCGGCGGCATGGTGATGGCTGGAGCGAACAACCTCATCATCATCTTCCTCGGTATCGAGCAGCTCTCGCTTGCGCTCTACGTGCTGGCGGGCACGGGCTTCCCGCGCGAAGCCTCGCAGGAAGCGGCGCTGAAATACGTCCTGCTTGGATCGCTCGCCTCAGGTTTTTTGATCTTCGGATCGGCGCTGCTCTACGGATCCGCCGGCAGCATCAGCCTGGCCGCGCTCGCGACAGCCTCGAGCTCGCCCAGCGGGCTTTTCGTGGCCGGCTTTGCGCTCTTTTTGGTCGGGCTCGCCTTCAAGCTCGCGCTCGCGCCCTTCCACACCTGGGCGCCGGATGTCTATGAGGGCTCGCCGCTGGCCGTCACGGGCTTCATGTCGGTGGCGGTGAAAGCTGCTGCGTTCGCGGTGCTGGCGCGGGTGGTGTACGTGGTGCTGGGCCACGACTCGATCGTGCTCATCCCGTTGTGGCTGCTCGCCATCCTCTCGATGCTGGTCGGCAATCTCGGCGCGATCCGTCAGCGCAATCTCAAACGCCTCTTGGGCTTCTCGAGCATCGCCCAAGCCGGTTACGTCGTCGTGGCGCTCGCCGGTGTCGCACCTTTGGGCTTGACCACGATGCTCTTCTACCTGACGGCCTACGCGTTCACCACGCTCGGTGCGTTCGCTGTCATGGCGCTGCTCGGCGATGGGTCGGACTCGTATGCAGACCTCGACGCCTACCGGGGGCTCTTCTTCCGGCGGCCCTGGCCGGCCGCGGCGATGGCGCTTTTCTTCTTCTCGCTCGCCGGCATCCCGGCCACCGCCGGTTTCTACGGCAAGATCCTCCTCTTGCAGCAGGCCTTCTCTGGAGGTCCGTGGGGTCTGGCCATGGCCATCGCGCTGGTCTTCGGCACGCTTGTCTCGTTCTACGTTTATGGCAAGGTCGTCTGGGATATGTACGCGTACTCGGACGGCGAAGCGGTCTTGCCGACGGGCAACGCTTTAGCGCCCTGGGTGGCGGTCGCGGCGGGCGCCGCCGGCACGATCGTCCTCGGTATCCTGCCGCAGCTGTTCTACGCCAGCCAGCCATTCCTCAGCGCCGCCGCGAAGTAGTCGCAGAGGCCGCGGATTCATTCGCGACCGAGATGAAGACGTCGGGTCGCGTATCCGCTCGCGACCGAGATATGGAGCGCTCGGATTAGTTCGGACGGTCTACCGGTGAGACTGCGCGCGGTCGCCGCCACGCTCGCCCTCGTGACGCTAGTCTCGTGCTCGCCGCGGGGATCGAGCGGCACCGCCACGCCCTCGCCCTTCCCGATCGCGACCGGCGACTATCCCATGGCGGGTCATGCGGCTGATTTCTCGTGGATTGCCGGCACGCTTGTGCGGGATCTCTCTTGCACGTATCTGGTGTTTGGAGAGCGCCGGTCGTTGTGGGGTGGGCACATCGCCCTCTCGGTGTCGTCGGACGAGCTCGGCGAGCTGCACAGCGGCGACACCGTCATCGTCAAAGGCGAGCTGATAAAGCTGGCCTACGGCTCGTGCGGCTCGCCTTCATACCGAGTGGACAGCATCGAAGAGCATTGAACGCAAAATGGGGCGCGAGCGCTCGCGCCCCATGCTTCATGTGGCTAGTTGCCGCTGCTCGACGAGCTCGTGGTCTTGTGGTGCCTGCGGCCCGAGCCGGACATGGTGTTGCTCGAATTCGTCATGCCGTCATCCGATCCCGACATGGAACCTCCCGGCATGCTGTCATCGGAGCTGTTCATACCCTTGTGGCGCGTCCCAGCGAGGTGGTAGCCCGCGGCGTTGGCGGCGGCCATGCACATGTACTCGCCATGCTTGGTCCGTCCGTAGTACGGATCGCCCGATTCGTGATAGGTCTTCTTCGCGGTGTTCACCCACACCACGTCACCTTTGCAGTTGAGTCCGCGCGGGATCGGCGCTTGCTGCGAGAGCGGCAGTGCGGCGATCTCCTTTTGAACCTCGGTCATCGGGCTCGCCAGCGGGGCGACCGTTGCGTTGTTCTGCGGCGCTGAGTTGCCACCGCCTCCGCAACCCGCGATCGCCAATGCTGCGACGAGCGCGACGCTCGCAAGCGGGATCGGCCGAAAATAGCGAAGCATAGGTCAGTCCTTTCTCGAGAAGGCGTTGGCCGCTCGTTTGCGCTGCAGCTATAAAACCCTGGGCAGAGCGTGGAGTGTGGCTCACCTCGACGAAAGTCGGGGGTCGCATCAAGTTCCACGGACATGCACTTTTGAAGGGTGATAGAGAGCACGAGAAACGGCGCGTTCGCCGCGCCCGGCTGCGACTTTGCGTGTCCCGAGGACAGCGATATGCCAGGGGAGCTCCTTACACATCTATAACTCGTTTGCAGGGCGCGTACTGTAGCGACCGATTTTCATCATGCCACCACCTCACTCGCCCACCCCCAAGGAGTCTCCGTCTTCGTGCTGATCCTCGCGCTCATCGCCGCCGGCCTTTTCGCCTTGCCCTCGGCGCTCGCTGACGAGTCGCAGCCGAGCCCCAGCCCGGCTCCGCAAGTGCGCTACGTGGGGGAAATCCTCGCCTATGACTTGAGCGCCGTGATGTCGCAGTCTATCGCCGGCAACGACGCGTTCGGCAGACCCATCAACCAGACGTCCGCGCCGACCAACGTCAAGCTGCGCGAGAGCATCTCCATAACGAAGGCGACCCCGCAGGATCTCAGCATGCATCGCACCGGCACGATCACCGCAGTGGTCGTGGGCGCGAAGCCCGTGACCAAATCTGGCCAAGGCTGGACGACCGTGAACAGTGCAGGGCAGATCGTCCACGACACGCGGCAAGCTCGGCGGTCTCTTCTTGCTGCCGCTGCCGTTTCTCGCGGATGCGGCGATGAAGTCAGGCGGCGAGCTCGCGGTCGGTGACCGCTGGTCGGCTAAGCTCGGCACGAAGCTCTACGGCATGACGGCACGCCCCCACCTGACTTTCACGGTCACGGCAGAGCGCTTGATCTCGGGCACCAAGATCTACAGCATCGAGGCCTCAGGCAGCGCACCCATGAAAGAACCTGTCATGACGGCGTCAGGCGAGCCGCTCGGCTACGCGACGGGCACGGCTTGGATCAGCGCTCATTTTGAGTACGATCGTGATAACCGTCGCCTCGTCTCCATGCGCGCCGACCTGACCGACACGCTGCGCTATGCCGGCCCGACCAAACACGTCGGCGGCCGCGTGAAGGACCACCAGCATTGCGAGGTCTCGCTCGACCAATCGGCTCTTCGCAATGATCCCAAGCAACGATCCCTCGGCGGGTCCACTTCCCTAAACGGACTCTGTAAGAGCGCTAGCTTCGGAACCTTGGGTCGGCTGCTCGGATTCAAAAAAGAAGGCCGGTGATACCGGCCATGAGATTTCCCAAGAGCTAGTCGATCTCTCTAGGCGATTCGTGCTGCCCTTCTGATTTTGCGTTTTGCCTTACGCACGACTCGTTTGATCTTGCGAGCCGCTTTTCTGACTGCTCTCTTTGCTTTCCGTTTTGCTCGAGCTTTTGCCATTGTTTCCTCCTGGACTGTACGTCCGGAACTACCCACTCAACCGAATGGGCAATGTTTCTCTATGCCGTCGCCATTGCCATTGGCGGCGCTGGAGCTTGGGCCGTTCCCGAAGCGCGGATGAGTGACTACCCGGTGTTCGCCGGCCACTGATCATCCGTCCGTTGCCACGTCGGGTCTGGGTTGTAAAGCTCCATCTTCTTGGCGATGCTCAAGGAATCGGGTCCGAGATCTTTTTGGTACACGATCCCGTCGTTGTTCACGATGAACGTCTTCACCCCGGTCACGCGGTATTGGGCCGGCACGGCAAGCAGCGCAAACCCGCCGATCATGACCCCCTCGATGACGTAGTTCAGCCTCCCCATAGGTGCCGCAGGGCCCTGACCTTTCAAGATCTTGAAGTAGTAGCCGTGAAAGCCGGCCTTACCGGTGGAGTAACCCTCCGCGAGTGCTTTGGCAACGGCATCTCCGATCGGCCCAGCCGAAGTTCCGTCCGCGTTCTTCCAGTACAAGCCGTCCTGCTTCCCCGGGGTGCTTATGATTCGCTGCGCGTATTGATTGACGCCGGAATTGTCGTGGATCTGAAGCGAGTACGCCTTCTGCGCTTCCACGTAGCCGCGGCACACTTGGATGGCGTCTAGCTCGTTTGTACCGATCCGACGGAACAGAATTTCTTGACGCCCCTCCTTCGCATCAAATGACCACCCGGCGCTTCCCTTTTCTATGGGGACTGGCATGGGCCACTGACTATCGCCCACGATGATAACGGCCCTGTCCGGCTTCGATGGATCGATCGCGATAGAGTATTTCTGGCGTGCCTCTGTCGCAAACGCGACGGCGTTGTTCTTATCCCGAACCGGATCGGCTGACACGACAAAGTCTTTTCCATCCGGTCCGAAGATCGCCATCAGCTCTGGTACGTTATAGGCACCGGCCGCATCGATTAGCGCCTTCGCCGCCTGCTGAGGGCTCTTGAAGACCATCGGCCCTGCTGCGGGGTGGCTTGGCGTTGCGACGCTCGGTCCTACTTGAGGGCTGCTTTGGGGTGCGACCTCGCTTCGGGCGCACGATGCTACGAACAGCGCGAGGACGAAGATTACAGCCAGTACCCTTAAGCCGCGTTTCGATTCCACTTTGTGCTCACCGCTCATCATTTGCTATCTCCCCCGGCCGCCACCGCCGCGGCTACCACCACCACGCATGCTCGACGAGCCGCGAGCGCTGCTGGCTCGCGCTCCGCTTCCACTCGTGCCGCTTCCCGCTCCGCCGAAAGCACCCCGGTTCGTCGCCCCTGGCGAGTTCGGGATCTGCCGATTGCCGACTCGATCCGCGCCGCCTGCAAAGCCGCCTCCTCCCCCCAGCCCTGATTGTCCGGCCTGACCCTGCCGTCCGCCTCGAGTCGTGCCCCCATACTTATTCGCCAGGCCGTTGCTCGGGTAGGGTGCGCCGCCGCGATGGCTTGGGTTGTGCTGCCAATTGCCGTTTCCGCGATTACCGTTGCCCACGTTGGTTCGATTGGAATTGCGGACGAAGCTGTTGTTGTTGTTGACGGTGATACTGCCACCTCCCCATCCGCAGCCCCAGCCCCAACCGCCGCTCCAAAAAGCTCCCATGGCCACGCCGACCCCAAACGATAAGAGAAGACCCCCCGTGGGGTAATACATTGGGGGATAGGGATAATAGGGGGCAGCCCCATAGACGACGGTCGGGTTGTAGCTCGGGACGTAGACGACTTCGGGATTTGTCGGTTGGATCACGATAACCGACTTGTCTTCTACGGTTTGGGTCTCAACCTTGGCCTGTTCGGAGGACTTCAGAGCTCCCGTACCCTGCGCCTTTTGGCGCATGCGCTGCACGGCGTCCATGACGCCGCTTTGCTGCTCGAGAACTGCATTCCCAAGATCGGTCGTCCACTTGATGTTGTCGGCGAGTTGCTTGACCACGTCGGGCAACGCCGCCAACGCCTGGATGCTTGGGTCCCAATTCTCCTTTTCCACCGCATCTGCCAGCGCTTTGTCTTTCAAGTCCTTGTGCTGATCCAACCACTGTTTCAGTTGGACCACTTCAAGGGGATAGGTAGAAGCCACCAGGACCTGACTCAACAGCGGGTCGGGGTATAGCGCGATCGGCGCCACGAGAGAGTCGAGCTGGTCGGGAGAGATTTTGGCGCCGCTTGTCTCATCGGAAGGCGCCGTCCCTTGTGCGCGTGACGGTGGTGCGCCGGTGCCAAACACCAGCACGACTACGCAAAGAAGAGCACAGCACGTGCGAACGGTCCCCGGCAGACCGACCCACGAGAGGCGCCTAATCCAAACGACATTCATGACAGCCATTCTCCCTCATAGTATGCATACCGTACGCGCGCTGCTGGTAGATGTCGTGAAGTTCTTGTGAAGCCACATCAGCGAGCGCTCTATTTCTTGGGCTTTCAACAGTCATCGACTCATAAGAAGAATTCACGGTCAGTGCACCCACTGCACTCGCATTTGGATACGATGCATCTCGCCGAAGCTGTTGAAGCGAGGCAGTCCGGTCACGCCGTAGCCGAGACTTGCGCCTTGGAACGCGCGAATCCTTACGGTAAGGCCTGTCGGCCAGCGGATTTGAACGATCTACTTGACGTGCTAACGGCTGCAGATGCGCCAGCGGGGGCTCTCAGCGCCCCGCGGCGTTGGCCGCCGCTGCCGCTTTGCGTTCTTCGCTATGTCGGTAGCCGTATAGGAAGTAGATAGCAAGCCCAAGCACAAGCCATCCGGCGAAAAAGATCCACGTGACGATCTGGGATCCTAGGACCATGAGGAAGATCGACGTCACAACGCCTAAAATCGGCACGGCGGGGACGAACGGCGTGCGAAAGGAACGCGGCCGGTCGGGTTGGGTGCGGCGCAGCACGAGCACTCCGATGCAGACCAGCACGAACGCACTGAGTGTGCCCAAGTTCACGAGCGCGAGCAGTTGGCCAAGCGGCACAAACCCGGCGATAATGCCGATGACGATGCCGACGACCATGGTCATGCGTGCGGGCGTCCGAAAACGCGGGTGGATCTTGGCGACGCCCTTGGGCAGCAGCCCATCGCGCGCCATCACGAAAAAGATGCGGCTCTGTCCGAGCAACCCGGTCAAGATGACGGACGAGGTCCCGATGATCGCTCCCGCGATGAGGAGCGGCGCCCAGCCGCCGCGGTGCACTGCTTGCAGAGCGACCGGCAAAGGCGCACCGACATCGATGGCCGAGGCCGGCTGCATGCCGGTGAGCACGATCGCGATCGCGACGTAGAAGAACGTTCCAAGCGCGAGCGCGCCCAGCACCCCTGTGGGCACGTCCTTCTGCGGATCATGCGCCTCTTCAGCCGCGGTGGTCACGGCATCGAACCCCACGAATGCGAAGAACACGATGAACGCGCCGGGGATGACGCCCGCCTTTGCCGCCATGATCGCGCTGATGATGCTCCCGGTGCCCCCGTACTCGATCCAACCGTGCGGAGAGAACGGATGCCAGTTGGCCGGGTTGACGAAGGGCAGACCGATGATGATGAACGCCGCTAGCACACCCATCTTGAGGATCACGAGCAGCGAGTTCGTTCCCGCCGACTCGCGAATACCGAGCGCGAGCAACGCCGAAAAACCTACCACGGCGACGAAGGCGATCACATCGAAATACGTGTGGGCGTGCGCGTCGTACGCGGACGTCGCCCAGACCGGCAAGTGGATGCCCACGCTCGTCAGGAACTGCTGGATGTTCGACGAGAACGTGCTGGCCACTGGCGCCGACGCCATGCCGTATTCCCATATCAGGTTCCAGCCGATGATCCAGGCGACGAGCTCGCCGACCGTCGCATACGTGTAGGTGTAGGCGCTGCCCGCGACGCGCACCATGGAAGCGATCTCCGCGTAGCAGAGCGCCGCGAACGCGCTGATGATGGCGGCGATGAGGAAGGAGAGCGTGACGGCGGGGCCGGCGAGGTTGTGCGCGCCCTCGCCGATCGTCGCGAAGATGCCGGCGCCCACCATGTTGCCCAGGCCGATGGCGACGAGCGCCCACGGGCCGAGCGCCCGCCGCAGCGTTGGGCCGTGCGCCTGATGCTCTTCTTCGGCCAGAGCGCTCATCGAGCGGGTGATGAACAGTCCGGTATTCTTGGCTCTGGCGGCTGCCATATGGTCCCTTCTACGCCGCAGCGTCCTTGGGCGAGAGGATCGGCTCGCCGTCAAGCGGCCAGGCGATACCTACGGCCGGATCGCGCCAGCTCACGACCCCTTCGTGTGCCGGATCGTACTCGGCGCTCATCTTATAATGAACGACGACATCGTCGCTTTGGGCGAGGAATCCGTGGGCAAAACCCTTGGGCACATAGAGCTGATGGTGGTTGTCGGCGCTGAGCTCAAAGCCTTGCCAGCGCTTGTAGGTCGGTGAACCTTCGCGCACGTCGACGATGACGTCGAATATCCTCCCCAGCAGCACCTGGACGAATTTGGCCATGCGCATGTCGTAGTGCATGCCGCGGATGACATTGCGCTTGGAGCGAGAAACGCTGTCCTGCACCCAGACGTCATGGAGACCGAGCGCGGCATACTTGCTCTTCGAAAAGCTCTCTTTGAAATAACCGCGTGCGTCCGTGAAGACGTCGGGAATGAAGAGTTTCGCCTCGGCAAAATCAGTGTCGCGGACTTGGAGCATGTCGCGCCAGATTCGCAGAATCAGGCGGCTTTCCCGCAAGGCTGGAGGAGTTCTCACGCGATGATATTCTTGAACGAACACGAGGTGGCGGCGCTGCTGCCGATCGGCGACGTGCTGACCGCGTTGGAAAGCGCGTTTCGCGCCCAGGCCGCGGACCGCATCCGCATGCCGCTGCGGACGATGGCTGCCACGGACGACGGGCTTTTAGGTGCGATGCCGGCCTCGATCGCGAGCGAGCCTGCGGCGCTCGGCGCAAAACTCGTCACCTTCTTCCCGGGCAACGCCGCCACGGGCATGCACACGCATCAGGCGCTCATTGCGCTCTTCGATCCGCGTTCGGGCCAGCCGCAGGCCCTCATGGACGGCCGCTTCATCACAGAGATCCGCACGGCAGCGACCTCCGCGCTCGCCACGCGCGCCTTGGCGCGGCCCGATGCCCGCATCGTGGCGATCCTGGGCACGGGCGTGCAGGCGCGCGCGCACGTCGGGGCGCTTGCCGAGGTGATGCAGATCGACGAGCTGCGCGTGTGGGGACGTACCCCGACAAAGGCAGCCGAGGTGGCGGATCTCGCCCGCAAGCGCGGGTTGCATGCGCGCGTCGCCGCGTCGCCGGCAGACGCGTGCCGCGGGGCCGGCGTCATCTGCACGGTGACCTCGGCACGCGACCCGATCGTCACAGCGCTTGACGTCGAGCCAGGCACCCACGTGAACGCGGTCGGCATGGGCGGGCCGACGGCGCGAGAGCTGCCCGGCGAGCTCATGGAGCGCGCGAAAATCGTGGTCGATTCGATCGACGGCGCCCACAACGAGAGCGCCAACATCATGCTCGCCATCCGCGAGGGCCGGCTGCCTGCCAAGCCGGTGCTGACGCTGTTATGCGACGTGCTGGCCGGCCGCGCGCAAGGCCGTCAACGCACAGAGGACATCACGGTCTTTGATTCGCTTGGCATCGCTATCGAGGATCTCGCCTGCGCTCAGCTCGTCTATGCCCGTGCGAGCGCAGGCGGCGTTGGGACCGTGATCGACCTGTAGTTAGTCTTCCACCCTGCTCGGCGGCAGCAGACCTTGAGGACCGTTACCGCGTGAGCACCTCAACCGCATTGGCGTTATCGTCATTGAAGTAGAGCCGCGTGTCGTCGTTGACGCGCCCGGTCGCCACCATTCCAAAGATGGCTCCCGCCGCGCCGTTGTCGACGTTTTTGACATCCAGCACTCTGCCATGCGACGTGATCTCGACCATGAGGTTCTTGCCGTTGGGATCGAGGGTATTGCCCAGCACAAGATGTCCGTTGCTGAACAAGGCCGAGCTGATGGGACCGTTGAGCGGCGGACCGGAGAAGATCAGCCGGGCGCGATGCCGGAAGGGCCCAGAGAACGAGCTCCCGCCGCCACCGACGCTGATGCCGCCCGCCTGGATCGTGGAGACATGACGCAACGCATAGAGCGCGTTATTCGTGCCATCGACGATGTAGAGCCGATCGTGTTTGTCATCGTACTGTAACCCCGAAGGACCGAGGATGCTGCCGGGGACCCCGTTGTTCACCGGAAAGCCGGTGGCGATGACGTCGAACGAGAATTTCGGCCCGGGGTTGATGTTGATGCGCACGATGCTGCCGTCGGAGGCATTGCTCTCGTAGAACGAGGCGACGCCGAAACGGGTCGCGCCCGGCGCGAACGCTTCACCGAAAGGCCCATGCCACGGGCCGCCGGGAAGCGTCGTCAACACCGCGCCGCCGGGCGAGACGAGCGGATTGTCGTTCGCCGCGAACGCCGAGGCCCAGATGATGTCATTCGAACCGAGCGCGAGCGCATCGCAACCAAACAGCGACGGGTCTTGCGCCACGAGGGTTGGCGTCGAACCAGGGTGCGGGTGCAGGGCGACGATTGTCGTACCGGTGCCCTGCACGTTCGCGCTGTCATTGAAGTTGCAGACGACAAGATCGCCGCGTTGCAGCTTGCCTGCCGTCGTCTTGGCCACGTCCAGCCCGTACGGGTTCTGGTCTCCGTTGCTCGGGATGGTCGAGCCGATGGTCTTGAGATCATCCAGCCGTCGAAGCACAGAGTCGGAATCGTCACGATCGAAATCGCTATCGGTGCTCGTATCCGTGTCTATCGAGGAGAGCGACTGGCGGGCGACAGATTGACCCGTGACCGGCGGCATGCCGGATCCGGCGCCGCCAAAAGCGCCGCCGCAGCCGCGAGGTATGTTGCAATAAGGGTGTAGGCCTTCATGAGATGCACCCCGTGAAAAGAGAGAACGCGCCCGTGGAGTTAGCCTACCCGGGACCCCTGAAATACTACTGAAAATAGAACCGCCGAGCTCGATTGCTCGACGGCTGTGCTGGGGTTACGGTTACCGATCGGGATTAGGGCGAGCGCGTGTAGGCGCTTGGTCCGCCGACGAAGGGGCTCTCACCATAGGGCGCAGAGCCATACGGGCTCGCACCGGAACCGGCGTTGCTCCACGGGCCGCCGCTGAACGGCCAGTAGTACGGCAAGTTCGTCGACGGCGCGCTCCCGTACGGGTTGGCATAAGGCAGGTTCTGGAACACCTCGTTGGATGCGGGTAGGCTCGTGAACGGCCCGTTGCTCTGGAACGTCGCTTCGTTATTGAAGTTCGAAAAATTCATGTTATCGGACGAGAAGTTGTTGAAATCGAAGCTCTCGTTTTGGAAGCGGTTGATATAGAACCCGTCGCCGCCGTTTGAGTTATAGGCGTCGTGCTGATTGTAATCCTCACCCTTATAGGTGTATCCGCCGCCGTAGGTGACCATCGTGCGCTTGCGGTAGGCCTGCACGTAGAGCGCGTGTTGGATCGTCGTCGCATCGAGCAGGATGCGCACGGCTCGGGGATCGCTCACGCAGGTCAGCGCGGGGGTGTGCTTGCCATTCCAGGTGATGACGACTGCCGCGTTGACTTCGACGGTCGTCGCGGAAGCGCTCGTCGAGGATGCGTTCGTCGCCGACGAACAATCGCCAGCAGGGAGCTTGTCGAGCGGCCCTGCCGAAGCCAGATCGCTGAAGAACTTCTGGCTGACGTCCGCCTGCAGCTCGCTTGTGTCGCGACCCGCGCCGTCGACCGCAACCGCTTTGCCGCTCGGGTCGACCACGATCCGGTAGCCGACAAAATCACCGTTTCCGCCGTTGTAAATCATCGCCGCGTTGTGGCCCATCGGGATGGCAGGCACGACGAGCGGACCAGCGCTATAGGCTCCCATGAGCGCGATCGCGATGGCCGAGGCGGCGATCAGGGCTACTGGCTTGAGATTGCTGTTCAAGAGTGCGGTCCCCCGCGAGCATCATAGGTGATTTTCGTAGGTGGTGCAAGGTCGGAAGGGCCTGGAGAGCGTGCTCGAGCCTTCGTTAGTAGTAACGGCCCATGTCCGACTGGGCGGTACGCATCACCTTGATGCGCGATGCGAGGAAGCCGGTCCGAGCCGTGAGAAAGCGAGCATGTATGGCCCCTGCGATCGCTGGGCCGGACACAAGCGCCGCGACGCAGGTCTTGCCGTCCGGAACCATCACTTTTCTCTTCACCGATATCGAAGGCTCGACCAAACGCTGGGAGTCTCATGGCGACGATATGCGGGCCGCCGTCGAGAGCCACGATGCGCTGCTGCGTGGCATCTTTGAGAAGCATCGGGGCTATGTCTTCAAGACGGTGGGCGACGCGTTTTGCGTGGCCTTCTTCTCAGCGCCTGAAGGGGTGGGGGCAGCGCTCGAGGCGCAGCTCGCGCTTGCGCAAGAAGACCACACAAGCGTCGGTGGCATCCAGGTCCGCATGGGGATCCACACCGGCAGCGCAGACGAGCGCAGCGGTGATTATTTCGGCCCGACCGTCAATCGCGTCGCGCGTCTCATGTCCATCGGGCATGGCGGACAGATCTTGCTCTCCGATTCGACGCGCATGCTCGTGCGCGGCGAGCTCGGGTCTGAAGCGAGCCTGATCGACCTCGGCTCGCACCGGCTCAAGGACCTCGCGCAGCCCGAGCATATTTGGATGCTCGCCGCACCGGGTTTGGGCAGCCAGTTCCCGCCGCTCACCTCGCTCGACGCATTCCCAAACAACCTGCCCATCCAGATCACGAGCTTCCGCGGCCGCGAGCAGGATCTCGAAGACCTCAAGACGCTGCTCGACGAGCACCGCTTGGTCACGCTCCATGGTCCCGGCGGCATGGGCAAGACCCGACTCGCCGTCCAGGCGGGCGCAGATGTCCTCGACCAATTCCCCGATGGGGTGTGGCTCGCCGACTTAGCGTCGTTGCGATATCCGGAGCTCGCCTCGAGCGTCATATCGAAGGCGCTCTCCATCAACCAACCACAGGATCGCACGGTGGATGAAGCCATCGTCCTTGCGCTCAAGCGCAAGAAAGCGCTCATCGTGCTGGACAACTGCGAGCACGTCATCGAGGATGCCGCGAAGCTCGCCGACACCATCCTCAAACAGTGTCCGGACATCCATATCCTTGCGACCTCACGCCAAGCGCTCTCTGTCACCGGCGAAGAGGTCGTGCGCCTGCAGCCGCTGGGCGTCCCCGAGCCTCGTGCGCTCGTGACGGCTGAGAACGCCATGTCGTATTCAGCCATCGCGCTTTTTGTCGATCGCGCCGTGGCGGTGAACAAATCGTTCTCGATCGATGACGATAGCGCGCACACCGTGGGGGAGATCTGCCGGCATCTCGACGGCCTGCCGCTGGCCATCGAGCTCGCCGCCGCCCGGGTCAAAGTGCTCAGCCTCGAGAGCCTCGCCCAGCGTCTGGACAAGCGCTTCAGCCTGCTCACGGGCGGCGACCGGACGGCACTCGCCCGCCAACGCACGTTGGGCGCGCTCATCGACTGGAGCTACGAGCTGCTCACTCCGCAGGAGCAGACGCTCTTCTGCCGCTCGTCGATCTTCGCCGGTGGTTTCACGCTCGAGGCCGCCGAGGCGGTCTGCGCAGGCGAAGGCATCGAAGATTTCGAGATGCTCGATCTCTTGGCATCGCTGGCCGACAAATCGCTCGCCGTCGCCGAGACCTCGCAGCGCAGCGAGCGCTATCGGCTGCTTGAATCGATCCGCGCATACGGTTGGGAGAAGCTCCAGGCCGCCGGCGACGCAGAGCGGCTCATCCGCTTGCATGCGGAGTATTATCAGGGCGTCGCGGTGACCGCGGACCGTACGTTTGGCACCAAGCCCGATGCGGCATGGCTCGAGACGCTCGAGCCCGAGGTGGACAACTTCCGCGCCGTGCTCGAGTGGTCGTTCGGGCCGGGCAACGAAGCAGCGCTTGGTGGCACGGTCGCAGGTTCGCTTGAGCGGCTATGGCGTGAGGGCGGGCTTGAGGCCGAAGGCCGTGGCTGGATCCGCAATGCACAAGGCCGTATCGACGAAGAGACTATCCCCGCTGTCGCGGCTCGTCTCTGGAGAGCGCTCGCGTGGCTCACGTCAGGCGCTCAGTGTCTGGAGGCGGCGGAGAAGGCCTGTGCGCTCTACGAAAAGCTCGGCGATGGACGCGGTTTGGCCCATGGGCTCAACGTGCTCGCCTGGGCGCTCTTCCATGTCGGCCGTCCGGCCGAGGCCGCCATCGCCAACGATCGCGCGCTCGGCTGGTTCAAGGAGTTCGCGGATAAGCGCAACGTCGCCGCATGTCTGCGTCAGCAGGCCAATATCGCCGAGGAACAAGGCGACGCGGCCGGCGCGCGCGATCTCTACAAGCAGGCCTTGACCGTCTTCAAGGCGCTGGGCGTGCAGAGCAGCGTCGCCATCGTGCAGGCGAGCATCGCCGAACTTGAATTCAAAGAGGGCAATGCTACAGAGGCCTTGCGCTACGTCGGCGAGGCGCTCGAGCTCGGGGCGTGGGGAAAGAACGCGACGCACCTCGCCATCTATCACGCCAACTGCGCCGCATACAGGATCGCGCTTGGGACGATGGACACCGCACGCGATGCGGCACGCGACGCCGTGCACTGGGCGATCGAGGCCAAGAACGATCTCATCCTCGCCGATGCGATACAGCATCTG
This sequence comes from Vulcanimicrobiota bacterium, assembly GCA_963806005.1. Classification (GTDB taxonomy): domain Bacteria; phylum Vulcanimicrobiota; class Vulcanimicrobiia; order Eremiobacterales; family Eremiobacteraceae; genus JAFANK01. The sequence goes on along the minus strand of CAWDWJ010000004.1, from coordinate 254,386 downwards.
GCGCTCATCGCCGCGCGCAACGGGGATGCCAAGCTGGGTGCTCAGCTCGGCGGATATGCCGACGCGCAATACAAAGAGCTCGGCGAGCCGCGCGAATCGACAGAGGCCTGGAGCTACGAGAAGCTCATGGAAGCGCTACGCGAGAGCTTGGATAAGACCGCCATGGAGACGCTTGCCGCCGAAGGTGCTGCGTGGACCTCGGAGCAGGCGGTGGCCGAAGCGCTCAAGGTCTAGATGGCGAGCCCGGATCGCCACACGGCGCTACGCTCCCTACTGCTGATCCTCACCGTGCTCGCGGTGGTCGCCGGCCTCACCTTGCTCGTCGCATCCGGCTTGGTCGCCTCATTCGCTCCGCCCGAGCTGCATCTCGCTCCACCCGGCTTTGTCGTCATCTTGCTGAAGGTCATCGGCGCGCTCTTGCTGGCGGCCGCCTATGTGTCGTACGCGGCGTCCAAGGATCCGGCACGCTATGTCGCGTTCATCGATGCGTTAGCGTTCTTGCTGATCGCGGCTGCGGCCATCGACCTGTACGCGCTCGGCGCGTTGCACGTCGCGCCGTTCTATCCGGCGTCATTCGTCATCGCACGCTCCGTCATTCGCGTGACCATCGCGCTCGTGCTCATCTGGTTGCGCCCGCGCGGCGCAGGTTAGCCCGACCGACCCTTCGTTCACCACGAACTGCCGGCACAAGGACTCGTGTTTCGCCGGCCGAAGGCGCGTGAAGCGCCGTGACGATAGTGACACCCATACGAAGCTGGTTTCGATCGCGTTGCCTCCTCGGCAGCGCTCTTCTCATTCTTGCTCTTGTGGCAGGCCTTCCGCGCGTCGCCGCAGCGGACACGTCTCCGACGCCGGTACCCACGTCGACTGCGGCCACGCCGACCGAATCGGAAGCCGGGGAAAGCGCAACCGACCCGTTAGCGCCCAACCCGTGGTATTCGGTTGAAGACGAGTATGTGCCGGACTTCGAGGACGCCTCGGGGTCGAGCAATCAGATCACTTTGCGCGCACAAGTGCCGCTCGGCCGATACAATAAGATGCCGGCGGTCTTCTCGGCCGGACATGCGCTCAACCTCATCAAGTTCAAGCTGCCGTTCACCACGTCGTCGCCGTCGGATGCCGGATCGGAAGTCATCACGGGCGGGGGTGACATGTCGGTCGTGTCGCTCGCGCTTTTCGGATCAGCCGAGAAGCGCTGGGCAGCGGGACCGGCGTTCAAGTTCCCCACTGCCTCGCAATCGGACCTGGGCTCCGGGAAATGGTCGATCGGGCCTGCGCTCGGATACACCTACGAACCAGGGCCGTGGACGTTTGGCATATATACGCAGAGCTTCTTCTCGTATGCAGGCCCGAAGTCTCGCCCGCCCGTGGCACAGACCCAAATCGCCCCGACGATCTCCTATGCGTTCGCCCACGGCTGGACCGTGGGCAATTCTGAGATGCAATATATCTACAACTACAATCTCGGCGCGTTCACCGAATGCTCCGCTCGGCTTGCGCTTCGCCAAAAAGTTCAACGACGGAAGCAAGAAGCTCGCCGTAGGGCTTGAAGGGGAGACGAACCTGGCGCACGTCAATGGCGCCCCCGCCTGGGTGATGCGGCTCGACCTCAAGTGGATATTGCCCCGGCACTGACACCCACGTCGGCAGGACGCGGCGATGCGGGCAGGCAAATGGCTGGGTCTTCAACGCGAGAAGGTTTGCGTCACGAGCGTAAGGCGCCGGCTCTCTCCGTGTGCCCTCAAGCAGGAGAAACTTGATGTCTGACTCCCCAGGCTCGATCCAGCGCGAGATCCTTCCTATTCCCGATCCCCAGTACGTCGGCGTCACGACGTACGACGCCAAGGATCCCGACACGAAGTTTCCACCGATCGAGCCGTTGCGCCCGCCCGAAGGGGCACCGAATGTCCTGATCGTGCTCATCGACGATGCCGGGTTTGGCGCGTCGAGCGCGTTTGGCGGCGTTATCAACACGCCGACGGTCGAGCGGCTGGCGAAGGACGGCCTGCAGTTACAACCGCTTCCATACGACGGCGCTGTGCTCGCCGACGCGCCAGGCGCTGCTGACCGGGCGCAACCATCACGCGGTCGGCATGGGCGGCATCACCGAGACTCGCGACGTCGGCGCCCGGCTACAGCTCGGTGCGGCCGAAATCGGCGGCTCCGCTCGCCGAAATACTCAAGCTCAACGGCTATTCGACGGCGCAATTCGGCAAATGTCACGAGGTGCCGGTCTGGGAGACGAGCCCGATGGGCCCGTTCGACCAGTGGCCCACCGGCAGCGGCTTCGAGCACTTCTACGGCTTCATCGGCGGCGAGACCAACCAGTGGGCGCCGGCGCTTTATCATGGACACCGTGCCGGTCGAGCCGCCGGACGCGATCCGAATTATCACTTCACCGTCGATATGACGGAGCACGCCATCGAATGGATCGGCCAGCAGCGGGTCGCTCATGCCGGACAAGCCGTTCTTCGTGTATTTCGCGCCGGGCGCCACCCACGCGCCGCATCACGTGCCCAAGGAGTGGGCCGACAAGTACAAAGGCAAGTTCGATCAGGGCTGGGACAAGCTGCGCGAGGAGATCTTCGCTCGCCAGAAGCAGCTCGGCGCGATCCCAAAGGACGCCGAGCTCACCGAAGCGTCCCGCCGAGATACCGGCATGGGACGAGATCGATCCAAAACTCAAGCCGGTGCTCGCGCGCGAGATGGAAGTGTACGCGGGCTTCATGGAGCACACCGATCACCACGTCGGCCGGTTGATTGACACGCTTGAAAAACTGCAAGTCCTCGACAACACGCTGATCTACTGCATCGTCGGGGATAACGGCGCGTCAGCGGAAGGCACGATCAACGGCACATTCAACGAGTTGTTCATGCTCAACGGCGTCAGCGGGGTCGAGACGCCGCAGTACCTGACGGAGCGCATCGGCGAGTTTGGCGGCCCGAAGGCCTACAACCATTATGCGGTCGGCTGGGCGCACGCCATGGACACGCCGTATCAGTGGACCAAGCAGGTCGCATCGCACTGGGGCGGCACGCGCAACGGCGCGATCGTGCATTGGCCGAGAGGATTCCGCTCGAAGGGTGAGACTCGCACGCAGTTCCACCACGTGATCGACGTGGCCGCGACGGTGCTCGAGGCGGCCAAGCTGCCGCACCCCGTCGTCGTGAATAGCATCCAGCAGATGCCGCTCCACGGAGTTTCGATGGCGTACTCGTTCGACGATGCGAAGGCAGCCGACCGCCACGAGACCCAATACTTCGAGATGTTCGTCAATCGCGGCATCTATCACAAAGGCTGGACGGCGGTGACCCGCCACAGCACGCCCTGGATCGTGGCACCCTTGCCCGCCTTCGATGACGACGTGTGGGAGCTGTATGGTCCCGACGACTGGACGCAGGCGCAGGAACATCGCCAAGGAGAACCCCGACAAGCTGCGCGATCTGCAGCGCTCTGTTCCTCATCGAGGCGACGAAGTACAATGTCCTGCCGCTCGACGATCGCCGGGTCGAACGTTTCAACTCGGATATCGCTGGACGCCCGGCGCTCATCAAGGGCGACAGCCAGGTGCTCTTCGGCGGCATGGGGCGGCTCAGCGAGAACTCGATCATCAACATCAAGAACAAGTCGCACTCGGTGACCGCGCAGTTCATCGTGCCCGATGGCGGTGCCAGCGGCGTGATCGTGGCGCAGGGCGGCGCGTTCGGCGGCTGGAGCCTATATGCTAAGGACGGCAAGCTCTCGTACTGCTACAACTGCTTCGGATACAAATCGTTCTTCGTCCGCGCAGACGCGAGCGCTTCCAGCAGGTAACCACCAAGTCCGCATGGAGTTCGCGTACGATGGTGGTGGTCTCGGAAAGGGTGGGGCGGTGACGCTTTACCTCGATGGGAAAGAAGTCGGGCGAAGGCCGCGTGGAGATGACGGTCCCCATGATGTTCTCGGCAGATGAGACATGCGATGTGGGCAACGACACAGGCACGCTGGTCAGCAGCGAGATGACGGCCGAAGATGCCCCGTATAACGGAAAGGTATTAGGCGTCCAAATCGACGCAGGCAAGTCCGATGCCGACCGCTACATCTCGGCCGAGGATCGTCTACGGATCGCGATGGCGCGCCAGTAGGTCGGCGTCGAGCTCGACCCCTATATCGCGCTCGTCGGTGCAAGGAGCAATGCGTAAGTTGCGACGCGGTCTCATGACCTGGTTGATACTCGTCGTTGCCTGCATGGCGTGCGGATTGCTCTCGGTGTCTGTTGCCAAGGGCGACCCTACGCCGGCTCCCATGACCATGACGAACATGCAGCCGGCTCAGCCCATGCAGGACCCCGAGAGTCTCCCGGCCACGCCCGTGTCCGGCGCGCAGTGGTCGGAATTCACTCACCAGGGGGCCGGCTTTTTCATCCTCATGTGGGGGCTGACGGCGCTTATCGCCGGATTGCAGTGGCCGCGGCGCACCTGGATGCGCTTTGTGCCGCCCTTGATGATGTTGGGGCTCGTCGAGTTCCTCATCCTGCGCAACGACCCGAAGGCGTGGCCGAACGGCCCGTATGGATTTTGGGTGAGTTTTCAGGACCCCTCGGTGGTCGAGCACCGCGTCTTCGTGCTTCTCGTGCTCGTTATCGCCGTCGTCGAATTGCTGCGCGCCGCGGATCGTTTGCCGCCCTTGTTGCGCGTGGTCGCGCTTCCCGCGCTTGCCGTCTTTGGCGCCGTCTATCTCTTCTTCCACAAGCACGGCGGGCTTGAGGCACAGCACATGATGCAGCAGATGTCCGATCCTGCGCTCGCCTCCTCGCCCGCCATGAAGAGCATGATAGCCACGATGGGCGTGGTGAAGCACGAGCACCTGTGGTTCTCCGTGATCGGCTTTGGACTTGCGGCGGCAAAACTCGTGGCGGATGGCGGTTTGCTCAAAGGCCGCCTCGGGGCGACGCTATGGACGCTTTTCGCCATCGCACTTGGGATCTACATGCTCGGCTATAAGGAATGACGCCTGGGTGCCGAGCACCCGGATAAGGAGCCATCATGTCGATGTACCGGCCGATACCCAACCACGCGACACGACGTGTAGGGATCGCTCTTTGTGTCGCTCTCTTGACCACTGCCGTGCTGCAGCTCCCCTCCGCTGCCATTGAAGAGCCCGGACAGCCGGCCTCCCAAACCGCAGCGCTGATACCGAGCGGGCTCGTCGTCGTCATCGATGCCGACGCGCTGAAGGATCCCTCGTGGCGAAAAGCTGTGAGCAACCCCACCATGAGCGGCGTGGCGCTGCAGATCCACTGGAGCGACATCGAGCCCAAGCAAGGAGACCCGACTGGTCGCAGCTCGATGACGTGTTCAGTGCTGCAACGGCATCCAAGAAGTGGGTGCAGCTTCTCGATCTTTCCCGGCTTCTTCACCCCGTCGTGGGCTTTGGACGGCGTCCAGACGGAGCTTTTCCCGATACAATACGGACCGGGCAAAGGAACGGTCATGAGGCTTCCGATGCCTTGGGACAAGGTCTACCTTCGACGCTGGTTCGCGTTCCTGAAATTGGTGAGCGACCGGTACGGAACCTCGCCTGCTTTTCGCATGATCGGGGCTGCTGGACCGACGTCGGTTTCAGTCGAGTTCTCGTTGCCGAACTCGCCAAAGGATCTCAAGACGTGGCAGAGCGTCTCGTACACGCCGACCAAGTACGTTGAAGCGTGGAAGAAGGTCTTCAACGTCTATGCCGACGACTTTCCTCATCAGTTCATCTCTCTCTCCGTGGGATCCGGTCTCAACATCGATGATCAGGGCAAGATCGGTGGTGGCGAGCATACACGCACGAGGCAAACGCTCGTCAGCGATGCGATGAGCATCTTGGGGAGCCGCTTTGCGCTTCAATTGAGCGACGTCCATGCAGGCGCAGGTCCGCATAGCCCAAACTCAGACACAGAAGACCAATTCGTCATCGGATATAACGGAACCATCGTCACCGGTTTTCAGATGCGCACCTCAGCCGAAAATGGCAGCGCGGTCATGGGCGCGCAGGGCGATCCTACCCTTGCCTTGCGACGATCGGTTGATGCTGCGCTGCAGCCGAATGCGGCCGGCCAGAGAGTCAACTATTTGGAATTCTACGAGCCTGACGTTGCGGCGGAGGAGATGCAGCCGGTGCTGCGTTATGCGGCGTCGTTGATCGCGCAGAAGGCGCCTGGACCACCGGTCCCGCAGACGACCCCAAACTGACAGCTCGCATGCTCAGGCCGCGTTTGACGAACAGCCACGACCCGCGTCGATGAGCGGGCTCGCCGGCAAGACCGTCCTCGGACTTTCCCAAGTCATCGTCGCTCTTGGGGTATTCCTTTTCGCTCCTGCATGGACGTTTGATTATTGGCAGGCGTGGGTCTATTTGCTCCTCTTCGCCGCATCGGCGGCCTCGATCACTGCATATCTATGGAAGAACGATCCGAAGCTTCTCGAGCGTCGCGTGAAGGGCGGCCCGGGAGCCGAGAAAGAGAGCAGCCAGAGGCTGATACACCTGTGTCTCTCCATCGCATTCATCGCCTTGATGATCTTTCCGTCGCTCGATCATCGATTTTCGTGGTCCAAGGTTCCGCTCGTTGTGGTGGTCGCCGGGGATGTCTTGGTGGCCTGCGGGTTTCTCATCATATTCTTCGTCTTTCGCGAGAACACGTTTACCGGCTCGGCTATCGAGGTGGCGGCGGATCAACAGGTCATCGCGACCGGGCCGTACGCAATCGTTCGCCATCCTATGTATTTCGGAGCGCTGGTCATGCTTTTGGGCACTTCGCTTGCGCTTGGGTCCTGGTGGGGGGTTCTGATGCTCCTCCCCCTCATGGCGGTCATTGTCTGGAGGCTTCTTAATGAGGAAAGGTTCCTCTCGAAGAACCTTCGCGGGATACGCGGAGTATTGCCAGAGAGTCCGCTATCATCTCCTACCGGCTATCTGGTAAGAAAGCCAGTCCCCCGCCGGGGGAGGGAAAAAGCGCGCTCCCGGGCAACTGATGCGCAACATTTGCGCCACTGAAAGGCGGTCTCAATCGTGAAGCGTCCCCTATTTGTCGCGCTCATCGCATTTGCTTTGGTGGCTGTCGCTGCCGCTGCAACCGAATGGAACGGCATCGTCAAGACGGACATGGCGTCGCTGATCGCACACGCGGTCGGCCAATGACAGCTCCGTCATCCCAGCGCCCGAACCGACGTACGGGGGCGTCATCGACAAGAACGCCTCACAATCGACCGCATGGTGGCCTCCGCCATCGCTCCGAAGAAGGGTTCGCCGAACATTCTTGCTCGTGCTGATAGACGATGAGGGCTTCGGCGCACCGAGCACCTTCGGCGGCTTAGTTCCCATGCCGTATTCAGGACGAGCTGGCGAAAGAAGGCCTGCGCTATACCAACTTCCACACGACATCGCTGTGCTCGCCGACACGGGCCGCACTCATCACCGGGCGCAATCATGGCGACGTAGGTTTCGAGATGATCGCCGAGCTCGCGACCGGCTTCCCCGGCTACAAAGGGAGCTTTGGCAAGGAAAACGCAACCGTGGCACGTTTGCTCCAGGCCAATGGCTACGCGACGGCGTGGTTCGGCAAAGACCACAACGTGCCGCTGTGGGAGGCGACCGACGCGGGTCCGAAAGACAACTGGCCGACCTTTCAGGGCTTTGACTACTTCTATGGGTTCCTCGGCGGCGATATGGACCAGTGGCATCCGACGATCTACGAGAACACCAACCAGATCTTCCCTGATGTCGGCCATCCCGGCTACAACCTCAATGTCGACCTCGCCGACAAAGCGGTCGCGTGGTTGACGAGGATCAACGACCTCAAACCGCAGCAACCGGTCTTCCTATACTATTGCCCGGGCGCGACCCATGCACCGCACCAACCCACGCCCGAATGGATCGCCAAGATGAAAGGCAAGTTCAACATGGGTTGGAACGCATACCGCGACTACACGTTTAAGCGGCAGCAAGAAATGGGGATCATCCCCAAAGCCGCAAAACTCACCCCCTGGCCGGATAAGAACACAAGCGAATACGGCGGCATCACGCTCCCGCGATGGGATTCGCTCAGCGCGTACGACAAAGCGGCCTACGAACACGAGATGGAGGTCTACGCCGCCTATCTCGCACAGACCGACTATGAGATCCATCGCGTCGTGCAGGCGTTTAAGGATACGGGCCGATACAACAACACGCTGATCATCTACATCGATGGCGACAATGGCGCAAGCGGGGAAGGAACACCGACCGGCACACCCAGCGAGGTTTGGGCGTTCAACGGCGTTTTCCAACCGCCGCAGAAATATGGCCCGAAGTTCTTGCCCTTATGGGGTGGTGAGTATACGGATGCGCACTACCCGGTTGAGTGGGCCTGGGCCCTCGACACGCCGTTCAAATGGACGAAGCAAGTGGCCTCGTTCTTCGGCGGCACGAAGAACGGCATGGTCGTCGTGTGGCCCGGCCACATCAACGATCCGGGCGGCATCCGCAGGCAGTTCCACCATGTGATCGACGTCGAGCCGACCATACTCGAGGCGGCCGGCATCACCCAGCCCGACATGGTTGACGGCGTGAAGCAGGAGCCGATCGAAGGCGTCAGTTTCGCCTATACGTTTGACAAAGCCAACGCCGATGCGCCCTCGACCCACCACACCCAGTACTTCGAGATGTTCGGCGCGCGCGCGATCTACAACGACGGCTGGATCGCGGCGACCGACCCATACGCGATTCCCTGGCTTGTCCTTTCCAACAAGCCCACGAACCCGTGGGATCATGCGACATGGCATCTCTTCCACGTCACGCCCGACGCTGACTGGACGGAGAACACCGATGTTCAGAAGCAGTACCCGGATAAGCTCAAGGAGCTCCAGGACCTCTTCTTGGCCGAGGCCCAGAAGAACAACGTCCTGCCGCTCAACAACGTGCCGGACTTCTTCGATGCCCGGCCAAGCCTGATCGGCGCGCGATCGACCGTTATCTATCACCCGGGAATCGTGGCGCTGAACCAAGCGGATACGCCCAACATCCTCAATCGGGACTACTCGATCGAAGGCGACGTGACGGTCCCCTCGGCGGGAGCCAACGGGGTCATCATTGCTGACGGCGGCCGCTTCGGCGGATATTCGCTGTTCATCCAAAACGGCAAGCCCTCTTTCTCCTACAACCTCATAGATACCGCGATATATCGGTGGAAGGGGAACTCCTCACTCGCACCCGGGCAACATAAGCTGTTATTTAGCTTCAAGTATGATGGCGGAGGGTTTGGCAAGGGTGGCGTGGGCACGCTCAGCGTGGATGGCAAGGCTGTGGACAGCCACAGAATCGACCACACAGTTCCGTTCACGCTGACGTGGTTTGAGGGTCTCGACATCGGGGCGGACTATTCCACCCCAGTCGACAGCAATTACACCACGCCGTTTGCCTTTACCGGGTCGATCTCGCAGGTCGTCTTCCACACCGGTCCGATGATGATATCGGAGCGACAGGTCCCCGAGTACCTCAATGGGCTGTGGGCTGCGGCGATGGGCATCCAGTAGGCAAAGGGCTACAAAAAGAGCGGTCGCCAGGTAACGGCGGCCGCTCTTTTTCTACGTCCAACTCTCCGTTGTTTGGTTTCTAAGGAACAAATTTCCCGATCTTGTTGCTCGCGCTCTCGTTGAACCAGAGATTGCCGTCGGCCCCGACGGTTATGCCCAGTGGAATGCTGCCGAAGGGAGAACCTGGCAACTCGGTGATGGTCCCAGCAGTCGTGATCTTCCCGATGTTCCCGTTCTCCTCGACGAACCAGAGATTGCCGCCGGGTCCGGCCGTGATGCCGAATGGAATGCTGCCGGCGGTGGGGACTGGGAACTCGGTGATGACTCCGGCCGGCGTGATCCTTCCGATCTTGGAGGTCGCGCCTTCAGTGAACCAGAGGTTGCCGTCAGGCCCGGCGGCGATGCGCCCTGCCTGGGCTGCGAACGAAGGGATCGCGAACTCAGTGACGGTTCCTGAGGTCGTGATCTTTCCGATCTTATTGGCGGAGTCTTCGACGAACCAGAGATTCCCGTCGGGCCCGGCGGTGATATCCACGAGGCCCGGGTTAGTGGTGGGGAGAGCGAACTCCGTGACGGTACCTGCGGTCGTCATCCTTCCGATCTTGCCGCCCAGGTTCTCGGCAAACCAGAGATTCCCGTCGGGCCCGGTCGTAATAGCGATTGGAAGGCTGCCTGAGGGAGCGGTGAACTCCGTGATGGTGCCGGCCGGCGTGATCCGTGAGACGTGATCGACGAAGGAGTTGATCGAGACGAACCAGACATTGCCGTCGGGCCCAGCTGTGATACCCAGTGGAATGCTGTTGGCCGTGGGGACAGGGAACTCCGTGATGGTCCCGCCAGGCGTGATTCTTCCGATTTGATTCACCGCGTGTTCGGTGAACCAGACATTTCCGTCAGGCCCCGCCGCGATACCATATGGATAGCTGTTCGCCGTTGGTGTCAGGTATTGGGCGGCCAGACACGAGTGGCATGGCGTTGGTGTTGGTGAACCTGGTGGTGGGCCCTGAAACGCACCTGCACCGCCGCCACCCCCGCATCCAGCCACCCCAAGCGCCCCGAACAATAAGACGCCAACTATGGGGACGGAAAGTGTCTCGTACAGCCCTGTCAATGGTTTGCGCATGGCAAATCTCCTCGTCAATAGCCCGGTTACTTAGCCTATCCTAGTGCAAGCGCCCCTGGCGGCACATCCGTAATGTTACTGAAATCCGCTTGCTGAGGCTCCAGGCCCATATTTCAGTAGTATTACGGAAGCCCGCCACCGGCATATGCCCTAGAATCATCGTAGTGGCTACGCCCTAGATCGCGTGGGAGAACATGATCGACGACCTCATCGGCAACGAACGAGTGCTACTGTTTTGGGATGCGTACGCGACCTGGGCTCGGCCCGGCGTCAATGAGTTCGCCATCTTGAGGTTTGGAGATTGCGCAGACCTCGCCGATGAACTGGCCGGGCAAGTCGTCATCGGGAAGAAACGTGCGACGACACGTTTGCGGCGTGACTTCACCGAACTCGGAAGCCGCATACCCAAGCCTGGAGACTTCAGCGTGATCATCGACGGCAAGAACTCGCCGCGCTGCATCGTTCAGGTGCTGCACGTCGAGATCAAGGCTCTTGGCGACGTCGACGAGACCTTTGCGTGGGACGAAGGGGGCGGCGACCGCAGTCTCACGTGGTGGCGTTCAGCGCACGAGCGCTATTACAAGAGGCGGGGTGCGCGCGAAGGGTTCCCGGTTGACGACGGCACCGAGATCGTGCTTGAACGATTCACGGTGGTGTGGCCACTTGAGCTTTCAGATCGGCCTTAGGCCGACGATCGGCGAACGGCGGCGGGCGTCGACGCGGCCACCGTGGAACAAACCCACCTAGCGTCCCAATGTGGTCGCCTGAGTTGGGTTTTGATGAAACAAGGCAAACCGGGGGCAAATGTTGCTCAGGCAACAACGGCCGCACTCCTCCTCTCTCCCCTCACGAAGCGGGAGCAAGAGGTGTTGGAGCTTGTGGCGTTCGGACTTGCCAACAAGGAGATCGCCCACAGGCTCTCCTTAAGCCGGCGAACAGTCGAATCGCACATCGATCACGTGCTCGGGAAACTCAACGCGCCGACGCGAGCGCGCGCTGTCGTGGAGGCCGGACGCGCAGGCCTGTTGGGCGCGGCAATGAACAAATCTGCGGATACAGCAGACAGTCGGCCGAACAACTTGCCGTTCCAGCTGACGACACTCTTGGGTCGCGAGCAAGACCTGGACGAAGTGAAGTCCTTGCTTGAGGCTCATCGCCTCGTCACCTTGTCGGGATCCGGTGGCGTCGGCAAGACACGGCTCGCACTGCGGGTAGGCGTCGATTTCCTAGACTACTATCCTCACGGCGCGTGGTTATGTGATCTCTCCCAGATAGCCGATCCGATACTAGTGGCGACCGCTGTGGCAAAGGTGCTTGTCGTCGGCGAGCGGCCTAGTCGGCCGCTGGTCGACTCCATCGTCGAATCCCTCAAGCGCAAGAAAGCCCTGCTCATCTTCGACAATTGCGAACACGTCCTGAATGCGGCCGCTGAACTCGTCGATGAGATCTTACACAACTGCCCCAACGTCCGTATTCTCGCGACCTCGCGCCAAGCGCTAGGCATCATGGGCGAAGTCGTGTATCGGGTTCGCTCGCTATCATTGCCCGATTCGGCCGAAGGTTTGACGGCCGATCAGGGCTTAGATTATGGGGCCATCGCCCTTTTCGTCGACCGCGCACAGTCATCGGACGACCGCTTTTCCTTCAGCTACGAAAATGCGCCTATCATCGCTGAGATATGTGGTCGTCTAGATGGCATCCCACTAGCCATCGAATTGGCGGCGACCAGAAGCAACATCATCAACCTTCAAAGCCTAGCCCGGAGTCTGGACGATCGCTTCAAGGTGCTCACTGCGGGCGGTCGCACCGCCCTGCCTCGCCATAAGACGCTCGCCGCCCTCATCGACTGGAGCTACGAACTCCTCACGCCGCAAGAAAAGACGGCCTTCAACCGCTTGGGCATCTTCGCCGGAGGGTTTGGTCTGGCTGCAGCTCGGGCGGTGTGCGGCGGCGACGGCCTCGACGATATCGACGTCCTGGATCTGCTCGCGTCGCTGGCCGATAAGTCGCTCGTGGTGGCGGACACGCGGGGGGCACAGGAGCGATTCCGCATGCTCGAATCCACCCGCGCCTATGCCTTGGAGAAGCTCGCGGCTGGAGGTGAACAGGAACGGGTGGCGCACCGCCACACGGAATATTTTCGCGAGCTAGCGAAAATCGCCGACAATCGCGACGGCACGAGTTTGACATTCGCATGGCTCGATGGCGCGGAACTGGAGCTGGACAACTATCGTGCCGCGCTGGAATGGGGTCTCCGTCGGGGGCGCGACGCGGTCGCTGGCGCCTCCATAGCCGGTGCGCTTGTGCCGTTATGGTATCGCGGAGGCCTTGTCGTCGAGGGCACACACTGGATCGAACAAGCGCTCGAGCGGATCGATGCGGCGCAATACCCACAGCTTGCAGCGAGACTGTGGCGTGCGCTCGCCCAACTCACGTCGACAAGACGCTCCATCGAGGCTGGGGAGAAGGCGGCGAGTTTATATGAATCGGCGGGCGACGGCCACGGCGTGGCGCTCGCGGCGTGCGCTATCGTGCATGGTCTCCGTCAGATGGGGCGCCTTGATGAGGCAAGCGAGTACAGCATGCGGGCGCTAACGGCGCTACGCACGTACGGCGATCTAGGCGGCGCCGCTATGTGCCTGAACCAGCAGGGGCTGATCGCCTCCGCTCGAGGTGAGTTAGCAAAGGCGCACGATCTGTACGCCGAGGCGCTTGCGATGTATCGGAAGCTTGGGGACGAACTCGGGGTGGCCGCCTTGCTGATCAACCTGGCCGAGCTCGATTTTGCTGGCGGTCACCCCGAGCAGGCTTTGCGATTTGGAACTGAGGCGCTGGAGATAAGCGCAGGACGCAGGTCTCGCGTAGTCCACATCGCCATCGGAAATAGCAATAACGCATTATATCAGATCGCTCTCGCAGATTTCGACGGAGCGCGGGCGTCGGCGCTTAGCGGGCTGCGCTCTGCACGTCATACGCATGACCCGATAATCGTTGCATTTGCTTTGCAGACCATCGCGCTGCTCGTCGCGCTGTCCGGACAGACACAAAGCGCGGCGAAGCTCATAGGCTATGTCGATGGGCAGTTCAGAGGAGACGGGTACACCCGCGAGCCCACCGAGAAGTGGGCCTACGAGAAGCTCATCGCCACGCTGCAAGAGCATCTAAGCCAGACTGAGATGGAAAGGCTCGCGGCCGAAGGCGCTGCACGTACTGAAGAACAGGTCGTAGAGGAAGCGCTCCAAGTCTAGGCCGGCGGGCGTCGACGCGGCCACCGTGGAACAAACCCGCCTGGCGTCCAAATGTGGTCGCCTGAGTTGGGCTTTGATGAAACAAGGCAAACCGGGCGCAGACGTCGCGCAGGCAACGACGGCCGCACTCATCTCTCCCCTCACAAAGCGGGAGCAAGAGGTGTTGGAGCTGATGGCGTTCGGACTTGCCAATAAAGAAATCGCCAACCGATTGTCTTTGAGCCGGCGTACGGTCGAATCACACATCGATCACGTGCTCGGGAAACTCAACGCGCCGACACGAGCGCGCGCGGTCGTCGAAGCCGGACGGGCTGGGCTGCTCGGTGGCCCGACGGTGAACGATAACGCCGCCGCTGCAGATAGCCGCCCGAACAACCTGCCGTTTCAGCTGACGACGCTCTTGGGTCGCGAGCAAGATCTTATCGAGGCACGCTCTCTACTTGAGGCTCATCGCCTCGTCACCATGTCAGGGTCGGGTGGTGTCGGTAAGACGCGGCTCGCGCTGCGTGTAGGCGTCGAGCTTCTGGGCCTGTATCCTCACGGCGTGTGGTTATGTGATTTCTCCCAGATAGCAGATCCGGTGCTTGTGGCGAGCGCTGTGGCAAAGGTGCTCGTCGTCGGCGAGCGACCCAATCATCCGCTGGTCGACTCCATCGTCGAATCCCTTAAGCGCAAGAAAGCCTTGCTCATCTTTGACAATTGCGAACATGTCGTGAATGCGGCCGCGGAGCTCGTCGACGAGATCTTGCACAACTGCCCGAACGTCCGGATTCTCGCTACCTCACGCCAAGCGTTAGGCATCGTGGGAGAGGTGGTGTACCGGGTTCGCTCTCTGTCGCTGCCCGATTCGACGGACGGATTGAAGGCCGACGAAGGCTTGCACTATGGAGCCATCGCGCTGTTTGTCGACCGGGCACAAGCTTCGGATGCTCGCTTCGCCTTCACCGACGAGAGCGCGCCGATCGTGGCTGAGATCTGTGGTCGTTTGGACGGAATTCCACTGGCCCTAGAGCTGGCGGCGACGAGAAGCAATGTCATCAACCTTCAGAGCCTGGCCCGGAGTCTGGACGATCGTTTCAAGGTGCTCACCGCAGGGGGTCGCACGGCTCTGCCTCGTCACAAGACGCTCGCCGCGCTCATCGATTGGAGCTACGATCTGCTCACCACACAAGAGCAGACCCTCTTCGGGCGGCTTGGCATCTTTGCCGGTGGCTTCAGTCTAGCTGCGGCTCGAGCGGTCTGCGGCGGTGATGGTCTCGATGAGATCGACATCTTGGATCTGCTGTCGTCCTTGACCGACAAGTCGCTGGTTGTCGCCGACACCGTTGGACGGCAAGAACGCTATCGTCTTCTGGAGTCGACGCGTGCCTATGCGCTGGAGAAGCTCAAGGCAGGAGGTGAACGCGAACGGTTGGCGCGTCGTCACGCCGAGTTCTTCCGCGATGAGGCGCAAGCGGCCGCCAAACGCTGGGGCACGGGTTCATTAGCCGCCTGGCTGGCGGGCGTGGAATTGGAACGTGACAACTACCGCGCAGTGTTGGAGTGGGCGCTCACTGACGGACATGACACGGCGCTGGGCGGAGCCGTGGCCGGGGACCTCATGCGGCTCTGGTTTGACGGCGGACTCACGGCGGAGGGGCGCTACTGGATCGACCGCGCGCTAGCGGCCCTTGATGAATCAGCGCACCCACAGGTGGCTGCCCGGCTGTGGTTTTCGCGTGCTGTGCTTTCCCACGCCAAGCGCAAACACGACTGCGCGGAGCGGTCGATCGCGCTGTATCGGGCGGCGGGCGACGGCCATGGGGCGGCGGCAGCGCTCAAGGTGCTTGGATATGCGTTGTTTCAAATGGGCCGCCTTGAGCAGGCAAGCGAGGCGAATACAAGCGCGCTTGCGGCGTTTCGCGAACGCGGGGCCAAGGTGGAGCTGGCCTCGTGCCTCAGCCAGCAGGGCATCGTCAAGTGGCACCTCGGTGATGTCGCTGGTGGCCGCGAGTTGTTCATGCAGTCGCTCGCCGGCTTCAAGGCCCTCGAGGACGACTCGGGAACAGCCCAGGTGCTGTCATGTCTTGCGGAGCTCGAGTTTGCACAAGGTCGGTTTGAGCAGGCGCTACGTTCAGCATTGGAGGCCTTGGAGACCCACTTGAGTGCGAAGAACGCATCGGATATCGCCATTGATTACGTCAACATCGCTGCATACAGTCTCCCTTTGGGCGACGTGGATGGAGCCCGTCGAGCCGCGCGCGAGGGATTGCGTTGGGCCCGGCAAGGCCTCTATGCCCAGTGGGTCGCGATCGCGTTGCAGCATTTCGCATCGCTCGCCGCAGTGCGCGGACAGACGCACAACGCAGCCCGGCTGCTCGGATACGTCAATGCGCAATACGCGGCGCTCGGTTCAGAGCGGGAATACACCGAGAAGTGGAGCTACGATAGACTTGTCGCCAAGCTGCGAGAACAGCTGAGCGATGACGAGAGAGAAAAGCTCGGCGCCGAAGGCGGGGCGTGGTCGGAAGATCAGGCGATCGAAGAAGCTCACAAGGTCTAGGGTGAAGCCCATGAAATTGATTCCATGGGCTTCTGAGACGGCGATCCGAAGACCAAGCGGTCTATCGGCTACGGAGTGAATTTCCCGATCGCGTTGCCGTAGTACTCGGTGAAATAGAGATTGCCGTCGGGCCCAGTTGCAATGCCGTATGGATAGCTGCGTGCCGTCGGGAGAGCGTATTCAGCGATGGCACCTGTGGTCGTAACCCTTCCGATCTTATTGCCGGAGAACTCCGTGAACCACAGATTGCCATCGTGTCCGGCGACGATGTACTCGGGAATGCTGTTGGCCGTCGGAATGGCGAACTCGGTGACGACTCCCGCCGGCGTGATCCTTCCGATTTGGTTGCTCGATTGCTCGGTGA
Source organism: Vulcanimicrobiota bacterium (assembly GCA_963806005.1). GTDB lineage: Bacteria > Vulcanimicrobiota > Vulcanimicrobiia > Eremiobacterales > Eremiobacteraceae > JAFANK01. The sequence continues at coordinate 237,578 of CAWDWJ010000004.1, read as the reverse complement.
ACCAGAGGTTGCCATCGGGTCCAGCGGCGATGGCGAACAGCCCGGCACTGGCCGTCGGAATGGCGAACTCGGTGACGACTCCAGCCGGTGTGATCATTCCGATCTGATTGCTCGATTGCTCGGTGAACCAGAGATTGCCGTCGGGCCCCGCGGTGATACCCAATGTGGATCGGCCAACATGGCTTAAAGTGACCACACCCGTAGGGGTGATTTTTCCGATATCAGTGCCGCCGGATTCTGTGAACCAGATATTGCCGTCAGGCCCTGCCGCAATGCCCTGCATTTCTATACCTGCATAGGAGGTAAAGAAACCGGCAAGGGTTCCAGTAGTCGTGATTCTTCCAATGAGCCCGTTTCGGTGCCGCGCGTCAACGACGTGACGCTCGATGCTGGAGGGGATTACCGGGCCAAGTTCGCTGAACCAGAGATCACCGTCGGGTCCGGCGCCGATAGCGAATGGTGCGGAGCCGGGCAACGAAAACTCAGCGACACCGCCGGCAGTCGTGAGCTTTCCGATCATACCGTTTGGCCCGGTGGAGCCCGTGAACCAGAGATCCCCGTCGGACCCGGTCGTGATTTCGCCGAGACCTGTGCTAGCCGGAACCTGGTACACGGTAGCCAGGCACGGTGGGGCGCATGGCGTCGTTAAAGTCGGCCCCGGCATGCCTGTGCCACCACCGCCTCCGCACGCGGTGACGACAAGCGATACAAACAATAGAGTGCCGACAACGGTTAGAGGAAGCGCCTCGCGCGGTCCTAGCGATCGTTTTCGCATGACAATCTCCTCGTCAAAGGCCCAGTTGCTGACAAAATACTAGTGCAAGCGCCCTAGTCGGCACATCCGTAATAGTACTGAAATCCGCCGTGTCCCAGACGAGCTTTGCGAGGGCTGTCTGCGAGTCGCCGCCGCACGTCAACGGCGGGCATCGTCTTGCCCACCGAGGAACCTCCGCCTCAGGATGATCGACCTCAACTCGACAGTTGTGCTCCTGACAGGTGGGTCGAGCGGTATCGGTGCTGCCACAGTTCGCTCGCTGCACCGCGCTGGCGCGACGGTTTTCTTCACCTATCTGACGCACGAGTCGCGTGCTGAGGCGCTCGCCCGCGAGCTCGGCGAGCGCATCGCCTACCAGCGCTGTGACGTCGCCGAGCACGACAGGCTTCCCGCGCTTGTCGAAACCTGCGTTAACCGTTTCGGGCGAATCGACGTGTGTGTCAACAATGCCGCGACCTTTAGCGAGAACTCGTTTACGGCGCGCGATTACGCCGCGTGGCGGCAAGGCTGGCAGCGCACCTTCGACGTTAACATCTTCGGCGCGGCGCACCTCGCCTGGCTGGTCATGCATCAGATGCGCGCGCAAAGGACCAAGGGCAAGATCATCAACGTGGCCTCGCGTGCCGGCCAGCGGGGCGAGCCCTCGGGCGACTATGGAGCGAGCAAGGCGGCACTGCTCAACCTTACCAAGTCGATCGCACGCTCGTGCGCCCGCGACGGCATCGTGGCGATGGCCGTCGCGCCGGGCTACATCGAGACCGAGAGGGTCGCATCCAATATCGCCGAGCGCCGCGCCGAGATCGAGGGAGAGATTCCGCTCGGCTATGTCGGCAGCGCTGACGATGTCGCGCACGTCATCACGTTTCTCGCCTCCCCGCTCGCGACGTACGCGAACGGTGCGACTATCGACGTGAATGGTGGATCGTACGTCCGCTAGAACAGCTATTGTGTAGGGACGGCCAGGCCTTGTCCGCAGGGAGAATGCGTCGCCCATCGAAGCCTCCACTTACTTCGGTCTGCATGCCAAACGATCCAAAAGGAGAACAATGGTGAAAGGTTTTCTGGCTTCCGTATTCTTAGTGATTGCTTTTGCAGTACTGTCGACTGCCGCAGCTCTTGCGACACCGCCGAATCTCACCGGCAAATGGACAGTCGAGCAAAGTGGGATGAACGGTACGACGTCGGCCGTCGTGACCTTGAGCCAGACGGGGATGACACTCGTCGGCTCCAACCCCAAAAACGGAATGGGGTTTAATGGCACGTTCGTGTCCGACACGAAGCTCAACGCGACATGGAAAGGCCCGAGCGGTGCGGGTTGGATCACCGTCTACGCGAGCCCCAATGGTCACAGCTTCAACGGCACGTGGGGCTACAATGGAAGAAAGGCCAACGGGTCTTTCGTCGGTAACAAAATCGAACCGCCGGCACCGCAAACCACCGCCGCGGGCAACTGGAATGTGACCGGCATTGGTACCGACAAGAACTTCGCCGGACTCATGAGCTGCACACAATCCGGTCCGACAGTCGTCTGCCAGATCAACAAGGCTACCATCAATGGCAAGTACAGGACGACGGACAAGGTCAGATCGACCTGGCGTGGCCCGAACGGGGTAGGTTGGTTCTCGTTCTGGTTCAACGACGACTTCCAGACCTTCAACGGCACGTGGGGATATGGGGCTGACACGACCCCGCCGGTAGGCCGCGTCGTCGGCCAGCGCGCCGCCGCCGCTACGCACTAACAGACAACGACAGTCAGCCGGACTCTCGCGGGTCCGGCTGATCCTTTTTTCGCGGCCTCGACGCCCCAGGTTTTCGCGGTTATTTCGGGAGTGTCTTCAGGGCTGCCTCGAATGCGGCTCGATGCTTTGCCTCGTCCTTTGAGATGGCTGTGAACAGATCCGCAGCTTTCTGATCCCCGGCGCTCGCTGCTCGCTTGGCCATGTCCGGGTACATGGTGAGGCTCTCATAGGTCTCGCCAGCGATCGCGTCTTTGAGATTCTCAGAGTCAGTACCAACAACCTGAGCCATCGTGATCTCCGAGGTGTAATGCGAATAACGTTCTGTCTTTGCAGCGCTTTCAAACAGCGTCGCGAGGCTCGTGTTACCCTGCATCCGGGCCGCATCGGCGAACGCGAGGTATTTCAGATAAGCAAACGCCTCGCCGTGCGCGGCGCTCAAGAGATCTTTCAGCGTTGATGGGCTCAGTGCGCTGCCCGCAGCAAACGAAATCGCCGAACTCAACATCAGAAAGAACGCGATAAGAACCGCTGTTACGGCTCTCTTCGATCCCCATGCCTGCATCATGTCCTTGTGCCTTTCCATCCGTCCTGCAATCTGCTGAAGCGTTGTAGCTTCTGCTGTTCTCAACGTATCGCGTCCGTAGCTCCAACGTATGAAGACTCTGTGAACGACCCATTCACAGCTACACCGGATGGCACTTCCGCCCAAGCGGGGCAAGACATCGAGTTGAAGGAAATGCCTCGCTTGGGTTAGGCTCACCGCCAGGAGGAAATGGATTGGCTCAATCGAGTCCTCGTGAGCGCGGTAATCGTCTTTGGCGCCACCCCGACTTTGCGAAGCTGTGGACGGGTCAGACGATCAGCCTGTTCGGAAGCAGCATCACCGCGCTTGCGCTTCCGAGCGTCGCAATTCTCACCCTGGGTGCGAAGGCGTACCAGGTTGGACTGCTGCAAACCGTTCAATTCTTAGCGTTTCCCGTCTTGGGATTGCCTGCCGGTGTTTGGGTAGATCGGCTGCCCCGCAAGACGGTCCTGATCGTCGCCGACGTCGGTCGCGCTTTGGCGCTCGGATCCGTTCCCCTGGCCTGGGCTCGTCATGTTCTCACGCTCGGACAACTCTATCTCGTCGCGCTTGTCGTCGGCGTGCTGACCGTGTTCTTCGACGTGGCATATCAATCGTATCTTCCTGCCTTGATCGACCGAGTTGACTTGATAGAAGGTAATTCGAAACTGGAGATCAGTCGCTCTGCTTCGCAGGTGGCCGGCAATGGACTCGGCGGCGTTCTCATTCAATGGTTTGGTGCTCCGGTCTCCGTTCTCGTCGACGCGTTGTCGTTCATCGCCTCCGTCGTTGGGCTCGCGGCCATTCGAAAACCCGAGGAGGCAGCGTCTTCGTCTGCAATGTCACAAGGGTTCTGGCGCGAGCTGCGAACTGGCGTCGACGTCGTCTTCAAAAGCCCCATCCTGCGCAGCATCGCTGTGTGCACCGCAACAACCAATTTCGGCAGCGCTATGGTGGGCGCCGTGTTCCTCATCTTCGCGTACAATAATCTGCATCTGCCTCCGGCGCTCGTGGGCGGTGTGCTCGCGTTTGGGAATCTCGGCGTCGCGGGTGCATTTCTTGCGGCTGGCATCGCTCTTAGGTTCGGGCTTGGGAAGACGCTCATGGTTGCCGTCGTCCTGGGCGGGCTTGGCACGCTATTGACGGCAGTCGCTGCCTTTGGTTTTCCCGTCTTCTTCTTGCTCGCCTCGCAACTGCTGCAATCATTCGCCATACCTGTCTACAATGTCAATCAGGTGAGTCTTCGTCAGGCCATCACGCACTCTTCAGTGCAGGGCCGCATGAACGCTACGATGCGCACCATCGTGTGGGGGACGCTCCCCCTCGGTAGCCTCATCGGAGGAGTATTCGGGAGCACAATTGGCATCCTACCAACAATATTGATCGCGGGAGTTGTGTCTGTGGGGGCGGCTTTGTGGATTCGCTTTAGCGCCGCATTTCGGCTTGGTCAGCATTCCAACTGCATAGGGCCAGGCAGAGGAGATCGGAAGAAAGCGGGAAGAACATCCGGTAAGAACTACTGCAGCCCGCGAACAACAATGCCAACTGATTTTCGAGATGGAAAGACATTCCCGCGGCGAGGCCGAGAGGCCCTAGGCGATTTTTTGTGGTTGGGCCGCGTTTTCGACAAGGCGCGCGCAAAGGCGAACCACACGCATGACGGCTACATCTACCCATGCCCGATGGATCGCGCGGTGATGAAGCGCTGGGGCGTCAGCCCGAGCGAGTTCAGTGCCGCTATCGGCGAGCACTCAACCGACGATCAAATCCTTTCGTGGCTATCCGAGCGCGTCACTGCGGATCGCATCCAAGCGGCCAATTCGTGGATGTCGCGCCACAAGGATGCGCTTGATCGGCAAGATGCGGAAGAAGGCGTACCGGGTGCGGTCGCGCCAAGATTACCGCGTGAGGTCATCGTCGGCCTTGTGGTCGCAGCGCTAACGTTGTTAGTTGCCTGGCTTACCCGGGTATTGCACTCCTAAGCGACATTGCAGCATAAGCTCGAGGGCGAGCTGGCCTGAAAAACCACCACGGTCACCACCCCAGAATCTCACAGTTTCCGCCTGTCCGAATCTACCGCCTCAGGTCAAACTAATAACTGGTGGCGAGTTACTTTACCTACTAAAAGAACATACCGAGGTTGACGCAAGAATAAGTTTCCAGAGAGTTGGGCTGACCCGGATTCTGGAAGACGCCGTCGAACCGTGAGCAAACCAAGGCGTAACTTCGGGTAAGGAGTTGTCGGACTCGACCGCTCTAAAAACTCCAACCGTTGACTAGGATGATATTGGCTCTATTCAGGCGACTGTAATGAGCGACGACATAATAGAGCGCCTAAAACTCAAAGGTCGACACATAGCGGATCAAGCTGAGGCAGAGGCTAGTGAACGAGAGTTAGATCAAGCCCGCGTGGCATACATTTATGAGCACGCAAGGCAATCGTATCACGATCTAGGAAAAGAGCTTGCCATTGTTATTGACGTGACCAACTGCGAGCTGCGTGAGCTGCCTTCGAGCCTTCACTAAATGATGCTGGCTTCAGGGCCAGGAATTAGCGTGCAACTCGGACGAGAGCCGCTCACATATCCGTATTCACAAGAGGCGCCAATTTTGGCCGTATCGACCTCGTTATCGTTTTCGCCAAGAGGGAATCAAATTTCGCGACTTTTGGGTTCCCGGAACTAGCGGAGCTTCCCACGAACCCGCGCGAAGAGTTCAGGTATGAGCCCTAGATTAGCCGTGAGTTGTCGCAAATAACATGGACACTTGGCTCAAAAGTGTATCAGGCATCGATCTCATTGACTTTGTTCTCGGGAAGTTGATGGATCGGCAGCGAGCTTGAGTTCAGTTCATCATCGAGCTGCGGGCGGAGGTGAAGAGTCAGGCTGAGGCGGCTGCGCGTGATGCTCTTGGATGCAGCCGCCCGGACAACGGGTCAAGTTTAGAGTGAGCCCTTCGTAAAAGGGGGGAGCGGGCGCGCGTGGACCAACATGGTATCCGAACTCGCCCTCGCTGATATGAATTCAATCGAAACATCCCCGACGAAGCACTCGACCGCGACCGGCGCTCCTTCAGGACACCGCGCTCAAGGATGCTGGGTAAGACAAGTCGACGCCAGAGACCTTGACGACGGCCTGCCACGCGGCTTCCTGGTTGGCGCGATCGTGAAAGTGCGGGTGGCGCATCGCCTCAATTGGGCCGGTGAGCTTCTTCGGCGCCGAGGCGAAGAATTGCCCCGAGACGTCGGTTCCGAACTCCGATGCCTGGAGGTAGCGACGGGCCGCGGTCTCCGGCGTCTGGGACATGCCGGGAATGAGCTTCACCAGCGGAATCATCAGCCACTTCATGGCCGGCCCAGCGTTTCGCACCGCCTTGGTGTCGGGCGCGCTACCGGGCGAGACGGCGTACACGGCCATGCCGGAGGGTAGCCGGCGCGCCAGCGCCGCGGCCCACCAAGCAACGATGAGCTTCGCGTCGGCATACGCCCGGTTGGGCTCGTACTTCACGTTCGGCCCGCTGCGCACCAGGGCTTCAACAGCGGCGGTTCGGTCACCCTGGTGGTGTTTGGCCGCGAAGGCCGCCACGTCGGTGTAGCTGAACATAGGGACGTCCCCACGGGCAGGTTCCGCGCCGGCGATAACAATCCGCGCGTTGGGGCTCAACAGGTTGGCGCGGAGCAACCCGACAGTCAGTTGATGATGGCCGATGAGCGGGGCCTGAGCCGCCTCGATGCCCGCCGCAGTGAGCACGCGCTTCTTACCTCCGACCATCCCTGCATTGAGCAGTAGGAAATCGATCGGCCGACCTCGCTTGACGAGCTCGGCGAGCGCGGACTGAACGCTGGACGGCGTGTCCAGATCCAGCTCCAGCGGCGTGAAGACCTGTATTTTGGTCTCAGCCGCGAGCTGAGCGGCCGTTTCCTGGGCCCGACCCAGGCTGCGCCCGGTGACGATGATCTCGCGCCAGCCCTCTCCGGCAAGAGTGCGGGCTGCCGCATAACCGAGCCCGGAGGTGGTGCCGGTGACGAGCGCGATCGAATGTTCCATGGGCGTCTCCGTGGTGAAGGGTGAAGGTCGTGCTGTTTTTCCTTTGGACCTATCCATGTTGTCTCCTGTGTTTATCTGTCTTGAAGTATTACAAACGCGAGAGTACGATAATCACAGCTGCAATGCAAGGAGTTTCGTACGCCATGGTAACTAATATTTCGAAGCGCCCCCGAGGACGTCCAAAAGGCTTTATCCCCGACGAAGCACTCGACCGTGCCGTTGAGATGTTTTGGGAGCATGGGTATGAAGGAGTTGACGTAGAGCGGATCGCGCGGGCCGTGAACGTCACCAAACCCGCGCTATACCGAGCCTTCGGAGACAAGTCCACCCTGCTGCTCAAGGCGGTCGAGCGCTATGCAATAACGTATGGAGCTCCCATAATGGCAGCATTTCAAGCGGAGCCGGACATCCACAAGGCCGTGACCGCCTTTTGCGAGGCTACCGTCAACACCGCTTCGGGTGAGGCTCGCGGCGGTTGCATGATGGCCGCCGCGGCGCTGGGACAGTCGGAGCGAGTAACCGAGATCCGTTCGTATGTCGCGAAGGGCCTCACCGCAACCGCTGATATTTTCGCGAAACGTTTCGAAAAGGAGATGAAGGCGGGGCGCCTAACTCGCACACCCTCTGCCAAGGTGCGAGGCCGTGCGCTCGTTGACTTGATGAAGGGTTTGCAACTTCGCGCCAAGGCCGGTATTGCGCGCGAGCAATTGCTGCAAGACGCCCGAAGCTATGTGCCCCTGATTCTTGGCAAGTAAATCTAACGCACTTCTCGGGGGGATGCGTCTGGACGAGTGCCAAATCGCCAATGCGCTCACAGACAACTGGTCACGATAGGACGCAGGCCAAATAACTAGCAAGAGCTGGCAAAGTTGCAAAAGAGGTTGATTCACCACAAGGGCTGCCATCGGGCGGCCCTCTTTTTTTCTCGCCAGCCGACTTGCGCCGAGGTGTTCCCAAAGGTGCCGCATTTCCAGCGCAAGTTCTACTACCCCCGGCGTCAGCCAATGGGTAGATACTTCTGTGGAAATGCGGCGGTTTGGGAACACCCCATCCGTGCTGCCCTGGACATAAGGAGCTAATCTGATCTGATATTTGCTTGCGAGCCTAGACCTTCAGCGCTTCTTCGATCGCCTGGTCTTCCCACCACGCCGCACCTTCGGCCGCGAGCGTTTCTATCTCGGCCTCACTCAGTCGCTCGTGTAGTGCGGTCATGAGCTTCTCGTAGCCCCACTTTTCGGTGTACTCGCGTTCCGACCCGAGCTCTTTGAGCTGCACATTGACGTAACCGATGAGCCGCGCCGCAATATCCACTTCTCGGTGCAACGCCCCGAGCAGCGCTAAATGCTGCAACGCGAGTGCGATATTTAGCGCATCTTGCGCTTGTCGCGCCCATCGCAGCCCCTCGCGCGCGACGTCACGTGCTCGATCCAGATTTCCCAGCGCAATGCAATACGCAGCGCTGTTGACGGATTCAAGCGCCAAGTTCGTCGCGTTCTTCCCACGAGCGTTAATCTCCAGGGCCTCGCTCGCTAAGCGCAGCGCCTGCTCAACATGATCGTCTCTGAACTCCGCCTCCGCGAGATTTGCCAACACCATGGTTGTCCCGTCCTCGTCTCCAAGGGCCTTGAATGCCTCAAGCGCCTGGGTATACAGCTCGCGCCCCGTAGCGACATCGCCGCGAGACCGATAGATGTCCGCCTGCGGCCAAGGCACCGAGCCACTCCTCGTTTATCCCCGTATTCTCGCAGCGCCGCAAGCGCGCGTGCGACCGCCTCACTCGACTCCTCGAAGCGGCCCATTTGATAGAGAGCATGCCCAAGCTCGAGGAGCGCCCGGGCCGCCCCATCCGTCGCCCACCGACTGGTACAGCGTGAAGGCTCGCTTCGCGTAGTCGCGCTTGCGCGTGCCTGAGGACAGGCGGGTCAGCGCGCGCCACAGCCGGGCCGCCGGCTGTGGATGCGCTGATTCGCTAAGGCCCGCTTGCGCACGTCCAATCCAATAGCGTCCCTCCGCCGCTAGGCCGCCGTCAAGCCAGAGCCGCTCCAGCGACCCAGCTACGACACCGCCAAGCACCGCATCGTGCCCGTCGGCAACGGCCCACTCCAACGCGGCTCGGTAGTTGCCAAGTTCCCCTGCCGCGTTCGCGGGCCATCCAATCAATTCCGTATCGTAACGCTTGTCAGACTCTTGCGCCTGGTCGCGAAAATACTCGGCATGACGGCGCGCCAGCCGCTCGCGATCACCTGCAGCCGCGAGCTTCTCCAACGAATAGGCGCGTGTGGATTCGAGCAGGCGATAGCGTTCGTGCTCGCCGCCGGTGTCAGCGACGACCAACGACTTGTCGGTCAATGACGACAGCAGATCCAGAATGTCGATCTCATCGAGACCATCGCCACAGCAGACCACTCGAGCCGCAGCCAGACTGAAGCCTCCGGCAAAGATGCCTAAGCGCATGAAGAGCGCCTGCTCATGAGCTGTGAGCATGTCGTAGCTCCAACTGATGAGCGCGGCCAAAGTCTTGTGGCGAGGCAGAGCCGTGCGACCCCCTGTCGTCAGCACCTTGAAGCGATCGTCCAAACTCCGGGCTAAGCTCTGAATGTTAATGACCTTGCTTCTCGTCGCTGCTAGTTCAATGGCCAGTGGAATGCCGTCCAAGCGACCACAAATCTCAGCGACGATCGGTGCATTCTCGTCGGTGAAAGCAAAGCGAGCATCCGAAGCCTGTGCCCGGTCGACAAAGAGCGCGATGGCTCCATATCCTAAGCCTTGGTCCGCTTTCAAGCCTTCGGTTGAGTCGGGCACTGCAAGTGAGCGAACCCGATATACCAGCTCCCCTACAATGCCCAACGCTTGGCGCGAGGTCGCGAGAATTCGGATGTTGGGGCAGTTATGCAAGATTGCGTCGACGAGTTCCGCAGTCGCATCCAGGACGTGTTCGCAATTGTCAAAAATCAATAGGGCTCGTTTGCGCTTTAAGCTGTCGACGATAGACTCGACAAGCGGACGATCTTGTCGCTCGCGAACAACCAACGCTTTTGCTACCGCGCTGGAAACAAGCCCCGGATCTGAGATCGGGGAAAAATCACACAACCAGGCGCCGTTGGGATAGAGGTCAAGGAGATCGACACCTAGCCGCAGCGCAAGCCGCGTCTTGCCGACGCCACCCGTTCCCGACAAGGTGACGAGGCGATGAGCCTTAAGTAATGACTTAGCCTCGACCAGATCTAGCTCACGACCCAGAAGCGTCGTCAGCTGAAACGGCATGTTGTTTGGTCGGCTGTCTGCTGCAGAGGCGGCAGCGCTCGTCGTCGTGCCACCGAGCAGGCCGGCACGTCCGGCCTCGACGACCGCACGTGCTCGGGTCGGCGCGTTGAGTTTTCCAAGTACTCGATCGATGTGCGATTCTACGGTGCGGCGGCTTAACGACAACCTATCGGCGATTTCTTTATTCGCTAGTCCGAAGGCCATCAGCTCCAACACCTCTTGCTCTCTCCGTGTGAGAGGGGAGAGGAGCGCGGCTGTCGTCTCCTTGGCAACGTCCGTGTCCGGTTTGTGTTTCACCAGAACCCAAACTCTGGCGACCGCAGTGGGACGCCAGGTGGATATGTTCTACGATTCCCACGACAACGCCCGCCAGTCTAAGGTCGGTCTCAAAGCTCAAGGGGCCACACGACCTCGAATCGTTCGAGGATGACCTCGGTGCCGTCGTCAAAAGCGAACCCTTCGCGCGCACCCTGCCTCTTAAAGTAGCGTGCGTGCGCAGATCGCCACCAGTCAAGGCTGCGGTCCCCACCCCCTTCATCCCGCGCAAAACTCTCATCTACGTCGCGAAGAGGCTTGACGTCGACTTGCAAGGTTCGAACGATGCAAAGCGGCGAGCTCTTGCCGTCGATAACCACGCTGAAGTCTCCAGGCTTGGGCATGGGTTTGCCGAGTTCGGTGAAATCTCGGAGAAGGGTTGTCGTTGCGCGTTTCTCCCCGGTGAGGACATGAGTCGCCAGTTCATCGGCAAGGTCCGCGCTATCTCCGAACCTCACAACCACAAACTTTTCAACGCCAACGCGAGCCGAAGCTGCGTAAGCATCCCAAAACCGTTGGACTCGCTGGTCTTCGATGAGATCGTCGTTCATGTTCTCCCCGAGATTCTAGGGCTCGGCCGCTATGATGACTCTAGGAGAAATGGCGGGTCAACAGCGTCCGTAATATTACGTAACTCTACGGATGTGCCCGGCGAGCCCTTGGACTAGAATCTACTCAGCAACTCGACTATTGACAAGGAGATTGACATGCGGAAACCATTGTTGGGGCTACACGAGGCACCTTTGCGTTCCTTCGTGTTGACTGTGGCGATTTTGATCGCGACTCCAGTGCTGGCCAACTGCAACGGCGGAGGCGTAAGCGTGCCGGGGCCGACACCGTGCCACTCGTGTGTGGCTGCAGAGTACCAGCTAGCGGCAGGCAGCATGCCAATAGGTATTGCGACTGGGTCCGACGGCAATCTCTGGTTCACCGAGCAATTCAGCGGCAAGATCGGAAGAACCACGACCGCCGGGGCCATCACTGAATATGCCCCTCCGACCGCCGGCAGCTTTCCAAGCGGCATTGCAGCCGGACCCGACGGTAATCTGTGGTTCACGGAGTCCGCTGGCCAAAAGATCGGAAAGATCACGACTGCAGGGGTTGTCACGGAGTTTGCTCTTCCGTCGCTTGCCAGCTCTCCCTACGGCATTAGCGCCGGACCCGATGGCAATCTCTGGTTCGCCGAAACCCAGAACAACAAGATCGGAAAAATCACGACCGCCGGGGCCATCACGGAGTTCGCCATTCCCACGGCCAGCAGCAATGCGATAGGTATTGCGGCTGGATCCGACGGCAATCTGTGGTTCACTGAAAGCGTCGCCAATAAGATCGGAAGGATCACGACTGCTGGAGTCATCACGGAGTTCGCCGTTCCGACGGCTGCCAGCTCTCCAGACGGCATTGGCGCCGGACCCGACGGCAATCTGTGGTTCACTGAAAGCGTCGCCAATAAGATCGGAAGGATCACGACTGCTGGAGTCATCACGGAGTTCGCCATTCCCACAGCCGGCAGCGGTGCCTTCGGTATCACGGCGGGAGCCGACGGCAATCTCTGGTTCACCGAGCAATTGGGCGATAAGATCGGAAGGATCACGACCGCCGGAACCATCACGGAGTTCCCAGTTCCCACAGCCGGCAGTAATCCATTTGGTATCACCCCCGGGCCCGACGGCAAGCTCTGGTTCACCGAGTTCTTGGGGAACAAGATCGGTAAATTCACGCCGTAGCTGACAGGCAAGTTCAAGTATTCGGATTCGCTTTGGCGATGCGTCCCAGGCTGACTATTCAGTAATACTACGGATGCCCTTGCCAGTCACTTTGCTCTACAATCACGGTGGCGGAAATCAGTCACGGGATTGCTGTTGAACTGAGAGAACCGGCACCCCGCCTTCTTGGAGGTTGCTTATATGCTTTTCCGAGCCGTGCGAACCTCACTGTTTCCAAGCTCTGCCCTTGTCTTGGCCACCGTGGTCTTGATGGCTGGATGTGGGGCGGGCTCGTCCGTTCCAAGTCTTCAGAACAACCCGAGCCCCATGAGTTCGCCCGCTCCTATAAGTTCGCCGACTCCCACGGGGGACCCATGGCTTACGAGCGGCCTCACACTCTACACCGTCCTTCCTCCCGGAGCTGCAGCGACACTGCTCCCCGTCTCGGGGCCGACTCCGGCTCCCGGAGGCGTTCCCGCCGGAGCTCAGATGCTAACAGCGGTTAACTCGGTACTAAACCCAGGTACACAAACATTATACACAGCATCCGTCGCTCAGGATATCAACGGCGCCGCCACACTGCCAGCCGGAACTAAGGTGACCGTTTCTGGATACTTCTACATAACGGATAATACCGCTTCTAGCGATTGCTCTCATAAAATTGTTAGGGCAGCCGGCGCGTACGCCGTTGGGATCAAGGCGAAGTCTGGAACGACCGTCATCACGCTTGCCGGTGGAGCGTCGACAGGTTGGGTTAAACTATCTGGCTCAACCTCGATCACCACTCCCGGGCCCTATCAGGCTGTGTGGATGGCCACAGGAGACTTGGTAAAGTATTACGCGCTAACTCCCACGCCTGATGGCTATCGGTGCAAGTCGAGATACATCAATGGCCAGGGTTTTGCCACCGACTTGAGCGCCCAAGCCATCTAGCCGGGCAGCCGCTCATCCTATCCTTTTCCCGCAGATACCTGTGTACGCCGAGCCATTCTAATAGACGGCAACCGACCAATGCGGATCTCTTCGTAAGCCTTGGTTCTAGAGACGCCTAACAGAGAGGCGACTTCATCTACAGAAAACGTTAGTCTCTCTACGTTTGGTCACCTCACTAATGAAACTCTCGGCCGTTTGGGTGACCAAAAATGGTTGTCTATTTTTATCGAGCTAACCACCCTCGCGATTACTACGAAACCCGATTCTCTCCACTTATCAGTGGGGACATAATGGGGGTACCGTCAGTCTGCACTTAGTATTAACAAGAAGCTCGACTTTGGGGTACGACGCAACAGATCTCAACGGCTCAGGTTTTCAAATTAAAGGGGAGACGAGTGATTTTGCGGTTCTATGCGACAATTGCTACGAGAGTGTGCGTTACAACTCGGAAACTCCACGTTCCTTAGAACGCCTCAAAGCGATGATCACGCACACTCGTCCTGGCAATCCCTCACAACGCTAGCGCTCACCTGTCTAAAGGTGAGGGTGAAAAGATGAAGTTCAACTTCTTGGGCACCGATCTAAACGTCGATCTCGGCAGAAACGATTACTGCCTTTGTGGAAGCGGGAAAAAGTTCAAGCGTTGTCATGAACTGGGCGATCCGCATGCTTCCACTTTCTATCATCACGATGACAGGCTCTGGCCTACTTTACTGGAGTTGTTCGACCACGCGTTGTCGGCAATTCGAGAGGAAATACCGAAGCTAAGCCTCGTTAGGTCTGGCGGTGCTCCTCTGCCCGCGAACATAGCTGTTGGGTACTACGCCTGCGTTGGTTATCGCGTTGGCTCCGCTTTGAAAACCTTGCTTCATTTCGATCAAGGAATGGAAGTGTTCGGCTTACGCCGAGAGTTATCTGATTCCGTACTTGCCCTCGAATATTATCAACTGGTGCCGGACGAGGCGGAAAAGCTCATTTGGTCGAGGCATTCCAACAAATTGAAACTGTTGGAACGATGGAAAAAGAGCGGCGCCGCCTTCCCCTATGGCGACGCAGAGTTGAAGCTATTAGCCGAGTTGGCTCGTCGGGAGAGGATTCAGCATCCGGCAATAGTGGGCCAACAGGGGGCAATATGGCGTGAGCCTGACCTTGCGAAGATGCTAGAGCGGTTGGAAGAGCATTGGAAAAAAGGGTCACAATATGATGAAATGTTGCGCGCAATTAACAATCAGGGCCCATATCGGATTGGGACTAGCTCCAACATCGCGGGACCGCAGACTTTCATGTCCGGTGCGTTGCCCAGCCAGGCTCTTCACAATCTGTTTTCCATGTCAGACTTCTACATAAAATGGTCACCCAGCCCGCGACTAATGCCTGTTTCGACAGCGCTTCCATCGGCTCCGAACCAGATGCTCGAGACTATCCTAACCAGCGTACTCGCGATTCTAACCGGCCTGCTTCGGCAAATGAAACGCTTAAGTGATACAAGACTCAAGTATCTCTGGAGTTGCTTGGCAGCACATCGGAAGGCGCTTGACCTTCTTGTTGGAGAGGGCAACTCGCCATGACCATCAGAAAACTAGGTTGCGGTATTCTAGCCTACCCAGTGCTAATCGGGAGCGCGGATGAAGAGCACGCTCTTTTGATCAACGCCTTCGCGAGCAGGCTAAGTCGTCAAAGCATCCGATAGTTCGCGGTGCGGAGACACAAAAAAGTTTTGGCGATATGGCGACGCCGGCCCACTTGAATTAGTAAATCGGCAATCAAACCAGCGACCGAAACCTCCCCTACCTGCTGATTCATGTTGCGACTCTGAATCCACGAAGACGAATCGGGTTGGCTCGAAACCAGCATTCGCCCCTAAAGGGTGTCCAGCGGACCGCAACGTGGGACGGGCGGTAGATTCCCGTGACATCGGACACAAATCAGAAGGTAAACGCAACTTTGTACGGTTATTAGCCGTACAGATAGAAAGAGGACCTGATTAGATGCCAAAGCAGAAATCCGAGGCCAACGAGGTTGAGTTCAGGAAGCGCCATTCTTGGATAGCCGACGCATATCGGGAGTACTCTCAAACTTTCTATTTAGCAAGTGAGGAGACACCTCAGCCGGAGGCTTTTCGATCTTGGCTTTCCACTGTACTGGAGTCGAATCTAGAACCTTTTGACAATACGCTCGAACTAAGGGTCGAGCGTCTGGAGGCGCGTATCCCTGGTACCTTAAAGAGGGTCCTGCAGCGCGCCGCGGATCTTAGAGGTACGAATTTGAGTGATTTCGTTATTAGTGCTGCAGTGGACCGCGCCCAAGAGACCGTTCGGGCATTTCAGGTACTTCGCCTATCGTCACGCGACAGCGAGCTTTTTATCAAAGCTTTGGACTCTCCGCCTGCTCCTAGTAGGGAAGTTTTAAGCAGATTTGAGCGAGCAAGTAATCAAACCAGCTAACTCGCGTGAGTGACTGGCTTCCTGAGCCGCTCGATGAACATCACAATCGGGCGGCTTTTGTATGTTCGGAGCAGCCAGAGCTTGAAACATATTTTCGCGATGATGCTCGATGCCTTCGCGAACATAAGAGTGGTGTAACAAGAGCGTACGTCTTGGCAAATCCAACAGACCCGACGGCTGTCGTGGGGTTTGTTACTGTTTCCACAACTAGTCTGGAACCCACCGGATTGCCAAGAAGCGTTATGAGACGATTTCCGAGATATCCGATGATGCCAGCAATGCTCTTAGGGCGGATGGCAGTGGATGATCAATATCGTGGAAAGAAGTACGGTACAATCCTAGTGGAGCATGCCTTTGCTGTGTGTGCGAGCCTGCACGAGGCGGCTGGCTTTGTGGCCCTATTGGTTGATGCAAAGACCGATCGCTTAGTAGAGTACTATGAAAAGCACGGGTTTACGCGCCTCCTCGATCGCGAGCGTGGTCTCTTTATAACGGTTCCAACGATGATCGCGATTCTGGATCGCAACCGGGCCAGTAACCCGTAGGTCGAGTTATTGCCTTTTCGCGACGCCTCCGTGGTTAAGACCTGACGTCCGAGTTCAGCCGAACCTCCCTTGAATTTATCGCGCGTCGTGGCGCGCCCAATTGTCCAATTTCCGCCCTGGCGCTATACCCCCGGCGTCAGCCAATCGGCAGGAGAAACCATTAGCGGTTTATAATTAGGCGCTAAACCATTAGGAGCTGAACTACTTATGGCGCCTTCCACCCGAACCGCCGGCGATGCCGAACTCGCCGACATGGACCTGATCCGGAAAGGTATCGAGCGCTCCGCAGAACGCTACGGCATCACGGATTACGATACGATCAACGCGATCCTGACGATCAAACGCACCGCCGCCGACCTCGAGACGTTCGCCGCCGCGTACTGCAAGCAGGCCGAACTGTCTCCCGGCCGGCTCAACGTGCTCATGGCGCTCAACGCCTCACCCGAGAAGGCGATGGCGCTGTCTGAGATCGGCGAGTACCTCGTCGTCACCCGTCCCAACATCACCGGTCTCATCGATGGTCTCGCGGACGATGGTCTCGTCAAGCGCATCGACCACCCTGAAGACCGTCGCATGGTCCTTGCGCAACTGACGCCCGCAGGCCGCGAGTTCATGCGCAAGTTCGTCCCCTTTCATCATCGTGCGCTCAACGTGATCATGTCGGGCATGAGCAAGCCGGAGAAGCGTCAGCTCGTGGCATTGCTTGATAAGTTGCGCACGCGCCTGCGCGAAGTGCAGATCCCGCAATTGGAGGAAGCGTAAGCCCATGGCTGTGGCCGCAGAAAACGAGACTCAGGTCGCCGGTAGAAAGCGCCGCATTATCATCCCCGTCGTCGCCGGCGTTGTGCTCATCGCACTCATCGGCGGAGTCTGGTTTTTCGTCAACGCTGCTCATCACGTCTCGACCGACGACGCGCAGATCGAGGGCAACATCACGACCATCAGCCCACGAGTGAAGGGGCAAGTCGCGGCGGTCTACGTCTCTGAGAACCAATTCGTGAATAGAGGCGCCAAACTCGTCCAGATCGACGACCGTGACTACAAGGTCGCCCTTCAACAGGCTCAGGCTTCCTACGACCAGGCGGTGAGCGCGCTGCTTGCGGCTTCGACAGCCGTTCCACAACAATCGACCCTCGCTGCCGCGCAGACGGCCCAGGCCCAAGCCGGCGTCTCCTCATCGGTGAGCGGCGTGCTCAACGCGCAAGAGCGCATCGCGACCGCGCAGAGCGACCTCGACGCGGCGCGTGCTAATGCAGTCAAGGCCGAACATGACGTGCAGCGCGCGCGCGAGCTCGCCAACGAGGGAGCAATCTCGCAATCACAACTCGATGCGGCGCAGGCGGCCTACCTGACGGCCATCGCACAGCGCGATGCCGCGGCACAAGGCCTCGTGGCCTCGCGCTCTGCGCTCGACCAGGCGCAGTCCGCGGTGCTCGCAAGCCGGGCCCAACTCGAGCAGGCGCGGACGGGAACCCAGACCACGCAGATCAAGGCCGCCCAGGCGTCGGTCAGCGCCGCGCAGGTCAAAGCGGCGGCGGCAGCGCTCGCCAACGCCAAACTCCAGGAATCCTACACATCCATCACCGCTCCCGTCGACGGCGTGGTAAGCAAGAAATCGGTCAATGTCGGGGATACGGTGTCGGTCGACCAGCCGCTCATGGCGCTCGCCGATCAGCGCAACGTGTGGGTGACCGCCAACCTCAAGGAGACGCAGATTCGCAACGTGCGAGTGGGGCAGCCGGTCGACATCCACGTCGACGCCTTCCCGCACCGCGTCTTCGCAGGCACGGTGGAGAGCATCTCGGCTGCGACTGGCGCGACCTTCGCACTCATCCCGCCAGACAACGCAAGCGGCAATTTTACGAAAGTCGTTCAACGCATACCGGTGCGCATCGCCATCGATCCAAGGTCAGATCCGGAGGGCTTTCTGCGCCAAGGTCTGTCCGTCGTGGTTAACATCGACACGACGAACCACTAAACGGACCTAAAGGTCCGTTACTTCGTTCCGCAATAGTATGCAGACGCGCCGTCAACCGCTGATCACCGGCAACAAGTGGCTCATCACGATCCCGGTGATGTTGGCCGCTTTGATCGCGGTACTCGATGCGAGCATCGTCAACGTCGCCATTCCAAACATGCAGGCAAGCTTTGGCGTTGGTGTCGATGAGATCGATTGGGTCATCACCGGCTATCTCATCAGCAACGTTATCATCATCCCGACGACCGGCTGGATGTCGAGCACCTTCGGGCTCAAGCGTTATTTTGCGATCAGCCAGATCGTATTCGTCGTTGCTTCCGTGCTTTGTGGGATCTCCTGGAATCTGCCCTCGCTCGTCTTTTTCCGCATGCTGCAAGGCATCGGGGGTGGGGCAATCCTGCCCGTCGCCCTGACCATCATGCTCGAGGCGTTTCCGCCCTCGGAGTTGCCGATGGCCTCGGCGCTCTTCGGTGTGGGCGCCGCACTTGGACCTGCCATCGGGCCGACTCTGGGCGGCTGGCTCACGGACTCGTTGTCGTGGCGATGGATCTTCTTCGTCAATGTCCCCATCGTCGCGGTCTCCGTCGTGCTCAGCCAGATGCTTATCGGCGAGAACAAGGACGTCCACGATCAACGCCGTTCTGCGCCGATCGACTTCCTCGGCTTTGTCTTCGTCGCCGGCTGGCTGGGCACGATGCAAGTCGTGCTGCAAGAGGGTCAAAAAGACGGCTGGTTCGATTCGCCGTTCATCATCTGGCTGAGCCTGGCATCCCTCGCCTTCTTCATCGCCTTCCTCGTCGTCGAATTGCGCATCCAGCACCCGCTCATCAACCTGCGGATCTTCGCCAACCGCAATTTCGCCATCGGCTCCATCGCGGCGGCCATGCTTGGGCGCAGCGCTCTTCGGTGCGATCTTCATCCTGCCGCTCTTCGCTTCGCTGCTGTTGCACTATACTGCGCTGCAGATCGGCCTTGTGCTTTTGCCCGCGGCATTGGTCAGTCTCGTGCTGTTCCCCGTAATCGGCCGCATAGGGTCGTTCATCGATCCGCGCATCCTCATGTTTATCGGCATACTCTTCTTTACGGGATCGCTTGTCGGCAATGGGTTCATCAACCAGCAGACAACGTTCGGCTGGCTCGTCTTCTTGCAGTGCCTGCGCGGTGCGTCGCTACCGTTTCTCTTCACCGCCGTCGGGGCCTTAGCGCTGGTCTCGCTCAAACCCGAAGAGAAAGCCGATGGGTCGTCGCTCTACAATCTGACGCGCACGCTGGGCGGTTCGATCGGCATCGCCATCATCGCGACCGGCCTTGTGAATCGCCAGAAGTTCCACTTCGAGCGCTTCGGCGAGTCGATCACGCAATTCGGCATCGGGACCCAAACGAGACTCTCCGAGCTATCCGCCGGCATCGCGGCTCACGGTGGTTCGCCCGGATTGACGGGCGCCAAGGCCACGGCGGTGCTCTACTTGCAGCTGACGCAGCAGGCCTACATCTCGGCTTTCGACGACATCGCGCTGGCGCTCGCGGTGGCCTTCGCCCTGACCACCGTGTTGATCCCGATGTTCCGCGCCGAACGAAGCCACATGCAGACGCGTCAAGCCGCACCGGTTCTCGAGTAGCTTAACCGCCCGGCACGGCCGACGTGCCCACGATGTCGTGCAGCTCGGTCAAGAAATATGCTGTCCTGGCCGGCGCGCCGCCCAGGGCTTGCGCCGCCGACAGATTACCCTGCGCCCCACGCAGATCCGATTGGATGAGGTCGATCATCCCGGCGACAAAGCGCCCCGGCTCGTACGAGGGTTGCATCGCGGCTGCGTGGTGCGCATTGACCGAAGCCGTCGCTGCGTCTCCGTTTTGCAGATCGACGAGGGCAATGCTCGTATACGTCTCTGCGCGCGCCTCGCGCGCTAGCGACGCACCGAAGAGCGACTGCGCCTGTTGCATGTCGCCGTTCGCTTGCGCCGTGAGTCCGGCGTAGTACGGACCGCGCCAGTCATGCGGGGCGGCGTCGGATGCGGCGTTGAAGGCCGCCGAGGCGAGCGTCATACGGCCGCTGAGCAGCGCTGACGTTCCGACGCGCACGAGCGATTCCACGTCGACGGGCTTCTTCGCCAGCGCGTCGGTCAGACTCGAGCGTAACGCCGTCGTCGTCTGGCTGGGATCGGCCAGACGGGAGCGAACGGGTGAAATCCAGGTCTTGCGCCACGTCGAGCAGGTAGCTGCGGGCGTCGGCCGCGACCTCGCTTAGCGGTTTTGCAGACGAAGCGGGAACCACGGCCACGGCGGTTGCTAGCGGCTTCGGCGGTGCGGACGCCCAAGGCGGCCTGACCGGCCCCGGGCTTGGCGTCGCTCGCGCGATCGCGACCGGGTGCGCGGGCCTTTGGGTTCGGCGGGCGGTTGGCGTGGGTCGCGGGGTCGGGCTCGCGAGCGCGATCTTGGTCGGAGAGGGGCTCGGGCTTGGACTGGGACTTGGCTGGACGAGCGGCTTGACCGCGAGTTTCGGGCGCGGCGCGCCCTTGGCATGCGCGTTGACGCCGGCACGCTGGTACGTCGCTACCGCTTCACCTTTGCGGCCAAGTTTCTCAAGCGCCTCGGCGCGACCGACCATAGCCGGCCGGTAGGAAGGCGATCTCTTGAGCTCTTCTGTGAAATCGGCAAGCGCAGCGGCGTAGAGACCCTCCTCCATCTCCACGACACCCAGATCGTAGTGGATGAAGGGCTGATCGGGAGCGGCGACCGAGGCGGCGCGCAGCTGCTCGTCGGCGAGTTCCTTTTTCCCTTGGCGTTCGTAGAGCTGCCCGAGCGCGACGAAGTTCCAAGGGTAGCGCCGGTCGTCGCTCTCACCCGCCAGATAGTACTTCTCAGCAGAGCGCGCGTCGCTTGCGCGTAAGGCGACATTGCCGGCTCGATTTGCAACCGCCGCATCGCCCGGGTTTTCGTCGACGGCGCGCTGCGCGAGCTTGATCGCCCCGCTCGCATCTCCGCGCGCGATGGCCTGCTCGGCGAGGCCGATGGTGGGCGTCGCGCTCTCGCCGTTCTGGTTCGGATGCAGCCAGCGCAGTCCACCGAGCGCTCCGGGGACGAAATTGATGAGAACGGCGACGATGGCCGCGACCGTCACGAGGGCGGCGACCCAGACCAGGATCCGCTCTACGAGTCGCGCCACGTTCGTCTTTCCATCCCTCGGTGCTTGCTCGCTCTTAAGGACTAGGCCTTTGCGACGTTGTTCCTATGGTCCCGTGGCCCAAACCAACGAAGGGTCGGTCGTGCACCCCCGCCGTTCCACGCGCCGGCCCGATGCGGCAATTCGGTACCTGGCGTGGCTGTGTCTTTTTCTGACGCTCTGGCCGAGCTTCGTCGGCGCCGCCGACACGGCGCCGCCGGCTGCCGTTCCCGTCGTCACGAACGTCTCCGGAGCGGTCGTCGTCCGCTCGGCGAGCGGTGTTTCGCGCGACGTCCTCTCTTCTCGTATCGTCCATCCTGGCGACACCCTTGTCACCGGGGTGGATTCGATCGCGCTTTTGAGTCTGGCGGACGTGGGCAGCGTGCGCCTAGGCCCGGGTAGCACCGCAACCGCCTCATCGACGCCCACTAGCCTCGCCGTGAGCCTTGACCTGGGCTCCGTGTGCGCTCAGGCGCAGTCGCGCGGGGTGACGGTCCAGACCGGCGGCCTTTCGCTTGCCGCAGGCGATGACACAGCGATTTTCAGCTTGATCCGCGACGCCGATTCGACCACCATCGCCGTCTACCAGGGACAGATCTCAGCCGGGTTGCATGGTAAACCGCCGGCCATACTCCACGCCGGGGAGGCGGCCGTGAGCTCGCATGGCGGTTCGCCCGTGCAGGTGCCCATCCAGACGGTGCAGCCGCAGTTCGCCGCGCTCAAATGCCCGGATGATGCGATCATCGCCAAGGTGGTGCCAAGTCCGGAGCCCAGCTCGCAAGGCGGCCACGGTGGCGGCGGCGGTGGATTCCTCGGCATCTTGGCCGGGCTCGGCGTCATCGCGGCGCTCGCTGGCGGACATGGTGGGGGCGGGGGCGGGGGCTCGCCGCCGCCGACGTCACCCCCAGGGCCAGGCGTGCTCTCGCTCAGCCAATCAAGCCTTTCGTTCCCGGTCGACGGCGCGACGCAATCGTTCACCGCATCCGAGAGCAACTACGCGGGTCCGATCAATGCGTCAAGCTCCAACACCGCCGTGGCGACGGTCTCGCCCGCTTCAGGCGCTGGCCCTTCGGCCACGTTCACCGTCACGCCGACCGGCGTAGGGAGTGCCTCCATCACGGTCACCGACAATCACGGCGGGACCCAGATCGTGAGCGTCACCGTGGCACTGCCCGGCACGCTGACCGTGAGCACGTCGAGCCTTTCATTCCTGGTCGGCGGAGCAACGCAGACCTTTACTGCGAGCGAGTCGTCGTACGCTGGTGCCATCAACGCGTCCAGTGGCAATGCGTCTGTGGCGACGGTGACCCCAGCTTCCGGCGCGGGGCCGGGGCCGATCACGTTTACGGTGACACCGACAGGGGCGGGAAGCACGTCGATCACCATCACGGACGATCATGGCGGCAAGAAGACGGTGAGCATCACCGTCACGCCTCCGGGATCGATCTCGGTCGTCCCCGGCAGCCTGACACTTGCCGTCTCTGGCGCTAGCCAAACCTTCACCGCTTCTGAATCAAGCTACACGGGCGCGATCACCGCAGTGAGTAATGACCCAACGGTCGCCACGGTATCGGGATCGGGGACTGGACCCGGCCCTGTGACCTTCACCGTCAGCCCGGTCGGTGCGGGCACGACGACCATCACGGTTCACGGGGGCGATGGACCTGCCACAGTCAACGTGACCGTCGCCGGACCGGTCGGCGTGACCCCGACCTCCTTGACGTTTAGCGGCAGCACTGCGAGTCAATCCTTCTTAGCGACCGATCCATTCTTCACCGGCACGCTCAGCGCCAGCAGCGATAACACAGCAGTGGCGACCGTCGCTCCGGCCTCCGCCAGCGGACCGAGTGCGACCTTCAACGTCACGCCGGTATCGGAGGGCAGCGCGCACATCACGGTGAGCGACACGCTTGGACAAAGCGCGCAGGTCAGTATCATCGTGAGCGCAGGCGGTCTCGTGGTCAACCCGACGTCGTTGACCTTCACCGTCACGGGTCCGACGCAGACCTTCACCGCATCCGAAGCCGATTACACGGGGCTCATCACGGCGACGAGCACTCTGCCCGGTGAAGCCACCGTGGCTCCCGCGTCGCAAACCGGCGTGAACCCCTTCACCTTCACCGTGACGCCGGTCGCGGCCGGCAACCCCCAGATCGCCGTTTCCGATACGCATGCCCACACGAAGTTCGTCGCGATCACGGTCACCGGTCCCCTCACGCCGACGCCAACCAGCCTCACGTTCAATGGGACCACTGCCACGCAATCGATCGGCGTGACGGATCCGAATTACGTCGGCAGCATCACGGCGAGCAGCACGGACCTCAGCGTCGCCACCGTGACTTCGCCGGGTGTGGGGCCAAGCGCCAGCTTCACCGTGACGCCCGCGAATCAGCCAAGTGCGAGTGGGACCGCGACCATCAACTTCTCAGACTCAAACGGCGGCACGACATCGGCGAGCGTCCACGTCAATGCTGGTTCGCTCGGCGTGAGCAAGCCCTCCATCAGCCTCGTCGGGTTCGGCACGAGCGATAGCTTCACGGCGTCAGAGACGCTCTATTCGGGCCCGATCAGCGCCGCCAGCACGAACACCGGTATCGCTACGGTGAGCCCGGCGTCAGCCAGCGGCCCGGGACCAAACACGTATACCGTCACCGCTGCCGGGCC
Source organism: Vulcanimicrobiota bacterium (assembly GCA_963806005.1). GTDB lineage: Bacteria > Vulcanimicrobiota > Vulcanimicrobiia > Eremiobacterales > Eremiobacteraceae > JAFANK01. Next base: position 213,444 of record CAWDWJ010000004.1, on the reverse strand, counting down.
GGGGACGGCGACGATCGATGTGACCGACAACCACGGCGGTCTGCAAACCGTCGGCGTCACCGTCACCGAAACGCCGACGGTGACGCCCGGGACCTTGCCGACCTTCACGGACACCGGTAGCGGCAGCACGCAGACCGCATCGATCTCCGAGCCCGGCTATTCAGGCACGTTCTCGGTGGTCGCCAACTCGTGCACAAGCATTGCGACGGTCGGGCCCATCGCCGGCACAGGCCCGAGCGCGACCGTGCCCGTGACGGCGCTCGCGACCACCGTGAGCGGCGGCAGCTGCCAGTTCAGCGTCAAAGATGACATCAATGGCGGTGTCAGCTCGCCCGTCAGCGTCACCGTCGGACCCTTCGGCTCGGTCGTGCCGGCGCCAAGCACGTTGACCTTCAGCGACGTCGGAGCGGGTGCAGCCCAGACGTTCACGGTGAGCGAATCCGGCTACACGGGAACCTTCACGCTCGACACAAGCGGTTGCCCGTCAAGCGTGGCGACGGTGAGCCCCACGACTGGCAATGCAAGCACGACCTTCACGGTGACACCGGTCTTCAGCGGCACGTGTACGATCAGCGTAGGCGATGACCACACCCAAACCGCAACGGTCACAGCGACGGTCGCGTCGTTTGGCCCGATCACGCCAACGCCGACCAGCCTCACCTTCAGCGACGTCGGCGCCGGCGCTGCGAAGACGTTCACGGCGACGGAGTCGGGGTACGGCGGACTTCTGACCGCAGATGCGAGTGCTTGCGCCGGCGCGGCCACCGTCAGCCCCGCGAGTGGACCGAGCGGCACGACATTCACGGTGACGCCGGTCTCCGGCGGCGGGCCGTGCAACATCAATATCACCGACGACCACACACAGACCGCTGCCGTGAGCGTCACGGTCGGACCGTTCGGCGCGATCACGGTGACGCCGACGTCGATTGGTCTGTCGGTCGGCGGTTCGAGCGCCACCTTCACGGTCTCTGAGACGGGCTACACCGGGAACTTCACGATCGATGCCAGCACCTGCGCCACCAACAGCGTCGCGACCGAAAGTCCAAGCTCCGGCAACAACGCGACGACCTTCACGGTCACGCCGGGGACGTCAGTCGGCAATTGCAATATAGGAGTCAGCGACGATCACGGCGGTTCGCAAACCATTCTCACCACGCTTGTCGCGGGAGCTATCGTCTTGACGCCCGTGACGCTCTCCTTCGCCGACACAAGCTCCCCCTCGCAGACCTTCACCGCCTTCGATTTGGGGGCGACGACGTATAACGCCATCGCGTCGGACAAGCACGTCGCCACCGTGTCTCCCGCGACGCAGTTTGGTCCTGGACTCGTGACATTTACGGTCTCTGTCGGCAACAAGACAGGCCAGGCATCGATCACGGTTTCGGATGACGCAGGGGGCTCGGCCGTGGTCAGCGTCGGGGTCGGTGTCAGCCCGCTCATCAAGAAGCGACAACCGATCGGCGTGCACAAGGCAGTGCAGCCCAAGCCGGTCGCAACTCCGACTCCGCGACCGCACATGTTGAGGCCGGTCCATGGACCAGTCGGGCCGATCGGGCCGCATCGCATCGTGACCGAAGGTGGCGGTCCACCGGGTCTTACACCACAACCGACGCCAAGCCCGATGCCAACGTCGGTTCCGCCGCTGCCGTCGCCCGGGCAGACGCCGCCTCCACAGGCCACCGGGCAACTGACGGTCTCGGCGGCAAATTTGGTATTCGTGGCTGGAGCTGCCGGGCAGACGATCGTCATCTCCGAGCCTGGGTACGCTCGCCGCTTCACCATGTCGACGTCGAACGCGGCGGTCGCAGGTATCGGCGCAGGTGCGAGCAGCGGACCGACGGCGAGCGTCACCATCACCCCGCGCGGCGCTGGGGTCGCGACGATCCGCATCGCCGACGATCATGGCGGTATGCGCACGATCACGGTCATCGTTCGCGCGCCACTACCGTCTGTGCCTCGCCCGGTAGGAAGATCTGCCGGCACGTGACGACGCGGATCGAGCTTGAAGATACCTTTGGCGACATCACCCGCAAGGCGAGCAGCGGCAATCGGTTGAGCGCCGAGCGCTTGGCGCAACTCACCGGCATCGAACGCGGGCGGATCGAGCGCTTCATCGCTGACAAGGCGCAGCCGACCGAGAGCGAAGCCCATGCGGTCGCAAAGGCGCTGCGGCTTGACCCAGCAAAGCTCGCCGACTCCGGGCTGCAGCGCTGGTATCCACAGGATTTTGCAGCACCCGGCTATCTGATACACCAGATCAACCGGCCACAACCAAGCAACGGCTACTTCCTCGTCCTGCGTGACAAGGGCGTCGGCGCGTTCGTCGATCCGGCGGGCGATGCTCAGCCGATCGTCGAGACCTTCAAGCGGGCACAGGTCGATCTGCAGTACATCTTGCTCACCCACAAACATCTCGACCACACCGACGCGCTTGTGCCAGTGCGCAAGGCCTTTCCAAAGGCCCGTCCGGTCATGCACGAACTCGATGCGGTGGAGCTCGGCGCACCCGCACGCGATGCTATCAGCATCCGAGACGGCGACCGCTTGCCGTTCGGCGATGGCGAGATCGCCATGCTCCACACGCCGGGGCACACCGACGGCTCGGCATGCTTCATCTATGAGGGAGCGATCTTCACGGGTGACGAGATGTTCGCGGGATCGGTGGGCCGTGTCTTCGGCGAACGTTTCGGCTACGACGACCAGCTGGCCACGATCCGCTCGAAGATCCTCTCCTTGCCCGAAGACACAGTCGTGCTCCCGGGTCACGGGCCTGCATCCACGGTCGGGCAGGAGCGAGCGCACAACCCCTTCTTCTGACACATGCCGCGCGGGTATGCCGAAGGCCGGTCCGGATGGGGCCGCGAAACCTTGCGCGATGCCGCTCTTCAACTATCTCCGCGCGAACCGCGCGCTCGGCCTCGCGCTCGCTTGGGTGCTCGCGGGCTGCAGCACGAATGCGGGCTTCGGCACGCCCGTCTCGGGTCCAAACCCCGTCAGCAACCAGAATCAGCCGTATGGCCAACCGTTTGGGGTGTCACCCGGGCCGTCCGTGAGCGGCTCGATCCCACCGTACTTCATGCGCCAGGGTGTCTCGCCCGCGCCAAGCCCGCAAGGCTCGCCGACGCCAACGCCCACGCCGATCCCCAACACGATATCTATCGTGGGTCCTGCGCTGCGCTTGGCATATGACGGATCGGCGAAAGACCCGGTGAAAGCGCCGCGAGTGCTCGAGCTGTCCTTCGCATTGCAGAACACGACCAAGAACAGCGCCAAGGTGACGTCGGTCGCGGCCTATGCCGACAAGACGGCGCTGGGCAGCTCGCCGGTGGCGGTTTCGGCAGCTCCCGGGGACATCTCCGAAGTCGCGGCCTTGGCCATCAAGACGAGCGACGATCCCCTGAAGTATAAGGAAGTCATGCTGAACTTCCTCGACGATTCCAAGAAGATGATCGGTTCTGTGAATCTCGACGTTCCCCCGATGGACACCCAGTTCACGTCGCTCGACGAGAAGCACCCCAAGGGCCCCTTCTCCATCGACAGCGTGGAGATATCGGCTATCGCCGCCCCCAAGGGGGCGCATTACGAGTGCACTTTCGCCGTGACCAACGCGAGCGCGACTGCGGTCTCGGTCACCGAATTCGACATCAAACCGCCGAAGGGCGATGCGGTCAAGGTAGCGATACCATTGCCCGTTCCAGCTCGTTCCGTCTCTGGTTTCGTCAGCATCGTCGTGCCCTACAACGGAAAGACCGTAGCGCCAGGGACCTACACGGTCACCGCGATGCAAAACGGCACGCCGGTCGCCAGGGCGACGGCCATGCTGCTCTAGGCCTGACATATGGCACGCGAACGCGACGTATTGGACGTCGACGTGCTTTTCGTCGGCGCAGGACCGGCGAGCCTCGGCGGCGCGATCCGTCTCGCGCAGCTCTACGCCGAGCACAACCGGGCTGTCGCGGCGGGCACGAAGAGCGGTCCCGAGCTCTCCGCCGAGAACATCCTCGTCATCGACAAGGCGCGTGCGATCGGCGATCACGGCATCTCGGGCGCCGTGCTCGACCCACGCAGCCTCTCCGAATTGTTCGGCGACTTCCTCGGCGCCGGCTGCCCGGTCGAGGGACCGGTGACGTCGGATGAGTTCTGGTTCCTGACCAAGGCCGAGCACATCAAAGCTCCCATCGTTCCACCACCGATGAACAACCAGGGCAAATACGTGGCGAGCCTCAACAAGCTCGTCAAGTGGCTTGCAAGCCAAGCCGAGGCGCTTGGCGTCCAGGTCTTTCCGGAGACACCCGGCCAGGAGCTGCTCTTCGACGGGGACACAGTCATTGGCGTGCGCACGGGCGACAAGGGAGTCGATAAGAACGGCGCGCCCAAGGCGAACTATGAACCCGGGGCAGATCTGCACGCGAAGGTGACCGTGCTCGGCGAAGGTCCGCGCGGTACCCTTGCCAAGCAGCTCGAACGTAAGCTCTCGCTCTCCGCCGGCCGCAACCCACAGGTCTACGCGATCGGCATCAAAGAGCTCTGGCAGATGCCCAAAGGCTCGACCCCGCCGGGCGCCGTCATCCACACGCTCGGATACCCGCTCGACGACCAGACCTTCGGCGGCGGCTTCATCTACGCGATGGCGGACGACATCTGGGACGTCGGGATCGTCGTCGGCCTTGATTACCGCAACCCCCAGCTTGAGCCGCACGCCGAGTTCCAAAAGTTCAAGGCGCATCCAAGCGTGGCCAAGCTGCTCGCCGGCGGTGAGATGTTCCGCTACGGCGCGAAGGCCATCCCCGAAGGAGGGTACTGGTCCATGCCGCGACCGTACGCCGACGGCGTGCTGCTCGTCGGCGATACCGCGGGCACGCTCAACCCCATGCGGCTCAAGGGCATACACTTGGCGCTCAAGTCGGGCATGCTAGCCGCGGAGACGTGTTATGAAGCCTTGCTCGCCGGTGCACGCGATGCACGTCTGCTCGCCTCGCATCACAAGCGGGTCGAGGATTCGTGGATCCGCAGCGAGCTCTACGGCGCGCGCAACTTCCATCAGGGCTTCGCGCGCGGCCGGGTCGCAGGTATGGTCAACGCCGCGCTCGGCCAGCTGACCGGTGGGCGCGGCTTTGGCATCTACGACCGTCTCCCGGGTCACGAAGGCTATGCCAACATGGAGAAGCTCGTCGATTACTTCGGGCGTGACGTGCCGGGCTTCGAGCGGCCGCGCTACGACGGCAAGCTGACCTTCAACAAGCTCGATGACGTCTTTCGCAGCGGCACGAAGCATGACGAGAACGCACCCTGTCATCTGCATGTGGCCGACACCGACATCTGCGCGTCGCGCTGTGCCACCGAATTCGGCAACCCGTGCCAGTACTTCTGCCCGGCTAGCGTGTACGAGATGATCCCGGCGGCGATGGGCGCGCAGAAGATCAGCAAGGACGGCTTTGCGGATTCGGGCAAACGCCTGCAGATCAATTTCGCCAACTGCGTGCACTGCAAGACGTGCGACATCATGGATCCGTATCAGATCATCGATTGGGTCCCGCCCGAAGGCGGCGGCGGCCCGGTGTATACGGGGCTGTAGCAAAAACAGAACGGACCTAAAGGTCCGTTGCTTCAAAGGTCCTTGATGAAGCAACGGCTCTTTAGAGCCGTTTTCAGCGAGTGAGAAAGGTCTCTTCGAAGAGCGCATTGACCCAGCCGAACTTCGGCCGGGTATAGCGGCGCGGATCGTTCACGTCGAACGACTCGTGCAGCGCGCCGTCACCGGCGTTGGAGAGCGCTAGCTCGCTGACGATGCGGTCCTTCTCGGTGTTGTGCGATGCTGTCCGGTACTGCATGATGAGGCTCATCGGCCAGACGAAGTTCCAGGGCGTGTGCATGCTGCCGATGCCCGACGCGTAGCGGCCGCGGTAGTAGTACGGATTTCCGGGGCTCAGGATGAAGGCGCGGGTGGCCGCATACGCCTTGGCGTTGTACGCGTAGCCGAGCAGCGGCACCGATAGGAGGCTGGGCACGTTCGCGTCGTCCATGAACTTCGCCGCGCCGAGACCGTCGATCTCATACGCGTAAATGCGGCCGTGGCGGGTGGAGAATATCGCCCGGGTCTCGATCGCCTGCTCGATGCGTTCCGCCGCGAAGGTCGCCTTGTGGGCGCTCGTCTCGTCATGGTACTGCCGCGAGAAGAGCTGCGCCATCTCGCGCAGCGTCGTGGCGGCGAACATGTTCTCAGGGATGTTGTAATTGAAGACTTGCGGGTCGTCGCTTGGCCGATACGCGCTCCAGACGAGGCCGATCCCGTCTTTCATGCGACGTTCGTTGCGGTGATAATTCGAATGGCTGCCGTGCTGCTGCTCGACCATGATCGTGCGTAAGATGATGTGCAGCTCGGCGTAGAACCGGCGATCGTAGACCGACGTGTCGCCCGTGGCCTGGACGTATTGCTCGGCGAGGCGCACCGGGTAGCACAAGGAGTCGAGCTCGAACTTGCGCTCGGCGACGCCGTAGTCGCGGTGGAAGGCATTGGCGTATGGATCGATGGCGATGAGGCGCTCTTGGCGAGCGATGACGCCGCGGACGAGGGCTTGCTGGTGAAGCCTGGCCATCGCTTGGACGCTCGAGTCGCGCAGCCACATGGCATCGATGTCGCCCGTGCTGACGTACGTCGTGCGATCGGCATCGCGGAAGAACAGCTGGGCGTTGACGTCGGCCGCGCGCGCGTAGATGGCGGCGATGTCCGCCGTGCTGCCCATGGATGCGAGCAGGACGAGGGCGACGAGCGATCCGAGGAGCGAGCGGAGCGCGAGGCGCGGCACAAGCGCGGCAGGCTGCTCGCCTGCCGCCGGGAGTTTGGGTTCTATCGTGTTCGCCTCGCTCGGGCCCACCATGTAGTTATCGTCTAGCCGCCGAGGTTATTCACTAGATATCACGCCGGCCACGTGTCCACGACCGGGGAGTCTTCGACCACCCCGAGGTGGGCGATCGCCGCACCCGGGTAGGCGAGCAGGCCGTCTTCGATCCCGATGACCCATGATTCGGCCTCGACCTTGACCACGCCGGGGCCGATGGGCCGCCCCCAGATATCCCGCAGGTCGGCGATGACGCCGCCGGCAGGGAGGGCGTCGCCCGGCTGCACCCGGTAGTCGAGGATGCCGGACGCGGACGGATATGGGCCGTCTTCGCGCCGCAGACGCTTGCTGGTCGGCGGCTTGGGCAATTGCGGCATCGCTTCACGCTCGCCGGGAAGCATGCCCGCCCAGCGCAACAGATTACGCAACCCGATGACGGCGGCCCTGACGTTGCGCTCGTCGACGACCGTGTGCGGTCCGAGCTCGACGGTGAACGCGGGCAGGCGCAGCTCTTGCAGCGCGGCGCCGGTGGTCGAGCGGTGCAGCTCCTTAGCGATATATCCTCCGACCCGGTACTCCATGACGGCCGGGAACCCGAACGCTTCGACCATGTCGTCGAGCTTTTCGGACAGCGCGATCGCGTCGGCTTTCTCCGACTCCTTCTTATAGAGCACACGATCGCGGATCGAGAACGGAACGGACATGACGGACGCGGTGTGCAGATCGACGTAGAAGTTCGCCGTGTCGCGGATGGCGTCGAGCAACCGCGCGGTCAGCCGCTCGTAGACCGTCGGCTCGCGCGGTTCTCCGATATCGCGTCGCATGCCGGGAAACGTGCGGTTGGGATCGCGATCGTCGTAGTACGGATGGCGCCGGTTGGTGCGCAGGCCCGAGGGGTTGAGCGTCGGCAAAGCCACGACCGTGCCCTTGAGGTCGCGGCAGAGCTCGCGGGTCAGGATGCGGTGGACGACCGGGATGCCGCAGACCTCGTTGCCGTGGATGTTGGCGGTGAGCCAGAAGACGGGTCCTTCCTCATTGCCCTGCGCGATGACGATGGGGAGCGAGTCCGTTCCGCCGGTCGGCAGCTCGGGCCCGTCGAAGGATCCGTAACTGAGCTCTCCGGGGACCGCGTCGCACGTTCCGACTCGTAATGCTGTCCGGGGCACGAAGGACCTCCTTGTTCTTACGGGCCGATCCAGCGGACGATGGCGACCTGCTCGTCATCGATCTCAACGCTCACAACACCTGAGGGGAAACGGATCTTCGTCGGCTCGCCCTCGCGCAGGCGGACGGTGAGCTGCGATCGCTCGATGCGCTCGCCCTGACGCGAGGTCTCGCGGATAACAAGTGTCGAGCCCTCAACGCCCATATAGTCGTAGACCACGCTCTCGACGAACGGGGTCGTCAGGCGCGACGTCGTGCTATCGATGGTGTCGGTGCGGACGTTCTCGCGTTCCTGCTGCAGCTTCACGTCGAGGTGCACTTCGGCGAAGAGGCGATCGCCCAAGGTGGCCCTGTGCCCGCCCGTCTTGGGAAACGCAAGCGTGGGCTCCCATCTCGTCGACCCGCGGCCGCCCGCGCCGATCGATTCTTGCTGGCTGACCTCCGTCGTCCAGCGTCTTGATCTCGGCACGTCTGTTTTCAGTCCCCTATCATTGCTGCGCGCGGATGGTGTGCATTACGCATCTGCGCGCAAGGTTGTGCTGTCGTCATCGGCATAGATGTGCCGTGACGGAGACAATCTTTGCCGATGCTTCCTGCGTCCCTGCGCGACCGGTTCATGAGCCGCACCTTTAGTGCGCTTCGGCACCGCAACTACCGGCTCTATGTCTCCGGTCAGGTCTTCTCCCTCATCGGCACGTGGATGCAGATCGTGGCCGTGGGCTGGCTGGTCCTGCGGATCACGAATTCGCCCCTCCTGCTCGGCGTCGTCACAGCCATGGAGACCCTCCCCTCCCTGTTCTTCTCGCTCGTCGCGGGCTCGATCGCCGACCTCTTCGACAAGCGCCGCATCGCGATCGCCACGCAGTCGCTGGCCGCCTTGCAGGCGCTCGCCCTGGGCCTGCTCGTGGCGACCAACCACGCCACCTTCTGGAACATCTTCTGGCTCGCGCTCTTCATCGGCGTCGTCAACGCCTTCGACCTGCCGGTGCGGCAGTCGCTGGTCTTCGACATCGTCGGCGCCGAGGATCTGCTCAACGCCTCGGCGCTCAACTCGGTCGTCTTCAACATCGCCCGCATCATCGGGCCGGCCATCGCAGCCCTCATCATCGAAAGCGCCGGCGAGACGGCCAACTTCTTCGCCAATGCCGCCTCGTACGCGTTCGTCGTCGCGGCGCTCATCGCCATGCGCACGGAACCCGTCGAGGCGCGCAGCGACGCGCATCTCGTGCTCGTTCGCCACGCCCTCGACGGCGTCACCTATGTGGCCCGGCATCCGCTGCTCTCCCGGCTCTTCGTCGCGCTCATCGTCTACAGCGTCTTCGGCTTCAACTACGTGCTCCTGATGCCGGTCGTCGTCAAGCTCGAACTGCACCGCAGTGCGGGCGCTTTGGGCCTGCTCTTGAGCAGCCTGGGGGCAGGCGCGCTCGTCGGATCGCTGACGCTGGCCGGCCGTGGGCGCAGCCGTTTCTCGTCGCTGAGCGCGATGTCGTTCATCTTCCCCGCCTCGATCGTCGCCTTCTCGCTCGCGCGCAATCTCACCGCGGCGGTGATCCTCGTGGCGGTGCTCGGCTTCGCGATGGTGCAGTTCGTCGTCCGTTTCACGACGTTTCTGCAGACAGAAGCCGGCGATGAGATGCGCGGCCGCGTGCTTGGGCTGTACAACATGCTGCTGATGGGCCTCTCACCACTAGGATCGCTACAGGCAGGCGCGCTTGCCGAGCGGTTCGGCGCGTCCACGGCGCTCGCCATCGGCGGCGATATCTGTCTGATCGCGTCGTTCTGGCTGTGGATGATGCGTCCGGCGGTCCGCCAGCAGGTCGACGCGCAACCGGCGCAAAGCCTAGCGGGCAAGTAGATGAGCGACACAAAGAGCGGGCGCGCGAAACGCGTCGTGGTCGTGGCCGAACCGCTTGCCGAGAGCGGTCTTGCCGTGCTGCGCAGCGGCGGGCTCGAGGTCCACGAAGCCGCTGGAAAGCCGCGCGAAGAGCTCGAGGCGCTTGTGACGGGAGCGCACGCGCTCATCGTGCGCAGCAAGACCAAGGTAACGGGCGCGATGCTCGATCGGCACCCTCGCTCCAAGTCGTCGGGCGGGCGGGGGTCGGCGTCGACACGATCGACGTCGAGGCCGCCACCCGGGCGGGCATCGTCGTGCTCAACACCCCGGACTCGAGCACGCTGGCCACAGCCGAACACACGTTGACGCTCATGCTGGCCTTGTGCCGCCACGTGAGCGCTGGTCAAAAGCGCATCGAGGAGCACCGCTGGAGCGCCGCCGGCTTGACCGGCGTGGAGCTGGCCGGCAAGACGCTCGGCGTCGTCGGGCTCGGCCGTATCGGTGCGGCGGTGGCCGCTCGCGGGAGAGCCTTCGGCATGACCGTGCTCGCGCATGACGCGGTGCTGAGCGAGGCGCGCGCCGAGAGCCTGGGCGTCAAGCTCGTCTCCCTCGACGAGCTGCTCGGCAACGCCGACTTCGTCACCTTGCACACCCCTTTGACGCCGCAGACGCAGGGGCTCATCGGCGCGCGGGAGCTCGGGCTCATGAAGCCAGGAGCACGCATCGTCAACTGCGCGCGCGGCGGGCTCATCGATGAACCTGCGCTCCTCGCGGCGCTCGAGTCCGGCCACATCGCAGGCGCGGCCTTGGACGTCGTCGCCGACGAGCCGCCCAAAGCCGATGCGCCGATCTGGGCCCTGCTCGCCCATCCGCATGTCGTGGCCACGCCACACTTGGGTGGATCCACGCACGAAGCGCAGGACCGCATCGCGGCCGATCTGTGCCGTGACGTGGTCGCCGTGCTGCGCGGACGTCCTCCCTCGGGCGCGGTCAACGCACCCGTCAAAGCACCGCCTGAAGTGCGGCCGTTCGTCGAGCTCGCCTACCGCCTGGGCGCAGCCTTTCCGCAGATCTCGCGTGAGGAGAACCTCTCGCGCTTTGACCTCGTGCTCGAAGGCGACCTCGCAGGATACGACGGCCTGCCGTTCTCCGTGTCGTTCCTCGTCGGGCTTTTGCCCCACCTCACAGATGAGCGGGTCTCGGCGGTCAACGCGCTCGCCATCGCACATCGCATGGGCATCACGGTCGAGACGCTCGGCGCGCCGTGCGAACGCGGTTTTGCCAAGGCCCTCGCGGCGCTCGGCAACCGTTCGTCGCTCGCCGGCACCGTGGTCCATGGCGAGCAGCTACGCTTGGTCGACATCGACGGGTTCGAGATCGACGTCGTGCCGCAGGGGCATTTGCTCTTGACGCGCCACCACGACGTCCCCGGTATCGTCGGCAAGGTAGGCACGATGCTCGGCGCGGCGACGATCAATATCTCGACCATGCAGGTCGCGCGCAGCGAGCAGGGCGATGCCATCATGCTGCTCGGCATCGACCGGGCCCCGGACGCGCCCCTGCTCAAACGCCTGCGCGCCATCAAAGACGTCGAGCGCGTCACCGCAATCGAGCTATGAGGCTCGTGCTCGTGCGCCATGGCGAGAGCACGTGGAACGCCGAGGGCCGATACCAGGGCCGCATGGACCCGCCGCTTTCCGCTCGTGGCCGCGCGCAGGCCGAGGCGCTCGCCGCGCGGCTTGAGCACGAGCAGGCCGCCGAGCCTCCCGAGCGGCGTTTTGCGACCGTCGTCTCGAGCCCGCTCGCGCGCGCCCGCGACACGGCGCAAGCCTGCGCCGGCGCGATCGGCCTGCCCCTCAAAATCGACGAGCGCTTGACCGAGATCTCGCACGGGGAGTGGGAGGGCAAGCTGCGCGGCGAGGTGGCAAGCCATTGGCCCGACATGCTCGCCCAGTGGCGGGCGAATCCGCACCTCGTGCATTTCCCCAACGGAGAGATGCTCGAAGAGGTGGAGCTTCGTCTGCGCTCGTTCTTGCACAGCGTGCGCTTGGAGCCCGGCGCTGTACTGGCGACGACGCACGACGTCATCGTTCGCATCGCGGTGCTGTTAGCTCAAGGGATAGAGCTGTCGTCCTTCAATCAGGTCCAGGTCGACAACGCAGCGCTCAACGAATTCGCACTCGAGAACGGGAAGCTTCGCGTGGTCCGCCTCAACGACACGGCGCATCTGGGATCGCTGCGCAGCGACACCCACCACCAGGCCTTGTGATGTTGCCTGCCGCTTAGCGGGCGGTAGCGACGACGTTCGGGGCGAGCAACCGCTCGATGCGGTCGAGGCCCTCTGACAGCTTCTCCATCGACGTCGCGTAGGAGATACGCACGTGCTCGGGAGAGCCGAAGCTGCTGCCCGGCACGATCGCCACGCGAGCGGCATCGAGGAGCGCAAGACACAGGTCATCCGTCGTCTCTACCTTGCGCCCACCGATCGTCTGGCCGAAGAGCTTGCTGACGTTGGGAAAGACGTAGAACGCCCCCGAGGGCACGACTTCAAGCTCGAATCCCGGAATCGAGCGCATGCGCTCTACCGCAAAGCGGCGACGCCGGTCGAACTCCTCGCGCATCCCCGCGAGGAAGCTCTGATCGCCGCGCAGGCCGGCGAGGGCGGCTTTTTGGGTGATCGAGGACGGGCCTGACGTCGAATGGCTTTGCAGCTCGGTCATCGCCTTGGCAAACGCCTTGGGCGAGGCCGTGTATCCCAGGCGCCAGCCGGTCATGGCGTAGGCCTTTGAGAACCCGTTGACGGTGATCGTGCGCTCCCGCACCTGCGGCCCGAGGGTGGCCATGCACACGACGTCTTTGCCGTCATAGGCGAGCCGTTCGTAGATCTCGTCGCTGATGATGATGAGATTATGGCGCACGGCGATCTCGGCGATCGCCTCGAGCTTCTCGCGCGAATAGACGACCCCGGTGGGATTGCTCGGATTGTTGAGGTTGATGACCTTGGTTTTCGGGGTCAGCGCACGCTCGATCATCTCCGGCGTCAGCTCAAAGCCGGTCGAAGCGTCGGTCTTGATGATGACCGGGGTGCCGCCAGAGATCTTGACCATCTCAGGATAGCTGACCCAGTACGGCGCCTGGATGAGGACCTCGTCACCGGGATCGAGCAGGACCATGAAGGCGTTGAACAGCGAATGTTTGGCGCCGTTATTGACGACGATCTCTTCGGCCGTGTAGTCCAGGCCGTTCTCGCGGCGCAGCTTGTCCGCGATCGCCTCGCGCAGCTCCATGATCCCAGCCGCCGCGGTGTACTTGGTGAAGCCTTGGTCGATCGCCGCCCGTCCGCCCGCTTTGGCCGTCTCGGGCGTGTCGAAGTCCGGTTCGCCGACGCTTAGGTTGACGACGTCGACGCCTTCGGCCATGAGCTTCTTCGCCCGTCCGTCGATGGCCATGGTGGGCGAGGGGGAAAGATTTTTCGCGCGTGCGTTGAGCATGACGGGTGGATTAGGGGCGTGCGCTGCGCGTCCTTCTGCTGCTGTTCAGAGCGCGCGACTTAAATCGGTGGGAGAGGTTCTCCGAACCGGAACACGGCGCTGCGCAAGGTGTCGCCGTTGAGCCGGACGATGCGCACGCCTGCCGGCCGCTCGTCCTTGCCGAAGCGCGCCGAGTTGGGCTTGAACTGGAAGAACGTCGACGGCGCGCTCAGGTACTTCGTGCCGTCCCGGTCGGCCTCGAACGCCTGGTGGATGTGGCCGAAGAGGACGGCACGGACCTGCGACGAGGTGTCGAGGATGGCGATGAGCGCGTTGGCGTCGGCGATGGTCATCGGATCGAGCCAGGCAGAACCTGTCGGCAGGGGGTTGTGGTGCACGATGACGACGGTCGGGGTGCGCGGCTGCGCGGCGAGCGTCGAGCGCAGCCAGGCGCGCTGCGCGTCCCCAAGCGCCCCGCCGTCTTCGCCGGGCACCGAGCTGTCGAGCAGGACAAAACGCCAGCCCAGGGCGTCAAAGCACTGCGTCATCTTCTCCTTGGGCGGCAGCGCCTTGTCGCACAGCACCTGCGAGAGGACTTGTGGGTCGTCGTGGTTCCCGGGGATGTAATAGGCGGGAACGCCGAGCTGGCGGATCTTCTCGCCCAGGCGTTCATACGAGGCGACCGAACCGTCGCTCGAGCAGTCGCCGCTGACGATGACAAACGCAGGCTTGCCCTCGAGCTTGGTCAGCTCTTCGAGCGCTCGGTCGAGCATCGGTTCGGGCGCGACGTCCCAGAGCTTGGTCGCCGGGTCTTCGAAGAGATGCGTGTCGGAGATCTGGATGAAGAACGGCTCACGAACCAAGGCGGCGGTTGTCTCTCCCTGACCTGTGGTGCTGGTGCATCCGCCGGTATGACTATCTGGGAGGGAAAACCGGCGTGTTTTCGCAGCTGCGATTCGCCGGGAGTTGGCGGATGTGATGCCGGATACCCGCAAGGCGGCCGCGCAGCGCGGCGACCGGGGTCATATGACGGGGATCGCTCCCCGTTAGAAGCTCGCGCCGTATGTGATCTGCGGGCGAAATGACCAGTAGCTGCGCTGCACGCCGGCTTGGGCAAGGGTGGCGGGCGAACCCGTGTAGGTGCTGAACGCCTCGGCGAATCCGATAGCTGGACCGTGACGGCCGAGCGCCAGTATCTGCGCGCCGGCAGAGAAGGCGATCGCATCGTTGTAGTAGATGCGTTGGGTGTCTTGCGATCCGGAGACCCGCGCAAAGACCTGTAGTGGGAACTTCCTCGAACCGAATTCGCGGCCGCGCTCGGCCTCGAAATACAGAAGAGCATTCCGATACCGAGTGTAATAGATGAAATCGCCGAAGAACGTACCGTAGTAGCGGCTCCCGCCGTCTGGTGGAACGTTCCAGTCCCGATAGTACTCGACGCCCCCGCGGGCGTCGAAATGCGAAGTGGTCGGCAGGCCCGTTATCGCCGGACCGAAATCGAATGACGTGCCGATCTGCGCGAAGATGCGCAGCCCGCTATCCGACTGATATTGCATCCCCCCTGCCGCCAACCCGTAGTTGTCGTTGAGCGTCTCGGGCAGCACCCCGCCGGTCGTCTGCGAATCTCGTTGCAGCAGGAGCTCTCCAAATGGGCGGATCGGGCCTTGGGGCCCGAACGGCTTGGTGAAATCCGCCGAATAGAAGGTGTCGTTGGAATACGAATCGTGCAGCGCGTACGCCCACAAGTAGCCGTCGTTGTCAGCGCGAGCGCGCGCAGTGCATAACGCAACCGCGCCGGCGAGGGCACCGGCGAGCACGACCGCCCGGCTGAGGGGCAATCGTTTCATCGTCCAGACCCCAGCGTCGACCGCATGCGGATGGCCGTCCGCCGGTCCTGGCCGTAGTCGACGAGCCACAGATAATCGTCGTCACCGCCGACTGCCCTGATATCCGCACTTTTGGGCAGCGTTCCGATCTCTTTCGGCGAGCCTGTCGTCGGGTCCACGCCTATGAGTTGGTCATTCTTGCGGTCGGTGACGTAGAGAAGGCCATGCGCGAAAGCCAGACCGGCAAACCGACCGACGTCGTTCTGCTTCCAGCCGGGGGCATCGTCGGACAGGCTGAAGAGCTGCCGCCACGACGCACCGTCGAACGCGAAGAACTGACCATCTTCCGTCATCCCGACGAGTTGTCTATCCACTTGCGCCACGCCCACAAACCACGACGCTTCATCTCCGAGCGGTTGCGTCTTCACGTCAACCGCACTGCCATTTTCGATGCGGAAGGACACAAGCCGCGGTTGGCCGCCATCCCACCAACCCTTCTGCTGGTAGGCCGTGAAGCTGCCATCGGATCGCGTCATGAGAGCCGCGACCAGCACCGGCTGCCCCGTGCGACCGTCTTGCAGCGCCCCGACCTGCACGACGTCGTCGACACGGCCGGTCAGCGCGTCGAGATGGTACAGATACGGTGCTGCGGCGCCGGCCACCCACATCGAGTGCGGCACGCCGGCGACGGCTCGGCAATCTACCCAGTGATAATCGGGAGATATTGCCGGGAGTTTGATCTCCCCATCGGTCAGCGTCGCGATATCGGGATCGTTCTTGCGCGGACCGTCGCCGATTCGAGGTAGCAGGTAGCGGACGTCCGCAGGCGAGGCCGCGATCTCGGTGCCGGGCACGACGACGGCAACAGCGTCGCGAAAACCGGCGCGTTTCAACGCCGCCTCGATGTGCGGCGTCAGGCCTGCGGCGTTTGAGTGGCCTTCTTCGCCGGCGAAGACATCGGCGTCAGCACCAGCCGGCAGCGGCACGTTCTGGCCGTACTCGCCACTTGGATAGGCGAAGACGGTGGCCGGTGTGGCGCTCAAGGCTTCGAGCGTCTGTCGTGATTGCCGGAAATCTTGCAACAGCCGCTCTTCGAACTCCGCAGGCGTCTCGAGGCGCTGGGCCGCGGGCAGCCAGGCGAGGTTCGCGTACCAGTATGGCGAGAGGTCGGTGGGCTTGGGTCCGATCTGCAGCGCCCAATGCCCCATGTAGCCGTGCGACTCGATCTCCCAGACGCCGCTTTGCGCCATGGCGCGTATCTGCTCTGACGTGAGACGCCCTGGCGTTCGGTCCGTTCGGATGCCTTCGATGAACATCATCGCCTTCGCGTTGTGACGTTTTAGGATCGGTGTCGCATCAGTCCATGCGGAGACGAAGCCATCGTCGAAAGTGACGACATACGGGTGGTCGGGCAAGGACGAGGCATCTGCCTGGCCGTCGAGATAGCGCAATGCCGTCAGAGGATCGACCGGTTGGAAACCACGCCCCTTGAGGAACGAAAGATCGGAGTCAAACTCTTTGGGAGAGATCGCGGGACCATAGTGGCCTTCGCCGGCGCCGACGCCGGACGGCGTGTTCGTGACTTGATGGTACATCAGCACGAGCACTTGCTTCTGCGGATCGACGGTGAAGCTCAGCGGCGTGGGCGAACTCGCCGGCTGCGCGTCGGCGGCCGTGGGCAGCGCACGCCCAGCCACAGCGAGCATGAGGGCGGCGGTCACCGCGAGCACTTCAGTACGCGGCATAATAGCTGTACGCAAAACGAGAGATGGCCCGATAGGCGCCGGCGACCGACGCCCCGCAGAACGCGAGCATGCCGGCGAAAAGTCCGTAGACAGGCGTGATGGCCGAGGCGTGCCCCAGACAGGCGGCGAGGGCGACGCCGCCGACGATGCCGACGGCGACGAGGATGCCTAAGAGCGGCGCGACCGGTCTGCTCAAAAAGAACAGCACCTGCGCCGAGAACAGCGCCATCATGAGCAACACGTAGGCGGGCGCCGAGATGTAGAGCACGGTGCGCGCGTTCCCCACGTTCACGCCGGCGGCCACTGCGGTGTGCGCGATGAGGTGCAGCCCGATGGGCAGGAGCACGAAATACGACAGCAGGCCGATGCCGGCAAACGCCGCGAGGCTTCCCACGAAATAGCGGCTGATCTGCGCGTTGAACGCATCTTCCGCGCCGATGCGGTAGCGGGTCGAGGCGTCCAAGAGCAGCGGCGGCAAGCGCTCGAGGATGACGTTGACGAGACCGGTGAGCGGCACCATGGCGAGCAGACCGATGTCTGCGCCGAGCTCGTAGTCGGGGTTATAGGTGTAGCGTCCATGGCCATAGAGCACGCCGGCACCGATGTGGTCGACGACGATCGCCGCGAAGTAGAGCGCGCCGAAGATGGCATAGACGCGCACGCTTCGCGCGATGGCCCGGAAGCTCGGCGGGAAGAGCTGGCCCGTTCCCGTCGTCTTCTGCGCGCGGCGGTGCATCCAGCGAAACGTGAAGATGATGACCGCGATGCCGACGGCGGCGACGGTCGCGGCCACGGCCAGCGGTTCCCACGGCTCGATGACCTTGCCGTGAAAGCCGATCCGGTAGACGAACGCCGTGGCCAGCGCCGTGCCCACGCCGACGCCGACGAGCCAGCCGAACCGGCGCGTCGTGTACAGCGGCGCAAGCGAGAGCTGGAAAAGCCCGGCGGCCAGCATGAACGAAGCGCCGAGCAGCGACTCGACGCGGTCGTAGCCCAGCGCCCACATGACGACGACCAAGAGGCACGAGCTCGCGCTCAAGCCCAGCAACGCCAGCGCCATGAAGCGGCGCATGATCCACTCGATCATGGGAAAGTTGTCCTGCAGGTAGTAGAAGATGAGCTTTCGTGCGATCGCCTGTGAGAAGAACCCGGTGACCACAAGGGAGCTGAAGATGCCGAGCGAGGCGGTCGTCGAGAGCGCGATGCTGTTGCCGGTGGACGACCAAAACGCCGCGCCGAACACGAACAAGCCGATGACGGCGGCGAGCCACGGCCCGGAATAGAGCGAGCCCGTCGCATAGTCTTTCATGGTCTGCACGAACCAAGCGACGCTCGGCACTTCGACCACAGGGTCGTTGCTGATGAAGCGTTCGAGCAACGCTGCCACGTCCGCGGCCATGGCGAAGAGGTCGTCGTACCAGAGCTCTTCCACCACTTCTTGGCTGTAGCCGAGGCTCTCCAAGAGGATGGCGACCTCGTCGACGCCTTTGGGCCGCCAGCCCTTGCCGAACTTGTCCTGTTTGCACAGCGTGACGATGGTGCGCGCTGCGCTCTCGAGCTGGCGTTCGCGGTCTTCGAACGGTTTGAGTTCATCCAGCACGGCGCACCTCGGCAGCTCCGGCGGCGAGCGTGTGGTAGAGCTGGCGGTAGCGGCCTAAGAAGACGCTGCGCTCGAAATGCTCGACGGCGAATGCCCGGCCGCGCTTGCCGGTCGCCCGCGCGTGGTCTGGGTCTTTGAGGTAGGTGGCGAGCGCCTCGGCGAGTCTGTCGGCGCGCCGCGGCGGCACGATCATGCCGTTGTCGCCGACCGCTTCGCGCACCCCGCCGACGTCCGTGGCCACGACCGGCTTGGCGCACATCATGGCCTCGATGACCGAGAACGGAAAGCCCTCGCTGATGCTGCTCAGCACGGCCACGTGGGAGTGCGCGTAGGCGGTGGCAGGGTCTTCTGTCGGGCCGCGTAGATAGACCGTGTCGCGCAGCGAGAACTCGTCGATGAGCAGCTCGCACTCGCGCCGGTAATCGGGGTCGGGCGATGGGCCCCACACCTCGACCGCCACGCCGGGCACGAGCTTGCGCAGCTCGGCGCTCGCGGCGATGAGGGTGAGGATGTCCTTGAGCGGGTCGATGCGCGCCACCGACACGACGGTGGGCCGCGCCGGCCAGTAGTCCTGATCGCTGAACTTCGAACCGTCCACGCCGTTGTAGACGATGTGCAGCCGGTCGCTCGTCACGCCATAGAACGACTCCCAGCGCGTGTTGTAGCTGCACACCGGCGCGATGACGTCGCTGGCCTGATACGAGGCGCGCGCGAACGCCGAGAACAGGTTCTTCTTGATCGTCCGATCGGAGAGCGGAAAGCCGCCGCGGGCCAGCGCGAGGATGCGCTCGCGCAGATAGACGCCGTGCTCGGTGAGCAGCACGGGCTTGCCCAGCGCGTATTTGGCGATGATCGAAGGGACAGATGCGAGGCCCGAGACCGAGGCATGATAGACGTCGGCTTCTGGCAGTTCGATGGCCAGCGGCATGAGATAGCGGTAGAGCGTGCGCACGATCTCCACCGCCTCCAGCATGGTCATGAAGCGGGCGTGCCAGGCTTGGCCGCGCAAGAACTCGAGCGCCGCGCACCAGGTGGCCTCCTGGCGCATCGTCCAGTCATAGTCGTGCGTGCGGAAGTAGATGTAGAGCGCGGCGAGGATCTCGCCGAGCGCCTTGGGGTCTGACGACTCCATGCCGTAGGCGATGTTCTGTAGAAAGTCGCGGAAAAGCGGCAAGAACTCGCCCTGCAGCGCGCTGCTATTGCGCCGCGCGCGGCGCGGGAGAAACTCGCTATTGTACTCGTGGAGGCTCTCGATGCCCCACATGGCGAGCGGGATGAGCTTGTTGACGTTGGGCGGCAACGTGTACTCGGTGCGTCCCTCGGGCGTGCCGATGACGGCATAGACGTCGAAGGTGATGTCCTCGAGGCCCGAGATGAGGTGCTGGCACCACGTCGAGACGCCGCCGCGGACGAAGGGATACGTTCCCTCGGTGAACAGCACGACTTTCATTGCAGCGGCGTCGGCCTGTCGTCGGCGAGCACGGCATCGATCGAGGTCGCGTAGTCGACGGACTTCTTGGCAAGCTTGAGGTTGCCGGCCATGAGGAAGCAGCGCGCGGCGTTCACGTAGGCGTCGCGCACGTGGGCGGGGTCGTCGTCGTGCTCGGCCCAGTTGAAGTACATCTTGCCGGCGAGCCGCAGATAGCGGTTGGCGGAGTCACGGTCGCGCATCTCACCCGCGGTGACCGATGCGCTGCGGTAGGCGAGCGCGGCGCGGGCGTAGCGGCCGAGCTTCTCGGCCTGTTCGGCTTCGGCGACGAAATTCGCCAGCGCCTCGTGGTGCTTGCCAAGCCGCGCCGCCTCCAGGCCGAGCATCCAGTGGTCCTGGTCGGCCGTGCTGAGGCTGGCTTCGGCGATGGCGCTCGCCACCTGCGAATCGTCTGTCTCACCGCCGGGCGACGCCGCCTTGTGCGCGAGGAATTGTTTGCGCCAGCTGATGAGCTGCGCGACGCGAGCAGAGAGCTCTTTTGGGTGCAGCGGCTTTACGAGGAAGTCTTGCACGCCCGTTTCGAGCGCCAGGACCTTGTCGTCCACGTCGACGCGATTGGCGATCATCATGATCGGGATGCCGGACGTGCTGGGCTGCGCCTTCAGGCGCCGGCAGGTCGTCAAGCCGTCCATCACAGGCATGGCCCAGTCCAAGATGATGAGGTCGGGGTGCTCCGACTCCGCCGTGACGAGACCGATGGCGCCGTTGCTCGCGACGGAGACCTTGTAGCCGAACTGCTCGAGGCTCGTCTGCACGAACTTGCGCTGCTCGGCGTCGTCTTCGACGAGCAGGACATGGCCTCGCGTCTTGGCGGCGGTGGTGGTCGGCACGCGGATCTCGGCCACGATGCGGGCGAGCTCGTCAGCCCGGGTCCGCATCCGCTCGGCCGCGCCGGGCTCGGCCACGAGCGCGCCGTGCGCGTGGCACTCGAGGTAGCCGACCAGGCTGCCGCCATGGGCCAGGGCGACCCCCGTGACCTTGAGCGGCTGGCCGTGTTCTTCTCCCTCGGCGTTCGCGTCGAAGTCGACGGTCATCGTGGCGGGAGGCGCCGAGGACGACAGCGCCAGGAGGTCGCGTTGCGCGCGCACGATCGAGCCCACGGCGCGCGCGTCAAAACCCCCGCGCAGCATGCCTTCCGGGCTCCAGCTGAGCAGGGGGGTCGGCTCGTACTTCCCGTCCAGGCGGAACCAGATGCGCAGCGCGACGAGCTCGAACTCGCCAACGGTGCGCTGCACCGATGCCTCAAGCGCCTCGGGTAAAGGAACCTCGTCCGGCCACGTGGGGCCGACGTGGATCTGACCAACGACCTTCATCTATATAGGTTTTCGGCATATGATGATGGTCATAGGCCCCTGGGACCGCTCCGTCCTGGAAAAGGGGACAGACGGTGGCGAGGGGAGCGGGCGCTTTGGCGTGAGAACAAGCCTGTGCGGACCTACCACGCTCGTATCGCGCGCGCGTCCGGCTACGGCAGTGATGGGAGGCGAACGCTTGAGCAAACCAATCGAGCCCGAACACGTATTGCTCGAATTTTTCACGATCTGCTCGTTTCACCCAGACTCAGAACCGGCTGCGCAGCCAATCCCACTCTTCGTGCTGGGATTCCGAGAAGGCGGCGAGCCGGTTTTCATTTGGCTCGTCGACAAGAACCATTTCGATTCAAGCGGTCTGACGCGTGACGCCTACTGGCAGCACGCGCTCGGCGATCTGGAAAGCTACTTCACGAAGAAGCTCTCGAAATGCGTCGCCGAGGAGGGCTGCGTGCGCGGCGGCGTCGAGCTGCTCGTCTCGACGTATCAAAAACAGCTGAGCTTCACACCGTTGACGCCGGTCGCGGACCATCCGTTCGGCCTCCGTAAGACCAAGGAGCTCGCCACGGCCTGACCTTTGCCACAACGGACCTTGAGGTCCGTTCCCCGAACACAAAGGACGGCGTTATCGCCGTCCTTTTCTTTTCATGTGGAGACTATGCTGCACTCGACCGCCCCGCAACCTGAACGCGTGATCCTCGCCGGCGTCGACACAGGCGACGAGCGCGGACACTTCGACGTCGAGATGGACGAGCTCGAGGCGCTGGCGCGCGCCGCGGGGGCGACGGTCGTGGCCCGCGCCGTGCAGCGCCGGCCGAGCGTCGATCCGGCGACCCTGCTCGGAGTCGGCAAGGTCGAGGAGATCGCGCAGCTGGCGGCATCCACGAATGCGAACCTCGTCGTGACCCTCAACGCGTTGCGTCCACGCCAGCGTGCCGCGCTCGAGAAGATGTTCGCCGGCATCGCGGTGATGGACCGCTCCGTGCTCATCCTCGACATCTTCGCCAGCCACGCTCGCACGAGCGAAGGCAAGCTGCAGGTCGAGCTCGCGCAGCTGCGTCATCGAGCCGCCAACCTCATCGGTTCGCGCGAAGAGCTCTCACGTCTGGGCGGCGGCATCGGCACCCGCGGTCCTGGCGAGACCAAACTCGAGGTTGACCGACGGCGCATCCGCCTGCGCATCTCGCACCTCGAAGGGCAGCTCGACGATGTCCGCAAGCGGCGCAGCGAGCAGCGGCGCAGCCGCGAGAGCACGCCTGTGGTCGCGCTCGTCGGTTACACGAACGCGGGGAAGTCGTCGTTGCTCAATGCGCTGTCGGGCTCGCGCGTGCTGGTCGCCGATCAGCCCTTCGCCACGCTCGATCCGACCTTGCGCAAGGTCTATCTCGAGCCGAGCCGAGCGGCGATCCTCGCCGACACGGTGGGCTTCATCAGCGATCTGCCCAAGGAGCTCGTCGCGGCGTTTCGCGCCACCCTCGAAGAGGTGACGAATGCGACCTTGCTGCTCCACGTGATCGACTCGAGCAATCCGTACTGGGAGCGCCAGCGCGAATCGGTCGACGTCGTCCTGCGCGAGCTGGGCGCGGACAAAAAACCCGTGATCTACGTCTGGAACAAGATCGACGCCCAGTCCGAGCCTCAGCCGGCTTTGGACTTGGGTGACGCGGGCGTCTTGGTATCGGCCAAGACCGGAGCCGGCGTCGGGGCGCTCAAGTCGGCGATCTCTGGCCGGCTGCGCTCGCTGTCCTCCTCGTCCTCATCGACCGTCTGAGACTCGGGCAAGGGGAACAGACCGTCCGGCACCGTGGTCATCTCCGCGGATTGCAGTGCTCGCGGCACCTGTTCGACCGGCGTCATATCCTCGATCTCGGCGTCCGATGGCACTGAGGTCAGGTCTTTGAACTTCCGCGCCGAGACGAGCACCCGGGCTTCAAGCGAGCCGATGGCCTTGTTATACGCCTCCACCGAACCGCCCAAGCTCTTGCCGAGCTTGAAGAAATGCCCGCTCATATCAGCAAGCCGCTTGTAGAGATCGCGGCCGAGATCGCTGATCGCCTGAGCCGCTTTTGCGATCTTCTCCTGGCGCCAGCCGTAGTAGACGGCGCGCAGCAGACCGATAAGCGTGGTGGGCGTCGCCAGGATGATATTCTGGTCGATGCCCGCTTCGATCAGGGTCGGGTCCGCCTCAAGGGCGGCGCTGAAGAACATCTCGCCGGGCAAAAACATGATGACGAGCTCCGGCATCTCGTCCTTGAACTGATCCCAGTAGGCTTTCTTCCCGAGGTTGTTGATGTGCGTGCGCACGCTCTGCGCATGAGCCTGTAAGAGGCTGCGCCGTGTGGCGTCATCCGGGGCTTCGATCGACTTCAGATAGGATTCAAGCGGCGTCTTCGCGTCGACGATGATGTTCTTGTCGCCGGGCAGCCGCACGCGCATGTCGGGGCGCAGCCGGCCGTCGTCGGTCGTCACGGTCTGCTGTTCGAAGAAATCGCAGTGCGCCTGCATGCCCGCCATCTCGACCACGCGGCGCAGCTGGATCTCTCCCCAGCGGCCACGCACGGTCGGCGAGCGCAGCGCGTTGACGAGGTTGGTCGTCTCGCTGCGCAAGGCCACCTGGCCCTCGGAGAGCAGCTTGACCTGCTCGCTCAGCGCGGCATAGGCGCCGGTGCGGCTCTTCTCCAACTCGGCGATCTTCGCGTCGACCTTCTCGAGCGATTCGCGCACCGGCTTGAGGTTCTGGTCGATCGCCGCCTGGCGCTTCTCGAGGTCTCCCTTGGCCTCGGCTTGGTACTTGGTGAGCGTCAACGTGGCCAGGTCCAAAAACGATTGGTTGTTGTGCTGCAGCGCTTGTGCAGAGAGCGCTGCGAACGTGTCGGTGAGTTTCTTCTGGGCCTCGTCGATCAGGGCGAGCTTCTCCGCAGACACCTTGCGTTCTGCCTCGAGCTGCGCGGCGAGCGCGGCGCGCGCCGATATCGCCTCACCAAGGTCGGCCTGGAGCTTGTCGAGCTTGGCACCGCGGTCGTGGATCGCTTCGCGCAGCGTCCGCGAGTCGACCCGGCTCGCGGCCCAGATGGTCACCGCGCCGATGAGGATGCCGGCGGCGAAGAGCAGGATGTCGAATGCGAGATTCATCGGTGAATGGTTCGCGCTTGCTTGGGTGAACCTTTGCCGGCGGCGCGCTTGGGTCGGTCGAGGTTCACCCCTTCGCGCTCCAAGAGTTCGCGCTTGCGCAATGGACCGGACGAGCCGTACGGCCCGAGGTGTCCGTCGGCGTAGATAACACGATGGCACGGGATGACGAGCCACAGCGGATTGCGCGCCATGACGGTCGCCGCCGCGCGCACGGCGAGCGGCCGTCGGGCTTGACGTGCGAGCCAGCCGTACGAGCGGGTCTCACCATACGGGATCTCCCGCGCGGCGACGAGGACCTCTCGCTCGAAATCCCGTGCCCAGCTAAGGTCGAGCGGGAAATCGTCACCTCGTCCTTTCGCGGCGCTGGCCAGCGCGCGGCGTAAAGCCGGCGGCGGCGAGGCCTCGACGAGGGTCATCTTGAGCCGGCGTTCGAGATCGCGCTTGGCCGAGAGCGACTCTTCGTCAGCCGCACACAGGCCGGCGTTGGTCCACACAGCGCGCAGCCGCTCACCGGCGACCGAGACCACGGCGGTCTTCCCCGATGGGCGAAACGCCCTACCTGCCATAGCGATGCATGAGCTGCATCACGCGGTCGTGCGGCAGTGCGTAGATGGTGTTGCCGTCACGCCCGACCATGGTGTACGAGGCCAGCATGGCATTGATGACCGCCTCGTCCGTGCTTTCGATGGCCGCGACGAAGATGGGGTTGATGAACGCGCGGTCCATCTCCGTCACTTGGAACGTCGGGTGGCCCGAAGCGTACGGAACGACGTTGGCGGTTGAGAACGCGATGATGATGTCGCCGCTGCCTTCGCGTGACGAAGCACCGGTGCGCGCGAGACCGAGCGCTGCGCGCTTGGCGAGATCGATGAGCTGGATATGCGACAAGGGCGCATCCGTCCCGACGACGATGATGATCGATCCCTCGCTTGAGTGGTCGACGGGTAGCAGGTCTTTGAAGTTCGCTCCTATGGGCACGCCGTCGATCGTGAAGTCTTGCCGGCGCGCAAACGTGTTGCAGTTGACCAGAACGCCGACCGTGTAGCCGCCCTCGGCTTTGGGGATGACCCGCGACGCCGTGCCGATGCCGCCGTGGAACTCGTATGCCACGGCTCCCGTTCCCGCGCCGACGTCGCCCTGCGCGACGGGTCCGCCGACCGCGCTATCGAGCGCTGTGACCGAATCTTCGGGGGTGTTGTGGCGTCCTTGCTGGTCGTTGAGGAAGTCGTCGTTCACCTCGGCCACAACCGGCAGCGGCACGTCTTCTTGATTGCCGATCTTCGGGTTGTGCTTGATCATCCACGAGACGACGCCGTCGTCGACGCGGCCTACCGACAGTGAATCGGTCAGGACGATGGGCGTCTCGAGAAACCCCGCTTCGTTGACCCACAGCGACCCGGTCATCTCGCCGTTGCCGTTGAGCGGCCAGACCGCCGCGAACACGCGATGATGCCAGATGTCCTTGCGCGGGATGATGCCGGTGATGCCGGTGCGGACCGGCCCGACGCCGGGGATGAGCTTGCCCGACCCTTCGATGTGCGTCACCTGGCCGACCATGACGCCGTCGACGTCCGTGATGGCGTCGTAGCGCCCGTGCGGGAGACTGCCGAGATGGATCCCAAGCGCCGGAGCTTTGGTGTACGGCCCGGTCGAGGCGATCGGCGTTGTGGCGGACGGCGCCGTCGTGGCGGCGGAGACGCACGCGGTGGTCGTGGCGACGACGCACAAAAAAAGAACCAGCAGTCTCTTCCTCATGATCGCCTTTTTCCACGTCGTCTTCGCGGCGGCCTACCCTGCACGGCCAGGACACGGCAGCGTCGAGCGACAACGCTCTTCATCGTCTATGCATCAGGGCTCGCGATCAGAATGCGTCGACGTCGTTTCCTGATCGTCGCCGGCGGCGCGACGCTCGCAGCGGCGATCGGTCGAGGTTTCCCCAGATCCGCACGCGCAGCCGACCTCATGGCCCCGCTGCGCATCCGGCTCTTCGCAGGCCTCGACGTCGCGCGGCTATCCGTTGCTGGCATCACGCTCGACGCAGCATCGGGTACCATGACCTCAGGCGGCCGCTCGCAGGCGATCGGTTCGCAGGTCGTCGCGCTGTCTGCGGATCCATATCTCGACGTCACCGCGCTCACCACGGGCGGCACCACGATCCAGCGGCGCTATCCGGGAACGCTCTTCGTCCAGGTGCGCGGCGGAGCGCTGCTGGCCATCGACCAGGTCGATGTGGAGACATATGTGGCGTCGGTGATGTCGGCAGAGGTGAGTCCCGGATGGGCGCCGGAATCGCTGCGCGCTCAGGCGATTGCGGTCCGCACCTATGCCGCACGCTCGCGCCAGACGAGAGGTGCACGCGACTACGATCTCAATGACGACACCTCAAGCCAGGTGTATCGAGGGATCGACGACGTCGCGCAGAGTTTGGTCAGCGCTGCGCAGGATACGGCCGGGCAGATCGTGGTCGCGGGCTCTGCGCCTGCATCGGTCTTCTATAGCTCGTCGTGCGGCGGACACACAGCTTCGTCCGAGGAGCTGACCGGTCAACCTGCGCCGCCGTATCTGCGGGGCGTCCCAGACCTCGATGCGAGCGGACGCGCCTATTGCAGCGGCGCGCCGTACTTCCGCTGGAAGAACTCAGTGACCGTCGATGCGATGGCGCGCATCGTTGACATGCCGGCTGGACAGCTCACGTCCATCGACATCGCAGAGCGCTGGCCTGATGGACGGGTGAAAAAAGTCGTCGCCGCGAGCCCGAGCATGACCGTGACGCTCGATGGCCGGGAATTCTACTCTCGGGCGCTCGGCATCTTGGGCTACAAAGTCATCCCGAGCGCGCTGTTCGACGTCACGCGTGACGGCCAGAATTTCACCTTTGTGGGCCATGGCGTCGGTCACGGCGTCGGAATGTGCCAATGGGGCGCACGCGGCCGCGCCGACACCGGGATGAACGCCGGACAGATCTTGTCGGCCTACTTCCCCGGCACGTCCATCGCCAGAGTTTGATGTAGCCCTCTCATCAGTTCTGCGCGATGAGGTCGAGCATCGCATCTTCATCTGCCCAGACGGCGTCGAGGCCATGCTCCCAGTCGTTCACCAGGAACACGAAGATCACGGGACCATGGTGTGCGGTGAGCACGTAGCCCGCGATCGCGCTCGCTCCTTCGATGTATCCGTCCTTGGCGAAGACACGGCCTTTCGCCTCGGGAGCGAGATCGCGCACCTCCACTGTCCCCTCGATGCCCGCGCGCGGCAAGAGCGTGAACGGCGGCTCTGCTAGCGGCTCGTGTAAGAGATAGTTCAGCGATGCGGCAAGGCTCTGCGCGGTCACTCTGTTCTGCGCCGAGAGCCCCGAACCGTCTGCCAGCACGACGCCGCGCGTCGGGATGCCGTTGTCCTGCATGAACGCGCGCTCGGCGGCGAGCGAATTGTGCAGATCGCCGAGCCCGGTCGCGTTCCATCCGACCGCGCCGCAGCAGCTCTTCCGCATAATGATTGTCGCTGAGGAAGAACATGTGCCGGATGATGTGGTCGAGCGTTCGCGAGTGGTGTTGCCACAGCGGCGAGTTTCGTGACGGCGCCGCTCCCTCTTCCGCCGAGCCCGAGACCGTGACGCCGGCGAGCCTGAGCATGCTGAGCAGGGATGTCGCGGCGGCCGTGGTCGGATGGGGCACTGCGCGCCAGTATTTCTGCGGCGCGCCGTACGGGATCTGGCCGCGCACTTCGTATCCGCCATCGTTGGGCAGCGTGTCGATGCGCAGCGTGTTCTCAGCGTCTGCACCAGCTGTGTCCACTGACGCGATGACACGATGGCCTGGCGGATCGACCGCGACGTCTGCTTGGGATCCTGATCGCGGCGTGATGGTGAACTGCACGGAACCGCCGTCGATCGAGATCGCGCTTGCCGGTGCCGCCCACCCATACTGCAAGTCGTCGCTCTGCCAGGTGGCGCTCACCTGGTCTGGACCGTATCGCGAGCCGTCGGCGTAGACGTTCCCGCTGATGTTTTCGATGCTGGTGCGTTGCAGTTCGTGCACGCCGCGCCGCAGGTCGTCGCTTGTGAGCTCTGGATCGCCCCCGCCGACAAGCCAGATGCTGCCGTCCAGCGTGGTCCCGTCGCGTCCGGCATCGGTGACGATCGACGTCGTGAACCTATGATCGGGTCCGAGCGTCCCAAGCGCGGCTGCGGCGGTGATGAGTTTGATGGTCGAACCGGGGACGAGCGGCATCTGGGAATTGCGGCCGTACAAGACGCGGCCGTCGCGCCCGTCGAGGATGAGGATGCCGGTCGACGCGGGGAATGCCACGTCGCCGGCGCGAGCGGCCAGCTGCTTGTGCAACTGCGCGGTTTGCGCCGCTGCTCCACGGAGCGCCCGCGCGCAACCACGCGGTCTGTTTGTAGTAATGCGGCGGCTGCGGCGTTTGTGGGATCCCTACCCGGCCATGGTGGTGCGTGCGCAGGACGGCGACGGCGATCGCTGCGAGAAAGAATATGATGACGAGGAGCAGCACGATGCGGCGTGCGCGCCTGCTGCGCCGTCGCCGCCAGCGCTCGGGCCGCAGCCTAGCGTCCATCCGCACCGAACAGGCTCGTCTGGCGGTTCCCGTGCGGCGCGAGATTCGTCACCCGCACGCCGATCAGGCGTACGGGCTGACCGATCGTGGTCTTGGCAAGGCAGTGCACGGCGGCCCGCGCGATCGACTCGGCGTCCTCGACCGGTTCCACAAATGAGGTCTGGCGCCCGAAGACGCGCCGGTCTTCGAGCTTCACCTTGATGCCGACGGTGTAGGCGCAGAGCTGTTTGTGCCGCAGGCGCTCCGCGAGCTCGACGGCTTGCGCCTGGACGATGCGTTCGAGATCGGCGAGATCCTTCACGTCGTGCTCGAAGGTCTCTTCGCTCGAGATAGATCGCGCCTCCCAGTCTTCGCTCACTGGACGCGGGTCAATACCGCGCGCCAAATCGCGCACCTGCGTCCCCCATCGGCCGAACAGCAGATGCAGCCGGTCGTCGGAGAGCGAGGCGATCTGCCCGATGCGTTCCAAACCTTGCCCGAGCAACCGCTGCTCGGTCTTGGGCCCGATGCCCCACAGCCGCCGTACCGGCTTATCGCCGAGGTAGGCGGCTTCAGTGCCCGCAGGTATGATGACCAAGCCATCGGGCTTGCCGTCGTCGCTTGCGATCTTGGCCACCATCTTGACGCTCGCGACACCGACCGATATCGAGAGCGAGGTCACCGCACGCACCTCGGTCTTGATCGTCCTTGCCGTGGTCTGCGCCTCGTCCGGCGAGAGATCCCCGAGGTCGAGGAAAGCCTCGTCGAGTGAGAGACCCTCAACCGCGCGAGCATGCGCGCGGAAGATCGCGAAGACGGCGCGGCTCGCCTCGCGGTATTTCGCGAAGTCGGGTGGCACGACGATGAGGTCGGCGCAGCGCTCGCGCGCCTGATAGAGCGGCATGGCGCTTGCGATCCCAAAGGGGCGCGCTTCGTACGAGGCGGTGAGCACGACGGCGCGCCGGCTTGAGCCTGCGACGACGAGCGGCTTACCGCGCAGTTGCGGGTCGTCGCGCTGCGCGACGCTTGCGTAGAACGCGTCGAGGTCTGCGTGTAGGATCATGCGCCCGTCTTGACCGGCTCCCACCACTCCAGGCGCGGCTCCCAGCGTCCGTACCAGTAGGCCAGTGACTGCCACTTGCCGTAGCGCGCGAATCGCCGGCGGATCTGCTTCTCGGTCGGGCGCTTGCCGTTGAAGAGCTCGCGCTTCGCGTAGGCGTAGGTGGCGCTGTCGACGGGTAGGTGGTCGTAGTGGCCGAGGAGGTTCATGAGGAAATGCGCCGAGGATTTGCCGACGCCTTTGAGGGCGACGAGCGCGTCGAACAGCTCGTTCTCGGTCATCTTCTTGGCGGCGCCGTCGATCGTGTCAAGGTCGAGGGCTCCAGACTTCTGCGCCGCGGCGAGCTCCATGATATAGGGCGCCCGGTAGCCCGCCCGGACGATGTCGCGCAAGAACTTCTCCTTGGCGCGGACGACCTGCCCGGGAGTCGGCCAGGCGCGCAGACTTTGATCGGCAGGACAGGGATCGCCGAGCTGCGCCAGCCGGTTGATCATGGTGACCGCCTGACGCCAGGTGACGTTTGTGCCCAGGATCGTCTTGATGACGTCTTCCCACAGCGTCGGGGCGCGCATGCAGCGCCCGGCCCCGAGCTTGCGGGCGGCGACAAGATCCGGCACGGTCGTGCACAGCGCGTAAAAACCGCTCAGGTCCTCATCGGCGTGGAGCATCACGTTCACCCGGCGCGCCATCTCGGCCGCGACGCCGGGATCGCGGGCGCCCTCGCCCGTGACCGTGATGGCGAGGTCGACGTGGTTGCGCTTCGCCGACTTTGCCTCTCCCACTCGAAGCAACATCACGCGGCCGTCGCGCAAAGCTTCCGCGCGCAGCAGCGCTGCATCGCCTTCGACCCATCGGAAGGGCAGCGTTTGGTACCAGCCGTGCGACACGACGGTCGAAAAAAGGCTGAAGGGCTTCTTCACGGACAGACGTGCGTCAGCGGTTTGCATGCCGTGTGAGCTTGGGTGCCTGCGCACGCTTTACCCTGCAGGCTGGCGCTCGAGACGACGGGAAGCCAAGAACACCATGGGCGCACAAAGACCTGCCGAAACGGAACACGCCGACGCGCTGGAGCTCGCGCGCCGCGTCGTCGCACGCGACTGGCGTGCGCTCGCCCGGGCCATCACCAAGATCGAGAACGGCGAACCCGATGCCGGCAAGCTCGTCGCAGCGCTCTATCCGCACACGGGGCACGCGCACGTCATTGGGGTGACGGGTCCGCCGGGATCGGGGAAGAGCACGCTGGTCGACGCGCTGACCAAGGTCATCCGCGAGGACGGACGCTCGGTCGGCATCGTGGCCGTCGATCCGTCCAGCCCGTTCACCGGTGGCGCTGTGCTCGGCGATCGCGTGCGCATGCAGCGCCATGCGGGCGACAGCGGTGTCTTCATCCGCAGCATGGCGGCGCGGCACACGCCTGGGGGTCTTGCGCCGACGACCCGCGACGTCATCCGCGCGCTGGATGCGTTCGGCTGCGATGTGATCCTCGTCGAAACCGTCGGAGTCGGCCAGGTCGAGCTTGAGATCATGAAGGTCGCCGACACGGTCGTCGTGGTCACCGTTCCTGGCCTCGGCGATTCCGTGCAGACGATCAAGGCCGGTCTGCTTGAGATCGCCGATTGTTTCGTCGTCAATATGGCCGACCGACCCGGCTCGGCCATGACCGTCGCCGACCTGCGCGCCATGCTGACGCTCGGCGGGGCCGAAGAGCGCCGCAGGCGCTGGGTCCCTCCCATCGTCGAGACCATCGCCCTGAGTGGCACCGGCGTCGAGAAAGTTTGGGACGCGTGTCAGCGCCATCGCCTCGTGCTCAGCGCCGACGAACGGATGGGCCGCTCGCGCGACCGGCTGCGCGATGAGGTCATGGAAGCTGTGACGCGTGGCGTCGGCACCTACGTGAATAGCGCGCTGTCGAAGAACGGCGCCATGGAAGATATCCTGGCCGCGGTGCTGCGGCGCGAGCTCGATCCAAAGAGCGCGGCCGAAAAGATCATCGACCAGCACCTCAAGCGCCTGTCCTAACACCGTAAAAAAGAGCTCTTCCCGGTACCTTGAAGCAATGGACCTTTAGGTCCGTTTTGCTTTGCGGTTTCACGATACGAAAACATACTTTTGGCATATGGTTAAGCCTGTAGCGCGTGGGTATACTTAGGACTACAGGGAGACCGCCACCATGATCTCGTTACCGCTTGAACTCGTCCGCGAGCCCACTGAAGACGACGTGCTGCGCATCGACCCGGTCGTCGAGTACGATCGGCGCAAGATCTGGCGTGACTTCGCTCAGAAGGTCATGGACCAGGCTCCCGAGGGTGTCGAGGATATCATCGCGCGCGGACGCCCGACGGGTCCCTAGATCTGGACGACTTCGCCTTGACGCGCGGGGCTTGCGTCGAAGCCGTATTTGTCGTGCACGGCGGCCGCGAGCGACGCTGCCGCTTGGGGCTCGGCATGGACGATGAACGTCTTGGGCGAGCACTGGAAACCCCCGAACCAGCGCAAGAGCTCGCCGCGATCCGCGTGGGCTGAGAAACCATCGATGTGCGTGATCGTCGCTTTGACGTCGATCGGCACGCCCATCACATAGGGCCGCTTCTGCCCGGACATCAGCTGCTGTCCAAGCGTTCCCGGTGACTGGAAGCCCACAAAACATACCGTGTCGTTAGGCCTGGACAGCCGGTTGCGCAGATGGTGCAACACACGTCCACCGGCCGCCATGCCGCTCGAGGCGATGATCACCGCATTCGACTGAATGTCGTTGAGCGCTATCGAGTCTTGTTGCGTCCGCACGTTTGTGACGTTCTTCGCACCGATGTTCTGATCGCCGGCCCCAAAGCGCTGCTGCAGGTTGAAGCGCGTGGCCTCGGGGTGCCGCTCCATGATCGCGTCCGCGGCGATGCCCATCGGGCTATCCACGTAGATCGCGGCCTTAGGGATCTTGGAAGCCGCTTGCAGCTGGCCGATGGCGTAAAGTATCTCTTGCGTGCGCCCGACGGCGAACGAGGGGATGACGAGCACGCCCTTACGGGCCATGGCCGCGTTGATGACCGTACACAAGTCGTCTTGCGGATCGTTCTGGGGATGCAGGCGATCGCCGTAGGTCGATTCGCACAGCACGTAGTCGGCTTGAGCGATGACCGACGGATCGCGCAGCAGGGGCCGGCCGTAGCGGCCGAGATCACCCGTGAAGACAAGCGTGCTCTTGTCGAAGCTTATCTCCATGATCGCCGATCCCAAGATGTGCCCCGCGTCGCTCAGGCGGAATTTGCAGCCGGCGATGTCAGAACGCATGTCGTCGTAGTCCACGTGGCTGAAGAGCGGCACGACCTTGTCCACGTCGTCGCTTGTGTAGAGCGGTGTCGTGTGCAACCCACGCTCGGGATGACGCTGCGCGCGCTGGGCTTCATCCTCTTGCAGGCCCGCGGAATCACGCAGCACGAGTTCGGCGACCTCAGCCGTCGCGGACGTGCAGTAGATCGGGCATGTGAAAGCCCTGCTGCACGAGCGCCGGCAGATAGCCGCAGTGATCGAGATGCCCATGCGAGAGCAGCACCGCGTCCAGGGTCTTTGGGTCCACGGGCGGCGGCGTCCAGTTACGCTCGGTCAGCTCTTTCATGCCTTGATAGAGACCGCAGTCGAGCAGCACGCGCGCGCCCGTATCGGTCTCAAGGAGATGCTTGCTGCCGGTGACGACGCCGGCCGCGCCGATGAAGGTGATGCGGGCCATGACCCTTCCTCTGCTTAGCCCGGGTTCTCCATGAACACGGACGGATGTTTGTAGTGCTCGGTGCGATAGACTTTGATGCAGTGCGCCACGAGCTTGGCGGGGTCGGCTTCGTAGATGAGCCGCGCGCCGGTCTTCTTACGGATCTTGGGCACGATCTCGGGCAGGTCGTCGGCGATGCCGTCAGTGTGCGCGAGGATGCCGATGAGCTTGCCCTCGTCGTAGGCGATCGCGAACTCGCCAAGCGTGCCCGATCGGCCGCCGACGATGATCACGATGTCCGATGAGTGGATGTTGTCGACCTCGCGACCCATGAGACCGCTGCCCGTGAAGATGATGACGTCGTATTCGTCGACCGGCGACGAGTAGCGCAAGACGTGCTCGTTGCGCGAGAGCGCAGGTGAAATGCCGATGGAGAGCCCGCCGGCCGATTTCGCGCCGCGCGCAGTGTCGTACGGCAAGCCAGGGCATGCACCGGTGATGAGCACGCAACCGGCTTGTGCGATCGCCGCACCGAGATCGTAGCAGCGCCTGCGGATATCGATATTCAATTCGCCGCCGGCCGACCCCATCACGCCGATCGTGCGAACCGTGTTGTCGGTGCGCGGGTCGTAGGACGGGTCGAGGTCGGGCGCGACCCCCGCCGGATTGCCATACGGATGGAGTTCTTGGCGTGCGTTGACGCCGCCGTCGTGCGCATCTGGCATGCGAAAGTCGCTTCGGTCCGACGCCGCCACGAGCCTGCGCGAGGCTTCGCCGCGCATTCGTCAAACTGGAGAAGTTGAGATGCAAACGCGTAGGGACATCCGCAATATCGGCATCGTGGCGCACGTCGACCACGGCAAGACGACGCTTGTCGACGCCATGCTCCGTCAAGCCGGCATCTTCCGCGATCCAACCGCCGCCGGCGAACGCATCATGGATTCCAACCCCATCGAACGCGAGCGCGGCATCACGATCCTGGCCAAGAACACCGGCATCCTCTGGGACGGCGTCAAGATCAACATCGTCGATACCCCCGGCCATGCCGACTTCGGCGGTGAGGTCGAGCGCGTGCTGCAGATGGTCAATGGCGTGCTGCTGCTCGTCGATGCCGCGGAAGGCCCGCTCCCGCAGACGCGCTTCGTGCTGCGCAAGGCGCTCGAGCAAGACCTGCCGGTCGTCACGGTCATCAACAAGATCGACCGCAAGGACGCCCGGCCCAAAGAGGTCCTCGACGAGGTGCTCGCGCTGTTCATCGACATCGGCTGTGCCGATCACCAGCTCGACTTCCCGGTCGTCTACACGAACGCTCGCGAAGGCACGGCCACGCTCGACCTGGCCCAGCCGGGCAAAGACGTCAAACCGCTCATGGAGACGATCATCCGCCATATCCCGGAGCCGCCGGGCGATACCGACGCCCCGTTCCAGATGCTCGTCTCCAACATCGACCACAACGAATACGTCGGCCGCATCGCGGTCGGGCGCATCTTCCGGGGAACGATCCACAAAGGCGACCAGGTCGTGCGCCTCAATCGCCAGGGATCGACGACGCACCGCGCGACCGCGCTCTACGACTTCTACGGTCTGCAGCGTCGCGAGCTCGAGGAGGCAGGCGCCGGCGACATCATCGCACTCGCCGGCATCGAGAACGTCAATATCGCGGAGACGGTCGCCATGGCCGAGCACCCCGAAGCCGTCGACGCAGTGCTCGTGGACGAGCCGACGGTCTCGATCGATTTCCAAGTCAACATGTCACCGTTTTCCGGCCGCGAAGGCAAGTACGTGACGAGCCGTCACCTCGGCGAGCGCCTCACCAAGGAGCTCGAGAGCAACGTCGCGCTGCGCGTGGCGCCGACTGCTTCTCCCGACACTTTCGCCGTCTCCGGTCGCGGCGAGCTGCATCTCTCCGTGCTCATCGAGACGATGCGTCGCGAAGGCTACGAGCTCGCCGTCTCCAAGCCGCAGGTCATCTGCATCGAGAAGGACGGCAAGACGCTTGAGCCCATCGAGTATCTCGTGCTCGACGTGGCGGACGAGCATTCGGGCGCGGTCATCGAAGCGCTTGGCCGGCGGCGCGCCAAGCTGCTCAACATGCTCAACCTAGGCTCGCAGCGGCGGCTCGAATACACGATCGCCACCCGCGCGCTGTTCGGCTTGCGCGGCGAGCTCCTCACCCTTTCGCGCGGCACGGTCATCATGAGCCATACCTATCACGACCACCAGCCGCTCGAGCAGCTCCCCCCGGAACGCGGCTTCGGCGCGCTCATCAGCGCCGAGACGGGGACCACGACCGCCTATGCGCTCGACGGCCTGCAGCAGCGCGGACGCTTCTTCATCGGCCCGCAGACGCAAGTGTATGAGGGCATGGTCGTGGGCCGCGCCAACACCGAAGACGACATAACGGTCAACGTCTGCCGGGCCAAGAAGCTCACGAACATGCGCGCCTCCGGCTCGGACGATGCGCCCAATCTCGCGCCACCGGAGACGCTCACCCTCGAGCGGGCGCTCGAAGTCATCAACTCCGACGAGCTCATCGAGGTGACGCCCAAGTCGATCCGGTTGCGCAAGCGAGACCTGACCGAGGATGCCCGCCGCAAGGCGCGCATGTCCGCACGCCAGCGTTCGCTCGCGTGACCACATAGCGGAGGCAAAAACCATGCGGTCCATCATGTCGATCGCCGTAGTGGCCATAGCGATCGTGGCCTTTGCATTGCCGATCCACCTGCAGGCGCAGACCCAAAGCGAGATGACGGGCGACGCGTGCGACGACGCGAAAGGCGCGGACGCGCAGCTCTCGCAGACCTACGCGCAGGCGCTCGCCGCGCATGCAGACGATGCGGTCTTCGTCGCCAGACTCAAGGCCGCCGAGAAGGCGTGGACCACCTTTAGAGACGCCGAGATCCAGGCCGTGTACCCGTCGCAAGACGCATCCAACGGCAGCGCGCTGCCCATGTGCACCTGCACCGAGCGCGCACAGCTCACCAAAGAGCGCATCACGCAACTCCAGGGCTGGTTGAAGAAGAACGAGACCGACGTCTGCGCCGGCAGCCGGGGAAGTTAGACCGTTCGTGACGAGCGTCTCGGAGCCAGGTTTACCGTGGAAAAGACGTGCTGCGGGCAGGAAAGGACCGGCTGATTCGTCGCAACTAGGGGGCCATGCCGGTTCATCCCATCCATCACCTTTCTATAGGCACGGATGCCTTCAACGTCGCCAAGAAATTCTATGGCGCGCTCCTGCCCGCTCTGGGCTTCGACCTCGTCTTCGAGAAGGACGACTCGTTCGGCTACCAGCGTGAAGGCTTCGAGATCATCGTCGTCAAGGGCAAGAGCGTCAAAGATGACCTCTACGACGGCGAACGCCGGGTCGGCTTCGACCATCTGGCGCTCAACGCCGATTCGCGTGCGAAAATCGATGAGTGCGCGAAGATCCTCGACGAGCTCGGCGCCGACATCGACGATCCACCGGCGATCGTCTCAGAGATGGGCGAAGACTATTACGCGATGTGGGTGCGCGACCCAAGTGGCTTGCGTATCGAAGTCGTCTATCAGGGGTCGTAGGGACCCCTACAGATCTTCCGAGGGTTGATAGATCGCCGAGCGCCTGCTTCAAGACTTTGAGGCCGAGCAGCGCGCATTTCAGTCGCGCCGCTGAGATCGCGATCCCTAGGTTCTCCAGCACTTCTTCTTTGCCGATGCTGGCGATCTCGGCCAGCGTCTTGCCCTTCACGGACTCGGTGAGCAGCGAGGCCGAGGCTTGCGAGATCGCGCAACCGCGGCCGCGGAACTTGATGTCAGCCACGACTCCATCGCGCAGCTTGAGGTCCATGCGGATCCTGTCGCCGCACAAGGGATTGTTGTCCTCGAAGGTGGCATCGGGCGCGTCGAGGGTTCCGGCGTTGCGCGGGTTGCGATAGTGGTCGAGGATGAAATCGCGGTAGAGCTCATCCATCCCGGAGAAGTCGTTGGCCACGGACGGTCGCTCAGGCAAGCTTGAATATCCGCTTGGCCACGTCGATGCCGGCGATGAGCGCATCGATCTCGGGCTCGGTGTTGTAGATGTAGAACGAGGCCCGGGTCGTCGCCGGCACGCCGAGCTTCTCCATGAGCGGTTGATTGCAGTGGTGGCCGGCCCGCACGCAGATGCCTTCCCGGTCGAGGATGCTGGCGAGGTCGTGGGCGTGGATGTCGCCCACGGTCAGCGAGATGACGCCCGTGCGATGCTCGATGCTCGGCCCGTAGATCGTGACCAGCGGCAGCGCAGAGAGCTTCTCAAGCGCGATCCGGGCGAGCTTGAGCTCGTAGGCGTGGACGCGCTCCATGCCGATCGCCTCGAGGTAGTCGACAGCGGCGCTTAAGCCCACCGCTTCCGCAATGGCGGGGGTGCCGGCTTCGAAGCGCGCCGGCACGTCCGCATACGTCGACGACTCGTAGGTCACGACGTTGATCATGCCGCCGCCGGCCAAAAACGGCGGCATCGAGTCGAGCAGCTCTTTACGTCCCCACAGCACGCCGATGCCGGTCGGGCCGAGCATCTTGTGCGACGAGAACGCCATGAAATCGCATTGCCAATCGGTCACGTCGACGGGCATCCGCGGCACGGCCTGGCACGCGTCGATGACGGTGATCGCGCCGGCGGCCCGCGCGCGCAGGCACAGCTCCCTGACCGGGTTGATCGTGCCGAGCGTGTTGCTCACCGCGGTGAAGGCGAAGATCTTCGCACCTGCCAGCAGCTCGTCGAGCTTGGTCAGGTCGAGCCGCCCGTCTGGCGTGATCGGCACGAAGCGCAGGCGCGCTTGTTTCTCCTGCGCGAGTATCTGCCAGGGGACGAGGTTTGAGTGGTGCTCCATTTCGGTCGTGAGGATGACGTCGCCCGGGCCGACGTGGTGACGTCCCCAGGCATAGGCCACGAGATTGAGGCCCTCGGTCGCGTTGCGCACGAAGATCGCCTCAGCTGGGCAGTGCGAGCCGATGAAACGAGCGACTTTGGCGCGCGCCTCTTCATAGGCTTCTGTGGCGAGCTCGCTGATGTGGTAGATGCCACGATGGATGTTCGCGTGATAACGGCGGTAATAGTCGTCCATCGCATCGATGACTTGGACCGGCTTCTGGGAAGACGCCGCGCTGTCCAAGAACACGAGCGGTTTGCCATGGGGGCGCTCCCCCAGGATGGGGAAATCGGCGCGGATGCGTGCGACCTCTGCTGCGCTGAGGGCGAGCGGCCGATCCGCCGCGGTGGTCGCGCTCCTCACGACGAGACGTCCACGCTGATGCGCCCGTCGCTGACATGCACGGGATAGGTGCGCACAGGGCGCACGGCAGGCAGGCGCGTCACCGTGCCCGAGGTGACGTCGAAGCGGGCGCCATGGCGCGGGCATTCGATCTCACGGCCGATGAGCTCGCCTTGGCCGAGCGGGCCGCGGTCGTGCGTGCAGACGTCGTCGATCGCGTAGACCGAGCCGTCGTAGTTGCACAGCGCGATACGCCGGCCGTCTGCGACCACGACCTTGACCTTGCCTTGTGGGATCTCATCGACGCTCGCGACGTCGATCGTCTGCACGGGCATGGCTACGACGCGCTGACGCGGCCGAGATGCGGCGCGACCTTCTCGCGCAGCGATTCCGTCACCGCCGGCTCGCCGAACTTCTCGAAGACCTCTTGGAAGAAACCATCGACGATCAAGCGCGCCGCGACGTCCGGCGCAAGCCCGCGGCTGCGCGCGTAGAAAAGCTGCTCTTCGTCCACCGGCCCGACGGTCGCTCCGTGCGTGCAGCGGACGTCGTCCGCCTCGATCTCGAGCATCGGCTCGGTATCGGCGCGGGCACCCTCGCCGAGCAAGAGATTGCGGTTGGCCTGGTACGCGTCGCTGCGCTGCGCCCCGCGGTCGATGATGATGACGCCCGTGTAGGAGGAGTGGGACCGATCGTCGAGCGCGCTCTTGAAGAGCAGGTCGCTGCGCGTGTTGGGCGAGCGATGGCCTTGCAGCGTGTGATAGTCGAACGCTTGCTGGTCTTCGGCGAAGACGAGGCCGAGCATATCGCTCTCGGCGCCGTGCCCACGCAGCTCCACTTCGACGTCGCAGCGCGACAAGCGCCCGCCGATCCCGAAGTTGAGGCTGACGAGCCTTGCATCGCGACCGAGTGTGGCCCGCTGATGCGAGAAGACAGACGCGCTCGTGCGCGCAGTCTTGGACGTGAAGGTAATGGACGGACGAGCCTTGCCCGCAGACGACGTCGACGACCCCGGCGCTCAGACGGTCTGCCTCGCGATGGGTCTCCACCACGGTGAGCTTGGCGTCTTTGCCCGCCAGGACGACGACCCGATGATAGGTGCCCGAGCTGACGTCGATATAGATGGGCGCGCTTGCCTGAAAGCCGGCAGGCGCGAGCACAAGCGCCCCGCCGTGCCAGAGCGCTTCGGCGAGCGCCGCGTAGCGCCCGACCGATTTGCCCTCATGCGCCGTCTCGATCGTCTCGCGCAGCACATCGCCGTGAGCGGCGAGCGCGTCGCGCAGCGAGCTGACCACAAGGCCGCCTGCGCGATCGGCTTGGGATGCCCGCAGCTCGAGCTGCGACGGCACAGGCGCCGGGGCATGCAGATCGATGCCTTCGAGCGAGAGCCGGCGCCAGCCGGGTGTGGTTCGCCCGGTTGCGGCAGTGCTTCGTAGCGTGCGAACGCGGCGCGGCGCGCCTCGGCGAGCCATGCCGGCTCGCTTTTTGAGAGGCGGTCGATCGCGCTGCGGTCGATCTTCGCGTGGGTCAGGGTGTCAGTCACGGTGCGTCTAGCCGACGGAGCCTTCCATCTCGAGCGCGATGAGCCGGTTGAGCTCGACCGCATATTCCATGGGCAGTTCCTTGACGAACGGCTCGAAGAATCCGTTGACGATCATCGTCGTCGCCTCGACCTCGGTCATGCCGCGGCTCATGACGTAGAAGAGCTGCTCCTCGCCCACCTTGGACACCGTCGCCTCGTGCTCGATGCGCACGTTCTTGGCGTCGATCTCCATCGTCGGGTAGGTGTCCGAGCGCGACTCGGGATCCATGAGCAGCGCATCGCAGCGCACGTTGGACTTGACGCCGTCGCAGCCTTCGTAGACCTTGACCAATCCGCGATAGCTCGTGCGCCCACCGTTCTTGCTCACCGATTTGCTCGTGATGAGCGAGGTGGTGTTCGGCGCGGCATGGATCATCTTCGAGCCGGCGTCTTGATGCTGGCCCTCGCTCGCATAGGCGATGGAGAGCACATCGCCGCGCGCGCCCTCGCCCATCATGTAGACGGACGGATACTTCATCGTGAGCCGCGAGCCGATATTACCGTCCACCCACTCGACGTGCGCGTTCTTCTGGGCGATCGCGCGCTTGGTGACCAGGTTGTAGATGTTCTTGTACCAGTTCTGGATCGTGGTGTAGCGGATGTGCGCGCCTTCCTTGGCGATGAGCTCCACGACAGCCGAGTGCAACGAGTTGCTCGA
The DNA here is from genome assembly GCA_963806005.1 of Vulcanimicrobiota bacterium. Classification (GTDB taxonomy): domain Bacteria; phylum Vulcanimicrobiota; class Vulcanimicrobiia; order Eremiobacterales; family Eremiobacteraceae; genus JAFANK01. The sequence continues at coordinate 172,253 of CAWDWJ010000004.1, read as the reverse complement.
ATAGGTCGGGGCGGTGCATCCCTCGATGTAGTGCACGAACGAGCCGGGCTCGGCGATGATGAGCGTGCGCTCGAACTGACCCATGCTCTCGGCGTTGATGCGGAAGTAGGCCTGCAGCGGGATGTCGACGCGCACGCCCGGCGGCACCCAGATGAACGAGCCGCCCGACCAGACGGCCGAGTTGAGCGCGGAGAACTTGTTGTCCGCCGGCGGGATGACCGTGGCGAAATGCTCGCGCACGATGTCCTCGTGCTCGCGCAGCGCGGTGTCCATGTCCCCGAACAGCACGCCCAGCGCCTCGAGGTCCTTGCGGATGCTGTGGTAGACGACTTCAGAATCGTACTGCGCGCGTGACGCCGCCGAGGAACTTGCGCTCCGCTTCAGGGATGCCCAGGCGGTCGAAGGTGCGCTTGATGTCCTCGGGCACCTCTTCCCACGTCTTGCCCTCGACGTCCGACGCCCGCATATAATAGTAGATGTCGTCGAAATTGATCTGACCCAGGGCCTCAAGGTCGGCCCACGGCGGCATCGGCTTGGCGAAGAATATGTCGAGCGAGCGATGGCGGAAGTCGCGCATCCATTGCGGCTCGCGCTTCATCTGCGAGATCTGCTCGACGATGTCGTGATCGATGCCCTTGCGCGCTTTGAACGCGTAGTTGGTGGTCTCGTCGCGGAAACCGTACTTATAGTCTTTGTCGACGAGCGTCTTCGGCTGGGTGGCCATATCTTTACGCCTCCACGAGCTGTTTGATCAGCGGATCGTAGCCCTGGGCTTCGAGCTCGTGCGCGAGCTCGGGCCCGCCCTCGCGGACGATCTTGCCGCGCACCATGACGTGCACGACGTCCGGCTTGAGGTAGTTGAGGATGCGCTGGTAGTGGGTGATGAGCAGGATGCCGCGCTGCGGGTCGCGCTGGGCCTCGATGCCTTCGGCGATGATGCGCAGCGCGTCGATGTCGAGACCGGAATCGGTCTCGTCGAGGATCGCAAGCTCGGGCTGCAGCACGAGCGCTTGCAGGATCTCCAGGCGCTTCTTCTCGCCGCCCGAGAACCCGTCGTTGACATAGCGGCCGAGCACGGCCGGGTCCATTTTCAGCTTGCTGATGCCGTCCTCGAGCAGCTTCTTGAACTCCGCCGGCTTGAGCGGGGCTGCGCCCTTGCGATGCGCCGTAAGCGCGTTGCGCAGGAAGTTCGCGACCGAGACGCCGGGCACGGCCGACGGATACTGGAATCCCAAGAACATGCCGAGCAGCGAACGCTCGTCGGGCGCCAGGTCGTTGATGCGCTGGCCTTTGAAGAGCATCTCACCTTTGGTGACGGTGTATTTGGGGTGGCCCATGAGCGCGAGCGACAGCGTGCTCTTGCCCGACCCGTTAGGACCCATGAGCGCGTGGACCGTGCCGCGATCGACGCTCAAGTTCATGCCACGGATGATCTCCTTATCGCCGACGCTGACGTGGAGATCGCGAATCTCGAGAAGCCGCTCTGCCATGGGATCCTTTCGTGGTGGGGCGTGGCGGACGCCGGGGGTCTGTCGTCGCGGGCCATGTTTTGCGACGGCATGCCCCGAAAACCGCCTACGGACTTGCCTTTGCTCTCATTGTACGGCCGGTCGTATGGAATAGTCAAGATTAGTCTTGAAAATCTATGCTACATTCTATATACTATAGGGGTCACCCTCGCCAGGCAACCCACGGGGGGCCTGGTCGAACGGGGACACAAAAAGGTGATGAGAGAGTCAAGCTTCTTCCAGACGACGCGCGGGCGCATCGTCGAATCGCTCAAGCGCCATCGGACCCGCACAGCGACCGAGCTGTCGGCGGAGCATGGCGTGACGCCCAACGCGATCCGCCAGCATCTGTCGCGCCTCGAGCGTGACGGGCTTGTGGCTGAGCGCGCGCAACGCATCGGGCGCACCAAGCCGACGCTTGTGTATTCGCTGACCTCCGAAGGCGAACGGCTTTTCCCGCAGCGCTATCCCGTGCTGCTCAACGTCGTGCTCGACGAGCTGCAGCGCGAGGACGGCCCTGACAAGCTGCGCGAGCTCTTCTCGAACATCGGCCGGCGCTCTGCCCACCGTCATGCCGCCCGCTTTGAAGGCCTGGATCTGCCCGACAAGGTCGCCGAGCTTGCGCAGTTCCTGCGCGAGCGCGGGGTGATCGTCGAATACGAGAAGACGCCGTCGGGATTCGCCTTTCGCGAGCTCAATTGCCCGTTCAAGGACGCAGTATCAGCGCACCCCGAGATCTGCTCCATGGTGCACACGCTCATGGAAGAGGTGCTGCCGCACAAACCGCGGCAGGTGAGCTCCATCTCGCGGGGCGACGACCGCTGTGAGTTCGAAGTGTCTGCCCCAAGCGCCGCACCGCTGCGGCGTCCTGCCAAAGTGCCCGCCATGTCCGGAGATGTTTGATGGATTTTCCTAAGTTCCAACAGCTTGTCACGGAGCGCTATGGCTTCGCCCAGATGGAGCAGCCGACGGCCACGGGTGAGTATTTCTCGGACTCGTGCGGCGACATGTACACTTTTTACGTCAAGATCGGCGCCGGCGAGCGCATCGACGACATCAGCTACTTCACGACCGGGTGCGGATTCGGCGTGGCGACCTGTGCGATCGTGACCTCGCTCGCCAAGGGCAAGACGGTCGACGAGGCCGAGCAGATCACACCCAAGGACATTGAAGACTTCCTGGGTGGGTATCCTGAGAGAAAGCGTGATTACCCCGAGCGGGTGCTCGAAGCGCTTCGCATCACCCTTGGGAACTATCGCAAAGCGCAGACGCCGACCACAGCGGCTGACAGCTTCTCAAAGATCTCGTAACTTTCACCATATCTTAACGCTCCAGCGTCAATAATAAGGGGCACTTCCACGTTCCTTTCTTGAAGGATACCTGGAGGCGTGGCCTCCGGGCGGGCTACGACATATGACATAGCAGTGTCCGGTGGCCTGGGGCGCGGCCGCATCCGGATGAAACGATTAGAACGTATTGTCAGTAGATAGAGAAGTACGAAAGGGCCGGCTCGCCGGTCAAGATATTATGATGAAGATCGATACACTACCCCGCAAGCAACGGCGCGCCACAAAGAGCGTCGCGCCGGATGCCATCTCCATCGGATCCACTTTGGATGCGTCCGGCACCCGAGGGTTTTCCCGCGCCATCTCGCGCCTGGCCGCTCGCCGCCTGCCGCACGTCATCGTCGATATGTCCAAGACGCAGACCGTCGACTCATCAGGCTTCGGCTCGCTCATCTCAGGCTTGAAGAAGCTCAACGACGCGGGTTCGACGCCGGTCGTCGTCTGCTCGAATCCGTCCGTGCGGCGGCTCATGGATTTCGCCGGTGTGTCGCGCATGTTCGCGGTCGTCGACCGCATGAACGACGCCCGTCGCGCGCTGGAGCTTGCGACCGCCGAGGCGATCGCCAGTTGAGCAGGATGAGCGGCATACGGGTCTTCAAGACGCTCGAAGAGGCACAAGCCGAGGGGTTTGCCGTCTTCGACCGCATCCCGGACGGCTACTTGGTGCGCAAGGCCGCTGATGGGCATTTCGCTCTGGCGATCGTGAAGCTCAAGGTGCCGGCCGACAAAGTGCCGGTCGAGCGCAACTAACACCGCAACAGCGCAGCAGGTTCAGGGGCGCGAGTCTACTCGCGCTCTTCTATTTCCAGCTTCAGGAAGAGCTCGATCACCTGCGGATCGAACTGGGTGCCCGCGCCCGCCTGCAATTCCTTGACCGCCTCATCGCGAGACAGGGCGCGGCGGTACGGCCGGTCGCTCGTCATGGCGCAATATGCCTCGAGCACCGCCAAGATGCGCGAGAGCAGCGGGATATCTGCCCCTTTGAGCCCCTGCGGGTAGCCCGTCCCGTCGAAGCGCTCTTGATGGTGGCGCACGACGGTCGCGATAGCCTCGCAATCCTTCAGACCGTTGAGCATCTCGTAGCCGAACTCGGCGTGCTTCTTGATGATCTCGTAGTCTTCTCGCTCGAGCTTGCCAGGTTTGCTCAAGATGAGTCCGGGGATCGCGAGCTCGCCGATGTCGAGCAGCGCTGCAGCGCAGAGCAGCACGTGACGCTGGTGCTCGTCGATCTCGGCCAGCCGGCCGTAGCGGGCGGCGAGGCCGTTGACCTTGATGAGCTGATCGCGCTTGGAGCGGCCGGCGTTGGCCAGCGCCGCGATGTAGGCCGCGAACGGTTTGAGATCGCCTTCCAGCTTGGCGATGATATCTTCGGACTTGATCGCTTTCTGGGCCTCGCCGCGCTTGGCGGCATAGAGCGCCGCGTCCGCGACGCCGACGAGGTCGTCGCGGCCTTCGCACTCATCCGGATACACCGCCACGCCGATCGAGAGCCGGATCGGAACGGACTGCTGCTCGTCGATCTGGAACGGATCGCGGGCCACCTCGGCGTGAAGCCGCTCGGCAAAGCGCCAGGCCTGCTCGCGGTCGGTCTCCGGCAAGATGGCGCAGAACTCGTCGCCGCCATAGCGGCCGATGACGTCCGTCTCGCGCGCGACGCGGCGCAGCACGGCTGCAACCTCACGCAGCACGCGATCGCCGACCGGGTGGCCGTAGGTGTCGTTGAAGGCCTTGAACTTATCGATGTCCATCATGAGCAGCGCGAGCCGTGCATTGGAGCGCCGCGCCCGCTTGAGCTCGTAGGCCAGCCGTTCTTGCACCGAGCGCTGGTGCGGCAGACCGGTGAGCGCGTCGTTCTCGGCGAGCTCTTTGGCGCGCTCGTAGAGCTTGGCGTTCTGGACGGCGACGGCTGACTGTTCGGCGATGGCGGAGAGCAGTTTGAGATGACGCTCGTCGTAGGAGTTGGCCTCGATACGACTGCGTCGAGATGGCGCCGATCGTCTTACCTCCGGCGTTCATCGGCACGGCCACGATCGACTGGACGGTCGTCGGACCTTCGCCGATCTTCTTGCTGGTCAGCGCATCGCGCTCTTGCGTGTTGCGCGCGAGCACGGGCTTCCCGGTCTCGATGACGCGGCCGACGATCGTGCCCTTGAGGCTGTGCTCGGCGGGCGGGAAGACGCGCTCGCCCTCCACGAGATATTCAAGCGTGACGTTGTCGCTCTCGCCCGAGCGCAGGGCGACGAAGAACAGCGGGGCGTCGATGACGCGTTTGACCTGCTCGTGGATCTTGGCGAACACGCGGTGCAGGTCGAGCTCCGACGAGACCGCGCTCGCCACCTCGACGAGCAGGTTGAGGTCGGCGGCGCGCTGCGTGCTGGCGCGCAGGTTCTTGAGGTTCTCGACGGCGACGGCGGCTTGCTCGGAGATGGCGGTGAGCAGATCGCAGTCGGATTCGGAGTAGGAGTTGGCGCGCGGGCTCTGCACGGTGAGCACGCCGACGACGCGATCGCCGACTCGCATGGGCACGATGAGCGCCGAGGCAGGATCGTGCGCATCGCCAAGCGTGACCGAGCGGACGGCGTTCCAATCCTCAGGCCGGCGGATGATGACCGGGTGGCCCGAGCGCAGCACGTCGCCTGAGACGGTGGTCAGGGGGAGGCGCACGCGCTCCACCGAGCGGCGGCCGAACTCGGCGCTGTACTCGATCTCAAGCTGCTGACCATCGGGCGTCAAGAGCGCGGCCACGAAAAGCGATGCATCCATGACGCGGCCGACGAGGCTGTGGAACTTCGCGAACAGGTCGGCGAGGTCGAGGCCGCTCGAGAGGGCGCGCGCGGTTTCGAGCAGCAGGTTGAGCGCCTTGGCACCATGCTCGCCGAGCGCGGCTTCGCGGGCGATCTCAAGGTCCTGGCCGACGAGCACCGAGGCGTATTCCAAGAGCGCGATGTCGGCCGGCATGAAGGCCACATCCGATTGCAGCACGCTGAAGCCGATGATGGCACCGGCGACGCGGATCGGACACACGGTCGCATACGCCAGACGCCCGCGAGTGGCGCGCGCCGCGGGATCGATGTTGCGGACGCCGGCAACCGTGGGCAGTTCGCACAGCTGCTCGCAGGCGAGCGCGAAGGCCAGCGTCTGTGCGTCGAGCGGCTCGGCCGTCGGCTGCCCGCGATCGCTGTGGTAATGGTAGCGCACCGGGCTCGTCACGTCCCGGTCGATCGTGGCGACCGTGAACCGGCGGATGCCGCGCGCAAAGAAGACGTCGTGCAGCTCGGCGAGCGCCTTCTCCCCACTGCTGCGGGCGAAGATGGCGGTCACACCCTGGGCCGCGCGCGCGTAGTCTGGTGACGGGTCTGAACCCGCCGCCGCAAGCGCCTTGTCGTCCATATCCGGGATCTGCTGACTCCTCGAGCGGGGCTCCCTTTACCTTAAGTATCGGCAGCTCGGGCGGCCCGTGGAACCTCGACCTGCCCACGGCGTCGCACCCGCGATCATATGGAATGGCGGGGCCTGGGTCACAATAGCGGGACCGCCCGGCCGGGGGCCGTCACGAACGTCGCCATGGCGGGTCCTACAACCGGTGAATGGGTATGCAACCGCGGGATAAGTTTTTCAGCGCTCTCTTCGGCATTCGAGCCGCGGCCTCGGGGACGCAGACCGGCTCCGGCGGCGTCGAGGTCGTGTCTGCGGGCACGGCGCTCGACGTGGACGGCATGGAGGCGCTGCGCTCGCAGGTCATGTCGTGCGCCCAACGCGGCAACTGGAACTACGTGCTCGATTTCTCCAGTGTCGAGACGATGGACTCACCCGGGCTCGGCATGCTCGTCAGTGCGTTGCGTTCGATCCGCGATCTCGGCGGATCGGTCGGGCTTGTGACCGACTCGCCACGTCTGCAACGCATCTTGGAACTCTGCGCCCGCGACCGCAGCTGCAACATCTTCAGCCGCACGGCTGACGCGATCGCTGCACTGGCCGGCTCACCGCGGCCGCAGACGGCCGCCTGACCATCAAAGGTCTGACTCCGCTCCTGCGTTAAAGAGGCGGCCCATGCCTCGCGATATCCCCGTGGCCAACGGGTCGATGCTCATCACCTTCGATCGCATCTACCAGCTGCAAGATATCTACTTCCCCTACATCGGCTCGGAGAACCACAGTCCCGGGGATATCAATCGCACCGGCATCTGGATCGACGGCAAGTTCGCCTGGTTCTCAGACGATGAGTGGCGCCGGTCCGTCGAGTACGAGCTCGACTCGATCGTGACGCGCGTGGTCCTCGAACACGATGGTCTGCAGGTGCGCTTGCTCTGCAACGACGTCGTCGACTTCGACCGCACGATCCTCTTCCGCCGTTTTGTGGTCCACAATCTCGCCGAGCAGCCTCGCGAGATCCGTATGTTCTATCATTATGATCTCCATATCGAGGGCAATGAAGTCGGCGACACGTTCGCCTACCACCCGCATCTCGGTGCGCTCGTCGCCTACAAACGGCGGCGCTACTTCCTGATGAACGGCCAGGTCGGTAATGAGACCGGGCACCACGTCGGCATCTCGTCGTGGGCCACCGGTCTTAAGGAGGTCGGCGGGCTTGAGGGCACCTGGCGCGATGCCGAAGACGGCGTGCTCAGCCGCAATCCCATCGCCCAGGGATCGGTCGACGGCACGATCGCGCTGCATGCGCCCGGCGTCCCCGCAGGCGGTGAGGTCACGTTCCACCACTGGCTCGCCATCGCCGAGACGTACGGCGACGTGCACGTTCTTGACGACCTAGTGCGCGATCGCGGCCCCGCGCCCTTCATCTCCCGCACCTTGGACTACTGGCGCCTGTGGATCAACAAAGAACCCATCGACACCGCAGATCTCGACGAACGCTTCCTCGCGCAGTACAAGCGCAGCCTGCTCATCATCCGCACGCAGATCGACAACCACGGCGCCATCATCGCGGCGAACGACACCGACATTTTGCGATTCGCCCGCGACACGTACTCCTACATGTGGCCCCGCGACGGGGCGCTCGTCGCCACCGCGCTCATCAGGGCGGGCCATCATGCCACCGCGGCCAAGTTCTTCAACTTCTGCGCCGACGCCATGACCGCAGGGGGCTATCTCTTGCACAAGTACAACCCCGATGGCTCGCTCGGCTCGTCGTGGCATCCGTGGATGGATTCGTCCGGACGCGAGCAGCTGCCCATCCAGGAAGACGAGACCGCGCTCGTGCTTTGCGCGTTGTGGGAGCACTACAAGAAGTACCGGGACGTGGAGTTCGTCCAGCCGCTCTACCGGCGCATCATCACCGTGGCGGCGGATTTCATGTGCCGCTATCGCGACCCGGCGACCAAACTCCCGCTTGTCTCATACGACCTCTGGGAGGAACGCCACGGCATCCACGCCTTCACCATCGGCGCCGTGTGGGCCGGGCTGCGCGCCGCTGCGAATTTCACTGAGCTGTTCGGGGAGACGCGCCGCAGCGCGATGTACAACGCCGTCGCTGAAGAGATCCATCAGGCGGCCTGCAAGTATCTGTGGGCCCCCGACCTCAACCGCTTCCTGCGCATGATCAATCTCTCGCCTGACGGCGGCATCATCCGCGACGAGACGATCGACAGCTCGCTCTTCGGCTTATGGTATTTCGGCATGCTCTCACCGCGCGACCCACGCATCGAGTCGACGATCGCCGCCGTGCGGGAGCGCTTGTGGATCAAGACCGAGGTCGGTGGCTGCGCACGCTACGAAGGCGACTACTACCAGCGCTGGAAGGACGTGCCGCAGTCGGTGGCCGGCAACCCGTGGTTTATCTGCACGCTGTGGCTCGCCCAGCATGGGATCGCGAGCTCCCAGTCGATGATCGAGCTCAACGCCGCGAAGCCGCTCCTGCAGTGGGCGTGCGACCATGCGCTCGCAAGCGGCGTGCTCGCCGAGCAAGCACATCCGTTCACCGGGGCGCCGCTCTCCGTATCACCGCTGACCTGGAGCCATGCGACGTTTTGTTTGGCGTTTGAGGAATACGTCCGCCGCTGGCACGAGCTGCAGGTGTAGCGACTTCCGCTTCGGCGAGCTTGTAGCCGCTGCGGTGCGGTCTTCCGGCGTGCGCCTGTTGCCGCGCCTCAACCTAGCCGCTTGTAGGTGGGGCCCGAGATCATCGGAGCGGTGGGATGGAAGTCGCGCAGCACCGAGGTGACGGTGAGCTCGAAAGTCTCAAACTCCGGATCTGCGGTCTTCATCGGCGTCTTCACGATCGTGCCGCGGATGCAATAGGCCGCCGCATCGAGCACATGCCACAACGCCGCTCTCCCCGTGCGTCGCACGTTGGCGCACGCCGACGATGCGGCATGGAGCCGAAAACCGACGTGCTCCGCGTCGCGGACGGTAAGTTCGGGCGCGGCGAGCACGGCGACGCGAGGCGTGCCGTCTGCGTCCGCGGTGAGCAGCAAGATCGCTTTGGCCGCCTCGCCGGTCGGATGCGCACCGAGTTCGAAGCGTAAGGGCGGGGGAAGAGAGGATCCGATATCTTCTGACATGTTGCTCCGTTAAACGGATCTAAAGGTCCGTTGCATCATTTGTCGTTGAACGGCCCTGATGTTCTTAGTAGTATGCGTTTTCCGACACGGGACCCGCGGATATGTCATGGCGCAAGCAGCTCTTCACAAGAACAAGACAGTTTCGTCACGGGGCCGTGAAGATATAGGTTGATGATAGTGGGTGAAGCCCGGTGACCTCAATCAGAAAGGACTCGATCATGGCTACCGTATTGGAGCAAAAGGCAGATAAGAAACTGAGCACGGTGCCGCTGAATTGGAAAGAGGTGTATTACACCAATTGTCCTCTCGTGTCAGCCAGCAACGTGGATCAGGAACTGGGTTGGACGAGAGAAGAGTTCAAGAAGATCGGCGTCGAGTACGCGTTTCTTCGCAAGCGCCGCGAGAACGACTGGTACCCGCACTATATCCACAACCTCGACAACCTCTTCCGTTTCGGCGGTCTGTTCCCGCCAATCCACGTCCATGCAGACATCCGCAGGACCAGGCTTCTGGGGGCGACGCAGGTATACGAAGGCGGCTGCATGCTAGTGCGCGCCAAAGACGACATCTACCGCATGACGGATCTTAAGGGCAAGAAGATCGGCCTCTCAAAGAGCCTGAACACGATCAAAAACGATTGGTGGCGCATCCAAGAGGAACAGGGCATCGAGTTGATGCTCAGGCTGAACGGCATGACCCGCAAGGATGTGGAGATCGTGGAATTCCCATACGCAGACGACTGGTACAACGATCCCAAGATGCTGGATCCTATGGAAAACCCATCTGAGCTGTGGCTCAAGCGCGACCACAAGCATGACCTAGCGTTCCGTCCGCTGGAGCCGGCGCTGGAAAAAGGTCTCGTCGATGCGATCTATACGCAAAGCAAACCCTTCCAGCATCTGCAGGAGGCGACGGGTAAGTTCAAGGCGATCGAGGACCTGTCCAGGTATCCGGATTGGACCTTGCAGGTCTGCAACGTCCCGGCCGTCATCACGTGCACCGATGTGATGGCGCAAGAGCACCCCGAGCTCGTCGTCACGTTCATGAAGGGCATGATCAAGGTGGGGCGCTGGAGCAACGAGCACAAGCACGCCGCGGCGGCGATCCTCGACAAGCAGACGTTCTATTTAGACGTCGAGGATACGTACCGAGGTATCAAGGACATCGACATGGTCCCCAACCTCTCTCTCCAGAACTTGGCCGCGATTGAGATCGGCAAGGACTTCATGCTGAGCCACGGCTACATCAAGAACGACTTTGATGTGAAGAAGTGGGCCGCGCCTGAATTCCTGGAAAAGGCGGCTAAAGAACTGGTCGAGGAACGTTGGCACAAGGTGACCATGGAGAAGCTCCCGACGCCTTCGGCGCGGCTAGGGTAAGTCCGGCGTTGAGCGATGGGCTCCTCACGGGGCCCATCGCGAATCACCTAGCACAGTTGAAATATCTTACCGTCCCGACTTGATGTGGGAGAACGTGAAGGCGCAGCTCTCCGTCATCCTTTGGTCGGTTTTCGGGTGAAGCGGTCGAGGACGTATTGCGCGATCTGCTTCGCCGCCTGGGCTGAATAGTAGGCGAACTGGCGCGGCGACGTGGCGGTCTTGCCCATCGCCTCATCGATGACGCCTTGCGCGAAGGTCTCAAGCTCCGTGTCGCGCTCGAGCTGATAGGGGTTGCGCTGCACAGGCTCGGGCTTGTCGCTCATGCCTGCTCGACCAAAAATGGGTTGGACTCGCGTTCGGCGCCAATCGTCGTGCGTGGGCCGTGCCCGGGCACGACGATCACCTCATCGGGGAATCGCAAGAGCTTGCCACGGATGGACTCGATGATCTGGGTGAACGAGCCGCCCCACAGATCCGTGCGCCCGATGCTGCCGGCGAACAGCGTGTCGCCCGAGAGCACGAGCGGCGACGCCTCGTCGAGCACGAAGCTCACGCTGCCCGGTGAATGCCCGGGAGTGTGGAGCACGTCAAGGGCACGCCCGCCGAAAGCGAGCCGGTCGCCTTCCTGCAGGAAGCGGTCGAGCGTCGTGGTGCTGGGAGGCGCGATGCCCAGCCACGCCGCCTGCTCGGCGAGATGTTCGTAGAGGGGCGCGTCTGCCTCGTGGATCATCGCCGGGGCGCCGGTGAGCGCTTTGAGCGATGCGAGGGCGCCGACGTGGTCGATGTGCGCGTGTGTCGCCACGATGGCTCGCAGCGTGAGCTCGTGCCGTTTGAGGATGTCGAATATCCGCTCCACCTCATCACCCGGATCGACGACGATCGCCTGCTTGGTCTGCTCGTCGGCGATGACGACGCAGTTGCACTGCAACGGTCCGACCGGGAAATGTTCGAGGATCAAAGCAAGGCTCTCGTTTGTGTCGCGCGGAGAGCGCCCCTCCCTAGGCGCACGGAGGTCCGCCGGTACTGCGCCGTCTAAACGCACAACGTGTTGGACACAGGCTCTGCCCGGACACCGACCGGCGCCGAACGCACAGCGGCCGATCTCGACCTCCGCATCGGGAAATTCATCGCACAACCCGAAGCGTCGGACGCCGACTTCAATCGCCTCGCGCTCGATCTCTTCGCCTATCAGTTCGCCAATAATGCGCCGTATCGTGCGCTGTGCGAACAGCTCGGACGCGCACCGTCGAACGTGGCGACGTGGCGCGACGTGCCTGCCGTTTCGACGTCGTCGTTCGCCGACGCGCGCATGGCGTGCTTCCCACCCGAGCGCACGACGCTGACCTTCGTCTCCAGCGGCACGACAAGCGCGGGCGCGCGCCCGTCCGTCCACGAGCTCGAGAACGCGCAGCTCTACGATGCTTCATTGCTCGCGCACTTCCGCCGTTGCGTGTTGCCGGACAGAGACACGATGCGCATGGTGCTGCTCTCACCGTCCTTTGCGGCGGCCCCGCGGTCGTCGCTCGCGTACATGCTGGCGAAGGTCCGGGAGACGCTCGCGAGCAGCGGCGGCTTCTTCATCAAGGACGACGTGCTCGACCTCGACGCTGTCGCAGCCATGCTGCGCGACGGCGATGAGCCCGTCCTGGTCTTCGGCACCGCATTGGCGTTCGTGCATCTCCTCGACCACTGCGCGGCGAGCGGCTGGCGCTTCACGGTGGCCCCGGGAAGCCGCATCGTCGAGACTGGCGGCTTCAAAGGCACGTCGCGGTCGGTCGAACGCGACGAGCTGTACGATTCTCTCTCGCAGACCTTCGGCGTTCCTCACGCGCTGTGCATCGCGGAATACGGCATGTGCGAGCTGGGAAGCCAGTGGTACGACGCGTCGCTCGGCGACGCGCTTGCCGGTCGAGAGCCGCGCGAAGGCTTAAAGGTCGGCCCCCACTGGACGCGCACGCTCGTCGTCGATCCCGTCACGGCACTGGAGCTGCCGCCCGGCGAGGTCGGCCTGCTGCAGTGCTTCGACCTGAGCAACCGCGGTTCTGTGGCCGCAGTGCTCACGGGCGATCTCGTCGTGCAACGCGAAGGCGGCTTCGCGTATATCGGCCGGTCGCAAGCGGCGCCGCCGAAGGGCTGCAGCATCACGATCGATGCCGCGCTTCGCTCCCGTGCCTGAGGCGACGGCAGTCACGCCGCGTCAGGCGGCGTTGCTGCGCGGCGCGGCGCAGTGGCGCGACCCGGATTCACCCGTGCGCCGCCACGCCCGCGAGGCCATGCGCGAGGGCGAGTGGCCGCCGAAGGTCGTCGAGGCCGCTCTTGCGTCTGTGCTCGCCGATGCGGATGAGCGGCTGCGCGAATGGCAGGCCCCCGAATCAGGGCTGACGGTCCTCGCGATCCTCCCCGGTAACATCTTGGGGCCGACCATCGCGACCGCATATTGCGCGGCCCTGGCGGGCGCGCGCCTCATGCTCAAGTCCTCTAGCCGCGAGCTGCAGCTGGCAGAGATCGTCGCTGCGCAGTTCGAGGAATTGGGACCACCGGTCGCCGGCACGTTGCACCCCATGCGCTGGAGCGGCGGGGACGCGGACTTCGAAGCCAAAGTGTTCCCACAGGCGCAGCGGATCGTCGTCTTCGGGGACGACACGACGATCGACGACGTGAAGCGGCGCGCGCCTGAGGGGACCCGTGTGATAAGCTACGGCAGTGCCTACAGTCTGGGCTTTGTGCCGGCGCAGAGCGATCTTGCGCTTGCGGCTCAGGCCGCGGCGCTGGATGTGGCGCTCTTCGACGAGCGGGGGTGCCTGTCTGCGCAGACGATCTACGTCGAGGGCGACGAGGCGCGCGCGATCCTCTTCGCGCACGGTTTGAGCCGCGCGCTACAGGAGGTCGGGCGCAGTTTGCCGCGTGCCCGGGCCGGCGAGGCGGAGCAAGCCGCGGTCGCAGAGTTCATCCGCCGGCTCATGGTCCGTGCGCTCCCACCCAAGACCCACGCGCTCGGCACCGTGTTCTGCGGCCCTCAGGCCGGTGGCGTCGCCGAGTATGTGGTGGGCGTGGAACCGTTCTCCGCTCCGCAGTGCGCGGGCTTCGGCCGGATCGTCATCGTCAAGCCGTGCGACGACGCCGTACAAGCCGCATCTGCTGCGAGCACGCTCGGGCATCGGCTCGACTCGGTCGGCGTCGCCGGGCAGCTCGACCCCTCCGTGCGGCAGCTCTTCGCAGCAGCTGGAGCGTCACGCGTCTGCGCGCTCGGCGAGATGCAGCGGCCGCCCTTTGGATACCGGCCGCGCATCGCCGATTTCGCCGAGGCAGCTGCATGAGCGGGACGCTGGGCACGCAGCTCGGCAAGATCAGCGTGGCGCCGCCTGGACCGAACAGCCGGCGGCTGACCGCCCAGCTGCGCGAGGTCGAGAGCCGCAACATCACCTACGTGAGCGCCGATTTTCCCATCTTCTTCTCGCAGGCGGTCGGGGCCAACGTCGTCGACGTGGATGACAACGTCTACGTGGATCTGAGCGGCTTCTTCGGCGTTGCCGCGGCCGGCCATAGCAACCCGCGTGTGGCGGACGCCATCGCGGCCCAGGCGCACCGTCTGCTCCATGGGATGGGTGACATCTATCCCACCGAGAACAAGGTGGCGCTCGCCCAAGAGCTGTGCGAGCTTGTGCCGGGGGATGGCCCGAAAGAGGGTCATCTTCGCCACATCCGGTTCGGAGGCGGTCGAGGCGGCGCTCAAGACAGCGGCGATCGCTACGGGCAAGCCGGGCGTCATCTGCTTCACGGGCGCCTATCATGGCTTGGGGTACGGCGCGCTTTCCGTCACCGACCGTGACATCTTCAAGGCCCCGTTCCGCCGGCAGCTCGGCGATTTCGCCCGGCGCGCCCCATATCCGCACTGCTATCGCTGCCCGCTGGAGCTGCGCTACCCGTCCTGTGAGGTGGCCTGCCTGCAAGCTGTCCGGGATATTTTGGATGGTCCGGGCGGCGACGATATCGGCGCGGTCATCGTCGAGCCCATGCAGGGCCGCGGCGGAGAAGTGCCCGCGCCCGACCGCTGGCTCCAGGATCTGCGCTTGCTCTGCGACGAGAGGAGCGTCCTGCTCATCTTCGACGAGATATTCTGCGGGTTCGGCCGTACCGGGCGCTGGTTCTGCTGCGAGCATGCGGGCGTCATCCCCGACATCATCTGCGTGGGAAAAGGACTCTCCTCCGGATTCCCTATCGCCGCAGCCGTCGGCAAGGCGCACGTCATGGATCGCTGGCCCGAGTCACCCGGCGAGGCAATCCATACAAGCACCTTCCTCGGCCACCCCACGGGCTGCGCTGCTGCGCTTGCCTCCATCGATGAGCTGCGCCAGCACAAGCTCGTGGAGCGCAGCGCCGAGCTCGAGAACACCATGCGCGACCTCCTCACGAAGCTCCGTAAAGAGAGCAAGGGGAAGGTAGGCGACGTTCGGGGTCGCGGCATGATGTGGGGGCTCGAGATCGTCGATGGATCGGGCGCTCCCGATGCCGCCGCCGCTATTGCGACGGCGCTCGCCGCCATGCGCAGCGGCGTTATCGTGCTCACGAGCGGACCACAGTGCAACGTGATCGCGCTTTCACCGCCGCTGACGATCACGCTCGAGCAATTACGTTTCGGCATCGATGTCACCGCGCGCGCGATCGATCGCGGATGACTATCCACAACTATCTCATCTCTATCCACAAGTTTTTGTCAAAAACGAACAGCCGTTCACTTGCGCGAGCAGTAGCGCTTGAGTATACTGCCAATACACCGACCGCGGTGCCGAGAACCTTGGCAACAACGGATGCCACGATTGCAATCGTGGAGAGCTAAAGGGCTCGGAGATGGTACCCCTACCGTTGGGGACCCGGCTCACGCCGGGGGATGGCCCTGGGGATCGCGTCCCAGTTAAGCCCAGCAACCGGGTCTGCTGACTAGAGAGCGAGATCCGCGAGCGAGGCGAAAGCGTCATCGACCTAACAGTAAACGACCGAGCTCCGCTCGGTCGTTTCTGTTTGCGCGGTCGGCGGATTTGCCTGAGGCGAGGGGAAACAAGCGTACCGTGGCGGCGAACGGTAGCGATCCTCAGACAGCGGAGCACTCGCCGCCCGGCGCAAGCCGATTCGGCGCCTTCGCGTATCGAGAATTCCGGCTTTTGTGGTTCGGCCTGGCCGTCTCGAACACGGGGAGCTGGATGGCGACGCTGGCGCAAGGCTGGCTCGTCGTCGAACTCGCACCTCGCCCCGCGCTTGCGCCGCTCTATTTGGGCATCATCGGCTTCGTGCGTTCCATCCCTGTTGTGCTGCTGTCGGGCGTCGCCGGCGCAATCGCTGACCGGGTGGACCGGCGGCGGCTGCTCATCCTCACCCAACTCGTGCTCGGCCTCTGCGCCCTGACCCTTGCCGTCCTCGCCCAGACCCACGTCGTGCGGGTCTGGCATGTCGTCGTGCTGGCGGCGATCTCCGCCGTCGGGCTCACCTTCGACGCCCCGACCAGGCAGTCGCTCGTGCCCTTACTCGTCGGACCGCGCGAGCTCATGAACGCTATCGGGCTCAATTCGGCGGCCTTCAACGGTCCCGGCATCATCGGCCCGGCTCTCGGCGGCATCCTCGTGAGCACGGTTGGCGTGGCCGACACCTTCTATCTCAATGCGCTCTCCTACGGTGCGGTGCTTGTCGCGCTCGCCGCGATGTCTCCGAAGCCGCCGGTCCACGTCAAGGAGCGCCCGGGGATCTGGCCGGAGCTGGTCGACGGACTGCGCTACGTGCGCGGACAACCGGCGATCCTCACGCTCTTCGTACTGGCATTGCTCGTCTCGCTCGTCGCCCGGCCCTACATCCAGTTGCTCCCCGCCTTCGTCAAGACGACGATCGCGGGCGGCCCGGGAGCGTTGGGCATGCTGATGGCGGCGTCCGGCGCGGGCGCGCTCGGCGGCTCGATCGCCACAGCCTTCATCGGCACCAAGCGTCACCGCGGTTCGATCGCGGCGGCATCGGCCGTGCTCACCGGCGTCTTCTTGTTGCTCTTCTCGCTCACGAGGACCATCCTTTGGGGTGCGGCCGCGCTCGTGGCGCTTGGCGCCGCCGTCATGCTCTTCATGGGCATGACCAACACCCTGTTGCAAGTCCACACGGCCATCGAGATGCGCGGCCGGGTCATGGCGCTCTACACGATGATCTTCCTGGGCTTCATGCCTCTTGGCGCCTGGCTGCTCGGCACGGCTGCGACCCTCACCGATCTGCCGCTCACACTCGCGATCGCCGGCATCGTCGTCGCGGTGGCGGGCACAGTCGTGAGCCGCTTGCCGGGCCCCCGCGATCTCGCCTGACCGCGCTGCTCGGGTACGACGGCCTGGTCCCCGCTTTTGGTATTTTGCGCGGCGACGGCAAAGGAATATGTGCACCGAAAAAGTATCGCCTTGGACGCGCTTTTCACGCCGTTTGCGCCACGGCGTCATTTCATTGCACGCGCGAGGGGGGACGCATGAGTTCTCGATCAGCATCGCGGGCCGTACTTGTGTCAGGCATCCTCGCGGCCGCGCTTGTCGCCTTTACGGTGCCTCCGGCGGCTGCCGACACGGTGAACGGGCCTGCCAACCAAGTGATGCAGACGGCGAACATCGCCCTCAAGAACGCGCTTTCCGCTGAGCGAGCGGCTCGCGCCGAAGCGGCCGAGAGCGCCGCCGCGGGGTCTACCGCATCGGGACCTACCGGCACCGCCACCGTTGCCGCGACCAAGAACCGAGGCCTTCCCACTGGACTTGCCTACACCGCGGACTTCTCCATGGCAGTGCCCTTCGGCAACCTCGGCTCCCAAACGGCCTGGCTGCCTGGTGGGTTTGACGGCGTTCTCGGTTACGGTTTCAACCCGAACGTTCGCGCGTCCGTGAGCTTTTATCAGCTGCAGCATTACCCGTGTTGCTTTAACAGCGGCACGGTGCCGCTTTACGTGCAGGGCTTTGCCCCGCCCATCGGCACTGCTAATCTGGCGACGGCGAACATCAACGCGACGAACAAAGATAGCTTCCTCTTCGTCGGCGCTTCCGGGCTCGTCAAGGCCGGGCAAGTGCCGTTTGTGATCTCACCGTTGTACGTGTCGCGCTGGGGCTCGGTCGGCACGAGCTCAAACGGGGTCGTGCCTTTCATGTACAACGGCTTCCCGGTCAGCGGCGTGGAGGTGCGCACCGCACAGCTATGGGCTGCGGCGGTGACCGTGCCATTTCTCTCGACGCCGAGGATGTTCGGCACGTTCACGATCGCGCCGGCCTGGCTCAATCACTTAAACGGCGTCAACATCCAAAATCACGCGCAGCTCTATCAGGTGATGTACATCGAGTACAATTTCAACTCCAGGATCAAGATGTTCTTCCAGCCGCAGGACTCGCGCGACTACCTGCCGCCGGATCCCTACGCCGAGCACAATCCGGGATATTTCTTGGGAGCGTCATACAAGTTCAACAAGCTGGCGTTCGTGCAAGCGATCTTTAGCGCCACCTCACCATCGAACTACTCGCCGTATGGCGCGTACGGGCTGACCTGTCAGGGCCTTCCCTGCTCGCAAAGCCCGGTGGTCCCCACGGTGGGAGGCTTGAAGGACACGCAGCTGCAGATACAATTCGGCATCGGCACGCCGAGCGTGATCCCGCTCTAGGTCAAAGAGGTTTCGTCATGCGCTCTCGTCAGATCCTCACCAGCATCGCCGCCGCGCTCGTCGTCGCGGGGTGCACGTCGTCGAGCACGACGCAGACGATCAACACGCTGCCCAGGGGCAATGCGATCTTGGCGCGCATCGTCGGCGTCGGCGACAGCCTCACCGCGGGCGAGCAGTCCGGCGGATTGCTCGGCGCGACCGGCGTGACGAGCCCGGTCTCCGCATACCCAGGCGGCGCCGTCCCGCCGGGCCAGGAGTTTGGCTTCTGGTCAATCCTTTACCAACAGGCGACTGGCACCCCGCAGGCCGCCATGTTCAACCCAGCCGTCTCACCCTTGCCGCTGATCGCGGGACCCGGGCTCGGATCCCAGCTCGTCGTCAACGCCACCACGCTGATCGCCGCTACGCACCCATCCTGCGATGCGTTTAACGACGCCGCCTATTCGCGAGGCTCGTTCGGAGCGACGCGCATGAGCCTTTCCCAGAACGTCCTCGACGTGGGCGTGCCAGGAATAACGGCGCACGAAGCACTGTACATGACAGGTCCGCTCACCGGCCCGCCGACAGGACCAGGGTGCACGTATCCGTTCAACCCAGCCGACCCGTCGACGGCGCTCCAGCCGCTTGTGATGTCGGAGAGCAATACTTTCCTACCCGTTCTGGGTCATTTCGCGACGACCGTCGGTCCGTTGACGGAAGTCAATGTGGCCGCCTCGCTGCACCCAACGCTTGTCACCGTCTGGCTCGGCGCGAACGACCTTTTGGACTTCACCTTCTCGGGCGGCAAGGCACCAGTGGACACGCCAGCGCAGATGCAGGCAGACATCGCCGCGACGGTCCGCGCGCTCCAGGCGAGCGGCGCCCGTGTGGTGGTGGCGAACGTGCCAGATGTGCTGTTCCTGCCTCAGTTCTTCCGCGGCGGCCCCACGCTCACCGCGACGCTCGAGGCGGCGCCTTTTAGCGTGCCCGCGCCCGCTGCCGTGGCGGTCACCGCATACATCCAGGCAACTTATGGCGTCGGACCCGGGGGCTTCTTGACCGAGTCGGGGTTCTTCACGACGCTTGCGACTCTGGAGGGTGGCAGCGTGACGCCCGTGCTCCACGCGCCCGGTGACTACCTGGTCGATGCATTCGCCGTCCAAGTTCAGCAGCTCAACACTGCGTACAATTCCGCCATCGCCGCCGGCGCGCAATCCAGCGGCGCGCCCCTTGTCGACATCCACGGGCTCTTCGACGCAATCCGCCTCGCCGGTGGCGTCCCCATCAACCCTGGGGTCTGCTGCACCTTGGCGTTCGGGGGCGGGCTGGTCAGCATCGACGGGCTGCATCCGTCGAACACGGGCTACGCACTCATCGCCAACGTGTTCATCCAGAAGATCGACTTGGTGTACCGCACGACTATCCCGCCGTTGACGTCGGCGCAGCTGCTGGCCATCTCGACGACCGACCCCTACGCGCCGCCCGGTTTCAAGAAGGCCGCGTCACGGATGTTCATCTCGCCGCAGCGATAAGATAGTCTGGCACGAGGTTCGTGACGAACTTCTGCCATACGGGGTACTGCCCGTAGTTGGCGGCGGTGATCATCACCGTCATGTCCAACTGCGGGAAGACGAAGAGCAACTGGCCGCCGTTGCCGCCGGCGCTGATTGCCTTGATCGAGCGTCCGCCGGCGGTATACGTGGAGAGATGCCAGCCGTAGCCATAGTCACCTGGCCCGGTGAGGCTTGCGTGCGATGCGGCAGATGCGGCGAGCCAGGCGTCGTCGATGACCGGCTTGCCGTTCCAGTTGCCGTGGTCGAGGAACAGCTCCCCGAATTTCAGGAAATCGCGGGGCAGGAAGTAATCCCCGCCGCCCATGTAGGCGGTTGAGAGCGGCGGAGGTGTCAGCCACATCGCGTACGTGCCGAACTGCATCGGCGCGGCGAAACTGTCATAGAAATAGTCGGTCAACGGACGCCCGCTCTCGCGTGAGATGATCCCGCCGAGCAGGTTGATGCCTGCACTGCAATAGACCGCGCGCGATCCCGGGTCGTACACCATCGGCAGATCGAGCGTGTACTTGTACCAGTCCGGCTGAGCGCTCTGCGATTCCATCGTGTCTTCATTGCCCGGCGATGCGTCTTCGTTGTCGTCGCAGGCGTAGCCCGGCGACATCGTCATGAGGTCGGAGATGGTGATGGATTGCTTGCGCGGATCGGGATTGCCGTAGGGCGCGTACTGCCCAAACAGCGGATAGACGGGGCTCCCAGGGCCTATCGGAGCGCCGCTTTCGATGACCTTGCCGACGAGCAGCGTGGTGACGCTTTTGCCCGCGGAGCGCATGTCGTGCGGGCGGCCGCTTGAGAACCCGTTGAAGTACTCGTCGAGCACGAGCTGCCCGTGCCGAGCGATCTGCACGCTTTGGATATAGGGCGCAGCGGGAGAGGTTGCGGGGGCCTCGATGATGCCGATCAGTGCGGCGATCTTGGCGCTGTCCAGCCCGACGTCGCCAAGCGATGCCGTTGTCCATCCGTCGCCGTTGCGGATGGGGATGTGATAGATGTAGCCGGCATCCCGGCCGGCTGGAGGCCGTCGTTGGAACGCGAACGTGCTTGGATAGCCGGCGAAGCTGAAGGTCAGCACGTCGCCGCCCAGATGTCCGACGATATCTGCGCTGCCCTCTCGCTGCAGACGGACCTCGCCGCCCGAGACGGTCACGCGCCGCATGCCGATCCGTGCGCCTTCGTTGCTCTCCGAGTTGCGGATGAAGGCGCTCATGGCGCCGCCGGGCGCGCGAGCGATGATAAGCGTGAAATGGGCGACGTCGTGTAGTGGATGGATCTGCCCGACCCAGACGCCGTCGTCTGCTTGCGCGAGGCGCACCGGAGTGGAGAACCGGTAACCGCTCGTCACCGCTACCGGCTGCACCCACTGACCTTCAAGGTCAGCGCCCGACGGGTGGATGCGCAGCTCGCTTCCGTCCGAAAAGCGGAAGGATGGTGCGCTCGCAGATCCGGGCGAGGTTGCGGTCTCGCCGCCTATCTTCGCGCTCCAGCCGTTGCCCTGGCGCATCAGCACGAGCTCTCCGCCATCGATCGTCGGGCCGAAGCTGCGCTCGCTCTCCCACACGCCGGTCACGTCAGGTGAAGCAGACGCAGCAGCGCTCGCCGGCAGTGGGATGAAGGCCGCTACGATCAAGGCGAGGCCGGCGAGGGCGATGACCTTCGTGCGCATCGACTCCTACGGTAAGATGGCCACCTGAAAGCTGTCTGAAACTACCCGGATGCCGTGTACGTCTCGAGGCGGCGCTTGACCGACTGGAGGAAGCGCGACGCGACCGAGCCGTCGAGCACGCGGTGGTCGAGGCTCAGGCAGAGATTCATGATCGAGCGGATGGCGATGGCGTCGTTGATCACCCAGGGCCGCTTGACGATGGCCTCCATGGTAATGATCGCGGCCTGCGGAGGGTTGATGATCGGGTACGACGCGATGCTGCCCAGGGCGCCTGTGTTGTCGACCGTGATCGTCCCGTCAGCCATCTCCTCCAGGGTGAGCTTGCGCGAACGCGCCTTCTCCACAAGCTCGGTCACTTTGCGCGCCACTCCCGACAAGCTCATGTGGTCTGCGTCGCGCACGACGGGGACCACGAGGCCGTCGTCGATGTCGACCGCGATGCCGACGTTGATCTGCTTGCGCAGGATGATGCGGTCGCCGGCCCAGGTGGCGTTGACCTGAGGGAACTCGCGCAGCGCACCGCAGACGGCCATCACCACGATCGGCAGGAAGGTGAGATTGACGCCTTCGCGCGCCTTGAACGCGTCTTTCTCGCGCGCGCGCCAGGCGACGAGGTCGGTGATGTCGGCTTCGACCATCGACCATGCGTGCGGCACCGTCGTCTTGGAGAGCACCATGTGCTCGGCGATCGTCTTGCGCATCTGGCTGACGCGCACGGACGTGTCGCCGGTGGCGGGCGGTGCGACGGGGACGGGCTTGACGTGCTGGGGAGCGGGTGCGGCGATGCTCGCCGCGGTCTGGGCCGCGGGCGAGAAGCGTGCCGCGCCCCCCTCGATGTGAGCCATGACGTCTTTGGCGGTGAGACGGCCGCCGCGGCCGCTGCCCGCGACCTGGCGCAGATCGAGCCGGTGCTCGCGTGCGAGGCGGCGCACGACCGGCGAGTAGCGCACGCCGTCTGTGCCTGCGGCCTGTGGAAGATCGACGGCGACCTGGCGCTGCGCGCTTTGGTCGCTTGCGGGTCCAGCAGCCGGCGCGGCGACCGGCTCGCTTTTAGCCGTCGGCCGGGGAGCGTCGGCAGCGACGCTCTCGCCGATCTCGCAGACCGCGGCGCCGACGGGGACGGTCGTCCCCTCTTGCACGTGGATAGCCGTGAGCGTGCCCGCGAACGGCGAAGGGATCTCCGACGCGACCTTATCGGTCTCGACTTCGAGGAGCGGCTCGTACTTCGCGACCGTGTCGCCGACGTTCTTGAGCCAGCGTCCGACGGTCCCTTCGGTGACCGTCTCGCCGAGCTGCGGCATCGTCACGGTAGCCACGGTTTCACTCCTCCAGCGGCGGATGAACGCTTCATCAGGGCCTCAGAACGCCGCGAGGTCGCGCATGGCTGCGGCGATGCGCTCCGGGTTGGGCATGAACGCCTCTTCATATTCCTTGGCGTATCCCATCGCCGGCACGTCGGGTCCGCAGACGCGGCGGATCGGGAGCGTCGAGCTCGAACAGCGCCTCTTCCGCGATGATCGCCGCGATCTCGGCGCCGATGCCCCCGAACTTCTGATCTTCGTGGACGATGAGCGCGCGGCGCGTCTTGGTCACGCTCTGCAGGATCGCCGTCCGGTCCATCGGCCGGACCGAACGCAGGTCGATGATCTCGGCGTTGATGCCCTCGCCGGCGATCTTGTCGGCGGCTTCGACGGCGAAGTGCCGATGAGCCCATAGGTGATGACCGAGAGATCCTTGCCCGCGCGGGCGATATCGGCTTTGCCGATGGGGACCGTGAAGTCGCCGCCCGGCACCTCGCCTTTGATGAGCCGGTAGGTCCGCTTGTGCTCGAGGAAGAGCACGGGATCGTCGTCGCGGATGGCGCTCGTGAGCATGCCTTCGCGTCCGCCGGCGTCGAAGGAACGCAGATCTTGAGCCCGGGGACGTGGTAGAAGAACGCCTCGATGCTCACAGAGTGCGACAACGCGCCGCGCACGCCGCCGCCGTAGGGCGCGCGGATGGCGAGCGGGCACGTGTAGCCGCCGTTGCTGCGGTAGCGCGATCCTGGCCGCTTCGCCGACGATCTGGTTGTATGCCGGGAAGATGAAGTCGGCGAACTGGATCTCGGCGATGGGCCGCATGCCGGCCATGGCCGCGCCGATGGCGACGCCGACGATCGATGCCTCGGCGAGCGGCGTGTCGATGACGCGATCGCGCCCGAACTCGTCGAGAAACCCCTTGGTGATGAGGAAGACGTTGCCGCGCGGGCCGACGTCCTCGCCCATGATGAAGACGCGCGGGTCGCGCTTCATCTCGTCGTGGATGGCGTCGCGGACGCCCTCGAGCACCGTTTTGACGGCCATGGCTAGGACAGCGGTCCCGTGGCATAGACGTGGGTGTAGAGATCCTCTTCGGTCGGCGGCGGCTGCTGCTCGGCCCAGTCGGTGGCCTCGTCCACCTCCGCCTGCGCGCGCTTGCGCAAGCTCACGATCGTCTCGTCTTCGATGAGACCGCGAGCCTTGAGCCAGCCTTCGAAGCGCGGTATCGGGTCGCGCGACTTGAGCGCCTCGATCTCCTGTGCGGTGCGATAGGTGGCTTGGTTGTCGTCGCTCGTGTGCGACATCGCGCGGTAGCACTTGGCCTCGATGAGCGTCGGCCCCTCACCCTTGCGCGCGCGCTCCACCGCCTCGTGCACGACGAGATAGGTCGCGACGGGATCCGTGCCGTCGCAGATGACGCCCGGGAGCCCGTAGCCTGCAGCTCGGTCGGCGACGTTGGCGACCGCCATCTGCAGCTTCTGCGGGACCGAGATCGCGAATTCGTTGTTCTCGCACAGGAAGACCGCGGGCACCTTGTGGACGCCGGCGAAGTTGAGCGCCTCGTGCCATTCGCCTTCGCTCGTCGAGCCTTCGCCGAAGGTGATGAGCGTGACGATGGGCTCTTTGCGCATCGCAAACGCGAGCGCCATGCCGACGCCATGCGTCACGTGCGCCGCGATGATGCTCGAGATGCTCGCGATGCGGCGGTCGGGCACGCTGTAATGGTTCGGGAACTGACGGCCGCTCGAGAAGATATCGCCCTTACGTGCGAACAGACACATGAGCTGCTCGCGCGGCGTGACCCCATAGGAGAGGGCAAGCGCGGTGTCGCGGTAATATGGCACGACCCAATCGGTGCCGCGCTTGAGCGCGAAGGCAGCGCCCACCTGGACTGCCTCATGACCCTGGCAGGTGGCGGCGAAGGGGATCTTGCCCTGGCGGTTGAGCGCGAAAGCCCGATCGTCGCACAGCCGCGTGAGGACCATGCGGTAGTACATCTCGCGCAGGGTTTCGGCGGTGAGACCCTCCGGCAGCGAGGCCCGGACCTTCGACTCACTCTTCATGGACCCGACCGTTTGACGCGCCGCGCGCGTTCTCTTCTTGCAGCCATGGGGCGCTTGGCTTGCGGGGTTTTGACGCTCGGAGAACGTAGTGCGAACGCATGGAACCGTCTCTGCGAAAGCGTATCGCCGTGCTCTGCATCGCGTGCGCGATCGCGTCCATGGTTGGCGGATGTTCGAAGCCGATCGACCCGCAGAGCTCAGTGCCTGCCGTGTATCAGCCGCTCGTGTTCGTCGCAGCCGCGGTCGGCGTCGGCATTTTCATCACCTCGCAGAACCACAAGAGTTCGAACAGCAGCAGTGGGGGATCGCCGCAGCCCGTGCCGACGGCACCGGCGTTCGTGGGATCGTTCAGCGGCCTCATCCATCCGTTCGACATCTCGCTCGACTTCAGCACTGCCGGCTCGGGCGGCGTGGGCGCGGTCGGAACGGCGACCGGCGGCTACGGCTACTCAGAGTTCGGATCGCCGGGATCGAACAACGGGTCGTACCTGCTGCCCAGCGGGTACAAGCCCATCGCAGTCGCCATCGACGGCAACGGCGATGACTGGTTCGTCGATTCGACCGGGCTTGTCGACAAGTGTCCGCCGGCGACCGCGACGCCGACGACCTGCACGACCAGCGTGACCTTCGTCGACGGCCTTGGGTCGTCGGGCACCCGCACGATCGCGGCCGATGGAGGGCGCGTCTTCATCGCGCAGGACAATCTCGCCGGCACCGTCTCGTGGGTGGCCTACGCCCTCGACGGAACGGGCAAGGTCACGGGGTCGTACACCTACACGGGCTTGAGCATGTATAATGAAGATGCAGCCGCGGCGACCTTTGGAGCGATCGGGATCTACACCATCTTCCATAAGGACGGCACCTCCTGGAAAGTGTCGATACCAAGCAATACCAAGAACGCCTACACCTTCAGCCCGGCACCGCTTGCCGGCGCGAACATGGGAAGCGACGGGCTGGGCGATAACTACGGTCCGCTCGGCTCGCCGACGGCCGGCAGCTACCTGCTCGGCCACTACGTGAGCCCCGGGAACTCGGCCGCTGCGCCTGGGACGCTCGTCTCGAACGTCACGATCGCCTACAATGGTCAGACGAGCCTGGCCGCCGCGGCGTTCCGGCCTCCCGTCACATCGCTTCACACGGATGGCACGTTCATCTTCATGCTGGATGCGAGCGGCAATCTCGTGCTGTTCGCGGTGTTCTAAGGAGGAGCCGTTATGGGCGACAAGCTGAGCCGCCTTCGGCCCGATGCGGTCGCATCGCTGCTGCGGCAGTTGCGTGAGGTGGCGGCAGCCGATCCCGAGGCGTCAGAGCTCGCACGAATGCTCATCGCCCCGCTCGCGCGCGAGGACGGGCTGCGCGGGAACAACCTCATCGCCACGCTGCGCGCGTACTACGAAAGCGGCGCCCGGGTCGACAGGACGGCAAGCGCGCTCTTCTTGCACCGCAACAGCGTCCGCTACCGGCTCGACCGGGTCCGAACGCTTGTCGGGGTCAATATCGACGAGCCGCACGTCATCGCCGCGCTGACGGTCGCGCTCGCCTGTCACGAGCGCGCAGCACAGGAGCGCACGTATGCGGGTTAGCACACGCAATCTGCTCCCCGGCATCGTCCAGGAGATAAAGACCGACGGGCTCATGGCCAAAGTCAGCGTCCGGATCGGCGACAATCACCTCGTCGCCGTCATCACGGCAGAGGCAGCCGCTGAGCTTGGTCTCAAAGTCGGAGACGAGGTCACGGCGATGGTCAAGTCGACGTCGGTGATGTTGGCCAAGGCGGACTAGGCCCAGTAAAAAAAACGGACCTGAAGGTCCGTTGCTTCAAAGGTCCGTTGCCTCAAAGATCCGGTGCTTTCAGCGGACCTTGCCGCATCATCGTTTGGCTTTGGGCTTTGCTTTGGCTTCCAGGCGGTCCAGGCGGTCGAGCAGCGTCTTGTTGCTCTCGCGCAGGCCTTCGATCTCTGTGCGCAACTGCTTGATCTCAGCCGGCTTGTCGAGGTACTCGCCGATGGCCCGGACAGCTTTGGCCGCTGCGCCCTTGAGCCGTCCATCGACGTCCTGCGACGCCAAACGGTTGAGGACCCCGACAGCGTCATGGTCGTGCAGTGCCTGCAGGGCTTCGACGGCAGCGAGGCGTGCATAGAAGTTCTTGTCGTCGAGCAGATCGCACAGGCGCAGTCGCACCTCTCTCTTGCCCTGCCCAAGCTTGCCGAGCTCCTCGATCGCCGTCTCGCGCGCGAAGTTCGGCTTCCCATATTCCGTCCAGCCGAGCAGGATCGGAATCGCCCGTTCGTCGCCGAGCTCGGCGAAACCACGCATCGCGCCGCAGCGGATGACGTCGTTGAACGACGCTTTCTCCAGCGCCTTGGTGAGAATCGCGAAGGCCTTCTTCGACCGCGTCTTGCCGATGGACGCCGCGGCTTCCGCCTCGACGAAATACGACGCATCGCGCGCCAGCATCGGGCTGAGCGCCTCGCAGGCCTCATCTCCGCGGAACTCGCCGAGCGCTCGGGCGACGGCGCGCCGTGCCTTCGGGTGGTCGATCTTACGCGCTTTGCACAGCGCCGCAAACGCGCGCTCGCTGCGGATCATCCCGAGCGCGGCCGCGGCTTGCGCCTGCACGCCCCAGAAGGCGCGTCCGGCCAGCAGGCGGCCAAGCACGTCGACGACGTCCGAGCGCGGGTGTTTGGCCAGCGCGCGGATGGCATCGACGCGGGCGCTCAGGTTCTTGTCGACCTGGCTTTGGCGGATCAGCATCTCGACGGGGACCTGGAGGTCGACCGTCTTGAGCACGTCGCCGTCAGGATCGAAGCAGAACACCTCGGGCCGCTGTTCGACCGCGAAAGTAAAGGTCTGCTCGCTGCGCTCGATCTCCGCCACGAAACGGCGCTCGGTCTTGCCGTTGAGGAACGCGATGGTGACGGGCAGGGTGAAGACCGGGGTCCCGTCAGATGTGTCTTGGGTCTGCTCGATGCGGATGTTCGCCGATCTCGTCGCTTCATCCCAGGAGTAGCCCACACGGAACGCCGGATGTCCACCCTTGAAGACCCACTGGTCGAAGAACTTCAACATATTGCGGCCACTGACCGACTCGATGGCGCGCACGAAGTCGATGGTCTCGACGTTATCGAGCTTGTGCTCCGAGACGTAGTGCTTGATCGCGCGCCACCACAGCTCGTCGCCGAGCATGCGGCGGATGGTGTGCAGGACGCAGGCGCCCTTCTCGTAGAGGTGGCGGTCGAAGAGATCGATCGGCTCGGCGTAGACGTTGGTGACGATCGGCCGGCGATAATGCTGGCTGTCCTCTTCGAAATAGCGAGAGGCGAGCGTCAGCCGGTAGTAATCGAATTCGTCAGCACCCTGGTCGAACTCGCGGAAGAGCGCCTCGAAATACGTCGCAAAGCCCTCGTTGAGCCAGGCATGCGACCAGTCCTTACAGGTGAGCAGGTCCCCGAACCATTGGTGCGCCAGTTCGTGGGCCACGAGCGAGTCGCTCGAGAAATCCAGGTGAGCGCGGGCGTCGTGCAGCGTCGTGTCGGTCTGCGTCGTTGCGGTTGTGTTCTCCATGCCGCCGAAGACGAAATCGAACACCGCGATCTGCGCATACTTCGCATACGGATATGGCACGCCGATGCGGTCGGAGAAGAACTTCACCATCTTCGGGGTCTTGCCGAACGATCGCGCGCCGTCGGCTTCGCGGCCCGGCACGACGTAGTACGACACCGGGAGATCTCCCAGCATCTCGGTCTTCTCCGAGAATTCGCCGGCGACGCAGGTCACGAGATAGGTGACGTGCGGGGTGTCCATCTTCCAATGATAGGTCTTCGTCTTGGCCGCCTTGTCGGCGGTTGTCGACACAAGCGTGCCATTGCTCAGGACGAAGTACGAGGCGGGCACGGTGGCCGTCACCTCAGTGGTCGCTTTGGCGTTGGGATAGTCGATGCACGGGAACCAGTAGTGGGCGTCTTGGTCCTGGCCTTGCGTCCACACCTGGACGGGCTTCTTCGGATACGCCTTGTCGGGTGAGATGAAGTAGATGCCTTGGCTGGGCTGGCGCGCTTCATAGTCGACGATGACCGTGCTGGACTTGCCGGGCTGGAGCGCATGGCCGAGATCGATGATGAGTTTGCCGGCCACGGTCTCAAACGGCAGTTTCTTCTCGCTCGCGGTGCGCACGGCTTTGATGTGGAGGTGGTCGGCGTCCATTTCGAGCGAGCGCAGCGGCTTGCCGACGGCGGCAAACGTCGTGCGGCAGCTGCCGAAGAGCACGTGCTCCTTGAAGTCGAACGACAGCGTGAGTGCTATGTGGCCTATCGCCGCCGGCCGGTCCGGCGCGTAGCGCGCCTTCGAACCGGGCAGGGCAAAGGGGCGGCGCCCCGAGACAGCGCATGCGGCTGCGCGGGCGCGACGGCGAGAGGCTTGGTTCATCTGACTTCCTTCGAGTGTCCGCTCGATGCGGCGGACAACGGATGACAAAGGTCCGTGACTACATCGTGAGACGGACCATAGCCTTATGCTTTGACGGGCGGGCGTGAAGCTCCGTCATCTTGACATGCGCAAGCGTCCGGCCGATCGGCCCGAGGTGCTACCTTTCTCTGGCGCGGACCTCACGCTTGGGCGCCGTGGCGCCTGCGCGTGCGGTGTCTAACGGGCTGCGGCGAGCTCTTTTCGCTCCGCGGTGACGGTCTGGACCACCTTGGGCGGTGCGAACTCGAAGTGGTCGTGCTCCGCCGTGAAGTAGCCGAGACCCTGTGTCGCCGTTCGCAGTTCAGTGAGGTAGCGCGGCATCTCGGCTTGCGGCACGAGCGCTTTGACGACGTCGCAGCCGCGACGATCTTCGCTCGGGCCGTAGCTCTGGATCTGCCCGCGATGGCCGCTGATCTGCTGCAGCACGGCGCTTGTGTACGCGCTGGGCACGGTGACCTCGACACGTTGGATCGGCTCGAGCAGCACGGGGTGGCATTTGGGCATGCCTTCGCGCATGGCCAGCGACGCGGCGAGCTTGAACGACATCTCGTTCGAGTCGACCGTGTGATAGGAGCCGTCGTAGAGCGTGACGTGGACGTCGACGACCGGGAAGCCGCCGATCGGGCCCTTCTCAAGGGCCTCGCGCACGCCTTTCTCGACGCCCGGGAAGAACTGCTTGGGCACAGAGCCGCCCACGACGTGCTCGTCGAACTTGAAGCCGCCGCCGCGCGTCTGTGGTTGGATCTCGAGATGCACGTCGCCGAACATCCCATGCCCGCCGGTTTGATGCTTGTAGCGCCCCTGCTGCTGGGTCTTGGCGGTGATCGTCTCCCGATACGGCACTTGCGGCAGTTGCGTGTCGAGCTTGACGCCGTATTTGCGCTGCAGGCGCTCCACCGTCACGCTGAGGTGCATCTCACCGTAACCGCGCAGCACGAGCTCATCGGTGAAGGTCTCTCGCTCCACGGCGAGCGTCGGGTCCTCTTCGCGCATGCGCACGAGCAGCTGTGAGAGCTTGGCTTCGTCCGAGCGTTCGTGCGGGCGCAGCGCGAGCGAGAAGGCGGGCTTAGGCATCGTGTGCACGGGCATCTTGGTCTTCGTGCCGTTGGAGCACAGCGTATCGCCGGTCACGGTCGTGTCGAGCCGCGCGATCGCCACGACGTTGCCGGGCCCTGCGCCGCTCGCCGCCGTCTGGTTCTTGCCGAGCAGCCAGTACAATCCGCCAGGACGCTCCTTGACGTCGCGGTTTATGTTAACGAGCGCCGTGTCCGGGTTGAGCTGCCCACAGAGCACGCGCACGATCGACAGCTTGCCGCTTTGCGGATGCACGGTCGTCTTGCAGACCTGCGCGATGACCGGACCTGCGGCATTGGGCTCGACCGCTTTGCCGGTCTCGTCGTCACGGCGGACCTGCGAACCGTCGGGGAACTGGCGGATGATGAGGTCGAGGAGTTCGGGCACGCCCCAACCGCGGATGCCGCTCGCCACCGCCACGGGGATGACCTTGTCCGCGCTGACGTCGACTTCCAGGTCGTGCTCGATCTCCTCGATCGGCGGTTCTTGGCCCTCGAGGATCTCTTCCATGAGATGGTCGTCGAAGTCGGCGAGCGCTTCGAGCAGCTCTTCATGGTTCTTATCGGCGAGGTGGTCCGGCATGGCTGTGGGGCTCGCCTGGCCATCGCCGTACTTGAACGCCTTCATCTTCACGACGTCGACGAAACCCGAAAGGTTCTCGCCTTGTCCGATGGGCGCGTGCTCGGCGACGACGTGGTTGCCGAAGCGCTGGCGCAGCGCGCCGTACGTCCCAATGAAATCGGCTCCCGGGCGGTCCAGGCGGTTGATGACGAAGCAATGCGGCATATGCAGCGATTCGAGATAGTCGACCAGGGTGTCGACCTGGGGCAGCCTGTTGGGGTCCGCTTCGACGACGACGACCGCGGCATCGGCCGCCTGCAGCGCGAACTTCGTCTCCTCAAGAAAATCGACTGCGCCTGGGCAGTCGATGATGTTGACGCGGACGCCGCCGCTTGTGAGGTACGCGAAGCCGGGAGCGACTGACATCTGGTGGGCATGGGATTCGGGATCGTGGTCCGTCGTGGCGGTGCCGTCGACGACCGAGCCCTTGCGCGGGATCGCCTGCGTGTGCGCGAGAAGCGCCTCGACGAGCGTTGACTTGCCGCTGTGATGCGGACCGACAAACGCGATGTTCCTGATGCCTTGGGCTGCAGCCATCACGTACCTCCACATGCGACCATGTCGGAACGGACCACAAGGTCCGCTGCTTCACCTGCGTGACGGACCTGAAGGTTCGCTGCTTCAAAAGGTCCGCTGCATCGTTCTTTCGGAGAGGGAAGGCGGGCTTCGACGCAGGCCCCGGACGCCCTCTCAAGGGCCAGAGCATACGACGCGGCCGCGCGGGGGGTAGCCCGCGTGGGCGGCGCGAAAAAATGCAGCCCATGTCTGCGTCTGCCAAGCTTTCCGTCAACGAGACGTTCCTCTCCATCCAGGGTGAGGGCGGTCTCATCGGCGCGCCGACCTATTTCATACGCCTTGATGGCTGTCCGCTGCGCTGTTCCTGGTGCGACACGCCCTACGCGCTCGCCGGCGATGCGGGGACCCAGATGAGCACCGCCGAGCTTGCGGCGCTTGCCCGCGATCACAAGCGCGTCGTCATCACAGGTGGCGAGCCCTTGGCGCAGGATATCGGGGCGCTCGTCGACGCCTTGGCGGGCCGGCACATCACGGTCGAGACCAGCGGCACGATCTTCGCCGACCTTCCCGGCGTCTCGCTCTTCTCGATCAGCCCGAAAGTCGGCACATCGGGCTACGTCCCCAAACCGGCCGTCCTGCGCAAGTTCTGTGCCAGCGCTGCAGACCGGATGCAGCTGAAGTTCGTCATCGGGGAGATGCGTGATCTGACCGATGCCTTGGCCCTGCTCGCCTCGCTCGACGACGCGTTGCCTGCTCGGACGCCGGTCGTGCTCCAGCCCGAGAGCGGACGCGCGGGCTCCGGGGAGTCGTACCTGCGCTTCATGGAATGGCTGACCCGATCGGTGTTGGAAGACTCAAGCTGGCAGCATCGCGACGTGCGCGTGTTGCCGCAGCTGCACTACCTGCTCTGGCATGGAGCCGCCGGCCGATGATCTCGATCTCCTTCACCTGCCACTTCGACGCGGCGCATCAGCTCGCGCTGCCGTACGATTCACCGTGCAACCGGCGTCACGGGCATCGTTACGGCGTGGAGATCGGCGCGTCGGCGCACGAGCTCGAGCACGGCATGGTGGTGGATTTCAACGTGTTGCAGAAGGTCGTCGATGAGTTCGACCATTGCGATCTCAACGAACGCCCGGAGTTCACCGTGACCGGCCTCGCCACGACGGCCGAGAATATCGCGATCGTGCTGGCGCAAAAGCTGCAGCACGCGGTGGGTGAACGCGTGTCGATCGATGAGGTCGTGGTCCGGGAGACGCCGCGATCGCTCGCGCGCTGGCGGCGACGCTAACCGATGTGGTCGGGGTTGATCTCGATATCGAGCTTGTCGGCGGCGATCTCCGCGAAGGCGGTGCTCACCGCTTTTTCGGGATTCGAACCCTCGACGGCAGGTTCGTCACGGTTGACGAGCTGCTGCGCGCGGACGCGCGCCGCGTTCACGAGCAGATATTTGTTGCCGACGCGGTCCAACAGTTGATCGATATCACCAAACGATTTCGACTTCTTATGCTCTTTCATCAGACCAGGCTTATTCGACAAGGGCTCGGTGGCGCCTGCCCTGGCAGCTTCGCGCGCGACCCCGCAACCGACTATTCTTGCAGCAGCATCTCGAGGTTGCCCCGCATGGCCACGAGGCCATCTTGGTTTTGGGCGCTTCCCTCGAAACAGACGATCACGCCGCCGAGCGACGGCTTGAAGTAGGTATCGGTCACTCGCCAGAGGAGTTCGAGCGTGTCGCCCTCGCGCACGGCTGCCGTGAAGCGGAACGAACATCCTAGACCGATCGCGGTGCCGCGCTCGGCGAGCCACGAGGCGGCAAGCCCGAGCATGAGGGAGATCGTGTGCTCCGCCGCGGCGATGCGTTTGCCGAAGCGCGAATGTGCGCCGGCCGAGTCGTCGAGATGGACCGGGTTGCGATCGCCCGCGCGATGTGCGAAGTCGGCGATATCAGCCGCGTCGTAGCGATGATGGCGCGAGACCGAGTCGCCGGGTGCGACGCGTTGGGCAAGCGGAGGCAGTGTCACCATCGGGTCTTTGACAGGCCTGCCGAGAGCCCTGGCCGAAGGTGTCGGCGATGTCGAAAAATGTCGTGTTGTGCGCCGCGGTCGTGGCGCTTTTGTCTGTCCTGTGCCTGTCCTCGTCGGCGGCGCTCGCCAGCCATCACACGACGACCGCCACCGCGCCCCTGCTCACGGTCGAGCCCTATCAGCGAGTCGCCATCGCCGACGTGGAGCGCGTGCCGGTGGGCAGCGAGATCGAGATCGTCGGCTACTTCTCGCACAAGTCACCCGAGATCGACGGCGATCTGGAGGTCTATCTCATCGACCGTCATGGCTATTTCGTCGTGGTCGAGGCGCCGAAGCGTTTCAAAGCCATGAAGTATTACATCCGCTCGCTGCATCTGCACCGCAACGAGCTTGTGCTGGCCCGCGGCACCTTGACGCAGCAGCACGACAAGCCGACGAGGCACTACGTCAACGGCTGGATGGAGATCAACCCGGTGGAGACGCTCGAACGCTACACGGGGGTGATGCCGGAGGACCTGCACTACGTGCGCGTCGTGCACCGCATGTTCGGCACGGCCCACGCCACCCAGATGTAGGAGCGCGAGTTCGCTCGCGCCAACTCAAAAAGGACGGCCGTGGCCGTCCTTTTGATTTCTTGACGGTGCGCGCGCTGCCTTAAGCGGCCTCGTGCAGGCCGATGGCTTTGAGCGCCTCGGCACCGGTGCGGAAGATGACGACCGACTTCGGCAGGCGCGACTGCTTGAGCGTGTCGGCAAGCCACGAATCTTTGGCCACGAACGCGATCTGCAGGGATGGCCGTTCGGCCAAAGCCGCTGCACCACGCCCGTGAGCTTGGCGACGCCTATCTCGTCCACGCTTGCGAGGTCTTCCAGATCGATGAGCAGGTCGCTCATGTCGATGTGGGCCGCGTGCACAAGCGCCGTCTGGACCGTCGGGGCGGCGGCGAAGTCCAACTGCCCCTCGATCTTGAACAGATTCCATCGGCTCGTGGCCGGCAGTGTCTGTAGGATCATACTGTCACCTGTCACCGGTTATCGGCGCATTTTTTGCGTTCTTCACCCATCTCACGCGCCTAGATAACGTATCTGTGGGTCGGACCGTTCCGCCGTTTGGCCCAGGCTCGCGCCCTGCCCTCGGGGAACCGGCACCCCATGGATGTCGTCTGCATCATCGGGGATCGGGTCTACCATGCACCGGGCAGCACCTGTCACCGGCAGCTTGATGCCGCAAGCACGATCTTGACGCTCACGGAGGCGCAGGCGCACGAGGTCGGCATGGAGCCGTGCGGCGTCTGCATCACAGCGTCGCAGGAGACGGTCAGACCGCGAAACGACTGAGCGCGGCGCGCAGCTCGGCCGGCAGGGGCCGCTTGGCGAACGTCGTCCGGTCGGTGCACACGAGCACGATCTCGAACTCCGCGATGCGCGTCTTGCCCAGGTTGTCGATCCAAAAGCCCAAGGTCACGGACGTGTTCCCGAGCGCCTTCACGAAGGCGCTGACGCGCAGCTTCTCATCGAGCCTCGCCGGGGCGTGGAAGTCGGCGGCGAGATGCACGCGCGGCAACCAGCAGTCGAAGCTGTCGAAGACCTTGCTGTAGGGCATGCCCGCCGCACGGAAGAGCTCGGTCTCGGCGACTTCGACGAAGCGCACGAAGGCGCCGTAACACACGATGCCTGCTGCGTCGACGTCGCTCCAGCGGACGTACTCCTCGATGCTAAAGGGCATCGCCATCTTACTTCTCCCCCAAAGCCTGCTTGTAGCTCGGACAATTCATGTCACGGGCTCGAGACGAGCGGTGAAGTGGCGCAGCGGCGGAGACTGCCAGACGATACGCAAACCGCGGATTTCCGCGCGGCGCAAGAAGACGTCGGCCATGACCTCGATGACGTAGTCGATGTGGCTCTGCGTGTAGACGCGGCGCGGGATCGCCAGGCGCACCAGCTCCATCGCCGCCGGGCTTTCCGCTCCCGTCTCGGGTCGCGTGCCGAACATCAGCGTGCCGATCTCGCACGGCGCGGATGCCGCCTTCGAGGTACAGCGCGCCGGCGAGCGCCTGACGCCGGGAAACTGCAGCGGCGGGGATGTGCGGCAGGAATGCGCGCGGCGTCGATGTAGATCGCGTGGCCGCCCGGCGGCTGCACGATCGGCACGCCGATCTCGGGCAGATGCGTTCGCCGAGATAGGCGGTCGAAGCGATGCGGTAGCGCAGGTAATCCTCGTCGAGCGACCTCGCTTCAGGCCGATGGCGATCGCCTCGAGGTCGCGGCCGGCCAGGCCGCCGTAGGTGGGAAAGCCCTCGGTGAGGATCAGCAGGTCTCTTCTCCTGCTTGGCGCAGTCGCGTCGTCGTTCGTGGCCAGAAAGCCGCCGATGTTGGCGAGGCCGTCCTTCTTGGCGGACATCGTGCAGCCGTCCGCGTAGCGAGAACATCTCCCGCGCGATTTCGCACGGCGATCCTGTCCGCGTAGCCCGGCTCGCGCTAGCTTGATGAAGTACGCGTTCTCGGCGAAGCGGCAGGCGTCGATGTAGAGCGGCATGTCGAATGCTGGCGGCAGACGGCGTGCACGTCGCGCGATGTTCGCCATGCGAGACGGGCTGTCCGCCGCCGGAGTTGTTGGTGACCGTCAGCATCACGAGCGGGACGCGCTCGCGCGCCGTCGCGCGCGATGAGCGCTCGCAAGCGCGCCGACGTCCATGTTGCCCTTGAACGGATGCACGAGTCGCGGCTGCGCGGCCCTTCGGCGGATGGGCAGATCGACCGCGCTCGGCGCCGCGTAACTCGATGTTGGCGCGCGTCGTGTCGAAATGGGTGTTGTTGGGGACGATGTCGCCGCTTCCGCACAGCACCGTGAACAGGATGCGCTCGGCGGCGCGCCCCTGATGCGTCGGGATGCATGTGCGCGAAGCCCGAAGATGTCGCTGCACCGCGTCTTCGAAACGGTAGTAGGAGCGGCGCTACCGGCGTACGATTCGTCGCCGCGCATCATGGCGGCCCACTGCTCGGCGCTCATCGCGCCCGTGCCGGAATCCGTGAGCAGGTCGATCAGCACATCGCTCGGCGCGCAGCGAAAGAAGTTGTAACCGGCCGCTCGCGAGCAGCGCCTCCGCTGTTCGGGCGTGGTCATGCGGATCGGCTCGACGCTCTTGATGCGAAACGGCTCGATGATGGTATGAAACGCCATACGACCTCCGAGTTCTGCCGATGTTCTTTCGCCAAGGAAATCGCGGAAACCTCAAATAAGGGGTGGGCGTGCTTGCCGAGTCGGTCCTCATCCACGTCTGTCCGAAGTGTGCCTCGCCCAACTTGGAGCGGCGCAACACCTGGTACCCGACGCTCGGATACGGCGACTCGGAACTGGCCTGCCGGCTGTGCGGACTCTTGCTCTGGCCCCGTTCGGGCGAGACGCCACGCCGAGCGTATTTCCGCTGGCTGATGGACCGCATCAGCTTCTAGCCATGGCAAGCCTGCGAGCGCCGGCGGCTGCTTTCGCGCTCGGCGCGCTCGTGTCGCTCGGCGCGCTTGTGGCGGCGTCTGCGGCAGGCGGCGCGCCGTCTCCCTCGATGAACCGGATCGGCGTCACGTATCTCAACACGTCCCCCGCCGCGTACGCGACCCCTCATCACGCGGATGTACGATCACCTCAAGACCGCGGTGAGCTCGCTCGGCTTCACCGCCGTGCCGATCGACGCGGGCATCTCGGACGCGCAGCTGATCGACCCGTCCGCGCTCTGCCACACCATGCATCTCAACGGGATACTTGTGCCCACCTTCCGCGGCAGCATCGGCGACAAATCGGTCGACTCCACGGTCGAGCTCCAAGTGCTCGACTGCGGCGGCGAGAGCACCTGGGACGACACGCAAAGCGCCGCGACGGTCGCCCCCAAAGATCAGAACACGTCGCTGACCAACCCGAGCGCTGCCTACGTGCAGGCCGGTGACACGGCGATCGACGACCTGGTGAGCGCGCTGCGCAGCTATTCGTCCGACCCCGGTTTCAAGAGCCTGTTGGCCACGGGCGTCAGTGCCGACCCTGCCTCGGCGCGCTATCTCTCGCTCTTCCAGGCGTCCTTGAGCGATGACGGGTCTATCGTCGTCGAGCACGTCTTCCCCGGCGGACCGGCGTCAGTCGCCGGCCTGCAACGCGGCGATCAGATCGTGTCGATCAACGGACAGCCGTTCTCCAAGAGCAACGCCGATGCGTTCGACGCGGCGCTGGATGCGCCGCAGCTCGCGATTGCGCTGCGCCGCAGCGGACAGACGCACGCCGTCACCGTGCGCGCCCTGAAATACCCCGAGCTCATCGCGTCCTTGAAGCCCTGGTAGCGCGTCTTACGAGCCCGTGCCCTTATAGTGGTTGAGGCCCAGACGCCAGAACAGATAGGCGCCGGCGAACCACACGATCCCCACGACCGGCGTCATCCAGCCCAGCAGCGGATTGATGGTGTAGCCCGCCTCGGCTGTCTTATGGAGTAAGATCGTCGCCGGGAAATAGTTCATGAACGCGAACGGCAAGATGAACGCGAGCATGAAGCTCACGCCGCGGGTGTAGATGCTGATCGGATAGCGGGTGAAATCCTGTTCTCGAGCGACATCACGACCCAGCGCAGCGTGTCGAGACGGATGACCCAAAAGGACAACGTCGCCATCGGCAGCTGGACCGCGAAATCGATGAGCGCGCCGCCGAGCATGACGAGCGACGAGCAGGAACGGCGAGGTGGCGTGCGACCACGCAGGTGCACCACGCCTTGCGCGATCGCGAAGAAGATGAGCGCCAGCGACGAGCTCGTCCGGCCAGATCTGCTCGGGCTGTGACAACGCTTGGAAGAGCGGATCGAGCGGACGCACGAGGAAACGGTCGAAGCGACCGTCGCGGACCATGGTCGGGCACGCTGCCGACCGTGAAGAAGAACGTGTTGTGGAGCGTGTCCGACCATCCATAGGCCGTACAGGAAGGCCATTTGCTGGAAGTCCCAGCCGTTCATCGAGCGGGAATCTGACGAGCGTGACCCAGAGCGCGCTCGATCGCGATGGCGTGGTAGACGATCGTGAAGCCGAACCACATGAAGAAGTTCGCGCTGTACTCGATCATCGTCAGGATGTTGATGCGCCAGTACTGGCGATAGGTGGCGAGATAGCGGCTAGCCACCTTGGATCACCACGCGGCGCTCGCCGACACGCCATAGCGCGAACGCGCAAGATGCCGAAGATGGCCGCCCACATGACCTGAAATCCGAGCATGGCGAGGATCTTGTCCGCCCGCGACCTTGCCGATGTAGATCGAGAGCGGCGCGTTGTAGATGGCCGCGAACGGGGAGGCCAGCGCGAGCTGTTGCAGGAGCCCGGGCGGGAAGAAATACAGCGGCACGAGCGACCCCGACAAGAGCGACGAGATGAACTGGACCATGAGCTGAACGCCGAAGATCTCCATGGTCCAAAACGTCACCGTGGCCATCATGAGGTCGAGGAAGAAATTGACGACGAAGCCGAGCCCGACGCTGACGACAAACGCGAGCCCGGCGGCGAACGACGCCGGCAGGTCGAGGTGCACGAGCAGCAGCGACAGGGCCAGCGCCGGGATGATCTGCAGAGCGGCGAACGAGGTCTGGCCGATCGTGTCGGCCAGGACGTAGAGCGGCACGGAGATGGGGCGCATGAGGTCGATAGCGATAGAGCCTTCGCGGATCTTCTCGCGGATGATGTAGGCGCCGTTGACGCCATAGATGAGGTCGAGCAAGAGCGCGAGCGTCGCATAGGTGATCATCGAGGCAAGCGAGATGCCGGCCTGCGCCCCGTTGTTGCGATAGAGCGCGGTCCATAGCGTCGAGAGCAAGAAGACGCGCAAGAGCACGGAGCCGATGTGCGTGAAGACCTGCGGCCGGTACGTGCCCTCGCGGGAGAACGCGCGCTTGGCGAACTCGACATACGCGCCCGCAGCCACGCTAGGCGTTGCCCTTCTTCAGCTTCACCTTGACGAGCGGGCTGATGTAGCGCAGCACGGTCGCCGTCGGCGCGGTGCCCGTCGTGTACGAACCGCCCATGACCCAGACGACGTTGCCGAGCGTGACCTGCGCCATGCCGTGGCGCGGACTGGGCATCCACGGCCCGCTCAACCAACCGTTGACTGCTGGCTCGGATATCTCCATCGTCTGCGTCGGCGCCAAGGAGCGCACATCGTCACCGCCGACCGCGACCAGCCGGCCGTTCACCGCGCTCAGCCCGAAGTCCGAACGTGGTTGGTGCATTCCCGAGCAGGTGTACCAGCGGTCGTTCGCCGGTGCGTAGAGGTCGCAAAACGGCAGGTTGATATCGTTGTCAGTGCGGCCGCCCAGCAGCACGATCATGCCCTCGACGAGCGCTGACCCGGGAGCGATCCGCGGATAGTACGTCGCGTACTCCGAAACGCTCCACTGGCCCGTCGGGATGTCGTACACCATCATGCTCGTCGAGTCTCTGCCGTGCGACACCGCGCCGCCGATGACGTAGAGCTTGTCGCCGACCGCCTGCATCGTCGGGCCGAAACGCGGGATCGGCATCGACGGCATCTGAAGCCAGCTGTCGTTGCCCGCGTCGTAACGCCAGAATTTGTTGGTGACGAGGTTCTCGATACGTCCGCCGGCGATGTAGATGAATCCACCGACGACCGCGGCCGCGGCGTGGTCCACGGGCTCGGGGATGCGCGCAGCGTACGTCCAGACGCCCAGACGCGCGCCGGCGCGCTCGACTTCGCCGTGGGGCGAACCCGGCACGACCTGTGGCTCCCAGACGAGCGTCGAATCCATCTGTTGCTCGCGCGGACCGAAGCCGCCGATGAGGTAGATGCGTCCGGCGAGCACGGCCGCCGCGGCGTCCTGGCGCGGCGACGGCAGATTCGGGCCGCGCACCCAGACGCCTTTGTTGAGATCGGGCACGTCGCGCTCGATCACCGCTTCCGGTGTGGGCGACGCTGCGGCAGGCGACGTCGTCGCGGCGGGCGCGGATGAGCTGTTCGAAGGCGCCGGGGCAAGTGACGGTGGCGGAGAGAGCGTCTGCGCGGGCGCATCACCGCTCGCGCGAGCGGCACGCGGGTCGTGCCCGTAGCTCGCCGAGAGCACTAAAAGCGCGGCGATCGTCGCGCCCCACGCAAGCGTGCGGCTCATGAGAGCGCCTTGGCCTCCAGCGGCTCGGCGTCCAGACCCTTCATGTAGATCTCGCGGATGATGGTTTCGAGCTCCGGCTCGGCGACCGTGACGTCTTTGAGCTCGTAGCGAGCGGCGAGCGCGACGATGAGCTCGTCGGCGCGGACGGTCGTACGGTCGAACTCAAACGTGATACGCGTGCCCTCGACGGAGACAAGCCGCACGCCGCGGATGTCGATGTCGCACTCCTGACAGTAGTCGACGATCTCGGCTGTGAGGCGACGCTCACGGCCATAGCGCCGCTTGATGGCCTCGACGCTGCCGTCGTAGAGCTTCTGTCCGTGATCGATGATGATGATGCGCTCGCACAACTTCTCGACGTCGTTGAGATCGTGCGTCGTCAAGATGAAGGTCGTGCCGCGCTCGCGATTGGTGCGGCCGATGAAACCACGGATGGCCTCTTTGGCAACCACGTCCAAGCCGATCGTCGGCTCGTCGAGGAAGACCACGCGCGGTTCGTGCAGCATGGCCGCGGCGAAGTCGCCGCGCATGCGTTGGCCGAGGCTGAGCTGGCGCACCGGGGTGCGCATGAACTCGTCCAGCCCGAGGATGTCGCTGAACTCCCGCAGGTTCTTGGCGTAGACGTCTTTGGGAATGCCGTAGATGGCGCGCAGCAGTTCGTACGACTCGCGCAGCGGCAGGTCCCAGTACAGCTGCGTGCGCTGCCCGAACACCACGCCGATCTGACGCCCGTTGCCCGTGCGGTCTTTCCAGGGCACGATGCCGTTGACCACGCACTCGCCGCTCGTCGGCACGAGGATGCCGGTGAGCATCTTGATCGTGGTGGACTTGCCCGCGCCGTTGGGTCCGATGTAGCCGACGAGCTCCCCCGCGTCGAGGTCGAACGACACGTCGCTCACCGCCACCTTGTCGTCGTATTCCCGCGAGAAGAGCGAGGCGAGCGTGCCCATGACGCCGTCCTTGCGTCGTCGGGTGCGGAAGGTCTTGGTCAAGCGGTTGGCGCGGATGATCATCGGCAACCCATTGGAGCGGATTTCAAAGTGGAATGCGGCGTTCGGACTCGAATGCTTGCCCGTGACCAGAACACCTTCCTTGGCGGGCGAGCGGGCCGCGCCGAGCGCGCTCATCTTCGTCTACGGCGGCCTCATGCGCGGCTTCGATCTTCATCATCACCTGGCGGGCGCGTCGTTCGTCGCTGAAGGCTGGACGCAGGGCACGCTCGTCGCGCTGGGACGCTACCCCGGCCTCATCGACGGGGCAGGTCGCGTGGCCGGTGAGGTCTATCGGCTTGAAGATCCGGCAGCGAGCCTCGAAGCGCTTGACGACCTCGAGGAATTCGATCCGGCGGATCCGGCGAACAGCGCGTATCGACGCGTCATGCGAGACGTCGAGGCGGCGGATGGATCGGTGACACGCGCGTGGGTGTACGTCTACAACCGCGCGACGACGGGGATGCCGGTCGTCGACGGCGGGCAATGGCGTCGGTTCGCGAGCGATCGTTAGAGCGTCGCGGAACGCTTCACGGGCGGCAGCCATGCGTGTTTCAGACGTCGGGCGCTCGCCTGCCTGTGATCAGCCGCGAGCCACGGCTGAACGTCAGATAGAGAAACCCCCACTCGATGAAGACCAGCAGCCGGCTTTGGAACTGGACGAGATATATGAGGTGGATGAAGAGCCAGATGAACCACGCCGGCAACCCCCAGACGTGCAGGCCGAAGATGTTCGCGACGGCCGCGGCTCGGCCGATGACCGCAAGATCGCCTTTGTCGACGTAGCGGAAGGGTGGAACGCTCGTCGCACCTGCGCAGCGCGCGCGGATGGCCTTGGCGGCGTAGACGCCCTGCTGGATCGCCACCTGCGCGACCCCGGGCAGCGGCCGCCCATCGGGCCGTAGGACGAGCGCGAGATCGCCGCTGACGAAGATGCTCGGGTATCCGGGGACCGTCAGATCCGGCTCGAGTGCGATCCGTCCTGACTTGTCCGTCTTCGCATGCGTGCGCTCGGCGACCATCCTGCCGAATTCGGTCGCCGTGATGCCGCCCGCCCACATCACGGTCCTGGTCGCGATGCGATGCGTGACCCCCTCGCGTTCATAGACCACCGACGTCGCATCGATGTCGCGGACCGACGCGTTCGTCACGACCTCGACCCCAAGGCGCGTGACCAGCCGTTCGGCCTTGGCGGAAAGATCTTCCGGATATCCGGGCAGCACGCGCGGCGCCGCATCCATGAGCACGATGCGCGCCTCTTGGGGCCGGATCGACCGGAAGTCGTGCCGCAGGGTCTGACGCGCGATCTCGCCGAGCGCGCCCGCGAGCTCGAGACCCGTCGCTCCCGCTCCGACGATGACGAACGTCAGCCAGGTCGCGACCTCGGCCGGATCGCCGCTGCGTTCGGCTGCTTCGAAGGCGTAGAAGATCTTGCTGCGAATCGCGGTCGCCTCTTCGATGGTCTTGGGGTATGGCGCGAACTGGGGCCAGTGCGCGTGACCGAAATAGGACGCGTCGGCGCCCGTCGCGACGATCAGCCAGTCATAGGCGATGGTCGCGCCATCGCGCAGCGTGATGAGTCGGCGCTCCGGATCGAGATCGCAGACCTCGCCCAAGAGAACGCGGATGTTCTCGTGCCGGTTGAGGATCGAGCGCAGCGGCGCGGCGATCTCGCCTGGAGACAGCGACCCGGTCGCGACCTGATACATGAGCGGTTGGAACACATGGAAGTTGCGCCGGTCGATGAGGGTCACATCGAGATCCGTCGAGCCCAGCCGCTGCGCCGCGCTCAACCCGGCGAATCCTCCGCCTATGATGACCACTCGACGTGCCATGACGGGCCCGTCTTCTGCTCGACCTTGGGCACCACATCCCGGGTTGAAGGCGGGGACGTGCGCGCGCATAAAGTAGGCGCCATGAGCTCGTGGCGCCCCTGGCTGCTCGCCGCTGTCTTGTCCGCCGCCCTTGTGCTGCCCGT
This sequence comes from Vulcanimicrobiota bacterium, assembly GCA_963806005.1. GTDB lineage: Bacteria > Vulcanimicrobiota > Vulcanimicrobiia > Eremiobacterales > Eremiobacteraceae > JAFANK01. The sequence continues at coordinate 128,470 of CAWDWJ010000004.1, read as the reverse complement.
GCGCGCGGCCGGCCCGCGCGCCATCAACATCAGGCTGCCCAACGGCTGGCAAGTGACCCCGGCAGGGACGACGACCCCGCTCGGCACGCTGCCGCTCCATATGGTCGAAGATCCGCACGGCCGGTTCCTTGCGGTCTCCGATGGCGGTTTCGGCGCGCTTTCCATCTCGACCATCGACGAGTCGTCAGGCCAGATCGTCGCAAGCGTTCCCGTCAAGGCTGCGTTCTACGGCCTCGCTTTTGCCGGTCAGAAGCTGTATGCGTCGACCGCTTTCGGCGTCGAGAGCTTCGCGGTCGCCGGTGACGGATCGCTCAAGGATACAGGTCCGGTCGGGCCTGCGTCGACGGCGTTCGGCATCACAGGCCTCGCCGCGACCGAACATCGCATCTTCGTCGCGGACGGAGCGCACGACACCGTGCTGGCGGAGGATCCCATGGGCGCGGTCGTCTGGACGGCGCGGGTGGGAGCGTGGCCGTATGCCATCGTGACATCGAAGGACCAGAACACGCTCTACGTGAGCGATTGGACGGGGGCGACCGTGTCGGTTCTCGATGCATCGACCGGCGCGGTGAAGAGCACGATACCGGTCGGCGCGCATCCCAACGCCGAGATCGTGTCGGACGACGGCGCCTCGTTGTATGTCGCTTGTGCCAACGATGACAGCGTGCGCGTCATCGATACGGCTACCGCGACCGTGCGCGCGTCGATCGACACAGCCATCTTCCCGCATTCGCTCCCCGGCGCCATGCCCGACGGCCTCTCGCTCTCGCGCGACGGGAAGATCCTGCTGGTCGCCAACTCGGGCGAGAACGCGGTGGTCGCCGTGGACGTGACGACACGTCAGCCCGCGGTCTTCGGTGCGGTGCCGTCAGGCTGGTATCCGACCGACGTCGTCGCGAGCGCCGATGGGCGCAAGCTCTTCGTGTTGGACGGCAACGGCGTCTCGGGCCACGCCAACCCGAACTTCATCCATAGCGACGTCGTGACGTCGAACGGACCCGACGACTACAAGTATTACGTGGCGAACACGGCCGGCGATATCGAGATGCTCAACTTCCCCGACCCCACGGTGCTCGCCGCAGGCCTCTCCGCGGTGCGCTGGAACTCCGCCTACTCGCCCAAGGACACGTCCACCATCATGGCGCCGGAGGGCCTGCACGTCATCTACATCATCAAGGAGAACCGCACGTACGATGAGGTGCTGGGCGACGATCCTCGTGGCAATGGCGATGCGCGCCTGGCGATCTTCGGGCGCCGCATCACGCCGAACATCCACAAGCTCGCCGATGACTTCGTGCTGCTCGACAACTTCGACGCCGACGCATTTGTGAGCGCGGACGGGCACAACTGGAGCACCGCCGCGTATGCGAGCGACTACGTCGACAAGCTTTGGCCCGCGACGTATTCCGGCCGGCGCACGGCGGACGGCCACCCGGTGTACGATTACGAGGAGGCAGGCCCAGCATCGCCGCCGGGCGGCTATCTCTGGGACGACGCGCGCCGAAACGGCGTCAGCTTCCGCGACTACGGAGAGTTCGTCACCCAGGGCCGGGACGGGCGCTCGGTGCCGTCGGTCCCCTCACTCGCCGGCTCGATCGATCCGCGCTATCGCGGGTTCGATCTGAGCTACACGGACCAGGACCGTTTCGCGGAATGGCTGCGCGAGTTCGACGGCTACGTCGCCCACAAAGATCTGCCGCAGCTCGAGATCGTGCGGCTTCCCAACGATCACACGGCAGCCACGAAGCCCGGCGCGAAGACGCCGTATGCCATGCTCGCCGACAACGACTTCGCGGTGGGCCGGCTCGTCGAGGCGGTCAGCCACAGCCCCTATTGGAAGAACACGATCATCTTCTGCGTCGAGGATGACGCCCAAGCCGGACCCGATCATGTGAGCGATCACCGCGCCGAGGTGCTCGTGGTCGGCGCCCGAGTGAAGCGCGGGTTCGTCGACCACACCCACTACACGACGTCGAGCGTGCTGCGCACGATCGAAGAGATCCTCGCTCTGCCCCCGATGAGCCAGTACGATGCGGGGGCGACGACCATGTTCCGGCTACAGGCCGATGCACCCGACCCGAGACCTTGGGTCGCGCAGCGGCCGCTCGTGAACCTCAACGACGTCAACCCTCCCAATCCGGACGGCAAGACCTCGCAGGCGCTCGATCTGCGCGAAGCGGATGCGGTGGATCCCGCGACGCTCGACGGCATCCTCTGGCGCTACGCGATGGCGCATAAAGGACGCGGGTGAAACCGCGCCCCTACACCTCACCGTCGTAGTAGTCGAGGGCGGGTTCTGTGCGCAGGATGAGCCGCTTGCGCGACCCGATGAGCACCTTCTTCGAATCCGGGTAATAGGCGACCGAATTTTGGTCCTCAAGCCCGAGCATGAACACCTTGCACGGCTTGTCGGATCTGTTGATCACCTGATGCGTTCCGATATCGCCTACCGGGAATGCGATGACGTCGCCCTGACGGCAGACGTATTCTCCGCGCAAGGTCCGGATGACCGCTTCCCCCTCCCAGACGATGAACATCTCTTCTTCCATGTCCTCGGCGTGCAGCGGGCACAGCCGCTTGCCGGGCGGCAGCGTCGTGATCTGATACCCGAACTTGCGGGCGCCGATGAGCAGTCCGATCTCTTCGTAGACGCCCTCGTAGCGGCCACCACCCTCGGAAAAACGTTCTCCGTAGGGTGCAAGCTCGTCGATGTTGATGCGGTTGACGTAGACGTCGTTTCGCGCTTGCAGACAATCGCCGATGATCGCGTCCGCACCGCCGAAGATGCACGCGCCGTCTCCGATGAGGAGCACGTCCAGCCGTAGCGCCCATATCTGGCGCAGCGACAGCACCGCCGTCGCCGGATCGATGAGCTTCTCGTCCGGGGGCAAGCGCACGCTGCCGGCCGGATCCCCCCACAGCGCATCGCCGAGGATCGCCGTCTTGCTGCCGCGCAGGTGCAGCGCGATCTCGCCCGGCGTCTTCCCGCCGTCGAGCGCGATGACGTCGATACCCGGCGCGAACGTCTCCCGCGCTTGAGCGTCCGGTCGACCGGACCACCGAGCAGCGGTGCCTCTTTTTCGCCGGCTGCGATCTTCGCGGCGAAGACGCTGGCCAGGTCGCGTGCCCGGCGCTCGTGATCGCGGTTGGTGATGACGATCCAGGCGACGCCGCCATGCTGACGCACAAACGCGACCTCATCCTCGCTCGTCGCGAGCGGATCCACGACGATGTTGCCGTCCTCGCGCTCGAGGAAGAACGAGTTGAAATACATGGAGCGGTCGGGCTGCCAGACGGACCACATCGCCATGCCGGGGAGCGAGAGCTTCTGCATGTTCCCTCCGGGCCCGGCCTACGCCGTGCCTTATGTCTTCTTGTGACGCGCGATGGCGGCGTCGATCGCCTCGAGCAGCGCGGCCGGTTCGAACGGCTTGAAGACGCTGCCGTCGCCGATGCGGTCCATCTCCGCCTGCATCTCGGCATCGACGTTGCGCGCGGTGACGAAGAGCACCGGGATGGATGCGAGCTGCGGATCGGTGCGCATCGCGCCGCACAGCGCGAGCCCGTCCATGCCCGGCATGAGCACGTCGGAGACGACGATGTCGACCGGGGCCTGGCGCAACCGTTCGAGCGCCTCATCGCCGTCGCGGCATTCGCTGACCGTGTGGCCAGCGAACTTGAGATATTCGCACAGCACGGAGCGCAGCAGCGGCTCGTCATCCACGAGCAGCACGCTCGCCATCAGCCGAGCCCGGCCGCCTGCCCGCCGGTCTGCATCAGCGGATACTCAACGGTGATCGTCGTCCCCCGGCCGACTTCGCTCGCCACGGAGATCGTGCCGTGCATGAGTTCGACGAACCGTGCGACGATGGCGAGACCGAGACCCGCGCCGGGCGCCTTCGACGCCGTGTCCGGCGCCCGGTAGAACCTTTCGAAGATATGCGGCAGGTCGGAGGCGGCGATGCCGATGCCTGTGTCGCGGATGATGAGCCGGGCGCGGCGCGCGTCGCGCTCCACCGCTGACCTCCACGCGCCCGTGCGGGGGCGTGAATTTCCGTGCGTTGCCGACGAGGTTGTCGACGACGCTGCGCAACGCTTCCTCATCGCCACGCACCATGACCGGCGTCTCGAAGAGGCGCAGCTCGACCGGCGGCCCGTCATCGACGAATCGCTTGACCTCGTCGACCTCGGTCTGGACGATGGAGCGAAGATCGATGAGCTCCTCAGGCAGCGCCGCTTCCGGCGCGTCGATCTTGGCGATCTTGAGGAGATCGTCGACCATATGGGCGAGCCGGCGCGATTCGTGATCGAGGATCCCGAGCAAGCGGCTATCGTCCGGCGGCAGCGCTTCCCGCGGGCCGAGCTTCTCCAGCAAGAGCGCGGCGAGCGTTCGCAGCGTGGTCACGGGCGTGCGCAGCTCGTGGCTAGCGGTGGCGATGAAGTCCGCGCGCGTGCGCGTCTCCCGTTCGAGCCTGGACTTAGCCTCGAGGAGTTGGTCGACGAGCCTGCGGCGATCGGTCACGTCGCGCGACACCGCGACGAGGGCATCGGTGTCTTCGACCGCGTGGCGGGTGAAGGTGACGCCGGCGATATAGCGCGTCCCATCGGCGCGCGATCGCTCCATCTCGCGGTACACGAACCCTGTCTCGCTGACCGCCTCGCGGATGCCGGCCAGGTCGCTGTGCGATATGCCGATCGCGGGGACGCTGTCGATAGGTTTGTCGATGAGCTCGCGTGGCGTGCACTGCAGTTCTTCGCATAAAGCGTTGTTGACGTAGCGGATGTATCCGCTCGCACCGACGGCCATCACGCCTTCGTGCACCGACTCGACGACGACGGCGAGACGGCGCGATTCCTTGAGACTCTCCTCGAGCTCGTGCGTGCGGGCGGCGACGCGCGTCTCGAGCTCCTCGTTGAGCGCTTGCACGCGGCGGTTCATCTGGCCGACGACTTCCATGGGCAAGACGATGGCGAGCACGAGGGCGAGCCAGCCGAAGACGAACCACCATGGGTTGGCTTCGCTGTGCGGCGGGGCGACGAGGGTCAGCTGCAGGACCCGATCGGCGAAAGGGATGGGGAAGGTCTGCGTATCCGGGTCGTTGCGCATGGCGAGCGAGGCTGTTTGCAGCGAGTGCCCGTGCCCGTCATCGAGCGCGAAGGCTGCCGGGGCCGCGGTGGCGAGGTCGCCGACGACAAGCCGGCGCACGTCGAGATACTCGACGATGCTTCCTATCTCGCGGTCGCGCCGCACGACGCGCGTCGCTAGGCAGAAATGACCCTCCGCCTCGGGCGAATCAGGCGGCGCAGACGCTTTGGGAGGCACGTCGGAGAGCGCGGTCGCACGGCTGAGCTCCGCATCGAAGAGCGCGAGCTCGACCGCTTGGATGTCCTCGCGCGACACGCCGCGGACTTTCTTCTTCGCCGGCATGCCGAGCGCATCCGGACCGCGAGCTTCGATGTGCGCGACGTGCACGTCGTTCGCGTTGAAAAAATCGACCATCACGAGCGCAGGGTCGTGACTCATCTCAGCGCGCGCGAGTTGCTCGAACGCGCGTGGCGAAAATCCGTCGCCTCCCATCGCCGTGTCCGCCGCCAGGGCCTCGATAGCTGCAACGCGCTCGCCCAGACGATTCGTCTCGCGCTCGGCGATCGCGGCGCCGCGCATGCGGAGCCCGTTGTTCACCTCGGTCTCCCGGTATGCGCTCATCGTGCGGAATAGGGCCAGCGCGGCGAGCGCGAGCACCACCGCCACGAGGAGCTGGGAGAATCGAACGCTCATTGCACCGCCGTCGAACGCATGCGCCGGTCGCTGGACCGAAAGGAACGGTAGCGATGGTTTCGTTCGACCGATTCGACTTTCATGGAGCGAATCATGCGCGTATCGCGGGCGGGGTCAAAAGTCCCGCGTCGAAAAACCCTTCTTGTGCCTTTTCTGGCGGGAGCCGACGCGGACTCGTCGAACTTTGAAAAGTATGGCTGTTCGCGCACAATCGAAAGTGAACCAACCTATCAGTTTGCGTTTTGAGGAGGGCGTCGGCCCGGAACGCGGCGGCCCACCCCTCGGACTGTGGCAAACATCCATCCCGGCGCAGATCGCGATCGAAGGGACGTTCCCCAAACCGATCATCGCCCAGGGCGTCGCGGCGTTCCAGCGCGGCAAAGTCCGCAGCCTGAACCTGCGGCGCGCAGACATCGTCGCCACCGTCGCCGACACCGAGACGCACACGACGACCTTGACGCGCGATACGTCGCGGCCACCGCTCGGCATGCGCTGCAATTGCACGTGCCGCTACGGGTACGACTGCAAGCACGCCGTCGCCGCGCTCTCCATGCTGGCGGAACTTGCGGCACAGACCGGCGAAGCGCCGCCAGAGCCGCCGCTCGCGCCCGTGGCCGGCAATGGCGCTGCGTCCACTGCACACCCTTCCCCGAACGGGTCGCCAAACGGCTCGCCCACCGCGGCGCTGAGTCCCAACGGCCGAGCCACAGCCGAACTGGGCGACCTGCTCGACCTCCTCTCGCCGCACCACGAGACGCTCACACCGCGCCGCCGCCTGTGGGTCGTCGCCGGTTTTGACGAGCGGCTCGACGTGTTCTATGCCCGGCTGTGTCTGGATGCGCCCAAGCTGCACGGCGTGAGCCGCACGCACGGCGATCTGCAACAGCTCTATCGCACGACGCGACAGGCGAATCTCACGGGCGAGGAGTGGGATCGCTATGACAGCGCCCTGCTTTCCGACGCGACGCTCGGCTCGATGTTCGGCACGCCGGCCGACTATGCGCTCGCCCGTCCTTCAAGCGAACACACCCAGCGCCTGACAAATAATTTCGCACAGCTCCTGCTGCGTCTCATCTCGCATCCGCGCGTGCGCTACGACGATCACCTCGGCTCGCATCCCGAGACCATGCCCCACGTCAAGATCGTCCTCTCGCCGCTGCGATTGCGCCTGGGCGGGGAGCGCGATGAGTCAGGCGATCTGGGGCTGAGCGGGCTCTTCGTCCGTCCTGACGGATCGACGATCGACTGCGCGGCCGTGCGCGTCATCGACGGCATGCCTGCCTGGCTCTTCGACGGACAGACCTTCTATCTGCACGACGGATCGTTCGGTCTGCGCATCGTCGAGCGTTTCAAGACGACGTCGACCGTCGAGTTGTCGGCGCCCGAGGTCCCCAAGCTCTTGGAACGCGCGCACGCACTGCTCGACCGCGACACCGCTGCATCGCTGCTCCTGCTGCCGGAAGAGATGGAGAAGCAGACGTTGCTCCGGCTGCGCTGGCAGGGCGACGGCATCACGGCCGACGCTGCGGTCGAGGATCCCAAGAGCGGCGCGAATTGGCCCATCACCACGGGCGAATTCAGCCCGCTGCGGCGCATCGACGACGGCAAGAAGGGCAGCATACCGCGCTACGCCTACTGCGATCCGGCCGCCGCGCATGGCGTGCGCAGCAAGCTCGAAGCCCACGGCTTCCGTCCCTGGAAGGACATCTTCGAGGCCTTCCGGCTCGAGCATCCCGATGACCCCCTGCCGCACTACGACGAGACCGCCTGGCGCCTCGAGGGCACGGACCTCGGCTATCAGTTCGGCACAGAAGTGCTGCCGGCGTGGAAGAGCGACTTCCACCTCGATCTGGATGAGACGATGAAATCGCTCGTGGAGGGCCCCAAGGCCGTCCACGTCTCTTTGTCGGTCGACAGCGCCGACGACGAAAGAGCCAAAGCCAAGGCCAAAGGCAAGATCTCGGCGTCGGCATCCGGGCCGATCGACTGGCTTGAGATCTCGGTCGAGCTCATGCTCGACGGCCAGCCGCTGTCGCCCGACGACGTCAAGGCCCTGTGGCAGAGCTCGGGGCGCTTCTACCGCCTGGCCGATGGCCGTTTCATCGACCTCTCCTCGTTCGCGCTGTTGCGCGAGGCGACGGGCGGCTTCGGCAACTCTCTCGAGCGCGGCGGGCGGGCGCGGCTCACCACCGCACAGATGCTCTCGGTGTACGACGATCTGGCCAAGGCGTGCGGCGACCACGAGCTGCCGGCACAGCTGCGCGAGCTGCGCGAAGCGGTCCGTGGATTCTCAGGGATCGAAGAGACCGATCCGCCCGAACATCTGGCCACGATCTTGCGGCCCTACCAGCGCCGTGGCCTCGATTTCCTCGCCTATCTTGCGCGCTACGCGTTCGGCGGCATCTTGGCCGACGACATGGGACTGGGCAAGACTCTGCAGGTGCTCGCCTACCTCGATCGCGAGCGGCGCCGGCGCGGCAGCGCGCCCAGCCTCATCGTCTGCCCGACGTCTGTGACGCACACCTGGCTGGGCGAAGCCGCCCGCTTCACGCCGGACATGAAAGTCAGCCTGCTCAGCGCAGGCGCCGGCCGCGAGGCTGTCTACAACGATGCCGATAAGTTCGATCTGCTTGTGACCTCGTACGCGCTGGCGCGCCGCGATGCGGAGAGCCTGGGCAAGCTCGCCTTCCGCACGATCGTGCTCGACGAAGCGCAACAGATCAAAAACCCACAGGCCAAGATATCGCAAGTCATCAAGGGCATCAACGCAGAGCAGCGCCTGGCGCTCACCGGCACGCCGATCGAGAACTCGGTGCTCGACCTATGGTCGATCGTCGACTTCGTCATGCCTGGCCTGCTCGGCAACGAGAGCCACTTCCGCACGAACTTCGAGACGCCCATCATGCGCGACGGCGACGTGGAGAAGCAGCAGCGCTTGGCGCGGCGCGTGCAGCCGTTCATGATCCGCCGGCTCAAGACGCAGGTCGCGGCCGATCTGCCCTCGCGGACGGAGCAGACCATCGAGTGCGAGATGACGACCTCGCAGAAGAAAGCCTATCGCGAGACGGTCCTGCGCGCGCGGCGCGACATCTTGCGCGAAGTGGACGAGCGCGGCATCCAGCGCGCGCAGCTCTCGATCTTGGCCGCGCTGACCAAGCTGCGCCAGATCTGCTGCCATCCGGGACTGATCGGGGACCACTGGCGCGAAGACGAAGAGGCCTCGGGCAAATTCTCGGCGTTCATCGAGCTGCTCGAATCCATCATCGAGTCAGGGCACCGCGTGCTCGTGTTCTCGTCCTTCACCGAGATGCTCGGCATCATGCGCGAGGCGCTCGACGCGCGCAAACGCCCCTATTCCTATCTCGACGGATCCACAAAAAACCGCAGCAAGGTGCTGGACGATTTCCGCCGCGAGGACGGCCCGCCCGTCTTCCTCATGAGCCTCAAGGCCGGCGGCGTCGGACTCACCGTCACCGAGGCGGATTACGTCGTGCTCTACGACCCATGGTGGAACCCGGCGATCGAGCGTCAAGCCATCGACCGCACCCATCGCATCGGCCAGACCAAGCCGGTCACCGCCTACCGTCTCGTCACCCTCGGATCGGTCGAAGAGAAGATCCAGGCGCTGCAGAGCCGCAAGCAGGCGCTGGCCGACTCCGTGGTCGCCACCGATGCCGCGTTCGCCAAATCGCTGACGCGCGAGGACCTCGACGAGCTCTTCGCCCCCATCGGCGAGTAACGGCTCGCTCCGTTTGTGACCGAAGGCCGCTTCCGAGAGCTCCTCGCGCGCGGTCTTGACGGGATCGCCCGCTGGGAGTCTGGCTTCCGGCCGTTCGAGCGCGATCCAAGTCTTGAGGTCGAGCACGAGACGGCGACGCAGGCCATCGACGATCTCGTCGCGCGGCTCGCTGACAACTATCCCTTCTTCCACCCGGATTACGCAGGTCAGATGCTTCGTCCGCCGCATCCGGTCGCGCTCGTGGCTTACGCCATCGCCGCGCGGATCAACCCTAACAACCATGCGCTCGACGGCGGTCCCGCGACCGCGCGGATGGAGCGCGAGTGCGTCGACGAGCTAGCGGCGATGTTCGCGCTTCCCGCGCCGTATCTTGGTCACCTCACCTCGTCGGGCACGATCGCCAATCTCGAAGCCCTGTGGGTCGCCTCGCGAATCCATCCGGGCAAATCGATCGTCATGTCGAGCCAGGCGCACTACACGCATCCGCGCATGTGCGAGGTGTTAGGGGTGAACTCGATCGTCGTGCCGGTCGACGCCCAGGGGAAGATCGACCTCGACCGGCTCGCGGCACTCGGTACCGCCGAAGCGGTCGGCACCGTCGTCGTCACCGCCGGAACGACCGCGGCTGGCGCGATGGACCCCATCGCAGACGTGCTCGCGCTTGCGCGCGAGCGTGGATGGCGAGTGCACGTCGACGCCGCGTACGGCGGCTTTTTCAGGACGCTGGCGCATGATCCGCAGGCCCTGCTCGATGCCGCCACGTGGGAATCCATCGCACATGCCGACTCGATCGTCATCGATCCTCACAAGCACGGCCTTCAGCCCTATGGCTGCGGAGCGGTCTTGTTCGCAGATCCCACCGTCGGCGCGTTCTACAAGCACGAGTCGCCGTACACGTATTTCACCTCGCCAGAGCTGCATCTCGGGGAGATCAGTCTTGAATGCTCGCGCCCCGGTGCCGCTGCCGCCGCTCTGTGGGCGACGCTGCGCTGCTTCCCGCTGACGGCGCAAGGCCTGGGGCGCTCGTTGCTCGCCTCGCGGATGGCTGCGCTCACCGCCTACGATCGGGCGCTGGCAAGCGGCACGCTGACGCCGGTCGTTAAGCCCGAGCTCGACATCGTCACCGTGGCGCCCGTGCCAGTGGGCGAGCGCCGCGCCGTATCGGAGGTCTCGCGCGCAAGCGTCGAGCTCTTCGCGCGCTGCGAGCTCGCGCTCCCGCCGATCTTCCTCGCGACCTGGCGCGTGCCCAAAGCCTTCGGCGAGCTCGCGCTCCCGCATCTCATTTGGGACGCCGAGGACTGCACCGTGGTGCGCAGCGTCATGATGAAGCCCGAGCACGCCCGTAACGCGCACGAGATCATCAGCCGTCTTCATGCCTGACGCCGTGTGAGCGGCATCGCACCGCGGCTGCGAGCGGTCACGCTTGCCGCACGCACCCGTCATACAGATATCTCGCTTTCATTGAAGGATCGCATATGACGGAACATTGCGCGTTTTGCCGCGAAGACGCCGGAAAATCCAAGCTCTACGTCAGTCTCGGAGCGCAGCAAGAGCCTCGCTTCCGCATCTGCTCTGCCTGCTATCTGGTCGCCGTGCGCCACGGCTACCACGTGGTCTACAAGACGGCCGCGTAAGGCGGTCGCAAGCCCTCGTCTCCTCGTCCTCGGCAAGAGTCGCAGCCACCCGCACGGAAGCGGGTGGCCATGCGTCTATACCATGCGTTCCTTCTGGTCGCGCTCATCGGCGCGCCGCTGACAGTGCTGTGCGGGCCGGTCCTGGCTGACACGCCCGCACAGGAGAGCTCGCCGAGCCCGGCCGCCTCGCCGTCGGACATGCAGATCACCGCGCGTGCCAGGACGTGGTACGCCATGTTGCAGTCGGGCACGATCGACCGGGCGCAGCTCGACAAGCAGTTGAACGCCACCCTCACCGATGCGACGGTCAAGCAGGTCGCCGCGCAGTTGCAGCCCCTGGGCGATCCCAAGTCATTCACGTTGACCGACAAGATGGTGTCCGGCCAGTACACCGTCTATCACTACCGCGTGGGCCTGGCGACGACGCGGCTCTATTTCACCTTCACCCTCGACCCCGACGGCACGATCGCCGGGCTCTTCGTCAGCCCCGACAACTCATAGCGGCTTGTAGCCCGCCTGATGCAGCGCGGCATTGAGCGCTGCGACATCCTCTTTGACGAACCGGTCGTACGCCGCCATGCGCTTGTCGTAGAGCGCTTTGACTCCGGCCGCTTCCCTATACTCAGAGTCGAGCGGCGGCCCGAGGTAGGCCGCCCCATAGCTGCCGGTCCCGCCGCCGAGCGGGTAGTTCATGTCGCCGATCACGGCGAGGATATGCTCGCGCAGTTGATCGGGTAGGAAATCTTCATCTTGACCGGCTTTGGGGTTGGAGGTCAGCTTCGCGAAGATCGCGCCCGCTTGTCGTGCGACCGTCTCGATCTGCGCGAGCAAGGCCTCTCCACCCGCCCGCGCCGCGACGAGCTTGCGACGCTGCTGCAGCGCAGCGCGCAGCGAGTCGAGGTTGTTGAGCGCGCCATCGACGCCGGAGAGCTCGCCGAAGACCTCGCTCATGAAGGCGTGCCGCGCGACGTACTGCTCGTGCGTGAACGGCGCACGTGGATCCGGGGCGACCTCAAAATCGCGGGTGAGCGTCGCACCGCCCGCGCGCAGGCGCACGGTGTAGCGGCCGGGCACGGCTTCTGGACCGTCGTCCGGCCCTTGGTTGAAGGTGGGCGTCTCTTTCCAATGCACCGGCGGATCCTCCATGAGGTCCCAGGCGAGGCGATTGACGCCGGCGTCATTTGTCGGGCCATCGTCCCCATCGAGGTGGCGCACGACCGTGCCGCTTTGGTCGAGGATCTCCATCGTCGGTGTATGCGGGGCCTTGGACGCAAGCCAGTATGAGATGATCGCGCCGTAGGCCGGATTCTCGCCGGAGAACGCACCGAGCTGCGGTTGCGTGCCCCAGCCGGGCTGCTCCGCCATCCACAGCGAGAACGCATACGCCGTTCTCGGCTGATAGAGAAAGGTGCCGGCCGCTTTGGCCTGCATGTATTGCTGGATAGCCGCGAGATCGTCGAGGATGAAGAGCGAGTTGCCGTGGGTGCCGATGATAAGGTCGTTTGCCTGCGGTTGGACGCGGATATCGCGCACTGACGTGGTCGGCAGGTCTGTCTGCAGGCTCTGCCAGGAGGCGCCGCTGTCAAGCGACATCCATATCCCCTGCTCGAGCCCGGCGTAGAGGACGCTTGGGTTGTTCGGGTCCTCGCGCACCACGTGCGCGTAGATGTCGGCGGGCAGTCCGGTCGTGATGCGCTTCCAGCTCGCACCGTAGTCGCCGGTCGTGAAGATGTACGGAGTCCGGTCACCGAGCTGGTGGCGATCGATGACGGCATATGCACGAGCGCCCGAGGTACGCGACGGCTCGACCGTGCTCACCCGTCCGTAGGGTCCGATTCCTTTGACCGAGACGTCGTGCCAGCTCGCACCGCCGTCGCGGGTGAGCTGAATAAGGCCGTCGTCTGTGCCCACCCAGATCTCGCCCGGCTGGATGGGCGAGGGTCCGATGTCGACGATCACGTCGTAGAACTCGGCACCTGCGCCCTCGATCGTGATCGGGCCGCCTGCGACCTGCTGATGCGCCGGGTCGTTGCGCGTGAGGTCGGGGCTCATGACGCGCCAGTGCCGGCCACGGTCGCTCGTCGTGAAGAGCACGTTGCCGCCGAAGTACATCACGTGTCCGTCTTGGGGTGAGAACGCGATCGGCGCTTCCCAGCCGAAACGATAGGGCAGCCCAGCTGTGCCGACCGCGTCGTAATCAAAATGATAGGGCGAGACGTCGGTCTCTTCTTGGGTCTGCGTGTCGAAGATGCCGACGCTGCCCCAATACGTGTCGTTCCAGATGAGATGCGGGTCGAGGGGATCTGGCCAGACCCACGTCCCGTCCGAGCCGTTGAGCGAAAGCCAGTCGCGGTTGAGGATGCCGACGGGATTCAGGCTATTGGACGGTCCGCAGAACGTCTCGGCGTCTTGGAAACCACCGCACACGCGGTACGGATTCTGCAGATCGTAGCCGATATGGTAGGTCTGGCTGATGGCGAGATTCAGACGCCAGTCCCAGCTCTTGCCGTGATCGACCGACAGCGCCCAGCCCGCGTCGTGCCCCGCGATGATGCGCCGGCCGTCACTTGAGAACCACATCGTGTGGTAGTCGACGTTCTCCGCGTTGTCGACGGCTGTGAACGTCTGCCCGCCATCATGGCTTTGCGAGAGGTCGACGGACACGGCGTAGAGGTGGTCCTGGTCGGCCGGGTCGACGAACAGATGAGTGAAATAGAAGGGACGCTCGTCGACGATGGAGCCGGCTCTCGTGCGCTGCCAAGTGTCGCCGCCGTCATCGGAACGCCACACGTATCCCCGCTTTGACTGGATGATCGCGTACACGCGCTTGGGGTGGTGAGGCGCCACAGCGACGCCGATGCGGCCCATAAGACCGCTCGGCAGACCGTGACCTGTGAGCTTCTCCCAGTGGACGCCGCCGTCGCGCGACCGGTAGAGACCGCTTTGTGGTCCGCCGCTGATGATGTTCCAGGGCAGACGCCGGAACTGCCACATGCCGGCGAAGACGACGTTCGGATTAGACGGGTCCCAGGCGAGATCCGATGCGCCCGTCGAGGGCCCGACGTACAGCGTCTTCGTCCAGCTCTTGCCGCCGTCGGTCGTGCGATAGACGCCGCGATCGGCGGAGTCGGCGAACGGGTCTCCGAGCGCTGCGACGAGTGCCGTGTTGGGATGCTTGGGATCGACGAGGATCACCGGGATAGCAGCGGTGCGGTCGAGCCCCAGGTGCTGCCAAGTCTTGGCGCCGTCGCGGCTGCGCCACACGCCCTTGCCGTAGGAGATGTCAGCGCGAGGATTGCCTTCGCCCGTGCCGACCCAGACGTCGTCGCGATCGGATGCGCTGACGGCGAGCGCGCCGATGGAGGCGACGGGCTTATCAGAGAAGACCGCGTCCCAGGAAGCGCCGCCGTCGCTCGTCTTGAAGACGCCGCCGGCACCGCCCAGGTAATAGAGGAAGGGGTCGTCGTCGCTCCCCGCCACGGCGGCGATGCGCCCTCCAGGGACCGCCGGCCCGATCGAGCGCCAGTGCAGCTGCGAAAACGCGCTTGCACTCGCCGGCGAAGCTGCGAGTGCAAGCACGATCAACGAGGCGGTGGTCGAGACTGCGATGTGCAGCCAGCCACGGGCGCTATGCATGTTATTGCTTTGTCGCGTCGATGATGATGATCGCCCGTTGGTTCTTGTCAGTGAACTGGCTCATGGCTGCAGCGGCACTGCCCAGCGGGCTGCCCGCTTCGACGAATTGACTCGCCGTGTAGCCGTAGCGCTGCTTGAGCTGTGCGTCGATCTGCTGCTTCATCGGTGCCGGCAATGCCTGGTACTTCGACACGGCGAAGAGCGCTGGCCCGAGCTTGTTATGCGCAGCCTGCGGGTCGAGCGCCACGACGATCAGACCATGCTTGCTATTTGACGAATCATGGAAGATCGCGAAGTCCATGCCATTCTTCACCGCGACGGAGTGCACGCTCGCCATGTTGGCGGGGATGGCCACGGCGACGAAACCGCTGGGCGGTTTGCTCTCGTTCTCGCGCAGCCAGCTCTCCAGTTGGGCGAGCGTCGCGTCCGAACCGGCGATGACCTCATTGCCGTTGTAGGTGCCGGCGCCCGAAGCCATGACGCCTGTGGCGTTCTGCCCGGGGGTCACCGTCTGTGAGAATCCCTTGGACACGAGCACCGTGCTGCCGGTCAAGAGCGGAAAGTTTGTGGTGTTCTGCGGGGCGCTTGTCGCCTCCGTGGTTCCCTGCGAGCCCGCGGGCACAGACGTGCCCTTGCTGCAGGCGCTCAAGGCCACGGCAGTCAGCGTCGCGATGACGAGAAGTGCGCGTTTCATGACACCTCCTGAAATTGAAGTCACAGGCGGCCTCCGTTCGCGGCGCGGCCGGCGGTTTCCTAACGGGGTTCGGCTAGTTCTTGATTCTCAGCGTCTGCGTCGCGACGCCGTTGAGCGGCTTGACGAGCTGGCGCGTGCCGCCCAGGCGTGCCAGCGCGGCCGCGCCGATCATGCCCGCATCGTTGCCGAGCGCCGCGGTGACGATGCGCGTGATGCCCTTGGGGATCATCGTCGTCAGCGCGTCGACCTTCTTCGTCAGCGGGTCGGCGAGGATGTCCGCCTCAGTCTGACCGACGCCGCCGCCGAGCGCGATGATGGCGGGGTTCATGAATGAGATGATGTTGGAGACGCCGAGCGCAAGATCGTCGAGCCAGTTCCGCCATGCCGCAAGCGCGTGCTCGTCGCCCTTGGCCACCGCTTTGCGGATCATCTTGCTACCCCATTTGTCTTGCGGCTTACGCGTGAGGAGCATGCTGCGCGGGAACGACGGGGCGACGGCGAGCGCGTGGCGCAAAAGGGCCGTGCCCGAGGCTTGCGCTTCGAAACAGCCACGCTTGCCGCACGTGCAATAGAAGCCCGATTCGGGCCGGATCACGTGATGACCGACCTCGCCGGCGCCCATCGCCTCGCCCAAGATGAGCCGGTTGCCTGAGACGAAGCCGCCGCCGATGCCCGTGCCGATCGTGATGAGCGCGAATTCGGCGACGCCCTTGCCCGACCCGTAGAGATACTCGCCCAGCGTGGCGCAGCGCGCGTCGTTGAGGATGTGCACCGGTTGCTTGACCCGCTTCTCCAGCAGCGCCTTGAGCGGCACGTCGACCCATTGGAAGTTGGGGGAGAAATTGACGGTGCCCGTCTTCTCGTCGATATTGCCTGGCGATCCGATCCCGATGCCCGTGCAGTCCTTTTCACCGACGGCGGAGAGCACTTGCTGCACGACGCGGTCGATCTCGTCGACGACCGCGGCCGGCTCGAGTGAGACGAGGTCTCGCTCGGCCTGCTGGATGATCGTGCCGTCGGGAGTGACTGCGCCGGCGGACGTGTGCGATCCGCCCAGGTCGATGCCGATGGCGAATTCCATGCGGTGAAGTTCGCAGTCATCGGGCATCCGCCTGCCCTGCGAGGCGAGGCGAAGAGTGATGGCGTCGCGCCTACGGAGCGTGGATATTTGAACTCGAGCATGGTGCCCAGGACAGGACTCGAACCTGCACCGGTTTTACCCGACTAGCCCCTCAAACTAGCGCGTCTACCAATTCCGCCACCTGGGCGAACACCAGCTCATCAGTTATACGACAAAGTGCCTCGCGCGGTCAATGCACCCGCTGCTACTGCACGTTCGGATCTATGGCGTCGCGCAGGCCGTCACCCATGTAATTGATGGCGAGCACCGTGACCAATATCGCAAGGCCCGGGTAGATCGCCGCCCACGGCGCGATCGTGATGTTCTCTTGCGCGTTGGCGAGCATGCTGCCCCACGACGCGGTCGGCGGCTGGATGCCGTACCCGAGGTAGGAGAGCACCGATTCCAACAAGATGACGCCGCCGACGTCGAGCGTGGCTTGCACGACGATGGGCGCGACGGCGTTGGGCAAGAGATGGCGGATGACGATGCGCGCATCGCCACTGCCGATGGCCCGCGCGGCTTCGGTGAACTCCTTCTCGCGCAGGCTTAAAAACGCCCCGCGCACGAGCCGTGCGACGTTCATCCACGACAAGAGCCCGATGATCACGACAATCGAGAAGAAATTGAGCGAGGCTTTGCTCGACGTCGCGGCCACGATGCCCGAGAGCACGAGCAAGAGCGGCAGGAGCGGGATCGACAGGAACGCGTCGGTGAGCCGCATGAGCAAGCCGTCGACCCGACCGCCGTAGAAGCCCGCGACCGCCCCGACGAGCGTTCCTAGAGCACTTCGATGACGACCACCGAGAACGCGATGGTCAGCGAGATACGAGCGCCGAAGAGGATGCGCGTGTAGAGATCGCGGCCGATCTCATCCGTGCCCAGCCAGTGTCCGAACTGCCCCGGCGCGAGCGGCTGGCCTTGCCAGTGCGTGTCGATGGCGTTGGGATCGAAATGCGACAGCCAGGGAGCGAAGATCGCGCCGAGCACGGTGAGCAGCAAGACCGCCGCGCCTGTGATCGCCAGACGATGGCGCTTGAACTTACGCCACGTCTGGTGACGTGCCTGAACGAACTCGTCCTCGTCATAGATGGGGCCGGCCGCAGGCTGTTTGAGGGCGTCTTCTGCAAATGCTTCTTGCATCTAGTCGTATTTCACCCGCGGGTCGAGCCAGCCGTACGCAAGATCGGCGATGAGATTGAACACGACGACCAAGACGGCGCTGACGACGAGAAACGCCATGAGCAGCGCGAAATCTTGCTGCTGCAAGGCGGTGTAGAACAGACGCCCCATGCCCGGCCAGGCGAAGATCGATTCCGTCACGATCGCACCGCTGAAGAGCCCCGGCATGGCGAGCGCGGTGATCGTGACCACCGGCATGAGCGCGTTCTTGAGGCCGTGCTTGAAGAGGATGCGCATGAAGGGCAACCCTTTGGCGGCCGCGGTGCGCATGTATTCGGTGTGCAGCACCTCTTGCATCGAGGCGCGGGTGAAGCGCGACCAATTGGCCAGCTGCAAAAGCGACAGGGTGACGACGGGCAAGACGAGATGCATGATCCTGTCGCCCAGGCCGCCTCCTTCCGTGGAGGTCATGCCCGCCGAGGGCAGGCTGAAATCGAGCGCATATCCGAACGCCTGCCAGTGGATGCCGTGGACGGAGAACATCATCTGCAGCATGAGGGCGAGCCAGAACACGGGCATCGAGAAACCGAAGAACGCGAACGTCGTCACGAAGTAATCGATGAGCGAGTACGGGCGCACGGCGGCGACGATGCCTAAGATGAGGCCCGTCGCGATGGCGACCGCATACGAGATACCCATGAGTTCGAGCGTCGCCGGGAGCCGCTCTCCGATCGCTTCGGTGACGGTCGTCGAGTTCATCGTCGACCAGCCCCAGTCGCCCGTCACGTACTTGCCGAGCCAGGAGAGATACTGGATGGGCACCGGCCGATCGAGCCCGAAGTTGTGCCGCAGTCGCGCGATGTCAGCCGCCGTGATGTGCGGGTTTTGCATGTAGGGGGCCAGTGGCCCACCCGGCATGTAGTGCAAAATGGTAAACAAAATGATGCTGATGACTATCATCAGCGGAATCGCCTGCAGGAGACGGCGTATGGCGTAGTTCAGCATCGGTTGACTTCAGGCGACGAGCGCCTGATTCAGGGCCCAGCTTTTCTGTGCGCCGCGCGGGACGGCCTGCAACTGCGACTACATGAGCTGGCGCAAGACGTACGGCAGGATGCCGTCGTGGCGGTAATATTCAGCTTCGTCGGGGGTGTCGATGCGGGCCAGGGCGCTAAACGCCTTCTTCGTGCCGTCGCCTGAGACCGCGACGACCGCGATCCGCGCACCCGGCTTGACGCCGCCAGCGATCCCGGCGATATCGTAGGTCTCCTCTCCCGTCAGACCGAGCGACGACGCCGTCGCTCCGGCTTCGAACTCTAGTGGCAGGATGCCCATGCCGATGAGGTTGCTGCGGTGGATGCGCTCGAAGCTCTCGGCGATGACTGCCTGCACGCCCAAAAGCCGCGGTCCTTTCGCCGCCCAGTCGCGCGATGAACCGGACCCGTACTCCTTGCCGGCGATGACGATGAGCGCCACGCCGTCTGCCTGATAGCGTTGCGACGCTGCGAAGATCGTCATCTGCTCGCCGCTGGGCATGTGCCGCGTCACGCCGCCTTCGGTCCCCGGGGCCAAGCGGTTGCGCAGGCGGATGTTCGCGAACGTGCCGCGCATCATCACCTCATGGTTGCCTCGCCGTGCGCCGTACGAGTTGAAGTCAGCGGGGCCCACGCCGTGTTCGATCAGATACGTCCCTGCCGGACTCGTCTTGCCGATGCTGCCTGCGGGCGAGATGTGATCGGTCGTGACCGAGTCTCCGAGCAGCGCGAGCACCCGGGCGCCGGTGATGTCATGGCGCGGCGCGGGCTGCGCTGGTCATGCCTTCGAAGAACGGCGGATGTTTGACGTAGGTCGACGTGGGATCCCACCTGAAGCGCTCGTCGGCGGGTACCTTCAAGGCTTTCCAGCGTTCGTCTCCCCCGAACGCATCGGCATAGGTGCGCCGGAACATCGATTCGGCCACGCAGGACGCGACCGTCTCGTCGATCTCCTTCGACGTCGGCCACAGGTCTTTGAGGAGAACCGGTGTGCCCGAGCTGTCGTGCCCGAGCGGCTCGGTCAGCGGATCGATGTCCATCGTGCCGGCGAGCGCATAGGCCACGACGAGCGGCGGGGATGCGAGATAGTTCGCACGGACGAGCGGGTGGATGCGGCCCTCGAAGTTGCGATTGCCTGAGAGCACAGCGCAGGCCACGAGCTCGTGCTCGTTGATCGCCTGCGCGATCGGCTCGTCGAGCGGCCCGCTGTTGCCGATGCAGGTCGTGCAGCCGTAACCGACCGTGAAGAAGCCGAGCTTCTCCAGATATGGAGCGAGTCCCGACTTGCGGAGGTAGTCGGTGACGACTTTGCTTCCTGGCGCAAGGCTCGTCTTCACCCAAGGTTTGGCGCGCAGCCCCCGTTCGACGGCCTTGCGGGCGAGCAGCCCGGCGCCGATCATGACGCTCGGGTTCGAGGTGTTCGTGCAGCTCGTGATGGCCGCGATGACGACCGCGCCGTCGTGCAGCTCCACGTGCGTGCCGTTGGCGCCCACGTACTTGGCTTTGCGCCGGACGCTTGGGACCGTGACGACGCCACCGCCCTCAGCCACCATCGCCTCGACGGCGCCGGACGGCGCCTTGGCCGGGCTGCGGCCCTGCTCGAACGCGTGGAGCGCTGTTTCAAATGATGCTTTGCGCTGCGCAGCGGCACCCGGTCTTGCGGCCGCTTCGGACCGGCGAGCGACGGCTCGACCTTCCCCAAGTCGAGCTCCAGGACGTCTGTGTAGAGCGGGTCGGGCGATGCGTCGGTGCGGAAGAGCCCCTGTGCGTGCGCATACGCGCGCACGAGCTCGATCAGCGCATCGGAACGGCCGGTGAGCTTCAGATACACGAGCGTTGGCTCGTCGATCGGGAAGATGGCGCACGTCGATCCATATCGGGCGACATGTTGCCGATGGTCGCGCGGTCCGCCACGCTGAGGTTGGCAAGCCCGTGCCGAAGAACTCGACGAACTTGTTGACCACGCCGCGCTTACGCAGCATCTCGGTCACGGTGAGCACGAGGTCGGTCGCGGTCGAGCCCTCGGGCAGTCTGCCCGTGAGCCGGAAGCCGATGACTTCGGGCACGAGCATGGTCAGCGGCTGGCCGAGCATGGCGGCCTCCGCCTCGATCCCGCCGACGCCCCAGCCCAGGACGCCAAGCCCATTGACCATGGTCGTGTGGGAGTCGGTGCCCGACGAGCGAGTCGGGATAGGCGAGCGTCTCGCCGTCGCGCTGTTCTTCGAAGACGACGCGCGCGAGATACTCGAGGTTGACTTGATGGACGATGCCCGTATCCGGCGGCAGCACGGCGAAGCGGTTCACCGCTCTTGAGCCCACTTGATGAGCTCGTACCGCTCGCGGTTGCGATCGAACTCGAGGTCCGCGTTGATGCGGAAGGCGTCGGCGCTGCCCCAGGCGTCGACTTGCACGGAGTGGTCGATGACGAGCTCCACGTCTTGCAGCGGGTTGATCCGTTCGGGGTCGCCGCCCAGGCGCGCCATGGCGTCACGCATGGCGGCGAGGTCGACGACGGCCGGCACGCCCGTGAAATCTTGCGAGCAGCACGCGTGCCGGCTGCATGGCGATGTTGATGTCGGGCGGAGACGCCGGATCCCAAGCGGCCAGCGCCTTGATGTGCTCGGCCGTGACCGAGCGGCCGTCTTCGCGGCGCAACAGGTTCTCGAGCAGCACTTTGAGCGAGAAGGGGAGCCGCGATGGATGACCGATACCGGCTCTTTCGAGCGCCGCAAGGCTGTAGTACGAGACCCGGCGTCCGTCGACGTCGAGGCTCGCCTTGGTCTTCAATTTGTCCATCGTCGTGATCCCTTTCGGGTCTAACGGACCTGAAGGTCCGTTGTTCAAAGGCCCGTTGCTTCATCAACCGCCGGCGGGGCCGGCCGAATAGCCGGGTTTGCCGTCGAAGTCGTAGAGATGTTCTGTCTTGATGAAATCGTAGCCCGCACCGTCGATGCGCCCGAGAAGGGCGAGCAGATCGCGGTGCACGAGGGTGGCGCCGCCGCTCGCGAAGATAGCGCGCACGCCAGTGATCCGTGCAGAACGTCTCGGGCAGGCCTCCGGCCAGACGTCCGTTCCGCGATTGAAGATCGCTGCAGCCGCATCCGGTCGCCGCCGAGCTTGGTCAGCCCGGCGCCGAGGTCGTCGGGCTTCCCGTTGGTCCAGTCCAGATAGACGTCGATGCCGACGAGCGTCTTCACCTCCGGGGCGAGCATCTTGGTCGCGGCCGCCACTTCTTTGGTCGAAGCGGTTGCTCGGTACGTCGCAGACGGCAACGTCATGGGCTTTTGCCCGATGCGCGCGATGACGGCCAGCGCGAACTCTTTCGTGCCGACCTTCTCGCTGGCTCACGCCCTCCTTATAGATGTCGTAGGTGTGGATGCCGTCTTCGATGGTGCTGCAGCCAGGCGTTGTGGACGCGTTCGGCGATGTCGGCTTGGCCGATATGCACCAGCATCAGGACGCCGCCGAGCAGCAGCCCGGAAGGATTGGCGAGGTTCTGGCCCGCGCGTCGCGGCGCCGAGCCGTGGATGGCTTCGAACATCGCGGCACGTGTCGCCGATGTTGGCCGAGCCCGGCGAGCCCGACCGAGCCGGCGATCTGCGCGGCGACGTCGGAGAGGATGTCGCCGTAGAGATTGGGCAGCACGATGACGTCGAAGGCTTCGGGCGTGTCGGCGAGCTTGGCGGAGCCGATATCGACGATCCAGTGCTCGTTCTCGATGTCGGGATATTCCGCGGCGATCTCGTCGAAGACCTTGTGGAACAGGCCGTCGGTGATCTTCATGATGTTGTCTTTGGTGAAGCAGGTGACTTTCTTGCGGACGTTGGCGCCGGGCGTATTCGAACGCGATAGCGGACGATCTTCTCGGAGCCTGGGCGCGAGATCAGCTTGAGGCACTCGCGTCATCTGCTGCGTCTGGCGGTACTCGATGCCGCCGTAGACGTCTTCTTCGTTCTCGCGCACGATGACGACGTTCATGCCGGGATGCTTGGTCTCGACGAACGGATAGTAGGCGACGCACGGCCGCACGTTGGCATAGAGGCCGAGCGTAGTGCGGGTGGTGACGTTGAGGCTCTTGTAGCCGCCGCCTTGCGGCGTGGTGATCGGGGCTTTGTAGAAGACCTTCGTGCGGCGCAGGCGACTCCCAAGCGCTTGCTGCGATGCCGCCGGGTTGCCGGCGAGGTAGACCTTCTCGCCGATCTCGATCTCTTCGATGTCGAGCTGCGCACCGCCGGCGTCGATGATGTCGAGGCGTGGCGCGTCATGATCTCCGGGCCGATGCCGTCGCCGAAGGCGACTGTGATCGGCGTCTTCTTCGTCATGCCTATCCTCTACAGAGCGTCAGAGTCCGACAGTTCCGGACGGAGACGGGGCACTTCCTTTCCTGGCTGCCACCGTTGGCGCAATCAGCACGCGTCGTCGCTCCCGCAAACGCCGACTCCACAACGTGTCCTCGGCTGCGCGGCAGGTCGCCGCCGTGCCTTGGCACAATTGTGCGTGGCCATGAACAAAGGCAACTTCGTAGCGGCCTCGTTTTCGCTTATGCGCTATGCGACGGGGGCTATCGACTGGTTTCGCAACCAGGCGATCAGCCCGGATGCGATCATCGTCGCCGCCATCGGGCCTGATGGCCGCGCCCGTGCGCCGCAGCGCGGCGACAACGAGCGCACCGACCTTCGCTGGATCGTCGCCCTCGATTTGGATGCCGCACGCATCCCGCGCGCGGTCGCCGCGGCGACGTTGCGGCGCGAGGGCGGCAAACGGGTCGCCCAGGTGCCTGACCTGAGATGATCGTCGCGATCGGCCGCGAGCTTGGCTCGGGTGGCGGAGATATCGGCGAGCGGATCGCGGAGCGTCTGGGCGTCGAGCTGCTCGACAAGCAGATCGTCGACCTGGTCGCCGCGAGGCTTGGCGCCCCTGCCTCATACGTTGAGGCGCGCGATGAGAACGTCGAAGGCTTTGTCGACCGGCTCTTCCGCGTCATCACCTCGGCGTATCCGGAGGCGTATGCCGCTGAAGGACTGCCCGACTGGTCGGAAGAGCGCATGGTCGAGCTCACCGCGAGCATCATCAAAGAGCACGCCGCCAACCACTCGCTCGTCGTCATCGGCCGCGGCGCGCCGATGCTCTTGCGCGACCGCCCGGACGCCATCCGCGTGTTCGTCACCGCGCCGTTCGAGGTGCGCGTGCAACGCCTGCAAGCGCGCGTCGGTTGCACCCCCGACTTCGCCGCGCGTGAGATCAAGAGATCGGATCAGCATCGCTTGGCCTACATGCAGCGAATACTATCGTGCCGATTGGCGCGACCCGCGCCTGTACGACATCGTCGTCAACACGGAACACCTGACGCCCGGCGCAGCGGCCGAGCTCATCATCGCCGCCAGCAACCGCCTCGCTGTGGTCTAGGAACGCACCGCGGCGAGCGCCGGACCCGACCCGATCGCGCAGACGGCGGCGCAATCCCAGCGCAGACGGTCACGCAGGAACGCGTTGAACTCTTTGGCCCCGATGCGCTCGAGCATGGCGAGCTCTTGCACGGGCGTGACGAGCTCCTGATCGAAGAGGGCAAGCTCCGCGTATCGCGCGGCGTTGAAGGCGTTCCACTCCGCGATCAGGTCGATCTGCGCGGCGAGCGCGTCCTTACCGCGGGCCACTTCTTCTTTTGAGAACCCTCGCTCGACCGTATCGGCCAGGATGCGCTTGGTCTCGCGCACGGCTGCAGCGGCACGGCCGCGTCCGACAGCGGCCATGGCGCTCATCACGCCGATGTCGGAGTAGAAATCGAGCGTCGCGTAGACCTCGTATGCCAGTCCGAGCCGTTCGCGCAAGCCGTCCCATAGCCGGCTGCCGTCGCCATCGCCGATGAGCGTCTGCGCGAGCTGCGTCTGGAGCACCGCCCGGTAACCGTCTGGATAGGACGGCGTCGTCGTTGAGATCGAGAACCAGACCTGTTGCGTGTCGGCGCGGCGCAGCACTTTGGAGCGGCGCCCTTGACGGAATGCGGGCATGCCCGCTGTGATGACCGGTCGCTTGGGGAAGCCGGCTTGCGGCGACGCTTTCCATTCGCCGAAATGCAACTGCGCTGCAGCGAACATCTCGTCGCTCGTCATCGGACCGGCGAGGCTGAGCACCGCGTTCGCCGGATGGAAGTACTTACGATGGTAGCGGCGCACTTGGTCGCGCGTGATGTCGCGGACGCTCGAGCGCGAGCCGCCCGTGTCGCGGCCCAGCGGGTGGTCTCCCCACATCGCCGCGTCGGCGAGCACCTCGATGCGCTTGCTCGGATCGACTTCCCAGTCGCGCAGCTCCTCGAGGACGACTTGCCGCTCGGTTTCGAGATCGGCCGCGTCGAACAGCGGGCGTTGCGAGACGCTCGCCACCAGGCGCAGCGCGTCATCGGCTTTGCGATGCGGCACCGTGCCGGAGACCGAGATCAGCTCCTTGCTCGTCGTCGGGTCGAAGCGGTTGCCGCAGCGCTGCATGGTGGAGGCCAGCTCGTGCCGCGAGAAGTCCTGCGTCGACTTGAAGATGAGGTGCTCGAGGAAATGTGCCAGGCCAGCTGCCTTGGGAGGATCGTAGACCGAGCCCGCACGCACGGCGAGCGCGATGCTCACGCTGCGGGCGTTGGGCATACGCGTGGCGATGACGCGCAGGCCGTTGCTCATCGTCGCAAGAGCGGGCTTGGGATTTGGGTGGCGGCGCATGGCGGCTTTGGGCTTTCTCGGACGGACGGGGCGGCGGGGTGGTCTCTTGGGACCCCTGAGGCGTGGTATATCACGCTTACCAGGACTGGACATATTCGACGCCCCACCTCCCGGTCCGTGGCTACCAGGGACGGACTTATAAGGCCGGACGTCCCGTCTAGGGGACTATTTTGAGCTTCGGGCCTTTCTCGCTCGCAAGAAAGAAAGAACCAGCCGATCTTGCACGTTCCGACGCAGGTCTTACTTGAGCAACGCGATTCCGGTCGGGTTGAAGAGGGACGAACTGGAACCTCCCACGATGCCGTTGGGGAATGGGCCTGTGCAACCCGTGCCGCCGCCGATGTTGTTGGAGAGGAAGGCCGTCACATATCCAGCCGTGACCCCAAACGCCGAATTCACGACGAAGAGCGTCCCCTGCGCGTTGACCGCCACACCCGTCGGATTGTTGACGCCGGTGTTCGGCCCGCACAAGATGTTGACCGGCGCGATGTTGCCCGTCAGCGGCTTTTGGTACACGAGCACGGCATCGGGGAATCCTAGCGCGTTATTGATGGCGACGTAGAGCCGCCCAGTGGAATCGAATGCCAACCCTTGCGGCTTGCTCAAGAGCGTGTTCGAGCCTGAGATGACCGCGATCGGCGCGGCGTTCCCGTTCGCGCTGTTCACGAACTCCTCGACGGTGTTGCTCGTCTGGTTTGCCACCCAGATGTTGCCGGTGGCATCGAGCGCGATGAACCCGGGCGTCGAAAGGCCGGTCGCCGTGCCCGCGATCGTCTGGCTCGGGGTGGTCGAACCTGCGGGATAGACCTGCACGCTCATCGTGCCGACGCCGGCGGATGCGCTGTTGGAGACGTGCAGGCTTCCTGCCGCATCGACGGCGACGCCGATCGGACTTGCCAGTCCGCCGATGGCGAAGCTCGGTTTGACGTTGCCGTTGGCAGCACCCGGATACTTCGTGATCGTGCCGACGGTCTGATTGGCGACGTAGAAGTTGCCGCCATTGTCGATGGCGATTCCCAGCGGTCCGGAGAGACCGGTGTTAGCGCCTTGGATGAGCACGCTCGGCGCGCAGTTGCAGTTCGCCGACTGGCCCCAACCCGCGATCGAGTTGTTCGTGAAATCGGTGATGAACATCCCACCCGATGTGGCCGGCGGCGGCGGCGGGAGCGTCGTGCTTGAGGAGTTGTTGCACCCGGTCGCCGCAAGCACGAGCGCGGCGACGGTGAGGACGAGGGTCGGCCCATGCGCGGGCCTGCGGCAACCAGACGGCATCGCTTGTGTGATCCCTTCGCTTTGGATATGGGTCAAGCCGAACGCTGTGGCTGTTCGTTTATCTAGATGTGACAACCCTCGCGCTCTTCATCGCCTCGTGGCATTTCCGCTCCGTGCAAGGCTTCGCCGTGAAGGCGCAAGAAGCGTCGCCTGCCGTGAGCGACGAGCGCAGCCTTCTGACACGAGTGCAGGTCTCGGACCGAGCCGCTTTCACCTCGCTCTACGACCGGCACGCCGCGCTTGTCTATGGTATCGCTCGGCGCATCCTCAACGATCCGGCGCAAGCCGAAGACGTCACCCAATCGGTCTTCACCATGCTGTGGGCAAAGCCGGAGGCGTTCGGCGGCGGCAACTTCGCCGCATGGATCGCCCGGGTCGCTCGCAATGCGGCGCTCGACATCGTGCGCAGCGCCGCCGTGCGCACCCGTGAACCACAGATGCCGGAGGACGTCGCGGCGGACAGCGATCTCGAGGACGAGGTCTTCTCCCGGTTGCAGTCAAGCGCAGTCGTGCAAGCGCTGCGCACGTTGCCGGACGACCAGCGCCAAGCGATCGAACAGGCATATTTCCACGGACTCTCCTACAGCGAGGTCGCCACGCGCTTAGGCGCGCCGCTCGGAACGGTGAAGAGCCGCATCCGCACGGGATTGCGCAGGCTGTGGGAGACCCTGCAAGGGCAGGCAACGGTATGAACGCACCACACGACGACGCGATGCTCGACCTCGTCGCCGCCTACGCCGTCGGCGCGATCGACGCGACTACGGGCGAGTGCGCACAGGTCCGCGCGCACATGGCGGAATGCGAGATCTGCCGCGAGGAGTTCAAAGTCGCGCGTGCCGCCAGCGCTGCGCTCGGCCTGTCCGCCGCGCAGAGCCCGCCGTCAACGCTGCGCGATCGCATCCTCTCGTCGCTGCCCGCCAAGCCCATCCCGATCGAGCGCGCGCCACGCAGGTCGTGGTTCATCCCGGCGGTCGCGGCAGCAGCCGTGCTCATCGCGGTCGGCGTTTTCTGGAACAACCACCGCGCGGGCCAGAGCTGGGCTGCGGCCTGCGTTCCAGGCGCGGTCGGCTGTCACGCGAGCGGAACGGTGACCGTGGCCGGCGGCGTGCTGCGCATGCAGCTACAGGGGCTTGCGCCATTGCCCGCCGGCAAACAGTATCAGGCCTGGCTGATCCCGCCGGGAGGTGCGCCCAAGCCGGAGCCCGCGTTCTCAAGCGACGCGAGCGGCGCGGGATCCGTCGACATCCCAGAGGCGCCGGTCAAAGACGCGATCCTGGCGATCACCGTGGAGAAGTCCGGCGGTTCGCAGGCCCCCACCACCAAACCGTTCCTCATCGCCAAGCTCGACTAAAGGGGCGGGGTGTCAGGCGACGGCGCTCGCCTGCATCGCGCGGATCGCGTCGGCGTTGCTCTCCTTGAGCATGATGTCCGCCGGCGACACGCCGTCCGCGACATTTTGCGCCAGCGCGTCGAGGTGGCGCACCTCATCCGGCGCGATCCTTGACAGCCCGGCAGTGGCAAGCGCGACGAGCTCGCCCGCCGTGGCCAACACATCGACCCCTTCACAGCGAGCGGCGAGAGCTTCGCGCGCGACCGCCATCTGCAACGATCGGAACCCGGCTCGGTCCAGTCGCGGCGCAAGCGCAAGAGCGTCATCAAGCGCGCCCGCATCGTAGGTGACGCCTTTCCACAGCGCCATGAGCGCAAGCGCATTTTGCACGGACCCGCCGTCCGCGCTGCGCATCTCGACGTACTCGCGGATGCGAGCCTCGGTGAAGACCATGCTGAGCAGATCGCGGAAATCCTCGATGCGCGCATCGCCGATCTCGGCGAGCTGTCGGCCCGCGCAAGGCAGCAGCTGCCCATCGCGCACGAGGTAGAACGTCGGAACGTCGAGGAGCGCACTGACGCAGGCACGCAGATCGAAGGAATCCGCGAGCGAAAGGGGCCCTGGGCCCGTGCGATCGGGGTCGGTGTCGAGCCAGACCGCATAGCGCGTCGACTTGAGCCCGGTCTCTACGCCGCCCGCGAACGGCGAGTTGGCGAACATCGCCGCGATGATCGGCCCGAGCCGGTTCCCGAGGACATACTTACGGCCCAGATCGAGCACATCGCTGTAGTCGATGCTGACCTGCATCGATGCGGTGCGTGTCATCATGTCCCAAGCGTGACCACCGCGGCCGCGCAGATACGGACGCATGATCCGGTAGCGCCGTTTGTCGATCCACGACTGCTCGTCGAGGTTGCGTAGCGGGTCGAACCCGAGCGCCACAAAGAACACACCGCGCTCGCTCGCGTGTCCGTGGAGGTCGGCGAGGAAACTGCGCAGTCCGCGCTCGTTGGCGGCGAGCGTGAGCTCCGGAAATCCGGAGAACTCTATCTGACCGCCGGGCTCGAGCGTGATGTGGCCGTAGGGCATGCGCAGCGCGATAATGGAGCCGTCTTCTCTGACCGGGACGCCACGATGTGCGGTGAGGGCGGTGAGCAGCTCTTGGACGCACGCGTGATCGATGCGCGCGAGGGTGCGCTGCTCGAAGCCGATGAGCTCGTACTCCAAGCCGATGCGCCACTGCGATGCGGGCTTCGCGTTGTTCTTGATATAGTCGCACGCGGCATCGAGGTCGAGCGCATCGGGGGCGAGCGTCGCCGTGGCGTGAGAACCTCGAGGATTCGGCTGTTGCTTCACGTAAGCGTCCTTCGATGAGCACCCAGAGCCTTGCGCCCGTGAGACGAGAATCGTTGCGCTCGATCAGGACGCAGACGCTTCAACTTTTTGACTGGGCGACCTCCGAACAAGTCCTGCGGACCGAACCGATGCCGGGTTTTCGTCCGCTTCTTTGGCATCTTGCCCATATCGGAGTCTACCAGAACTATTGGGTCCTGCAGCGCTGCGCGGGCCAACCGAGCATCAACCCGACCTACGATGTGCACTTCGACCCGATCAAGACGCCGCGCGAAGAGGCGACGGTGCTGCCCACGCGCGCTGAGATCGAAGCGTATCTCGCCGACACCTTGCTCCGCGTCGAGCGCTTCCTTGAAACCGCCGACTTCGACGCTCCACGCAGTGACGGCACGATCGGACCAGCCTATGCGCTCGACCTCGTGCTCGAGCACGAGCTGCAGCATCAAGAGACGATCGCGTTCGTGCTCCAAGCGCTTCCGCTGGCCAGCAAGAAGCACGGACCGCCACCGGTCGGCGGACGGCGCAGCGCGCCAGCGGCCGAGATCGTCGTGCCGGCGATTCGCGTGCATATCGGCGGTGGCACGGGCGGCTTCGTCTACGACAACGAACTTCCGCGGCACGAGGTCGAGCTCGCATCCTTTCGCATCGATCGCGACCTGACGACCAATGGTGAATATGCGGAATTCGTCACCGCTTCCGGCTATGCAACGCGCTCGCTATGGAGCGATGAGGGATGGGCGTGGAAAGAATCGTCCGCCGTCAGCGCGCCCTTGTACTGGTCGGGCTCGCCCTGGAAGGAGCGCGGCTTCTTCGCCGAGAGCGCGCTGCGCGAGGACGCGCCGGTCACCGGCGTGTCGTGCTTCGAGGCCGAAGCCTACGCGGCGTTCCGCGGTAAGCGACTGCCGAGCGAAGCCGAGTGGGAAGTCGCGGCGGCGTGGGATCCCGCGCACGCCGTCATGCGCCGCTTTCCATGGGGAGACGATCCTGTCGCCCCGGGCCTCGCCGGCGAGCGCGTCTGGGGCTCGACGCCTGTAGGCACGCATGCCGAAAACGCAAGCGCGCTCGGGCTGAACGACGTGGTCGGCAACGTCTGGCAGTGGACGGCATCGCCGTTTGGCGGCTATCCCGGTTTTGTGGCCTATCCCTACCCCGAGTACTCGCAAGCGTGGTTCGACGGCGACCACCGCGTCTCACGCGGCGGCTCGTGGTTCACCGACCGCAGCCTCCTGCGCACGAGCTTCCGAAATTTCTACCGGCGCCGCTTCCGGCCGGCTTTCCTTGGTATCCGCTGCGCCCGCGATGCGCGATGACGCGTGGTTAGCACGCGCCATCGACCGCTACCACGAGCTGTGCGCTGACGCAGACCTCGCCGGCCCCGATATCGTCGCCCGGTTCGTGCACGCCCAGATCGAAGCCGGTCTGACCTTCGGCGGTGTCGTGCAGTGCCGATCGCTGCGTCCGGCGTTCATCAGCCGAGAGCGGTTCGACACACTGCGCCGCGCCGTGACGTCCTTGTGGGGAGCATTTCGCACCCTCGAGGTGCGGGCGCTCGCCGACCCGTCGCTCGCTGACGAGATCGGCTTGAGCGCCGACGAGCGCGCGCTCGCCGCGATCGATCCGGGGTATGACGACGCGACCGTCGTGTCGCGCTTGGACGCGTACTTCAACGAGCTGCCGCGCATTCTCGAATACAACGCCGACAGCCCAGCCGGGATGTCGTATCAAGCCGGACAGGCGGCGCTCATGCGGCAGCTGCCCGTCATGTCGCGCTTCGCCGAGGAGTTCCGCATAGAGGAGCTACGAGCCGACATCGTCTTACGCGAGACGCTGCTCGCCGTGTGGCGCGACTTTGCCGCTCGCAAAGGCGCGAAGGGCGAAGCGCCGCCGTCGGTCGCCATTTTGGATCTGGCACGCGTGGCGACGAGCGCGGAGTTCCGCCTCGTGCGCGACGATCTCGAGGCGCACGGGGTGCCGGCCACGATCGTCACGCCCGAAGACCTCTCCTATGAGAGCGGTGAGTTGCGCGCCTACGGCCGGCGCGTCGATCTCGTCTACAAGCGATTGCTGGTGGCGGATTTTCTAGCGCACTACGATCTTGACCATTCGCTCGTGCGGGCCTACGCGGACGGCGCGGTCTGCGTGGCGAGCTCGTTCCGCTGCACCATCGCCCACAAGAAGAAAGCCTTGAGCGTGCTGCGCGATCCCGCGCACGCCGCCTGGTTCACGCCCGCCGAGCGAGCCGCGATCGCCGAGCTCGTCGCCGAGACGCGGCCCTATCGTAGCGTCGAACGTCACCATCTGAGCGCCACGCGCACGTTGTGGGCGCTCAAACCTAATGACGCGCACGGCGGTGAGAACGTCACGCTCGGCTGGACATGTGACGACGCGCAGTGGCGCGCCGCGCTCGATGCGGCGGACAGAGGCGACTACGTCGTGCAAGAGCGGGTCGAGGCGCGGCTGGGATCCTATCCGGTCTTCGACGCACAGGCGCCCGAGCGCGGCGCGGTCGTGCGCACGCTCGTCGAGGACTGCGGCGTGTACGTCTTTCGTGGCTCGCTCGGCGGAATTCTCACTCGCCTCTCGGATGAGCCAGTGATCAACGTCTCGCGCGGCGGCCAGGCGATCCCGACGTTCGTCGTCGAGCCCGTCTAGCTGCAGGCGGCGCGACGCGCCCAGCGCGTGACCCGCGCCCAACTCGATCCTGTGCTAGACCGGACGGCGAGATTGTGACATCCATCCGCGTCAAAATCGTATATGATGTGGAAACCCTGCTGGCCATATGCGTTGCGATGAGACGGTGCCATGCCTATATTGAAGAAGCGTAAGGAAGAGCGTCCCACCCAGCCCACGCCGCGGATGAACGGGTCCGGGGTCATCTCCATGCCCGTCGCTGATCCGATCGCACGTTCGCGAGAGTGGGCCGCGGCTGTGAGCCAGCTCATCGGTGCGGCCACTGAGCTGGCCAACGCGAATGTCGGATTCAGAGTCACCCCGCTGCTCAGCGGCGTGACCGTTTCCTGGGAGCGCAAGACGCTGCCGTCGCGTGTGTGGCTGCGCGACCTCGAGCAAGAGATCATCACCTACGGGATCTGCAACGGCTTGCAGGTCTGGTTCCGAGAGTACTAAGCTCTCGGGCGCACGAGCCCCACGACCGTTCCCGCCACCCACTCTGCAAGTCCGAGCGCGATCAACGCGCCGATGATCACGGCTGCGACGAACTGACCGTAGCTGGCCAGCGTATGCACCGGATACGGTGAATCTGGCGTTCCTAGACCCCGGCTGGTATCGATGACCACGACGACTCTTCCGTCGCGGATGTCGGCCTGTCGCGGCGCGACGAAGACTGCGACTGGGCCTGGCTGATATTTCGGTCTGCTCGACAAGAGGTACCCATGTCTTGCCGCGCTCGTCCCTGGAGGGAAGGAGCCCTCCCAATAGTACCCCGACACCACCGCTCGCATGTGACCCGGATTCCCTGCCCCTCTCATCACGGATTCGAGCGACGAGGGGAGCGCCACGATCCCGACGGCGCCCAGCAGCGCATAGACGGTCGCGGCCGCGATGAGCAGGACGAGCGCTGCGATGCTGCGCGCCCATGGATCCACCACGGGCGGGAGGACGGGTTGCGGCTGCGGCGCGCTGCTAGCCAACCTTCTCTGAGACCGACTTGGCCAGCAAGAAGAGCAGCAGGTAGTCCGGCCCGCCGGCCTTCGAATCGGTGCCGGACATGTTGAAGCCGCCGAACGGGTGCACGCCGACCATGGCACCCGTGCACTTGCGGTTGAGATAGAGGTTGCCGACATAGAACTCGTCGCGGGCTCGTTCGAGCTTGCGACGGTCGCTTGAATAGACGCTGCCGGTCAAGCCGAACTCGGTGTTGTTGGCGATGGCCAAGGCATCGTCATAGTCTTTGGCCTTGATGACGGCGAGCACCGGGCCGAATATCTCCTCTTGAGAGATCGTCGAGGTCGGGGCGACGCCGGCGATGACCGTCGGCTCGAGGAAGTAGCCATCGTCTGAGGCCCGCTCGCCGCCCGACACGAGCGTCCCTTCGCTCTTGCCGATCTTGATGTAGCTCTCGATCTTGTCGCGCGAACGCTCGTTGATGACCGGTCCCATGAAGTTCGCGGGATCGATAGGATCGCCGACCGTGATCTTGTCGACGCGTTCGGCGAGCCGGCGCACGAACTCGTCATAGATGGGCGCTTCGATGATGGCTCTCGAGCACGCAGAGCACTTCTGCCCTTGGAAGCCGAACGCGGCTGACGCCACGCCTTCGACCGCTGCGGCGATGTCGGCATCGGCGGCGACGACGATGCCGTCTTTGCCACCCATCTCTGCCACCACCCGCTTGATCCAGTGCTGGCCCGGATGCACGTCTGCCGCGAGCCGGTTGATGCGCAGGCCGACTTCTTTGCTGCCCGTGAACGAGATGAAGCGCACTCGCGGGTCGCTGACCAGCGCGTCGCCGATCGCACCGCCCGATCCCGTGATGAGGTTGACGACGCCCGGCGGCATCCCGCACGATTCGAGAAGCTCGACGAAGCGCGCGGCAGTGACCGGGGAGTCGCTCGATGGCTTGAGCACGACGGTGTTGCCCGTGACGATGGCCGCCGACGTCATGCCCGCCATGATCGCGAACGCGAAGTTCCAGGGCGGGATGACGACGCCGACGCCCATCGGGATGTAATGCATCTCGTTGTCTTCGCCGGCCAGTGCGGTGAGCGGCCGTCGCTGCGCGTAGCGCAGCATCTCGTGGCCGTAGTATTCGAGGAAGTCGATGCCTTCTGCGACGTCACCGTCGGCCTCCGGCCAGCTCTTGCCGACCTCCAGCACGAGCAGGGCGTCAAATTCATTGCGCCGCTTGCGCACCGCGTCGGCCACGGCGAAGAGCAGCTGCGCCCGCTGCTCGGCCGGCACGCGCGACCAGCCGGCGAAAGCGTGCTGCGCGGCCGCTATGGCCTCGCGCGCCTGCTCGACGGTCGCCGACTGGACCCGGCCGATGATCTCGGAGGGATGCGAAGGGTTGATCGACGCGAACTGCTTGTCAGAGCTCACCCGTTTGCCGCCGATGATGAGCTCGTAGTCCTTGCGCTCGCCGCGCACGCGGGCGAGGGCGGCTTCCATGCCGGCCCGCTCGTGCGCCGAGGCAAAGCTGCGGATGGGCTCGTTCTGGAATTTCGGGCGTTGTTCGACGACGGTGGCCATGCGTGCTCCAATGATTACGGGCGAACGCGAAAGAATGTCGCAGCGTAATTCGGCGGGGCGCACATGGACCCTCGCGCGAATGCCACGGAGGAAGCATGCCCAAGAGCGCCATCACCATCCGAGCCGCCGACCCAAGCGAGTTCGACATCGCGAGCGAGTTCTGGGTCTCCATGCGGCGCGAGCTCAACATGCCGGATGACGACCTGGCCGCTGATTGGAAGGCCCGGTCGGTGGCGTATTTCCGCCGGCGCTTCGCGGCGGGCGAGCTGTGCTGGTTCTTCGCGTGCGACGGCGACACCGTGGTCGCGAGCGGCGCCGGCTTCCTGCTCGACGGATATCCGAGCGAGATCTGCCTGAGACGGCGTGTCGGCTACGTCGCCGGCGTCTTCGTCGATCCGGCCCACCGTCGCCGGGGTCTCGCGCGCGCCGTCACGCAGGCGTGCGTGGACTGGCTGTGGCGGGTTGGCTGCCGCCGCGTGCGGTTGCACGCGGCCAACAACGCTCGCGCGATCTACGAGTCGATGGGTTTCGAGCCGAGCAACGAGATGATCCTCGAGCGGCCGGCATCCGTTCCTTCGGACGCGCAGGCGGCGACGGACGTGTAGTCGCTTCTCAGCGCTGCGCCTGCTCTTCGTCTTCTTCAGGCAAGGTGATGGAATGCTTGCGCTTGCGCATGTCGGGCAAGCCCGGCTTTGACATCTCCATGCCGGCCTGGCGGATCGGCATCTCCTTGTCGTACATGCGCCCGGCGTGGCGAGGGTCGGCTACCGGCTTTTTCTGTTGCTCGTCGTTCATGCGTTCATGTGTACCGAACGCACGAGGCACCACCCTGTCAGGCGTGCGAGGAATGTCTCGTCGCGGAACCTAATCGCCAGCCTCAAGCGGCATATGAAGCAACGGACCTTTAGGTCCGTTCGGCACTCATGGTTTTTTGCAGCATTTCGGGATCAGCCTGAGGGAGAACGTATGAACAAGTATCTGGCGGAATTCATCGGTACGTTGTTGCTCGTCTTCGTCGGACTCGGAAGCGCGATTTTCGACGGCAAGTCTATCGGCGCACTGGGGATCGGCCTTGCTTTCGGTCTCACCCTGCTCGCCCTCGTGTACGTGATCGGTCCGATATCCGGCTGCCACATCAACCCGGCGGTCACGATCGGAGCCGCGGTCGCAGGCCGCATGAAGAGCTCGGATGTCATCCCGTATTGGATCGCTCAGGTATTGGGAGGCATTTCGGGCTTCGGGTTCCTCGCCCTGATCATGATCGGCAGTTCCACTCCCGACATGGTCCACAGCTCGGCGGTTGCCACGGCGAACGGCTTCGGCGATCATTCGCCGGCGGGCTTCAACATGGCGGCGGCGTTCGTCACGGAGATCATGGTGACGTTCGTTCTCGTGCTGACCGTGCTCGGCGCAACTTCAAAAGCCGCACCCGCCGGTTTTGCGGGCATACCCATAGGTTTAGCGCTCGTGGTCGGTCACTATGTGGCCATCCCTATCGACAACGCGTCGATCAACCCGGCGCGCAGCATCGCACCGGCGATCTATGCGGGTGACTGGGCGCTGTCGCAGCTGTGGCTCTTCATCGTGGCGCCGCTCGTCGGCGGCGTGCTCGCGGCGATCATCTACAAGATGGTGGAAAACCGGTCCGCGGCCTGACCTAACGCCGGAGAGGAGCGGCCCTCTGCTCTTGCGCGGCTGAGCGCAGCACCTTGAGGCTCGGCCGAGCATGAGGAGTCGACCGCTCCTCGCCCGTCGAACTCACTCGACATGGACGTCCTTCGGTCCGCAGACCTCTCGCGCGAAGAGCTTGGGCGTTATAGCCGCCATCTCGTGCTGCCCGAGGTCGGCCTCGCCGGGCAGCGCAAGCTCAAGGCTGCATCCGTGCTGCTCGTCGGCGCGGGAGGGCTGGGCTCGCCACTCGGGCTCTATCTGGCGGCCGCAGGCGTCGGCAAGCTCGGCGTGGTCGATGATGATGTCGTCGACGAGACGAATCTGCAGCGGCAAGTCATCCATGGCTCTTCTGCAATCGGCGCCCCGAAAGTCGAGAGCGCGGCCCGGCGCATCGCGGACCTCAACCCAAACGTCAAGGTCATCACCTATCCTTTCCGGCTTGATGCTTCCCGCGCGCTCGCGCTCGTCTCCGACTACGACGTCATCGTCGACGGCAGCGACAACTTCGCGACGCGCTTTTTGGTCAACGACGCCTGCGTCTTGGCGCACAAACCCAACGTCTACGGGTCGGTGTATCGATTCGAAGGGCAAGCGTCGGTGTTCGACGCGCGGCGCGGCCCCTGCTATCGCTGCTTGTTCCCGCAGCCTCCTCCGCCCGGCGCCGTTCCTTCGTGCGCCGACGGCGGCGTGCTCGGCGTGCTGCCCGGCATCGTCGGCCTCATCCAGGCCACCGAGACGCTCAAGCTGATCGTGGGCATCGGCGAGTCCCTCATCGGCCGTCTGCTGATCTTCGACGCGCTTGAGATGCGCTTTGCGGCGCTCTCGATCGTCAAGGATCCGGCCTGCCCGGTGTGCGGCACCAATCCCTCGATCACCGAGTTGCGAGATGAGGACGTGTTGTGTGCGCCGTTGCCGGACGACGCACGTCGCGGCTCCGATAGCGCCATCGACATCACGCCGCGGACGCTTCGCGCCCGCCTCGATCGCGGTGAGAGAGTCGCGCTGCTCGACGTACGCGAACCCGTCGAGCGCGAGATCGCCACGCTTGCCAACACCCATGAGATCCCGCTCGCCGATCTCGAGCACCGTCTCGGCGAGCTGAGCAAGGATGAGGAGATCGTCGTCTACTGCCGCTCGGGCGTCCGCAGCGCGCAGGCGGCACAATTGCTCCGCGCCGCCGGATTCCGCCAGGTCCGCAACCTGATCGGCGGCATCCGCGCCTGGACGGACGACGTCGACCCGACGCTGACGCGCTACTAGTCTCGCGCTGCACATCCCGCCAATCGGCCCGCGGGCTGGCGAAAATCGACCCAAAACGCCGTTTTTCGGCCGTTTCCCGTTCCACCGGCTGCGCCAAAGCGGGCTCCGCGCCTTGCTTTATGGGGCCCGGGGGTGCTATGATGACGCATGGTTTTGGTCTGTGGCGGAAAACGTATTGCCTGGAAGTCGAAATTGGAAAACAATCTCCTCTCCGCGATCGTCAGCACCCCATAACCCGAAACCGTTACCACCAACAATGAGCGCTGACGAAAGAGAACGGCCGTAAGCCGCTGGGAAGCGCAGAGGAGTCAAACCACACGTGTATACCGACCAACTACTTTCGTGCGTCGATTGCGGCGCACAGTTCACATTTACTGCCGGTGAGCAGGAATTCTACGCTCAGAAGGGCTTCCAGAACAAGCCCAATCGTTGCCCTGATTGCCGCGCGGCCCGCAAGGCCAGCCGTGCATCAGGCGGCGGCGGCGATCGCTCGCGGCGGCGGCGGCGGCGGTTTCGGCGGCGGCCAGCGTCAGATGTTCAGCACCACCTGCAGCAGCTGCGGAGGCCCGGCCGAAGTGCCGTTCCAGCCGCGCGGCGACAAGCCGGTCTACTGCCGCGATTGCTTCCAGAAGCAGCGCGCGTACTAACCGCTACCACACACCACAGATAAAGAGCCCGGCACACGCCGGGCTCTTCTCTTTTCGGACGTCCTAGCGCGCCCGGCCAAAACGGGTCGGGGCGAACAGGTCGATCGGGTGCGAAGTCGCGCCGTCGATCGCAAGATCGGCAAGCACCTCGCCGACGACGCTGCAGAACTTGAAACCGTGCCCCGAGAACCCACCGGCGATCACCACGTTCGGGGATTGCGGGTGCACGCCGATCACGAAATGGAGATCGGGCGTCAGCGTATACATGCAGACGGCCGCCGCGAGGTGCTCACCGTTGCCCTCAGGCAGCCACTGCGCGAGCGGCCGGCGAACCGCTTCGACATCGTTTTCGTGCACGGTTCGGTCGAGATCGGCCGGCGTGCTGTAGACCTCGGAATGGTGAAGCGCAGCCTTGATGCCGGAGCCCCCGACGCTCGCAAAGCCGTAGAGCATGAAGCGCTCGCCACGATCCAAGATGTAGACCGGCAGAAGCTTTGGATCGAACCACTGCGGATGGGATTTTGGCTCGAACCAGTGCATGACGTTGCGCTCGACGCGCAAGGGAAGGTCGAGGTCGCGGGCCAGCTCACGTAGCCACGCGCCCGCGCAGAGCACGAGCCGCCGTGCCTCAAAGCGGTCACCTGTTTTGGTCTCGACGGAGACCCCGTCGCCGGATGCCTGCCACGACGAGACCTCCGTCTCGAATCGCAGATCCGCACCGCAGGCGGCGGCGCGCGCGAGATGTGCGCGGATGCACGCCTCGGGGAAGAGCATGCCCGCAGGCTCTTCGAATAGCGCCACCTCCTCGTCGCGCGGCGTGGTCCCCGGGAAGCGACGCCGCATCTCTTTGGCGTCGAGCATCTCGTGCGCCAGTCCGTGCTCGCGCGCGCTGCGCAACGAACCCTGCACGAGCTCGCTCTCCGCTTTGCCGACCATGAGCCCGCCCGTACGCAGGTACAAGGGCTCGGCCGCGTCCGACCCGAGGTCCGCCCAAAGCTCGTAAGCGCGGACCAGCAGCGGCACATAGGCCGGGTCTTCGTAGTAGGCCTGCCGGATGATGCGTGAATTTCCGTGCGACGAACCTCGGTCGTGGGCCCTTGTGAACTGCTCCAGAC
This sequence comes from Vulcanimicrobiota bacterium, assembly GCA_963806005.1. GTDB lineage: Bacteria > Vulcanimicrobiota > Vulcanimicrobiia > Eremiobacterales > Eremiobacteraceae > JAFANK01. Next base: position 89,152 of record CAWDWJ010000004.1, on the reverse strand, counting down.
CGAGCACGCGACGGCCGCGCGCAGCGAGATGAGCGGCGGCGGCGCTGCCCATGCCGCCCAGGCCTAAGACGATGTCGTCGTACACCGTGCCTCCTGAACGGACCTAAAGGTCCGTGCTGCTTCAAAGGTTCATGGCTACTCGCTGCGAGAGGGTTTGGCAGCCAGATTCGGATAGACACAAGCAAAGGCATGCCGCACAATACAACCATGCACGCTCTTCAGGCAACCACACACGCGGGGGCAGACCCACGCCTTGCCGCCGTTTTATCGCGCGATCGCCGGGCGGACGGCACCTTCGTCTATGCGGTCAGCTCGACGGGCATCTTCTGCCGCCCATCGTGCGCTTCACGCCGGCCGCGCCTCGACCGCATCGCGTTCTTCTCGACTCCTGGCCAGGCGCGCGAGGCCGGCTTTCGTGCCTGCCGCCGCTGCCAGCCGGAGACGTTGCCCGAGACGACGGACATCGTGCAACGCATCTGCCGCTACATCGACGCTCGGCATGATGAGTCGCCAAGCCTGGCCGACCTGTCCGAGCGATTCGGGCTGAGCCCCCAGCACTTGGCGCGCCGCTTCAAAGCTGCGATCGGTATGACGCCCAAGGCGTATTCCGATCTGCGCCGCATCGAAGGCCTCAAGCACCGCCTGCGCGGGGGAGAGACGGTCACAAGCGCGCTCTATGGGGCAGGCTACGGGTCGAGCAGCCGTCTCTACGAGCATGGCGATGCGCTTTTGGGGATGACGCCTTCTGATTATCGCAAGCAGGGCCGCGGTACGAGCGCCGCGTTCACCATCGTCGACACGAGCCTCGGGAAGCTGCTCGTCGCCGCCACGCAGCGTGGGATCTGCGCGGTCAGCCTCGGCGACTCGAATACCGCGCTCGAGCGTGCGCTCCATCGCGAGTTCAGCGCAGCCGATCTGCGCCGCGACGACAAGAGTCTCGCGCCTTCGGTCGCCGCCATCGTGCGCCACATCGAGCGTGGCGTACCGCTTTCCGAACTCGCCACCGACGTGCAGGCGACCGCGTTCACCCGCGCGGTCTGGAAGGCGCTCGCCGCCATCCCTTACGGACAGACGCGGACCTACGGCGAGATCGCCACATCCATCGGTCGCCCGGCCGCGGCGCGCGCCGTGGCCCGCGCGTGCGCCTCGAACCGGCTCGCCCTCGTCATCCCATGCCACCGCGTCGTCCCAAGTGCCGGCGGCACTGGCGGTTATCGCTGGGGCGCCACGCGCAAGCGCAGACTGCTCGAGCGGGAGAGAGCTGCCCGCGCCCTGGAGGTATCCAAGTAGGCGCGAGCGCACCAGGCGTGCATGATCACGAGCGCCTTCACCGTCTTCGTGCTCGGCCTGCGCCACGGCGCTGATCCCGATCATCTCGCAGCCATCGACAATCTCACGCGCAACTGCATCGGGCGCTCCCCCCGCCTCGCGCGTTTCGCCGGCACGCTCTTCGCAGGCGGCCATGCGCTCATGGTGCTGGCCATCGCGCTGCTCGTCGGCTATCTCGGCGGCCGCTTCGTCGCGCACTCGCGACTGGTGGAGTCGATCGGGACGTGGATCTCCATTATCGTGCTGTTGCTCGTCGCCGCAGTGAATCTGCGCCAGCTCTGGCACGGCGCAGCCGACGGTCCGATGGGTGTGAAGACCCGCCTCGTGCCGGCTGCGTTGCGTGCGAGCTCGTCTGGGTGGGCTGCGTTCGCGGTCGGCGTTCTCTTCGGGTTCGGCTTTGAGACGTCGAGCCAGATCGCGGCCTACGCCATCGCGTTTGGCTCCGATACCCTGGGCGCGCTGCTCATCGGATCGATGTTCTGCCTCGGCATGGTCTGCACGGATACGCTTGATTCGCTCTTCGTCCACAGACTCGTCGCGCATCGCGCTGGCCAGGTGCGGCCCATGCGCGTGTGGATCACGTCCGTCGCTATGCTTGCGATCGGCGTCGCGCTGTACGAGCTAGCCCAGGCGCTGGGCCAAAGACCTGTCGTCTCGGAGCTGACCATGAGCGCTGTGCTCGTCGGATCGCTGCTCGGCGTCTTCATCTGGATCTACGCGTTGACGCGGCGCTCGATCGGGGTCGAGGCCTAGAGCTCAGGGGTTTTCGATGATGAACACCGCGAGCGCTTGCGGGCCATGCGCCCCGAGCACGAGCACTTTTTCGATGTCGGCGCTGCGGCTCGGCCCGGCCACGATGAGCGCTTCACCCCGCGCACCAGCACGTGCGGCGTCGGTAATGCATGCGAGCGCCTGCGCGCTCATGGCTGCATGCAACGAGGCGCTCGAGGCGATGATGACGCAGGTGCGCGGCAGGTAGGGCAGGACGCGATCCGAGGAGCACTCGAGCACCACGATCGCGGAACCCGTGTCGGCGAGCAGCGATGGCGCCTCGAGCAATCCGCAGTCATAGCGCTCGAGGTCTCCTTTATCGTGGCCGGCGGCCGGCGAGACCTCGAAGCCCGAGAGGCGCGATGCGATGTCGCGTGCCAGCGGGCGCGACTGGAACGCCACGCTGCGCACGCCGCGCTCGCGCAGGTACGAGGCGAGCGCCGCAGCGCAAGCGGTGAGATCCTCGACGATGACCGCCTCGCCCTTGAGCGCTCGCAGTTCTACGGCGAACCGTGCAGCAAGCTCGGCAGGAGCCGCCGCGGGAGCGACGATCGCCGTCACGGGCGGCTCCTTCCGCGTCTGCCCGCGCAGGTCGCCCAGCGCCTGGCTGACCGCCGATAGCACTTGTGCGCGTGCGTCGCTCATCGTCTGCGTTCCCACCACTCTTTGAAGCTCTCGCTGGGAGGCTGGGGCAGCGTTCTCGTCTTGGTCCACGCTCCGAGGACCCCTGGATACCAGCCGATGCGCCGGCCGACGGCTGCCGCGCGCCGCAGCCAGACGACGGCCCGCCGGTACGACGCAAGGTCGCGCATCCCGCGCGCCCATATCCCGATGCCGCGGTCGGCGAGGCTGTCGCGCACGCCACCCTGCTCCACCGCTTTATGGCGCATGTAGACGAGCTGGTGCGGGAGATCGATCTTCACCGGGCATTCGTCTTGACACGCGCCGCATAGCGTCGAGACAAAGGGCAGCTCGCCGGCCTGTTTGACGCCCACGAGCCGCGGCGTGATCGCCGCACCGATCGGGCCGCCGTAGGTGCCGCCGTAGGCGTGGCCCCCGGCGCGCTGGTAGACCGGGCAGACGTTGAGGCAGGCGCCGCAGCGGATGCAATAGAGCGATGGACGCGTCTTGGGGTCCGCCAAGAGCTTCGTGCGGTTCGCGTCGACGATGATGCAGTAGACGGTCTTGCCCGGCTCAGCCCCGAGGAAATGGTGCGTGTACACCTCGATCTTCTGGCCGGTGGCCGAGCGGGCGAGTATCTGCAAAAAGACGGGCAGATCGGCGAGCCGGGGGATGATCTTCTCGATGCCCATCAAGAAGACGTGCACCGGCGGCACGGATGACGACAAACCGCCATTGCCTTCGTTTTCGATGACGGCGATCGTCCCCGTCTCGCGCGACCGCGAAGTTCGCGCCGGTCATCCCGACCTGCGCTTGCAGGTATCTCGCGCGCAGTCGCGTGCGCGCCTCGGACATGAGCGCTTCAGGATCTTCCGTATACGCGATGCCGAGCCGCTCCGCGAAGATCCGCCCCACATCTTGACGCGAGAGGTGCAGCGCGGGTCCGACGATGTGCGATGGACGCTGACCGGCGAGCTGGATGATGTATTCGCCGAGGTCCGTCTCCACCGCGTCGATGCCGGCCGCGGCGAGGTGCTCGTTGACGGCGAGCTCTTCTGAGACCATCGACTTGCCCTTGACCACGGCGCTCGCGCCGTGCCGCCGGCAGATGTCGAGCAGATGCGCGATGGCGTCCTGCGGGGACGGCGCCCACAGCACGGTGCCGCCGCGCGCGCTGAACTGCGCTTCGAACTCGACGAGCAGCCGGTCGAGGTTCGCGATCGCGTAGGCCTTGATGTCGTGCGCAGCGCTGCGCAGCGTCTCCCAATCGATCTGCGAGCGCGCCGCGTGCGCCGCTTCCACCGAGCGGCGCAGTGTCGTGCTGAGCACGGGCGCAGCGCCGGGTCTGCGGAAGGCCCGTGACACCGCATCGCGGTCGAACTCCGGTCGGGTGGCCATTAATCGACCGCCAGTATCTCGGCGAGATGGAGAAAGCGCAAGGGTGTCGCCGGCGCCGACTTGCGGACCAGACCTTCGATGTGCATGAGACGACTTGAGTCGCCCGACGCGACCGCCTGCGCACCGGTCTCCTCGATGGCGTGCACCTTGGCGTCACCCATGGACGTCGAGAGATCGGGGTATTTCACGGCGAAGGTGCCGCCGAAACCGCAGCACTCCTCGATGTGCGGCAGCTCAACATACTCGAGACCGCGGACCGCTTTGAGGAGCGAGATCGAGGCCGCAGTCGCTTTGAGCTCGCGCCTGCCGTGGCAGCCGTCGTGGTAGGTGACCCGCCCGTCGAACCGGGCGCCGACATCTCTCCTTCCGAGGACGTCGACGAGGAAGGTGGCGAGGTCGTAGACGCGCGCGCCGATGCGCGCCGCGGCCGACTGCGGGTCCATGTATCCGTAGAACGTGCGCGCCATCGCTCCGCACGATCCGGAGGGGACGACGATAAAGCGGTGCTCGTCGAAGACCGTGGCGAAACGCGCACCGAGCTCGCGGGCTTCGTCCCAACGCCCGGCGTTGAATGCCGGCTGACCGCAGCAGGTCTGCTCCATGGGATAGTCCAGCGGCACGCCGAGGCGCGAGAAGAGCGCGACCATAGCCTTGCCGACATGGGGGAAGAGCACGTCGCAGTAGCAGGGCAAGAACAGAGCGACGTGCTCTCCGGGTTCATACGCAGGAGCGCCCGGAAAAGTTACAGCCATCGGCTCGGGCTTCTCTGGGGGCATCGGCTAGGCATTCTGCGAAGGCCGGTCCCCACCATGACGCGGTCGGCGGCGGCAGCAACTCTGCTTGCGTGGGCGCTCTTGGCGCACGCGGCGAGCGCGCAGAGCCCGCTGCTCGTTGCGCCCCACGCGCCACCTGCCGCTCCGCTCGGATCCGACTGGGCGAAGACCAGGTGCGGCGGGGTCACCTTCCCGGCGGCGGGCGTCGCCAACTGGCAGTGGACTCCCGCGGTCGCGGGACCAGGCCAGGATTACGGCGATGACGGCACCGTGGTGAGCGGCCGGGCGGTCGCTCCGGCGATGTCGGACTCGGACAACCCGCTCGTCCACCCTTTCGGGTTCGACTTCGAGTGGTACGTGGCCCCGGATCCGCAGGACGCGTACCTTCTGGCCCCCGGCAATGCGAATCGCATGTTGGGGATCGAGATCGACGGCGGGCTCATGCCTGCCGCATACCGGGTGCACGAGAACGATCGCGTCGCGATCGCGGGCCGCTGGATCGTCGATTGCGGCCACAGCGATTTCCACACCGAGATCCATCCACCGCTCATCGTCGCGGCCGCTCGTGCGCTCCCGCAAGGCGCCGTCATCATGACCGTGACGTCGCGGCCTTGGCTCATCGGGCAGAACTACCCGGAGGGAGACTTCGTCGCCCATCTCCGGCGCGAGCTCATGCGTCTTCTCGACATCCCCTTCACGCAGTACTGCTGCTCGAGCCAGGTCGAGGTCCGGCCTCCCCTCCTCCCGCCGTTCGACGCGCCCGCGGCATACGATTACCTGCTCGCCATCCCCATGCACGAACCGCAGGCCGTCATCCGTTATCACTTCGCGGTCCGCCCTGGCGTCCGTGTCGAGCTGTATCGGCCCAAACCCGACCTGCTGGCCGCGCACATCGCACTCGATCCGGTGACGTTCGTCAGCGCTTCGCCTCCGCCGCGGCATGACGTGACCTACACGCCCGCCGACCTGGAGAAGCATGACGAAGACGGCCGCGTCAAAGCCGGGTTCGAGGAGGCGCAGCGCCGCCTCGGCATCGCGTTTTGGGCCAGACATTCATTGGACAAGGGGATCGCATCCGATCGTTACGGCCATGTCGTCGCGCCCTTTGCGCCGTGCGACCCTGGCGGAGCGGAGCTAGCGCTGAGCTCGCTGCGCGTGAGCCAGCGGATCAGCGTGCCGCCCGAATGGACCCGCGACGATCAGCCGTTTCCGGTGATCGGGTGGATCGAGATCAGCGCCACGCACGACACTCCATGCGTGCTCGTGCCCTGAGTGACCACGAGCTCCGGACTGCGGGCTGAAGATAAAGATATCGCCGCCGGCGTTCAGCGCGCTCGGCCTAGAACCCTGAGAAGGACTGGGGTCCGAACTCGAGACCCAGGTTGAAGGTGCGCCGCGTGTAGTAGTGATTGCCCTGCGCGTTGATGTAGGTGATGAAGAAGTTGTCGTTGAGAAGGTTCGTGATGCGCCCGACGAGTCGGGTCCGCCCTCCGAGCGCAACCCCGTCCTCGACGTTGAAGATCGTGTGCGGGGTGTACTTGCAAAAGCCGGGCGCTGTGGGAGGACAGGCGGCAGATGAGAGACCGCTGCCGTACTCGCCGTCGACCGAGAACCAGCCCCCGCGGGTGTTGTTCAGCAAGAGCCCGGCGGTGGATCCCCAGCGTTGTTCGTGATCGGCCGGCGTCCAGTCATCGGGTGCGCCGAAGCAAGGTGCCAGGAGCTGGGTCTCACAGCCTTTGTTCACCGAATAGGTGTGGTTCAAGGTCACGTAGACGCTGCTTTGGTTGTTGAAGAGCGGCTGTTGGTAGAAGGCTGTCTGCGTGGCGATGCGACCGAGCTGATAGTTGATGTCCTGGTGCAGCGCCGTGACGCCGATCTGGGTGTCGTCGATGAGATCCGTGGCGTCCTTCTGCATGATCCTGATGCCCAGATTGCCCGTGCCCAGCGGCAGATGGCCGCCTAACTCGTAGACCGAGTCGCGTTGTGGCTTGAGGTCGAACTGGGCAAGCGTCGGCTGGATCGGCAGGTTGAGGAGGTAGGCGGCGCTGGGCGAGACGTTCTCGAACGAGAACGGCGTGAAGAACCGGCCATAGAACGCGTAGACGCTCGCGCGCGGACTGAAGATGCGCGTCAGCTTGATGCGCGGGCTGAACATGGCGAATCCTTGATCGAACTGGGTCGACCTGACTTGGAAGCTGTCGCTGCGCAGCCCGTAGTCGAGCTCCCAGGTGCGGCCCATGCTCCAACTGTCCTGCAGATAGGCCGTCTCCGTGTCGGCGTTGTTGGGCGCGTTATCGACGACCGGGTAGGAGGCACCGGCCGTCGACGGCGTGTAGAGCGGCGCGAGAAAATTCCCGGGCTGGAGGATGATGTTGTAGAGCTTGCTCACGTTGGTCACGTCGTAGGACGCTCCCCAACGCACGACGTGTGGGCCGCTCTGCAGCGTATCGTCGAGATTGGCGATGTAATCCTTGGCCGTGCGATCGCTGAACAGCGAGTACGCGCAGGTGGTGGGCAGGTAGTTCGGATTCATGGTCCCGGGCGTGTACGCGGTCGCGCAGTCGGTCGAGGTCCCACCGTTGCCATACGGCGGTGCTTCGACGTTGAGCGCCTCGCCGTAGATCCAGTCATTGACCGGATCGCCGAAGTCCTGGATATGCGAGTTCTTGTAGCCCAGGTTCAAGGCGATCGATCCGCGAGAGCCGATGCTGTGGCGGAACGAGACCGAGCTGAACAGGTCGGCTTGGTTCTCGTTGTCGTCAGTGGTCGCGGGCGCGCCGTTGTTGACGTCGTTCGGTATCTGAAAGGTTTGATACGAGTTCGAAAGGACGAAGTTGATGTAGTTGTCGCCATGTGTCGGCACCGTATAGCGCACGAACTCGTTGGTGTTGCTCCCCTGGTTGTGTGGTGAGTCTGGATTCGGTGGATCGAGCGAGCGATCGCTGACCACGCCGCGAAAGGCGGTGACGAGCGATCCGACGCCCAGCGGGCTCTCGTAACCCAGCGATCCGTCGAGCAGGCCATAGCTGCCCGCGTACAGCGCGCCGCTGAGATTGGCGGAACTGCCGTAGCTCGTCCGTGTGTTGATGTTGAGGATCGAGGCGAACTTGCCGCCATATTGCGCCGGGTACGCGCCCTGCAGCACGTCGATGAACGACACGTCGTTGGGGTTGAACTCACTGCCGATATCGCGATTGAGCTCTTGCGGGATCGAGATGCCGTCGACGATATAGTTGATGTCGCCGTGATCGCCGTTGATGTGGACGACTCCGTTGGCGCCTCGGGCCGCCCCAGGCAGCTGGATCAAGAGCTGCGGAAAGCTGCCCGATGATGGCGACTTGGTGAGCTGCTGCTGGCCGATGCTGACATCCGTGCCGCCCTGTCGAGCCGGCGCCGAGCCCGTCACCCTGACCGTGCCCAGATTCTTCGGGTTGAGGTGCAGCGCGATGTCCGCCCCGACGCTCGCAAGCTCGACGCGGAGCGTGGCCGATCCCACGCTCGCAGTCGCGGTGACGATGTACGTGCCCTGCGAGAGGTTTGAGAACGTGAACCGTCCTAGAGCATCCGTCGTGGCCGTCTGGCTGAGGTTATTGCCGACAGCGACGACCTGTGCATCGTGCACGGGCCTGCCGCCGGCCGTGACCGTTCCTGTCAGGAATGTGCTCGCCGCCCATGCGGGGGAAGACAATGCTGCCATCTGCGCGATGCAGACGAGCAGCATAACGAATGGCGTTATGCGCCTCATGAGAAGCCTCCAGCATCAAGGATCCCGCCGTGGGGCGGGCCGGCATCAGCTCAAGGCTGATGCGAATTGATACTGGAGATACGGAGGCGGGCGATTGAAAAGGAGCGGGAACCAGACACCCAGACTTGCCGTGGTGCCGTCGAGACACGGATGGACGAAGGTTGGTGTCTGGCGTCGAGCTTCGCGGAGAAGATGACCGGCAAGCGCGCAGACAAGGTTCGGCAGCCGCAGCCGCAGCGCATGGGTGAGGAGCGCGAGCAGCACGACGGTGAGCAGCGCGCCGAGCAGTCCAGCGATGACGTCGTGGCTGCAGAACGGACAACCCTCACCGATCTGCGTCAGCGAGCCGATCGCTAGCTGCAGCCCGGCGGTCAGCGCGTAGTAACGTGCGCCTTTGGCGCGCCACGGCAGACCATCTAGACCAACGCTCAAGATGCGTTTGAGGTCGCGCGGGCCGGCTGCGTGAGCCAAGAGCGCGCGCCCGCGTACGATGAAGGCGACCGCACCGACGAGCACGGCCAAACCGAGGTACCAGTGGCGTGGGCTGAAGAGCACGCTATCGGCGCCGGAACCCATCGCCGCGAACTCGGTCGCCAAATGCGCCAGCAGGCTCCCCACGCCGATCAGGAGCAGATAGAAGATGCGCAGACTTGGGACGGCTGGGGTCGCTTTCATTGGCCTCTGATGAGTAGTATCGGCAATTTCTTTGTCCGGGTCAAGGTGGACGTTCGCTCGCGCAGTGCGGAAAGGTGATGCTCGTCGCGGCCGATTATTGATAATGATTCTCAATAACGGTGGACCTTCCTGGTCTGGTCCTGGGGCGAGCATGCCTGAAAATGCCCTGAAAGGCGGCATGGAAGACCCCCGGTGTGCCGAAAACGTCTATAGACACATGCGACCTCCTGCTCTTCTCGCCTGGCCTCTCATCGCCGCCGCCGCCCTCGCGTCCACGGCGTGCGCGCACACTGTTGAATTGTGGCTCGAAAGCCTACGGCTGTTCGGCGACGGCCGCGCCAATTACGTCCACTCAGCGCAGACCTTCGCCATCGAGACCGCCGCCGCGCTGTTCGTCGTCGGCCTCGCCCTCATCGCCTGGCGTTTCGTGCGCTGCGCGTTCCAAGCTCGCGCTGATGCCGATTGCCTCGTGCCCGCGCTCGATGGGATCGTGCGGCTGGGCTTCAGACGCACCGCTGGCGCCCTCATCGCTGCCCAGTTCTGCGCCCTCATCTGCATCGAGCTGCTCGAACAACATTGGTCCAGGTTCAATGGCGGCCTTGCGGCTATCTTCGGACCAGGTCACGAGACGGCTGCCCTTGTCCATATCCTCGTGGGACTGCTCTTCGCCTTTGCGCTGCTGCGCGTCTCGCGATTCGTCTGCTTGCAGACGCGCACCATCGTCGGTGCGCTCGCCACGTTCCTACGCCGCGCGGCTGCGCTCGACACGGAGAAGCCTGTCGCTCGCCCGCAGGTCAGCGTCTGGGCATCGCCGAGCAAGCCTCCTCTCCTCGCTCTCGGTATCGCCAACCGTCCTCCTCCCGTAGCGTTCGCAATCACCGCTTAGGCGCGACAAGCTTCGCTTGTCGGATCGGCCTTAGCATTTTTGCTTTTGCGCTATTGGAGGAGACCCATGCGATCGAGAATCGCGGCTATCGTTTTTGGAATGTTTTTGAGCACGCTGCTCGTGGCGGGTGCGCGCGCGGACGTCTATGGAGCCGTCAGTGGCGTCGTGCTCGATCCCGCCGGCAAACCCGCAAGCGGCATGGTCGTCATGCTCGAGGCGCCCGACTCGGCACCGATCCACGCGACCACTGACTCCGCAGGGCACTTCATCTTCGCGCGCGTGCCGTTCGACACGTACACGATCACCGTCGAGACCACGGAATACGGCAAGATCAACGACGTCGTGACCGTCTCGTCGGGCAGCAGCGTGACCTTGACGTTGCGCCTCTCGCCCAAGACGATCGGCACCGTCGTCACCTCGGCCTCGAGGGTTAGCGCCGCGGGCCAGCCGGTCAGCGTCAACGTGCTCAACAACCGGGCCATCACGGTCTTGCCCAACAACGCTTCCCTCGCCAGCGTGATCCAGACCGTCCCCGGCATCGTCCCCTTCTCCTACAACGAACCGGTCTCGCGTGGCTTCCACGGCATCACCTACGCCATCGATGGCATCCCCATGCCGCAGACGGCCGGGTCGTATTTCTCTGAGATCGTGGACCCACGCGACATCAGCCGCATGGAAGTGATGACAGGGTCATTCCCCGCCGAGTTCGGCGGCCAGCGTCAGGGCGGTGTCGTCAACCTCCTGACCCGCAACCCGCAAGACATCTCGGGTCCAGCAACCGGTTTTGTCTCGCTCTACGGCGGCTCGTACGACACCAAGGGCGTGTCGTTCAACCAGTCCGCCGGCGGTGGCGCCTTCCGTGCCTTCCTGGGAGGCAACCTCTTCAGCAATTCCCGCGGGCTCGATTCGCCGACCGCAACACCCGATCACGACAACTCCAATCAGAACGACGCCTTTGCCCGTCTGATCTTCTCCCCGTCAAGCCGTGACACGCTGTCGGCAGATTACGCCGTGCAGTACGCGAACTTCCAGATCCCCATCAATACCAATCAGAACGACCCCAACGATCCCAATTGGTCCATACCCGGCACGGATGACAATCAGAAGGAGTACGCGCGCTTTGCCAACTTCAGCTGGAACCGCCTGTCAAAAGACGGCGAGGGGTACTTCCAGCTCTCACCGTGGTGGGCGTCGGGGCGCATCCAGTATCTGCCCGATCCGGCTGCAGACTTGGCTGGCGCCTCCCAGTCGTCGACGTATCAGGATCGCTACTCCAACTTCCTCGGGGTCGCCGCGCTCTACGCTCGAAGCGGCGAGAAGCAGACCTTCAAGGCTGGCCTGCAGACCAACATCCAGAACGCGCAGGGGCAGTTCACCGTGCAGTTCATCGATCCGACGACAGGCGGGCTCGAGACCTTCAACGATAACGCCGCGCAGCGTGGTTCGAATTTCGGCCTCTACGCCGAGGATAAGTACAACCTCACGAGTTATGCGACGATCGATGCGGGCGTGCGCTACGATCACTCGACCGGCTACACGAGCGGGCATCAGATCAGCCCACGACTCGAGGTCAACCTGCAGGCCGACCCAAACGACGTCGTGCACTTCTACTATGGACGCCTGTACGCCGCGCCTCTGCTCGAGGACGTCCGCCGCAGCGCGGTCATCATCGGCGGCGGGAGCACAAGCGGCATACCGGTCTACGATCTCAAACCGGAGCGAGACTCCATCTACGAAGGTGGCGTGGCCCATACGTTCACACCCATGATCAGCGCATCGGTCAACCTATGGTATCGTAATGTGGTCGACGTGCTCGATACGACACAGATCGGCAACACGCCGCTCTTCACCGTCTTCAATTCCGCGTACGGCCAGGCGCAGGGCATGGAGTTCAGATTCCAGGGCCACACCTACTATGGCAACAGCTACTACGTCTCGTATGGGGCGAGCCTGAGCCAGGCGTATGGCATCTCCGGCGGTACGTTCTTGTTCCCAGTCGATCAACTCCAAGGCGCCAACGCATGGGCGGTTGAGGACCACGACCAGACCAACACGATCAACGCCGCCTACACGTTCAACCTGGCCGGCGGCAAGTCGTACGCGACGCTGCAGACGATCTACGGAAGCGGCTTCCCCGTGCAGTTTGAGAACGGCGCGGGCCGGCTGCCGGTGCACTGGGAGATCGGCGCTTCGTACGGACAACCGGCGACAGCGCATAGCCTGGGCTGGGAGATCGACGGCAACAATCTGCTCAACAACATCTACCTGATCAAGGTCGCCAACGGCTTCAACTCCACGCAGTATGCGGAGGGCCGGTCGATCATCCTGAAGCTGACGTCTCCTATCCCGTGACGCCTGCGCTCGCGCGTACGTGCGCGCGAGACCACCAGGCGAGGTAGACAGCGGGCAGCAGGAAACTCAGGTCGCGGAGCACCGTGATCCAGGTTGCCGGCCCGCTGTCGGCCGGGCCGAAGCAGCCGCATGGCGCGGACAGCCCGCGCACGACCGCTGAGGCGACGAACGCGGTGAAGAGCGTCAGCATGATGACGGCTACCGTCGACGCGACGGGCAGCAGAAGCCCGGTTATGAGATACATCCCAAGCAAGATCTCAAACGGCGGGAGTGCGAGCGCCATTGCGGCAACCACCTGGGGAGGCAGACCCAACCGGTAGGCGGTGATGGCTGCCGCGAGATCGGCCGGGTGGCCGATCTTCATGCTGCCGGCGATGACGAAGAGCGCGCCGAGCGCGAGACGCACGAGGAGGGGCACCACATGAGCGCGAGCTCCAAAAACGCCGGACAACGTCATGACGCAAAGACCCCAGCCACGCGACCGCGCAACAACGTCACGTTGATCTCGGGCGTCATCGGCGCGCTGCTCGTCGCGATCATCATCATCTACGCGGTTCTGCATGGCAACCGCGCCGTCCCTGGGTCGGCTGTGGCGACCGGCGCACCAGACCTGCCGCCGCAGCTCACCGCGGGAATGCGCGCGCCGGCCTTCGAGCTGCGCAGCAAGATCGGGTCGTTTTCGTCATCCACGCTTGCCGGCACCCCATACCTCTTGGAGATCTTCGCGACGTGGTGCCCGCACTGCCAGCGCATGACCTCCGTCTTGCGCGCCATCCGCGCGCAGGTGCCCGCATCGAAGCTCGCCATGCTGTCGGTGACCGGGTCGCCGTATGCAGCCAGTTCGACACCCGACAACCTCGTGCTCGAGAATCAGGACGACGTCGACAAGTTCGAGAGCACCTACGGCGTGACGTGGGCGAGCTTTCTCGACACAGACCTCGTGGTGGCCAAGAAGTTCGGCCTCAACGGCTTCCCGACGATCTTCATCGTCGACAAGCACGGCACGATCGTCTATGCGGGGAGCGGTGAGGTCTCGCAGGACGCGCTCATGAATTCGATCCGGCTCGCCGGCGGATAGCTGGCGTCATGGCACGTTATCTCTCGCTGCATGCGCTCGGCTGCCTGCCCAAACCCGCCTTTGTGGCGCTCTGCCGAAGCGTCTTCGGCGCAGGCGGCGCGCGGCGCATCCTCGCCGGGCAGATCGCCGAGAAGTTGCTCGTCGAGTTCGACGCAGCTGACGCGGATGCTGCGGCATCGTGGTTGCGCGAGCGCAAGCTCACGCCGCTGTGGGTGATGCGCGTCGACTACGAAAGCGAGAACGGCGAGGTCCGCGAGCTGTAGACCTACTCGCTCGGGTTCGCGAGATGGGCGTTGATGAACGATTCGATTCGCTGTTTGTCGACGTTTGCCAAGGTGCCGAGGTGCGTCCAGGCGGTCAGCGCTATCCGCGATTTCATGTGCGGATAGGGCGCGACGATGACGGCTTTTCCTTGCTCTTCCGCGTTTTGCACGTCGGCAGCGCTGGGCTGCAGCACGCCGGGCGGCATGACGAGCTTGTCGTACTGCATCGCGATCTGCCCAAGGGCGGCGACGACGTCCGGACAGACGCAGCTGTATTGCAGCAAGACGTTGCCATGCTCGAGCAGATGCACTTGGACGAATGACGGCAGCGAGGTCGGGCTCAAGAACGCATCGTTGAAGATCTCGCGGTGCGGCCCCGAGGTGGGTGGATTGGAGTTGTAGACGAAATCGTCGGGCTCGCCGGGGGTGAGGTGCGTGTGGCCCTGCGATGGGTAGCTCGTTCCGAGGAAGGCAGGCCCGGCTGTCGAGTTCTGCGCGGCTGACGAGGCGCTCGGGGCTACCGCAGCCGGCGAGGGCGATGCCGTTGAAGACGTCCTGCCGCCGTTCGCGCATCCGGCGACGATGGCGGTGACGAGCACAAGCAGGGCGAGGCGATGTCTCACCGCCGTAACGTTTTGCATGGCGCGATTTTCGTCTTGGATGCCGTGCTTGCCTGGTGTTTCAACAGTCCGTGGCGACCCGAGGCGTCCGGCGCTATTGGCCCAGGTTGTCGGAATCGCGCATCCAGCGGTTGATGAACGACACGATGTCGGCCTTGTTCACCGTCTCCATGGTCGCAAGCCGAGTCCAGGCGGTCAGCGCGATCGTGTGCTTCATGCTCGGGTATGGAGCCACGACGACACCCAGGCCATTTTCCAGCGCTTGCTGGACCTGCTCGGTGGTCGGGGATGTCACGCCGCCTGGGACGAGGCGGGAGTCATACTCGTTCGCGATCTCGGTGAGCGCGTTGACCGTGTCCGGGCACAAGCAGTTGTACTGCAACAGGATATTGCCGTGTTCGAGCATGTGCACTTGCACGTACTTCGGCAGCGCGCCTGAGTTGACGAAAGCGGGCGGGAATCTTTCGAGGTGGAAGCCCGATGTGGGCGGGTCGGAGCTGTAGCGGAAATTCGCGTATCGCTTGGCATCGCCGGGCATGTGGCCTTGATGGCCTTGCGATGGGTAGTGCTCGCTCGCCAGCACGCTCGGCACAGGCGTAGGCTGGTTGGCGCTGCGCTCGTGCGCGACGAGCAGCCAGATGGCCCCGCCCACGAGCACCAGGGCGACAAGCAGCGGCCACAACTGCAGCGCGCCTTGGCGCTGGGCGGATCGCTGCGCAGGCGCGCGCTTGGGACGGTTGTCTTTCGGCATCGTGTTACCCCGGGAAGTAAGGGATGTCGTCGAACTTCTGGTTGATGACCGAGCGGTACGAGCGGTGCCCGTAGCCGATCAGATCGACGTTGTAGACGTGACCGTTCGTCGTCGACCGTATGGCGACGATGCCGAGCGGCACGTCTGTCGTCTGCCACATTTCCACGCGCGCCTTCGGCAGTCCGGTCGCCATAGCGACGTCGTGAGCGGCAAAGTCGACAGTCGTGTGCACGGTGTGGACCGTCTTGCCGCTGACCTCGAGATCCTCCGGTTGCGACGAGCTGACGACGCCCGGCCGGTCGTCGGGCAGCGCGAGGGTGCCATAGAGCACGAGCGACTGGAGCGACTGGTGGTAGGAGGCCGGCAGCGGCTGTCCTGGTCCGCTGCCCAGGCGGAAGATCGCGTCGCCGATCTTGATGATGCCCGCGACGAAGCTATAGAGGCGCGTCGCATCGTCGAAATTCGTCGCGTCGACGTACATCTTCCAGACGAGGTTGCCGCCCGCGACCGTGCGGCTCTCGACCGGCGACGCGACGAGCCCGGGCGTCTGCGTCAGGGTCTCGAAGTACGCGTGATCCGCATCGCCGAGCGGCTCCACCCCGAAGCCGACCGTCTTGACGAGCACGGTGCTGCCGTCGACCGAGATCCGGTAGCGCAGCCAGTCCCCGCGTTGTGGCGCGACGAAGAGGTAGCCGAGCAGGTCGGTTTGGGTGATCTGCTCGCCGGCCTTGGGGGCGAGCGTCATCGAATCGTCGGACGCCAGTGCGGCAGTGCGAAGCGCGACGATCGCCAGCGCGGCGGCTACGAGCAGCGCGCGCACACGCCGTAGAACTCGAGCTGATGTTCGGTGAGCCGGAAGCGCAACGCGCTCGACAGCATCCGTTCGAACTTGGGCAGCGAACGGCACGGCACGTCGTCCACCCGGCCGCAGCGGGTGCAGACGGCATGATGATGATGGCCGCCGCCGCAGTACAGGTATGCTGTCTCCCCGCGCGCTTGCGCGGCGGTGGCGACGAGCCCGAGCTCGCGAAGGGTCTCGAGCGTGCGATAGACGGTGGCCAAACCGATGCGAGGTTTTGCGCGCGCAAGCCGCTCGTGCAGCTCTTTCGCGGTGAGGTATCGCTTCGTGCCGGCAAGGTGCCCCAGGATGAGGCGTCGTTGATGCGTGAGCCGGTGCGGCGTGGCGCGGAATGCGTTGGTCCAGGCGCGCTCGTCGGCCTGCACGCGAAGCGTCATCGCGCTCTCACCTCCGTGCGGCGCGCTTCCAACAGGGCGCTGAGCAGCGAGCGGCGCTTGGGAGACAGCGCCATCGCCAAAAAGAAGCAGGCCGTCGCCACGAGCACGATGGTCGCGCCCGATGCGATGTTGAGATAGTACGAGAGGTAGAGCCCGACGATCCCCGAGCCGATACCGACCAACGCCGAGATGAGCATCATGGACGCGAAGCGGTTGGTGAGCTGATAGGCGCACGCCGCGGGCGTGACGAGCAACGCTGCGACGAGGATGATGCCCGCCGCCTGCAGCGAGACGATGATCGTGACCGCCAGCATGACGAGCAGCACGTAGGACAGCGCGTCGACGGGGAGCCCGCTGGCCGCCGCAGAGACCGGATCGAACGACGCGTAAAGCAGTTCTTTGTACAGGACCGTGACGACGACGAGCACCGTCAGCGCTAGCACCGCGATGATGATGATGTCGGTGCGGTCGATCGCGAGGATATTACCGAAGAGAAAATCCTGCAGGTCGACGACGTAGGTCCGCACTCGCGACATGAGGGCGATGCCGAGCGCGAACGCCGCGGTGAAGAACACGCCGATAGTCGTATCGAGGGACACCTCCGACTTCTTGCTAACGGCGCCGATGCCAAGCGCGGTGAGGATCGTGAAGATGAGGCCGCCGAGATAGAGATCGAATTTGAGCAGATACGCGATGACGATGCCGGCGAAGGAGGCATGCGCGAGCCCGTCGCCGATGAACGACATGTTGCGCAGCACGACGTAGACGCCGACGACCGAACACGTGAGCCCGATGAGGGTCGCGGCGATGAGCGCGCGGACCATGAAATCGTTCTGCAGCGGTGCGCTGAGCAGCTCCATGGTCAGTCGCCGTGTCCGGCGCCGAGCAGCAGATGGCTGCCGAACGTGGCCGAGAGCGTGTCGCGCGTGAGCACCTTCTCCGGAGGGCCGTACGCGACGACGCTGTGGTTGAGACACAGAACGCGGTCGAACCACTCTGCCACGCATGACAGATCGTGCGTCGTCGCGACGATGGTGGTGCCACGCCGTTGCAAATCCTCCAGCAGCGTGAAGATCGCGTGCTGCGTGGTCGCATCGACGCCGGCGATCGGCTCGTCGAGCAGCATGAGTTTGGGATGTTGCACAAGCGCGCGTGCCACAAAGACGCGTTGTTGCTGGCCACCCGACAGCTGGCCGATCTGCGCGTTCGCAAAGGCGCTCATCCCGACCTGATCGATCGCCCGCGCGGTCGCCTCGCGCTCGAGTGCGCCCGGCCGGCGGCCAAATCCCAGGCCTCCATACGTCCCCATCATCACAACGTCGGTAACGGTCACCGGGAAGGACCAGTTGACCGCTTCGCTCTGCGGCACGTAGCCGATGAGATGGCGCACGCTTGGGCTGGGGAGCTCCCCAAAGACGTGCACCGAGCCGCACTGGACAGGCAACAGGCCTGCGATGACCTTGAGCAGCGTCGACTTGCCCGAGCCGTTCGGTCCGATGATGCCGACAAATTCTCCCTGCGCCACCTGGAAGGAGACCTCGTCGAGCACATCGCGCCCGAAATATCCCGCGCAGACCCCAGCCACCGAAATGGCGGTGCCGGCCGCGTCGGTATGGGCCCGGCGCATCCGGTCGTGCCCCTCGTGACCGTGGAGATGTGGGATCGCCGGTGCGACGAGCTGCGCGTGACCAATGGGCTGGCTCACGGCGGTGGGCGAGACGTGGGTGTGGTCGTGGTCGTGCGGGGCGCTCATGATCGCAGCGCCTCCACGATCGTGTCGACGTTGTGGTGCATCATGCCCTCATAAGTGCTGAGTTGCGGCGTCGTGCCCAGGGAGTCGTCGTAGAGATCGGTCACGGTTGTGATGCCGGCGCCTTCTGCGAGCTGCTTGGCGAGCTTCGGCGAGAACTCCGGCTCGGCGAAGATGGCGTGGACGTTATTCGCTTTGGCTGTCGCGATGAGGGCTGCGAGCTCGCCGGCCGACGGTTCCTTGCCAGGCGACGTCTCGATGACGCCGACGTCGCGGATGCCGTAGCGCTTGTCGAAGTAGTACCAAGCGTCGTGTTGGGCGATCATCGCACGCCGGTCTTGAGGAATGGTTGAGATGCGCCGGCGCGTCCACGTATCAAGCTCGGAGAGCCGGTTGATCTCGGCGGCGGCGTTCGCCCGGTAGCGCGCGGCATTGCCGGGATCGATCCGCGCTAGCTCGTGCGCTATCCGAGCGACGTAGAGCTGCGCGTAGTTCGGATCGAGCCAGAAGTGCGGGTTGACGGCCTGAGGCGCGCCGGGCGGATTTGCGATCACGTCGCTGAGCACGACGATGCGCGCATTCGTCGCGGAGCTCTTGATGAGCTTGTCGAGCCAGGTCTCAAGACCAGCTCCGTTCTCCACCACGAGCGAGGCACTGCTGAGAGCGATGAGGTCGCGCGGCGTCGGCTCGTAGGTCTCGGGAGAGACCCCGATGGGGACGAGCGCGTGAACGACGATCGTGTCATCGCCGACTGTGCGTACGAGCGCAGCCAGGGTGGTCGTCGTGGCCACCACCACAGGACCGCTCGAGGGCGCGGCGCTCGGGGTGGCGGCCGGACCGTGACCACAGGCGGAGAGTGCGAGGGTGAGCAGTGCCGCAGATACGGCCCGTTGCTTATCGAGAATCATTCTCGATAATACTACGTGCCACACGTGGCGCTTGTCAAGCAGGGTTTGTGAAGATCAAACGGACCTAAAGGTCCGTTGCTGCAAAGGTCGGTTCTCTTAGGCGGAGAGCGCGGATTCGCGGTATGTCTCCATGACGTTGCGCACGTAGGCCTGGGTCTCGGCGAAGGGCGGGATGCCGCCGTATTTGTCCACCGCTCCCGTGCCCGCGTTGTAGGCGGCCAGAGCGAGATCGACATGTCCATGGTAGCGGTCGAGCAGCTGACGCAAGAGCGTCGTTCCGCCTTCGACGTTCTCGCGAGGGTCGAAGGCGTTGTTCACGCCTAAGGACTTGGCGGTGCCGGGCATGAGCTGCATGAGTCCCATCGCACCGGCCTTTGAGAGCGCGGTCGGCGCGAATCCCGATTCGTGACGGATGACGGCGTTGACGAGCAGCGGATCGACTTCGTGCCGGCGCGCCGCGTCGGAGATGATCTTGCCGTAGCGGTGGAATTGCGGGTGCGTGGGCCGTCCAGACTTCGGACAGTCGTCTGGATCGTGCGCCGCTTTCGCCTCGGCCGCACCCAGTTGCTTGAGGGCGGCGGCGAGCTGGCGCTGCAGGTTCGTCATCGCCTGCGTCAGCTCTCGCATGACGCCCGCGAACTGTTTCTCGATCGAGGAAAGCATGGACGCCGGCATCTGCCCGCTGGGCGTCGTCGCAGAGCTGCCCTCGGCTTCATCTTCTTCCGCCTCACCCGGCCACACGCCGATCGGGCTATACGAGGGCGTCTGGTTGAAGATGGACTGCGTGGCGGTAGGGTCGATGTTCATCGGCTTTTCCTCCCTAGATGGCGGTCGGACCCCCTATCACGCGCCGTGTGAAGGGCATCTAGGAGGCAAGTTCATGGCGTGCCCGTGCCGAACACGCCTGTCCTATGATCGACGAACAGCTCGACCCACGACTGCGCGACATGCGATGGATCCCGGGTGGGACATTCCGTATGGGCTCGCATAGCTTCTATCCGGAAGAGCGTCCGGTGCACGAAGAGACGGTCGCCGGTTTCTGGATGGATGCGCACGAAGTGACGAACAGCGACTATGCGCGATTCGTAGAGGCGACGGGCTATCGCACGATCGCCGAGCGCGACCTGGATCCGGCCGACTTTCCCGGCGCGGCGCCCGAGGCGCTTGTGCCGGGTGCGCTCGTCTTCCGGCCGACGGATGGGCCTGTCAACCTCAAAGATTGGTCGCAATGGTGGGAGTACGTCCACGGTGCGCACTGGCGAAGACCCGAGGGTCCGGCAAGCGATATCGAGACGCGGCCGACCAATCCTGTCGTGCACATCGCCTACGAAGATGCCGAGGCCTATGCCGCCTGGGCAGGCAAAGCGTTACCGAACGAAGCGGAATGGGAGTTCGCCGCACGCGGCGGTCTCGATGGCGCGGTCTACTGTTGGGGCAACGACATGGAGCCAGGCGGGGTGCCAGCGGCCAACACCTGGCAGGGCGAGTTCCCGTGGCAGAATCTGGTCAGAGACGGATTCGAGCGGACGTCACCGGTCGGATCGTTTGCGCCCAACGGCTTTGGGCTTTACGACATGGCCGGCAACGTCTGGGAATGGACGAGCGATTGGTATCGCGACCATCATGTGGCGGGCGAAGCGGACGCGCACTGCTGCAGCGGCATGAGCCCGCGGGCTCAGCAAGAGGACAGTTACGACACCTGTCAGCCCAACATCCGTATCCCGCGCAAGGTGCTCAAAGGTGGTTCGCATCTGTGCGCGCCGAACTATTGCTTGCGTTTCCGGCCTGCGGCGCGATCACCGCAGATGATCGACACGGGGATGAGCCACCTCGGTTTCCGCTGCATCGTGCGGCCTGGAGCCGAAGGTCAGCCTAGCGGGCCGACGGATACCAGTCGCTAAAAGGGCGGCGCCGGCCTCGGCGAGCGATGCCGGCATGGCGATCGAAAAGCGCAAGCTCTTCGCCGGGCCACGATCCTTGGCCGGCTTCGGCAGCCGATCGGCAGGCGATCCCCCGCTCGGCGTTCGCATAGGCGCTGGCGCCGATCTTGCCACACGCTGCATGCGTGACGATCTTCCCCTCTCGGCCAAGCGGATAGGTCGCGGGCAGGCCCGCTGCCGCGCAGCCTGCGTCCGTCACGGCATCGACGAACGAGCGCTCGGGGGTTGCGGGAATCGTCAGCTCGAGCAGCGCGGGTCTGAACTGTGGCTTGAGATCGTAGAGCGAGTGGATCTCAGACGTGAAGTTCGCCCTCGCCTTTGCCGCTGCGACGGCGAGCGTGCGGCACAAATACAGCGCTCCGAAGGAACCTGGGGGATTCCACCGACCGCCGTGGGTTTTGGAGAACGAGGTGTCCATGCAGTCGGCCCAGCGCGGATCGCACACCCGGTAGTAGCGGCCGTGTCGGACGACGTGGCGGAAGCGCATCACGCGCCTGCGTAGGAGTAGAGCTCGTGCAGGTAGCGGTAGATGGGCTCGGCGCCTTCTGCTTCGAGCACCTCGAGCACCGTCCGCTGCTCCAAGCCGGCGGCGGGCGTGCGCACGATCTGTGGGATGCGTGTCTCGACCAGACGCTCTTTGAAGACGCGGGCGATCTCAAGGGTCCGGTCGAGGTCGGCGCTTCGGCCCGCCGGCACGCCGTGGCGCCGCCATTTCTCGACGGCCTGGCGCGAGACGCGGAAAAGGCGCGCGAAGGCCGTTTCGGTGAGCCCGAATATCTGGCGGATCTCGTCGATGGCGCGGATGCTGCGCGTGGGGGCGGCTGGGCTGAGCTGTCTCATCTCTCCACATTATAGCGCAACCAAAACGTAACCGCAACCATTTCGTAACCCATTGCCACGGGCGGGGCCCTAGCCAGGGTCACGCAGGCAGGCGGCGATCTCGCCGAGCCGCGCCACGGGATCGGCCTCGGCGCCGGCCGGCCGCTCGGCGAAGAGGAAGGCCTCGAGGCGCTCGCGCACGCCGACCGCCGCGTCGAGCCATGGATCGCCGCCCGGCTTGTAGGCGCCGATGGCGAAAAGGTCTTCTGCCCGCTCGAGCGCCGCCATTGCTTTGCGCACAAGCCCGGCATCGCGGCGGTGCTCGACGCTGATGAGCCCGTTCATGACGCGGCTCGAACTGCGCAGCACGTCGATCGGCGGAAAGCGTCCGGCATCGGCGAGGCCGCGCGAGAGTGCGATGTGGCCGTCGAGCAGACCGCGCACGGCGTCCGTGACCGGCTCGAATGGGTCATCGCCGTCGACGAGTACCGCGTAGATACCCGTGATGCTGCCGGTGCGGCGGGCGCCTGCGCGTTCCACGATACCAGCGAGCATGCCGATCATCGACGGTGGGTGCCCTCTATGTGCGGGCGCTTCGCCGGAGGCGAGGGCGAGCTCTCGCCATGCGTTGGCGACGCGGGTCAACGAATCCATGGTCACGAGCACGTCGTGCCCGCGCTCGCACAGCCATTCGGCTTGCGCCATCGCCGTCCGCGCGGCTGCGAATCGCTCGCGCGCCGAGGCCTCTGCCGTCGCGCAGACAACGGTCGTCTTGGGCCAGGTAGGGCTCGCGCGCAGATTCGCGACTGTCTCCGCGGCTTCGCGTCCGCGTTCGCCGATAAGCGCGACGATATGCGCGTCCAAATGCGCGCGCTCGGCGATCTGTCGCAAGAGCGTCGACTTGCCGACACCTGCCCCGGAGAAGAGCGCGATCCTTTGTCCGATGCCGAGCGTGCAGAGCGCATCGATGGCGGCGACGCCGGTCGTGAGGACTTGTTTGACCGTGCGGCGCTCCTCAAGGGTTATGGGACCCGCGCTGGGCGGCCGCACGGCGCATCCGTGCACAGCGCTGCTGCGTCCCCATGCGTCGACGCATTGGCCGAGCATCTCCGCGCCGCAAAACGCGCCGAGCACCGCACGAGTCGAGGTGGCGTGCGCACCGACGGTCACATCCGTCATCGTGCCCAGCGGAGCGCAGAGCGCATCGCATCCACGAACCTGGCGCACCTCTGCGCATACCGTGGCTTCGCCATCGCCGACCTCTATGACGGTGCCCGCGCCGACGCCGCGCATACGAACGGTGAGCGAGTTCGGACCGCAGGCTATCACTCGGCCCCTTCTCACCCAGCCATCGCCGTATCTCAAGGAAAGCGGCAAAGAACGCTCGGAGTCGCGCCTCATCCCGCGGCGGCGTTGGCTAAGAGCTCAGCCCGCTCGAGCACGGTCGCCCCAACGCTCGTATCCTCGCACTCGATGATGACATCGCCCGGTGCACATGCCTCGTCCGCGATAAGGTCGTGGTGGGGCACCTCGACGGCGGCGATCGAATCGGGATGCAAGCGTATCCGCGCCTGCGCCGGATGACCGGCCGCGGCCAGAGCATCGGCTACAAACGCGGCGATGATGCCCGGGTGAAGCATCACCGCGTGTCGCAGCGCGCGGCCGCATGCGATGGCCGCCAGCCGCACGGCTTCGTTACGGATCTGCTGGCTGTGGTCGCATGGCCGCTCGGTGGGCGCAGCAGGCTCACCCGGCGTGGGCACGACATCTGCTGAGGAATCGGCGCAGTCCGAAGCTGCGTCGACCGCTTCTGCATCGCTTGGTGCCTCGGGCTCGAGCGCCGCTTCAGGTTGCGCCTGGACAGTATCGTTCGCTGACGGATCTTCGCGAGCGGCCGCGTCGTCAGTCCGCTCGGGACCGGCAGGTTCGGGCGTGAGCTCCGCCGCTCTGCGCGCGACAAAGGGGATGAATTCGCCCTCACTCATGCGCTCGTCCGTTCATGTGGCGCAGGATGCGCTCGCGCTGATCAACCGGGTATTCGCGAAGCACGTGGTCGCGCACGCGCTTTGGCATGGAGCTGAGCACGTATGCGGCGGTGTGCGGCAGCTCGCGCTGTAGTGCGCCGTGCAACTCGACGGCGGCGGCCGTCTCGCTGCCGACTTGGGCGGCGGCGTGCGAACGCAGGGCGGCTAGGCCCAGCACTCCCAGGCCGATGAGGATGAGCGCCGGTGCGAGGATGCGTCGCAGTGACGCCCAACGTGGCGACGACGCGACGGCCTCATGATCGCGGAACGGCAAGGTCCGCACGACGACCTCGTCGCCACTAGCAAGCTCTGCACCGGCAGCGGCTCGCACGAGGTCGGCGACGAGCGCGGATCGGTCGGCGCCGATCGTGTGCGCGTCGAGGAAGACCGCGACGGCGACGTGGGCGATCGCATCCGCGTGCGCGGCTCGCGATTCGACGACGGTGTCGTAGGCGTAGCGCTCGCGGCTGCGCACCCGCTCGAAATGCTTGCCACTGTCGGCTCCTTGCTCCTTACCGCTATCCGCTTCCAAAAGCCCATGCGGCGTGATGCGGGTGCTCTGCTGGCTGCGCTCCTCGCCCGAACTGCGCACGCTGACCCGGACGATCGCCGCTCCGACGCCGAACACCGCATCGAGCGCGGACTGGATGGAGGCTTGCAGCCGTGCTTCGCGCGAGGATGCACGATCGGCTACCGGCGCCTGGGCGCTCACCGCGCTGCCCGATCCATCTACCACGACGACCCGGTCAGCAGCAAGGCCCGGATAGCTCGCGGCCACGAAGCGCTTGATACCACCCACCGCCGTCGTTGAGAGCTGAGCACCCGATTGCATGACGACCTGCACGCTCGCTGCCGCCTGGGTGCGTGAGTCGCCAAACGGGTCGTCTACCGCGGGCGCGATGATGATGCTTGCGTCGGCGACGCCGTTGATACGCCGTAGGCCCGCGATGAGATCGCCTTCGATGCCGGCACGTCGCCTGTCGTCGATGACGGTCTGGGGCACCAACGCGTTCTGCGGTTGGTCGAGCACGTCAGCGGTCGTCGGGACGTAGCGGTGCGGCAAGCCCGCGAGGGTCAGACGCAACAGGACATCACGGCGGCGATTGGCGTTCACGAATATCTGCGCGTGCTGCTGGTCAGCTGAGAACCCCTCGTTCCAGATCGTCAGCGCTCGCTCGACCTCGATCGCTTGGCTTGGATGCAGCGGCGTGCTGAAGAGCGGCACGAGCGTGCTCATCTTCGACCCGGCGAGCGCGAGCGCCATGACGAGCGCGAGGCCGAGCGCGACCGCCAGGGCGGGCGTTCTGCGCGGCTGTAGCCAGGCGGCGCAGCGGCGGACGCTCTGCGGCAGCGCGGGCGGGAGAGCGCTGAGCATCGCTCACACCTGCGTCTGCATGAGCGTCGCGACTGCGCCGCTGACGCGCGACGCGGCGATAGCCGCCACCTCGAGCATGACGTCAGCCTTGGCACGCGCGATCGCGGCCTCGGCGATGTTCGCCTTGCCACTGGCGACCGCTGCGGCGAGTGCATCGGCGCGGCCGAGCGCGCCGGAAAGCGCATCGGCTGCTGACCCCATGGCGTCGGCGAAGCCCGAAGCGGTTTCGACGATGCGTCGTCTCGACCGCCGCCAACGGCAGCGCGCCGATCGGGTCAATGCGCATGAGGCTCGCTACGCACGGTCGATGTCGGCGGCCTCGAGGTCCATCTGCTTTGCGGCCTGGAGCATGCTCACGTCCGCGTCGTACGCTCTGCCCGTGGCGACGAGGTCGACCATCTGTCCGATCGGATCGACGTCGGGCTGCGCGACGTATCCTTTATGAGGGCCGGCCTTCAGCGCAAACGGGTTCCCGGGATCAAGGCGATACTGCGGGCGGGGTTCGCTTTGGGTGATGCCTGCGATCGTCACGCCGCTCGGTTCCACCGCCTCGGCCGTCGACAGCGCGAAGCCGTCATCGTCGCTCTCGTCGAACGCGCTCGCCCGCAGGTCCGGTCCCATGAACGCGTCGCGCAGGACCGATCCGAACGGCGTTGCGCTCTCGACGACGGCGCTTTTGGCGCGGAACACGTCGCCGTCAGCGCGCACGAGGCCGGCGTTGGCAAGGTTCTCTGCGATGAGATCCATCTGCACCCGCTGCGCCGCCATGCCGCTGGAAGCGATCTCGTAGACGTCGGCCATCTCTAGCGGCGCGCCTCTTCAGCGACGGTACGCAGCTCGCGCAGCATGGCGTGCTCCTGATCGGCGAGCGCCCGGTAGGTGACGGCGTTCTTGGCCTGTGCGCCCATGGCGAACTCGAGCACGCCGACCGCCCCACTCGCGGCGACGTCACGCAGGACAGCGGCAAACGGCTGTCCAGCGGGAAGGTCGCCCGGCGCTTGCGCGGCGTCGCGCGGCACGAACCCAGGCGTACGGGCGTTCGCAACGTCGTCGGCCAGGACGGCGGCACGAGTGCGCGCAAAGCGCATCCCCGCCTCGATATAGTCAAAACCCAGCTCGCTCATCGGACCGGCATCCTAGCGCCGCGATATGGCCGTGGGCTGAACGGCGTGCGGCCGGCGGACACTCGGGTGAACGCGGATCTCTCCACCCCGCGATGGCCTCTTTTCTCGGTCGCATTCGCGGCCGGGGTCACACTTATGCCGATACTCTAGATGTGAACAAGCGCGAACGCAGGGACGACCCGTGGAACCGCATCGCCTCGCGGCTCGACGAAGCTCTGGACGACGCGCGCACCCTGGCAGACGAACGGCCCGCGCCCAATACACGCGGCGTCGAACGACTTCTCGCCCTGCTCGGCGACGCACGCCGCGACGTGCAAGCACGCGAGCTTGAAGCGCGCGTCGCAGCGGCGCGTGCGCAGCGGCTCGAATCCGATCTCGACCGTCAGCGCCGGCGCGCCGACGTCCTCGTCCGCATCGGCAAGGCGATCAACGCCGTGCGCGAGTTGCCGGCGCTCCTCCAGCTCGTCATCGATCTAGCGGTCGACGCGACCGGCGCCGAGCGCGGCCTCGTCGTGGTGCGCGACCCGAGCGGTGGCGTGCGCGAATTCTCCGCCGCGTCGAACCTCGACGCAGGCATCCTGCGTCAGCCCGAGTTCGCGATAAGCCGCTCGATCCTCGAACGGGTCTTCCGTGACGGCCAAGCCGTCACGACGACCGACGCCCAGAACGACCCCGACGTCAACACGGCGCCCAGCGTCCGCTCGCTGCACATCCGCTCCATCATCTGCGTCCCCATCAGGAGCAAGGATGGGATCATCGGCGTCATCTACGTCGACTCGCGGGTGACGACCGAGACCGTGCTGTCGCACGATCCCGATCTGCTCGCCACCATCGCTGACCAAGCCGCGGTCGCCATCGACAACGCCCGGCTGTATGAGGATCTCAGCCGCAGTTTCCACGAGCTCTCAACCATCAAGTCGCAAAACGATGAGGTCCTCGAATCGATCGCCTCGGGCGTCATCATCTTCGACGACAAGGACATGATCACGCAGTTCAATCGCGCTGCGGAACTGACGTTCGGCCTTTCGGGCTCCACCGTGCAGGGCAGAAGCGCGCGCATCCTCGACACGTGGCTTCCCGGTTTCACCGCGCTCCTCGATCAGCACAGAGCCGACCCCGATGCTCATATGCAGGTCGAGATCCCAGGCAACCACTTCGTGCGCGGCCCGTTCCTCCTGCAGATCACGTTTTTCCGCATCCGCGGGTCGCTGCCCGGCCTCGACAGCACGGCTGCCGTGATCAACGACCTCACCGAAAGCCGTGCGCTTGAGGCCGAGAACCAGGCCCAGGCCCAGAAGAGCGAGCGCATCGCACGGTCCTTTGAACGCTATCTGGCCCCCCATGTGGTCAGTTCTCTCATGAAGGACCCTGAGCAAATCGTCCTCAGGCGGAACGCGACAAACAGCCACCATGCTGTTCGCCGATATCCGCGGTTTCACCGAACTCTCAGAACGTCTGATGCCGGAACAAGTCGTCGAGTTGCTGAATCGGTACCTAGCGCCGGTGGTCAACGTCGTGTTCGCGAACGCCGGTCTGCTCGACAAGTTCTATGGCGATGGTGTGATGGCGGTCTTCGGCGCGCCGCGGCCGGGCGATGACGACGCGCTGCGCGCGGTCCTGACCGCCGGACAGATCCTCGAGCAGGTCCGCGCGCTCAACGAACAGCCCAAGGTCAGCTGGCCGCTCGCCGTGAGCATCGGGCTTGCGACCGGCGACGTGGTCGCCGGGCATATCGGCTCCGAGCGCAGACTTGAGTACACCGTCATTGGAGACGCAGTCAACTTGGCATCCCGCTTACAGCAGATCGCCCAGCCGAACCAGATCCTCACGGACGAGAAGACCTACGAGCGCGTCCGCGGGCGGTTCGCGGCGACGCGGCGGCTGGCACGCATCAAAGGCAAGGCCGGCCTGACCCCGGTCTACGTCATCCACAGCTGACCATGGCGAAACAGACCGTCGACGGAGGCTCCTCGCAGGCCCCAAAGGAGGCCGGGCCGCCGCGCGACTCGCGCGCCGGGGCAGCAGGCACGCTCGCCGCAGCGGCGCTCGGCCTTTTGGGATGCAACGCATGTGAGGTCTACCTCTACGATGAGGACACCGACGCCTATGTGAGCACGGCGCTCGCAGGTGATAGCGAACAGCCCCGCGCCGGCGAGGCGCTCTCTGCGCCCGCGGTTGCGGACATCTTTGCAGCGGGTTCTGACGTGCTGGCGGTCGATGACGCGCGCGAGCTCGCCGGCCCTCTCAAAGGCGCGCTCGACAACCTCGGCGCGATCTCGGCGCTCGTCTTGCGCGCCAGCGCGCAGCGGCATCCGCTCGGCCTCATCCTGTGCGCATATCGCTGGTCGCGACATCTCTCCGCCGCCGGCACGCTCACGCCGACGTCCTTCGCGCACGTCGCCTCGACCAGTCTCGACCTCGCGCGGCGAGCCGAGAACGCGCTCGATCGCGCCGATCGCCTGGCCGCGCTGCTTGACAGCGCTGCGCGCTTTGCCGGCGAGCTCGACCTCGAGCAGCTCTTCGCCGCGATCCACGAAGAGGTCTCGCGCCATATGGACGCGCCGTCCTTCTTCGTCGCCCTCGAGAGCGGCGATGCCCGAGAGCTGCGCACCGAATATGCCATCGAGTCTGGCGTACGGTTCCATTCCGATGCGCTGCCCGGGCGCGAAGGCC
The DNA here is from genome assembly GCA_963806005.1 of Vulcanimicrobiota bacterium. Lineage (GTDB taxonomy): Bacteria > Vulcanimicrobiota > Vulcanimicrobiia > Eremiobacterales > Eremiobacteraceae > JAFANK01. Next base: position 60,041 of record CAWDWJ010000004.1, on the reverse strand, counting down.
TTGCCGCGCAAGTGCACGCGAGCGGCCGGCCGGCGCTCGTCGAGTGGGCGGACGTATACGAGCCGTCCGAACGTCAGGGCTCAAGCGCAGGCTCAGTGCTCATGGTGCCGATGCGCCTAGGCGAGCGCATCATCGGCGTCATGTCGGCGCAGTCGAAACGGCCCAACGCCTACAGCCAGCTGCACGTCGAGTTCCTGCTCGAGGTCGCTGAACAGGCCGCGACCGCCATCCAGAACGCAGGCGTGCTGCGCGAGGAGCGCCGGCGCATGGCCGAGCTGACCATGCTGCACCGCGTCGCCGTGCTCACGAGTTCCGAGAACCAGCTCGACCGCATCATGGCGGCCGTGGTCGTCGAAGCCGCCTCCATCTTCCATGCCGACGCGGCATCGATCGCCCTCGAAGACGAGCATGGCGATTATCCGCTGGCCGCGACCTTCGGTCTTTCCGAGGAATATCGCAAGAAGCGACGCCTGTCAGGCACGATGCTGCGCGCGCTCTATGGCGACCCGCCCAAGGAGCGCTTCATCGGGCCGGACCAGATCGATTCGCTCGGCCAGCCCGACCTCATCGCCGAGGAAGGCATCCGCAATGTCTTCTTCATCCCGCTCGTCTACCGTGGCAAGCTCGTCGGCAGCCTCGCGCTGCACGGGCGCCACAGCATCGTGCGCCTCTCGCCCGGCGAGACGAATCTCGCCCAGGTCTTCGCCGACCAGGTCGCCGCGGCGATGCACCGCGCGCAGGCTGCGCAATCGCTCGCCGAACGCATCGAAGATCTCGACCTGATCGGACGGGTCGGCCGCGCGCTCGCTTCCAGTCTGCAGACCGACGCTCGTGGCGTGCTCGACATCATGCGCGATAAGCTCGGCTATAGCCACCTGACGATCCTCGCCCTCGAGGGCGACCCGCCGCATCTACGCGTCAGGGCGGCGCTCGGATACGGCGAGAGCGCGATCGGCACGCAGCTGCCGCTCGAACGCAGCCTGGTCGGGCTTGTGGCCTCGAACGCCGAGATGATCCATGTGCCGGACGTCTCGTCCGAGCCACGCTATCTGAGCGGCGCGGCCGGCGTCCGCTCGTTCATCGCGTTTCCGCTCATCGTCGAGAAGGAAGTGCTCGGCGTGCTGAGCGTGGAGAGCCTGAAGACGGACGCGTTCCATGCGCGCGACCGCCGCGTGCTCGCGGCTATCGCCGATCAGATCGCCGTTGCCATGTCCAACGCTCGCCAGTACGGCGTGGCCACCCAGCGGCTCGGGTCGCTCGAGGTCGCGCGCACCCAGGCCGAGGAGCACTCTCGCTTCCTCGAGCGCCGCCAAGATGAGCTCAAGCTGCTCGGCGCGGTCGGCGCGGCGGTCAACTCCACCCTCAATCTCAACCGCATGCTGGCCACGGCGGCCGAGAAGATCGCCCAGGGCTTGCACGTCGAGCGCTGCGTCATCAGCCTGTATAATGAAGAGCAAAGCGAGTCCGAGGTCGTCGCGGATTATTGGAGCGCCGGCACCTCTGCGGCGGTCGGGGCCCATTTCACGGTGCGGAGCGACTCTGCCGTGCTACGCTTGCTCCGCCAGCGCCAGGCCTTCGACAGCGCCGATGCCGCGAGCGACACGCGCTTCGACGGCAACCGCCAGGAGATGCTGGAGCTCGGCATGCGGGGCTGCGCCATCGGCGCGATCGCTTCCGAGGGGCAGATCTTGGGGACGCTCATCGTCGGACAGACGAGCGAGCCGCGCACCTTCAGCCAAGAGCAGCTCGGCGTGGTGGAGACCGTCGCCACCCAGCTCGCGTTGGGCGTGCGCAACGCGCGTTTGTACGGCCGGGCACGTGAACGCGCGAACGAAGATTCGCTCACCGGCCTCTTCAACCATCGCTACCTGCACGGCCGCCTCGAGCAAGAGCTCTTGCGCAGCGAACGCACCGCCCAACCGCTCGCCGTCGTGCTCTTCGACCTCGACAACTTCAAGGCGTTCAACGACAACTACGGGCATCAGTCGGGCGACGAAGTGCTGCGCTTCATGGCGACCGTCTTGCACCAGAGCCTGCGAGCGACCGATATCGCGGGCCGCTACGGCGGCGACGAGTTCTTGGTCATCTTGCCGCAGTCGGACGAGCACGGCGCCCAGCTGCTCCTCGACCGCGTGCGCCGCAAGATCGACGAGCAGGCTGGCTCGGGGTTCTTGCCCATCCCGATCGCCATCTCGGCCGGCATCGCCGTCTATCCGCGCGACGGCGCGAAGAAGACCGAACTCATCGCGCGTGCCGACGCCGCGATGTACGCCGACAAACGCAAATAGCTCGATCGCGCTCTGACGCTCGAACATCTGAAATGCGAAGGGCGGCCGAGTGGCCGCCCTTCTTCTTGATTAGCGCTTGCTGAACTGGAATCGTTTGCGGGCGCGTTTGCGCCCGTATTTCTTCGATTCTTTCTCGCGTGGGTCGCGGGTCAGAAATCCGGCCTTGCGTAGCACAGGACGCAGGCTTTCGTCCATGCGCACGAGCGCGCGTGCGATGCCGTGACGGATGGCGCCGGCTTGGCCGGAGAGCCCGCCGCCGTGCGCCGTGATCGCGATGTTGAAGCGCTCCGTGCTGTTGGTCAGCTCGAGCGGCTGGCGGACGACCTGGAGGAGCGAGGCCCGGCCGAGATACGCGTCGATGGCCCGACCGTTGATCTTGATCTCGCCCTGTCCAAGCGCCATGCGCACGCGGGTGACGGCGCGTTTGCGCCGGCCGGTGGCGGAAAGATTGGAACCTGTCGTCGCTGTCATCTATATCCCCGTCAATGCTGTGGGCTTTTGCGCTTCGTGACCGTGCTCTGTCCCGGCGAAGACGCGCAGCCGTTTCATGCGGCTGGCCCGGAGTTTGTTGGTGGGCAGCATCCCTTTGATCGCGCTCTCGACGATGCGTGTCGGATCCTCTGCATGCACTTGCGCTGCCGTGCGGATGCGCAAGCCGCCGGGGAACTGCGAATGGCGGATGTACTCTTTTTTCGCCCACTTCTTGCCGGTGAGGTGGATCTTCGCCGCGTTCGTGACGACCACGAAGTCGCCGGTATCGGCATGGGGTGTGTAGTCGGGCTTGTGCTTGCCCATGAGGACGGCGGCGATGCGGGTCGCAAACCGGCCCAAGGTCTTCCCATCGGCGTCGGCGACGTACCAGGTGCGCTTCACGCCGTTCTTTGAAAGAAGCGTTGTGGTCATGATTCCTTGGTTTGAAGAGGAGTCAGAAAGTGGCTACGAACTAGCATTCTACCGAACCCGGGCAAGACCCGTCAAGCGTTTGTGGGACAAAACCCCGCCGCTGTGCGGTTTGCTGCACTCAAGCGCCCTTAATTCGCTCGCTACCGCCTTCGGATCGCTTGAGCCAAAGGCGTCTGCGGCGCCTCACCGGGCCTGGCGCTTCATCCCAACTTCACGACCTTGTTGCAATTGAAGCATACCATGGAATCATGCTGACGAGCAGAGCATTCAAGGATCGAGCCGATGCTGGGCGGGCGCTGGCCGCACGATTGACCCACCATGCGGGCGACCGCGATCTGCTCGTCCTGGGCCTGCCGCGCGGCGGCATCCCGGTGGCCTTTGAAGTCGCACGATCGCTGCACGCGCCGCTTGACGTCTTCGTCGTGCGCAAGCTCGGCGTCCCCGGGCATGAGGAGCTGGCCATGGGAGCCATCGCCTCAGGTGGCATCACGGTCTTCGATCAGCGGTTCATCGACGTCGTGCCGCGCGTCGAGCGTGACGAGGTGGTCGCGCGAGAGGCCGCCGAGCTCGCGCGCCGCGAACGTGAATATCGTAACCACAGGCCACGCCAACTGCCTGAGGGCAAGACGGTCATCCTCGTCGACGACGGCCTGGCCACGGGCGCGAGCATGCACGCAGCCGTGCGCGCGCTGCGCAGCTACCATCCGAAGCGAATCGTCGTCGCGGTGCCCGTCGCCTCGCACGAGGCATGCCAGTCGCTCGCCGGCGTCGCGGATGAGGTCGTCTGCCCGCTCATCCCTGAGGATTTCTATGCCGTCGGACAATGGTACGACGACTTCGCGCAGGTGGGCGACGACGAGGTTCGTCGCCTGCTCGAGACGGCATGGACGGAGTACTCGGCGACCCACGGCGCAGACGAGCCGGAGCCGGGCGAATGAGACGGCTGGAATCGAACGCCGACATCCTGCGGGTGCTCGCCCGCGAGGCGCGACCGCTGCGCGGGGAGGTTCGGGACTACGATCCGCTGCTCGATGAGGTCGGCGATGCGCGCTTCGTGCTGCTCGGAGAAGGAACCCACGGCACGCATGAGTTCTATCGTGAGCGCGCACGGATAACCCGGCGGCTCATCGAGCGCAAAGGCTTCGCTGCCGTCGCCGTCGAGGGCGATTGGCCGGACGCCTATCGCGTGAACCGTTACGTCCGCGGGCGCGGTGAAGACGGCGACGCCGAAGAGTCGCTGCGTGGCTTTGAGCGCTTCCCGACCTGGATGTGGCGCAATGCGGACGTCCTCGATTTTGTCGGCTGGTTGCGATCCTTCAACGACGAGCGCGCGCCCAGCGCAGCGAAGATCGGCTTCTATGGGCTTGACGTGTACAGTCTGTTCGCGTCGGCCGATGCGGTCATCGCCTACCTGCAGTCGCGCGATCCGGTCGCCGCGCAGCGTGCTCGAGAGCATTACGCATGCTTTGACTATTTCGGCCCGGACGAGCAGGCGTACGCGCGGGCGCTGCAACGGCATGGGGTGGCGTCGTGTGAAGAGGACGTCGTCGCCGTGCTCATGGATATGCGCCGCCGGGTAACCGCGGACTACGAGCGGGCGGCCGGAGATGATGAAGACGCGTTCTGCGCTGCGCAGAACGCGAAGGTGGTGGCCAGCGCCGAGCACTACTATCGGACGATGTTCGACCCCCAGGTGTCGTCCTGGAGCGTTCGCGACCGGCACATGGCGCAGACCCTCGACGACCTCAGCCGCCATCTCGGGACTCCCGCAAAGCCGGCCAAGCTCGTCGTGTGGGCACACAATTCGCATGTCGGCGACGCGCGAGCGACCGATATGCTCGACCGCCACGAGGTGAACATCGGTCAGCTCTGCAGAGAGACCTACGGCGGGGAGTGCCTGCTCGTCGGCTTCACCACCTACACGGGCACCGTGACGGCGGCACGCGACTGGCACGCTCCTGCCGAACGGAGGATCGTCCTTCCGGCGAGACCCGAAAGCGTCGAAGGGCTGCTCCACCAGCTCGACCAACCGGCATTTGTGCTCTCGCTGCGGTCCGGCGAGAGCAGGCGAGTGCTGGTCGGTTCATTCCTCGAACGCGCTATCGGCGTCGTATACCGGCCGGAGACGGAGCTGCTCAGCCACTACCTGCAGGCGCGGCCTGCACGGCAGTTCGATGCCCTCGTCCATATCGACCACACCCGCGCGGTGGAACCGCTGGAACGCAGCGTCGCGTGGGAGACGGGCGAAGTTCCCGAGACCTTCCCCACCGGCGTGTGATCCTCGCGGCCGCGGACGCGGCCGTTCCCGAAGGAGTTACGAACATGGCAGATGTCATCAAAGTCATCGAAGTCCTTGCAGAATCGCCCAAGAGCTGGGAAGACGCGGCGAACGAGGCCCTCAAGAAGGCGTCGAAGACGATCAAGAATATCCGTTCGATCTACGTCAAGGAGTTCGAGGTCAAAGTCGAACGCAACAAGATCACGCAGTATCGCATCAACGCGAAGATCTCATTCCTGTTGGATTAAGGCCATCTACGCCGGCGCCGCTATACGGGGTCGGCGTACTCCACCCGCTCGAGGTAGAGACCATGAGCAGGCGCCGTGAAGCCTGCCCGCTCGCGCTTGCCTGAGGCGAGCACGGCCTTGACGTCATGCGCCGTCCGCCTGGCACGTCCGACCTCGATGAGCGTGCCGGCGATGATCCGCACCATGTTATGGACGAACGAGTCGGCGGTGATGACGATGTCGAGGAAATCCCCGTAGCGCTCGAGCTCGATCGATCGCACCGTGCGCCGCGTGCTCGCAGCGCGCGATTCCCTGGCGCAGAACGCCGCGAAGTCATGCTGGCCGACCAGGTAGGTGGCGGCGGTGCGCATGGCCTCGACGTCGAGTTTCGCGCTGACGTGGAACGCGCGGTGGGCGAAGAGCGGTGATGGCGCCACCCGGTTGAGGATCCTATAGCGATACGTCCGAGCCCGGGCGTCGCGCCGCGCCGAGAAGCCGGCCGGGCGTTCGACCGCGCGGAGCACGGCGATGCCGTGGGGGCGAAGCAGCGCGCTTGCGGCGACCGCCATGCGCCGCAGTGCCATGGGAGACGTCGTCTGGCAGCTCACCACCTGGCCGGTTGCGTGGACGCCCGCATCGGTACGGCCCGCGGCCACGATCGTGATCGATTGTCCGAAGAGCGTGTCCAGAGCCGCCTCGACCTGCTCGGCGACCGACGGCAGGCCGTCTTGGCGCTGGAACCCGTGATAGCTCGACCCATCGTACTCGAGCACAAGAGCGAGCGTGCGTTCGCCCGTCATCGGCGATCACGCGGCCATCGTGCCCTGCGCGTCATTTTCACCTCCCCAGAACCGACAAGCCCATGCCGCCAGTCCGTGCGGCATTCCACCTCGTTGAGGCCTGCCCCCAGGTAAGCATGTGCCTGCCTAGAAGCTGTCGTCCGCGCTGCCCGGACGTTTCTGCGAGCCGGTGCTTCGCTATCGTTCTCTTCCCGAGCTCTCTGCGAGGGGAGGTCCGACGTCCATAAGCTTCTCGTTTTCATGATCGCCCGCAGGCGCTTCCTCAAGAGCACAAGGGACCAGCTCGTCCAGGGCAGGTCTTCTTGAGCATCGGAGTGTGACATGAAACCACAACATCTCGTGATGTCTTTGATCGCCGTGGTAGCGGCGAGCGCATCTGCAACGTATGCGGACTCGGCTAGTCCCATCACGATCACGCTGAAGGCCGTCAACCCGACCTTCAACGAGTCAGGCACCGCTGTGCTGAGCCCGACCGACCATGACAGCGGCAGCACGACGGTCAATATCACGATCTCAAATGAGCCGTCGGGAGAAACCCAATACGTCTTCTTTCAATATGGGACGTGCCCCAACAATCTGTTCTTTGACGTGATATACCCATTGAACGATCTCGTGAACGGCACATCAACCTCGATCTATGACGTTCCCTTGTTCGAGATGCTCAAGGTAGGGCCCATGGACGGTGGCGGCGCAGATAAGGGAACTGAAACGCCTCCGCCCACAGCAGCTCCTATGGCCCACACCCCTCACAGTCACTTCGGTCCGAGGCCCACTAGTTTCGCCGTTGCCATTTGGAGATACACGACGAGTGGGAAGACCCTCGTGAGCTGCGGCGACCAGCCGCTCACAGGTCAACCTAATTTTGTACATTTTCAATAGCCGCTTGTCGAGCGATCCGAGCGGCTATCGCTGATCTCGAGGAAACACCGAGTTTCTGAAAGATCGAGGCTACGTGATTCTCGACGGTGCGCTCGCTGATCACGAGGAGCTCGGCGATCGCACCATTACTCTTGCCCTCCGCAACGAGGTTCGCCACCTGACGCTCGCGCTCGGTCAAGTCGTGCTTCGACCGGCCTCTGCGGTTTGGAGGTGAAAGGACGAGTTCAAGCCGGCGCGTATCTCGAACGTCGCCGATTGCTCGGTAGACTGCCAATGCCGCCTCGGTGTGCCCCGCAAGCTCTAGCCCGGCGGCCTCGAGGTTCGGGCGCCGCATATCATGATAGATGGCAGCGACCTTGTCGCCAATCTGCTGAGCACGTACGGCGTCCCCCGCGTTGCGCGCGGCATATCCTTCGAAAAGCAGCACCTGGCCTTGTGACTCTGGAGTTTTCACTTTGTCGGCGCGCCGCTGCAGCATAGTTCTCGCTGCCGGCAGATCCTGCTCGGATCCATAGGCAGCAACATAAGGCAGGACCTCTTCCTCGGCTTCATCCGGCAATGGTCGAAAGATCTCGACGACCCGGTGCAACAAATCTTTGGCCTTTTCCAACTCATCGTGGGCGGCGTAGAGCTCGACAAAGCCTTTCGCCATCGAAGCGATCTGTCGACGCACACCGCTCGTCAGCGCGCTTTCGAGCAGATCGGCCCTCGAACACCGACTAAGGAGGTCCTCGTCTTCTAGCTGGAGACCGACGGTAATGCCATAAGAAGCGGCGTCAATCTGCACTTCGATCGCTCCGACGCCGGTAGCCAGCACGCGTTTAATGAGCTCTCGCGCCTGCTCGAGCGCGCCGAAATTGAGACTAATTGACGCGAATTGCAAGAGACAGCATGCGACGAAGAATCCGTGGATCCGCCGCTCCTCGGCAATCGTGAGTGCCTTGTGCATGCAGGCCTCGGCGCGCTCGCGCTCCCCGAAGCCGGCCAAGCAGAGTCCCATATTGCCGAGGATGCTCACCTGCCAGAGAGCATCATGCGACGCCGACGCTGCGTCGAGCGCTCTCTCGAAATTCTCCACCGCCAAGTCGCGGTCTCCGAGCAACCACATCGCTATGCCACGATGATTGTGCAATGCTATCGTATCATGCGATGAACGCTCACCGGTAAATTGATCGGCCTTATCCAGCTGTGCCAAAGACATGCTTGGGTTGGCTTCTCGGAAGTAGATCAAGCTCAACAGGACTTCGGCGCTGAAATAGAGCGAATTTTCTGTTGCATCCTCAAGCAGAGCTAGCGCTTTTTCGACCATCCTGCGCGCATCGGCGTAATAGCCGATGTCAAAACACGTGCGACCGTAGCCGACGCACGTCTTGGCCACCATGCCGAGAGAGCCCTGCGCCTCATAGTAGTCGAGCGCCTTCTGATATGCGGCTCTTGACCGCTCGCCTGATCCAGCATACAGCAATGCACCGCCTAGCTTTATCAGCAGGTCAGGGCGGATGATGCGGAGCTCCTCGGTGGAGGCAACGGCGCGCTCGTAGACGAGCGCGGCATCGCTAAACGCATACAGTTCAGTAGCCGCATCTCCTGCCATCTCGTTGTAGTGGGCGGCTTTCTCGTAGTTCCGCGCTTGCCACCAGTGATAGGCAAGTGCGATGACCGCGTTGCCCTCCTGTGGCGACGATTCGAGGCGCGCTCCGATGCGTTCGTGGAGCTCCCGCTGTTCACTAACAAGCAGCTCATCATATAGCGCTTCTTGTATGAGCGCGTGCCGGAACTCAAATTCGTTCGTCGCGGGAGCGGGCGCGTCGACGATCAGTTGCACGTCGCGGGCCTGCTTCACCGTGGGCAGGAGGTCTGCGATGGAGACGGCTGAGAGTTCGGCGAGCATGGCCGCATTGAATCGGCGTCCCACGGCTGCGGCGGTTGAGAGGATGCGATGTGGCTCTGGCCCCATGGCTGCGACGCGCTCGCGTACCGCCTGAGCGATGGTTTGCGGCAGCCTTCGCTCAGATTGCTGATGCGGTACTTGCAAGATGGCGCTCTTGAGGAGCTCCTCTGCAAAGAACGGGTTGCCCTCGGCAAGCGTGCAAATTGCGCTCATCGTTTCGGGCGAGATGACGCCGGGGTCCTCAAGCGCGTGCGCGATGAGCGCGTTGAGCTCACTGAGATCAAGCGGTCCAAGCTCTATCTTCCAGCAGCTCTTCGAACGTTCGAAGTGTGCGAGCGCAGCGCGAACCGGATGATCTTGGGGCAGGCCTTCCATGCGGATCGACACCACGAGCAGCAGTTGCGTTGAAGCGATGGAGCCGAGAAGGTATTGGATGAGATCGAGTGAGGCAGTATCAGCCCATTGCAAGTCCTCGACAATCGCGACGAGTGGCGAATGAGCAGCGAACGAGGCGAGCGTTCCCGTGATCGCCTCAAGCTGAGACCGGCGTTCTTCTTCAGATCCAGGTGGATCGGTCTTGAGGTTCGCCGAGCTCCGGCAACAGTCGTGCGAGAAGTCGCTGTCGCAGCGCATCCTGGCCGAGTTCACCTGGCGCTGATGCGTTGAGCGCGCGAAGTATTTCAAGAAAGGGCGCAAATGGCGATCGGACGTGCTCGAGGCACTGGCCCGTCGCGCAGACTCCCTGGCGCTTACTGAGACCGCGACGGAATTCTTCGAGTAGTCGAGTCTTGCCGATGCCGGCTTCCCCGCACACAAAGACGGCCGCGCCGGCGCCCTTTGCGGCCTCTTCAAAGCGCCGGACCAGCTCGTCGAGCTGTGTGCGCCGACCAACGAATCGTTTTGAGAAGACGGGCCGCGCGATCACCGCATGCCGCCCTTTCACCCCGCGTGGTAGACCTCGCGGTTACCCGAGTATTCGCTGCGGCTATGGCAGTTCTTTGCAGCCTGGGTGTCAACAAAAATGCCGCCTGTGATGCGGCACTACGGTCGGAACGGAGGCAGGCGCGAGGGTCTGGCCTGCGGCCCCTCGCGCCTAGTTCGGATACGTGACGGGGATGTCGTCGATCGGGATGTCGCGCAACAGCTTTAGTGGGATGGGGTTCTCATCCAAGCGTATCTCGTCGTCCGACAACCATGCGGTGAGGTTGGTGTGCCACGCCGCTCTGTGAGATTCCAGGATCATGCGTTCTTCTTGTGGCGAATCCATATCATCCCTGCCTTTCTAGGAGCAAGTCGCCAGCGCTAAGCGAACCCTAATCGTCAATTGATGGTTGGAGAGTCGTAGCGCTGGCGTTTGCATTCGGTTTTACGAGTCGTAGCGTCGTCGTTTCAGCGCGTCACTTGATGAGTCTGCGCCCGCCTGTACCGCCCCCACTGCCGAGCACGATGTTCGGCCAGTCGGGTGCATTTGCTTGAGAGAAGATGACCGGGATGCCGTAGATTCCCGCGATCTTCGAGCAGTTGTGCACTTCCGGTACGAAGCGAGAGCTCTTCACCGCGTCGACCGCCGCTTGATCGAAGAAGCGGTTGCCGGACGTGCCGGCGAGCTTCACGTTGGAGACGCTGCCGTCGAGTGCCATGGTGAAGGTGACCGTTGAGAAACCTTCGAGGCCCTCGTCGAGAGCGATCTCCGGGTAGTGGGGTGACACCGCGCGAGTAAGACTAGCGTCGATATCCTTGCTCGAGCATGGTCCCGGGGATCGTCGATCTGCTGCGCTGTGACCAGCTGCACCGGGCCGTAGCCCGTTTCATAGGCCAGGGCGCTGGAGACCGTGCCGATCACGGCCACCAGAGCGGCTAGCGCGGCGATCATGGTATGGTTGATGGTCCTGTCGCGATGCATGGTTTTGGCTCCTTATCGCTATTGTGGGCGCCAGATGGCGACTCACGGGCCAAGCGTAGCCCAAGAGGGGGAGCCAAAGATTCCGGGATTCCACGCATTTGCGCGAGGGGGGAGCACCTATTATTGAGGGGCCGGAGACGTGGGTATCCGGGGAGACGAGTGTTATCCGGGCTTTTGCAACGGGAACAGCAACACGTCGCGGATCGACTCCTGGTTGGTGAGGATCATGATGAGGCGGTCCAGACCAACCCCGATCCCACCCGTCGGCGGCATCCCGTACTCGAGCGCGTGCACGTAGTCCCAGTCGGGTTCTGGTGCTTCCGGATCGCCCGCGGCCCGTTCGCGCGCTTGGGTCAAGAATCGCTGGCGCTGGTCGTCGGGGTCGTTGAGCTCGGAGAACGCGTTGGCGATCTCCATATTGGAGATGAAGAGCTCGAAGCGCTCGACGAGCTGCGGGTCGTCGCGCTTGCGCTTGGCAAGCGGCGAGAGCAAGACGGGCTGATCGGTGACGAAGGTGGGATCGACCAGATGCGGCTCGACCGTCGCCGCGAACAGCTTGTCGATGACGTGGCCGTGGCTTGAACCAGGGTCGATCGTCAGCTTGAGGCGTTTGGCGGCAGCGCGGGCCTTTTTCTCGTCGAGAACGTCGTCGCGCGAGAACCCGCCCCAGGTGCCCATGGCCTCGAGGTACGGCACACGCGCGAATGGCGCTTTGAACGATATGTCTTTGCCGGCGTATTCGTGCTTGTCGCCCACGCCTGCGGCGCGGGCCGCCGACAGCACCATTCCTTCGCACAGCTTGAGGATGCCCTCGACGTCCGTGTACGCCTGGTAGAGCTCGAGCATGGTGAACTCTGGATTGTGCGTGCGGTCGATGCCTTCGTTGCGGAACGTGCGTCCGACCTCATAGACCTTCTCGATCCCGCCCACGATGCAGCGCTTGAGGTTGAGTTCCGTCGCGATGCGCAGTTGCAGGGGGATGTCGAGCGCATGCGAGTGGGTGACGAACGGGCGGGCGTTGGCACCACCTGCGACCGTGAGCAGCGTCGGCGTCTCGACCTCGACGAAGCCGCCGTCGTCCAGGTAGCGCCGCAGGCCGGCGATGATGTGGCTGCGCGCGAGCATCGTGTCGAGCACTGGCCGGTTGACCATGAGGTCGACGTAGCGGTGCCGGTAGCGCGCTTCCGGATCCACAAGGCCGTGCCACTTCTCGGGCAGCGGACGCAGCGACTTGGACAAGATGACGGCGTCCTGCACGGCGATCGTCAGCTCGCCTGTCTTCGTGCGGAAGGGCTCGCCGCTTGCGCCCACGAGGTCGCCACGGTCGAGCAGGTCGACGATATTGAAACCCGCACCCATGGACTCGGCGCGGAAGTAGAGCTGGATGCGCGCCGACTGGTCGGCGAGGTCGGCGAAGGCGGCCTTCTTGCCCATGCGCCTGATCGGCTGCAGCCGGCCGGCGACGGTCACCGTCTGGCCTCCATGTTCTTCGACGGCGAGCTTGTCGAAGGCGACGCGCACGTCGACGATCTTGTGGCTGCGCTCGAACTTGGTCAGTGCGAACGGATCGCGACCGGACGTGCGCAGCTCGTCGAGTTTCGCGCGGCGCGCGCGGATGAGTTCGGCTTCGGTGGCGCCGGTATCGCCGCCCGAGGTCACTTGTTTCGTGCTTTAGAGCCGCCTCTGCGATTTGCCCGTATGCTCAAGACCTTGAGCTGTATCTCTCCCGATGGGGCGGTCGCCGTGACGGTCTGCCCGGGTTTAGCGCCGACGACAGCCTTGCCGATCGGCGATTCGTTCGAGATCTTGGCGTTTGGCGGATCGCTCTCGGCGCTGCCCACAATCGTATATTCGCTCTCGGAGCCGGTATTGAGGTTCTTGAGCTTCACCGTGCTGCCCAGATGGACTTCATCGCCGCCGCCCTCGCCCTCATGGATGATCTTGGCGTTACGGATCATGGCCTCGAGCTTCATGATCCGGCCTTCGATGAACGCCTGCTCCTGCTTGGCGTCCTCATACTCGGCGTTTTCGGAGATGTCGCCGAACTCTTTGGCCTGGCGGATTCGGTCGTTGACCTCTTTGCGGTGGACGGTCTTCAGCTCATCAAGCTCGGATTCGAGTTTGCGCAAACCTTCTTCGGTGACGACGGTCTCTTTCTCGGTCATGTGGTCTCCTTCGGGCGCGAAGTTCGCGCCGCTACGTCGGGGTGGCGTGCGCGACGAGGTCGTGCACGTACGGTCGGAAATCAAGCCGGGCGAGCAGCGCCAGATAATCGCTCTCGGTGACGTCTTCCCAGCGCTTGCCCAAGATCGCGAGCAGCGCCGCTTCCATGACGTTCGTGCCGAACGAACGGCCGCCGAGGTTGGGTGTCGTGGTCACAAGCCGTGCCAGATGGCGGTCGCGTAGCTCGTTGACGTTGTGCGCGGTCACGGTGTTCGTGATGATGGTCTTGCCGCTCAGATCATCGGGCATGTTCTGGCGGATGAAGTGGAAGTCGCCGGCGATGAGACTCGCCGCCTTATAGTACTGCGGGAATTTGGGCTCGGGCGCCCGCTCTTGCTTCTTCCCTGTCGGATAGAAGAACTGGAAGGGCAGCTTGCAGGCATCGGGCAGATAGCGCTCGGCGAGCGCCTCGAACTCCGCCAGCGTCTTCACCGGCTTGTCGAGACCAAGCGCGAAGATGAAATCCCCGAAGGTGACGTCAGCACCCGCTGCGACGAGCGCCTGCGCCATGCCGAAGCGGTCGAGCGCGCTCACCATGAGCACCGGTAGCCCGCGGAAGTCGATTATCCCGTGCGCCTGGAGGTAGCCGATCGTCTCGCGCTCGAGGGTGTTCTTGAGCCCTGAGCCGTCGACAACCGGCGTCTTGTGCACCGCCTCGAGCATGCGCAGCCCATCGCGCAACGCGAAGCGGTGTTTGCCGGCATAGAGGTAGACGTCGATGCCGCCCAGGCCGATCGCATCCACCGTGCCGTCGAGCTCGTGCAGCGCCGCGATCGCCCGGTCGAGCGAGCCGTCGAAACCGATGCGCCGGATGTCAAGGCGCTCGCCCAGCCATTCCACCTCGACCCGGTGATCGCGCGTCGACGACCCCAGGCTGACGGAGACGATCTTCTTCATGAGAGCGCGACGCCGGCGGGAAGCGTCTGTCGGCGCACGGCGCGCGCCCGCTCCCGTGTGCGGGCGATCATGTCCGGGGTGACTTCCTTATCGAACGCACGCATGCCGGCGACCTCGAAGCCGTGCTTCTCGGCTAGCCGCTCGATCTCGAGCACCTTGTCGAGATTGACGCCACGGCCAAGTGAGTAATTGACCATCCGGTTCTCCAGCGTCAGGATCATCGTCTCCGCCATGCAGGCGAGCGACGTCTTGGACGGGAGGCCGAAGTCGAAGTGGAAATCGACGTCGCCGGGCACGCGGATGTTGCCGCCCTCGGTCACGAGTACGTCGTCGCGCTCGGTCGCCACGCGCCGCGAGACGTCATGCGGCAGCGACACTTCGCAGACGACCGCGCCCGGCTTGAGGTCTTCGGGCTCGATGACGCTCGAGGTGGCGGCGGTGGCGGTGAGCACGAGGTCGGCGTGTTGCACAGCCTCGGCGATGTCGGTGGTCCAGCCGAGCTTGGCCTTGACGTGCGGCTGCATGGCATGGGTGAGCTTGGCGAGACGCGTCGCGTTGCGCGCGGCCAAGGTCACGTGCGACACTCTGTTGGCGAGGATCTGCGCGCACGCCGATCCGATGCTTCCGGTCGCGCCGACGACGACCGCGGTCGCGCTCGGCACGTCGACATCCATCTCGCGCGCGCCACGGAAGAGGCTTTGCATGGCGGCGGCGATGGTGTAGGAGTTGCCGGAGGTGACGGCGATCGGGCAGTTCTCAGCGATGGTCGGCCCGCCGTCGCCGACGACGGCTGTGAAGCCGCCCAGCCCGACGATGCCGCAGCCGAGCTCGGCCGCAAGATTGGCGCCGTTGATGATGCGTGTCATGACTTCGGCACGCGGCAGCTCGAGGAACTGATCAGGCAAGAGCGGCACGCCGATGAAGTAGCCCGTGATCTCCTCGCCGGTCGTCGTGCTGCGCACGCCCGTGATCTCAGAGACCACGTACTGCGGCATCCACTCGAGTATCTTGCGGATGAGCGGCAGGCCCTTGCCGGCGGCCTTGGGCTCGTAGCGCAGGACGTCGTCGTAGGACAGGGGATGGATGAGGAAGCCGAACTTACGCACCAATAACCTCGGAGTTATACGTCGTCGCGCGAGCACCGCCGCGCGTATAGGAGTCCGGGAAATTGTTGATTTCGCAGGCAGGCCGTGGCTGTCCTGGCGTGCGGACTGGGGGTGCTGTTACTTTTGGCCGCCTTCGCAGCGGTCTTTGAGCGCCTGCAGCATCATGAGCGAGTTCTCTTCGACCTTTTTGTGCAGAATCGGCCCGATGAGCTCGGCGAGCGTGGGCACGCCGAAGTCGTAATCGACGCCGAGCACGACCTTCGTGACGCCGTCGCTTTCGTCGAACGTCCAGGCGCCTTCGAACTTGTCGAGATCGCCCTCGATGAGCCGGTAGTCGATGCGCGTGTTGACGTCATCGAACACGTCGACTTCGGTCCACTCGATCGGCGCCTCTTCGACGAGCGTCTTCCAGCGCGTCGTCGTCGTGTTGCCATCGCGCTTGAGGATCTTGACGTACTCGACGTCGGGCATGAAGTCCGAATAACGCTCCATGTCCTTGGCCAGCTCGTAGATCTGGCGCCGTGGCGCCTTGATCTCGATGGAGGTCTCGACGTATGGCATCAGGCGGACAACGCCCCCAGTTTCTCTTTGGCCTTGGCCGCGGCTTGGGCCAGGATCGTCACCGCCCGGTCGATCTCTTCGCGGGTGATGATGAGCGGGGGCTCCAGGCGGATGACGCGTTGCTGGTTGAGCGTGTAGGCCGCGGTGAGACCCAGGCGCAGACACTCTGGGATGATGACGCCGCCGTAACCTTCGTTGCGCAGCTCGAGCCCGACGACGAGACCTCGCCCGCGCACGGACTCGATGACGTCTGGGTGACGCGTCTGCAGCGAGCGGACTTGCTCGAGCAGGTAGGCGCCCTGCGACTTGGATTTCTCGACGAGCTGTTCGTCGATGAGCACTTCGAGCGCGGCCAGGCCTGCCGTGCAGGCGAGCGGGTTACCGCCAAACGTCGACGTGTGCAGAAGCGGCGAGTCGCCGAACGCGCTCATCCACACGTCATGGCGCGCGATCGTGGCGCCGATGGGGATGACACCGCCCGAAAGACCCTTCGCGACGGTCATGATGTCTGGCACGACCTGTTCTGCGTCGACCCCCCAGAGGTAGCCCGTGCGCCCAAGTCCGGTCTGCACTTCGTCCGCGATGAAGAGCGCGCCGTGTTTTGTGCACAGCTCACGCGCCCCACGCAGGTAACCATCGGGCGGGATGATGACCCCGCCCTCGCACTGGACGGGCTCGACGATAAAGGCTGCAGCACCCTTGAGCGCCTGGTCGAGCGCGGGCAGATCGCCAAACGGCACGTGCTCGAACTCAGGGACCAGCGGTTCGAACTTCTCCTTGAAGACGTCGCGGCCGGTGGCGGTGAGGCTTCCCATCGTCTTGCCGTGGTAGCCGTTGAAGGTAGAGACGATGTGCTTGCGCTTGGTGGACAGGCGCGCCAGTTTGAGCGCCGCTTCCACCGCTTCGGTCCCGCTGTTCGAGAAGAACGTGATCTTGAGATCGCCAGGCGCGAGATCCGCGAGCGCCTTGGCGAGCGCCGCGGTCTTGGCGTTGAAGAAGACTCGCGAGGACAGGGCCATATGGTCGAGCTGCTCGCGGACGGCCGCGACGACCCGTGGGTGCATGTAACCCAGGGTGAAGACGCCGTAGCCGCCGCAGAAATCGAGATAGGCCTTGCCGGTGTGGTCGTAGATCGTGCAGCCGCGCGATTCGACCTCGACGCCGGCACCGGCGATCTTCATGAAGCGGGCCAACGGTGGATTGATGAATTCTTTGTAGGCTGCGTAGACCGCGTCGAAAAGCGACGCTTGGTCTTGTGCCTCGTGCGTCATCATGATGCGGTGCCTTCGCCGATTGCCAAATGGGGCCCCTTTGCAGCGCAGGCGTCCACGGTGTCCACCCGAATTTTAGTCGCGAATGCATGGCGAGTCGTTTGCGACTTCTGACGGGCTGCGTATCGCCTATTCCCACGCGGGCTCTGGCCCGCCCGTGCTCTTCTTGCACGGCGTCGGCTCGACGGGCGAGATCTGGCGCCGGCAGATGCTGGCCCTCGCGCCGGCGTTCCAGTGCATCGCGCTCGACTATCGCGGCTATGGGAACTCCGGCGTGCCACAGGCTAGATCGCTTGCACCGGGCGCTTTTGATCCGCAGGCCATCTCGCGTGCGGCGTTCGCACGCGACGTCTTGGCGGTGCTCGACGCGTGCGGGCTTAGATCAGCGCATCTCTGCGGCTGTTCGCTCGGCGGTGTGGTCGCCCTTGAGTGCTACGCGCAGGCGTCGGAGCGGATCCGCTCGCTGACCCTGGTCGACACGTTTGCCTTCTATCCCGGCGGTGCAGAGTCGATCGACGAACGCATCCGCACGCTCGACACGCTGGGCATCGAAGAGTTTGCGCGCACACGGGCGCCACGTGTGCTTCGTCCCGACGCCTCGGCGGAGCATATCGAGTTCGTGCGCGCAGGAATGGCCTCGATTCCGCTTGAGGTCTATAAGGCCGCTACCCGGGTGACCTGGACGGGAGATTATCGGGATCTGCTTCCCCGCATCGCCGTGCCGGTGCTCGTCATGTGGGGCGAGCGCGACGACGAGATCGCACCGTACGAGCGCAGCGCGGAGATCGTGTACTCACTACGTGAGCCCGGACAGGTGACGGTCGTGCCGCATGCCGGGCATCTTCCCAACATCGACAATCCAGAGTTCTTCAACCACGCACTGGCAGAATTTGTCAAGCACCGGTAGGGCCGCGAGTTCATTTGCAACACGCTGCGGCGCATCCACGCCTCCACCATGCTCAGCTCGTGCCGATGCGCGCTTTGTCCAGCTTGCTGAGCAACTGATCGCTCTGCTCTGCCGACAGGGAGCGTAACGGCGGACGCACGGCGCGCCACGCATCGAGTCCGGTCGTCGCGGCCATGTAGGCCTTGAGCGCTGGGATGATCGGAAAGTCCTCAAACGCCGCGCGCGTCGCGTTGACGCCGCTCTCGATCTCGGCAGCTTCGGCCTCGTCGCGCTTCTCGTACAAGCGGATGATGGCCGGTGCAGCGACGTTGGCCGTTGCGGAGATGCAGCCGCTCGCGCCCGCCGCCATGGCTTTGAGAAGCAACGCCTCGGTCCCGACCATGACGTGCATGGACGCGCCCAGACGCAAGCAGAGCTCCTGGGTCGTCTGCCAATGGCCCGAGCTGTCTTTGAGCCCGGCGATCACCCCCGGGTAGGACTTGTGCAGCCGTTCGATGAGATCGACCCCGAGCGGGATGCCGCTGACTTGTGGGATCGAATACAGGAAGAGCCGCAGACGCCCATCATCGATCCGATCGACGATCGATGCGAATGCGACGAAGAGCCCCTGATCGCTGACGTTCTTATAGTAAAAAGGCGGAAGCACGAGAGCTCTCGCGACGCCGAGCGACAAGGCGTGGCGCGTCAGGTCGACGGTATCGCCGACAGCGCAGCATCCCGTGCCGACGATCAGCTTTTCGGCCGCGATGCCGCTTGCCACGACGCCTTCGAGGATCTGCCGCCGTTCGAGCACGGTGAACGAATTGGCTTCGCCAGTCGTCCCCAAGAGCACGATGCCGCTGCAGCCCTGCGCCAGCAGGCGCCGGCAATGCTGTTCCAAGAGCGTGATGTTCGCGCTGCCGTCCCCGTTGAGGGGTGTCAGCACAGCGGGGAGCACGCCATGTGCCACGCGGATGGACTGCATCACTTTCGCCATAGCGTCCCCAAAAAGAACAGCAGGTTGGCGGGCCGCTCCGCCAGCCGTCGCATGAGGTATGGATACCACTGCGAGCCATACGGGATCGCGAGGCGGACCTTGTAGCCTAGCGCGAGCAACTCCCCCTGGAGCCTCGGGCGCACGCCGTACAACATCTGGAACTCAAAGCATTCCTCGGGAATGGCATGACGCTTGATGAATTCGAGGGCGTGCTCGATGATGACGTGATCGTGCGTCGCGATCGCGGTGAAGCCGCTCCGCAAGAGCGATGCCTCGATCAAGCTCGCGTAGTTGCGGTCGACGTCGGCTTTGCGCGCAAAGGCGATCGACGGGGCCTCGAGGTAGGCGCCCTTGACCAGCCGTAGGTTGGGCTCGAGGTCGAAGAGCGAGCGCAAGTCGTCTTCGGAGCGGTGCAGGTAGGCCTGCAGCACCGTCCCCACGTTTGCGAACCCGGCCTCGCGCAGCGCTCGATAGATCGAGAGCGTCGCTTTCGTGTACGCCGACTGCTCCATGTCAACGCGCACGAAGTTGCCAAACCCTCTAGCGTGTTCGACGATCGTTGCAAGGTTGTCACGGGCGAGGTCGGCATCGATGGCGAGACCGAGCTGGGTGAGCTTGAGGGCGACGTTGGCACGCAGGCCTTCTGACGCGAAGCAGGTGAGGATACGGCGATATTCGCGCACGGCGCTCGCCGCATCGCTGCGGTCTTGGACGTTCTCGCCGAGCAGCCCGCAGGCGACGGTGAAGCCACGCTCGTTGACCGAGCGCACGACGGCGAGGAATTCGTCAAGCGTCTCACCGGCGACGAAGCGCCGTGCGCCCAGACTCATCCCGTGACGGTACATGAATCGGCGGAGGGAGCGGTTGTCGGCTGCTCCGAGCAGTGCCGCGCGCAGCACGCCGTCGATCGGTGAGGTCAGCGATGACACGAGGCACGCTTTGCGTAGGATGTTGTGAAGTCTTTGCGATGTGCGAAAAGAAAGGCCGCGAGTGAATTCGCGGCCCTAGTTCTTGCCAGTTCGGATATGACTAGCCGAGTTTGGTGCCGCAGTTCGGGCAGAACTTCGCGCCGGGGGCGGTCGCCGCGTGACAGTTCGGGCACTCCCCGACGGCTGCCACAGCCGCGCCGCAGTTGGGGCAGAATTTCGATCCGGCGGGGATCTGCGCCTGACACTTCGCGCACGCGATCGTCGCGGCGGCTGCACCGGCCGCAGCTGCTCCAGCGCCGCCAGCCTGTGTGGCTTGCGCAGCCGCTTGCTGCATCGCCTGATTGATCATGCCGGGCATCTGCATGCCGAGACCAAGGCCCATGCCGAGACCGGCAGCCGAACCCGCCGAACCACCGGGGTTTTGCGCGGCTTCTTCGAGCGACTTAGCGGCTTTGAACTGCATGTACTGGCCCATGTTGCCGACCACGCCCATGCCCGTGCGCTCGTCGATGACCTTTTGCACGTCATCCGGCGGCGTGATGGCGTTGATGAGGAAGTCGATGAGCTCGACGCCGTACTGCGCGAAGTCGTCTTTGACGCGCGCCTTGCCGGCCGCGGCCAGCGCATCGTAATACTTGGGCAGGTCGAGGATGCTCTTGACCGTCTCACCGAGCAGGTTGTTCAAGCGCGAGACGATGATGTTGCGGAAGAAATCTTGCAGCGCGTCTGAGGTGTAGACGTTGGCCGTGCCGACGACCTTGTTGACGAAGAGCTGCGGATCGGTGACGCGCACGCTGAAGATGCCGTACGCGCGCAGGCGCACCATGGCGAACTCGCTGTCGCGGAACAGGATGGGCTCAGCGGTCCCCCAGTGCTGGTTCGTGAAGACCTTGAGCGCGACGAAATAGACTTCCGACTGGAACGGCGATGTGCCGCCGAACGGCATCGAGAGCAGACCGGTGACGAGCGGCAGGTTCTGTGTCGACAGCGTGTAGCGGCCGGGCTGGAAGGTGTCGAGCGCCTTGCCGTCGCGGAAGAACACCGCGGCCTGGCTCTCTTGCACGATGAGCTGGCTGCCCCACTTGATATCGGTGGAGCCTGCCTCCGGCCAGCGGTGCACGATCTGCTGACCGCTATTGTCGAAGAACTCTATGACGGAAAGTCCGAGCGCCATGTTCCCTGCTACCTCAAAAATCAGTTTCTTGCTGTGCCACTACAGATACTTAGGTGGTCGGCACAAGTTTCAAGAACGGCCAGGCGTGTCCCGCTCGGCACGTGCTGCAGTTCACAGCGGCGGTCGAAACCCCATGGCGCGGGACCGATTATCCTTAGGTGATGTTGACGCCTATGTTCGGCGGCAAGCCCGCACAGGCGAGCGGCCAGCCACACCCGCTCGTGCGCTTCGTCTTCATGACCGGCCTTATGTTTTCGGTCTTCTTGCTGCTGCCACTCTTCCTCTTCGTGAGACCGTACCACGCCATCCGCGAGCGTGCCGCGAGTTTTAACGCGTCGCCGAACTGCATCAACGCAGCGGCGGCAAGCGCTGGCGCTACGACGCCCTGCACGATGCAGTGGGCCAACGTGATGCAACGCTACGACTCATCGGCAAGTTCGCGGTCGAGCAAGATGACCTATCGCTACTACCTGCAGGTGCGCGGCGGCTACGGCGACCAGCATATCGTCGAGCTCAAAGACGAAAGCGTCTGGTGGCGCATCCGGGATGGAGACGCGCTCAAGCTGCAGCGCTGGGGCGATCGCATCACAGCCGTGCAGCTGCAGTCAGGCGAGTCATCACCGACGGCTGAGAATCCGGACTGGCAGCTCGGCAACGACGTGCGCGGGTTGCGGGCGATCGTCGTCTTCGAACTCGTGATGGTCGCCATCACGCTCATCAGCGCGGTGGCGCTGCGCCAGCTCGAAGCCTGAAGGCGTCATAAGCAAGCGGGGCGCGAATGCTTTCGCGCCCCTGCATTGCCCTGAAGTAGTCGTCGTCAGCTACGGGGTTGGAAGCCCGTCGAAGAGATGTTTGCGCGCCTCAAAGCGGCGATCGAACTCCGCGGTCAGTGCGTCGAGCTTGGCAAGCGCGGCCTTGAGGTGGGTGGCATCGCCCGAAGCTTGCTCGACCTCGCCTGTGGCATCCTCGAACCCGCCCAGCTCTGCCATGAGACCGGCGTCATACTGATAGATGCGGGTGAGCTCGGGCTCGCCCATCTGCACGCGGTCGAAGACCGCGGCGTAGCCATAGTCGGCGAAGCGCATCCGATCGATGAGCTTCTCCATGCGCCGGCCGCTCTGGTCGATGAGCGCGAGACTGTCCATGTTCCCAGCTCGCGAGAGCGTATCGATCACGCCGTCAAGCCGGCCTTTGGTCTTGGACAGACGCTCCCCGATGATTGCGCGCAGCTGCTTGTCGGCGATGCGCCGATCCTCTACGCCTTTGTAACCTGCGAAGCCGGGGATGTAGCTCGCGAGATTGGACAGCGCTTCACCAACGCTACCGGCGTGCGTGATGCTCGGATGCGTCGCGGCTGGCTGGACCGGCGCGCCTTGCGCCGGCGCGTTTGCAGCTGCAGGCGTGGGTTGTGTCGGGCCGCTGCTCGGATTGCTCGTATCCATGATATGACATGCTCCTTCGCCGGTACGTCGCCGGGCTTGCCTCTATACTACCAAGTGGGCGATGCGGATGTTGCACCTGTTCCCGGCCGGCGTAGCCAAGATCACACCGCTTCCGACAGCGCTTCTCGCCCTTCGGCCGCCGCACTGCGAGTCCTTGCTTCGGCGAGGATCGCGCGCACGCCGTCGACCGACGGCTCGTGGTTGATGCGCTCGCGCAGCGAGGAAGCGCCCTCGATGCCCTTGAGATACCAGCCCAGGTGCTTGCGCATCTGCAGCACACCCGACTTCTCCCCATACCGATCGATCATCGCGTCGAAATGCGCGAGCGCGAAATCGACGCGCTCCTCCACGCTCGGCGCGTGCGGCGCGGTCTCGCCGTGCATAGCGCTTGCGATCTCGCGGATGAGCCACGGATTGCCGAGCGACGCGCGCCCGACCATGATCGCATCCACCCCAGTCTCGCGCATACGGTGCAGCGCGTCGGCGCCACTTTGGATGTCGCCGTTGCCGATGACCGGCACGCTCACCGCCTCCTTGAGCCGTGCGATGTACGACCAGTCGGCCTGGCCCTTGTAGAACTGCTGTCCGTAGCGTCCGTGGAGCGTGAAGGCGTCGATGCCTGCAGCCTCGGCTCGTTTGGCGATCTCGATAAACGTGTATTGCGACGCCGACCAGCCCAGGCGCATCTTCACCGTGACCGGCACGCGTTTCACGGCCTTGCGCACCGCCGCGCAGATGGCGACGGCCAGATCCGGGTCGCGCAGGATCGCGGCGCCATCTCCACCCTTGACGATCTTGGGCGCCGGGCAGCCGAAATTGATGTCGACGATATCGGCACCGCATTCCTCGACGAAGGCCGCCGCCTGCGCCATCACCTCGGGGTCGTTGCCATGGAGCTGAACGGAGGTCGGCCGCTCCTCGGGGTAGACGTCGATCATCTCGAGCGTCCGGCGGTTCATGCGCACGAGCGACTGCGCCGAGACGAACTCACTGACGGTGAGCCCCAGGCCGAACGGTTTAAGGAGCTTGCGGAAGAGCGCGTTCGTGACGCCCGCCATGGGCGCGAGGGCCAGCGGCGGGAATATGGAAATGCCTGCGATGACGAGCGGCCGGACGGGAGCCATCAGATTTGTTGGCTTCGTGCGCGGACGGCGCAACGCCTCGCCCGCGATCGCCAGGGAGGGAACCAATGGCGCAGTCCAGCCAGACCATCAGCGTGCCGGGTCCTGTCGTGCAGGACGTCATCGATCTGCGCCGCGACATCCACGCGCATCCTGAGCTCGGCTTCGAGGAGGTCCGCACGGCAGGGGTCGTCGCCGATCGGTTGCGCCGGCTCGGGTACGACGTGAGGACCGGCATCGCGCAGACGGGTGTGCTCGGCATTTTGCGCACCGGACGCCCCGGCCGATGCATTCTACTCCGCGCCGACATGGACGCGTTGCCGGTGCAGGAGCAAGGTGACCTGCCGTTCGCCTCGGTCGTCCCCGGCAAGATGCACGCCTGCGGTCACGACGCGCACGTCGCCATCCTCTTGGGTGCCGCAGGCATGATCATGGAGCGCAAAGACGCGCTGAGCGGCACGATCGTCTTGTGCTTCCAACCCGCCGAAGAAGGCAAGGGCGGGGCGGCAGCGATGGTGGCGGAAGGCGTCCTCGATGACCCGCATGTGGACGCGGTCTACGGCCTCCACATGTGGTCGCAACATCAAAGCGGCGTCGTGCTCACCCGGCCCGGTCCCATGATGGCGGCGAGCGACTCCATCGAGATCACGATTAAGGGCCGCGGCGGTCACGGGGCGCAACCCGATCACACGATCGACCCCATCGCCACGGCAGCGCAGTTCGTCTCGACCGTGCAGACGGTCGTGAGCCGCAAGATCGATCCGCTCGAGCCGACCGTGGTCACGATCGGCGCGATCCACGGCGGCACCACGCACAACGTCATTCCGGACGACGTGCGCATGCTGGGCACGGTGCGCACATTCAATGAAGAGCTGCGCGATGTCATGGCCCAAAAGATCGAGACGGTCTTGCGCGGGTGCTGCGCGAGCTCGCAGGCCACCTATGACTACACGTTCCTACGCCGCTACCCGGTGACGTCCAATCACCCGGGCGAGACCGAATACCTGATCGACCTGGCGGAGAGGACGCTGGGAGCGGCTTTCGTGGCGGAGCAGCCCAAGATCATGGGTGCCGAGGACTTCTCCTTCATGCTGCAACGCCGCCCTGGGTGCTTCTTCTTCTTGGGCGCGCAGGTCGACCCGCTGGTCGACGCCCCGCACCACAGCCCGCGCTTCGTCATCGACGAGCGGGCCTTCGAACATGGCGTTCGCATGATGGTGGCGCTGGCGCAGGATGCGCCGCGCAGAACAACGCCTGCGTAGCGGGCTTCGATCGGGTGGTGAACCCGCCGCCTACCTCACGAATTCAGCCGGCCAGCGCAGCGCCAAAGAGGAGCAACGCCACACTCAGCGCAGTCAGACATAAGAGCACGTAGAGCAATCCGCTCGCGGACACCTTGGTTGGAGGCCGCATACCTTGTCCTTATGGAGAGATAGAAGGCGTCACGTGAGCGGCGGGATGTGAAGCTCACCAAGACATCTATAGGATTACGCCGGTTTCTCGTAGGAACCGTTGTGTATCTCACCTCGATAGTAAGGCAGGTTGACTAATTTGTCAAGGCGCTTGGCTGCTGGAGCACCCGTTCGCATCGCGGTGGATCTCATGCGCCTGTGGACCCTGCTCTCTGAAACCTACAATACCGAAATGACCCACACCAGGTTCCCGGACGTGCGCATATCCTACGGCCAACTGTTCGGTTATATAGAGGACGAAGGACTGACCCTCACCCAGCTCGCCAAACGTGCGGGAATATCGAAGCAGGCGATGGCCGAACTCGTCGATCGTCTAGAGCAGTCAGGGTATGTGGAGCGGACTCCCGACCCGCGTGATGGTCGCGCCAAGCTCATCCGCACGACCGACAAGGGAGAGCGTCAGATCGAAGTCTCCCGCAAGGTCCTTCGGGACATAGAGCGCCGCTGGGTGAAGTTTCTGGGCGAGACCCGTATGAAGCAACTGCGAGCGACATTACGCGAGTTGGCCGATATCGAGTCGCGCAAGCGCGATCAGTAGAGCGCTTTGATCAAACCGCCGTCGACTGCGATGGTCTGACCGGTGACGTAACTCGCCGGTTCACCGCACAGAAACGCGACCATCGGCGCGAACTCCGCGGGCGTGGCGACGTGACCGATCGGGATCTCTTCGAGCGCGGAGTTGTGCAGCGCCTCGTCATCGGGGTAGAGATGGCGCAGCCGGTCGGTGAGCACGCGGCCCGTTGCGATGGCGTTGACCGTGATGCCCTGGCGCGCCACCTCGAGCGAGAGCGTCTTGAGCGCAGCCACAAGCGCGATGCGAAACGCGTTGGATAGTGCGAGCGTGGGGATCGGTTGTTTCACAGAACTCGATGTCAGTGCGACGATGCGCCCCCAGTTCTTCGCCTTCATCGATGGCAGCACGCCGTCGACGAGCTCGAGCATGTTGCGCAGCGTCGAGCGATACCCAGCATCCCAATCGGCGAGCTGCAGGTCGAGGAACTTCCCCGGTTTGGGACCGCCGCTATTGGCGACCAGTATCGCCGGGTCGCCGAACGCCGCTCGAACGGCGCCGAGCAGTTGTTTGATCGACGCTGAGTCGTCAAGATCTGCTTCAAACGCCCGCGCATCGGCCGCGCCCCTCTCTTTGGCTTGCGCGGCGATACGCTCCAGCCGGTCGCGCCGGCGCGCGGCGACGGCCAGGGTCACGCCTTCTGCTGCCAGCGCGAGCGCGACTGCTTCGCCGATGCCCGAGCTCGCCCCGGTGACGAGCGCGACTCGTCCTCGAATCCCGAGATCCATGTGCTGCTCCTAGCGCGTCTCGCGCGCAGCGATCGCGGCGATCTCCACCTTGTATTCAGGCCCGGCGAGCTTGGCTTCCACGCACGCCCGAGCGGGCGGCGCGCCGGGCGAGACCCACGCATCCCAGACGGAGTTCATCTCATCGTACGACGCGACGTCTGCCAGCCAGACGGTCGCAGAGAGCAGTCGTGACTTGTCGCTGCCCGCCTCGGCCAACACTTCGTCGATCCTTGCCAGTATCTGACGCGTCTGGCCGGCGGCATCGGCCGCGGTGTCGCGAGCGACCGTTCCCGCGATGTAGATGGTGTCGCCATGCACTACGGCGTGGCTCAGACGCGAACCGGGCTTGATGCGGGTGATGGACATGACGCTCTCCTTACGAACTGCGGCCTATGACTATCGGCTGAAGTCGACGGCCGTGGTGTTGCCGCCGCTCACCATAATGCACACTCGTTCGCCGGCAGACGGCCGATAGCGCTTGGAGATCAGCGCAGCACACGCGGCGGCGCCTCCTGGTTCCGCCACGATCGTCAACGCGCTCCATAGCATGGCCTGGGCGGCCCGGATGTCGTCGTCTGAGACGAGCACGACCTGGTCGACATAGCGCTGTGCGATAGGAAAGGTGAGATCGCCGATGCGGCGCGGGCCGAGCGAATCTGCGGCGATGGTTTCGACTGGGGTGTCGACCGGTTGCCCGGCTTCCAGCGCGCGGGCAAGTTTTGGCGCGCCCTCGGGCTCGACCCCGACGATCTTGACCGTGCCCGCAAACCACGAGGCGAGCCCCGCGATGAGTCCGCCGCCGCCAACCGGCACGAGCAGCGTGTCGAGGGCCTGCACCTGTCGCGCGAGCTCCATGCCGATCGTCCCCGTGCCGAGCAACGTCTCTGGAGCGTCGAAGGCGTGCACCGCCATTGCGCCCGATTCTGCGCGCCATGCCTCGCTCGCCGCCAGAGCGTCAGCGTAGCGTTCGCCACCCACGACGAGCTCGGCGCCGTACTCGCGTATGCGTTCCATCTTGGCCCGTGACGAGATGCTAGGGACGAAAATCGTGGCACGCGTGCCGAGCGCCCGCGCGGCGAACGCCACCGCCGCGCCATGATTGCCGCCCGACGCGGCGACGACGCCGGCCTCGGGGATCTCCCGCATGAGCAGGTTGGCGAACGCACCTCGTGCTTTGAACGACCCGGCGTGCTGCAACGACTCGAGCTTCAAGGTCAGCGTTGACGGACCGGCGCCGAGCTCCTCGCCCTGCACCTCGATGACGGGCGTCCGGCGGATGTACGGCGCGATGCGCCGCCAAGCGGCCTCGATCTGCTCGCGCGTGACGACGGTCTGAAACGCCTGCATACTTGACAATACTATTAGGCATTTGGCAAAATGTCAATATGGATATCGAACGCGCCTTGCGGGCGCTGGCCAACGACCGGCGGCTGCTCATCCTGGAATGGCTAAAAAAGCCACGGGCCCACTTCCGCCCGCAGGTGGACGGCGATCTCGTCAAGGACGGCGTCTGTGGTGTGCTCATCGCCGAGAAGCTGGGCGTCAGCCAGGCCACGGTCAGCGAGCATCTCAAGGTCTTGGCCCACGCCGGCCTCGTCAGAGCCAAGCGCATCAAGCAGTGGACGTTCTACAAACGCGACGATACCCGCATCGCCGAGATCAAACGCGCGTTCGTGAGAACGCTCTGAAAGGACCTGATACTGCTATGCCGCGCGCGTACCGCTACCGAGTGGTCGATGTCTTCACCACCCATGCACTGGAAGGCAATGCGCTCGCCGTCTTCCCCGATGCGTCGGACATCGACGACGCGACGATGCAGAAGATCGCCAAGGAGATGAACCTCGCTGAGACGAGTTTTGTGAAGCCCGCGACCCGCCCGGACTGCGCCGTCGCCCTGCGCATTTTCACACCGGCGAGGGAAGTGCCGTTCGCCGGCCATCCCACGGTCGGCACGAGCTTCGTGCTGCTCGACGAGCGGCGGGTGAGCGGCGAGCGGTTCGTCCTGCAAGAGCAGATCGGGCCTGTGCCGATCCGCGTGGAGGGAGGCGAGCGCCCTTTGATCTGGCTGACGACGCCGCCCATCTCGTTCGGGCCATCCTACGATCCCGCCGTGTGTGCGCGCGCGCTCGGCCTTGCCCCCGGCGATCTTCTCGGGGTCGCGCCGCAGCAAGTGAGCGCAGGCAATCCGGGGATCTTCATCGCGCTGCGCGATAAGGATACCGTCGACCGCGCCTGGCTCGGCTTGGAGGGCCTTTCGATGCTCAAGGCTTCCCCGGACGACAACATCCTCGTCTTCGTCTTCACGCCGACGCCCAGCGGCGCATACTCGCGGATGTTCGCGCCCGAGCACGGCGTCGTCGAAGACCCGGCCACTGGCAGCGCGACGGGGCCGCTTGCCGCGTACATGATACAGCACGGTCTCGCGCCCGGCGCGGCGGGCACCAGCTTTGTGAGCGAACAGGGAGTGAAGATGGGGCGGCGCAGCAGCTTGCATGTCCACATCCGCGGCGAGCGAGGGGTTGACGGCATCGAGGTGGGCGGTCACGTCACGCCCGTGGCGGAAGGGACGTTGACTATCTGATGGAGAGAGCACAGAGCGCGATCAAGCTCGCAGAATCCGACGAAGACCTCGCGCGCTGCTTCCCCGTGATGAAGCAGCTGCGCCAGTCGCTGACTCGCGACGAGTTCTCATCGATGGTCGCAACGCAAGCCCGCGAGGGATACCGGCTCGCCTTTGTCGAGGCGGGCGATGATGTCGTCGCGGTAGCGGGCTTTCGCGTGTATCACATGCTCTTCGGCGGCAAGACGCTCTACGTCGACGATCTGGTCACGGATGAATCGCGCCGGTCACAACGCTTCGGCGAGCTGTTGCTCCAGTGGCTCATCGGCAGGGCGCGAGAGTCAGGCTGCGCGACCTTCAGCTTGGATTCAGGGGTCCAGCGCTTCCGGGCACACCGCTTCTATTTCGCTCAAGGGATGCACGTCAGCAGCTACCACTTCGATTTGAAGCTGTGAGAGATCAGGATCTCAAATACTTCCCGAACCAGGCGAGCGTGCGCGTCCAGGCATCGGCGGCGGCCGAGGCCACGTAGCGCTGCCGCGTGTCGTCGAAGAACGCGTGACCTGCCTCATCGTAGATCTTGATGTCGTTGGGCACCTTCAAGCGGGCCTGCATCGCGCGCACGTCATCGGGTTTGATACTCGTGTCGCGCGCGCCGAACTGACCCATAAGCGGCACCGTCAGTGCGCCGGCGTACGCGAGCGCCATCTCGGTGATCGGCCCATCGTCCTGGTTCGTCGCTCCCCAACGGACTTTGCCGTAGAACATCACCGCCGCGTCGAAGACCTTCGCATCGTCCACCACGGCGCGCAGCGCGATGCCGCCGCCCATACAGAATCCCATGACACCGACTCGTGGCGGACGTTGCAACGGCCCTTGACCCACGCGGTTGCGAATCCAATATGCGCCGGCTTGGATGTCGCCATCGACCGTCGCGTCGACGAGTTTCGCCGCGACCGCAGAGAAGGGCGCGGAGTCTGTCGCGCCATCCCCATTGGGAGCGCCCAGGCGCCAATAGAGATCGGGCGCGATCGCGACGTAGCCTGCCTTGGCCAGACGCCTGACCGTGTCACGTATCGCGGCGTCCACGCCCCAGATATGTTGCGCGACGACGACGCCGGGCGTCTTGACGTCGTTCGAGCGCGGGTACGCGACGTAGGCGCCGATCGCGCCCTCCGGCGGTTGCAGCTGCGGCCGTTCGACGACGATGTCCGGATCGTTCTCCGCCACAAGCGGCGGATGTGGCTTGCCCAGATCCTGATCCGCGAGCGCGCTCGCGATGCCCGCGCCCAAAGCCACGGCCGATGCCGATAAGCCGACGAACGCCGCACGCTTCATCTCAAGCTTCGTCGCATTCATGGGGTCGATCTCATGCACCACGTGAGCATCCTCCGGTCGGGGAGACAGCCGTGGACGAGCCCGCGGCGCGGCGTCAACGGCTGAGCTTGGCTCTGGCGGTGGCGACCGCCCATTGATACAGACCGTCGAGCACGAGGCGTTCGTCGCGCAGCTCGAAGACGCTCGTGTGCGGAGCGATGAGGTCGGCGAGCCCTCCGGTCGCGACCGCGCGCGCCTGCGTGCCGAGCTCGCGTCGGAACAGGCCGACGAGGTGCTCGACCTGACCGACGAAGCCCAAGATGACGCCCGCTTGCAGCGAGGTCGGCGTGTCGACGCCGATGGCGGCGGCCGGTTTGATGAGCGGCACGCTCATGAGCTTGGCGGCCCGGCCGATGAGCGCGTCCACCGACACCTCGACGCCCGGCGCGATGGCGGTGCCGAGATACTCGCCGCTTGAGTTGACGGCGGCGAAGGTGGTCGCCGTGCCGAACTGGACGACGATGATCGGCGCGCCGTACTTTGCGACAGCGCCGATCGCGCCCGCGATGAGATCTGCGCCCAGCTCTGAGGCATGCCGCGTCTTCACCGGCACGAGCGTCTGCCGAGCGGCCGACAGGAATTGCGGTTTGCAGCCGAAGTAGCTCTGCGCCATGCCGGTCAGCGCACGATAGAGCGGCGGAACGACGCTCGAGACCACGATCCGCTTCACCGATGAGCGCGGCACGTTGATGAGACGCAACATGCCGTCGATCGATGCGGCGAGATCGTCACCGGTGAGCTCGTGATTCGTGGCCGAACGCCAGGTGTGGACGAGCGTTCCTGCGGCCGGGCCTTCCATCTCGAACAGCCCGAACTTGATGTTGGTGTTGCCGGCTTCGACCGCGAGCAGCACGATCAGCCCTTGCGCGACGGACTCGCGGTCCGGCTTCGTTTGTGTGCGATGATGTGGTCGAGTATCGACCCGGCGACACGGATCTTCGGGGCTCGCTCAACGGTCTCACGCCCATCATCGCCCCACAGGATCGTCACTTCGTTGTCGCTCGCCGCAAATGCCCCACCCGCCATGCCGATGCGGTTGACGACGATGCAGTCGAGCTGCTTAACGGCGAGCTTCTCGCGCGCGCGCCCCTCGATCGCGTCGGTCTCGGCGGCAAAGCCCGCGACGTAGCATCCCGGCGGGCGCTTCGCGCTCACCTCGGCGATGATGTCCGGGTTGCGTTCGAGTGCGAGCGACCGCGTCGCATCGTCCTTTTTGATCTTGGTATCGCTGAACCCGGCCGGCCGGAAATCGGCCACCGCCGCTGCACCGATGAAGATTGACGTGCCCGGCAGATGCTCCATCACCGCTTCGCGCATCTCGCGCGCGGTGGTCACCGGCACGAACGCCACGTCCGCGG
The DNA here is from genome assembly GCA_963806005.1 of Vulcanimicrobiota bacterium. Taxonomy (GTDB): domain Bacteria; phylum Vulcanimicrobiota; class Vulcanimicrobiia; order Eremiobacterales; family Eremiobacteraceae; genus JAFANK01. The sequence continues at coordinate 28,199 of CAWDWJ010000004.1, read as the reverse complement.
GTGCACGCAGCTGCGTCGGGCCGCAGATGACGGTGACCGACGCCCCGCGCGCGCGCGCCTCCTGGGCGAGGGCAAGCCCCATACGGCCGGTCGATGGGTTTGAGAGAAAGCGTGAAGGATCGACGAACTCGCGCGTCGGTCCTGCGGTGATGAGCACGCGCTCGCCGTCGAGGTCGTGGGCGCGCCGCACGACGTGCTCGACCGCCGTCAGGATCTCATCATCATCCGCCAGGCGTCCCTGGCCGATCTCGCCACAGGCGAGAAAACCTGCCCCGGGCTCGATGAACGAGAACCCGCGGTCTTGGAGCGTGCGCAGGTTCTCTTGCGTCGCCGCCGCCTCGAGCATCTGGGTGTTCATGGCCGGCGCGACGAGCACCGGCTTGCGCGTGGCGAGCACGCAGGTCGTCAACAGATTATCGGCGATCCCGTGGGCGAGCTTCGCGAGCGTGTTCGCCGTCGCGCCCAGGACGAGAAACGCATCGGTCTTGCGCACGAGCCCGATGTGGGCGATCTCCCAGGCGGTCCCTTCGCCGAACATGTCCGTGTGGACGGCGTTGTTGGAGAGCGCTTGGAAGGTCAGCGGGGTGACGAAGCGCTGCGCGGCCTCCGTCATGATGACGTGGACGTCCGCGCCGGCCTGGCGCAGCGCGCTCACGACGCCGGCGCATTTGTAGGCCGCAATCCCGCCGCACACGCCCACGAGCAGCGTGCGTCCGCCCAAGGTTCCGGCGTGTCCATGAGCCCGGTCGTTCATCGCTTCACCACTTCCCCTTCGGCCGGTGTTTGCACTTTTAGGTTATCGATCAGCCGCGTCTGGCCCGCATAGGCGGCACCGACGGCGAGCAACCCACGGGCCGGGGGCGCCGACTGGAGCGGCCGGAAATCGGCGGGGTCGACCACACCCAGATAGTCCTCGCGCAAGGGCGGGAGCAGGCTGCGCGCCGCCGAGAGCGCAGCCGGGATGTCACGCTCACCTGCCGCGAGCTCGCCGGCAAGCGCTTGCAGCGCCGCATAGAGGTTGGGTGCGGCGCGCCGCTCCTGCGCTGTCAGATACGCGTTGCGCGATGAGAGCGCGACGCCGTCGGACTCGCGCACGGTCTCACACCCTACGATCTCGATGGGCATATCGAGATCTGCGGTCATCCGCGCGATCACGGCGATCTGTTGTGCGTCTTTCTCGCCGAAGTATGCGCGCTGCGGCTGCACCATATTGAAGAGCTTCATCACGACCGTTGCGACACCGCGGAAATGCCCGGGCCGGCGCTCGCCCTCAAAGGAGTGCGCGAGCGAGCTCGGTTCGACGAACACGTCGAGCTGTCGTGGATACATCTCGACCGCGTCGGGGACGAAGAGCACATCCACGCCGAGCTTCTCCAGCAGCCGCCGGTCGTCGTCGAGCGCGCGGGGATAGGCGTTGAAGTCCTCGTTGGGACCGAACTGCAGCGGATTGATGAACACGGAGACGACGACAGCCGCGCACTCGGCGCGCGCCCGTTCGACGAGCGCCGCGTGACCGGCGTGCAGCGCACCCATCGTCGCCACGAATCCCAGGGGGGAGGGGAGCAGCGCGCGTCTGCCACGCAGCTCGCGAGCACGCGTGACGACGTCCATAAAGTCAGCGCGATGTGGTGTCGATGCTGGATTCGGCGCCTGAAGGACGACCGGTCGCGGGCGGCGCTTCGATGCTGTTCTCTGCGGATGGGAACGCGCCTGAGCGCACCTCATCCACGTAAGCGCGCACCGCGGACAGCCCCTCATCGTAGAAGGCGGCATAACGTTTCGCGTGACGCGGCACGTATCCGGTCGACAGGCCGAGCAGGTCGTTGATGACGCTGACTTGGCCGTCGCAGGCGATGCCGGCGCCGATGCCGATGGTCGCGGCGTGCACGGCCTGCGTCATCTGCGCGGCAAGCGTCGCCGGCACGCACTCGAGCACGATCGCGAAACATCCGGCGATGTCGAGCGCTTTGGCCTGCTCGACCAGGCGTGCGGCAGATTCCATGGTCTTGCCCTGCGCGCGGAAACCGCCGAGCGCGTGGACGGACTGCGGTGTCAGCCCGAGATGGCCCATGACGGGGATGCCGATCCCCACCAGGCGTGCGACGAGACCGGGGTCGCTGCCCTCGAGCTTGACCGCTTGCGCGCCTGCCTCTTTGAGAAAGCGGCCGGCGTTGCGTACGGCTTCGTCGTGTCCGCACTGATAGGAGAGAAACGGCATATCGGCGATAACGAACGCGCTGCGCGCGCCGCGCACGACCGAGCGCGTATGGTAGAGCATCTCGTCCATGGTGACCGGCAGCGTCGTGTCGTGGCCCGCGAACACCATGCCGGCGGAATCGCCGACCAGGATGGCATCCACGCCGGCGCCGTGCACCATGGCCGCGGTCAGCGCGTCGTAGGCCGTGACGACGACGATCTTCTCGTGGCGGCGCTTCTTCTCGGCGAAGGTCAAAATTGACGTCGGCATGGTACCTCGCTCTGCGCTACTGGGAATCGATGTGGATCTCGTCGGCACGCACGACACGCAGCATGGTGCGTCCGACGATGAAAGGTTCGCCGATGGGCAGCGGCGTCGCGGACATGATCGGCGCGCCCGCGAGGATCGTGCCGTTGCTGCTGGCCAGATCGGCGACCACAAGGCGGTCTGCGTCGACGTCGATGCGCGCGTGCACGCGCGAAACCGCATGGTCCACTGGCAGTGCGGCCTGCGCGCTCGCCCCGTCGCGCCCGATGACGATGGTCTGCTCGAACGGCCAGCGCTTGCCGTCGAGCGGCCCGTTCATGGCTTCGAGAACGTACATCACGCTTTCTGTTTTCGCCATCGGATGGCGTTTCCCCACGCTGCCATGCGGGTTTGCGGTGCATTTCGCGCTCGTCTGGAGGTGTCCCAAGTGTGACGCGCTGTGACGGCTTTATGCCTAATTTCAGCCTAAAATGCGACCGAAGACTAGAACATGAGGGGCCGGGTGACGCGCCCGCAGTCCGCGATTTGGGATTCTTGTGAAGTCGCCGGAGTACGAATTGAGTGGACCAGTCTAAGGTGAGTGAGTTGCAGACGTCAGACCTGCTGGACATCGACCCCGACGCGTTGCGCGAGGCCGAGCGGATCTTCGCCCAAGGCATTCTCGACACCATGGCCGGCAAGCAGGTGCTCCGCGCGATCTATGAAGATACGCGTGTCGTCGTCGTCATGAGCGACGGGAGCGAGTACTACTTCTACGGTTTTATGGGAGAGTCCAAACCGCGCTAGCGCTCGGCACCACACGATATACAACGACGAGGCCGCCGGCCTCGTATTTGTTTGGTGTGAAGGGTTGTGGTCTTAGGGCGTGACCTGGGCCGCCACGAAGCGGGCGATCGCCGCTCGATCTTCTTTGTCGATCGACGTGAAGGCGACGCCGTGATGGTATTTCTGCTCGGGCGCCGCGTAGTAGCTGAGCACGACGCGCCCCCGGACGCGGATCTCGCGACCGTTGTCGAGCGTGAAGTTGAGGCGGACGGTCGAACGTGCAGGAGCGTGCTTGTCGGACACCAGGCGCATGCCGCCCTCACCCAGGTCGACGACCGCTCCGTCGTGACGCCCGCCGTCGTTCTCTAAGGTGAACTTGGCGGGCAACGAAACGACGGTGCGGACGTACTGGCGCCGCTGCAGATTATCAGCCATGTGTTCGTAGTATTCTCGTACGGGACGGCGGCGCCTTCCTATCCACGGCCTCGCAGAGCCTGGGCTGCCTTCATGGTCGCGATCACTCCGTGGGTCGTATCCAGGCCGCCTTGCAGATAAACCGCGTAGGGCGGGCGCATTGGCGCGTCACAGGAGAGCTCCATCGTCGATCCGCCGACGAACGACCCCGCAGCCATGATGACCGGGTCGTCATAGCCGGGGACTGCGCCCGGCTCGGGCCTTGCGCGCGCGTTGACCGGCATGAGCGTCTGTAACCCCTCGGTGAAGGCCACGAGTTTTTGGGGATCGCCCAGACCGATCGCTTGGATGATGTCGTAGCGCGGCGCGCCTGGTTTCGGATCGACGGGATAGCCGAGCGCTTCGAACAGCGCGGCGGCGAAGTCCATGATCTTGAGCGACTCGGCGACGACCTTTGGCGCTCGATGCAACCCTGCGAAGAGCAGACGGGCCACGTCGAGCGTCGGACCGACCTTGCGTCCCAGGCCCGGAGCGACGATCTTATCGGCGATCGAGTTGACGTGCTGCTCGCTGCCCAGGATGTACGCTCCAGCCGGTGCGAGCCCACCACCCGGGTTTTTGATGAGCGATCCGATGACGACGTCGGCGCCGACCGCGCTTGGCTCGCGTGCCTCCACGAACTCGCCGTAGCAGTTGTCGACCACGATGATCGATGAGGGCGAATGCTCGCGCACCGACCGCACGAGCCCCTGGATGTCGGCGATCGACAGCGCCGGACGCGGCGCGTACCCGCGCGAGCGCTGGATGAAGACCACGTCGGGAAGTTTCTTCAAGGCGTGCGCGATGGCATAGCCGTCGGTGCCGCCGGGCAGCATCGCGGCTTCGCTGTAGCGCTCACTGCCAGAGCGTTCGTCGAGCAGCGGCTGGACGAGCGCGAGGCGCAGCGTGTCGTAGGGAGCGCCGGTCAGCGACATGAGCGTGCCGCGCGTGCCCAACAGCGCGTTGACGGCGGCGACGATGGCGTGCGTTCCGCTCACGAGCTGCAGCCGCGCGAACGCGGCAGGCGCGTCCATGCACTTGGCCAGCAGCGCTTCGTATGCGTCGCGAGCGATATCGTGGTAGCCGTAACCCGTCGTGCCGGCGAGATGGGACTCGCTCAGCCCCGCCTCCGCAAAGCAGCGCAGCACCTTAGCACCGACGAGCAGCGCCAGGGCATCGCGCTGCGCCCATGCGGGCGCGACCCGGTCGAGCGCCGCCTCGGCCGTCTCGATGAGATCGGGCGCAAAGCCGAACGGTCCGACCGCCTCCGCGAAACCCGGCTTCAAGTGTGTGTCCTTCGCGGCGCGACCGCGGTGTGCTCGGCGCGTTCGTGCTCGCGGATGGCTTCAGCCGCCTTGACGAGCTCTTCTTCAGTCTCGGGATGCCCGCTGATCGCGCGCTCGAAGATCTTGAAGAACGGCGTCCACAGCACGAAGGCGACCGCCACGTTCGCCGCGATGAGGACGAGCGATCGCCAGTCGCCCTTCGTCGTCATCCAGGCGGCGATGATGGATGGGAACGCGCCGGGGAGCCACACGGATGTCCGGTCGACGAAGCCGTAGGCCTGCGCGATGAAGGTCATGGTCGCGAGCACGAGCGGTATGGCCACGAACGGCAGCACGAGGCCGGGGTTCATGACGATCGGGATGCCGAAGATGAGCGGCTCGTTGATGTTGCAGACGCTCGGCGCGAACGAGGCGAGGCCCAAGCGCCGCAGGCGCGCCACCCGCGAGCGCAAGAGCAAAAACGCGAGCGGCAGCGTGGCGCCCGAACCGCCCGGGTAGACGAAGCTGAATATCATGAGCGTGACGGTATAGGGTGGCTGCGCGTGGTGGACGATGGCCTGCGCGTTGAGGTCGAGCGCATGCAGGTAGATCGGCGTCGTGACCGGAGCCAGAAACGCCGGGCCGTGGATGCCGGCCGACCAGAGCACGGTCTGCAAGAAGACGACGATGAGCAACGCCGGCAGCGTGTCGCCGACGGCGACGAGCGGCTGCACGACGCTGATGAGCCGCGTCGCGATGTCCACGTGCAGCGCGGCGAGGCCGCCGAACACGGCGAGCGACGCGATGGCGCCGAGCGCTATTGCCATGGCGTCGCTCGCCACGAGCTTGTCGGCGATGCGCATCAGCTCGCCCGTGACCAACCCGACGATGAGCGCCAGGAAGAGACTCGTCGCCGAGATCTGGCCGAGGAACTCTTCGAACGGCTGATGCAGCGCGTTCGTCGGCAGCGAGAGCAAGAACGCGGCCAGGCCCACGGCGACCGCAGCCACACGGTTGTAGCCGAATTTCATGGCCAAGCGCTCGGGGAGCACGACGGCCAGCGCCACGCCCATGAAACCAAAACCGATGTGATACGCTTGGAAGAATCGATCGAGCAGCGGCCCGGGTGGCAGGAGGAAGAACGCGATGACCGTCCAGGCGCCGAACGCGTAGAAGGCGATCTGCACCGCGTCGCGGATGGCGATGAGATGGGGTTCGTCGGCCCAGCGGCGCAGAACGGGGAAGACGCGCAGCTCGAGCGCCGCCACGGTCCCAGCCAGCCCGCCGCCCGCGGGCGCGCTCACCGTTTCGTACTCAAGGAGTGGCCAGCCGTCGCTCGCGACGGCGTGTCCGGTCCGCCGCACGGCGCACGAACTCGGCGAAAAGCGTCCTGCTCGGCTCGTCCACTTCGACCATCTCCTCGGGGTGCCACTGGACGCCGAGATAGAACGGATGGTTGCTGCGCGATTCGACCGCCTCGATGATGCCGTCTCTCGTCTGACCGGTGGGCACGAGATCGTGCGCCACACGCCGCAGCGCCTGATGGTGCATGGAGTTGGTGGGCGTCATCCGGCTGCCCAGCAGCCGTGCGATCGTGCTGCCGTCTTTGAGGTCCACGGGATGGGTGGCCTCATGGCGCGCATGCGGCGGGGTCTGCCTGTGCTCGAGCTTCAGGCCGCCGCGCGGGTCGAATTCGTCCGGCACATCCACAAACAGAGTGCCGCCGAGGGCGACGTTCATCACCTGAACGCCACGGCAGATGGCAAAGGTCGGCAGATCCCGCTGCAGCGCGAGCCTCGCCGCCTCGAGCTCGAGCCGGTCGTAATCAGGCGGGGCCTTGCTCACGCTTGGATGATCGCGACCGCCGTACTCGGCCGGATCGACGTCGGCCCCACCGGGCAAGAGCAAGCCGTCGAATGCTTCGAGCGCTTGCGCGACTGCTTCCGGCTCGGCGACGTCGTACAGCAGCACGGGTTCGCCGCCCGCCTTCTCAACCGCGCGTTTGTAGGCGCGCAAGTAGTCGGGATCGTTGACGCGCTGCGCGTCGGCCGTGATGGCGATGCGTGGTTTCATCGTATGCCGCCGACGTTCGCCATGCCAGGCCGGCAACCCTGAAAAACGCAAATGAAAAGGGTCGAAACGGATTTCGACCCCAACACGCTGTCTTAGCCTGACCCGGATTTCGAGTCCTACACCCTTCAGATCTTGCGGATGACCGCGACCACCTTACCGGCGATCGTGGCGTTGTCGACGATGATCGGGTCCATGAATTTGTTCGCCGGCTGCAGCCGGATGCGCCCGTTCTCTTTATAGAAATGCTTCACGGTCGCTTCGGTGTCGTCGTCGGTCTGCGCGACGACGATCTCACCGTTATTCGCGACGTTCTGCGGAGAGACGACGATGAGGTCGCCGTCGACGATGTGGGCATCCACCATCGAATCACCGCGCACGCGCAAGATGAACGAATCGGAACGCTTGACGAAGCTCGACGGCAAGGTGAGCTCATCTTCGACGTTTTGTTCTGCGGTGATGGGGACGCCGGCCGCCACGCGGCCGATGATGGGGAGCGATACGACGTCACGGGAGGCTTCCGAACCCGACACGAGCGCCCGCGGCTTGGTGGGGTCGCGCTTTATGAGGCCCTTTTTCTCAAGCGTGCGTAGGTGGCACTGGACGGTGGAGCTTGAGGAGAGGCCGACGCGTTCGCCGATCTCTCGCACGGACGGTGGATAACCGTGCTCGCGCGTGAAGTCTTTAATGACCTCAAGAATAGCTTGCTGCCGAGGAGTCGTCTTGCGGTCCACTTGCCCTACCGCCTTCCCGTTAGGATCGGTGACGCGGCGCTAAGAGACGCTACCGCCCACCGGTTGTGCTAACCCGTGCGCCCACATATCTTAGCACAGGCCTGTCCCAAATGCAAACGTTTGTTCGAAAAACGCTTGACAGTCCACTGGGCGCTGGCTAGAATCGAATCAATCAAACGTATGTTCGATTGAGCGGCCACCGGAGGTGGAAAGCCATGTATAGCCGTCACCGTAGACCGGGCGGTACCCTGATTCCCCTGATTCAAGTCTTGTCCCTCGTCCTTGTGTTCGCGCTCCCGGTCGTCTGGGGCAGCAAGGTCTTCACCTCGACGCCGGCCCGCTACGACAGGGTCGTCGTCCATCCCGGCGACACGGTCTGGAGCCTCGTCTCGCGCCGCACCTCGAGCGCCGACGACCTCGGTGAGGCTGTCTATCAGGTCTCGCAGATCAACCATCTCAAACCCGACTCGCGCCTCGAGCCCGGCAGCGTCCTTCTCCTCCCCCGACGCTAGGGACCAAGCGCGAAAACACTTTCGGGCGGCTGCGAAGTCGCCCGACTTTTTTTGCCGAAGAGGATGTGTGTGAAGCAAGGGTTCTTAGCGGTCGCCCTCACCGTCGTGCTGTTGTCCGTCGCGGCCGGCGTCGCGGCCGACCAATCGACGTCGAGCGCAGGCGTCACGCCCAGTCCGCAACTGCTCAAGATCCTCCAGGGCATCCAGGAATTGGATTCGGGCGGTCTGCTCGCCATCCGCGTGTGGGCAAGCTATTCCAAACCCGACCTGCCCAGTCCGAACCTCACCCCGCTCGACCAGATCGAGACGGACATCTTGCTCAAGCTCGCGCCGGCCGATCGCTCCGCGATCCTCAGCTGGCTCGACCACGGTGGGCGATCCAAGCTCTACGCTCGCGGCCTCACCGATGCCGATATTGGCCCATGCGTCGACAATATCGATGCGGCGAACTGCAACACCGCGTCGTCGAGCGGCGCGGCCGCGGTCAGCGCCGCACCACCCTCGTTTCGCGATCTGCCGTTCACGCTCGCACCGGGATCGAATCAGGATGGGGGCATCGCAATCGAGCACGGCTTCGCGATGGTGAAGACCGATGCGACGTCTGAAACGCACTGTCTGACCTTCAAGAACGCCGGATTGAAGAAGGTCGATGCGGTGACGTTCATCTACAAGCTCCACGCCCAAAACGGCGAGGTCGTGTATGCCGGGTCGAATCTGCGCGCCGGCAATTTCGACCCAGGCGCCGAGGTCCCCGGAGTCGCGTCTGCGGCGGATTTCTCCAGCATACGCAGCGACAGTCCGGACAAGGAGCAACTCGCCAACTGCTGGACGAAGACCACGCAGCTGGCCACGCCGGCACTGCTCCGTGCGACCTACATCACGGTTGGCGTCGCTTCGGTCACCTATGACGACGGGACGCACTGGGCGCTCGACCAGTAGCGCAGCAGCTCTTCGCTCCCCATCGCTGCTCGCCACCTATGTCCCGCAGCGCACCGCTGTGAGTCGGCTTTCGGCGTCGCGTGGTTTGACTGCGTCGCGTGGGGCGTGGTATTCTTACAGCTCGCTTTACGGCGGCACAGGCTTGAGATTTCGGGCTAGAGCCGTCCGCGAACAACGGAGGAGCAAACGAACCGTGGCGCTATCCAAAGAACATAAATCATCGGTCATCGGCAACTTCAAGCGCGGTGAAAAAGACACCGGTTCTGCCGAAGTGCAGATCGCGCTTTTGACCGAGTCGATCAACGATCTTACCGGCCATCTGCAGACGCACACCAAAGACCACGCTAGCCGACGCGGATTGCTCATCAAAGTCGGCAAACGCCGGCGGCTGCTCAAGTACTTGGAGAGCGCCTCTCTCGAGCGCTATCGCGCGATCATCGAGAAGCTCGGCCTGCGTCACTGATCACTCACAAAGATGCAGTAGCGGACCTTGCGGTCCGCTATTCCCGCGTTTCCACGCAACGGACCCAAAGGTCCGTTGATTCATGGCCCCGTCGTTGCAAGCACCGTTGCGCCAAAGGTCCGCTTCAAAGGCCGGTTGCGGCGGTATCTGTCGCTACATTAGTCGGCGCGGTCCAGGGATGGGCAGCGCCGCGTCAGAAGCGTATCCTGTCACACAATAAGTTCAATGAAGCGACGGACCTTGAGGTCCGTCTGAGAAAGTAGAGGATCCCCCTTGCCAGAGTCCGTCAGCATGGAGCTGGGCGGGCGGCAGCTCACGCTTGAAACAGGCGAGCTCGCACGCCAAGCCAACGGCTCCGTCTTCGTACGGTACGGCGACACCTGCGTGCTCGCCGCCGTTACCGCAAGTTCCAACCCCCGCGAGGGCATCGAGTTCTTCCCCCTCACCGTCGACTATGAAGAGCGCATGTACGCCGCCGGAAAGATCCCGGGCGGTTTCATCAAGCGCGAGGGCCGTCCGTCCGAGAAGGCGACGCTCACCGCGCGCATCATCGATCGTCCGATCCGGCCGCTCTTCCCCGAAGGTTTCCGTCACGACATCCATGTCGTCATCACGATCCTCTCGGTCGATCCCGAGGTCGATCCTGACGTCGTGGCGCTCGTCGGCGCAGGTGCGGCGCTCGCCGTGTCCGATATCCCGTTCGATCACAATATCGCCGGCGTGCGCGTCGGCTTCATCGATGGACAGCCTGTCGTCAACCCGACGAAGACCCAGCTCGAATCGAGCACGCTCGACATGATCATGGCCGGCACGACCGATGCCGTGATGATGGTCGAGGGCGGCGCCAAGGAGATCTCCGAGGAGCAGTTCCTCCAGGCCGTCGAGTTCGGTCACGAGCAGATCAAGAAGGTCATCGGCGAGATCGAATCCTTGGCGGCGCGCGCCGGCAAGCCCAAGCGTCAGTTCCCGCTCTTCCTACCCTCGCCCGCCATGCACTCGTTTGTGGACGAGGTGTTCGGCGCCGACATCGCCCGCGCCATGCGCGTCACGCGCAAGCTCGAGCGCAATGCGGCGTTCGACGTCATCACAACCGCCGAGGCGCTCAAACGCGTCGCTGGGCACCGCCTCGAGGCCGAGGTGCGGCCGTTGCTCGAAGACGCGCGCAATCGCGACTTCGAGAAGTGCGTCAAACATCTCAAGAAGAAGAGCTGCGCACCATGGTCGTGCTCGAGGGGATGCGCCCCGACGGCCGCAAGCTCGATGAGATCCGTCCCATCACCTGCCGCACGACGGTCGTGCCGCGCACGCATGGCTCGGGGCTCTTCACCCGCGGCGAGACGCAGATCTTCACCGCCGCCACGCTCGGTTCGCTCTCCGACGAGCAGCGCATCGACGGCTTAGGCCCGCAGACGTTCAAGCGCTACATGCACCACTACAACTTCCCGCCCTTCTCCGTCGGCGAGACGCGCCCCATGCGTGGCCCCGGCCGCCGCGAGATCGGTCACGGATATCTGGCCGAGCGCGCGCTCGTGCCGATGCTGCCGCCGGCGGACGAGTTCCCCTACACGCTGCGCCTGGTCTCCGAGACCTTCGAGAGCAACGGTTCGTCCTCGATGGGTTCGGTGTGCGCCTCGACGATGGCGCTCATGGACGCGGGCGTGCCGCTGCGCAAGCATGTCGGCGGCGTGGCCATGGGCCTTATCCTCAAGGACGGGCGCCCCGGCATCCTCACGGACATCCAGGGCCTCGAGGACGCGCTCGGCGAGATGGACTTCAAGGTCGCGGGCACGGTCGACGGCATCACCGCGGTGCAGATGGACATCAAGGTCCGCGGCATCACGATCGAGACCATGCGCCGTGCCATGGAGCAGGCCCGCCACGGCCGGCTCTTCATCATCGATAAGCTCAAGGAGACGATCCCGGGCCCGCGTCGCGGTCTCTCGAAGTTCGCGCCGCGCATGTTCGTGCTCGAGATCCATCCCGACAAGATCAAAGACATCATCGGGCCAGGCGGCAAGGTCATCAACAAGATCGTCGCCGAGACGGGCGCGAAGATCGACATCGAGAACGACGGCCGCGTCTTCATCTCTTCGCCGGACGCGGAGTCGGGCGAGAAGGCCAAACGCATGGTGGAGGACATCGCCCGCGACGTCGAGGTCGGCGAGGTCTACACGGGCATCGTCAAGCGCATCATGAACTTCGGCGCCTTCGTCCAGATCCTGCCCGGCAAGGAAGGCCTCGTGCACATCTCGCAGCTCGCGCCGCATCGCGTGGCGCGCGTCGAGGACGAGGTCAAGATCGGGGACGAGGTCATCGTGCGCGTGGCGGAGATCGACAACATGGGCCGCATCAACCTCACCCGCAAGGGGTTGATGGAAGAGGTCAAGACCTAAGCGGACATCCGCTCACGACACGACGATCGGGCGGCTCGCGATGAGCCGCCCGATCTTTTTGTCCCCGCTTGAGGATCAGCTCTGTGCGGGGAGCAATCCGGCCGCCCGCTGCAGGCTGACGAGCGAGACGCGCAGATCGGCCAGTGCGCTGATGTAGCTGTCCTCGGCCTGGGTCGCCGACAGCAGCGCGTCCGAGAGCTCGAGCGAGGTGCCGACGCCCGCCTTGAAGCGGATCTGATTGACGCGGAAGTTCTCGCGCGCCGAGACCGTCGCTGACTGCGCCGCCTCGACCGCCGCCTGCGCCGCCGTGTAGTTGAAATATGCCTCTCGCACCTCGAGGTCGACGCTATTGTCGGTGTTCTTGAGGTTGATCTTGGCCTTGTCGACCTGTGAGATCGCCTGCATCACCTTGCCTCGCGTGAGCCCACCGCTGAAGAGCTGCCACGTCACGGCCAGGTCTTCTGAGAGCTGCGGCTGAGGGACGCCGGTGAAGTTCGGCAGCGTCGACGCGTCCTGGATTTGGATACCGACGTTGGGAAGATAGTTGGCGCGAGCGCCCTTCACCGCTTCATCGGCTATCGTCACGGCGTCGTGAGCAGCGGCGAGTTCGGGCCTGGTCTGCGCCGAGACGAGGAGTGAATCGAGCCCGTAGCTCGGCGCCTGTATCTCGAGCGCGTCGGTCGGGGTGATGATGCTGGCAAGATTGACGTCGAGGATGTTCGCGAGGCGTGCATTGGCGAGCAGCGCGTCGTTGTGCGCCCTGATCTGATTGAGGCGCGCGTCGGCGAGCGTGACCTGCGATCGCAACACATCGACCTTTGCCGCCGTGCCGGCCGTGTAGAGCTCGTTAGCGGTCTTCAAATCCTGCGTCGCGACGTCGACAGCCGTGTCGGCGACCTGAGCCGAACGTGTGGTGGAGATGAGCCGGAAGTAGGCGGCAGTCGTGTCCTGGATGAGCGAATTGCGCACACCGGCGAGACTGCTTTGTGTCTGCGACAGGTGCGCCGCCGCTTGACCGATCGCCGCCTGAGCGGCGCCGCCCGTGTACAGCGCATATTGCAGCGTCGCATTGACGCTGTTGTAGTTCTGTGCAGAGACCTCAACCTTTTCGACCTTCGGCCCGGTTGGGGAGACGGCGATGAAGGAAAACGCGCCTTCATTCTGCTGATGCGTGTATGAGTAGCCGGCGTTGACCGTCGGCTGGAAGGCTGCTCGAGCTTGCACCACCTGCGCTTCGGCGGCGTTCTCGTCGGTCAAGGCCGATTGATACGTCAAGTTGTTGGTCAGCGCGAGTTGCAGGGCGTCGTGCAGCCCGAGCGACACCTGAGGCGGCTTGGCGCTTGTCTGCGCCGCCGCCGGCAGGTCGGCGAGCGACGAGGCGACGAGCGAGCAGGCCAGGATCAAGGCGGTTTTCATACGCACGGCGGATACCTCATGTCCTCAAAATAGTTTAGTACCATATTATTAAGTGGTTTACTAATTATCCTGCCGCTAGAGTGCAAGCATGCGGCATCACGAGGCTTTCCCCGAGAGCTCTGAGAACGGACGGCTCCCAACGTCACCTCGTCCGCCTATGGAGATGCATCGATGCCCGAGATGCTCTGGCCGGCGTTGCCGCTTGAAGCTTGGCAAGACACCCGCGACACCCTTCAGCTGTATACGCAGGTCGTCGGTAAGGTCCGGCTTGGCCCTCGCGCCGCCCGAACCCGAATTTGCACACGTCACCTTGTATCTGACCGCGCGCGGCATGACGACAGGCCCGATGCCGTGCAGCGGCGATCGCACGTTGCAGATCGATTTGGATTTCATCGCGCACCGGGTCGTTTTGACGACGAGCGACGGCGGCATCCGCAGCATCGCGCTCGCTCCGCGCTCGGTCGCCGATTTCTACAAGGAGTTCATAACGCTGCTCGGCGAGCTCAAGATCACATGCGCTATCACACCTATACCACAAGAGGTAGCCCGACCTCACGCCCTTCGACAAAGACACAAAACATGCGGCGTACGATGCCGAGAGCGTGCATCGCTTCTGGCAGGTCCTGCGGCAGGTCGACACGGCCTTGAAAGTGCATCGCGCGCCGTTTCGCGGCCGCCACACGCCCGTGCATTTCTTTTGGGGAGGGTTCGATCTGGCTTACACGCGCTACTCGGGGCTTCCCGCGCAGCCCCCGCCGGGCGCCAACATGCTCTTCCGTCTGTCGATGGACGCGCAGGAGATCTACGCCGGTTTCTGGCCGGGCGACGCACGCTTTGCAGAACCCGCTTTCGCTGCGTACGTGTATCCCAAGCCTGCGGGAATCGCGCAGGCGAAGATCCGACCGAGCTCGGCGTTCTGGAGCGAGCAGCTTGGCTTATTCCTCTTGCGCTATGAAGACGTGCGCACGTCAGCCTCGCCCCCCCAAACGATCCAGGAATTCCTCACGAGCACGTACGAGGCGAGCGCGACGCTCGCCGGATGGGATCGCACACGGCTGGAATGAACCGCCCGCTTTGTAGGGCGCTGTTCAAGCGCGCGGATGCGGCGCTCGCAGCTGCCGGGCGCCGAGTCGTGCGACGCGCATCGCATCCAGGGTCGCACGCGCGAGGCTTTTGCTAGCGGGCTTGAGAACGAGCGAACTCCGATGTACGCGAATCTCCAAGAATTCGTCGCCGATCTTCGCGCCCAAGGCGAGCTCCGCCAGATCGACGCGCCTGTCGACCCCAAGCTCGAGATCACCGAGATCGCCGATCGCTGCGTCAAACACCCCTCGGGCGGCCCGGCGCTCTTGTTCACGAGCGTCAAGGGCTCAAAGCTCCCGCTGCTCATCAATGCTGTGGCGACCGAGAAACGGATGTCGCTCGCGCTGGGCGTCGAGAAGCTCGACGACCTCGGCAGCCGCGTCCGCAAGCTGCTGAAACTCGCCCAACCCGCGCCCGGGCTCGCCGACAAACTCGGCGCCGTGCTGCGATTGGGTGAGCTCGCCAACCTCTTGCCGCGCGCGGTGCGCTCAGCGCCCTGCCAGGACGTCGTCGTCGAGGGCGACGGGGTCGATCTGCACGCGCTCCCCATCCTCACCACCTGGCCCGAGGATGGCGGCCCGTACATCACCTTGCCGCTCGTCTTCACCAAAGACCCGATCACGGGCTCGCAAAACGTCGGCATGTATCGCATGCAGGTCTACGACGAGCGCACGACCGGCATGCACTGGCAGCGTCACAAGCACGGCCGCGAGCATCAAGAGTCGGCCGGTAAGAACGCGCGCATGCCGGTCGCCGTGGCCATCGGCGCCGATCCCGCGACCGTCTACGCGGCGAGCGCGCCGCTGCCCGCGGGCATCGACGAGATGCTGCTCGCCGGGTTCCTGCGCGGCAAAAGCGTGCCGATGGTCGCCTGCAGATCCGTCGACCTCAAGGTCCCCGCCGAGGCCGAGATCGTGCTCGAGGGCTATGTGGACAACGCCGAGCTGCGGCGGGAAGGCCCGTTCGGCGATCATACCGGCGTCTATTCGCTGGCCGACGACTATCCGGTCTTCCACGTCACCTGCCTCACACACCGGCGCGACCCCATCTATTGGACCACGGTCGTCGGGCGCCCGCCGATGGAAGACTACTGGCTGGGCAAGGCGACGGAGCGCCTGTTCCTTCCGTTACTCCAGCAGATGATGCCCGAGGTCGTCGACTACAACTTCCCTGCTGAGGGCGTGTTCCAGAACCTCGTCATCGTCTCGATACGCAAACGTTATCCCGGCCATGCCAAGAAGATCATGTACGGTCTATGGGGCCTCGGACACATGATGATGCTGACGCGCAATATCCTCGTGGTGGATGCGGACATCGACGTGCACGACCTCAGCATGGCCGCCTGGACCGCGCTCAACAACGTCGACGCAGGACGCGATCTCGTGCTCGCTCCCGGTCCCGTGGACGCGCTCGACCATGCCGCTCCACTGCCCGCGCTCGGGACGAAGCTCGGCATCGACGCCACCCGCAAGTCCGCAGAGGAGGGGTACCTGCGCGAGTGGCCGGGCCTAGTCGTCATGAGCGACGAGGTCCGGCAGGCGGTGAGCCGGCGCTGGCGAGAATTCGGCCTCGACCCCAACCTCGTGCAACCATGACCGTCATCCGCCGCCTGCTCGAAGAGATCAAGATCGAACACACGCTGTTCGCGTTGCCGTTCGCCTACGTCGGCGCGCTGTTGGCGGCGCGCGGCATCCCCTCGCTGCACATCCTCATCTGGGTGACGCTCGCCGTGCTCGGCGCACGCACCGCGGCCATGGCTGCGAACCGTTTGCTCGACGCGCGCATGGATGCGCGCAACCCGCGCACGGCGCAGCGCCTGGTCGCATCCGGCCGGCTGCCCGCTGCGACCATGGTGTGGGCGATCGTCGCCGGTCTCGTGCTCTTAACCGTCGCGGCCTGGCAGCTCAACCCGCTGTGTCTTGCGCTCTTACCGATCGGCGCGGGAGCGGTGCTCGTCTACCCGCTCGTCAAACGCTGGACGTGGGCGGTGCATTTCGTGCTCGGCGCGGTGGATGGCTTGGCGCCGCTCGGCGCCTGGATCGCCGTGACCGGCCGGTTCGAGCCGGCGGCGTTCCTGCTCTTCGCGGCCGTCACCCTGTGGGTCGCTGGATTCGACATCCTCTACGCGCTCATGGACCGCGACTTCGACGTCCGCGAAGGCGTTCGTTCGATCCCCGCGCGTTTCGGCAGCGGGGCAAGCCGTTTCGTGCCGGCGCTCTTGCACACGCTCGTCATCGCGGCGCTGGCGCTATGCGGCGTGCTCGCCCAGGTCCACCCGTTATACTGGCTGGGGGTCGTCTTCGCGGCGCTGCTGCTCGTCTACGAGCGAAGGCTCATCGTGCGGCAGCCGGACGTCTTCGCGCTCAACACCGCCGTCTTCAACGCCAACATGCTCTTCTCGGTCGCCTTTTTTCTCTCCACCATCGCGTCGGTCGTCGTGACCTAAAGGAACGCCCATGCCATCCTATCGGACCCTCGTACGTCTCCTCTCGCTCGCCGGCGCTCTCGCCCTTGCGCTCGTCGTGCCTCGTGCTGCCGGCGCCGAAGATTTCCCGCCGTATGCTAAGGAGGTCCAGATCGCGGTCGTCGCGCCGCTGTCGGGGCCTGACAAGCAGCTCGGCTGGGATCTTTCGGCCGGCGTGCAACAGGCGGTCACCGACGCCAATGCCGCCCGTGGCCTCACCGATTTCGCCTGGTCGATGACGAGCTTCGACGACCAGAGCGACCCGGGCATCGCGGAGCAGCAGGCGCAGTTCGTGCTCGTCGATCCCAAGAACGCGATCGTCATCGGCCACCTCGGCGGCCAGGAGACGTTCCTCGCGTTGCACGTCTACCATGAAGCGGGGATCCCCGTCATCATCCCGACCGCAGCGCTCTCCGCGCTCACCCAGCAAGGGTACAACGACGTCTTCCGTCTGTGCCCACCCGACACGATGGAGGGAGCGCTCGCCGCCCGTTACGCTGAGCGCAATCTCAAGCCCACCAAAGTCACGGTCATCTGGGAGCAGGACGACTACGGGAACAGCACGGCGACGACGTTTGTGAATTACGCCACCGGTGCGAACGGCTTCAAGGCGGTGGATCTTTCGGTCGATGTCGACCTCAAAAATCTCAAAGACACGGTCGCCAAGGTGGTCGCAGATCCGCCGGATCTCATGTACATCGCCGGCCGCGGCGACCTCATGGCAAAGGTGATCGTCGCCCTGCGCAAGGGGGGCGTGACCGCCCCGGTCATCGGCACGAGCACCCTGTATAGCGACGCCCTTCTCCAGGACAAGGCGTTCAAAGAGGCCGCGGAAGGGATGATCGTCGGCACGTGCGTTCCGCCCGTGCAGTTCATGCCAAGCGCCCAGGAATTCCAGCAGCGCTTCCAACAGCAACACGGCCGGCTGTCCTCGTACGCGCTCTTCGGCTACGTCGCCGCTCAGGTGGCCATCGACGCCGCCGTCCAGGGTCGCAGCGTCGAGAAGGAGAGCCTCATACGCCAGCTCGCCAATGGAATATTCCCGACCGCCATCGGCCAGGTGTCGTTCCGCCCCAACGGCGATCCGTCGGAGCCCAACCTGTACTTCTACAAAGTGACGTCGGGGAGTTTCAAGTACCAGGGCTCGGCCTTGCCCAACCCAGCCGTGCTGCGCTAGAGACAAAAAAAGCGACGGACCGTGGTCCGTCGCTTTCGCTTGTCCGAGCTGCCGTCTTCGTCAGGCCTTCTTGGCGACGACTTTCTTGAGGCCTGGCGCGCTGCCGGGGCTGAAGCTCACGGTCTGCAGTGACGCGGCGGAGATCAGACCTTTGACCTCGTCTTCCTTATAATACTGGCGGCAGCGGGCGAACTGACGCATCTTGCCGTCGCTCGGCACGATGTACGAGCGGACAACCTCTGCTTTGGCGTCGCTGTCGTAGAGCCGCTCGTCGAGCTGCAGATGGCCGCCATCGACGAAGAGCGACGCGTCGGCGGAGACGAAGCGCCAGGTGCGCACGTCGCTGGGCTTGACCGAGGCCTCGTCCAAGAACTCGGCGACCAGCATCCCACCGGGAACGAGCGAGCGACCGATACGCGTGAGCAGATCTTTGGCGGATGCCGGGCCGAAGTCGGAAAGCCCGGCGCAGCTGAGGTAAGCGGCGTCGTAGGCGTCTTCAAAGGAGATGCTGAGCGCATCGACTTGGCGATAGTCGACCGACAGCCCCAGGTTGCGCGAGGTCTCGCGCGCGAGGTTCACGGGGCCCGGTCCGATGTCGATGCCGGTCATCTTGCAACCGCGCAGGGCGAGCGCGATGGCGTGGCGCCCGTTGCCCGAACAGATGTCGAGCACGCGCATCTTGGGCCGGATGTTGAGAAAACCGATGAGCTCGTCGACCTCCTCACCGGTCTCTTTCATGCCGTAGATCTCTTGATAGTTCGCGCGACGCACGAAGCGGGCCGAGAATGCGTCGTCGCTCCACGGATATGAGGTCACGTCGACCCATGGCTTGGGGCGCTCTTTGCGGCCGGTAGCCGCTTGGACGAGTTCTTCGAGCGCGTTCTGAGCGGTTGCGGCGATCCCGGTCGACGCCGTCTGCGCGCCGACGGACTGTCCGTTTGACGCCGCCTGGGCGGCGGTCGCCGCCCCGTTCGTCGCGCCTGCGTGTACGGCGCTCTCGGCGCCGTTGTGGGTTGCGTTAGCGTTGCCCTCGGCGGCCATGGCGTGTCTTCCCCTTCGTCTGAAAATACTGTCGAAAACGGCTGGCAAGCCGCCCCGACTCACCTGAGCGAGGTGGCTTCATAGTTCTCATCGGCCCGTTCTGGGGCTTGTTGAGGTCCGGACTTCGACGAAGCACGCGTCCGCGCGCTCCCACTTCCGCGACGGCGGCGAGCTGTGAGCGGCGTTACGTTCCGGCGCCCCCGAGCGCCGGGCAGTGGGGTTTAGTGGAAGAGCGCACCCACCGCGTAGCCGAAGGCGGCGCCGGCCAGCGTCGTCGCCGCATTCACGCCATCATTATCAAGCCACCCCACCCCGCGGACAAGCTGTGCGGATGCACGGCAGCCAGGGTGCTCCCGCGTCTCGGTCGTCGCTCCGCAGCGCGAACAGCGCCAGAGCGCTTGCAGCGACGCCCCGAGCAGCGAATCGAAAATACTGCCGACGACGCCTGCGAGGGCGCATGCCGCAAGCCAGCCCGAGAGCACGAGCACGCCGGTCCCCGCGATGCCGGCGACTCCGACGACGGCGCCACCGAGCGGTGCCGCGATCGTTCCAAGCAGCGTCACACCGCCCGATGCGCCGGCTGCGACCGGCCGCATGTCCGTGATGCGCCGCGCCGGTCCCGCTGAGAACGCGCCGACCTCCGTCGACCATGTATCGCCCGACGCAGCGGCGATCGCGCACAGCGCAGCGATGAGCCATCGTGCTGCGTGCGGCGATCCATGCAGCGCCGCCACGAAACTTGCGATCGAGCAGGCCACCGCGACCGCGCCGTTGGCGGCGACCTGCGCCGCATCGCGCCTCGCGTCTTTGCTGGCGAGACCGCGCGCAACGTCCGCGGTCGCGTTTCGCGCGCGACCGAGCAGACTGCCGCCGACGAAGAAGATGACGACGGCGGCGGCGACGAGCAACCCGCCGAAGGCGAACGACAGCGAGCCGACGACGATGGCCGCGACCGCGCCTGACGCGGTCAAGGCTCTCGCCCGCAGCGCGCTGAGCGCGATGGCAGCCGCGATGACCGCGCCGGCCGCGGCGCGCTCGAGCATCGTCAGGAGCGTGGCGTCGTGTAATAGCGGCATAGCGCGTCGACAAGTGCAGGCAGCGTGGCGTCATCGGGGACGATCTCGATGTGGAGTCCGTGCCTGCGCGCCTCCGCAAGCGTGACGGGGCCGATGCAGGCGACGAGTTTTCCGCGGAGCGCAGGCGCGGACGCTTCGTCGCCCAGGGCGTGCACGAGTGCACGGACAGCACTCGGCGAAGCGAAGGTGACGACGTCGTTGCCTGCGATACGCTCGGCGAGATCTCGCGGCGCCGCCTCGACGGTCGTGTATGCATCGACCTGCTCGACCCGGCAGCCCGCCTCACGCAGCTTGGCCGCGAGCACAGGACTCGCGTCGCGGGCGGCGATGACGAGCACGCTCTCCTGCGCGACAGCCCGCTGCGCGAGCGCTTGGGCCAGCGCTGCGCTCGAGAACTGCGCGGGCACGAGATCCGCGTCGACGCCAAGCCGTTCGAAGAGCGCGCGCTGCGTCGCCGGCCCGACGACCGCGATGCGTGGCTGCGGCTGCAACGGCCGCTGTCGCCTGCGCGCGAACGCCTCGACGCCGGCTGCGCTCGTGAAGACGAGCCAGTCGAATGCGTCAGCACGGTCGATCGCCTCTTGCAGCGTCCGCTCGTCGGGCGGCGGACCGATGCGGATGAGCGGCACGCACTCGACCTGCGCGCCGGCTGCTTCGAGCAGACGGCCGACGTCTGCGCTCTGCTCGGCGGCGCGGGTCACGAGCACCCTGATCCCGAGGAGCGGGCTAGACGTCTTTTCCGATTCCGCGCAACGGTGCGGCGTGAGCGTCGAGCTGGCGCTGCAGGCGGTCGCTGAAGGCGTCGAGGTCGAGCATGGTCTGCGCCATCTGGGCCTCACCTTCGAGCGCGCGCTCGGCGGCCGTCTCGCGCAGCTTTGTGACCGGCTCGTGGAGCAGTTTATTGATGATCGTGACGCTGGCGGCGATCACCATCTCGCGCTGACGGTCATCGAGCTCGGGCATGCGCGCGAAAAGCCGTTGGATCTCCCCGTGACGGATCTCTTCCGCCTTGCTGCGCAAGGACGCGATGAGCGGCGCGACGCCGCGCGAGCGGTACCACTTCTGGTAATCGCTCACCTGCGCTGCGACGATCGTCTCGACCTTGGGGATCTCTGCACGGCGGCCTTCGAGCGACTGGGTGACGACCTCGCGCAGATCTTCAAGCGAATAGATGACTGCGGCGTCGATGGCGGCGGCGGCCGGCTCGATGTCGCGCGGCACGCCGATGTCCACGGCGAGCACTGTGCGGCCGGCGCCGTCAAGCGCGGCGCGCAGCATGCGCTCGGTGATGAGGAATTGCCCGCTTCCCACCGCGCTGATGACGAGATCGCTGTGCGCGAGCGCGAGCGGCAGGCCGTCGAGATCGAGCGCAGCGGCGCCGATCTCGTGGGCCAGGGCCTGCGCGCGACGCAGGGTGCGGTTGACGATGGTGACAGACGCGGCGCCGCGGGCGCGGAGATGCTTGGCCGCAGAGGCTCCCATCTTCCCTGCGCCCACCACGACGCAGCGCGTCTGCCTAAGATCGCAGTGCCGTTCTGCCAGCTCGACCGCGGCCGCCCCAAGCGAGACGACGTCATGGCCGATCGCGGTCTCGGTGCGCGCACGTTTGCCCGTCTGCAGCGCGGTGCGGAAGAGGCGTCCGAGGTGCGGGCCGATCGAGCCGGCCTCCTGGGCGATGCGCAGCGCTTCCTTCGCCTGGCTCATGATCTGCGGCTCACCGATGAGCATCGAGTCCAAGCCGGCTGTCACGCGGAAGAGCTGCTCGACCGCTTCTGCGCCGAGCATCGTATAGAGGTACTTGTCGAAGTCCTCGACTCTCATCGCGCGGTAGGTGGTGAGGAACTCCTTGAGCTGAGCGACGCCGAGCTCGTATGCTTCGACGTCGGCGTAGATCTCGAGGCGATTGCAGGTGGAGAGGATGACCGCTTCGCGGACGGCGCTGTATTCGCTGAGCGCACGCAGCGCCGCAGCGATGCGTTGCGCCGGAACCGTATGACGGTCCCGGATCTCAACCGGCGCGGTACGATGACTGAGTCCGAGGAGAACGACAGGCATTGTTCGAGCGGGCTTAGGCCAAGAGCGGGTTCATCCCTCGTGGGCCGTGGGACTTATGTAGGGGCGCCAATGCATCGGCGCCGACTGGCGGTCGCACATGGATCCGCCACCTGGACAAGTCCTTCAACAAGCATTCACACGAGACTCACGACAGGTGGTGCGTCAGAATCGAGAGCTCGGAGGCCAGATCGATGGTGCGGACCGCGACGGCGGGCGCGAGCTCGAGATTGGTGGGCGCGAAGTTGAGCAGCGCGCCGACTCCTGCTGCGACCAGGCGCTCGGCGACGCGTTGCGCGGCGGACGCGGGCACGGCGATGATGCCGATGCCGCAGTCGAGCCCAGGCAGCACGCGGTCGAGGTGGTCCTCGTCGCTTATGGTCACACCATGCCACGTCGTGCCGATCAGATCGGGGTCTTTGTCGAAGATCGCGGCGATGTGGAACTTCTCTTCTCGGTATTCCAGGAAGGTGGCGAGCGCATGGCCGAGATTGCCGAAGCCGACGATGGCGATGCGCCAGTCGCGGTCGAGCCCGAGCACGCGGGCCAGTTTCTTCACGAGCACGACGACGTCGTATCCTTGACCACGCCGTCCGAAGCTGCCGAGATACGACAGATCTTTGCGGATCTGGGTCGACGACATGCCTCGTCCGATCCGCGCGGCCAGCTCGCGTGAGGTGAGCACCTTGTCCCCTGCGCGCAGCGCGTCCTCGAGGCCGCGGTGATAGAGGAACAGACGGGGGATGCTGATGACGAGGCCTTGGGGAGCGCGTGGCGCGCCGTTGCGCGACGGTTTTGTCGATCGTCTCTTGCGTGTCGTCGTCTTCATGTCAGGATCGCGCCGTCACAGCGGTCGCGGCGAACGCCTGGGTGGCGGCCGAGACCGTGTCTTCGATATCCGCCACGCTGTGCGCGAGCGAGATGAAACCGACTTCGAACGCGGACGGCGCGAGATACACGCCACGCTCGAGCATGGCGTGGAAGAACGCCGCGTAGGCCTTCGCGTCCGAGCGCATCACGCTTGCCAGATCGTGCACCGGGTGCTGGTTGAAGAACAGCCCGAAGATCGAACCGATCCGGGTGAGCTGCACGGGCGCAGCCGCAGACGCCACAGCCGCGCGCAGTCCGGCTTCGAGCGCCGCACCAAGCGACTCGAGCCGTTCGTAGACGCCGGGGCGCGACAGCTCGCGCAGCTGCGCCGCGCCCGCCGCCATGGCGAGCGGGTTGCCCGACAGCGTGCCCGCCTGATAGACGTCGCCGAGCGGCGCGAGCCGGCGCATGATGTCCGCGCGGCCGCCGAACGCGCCGACGGGCAGGCCGGCGCCGATGATCTTCCCGAGACACGTCAGATCGGGCGTGATGCCGTAGAGCGACTGCGCGCCGCCGTGGGCGACGCGAAAGCCGGTGATCACTTCGTCGAAGATGACGAGCGCACCATGGCGGTGTGCGAGATCCACGACGGCGTCCAAGAATCCGCGCTGCGGGAGGACAAGCCCCATGTTCGCGGCGATGGGCTCGACCGTGACGCAGGCGATCGCATCGCCGTGTTCTTTGAACGTGCGCTCGAGCGCCGCGACGTCGTTATAGGGGACCACGACGGTGAGCGCGGCAAGGCTCGCCGGCACGCCCGCCGAGCTCGGCACGCCAAGCGTCAGTGCGCCCGATCCTGCGTTGACGAGCAGCGCGTCGGCGTGTCCGTGATAGCACCCGTCGAACTTGACGATCATATCGCGGCCGGTGAACGCACGCGCGAGTCGCAGGGCGCTCATACACGCCTCGGTGCCCGAGCTGACGAAGCGCATGAGCTGCATCGCGGGCATCGCCGACTGGATCGCAGAAGCCAGCTCGATCTCTGCTGGGTTGGGAGCGCCGAACGAGGTGCCGCTCGCGGCAGCGCGCTCGATCGCGTTGACCACGTGGGGGTCGGCATGACCCAGGATCAGTGGCCCCCACGACCCCACGTAATCGATGTAGCCGAGGCCATCGGCGTCATAGACCCGCGAGCCTTCACCACGCACGAGAAACCGCGGGGTGCCGCCGACGGATTTGAAGGCGCGGACCGGCGAGTTGACGCCGCCGGGGAAGAGCGCTTGCGCCGCGTCGAACAGCGCGCGCGAGCGGGTCTCGTTCATGGGCGCGTCATGCCCGCGGCGTCGGCGGCGGTGTTGATGTTGACAAACGCCTGCGCCTCGTCTGTGCCGATCTCGTGATAGATCACCCGCAACCCTTCGAGCGCCTGGGTGACTTTCTTTCGTCCCTGCGCGAGGGTCTTCGCGGCGCTCTCGCGCAGCGCGGCTGTGTCATAGAGAGCGGCGAGGGGTTCGACGTCGCCGTTTTCGTGTCGCGGCAGGATGACTTCAGGCGGCACGCCGGATCGGGCGGTCTCTTCGTGATAGCGACGTTCCAGCGCGTCGACGATGCCGGCGTGGATGTTGGCGAGATCGCCCGCGGCGGCGAAGAGCAGGGGTGTGCGCACCTGCGCCGCTGCGCTGGCAAGACCGCCAAGCGGCCCAGCGTCGACATAGGCATCGGCGACCGTCGGCGCAGGCACCTGACGTGCAAGCTCTGAGGGCAAGACGTCGCGCACGCTGACGATGCATGGCCTTCCGGTGCTCGTCAGCCGGCGATAGACCCTGACCAGCATGGGTTCGTCACCGATCGGGCTTGCGAGCTTGCCCGGGAAGCGGGTCGCCTGACCGCCTGCGAGCAGGACGATCGTCACCGCGTGCTCCACGGCCGAACCTCGCGTCTCTTCATCTGAACCACTGGACGTCACGACCGACTATCTTGAGAAGCTCCGCCGCATCCAAGCGTGTAGCAAGAGATCCTGTAACAGCTGCTATTGAAGCAACGGGCCTTTAGGCCCGTTTCCCGCCACGCGCGCCGCACCGCTTCGCGTAGCTGCGTGCGAAGTAAGTCACGATCGCGTCTGCTCCCGCACGCTTGAAGCCGACGAGCATCTCGTCCACGACGCGCTCCTCATCCAGCCAGCCGTTGCGGGCGGCAGCCTTGATCATGGCGTATTCACCGCTGACGCTATAGACCGCCACCGGCACGTCGACCGCCTCGCGGACGCGCGTTAGCACGTCGAGATACGGCAGGGCGGGCTTGACCATGACCATGTCCGCGCCTTCTTCGACATCGAGCAGCGCCTCGCGCACCGCCTCGCGTGCGTTGGGCGGATCCATCTGATGACTGCGGCGATCCCCAAACGCCGGCGCCGAATCGGCGGCATCGCGGAACGGACCATAGAACGCGGACGCGTACTTCACCGCGTATGAGAGGATGGCGACGTCTGTGTGCCCGTGTGCGTCGAGTGCGTGGCGGATCGCGGCGACCCGTCCATCCATCATGTCCGACGGGGCGATGACATCGACGCCGCAGCGGGCGTAGGAGAGCGCGCCCCGGGCCAGCAGTTCGAGCGTGCGGTCGTTGTCAACGATGCCGTCGTCGTTCAATATCCCGCAGTGGCCGTGGGAGGTGTACTCGCACGCGCAGAGGTCCGCGACGACGAGCAGCTCGGGAGCCGCCTTCTTGATCGCGGCGACGGCTTGCTGCACGACGCCGTGAGGATCGTCAAGCGCGCTCGCCCGTTCATCCTTATGGGGTGGGATGCCGAAGAGAAGCACGGCGGGGATGCCGAGCGCGGCCGCGGCCTTCGCGTCGTCGGCGACCCGGTCGACCGACTGCTGGAATACGCCGGGCATGGATGCGATCTCGTTACGGACGCCCGTCCCTGGCACGACGAAGAGCGGCTCGATGAGATCGTCGACGCTCACCCGATGCTCTGCCACGAGCCTGCGCATCGTCTCGCTACGACGCAAGCGGCGCGGGCGTTTGGTCGGCGTCGGTACGGCGATACGGACGTCTGTCGCCGGCTCCGAGGACGTGACCCTCTTCAAGGACTTCATCGCGTGTGTTCGGCTCGCTCTCTGGCGGAGGCGATGAGCTCGCGACCACCGGCCGCGAGCATTTCGGAAGCGACGGCTTCGACGGCTGCGAGCGCTTCGCTTGCGCCCGCGACCCGGCCCTGGGCGCTCCGCCGCACGGACGTTGTGCCGTCCGTCGCTGCGACCACGGCCGTCAGGCGCCAGGCGCCGTCGTGCACGCTGACGTGGGCGCCGATCGGCGCCACGCACCCGCCGCCGATCGCCCCGAGAAACGCGCGCTCGAGGCGGACGGCGAAGGAGCTCGGCTCGTGACCCAGGGGCGCGAGCAGAGCGCGCACGGCGTTGTCCGCCGCTCTGCACTGCACGAAGAGCGCGCCCTGTCCGACCGCAGGCACCATGACGTCGGGTGCGAGCGGGCTGCCACCGCCGACAGCAGCGAGCAGGCCGATGCGCGCAAGACCGGCCAGCGCAAGGATCGCTGCGTCATATTCCCCGTCGCGCACTTTGCCGATCCGCGTGTCGACGTTGCCGCGCAACGGTGCGATGCGCAGGTCCTTTCTCACCAGGCGCACCTGCGCGGCGCGCCGCAAAGAACTCGTGCCGATCACCGCCCCCGGCGGCAGCGCGCCGATATCCGCATACGCGTTCTCTTTGGAGACGAGCACGTCGCGCGCATCGGCCCGTTCCAAGACGACGCCGGCGTCGAGCTCGGGAGGCAGCGTAGTGGGCAGATCCTTAGCGGAGTGGACGGCGATGTCGGCGCGCTCGTCGAGCAGCGCCTGCATGAGCTCCTTGACGAACACGCCGTCGCCGCCGATGGCGATGAGGCTGCGGTCGACTTGCGCATCGCCTTTGGTCGTGATGGGCAGGATCTCGCACTCGACGTCGCGATCCTGCAGCTGATGCACGACGAGCTTGGTCTGTGCGAGCGCGAGCTCGCTGCGCCGCGTCGCCACGCGCAGGGTGCGACGCTGCGCGCGCTGGGCCATGCCGCTCATGGAGGGTTAGTTATGCGAATCGTTGCAAGTTCATGCCGTGCAACCTGCGGTTGATCGTCAGACCCGAGGCTTGCCGCTGCTTCGCCTCGGCGTTTTCGCTTTTCTCGCGGCGCTGTATTTCGTGCGGCTGGGAGCGAATTCGCTGTGGGATAACAGCGAGCCGACGTACGGCGAGATCGTCAAAGAACTGTTCCGCACGGGCGACTGGTTGACGCTGCACTTCAACTATCACCCGTGGTTCATCCACCCACCGCTGTGGTTTTGGACCGCCGGCCTGGCCGTCAAACTCTTCGGCCTCAACGAGTTCGCCCTGCGGCTGCCCGCAGCGCTCTTCGGCGTCTTGGCGGCGGCCGCCACCTATGCCGCAGGGCGTCGCCTCTACGGTGAGGTGGCAGGCATCCTCAGCGCGCTGGCCTTTGGGACGAGCCTCGAGGTCATCGTCATCTCGCGCATGGCCATCTTGGACAGCATGCTGCTCTTCTTCACGACCGTTGCCACGCTGTGGATCTTCTTCGCCATCCGTGATGGGGACCGCCGGGCGTTCTGGTGCGCGGTGATCGCCGCCGCGCTCGGCACGCTGACCAAGGGGCCGGTCGCGCTCGCCCTACCGGCGCTCGTGGTCGTCGTGTTCCTCGTCTGGACGAGGCGCCCGTTCTGGCGCGGACTGCCATGGATCGGCGGCACGTTCGTCTATCTGCTCGTGGCCGGATCGTGGTTCGCGTTGGAAGCGCTCGCGAACGGCGGCGGATTCTTGACCGCCTATTTCGGGCTGAGCAACGTGGGGCGTTTTCTCACACCGTTCGAGAACCAGCCCGGGCCGTTTTGGTATTACCTGCCGGTCGCAGCCATCGGCTTCTTCCCGTTCGTCGCGTTTCTTCCCAAGGCGACCAAGACCGCGTGGCAGCGCTGGAGCGAAGACGAGCGCTATCTGCTCACCTCGGCGA
>CAWDWJ010000003.1:0-16821 GCA_963806005.1 Vulcanimicrobiota bacterium | reverse complement strand
CAGCTCTTGCCCGTAGACGTCGTCGATCGTCTCGGCATCCCACACGTCGGGCTGCAGAAGACCGGCTGGATCGATGACGGCGCAGAGCTCGGGCGCGCAGGCGATGCCGGTGATGATCTTGGCGTTGACCGGGCTCTCGCCGAAGAGCGCGCCGAGGCCCTCTTCGGTGACGCGTTGCAGCGCGACGAACTCTTTCACCTCGTCGACGATGACGGCCATGAGGCGCACGCCGACGTCCATGAGGACGAGACGGTCGCGGTAAGCGACGGGCCGCGGCTCCACCCGGAGGCTGCGGCGCAGATCGAACACCGGCACGGCGATGCCCTGGAACTTGATGGCGCCGGCGATGCCGGGCTGCGCGCAGGGCACGGGGAAGAGCGCCGGCGCTTCGTGGATCGAGATGATCGAGTTGACCGGAATGGCGATATCGTAGCGGTCTACGCGGGCGAGCAGGTGCGTGTGCCCCGCTCCCCAGACGTCGGACGTCGCGCCCGAAGCCGGCATGCCGTCACGCATCGGCCGGTTCTCCCAGCGCGGCGCGCAACAGCGTGGTGAGCTCCGCCACCGTCAGATTGTCGAACGGCAACGCCTCCTGGTCGGGCGGCAGACCCTCGAGGCGGGCGAGCAGACGGGCGAAGGTATATGCTGCCTGGCGGTCGCGGTTGGTCATGCGGTAGAGCGTGCCCATCTGCCACAGCGCCGGGATGCTCGCCGGATCCAAGAAGAGCGCGCGGCGCAACGCCGTCTCCGCCTGTTTGAACGCGTCGCGTGCGGCGAAGAGCGCAGCGAGCAGCACGTGGGGTTCGGGATCGAGCGGATTGGCGAGCATGGCCTGAGCGGCGCTGCGCTCTGCAGCATCGGTCTGCCCTGCGCGTGCCTGCCGCACCGCCTCTTCGAGCAGAACTCGCGAACGTTCGGTCTCCGTGCGCAGGTCCGGCTGCCGCCGCGCATGAGCGGGCTCGTGCGCGACGCGGGGACGCGCAGCCGGCTTGGCCGGCCGGGCGCTATGGGCGGGTCGCGCGACGGCGCGGCGCGGCGCGGCCTTGGGCGCGGAAGCTTTGTCTTTGGGCGCGGCGGGCTGTAGCGGCTTGCGATAGATGACGCCCGCGTCGTGGCGCTCGACGAGAAGGTTGCCAAGCGACACGCCTTGTGCCTCGCCGTGTCCGAGCACGAGCACGCCGCCGGGCGTCAAGCAGCTGGCCAGGCTCTCGATGACTTTCGTGCGCGCGGCATGGGTCATGTAGATGAGGACGTTGCGGCAGACGATGCATTCAAACGACGACATCCCTACCGGCGGATACGCCTTGGGATCCAAGAGGTTGTGCGTTTCGAAGCGGACGTTTGACTTCACGTCGTCGTGCACGCGCACGGTCTGCGTGCCCGAGATCATGAGCCCGTCGAGGTGTGCGTGCTCCACGCCGCGCAGCGACCACTGGGTGTACACGCCGACTCGCGCTGCGGCGACCGCCTTCGGGTTGACGTCGCTGCCGAGCACGGAGAAGGATCCATGCGGGAGCGCACGCCGTGCGACGATGGCGAGGGTGTACGCCTCCTCACCGGTCGAACAGCCGGCGCTCCACAGCCACAGCGGCCGGGTGAGACGGGCGAGCTCGGGGATCAATGTCGTCTCGATGAGCCGCCACAGCGCGGCATCGCGGAACAAGAATGTCTCGCCGACCGTGAGGAGGGGCGAGAGCGCCATCCACTCGGTGCGGGCGGACGGGCCGCCGGCGGCCAGCAGGTCGAAGTACGCAGAATCGGAGATGCCGAGCCCGGTCGCGCGGTGCCGGCACTGCTCGATGAAGGTCGCGAGATTGGTGGCGGTGGGAGCCAGGCCAAGGCCATGCTCGAGCAAGGCGCTGAGCTGCTCGTCCACCGACGCAAATACGGCGCCTTCCAGCGCCTTCATATCGGGAATTGAACTCATCTAAAGGAAGATATCGGCATGGGAGAAATCGATGACTGTGCCAGTGACGTACGTCACAGGCTAAAGGGAGCCCGCATGAAACGGAAGACGCTGCTCGTCGGCTTGGGAGCTGCCGGCATTTCCGCGTGCGCGCGGCAGGCCTTTCTTCCCAATTCGGAGCGAGCCAGTCTTGTCATACGCGGTGGCAGCGTCTACACCGCACGAGAGGACGGCGCGGTGGCCGAGGCCATCGCGATGAGCGGCGATCGGATCCTCGCGGTCGGCTCGCGGGCGACGATCGACGGCTACATCGGCCCCCAGACCCGCGTGCTCGACGCGCGCGGCGGCATGGTCCTGCCCGGCTTCATCGACACGCACACGCATTTCGTCTGGGGCAGCATCGCCCGCACGCAAGTGGCGCTCGGCGATGCGACGAGCCCAGACGACGCCGAGCGCAGGCTCGCTGCCTATGCGCGCACCCATCCGCACGAGCGTTGGATACTCGGCGGCGGCTGGGTTTACGAGACTTTCCCCTCAGGGCTGCCCACGAAGGAGCTCATCGACCGCGTCATCTCCGACCGTCCGGTCGTGCTCGACTCGTTCGACGGTCATTTGAAGTGGCTCAACTCCAAGGCGCTCGCCGCCGCCGGCATCACGCGCTCGACGCCCGACATCACAAAGAACGGGAAGGTCGTGGGCACGATCGTGCGTGATCCCGCGACGGGAGAGCCGACCGGCATCCTGCGAGACGTGGCGCAGAACCTCGTGCTGCCGTACGTGCCCACGCCGAGTCGCGAGCAGTTGCTCGCTATGCTGCACGATGGCATGGCGGCCGCCAACGCGCGCGGCGTGACGAGCGTGATCAACGCGAGCGGTGATCTCGACGAGATGGATCTCTACGACACGCTACGTCTGCGCCGCGAACTGAGCCTGCGAACGACCAATGCATACTCGGATCTCAACGGCAGGCCGCACACGCTCTCGGAGCCTGAGCTCGAGTCGTTTGAAGAGGCACGCCGGCGCTACCGGGGCGACTGGGTGCGCGCGGGCATCGTGAAGTTCTTCATGGATGGCGTGGTCGAAGGGCACACCGCGGCACTGCTCGAGCCGTATGCCACAGCGCCCAAGGATCGTGGCGAAGCCGATTACCAAAGCGGCAGATACGATCGGATGCTTGTCGAGTTGGACCGCCGCGGGTTCCAGGTGATGACGCATGCCATCGGCGACGGCGCGGTGCGCGAGGCGCTCGACGGCTACGAGGCCGCGATGCGAGCCAACGGGCCTCGCGACCGGCGCTGGCGCATCGAGCATATCGAAGTCTGCGACCCGCGTGATGTGCCGCGCTTTGGCCGGCTCGGGATCGTCGCATCGATGCAGCCGTACCACTGGTGCTGTCATGACAGCACAGGCGACGACGCGTGGGCGCGCAATCTCGGGCGTTCGCGCTGGCCAGAGGGCTTCCAGTGGCGCAGCATCGCAAACGCCGGGGCGATGCTCGTGCATGGCAGCGACTGGCCGGTCGTCACGATCGATCCGCTCATCGGCATCTACTCGGCGCTCACCCGCGAGGACCCAAGCGGCAAGCCCGCCGGCGGCTGGTTCCCCGACCAACGGCTGACGCTGCCCGAAGTGCTCGCCGGATACACACGCAACGCCGCCCGCGTGGCGTTCATGGAGGACCGGGTCGGCACGCTTGAGGCCGGCAAGAAAGCGGATGTCGTCGTGCTGCAACACGACCTGCGCGGTCTGCCCGCGCCTGAGATCTTGAACACCAAGATCGAAGCAACCGTGCTGGACGGGCGGGTCATCTACGAGGGAGGCGGCCATCACGACCGCAGCGCCGAGATCCCGCGACGACTGGCGGAGATCCCATCGCGCCCTGGCGAGGGCTGCGCGTGCCGACGCTTCGCCCGCCCCGTCGTCTGAGCTCGGACAGACGCGAGGGAAGGCCGATTTGGCGGAGAAAAGGGTACCCCTGCCGCCCAAGGTCATGATCGTCGCCGACCTCTCCGGGTGTGGAGGAAGACCATGAAGGTGAAACT
This sequence comes from Vulcanimicrobiota bacterium, assembly GCA_963806005.1. Classification (GTDB taxonomy): domain Bacteria; phylum Vulcanimicrobiota; class Vulcanimicrobiia; order Eremiobacterales; family Eremiobacteraceae; genus JAFANK01. The sequence continues at coordinate 12,873 of CAWDWJ010000003.1, read as the reverse complement.
CGTACTCGCAGCCGCCGCGGTCCTCGCTTCGGTGTTCGCAAGCGTGGCCATCGCCGCGGCGACGCCCGCCCAGATGACCTCCGTCATCGGCGGCAGGATCGTGGACTCCATCAACCAGCGGCCGCTCGGCGGGGTGCAGGTCGACGTCTTCGACGACTCCGGCGGCGCGCACGCGAGCAAAGCCATCGCCACGACGTTGACCAAGGATGATGGCAGCTTCTCGCTCTTGGGTTTGCGCAGCGGCACGTACCATCTCGAGTTCGCCAAACGCGGCTACGCCTTGGAGATCGTCACCGGCTTCTCACTGCGGCCGGCCGAGCGAGTGGTCGTCGCCCAGCCCTTCGGCATGCGCTCGGCGGTCGTCACGACGGGGGTCGGCCGGACGATGGAGACGACTCTTTAGCTTCAAAGGTTAGCGTGCGCGCGCGATGGGGTAGCATGTAGACCCATGCCGCCCCAGGAGGCTGCCACTATGAAACATTTGCTTCACATCACCGCCGCCGCGTTGCTGCTCACCCTCGCTGCGAGCAGCGGCGTTCTCGCCCAAGGAACGTCCTCGATCAGCGGACGGATCGTCGACGCACGAAACCACGACCCGATCATCGGCGCCAGGGTCGACCTGTTCGCTGATACGCCTGCATCGAAAAGCGACAAGGTCATCGCCGCCGCGCTCAGCGGCAAGGACGGAAACTTCCTCTTGAGCGGCGTCGCCGCAGGTCAGTACCGGGTGGAGATCACCAAGATGGGCTACGCGGTGCAAGAGCTCAGCGGCCTCGCGGTGCAAGAGCGCGAGCACACGATCGTGGGCGAACCCATCGCCCTGTCGCTTGCGTCCGACGACTACGCCGCGAAGATGGCCTGCAACAAGCTCGTCCGTCCCGACGTGACGGGCGATGTCTACGTCGTCTGCGCCGGCAAGTAGTCGAAAGAGCGCGCCCGCCGCGAGCGGTCGCCTAGCCGATCTTCTTCTGAAAGCGGAAGACGGCGAACGTGAACACGACGATGCCGAGCACGGCGAGCGCGACGATCTGCGGCCAGATGAACTCGAGGCCCACGCCCTTGACGATCACGCCACGCACGAGCGTCAAGAAGTACGTCAAGGGCATGAGCGCCCCGACCCACTGCAGGAACACCGGTAGCGACTCACGCGGGAAGATGAAGCCGGAGAGCAAGATGCCGGGCAGCAGGAAGAGCTGCGCCAGCTGCATCGCCTGCTGGAAGCTTGTGGAGACGGTCGAGACGAGCATGCCGATGCCGATCGTGGAGAAGAAGAAGCCAAGCGTGACCACGTAGAGCGTGAAGATACTGCCCGCCACCGGCACGGAGAAGAGCGCCCAGGCGACCACGAGGATCATCGTGCAGATGACGTAGCCGATGCCGATGATCGGGATGATCTTCCCGAGCATGAGCTCCGACGAACGGATAGGCGTGACGACGAGTTGCTCGAGCGTACCCAGCTCGCGCTCCCGCACGATGGCCAAGATGCTCAGGAAGGTCATGCTGAACTGCAGCACGACCGCCAGCACGCCGGGGACGATGAAGACCTCGCTGCGCAGGTCGGGGTTGTACCAAGCACGGGTACGGACGTCGGGCGTGCCGGCTTGGAGGTGGCCGCCACGCAAGCGCAACGCCGCGATCGCGACCCGCTGCGCGATGGACGCCCCGACGCCCGATGCGACCGCGAGCGAGACCCGTGCTGCCGTGGCGTCGGTGGCATCCACCGCCACCATCACCTGGGCATCCTGGCCGGCGCGCACTTTGCTCGCGTAGTCCGGCGGGATGACGATACCCACCATGGCACGGCCGCTGTCGATGGCGTTCTCCACGTCGCGCATGCTGTGCGCCGACCATCTGACCGAGAAATATTCCGTGTTGACGAAGGCCGAGATGAGCTCGCGGCTCTCGGTCGAGTTCGACTGGTCCAGCACGATGGTGGACTGGTATTTGACGTCGCTTGAGAGATAGCCGTAGAGCACGAGTTGCAGGAGCGGCACGACCAAGATGCTGACGAGCGAGCGGCGGTCGCGCAAGAACTGCACCGTCTCTTTGTAGATGATAGCACGCAACCGCTGCCATTTCATGACGTCACGATCCCGGGCCGTGCAGCGACGTGACCGACGCGAAGACGTCTTCCAGGCTTGCCGCAGCCGGGCGCAGCTCGACGAGCGGGATGTGGGCGTCGATCAGCGCGCCGGACAGCGCGTCTTTGAAGTCGGGCGAGGCGAGCATGACGTGGAGCGCCGCTCCATAGAGCGTTGCAGCGCGCACGTAGGGGAGGTTCTCCACGAACTGCAGAGCCGCGACGGCCGCCGGCGTGACGACCTCGACCGCGTAGCCGAAGGCCGCATCGCTGCGCAGCGACGCAGGCGTGCCCTCGGCGATGATGCGGCCGCCGTCGATGAAAGCGACACGGTCGCAGTGTTCGGCCTCATCCAGATAATGCGTCGTGACGATGATCGTGGCACCCTCGCTCACGATCGTGCCGATGAGATCCCATAGTTTGCGCCGTGAGACCGGATCGACGCCGGCGGTCGGCTCGTCCAAGAACAAGACGTCGGGCTTGTGGAGCGCGGCGCAGGCGAAGGCGAGGCGCTGCCGGTAGCCCTGCGGCAGCGCTGCGCCCAGCACCCCACGGAATTCCGCGAGATCCAGCGCTCGTATCCATTCGTCGAGGTCGTTGCCGCTCTGGCGAGCGCTCGTGCCGTACATGTCGGCGTAGAACCGGATATGTTCGTCAACGGTCAGATCGGGCCAGACGCTCGACTTCTGCGAGACATAGCCGATGCGCTCGCGCACGCGCTCGGTCTGGCGGACGACATCCATGCCCAAGACCTGGGCGCTGCCCTCAGTGGGCGTCAAGAGGCCGCAGAGCATGCGGATGGTGGTGGATTTGCCGGCGCCGTTGGGGCCCAAAAACCCCCAGATGCTGCCCGCCTCGATGGCGAACGACACGCGGTTGACGGCCGTGAAATCGCCGAAACGCTTGGTGAGTCCGCGGGCCTCGACCGCTGCGCTCACGAGCGCGAACCCTGCGAGGCTGAGTCGAGCAGCCAGACAAATGCGTCTTCCAAGGACGGTTCGACCGCCCGCAGCGAAGCGCCATGCAACCCGGCCGATTCGAGAGCGACGGCAAATGTGGGGAGCGCCTGCGCCGCGTCGGGCACGAGCGCGTGCAGCGATTCGCCGAAGAGCTCGAGGCTCTGGGCGAGCGTGTTGTCGCGCAACGCCCGGCGAGCTGCGCTGCTCGGCACGCCGCGGATCTCGACGACCCGCCCAGCCACGGTCGCGCGCAGCTGTGCCGGCGTGCCGTAGGCGATCAAGCGGCCACGGTGCATGAGCGCCACGACGCTTGCATGTTCCGCCTCGTCCATATACGGCGTGCTGACCAAGATGCTGATGCCGCGTGCGTTGAGGCCGTAGAGCAACCGCCAGAACTGACGGCGCGAGACCGGGTCGACGCCTGCAGTGGGCTCATCCAAGATCAGCAGTTCGGGTTCGTGGACGAGCGTGCAGGCGAGCGCCAGCTTTTGCTTCATGCCGCCGGACAGCTGGCTCGACGGCCGGTCGACGAAGTCGCTCAAGCGGAAGTCATCGAGCATGACGCGGGAGCGCTGCCGATACAACGCGTCCGGGACCTCGTACAGATCGGCGAAGAAGCGCAGGTTCTCCCGGCCGCTCAGGTCGGCGTACAGACTGAAGCGCTGAGGCATATAGCCGAGCCGCGCCTTGCCGGCTTCGGGGTTGCGCCGCATGTCGATGCCCAACACCTGCACCTCACCGGCATCCGGCGTCAGCACCCCGCACAGCATCCGCAAAAGCGTGGTCTTGCCCGCGCCGTCCGAGCCGACGATCGCCAGGATCGCACCCCGATCGAGGCTCACCGAGACGCGATCGACGGCCGTGACGCCATCGAACGTGCGCACGAGGTCGTGGCACGACACGGCTGATCCCACGGCGTTGGTATTAGGGTCCGGTGTGGATAACGCCATCCGCAGGCATCCCGGCTTTGAGCGTGCCGTCCTGGTTTGCGAGGTCGATGCGGACGCGGAAGACGAGCTCGGCTCGCTGCTCCTTGGTCTGGACGTTGCTCGGCGTGAACTCAGCAGTCGTCCGGACGCTTGTCACCCTTCCGGGAAAAACGCGGCCGGGCGCGCCGTCGACCCGCACGTCGACGGATTGTCCGACTTTCACTCGCGCGAGGTCTGCCTCTGTGGCGTACAGGTCCAAGTAGGGCTGGTCGACGTCGGAGATCGTCATGACCGTCGTCTGGGGCACGACCAGATCGCCCACCTCGGCGCTATGCGAGAGCACGATGCCGTCGAAAGGAGCGTAGAGCGTCGTCTCGCTGAGCTGGCGCTGCGCCACGGCAGCTGCTGCCGCCGCCTGGGCCACATCAGCTTTGGCCAGGTCGATGTCGGCGCGGCGTTGGTCGAGTGCGTGCGACTGCGCCTGCGCGCCGGCGAGCGCCGCCTTTGATTGTGCGAGCTGAGCGCTCGAGGCCGTGACGTCCAACTGCTTGACCGCCACGGTCTGTTCGCTCGCGATGGCCAGGTCCAAGTTGGCATGCGCCTCGCGCAGGTTGGCCTCGGCGGCCGCCACCTGCTTGGCCGCTGCGCCTCGGCGCGCGATCGAGGAAGCGACCTGTGCCTGTGCGCTCTGCGCCGCCGCCTTGCTCGTGTCGTACTGCTGCGCTGAGATCCCACCTTCTTGATACAGCTGGCGGTTGCGTTTGAGGTTGTCTTGCGCGAGTTGCTCTGCGGCCTGCATGGTCTGCACGTCGGCGGCGGCGCTCTCTAGCGTGGCGCGAGCGGTTTCGAGCGCCGCGCTCGCCGCCTGGAGGTGTGCGCTCGCGGCATCGAGCTGGGCTGACGTCGACTGGGCTTGGATGCCGGCAAGCGCCTCGCTTTGCGGCACGCGCGCGGCGGTGGCTTGCATTTGGGCCCGCGCCTCACCGATGCCCGAAGCATTGACGTCGCGCTGCAAGGCGAAGGACGCCTGCGCGAGCTTGAGGCGCGCCTGCGACGCCTCAAGGTTCGCCTGCGCCTGTTGCAGCGCGAGCTGTGCGTCGATCTTCTCGATCTGCGCGATCGGTTGGCCAGCCTTGACACGGTCGCCGTCTTTGACCAGCAGCGCTTGGATGCGCCCGCTGACCTTCGGCGCGACGTCGACTTGGATGGTTTCGATCGTGCCCGAGCCCGTGATCGTGTGGTTGGCACCTGTGACGACGTGCTCGTAGGCAAACCATCCGATGAGAAGCACGATGATGGCTGCGCCGGCCAGGAACGCCCAGCGGGGCAGGATACGGGCGCGTTCGATCAACCGGTCCAACCACGCCGGCAGCGCCCGGCGGCCCGCAGGCTGCGCGGGCGCAGGTTGCGGCGCGGGTTCGCGGGGGGAAGTCGTCGTCTCGGGCATCTGCTCGACCGCCATGAAAGAGAGCATGCCATGCGGGTTCGCAGGGCGTATGAAGCGGTTGTGAATTCCCAGGTGGTTCCAGGCCCGGGGGGCCGCACGCCTGTGTCGCTTGTCGCTCCCCTAAGGCGAGGCCGGCGGCGCCTAGCGCATTCTGTGGAATTGAGCCGCAAGCGTGTCGTATTGCTGTGTGAGGGCGGACGCCTCGTCGCGTTGTGACGCCGTCGGCGCCTGGAACGATGTCGAGAACTGGGAGATCAAGTCCAGCAGCCGCTCGCGCAGGCCCGGTGGCCGGCTGATATTGTCCTCATCAAACGCCGGAGCGTTGGTCAGCTGAGCCTTGATCTCGGCCAATCCTGCAGGCACCGGATGTTTCACGTCGATCGCATCGAGCATCTCGTCGACGCCGCTCAGCTCGCCGAACAGCTGGGCCAAGATGTCGTGGCGTTGCTGATACACGGCGAAGGTTGACGGATCGCGCGGGTCTTGCTTCACGGTGAGGGTGGCGTGCTCGTCGCGTCCATCGGCGTGAAGCGTGACCGCGTACGTCCCAGGTAATGCCTCCGGGCCATCGTGCGGCTCGATACCTTTGTTGATCGAGGCGTTCCATGGCACCGGACCATCTTCGTGGAGGTTCCAGACGGCACGATTGATGCCGGGGTGATTGGGGACGGCGGCGCCGCTCAGGTGGCGCACTACGTGGCCGCTTGCATCTGCGACGTCGATGCTCGGCGCCGTGCGTGCCGTGCCGCTGAGGTAGTAATTTATGATGGCGCCGTCCGGGGCGTTTTCGCCGACGAAGATATTGTCCGGGACCGCCGTCTGCGCGCTGTAGATCGACGTGTTGATCGGTGCGACGGAGAACATCCTATACGCCGTGCGCGGCGCGAAGAGCGTGACCGCGCTGCTCTGCGCCGCCGTGAGTTGCTGCAAGGGGGTGAGGTCATCGAGGATCCACACCCCGCGACCGTGGCTGCCCACGGCGAGATCGTTCCTATCGGGCTGGATCTCGAGATCGTAGACCGCGGTGGCCGGCATGTTGAGGCGCATGTCGTTCCAGTGCGCACCACGATCGAAGGACACCCAGACGCCATATCGCGTGCCGGCGTAGAGAAGCTGCGGGTTCTTCGGATCCTCGCGGATGGAGCGGACGAAGAGGTCTGCAGGCAGGTCGCCGGAGATCGAGCGCCAGGTCGCGCCGAAGTCATCCGTGACGAAGAGGTGGGGATGGTCGTCGCCGCTCATGTGGCCGTCCGCTGCGACGTAGACCCTGCCGGCGTCGCCGCGGCCAACATCCATGCCCATTACGCGTGCCCATGGCGGCATGTCCTTGGGCGTCACGTCGCGCCAGTGCAGACCGCCGTCACGCGTCAGCTGCACGAGGCCGTCGTCCGTGCCGACCCAGATGACGCCCGGATCGTGGTCCGTCGTCGCGATGTACATGATGGTGTCGTAGGTCTCGGCATCGCTCATGTCGTGCTGGATCGGTCCGCCCGACGGGCCTTGCTTGGTCTTGTCGTCACGGGTCAGATCGGGGCTGAGCACCTTCCAGGTCTGTCCCCGATCGGAGCTTGCGAAGAGCACGTTGCCACCCACGAGCGCCTGCGCGCCGCTGCCCGAGAACGCGACCGGCATGTCCCAGTTGAAGCGATAGGCCTGGGCGCTCGGATCCACGCCGAAGGTGAGCCGCGCGACCGGTGAGATGAAGACCTGTTGACCGGTCCGGAAGTCGGTAAGGAAGAGCTGACCGCTGCTCGTGTTGGTCTCGCTCGACCACAATAAGTTCTCGTCTAAGGGATCGAAGACCGACCACATGCCGTCGCCGGGGGCCACGGTCAGCCAGTCGCGGTTGAGCACGCCGACCAAGTTGGGCACGCTCTGCGGAGCGCACCACGAGTTGTTGTCCTGCAGGCCGATGCACACGTGATAGTAGGGCGGGACACGATCGAGACCGACGTGATAGATCTGCGCGAACGGGAGTAGGTACGGCTGGACCCAATGCGCGCCGCCGTCGTGCGAGATGACCACGCCCTCGTCGCAGGCCACGAGGATGCGCCGCCCGTCCTTCGACCACCACGCATAATGGAAATCGTACCCTGTGGTCAAGACGGCCTGGGTGAAGGAGCGCGCGCCATCGGTGCTGATCGAGGCGACGCCCTCGAGGTTGAGGAGACGGTGTGGGTCGCTTGGGTCGGCGAACACACGGCTGAAATAAAAGCCGCGCGCGCCGACGAACGTACTTGCCGGCATCCGCTGCCAGCTCGCGCCGCCGTCAGACGAGCGCCAGATGAAGCCTTCTTTGGATTGGATCCTCGCATAGACGTAGTCGCCCGATGCCGTCAAACCGATGCGCCCGGTCAAACCGGTCGGGAGCCCGTTGCCGCTCAGCTTGTGCCACGAAGCACCGCCATCGTCGGAGCGATAGATGCCACCGCTCGCGCCACCGCTTGTCATGGTCCACGGCTGGCGCCGGAATTCCCACAGGCCCGCGAACAAGGTCGAAGGCCTCTTTGGGAGACGCACGATGTCAGAGACGCCGGTCGACGGGCCGACGAAGAGCGTGCGCGTCCAGTGTGCGCCGCTATCGGTCGTCCGGTAGATCCCGCGGGTCGTGTTGTCGCGGTATTCCTGGCCGAGCGCACCGACGACGACCGTGGCAGATGCGCGCGGGTCGATGGAGATGCACGACACGGCGCCCGCGTCATCCAGGCCGGCGTGCGTCCACGATTTCGCTCCATCGCGTGAATACCACACGCCGTCGCCCGGCGAGGCATCGTTGCGCGGGTTGGCCTCGCCCGTCCCCACCCAGACGATGTCCGGGTTGCGCGGATCGATTGAGATGACGCCTATCGCCGCGACCGGCTGCCGGTCGAAGACCGGACTCCAAGACGCACCGCCGTTCGTGCTCTTGAACACGCCGCCGTCCGCACCGCCGACGTAGTAGAGCTGCGGATCGCGATCGCTGCCGGCGGCGGCCGTGACCCGGCCGCCCGAGACGGCGGGACCGATGGCGCGATACTTCAGCGCCGAGTAGGCTTGGGCGAGAGATTGCGCGTGCGCCGACGCCTGATGTGCGATGATGGCGACGCCCAAGACGGCGCAGAGCGCGGTCGTGCGAATGGTGGTCATGCCTGTCGATTCAAAAAGCGAAGCCAAGAATCATTCGGGGGCCGCCGACGCGGATCAGGCTTCGAAAGGACTCTACTTCGCGTTGTCGTCGGGCTGCATCAACCCGAAGAGATTGCCTTCCGGATCCTTGCAATATGCGAGCCAGCCAATTCCCGGAACGGCATCTTTGGGCATCGCGACCGAACCGCCGCTGGCCACAATCGCCTCTACCGAGCGGTCCACGTTCTCCACTCCGATGGTGTTGACGCAGGGCTGGTTCGGATCGCGGCGCCGCATTATGCCGCCGTTGATCCCCGGTTCCGGTGCGTCGCCGGTGTCGACGAGCCAGTACTCCACCGGTCCATCCCACTTGCTGATCTTCCAGCCGAAGATCTTTGTATAGAAGTCGACGACCCGCTGCGGGTTCTCGGCGGGGATTTCAAAATGAACTGGTCGCGGCATACATCGATCCCTCATCTGCACGGTTGATCGGTCGCAGCGCTTTCGAACCGCGCTCGGTCGGCACCTGTAGGGATAGACGCTGACGCAACCAGGCACCCAAGCCGGTCTGTCAGGATGGCTCGAGCGTCGCGGAGCCTTCGCTTGTCAAATGAGGACAGTCATAGCCCGAGGCTGCCGACCGATAGTACAATAAGAAGAGCCCATCCACCGGTCGCCGATTACTTGTGGACTATGAAGCCATCGAATAACGACACTGACTCTGTTCTTGAGATCATTGATGCCGGCAGCGTTGCCGACTGGCTCGTCGCGCCTGGAAACCCCTCTGAATATCCCATCAGCATCCGCAACGGCACGCAAGACAGCCACGACATCGAAGTGACGGTCGCGGACGCGATCGATTGGGTCAAGGTGAGCCCCGCGCGCCTAGCCCTCGTGCCGGGCTCCGAAACGCTGACCACGTTGAAGGTCTCAATACCGTCCGACGCGCACGTCGCGGCGGGCCAACACCATATCACCCTCGAGCTTCATGACTTTGAAGGGACCTGTTTTGGTCAACTCGTCAGTTCGGTCAACGTGCAACCCGTCTACCGACTCGAGATGTCGGTTGCGGTTCGTGAGCCTCTCGTGCACCGTGACGTCGTCGAAGGCTTCATCTTGCACTGCACGCTCGCGAACCGAGGCAATACCGAGTGTTCGGTTGAGACGCGCGGGGACGGCAACGGATGCGTCGTGCTGCACGCGCCTTCAGTCCGCGTGCCCATGGGCGGGGAGGTGTCGTTCGACATCGAGGCGCGCTGGACGAGCGATACGCTGCAAGCGCATCCCGCGACGATCGGAGTGCGCGCGGTGTCGCCACGAGGCGAGGCGCGCGCAGAAGTCGCCTGGGATGACATCGTCAAATGTCTCGGCCCCTATATCCCGCCTTTGCGACAAGAGGAGGAGTTCCCGGATATTCTCCCCTGGCGCTCGAGCCGGATGCGTGCCGAGGATCAAGCGGGCCAGGAGCCTCAGGCGCATGAGCCGAGCCCCGATGCTGCGATCCAATATCTCGAGGAGCCCGCTGCGACAACCTCAACCGTCGCTTCGCGGGAACCAGCGGCACGGCCGCACTCCCCGATCCGAGTGCAGATCAATGGACCGAGCCCATTTCGATCTGCGTACGGTCGCCGCATCAACCCGTGGTGGCCTCCCGTCGAATGGCTCGGGGCGCGATGGCGCATCAAGGCGATCCCGTTCGCAATAGCACTCGTGACGCTTGCTGTGGCTGTCGGAATCGCTCGCGACGTCGCGGACCACAACACAGCCCCGCTCACGCCGCTCAAAAGCCTGGCGTCACTGCTCCCCGATTCGCTCAAGCGTCAATACGATCGTCAGCACCGTTCCATAGTCGCTATCAGCCCAAGCGAAAGCGCGCACAAGTCCGCGCCAACGGCTTCGCATGTGAGCTATCTACCGGACCTGCTTTCCGCACAAAGCGTCGATCAGTCCGTTCGCGGACGACAGCCACAGGTTGCGACCCCAAAGGGAAGCGTGTGGCAGGGTCCAGTCGTGCATGTGTCTGCGGGCAACATCAAGGTGCATGGGACGGCCGCCAAGACCGAACGCAGCTTTATCGTGATGCCGGGTTTCAAAAACGTCTATAGGGACCACGGAGCGCAAGGCTCCTCGTTGAGCGACGTCCGGGTCGGTGCGATAGTCCGCGTGTACTATTCCTACACCTTTGGCATCCGCCACCCAAACGCGATATTCATCATTCGCCCTGCTGGCAAGTAGTACACAAGGACGGACGCCGAGGCGCGAGAATGGGCCGACGGTGATCCGGCAGATCCGTCCGACGGAGGGAGAGCAGCTCCGCGCCATCAGGCTCCAGGCGATCGCGGACAGCCCCTCGGCATTCGGCTCGACGCTCGCCGAGACGGAAGCCTTGTCCGCTATGGCGTGGGAAGAGTTTGCGGCAAGAAACGCGGCGGGCAACAAGGCGGTCATGTTCGTGGCCGAAGATGATGGGGCGTGGGTAGGCCTTGCCGGCGGCATGCTCGACCCACACGCGAGCGTCAAAAGCGTCACCCTGTTCTCCATGTGGGTGGCACCAAGCCATCGCAGAAAAGGATTTGGCCGTGAGCTGGTCGGTCGCGTTACCGCGTGGTCGCGCGCTCGAGGAGCGGAGCGCATCGCCCTATGGGTGACGCAGAGCAACGATGCCGCGATCGAGCTCTACGCGAGCTGCGGATTCCAAGCGACTGAAGAAACCAAGCCCTTGCCATCCAACCCGACATTGCTCGAGCAGGAGATGGTGCAAGAGCTCGCAAGAGACGAAACGCTCACCCGACCACCTCCATCGCCGTGATAACGACCCGATCGCCCGGCACAGGGCAGTAATGTGTGATATACTGGCCATACAGCGACTCTAGGCATTGAAAAACGACTGCCCCTGGTTCTGGCGCCCCTACAGGCGTAGCTCAAGTGGGGCGGTTTTCTTTTGAACACTTATGCTCTCGACTGTTGACCGAAACCAACTCCAAGGAGTTGTCCATGTTCGCACGCATCATCACACTCAACATCAAGACCAATCATCTCAACGATTTCAAGGCGACACTTGAAAAGCAAGTGCTCCCCATGCTTCACAAGCAGACCGGCTTCAAGCACATGATCACGTTTGCTGGCCCGAGCGGCACCGAGATCCGCACCGTCAGCTTCTGGGACAAAAAAGAGAACGCCGAGACCTATAACAGCGCCACCTATCCAGAAGTGCTGAAGCTCCTGGCAACAGTTCTCGAAGGCAACCCGCAGCTCAAGACCTACGAGGTCATCAACTCGACCTTCAGCGAGATCCCGGTTTTCGCAACAGTCTAACCCGCGAAACCTTCACACCCATGGGAGCGGTCGATGAAGACCGCTCCTTCATATTTCAGCGCTTACAGAGAGGAGGTGAGAACATGAAACCATTCTTCAAGAAGTCGATAGGGCCGTCGCTCGTCCTTGTGCTGCTGATCGAAATGCTCTTCGCGCACGGTCAACCGCACTGGTTCCTCGCGACGTTGGCGTTCGTCATCATCAATGCGATCGCGTACGCTGCCTTCCGCCTTCTCAAGCCGCGGGTGACGTCACCCTCGTCCTGACCACGCGGGAGATCGGGAGGTTGTGAGGTGTGGGCGTCCGGTCGCTCGATGGGCTTCAGAAGCCACAAAGAGAAGGTCCGGCGCATTGCTGCTCCGGACCCTTGAAGGACGCTCGACGCGGACGTGGTGGACGGGGCCTCTACGGCAACCCCCACTGGAACGCTCCGCACGGAGCTAACGTCGGGTTCGCCGTGGCGTATGCATACGACCACCATGCCGGTTCGGCGCCGTAGCCATACCAGGCCATGACGCTCGGGCCTCCCACCGCTTGCATCGGAAACGCGGAAGATTGGAACCAGTCCTGGGTCGAGCTCCATGAAGTCGGTCCAAGACCTGGCGCCAAAGGATTGCTGACGCACGACGCTTGCATGGACGGGAACGTCTCACGCCCGGACCAGACCTGCGCATCCGCGTCGTGATTGGGGAGCCCGCCGTGTACGGGATTCACGCCCGATGTGGTCTGTGCCGTGGGCCGCTGTCCTGCGGCTGCCGGAATCGCCTGCTGTAAGAAGATGAAACCAAGGACTGCGATCGTCGCGAAGCACGACCCCGCGGCCATCCGTAGCTTATCGTTCACTCTCATGACTGACCTCCCGCTCACCCGTGACTGCCTCGCCCCAAGGTCTAGAACCTCATTATACCACTTCCAAGGCAGCCGGAATCCCTGAATTTCTTACGCCTCACAGCTGCTTTTCATCTGGGAAGCCCGCCATTTCGATGTCCCCGTCGGCGTAAGCGCGTCAGCTGCGTATTTTCATCTGCCCCCGGATCC
>CAWDWJ010000002.1:0-398946 GCA_963806005.1 Vulcanimicrobiota bacterium | reverse complement strand
TCGCGCTCTCGATGCTCACCGCAGAGATCCGCGAACTCCTCGTCGTCTTCGCCGGCAAGATCGAGGAGTACGCCGACCTGCCGTGCATGGCGTACACCCACCTCCAGGCGGCCGAACCCACCGCGCTCGGCATGCGCTTCGCGCTCTGGGCGCAGGACCTGCTGCTCGACTATGAAGAGCTGCGCCGCATCGCTGCGTCGCTGCCCAGCAAAGGGTTGCGCGGTGCGGTCGGCACGTCGGCATCGTATGCCGCCTTGCTCGCCGGCAGCTCGACCAAGCCCGACGACGTCGAGCGCGACGTACTCGCGGCCTTCGACCTCGAGGCGCTCACGGTCAGCGGACAGACCTACCCACGCAAGCTCGACTATCTCGTGCTGAGCGCGCTCGCCGGCTTCGCCGCGTCGTGCTCCAAGTTCGCGTTCGACCTGCGCGTACTCGCGAGTTCGCCCTTCGGCGAGCTCGGCGAACCGTTCGGCCGCAAGCAGGTCGGCTCGTCGGCTATGCCCTTCAAGCGCAACCCGATACTGAGCGAGCGCATCAACTCGCTCGCCCGCATCCCCGCCGCCAATGCCCAGGTCGCTTGGCACAACGCCGCCGACAATCTGCTGGAACGCACCCTCGACGACTCGGCCAACCGCCGCACCATCATCCCCGAGTCGTTCCTCGCGGCGGACGAGCTGGTCAAGCTCGCGCACACGATCGTGAGCGGCCTGCGCGTCGAGCGCGCTGCCATCGCCCGCAATCTCGCCAAGTTCGGCCCGTTCGCAGCGACCGAAGCGGTGCTCATGGCCGCGGCCAAGCGCGGCGCCGATCGCCAGGAGCTGCACGAGCGCCTGCGCGAGCTCTCGATGCAGGCCTGGATGGCGGTCGAGCGCGACGAGCCCAATCCGCTGCCAGAGCTGATCAAACGCGACGCGCTCGTCGGCAAACACGTCACGCCCGAACAAGTAGACCGCCTCATGCGGGCGGAGGACCACGTCGGACTCGCTGCCGTGCGGGCCCGGGCGCTGGCCACAAAGCTGCGGAGCTTGAGCAAAGATAAGGCCGCATCCGCTGTGCTCGACATACAGCTCACGTGATGAAGCAACGGATCTTTGAAGCAACGGACCTTTAGGTCAGTTAATGAACAGAAGAAGGAAGGCAGATGAACAAAGGCGCTGAGATCGGACGAGGCAAGACCAAGGTGCTCTATCAGAACCCTGAACGGGCGGACACGCTTGTCGTCGTCTCCCAGGACAGCATCACGGCGGGCGATGGAGCAAAACGCAACGTCATCGCCGGCAAGGGCCGTCTCGCGGCGCTGACGACCAGCCGCATCTATCGCTTGCTCGATGCGGCGGGGGTGCCCACCCACTACCTGAGCGGGGGCGAGGACGAAGACGACAACGAGATGCTCGTGCGCCGCTGCGAGATGATCCCGATCGAAGTCGTGGTCCGGGGCGTCGCGGCCGGCTCGTATCTCAAGCGCAACCCGGGCGTGAAGTCGGGGACGGTGTTCGCCCCGCGCCTGGTCGAGTATTTCTTCAAGGACGATGCCCGGCACGATCCGCAGTACACGGCGGAGCAGATCGTCGAGGAGAAGATCGCGACGAGCGACGAGGTCACGGTCATGTCCGACTACGCGCGGCTCATCTTCGACATCCTCGCGCATGCCTGGCGCCGGCAGAACGTGCTCCTCGTCGACCTCAAAGTGGAGTTCGGCCGGGCCAACGACGAGAGCGGCGGCACACGCATCCTGCTCGCCGACGTCATCGACAACGACTCGTGGCGCGTCTGGCCGGCGGGCGAGCAGGCGCTCATGCTCGACAAGCAGATCTACCGCAACCTCGCGACGCCGAGCGCATCTGACCTCGACAACGTCAAAGCCAAATACGAAGAAGTCGCGCAGCGCGTGGCCAGATTCCCACAGCGCAGCGGCGGATTTGTCGGCATCATCATGGGCTCGGCCTCGGATGGCCAGCACGCCGAGCGCATCGCGCAAGCGCTTGCCTCCTACGGCATCCCCTCGCGCCGCCATGTGGCATCCGCGCACAAGAGCCCGCTCTACGCGCTGCAGAAGGTCCAGCAACTCGACAACATGCTCGGGAACGTCGTCTACATCACGATCGCAGGCCGCAGCAACGCGCTGTCGGCGTTCGTGGATGCTGCGACCGCCAATCCGGTCATCGCCTGCCCCGTGATCGGCTCGACCTGGGCCGGCATGGAAGTGGTCTCAAGCCTCGCGCTGCCGGGCGGGGTGGGCAGCATGGTGGTCCTCGAGCCCGAAAACGCGGCGCTGGCGGCGGCGAAGATGCTGGCGGTGGACGACAGCGTCATCTACGGTCGTGTGGTCATGACGCAGTACCGCAACCGCATGCAGATCGTCGAGTCGGACGCCCGCCTGAACACGCCTTCCCAGGGCAACGGTAAGACCAAGTAACGATGCAGCGTCGCGGCCCAGCCCGATCTCATCGCCCTCGCCGCCGCTCCGCTGCGCATCGAGGGCAGCGACGACGACCTCAAGCGCCTCGCCACAAGCGAGGCGCTCGCGCTCACGCCGCGCGAGCTGCGCACGATCGCGCAGCGGCTTGGCCGAAATCCCACCCGCGCCGAAGCCCATGCCTTTGCGATCCAGTGGAGCGAGCATTGCTCGTACAAGAGCAGCCGCGCCCTCTTGAGCCAGCTGCCCACGCGCGGCGAGGACGTGATCGTCGGCGTCGGTGAAGACGCCGGCGTCCTGCGCGCAGGCGTCATCGACGGCATGGAATACGGCGTCGTCGTCGCACATGAGAGCCACAACCATCCCTCGCAAGTCGTGCCGTTCGAAGGCGCGGCGACCGGTGTCGGCGGCATCCTGCGCGACGTGCTGTGCATGGGGGCCAAGGTCGTCGCGAGCGCGGATCCGCTGCGTTTTGGTCCTGCCGTCACCGGGTCGCACGCGGCCTACGTGGCCAGCGGCGTCGTCGACGGCATCGCGGCCTACGGCAACGCGGTCGGCGTGCCCAACCTCGCGGGCGACGTCTATTTCCATCCGTCGTTCCGCGACAACTGTCTTGTGAACGTCGTCGCGCTCGGATTCGTCGAACGCGACCGGATCATCCATAGCCGCGTGCCGGAGACCGGAGAGGGCTACGATCTCGTGCTCGTCGGCAAAGCGACGGATGCATCCGGCTTCGGCGGGGCGGCTTTCGCCTCGCTCGTGCTCGACGAGCAAGAAGCACAAGCCAACAAGAGCGCGGTCCAAGTCCCCGACCCTTTCCTCAAGAACGTCATCATGCGGGCCAGCTATGCGGTCTTCGCTCTCGTCCACGAACGCAAGCTTGCGGTGGGCTTCAAAGACCTTGGAGCGGGCGGCATCATGGGCAGCTCATCTGAGATCTGCAGCGCGGGCGGCTTCGGAGCGGTCATCGACATCAACGCCGTACCGGTGGCCGTCCGGGGCCTGTCCCCATTCGTGATTGCCATGGCCGAGACGCAAGAACGCATGCTGTGGGCCGTGCCCACATCGTTCACCCCCGAACTGCTTGCGGTCTACAACGAGCGCTTCACGCTGCCCGACGTCTCGGCTAACGCCCGCGCCGCAGTGATCGGCACGGTGACGCGCGAGAAACGCTACGTCGTGCGCGCCGGGGAGATCCCGGTGATCGACCTGCCGATCGAGGTGCTCACTCAGCCCGTGCGGGCCACATGGAAGCTCGCCGACGCACAGGCGCAGCCGGCCGTGGCGCAGGCCCCTGCCATCGCGGACGCCGGCGCCCTGCTCGCGCGCGTGCTCGCCCACCCCGATGTGTGCAGCCGCCGTCCGCTCATCGAGCGCTACGACACCGTCGTGCGCGGGGCCACGGTCGTCCCCTCCGGGTATGCCGACGCCGGCGTGCTCTTGGTCAAGCGCGGGGCTCCGCTCGCCGTGGCCCTCTCGGTCGACGGCAACGCGCGCTACGGATCGATCTCAAGCCGGGCAGCCGCCGCATATGCGGTGGTCGAATCAGCCCGCAACGTCGCCGCGGTCGGTGCGATGCCCATCGGTCTCACCGACTGTCTCAACTACGGCAATCCTGAAGATCCCGTCGCCTATCGCCAGCTCGCCGACGGCATCGAGGGACTGGGCGAAGCAGCGCGCGCCCTCACCATCGCCTCCAAGGATGGACTGCCTTTTGTCAGCGGCAACGTGAGTCTGTACAACCATGCGGCATCGGGCAGTGCGATCGTGCCATCGGCGATCGTGGCATGCGTCGGGCGGATCGACGATGTCGGTTCGATCGTGACCATGCAGATCGTGACGGACCAGCAGTTCTTATATCTGCTCGGAGCGCGCAGCCCCGAACTCGGAGGATCTGTGCTCGCCGACGTGCTCGCGCTCGAGCACGCAGGGCCGCTGCCACCGATCGATTACGAAGATGCCTGCGCCCAGATCAAGGCCGTGATCGGTGAGATCCGTGCTCGCCGCATCAGCGCGGCGCACGATATCTCCGACGGCGGCGTGCTCGCCTGCGTGGCCGAGATGTGCCTCGGGGGCGAGGGCACGGGCACGATCGGCGCCTCGCTATTGCCGACAGACCAGTGGGCGCCGGGCGTGCCGCCGTCCGCGGCGCTCTTCGGCGAGGCCGGCGGGTTCGTCGTCGCGGTGGCGCCCGAGAACGCTCTCGCCTTCGAGGCCGAAGTCCGCTCGCACGGGGCGCTCGCCCGCCGTTTAGGGATGACGGGCGGCTCTCGCCTGCGCGTCGAGCACCTCTGCGACGTCGCGCTCGCCGACCTCGCCGAGTCGTGGATGCAGCCGCTGCGGGATGTCTTCGCATGAAGCCGCGCGTCGCGGTGCTGGTCTTCCCCGGCACCAACTCAGAGGAAGAGGCGGTCGACGCCTGTCGCGACGCGGGCATGGACGCTCGAGCGGTCCTGTGGAGCGAACCGCCGCACGAGCTGCGCGACTATCAAGGGTATGTGATCCCCGGGGGCTTCGCGTACGAAGACCGGGTTCGCGCCGGAGCCATCGCCGCAAAATCGAACAGCGTGGCGGTGGTGAAAGAGCAAGCGCAGCGAGGCAAGCTCGTGCTCGGGCTGTGCAACGGAGCACAGGTGCTCGCAGAGGTCGGGCTCTTAGGACCGGTGGCGATCGCGCACAACCTGCCGTCGGGTCATTTCCAGTGCCGGATCGTCGACGTCGAACTGGCGGTGCCGCCGCTGCGCTGCGCCTTCACGGCCGGCATGGCCGCGGGGGCGATGATGAAGATGGCGATGGCCCACGGCGAAGGACGCTTCACGGGCGACCCTGCCTACTTCGACCAGCTCGAGAAGGATGGTCGCATCGTCTTCCGCTTCGCGTCTGGCGCACCCAACGGTGCGATGCGCGACGCCGCCGGGATCTGCAACGAGGCCGGCAACGTGCTCGCCGTCATGCCTCATCCCGAGCGCGTCGCCTGGAACTTCAATCTCGCCTTCGAAGAGCCGTCGCTGCGCGGCGCGGATCCGCTCGCCCCGTCACCCTCGCACGCGATCTTCCAAAGCATGGCGCGCTCCCTCTCGCAGTAATCCTCGCCGCGTTGCGCCTGAAGGTCCACGGCCGTGCTCCCTAAAAACGGCCGGGATGCACCGTAGCAAACCCGGCGCCGATCGGCGTTGGTATTGGTTGCTTCTCATTCCCTATGTGGCGATGTTATGGACGCCGTCGTATAATTCGCTGCAGCCGAGCCTGGCCGGCATCCCGTTCTTCTACTGGTATCAGTTCGTCTGGATCGCGGTGACCGCGCTCGTGATCCTGGTCGTGTATCTGCTGGCGCACGGCGGAGGGCGCGAGTGATCTGGCCGGCGGTCCTCGTCTTCGTCGCGCTGTTCGCGCTCGTCAGCGTGCTCGGCTTTTTGGGCCCGTACTGGCGCCGCGGGAACCTCGACCTGCTCCAGGAGTGGGCGCTCGGCGGCCGGCAGTTCGGCACCCTCGTCTCATGGTTCCTCATAGGCGGCGATCTCTACACGGCCTACACCTTCATCGCCGTGCCCGCCTTCGTCTTCGGCACGGGGGCGCTCGGCTTCTATGCGCTGCCCTACACCGCCATCGCGTATCCGCTCGTCTTCTTGTTCGCGCCGCGCTTCTGGACCATCGCGAAGAACCGCGGCTACATCACCTACGCGGATTTCGCCCGCGAGCGCTACGACAGCCGCGCCCTGTCGCTCGTCGTCGCGATCACCGGGATACTTGCCACCATGCCCTACATCGCGCTGCAGCTCGTCGGCATCCAGGTGGTCATCACGGCGATGGGATTCGGCGGCACGGGCCCGCTGCGCGACCTTCCCATCATCGTGGCCTTTGTGATCCTCGCCGTCTACACGTATCGGGGGGGCTTGCGCGCACCCGCGCTCGTCGCGTTCGTCAAGGATATCCTCATCTACGTCACGGTCATCACCGCCGCCGTTGTCATCCCGGCCAAGCTTGGTGGCTACGGACACGTCTTCTCAGCGGCAGGTGCGGCGCTCGCCGCACGCCCAAAGCCGCTTGGGCTGCTCTTGCCGCCGTCTGAGTACCCGGCCTATATCTCGCTTGCGCTCGGCTCGGCGCTCGCCATCTTCATGTACCCGCATAACATCACGGGTCTGCTCAGCGCGTCCGGGCCCACGGTCATCCGGCGCAACATGATCGCCTTGCCCGTCTATAGCCTGCTGCTCGCCTTTCTGGCGACGTTCGGCTATATGGCGATCGTCGCCGGGGTGCATCCCGCGACGGCGAACGAGACCGTGCCGCAGCTGCTGCTCGCCATGTTCCCCGCCTGGTTCGCCGGCTTCGGCTTCGCAGCTATCGCCATCGGTGCGCTCGTGCCCGCCGCCATCATGTCGATCGCGTCTGCGAACCTCTTCACCCGCAACATCTATCGCGAGTACATCAACCCGCGCTGCAGCGACCGCCAGGAGTCGAATAACGCCAAGCTCGTCTCGCTCATCATGAAGCTGGGGGCGCTCATCTTCGTGCTCAAGCTCCCTAGCGAATACGCCATCAACTTCCAGCTGTTCGCGGGCGGCTGGATCCTGCAGACGTTCCCCACGCTCATCTTCGGGCTCTACACGCGCTGGTTCCACCGCCTTGCGCTGCTCGCCGGATGGGCGGTGGGCATGGCGCTGGCCACCTACATGCCGGTCAGCACCTACGTGCCGGCGACACGGCATTTCTCCTCGATCTATGCGCTGCACGTGGGGTCGACCGTCATCTCAGGTTTTGCCGGTCTGTATGCGCTCCTCGCGAACCTGGCCGTCGCGTCGATCCTCACCGTCATCTTGGACCGGCTGCGCGTCGCGCGTGGGGCGGACAAGACGACGCCGGCGGACTATCTCGAAGCCACATAAGAGGTACCATCAGATGCCCCCAATCATCCGCAACGCCAATGAGGTCTACAGCGAACAGCTGACGCCCGTCGAGCGCTTCTGCAAGCGCGTGGCGGATTCGACCGGTGCGCCGATAGCGCTGGCCGCAGTCATCGTCGTGCAGATCGTGTGGCTCATCGCCGGGCAGGCGACCGGGAAGGACCCCTACCCCTTCGTGTTCCTGCTGACGGTCTCTAACGTCATCCAGCTGACGCTGCTCTTCGTCATCGCGATCGCCCAGCGGCAGTCAAGCGAGCATGCCGAAACGCGGGCCGAACTCGACCATGAGTGGATCGGCTACTTGCTGCAGCACCAGCAAGCGCAGGACGAGCTCTTGCTGCGCATGGCCGAGCGGGTCGGCGCTGACGCCACGGACTTGCGGCCCAGGTTGCAGGCCACGCAGTGACGCCACAGTAGACGCGCTCTCCGCTAGCGAACCACGATCCATGCGCACGATCGACGTCGCGATCGACCTCAAGATCCCCGACAACACGGCCTTCACGGTGCTCACCGCCCTGCGCCGCCTCGGCTATGAGGACCTCGAGCGGGTCGAGCGCGCCGAGCACCTCATCCTCACGGCGAGCGACGATGAGACGCCGCCGCGGCTCGTGGCCCAGCTCGCCCACGCCGAGGTCCTCTTCAACCCGAACAAACACCGCATGTGGTATGCGGTCGAGGGTGCGTCTGCGGACGCCCAGCCCGCCGAGTGGGAAGCGCTCGTCCGCGACAAGGACGAGAACAACGACCGCCTGGTGACGCTTTTGCGCGGCACGTTCGGCATGCACGCGCTGCGCGGCCTCGAGCGCGCCGTGGGCTGGCGGCTCTACGACGCCGGCGGCCCCGCCGCGAGCGAACGATTAGCGTGGGCCTGCCAGACGTTGCTCGCCAATCCGGTCTCGCAAGCCTACGACATCCGTCTCCGCCCCGTCCGCACCCCAGTCGGGGAACTCGAGGGGGCGGCGGCGAAAGCGTAGCGATGAGCCCGAAGTCCGCCGCCCAGCTCCCGTCGCTCTTCACCATAGCGACGCTTGGCAGCCACTCCGCGCTCCAGATCCTCAAGGGTGCAAAAGACGAGGGGTTCCACACCCTCGCCGTCGTCACGCCGCTCAACGAGCGCCTCTACTCGAGCTTCTCTTTCGTCGACGAAGTCGTCGTCATCCCGCAATATAGCGATTTCCCCAGATTGGAGAAAGAGCTCAACAAGCGCAAGGTCATCCTCGTGCCGCATGGCTCGTTCGTCGCCTATCTCTCGATGGAAGAGCACAAGAAGATGACCACGCCGTATTTCGGCAACAAGGCGGTGCTCGACTGGGAAGCGGACCGTCTGCGCCAGCGCGAGTGGCTCACGCAGGCGGGTCTGAAGATGCCTCGCCAGTTCACCAAGGCGAGCGAGATCGACCGCCCCGTCATCGTCAAGCTGTACGGGGCGCACGGCGGCAAAGGTTATCTCTTCGTCAAAAACCCGGAAGACTTCACGGCGCGCGCCTCGCACCTGGTCGAGCAACGCTACATCATGCAGGAGTACGTGCTCGGCGTGCCCGTCTACATCCATTACTTCTACTCGCCCTTGACCGGCAAGCTCGAGATCATGTCGATGGATCGCCGCTACGAGAGCAACGTCGACTCGCTCGGGCGCATCCCGCTGGCCGATCAAGAAGGCTGGGACATCTCGCCGTCCTACGTCGTCATCGGCAACCAGCCCATCAGCCTGCGCGAGTCGCTGCTCGCCGAGGCGTTCAACATGGGCGAAGCCGTGGTGCGCGTCAGCCGCGAGCTGTGCGGCGACCGCGGGCTGTTCGGCGCATTCTGCCTGGAGACGATCGTCACGCCGGACTCCGAGTTCTTCCTCATGGAGATCTCGGCGCGCATCGTCGCCGGCACGAACCTCTTCATCGACGGTTCGCCCTACTCGTACCTCAACTACGACGAACCGATGTCCACCGGTCGGCGCATCGCGCGCGAGCTGCGCAATGCGCTTTTGTCCAATAGTCTGGATCTCGTCCTCGACCACTCCGGCCGCAAGACCTTCGACCGCAGCGCCGCTCCGAACGGGGAGTCGGTCGCCGTGCCCGGTCCCGGGGTTCCCGCGAACTGATGGCCGCGGCGACGTCGCCTAGCGCCGCCCTCGCCGCATACGATCCCTCTCGCCTCACGCTCGCCTGCATCGGCAGCCACTCCGCGCTCGACGTGTGTCTGGGCGCCAAACGCGGCCGGCTTGCGCACGCTCGTCGTCACCGCGCCCAAGCGCGACCAGACCTACGCGCGAGCGTACCGCACGCGTGCCGACGGCACCGGCTGCGTCGACGAGACGCTCATGGTCGATCATTTCGCCGACGTCGTCGGATCGGGCGTGCAACGCACGATGCTCGAGAAGAACAGCATCTTTGTGCCCAACCGTTCGTTCGAAGTGTACGCCCACGAGCGTCTCTCCTACGATGAGATCGAGCGGGGCATGCTCGTGCCGATGTTCGGATCGCGCCGCCTGCTGCGCGCCGAAGAGCGCGACGAGGCGGACAACCAGTACCGGCTGCTCGAGGAGGCGAAGATCCGCTACCCGCGCCGTCTGGCAGGGCCGGATGAGATCGACGGGCTCACCCTCGTCAAGGCTCAGCACGCGCGCGTGAAGTTCGAGCGCGCGTTCTTCCTCGCCGCCAACCCAGACCAGTACCGCAAGCGCGCGGCGCACTATCTGGCAAGCGGCGTGGTCACCCAAGACGGGCTCGACCGCGCCGTCTTCGAAGAATACGTCCTCGGACCGACTATCAACTTGAATTTCTTCTGGTCGCCGATCCTGGGCGAGCTTGAGCTCTTGGGCACGGACACGCGCCGCCAGACCAACATCGACGGCATCCGCTCGCTCTTGGCCGTGGACCAGGCGCCGCTCGGCGCGGCCTTCACCGCCTCGATGGAAGAAGCGGGTCACATCGCCTCCACGCTGCCCGAGTCGATGCTCGAGCAGGCCTTCGAGATGGGCGAGCGCTTCGTGACGGCCGCCCGGAAGATGCGAGCGCCCGGCATCATCGGACCGTTCGCGTTGCAGTGCGTCATCGTGGCCGGCCCGCCGAAATCGTTCGTCGTCTATGACGTCAGCTTGCGCATTCCGGGGTCGCCAGGCACAAAGTACACGCCGTACTCGGCCTATCGCTGGGGCATGGAGATGTCGGTCGGCGAGCGCATCGCGAAAGAAGTCGTGCTGGCCCGCGACAGCGGCCGGCTCGCGGAGATCTGCACGTGAAGACGACACCGTCGGAAATGGTCGCCATCATCGACTTCGGCGCGCAGTACGCCCAGCTCATCGCGCGCCGCGTGCGTGAAGAGCGGGTCTACTGCGAGATCTTCCCCTACGACGCGCCATGGGAGGAGGTCGCCGCGCGCAACCCATCGGCCTTCATCCTCACGGGTGGACCCGACAGCGTGCTCGCGCCGGGCGCCCCGCACCTCGACCCGAAGATCCTCGCCTCCGGCAGACCGGTCTTGGGCATCTGCTACGGGATGCAGGAGCTCGCCTATGCGACCGGCGGCAAGGTCGTGCCGGGGACGATCCGCGAGTATGGCCGCGCTGAGGTGACGGTCGATGCGGCGCAGTCGCTGCTGTTCTTAGACGTGCCCGGGCGATCGCAGGTCTGGATGAGCCACGGAGACACGGTGACCGAGTTGCCGCGTGGCTTCATCAAGCTCGCGCATACGCCGACGAGCGCCGTCGCCGCGTTCGGCAACCCGGCCGCCAAGCTGTTCGGCGTGCAGTTCCATCCTGAGGTGCGCCACACCGAGCACGGCCGCGCCATCCTGCGCAACTTCCTGCGCAAGATCGCCGGGCTGCACGGGCAATGGGAGATGTCGTCGTTCGTCGATCGGGCGGTCGAGGAGATCAGGCTGCGCCTCGGCGGCGCTAAAGCCATCTGCGCGCTGTCCGGCGGCGTCGATAGCGCCGTCGCCGCGACGCTCGTGGCGCGCGCCATCGGAGACCGGCTGACCTGTGTCTTCGTCGACCACGGCCTGCTGCGCGAGGGCGAAGCCGAGCAGGTCGTGAGCGCGTTCCGCGATATCGTGCATCTCAACCTCGTAGCGGTCGACGCACGACAGCGTTTCCTCGACAAACTCGCCGGCATAGAAGACCCGGAGCAAAAGCGCATCACGATCGGCCGCGAGTTCATCGGGATCTTCGAAGAGCACGCGCGCCTGATCCCCGGCGTCGAGTTCTTGGTCCAAGGCACGCTCTACCCAGACGTCATCGAGAGCAAGACGCCGCAGAGCAAAGCCGGCGCAAAGATCAAGACGCATCATAACGTCGGCGGTCTGCCCGAAGAGATGGATCTCAAGCTCATCGAACCGCTGCGGCTGCTCTTCAAAGATGAGGTGCGCCGCTTGGGCCTCGAGCTCGGCCTGCCCAAGCACATCGTCGAGCGCCAGCCGTTCCCAGGTCCTGGCCTTGCGGTGCGCGTGCTCGGGACGATCGACGAAGAGCGTTTGCGCGTCGTGCGCCGGGCAGACGCCATCGTCCGAGAAGAGATCGAGCGCGGCGGCGTAGAGCGCCCCTGGCAATATTTCGCCGTGCTCACGCCCCTGCGCAGCGTCGGCGTCATGGGCGACTTCCGCACCTACGGCAATATGGTCGCGATCCGTGCCGTCAGCAGCGACGACGGGATGACGGCCGATTGGTCGCGGCTGCCGCCCGAGGTGCTGCAGAAGATCTCAACCCGCATCGTCAACGAGATCCCCGAGGTCAATCGCGTCGTGTACGACATCACGAGCCAAGCCGCCGGCGACGATCGAATGGGAATGAACGTCCTCGTCATCGGTTCCGGCGCCCGCGAGCACGCCCTGGCCTGGAAGCTCTCCCAAGTCCCGAAGCGTCACGCGCATATTCGCGGCGCCGGGCAACGCGGGCACCTCCGCGCTCGGCACGAACTGGCCCGACCTTGCGGCGACCTCCGGGCTCGAGCTTGCGAGGCGCGCAGGCGAAGAGCGCATCGATCTTGCCGTGGTGGGGCCAGAAGCCGGCGCTCGCTGCGGGCGTCTTCGGATGCGCTACGGGGCGCGGGCGTCGCCGTCTTCGGGCCGAGCCGGGCCGGCGCGCGTTTGGAATCGAGCAAGGCGTTCGCCAAGCAATTCATGGAGCGCCACGGCATCCCGACCGCGCGCCACCGGGTCGTCCACGACCAGCGGCAAGCCGAGCGAGCGCTCGAGCGGTTCGCGGACGGCGTCGTGCTCAAAGCGGATGGGCTCGCCGCGGGCAAGGGCGTGGTCGTCTGCGCCGATGCTGATGAGGCGCGCTCCATCCTCGCCCAGTGGTATGGCGCGCGCGCGCTGCCGGGCGGCGGGACAAGCGTCGTCATGGAAGAGCGCCTTGAAGGCCGCGAGGTGTCGGTGATGGCGGTGCTGGACGGGGTGCGCTCGTTCGCGCTTGCCGGCGCGTGCGATTACAAGCGCTCCGGTGATGGTGACACCGGGCCTAACACGGGCGGCATGGGCGCGTACTCGCCAGCGCACGACGTCCTCGACGAGCTCGGGCTCAAACGGATCCAGAACCTCGTCATCGGGCCGGCGCTCGAGGGCCTCAAGCGCGATGGGATCGACTACCGGGGATGCCTCTACGCCGGTCTCATGATGACCGCACGCGGACCGATGGTGCTCGAGTTCAATGCCCGCTTCGGCGATCCGGAGACCGAAGTCGTGCTGCCGCGTCTGGAGTCGGATCTCTTCGATCTGCTGCACGCCGCGGCGAACGGGCAGCTCGACGACCGAATGGCGCCCACGTTCTCGGCCTCGGCCTGTGTCGGCGTCGTGCTCACAAGCGACGGTTATCCACAGGCGTCGCGCGCGATCTCGGGCTTGCCCGCATTCACCGCGTTCGAGGACGATTCGACGGTCGGATTTTGGGGCGGTTCGACGCTGCGCGGCGACGTCGTCGACTCAAGCGGCGGGCGCGTGCTCACTATCTGTGCGCTCGGCGCCGACGTCGCCGCCGCCCGCACGCGGGCATATGAAGCCGCCACGCGCTACGAGAAAACGCTGCCCGCAGGGGTGGTCTTGCGCTACCGTTCCGACATCGCCGAGCGCCGTGCGGAGGTGGTTCGTTGACAGGCCGCGGCCTTTCCGGTAAGGTGGAAGTGCGATGATTCCGACACCCTCGAGCCTTCCCCAACCCTACGTCCCGAAGCCGGCCGGCAGCGAGGACGCAGTGCACGACGCCTGCGGCGTGTGCGGATTCTTCGCGCCCGGCGAAGACGTCGCGCGCGCGACCTATTTCGCGCTCTACGCCTTGCAGCACCGCGGCCAGGAAAGCGCCGGCATCGCCGTCTCCGACGGACGGGAGCTGCGCGTCTTCAAGCAGATGGGCCTGCTCTCGCAGATCTTCACCGAGGACGTGTTGACGCAGCTGCCGGGCTACCTGTCCGTCGGCCACACACGCTACTCGACGACCGGCTCGTCCGTCGTCTACAACGCCCAACCGCTGCTCGAGACGAGCGAGATCGGCACGTTCGCCCTGGCGCATAACGGCAATCTCGTCAACACAGAAGCTTTGCGCCGTCAGCTGCCCCCGCAGGTCGCCGAGGCCACCGATTCAGACTCGGACGTCATGGCTAAGCTCCTCACCTTCATGGACCACGGGGACATGGAGGAGCGCATCGCCGACCTCATGGCTCGTTGCGTGGGGGCGTTCTCCATCGTGCTCGCCACGGAGCGGCAGCTGTTCGGCTTCCGCGATCCATGGGGCGTGCGCCCCTTATGCGTCGGCCGCTATGGCGACGGGTGGATGATCGCGTCCGAGTCGTGCGCGCTCAACACCGTCGGCGCGGAAATGCTGCGCGAGGTCGAGCCGGGCGAGATCATCATCATCGACGAGCGCGGCCTGCGCTCGCGCAAGGTGGAGACGGGTCACAAGCCGGCCAACTGCATCTTCGAATACATCTATTTCTCACGGCCCGACACGCTCTACGCGGGTCACGAGCTCTATTTGGCGCGCTACAAGATGGGCCGAGCCATCGCGCGCGAATGTCCGGTCGAAGCCGACATCGTCATCGGCGTTCCGGACAGCGCGACAGCGGCTGCGATCGGCTATGCCGACGAGTCTGGGATGCCGTACATCGAAGGCCTCATCAAGAACCGCTATATCGGGCGGACCTTCATCTCGCCGGATCAGACCATGCGCTCGCAGGGCGTGAAACTCAAGTTCAACCCGCTGGTCGCCAATCTCAAGGGCAAGCGCATCGTGCTCGTCGACGATTCGATCGTGCGCGGTACGACGACGCGACAGCTCGTCGCCATGCTGCGGCGTTGCGGCGCGAGAGAGGTCCACGTGCGGCTGACCTGCCCGCCCATGCGGCACCCGTGCTTCTTGGGCGTGGACACAGCCACATACGAGCAGCTCATCGCCGCGAACTTCAGCGTGCCCGAGATCTGCAAGGCGATCAACGCGGACTCGATCGGCTATCTGAGCGAAGAAGGGCTCATCGCGTCGACCGGCCGGCCGCGCACGGATTTCTGCATGGGGTGCTTCACCGGCCGCTACCCCGCCGGCATCCACGAACAGCTCGGTGGGAAGGTCCGCGAACCCGAGAAAGTCCCCGGTTAGGCCTCGCGCATCACTTGCGCCGCCGGCCCGACGCCACCCCGTTGTGCGAGGAGAGCGTGACGGACGGCGTGAGCCGCTGATACGCGGCCTCGTCGGCCTTGGGATGCAGGCGTTTTCCCGCGACGAGTTCGGCCAGCTTGACGAGCGGGCGCATGGCGACCGCGGTCGGGCCCTTGGCGATGTGCGCGGCATCGTAATCCGTCCACGATGTCCCTGCGATGTCGAGATGGATCCAGGGCGCGTCGTCGACGTACTCTTTGAGGAACATCGCGCCGTAGATCGTGCCTGCCGGCCTGCCGCCCGAGTTCTTCATGTCCGCGATCGAGCTCTTGATGAGATCCGCGTATTCCGGGAAGAGCGGGAGCTCCCAGTAGCGCTCGCCATAGGGGGCCGTGGCCTCGTGGAAGAGATCGACGAACTGGCGGTCGTTGGCCATGACGCCGGTCGTCGTGTTGCCGAGCGCCACGACTGCCGCTCCGGTGAGGGTGGCGATGTCGACAAGGTGCGTCGCGCCGAGCTTGCGTGCGTAGCAGAGGCCGTCTGCGAGCACGAGGCGCCCTTCCGCATCGGTGTTGGTGATCTCGATCGTCTTGCCGTTCATGGCGCGGACGATGTCGCCGGGCTTGGTCGCCTTGCTCGACGGCATGTTGTCGGTGGCCATGACGATGCCGATGACGTTGGCCTTGGGCTTGAGCTGCGCGATGGCGGCCATGGCGCCAAGCACGGTCGCGCCGCCAGCCATGTCGCCTTTCATGGCGTCCATGTCGAGCGCCGGTTTGAGGGAGATGCCGCCCGTGTCGAAGGTGACGCCTTTGCCGACGAGACCGAGCGTCGTCTTCGAGCCCTTATCGCCACGGTATTCGAGCGCGATCACCTTGGGCGGCTGCTCCGCTCCCGCGGCGACCGAGAGCATCGAGCCCATGCCGAGCCGCTTCATCTCGGCGCGGTCGAGGATCGTGACCTTCAAGCCGTGCTTTTTCGCGAAGTCTCGCGCGCGCT
The DNA here is from genome assembly GCA_963806005.1 of Vulcanimicrobiota bacterium. GTDB lineage: Bacteria > Vulcanimicrobiota > Vulcanimicrobiia > Eremiobacterales > Eremiobacteraceae > JAFANK01. Next base: position 383,048 of record CAWDWJ010000002.1, on the reverse strand, counting down.
GTGCGAGATGCGTCGGTGTCATGTCGTTGGACGGTAGGTTGACCATCTCGCGGACGTGGTTCGCGGCATCTCCGAGGATGACGCCGCGGTCGGCCGCACGCTGCAAGGCCTTGGCCGCGGCCGCGTTATCCACCACAAGCGTCACCGCGCTCACCGCATCGGGTTTGCCGTTGGGCTTGCTCCGGTACGGCGCGGTGTTGAAGGTGGCCATGACCGCGCCTTCTGCCGCGTTCTCGATAGCGGCAGCGGCATCGAACGGCAGTGGCTCGGGCACGACGATAGCGACGCTGCTCAGCCGCCGGCTGGCCGCAGCACGCACGGCGAGACCGGCAAACCGCGCGAACGTGGAGGGATGGAACGTGGCCCGCTCTCCCAAGCCGATGACGATGACCCGCTTGGCCTTGATCTTTCGACCACCGTGGAGGACACTGACCTCGCGCTCGCGTCCGCGGAACTCACCGCTCTGGCGCATCTCGGCCAGCGCGCCGCCGAGCGCGGTATTCAACTGCGTGAAACTCGCTGGTGGATTGCCATCGGAGAACAGGCCGACGGCGACCGCATCCGCCGTCACGCGCACAGGGCGTTCCGCCCGTACCACAACCTTCATGCCGGACATGTACCTTTCTGTGATGTTTACAGGAAAGCTCGTTAACGCGCCCCATTTCTACAAACCCAACACAGCGACCTTGGGTCGAGCATAGGGAGGCTGCGAGCAGGCGACAAACGACGCACGTATATGACGGATGCATATGGTGCCGCCGGCGTCGACATCGACGCCGCCAACGAGACGGTCGGACGCTATCGAGCGATCCTCGATCGCCGGGCCGATCCTCGCGTGCTCAAGGGCATCGGCGGTTTCAGCGGCTGCTTCGCGCTAGAGGGTTTCACTGCACCGGTGCTGGTGGCGAGCACCGACGGCGTGGGCACAAAAGTCCTCGTCGCCGCGGCGCTCGGCCGCTTCGGCACGATCGGCGCGGACCTCGTCAACCATTGCATCAACGATCTGCTGTGCTCGAATGCGCAGCCGCTGTTCTTCCTGGATTATCTCGCCATGGGCAAGCTTGATCCCGATGCGGCGGCAAACGTGGTCAGCGGGATCGCCGATGCTTGCCAGGCAAGCGGCGTCGCATTGCTCGGCGGTGAGACCGCCGAGATGCCGGGCGTTTACACGCCGCCGCATTTCGATCTGGCCGGCACGATCGTCGGCGCGGTCGAGCGCGCCGCATTGCTCGACATCTCGCAGGTGGCCGCGGGCGACGCCATCATCGGTCTGCCCGCAAACGGCCTGCATACGAACGGCTATTCTTTGGCACGCGCCGCGATCGCGCAGTCGCGCTGGGGCGACCCGCTCGCGCCGGGGAGCGCGCGTACGATCGCCGATGCCCTGCTCGCCGTCCATCCGAGCTACCTGCCCTACGTGCGCGCGATCCAGCAGGCGGGCGTCACCGTCAAGAGCATGGCGCACATCACGGGCGGTGGCCTCATCGACAACGTTCCGCGCGCGCTCCCCGAGCATCTCGCCGCCCGGTTCGATCCGTCGAGCTGGCGCGTGCCGGCCATCGCCGAACTTATCGTGCGCGAGAAGCACATCACCCGCGACGAGGCGCACCGCGTCTTCAACATGGGCGTTGGGTTCTGCGTCGTGGTCTCGCATGCCGACGCCGAGCGTGCGCTCGCGGCGGGCCGCGACGCGCTTGCGAAGACCCCTATCGAAGGGGCAGAAGTGCGGGTTGCGGTCGTCGGTGAAGTGGAACCGCGCCATGCCTGCGGACCGAGCGTCATCATCGGTGGTTGAGACGGGCGCCACGGCGCTGGGCGACCGGCAGCAGCAGCGGGTCCCCACGGCGGTGTTCGTGTCGGGGAGCGGCACGAATCTGCAAGCGCTGCTCGATGCGGTGCGCACGGGCGCCTTGCCGCTCGACATCAAGCTCGTGGTCTCGAACAAGCCTGCGGTCTTCGCGCTCGAGCGCGCTCGCCGGGCCGGCATCCCGACCGTCGTCATGACGTTTGACCAGCGGGCAGAAGACCGGGCGGCTTACGCGCTGCGCCTGGCCGGGGTCGTCCGCGACAGCGGCGCCCGGCTCGTGCTCCTGCTCGGCTGGATGCACGTGCTCGCCCAAGAGTTCTTGGACGCCGGCTTCGACGGTGTGCTCAACCTCCACCCCGCCTATCTGCCCGAAGACCCGAGCGCCGACACCGTGACGTTTCCGGACGGCACGCAGACGCAGGTCTTCCGCGGCGCGCGGGCCCTGCGCGATGCGCTCGCCGCCAAGGCGCCGTGCACGGGCGCGAGCCTCATCGAGATCACGCGCCACGTGGATCGCGGACCGCTCTTGGCGCGCCTGCCGATGACGCTCTTCCCGCACGAGGACGAGGAGGCGGCGCTCGAACGGCTGCACACAGTTGAGCAACAGGTCGTGCGCGATGGGCTTGCGCGCTGGCTGTCCGTGCGGAGCCGCGCATGAACGTCTTCCGGCGTACCAAGATCGTCGCCACCATCGGCCCCTCGAGCAGCAGTCCGCAGCTCGTTGCCCAGCTCATCGACGCGGGGGTCAACGTCTTTCGCATCAACATGTCGCATGCCAGCCACGACGAGTTCCGGGCGCGCATCGGGATGGTGCGCGATGCAGAGCGGCGCCATGGCATCGCCGTGGGCGTCATCGCCGACCTTCAGGGACCCAAGCTGCGCATCGGTCAGCTCGCGGGGCACGCGCCCGTTCTGCTGCAAGCCGGCGCACCGTTTGAGATCACGACGACTGCGCTCGCCCGGCACTGCGCAGCGGGTCTCGACCACCTATGCGCCGCTGCCCAAAGACGTCAAGGCCGGGGACCGCATCCTGCTCGATGACGGACGTCTCGAGCTGCGCGTCACCGGCACGGCGCAGACGACCGTGTCGACCGTGGTCGTCAACGGCGGCGAGCTCGGCGAGAACAAAGGCATGAACCTGCCCGGTGTCGCGGTCTCTTCGCCATCGCTCACCGAGAAAGACCGCGACGATCTCGCTCTGGCCGTGCGCGGCGGAGCGGACTTCGTGGCATTGTCGTTCGTGCGCAAGGCGCAAGACGTGCTCGATGCCAAAGCGGCGGTCAAAGCGGCCGGCGGCGACACGCCCGTCATCGCCAAGATCGAGAAGCCCGAGGCGATCGACCATCTCGAGGAGATCCTCGACGTCGCCGACGCGGTCATGGTCGCGCGCGGCGACCTCGGCGTGGAGATGGCGCCCGAGCGGGTGCCCACGCTGCAGAAGCAGATCATCGCGCGCGCTCGCGCGCACATCATCCCGGTCATCACCGCCACGCAGATGCTCGAGTCCATGATGCAGAGCCCGCGTCCGACGCGCGCCGAGGCCTCGGACGTCGCCAACGCGATCATCGACGGCACGGACTGCATCATGTTGTCGGGGGAGACGGCGGCCGGCGATTATCCGATCGAGGCGGTGAGCACGATGGTGCGCATCGCGCTCGAAGCGGAGCACAGCTTCCCACCGACCCGCGACCGCCGCCGCTCGCGCGTCATCAGCAGCGACTCGCACGCCATCTCGCAGGCGGCCATCTCGATCACCGAGTCGATTGACGTGCAGGCGATCGCGGCCTTCTCGCGCACCGGGTTCTCCGCCCGCATCGTCAGCAAAGACCGTCCGACCGTGCCGGTGTATGCGTTCGTGCCGGACGAGCGGATCGCACGGCGCCTCTCGCTCGATTGGGCCGTGCAGCCGTGCGTGCTCGATTTCGGCCGCAGCACGGACGATCTCATCGCCGCGGTCGAAGACAAGCTGCTGGATTTCGAGGCGGTGGAGAAAGGACAGGCGGTCGTGCTCGTTGGCGGCACCCCGCTCGGCGTCCAGGGCCGCACGAACTTCCTGAAGATCCTCCGCCCGGGCGAATGACCCGCGGACAAGACAGCAGCAAGAACTTTGCAGCAACGGACCTTTGCAGCAACGGGCCTTTAGGTCCGTTCTCCGTTCACCACGCGAAGTTCGGATCGATCCGCAGGTCCTCAGGCCGCACTCGCGCGAGGTCGCCGCGATAGAACGCAGCCGCGGCGATCATCGCCGCATTGTCGGTGCAATACTCGAGCGGCGGCACTAAGACGGCCATCCCCTCGCGACTGGCGCGACGCACGAGCTCGCTGCGCAGCGAGGAATTCGCCGCGACGCCGCCGGCCAGCGCGATGGTCGTCTGTCCGAGATCGCGAGCGGCACGCAGCGTCTTCTCACACAGCGCGTCGACCACCGCGGCTTGGAAGCTCGCCGCGACGTCCGCCAGACGCTGTGCGGCGTGCTCGGGATGGGCGTCGAGGTGATAGCGCAGCGCGGTCTTCAAGCCGGAGAAGCTGAAGTTGTATGAGCCGTCGCGCACGAGACCGCGAGGGAAATCAAAGGCGCGCGGATCGCCCGACTGCGCGAGACGGTCGAGCACGGGGCCGCCGGGAAAGCCAAGCCCGAGCAGCCTCGCCACCTTGTCGAACGCCTCGCCGGCTGCATCGTCGAGCGTGCGCCCGATGACCCGGTGATGGCTGGGTGTCTCCACCAAGATGAGGTCGGTGTGTCCGCCCGAGACGACGAGGCATATGAACGGGGTCGACGGAGCCGCATACGCCGGGCGCTGCGGGTTCTCGAGATAGTTGGCGAAGAGATGCCCGTGCAGATGGTTGACGGCGTAGACGGGGAGATCGCACGCGATGGCGGCTGCTTGCGCCGCCGCGACCCCGACCACAAGGCTGCCGGGCAGCCCCGGCCCACACGTGACCGCGATGCCGTCGAGGCCCGCAAAGCCGCGGTCGGCCTTGCGCAGGGCGAGCTCGATGACCGCGTTGATGGTCTCCGCGTGTTTGCGGCTGGCGATCTCCGGCACGATGCCGCCGTACTCACGGTGGAACTCGTCTTGGCTCGCCAGCACGTTGCTCTCGACCGTGTAGCCGTCCACGACCACCGCGGCCGCCGTGTCGTCGCAGGATGTCTCGATGCCGAGCAAGCGCATAGGTTCTGGTTCGGTTAACGGACCTGAAGGTCCGTTGCTTCAAAGCTAGGTGCGGGCGGCGACCTCGGCGGACACCTTTGCGATGAACTCGGCCGTCGTCATGGTCTGTTGCTCGCCCGAGCGCGTGCGCACGTTGACCGATCCGTCTGCGGCCTCGCTCTTGCCCACGACGAGCATGTACGGCAGCTTGAGCATCTGCTGGTTGCGGATCTTCTTCTGAAGCCGCTCGTTGGTCTCGTCGATCTCCACGCGTATGCCGGCGCCGCCGAGTTGCGCGGCGACCGAGCGGGCGTATTCGAGCTGACCATCGGTGATGGGCAGGACGACGGCCTGCACCGGCGCGAGCCAGACCGGGAACGCCCCGGCATAGTGCTCGATGAGGACGCCCATGAAACGCTCCATCGATCCGCAGAGCGCTCGGTGGATCATGACCGGTCGGTGCTCAGCACCATCCTGGCCGACATAGGTCAACGCAAAGCGTTCGGGCAGATTGAAATCGACCTGCACCGTGGACAGCTGCCATTCGCGGCCGATCGCATCGCGCACTTTTATGTCGAGCTTGGGGCCGTAGAACGCTCCACCGCCTTCGTCGATCTCGTATGCCAGGCCGCATGATCGCAGGCCGCACTTGATCGCGTTCGTCGCGCGCTCCCAGAGCGCGTCATCGCCCAGCCCCGTTCGGCGGCTTCGTCGAGACGAACATCTTGTAATCATCGAACTTGAATGCGCGCTAGCACGGTGAGCGCCGCATCGACCGTGTTCTCGAACTCTTGCTGGAGCTGATCGGGGGTGCAGAACAGATGCGCATCGTCCATGGTGATCATGCGGACCCGCAAGAGTCCATGGAGCGTCCCCGACGCTCGTTGCGATAGACGGTCCCGAACTCCGCCAGGCGCAAGGGCAGCTCGCGGTAAGATCGCGGCCGCGATTTGTAGATCAAGATGTGGCCGGGGCAGTTCATGGGTTTGACCCGGTAGCGTTCCTTGTCGAGCTCGAGCGGGCCGAACATGTTCTCGGCGAACGTCTGCAGGTGGCCGGACATCTTGAAGACGTCCTCGTGGACGACGTGCGGCGTGTGCACGGGCTCGTAGCCCCGCTGCCGCAGCTCGCGGCGGATGAAATCCTCGATGACCTCGCGCACGCGCCCGCCCTTGGGGTGCCAGAAGATCGAGCCCCGGACCCGCCTGCTCCTCGATGGAGAAGAGGTCGAGCTCCCGGCCGAGCTTGCGGTGGTCGCGGCGCTCTGCTTCTTTGAGCTGCTCGAGGTACGCGTCGAGCTCGGTCTGGCGTGCAAAGGCCGTGCCGTAGATGCGCTGCAACATGGGGTTATGCTCGTCGCCACGCCAGTACGCGCCGGCGATCGACAGTAGTTTGACCGCACCGACATCCTTGCCCGATTCGACGTGGCCGCCGCGGCACAGGTCGGTGAAGCCGCCGATCGTGTACATGGTGAGCGGCTCGCCCTCAGGGATGCCGTGCAAGATGTCGAGCTTGAACGGCTGGTGGCGCTTTGCGTAGTAGGCCTCGGCCTCCGCACGGGTGATGGGGGCACCCTTCATGACCAGACCCTGGGCGATCAACTCTTTCATGCGCGCTTCGATGCGCGGCAGGTCTTCGGGCACGAACGGCGTCGGCTTGAGAAAGTCGTAGTAGAAGCCGTTTTCAATCGCAGGTCCGATGGCCAGCTGAACGTCGTCGCCGAAGAGGTCGACGACCGCATGGGCCAGCAGATGGGCCGCGGTGTGGCGAAGGGCGGGGAGATCGGTCGTCTGTGTGCTCACACCCGCGCTTTCACCGGACTCGGCAGCTTGGACCTCCCGCGGCTAGATGGTTTCTGTGCCCTTGCCGAGCGGCGGCGCGAAGATCGAGTCGCTGACGTCGGCGTTGTTCCGCACGAATCGCAGCGCGGCGGTCACCTGTGGGAATCCATCCGAACGCGTCGTCGTGATGCTCTGCGCTTCCAGTTCGCCGAGCGGGCCCTTGCTCATCGCATTCACCACGGAGATCGAGGTGGCGTCGGATTCCACCGTCCGCTCCATCATCGGCTGGTAGGTCTGCGGGTCGAGGAAGACATCGTGGTTGATGCCGCCCTTGGGCATGATGCTGAGTACGACGTACGTCTTGCCGTCATGGGTCTCGGCGGGCTTGAGCGCCACAGTCGTCGGCCAGCGATCGGTGAATATCTCTGAGTCGTTGCCGCCTGCTGCATCGGAGATCACTGACGCGCGCTTCTCGCCGGTCAGGATCGTGGTGACCCCGTCAGGCCCCTGCGACCACGCGGTCTTGCCGTCGAACCCGACGCTGATCTTGCCCGTGCCGCCCTCGGCTTGGGTGACCTGGAGGTAGAAGGAAGGCACCTTGGTGGTCGTGCGCACGACCAAGACGCGGCCCAAGAGCGGGAAGCTATACACGAGCGTCTGCGTCTTGATGGAGGCGAGGACCTCGCGCCCGCCGAGAGCGCTCACGTACCGGTTCATGACGGCGGGGAGCTCGGACGCCGCCGGGGCGCTGGGCGAGGCAGCGGGGCTTGCGGAAGGCGTCGCTTCGACCGATGGTGCGGAGGGCGTCGCATCGGGGCCGGCACGGGCGCCGGAATTCGCGGCGACGAGCGCGAGCATGACGAGAAAGGTTGCCAGAAGACGCCTCACACTGTTGCCTCCGAGGACGGGGATGCGTGGCGTTGCGCCGCGAATGTGGCTTGGGTCCTCCGCGAACCGTGAAAGACCTCGACAGGCTGGTGGTGCCGCATGTCCCACGAGAAGCCCTTCATCTATAGGGTCGTCGCTGTCTGCGCGGCCCTGGGCGTCGCGTGCGCGGCAGCCGCGGCGGCACGCGCTGATGCTCCCTCCATCGACCAGCAGCTCCACCAGCTCTACGACCACGATAAGTATCAGGAGCTCATCGAGGCGGCCACCACGGCGCTGGCGGTCAACCCAAAGGATGTCGTCGCGCTGCGGCTCCGCGGCGCCGCCCGCACGGCCCTGGGCGACTACAAGGGCGCCGTGGCTGACGAGACCGCCGCTCTTGCCATCGATCCGAAGGACGCATTCGCCCTGACGCAGCGCGGCGAAGCCCGCCTCCAGCTCGAGGACTACGGGGCATCGGTCGCCGACTTCACCGCTGCTCTTGCCATCGACCCGCGCGACGCCTATACACTGCGCCACCGCGCCGAGGCACGCCGGTTGTCCGGCGACTACAAAGGCGCCATCGCCGACGACGATGCCTCGCTCGCGCTGGAGCCCAAGAGCACGTATGCGTTGGAAACGCGCGCGTCCGCCGAATCCTCGCTTGGCGATGATGCAGGCGCGATCGCCGACGACACGGCCGCCCTTGCCATCGATCCGAAGGACGCTTATGCGCTGCGCGATCGCGGCGACGCTCGTTACGAGCAAGACGACGACAAAGGCGCCATCGCAGACGAGACAGCCGCCCTCGCCATCGAGCCCAAGAGCGCGTACGCACTGCGCGTCCGCGGAGCCGCCTACGCCGACCTCGGCGACTACAAGGCCGCGCTTGCCGACGAGGACGCCTCTCTCGCGCTCAACCCCAAGAGCAGTTTTGCGCTCGCGGAGCGCGGCGAGATCCACCTGCAGCTCGGCGATTACCAAGCCGCCGTCGAAGATGAGAGCGCAGCGCTTGCGATCGATCCGCACGATGCATTCGCGTTGCGACACCGGGCGGAGGCCAAACGGGAGCTCGGCGATTATCAAGGGGCGATCGCCGATGCAAGCGCGTCACTTGCGCTCTATCCCAAGAGCGTCTACGCGCTCGGCACCCGCGCCGCCGCCAAGTCCTCGCTCGGAGACTACAAAGGCGCGCTCGCCGATGAAAACGCAGCTCTTGCGATCGACCCAAAGAACGCGTTCGTCCTGCGTCAGCGCGGCGACGATCGCCGTCAGCTCGGGGACTACGAGGGCGCGATCAAGGACGAGACGGCCGCGCTTGCCATCGATCCGAAGAGCGCCTACGCGCTCGCGACGCGCGCATCGGCCGAATCGTCGCTCGGCGATCACCCGGCTGCCATCGCCGACGAGACCGCGGCGCTCGCCATCGATCCCCATTACGCGTACGCCTTGCGGCTGCGCGGGGAAGACCGCATCCAGACGGGCGACTATCAGGACGCGGTCGCTGACGAGACCGCGGCACTGGCGATCGAGCCCGACAACGCCTATGCGCTGCGCCACCGCGGCGAAGCTCTGCGCCAGCTCGGTGAGTACAAGGAATCGATCGCTGACGAGGACGCGGCGCTCAAGCTCGAGGCGAATAACGTCTACGCGTTCGAGACCCGCGGCGCGGCCAGGTCGGCGCTCGGCGACTACAAGGGCGCCGTGGCTGACGAGACCGCGGCGCTCGCCCTCGACCCTAAAGACGTCTTCGCATTGGCCCAGCGGGGGGAGGCGTACATCCAGCTCGACGATTATCAAAAGGCCGTGCAAGACTTGAGCGAGGCGGTGGCTCTCGATCCCAAAGATGCGTACGCATGGCGGCACCTCGGCGAGGCGCGGCGCGAACTGGGCGACTACAAAGGAGCGATAGAAGACGAGGACACGGCGCTTGTGCTCGCTCCGAACAACGCGTACGCCTTCGCTACGAGGGCAGCCGCGAAATCCGGGGCAGGCGACCACAAAGCGGCGATCGTCGACGCGACCGCCGCGCTCGCGATAGACGCCAAAGACGCATTCGCGCTGCGCCAGCGTGGCTATGATGAGTACCTCTTGGACGAGTACGATGCGGCCGTCAAAGATGAGACCGCAGCGCTGGCCATCGAGCAAGACGGCTTCGCCTACCGGATTCGAGCCGGGGCGGAGTACTACGTGGGAAACTACGACGCCGCTATCGCCGACGACACGCGTGCGATCGCGCTGGATGCGACAGATGGAGCGGCCTATCAGCGGCGGGGCGCCGCGTACGTGCGTCTCGGCCTCAAAGTATCGTCCGAAACAGATCTGAAAAATGCCATCGACGATGAGACCGCCGCCATCAAGCTCGACGCTTCGAGCTCGTTTGCCTATCGGACTCGGGGCGAAGCCCGCCTGAGCCTGCGCGAGTACGACGGCGCGATCGCCGACGAGACGCAAGCCGCGAAGCTGGCGCCGCTCGATTATGTACCCTACGCGCTTATGGGAGATGCCTACGCCGCAGCCGGCGACTCGGCCAAGGCGATCGAGGCGTACACCCAGGCGCTGAAGCTCGACCCTGCCCAGACCGTGATCCAGCGCAAGCTTGATGCGCTGAAGCGCGGCGCGGTCACAACCGCTGCTGCGACGATCGTCGCCGAGGTCAGCATCCCGAGTGGGCTCAGTGGTGCGGAGCGCACAGATCTGCCCTCTCCTGCGATCATCGCCAATATCTTGCAGACGACGGACTACGAGTCTCCGCAGCCGCCGCCGGAGGCCGGGGGCACCAACGCCAACAACACGCCGCGCAACGATCCGGCAAAAGCCAAGAAGAAGCAGGATAAGAAACCCAAGCCTTCGCAGCGCCAACAGCAGCGCCAGCAGCCGGCGCCAAAGCTTCAGAACTCGACGCCGCCAGCGAAGGGATAGCGTTTGTCCAGCTCTCTCCGAGCCGGGATCGCGTTTGTCACAAGCGTCGTCATCCTGACGCTGCTCGGTCTCACGTTTGTGCCCGCATCTACCGGCTACTCGTACCGACCCGGCGAACCAGGGCGCGTCCTCTACCAGCAGATGCCCGACTTCAGCCAGCGCGTGCATGTCATGCTCAATCGCTGTGCGGTGCCGGCGCCGGCCGACCGGGTTCCCCTCGACGAGAACGGGCGCATGGCAATGGTCCGCGTCATCGAGCTACCGATCTCGGTGCTGCGTCACACGATGCTCGCCTTCGCCGCCGTGCTCTTCGCATTCGTCGGCCTGATCGTGCTGTGGTGGGGGAGGGATCGCCCGTCGTTCTGGCTCGGGCTGTTCCTCGCGACGTTCGCGTCGCCGCTACTCAATCCGTATGGCATCCTGCCGGCGTGGGCGATGTTGCTCGTCGCGGCGATCACCTCACTGCTCACGGTGATCTCGCTCTATTCGCTCTATGGGCTGGCCGAGGCGGTGGCTTGCAAGGCGCTCGACTCGCACGCGGTCGAACAGGTGGTCAAGTCCACGCGCATCATCGTCATCGCGCTCTTGGCCATCTCTCTCGCCGCCGATCTCGGTGGAACGCTCCTTCCCGTCCTGTTCGGTGTTGAGCTGCACGAATGGTTCGACATCCTCGCGAAGTTCGCGTTTTCGGTCACGATCGTGGTGGGCTTCATCCTCGCTCCGCTCGTTGTGCTCGCTATCGGCGCTTTCTGGTCGCCGCCCGGAATCGCGCGTCGGAACGCCGTCGTCATCTTCGGCATGACGACGGTCGGGCTGCTCGGCGTCATGTGGTCTGCCTATCATAGCCTGAGCCACGGTCGGCCGCCCGGCTTTGACAACTGGTGGTTCACCCTCGTGTTCATCCCGGTCGGATTCGCCGTCACGATCCCGTGGTTGAAGGTCGTCGACGTACGGGTCGTGCTGAGCCGCGCGCTTGTGCTCACCTTCATGACGGCGCTTGTGACCGGCTTGATCGCGACGACCGAGACCGTGTTGAAGCAGTCCATGAGGGATATGTCGTGGCAGGCGGAGGTGGTCGTCGCCTTCATCATCGTCCTCGCCTTCAACATCTTCGACCGCATCTTCGTCGAATGGGCGCGCCGTCTGATCTATCGGCGCGAGGGCGAGCGGGTCCGGTCCTTGCGCAGGTTTGCGCGAGGAACGCCGTTCTACAAGTCGAGCAACGCCCTCTTGGGCGACCTCATGTCCGAGCTGTTGTTCACCCTGGGCGCGGGCCGGGCCGCGATCTACCAGGAGGAGAACGAAGCCTACGCGGCGCTCACGAGGTCGAGCGGCGATGGGTTTGTCGAATCGGTCGGCTACGACGACAGCGCGTTCGTCGCGCTCCGCTCGGAAGCCGAGCGTGCCGACCTTGCGCGGTTAGCGGGGCAACCGAGCGCGTTGGGCCGCGCGGGATACGCCTTCCCGATGGCGCTGAGCGGGCATGTCGCCGGTGCGCTCGTTGTCGGTATTCGGGATGACGAGACCGAGGGGACCTATGTGCTTGAAGAGCTTGAAGCGCTCGACGAGGTCGCGCAAAAGGTGGGCGATGCGTTGTTCCGCATGCGCGCCAAAGCGATCGCAGCCTTCGTGCGGGCGGTTGCGGCCGGCTCGATCGGCGATGGAGAGGTGGTCCGCAAGGCACGCGAGCTGCAAGACCAAGGGTTGCTCGGCACCGATCGTTGATGCGCGCCGGAACGCTGTCCGAGATGCGGTATGTCGTGGCGGGCGTCGTCGCGTTCATCGCGATCTATATCTACCTGGATCTGAACAAGCTCTATGCGCTGCGCTACGGCATGGACGTCGGCATCTTCATGCAAAGCCTGGTCAACTTCGCCCAGCATGGTTCCACGTTCAACTGGGTGGAGCTGAAGCCGCATCTGGCCGTGCATGACTCGTGGGCGCTGCTCGCCCTGACGCCGGTGGTCGCGGCGTTCCCGCGTCCCGAGACGCTGCTCGTCATCCAGGTCAGCGCCGTCGCCTGCGCTGCGATCCCGCTCTACGTCTTCGCCCGCGGAGCAGGTCTAGGCGCGGTTCCCGCCCAGCTCGTCGCGCTTGCGTATCTCATCATGCCGTCAGCCCAGGGTTGGGCCTACATGGATTTCTCAGAGAACGTGTTCGTGCCGCTGCTCGCCTTCTCGCTCGCGCTTGCCGCGCAACGCCGCTCGCTTCTCTGGACGCTCGTCCTCGCCCAGCTGCTCATGGGGGTGAAAGAGGACCAGATCTGGTTTCTGATGTGGTTCGGCATCGCCGGCGCGCTGTGGTACGATCGCCGCTTGGGCGTGGCAGTGACGATGCTCGCGATCGTCAACGGCGCCGCCTACTACGGCATCGTGCACGCGCTCGGATTCAACTCCGCGGCGCCCGCCTACAGCTTGAAGATCTCCACCTGGCCGCAAGACCTGGCATTTCTCGCCGAGGTTCTCGCGCCGTTCGCTTTCGCGCCGCTCACGCTGGGATGGAGGATCTTGCTGGCCACGCCGCTCGTCGCCGAGATCACGCTCAACGGGCCTTGGGCGTTCCCGCTCGCCCGCGCGGGCACCCACTGGACGGTCCCGCTCGTCACGCTCATCGCGATCGGGGCCGCGCTTGCCATCGCGCGCCGTCCGGCCCTCGCGCCGTATGCCCTGGCATGCTCGCTCGTCATGGCGCTGCTCTTCAACGTGACCGTGCTGCACTTCGGACGCCGCCTCTTCCCCCCGGACCCGGTCGGGTATGCCAAGGCTCGAGCGGATGCGGTCAGCGGGCGGATCGCCGTCTACACGAACGACGACGAAGGAGCATTCGTCATCGCCTCGCCGAACACGCAGGTGCGTCTCATCGGCCGCGGCAATCCGCTTCGCCATCCGCGGCCGGCCTGGATCACGAGATAAGATGTACGGCATGCCCCCGCCCACACCGTCCTTCACCCGCGCGATGACCATGGCGCTCATCGCCACGCTCCCCGTCGCGGTGTTCGCGACGCTGCTCGCACCGGCGCTGCACTGGCCGGACTGGTCGCGCTGGATCGTGCTCGCCGCGTGGTTCGGCTTCGGGGCGCTCGCCGGCCAGCACACGTTGCAGAAAATGGCCGGCGACGCCGGTCCGCGCTTTTGGGCCAACTACGCCGGCGATCAGCTCCGCGATGCGCCGAAAAGGCGACGGTGACAGCCCCGCTCGATCGCTTCATCCCCGTGCCCGATGTGCGCGAACGTCACGAGGCCACGATCGCAGCGCCGGTGCGGACCGTGCTTGCGGTCGCACGGGGCTTCGACATGCAATCGTTGCCGCTCGTGCGTATGATCTTCTGGCTTCGGGCACACGCCTTGGGAGCGACGTCCGACGCACGCTGGCGGTCGGCGGGCCTGCTCGCCGATACGCGGGCCATGGGCTGGGGTTTGCTCGCCGAAGAGCCCGACAGCTTCAGCATCGCAGGCTCGGTCTGCCAGCCGTGGCAAGCCGATGTCCGGTTCATCCCGATCCCCGCCGACCAGTTCGCGGCGTTCGCCGAACCCGATCTCGTGAAGATCGCATGGACGCTCGAAGCGCAGCCGCTCGGCCCGGCGCTCACCCGATTCGCAACCGAGACGCGTGCCGTCGCCACCGATGACGCCGCCCGTGGGAAGTTCCTGCGCTACTGGCGCATGTTCGGGATCGGCATCGTGTTGATCCGCCTCCTCCTCGTTCCCGCACTCCGTCGCGAAGCCGAGAAACGGTTTCGCCAAGAAAGCCACAGGTGAGCACCATGAAGCGCCCCCTCCCCGTCACGATTCTCGTCTGTCTCCTCGTCGTGCTCTCCGCTCACGTGAGACCGGGCCTCGCTCAAGAGCACGCCTCGACCCCGTCATCGACGACGACTGCCGGCGGCGCGTTCGTCGTCTACGACGACATGTTCTATCGTGGAAAGCCCAATACGAACCCCGATGGCCTCATCGCGTCGAACATCCTCTACGAACGATCGATCTGGCCGCACAACGAAGACCATGGCACGTTGCCGGACCGCGCCGCGTTCCAAGCGCTCGTCCGGTCGCATATCGAAAACCCGGGGCCCCTCGTCATCGATGTCGAGACCCTGCCGCTGAAAGGCGCAGACGCTCAGCGCAACCTGAAGATACTGGAGACGCTCGCCGACTGGGCGCGCGCGGCCGCCCCCGGCAAGGTCGTCGGTTTCTATGGCAGCAACACGCTCACGCGGGTGGCGGCGGCGGATCTCCCCTATGCACGAGAGCTCGCGACCCATGTAGACGCGCTGTTCCCGCCCGCCTACACGTTCAACGACGACCGCGATGCCTGGGCGAAAAGAGCGCAAGCCGCTGCGGCAGAAGCGCGATCGCTCGTTGCCGGCAAGCCCGTGTACTTCTACCTCTGGCCGCAGTACCATGACGGCACGCCAAAGCAGTTCGAGTACGTCGACGCCGGCTACTGGAGCTTCCAGCTCAAGACGGTGCGCGGTCTCGGCGACGGCATTGTGCTCTGGGGACCGAGCAAATTCGATTGGGATGACGCGACCGGTTGGTGGCGAGCGACGCAAGCATTCATGCAGGGTTTGCACGGCTGAAGAAGAGGTAGCGCGCTCACAGGAGGCCGGGAACTTTTCGCAGCGGGCACGCGTTGCATCCAGCGTGGGCTCGAAAGGAAACGAAATGATATCCCGACCGACCCAGGCAGTGCGCCTGCTGTGCCTCGCAGTATCGATATGCACGCTCGCGGCGTGCAGCAGCAGCAGCAATCCTGTGAACTCCGCCCCGATACCCTGCAACGTCGGCACGCTCGTGCAGCTCGCCGCTCCCTTGCCGGGTCAGACCGGCGTGTCGACCACGATGGGCACGATCACCCTCGTCGCCGACGGCAGCACGAATACGCTGTACGCGACGCACTCCCAATGGATCATCCTGATGACCGACAGTTCCGGTCAGCCATGGACCGGGGGCAGCTTGCAGCTCGTGGCCGACCCATCCGGACCGCATCCCTATCCGTCGGATTTCTTCTACTCATCGTCGTTTCCGCGACTCATATCCGGGAGGACGTACAGCGCGTCTCTCTCGGAACCAAACGGGTCGTGCCTGCCGGTGCCGCTCGGTTCATTCTCGACCTGACAGTCGAACGCGATTGCGACGCGGCTAGCGGCCGATCGAGATCGGCCGGTTGCCGAGCGGAATCCGAGCGCCCACCCGGCCCGAGCCAGATCGAGGGGAACGCAATCGTTGTCCCCCGCGTTCACCACGAGCGCCGTCGTGCCGCCCGCATCGACGAGCAGCGCCACAGGATTCAGACCCACGGGGATAGCCGCATGCGCAGACTGCGTGGCGACGTCGATCGGCGTCACCGTATTGCTCGCGAAGTCGGCGACATACAGCCACGCGCCGTCCGGCGAGAAGGCGAGCCCCCGTGGGGCGACACCGACGTGGATGTCGCGCACGGCCTTTTGGGCCACGAGGTCCACGACGGTCACCGTATTCGCACCTGAGTTGGTCACATATGCCATGGTGCCGTCGTGCGAGATGACGACGCTTCGCGGATGCGCACCCACCGGGATCGGGTCACCTGCCGTGCGCGTCTGCAGATCCACCGGGGTCACGTCATTGGAACGAAGGTCGGCGACGAGGAGCATCGCGCCGCTGGGTGAGATCGCAAGGCCGCCGGGTTGGTCGCCCACCGCCACTGGCTTGCCGGCGACAAGTGTGGCGGCGTCGATCGGCTGCACCTGATTGGCGTTGGTCAGCGACACCCAGATGGTCTTGCCGTCGGGCGTGAGCCCGATGCCCCAGGGCGATCCAGCGACCGGCACAGACGCGATCACCGATCCCGTCTCCGTGTCCACGACGCTCACCGCTTGTGCGCCTTGGTCGGACACATACACGCGCCGGCCATCGCGGCTCAGCGTGAGGTCGCGCGGATTTGCGCCGACCTGGATCGGCATGCCAAACGCATGCGTCCGCGGGTCGACGGGGACGATCGTGTTGTCGAAATAGTTGGCGACGTAGGCCAGCGCCAGGCGCTGACCCGGTTTCGCCACGCGAACGACCCACGTCACGCGGGGCAGCAAGGCTCCATCGTCGGTCTTGCCGACAAGCGAGAGGTCGTAGAGTCCAGGGCCCGCGGTCCGGCTGGCCAGCAGCTCAGCGTCGGCGGTGTCGCTTCCCCCTGCTGGGGCATTGAGGTTACGGCTGAACGCGAAGGTGAGCCCGTCAGGAACGTCCGGATGGAGAAGCGTCGTGACGGCATGCGTGCCTGCATTGGAAAGGTCCAGACGCAGCGTCTGCGCTCCGCCCGGCGCGAGGTGGACCTCGGCCGGGCTCGCCGAGAGCTGCGCGCGCGTCGAGAGCGTGAAGCGTGAAAACCCAAGTGCGTACGATGCGGGCATGCTGCTCGGAGCGTTCCCCCAGCTTGTATTAGGCGTGTTCTGGAGCTCAAAGCTCAGCCGAAGCGGGATCGATTGCGTGAATCGTACCCAGCTGCGCGGCCATGGCTTGCCGTTGAGCTGGACAGACCGCACGTACGCATTATCGACCGATGCGCCCGGTGCGAGGATCTCGATATCGGCGCCTCCGGGGACGTGGATGGAGGCGTGTTGGAACAGCGGTGCGCCGAGATCGAGCACGGGCACGGCCGGATTTTGCGGATAGAGGCCGAGCGCGCACCACACGTACCAGGCGCTCATCGTGCCGAGATCGTCATTGCCGGGAATGCCGTCAGGCGTGTCGCCCCACAACTGCGTCATAGCGTCGCGGATGACGCGCTGCGCCTTCCACGGAGCGCCGGCCGACAGGTACGTCCACGGGCTGCCGATCGTCGGCTCGTTCCCAAACCAGGCGTAGGGCGCCCCGGGACCGGCGTCGAGCTGCGAGAAGAAGAGATCAAGTGCGGCCGCGGCGTTCGCCTGTCCGCCCAGACCATCGACGAGCGCGGCGAGGTTGTGCGGCACCATCCAGGTGTACTGAGCGGCGTTGCCTTCTTGGAAACCGCTCTGGCCATGGCGCGTGATCGGCGCTTGCGTGAACGCGCCATCGCGGTCGCGCGGCGCGATCAGACCGCTCGACTGGTTGAAGAGATTGGCCCAGTTCTGCGCGTGCGCCATCATCGTCCGGTAGGTCCGCTGGTCGCCCATCGCGCGGGCGAACTGGGCGATCGAGAAGTCATCAAGCGAATACTCAAGGGTCAGCGAGGCCCCGTTGGCCACCGGCGACACGTTGGTCGCGTGATCGTTCACGACGTAGCCAAGGGAGAGATATTCGTCCAAGCCCGGGCGCTCCACATACCAGCCTTGGCCTGGTGCCCCCGAAAGCTGAGTGGCGCCTTTGACCATCGCCCCAAGCGCAGCGCGCGTGTCGAAATCGCGCGCGCCGAACGCATAGGCTGCGGCGAGCATCGGGTCAGACGGATCTCCGCCCATGACGGACGATTCGACGTTGACGAGTGGCCATTTGGGCAGCCAGCCCATCTGCTGCGAGGCGTGGACGAGCGAGCGAGCCATGTCGCTTGCGCGCCGCGGATCGACGAGCACGACGAGCGGGAACTGCGTGCGGTAGATATCCCAGCCCGAAAACGTGCCGTACTCGACGTGCCCACGTTCGGTGCGGTGCACCTGCCCATCGAAACCGCGATAGTCGCCGCTGGCGTCGCTGTAGACGTTGGGATGCAGCAGCGCGTGATACAGAGCCGAATAGAAGATCCGCAACTGCGTCGGGCTGCCGCCGTCGACCCGCACTCTCGCCAGCTCGCGGCGCCAGAGCTGCTCGCTCGCCCGCCGTTCACGATCGACATCCCAAGTGGTCGCCTCGGCGGTGAGATTGGCCCGCGCGCCGGCGATGCTCACCCATGAGACTGACGCTTTCATCTCGACTGCCGGCTGCTCCGTCGTGTCGAAGGTGACCCAACCACCGGCGCCGCTACCGGTGGCCTCATCGCCCGACGGCGTCAGATGCCGGCGTTGCCACGTGCCGTGAGCGACGAACGGCCTGTTGAACTGTAGCGCGAAATAGACGGTGTACGTCCCCGGCATGCCGCAGAACCACCCAGACGTGGCAGATCCCTCGACCTGATCGTTGCCCACGAACTTGATGCGGGCGTCGGCGACGCCCACTTCGTTAGAGGACACGTTGATGAGCAGATTAGCCTGTACAGACGCGGGAAAGGTGAACTCGCCAAGGCCGGTGCGTGGTGTGACGGTGAGCTGGGTGCGGATCGCGGGCTGACCGAGCATGATCCCGTAGTAACCCGGCGACGCGATCTCCGTGACGTGGGTGAACGGCTGGGTCGCGCCCGCGGGATCCGCGATCGGACCGACCATGGGCAAGATGGCGATGTCGCCGAAGACGTCGCAACCCGGACCGCTGAGGTGCGTCAGGCTGAACCCGGTGATCAGCTCGTCCTTGTATGAGTAGCCGCCACCCGACGGACGAGATGTCGTATCGGGACTCCACTGCACCATGCCAAAAGGAGCATCGGCGCCGGGAAACGTGTCGCTAGGCCCATCGATCGCGTTGCCGGATGTTCCGATGAGCGGATCGACGAGCGTGACTGGATCGATGGGAGCGTCTGCCGCAGCGGCGGTCGCAGCGAATGAAAGCACAAGGCCACAAGTGGCGAGCGTAGCCCGCACGCGCCGCAGCCACTGCTTCATTCTTCACCGTCGAAATAATCGAGCGCCTCAGAACGTATCAGCCTGCGCTCGGGCGAGCGCACGGCCCATTTCTTGCTGTCCGGATAGTGGCACGATTCCCCGATCGGGTTATCAGCCACGACGTAGACGACGAGGTCCTCGGTGCCGGTGTTGGTCATCTGGTGCGGCAGACCCGGCTGAAAGATGAACGCGTCGCCGGCTTCGATGACGGTCGTCCCCTCACCATGCCGAACCATGCCCGTACCGGAGATCACGTGGTAGAATTCCCACTGCGCGCTATGCGAATGATACGGATAGGGCGTCTCGCCTGGCGCGACCCGCAGTAGCTCCACGTCGAAAGGATGGCGCTCCATGACGTCCGTGGACAACGCCTTGCGACCAAGCGCCTCCGAAATACCCCGGCCCGCGCCTTTGAATTTCCCCTTCGGCGAGGACCACGTATCTTCAGAAATATCTTTTACATTGACTTTACGCATCACGTTGTACCCCTCCACAAGGCATCTACGGCCGACGGGTGAATTCACAAAAACATCAGCAAATCTTGTCGCTTGCAGGATACCAAGAGCACGGTCTTGCGGCCGGTCATCCAAAGGGGTGATCGCCCAACGGTGGTTTGAGCGGCCGGCTGCGCATTTCCAAGCGTCAGAAAGCCCCATCGACAGCGGCGAGGCTCGCCACGAATACGGAAGAAGAAAAATGTCCGCTGGCGAGCAGCTCAATCGTCGAATGGTCGTGGTACCAGTCGAGGTGCCCAGATGGCGCAAGCTGCGACTAGTTCCCAGAGCTCGTAGGCCCTAGGAGGCCCTTAACCCGTGCCCTCCTCTGCTGAACCCCGTTGGAGCTAGTATTGATGGCACAGCTACGACGTTGTTCGTGGGCAGACGACGATGGCCCGATGCAGCGCTATCACGATCGAGAGTGGGGCGTGCCCGAACACCGCGACCGGCGGCTGTTCGAGTTGCTCCTCCTGGAGGGCGCTCAGGCCGGCCTGAGCTGGTCGACCATACTTCGCAAGCGAGCCTCGTACCGCCGGGCTTTTGCCGGTTTTTATATCTCAAGGCTGGCAGATTTCACTGCGCGAGATGTCAGGGTGCTGCTCAAGGACCCGGGCATCGTACGCAACCGCTTGAAGATCGAGTCTGCGATAAAGAACGCGAGAGCGGCGCTCGCGGTCCAGCGCGAGTGGGGATCACTCGATCGGTTCCTGTGGAGATTCGTCGGCGGCCGCCCGCTGCAGAACGCTCGCCGCCGTGGTAGGCGTCTGCCTGCGCGGACCCGCGAGTCGGACGCGATGAGCGCGGCGCTGCAGGACGCCGGTTTCTCCTTTGTCGGTTCTACGATCTGCTATGCGTTTATGCAAGCGGTTGGCATGGTGAACGATCACGTCACGGATTGCCACCGCTGGCGGCAGCTCCGCCGTGCTCCTCGACGTCTTACGGACTAGGGCGGCAGATTCTGGAGCGCCTCGCGCGCGGCGCGAACGGCCCTTGTGCGCAGGGCATCGGACGTCTTGTCAGTGCCGACCCAAGCGCCGGCCATGAAGATCTCCATGCGCATCCCTCCGCTAAGGACGACGAGCTCGCGCTCTGCGCCAAGCCAGAGAGCCTTGGCCGGCAGATCATTGACGGGTTGTGCGTTGGCGCTCGTTATGCCGAAGGTGGGGCTTTGCGCCAACCGAGCGACGTCGGTCGGTCCGAGCCACTCGATCTTCAACTCGATCGACGGCGCCACACTGGCGTCCGATGCATCGACCGCAACCCACTGGCATTGGGCGGCGGGGTCCGGCGTTCGCGTAGCCACAGAAGTGGCGCCGAGGAGAGCGGCGGCGGTGCGGTTGCTGAGCAGCTGGCAGATGTCGAGCGTGGGATGGACGATCTCGAGGTTACTCGTCCCCGCCAACGCCGCGTCGTATGGGTGCAGCGTTACGGCAAGTGCCAGGATCAGAGGTGCGCTTATCACCCTATGCCGAGTGAGCGAACGAGTCGCCCACACACCGCGTGAGGCCGCCAAGTGTTGCCATCTCAGCCCCAAACAAGCGTGGGCGCACGCCGGCCGTGGCTCTGTGGGTGCTCTCCCGGATGTCCGACGATCAGAGGGAGCACCGGGTGGTAATTTTCCGGGATCCCGATCTTGCGCTTGGTCGCAGGCGCGTTCAACCATGGACGTGCAAATCCGATAGGGCAGGTGGCAAGGCCCGCTTCAACAGCGGCAAGCATGAGGTTCTGCGCCGCGAGGCAACAGTCTTCGGCGGCCTGCGCTTCGCTCGAGGTCGCGCAGATGACGATGAGCACCGGCGCGCCATAGAAGATATTGAATGCCGCGCTGGAGAGCATGTTGCGGATCTCAGGTGAGAAGTCCAGCTGGCCGGCGCCCAACAGCACGCCCTTGGCCTCATCGGAGAAAGCCTTCAGCCGGTCGGCGCCTTCGAATACGACAAAGGCCCAGGGTTGCCAGTTCATCGCGCTTGGCGCCTGGACCGCAGCCCCGATGAGGCGCTCGATCGTGGGGCGATCGACCGGCTCTTGTGTGTAGGCTCTCGTAGCTCGCCGCCCGAGCATCGCCGTCATGAGTTCCATGAGGGCATTTTCTCACGGCCGTTGCCAGGGAGCTATGAAGACCAAATGATGTAGGGTTCATAGTTTCTTCTCAGGCCGTACGGGCCGGATGGCCCACTCTGCAAGAAAAGATCCCCAACCGACGGAAAGCGGGTGCGCATGTCGCCCGTGGAGACGCTCTTCGGCTTGCTCGTCGCGGTTGCAGCGCTGACCTGGCTCGCACAGCGCATGAAGACCGAGTACCCTATTCTGCTCGTCCTCGGAGGGCTGGTCTTAGGATTCATCCCCGGCTTGCCGACGATCGCCTTGCGCCCCGACGTCGTGTTCTTGCTCTTTCTTCCGCCCCTATTGTATTACGAAGCGTTCAACTCATCCATCCGCGACTTTCGAGCCAACGCCCGTCTCATCACGCTCAGCGCCGTGTTCCTCGTGATCGTCACGGTCGTGGCCGTGGCCTATGTCGCCCACGCTGTCATACCGGGCATGCCGTGGGCCGTCGCCGTGGTGCTCGGCGCGATCGTCGGGCCGACTGACGAAACCGCAGCGATCGCCATCGCGAGCCGGTTGCACGTGCCGCGGCGCTTGATCACGTTGATCAAAGCGGAAAGCCTCTTCAATGACGCGACCTCGCTCGTCATCTTCAACGTGGCGCTGGTCGCCGCTGTGACCGGAACGTTTTCGTGGGCCTTGGGCATCTGGCAACTGTTCATCGACACGGTCGGGGGCGTCGCTATCGGGCTCGCGGTCGGCTGGCTCATCTCGATCATCCGCCGGCACACAGATGAGCCCTTGCTGGACAATACCGTCTCGCTGCTCAGCGGCTACGCGGCCTACTATCCAGCGGACGCGCTGCACCTGTCGGGTGTCCTCGCGGCCATCACGGCGGGATTGTACTTGGGCAGGCACAGCTTCTCGTTCACGTCGCCGACCTCGCGGGTCCAAATCGCGGCGATGCGCGATATCACCCTGTACCTGATCAACGGCTTGCTCTTCATCCTCGTCGGGCTCCAGCTCCATCCGATCATCGCCGGACTCACAGGTTTCATATCCCCGCTCACGCTGGCGAAGATCGCCGGGGCCATCTGTCTGACGGTGATCGTCGTCCGGATCGTGTGGGTATTTGGGTCTGCCTTTCTGCCACGGGTTCTCGTTCGCTCGATACGCGAGCGCGAGGCGAGCCCTTCATGGCGCAACGTCCTCATCGCGTCCTGGACAGGCCTGCGCGGCGGAGTATCGCTCGCCGCCGCATTAGCGGTGCCTCTGATGGTTGCTTCCGGCGCCCCCTTCCCGCATCGGCCGCTCATCTTGTTCCTCACCTTTGCGGTCATTCTGGCGACGCTCGTCGTCCAGGGCCTGACCCTCCCACTGCTTATCCGAGCGCTCCACGTCACCTCAGATAGTGGGGCGCAACGCGAGGAAGCCCTGGCTCGACTCAAGGCGACCCGAGCCGCCTACGCGCAGTTGCAGAAGATCGCGAAGGAGCCGTGGGCGGATGCAGCCGTCGTCGCGGATCTGCGCAACCACTTAAAGCAGGCATTGGCCCACCACAAAGGACTCCGAGACAACACCTTGACCCCCCAGCAGGAAGCCGTCGCCAATGCGATGCGCCGGATTCGTAGCGAGCTCAACGCAGCACAGAGCCGGGAGATCGTCCGCCTTCGCGATGAGGGTGCCATCAACGACGCGACGATGTCAAGAATACAGCGCGATCTTGACCTTGAGTCCGTGCGGCGAGATTCCTAAGTTCCAGTCGGCGCCGCGGTTGGCGCTAAGGGAAGACCGGGCGAGGCGGTGGGGGTGGGAACAGATCGAACCGAGGGTGCCGCACTCGCATTGGGCTGGAGCTTGACCTGCGAAAAATCGATTCTGCGCACGAGCGTTGCGCCTGCGTAGCCGAGCATGCGCACGGGGAAGTGAGTCGTCCGCGAGATCTCGACGACCTGAAGCGTGAGCCCGGTCTTGCTCGACGCGGCGGTGGAGACGAGCCGTACGGCATCCGTGGCGACGCCTTTGATCACGTCGCCTGGGCGTTGAGAAACCGTCCCCGCAGTCTGTTCCGCTTGGCCAAGAATGGCGCCAAAGCTCAGCTGATCGATCGACGAGCCGCGGATCGTCATCGCGAGGGGATCGTGAAGTGAGAGCGTCCTCGCGAATAGGGCCATGAAACCCGAGCCGCGGTGAGCCACCAAGGTGGTGCCGCCGTTCCACTCGAGCGTCACACCGGCGTTAGGGCCTTTGACGATCAGCACGGTCGCCTTCGACGGCTTGCGGAAGGTGTAGTCAAGAACCATGTTCTGGACCTCAGCGCCCTTCCGTTCGAAGACCGTGACCGTCGCACTGTACCCCTCGACAGCCGCTCATGCGTGAGTGAACGCAACCCACGCCGGCGGAAGGGCTCACGGGTGGACCGCAGCGAGTGCTGGATTCGCACGCTCGGCGGATGTCAAGGTCTGCGTCGGGAAGAACGCCACCCCCGATGCGCTGGTGTGCGCGGCCAAGGCCGTACCGGACGTCATCAGAGACGAGAGTAGGACACACCCCGTGCCGAGCGTGACTGCTACGTGCACGCCCACAACCTAGAGCCCGATGGCCGTAACCGTCAACGGGAGCGCTCGCGACGAGACCTGTCTTCGGCGGCAGGTCGAATGCTCAGGAGATCGCCGAATTGGTCAGCCGTGATCTTATAACACTCGCAAGTCGTGGCTTCAAGGCCTGCTCTGTCAAGAATGGCTATGGTGCCATGCGAGTAATGGATGAACCCCGCCTTTTGCAAGATTGCGGCAGCGACGGTCACACCCGATCGACGAGAGCCGAGCATGATCGCGAGGAATTCATGAGTCAATGGAAACTCATCGCTTCCCACGCGATCTCCGGTCATCAAGAGCCAGCGCGCGCAGCGTTCGTACACGCTATGCAATCGGTTGCAGGCCGCCAGCTGGCCAAGCATGTTGACGTAGGCCTGGAGATATCTATTGAGGAACTCGCGAAATGTCGGGCTCTTGGCGGTCAGCGTGCGGAACGTCTGAGCGGGCATCTTCCACGCTTTTCCCGGCACCTGACAAAAGCTCTCATTCGCGCTGGTCTCGCTACCCATGAGCAGCGGAACGGCGCTCGTCCCCTCCCGGCCGATCGTCCCAATCTCGATCATTCCACCATTCTTCATCCGTGCGACGACCGAGAGGATCGCGCCGAGCGGGAAGTACGCCTCATCGATACGTTCTTCCGGCTGGTAGATGTTCTGCTGCACCTTGACGTCGACGATCTCCCCTCCCTCGAGCGCCATCGCCCTCTCTTTGCCTCGGAGGGCCGCCAAAATGGCGTTGCCCTCAAAATGACCATCCGTTGGCATCTTCCGTCTCCCAACCACCGAGGAACGACCTAGCAAGAGAGGGGTTGGTACGTTTCCGTACCGATTGCATGCTCGGCGAGGTCTATACTTAGATACGAGGATAAGCGGACGTCTATCCTTCCGTTCGCCTTGGTAAGCCTGTCATGTCCTGGAAAGCCAACTACCGTC
This sequence comes from Vulcanimicrobiota bacterium, assembly GCA_963806005.1. Taxonomy (GTDB): domain Bacteria; phylum Vulcanimicrobiota; class Vulcanimicrobiia; order Eremiobacterales; family Eremiobacteraceae; genus JAFANK01. Next base: position 357,809 of record CAWDWJ010000002.1, on the reverse strand, counting down.
ACCACCACGCCGCCGAGCCCCGCCGTTTCGCCGCTGCCTGCCCCAAGCAATCATCATGATTTGCGATCTGTGCACGGAAGACTCGGATCGGATAGTACGCGCTGGTTCGTTGCAAGTCTGCCAATGGTGCGTGAGCAACGGCGTGCTCGAGCACGCGCTCGAGGTGGAATCTGACGTTGCGATATTGCGGCATTCCGTGGACGAAGCCTGCGCGACGCACCGGCTCGATGTCGCGAACGAAACCGACGCCGAAGCCAGGTTGGAGCGCGCTTATGCCGCTTACGCAGAACTAACGACTGCCATGAGAGACCTTGCAATCAGCACCGCTCACTCACGCGAGAGCTTAAAACTGGCGCTTGCAGCGAAGGTGGCGTTTGACGAGTACAAGGAAAAGGAGCAGCTGAAGACCATGAAGGCGCGACAAGGCCAGCAATAGTCGCGCAGCCGACCGTGTTGGGATAACAAGGTCACCACCGAAAACTGAAAGGCCCAATACCATGCATCGACGATCCGTCCTCACCCTCCTCGCGCTCACTATGATCGGCGCGGTCGTGCGGCCGCTGCCCGCAGCTGCCGTCGACAAGATATGGTACGGCTACGTCGTTCACGTCTCGACGAATAACATCAAAGTCATCAACACCGAGGGAACGCAGACGCAGAGCTTCCTCATCCTGCCGCAGTTCAAGGACATCTTTTCGGCGGACGGCAAGACGACATATCAGATGGCGCAAATCAAACGCAACATGCTGGTCAAGGTGTATTACGATCGCAATCTGGCGGGCCAAACGCACGCCGATAAGATCTACGTGCTGAACGAAGCCGGCCAAGTGCAGCACTCAAGCAGCTAAGGCTCCTGCTGCTTCGGCGTGGATCTCGGCCTGAGCAACGTCGCCTGGAGCTCGTTAGAAAGGATGATCATGGGAAACATCGTGTGGACGATTATCGTGATTTTGTTCGTGATCTGGCTGATCGGTCTTCTCGGTCACATCGGCGGTGCGCTCATCAACCTGCTCCTCGTGGTGGTGGTCATCGGCGTTATCTATAACCTCATGACCGGTCGAAAAGCGGTGTGACGTAAAGACGCCGCCGACAGGCCGGGTATGCCTTGGAGGTACGCGATGAACGGCGTCGATAGATTCTCGCGTCGGCTCGTGCTCGGCGTCATCGCCGCCCTCGCTGGTACTGTCTTGTCGATCGGCGCAGCGCCGGCAGTGCCGGCGCGCGCGGACGCCGTCCAGATATTTATCAATGGAACGCAACAGCACTACGACCAAGCACCGATCGAACGAGCGGGCCGCGTCTTCGTGCCTCTGCGCGGCGTCTTTGAGGCGCTGGGGGCGAGCGTCGTGTATTCCAACGGCGTTATCAACGCCACAGGACGCAACGGGACGACGATTCAGCTCTCGGTCGGATCTCACAATGCAGTCGTCAACAACACATCGGTCTACATCGATGTTGTGCCGTTTGTCATCGGCGCTCGGACGCTCGTGCCCCTGCGGTTCGTATCGCAGTCGCTCGGCGCAACCATAGACTATAATAACACCTCCCGAGTCGTCACGGTGACGAGCGGAGGAGGCGCCCTTCCACAGACCACCGCTGTCGAGTTGACCGATCTACGTCCCGGCAACGGCGACACGGTCATGGCCACTCAACCGACGATATCCGGGCGATTCAGTCAATCGGTCGATCCGAATACCGTGAAGATCACCCTTGATGGTCGTGATGTATCCAGCACGACCGACATCTCGACAACGGATTTCCTCTTCACGCCACCGTACTCGCTCGGCGCACAGAGTCACCTGGTGCGCGTGAGCGGCAGGTCGCAAAGTGGCACTGCGTTCGACCAAAGCTGGTCTTTCAGATCGGGCACGAGCAACGTATCGAATTATATCCGCAATATCTCGCCGGCAAATGGGTCCACGGTCAGCGGCTCGTTCACCGTTTCGGGAATGACGCTGCCGAATGCGAACGTCCATATCGCAGCGGTCAGCAGCGCTGTCTTAGCCGGTGTGTTTCGCGTCCAAACTGGAGATTACAGCACTGACGTCACCGCCGACGCCAACGGCTACTTCTCGCAGGGCATCACGATGAATTCGGTTGGTGGTGGCACCCTGAGCGTCCGCATCACATCGACCGCCCCGGTAACGCGTGCGTCAGCGGTGGTGACGCAGAACTACAGGACCTGATAGTTGAGGCTATTCATGGGGGCAGCAGCATTCTGTACGGTTTCGTACCGCTTTGGGGCCCTGGCAAGGTCTAGTATTGAGATATGAAGCTCGAACCTGAATTCACGGTATGATACCCGATCGGTTCGCGGGGCTCGTCGACGCCGTGATAACGCCGGTAAAATTTGTCTGCGACAGTTGCAAATACATCACGAAGGGGGAAGGCCCAACGTGTGACTGCTGCTTGCATTCGAATGAAAAATGACGTCAATGCAAGGCCGACGGTTCGGTTACAACTCACTTCGCCACTTATTCCAGACGACAGTAAGCCCTAAGCCGGGCTCCCCAGGGGGCTGGGCGGCTGCAATCATGGACCCCGACGTCGACCATGAGCTGTCGCAACGACAGCTGGATCATTGGCAAGCGATGGACTCGCACCAAAGGCTCAGCTGGATGATCGGCCAGTTATGGATATGCTCCTCGATCATGCCCGGCATTTGTTGCGATGACATGGACCTGCCAAGAGGGTCAAGCTACGCACGGGGTGCCCGAAAGCTCAAGACCGAGCTGGCGCGGTCGAAGATTATGTCGGCGGCGGTCGTCCGTTAGAGCGCTCGTGTCGTGCGCTCGGCGTGAATTGGAACAATCGACACAAAGGAAGACATCTCATGGCATTATCATTCAGTCGCTCCGGTGAGCTTTGAAGGTGAGCGGACTTCTGGAGCAACAGTAGCGCCGTAACCGGTTTCCGGGTCCTGTGAGCGGGTGTTCATCCGTGCGCCAATCACTCCGAGCATTCGTGGAGCTATTGCGAGACTCGGTTGAGCAGTGGCAGATACATCGCTTATCCTTTCAGGCAGCTGGACTGGCCTTTTACCTCGCATTGTCGCTGGCGCCGTTGCTGATCATCCTCACCGAGATCGGAGGACTCTTCGTGGGAAGGAGCACGGCGGAGAGGGACATCATAGGACCCCTCAGGCAACTCATCGGTGCACATGCCACCGGCGCCATTCGGGGTCTCGCCACTTCCTTCTCACGACGGCCGTCGACCGCGTTGCCGTATATCGTCAGCATCATGTTGTTATTCGTCGGAGCCGCCGGCGTATTCGAACAACTGAAGCAAACGCTCGACGAGATATGGGGAGTCAAGCCGCGAGGCGGCAATGGCATCCTCTTCATGCTGCGGAAACGCTCTCTGTCAGTGCTACTCGTGGCCGGTTCTGTGGTGCTCATCTTGGTCTTGGTCACAGTGACGACGTTCATAGCACAGGCGAACTATGCGGGCAGCGGATTCACTCCGGCCCATTGGTCGCTGGATACGACCAATCTGCTGATATCGCTGGCCGCGACGACGCTGCTCTTCGGTGTGACATTCAAGGTGCTACCCGATACGAGTATCCGGTGGACCGACGTCTGGGCCGGAGCAGCGATCACCGCTTTGCTGTTCATCGCCGGTCAATTTCTCATCGGATTTCTTATGGCGCGCAGCGGAATGGAAACAGCATATGGCAGGGCCACAGCGATGGTCGTCATCCTTGTGTGGTTGTATTATTCCGCCCAAGTCTACCTTTTCGGAGCCACGATCACGCGGGCGTATGCAGCACGGCATGGTTCGCGGTCACGACGCGACGCTCGGATGCTCGGACAAGGCTGACGCCAAAACCGAGCGCACCTGTGCGCCCTAGCTCCCCCAGTCGAGAGTCTGAGGTCTGAACCGCGTGATGCGATGCCTGCGTACGAGCTCGTCGCCCCAAGGTCGGCCCGAGATCGTTCTCCAATACACTAACTCCTATGAGCACACCGCAGATGGGCATCTTTTCGCTCGGGGATGCTTCACATAGCTTCATGGAATTCGCGCTACGCAGTGGCGCCGCAGCAAAGGATGCGGTCCGTGCGGTCGCCGCTATGCACGATCCACGCAAGACGACCGAGGGCGTCAATCTCGTCGTCGGCTTTCGCCCTGAGCTGTGGAGCGCCGTCGCGCCCGACGACGCACCGTCAGATGTCGGCTCCTTCACGAAGGATCTCGTCGGCCCAGACGGCTACACGATTCCCGCGACGCAAACCGACGTCTTCATCTGGATCGCGGGTGCTTCGTATGACAACGTCTTCGACGTCGCGACGACCGTCGTCGACTATCTGAAGCCCGTCGCCACTCCTACGCGCGAAGTGACTGGCTGGACGTATCAACACAACCGCGACCTCACCGGTTTCCAAGACGGCACGGAGAACCCGACACTCGTGGAAGCGCCCGAGGTAGCGCTTATCCCCGGTGGTCAACGTGGTGCGGGCGGCAGCATCTTGTTGTTCCAACAATGGAAGCACGACGCCGGTGCGTGGCGCGCGCTGTCGGTCGAAGCGCAAGAGCGTATCATCGGCCGAACAAAGGGCGAAAGCGTCGAACTGGAAGAGGGTCACATGCCGGCCGACTCGCACGTCTCGCGCACGACCCTTGAGGAGGACGGAGAAGAGCTCAAGATATTTCGCCGCAACACGCCCTATGGAGGCGTTGGCGATCACGGTACGGTCTTTGTCGGCTTCGCGAGACAACAGCACCGTCTGCAGCGGATGCTCGAACGCATGGCGGGAATCGGCGACGGCGTCCGCGACGCACTGACACGTTTCTCAGTGCCGCTCACCGGAGCGTACTACTTCATCCCGGCGCTCTCGACGCTCGCTCGGCTCGAGTCCCCCGCAAGCTAGTCATCACCTGCCGGCCGAGGCGCGTCACTAGGTCCCCTCAAAGGCAAAGCCGAATCTGAAAGAAATGGCCTCCGGCAGCGCGGCGAAAACGCGGCGACCTAAGCGCCCAAGCCCCGTGCCTACTGGCACGATCACTTTCCTATTCACGGACATCGAGGGCAGCACCGGGCGTTGGGAAGCACATCGCACGCTGATGCAGGCCGCCGTTGCCCGGCATGACGAGCTCGTGCGGAAAGCAGTAGGGCGACACAGGGGCCATCTCTTCAAGGCGGTCGGTGATGGGTTTTGCTGCGCGTTCCACACCGCGCCTGACGCGCTCTGCGCCGCCATCGATGCGCAGCGCGCGCTCGACGATGAGGACTTCTCCGCCGTCAGAGGCCTGCGCGTGCGGATGGGTCTGCACACCGGGTACGCGGAAGAACGCGACGACGATTACTTCGGTCCAGCGGTCAACCGCGCTGCCCGACTGATGTCCATAGGCCACGGCGGGCAAGTGTTGCTCTCCGACGTGACGCGTGAGCTCGTGCAAGATGATGCGCCGCCCGATGCGACGTTCACGGATCTCGGGCTGCAACGGCTCAAGGACCTCGCCCAGCCCGAGCGCGTTTGGCAAGTCACGGTCAAAGGTCTCTCCGGCGAATTCCCGCCGCTCAAGTCATTGGACGCGCTACCCAACAATCTGCCCATTCAGGTCACGAGCTTTCATGGACGCGAGCGAGATCTGGAAGAACTCAAGGCGCATCTCGCGGAGCATCGCTTGGTCACGCTCTTCGGCGCAGGTGGTATCGGCAAGACGAGGCTCGCGGCACAAGTCGGCGCCGAGTTGCTCGAACAGTTCCCAGACGGCGTGTGGATCGCCGATCTCGCACCGATCACGGACCCGGAGTTGGTATCGAGCGTCGTCGCTCAAGAGCTCGGTGTGAGTCAGGCACAAGGGCGTTTGGTGGAAGAATCCATAGCGCTCTCGCTCAAGAGCAAGCAGATGCTGCTCATCCTTGACAATTGTGAGCACGTGCTTGAGACTGCAGCTCGCCTCAGTGATGCGGTTCATCGCAACTGCCCGAACGTGCGCATCCTTGTGACCTCACGTCAAGCGCTCGACGTCAGCGGCGAAAAGGTGCTGCGGCTTGCGTCTCTTGCGGTGCCGGACAAGACCGCTCGGCTGACACCGGCGGAAGCGATCGAGTTCGGAGCGATAGCCCTGTTTGCGGATCGTGCAGCGCTCGTCGATCAGTCGTTTCGGCTCACCGACGAGAATATGCCGATCGTGGCGGACATCTGCCGTCGTCTGGATGGCATCCCCCTGGCGATCGAGCTCGCGGCGGCGCGAGTGAAGGTGCTCAGTGTGTCCAACATCGCGCAGCGTCTGAACGAGCGCTTCAAGATCCTCACCGGCGGCAGCCGGACCGCGCTGCCGCGGCAGAAGACTCTGAGCGCCCTCATCGATTGGAGCTACGATCTGCTCTCAGCCGGAGAGCGAGTGCTGTTCAATCGGGTGGGGATCTTTGCGGGAACGTTCACCCTTGAGGCAGCAGCTGCCGTGTGTTCGGGTGAAGGGATCGAACAAGACGATATCCTCGATCTCATGACCTCGCTTGCAGACAAGTCGCTCGTCGTGGCAGATACCTCCGCAAATCAGGGAAGCTACCGGGTGCTTGAGTCCACGCGGGAGTACGCGCTCGATAAACTCTCGGCGGCCATGGAGCGCGAGCGACTCGCGCTTCGTCATGCCGAGTACTTCCTCGGCGTCGCCCAAGCGGCGGAGAAGAGCTTCGGCTCGATGTCCTTGAGCAGTTGGCTTGCAGCCCTCGGGCAGGAGATGGAAAATTTTCGTGCGGCGCTAGAATGGACGCTCAGCAGGGAGCAGAATCCGACCCTCGGCGGGGCGATAGCCAGTGCGCTTGAGATGTTCTGGTGGCACGGGGGTGTTGAAGCGGAGGGGCGCCGCTGGATCGAGGTCGCGCTTCACCATATCGATGAGGGCGAGCATCCGGCGGTCGCCGCTCGGTTGCGGCGTTCCCTCACGCTTTTGACATCCCGAATGTTGTACTCGTAGGGAAAAAACCGGGAGATATCCGATGCTCAGGAACTATGGCTTGGCTTGTGCTCTTGCGGCTGCGCTCTCACTCACCGCTGCCAGCGCAGACGAGCCGGAAGTGCGGCAAACCCCAGGATCGCGCATCACCATATTAGATTGCAATCCACATCAGCACGGGCCTGGCATCTCCCATCCGTGGATCGATCCATACGGCACCTCGCACTCCCCGAGCAATTTCCCAAACGACGAGGGCTTCTTGGGGATCGACTACCAAAATTACGCGAGTGTGGCGGCGACGGAGATCGATTTCGGGCTTGTGGCTCGTGACTCGCTTGTCGCGACAGCAAAGGACATCGGCACATTCTCCCCGGGCGTCGAGATCAAGCATGAGTTCGTCATCAGCCGTGAGGTGTTCCCCATCGGCACGACGTTCCCGTACTGCGCCGTGCTGCGTGTGAAGTACAGCGATGGATCGGAGTGGCGAAATCCTAACCCGCCTCCCACCGGGTAACCTCGCTGCGAGGCAGTCGGTCGTCCATGCCGAACGCCTCCCTACGCCTTCAGCATCCCTTTGAATGACTGGATGGATACCTATGCACGCTTCTCGATTTAGACTTGGGGCTCTTTTACTGCTCAGCCTTGTACTGACATCTGGGTGTGGCGTGCGAACGTCAACGCCACATCAAACCTCCGCATCGCCCACGGTGCGCACGTACTACATCGCCGCAGATGAGGTGGACTGGGACTACGCGCCGAGCGGCATCGATCAGATGACCGGCAAGCCGTTCGACAAGATGGATGACGTCTATATGCAACGAGGCCCGCATCGCATCGGTAGAGTCTATCGCAAGGCCATCTATCGCGAATATACGGACAGGTCGTTCACGACCCTCAAAGTCCGCCCACCCGGCGAACGGTATCTCGGGATTCTCGGCCCGATCATCCACGCCGAAGTCGGGGACACGATTAAAGTCGTCTTCAGGAACAATGCGACCCGACCGTATAGCATGCACCCCCATGGCGTCCTCTATAAGAAAGATTCGGAGGGAGTCGCTTACAACGACGGCAGCTCCCAAGCGGACAAGACAGGCGGCGCGGTGCCCCCGGGCCACACGTACGTTTACACATGGGATGTGCCGGAGCGCGCCGGCCCAGGGCCGGGCGATCCGAGCTCGGTCGTGTGGCTGTACCATTCGCATGTGGAGGAGCAACGAGACGTCGACGCGGGCTTGGTCGGCGCCATCATCGTGACCGCGCGCGGCATGGCCAGGCCTGACGGCACCCCAAAAGACGTGGACCGCGAATTCGTGGTGCTCTTCAACATCTTCGATGAGAATCAGAGCTGGTATCTGCCACACAACATCGCTACGTACGCCCCCGCGGTCAAAGGCGCGGAGAAGTACGAGTCCATCCCGATCGATCCCGATGGGGTGCTCAGCATCAACGGCACCGGTTTCTCCGACGCTAATTTCAAGTTCACCACCAACGGCTACGCGTACGGCAACGATCCGAAAATGGTCATGAAAGTGGGCGAGCGCGTACGCTGGTACTTGCTCGCCATCGGCGCTGGGTTCAACACCCACACCCCTCATTGGCACGGTAATACCGTCTTGCTCAATAGACAGCGCACTGACGTGGTCGTCGTTTCGCCAGCTCAGATGGTGACGGTCGACATGGTCCCCGACAACCCCGGTACGTGGCTGTTCCATTGCCATGTCAGCGAACACATGCAAGGCGGTATGATGGCCCTCTATCAAGTCGATCCATAAGGGCGCTCGATCGGCGACCCGCCACATTTGAGCTTCGCGTGGCGAAGGAAAATGCTGGCTCCAAACGGTACGGGTTTGGACCTACTTGAGGACAAAGGTGAACTCATGACAACTGCAAGCAAGATCGGAATCCGAGGAGTAGACACAACCTCATACTTGGTCAAGGACCTCGACCGGGCGACGAAGTTCTACACGGACCTGTTAGGCTTTGCCCCGACGTTGAGCTTCCTTCCAGTCGGGGTAGAATGGACGTTCCCGACCGGCGAGACGTTCGGCATCGTCAAACCGCCGAATGCGCCGTGGGAGAAGGGCGGCGGTATCCATTTCGGAGTCTCCGACATCAACGCGACCGTCGCGGCATGCAAGGCGGACGGCATCTCCTTCGAGGACGACGCGAAGGTCTACGAGACGCCCGGCTGCTTTCTGGCGTTCGCCCTGGACAGCGAGGGGAACGAGTTCATTCTTCATCAAGTGAAGCCGCGCTAACGACAGCCGCGGAGAACGGTAATTCAGGTGAGAGCGTCTCATTTGCTGACACTGTTGGTCACTGCCGGCGTCGTGCTCCTATTCCCGGCCGCTGACCGTGCCGCGAAACGCGCCGTCACGACGACGAACCAATTCGCCATTTCCGGCATATCGACCGTGAATCCGATCGATGCCGATAGAGTGGGGCACCCCTTTGATACCAGCAATCCGACCCTGAACGCCTACACCAATCCGAACACGTCAGGCGTCACCTTCCGGACTTCGTGGGCAGACGTGGAGCCTGCAGATGGGAAATTCGACTTCAGCAAACTCGATAACGTCTTTGCTTCCGCCGAGAAGAACGGCAAGTGGATCGACCTGATCCTCATACCTGGATTTGGTACGCCCAGTTGGGCATTGCAAGGCGTGCAAAGCGTGAAGCTCGCCATCCCGTATGGGCCGGGCAGCGCAGCCGGAACACTGCAGCCCTTGCCCGTGCCGTGGGATTCGACCTACCTTTCCCGCTGGTTCGCGTTTTTGAAAGTTCTCGGACAGCGATATGCAGCCAAGACGTCGTTTCGAATGATCGCCGCTGCCGGACCGACCTCTGTCTCGGCCGAGATGTCGTTGCCTAATAGTCCGGATGATATCGCCCAGTGGAAAAAGATCAACTATACGAGCCAGAAGTACATCGATGCCTGGAAGCAGACGTTTAGCGCCTACGCATCGACGTTTCCCCACCAATTCTTCTCGCTTGCGTTGTATCCAGGCCTTCCAATCCCGGACAAGAGTCAGCGGACGTATACCCGGGAACAGGTCATCAACCTGGGACTGCAATACCCTAGCCAGTTCGCTTTAGAAGAAGACGGTCTCAACGCAGATAAGTCGACGAAGAACTTCGGATATAGCACGGTGATGGATCACATCGGGCAAGTGGCGACAGGGTTCATGATGTCGACGTCTGCCGTTCAACGGCCGCAGAACATGGGCGCGAGCGGCAATCCTCCCCTCGCCTTGAGAGATTCGATCGATAGGGGGATGGCGCCCAACGAAGCCGGTCAGCGCGTTAATTTCCTCGAGATCTACGAACCTGACGTGATGGCACAAGAGATGCAACCCGTGCTGCAGTACGGTGCATCCCTCTTCGGCAGCACCCAACCGCTCGCCCGCGGCCGCCGCGAGCGGCCATGGCAATACGCAACCGTGACCAATCAAAGGTAGCGAAAGGCTGATTCGTTGGTCCGCTCTTGCATGGATGAGATGAGAGATGATCAGGTTGTGAGGTGAAGCATGCTCAGCGGCCGTAGAAATGTTGGCGCATCGGCGTTCATACTCGTTGTCGTCGGTCTGATCGGGCTCTTCAATCTCATGGAGAGGCCCAGGTTTGCGAGCTTCCACACAGTCGACGTTCTTCAACTCATAGCGTCGGGGATGTGCTTTGGAGTCGCGCTCTCAGCTTTTGTTGGTCTCACACGCAGGCGCGTATAAGATGCGTCGGCCGGTAGTGATCAGGATTTTGAGCTTGTGGCTGGCCTTTGGGATCGGAGCTTCTGTGGGGGGCTTCTTTGTAAGTCGCTACCTCGGAGCATGTGACGCGAAGGTCGTCGATGTCGACCTAGACGCGCTGACCAACGCCGCCCAAGGGGCACTACCTGGTGCGGTGACGGGTTCAGGCGTCGTCGTGTTCACTCTGGATCCCACAGGTATTCGCGTTCAATCCGACTCCATGTTTGCAAATCAGACGTTCGATACGCGCGTCTTGGCGCTCACTCGTGGCTCGCCCGTGAAACTTGAGGTGAGCACGAAGCTGTTGCAGAAGCTGCTCTCACACTAAGGTAGATGATTGCAGCTAGTTTGCGTGATGCGTAGTGAGCCTTGGGCATCGGGGAATCGGTGGCGACGAGCCGGAAAGGAGTTGACTTCATGCGTGGGCAGCTCAACCGCCTCAGCGCCAAGGTCCTCGTCGCCCTGTCTCTTATAGCATTGCTTGCGGTGCTGAGCGGGTACATTCAGCCACCCCAACCTGACGAAGGCGTAGCGGCACATATCTTCCAGGTGTCAATCGTGGCGCTGGTGCCGCTGATATTGGTCTTCCTCGCAACGGCGGATTGGAAGCAGCCTTTGCAAAGCGCGCGACCACTGGCCTTCCCAGCGGCCTTGTCGGTTCTCGCGTTTGGAGCGCTCTATTACCTTGAACATTTCCGGTAAACCGCGACACAACCGAGGAGCAACTGGCCCATCTGGAGGCCGGCTGCACAATCCACGTAGCCCAGAAGTGCGCATGCTCAACGTTAAGGGCGCTAGTATTGCATATTTGGTGCTCATGCTGGTTCTCGTCCAACTTCCGACTGCTGCAATGGTACAGCCCGTGCAGCCAACGACATCGATCGATGCACCGGCACCGAGCGGACTCGTTGTCGTCAGACCGGTGAAGAACTTGCCGCAGACAGGATCAAGCGTTGGAAGAAACAGCGCTCAAGAATCCTTATATCAGTGGCGTAGGGTTTCAGATCCATTGGAGTGACATCGAGCCGGTCCAAGGACAGCCGGACTGGTCGAAACTGGATGCATTGTTTGCCGCTGCGGAATCATCAAAGAAATGGGTGCAGCTCTGCATCTACCCCGGCTTTTTTGCTCCGGCATGGGCCCTGGAAGGCGTAAAGACCGACGAGTTCGGCAGTGCAATATGGACCTGGCAAGGGCGCAGTTATGCGGCTTCCAGTGCCGTGGGATAGCGTGTATCTTGACCGTTGGGTCGCATTCCTCAAGCAAGTGAGCGACAGATACGGGAAGTCACCTACTTTTCGGGTGATCGCAGCGGACGGACCGACATCTGTTTCTGAAGAGATGACATTGCCGACCTCGCGTCAGGACCTTTCGAAGTGGCAAAATCTCGGGTACACGCCGTCCAAGTATATCGAGGCATGGCAGAAGGTCTTCCACGTTTATGCCGCCGACTTTCCTCACCAGTATGTTTCCCTTGCGGTGGGGAATGCTCTTGATATTGATGACCAGGGCAAAATCGTTCCTAGTGAGGGTATGCGCACGCGGCAAACAATCATCGATCAGGCGATGGGTCTGTTGGGACCCAGGTTCCTGCTTGAGAACCACGATCTCCATGCGGGCCCCGAGGATCAATCGACCGCCACCAGTTTTGTGATGAGTTATAGCGGCCGCGTCACCACTGGCCTGGAAATGCGTTGCGCATCAGAACTCGGTACCTGTAGCGGGGCGATGGGCGCTGAGGGCAATCCACCCCTCGCTTTGCGAAGATCAATCGATAAAGGGATGCAGCCGAGCAGCGCCGGTCAGCATGTCGATTATCTGGAGATTTACGAACCGGATGTACTTGCAGAGGAAATGCAACCGGTGCTCCGTTACGGGGCATCGCTCTTCGCGCCTCGGCCCGCTATACGGCCACTGGCTACTCCGAAATTCTGACCTGCCCCCGCGCCACTGATACACGGATTCGCGTTTCGGCACATCAAGAACGCGCCATAGATCCCGCGTAGGAAGCCTGCATGGGAGCGCGAAGCCCCCGGCCATGGCTTGGCGAAAGCGGGCGGGCATTATCGCGCTTGCCTTATTCGCGGTGCTTGGCGGCACCGTCGGCCTCGCCTCCGGCCGGGCGCACTCGCTCGTGGTCGCTCAACTTCCTGGGGGCATCTTCGGTAACGCAAAGGATGTCGCCGTCCGCCAAGCACTCGCGGAGTTCGGCAAGTCGATCGGCGAGCAGATGCCGTTCGTGGTCTCCACGTCGGACGCATACCCGACTACCGCATTAAGTGGCGCGCCATTCGCGCCCGGCAAGGCCCCCTCGAATCTGAACTCGCTGCTGCGCAACTCAAGCGACGGGACCGTCTCGCTTCTCCCCGGAGATTACGCGTTCACCGTCGGCGTGTTCTGCATGAAAGCGCATGCGCACAGCCCCACTGCGCATCGATATCTTGTCGCTCCGCTCCGTGGATCCGCCGCTGACGTCTTCCGTGCGCTGAACTCGCGCCTTCCCTCATACGCGCTCGACCACCGCTCGGCGCAAGTCCTTTCCTGGGAGATTCAGGCTGGCTTGTCCTACGCCGAGATGCAGCCGGCGCAGCGAGGAATCGTCGATCGCGTGATTCCGGACCTCAAAGGGCGGCTCACCGCCGACGTATACGAACAGATCCGAGGTCAATACGAGAAGCTCGTCGGGCGGGTTCCGGGCATGCCGTCGTTCGAGGACGCGATCGGTCGCCTTGGATCGGCCGGCCAGCTCTTGCTGCAACTTCAGACACTGCGCACCGAAATGCTGCAACCACCGCAATCCTACGAAGAGCTCGCGCGCTCGCTCGTGCCGATCGGACCGTTGCTGTCCGCCTCGACCGTCGGCGGCGAGACGCCCTGGAGCCGGTATTCAGACCGCGTGCTCGTGCGGTTCGTCACCGACGGCGACTATGCGACGCCCGGAACGTATCAAGTGCGCGTGCTCCCGCCGTCGGGCTCGACGGGCAACCCCGATCCCAGTGTTCCCTTTGCGAACGTCGTCAACAATCCGGGCAACGACGGCGTCCAGCCCCTCACCCAGGCTGTGCAGGGGGGCAGTCCCCCAAGCCGGAGCCGACGCCATCGCCGCCGGTGTCGATCAGCTCGGAAACTGTCGCACAGACGCCATCCGATCGAACGCGCCTCACGGTCGGCGTCGGCGAGGAGGTCGTCCTGACGTTCTCGGGTGCAAACGCGCACTGGTCGGTAAGCGGCGGAGCCGGGTCGGTCGATCCCATCGGCAAGCACGTCACCTATCGTGCGAGCATTACGCCCGCCACCGAGACGATCACGGCCACCGACACCGCGACGTCGGCGACGGCAACCATCACGTTCTCGGTCATCGCGCCGACTGCCGTTGTCGATGAATACATCGCGACCGAGCACGACCAAGACCGGCCCGACGTCGGTATGATCGTCTTCGTCTACTTCGCACCCGAGACAGTGTCGTTCCAATACATCGACACCAAAGAACTCGATGCGGCCGCGGTTGCCGACGGCGTCTACGCGATGTTCAACGGAGAGTCACACCACCCCAATCCGCTGCCGTTGCCGATGGCCAGCCTCGTGCCGGGCAAGGGCTGGAAGATGGTAGGCCAAGACGAGGTGTATTCCGGCGACTCCGGGAGCGCTGCGCCATTCGCACCCGGCTCCATCACCTTCGACATTCCCTACGTCTACGGAGCGGCGGCAACCGGCAAGAAGGGGCCCTTCTATCCGATCACGACCGTCGTGCAGCAGTGCAAGCTCGACAAGGATCGCGAGTCGCTTGAAGCGACGAAGGCTGGCGCAAAAGCCAATTCAAAAGTCTCCAATCCGGAGAATACCTGATGCGACCGCTTGTACTCATAGCCGTGGCGGTCGCAGTGGTAGCGTTTGCTCCCATAGGTGCTGCGGCGCCAGCGCCTCGTCCAACGGCGACGCAAACGCCTCGTCAAGGCGACCAAACCGAGCCCAGCGGCCGCCCGAGTGCAGCGCGCACAGGCATCGATCGCGCTGTTCAATCATGCACGTTCCGTCGACGAACTCGATGCGGCGTTGCGGTCGCTCGAAGATGCGGGAGCGCAGCGTTTGAGTGGAAACGACCGCGAGATCGTTGTCGGCGGCTACCTATCGCTTTTCGGTGCGATCGACCGCGCGATGCCTAGCCTGCCGCCCGGCAAGGTACCAGCGGTCAGCGTGACTCCACCGCGCGTCAACGGCGTGCGCTATCCCTCGGGAATCTCACCGTCGGCGATTCCGGATCCCGTCGCACGCGCCCGCTACGAACAAGAGATCCGCGATAATGAAGTCCTTACGGAACGCTTCCTTGTCGCAGCCTCATTACATCGCATCGACGACCGCGCGATGCTGCTGTTCGGAGACTTCGCGCACGATGCGTTCGGCACAAGCAGCGCCGACCGGACCGCGCTGAGCCGTCAGATCGAAAGCAGCGCGCTGACTCGCACGAGAAAGGATCGATTGCTGAAGGCAGCCGGCTAATCGCCAGCTCTCAACCAGCGTACGTTACTTCTCGAGTTGGCAATTAACCATCCAGTCGATGCCGTATTTGTCAGTGAGCATGCCAAACATGGCGCCCCAGAAGGTCTTCTCCAGAGGCACTTCGACCTTGCCGCCCTGAGAGAGTCGGTCGAATAGGCGCTTCGCTTCGTTTTCGTCATCTGGCGCAAGCGACAGCGATATTGGACCATCGCCATATTTCGTGGTTGGTTGCGCGTCGGACGCCATGAATTTGACCGCGGGCGAGGACAAGGTGGAATGCATGATCCTGTTGCCGAGCTCCGCAGGCAGGCTCATCTCGGCCGGCGCGTCCTTCCATCGCATCGACAGATTGATCTCACCACCAAAGATACTCTTGTAGAAACTGAGGGCCTCTTCGCATTTGCCGCCGGTAATGAAGAGATAAGGCGCGAATTCCATCAGCGTGTCTCCTGTCTGTGCGAGGTAAGGGGCGTTCGGGTTCTCCGAGCGGCGTTACAGGACCTTGCGCGTGTATAACGCTACGATGTTGCCCTCGGTGTCCTGGATCGTCGCCAACAAGCAGTTGGGAGTCGCGCTGCAACCGCCGATCCCGTCGCCGGGAATGAGAACGCCACGTCCGAACGAAAAGGCCGTCTCTGCCCACCTTGCCGAGCGCACATGGAGTTCCGTGATGTCCATTCGACCAATCCGACGCCTCATCAAGTCGAAGCCCACCCTCGAAGGTGCAGGCGTCCATCTACGGCGTGCGTTCGGATTCGGCGACACGTCGGACTTCGATCCTTTCCTCTTGCTCGACGACTTCCGTAACGACGTGCCAGCGGATTACTTGGCAGGCTTTCCCTGGCATCCTCATCGGGGAATCGAGACCATCACCTACGTGCTCACTGGAACCGTCGAGCATGGCGATAGCATTGGGCACGGCGGCACGATCGCCGCGGGCGACGTCCAATGGATGACGGCCGGCAGGGGAATCATCCATCAAGAAATGCCCAAGGGGGACGCGACCGGACGCATGCACGGGTTCCAGTTGTGGGCGAACCTTCCGGCGTCGCGCAAGATGACCGCGCCGAGATATCAGGAGGTCAAGTCGGGCAACATCCCCGAGGTAAAGGATGATGACGGCACCGAGGTCCGCATCGTGTGCGGATCATTTTGGGGTAAGACGGGTCCGGTTGACGAAGTCGCCATCGACCCGATCTACCTTGACGTGACGGTGCCGCCCGGGCGACGGAAGGCTCTGCCGGTCGAAACCACACGCCACGCGTTCGCCTATATCTTTTCGGGCGATGCAAAATTCTGCAACGCATCCGAGCCACTGGCTGTGCCGACCGAACCGGTCAATTGGCTGGACACGACGCCACCCGCACAAGCCGAGAATCGCTCGCTCGTGCTCTTCGATCAGGGCGACGAGATCGTGGTGCAGGCGGGCGAGGATGGAGTCCGGTTTCTGCTGGTCTCAGGGAAACCGCTCGGGGAGCCGGTTGCTTGGTACGGCCCCATCGTCATGAACAATCAAAAACAGCTCCAAGATGCGTTCACCGAGCTGCGCGAAGGGACGTTCCTAAGGGATTAAGGGCTGCCTGGACGCGATCCGTCAACTACAATCAATGCGCTGTGGGGAGTTTGGCAAACGATGCTTATGGTGGTCGTCCTGCTCGTAACATGGGCTACGCTCATACAGACTGAACCGGGCACACAGGTTGGGCCGCTCCATCTCAACGAAACGTTTGCTCAGGTTCAGCAGACTCTCGGCGCCGCGGCGGTTACAAAGTCGGACTGCGACACGACTCCTGCCAGTGATTGCAGCCCGACAATGACGTATACTGATGGCGCGAACACACTCGTCGTATCCGCTCGAATCTTGACCCCTTACCCTAACAAGGTGACGCCAGAGTCGCAAGATGTTAAGGAGATCGAGTTGGTCAGAGGCAAAAGCAACGGGGCCACCATGATTTCGAGGCCGGGTGTTCATCCGCTCACCAGCTGGACCTGGGAATCATTCGGGGTCTTTGCACCTCCGCCAACAACTGTCGTGGGTTGGAAGCGCAGCATGTCAGGCAACCACGTATTCTATACCAAGAAAGTTTGCGGGTTCACCTTTGGTGCTGAGTATCCACCAGGTCAGATAGAATTTGAAACTCACAGGTACACTGACGCTCATGGTCAGTGGGAATTCAGCCTGGTCTATATAGACTTTGCTGAAAGCTGCTGAGCGAATGTGGAAGATCGTGAAAGGACGCCACGATGTGTCATTCTTGCGTTAGTAGCATACTTGGGACGGAATTCAGCTCTCAGTTTGAGAGACTCAGCCGCGGGGAGTTTATCGCAGGATCCGTAACGCTCGGCGCTGCGCTGAGCGCGGGCCTTACAGGAAGCGCAAAAGCAGCAAGCCCCGCTCCGCATGTCATCTTTCGTGGCGGCAGCGTGATCACTATGGTACCCGCAGCCATGAACGCGCAGGCGCTCGCTATCTCGAACGGCAAGATCGTTGCTGTCGGAACCGAGAGCGAAATCATGGCGCTCAAGACATCGGCGACCCAAGTTATCAACCTCGATGGGCGGACATTACTACCCGGTTTTATAGATCCACACCAGCACACGATCACCGGCGCGCTGATCACAGCCCTGTTCAGTGACGTCGGCTACACGAAGTACAAAAGCCATCGAACCGTGTTGGATGCAGTTCGCGCTGAGGTCGCAAAGAGGCCGCCCGGTGGATGGGTCTACGCTATGAATTTTGATAACTTGCTTCAAGGCGGCGACCTCTGGATGCGCTCGAGCTCGACGCAATTTCGACGACCCATCCTATCATGGTGTACTACATCAACATGCACACTGCTACCGGGAACAGCGCCGCGTTCAAAGCGGCGAAAATCGGCGAGGATGTCGGCGCGCTCCCGGGTGGGGGCCATTTCGGTCGCGACAATGATGGAAAGCTCGATGGCATGATCTATGAGGAGTCAGCGCTTAAGCCGTTTCTCGTAGGGCTGACCATTACGCCTCAAGTCGCTGGACGCGCAACGCTTGATTGGCTCAAGCTCAATGCGAAGGCAGGCAACACGACAGTTCACGAGGCAGGTGTTCTCGTATTCGGTAATCTGTTGCAAGGGTACGAGCGCGTCGCGACGGACTCACCGACGCGCGCTAGCATTAGTCTCATGTACGACTCCATGGCGCAGGCGGACTCGTACAAGAAGTACGGCGCGCCTGGTGCGGTCGCGACCCAAGTGCCAGGCACGCTCTTCTCGCTCTACGCGATCAAAATCGTGGGCGATGGGTCAAACCAAGTGAAGACCGCGGCGCAGACGCTGCCCTATCTCAACACACAGGATAAAGGTAAGCCGAATTACGACGCGGCTCAGTTACACGAAATGACAAGCAAGGTACACGGAGCAGGTTGGCCTGTGTCCATTCATGCGAACGGCGACGCAACGCTTGACCTGGCGCTTGACACAATCGAATCCGTCTACGGCCCGAATCCGCCCACAGGCGTGAACCGCATCGAACACTGCACGATAACTCGGCCAGATCAGATTGCACGCATGGCGAAGCTCGGCGTGCAACCCAGCTTTCTCATGAACCACGTGTATTTCTACGGTGCTGCGTACCGCGACGACCTCTTCGGGCCTGAGCGCGCCGGGCGCATGGACGCGGCGGCCGACTGTGTGAGAGCCGGGCTTCCGTTTACCATTCACACCGATGCGCCGTGCTCGAATGTCGGAACGTTGCAACTCATCCAGACTGCCGTGACTCGCGTCTGCAGCGTCGATGGTTCGGTGGTCGGGGCGAATCAAGCCGTTTCCGTCGACGAGGCGATCAAGGCCGTGACGATCAATGCCGCGGGCCAGATCGGCATGCACGATCGAATCGGTACGCTCGAGAAGGGCAAGGAAGCCGACCTTGTCATCCTCGACAGCAATCCATACAAAGTGGACCCCCACAAGATCATGTCCATTGGCGTCACCGAAACGTGGGTCGCGGGAAAGAGGACTGAGGGCGCCACGAGCTAGGTCTCAACACGCAAACGCCCGAATTCGGACCCCTAATGCCGCCCAAGCATGGGGCCAAGCCAGAACGAAGAAGCCCCGTTTTACCTACCGGCACGGTCACGTTCCTTTTCACCGACATCGAAGGCTCAACCCAGCGCTGGGAACACGACCGCGATGCGATGCGTGTCGCTGTTGCGCGCCACGATGTGCTCATGCGTAAGGCGATTGAGTCGCACCGAGGGTATGTCTTCAAGACGGTGGGTGACGCGTTTTGTGCGGCCTTTTCACGCGCCGATGACGCGCTCGCTGCAGCGCTCGCAGCGCAGCACGAGCTCAACGCTGAAGACTTCGCCGACATCAAGGGTCTGCGAGTTCGCATGGGGCTGCATGCAGGCGAGGCCGATGAACGCGACGGCGATTATTTTGGTCCCGCAGTAAACCGCGTGGCCCGACTGATGTCGATCGGCCATGGCGGTCAGGTGCTCATCTCCGCAGCAGTGGAACACGCGTTGCACGACGCTCTGCCGTCGGGGGCAACCCTCATCGACCTAGGACTACGTCGCCTCAAAGACCTAACGCAACCAGAGCAGGTGTGGCAACTTACGATCGCCGGTTTGCCCAGCGAGTTCCCGCCACTCAATTCGCTCGACGCGCGGGCGAATAATCTCCCCATTCAGCTCACGAATCTCTTGGGTCGAGAGCGAGATCTCGAGGAAGTCAAATCCCTTATTGACAGCCATCGGTTAGTGACGTTGGCCGGTGCCGGTGGCATCGGCAAGACACGCCTCGCGTTGCAGGCCGCTGCCGATCTCATCGATCGGTATGCTGATGGCGTGTGGTTCGCCGATCTAGCTCCCATCTCCGATCCGGAGCTTGTGGCAAGCGTGGTCGCTAAAGTCGTAGGTATGGCCCAAGCGGAACAGCGCCGGGTTGACGAGGCCATCCCCCAGTGGCTCAAGCGAAAGCAGTTGTTGCTCATCCTGGACAACTGCGAGCATGTGATCCAAGCTGCTGCCGGACTTGCTGCAGCGGTTTTGGGGACCGCACCCCAAGTGCGCATCGTCGCAACATCACGGCAAGCGCTGGGCATTGGCGGCGAGGTTGTCTACCGCTTGCCATCGCTTGCGTTGCCCGAAGCAGTGGCTGGACTTTCTGCGGAGACAGCATCCGCCTATGGTGCCATCGCCCTGTTTGTCGATCGTGCGGCGGCGTCCGACACGCGCTTTGTTCTCAGCGATGATAATGCAGCTATCGTAGCAGAAATCTGTCGCCGGCTGGATGGTATCCCTCTGGCGATTGAACTCGCAGCTGCTCGAGTGAGGGTTCTCTCCATCTCCAACCTCGCCCAACGGCTTAATGAACGCTTCAAGATCCTTACCGGAGGCAACCGTACGGCTCTGCCGCGCCAGAAGACGCTCGTCGCGCTTATCGACTGGAGCTACGGCTTGCTCACCCCTCAAGAGCAGACGCTTTTCAACCGCATTGGCATCTTCGCCGGAGGCTTCAGCCTCGATGCGGCCACGGCGGTGTGCGCGGGCGAAGGCCTCGATGAGAACGACATCTTGAACCTGCTGTCTTCGTTGACCGATAAGTCGTTGGTCGTCGCCGACACGGGAGGGGACGAAGAACGCTATCGTTTGCTTGAATCCACTCGGGCCTATGCTTTGGAAAAGCTTTCTGTAGCGGGTGAGCGCAAGCGAATAGCGCGTCGCCACGGCGAATACTTCCGCGACCAGGCACAAGCGGCCGACGTGCGTTACGGCATGGGATCAGCTGCCGCGTGGCTTGTGAGCATGGAACTCGAACTCGACAACTATCGCGCAGCCCTGGCGTGGGCGCTTGACCAGCGCAACGACTTATTGTTGGGTGGGACCCTTGTGGGCGCACTGGGTGACTTTTGGTTCTACGGCGGGTTGAACGCCGAAGGTCAGCGTTGGGTGCAAGCAGCATTCGGCGCATTGGGCGAGCAAGCGCCTGACGACATCGCCGCTGGACTATGGTTTACTCTTTATATTTTGAGTGATGGGAGACAGGCGTACGATGCAGCGCAACGGGCGTTCGAGCTGTACGAACGGGTTGGAGATCAGCGCGGAATGATAACGGCGCTGCATTCTCTCGGCGTTTCCCTCTATCAGCTTGGCCGCCTGGAGGCATCGGAAGAAGTATTGCGTCGTAGCCTCGTGCTTGCGCGCGAGGTTGGCGACAGTAGAGGTGCTGCGCATAGCACAAATGCGCTGGGATATGTCCTGGGTCAGCGCGGCGATGTCGATGCGGCGCGCTCCTGCTTCGAAGAAGCGTTGGCGGCACACATAAGATCGGGCGATGACGGGGGCCGCGCGATTGCACTTCGCAATCTCGCGGAGCTTGAGTTCGCACAAGGCGAGGTGGCAAAGGCAGTGGCTCTTGGTAGCGAGGGCTTAGCAATTGAGCTCCGCGGCAAGAATTTATTACACCAAACATGGTGTTATGCCAATCTCGCTGCCTACCACGTCGCACTCGATCAGTTGAAGGATGCGCGATCCAACGCGCGCCAGGCTCTACTTCTCGCACAAAAGATGCAGAGAGAATTCCAGAGTGCAGTCGGTATCCAGCATCTTGCGCTGATAGCAGCGTTGAGCGATGACATACATAGGGCGGCACGGCTTCTTGGTTACGCGGACAAGTGGTACCGAGAAGAAGGCGGAGAGCGGGAGCTTACCGAGAGATGGGGTTACGTCAGGCTCATGGAGAGACTGCATGCGCGGTTGAAGGAAGACGAACTTGCGGCACTACTTGTTGAAGGTTCGAAGTTGAAGGAAGCAGAGGCGGTCGAAGAAGCGCTCGAGGTCTAATTCTTATACACGTTTCATGCAGCTCGTCTACGGTTTGCGTATGCTACCCGTGCAGGGAGAAGTCCATAAGAAAGGTTCAGTGCACATATGCAAACTCGGATCATTTTCCCAATCCTCGCAGCGGTTGGTATCGCCGGTTGCAGTTTGGGTGGTGCACTCTGGTCGGAGCAGCCGACCCAGAACCAAATTGTCACCGCACCCGATGGGTCGTGCAACAACTGCGTTGAGAATTCGACGCAACCAGTCTCAGGAAACTGAATGAAACAACCCCGGGGGCATCCGGGGTTGTTCATTTCAAAACCGATCAAAACCGACGTGTGGGCTTGTAGAGGAGAAGACCTGCGCCGCGAGGCGCACAATCGCTCTTGTGCTGTGCGGCCGTATGCTCAGTCGATGAAGAAGATCGTGATGCTTCCAGCCGCGCTCGTCGGGAAGGAGATGGCAACCGACGTCGTCGAGATCGTATTGCCCACAGAGGCCATCGGGACGGTGACGGTGTTGCCGAAAATAGCAGCGCCGAAGTTCGAGTAGGTATTCCCGCCGCTATCTTTCGCGGTCACCGTCCATATGGTTCCAACAGCGGAATTTTCATCGATGAACACGCTCTGTCTAGGGACAAGCAAGCTTGCCGTAGTGGTGGTCAGCGTCGCGGTGCCGGCACCGCTGATGGTCACTTTGTAACCGTTGGGAGCGACTTGTGCGACCGCCGTTGCCGTTCCGCTGGGCTTCCAGTTGAAATATGCAAGGCTGGTGCCATTGTCCGCAAATGGGCGCTGGATCACGAACGGTTGCGCAGCGCTCAGCGCAAAGCAGCTAATGCCGCCACACAACTGCGTGTTTGCTACTGGAATGTCCCACGGGTTAAGCGTATCCACCGTGACCGTATTGTTCGTGCTGTTATAGGTCGCCGGCAAGCCGATTCGATAGGCGGGCGATAATGCGGTTTGCCAGGTGGTTGCGTTGCCGAAGCTCAGTTTCGTGAAGAAGGTGCCAAGGCCGGGGGGGACAGACGGTGAAGAAAAAAAGCCAGGGCCAAAAGCAAAGCCGGCCGGATCGGTGACCTTGATCGCCTGTTGCGTCGACGCAGTCGGCACGGTAACGGTGAACGCCCCTGGCGCGTGGCCCGCGAACGACGTAAAGCCACCGTTGAACGGCGGGGCCGGCGACGCGGTACTTAGCGGGTTCCTGTTGCTTGCGCCGATCAGCAGGTGCCCACCGTAGACGTTGTGCAGGGTGGTTGACCCGTTCCCGATGACAACGCACGAGCTCACGACGCTCGGGATGGGAGTGGGATTGGTGGCCGGCGAGTGCATAGCTGCCGCCGCGGCAAATGATCCACAGGTTGGCAGCTCGCCTGCGAGGACGTTACCAATGACAGGCGGCTCAACGTTGAAAGAAATTGTCGACAAATTGGTGAGATTGCTCATAAGATCCAGTTCGCCGACATTTGTGTAGTCGCGTAACAAGTAGAAGGATCCATTTACCGTTGGGCTTGTGGTTATCGTGACACTGCGCTCAAATGAGGGTGCAATGTCCTGGTACAACGTCACGAGTTCGCTTGCGTTGAAGAGATGCGTTGTCGGATCGAATGCGACACCCTTTGTTGCAATGTCCGAAGTCAGCGTTGAAGCGAGCGTTGCGCTGGTATCGAGGTCATTGGTACCGATCTCGCCGTTGCTCAAGAGCGCCGTAAAGACTTGGAACGTTCGCGTCGTCGCTTCTGTCAGCGTCGAGCTATTCGCGGGCGAGGCCGTCACGTTGATGACTCCCGCCAATTCGCCCAGGGCGATCTGGCTGCCATCGGTTGCCACGCCGATGAACTGAAGCATCCCCCACTCGTTGTTGTGGACAGGGACGTTTGAGAACGAAATGCTTGCGCTATAGACGCCACTGCCCGGGACAGGAATGGTCGTTGAGTTTGTGACGATGTTATCGCTCGCATCACCGGGATAAAGGGTACCTTGCACCAAGATGTTCTTGAACGTCAGTGCCAAGGGGTGGCGAGGGCCGCTCAGTGGTCGGCGCACACGCGCGAGTAGCTGAGGCCCAGTACCGGTGATTGTGCCGCTCAGGACGAGGTTTGCAGCTGACATCGCGGCTCTGGGGGGGCCAGCGTTCGCTGGCCCAGCGCCGGATTGTATGTTCGCGCCTCCGCTGCAACCGCTCGTTATGATGGCGGTCGCTGCCACCGCGACGACAAACACGCAAAACGAACATCGCATACTGTTGCCCTTTCAAGAAAAACAAATAGAGCGAGTTGCAAATGGACCCGCATCTGCGAGTCTGATTATAGCTGGTACGGAGCCAATAATATAGTGCCCAACGACCTTCCAGCGCCAGAACGGAGGCCCACTAGTTGGGGCACTACACAGACCAATGTGGAAGTCGCCTGCGTTGCTCGGGCTAGTCGGCGAGCCGGAAGCCGATGTGGTTGGCGGCGCTCGACGGTTCGCCCTGGCCGCGGCCGCCGGCCTCATAGCGCGAACAGAACTGGTCCGTGCATGTGAATGAACCGCCGCGCTGGACGCGCTTTGGCACGCCCGGCTCGTTCGGGTCGTAGCTGAAAGGAGGGCCTTTGGGGTCCACAGCGACGCCGGATGCTGCGAGCGTCTTGTAGTAGTCCGCCTGATACCAGTCCGAAGTCCATTCCCACACGTTGCCGGACATATCGTACAGGCCGTAGCCGTTTGGTGGGAAGGAGCCCACAGGCGTCGCATCCGGGTGGCCGTTCATGGCGGTGCTCTTGTCGGGGAAGTGGCCATGGTACGTGTTCGCCATCTGTCTGCCATGTGGCCTAAATGTAACGCCCCAGGCAAACTGTTTGCAGCTTAAGCCGCCACGCTCGGCGTACTCATACTCCGCCTCGGTCGGCAAACGGTTGCGGGCCCACCGAGCGTAGGCCTGGGCGTCCTCATACGCGATCTGGACGACCGGATATTTGTCGCGGCCGGCGAGAGTGCTCTCGGGGCCTTCCGGATGGCGCCAGCTCGCGCCCGCGACATATCTCCACCACTGCCTGTTGTCGTTCAGTTCGACCGGGTGGTTAGGAGGAGTGAAGACCAAAGACCCCGGGACGAGCTTCTCCAACGGAGCGTCGGGGAAGTCGGCCGGATTCGGCTTACGCTCTGCGACGGTCACGTAGCCCGTCGCGCGGACGAATCGCGCGAACTCTTCATTAGTAACGGGAGTTCTCGAAATCCAAAAACCATGTAGGCGGACCCGATGCCAAGGGTGCGCATCGTCGAACCTGGGGTTGTCCGAGCCCATTGAAAACTCGCCGCTCGGAATCCACGCCATTCCAGGGTGGGGCTTGGGATCGCGCTGCGGTCCGGTCACGACGGTCGGCGCACACGTCGAGCTGTCCGCCGAAGGTGCTGCGAACATCCCGACCTGCGGCGGCGAGGCCGGACTCGTCTTCGCGCACGACAACGTCAGAAGGCTAAGCGGAATCAGGAGAGGGGCGAGTACCTGGCGGCTTAGCGCCTGTGTGAGGAACAAAGGATGGGACTCCGCCGTTCGGGGAGGGTGAGGCATAGGACTGGCTTGGATCTTCAAGGGCGGTAATGCGGAATCTTCTCTCTCGAGTGCGCGTCGAGTAGCAGGCCGAAGCGGTGACGAATGGTCCAACTCGCTGACTTGGACCTCGTCGAGGATGACGATGGAGTTGCCCGCAGAAGTGGTATTGCATTCGGCAGCTGGCCCGTTGATTCATAACCAAAGCGGAGACTGACTATCGTGAAAAGGTTCTTCCTTCTACTGCTCGCAATGCTTGTATCTGGGCTTGTCGTCCCCGCGTGCTCGAAGAGTCAAAACTCCCCAAAGACCAGTCCGACGTCCGCAGCTGCGGCCAACTTGCCTATTCCCCTTGCCAAGCTGCCGAGCGTCACGGTTCCCGTGGGTGATGTGGCTGCCGGAGCGGCAGTCTTCGCCTTGAACTGCGCAAACTGTCACGGTGCGGGAGGCGTTGATGGACCCGGACCAGACCTCGCGAGCACTGGTCTCGATGCCGGGCAAGTCGCCTACATGGTTAGAGATCCACAAGGCGTCGACAAGGGTTCGGGCATGCCGGAACTGTCGTTGACGGACAAGCAGGTCGCAGACGTTGCGGCCTACGTCGCCTCACTGAAATAGGCCCAACAGCCTCCTCGCGGCCGACGGTGCAGCGTAAGAGTCCCTGGCCGCGGTTAGCCCGGGAGGTCCGAGGCGCGGGCGCTCTGACCCGTTCGTTGCGATCATGAGGGACCGCGTGGCCAACATGGGCAGCGTTGAGGTCAAGCGGGTGATCGCCTTTGCGAAGCCAAAATAATACTTCATGCGACGGCACGCCGCAAGTCTACGGGCAGCGTTGGCATTTGTGTCGATCGCCAGCATTGTCATGGTGCTCGCGGGCTCCACTGCAAGTGTCGCGCAATTTCCCTTTCCGAATCCGCTGGGCAATGCGAAGGACGCAGCAATTCGTGCCGCGCTCTCAGAATTCGGAAAGACGGTCGGCGATCAGCTGCCGATCGTAGTGTCGTCGACCGATGCCTTTCCCACCGCCGCGCTGCCCGGAACACCTTTTGCCCCACGGTCCACTCCCAGCATCACCACGTCGCTTCGCGCCTCGACAGATGGCACCGTCGCGCTCCCGACTGGTGACTACGCATTCACGGTCGACGTCTTCTGCATGAAGGCGACCGCTGGTAGCCCGAGCGCCCATCGTTATCTCGTCGCTCCCCTCCACGGAGCGGCCGCCGATATCGTTCGCGCGCTCAACTCGCGCGCTCCGTCGTATAGGCTCGACCACCACGCTCTGCAGGTGTTGTCATGGGACATACAGGCAGGTCTTGCATATAGTGCGATGCAGGCGCCACAGCGCGCGATTATCGATCGTGTCATCCCCGATTTTCGACCACGTCTCGCAGGCGACGTCTACACACGCATCCGGGGGCAGTACGATCAAATCGCGGCGAAAGTGCCTGGGATGCCATCGTTCAACGATGCACTGCACCGGATCGGTCCGACCGGAGATGCCGTTCTCGAGATGCAGACTTTGCGCGAAGAGATGGCGCAGCCGCCGCCGACGTACGAGCAGCTCGCTCGAGAACTCATCCCTTTGATCCCGCTCGAGCCCGGCGGGTCGGGCCCGACGCCATGGAGCCGTTATTCCGACCGGGTCTACGTTCGCTTCATTACCAGTGGAAATTACGCCACGCCTGGCACCTTTCAAGTGCGTGTTCTTCCGGCGCAGCTCGCGAGCACCCAGCTGCTCGGCTTGGGGTCGCCCGGCGCCGGCGCTCCCGTTCCGTTTTCGAACATCGTGAACAATCCGGGCACTCCGTCGGTTCAACCGCTTACGCAAGCACCGCAACCGGGAAGCGGTCAGAATCCGGCCCCGTCTCCCTCACCGACGCCGAGCGCGACCATCACGTCACAAACCACCGCGACCGTTCCGGCCGATCGATCGCGCCTGACCGTCGGTGTCGGCGAACAAGTGAAGTTGACGTTTTCCGGCACCAGCGCCCATTGGACGGTTTCGGGTGGCCAAGGAAATGTCACGCCGAGCGGCAAGGTCAGCATCTACTCCGCGAGCATCACGCCGGCAACCGAGACGATCACCGCCGTTGACTCGACAACGTCAGCTACTGCAACGATAACGTTCAACGTCATCGCGCCGAGTGGGCTGCTCTTCGAGCGGGTCCCTGGCACGGTGGTTCACCACCACGAGGGTTGGCCCGACATCGGGTTTTCGGCAAAGGTCTACCTACAACCCGATACGGTTTCATTTGAATACATTGCCGTACGCGAACAAGACGCGACCTACGTGGCGACAGGATACTATTCTTGGATGAACGGTGTGTCGCACAATCCGGAGAAAGTTCCGGAAGTCGTCACATCTCTCGTGTCTGGGAAGGGATGGTTGCTGGCGAACGAAGACGATGTTTGGTCAGGCCGCCAGCCTGCGACACCGCCGTTCGCGCCCGGCTACGAGAGCGTGTACATTCCATGGGAATACGACGCTGCCTCGGATGGAGAGGCAGGTCCCTTCTACGTATTCGCGCACGTGTCGCAAGCCTGCGAGTTGAAGAGCGACCGTTCGACGATCACCGCAACGAAGGGCGCGGCAACGATCACGTTAAGTGTCTCAAGCCCTGATTATCACTGAGGCCGCGCATTTGCGTACGGGTCAAATCCACCCATGGCCCAACGTGGAGGTTTGAGTGCCCTCTACATGGAGCATATGGAGGGATGCTTCTCCGCCAATAGCCGTTTGTCAAGCGTCCAGGGTTAGGCGATGCGTGATATAATAGAGCCATGAGCCAACACAAAGTCGAAGAACTCAAAGCGATAAGTCCACCTTGCTTCGCCTGCGGACACGCTAAGGTGCGCCACGGCGAGCTACAGGACGAACGTTGTAAGGGTTGTCTTGAGGGAGACCGCACGGATAGGTCGAGGGTGATAGGAAGGCTTGGATCGCCGTGTACCTGCACCCAGGATCAAATCGGACGAGAATGGAGCGCCTACCAGAAGGCGCGATACGCTGCGCGGCACCCGATTTCATCGGAGAAGAAGTCTAAGCAGAAGTCACATTCGGTGGGCCGCAAGTAGCAGACACGATCCATTGGCCTCGGCGAGGAACCACCGTAGCGATTTGCAAAATCGTGGTGCACTGCAGCTTGTTAGCGCTCTAACCAAAGAGAGCGGACAAAGAGGGGCATCCCCCACGAAGGTGGTGGCTTAGGCATGGACACCCGCGAAGAGAGACGTCACAACCCTTGGATCATAGCATACCGTAAGGGCGTCGATGCACTAGAACTCGTGCCTGCGCCGCGACCGCGTGCATGGATGGAGTCATTGCCGGGGCGTTTTGCTAACCGGTGTTTGCCGCTATTAATCGCAAACCAAGCTGGCTGGTTTGTGCTGAACAACCGGGCTTTTGAAGCCGAATGGAAGGGCGGTCCCGAGCAAGCATCATTGCGGATCCGATATCTTCGCGGCACAGGACCTTGCTGGGCCTCAAGTCATTTTGGTTACGGAATACTAACGTTCAGTTTACCATATCTCTTTAGAACCTCTAAGGGTTTCGATCTGATCGTGCGAGGTCCAGCGAATATGCCAAAAGATGGAATCGCGCCGCTCGAAGGGATTGTTGAAACGGATTGGGCCGTAGCTCCTTTTACGATGAATTGGAAATTCACGAGGTCGAAGCACAAAGTGCGCTTTGAAGCCGATGAGCCGATCTGTATGCTTGTCCCAACAAGGTTGGGGGACATCGAACTATTTGAACCAAGGCTCGAATCACTCGAAAAGGCTCCGCGATTGAAAGAGTCCTATCTAGCGTGGCGCGCCAGTCGAGCTAATTTTATGAAGCCTCTGCACGCCACTGATCGGGCCGAGCCGTCCGCTGAGTGGCAGAAGCACTATTTGCTTGGCACAAGCCCAGATGGCACGAAAGCGCCTTTACATCGGCAAAAACTCAACGTGAAGTCTTTTGAAAACAGGATCGCGCCTGAGCCCTCCAACGAACCATAGCGCGCCGCCGAGAAGCTTAGAGCGTAATGAAACACTGGAAGGGGAGCTGTCATTACTCAGCTCCCCTTCGTATCTGTCGCTTGCTTGTTGATCCCTCAGTCCTTACGAGGGGGGAGGAACGCAGCGACTCTCGCAGACGCCGAGAGCCTCGGACAATACGACTGAAGCATCGAGCGACGCGAGGATTTTCGGTGCAGAGTACATGAGGGTTACTCTCCTGCAAGTCTATTTGTGGAAGAGCGCCTCATCGCGCCCGATCGCTCCGTGTAAGCGGGCGATTGAATATATTCTACTCCCACGCCGGGTGTAATACCGTGGTCCAAAGGACCCATAGATCACCATGATAAACGGCCAAGTCTCGGACCCGCTAATATAGGAGGTCCCCCCACGGTGCCGCCGGGCCGCGCGTTATTGATGAAGAACAGCCCACCTCCGTGAAAGACGGATCACTTTATGGTGGTCTGGTTGAATGAGATTGCTAACTCTCGCAGATAATTGATGATGACGCTCGCCGGCCGCGCAACGGATAGGTTGCCGTTGTCGACCGTTTCCCCGCCCACAATGAGTCCGATAACTCCACCATTCGCTACGTAGATGGGAGCCCCACTCATGCCATGCCAAGTCAGCCGGTCGAGGGTAATCGTCGGTAAGGAGTTGACGGGCGTGGATGCGGCGATGGAAGCTCGGGCAGTGACCGGCCAAGCGTAGCCATTAGGGAACCCGGTGAAGGCCACGTCCGTGCCATCAGGTTGTTGGCCTGCTTCGAACGTCACCGGAGCGATATCGCCTCGACGAGGGCGTCCGTAAACGGGTTTTCGATAGTTCGGCAAACGGCGATGTCGTTATCGTTATCCTGGGCGCACTCACCCGGATCAAACCAGTATATCGGCCGCGCGGCCACTGGCCGATTCCGATTCTTCTGACTGCTTTCGGGAACGAGGACAGCCGAGCTGCACGTATTGCTTAAGGACCTGATGGCTGCTATCACGTGATTTGCGGTAACAAAATAGCCCTGTGTATTGACAAAGAAAGCGGTTCCAGCGTTTCCGTTGACGACTTTTTGGAGCTGTTGAGACGATGACAGGCATTCAATCGGAGCTACCGACATCTTCAATGTTCTAATTGTACCCACACCGGGTTCATCACCGAGACACGCGGAATAGCTCGCGCACATGACACATAAAATGAGAAGGACTTTCAAGGCATGATCCGTCCTCTTGAGGATCCAGCGACCCGTCCTCTGTGAGGTGTCAACCGGGCTGTACGAAGACATCGGGTTTCGTGAAGTACTTACTTGGCCAGGCGATGATAACATGG
The DNA here is from genome assembly GCA_963806005.1 of Vulcanimicrobiota bacterium. GTDB lineage: Bacteria > Vulcanimicrobiota > Vulcanimicrobiia > Eremiobacterales > Eremiobacteraceae > JAFANK01. The sequence continues at coordinate 327,017 of CAWDWJ010000002.1, read as the reverse complement.
TGCGGGTAGTCGTAGATGATGTTAAAGCGTTTCAGAACTCCTGTGCCGACACTCCCACCCTCCTCAGAACTCGCGAAGACGCCTCCTGTTTGAAGCGAGGCCCGCGTGATAACGCTTTTCAGATGGGCTCCTAGAACGTTGAGATTCGGCAATGCGAAAACGTCTGCGTAGATGGGCCCTCCCAAGCCATAACCGGTAATAATGTTTTTCTTCGACGGATAGCGGCCGTAAAAAGCGTGTCGTTTTGCGAAGGGCCCAAAAAGAGTTAGCGATGAACGATCACCGCTGTCAACAAGAACCGTTGTTGCTACCCCATCGATGCTGCCGTGAATAACGGGCAGAACGCCTTCAAATCTCGTTGTCATGGTCTTGGCGGGCAAGACCGGCAAAGTTTTCGTAAACGACAACGTGCCGGCGTCGACGTTCACAAAGGTGGCGAACTGTTTGAGGATCGGGTACCCAATGATGCCATCCAGATGCGGAAAATGGAACTTCTCGCGAATTTCGCTCAGATCGATCACCTCGGCGCTCACTTTGTTGAACGAGAGCGCCGCAATGGAAAGTCTTTGTAGCGTGGTGCCACCGCTTTTGACGGCATAATTCCCGGCCCCGGTCACCACTCCAGCGTTGTGCACATTCTCTGCCAGCCGATGAGCTGTCTCGGGCGTTATCGCCACGACTGGCGAGCCGGTGTCGACGACCATGTCGAACGGTCCCTTGCCGTCAATCATACACTGGATCATCATGCGGTTGTCAAAGTACGTGAACGGAATGCTTGCGTTTGTGTTCCCCGAACTGAGCGCAACCGAAAGAATGAGAGCTAATCCAAGCATGCGGGTACCTACGGTTAGGTCACACAAAGCTCCTCGAAAGACTCCTCGGAAATCAGCTCACGAGAATGCCGTACTTGTGCCCCTCAACGGCGTCGACGCCGGTGGCGGCGATACACCCGCAATCATCCTTCGACTGCCTCGGTTGAGCGACGTTGGCCGAGAAAGTCCGCAACAATCCACGCCGAAGCGGCGATCCCGAGAGTCTCCACACCTTCGGTCCAGTTCAGAAAACTATGGGGATCGGCAAAGAGCGCCGGCAGCCATACCAACAACCCGAAACCCATGATCATCGCCGTGGTCAATCGAGACGCGAGCCGGGCCATGAACCCCGTGAGGAGAGCGATAGCGGCAAGCGCAAACGCGGCGGTGGTTGCCATCGCCCAGAACATTTGCCCAGGCGGAATCCATTTCGGAACTAAACTTGCTGTTGCAGAGAGATAGAAAAGCTGTTCCAGTGCGAACGAGACAAGACAAATACCGAACGAGTAGTACCCGATCTTAGCCAATCTTGGCTGTTCGAGTCGGGAAGATTGCACCGGAACACGCATATAGGATCATGGCTCCCGAGACAAATGAAAATTGTTCGAAGAAGTTGCCAAAGCTATTGTAGACGAGCGGATGCTCAATGATGAGCGGTATCCCCAGCAAGGCGAAGGAGAAGTAGATCGTACCCACTGCGACAGCACCGGCTCGGGCCGTTCTCGGCCATAGAACGGCTACGCCTCCAAGGATTTCGATGGCGGCCACGATGTAGGGGAGAATCTCGCGGTGAGGAACGTCTGCAAGCGCCTTGATCTGCTGCCAATTGTTGAAGTCATGCCACGCCAAGAAACAGATACCGGAACCAATCGCCGCCAAGCCATAGACGTAACGCCCAAGAGAATATTTCACTAAAGGCTACTTAATCGGCTGAGGCGTCCCATCCGACCATCTCTTTACGCCAACGATGAATACGCGTATCGGCGGAAGGCCGTGAGCTTGTGGGCTATCGTCGTCGTTCGGGAACCAGTACGATGACGATTCGATCGGCGACTTGGGCACATTCGCACCCCAAATTCGAGCATCTGAGAGCGTGTTGTAAAACATAACGTGAGCTAAATTATGATGGTCGTCGTCGGTGAGGTAAGCCGACTTCGACATCATGTAGCTCATCGCGCCGGACTCAAGTGAGGGGAATTCTTTCTTCTGGAACGCCGCCCTGAGAGCAGCTAAGATCTCAGCCTCGGAGTGTCCAGCCAACACCATTTCTGTCTTCTTGTAAACGATCGGCAAGAGAGACCGCGCGGCTGGTGCGTTCAGGCAATCCGGACCCAGGATTTTGGGGTTCCAGAGCTCTGGCCAATCTATAGCACTCGTCCACCCCCGTTCCACCATGCAGACGAAGCCGTTCTTACCATTGACGACCGTTTCGTATCCATGCCTTCCGAGAATGAGGACCGTCGCATCGCTCGATATGGCTTCTGGAGCTGCGCTTCGTGCCAACGCAATTTCGGCATTACGGTCAGAAATCAGATACTGGTCGAGCGGGGCCATTTTCGGGTAGAGCGGTTTTGCATCCTCAGCCCTCAGCGGCAACGCTATGCTGAGGACAGCAACCGCGGTGAATGCCCCCAATGCGGTGGCCCTTATGAGGCTTCTCTTCATTGCGCTCTTCCTGCAACGGCGGAATTCAGTGCTCACGCGCTCGAGCGCGACGTCCTGCTCGATACCGAGGCGGACCGGCGCAGATCGTCCATGCGCGGGTCCATGGGGTAGCTCGTGAAATTGCGATCGTGCTGCGCTCGTGCCAGGGCGAGCCAACGCAGCGCTTGAACGCGCTGGCCAAGCGCATCGTCGACCAAGGCGATGTCGTACGCCGGCAACGGCCTCATACGGCTGATCATCGCCAGCAGCCGGCGGGCGCTGTCGGGCTCCTGCATCCTCGCAAGCACGTAGGCCAGCGCACCTATCGTGTCGGGATCGTTTGGTGACAACGCGAGGGCCTCGCGGAACTCTCGAGCGGCGAGCTGATCGTCACCGAGCTGCTCGTCCGCCAACCCAGCCCCATAGAAGACGATCTCCGTGTTCGGGTCGATCGTGATCGCCTGGTGCCACTGCTCCGACGCCTCTTCGTAGCGGCGAGCGAAGAACAGCTGATTGGCCAGCGCGAAGTTGATGATGGGCGACAACGGGTCGAGATTGCGCGCCTGTTCCATCTGGGCCAGCGCGCCGTGCTGGTCGTGGTGGTAGAACAGGTACCATGAATACCACTCGCGGGCGGTCGCGTACCCCGGATCGAGGGCGATGGCACGCTGGAACTCGCGGGTTGTCTCCCGATCATCCGCCCCGATGAGGCTGTCCGTGAACCCGAGCGAGGCGTGCGCCTCGGCGAGGTTGGGATCGAGGGCGACCGCTCGCAGCGCCGCCCCACGCGCGAGGCGCAGGGCCCGCTGCCGTGACGCGCTCGCGGCGGGGCTGTAATAGCCCATGATCGCGTAGGAATCAGCGATGCCGGAATATGCCTGCGCGTAGAACGGGTCCGCTTGCAACGCCGCCTTGAAGTACCGCATCGCGAGCACCACGCCCGGATATGTCCGCCGGCTCCAATAATACCGGCCGAGCACATAATCGCGATGGGCTTCGGAATTGACTGCGGCGGGCCGGCCGGCTGACGGCACAGATGAGTGCAACGTCGAGATAACGAGCGCGAGGACACTCACAAGCGCCGGCCACAACAGCCGGGCAGGACGCGACACCGGTCGTCCGGGTGCGGTCGCCCGCCCGTGTGGCGGCTGCGGTTCGAGCGCGTCACGCACTGGCGCCGCGAACCTGTATCCACGCCCGGGCACGGTCTCAATGAGTCGCGCGTCGGAGTCGTCGAGCGTCTTGCGCAGCACGTAAATCGTCTGGGTGAGGTTCGCGGGCTCGACAAAACCCTCGGGCCACACCCCGTCGAGCAGCTCCTCCTTGCGGACGAGCGATCCAGCGCGCTCGACGAGGAAGAGGAGGGTTGCGTACCCTTTGGCCGTGAGGTGGATGCCGTCACCGCCGCGGGTTAGCGTGCCCGCCGTCGCGTGGAGGCAGAACGGTCCGAATTCGTAGACGTGGCCCATGGCTTTGCGTGTCCCGCCGACGATCACAAGTTCCCTGCCGACGCCGGGTCCCGGCTGTGCACCTCACTTTGATGGACGTTTATCAGCACCCTCGGAGTACAGATTAGGTGATGGCAAGGCCAGGCGCAAGGCCGGTTTGTCACATTTGAGAGAAATTTGATGGGCGAGTTTGATGCCGGCTTGAAGCCCTCGGCCGACCGCACGTGCTATGCATCTCAGCATGGACCCCGAGAACGCCACTATCTCCCTCGGCGAGCCGGCCGCCGTCTGGCGACGCCGGCTAAGCCTGCCTGAGCTGTCGGCCTCTAGAGGTCGGCTACGAGCTCGAGGCCATCCCCCTCAACCGTGGTTTCTCGGATCGTCCGCTAAGGAGGAAACCTCATGTCCAGATTAGGTTCTCTCCGCATCGCGCTCTTGGCGCTTGTGGTTGTGTCCGTCCAGGGAACATGGGTACTGGCCAGCACCACCGGAAGCGTCGAGGGCAAGGTGACGGATCAGAACGGCAACGGGATTGTCGGGGCGAAAGTCACGGCAGCCTCGCCGTCTCAGTCGTCGAGCGCGACGACACTCGCGAACGGTTTCTACACCGTTCTCGACCTCTCTCCGGACACATACTCGGTGACCGCCAGCAAGGATGGGTACGACACGTCGACCCTCTATGGCGTGACGGTCACCCAGAACCAGTCGACCTCCGCCGACATCAAGATGCGGCAAACGGTCAAGACCATCGGCCACGTCACGACCACGGCGACAGCCTCGGTCGTGAGCAAGACGGTCACCGGCGACCTGTACGCTGTGAACGCGAAAGCGATCGCCAGCTATCAGGGTTCATCCGGTGGCGCTGAGACGCTCTACAGCCAGAACGGCGTCGTCGGTTCCCTGCCCGGCGTCACCCGCTTTGCGGTTGGTGCCGGTCCCGGTTACGGCGGCCAAGGCCAGCTCAGCATGCGCGGCGGCGCACCCGACCAGGTCGGTTACGAGCTGGACGGCATTCCGCTCAACCGCGGCTTTGACCGCTACAACAGCACGACGTTCAACACGAACGGTCTGGCCAGCCTCCAGGTGTACACTGGCGGCGCGCCGGCGGACGCCGGACGCGCGATGTCAGGCTACATCAACGAAGTCATCGCCCGCGGCAAGTACCCTGGCGGTGCCGACGTCACCGTCATCGACGGCTCACCGCTGTACAACCACACGTTACAAGCAGACGTCTATGGCGGTACGCCGGACAGCAGATTCACCTACTACGTCTCGACGCTTGCACAGAACAACTACGTCAACTTCGGCGACCGCAGCAACCTCGCGAACAGTTCGTTCACGGTTCCGGCGGGCGACCCGGGTTGCGCCGCGTTCAACGCGGGACCGGCGATCATCGCAGGCAACAAGCTCAATTGCTCGCAGGCGAACATCCTGAGCACTCCGGTCGGCTGGGGCGGGGGCAGTGCGGGGCCGTATGGAGCGAACCCGTTTGCTGCGCAGCGCGACACGGCGACCAACCTCAACTGGGAGTTCGCCCACAACGGCCTCAACGACAACCTGCAGGCTCTCTACGTCGTCGGCAGCGGGCTGGACACGCCGTTCGGCATGTACGGCACGCCGGGGGCCGATCCGGCGCAGGCCACTACGAACTACAGCTGCGGCAACTGTTGGAACGCAGCGACTGGTCAAACGCTGTGGCCGACTGGTGCCTTTTACTACGGCCAAGTCGGAAGGCCGTTCAACCCTGCTCTGCTGACGCCGTTGACCTGGCCGTCGTCGGGAGGAAGCGTCACAGGCTCACCCGCTACGGGGTTCCAAGGCGGTCCGATACCCTCGAATTTCGAGGACAGCCAGAGCCAGCAATACTCGATCGAGAAGCTGGCGTACACGAGATCGATAACCCAGGGTGCGTTTCTGCGCCTGTCCGCGTATCAGATGTACTCGTACTGGACGCTCGACCAGCCAATCAACGGGTTCGTCGGTTTCTCGTTCTACCAGCTCCACGACAATGCGACCGGCCTCAACCTCGACTACGAGAACCAGATCAACCAGCAGAACTTGCTCAAGATCGGCGGCGACTGGTCGCGCGATCTGACGCTGCGCTACAATTATGCTCCCCAGGCGGCGGTGGACGCGCAGAGCTGCGTTGGCGGTCCCTGCACGCCCGGCGCGCTGGTTACGAGCATAGCCGGCCCCTTCAGCACGTATTCGTCGACGACGCCACTCGATTGGGACGGCGTCATCAGCGACTCATACAAACCGAGCGACAAGTTGCTGTTCGACCTTGGCCTGCGCTGGGATGAGTTCGGATTCCAGCTCATGCCGATGCAGCTCAGCGGTTCGGGCGGTCTTGCATATCAGGCTGAGGAGACTCAAGGCCAGTGTATCAACGGCTACCCGTACAGCAAGACGGACCCCGCGGTCCTGGGGCCGACCGGCACGGACAACTGCTACTCGTATCTGGTCAACTCATACGAGGGGAAAGCGGGCTACGCCGGGGGACTCACAGCCAAGGATCTTCCGGGTGCCGGCTACTGGCCGGATCCCCAGAGCTTCCTGAGCTACACGCTGATCAGCCCGCGTTTCGGCGCCACGTTCAATCTCGATCCCAGAGACGTTCTGCGTCTCTCGGTCGGGCGCTACGTGCAACCGCCGAACTCGGCGTTCGAGCAGTACCGGCGCGCTCCGCAATGGGGTCCGGGAACAACCGTGGGGTTGCTCAACAACTTCTACGACGGACTGAACTTCAACGTGGTGCACAACATCCTGCCCGAAGACAGCACCAACTACGACCTCTCGATCGAGCACGAGTTCAGTGGCGGCTACTCGCTGAAACTGACCCCGTTCTATCGCAACACGCGTAACCAGATCCTGAGCATCCCCTTCAATCCGCAGTCGCCGAGCTTCGTGACCGGAGACAACTTCGGTAACGCGCGCATCAGCGGTATCGAGTTCCTCACGGTCAAAAACGTGACGGGGGCGAGCGGTCTGGGTGGGACGTTGGCCGTGACCTACACCAATTCGGTGATCAGGTTCACCTCGGCGAATGGTTCGGGCACGTTCATCGACCTGATGAACGGCACCAACCTGGCAGGCACCTGCCTCAACCTGGGTGGCATCTGCGGTTATAACCACGCTCATGGAACCAACTACGCACTGCTCGATCCCAACGGACTCTACCACCCGTCGTTCGTCATGTCGCCGAACGGCACAACCGCGTCGTACTCCGTACCGTGGGTCATCAACCTCGGACTCGACTGGAGACAGGCCGGGTTTGACGTGGTTCCGACGTTCAACTACCAATCGGGCAATCCGTACGGCGAGCCCTTGGACTGGGGCGGCATACCCGACCCCTACACCAAGACGTTCGACTCGATCGGCAGCTTGAAAGGCCCATCATGGTGGACCTTGAACCTGGCCGTCTCGCATGACATCGGCCACAATCTCAAGGCCTCCATCTTGGGCACGAACTTGGTGTCCGGCATCCATAACCAAGGCTATCCTTGGGAGATGCCCGCGAGCCAACAGAACATCTCGTACGCCGACAACCCATTCTACGCGAGCGCTCCTCTGGGTGCGTTCTCACCGCAAGTTCCGAACCCGAAGACGGCCTACTACGGCACGAACTACTACGGGTATTCGCCATTTGGTACGTTGCCGATACGCGACTACGTGTTCAGTATCTCCACGAAGATCTAACGCGTCACCCGACCTCGACAAACTGAAGGCTGCTGGGAAACCAGCAGCCTTCTGCATGTGGTCAGCACCTCAAGGATTCGCTTTGCGATCCAGCCACCCGGCCAGCTGAGGTGTAGGGCACTCAACTCCTTGCGCTGGGTTCCGAGCTCAGCCCTACACCACAGTTAAGGAACTTTAGTGCCGGCTAACGACGCTCCGCAATGAGTTGCTGTCCTCGCTACGAGCTTAAGCCGCTCGCTTCAACACATAGATCACCCATGGTGGTATCTTCGTTTCGTTGACCCATTGATAGGGCTCGTTGCCTTCGGCCAGCGGCTTAAGGATCTGATCCGTCCTAAGACCCGCTTCCCTGTACACCTCTTGATACGATTCATTCGTACAAATGATGTCTTTAACCGGTCTGAAGTCCTGGTGGTCGGTCACAATAATGCGCACAAGATCGCCGCTGCGCGCAGCTGAATTCTCTGGGAAGTCTTTCGTCGTAAACGAAGCCCATTCATGTGTGTAGATTTCTGGGGACGAGACGACGCTAATGATGGTGCCGGTCGGTCGCAGAAGTCTTCTGAGGTGAGAGAAGATCAGGCCTTTCGCTGCATTCGGAATATTATCGAAGGTGAAAAGTGAAACTATCAAGTCGAAACTTTCTGCTGCGAACTCGGTCAAATCGCCCCCAGGCAAAATACGGTAATCACCCGCAGGGTCCAAAGCGCGTGCATTCTGTAGCATGTCCTCCGAGATGTCGACGCCACTGACAGCAAAACCGAGTTCGCGCAGAAAACGTGTTGACCGGCCGGTGCCGCAGCCGAAATCAAGCGCCCTCGTACCTGTCACATGCTCTGAGATCGCCGCGGGGAGATCGCGGTAGGCCAGGTAATACGTATTTGCGAACTCAAGCCTGGCGTATGCGCCGGCACGGATGACATCCTCATAGGAGTTAACGAAATCCATGCCCACCTTTTCCCTCAGCTCCCGCCGTGCCGTCGTGCCAGATCCTGCAATGGGCTGCCCGCTTCGTATTCTCGCAAGACGGCAACGATCTGGGACTCGCTGAACGGCTCTTTTTCATGAGCGGGTCTCCTTCGAGCATCTTTGCCCGGAGGCTCACAGTCTCCGCTGGCCTAACTAACCGGTCTCAGTCACACTGGGCTCAGATAGCCGTTTGGCGTCGCCGTGCACTAAATGGATCCACCGGTAGAGCGGGCCGGTGAAGGGGGTGGGTTAAAGATTTATGCGAGCAGCGCTTAGGCCGTCAGCAGTGTTGTCGCTTCTGGGCGCTGTCGTGCTTATGACCCTCTTACCCTCTGTGGCTCGGGCGAAGGATACGTATTCTCAACCCGACGGGATTTCTGGCACAAGCATCAAGCTTGAGGACTTGCTTGCGGCCGCGCACAAGGCCGATGGAGGTGACAAAACACCCACGAGCTCGGTAGAAGAGGGGCGGGTGACCGCCTGGGGTTTGCAAGGGACGTTTCGTGATGTCACGGCTGGCGATGACTTCAAGTGGACCACCGATTTGGGCGTTGCATCCTGGTCATCGGGCCGAGTGAATGGCCAGAACTGGCGGGAGAATCCGAACGGTGTGATCACCCAGCTGCACGGTTTGTATCCCGTGCTCGATGCAGGTGCTATTCAACAATATCGTGGCTACAATGTTGCCGACCTTGAGCTGCTGGGGGAGACTTCCGGTCCAAGCGCTGCGTACGTCGTTGAGGCGCATCCAAAAGCAAGGCGCCTGATGTGGCTCTTCTTCAACAAGAAGAATTACATCGTGACCCGCGTTGAGCTTGCCTTTCCAGATCAACGCCTCAGCTACACGTATGGCGATTTCCGCAAGACCGGTCCGTACACGAATGCTTGGCATGTCCATTCAAGCGATGGCTATCCACCGAATGACATCGACTATGTCACCGTGTCCAAAAAGTATAATATCGCGGTCAACCCGTCTGATACCGCCATGCCGCTGCAGAACGACAAGCTCGTCCTCTTCCCCGCTGGTTCAAGCGCGGTAAGGCTACCATCGAGGCTGACAGGCGAAAACGATGCTCCGACGATCGTGAGCCGACAAGATATCACTCAGAGCACGAGTGAAACAGTCGCGGCGGGCGCCTCTGGGGCCGGTTCATCACCTATCGGGGGAGGACAAAACGGGGGCAATCCTGCGCAAACCCCCAACAACACGGGCCAAAATGGGATGGGCGGCGTCGGCGTCAATGGGACGCTCTCTGACACGACAAGAAACGCGCTCGTGATCCCTAAGGCCGCTGGTAAGAACGTCGTCGTCCAGCTTACGATTGGCGGTCGGGCGTACGACTTCTATTTGGATACGGGAGCCAGCGGCGTCGTGATCGATTCGGACGTCGTGGCCGCACTCGGGCTCAAGACGCTTTGGTCAGTTCGTGCAAACGACGAGCGGCGCTTGGGTCCATTCGTACGCGATCATACCGCAGGCGAGCAGCGGCGGTATCACGATGACGAACCTTATCGCGTTTAGCCGGCCGTTTCAGGCGAGTCCTCATGTCGGAACACGAATCGTCGGCCTCCTCGGCTACGACTTTATCGCCAATACCGTGTTGGCGATCGACTATCAAAGTGGCACCGTGACGGCCACTAACCCGTTCCTGTTCGTGCCGCCTGCCGATGCCCTGGCATTACCAGTGGCGCTTGACGGGGGTCAACCACACATCCCAGTGCAAATCGGGCAGGCGACCAGCGACCGTTTTATGCTGGACACAGGCTCTCCAAACTGCTTTGTCTTCTCCGCCTTTATCAACGCTCACCCGCAAGAGGTCCCTAACGAGGGCAGAGGAGCGGACGTGACCCGCATTTGGATGCCATGGTATGGGTTTTCCAGCGTTAATGTACCCCAACTGAGCCTCCGAGCCACCCAAGTCGGGACCCTGACGATTGCTGGAGTCACCCTCAACAACTGGCCCGTGTTCGCGACGGCGCCACAAAGTCGCGCTTGGGAAGGTGAAGGCGCAGACGGTATAATCGGCTACGATGTTCTCAAATACTTCACCGTCTATCTCGACTACCCGCATAATCAGATCTTCCTCGCGCCGAACGCCTCGCCAATAGCAAACTACAGCCCTAGTCCCAGCGCTCGCTGACGGTGCGATCATTCATGTCTGAGCCCCGTCGATCTCAAGTTCGAGCAGCAAGGTGAGCCGCGAGTATAGTTAGCGAGACGACAAAGGAGCTAGCGTTAGCTGGGGTGAACACCCCGCACTCGTTTGAAGGAAGGCGGACGTCGTGAGACAGAGCGTTATCGTCACTATTCTCATCGCAGCCGCGACCGTGCTGGTTATGGCCGCCGGCGCGCAATCGCAAACCCCCGCGCCGCAGGCCACCATGAGCGCGACGGCGACACTGACTGCAAAGATCATCGCGATCGATAGTGATAACCGGATCATCACGCTCCAAGATAATCAGGGCAACGTGCAGTCGATCAAGGTCGGACCGGGCGTCAAGCGATTCGATGAGCTCAAGGTAGGCGAGACGGTAGTCTTTACGTACTTCGAGTCGGTCGCGACGTCGATCGTGAAACCCGGAGCAGCGATGCCAATGGCTTCTTCCTCGCCGACCGTGACGCGCTTCACCGGCGAGAAGCCCGGCGGGCAGATCTCGCAGACGGTGACGACGACCGTGACCATCAAGTCGATCGATATGGCGACGCCCGCGGTCACCGTCGTGACGCAGCAGGGCAAGACCGTCAGCCTATTGGTGAATGACAAGAAAAATCTGGTCGACTTGAAGGTCGGCGACATCGTGCAGCTCACCTACACCCAGACGCTGACGATCCAGGTCAAGTGAACGGGCACCGGATGTTGCCGAAGAAATTTGGTCAGCCTATCGGCTGATGAGGGCGGGTGCGGTGGTATGCTATTCTTGTAATATTCGGTGAATGAATGAAATAGCGATCGATCCTTCACCTACAGCGGATGCAACACGTTTGACGCTTCCGCCTCGGACATCGCCCACGGCGAGGACCCCCGGCAAACTGGTTTCGAGCAAAAAGGGCGGACGCGTAAGCGGCCAACGAGCAGAGCTCAGGTCTTCCGGTGACAGTTCAGGACCCGTCTTTATGAAGCCCTTCGCGTCAAGAATGACGCAGTTGTCAAGCCACCCCGTGTTCGGTACGCCGCCCATCATCAAGAATACATGTTGTATAGCGTGTCCTTCGACATCGCCAGTCTGATTGTTGCGCCATCGGACTAATTCGAGATGATCCTGGCCTTCGAGAGCCACAATTTCCGTGTAAGGCTTCAATACAATCGAGGGAGTTTCTTCAATCCGGCGGCTCAGATAGCGTGACATAGTTTGAGCTAAGCCTCCCGATCGAATCAGTAAGTATACCCGCCTGGTTGTTTGCGCCAAGAAGATGGCGGCTTGCCCCGCAGAGTTCCCTCCGCCGACTACAATTGCCTCATCACCCGCGCAGAGCTGGGCCTCCACAAAAGTTGCACCGTAGTAGACCCCCACGCCCTCAAAGCGAGATATATTGCTTAATGAGAGCTTCCTGTATTCTACGCCGGTCGCGATCACAACGCTACGCGCCCGGATGCGAGCTCCATCGTCTACCTCGACGATGTGCAGCCTGGGATCGCAGGCGAGTCGCGTTCCCGTGGCTATAAGCATTTGCGCTCCGAATTTTTCCGCCTGGTTATAGGCCCGAGCGGCGAGCTCCTGACCAGAAATACCGGTAGGAAATCCTAAGTAGTTTTCAATTCGAGAGCTTGCACCAGCCTGACCGCCAGGCGAGGTGGTCTCCAACACCAGAACATCCAGCCCTTCTGAGGCGGCGTACACCGCGGCCGCCAATCCGCCGGGGCCGGCTCCGATAATGACGAGATCGCGCGTGCGCGTTTGGTCAACGGTGATGTTAAAACCAAGGCACTCAGCCAATTTCTGGTTGGTTGGGTTGCGCAGCACATTTTGACCCCGGCAGATTACTACGGGTATGTCGCTGGCTGCGACATGAAAGCCGCTCAACATCTTCTCAACATCGGGGTCCCGCTCAAGATCTATATAAGAGTAAGGATGAGTGTTGCGCATCAAGAATTCTTTGATCTTGAGCGTTTCGGCCGAGTGCGTTGACCCAATGAGCACAACGTCTCCCACGCCTGCCGCCACCAGGTCCGCCCTCCGGAGGAGGAAGGCGCGCATTAAGATCTCCCCGAGCTCCTCATCCGTTTGAACTAGATCAAGCAATCGCTGATGATTGAGTTCGATCACCTCACCGGGTTTGGAAACGCGTACCCGGAACATCGCGCTGCGGCCCGATACGGTGTTGACCTCTCCCATGAACTGCCCAGGCCCGCTGACGGCAACGAGGGTATCGCCTGTCGCTGATGGACGGACACTTTCGAGCTCGCCTGAAATGACCGCAAAGAACGGAACAGCTGAGTCCCCTTGCTCTATGAGAACGTCGCCAGTCCGAATTGGGCGAGTGCGGCCATGCGTCGTAATGCGACCGAGCTGGGCGGGCGTTAGAGTCGGAAATACATCCTCAAAACGCGACGTCGTGAGCGGAATAGCAGGTGTTCTATCGGCCATGGCCGCTGTGAACTCCGAATTTAGAGAGCTTCAAAAGCCGTAAACCTGCCCATCTGGCGCGACTAACGCACAAAGCGGTCGGAGCCTGCGGGCGTTTTTTTCGTTTGGCCTCGAGCAACTTTTCCATCCATGCATACGACGCCCGCTCCGAAGAGAGTATCGAGCACGTGTTCGGCCAAGTCCGCGTTACAGACGTGACCTTCTACGGTCGGGTATTAGATTGGACGTCCCGACGGATCGATAAGCGACTTGGTTCTTAACCTGCCGGATTAGAGTATGGGCTTTGTTGTCGGTGCGCTGAGCCGACAAATCGACTTCGGCTGATCGGCCACACAGGCACATACGACGGAAAGCTCGTGCTGAATGAAGGTTCGCAAGGAGCAATCACTGGCCCTGGCCATGTTACCGAGATAAATGAATCGTAAATTAGCGAAATTCGTGCCCAAAGAGAAAAAGGACCGCTATGTAGAGTCGGTCTTGGGCGGTGGAGGCGATGGCGCAATTATGATCTTGTAAGTGGCGTTCGCCCTCTGCGACGGAGACCCGAAATCTGTTACGGTTACGATGACGAGATACGTTCCCGCCGCGGCTGGGTTACCTGAGATATATGCTTGGTTACCCTGGCCCGGCGGAGTCAGGACTAAACGCTTTAGACTTAATCCGGGTGGCAGCGATGAGCCGGCAGCAGCCGCCCAGCTCCACGTGTACCCTCCCGTGCCCCCACTGGCCTGAAATAGGCTCGTATTGTATGCTTCTCCAACAACGCCGCCAGGAAGTGGGCCGGACGTGATTATGAGTGGTGCTGGCGGTACCATACGATTGCTGCAGTTTGCGAGGACACCATCCGTGCCTATGGACGGACACACGCCGCTGCTGCTACCGCATGAAGCGAGCCAAAGCGAGATCATGCCAGCCCCGAGGACGAGTCCGGCGTAGTGGAGACGAGTAAGCCGATACTTTAGCATGTTGAACCTCTCACAGCCAGGAATCTAACGCAATGGTAGCCTGCCACCGTAAAAACGCCATTAGAAGGATCGTAAATAGCAAGCCTTGCCACCGCAGTTGTTTCCTGACCTTCCTCGCAGCAACCGCCGCCTAGTTGGGCCCAGCTGGTTGGTTCGAATCTAATGCGTCTACGACCCTTGGGCGCCGGGCGCAAGCTGATCGTAGCTTGTTAGGGTAAACGAATCGTAAAATCGGCCCAACAATAGGCGCCCGGGATCACCCGTTTCCGAAATGGGCGCGAGAGGTCTCGAACCTCTGACCTCTACAGTGTCAAAGAGCGAAAGAAGTGTCAACCCGGGTAATTACGGGGCTTCTCGTGCCATCGAGTATCAACGAATGGTATCCGTACCTCGGTAGTTGGTCAGCATTTGGTCAGCAATTTTCTCACGGATTATGAGCGCCTGCCTGTCACGTGGGAGGTTAGGGTTCCCCCTCAGCGTCGCCGCTCAAGACCCCACGAAATAAGATCTCGGTCGAAGATCGCGGGCTTCTTACGGTGAGTCTTGCGGGACAAAAGAGACGCTAACGGCCGCGGAAAGTGGCGGCGATGGTCAAGAAATGTCGACGTGTGAGGTTGGTTTCGCGGACAGGAGTGCCTTAGGAGAGCGCTCCGACAGGTGTTGCAGTTCAAAGTGGAAAGAGGGGGCACTTCCTGTGGATACCGATAGGCCCGGGTTCCAAGAGAGGAGGCGCACTATGCGTGAGGATCTCAACCTCGACCGCCGCAGATTCCTTGGCAAAGCAGCGATGACGATTGTTGCCGCCGAACTCGGCATGCTAAGCGCTGCGAGCGCGCAATCGAGCAGCGCTCCTGCTGCAGCTTCCTCGAACGACGGTAGTCAGCAGACAATAAGCCTGACACCGGCGAGTCCGAAGAATACCTCGTTTGCGTCGCTCAAACAAGTCAACGCCGGCGTCCTCAATATTGGGTATGCTGAGGATGGACCGTCCGATGGGCAGCCAGTGATCCTGCTGCACGGTTGGCCGTTTGACATCCACGCGTTCGTCGATGTCGCTCCGCTGCTGGCGAAGGCCGGGTATCGCGTAATCGTTCCGTACCAACGGGGCTATGGCTCTACGACGTTCCTTTCCGCCGACACGTTCCGCAACGCTCAGCAGTCGATATGCGGCGAAGATGTCATCAACCTGATGGACGCGCTCAAGATCAAGCAGGCGATCATCGGCGGTTTCGATATCGGCTCGCGCACGGCGGCCGTGGTGGGAATCCTGGGGCCCGACCGCGTCAAGGCGTTAGTGCTCGTCAGCGGCTATTTGATCGCCAATGTGCCGGCAAACAAACTACCGGCAGCGCCAAAAGCCGAATACGCCTTTTGGTATCAGTGGTATTTCTCAACGCAACGCGGGCTTTTGGGCTACACGCAGTACACCTACGATTTCAACAAGCTCATCTGGACGATCCAGTCGCCAAAATGGCAGTTCAGCGATGCGACGTACGATCGCACGGCGGCGTCGTTCAAGAATCCGGATCATGTGGCGATCGTGATACACAACTACCGTTGGCGCATCGGCCTCGCGGCAGGCGATCCGAAATACGACAGCTTGGAGAACAAGCTCTTCGCGGGTCCTGCCATCGATCTGCCCACGATCACGATCGCGAGCGATTTCGACGGCGCTAACGCGAGCGGCGCTGCATACCGGGGTAAGTTCACGGGCAAGTACTCGCACCAGATCCTCACCGGCATCGGTCACGATGTGCCACAGGAGGCGCCGCAAGCGTTTTCGGACGCGATCGTCACGGTCGCGGCTTTTTAGCCGATTGTTAAGACAACGTTGTCGCTGCCCCCGCATACGCCACCCATGGTTACGCGGATACGCTGCCTACGCTCACAAAATTAGTACTTCAAGACACCATATGGCGATATTGGTGAGTTTGACTTGTAGCAGATAAGCCTCACAAAACGAAGGCCACGCCGGCTGCACTAATGCCTGTATCAGGTAATTGGTCAGCATTTGGTAAGTGTCATGTAGGTCTTGCGACTTGCGCAGCTGCCTTAACGCATAAGGCCCGCAGGTGAGGCCATGGCGACATGTTGACGAGAGATCGGTTTTCCTTAACGACATTACGGGCGGGTCATCATCTCACAGGATGCGACATGCGAACGCATTGCCATGCGCTCCTACAGCTCCAGTAGCATGCGATTTGTCGGTCTTTTCACTGGTTCTCTTCGATCTTGCCGGATTGCTAAGTCGGTGAATTTAGAACGTTCGATACAGAGACTCAATTCAATCGAACGTGCGTTGGGTCTTGCGCGGATTGAAAACCGGGTAGTAATATTGGGAAAGTCTTTCTTCACTTTCTCAAACCCGGGCAAATCGTCGCGCCGTTCCAATCGGTGTAAACGGGCCGCCCCAGTCGATTGTAAGCAGCGTCTGGTTCAAGGGATCGACGAAAAAGTGAGCACGCCGAAACAATTTAACCTCAACCGCCGTCGCTTTGTCGGGACTGCGGCCATAACTATTGCCGCTGCCCAACTCGGCGTGTTTAGCTGCGCGCCGAAAAGTTCTTCACAAAGGAGTCCCACTATGGCTCAAACCATGACTGGCAGCAGCACGACCGCTATCCGCCCGTTTCCTCACTTGAACGTTCCGGAGGCGGAACTTGTCGACCTGCGCTCGGCGCATCAACGCGACACGTTGGCCCACGCGGGAATTGGTTCGCCGACGACACGCAAGGCATCCAATTGGCGACGATGCAGGCCCTCGCGCGTTATTGGGGGACCGATTATGATTGGCGCAAATGCGAGGCGAAGCTGAATGCGCTACCGCAATTCGTGACCGAAATCGACGGGCAAGACATTCATTTCATCCACGTTCGCTCGAAGCACGAAAATGCGTTGCCGCTCATCATCACGCACGGGTGGCCCGGCTCGATTATCGAGCAGACGAAGGTCATCGATCCCCTGACCGATCCAACAGCGCACGGCGCGAGCGCGTCGGACGCGTTCCATCTGGTGATTCCGTCGATGCCGGGTTACGGCTATTCACCCGAGCCGACCGACTCTCGGCTGGGATCCCGTGCGCATCGCGAAGGCCTGGCTCGTGCTGATGGAGCGCCTTGGCTACAAGAAATTCGTGGCGCAAGGCGGCGATTGGGGCGCGAACGTCACGCAAGAGTTGGCGTTGCTAGCGCCGGCACAAGTGCTGGCCATTCACAGCAACATGCCCGGCACCGTTCCCGCCGACATCTTAGCGGCGGCCAATTCCGGCGCCAAGTCGCCGGCCGGCCTTTCCGGCGACGAGTTGCACGCGTTCGAGCAACTGAACGACTTCTACGGGAAGCATCTCGGCTATGCCGTCGAAATGGCGAACCGCCCGCAAACGCTCTACGGATTGATGGATTCACCCATCGGCCTGGCGGCCTGGATTCTCGACCACGACAAGGACAGTTACGAGATGATCGCGCCGGCCTTTTTCGGACATCCCGGCGGCCTATCGCGCGACGACGTCCTCGATAACATCACGATGTACTGGCTAACGAACACGGGCGATCTCTTCGGCGCGCCTCTACTGGGAAAATAAGCTCGGCTTCTTCAATGTCAAGGGCGTCACCGTCCCGGTCGGCGTGAGCGCGTTTCCGCACGAGCTCTATACGGCGCCGCGGAGCTGGTCGGAGAAGGCGTATCCCAAACTCGTCTATTACAAGAAGCACGATGTCGGCGGGCATTTCGCCGCCTGGGAGCAGCCGCAACTCTTTTCCGAAGACGTTCGCGCGAGTTCCGGTCGCTGAGAAGATGACCAACGCGTAAGCTTGAGACGGCTCTTACGTCACTGCAATTGGAAATTGGAGGGATCAGATGGACGAAGTACAAGTCGAACAGACGAGCTATCAGATGCCACCGCAGCGAGGGGTTTACCGTCACGCACTTTCTCACAGTGGCCGACCTCGAGCGATCAGCTGAATTCTACAAAAGGTCTTTGGAGGAGAAATTGTGAGCAGAGGCGACCAGAAAGAGCGCCGCCATACATCAAAATCGCAAATACGTGGCTCATTATCAACATTGGGGGCGGTCCGACACCCGACAAACCGACCGTAACACTCCGACCCCCTCCCGACCCCGATGAGATCAGTAGCTTTATGAATATCCGCGTCGCAGATATTCAAGCGTGCTACGAGCTCTGGCGAAGCCGGGGAGCGACGTTTCTAACCGAACCCCTAGACAAGTACGGCGAGACGCGATGCTACATCCGCGATCCTGACGGTTACATCATTGAAGTCGGGCAAAGCAAGCCTGAGTTCAGGTATGGCTAAAAAAAAGTTGCAGTGACAACTGGCGCATCGCACGGTATCGGATCCGGCCGTGTTCTCACGAGCTTTCAGGCGAGTAGCGCTTGGGGTGGCATCGGTAGTATCGGACCGCATGCGCTTCGCCACACCGCCGCAACCGAGATGCTCCGCGAGGGCATAGAAGCCGCGGAGGTCCGCGGCATCAAGGTTTCCGATGGTGGGCGCGAGAGGTCTCGAACCTCTGACCTCTACAGTGTCAAAGAGCGAAAGAAGTGCCAACCCGAGTAGTTACGGCGCTTCTCGTGCCATCTGGTATCAATGAATTGCCATCAGTATCATGTAGTTGGTCAGCATTTGGTCAGCAATTTCCTGATCGGTTTCGAGCCCATGCCGGTCACCGTGCGGACAAGTTGTATGTGACGAATACGTGGATTCCAGCGTTAGGGACATTGCCACTGACGGTATCGTTCCTTCAGTGCGACTCCTGGCAATCCGTGCAAGTGAGCGCGAACTTATAATCCGCTGTGTTTACGTCGGTACCAGCGGCGGTAGTCCAGACCCACCTCCCAAACCACGGTCCCTCTGCGATCCCTGAGGTTGTAATCGGGATGATGGCGGACTTGGGAGTTGCTGTGCGCTCCAAACCTGGACGGTCGCCAAAACCTATGCCGAAGCCGCAGGTGTTCCCATCCAAACGGAAGGAGCTCGGCACTATCTGGAGCTCGAGCCGCTTTCCGTTGTCAGTCCCAGTGACGTCGAAGTCGATGAACGTGGCCGGGGGGCGGCAGTTACTGCAAGGTGGGAGCTCGCACCCCGACGCGGCAACATGGCCGTGGCCGGTGATTGCGCCTTGCGAGTCTTCATTCAGCACGAGCTTTCCGTCGTATGTGCCTGTGTATGAACCCATAGCGTGGTACTTCATGGTCGCGGTTGAGTGGACGGTGCCGTTCCACGCTTTACCGGTCGGGTAGTAAAGCGTCTCCTGATCTTGCTTACCGGCGTTATCTACACCAGTAAAGTGGACCTCGACGATCGGTGGTGGATTCTTGGGGACCGTCAGGGTGAAGTCGACAAGTCTGAACATCCGCTCCATGGTGCATGGCTTGTCGCCCGAGTCTTGGGACTTGACGACGGTCTGGTTGACATTGGTCGTCGCCGTCAGCGAGCGGACACCGGACGTGAAATAGACCTCCACAGCCATCACCCTGAAGTGGAGCTTGTCACCGGGCTTCACTCTCGTGCCGGAGCTGGGATCGGCGTGCCCTTGAATGAGGGGGAATGGGTTTGGGTCCTCGAGAGTAAGGCTACCGTGTTTGGCTTCGGATTCGTGGCCCGGGAGGTAGCCTTCTAGCTGGACGACGGTATCCGCCACGTCACTGCCGCCGGGCAGGTCGCAAGGTTGGAAAGTGCCTCCGGCTCTATCGTGGTCACTCGTGTGCAGGACCTGATAGGGGCCCTGTACCGTCGCCGCGAGCGTGACGCCACTGCAGTCCGTGGGATGTGCTTCGGCAAACGCCTCCGCCACAACCGTTGCGCTCCCATACACTTGCGTTACGTTGGTGCAAGGACCCGCAGAATGTGGGCTCGGTTGGTCGTTACACTCTGGTACGCACGGATCCGGGTCCTCGGCACCGCTCGGCCCCGGCGCAGGGTCGGGCGGGTCAGCAAGCGTACTCCCGGGCACGTTGAACGGCGTCTCGATCTCTTGATCTCCGAGAGTCACATGCACGCGGTAACTGCCGGCATTCAGCCCACCTCGCGCCATTGCTGTGGAATAGGCTCGCTGAAACGACGAGACCCGGACTCGCTGCTCGAACATCTCACGCACGCCCCCTACCGGGTCGTACGCCTCCCACGCGATGGTCAGCTGAGAGCCACGCGGCACATTGCCGACGACGGCGACCGCCACCATCTGCTTGTCCGTCTGCGCGAATATCGTTTTCACTTTGCGGGGGCGAGCGTGTGGATCTATCGCCGCCGCCGTGACCACGCCCAGCAAAGCCCCCGAATGGAACGGTAAGAACGGAGCTGGTGTACTACTTACAACTGTGGCTACTGGGTGGCTGGTGCAGCCGACACCTATGAGTCCCAGCGCGAAAGCGGTCATGAGACTCGCCACGCGGTTTCGCTGCCTGTTCAGCGATGGATCCATAATTCTCAGCCAGTTCAAAACGGTCGGCAATTTCTGTCCTGGTCTGGTGCAGCTATGGATAGAGCGACTATTCGCTAAGCGGCGTCAACGGCACGTCTTCGACGGGCGGAAAGTGAGGAACATCTACGTTCAGTTTTTTAACCGATGTTGGCGGCGAGGGAAACTTGGCCCAAAGATTCACCTTGGATTTCGGCTCAAGATATGTCAAGGCCGAGCTGCACACACACTTCCCTTGTGCGTCGCGCACGACGGTGTATTTGGTACTTCCGTCGTCAAGATTGACGCCCGCAAGCGTAGCATTGTCGTGCATTGCATCAGATCCGTCCATCAAACCACCCAGCGGAATTGTAGTGTTGGTATCGTTTGTCAAGACAAACTGCAGGGAAACCATGTTGCCTGAAAGGCGCTTAAGCTGGGTCACATCGATATGGGTGCCCGGCGTCTCTCCATCTGCGCTGCCAAGGATCTTTGTTGCAGCGCCCATGGTGCCTATTAACACCAGAGTGCAAAAAACAACCCGAAGCGTTCGAAACATGATAATGTCCTTTCACACGTGAGGCGAAAGCACAATTAGTGGAAAGCGAGCGTGTTTGACAGGAGGCTTCAAAACGCCCTTGTAAGGACAGAAAGGAAGCGTTGGGAGGCCCTGTCTTTCTTATCGAAATCGAACACTCGTGCCTAAGCTTTAGCCACAGGTTAGGTTAGGCAACTTGGTGAGCGGGCTTCACGATTCTAAGGCCAGCTGCGCGAGCGTCTGAGCGAGGCCGAAATAGAGGAGCCCCCGGCCGAAGGTGGTGTGGTCAGAAGATCGATCAGGCGGTCGAAGAAGCGCTCAAGATCTAATCGCCGCCTTCACGCGCGTGGCGCTACGTGGACCATGTTGAGGTCACCCGAGTACCTCGCTCCATGGCAGAAGAGGAACTCTTATCCGGGCGAGCGGATGCTGACAGAAATGCTGACCAGAGATTTGGTCAGCATTGCACCTAGTTCTAGACCTGTAAAGGAGAACAGAAATGTCGCGGACGTCCGCGGCATCAAGGTTTCCGATGGTGGGCGCGAGAGGTCTCGAACCTCTGGCCTCTACAGTGTCAAAGAGCGAAAGAAGTGCCAACCCGAGTAATTACGGTACTTCCCGTGCTGTCTGATATCATTGAATGACCGTTGGTATCAGGTAGTTGGTCAGCATTTGGTCAGCAATTTCCTCAGAGATCTTGAGCGCCTGTCTGTCACGTAGGAGGTCGTGGGTTCGAGTCCCATCAGCGTCGCCAATGCAGAAGCCCGTGAACAGGAATTCACGGGCTTCCTTCTTGTTAGCTGCAAAGGGGGAACGCTAATTAATCGGAGTTTGCACAACACAGCTCCTTGCCCTAGCCGTCGTCCGCTGCCAGGAACATCGACCCAAGCGCTCCAAAAGGTGTGGCCCTCAGAAAATCGTTTTGGACATCGCTCTTGATTCTGCTTTGGAAGTCGAAGCAAGCAACAAGTTATCCTGGAACCTTCAAGCTGATTATGAGGCATAACATGGAACAGGACCCCCAACTCGATCGTACCGTGCTTGCCCGATCCCAACCGCCTCAGTATCCGCCAATCACCGAGCTTGATGCGCACAACGCGAAAGCCCCGCCGCGGTTCGAGGTGAAGGCGCCGAAAGGTGCGCCCAACGTGGTCGTCATCCTTCTCGACAACATGGGCTTCGGCGACATATCGACCTTCGGAGGGCCGATCCAGATGCCGACGCTGGATCGTCTGGCCAAGACCGGGCTGCGCTACAACAATCTCAAAGTTCCCCCGTTGTGTTCGCCCAGCCGCGTGGCGCTGCTTACCGGCCGCAATAGCCATAGCGCAAACTTCGGCGTGATCTCGGAGATTGCCACCGGCTTTCCCGGGGTACACTGCGATGCGCCCCAGCAGCGTCACGATTCTGCCCGAGATCTTGCGGCTCAACGGCTATAACACCGCCATGTTCGGAAAGTGTCACGAGCTGGGGCCCTGGGAAGCCAGCGTTGTCGGACCCTTCGACCGCTGGCCGGTGCATAGCGGGTTTGAGCGGTTCTACGGCTTCATGTCCGGCGAGGCCGACCTCTTTCATCCGGTCATTTACGACAACATGACCAGGTTGGATATGCATCCCGATGCCGATTATTACGCCAGTACCGACATCACCGACAAGGCCATCCTCTGGCTGCGTTCGCAGCGTTCGCTGGCCCCCGACAAGCCATTTTTCGTCTACTACTCGGCGATTGGCACCCACGGCCCGTTCCAGGTGCCCGAGGCGTGGCGCGACCGGTACAAGGGCAAGTTCGATCAGGGCTGGGACCAGGTGCGCAAGGAAACGTTGGCCAGGCAGATCGAGCTGGGGGTCGTGCCGCCGGGCACCGATCTGGCGCCCAAGCCGCCGGGAATCCAGGAATGGGACGACTTGACGGCCGACGAGAAAAAAGTCTTTGCCAGGTATATGGAGATCTATGCGGCCTTTGCCGAGGTGACCGACTACGAAATCGGGCGGTTTCTGGACGAGATCGAGGCCCTGGGCGAAATGGACAACACGCTGATCTTCTACATCACCGGCGACAACGGTTCGGTTTTCCAAGGCGGCCCCAACGGCGCCTTCAATGAGTTGTCCGTGTTCAACGGGCTGCCCGAGCCCCTGGACGTTGCGCTGAAGAACTTCGACGAGATCGGCGGCCCCAAATCCCATATTTTGTACCACAATGGCTGGGCTTTCGCCGGCGCCACGCCGTTTGGTTGGGGCCACCAGGTGGCCTCCTACGGCGGCGTCTGCCAATCCATGGTGGTCCACTGGCCGAAGGGCATCGCGGAGAAGGGCGGCCTGCGTACGCAATGGATGCACATGATCGATATTGCTCCGACGGTGTTGGAGGCAGTTGGTGTGCCCGAGCCCGCGGTCGTCTATGGCGTCCAGCAGAAACCCCTCGAAGGCGTGAGCGTGCTGGACACCTTGAATAACCCCGAGGCGAAGTCGCGCCACACCACGCAATACTTCGAGATGGCAGGTAACCGGGGCATCTACCAGGACGGCTGGTTCGCCACCACGGTGCACCGCCCGCCGTGGGAGCCCAAGGCGCGGGCTACGTTTGAGAACGACAAGTGGGAGCTTTACAACGTAGAGGAAGATTTCAGTTGCG
The DNA here is from genome assembly GCA_963806005.1 of Vulcanimicrobiota bacterium. Lineage (GTDB taxonomy): Bacteria > Vulcanimicrobiota > Vulcanimicrobiia > Eremiobacterales > Eremiobacteraceae > JAFANK01. The sequence goes on along the minus strand of CAWDWJ010000002.1, from coordinate 303,309 downwards.
CGCACGACCTTGCCGCGAAGTATCCCGACAAACTTGAGAAGCTAAAGGCGGTCTTCCTGGAAGAGGCCGTCAAGTACAACGTGCTTCCTCTTGACGACCGCGCTTGGGAGCGCTTCAACGCCGCTCTGGCGGGCCGTCCGGATCTGATGGAAGGTCGCACCGAGATAACGGTCTATGAGGGAATGAAGGGAATTCCCGAAAACGGCTTCATCAACGTCAAGAACCGCTCTTTCGTGGTTATGGCCGACATTGAGGTCCCGGAGGCCGGCGCAGAGGGGGTGGTCATCGCCCAAGGCGGGGAAATGGGCGGCTGGAGCCTCTACGTCAAGGACGGCGCACCCCGGTTCGCCTGGAACTATCTCGGTCGCGAGATTTACAAGATCGCCGGCCCCGCTCGCCTGCCGGCCGGGCGGGTGACGTTGCGCTTCGAGTTTGCTTACGACGGAGGCAGGCCGGGCGCGGGGGGTAACGGTGTGATCTTCGTCAACGGCGAAGAGGTCGCCGCAGGGCGGGTCGAGCACACTCAGCCGTTCGCATTTGGCGCGGAAACGACGGACGTGGGCGAGAACCTCTACACGTGTGTCAGCGACGACTACAAAGTGGGCAATAACAGGTTCACCGGCAAGATTCACAAGGTGACCGTCCAGGTCGGAAAGTCCAACCTCAGCGAGGAGGCCCAGAGGGTCATCGAAGAACTGCATATGAAGAAGGCGCTGAACGTCTAACGTGCCATTGAACAATACTTCGCCTGCGGGATGTCGGTGAAGGCGGGCGTAGACGCGCTGGAGCGAACCGTTGATTGAACCCCGCCGCCGGGTGTAGCTCGCGATAATCGAACATTACCCACCACCACTACGTAATTGCACGCGCACCAACCGAACGTTTGCACCAATGCTGATGGTTGTCATTGAGCGCTGAAAGCCGACAGGCTCGACCCGAGACTGCGTCGGCCTTCATTATATACAGGCGATATATTGATATAACAGGCGATATATTGGATCACCGATCTAGCCACCGGGTGTAGCATAAGTGTAGCATAAGGGGCGTACATTGATGGACATCTAGCGACGTCGGCAGAATGAGCACTGCTCGGAAGACCCAGCAACGACGGACATCTGTAGACGTCCACGGACAACTGTGAAATCTATCTGAACATGCCTGTCACGCAGGAGGCCGTGGGTTTGAACGGCTTTAGGCCGGCTGAGAGTTGGCTGGCAGCACCTGCTGTCGGCGCGCCTGAGTCCATGCCGCGGCGATGTTGGCCGCGATGACGATCCAACCTGCAAGGCCGGCCGCGCCTGCAAGCGCGACCAGAAGTGGAGCCGCGATCACGAGACCGACGGCTCCTAGCGCGATCGCGAGTTGCATCAAGCCGAAAGAAAGCCATGTGAGCGGCAGGGTGAGCACGGCGTCGGGTCGAGTTTCATCATCCTCATCATCGCGCGCGATAGTGATGAGCAGCCGCACGCCGATATGGTAGGTGTGAGCGTTGACCATCTGCCCGATCCATCCGGCCAAACCCACGAATATGTACGCCGATTCATACGGCTTGCCCGTCAGTGTGAGCGTGCCCAAGACGGCGGCCACCACAAGCCATAGCGCAGCGGCCCCAATGAAAGCTTGGGGCGGGCGGTGCGGCACTGAAGCGCGGGCGAGCGCATCGATGACATCGCTGATGTAAACGGCAAACCCAACGAAGCACAGGGTCGCCGCTGTCCATTCAAGCCACGTTGACTCGAGGCCGAATGCGATGACAAGAGCGATCACTCCAACGCTGACGGCCGTGCCGCTCACGATGTGCCCGAGCGCCCGCTGCGGCTTCGATCCCGCGATCGGCCCGAGCGTGCGCATCGAAACGCCCATGACGAGCACGGTCAGCCAGCCGATCGCGCCCAGATGCACGTGAATAGCTGGCCAAGCGGCAGAGATATAGCCCGCTCCCGAGCTCAAGGCCCAGGCCATCGCGAGGCCGATGCCAGTCGTAGCGGCCAGCATCGCCAGCACGATCCCAAGCGCTCGCGCGATGGCGCGCTCGGTCCTCGGGCTCGTACGCGCGCGGGCGAGCGTCGCAAAAGCATCCACGAGATATACCGCAAGCCCCAGGGCGACCAACGAAGACGAGCAGGCGAGCGTCGCGGTTGAACTCCAGAGGAAGCCGGCCACCAATCCGTAGGCCCCGAGCGCCACGGCGCCCACGGACAAGCGGGCCAGTTGCGGCCACCGCCAGGCGACGTCGCAAAAGGCCGGTATGACGTGGATCAGGATTGAGAGCGCCACCACCGTCACCCACGCGAGCCCCACGAGATGCACCCAAGCGAGCCCAGGCAGCGAGAATCCGATGTCGCCGCGCAGGGCCAACACGAGCAACAGCGCCCAACTCAACCCATGCGCGAGTTGGCCGGCGATGAGCCCGGCGGGTGGGATCCATGGTTGCGTGGGCGTCCGTGCCACGGCCTCGCGCGCGCGTTCGGTCACTAACGAACCCCAGGTGCCGGCCGGCTCGGCGGACGGATGCGCTGCCAGATCACCGCTGCGAAGACGACGATGGCCGCAAGTTGCATGATGCCCGACATGGCGAGCAGCACCGCCGAGAGCGGCGATCCTCTGCCCAAATCGTGCCACGGCTCGACCACGGAGCGCAGCGGCAATCCGAGGTTCAACAGGAAGTATGCTGCCAGCACGGCACGCACAGGATATCGCCCGCTTGTTTCGGGAAAGTGCTCCCGATCGAGCGGAAAAAGCCATAGCGCGACGCCCATCACGACGTTGACGAGCCAGCCGACGAATGCCAGATGGCCGTGCTCTATGCCGATGATGATGGGCGCCGGATGGCCGAGCGCTTTCGTGACGAGCAAAGCAGCGCCGACGAGAAAGGTGAGCACCAAGTAGGCGACCGACGTCTTAATGAAGAGGCGTGTTTCGAAGGGCATGCGCTCGTTTATGAAGTCATGGCAAAGCCGGCGTCACTGAGGATATGAGCCGCGCATGAGGTCGCCAAAGCCGCCGGCGGCCGTGACGGCCATGAGGACCACGACGCCGCTCAGTATCCAGCCAACGCCTGCGCGGTAGCGTTGCCCAGCGTACGCTGCGGTGAAACCGAGCACCCCGATCACAAGATGGTCCAAGACATGCAGCATGGGCCGAGACTCGGTGAACTCGTACAACGTGGGCCACATGAGCACCATGACCACGATCGCTGCGCCGGTCGCAGGTACGAGCCACCCGGTCCGCTCCGCAGCCTGGCGCTGCGGCACCGCGAGCGCGAGCCCGAGTGCCGATCCCCCGATGAGCACCGCTCCGTGCGCCAGATGGTGCACAAGGATGGTCAGGTGCTCGCCGGAACGCCAGATCGGGGCGAAGACGAGAACGACAGCGGCGATCACGATGAGCCCTGCGACGATTCGTCCGGCGGTCACGACTCTGTGGCCTCCGCGCTTTTGGGTGCAAGGGCGAGGCGCACTGCTTCGACGACGATGAGGACCATTCCAAACGCGAGGATCAATGCACCGATCGTCGACCACGCAGCGATGCCCGGCCCGGGCGCCGGCTCGATTGCGAAGCGGCGCGGCACGCCGGCCGCACCGGCAGCGTAAAAGCCAAGTAAGAAAACAGCGCCGCCGCCGAAGAACGTCAGACCCGCGAACCAGCGCATGGCGCTCGACGTCACGCGGCCGCTGTGCTGTTCGAGCATAAAGAATATCCAGCCGAAAACGAACAACGCGACGCCCTCAAGCAAGTACGTGTGGAAGTGCGCCGGAACCCACAGCGTGTTGTGCAAGTCAAAATTGAACGGCACCGTCGCATCGAGCAGGGCTCCGACACCGCCCACGAGCCAGCCAACCAGGCCGGCAAAAATCATGAGCGAGCCGAGCGTCCAGCGCATGGCCGAGCGGTAGACAAGCATCGCGCTCCCATAGACAGTCACGACGGCGACCGGCACGGCAGCGAGGTACGAGGCGGCCTCGCCGATGTACTGTAACGCGCGCAGCTGCACAAAATCCATGTACAAATGATGGAAATACGCGGTGAGCACGAAGAGCAGCGTCCCCCACCATGCCACGACGAACACAGGCGAGGTGCGGAACTCGCGCCGCGTGTAGGCCGGCAGCGCGACGTAGACGGCGGCGACCACCATGTAGATCGTCAGGTTGGCGATCGAATGGCCGAAGAAGAAGGTGACGTTCTTGGCCCAGAGGGGATCAAGCACGATGGCAGGGTTCAACCAGTGCGCGATGAGCGCCATCCCTATCACCATGCCCGCCGTGCCGGTGAGGACGCCGTTGAAGGACACGACGGTGGCGGCAATTGCTTGCGGCGCCGGCGGATGCTTGCCGGCGGCGTCGAACGAGCTGCGGCGAAAGATGTAATCGACGCCCAGCGCGCTGCCGAGTCCCCCGGCTCGCGACAAGCAGGCGCCAAGGATCTGCACGCACCAGATGAGCCATCCGAGGTTGACGAGCGCGACGCCGATCAGGAAGGAACCGGTCGCCCATGACGGCCACGTGGCTCCCACGAACGGCAGCGGATACAAGAACGTCCACGCCGCCGCGAAGCGCCCGATCAGGACGGCTGCCAACACGGCGACGACCCCGAGCACGACCGACGCGTAGCAGAAGTAGGCGACGCGTTCGTCGAGCGGGCCATCGCGACGGACCAAGTACCACATAATGCCCATACCGGCGATAGTGACGGCCGTGATCATGCCGATGCCGTGCAGCGTCATGAGCGAATAGAACTGGCCTGGGCCGAATATGATCCATTGCGCTTGCTCGCCGCGCATGATGAGACCCAGCACCAGCATAAGCGAGAATACCGCGACCGCCGTCAGGACGTACAGCCACATCACCGTCCGGGCGGATCGACGATCGTCGTGCGCCAAATCCACGTCAACGCACCTCGAACTGACCGTGCATGTAGGCATGGCCGACGCCGCAGAACTCCAAGCATCGCACCGTATACGCCCCTGGTAGGGCGAACGTGAGCGGCAGATGATTGACATACTCGGGCATCGCCTGCACCTGGCCGATCAATCGTTCTTGAGGATCGTAGATGCCGAAGCCATGGTTGACGTCCTCGGACGTCACATCGAAGACGATCGGCCTATTGAGCGGGACCGATGCCGGTAGAGTGAAGCTATACTGCCGCGCGATGATCTTGTAATGCTGCTCTCCCTGGGCGGCACCCGCGCGGGGATACGGGAAGTGCGGCAACGTCAGCAAGAATCCGGCGACCAACACCAAGACGAGCATGACGAACCACCATCGCCTTACCGCGTAACCGGTCTTTGTGACGGTCTGTTGCGGGACGGGGCCGGCTCGAGATGATAGCGCCACGAGCGTCATTAGCCCGATGATGCCGACAGCGAGGATGAGGTTCACGATAAAGACGGTAGAGCCGTAGATATCACGCTACGCCATCGCTCATCTTAGCGCACGAACTCGGGCTGCAATATCGGCGGGCGGCGCGGCGTCGTCAGTGACGTCGATATACCCCATCGCGCTGCCCAAGGAGTGCGACAGCAGCGTATAGTGTCCTGCTTGAGCGAAACGCTGCGCCGGAGCCGGGTGGCACGTCAACGGCCTGCACGAGATCGCTTCGGGCGTGGCGAAGCGCTGCAACAGCGCGCCGATGATGTGGAACGCCAACGCTTGAGTCGGCGCTCCGTCGACCAGATAGAAACGTCTCGCCGGTGCGCGACAGCAGCGGGTGGCGCACGAGCGCGTTCAACGTGCTGTTCAAGGTCACCATAACGGGGCGGCCGGTGGCCATCGCGGCGAGGTCATCCGCGCCCGCGTCACATTAGACACCGGCGATATATCTACGATGCGACTAGAGGTGTAGCATACGTGTAGCATAACGGGCGTGCATCGCTGGACATCTAGCGACCTCGGCAGAATGAGCGCTGCTCGGAAGGCTTACAACGACGGACGCTTGCAGACGTCCACGGACAACTGTAAACTGAATCTGAACATGCCTGTCACGTAGGAGGTCGTTGGTTCGAGTCCCATCAGCGTCGCCACTTAGGAGCCCGTGAAAGATAATTTCATGGGCTTCACCATTTTGGCCGTAATCTGACGCTCGGAGACGCACGGTCTTCCACTTGGAACGCCCCTTCTTCATCGCTTCGGTCATCTTGAACTTTCACACTTATGGCCGCGGCGATCGCGCTCGTCGTATACCCGAATGTGCGAGAACCGCTCGTATGCCGAAAGCGTGATCGGACCGTTGTACTCGCTCTGGGCTGGACGCGGTGGATATTGAACGTATGTTTTCCCGATTTTTAAAGCTACGTGGACGATGTTGAGGTCACCCGAGTACCTCGCTCCATGGCAGAAGAGGAACTCTTATCCGGGCGAGCGGATGCTGACAGAAATGCTGACCAGAGATTTGGTCTGCATTGCACTTAGTTCTAGACCTGTAAAGGAGAACAGAAATGTCGCGGACGTCCGCGGCATCAAGGTTTCCGATGGTGGGCGCGAGAGGTCTCGAACCTCTGGCCTCTACAGTGTCAAGGAATAAAGGCTGACTGATGACGACTGGAAGAGTTACCCTGGCGCGAGAAGCGCAAAACTAAGCCTGGGCTTGCCTGCAGACTCGGCCACAAATGTTAGTCAAGGGTTGATTTCAGCCACGAGTGGAGACTCGATGTTGATCACGCGGCATAACGCTACCCCACACGGGTCCCACAATGTAATCAGCGGCCTAAACTAATTCGCGTACATAGACCATTCGCAGCCACCGTGCACATTGGGCGCCTAGACAGAACAGCGTAGCATAAGCATAGAGTCTCAACCATTCGAAGGCGATATGGGGTTGGGAAAATAGCCAATCACCTACAATACGCACCGACACAAAGAACATTAATGCTAGCCAGATTTTCAATGGAAAACGAAATGGACCCGCAACAACTCCCCATATGAACCCGAATAGTAGATTCAAAAGCGGTTGAGTAACCATATAACCAAGAGCCATAATATCAGCTCATGCACTGTTCCCCAAGATCAAAAGCACACCGAGGACTCTTCTTATCCGCCTAGCAGATTCTAACATCGTCTTAGAGTGGATCATCGATCACGCCATGGAAAGAGAGCAACCGGAGCCGTCAGAGCTATTCGGGCTAAGTCTCCAGATGGCGCCTGCACCTCTGGAGTCTAAAGAGCAGTTGGGCATCGAAGTCAAACGCCGTGCAGCCACACTTAAAATGCTGTAGGTGTTGAACCCGATATGGCACGTCGCTCCCGGCGGGCAGATCGCGATGGCCAAAAACCACCTTCTCGTCTGTTTTTCGAGGGGGACCTAGGACAGCTAAGAGTTGATCGGCGTTCCACAGATACCGCATGCAATCGCCCCTTTCGCTCTACGTTCAGGATCGCCAACTTCCTCAATCATGTGGCCCGCCAGAGGCCCCGCTTTGTTACCCATTACTGCTGCATATGTTCAAGTGCAGGGATCCAAACAAGTCTAAGACCCGGCCACTTTTCATGAAGGATGAGGTCGGGGGCTGGACGCCCATGGTATGATAAGAACCAACGAGCGTAAGGCGTCGTCGCCAACATAGCTCTGGCTTCACGGTAACCGCTCGCCTTCATCAACAAGCCGAGCGATCCACCGCCGGCCACTCCGGAATCCACCACGAGCAAATATCGGCTTCTCAGTACTTCCTTGAGCGCTGCTCGCTGTTCGACCGTTCCCAGCGGCTTCGGCCCAATGTACCGTACAAGTCCAGACTTGATTGCCTCTGTAATGATTCGTTCAATCACGATTCTGCTGCTATGGAATCGCTCATCCAGACAGCGTAGGCCAAGAAAGACTTCTTCAATCTTTTCGATGACATGTAGTCGATCTACGAGTGGATCAGCTGCGCCAACGCTCTTTTCGACGGATTCCAGCGCCCGGGGCGTTCGGAATCGGGATGCACCAATGGTTTCCCACGTTTCTTCATCCTACACCACACAGGTCAAAGCTGTATTCGCCCTTTAGAGTGCCGTGCTGAATGAATAGTCTCATTGCGCTGGTAGGCACATGAGCCGCATCTCGCCTTGATGCCCTGGCCCAAAACGAAGTATGCATGGCCGCGCTCACCACATAATTCGCATACCGAGCGACTCGCGCGCGTGGCGCCGGAGATCAGTGATCGCATTTCTTCAGTGGGTGCCGGATCGGTATAGAACCTGAGTTCGCCGTACTTTTCCTTAACGACGATCGCGTGATGTGGAAGGTTCTTTTGAATAATGAGCGATTCTAGAAAACGTGAAAGCTCGTGGAGCAGCGGGCCCCATCCATCTTCGATTGCAAACCTTAAGCGTGGAACGCTGTGACGCGCGTGTGGCCCACGGCCATAGAGCCTGGGAAACTGGTGACAGATCGCGTTTTCTAATTCGGGCCGCATCCAAACGAGACTCCCCCCTCACGGTTCGGGATCTTCCCCCGTTCCGAGAGCGGTTGATGTTCCTCATGTTACTCTCATGGAAGGGCGCATTCAAGCAGTGGATGTTGTATTAGTCTGAATAGAAAGGAAGGAAGCATATGTAAAATGCAATATACAGATATTCTAATATGCGCAATTTCAAGAGCGAGTTCTTCAAAGCCCTCGCGCATCCGCTTCGCATTGGCGTGCTGGATGAACTACGCCGCGGCCCGCTTACCGTGAGCGAGCTGCAACGCCGGCTAGGTGTCGAGCAGTCAACGCTTTCCCAGCAACTAGCGATTCTTCGCGCGAGCAACCTCGTGAGATCGTCGCGCTCCGGCACCTCGGTTACCTACGCGGTGAGCGATCCGGCGATTTGGCGTGTGTTGGATCGCGCCCGCGACGTCTTTGAGCGTCAACTTGTCAGTCTGCATTCGGCCATGAAGGCGCAGCGTCGGAGCGTGCGGTTATCACGCGTGTCGTAGCTGTTATAACGCTGTTGGTCCTCGCTGGCATTTCGGCGACACTCGCAGGTTTGACCGCGCTTCATGGCCCGATGGGGCTCGGCACGGTCGCTGCGATAAGCCCGGCTCTTGCTCTGAGTTTTGGTACCTGCGACCTTTCCATACCGTTCCTCGCGCTGCTTGCTTTGCTCGTCGTTCCGGTCGCGATATGGAGCCTGAAAGGCGCTCGTTCGAACGATGCTTTGATGCTCGTGCCGTTTGTCGCTTCCATGCTTCTTGTTCTCGTGGCACAAAGTGTGGCGTCGTTTGCGGCATCGTGGGAAGCTGTGTCGTTGACCTCAGTATTCGTAGTCGCCGCCCACCATGAACGTCGCGCCGTACGGCGTGCAACATTCACATATCTTGTGATCGCGCAAGCGGGAGCGCTTTGCGTTATCGCGGGACTTGCGGTCCTTGCTGTGAGCGCCGGAAGTACATCGTTCACCAAAATCGCAGACGTTGCAACGCAGCTTCCTACGCAAGCGCGGACCGCATGCCTAATGCTTGCACTGATTGGTTTTGGATCGAAGGCAGGTCTCATGCCGCTTCATTTTTGGCTGCCGCGCGCGCATCCGGTGGCACCGGCAAATGCTTCGGCGCTGTTATCGGGCGCGATGCTCAAGGTGGCGCTCTATGGTTTGCTGCTGGTTGCGTTTGTGCTTGCGGCTCCCGTGGCTGCATGGTGGGGCTATCTGCTGCTATCTATTGCAGCCGCGAGCTGCGTAGGAGGAGTCCTATACGCCGTCGTGCAGCATGATCTTAAGGTCTTGCTCGCCTATCACTCAGTTGAAAACATAGGGATTATTCTGCTTGCCGCAGGCGCTGCGATCGTCATGCAGGCTTCTGGGCACGCAGGACTAGCCACCTTAGCGCTTGCCGCAGCTCTCTATCACGCAGTCAACCATGGCATCTTCAAGGGTTTGCTTTTCTTGGGCGCTGGTGTCGTGGCCGAGGACGCTGGCACAGCTGATCTGGAGCGCCTCGGTGGCCTGGCAACTTCGCTGCGCTGGACTGCGCCGCTGTTTCTCGTAGGATGTGCGGCTATCTGCGCCTTACCACCGTTCAACGGATTCATCTCAGAGTGGCTGACCTTCCGCGCACTGATCGCCGGGGCGGCCGGAGGCGGTTTGCTGACCGGTGGCGCGATGATCATTTCGGTGGCTGTACTAGCTCTCACAGGCGGCCTTGCCTCGGCGTGCTTCGTGAAGGTATATGGGGTCGCGTTTAGCGGCATCCCACGAGGAGCAGCATTATCAATTCAACCGGAACGGTTTGATGTCAGGGTGCTCGGCCAAACGCTCCTCGCCGCGCTCTGTTTAGCTCTGGGCGTCGCATGCGTGCCGTGCTTCGCGGCGCTCATCCATGTGGCGAACAGTCTGACCGGCGCAACTTTCGCCACCGCATCGGCCTTTCCACCGCTCATGCCCATCGCCGTCTTTGCACTGCCGCTGCTGGGCGGCGTGGCAGCTCTCGCTGTGGCCGCCGCGCGAGGCATCCGTTCCGAGCCGGCATGGACGTGCGGATCACCGGTGGCGGCAGGTACGAGTGCGCACTATACGGCGACCGCCTTTGCAAAGCCGTTGCGTACGATCTTCGGATTCGCACTCCCTACCGACCGTCTTCGAACAGTGCACACAAGCGTGTCTCCTTGGTTCCCCTCGCGCATCATTTACCGAACGGAGACGCGTTATGTAGTCGACGAAACCGTTCGAAGGATCGCTGCGTACATTCAGCAGTTCGCTCGTCGAACTCGTGTGGTGCAAAGCGGTAGGCTCAGGTACTACATCGGGTATGCTATCGCTGCGTTCGCGCTCGCGGTCTTATTGGCCCGATGAGCTCGCTTGTGCAGACCGCATTCTTACTGTTGGCTGCACCGCTGCTGCAGGGTCTTATGCGCACGATGCGGGCTCGGTTACAGGGCCGCCGCGGTCCTTCGCCGCTGCAACCGTATAGAGATATTGCGCGCTGGATCGGTCAAGAAGCGATCGCACGGCCTGATGCGTCGTGGATTGTGAACGCTGCGCCCGGAATTGCGCTGGGCGCCACGATCACGTTGGCGGCCGCTGTTCCCTTGGTTGTTTCGGGCTCGCTCGATGCGTTCATCGACGTCATCGCGCTCGTCTTCGTACTGGCCCTGTCGCGCTTTGCAGTCAGCCTTGCGGCGATTGACACAGGCACGGGTTTCACCGGAATGGCGGCTAGCCGCGAGATGGCGTTTGCCAGTCTCGTGGAGCCAGTGCTGTTATTGAGTCTGTTGGCGAGCATGCCGCCGGGAGCAACCGCTCTGTCAACGATCGGCCGCCAGCACTTCGGCGCGGCGTCGCTGTTCGCACTTGCTGCGTTCGTCATCGTCGTGCTTGCCGAGACAGCGCGCATACCGGTCGACAATCAGAGACCCACTACGAGCTGACCATGATCCATGAAGGCATGTTGCTCGACTATGCGGGCTGGCAGCTCGCCATGCTGCATGCGGCAAGCTATATCAAGCAGATCACCTTCTTTGCGCTTGCTGCTTCCATGATGCCAGGCGGTCTTGTCGGAATCGGCCTCGGGATGATGCTCCTAGCCATCGGCATAACGCTCGTCGAGACGTTGTATGCGAAACTTCGGCTTTTTCGCGTACCTGAGCTCTTCGCCACCGGCACGCTGCTCGCGTGCGCAAGTTTTCTGTTGCGTTTTATCGGGGGTCCGTCGAATTGATCGACCTCGTCGTTGTTCTGGGCGCATCTGCCGCCGTACTGGCCTCGCGAACGTCTCGCGCATGTCGCTGGGTATGTCGTGGTTGCAGGGGCCGCAACGTATGCGACCATGCGCAACGTGCCCCACACGACCCAATATCTCATCCCCCTCGCGATCTCTATACTGTTGAAGATAATAGTTGCGCCTGTAGCAATCTCGCGACTGATTCGGACCCGGCCCGCTGCCGATGATCTGCGGCCGAGCCTCTCCATGCCCTGGCGTATCATCGTCTTGATTGGCATGCTCTGGCTGGCCGCGGCGACCGCCGCCATGCCGGCACTGCAGGATGTGGCTCTGGCCGGTGCTGCCACCTTTACGTTACTCTGTGGGGCCACCACATTGATGTTTAACCGCAACGTGCTGGCCGGCGTTGTCGGACTCTTCTTGCTCGATGCCGGCGCAAGCGTCGCAGGTGCTTCGTTCGCCGTTCAACTACCGGAAGCGCTCGAGATGGGCGCCGCGTTCGACGCTCTCGTTCTCACCGTTGTGGCCGTCATGCTCGCGCGAGCCATCGCTCGTCATGACGCGTCATTGGACGTCCGCTCGCTTCGGAGATTACGCGGGTGACAGGCGCCGTCGGAGTTGCGGTGGCAATGCCTCTCGGCACATCGCTTCTTGCATCACTCATGCGAGTACCGTCTGCGCGCCGCACCGCGCGGGTGATGCTCGCACTAGGGGCTCCGCTGGCGGTTGTGCCAGCCCTCCCTCAACTTGATCCACTCTCGCAGCTTTTCGCCGGGGTCGTGTCGATACTTAGTTCACTAGCCACGCTACTCTCCGCAGGGGCATTCTCGCCTGAGTGGGCGCAAGCCGAAGCACCTTGGTCGGTGAAGCCCGCCTACTTTATGCTGCTCGGCGCGTTTTGGTCGTCCATGCTGCTGGTCGCAATGGCTGACAACTTCGCAATACTGTGGATGGGCATAGCTGCCACGACATTTGCAACTGCCTTCCTCGTTGGCTTTGCCGGCGACGCAACCGCGCTTGAAGCTGCGTGGAAGTATTTGGTGTTGTGTGGGATTGGGATCGTTGTGGCCTTTGTCGGCATTTTGTTAATGGCGCGCGCCGGCCTGGAAGCGGGCTTACCCGGCACCGCGGCCTTGGTATGGACGTCACTTGCGACGCAACATTTGCCCCCTGCTCTTGCGCGTTTGGGTTGTGCGCTTGCGCTCGCCGGGCTCGCTACAAAAGCTGGATTGGCTCCCATGCACACGTGGTTGCCCGACGCACACTCGAAGGCGCCGGCACCGGTGAGCGCGCTGCTCTCCGGCGTGCTTGTATCGTGCGCGCTCTATGGCGTGATGCGAGTTGAACAGGTGGCCGCCGGGCAGGGAGCATTGAGCGTGGCACAAACCCTGCTGCTGACGCTCGGCGCGTTGTCGACGGTGGTCGCCGGTGCGTTGATGCTGGCGCAGCGCGACCTCAAGCGCCTATTGGCTTACTCGACCGTCGAGCACGTGGGTATTGTTGCTCTTGCGTTGGGCTTCGGCGGCGCTCTCGGCTTCCTGGCGGCTATCTTGCACGTGGTCAATCATGCGTTTGCTAAGACGCTTGCGTTCTTCGCGGCAGGAGCGGTGCAACACGAGCGCAACACGACCAAGCTTTCAGCGTTGCGCGGTCTATGGGTATCAGGCGGCGCGGGAAAACTCTTGCTCGGCGCCACCGTTGCGCTAACTGGATTGCCGCCGTTCGGGCTCTTCGTGAGCGAATTGCTCGTCGTGTTGGCTGGCATTGCGTCGCACCGTTGGCTCGCTCTCGGTGTCGGGCTCCTCGGTATAACTCTGGCGACGGCAGGCATGGTACGCGCCACGGTTGAGGTAGAATCAGGTCCAGCTCCGCAGCAGAGTAAGAGCCCTCCTTCACGCCTTGCTGGTTACGCGGGTGTCGCAGGCTTGGCCGGTTTGGCGGCGGTCTCTATCCTTCCATGGACTCCAGCCGGCGCGGTGTTGCGGGCAGCTGCCGCTTTCATCGCGGTTCCCAAATGAAAGGCCCCACTACCCTCACCCAGCCCTCAGATCTCCACAGGCTCATCGGCGAGCGAATGCAGACACAGCGCGCAGTAGGTGCGTTTGCATCGCAGCACATCGCTCACTATTTGTTCCTGGACGCAAGGGGTGTGGATACGCTCCACGTTTCACTCGACAACGAGAGGCGGCTACCGTCTCTCACAGCGCACTACCCGCTCTATGATTGGGATGAGCGCGAAATGCGCCAAGAGTATGGGGTCGAGCTGGACGGACACCCAGATGTGCGTCCGCTTTATCCGAGCGGTACAGAAATACCGGCCGCCTTCGTGGCAGAAGGAGAAGGCCTGACTCAGATCGTCGTCGGTCCTGTACATGCGGGGATCATCGAGCCCGGACGCTTCACGTTCAGCTCTGGTGGAGAGACCGTTGTTCATCTCGACGCGCAGTTGGGTTACTCGCGACGCGGGGTAGAGAGATTCCTAGAAGGACGCGATCCGCTGGAGGTCGCCCCCAAGGTGGCGCGCATTTGCGGAGGTTGCAGCGCAGCAAGGTCCTACGCCTACGCTCGTGCGCTCGAGCAACTCGTCGGCACGGTGATCCCGGTGGAAGTGGAATTGGCGCGGCTTGTCTTTGCGGAATTGGAGCGAACCTACAATCATCTTGCCGATCTCGCCGCGTGCGCATCCGGCGCCGGTTGGGGGCGGGGATTCGCGCTTGGAATGGCACTCAAAGATCGTGCGATGCGACTCAACGCGTTGGCGTCTGGCCATCGGCTGCTGTTCGATGCGATCGTCCCATTCGGGGTTCGAAGCGGCGTACTCGCAGATCGCGATGCAGTTTTGAGCGTGGTCGCACAACTCGAAAGTGAAATCAAGCGCTACATCGCAGAGCTCTTCGCAAATGGGTCGGTTGTTTCACGATGGAGTGAGGCGGGCATCGTCGCGACGCCGACAGCGGGAGCATTCGCTGCCACCGGCCCCGCGGCACGGGCATCGAACGCTGGTTTCGATGTCAGGACATATGCACCGTATGGCGCGTATCCTGAAATGAAGCTAAAGGTGGCCAGGGCTTCCGACGGCGATGCGTTAGCTCGCTGTAGGGTGAAGCGCGAGGAACTGTTTGAATCGCTCCGACTCGTCCGTATCGCGCTTTCCAAGCTGGGCAATGCGCGCCTACCACAGCCGAGGCGATTACGCATCGAACCCGGTTTTACCGCAGCTGCTGTGGAGGGTCCGCGGGGCGCCGAGATTGTCGCGCTGGAAATAGATAATGATTTACGCCTCGCACGCTTTCACGCCATTGCCGCATCATATAGGAACTGGCCGATCGTCGCGCGCGCAATGGATGGAAACATCGTGCCAGATTTCCCGCTCGTTAACAAGAGCTTTAATTTATGCTACGCGTGCGCCGACAGGTGACCTCATGATGATTCGCTCCCTTGGCATTCGGCATCTTGTCTGTGGTAGCTGCAATGGTTGCGAACACGAAATGAATGCGTTGACCAATGCGCCATACGACATCACCCAGTATGGGTGGGACATCGTGGCGGCGCCTGCGCATGCCAATGTGGTGACGGTTACCGGCCCCATCACCGGGGTAATGCGCATGGCCGCAAATGCGACTATAGATGGCGCTCCAAACCCGAAGGTTGTCGTTGCGGTCGGGGACTGCGCTCTTAATCTCGGTCCGTGGGCAGGTGCGCCAGATGTCGGAATGGGCGCGGTCGACGAACTAGGAGCTCGCGTTGAGATAGCCGGCTGCCCGCCTTCGCCTGAAGCGATTATTGAGGGATTGCGCCGCGCCTCTCAACTACTCTAAAGAGTTGTCGTCAGGGAATTCCACTGTCAATTGCGGACAATTGGCCACCGGCGCAGCAGCTGCCTACGACCATCTCGAAGCTGAGGCACTAAGGCGCGAAAATTGAATTGATAAGGCATCAGAACGAGTCGTTGCAGACCCAACTCGCAGAATCCCAAATACAGCCCGCCTGACGTGCTCCCAAGTCGGCGATGCTCTCGTGGGCCGCTTCACAACATGTCCACCTGCATCACATCGCTCCGGGAAAGCCCACCCAGAACTGCTACGTCGAGTCGTTCAACGGCAAGTTCCGCGACGAATGCCTCAACGAACACGCCTTCGACACCCTCGAGGAAGCTTGTGCCGAGATCGAGCGTTGGAGGCTCGACTACAACAACGGGCGCCCACACGGCGCCCTCGGTGACCTGACCCCAGAAGAATTCGCCCTCGCGGCAATTAACTCACTCGATCGGAACTAACCCGGAAGAGCAACGTCCGAAATCTGAATGTTAACGCTAATTATGGGTAGGCTCAGTCAATTTGCAATACACGTCTGGTTAATCGAATTAATGCAATCTTTTTTGCGGCTATTTTGCGTGATTTGGGAATGCTTTTGGACGAGTGACGGTTCTAATCCAAGGGCCGGTCTATAGATAAGCCAACGTCCGGTGCTCAGGGGCACTGAACGGTGTATGTAGGACAGGGAAGGCTCAGCTTAACGATTGGCCTTCCTTAGATTTCTCGTTGACGGGAACCGACACATATCGGCGAATACCGAGGGAGATGGCGAAGAGGGTAATTGGAGGCTATGAATATCGAACGACAGTCTACGATTGAAACCTACCTTCGGGCCGAATTCCCTGGCGGGAACGTCGTAAGAATCTGGCGAGCTGGCGATGAGGGCGTGCCTGAGCATGTTCGACCCCACGCCGACTTCGGCGGGGAGTTGTTTGAGGTTGAGGGAGAGCGCGATTACCAAGTAGGATTTACCGATGAAGTCCTGGCAGACACCTTCGATTTAGCCGAAGCTCTCAAGCGCTGGGACATTGCAGATCGGATGCGCAGATTGGAGAAAAGACACGTTCTCTTCGTTCTAACGTCAGGCTTTCAGGTCGTCCCTATAGACAAGCCGACCAAGAACACTTAAGATCACGCCTGTGTGGACTGACGTTCGTTCGCGATACGGTCGATCGTTATTGGGTCGAGGAACCGGACGTGTGGATCAGTAGGGCTTGCTCATGCATTGGCGCCGGTTTATAAGGACATCAGTGTTGTCGGAGTCCGCCCTGAGAATGCGAAGCGTGTCGAATGAGGCGTAATCAGTTAGGTGCGAGGTCCAATGAGCCGATCCTCTGCCAACCACTTGTCTGTCACCTGGACACGCCGCGTGCGGCTTGGGAACGTGCCATGCGGGTGTTTGCGAAGCCATTCCCGAGCCCGCATCGCCATATACTCAAAGTTAGCGAATTGCCAGTCGCCGCGCCGGCGGCGCATGATGGCGATGGCTGGCTCGAGCGTGTCCCAGTATGCCACTGTGAGGCGGGCGAAGAGATCCATCCATGCGCCTTCCTCCACGAGGTTGTTCTTGAGGAGGGTACCGACAGCGTTGAACCAACTGCAGGCGTCGATCTCCGGATGAACGCGATTGTCGATAACGCCACGAGCGTCGAGTTCGGCGCGAAATTGTTCGTCGCGCAATTTAAAGGGTAGTTCGACCTGCACAAAGCGCATTGCCTCTTGCACTTCGGAGCTGCGAAGGTCGCGCTCCATCAAGATCACCGACATAATCTGATTCCACGAGGCTGCGTGGTGGAGCGAGATTGCGGCTGCGATGACGGTGGCCAAGAGTAATAGAAACGTACCAACCTGAGCCCACGTGTTAAGCGCGGTGTAGTCGATATTGAATGCAGCAGCGTGGTGGACCGTGATCGCGAAGTTAAGCGTCATGCGTGCGTCGTCGGACTCCCCCTACGGTGCTATGGCACGGGTGCACAACGTTTTCGCCGCTCGCAAGTTGCCGCCTGTCTGTCGGGCAGTTGGAGATGGGCGTCGATACTGTGACGTGTCCTCGCCGGCAGTTCTACTTTTCGGCTACAAGCTCTCTCGACGACGCATTCGATCAACTCTTATTGATCAATGTGTTGATTGAAGGTCCGGCGGTCCTATTAGGAACGGAACCAGCGCCGGACGTATATAATGACCCGCTTGGATTAGGCCGGTCATTAGCCCGAGCATCGCCTAAATCACCGCAAAATACCCGCAAAAACCCGGTATTTATCTGCGCGTCGCCGAACACCCCGGACGTATAACGATTCGGTATTCATCGGGCAGTATTCGATCGAACACTACCGATTAGGCACTGAAGATGACCCGCAATTGTATTTGAGGCGCGGCCCTAAACGGACCATGTAGGGGTCATTTCCAATCTAAGACTCGGGGGTTGCAACCCACACTAGATAACGCAAGATGAGTGCACACCTCGCGCGAAGACAACGAAAGCATGGACCTTCAGTTCTTCGATCCTCCAACTCCGCAGTTCTGTCGCCGTTGTGGAAAGCTACTGACTCATGACGACGAGGCCGATGGGTGGTGTCTTGCTTGTGTCGCCGAACTGTCAACCAAACAAGAGCAGACGCAGTGAACCGGCGCATCTGGATGCCATCCTGCAATTCTATCGAACTCAATGGAGATAAAGTTATGCGAAAAATGAAAGTTCCAGCGTACTTCGGGCCCCTATTCCTGTCGATGTTCCTTTGTGTGTCGATGGCAACACAGTCCGCGCCTGCCCCGTCGGCAACGTTTTATATCTCCTGCTCGACCTCAGGCGGTGCGGGGATCGACACCTATTACACGGGCGTTTTCGAAATTGGGGCCAAGCCGGGTCCTCAACCGCGAACGCCGGTGACCTTGGCTTCCTCCGTTGATGGAGGAAGAACATGGATGTATCCTGCTGTCTCGTCCCAATCGGTTCTCGATCACTTTTATGCCTACCTGACACAGAAGGGCTACAAGTTTTCGCCCGGCAGCGCTTCGGCCTGCGATGTCAAGCCGACCGAAGCGGAGGCAAAAGCGGCCCAACATAAGCGGGCATACGAGGGGGGCGGTTGTTCCAGCTGCGGCAAAGTGGTGGAGACCGGCTGGAAGTACACGCCGTGATCTATGTGCACTCAATTTAAGACTATGATTGGCGCGCACGATTCTCGCGAGACACGTCGGTGATCGTCATCACCACTCCGACAGGCCAGATCGGTCGCGAAGTTCTTCGCTATGTACTTGACGCGGGCGAACCCATCCGCGTCATCATGCGCGATGTCGGCAAGCTCTCGGATGGAGTACGTAACCGCGTAGAGATCGTCGAGGGGTCGCACGGCGACCACGATGTCGTAATGAAAGCGTTCGCAGGTGCCGACGCCGTGTTCTGGCTCGTTCCGACCAATCCACGCGCATCCAGTCCACGGGAGGCGTACGTGGATTTTAGCCTTCCCGCGTGTGAGGCATTTAAAGCCCAGGGAGTGAAGCACGTCGTTGGAATCTCGGCGCTCGGCCGCGGGTTTCCAGGCAACGCCGGATTAGCCGCAGCAACGCTCGAAATGGACGATGCGATTGCGCGGACGGGCGTCAGCTACCGCGCATTGGCAAATGCATCGTTCATGGACAACATGCTCCGGCAGGTCGATGCGATCGTGAATCACGGCATATTTTATTGGCCCGGCCCCGGCGACCTGAAGAACCCGCATTGTGCAACGCGCGATATTGCCGCCCTAGCCTCAAGATTGTTGCTCGATCGATCCTGGAGCGGAAATGAGAGCTTGGCTGTTCTAGGACCGGAGGATATTTCGTTCAACGACATGGCTCGGATCCTGTCAGACGTCCTTCAACGCCCCGTACGTTTTGAAGAACTCCCAATGGACGCGTACAAAGCGTCGTTGATCGCCCGCGGCGCATCCGATGCGATCGCTCAATCGATGTGCGACATGGCTGCCGCGAAGAACGAGGGGCTGGACAAAACCGTGCTGCGTACGGCGGAAAACTGCACGCCGACGACCTTCCGTCAGTGGTGCGAAGAAGTCCTCAAGCCCGCCGTCTCAACCCGATCGGAAGCGCATTAGTCCCCGATACGAGATGAGTTTGCGTCAAAGCATGTGGGGAATACGGGCTGATACGAAGTTGATCTAACTTCACCTATCGCGCCGGAGGCCGGCCTAGGCCACATGGACCATGTAGGGGTCATCTGTCGTTCGGCGTCCGAAATAACGCATCTGAGGGCATTGTTGGCCCAAGCCGGCTGATGATGCTGACGCGAATGCTGACCTTATCTTCTAGGCCGATTATTCTGGCTTCTTTGGCCTAAGGAGCGGTGCCAGGCGGACAATCGTGAACGACGTTCTCGCCAAATGTCTGCAAGTGTTGAGAGCAATGAAGAAGCCGCGGAGGTCCACGGCATCAAGGTTTCCGATGGTGGGCGCGAGAGGTCTCGAACCTCTGACCTCTACAGTGTCAATTTGGTTTGGCCCATCATCCACTGGTGTCCATCAGCATAGCTTCGTGTCCACTTGACAGGCTTTTCCCCGCATGTCCGAAGTCCACCCGTGTCGACCAATGTCCACCAAGTTATGTCGGTTAGTGTGCACCATAGTGTGCACTTAGATCAAGACGCGATTTCTGGTTCGCCTATCTCCTCGAATTGGGCGATTTCATAGCTTCCCTCAGGGAACTCCGCCACGATCCGCAACCGACCATGGAGCGCTTCGACATAGTTTCGCAACGTGCTTATATACGCATCGGCCCGATGCTCGAGCTTTGAGATCTCACCCTGTGTAGTATCCATAGTCTTCGCAAGTGCCTGTTGCGAAAGCTGGCGCGCTTGGCGAAGCTCTTGAAGAGGCAGCGTTGCGATAATGGCAGCGGCGCGCTGTTTGGCTCGAGCCTGACGCCCCGGAGTCATCTGCGCCCGCAACTGGGCAAACTTCTTAGCCATGATTGTCTCCCTACTCAATTTCACGGAGGTGCTCGTCGTACAGTTGATCCGCGATAGGAACAAAGCGATCGTAAAATCGTGAGTCTCCGGTCTTGTCACCACCGATCAACAGTATCGCCGACCGACGTGGATCAAACGCATAGAAAATGCGCAACGGATGACCATGGCTTTGCACCCTCAACTCGCGCATATTAGAGCGCCGCGATCCTTTGACCGTGTCAGCGTATGGTCGAGTGAGCGCTGGTCCGTGCTGTTCCAAGACGTGTACCATTGTATCCACATCTTCCTGGGTATCATCATCGAGCATGTTCCACCAATCTTCAAATTGATCTGTGTACTCGACTTCCCAAGGCATGCTCTATTATAGGCTATAACGTATATTCTGTCAAGCCTATATACACCTGCGCTCGCTTACGGCAATGTCAAGGTTTCCGATGGTGGGCGCGAGAGGTCTCGAACCTCTGACCTCTACAGTGTCAACCAAAAAGGCTTCGTGACATCTGCACTCGTCTTCTGACCGATCGTGATTGTGCATAGCGTCGCCATGAAGCATACATGAAGTGCCCATGTAGTTTCAAGAGTCTTTTTCGAAAATTCGTGGGCAGAATGTGGGCAGACCGGCCGGCGAAAAACCGTTTCACTCGAACCATGTGGAAAGACGGTCCTTGCCGACCCGCCAGGCCATCGAAACCTCGTCTGGAGGTGAAGCTGGGAATCAGGCAGCCGCGTCGAATTCCTAGGTCATGGAAGTGCAATATGCCGTGATTTTAGAGCCCGATGACGGGGCTTTCAGCGTAATTGTACCTGCTTTGCCTGAGGTTCACACCTTCGGTGAAACGCACGAACAGGCGCTACGGAATGCTCACGAAGCAATCGAACTCGCGCTAAAGGGACGCCGGGATGCCGGAGAAGAGATTCCCGCAACCGACAATCCGCGGGTCGAGCGCATAACGGTTTCGATTCCAGCCGCATAGTGGGTGGACTGCCGCAAGTTCGCCCTGACCGTTTGGTCCGCGCTTTGCAACGGGCAGGCTTCACCATCGCTCGGCAGCACGGGTCGCACGTCTTGCTTCGGCGCGGCGATGTACGGACGGTCATACCGATGCACTCAGCCCGCGACGTGCCAAGAGGTACACTTGCTCGAATCCTGCGCGACGTGGGGATAAGCGGAGACGAACTGCGCGCTTTGCTGTAACTAAGCATGTGCCCGCCCCGCTACTAATATGCATCCCCGAGGATCTAGCACGCGAGCGATGTCGTCCAAGAAGCCGCCGATATACGAGCTAAGGATCGCGCTTGAGGGTGTCGAGCCCTGCGTGTGGCGCCTCTTTCGAGTTGATCCGTTGGTCACGCTCCCACTGCTCCACCTGATCATCCAACACGTTATGGGTTGGAAGAATCGCCATTTGCACTGCTTCCACGTGCACGGAGTTCGGTATGAAATGATACATCCTGAGCTAGAGGAGCGGGGCCTTGACGAACGGCGGTACCGGCTACGTTCGCTCGTAAAGTCTCAAGGGGAGGGTTTCAGTTACATCTATGACTTCGGGGATAACTGGAGACACAGCGTCGTTCTTAAGCGGACAGTTGAACGAAGCCGATCCGTCGTGCATCCGAAATGCGTTGCCGGCGAGAATGCATGTCCACCCGAGGATGTTGGTGGCGTCCGCGGCTATGAAAGGTTGCGCCTCATTCTCGCCAATCCAGGTCTCCGCCAACACGCGGAGCTGCGCGACTGGGCGGGCCAAGGGTTCGATGCCAGCCGATTTGACGTGGAGTATCAGAATCTGGCGATGTGGAGCCTTCGAGGAACGAAGTTGCCATGGTGGGCGCGAGAGGTCTCGAACCTCTGACCTCTACAGTGTCAATGTAGCGCTCTACCCCTGAGCTACGCGCCCGATGCGCTTCCTATTTCGGTCGAATGCGAAAACTGACCTGTGGGACACCCCTCCGCACAGCCGTATAGTCAGTGCTTGTTCTCCGGCGAAAGTCGCGACGCGATATCGCGGTAGAGCGATCGACTTGCCTTGGTGAGAAGCTCGGCGGCGCGGAACACACCGTCGCCCGAAAGGGTCACGCCCTGCCAGGGCATGCCGCGGTGACGCAGCACAAGAGCAAAGGTGTCATTATCGAGCGCATACAGCGCAAACTCATCTGACTCCGCAAGGCAGGTCGACCCCGCGAGGAGATCCTGCTCGATATCCGACCATAGCTTCACGGCGGGCTCCATTTCGCTCGGGTGACGTGGCCCGATGGTTTCGGTGGCGATACAAGCGACCCTACATGGGCGGGGGGGACGTTCCCCCACGGCACGAGTAGGGTTTCCACCCATACCCGCGGAGCTTGCCGGGCCTTAGTATTGCGATGAGCCCTCAGCGGCCCGAAAGGGATGGCATCCTCGAGCGGCCGACGCCGGATTGTTGCGCGCCGGCGAACATTGGTTTTTGCGAGGCGGCTTGCGTAAGTCGGCCTTGCGTCTGGACCGCAAGCGACTCGCGGCCCCGGGCGCAAAGGTACGTCGACCGGCCCGAGGCCTTTGTCGCTTCGGGTCGGTCGGTCACTCTCGCGCTTATGAAGAAAGTCCCAATTCACATCAAGTAGGGTTTCCACCCATACCGCCGCCCGCTGACTGCTCCTATTATGACCATAAGCCGCTCTCCGCGGCGTCATTGTGCGTTCCGAGGGAGGAACACTAAGTCATGAGTCGCACCACCCCAGGCGGCCTGTCTGCAGGCCTCCGAAACATCTTTCTCCTCGCGCTCATCGCGGTCGCCGCAATCATCAACGAGGTCGGTTGCAATAGCAGCTCGAGCTCGTCTCCACAATTTAACCCGATACAGCAACCCGCGAATTCAGCGCCGCAGTCAGCCGCGACGTCAATTCCAGCGTCCGATGTCGGCGTCCCCATCCCGTTGCCGAACGTCGGCAGCTTCAAAGAAGACATCACGCTACCGAGTAACGACGCGCCCGCAGGCACGAACGTGTCGGTCACAGTTTCCACGAAGCTTCCTAGTGGCGTGCCAACTCTTTCGGCCGTACGCACGAGATCGATCGCGGTGCGTGCACACCCGATGATAGCACCGCCCCCAGGCGTCACCCCAGTGATCTTCTACTCTATCTCGGTGCCCACCACGGTTACGTTTGCTGGGATTGTCGCATTTAAAGTCGTCGTAACGCCATCGTTTCCACTAGGGACGTATGGAGTGGCGCTCTATGACCCAACTGCGGAAGCGTGGTCCGTCATTCCCGGTAGTGTGACGGTCGCCGACACATCAATTACGTATTCGGGGACCAGCACGCCGATCACGTTCACGGGTGGGGTCACGTACAGCTTGGGGTTGTATGCGCTTCCGACCGCGTCGCCCTCGCCATCTCCGTCTCCGTCGGTTGCTCCCAGCCCATCCCCGTCGATCGCGCCCAGTCCTTCGCCATCTCCATCGGTGAAGCCGAGCCCGAGCCCATCGCCATCCCCGTCGCCTTCACCAAGTCCGTCACCGTCGGTCACGCCGAGTAGCTCACCCTCACCAACCGCGAGTCCGTGCAATCCGCTGTTCGGCGGTTGTACCATTTCCGTGAGCACGTTTGCGATCATCTTCCCCAACGTGCCGCCGGCGGCGTGGGGCTGCGGTGGCAATCCCTACGTAGGGAGCTTTACCGCAAGTGAAGCAGGCTACGCCGGTGACTTTACGGCCGTGAGCACGGATACGGGGGCAGCTACGGTGAGCCCGCCAAGTACGAGCTCGTTTACGGTCACCGACGTCTGGCCATACCCCAGCGGTAGCCCCGGACCGCACTTCGACATCAACGTTTCAGATACCAAAGGCAACGTAACACAAATCACCGGCGACTTTAGCGCCATATGCTTGCCGTAGCCGGCCGTTCGACGATGGACTGAGGTCGAGTCCGAGTCGAACCCACGCCACGAGACGATAAGAGAGCGGGTCACTTGAACCGCTCTCTTTCTTATCTGGCTACATTGCTGCTTGTGATGCGCCGGTGATGAAGGCGACGACCTGGGAACGCGAGCTGAAACCCAGCTTGCGAAACACCGACGCCAGATGCTTCTCCACCGTCTTGCTTCCGATATTGAGGCGTTTTGCGATCTCTCTATTTCGCAGCCCTCGTGCGACAAGGGCTGCGACTTCGCTTTCTCGTGAAGACAGAAGAGCGAGAGCGCCGAGCGAAGCGCTTTCAGCCGGAGCAGCAAGACGACGAACATCGGCGACAGCACCGCAGCGCTCGTATATCGCGAGAGCGGCCTCCTGTTTTCCGGCAAACTCCAAGGCATTGGCTTGAAGCAGCGGCCAACCCAAAGAAACATATAACCGGGCGGCAGTCGCGCCCAACCCCTTTGCCTCTGCCGCCTCCCCCATTCTGGCGGCGATCGTCGCCGCCACAAGGACTTGGGTTGCGCGGCCCGTGTCGCCGGTCTGCGCCGCGGCGTCGACCAGATCGCGCACGCGCGAAGCTCGCCCGTGGGCAGAAAACGGGCGGCATTGAGCAGTATGTAAATTGCCTCAGGAGGTGTGTATTGAATGTGGCGATCGCTGCTCGAAGATCGGCTTGGGCCGCGCTCTAGCGCTCCGCGTGTCGCCAGAAGCGCGGCGTGAGCGCCGAGGATGAATACGCAATCCGGGTCATCTAATTTCTCGTGCGCTTCACGCAGGATTTCTGGGTCAAAGCTCCTCCACAAGGCATCGTCACCGAAGGCGATCGACAGATAGGCGGCGACCGCCGCCGCGATGCGACGTGGCGGAGCCACATCTTGGTTCTTGGCCACTTCTTCGACGCATCTGCGAGACTCTTCGAGCCTGCCGCGTTGATACAGGTACGCCGCCCTGGTCGCCACGCCATAGAGCCGTTGGCCGCGCAGCCCCCACTCACGCTCTACGCGCTCGGCGCGCTTCAGGGCGCGCTCGATCTCGTGATTTGCTCCGATGTAGATGCCCGTGAGTGCCAAGGCGTTCTCAATGCCGACTGCAGATTCCGGCGTAAGGTGAGGAACCAACTGATCGACCTGTGCGGCATTGCGCCTCCACTCTTTGACGTTCCATCGTAGGAGTGGCGCATCATCTGGACGATGATGTAATTGAGCTGTACTCCGGGAGCGAGTGTTGCGGGTCAGAGACCGAGTCCAAAAAGCGTTCGGCCGAGCGAAAATCGCAGAACGCACTGGCGACGCGTGCGCAAACGACGAGGAGATGATCGCGAGCCCCAGGGCCTATCGCCGCCTGATGTTCATCCAAAAAGCGTTCCGCCCAAGCAAGGGCGCCCTGGTCGCCCACATTATAGCGCTGGCCCGTGAGACTCGCGGCAAGAATCGCCGCGGCATCGAATTCCTGGCGATCCAGACGAAGCGCGAATGCCACTTCGAAGTCATCGCAGGCAGCCTGATAGTGTCCCTGCAGGCGCTCGAGTGCGCCAAGCCGCTCGTACAGCCGAGCCCGATCGTCGGAGTCGGTCGCGGCTTTCAAGGCTCGCTGGAAGCAGGTGAACGCCTCGGGAAGTGCGCGCAACGAAAACGCCGCATCGCCAGCGCGCTCATTATAGAGCAACGTCTTGACGTCATCTGCGGCCTCCCAGGCATGGTAGGCGAGCTCCTCGATGTGATATCCGGGCCCCGCGTCCGTCTCCAATGTCGTGAGAATCTGCTCGTGCAGCTTACGCGCCACAAACGCGGGAACGTCATCATAGATCGTTTGATGGGTGAGCGCATGTCGAAACCGGCAGCTCAGACGATCCCGGCTGACGTCGACGATGAGGTTCAGTTCGCGGGCGCGACGGAGCGCCGGTGAGAGGGCGGCTTCATCGCGCTCCATGACAATCGCGAGGACGTCAGGGTCAAACCGCTGCCCGAGCACTGCCGCGTGAACGAGCACGTTTCGCTCATCTGCGGTGAGGTTTGTCAGTCGTTGCGCGATCGTCGCGCGAATGGACAAGGGGAGCTGGGTTGATGCCACCCCTGCACTGCCATGCTCGATGAAGTCCTTGACAAGCTCCTCAGCAAAGAATGGATTGCCTTCGCTGCGTTCCTCGATGTCCTGGGCCACCTTTTCGGGGAGGGGATCGCGACCAACAACCGTCCCATCGACCACTGCCCGAATTTCGCGCGCCGCGAGCGGCTCGAGCGTCATGAGACGGAGGTGTGGCTCACGAAAGAGCGGCGACATCGACACGAGAAGGCGCTCGTTCCCGGCAAGCTCGTCGGAGCGACAGGTCGCCACGACGAGAAGCCGCATCGCATCCATGCGATGGACGAGATACACGAGAAACTCCAGCGTCGAGTCGTCTGACCAATGAAGGTCTTCAACGGTGAGGATCGTCGCGCGCTTAGCGCAGACGAGCCGCAAGAAGGCGAGCAGCGCTGAAAACAGCTGCTCCTTTTCGAGCACGAAACTGGCGTTGCGCGTGACCACTCTGCGCGGCAGCTCCTCGGGTATCACCTGCGCAAGCGCGCGCAGTACGGTCGGCGGGACGCTTGTAAGGGAAATCGTCGGTGCAAGAGTGCGCACGAGCGATCGGATCGGCCCGAGTGGTTGTTGCGCGCCCTGAAGGCATTCCGTATTGACGACGTTTCGTGCCCGGCGATTGTGCGCCAGCCCGAGAAATTCGTTGAGCAGGCGTGTCTTGCCGATCCCAGCCTCTCCCGAGATCAACACAAACGAGCCGCTGCTCTGTGCAAGCGACTTTCGAGCTTCGTCGAGCGCGGCGAGTTCTTTCTGCCGTCCGACAAAGATGCGGCACCTGACTGATTGCCCGACCATCGAACCTCGCGATGGCAGCTCATGCTATGGGAGGCACCAACTCCCGGCGACCTACTACGTCGACTTCTCGGAGTGCCCCTGGCAATGCGGTCTGTCTTGCTCATATGAGCAGGGCCAAACAGAGATGTACGTCTCACTCTGATGCTTCATCGTGGGGGCTTGATAGGCCGGCGTGTGCGGGAGGCACGAAGGGGTTTCAAGAGGGGGTCGACGGGGCTACGGCCAAGCCCGACTTGAGTCTTTCGGGCGAATAGCTCAGCGGTAGAGCACTCGCTTCACACGCGAGGGGTCGTAGGTTCGAAACCTACTTCGCCCAAGTTACTTCAAGAGGTGCGCCGTAGTTGTGATCGAGCGCCTTCTCATGAACGTGGTCTTTTTCTATTGGCGGTCGTACGCAAGTAGCGTAAGCGTACGAGCCCGTGAGCGCTACATAACGTGCTTGTTGATTGGCACCGATCGCCTAAGAACAGAGCGCCAACCTCTTTGCGCATCGCCATCTTTCTCGTGATCTTATCAGGGGCGAACGCCCTTGGTCTTGCCATCGCCTATGTTCTTCATCCGATGCCTGAGCCTATGTACGCCATGGCCCAATGGTCCATTGCCATAGACGGAATACTGTTGATCATGACAGCGGTAGGGATGATCTATCGCATGGCCATCTGGAGGATGATTGCCGCATGGAATATCGGCAGCGGCTGCGGTTACATTCTAGCCTTGGTTATTTTCGGCTACTGGCCGCTCAGGCCAAACTCATGGAATAGGGGATTCTTTGAAGACCTCGTGGTGGTGGCGACTTCTGGTTACGTATTGTGGGCGATAACGAACCCGGCCGTTCAGCTATACTTTTGGCGGGCAAAGGGGCATTCCGCGGAAAAACAGCCGACGTGATCGACATCCAAGCCGTTGTCATACAGGCCGAAGGGCGCATCCGCACGCGCGTGCTCGAAACGCCGGTCGAGCCGTCGCCTGTGTTGAGCGACCTCACCGGCGCGACGGTCTACTGCAAGCTTGAGAACCTCCAGGTCACAGGCTCGTTCAAGGCGCGCGGTGCCTTCAACCGTCTGCTCGCCATGACAGACAAAGAGCGAGAGTGTGGATTCGTCACGGCATCCTCAGGCAACCACGGAGCTGCGGTCGCCTATGCGGCGAGGGCGCTCTCCATCAGCGGTATCATCTTTGTGCCAGCGACCGCGTCGCGGCTGAAGATCGAGAACATCCGCCGGCTTGGCGGTGACGTACGTACCTACGGTCATGAAGGCGGTGTGACCGAAGTCCATGCCCGGGCCTATGCAGACGAACATGGCATGTCGTACATCTCACCCTACAACGATCCACTCGTGATCGCTGGGCAGGGAACGATCGGCGCGGAGATCGCACGCCAAGTCCCGGGCGTCGACGTGCTCGTCGCATCGGTCGGGGGCGGTGGTTTGATAGCAGGCACTTCGGGCTTCCTCAAGGCGAATCGTCCGACGCTGTTCACGCTCGGAATCTCACCGCGAAACTCGATGGCGATGGCGGCATCGGTGCGTGCGGGTCGCATCGTCGAGACAGAACATCTGCCGACGCTCTCGGACGGGACCGCTGGCGGCCTCGAGCCGGGCGCCATCACCTTTGAGCTGTGCAGGAGACTTGTCGACGAATTCCTCGAAGTCTCCGAAGAAGAGATCGCCGCGGCATTGCGACTCTTCATCGAGTCGCATCACATGCTCTGCGAAGGCGCCGCGGCCGTCGCCGTCGCCGGCCTGCTCAAAGCACGGGAACGCGTGCGTGGGAAGACCGTGGTCGCCATCATCTGCGGCGCGAACATCTCGGTCGACCAGCTCAAGATGGCACTCTAAAGACACGGGCCGCAGCGATCGGCTGAGCCCCGCGACAGATCTACTTGACGGGCAACGGTTGCGTGAGCTGCAGAGAGACCTTCGATCCAGCCGGCACGTCGAAGTTGGTCTTGCTGTTCGAGGTCAACATGTAGCCGCCAACGGCGCCGATCGCTCCACCAGCGTTTGTTCCCAAGCTCTTGCCGATCCAGTTGCCGATCACCATGCCGGCAGCGGTCCCAACGGCCTCCTTTGCGATGTTCGAGCCTTGCTTGACGTCGATCTTCGATATCTTCGCCGCGATAGGCACGAGCGCGCCGCCGCCCGCGTACTGTATGGTG
The DNA here is from genome assembly GCA_963806005.1 of Vulcanimicrobiota bacterium. Taxonomy (GTDB): domain Bacteria; phylum Vulcanimicrobiota; class Vulcanimicrobiia; order Eremiobacterales; family Eremiobacteraceae; genus JAFANK01. The sequence goes on along the minus strand of CAWDWJ010000002.1, from coordinate 273,999 downwards.
TCGACTTCGATCTCGAGCTTCGGATTGCGACCCTGACCCGCGGGCTGCGCGACGATCACATTGCCCTGGATAATGGCGCCGGCAAGCCTATTTCCTTGCGGGGGGTAGGGTGGCTGCACTGTCATCGAGACGGGCTCGCCAACCTTTGCCGAGCCGGAATTGAGTCCATTATTCATGATGGCGACAAGATCGGAGCCCACGGCTATCGTGGCCTTCGGCGTAGCTTCGCCGGTATTGACGGCGATCGTGCCGGTGGCGTTATCGTAATTGACGGTCGCTCCGAGCGCCTCAGACACAAACCGTAGCGGTACCATGGTCGTCGACCCAACCATAAACGGTGCCGCATCGAGGTATTGGGCCTGACCGTTGACGATCGCTTGATTCGAGCCGATCTTGACCTGCACGGTCTTATCGCCGGCGGTGGCGTTGATCGTTCCATTGTCGTATGCGACACCTGCACCGAGCGCCTCGAAGATGCCGCGCAGAGGCACGAAGACGCGTCCGCCGCGTTCAAGCGGCGGCTCGGGGAGTCGTACGCCCTTACCATTCACGAGCACATTGAACGTCGCGCCTATCGTCGGCGGCGTCGACTCGAGCACTATCAGACAAAGGACAAGCGCCAAGGCGAAGTACCAGCGCTTGCCGAGCGCAGAGGTGATCATGATGCTCTCCTCTCTTGACCTCGCAGTGGATGAATCGTCGACCGATTCACCGATTCTCAGAGTATTCTAAGCATTCGCTAAGAGCGGCAAGCGGTCTTTGTCATCATCGATCGGCTTCGTTGCGGGTTTTGTCATCTAGAGGGCAGAACGACAACGTGCATCCTCACATTCCCTTCATAACGTTTCAAGCAAGCAGCTCGTATCCTTACCATGGGGCTTTGAGGGAGAGTCGAACTTGCTCAGAAACCGCGTCGTATGGATCCTGGCCGCCGTCGTCATCATCGCGATCGCGGTGCTGGCGATCGTGCGTTGCTCGTCCTCAAAAGGGGCGCCCGCGTTTGTGACCGCACCCGCGCAGTACGCCGACATCCGTGCCACCGTCAACGAGACCGGCACAGTGAATCCCGTGAACGAGATCAACGTCGGCACGCAAGTGTCGGGGACGATCGAGTCGCTCTACGTGGATTACAACTCGAAGGTGAAGAAGGGCCAGACGCTCGCCGTCATCGATCCGACGCTCTTCAGAGCCGCCGTCGCGCAGGCCAGTGCTGGCTACGCGGCAGCGCAAGCCAACGCCGCCGCCGCCGCAAACTCGATTGACACCGCGTTCGCCAACCTCGAAGCCGCACAGGCGAACCTGGCAAAGGCAGTCGCACAGTCGAAATTGAGCCAACTGACGCTGAGCCGCGACAAGAGCCTCCTGGCTCAAGGCTACATCTCCCAAAGCCAGTTAGACCTGGACGCCACGACGGCAACGGCAGACCAAACCGCGGTCGCCGCAGCGAAGAATCAGGTCTCAGCCAACCTCGCGCAATACAAAGGCAGCGGCGGCCTGGCGAAAGCGGCGCAAGCACAGACGGCGGCAGCCCAAGGCCAAGTGCAGAGCGCGACCTATAATTTGACCCGCGCCATCATCCAAAGCCCCATCGACGGCATCGTCGTCTCGCGCAATGTCAGCGTCGGCCAGACGGTGGCGGCGTCGTTCCAAACACCCACCCTCTTCATCATCGCCTCAAACCTCAACGACATGCAGGTGGATGCCTCGGTCGATGAAGCCGACGTCGGCCAGCTCAGAGTCGGGCAACCGGCGCAGATCTCGGTGCCTGCGTACCCAAACGTGGTCTTCCCTGGAACGGTGCAGCAGATCAGGGTCAATCCGATCATCACCAACAACGTCGTCACCTACGACGCCGTCATCAAGATCCATGACGTGTCCGCGCGCTTGAAGCCGGGCATGACGGCGAACATCATCATCGACGTGGCGACGCGCACGCACGTCTTGACCGTGCCGGCGGCGGCGCTGCTCTACCGCCCGCAAAACGCCGCGACGGCGCCGACTGCCAATGCGGGCGGTGCTCCGGGTTCGACCGCCACCATATGGGTCCTCAAAAAGAACAAGCCAGAACCGGTCAACGTGACGATCGGGTACAGCGACAACCAGAACATCGAGATCCGGTCGGGCGCTATCCACGAAGGCGACAAGGTCGTCGAAGCCCGCGTCGCAAGCGGTCAAGCGTCAGCGCGGCCGGGCATGTTCGGGGGACGCTGACCGGCTCGTCATGGCCATGGACCCAAAAGCAAGCGACCAGACCATCGTCGAGACGCGGCACCTCACGAAGATCTATCACACGGGAGCAGACGATCTCATCGCCGTCAACGACGTGTCGCTTGCCGTGCGACGCGGTGAGTTCGTCGCGATCATGGGACCGTCGGGGTCGGGTAAATCGACCTTCATGAACATGCTCGGCTGCCTCGACCGCTCGACGAGCGGAACGTACCTGCTGGCGGGCAAAGACGTGTCAAGCCTCTCGATGGACGAGCTCGCCGACGTGCGCAGCAAATTCATCGGATTTGTCTTCCAGGGGTTCAACCTCTTGTCGCGCACAAGCGCGCTCGAAAACGTGGCGCTCCCGCTCGTCTATGCGTCCGTCCCCCCACAGGAGCAGACGCGCCGAGCCGAAGCCGCCTTGCGCTCGGTCGGCCTCGGCGACCGGCTCGGTCACCGGCCAAGCGAGCTGTCGGGCGGCCAGCAGCAGCGAGTCGCCATCGCGCGCGCGCTTGTCAACGACCCCGTCCTGATACTCGCCGACGAGCCGACCGGGAATCTCGACAGCCGCAGCAGCGCCGACCTCATGGCGCTGCTCGCACAGCTCAACGCCGATCGTGGCATCACGATCATCATGGTCACCCACGACAGCAACGTGGCGAAATGGGCACGGCGGATGGTCGAGTTTAGCGACGGCAGCGTCGTGGCCGACGGACCGACCACCCAACCCACCGTGCGAGAGGCGACCGCGTGAGACTCGGGCCACTCTTCCGCATCGCATGGGAGGCGCTCGTCCGCAATGCGGCGCGCTCGCTGCTGACGATGCTCGGGATCATCATCGGCGTCGGCGCGGTCATCACGGCCATGGCCATCGGCAATGGAGTGAGCGCGGCCGTGGCCGCCCAGCTGCAAAGCCTAGGCAGCAATCTCGTCATCGTTGTCCCGGGAAGCACGGTAACGGGCGGTGTGGCGCTCGGCGCCGGCGCAAACGAAGCGCTCAAGCTCGGCGACGCCACGGCGATAGCGCGGCTTGTCCCCGGCGTCGCGGGCGTCTCTCCGCAGTCCGGCACGAGCGCGCAGGCGATCGCGGGCAACCAGAATTGGGCGACGACATCCTCGGCGTCAACTCGGACTGGCCTCGCGTGCAGTTTGGACGCTGGCGCAAGGCCGTTTCTTCACGATCGAGGAGCAGAACAACGCAGCCAAGGTCGCGGTGCTCGGCAACACGGTCGCGATCAACCTCTTCCCCACCGGAGGACGCGGTCGGCAAGGTGGTCGTGGCGCACAGCGTGCCGTTCACCGTCATCGGCGTGCTCAACTCCAAGGGACAGAGCGGATTCGGCAGAGATCAAGACGATCAGATCGTCATCCCCATCACCTCGCTGCAGACGCGCATCACCGGCAACAACTGGCTGGGAGCGATCATCATCTCCGCGACCTCAACCGACATGACGAACACCGTGGTGGACACGACGACCCAGCTCTTGCGGCTGCGCCACCACCTCACCGCCAAGGACCCGAACGATTTCTCAGTCCGCAACATCTCAAACGTCCAGCAGGCCTTCAGCCAGACTTCGCGCATCATGGCGCTCTTGCTGGCGAGCATCGCCACGATCTCGCTCATCGTCGGCGGCATCGGCATCATGAACATCATGCTCGTGTCGGTCACCGAGCGCACGCGGGAGATCGGCATCAGATTGGCGATCGGTGCCAAGGCGCGGCAGATCCTGGCCCAATTCCTCATCGAGGCGCTCACGCTCTCCAGCATCGGCGGCGTCATCGGGATCGCCATCGGCATCATCGCGTCGCTGTCGGCATCGGCGTTCGGCGGCTGGAATATCCTTGTGTCATGGCAATCGGTCGTGCTCTCGTTCGGCTTCTCGGCGCTCGTGGGCGTCATCTTCGGCTACTACCCGGCCCGCCGCGCTGCGCTGCTCAATCCCATCGAAGCGCTGCGGCACGAATAAAATGGCCAAAGGCCGCGAATAGATTCGCAGCCATGCATGAGAGGCGTGGGCCTATTCTTTGTCTTCGAGTCCTGAGGGGGCGAGCTTGGCCAGCTGCACAGCGAGCCACGACGGGCGGCGGTCGGCGCCCTCGGCACGCTCTTTACGGATGACCGCTTCGCGCACGACCTGCCCCCCGACAAAACGGATCGGTTCGGGTGGGAAATACCGCTGCTTGCGGTCGACGAGAGCGCAGCGCGACCACTCGTCGTCGCGTCGGAGCGCGAGGCTCGCCAGGATGCGACCGCCGACGTAGCTCGGTCCTACCCCGTTGCCGCTCCAGCCGATGCCGTAGTGGATGTGGTCGCGGCCGCCCAGCCGGCCGATGAGCGGGAGCCCGTCCATCGTCCGGTCGATCGGCCCGCACCAATCGTGTGTGATCGGCACATCGTGCAGGGTCGGGTAGTAACGGCGGAAATCGGTCTCGACCAATCGGGCGCGGTCGACGTTGCGATCGAGGTCTACGCCGATGTGGTCGCCGTAGACGATGCCCCACCCACCCTTGCCGAACGCGATCCGGCCGTCATGGGTCGTGCGGTAGTAACAGACCATCATCTGCGAATCGGTGATGCATTCGCCGCCGCTCCAACCGATCTCGGCGAGACGGCCGGGGATCGGCTGCGTCGCGATGATATCGCTTGAGATCACGGCGATCGAGCGGCTGAGCTCGGGCAGGCCCACCGCCCAGGCATTCATCGCGATCACGCAACGGTCGGCCGTGAGCTCGCCATCCGTCGTGGTGATGATGACGGGCCGTTCGCGGGTCAGCCCTCGCGCGTGGGTCCCTTCGTAAATGCGTATGCCTTGGCGCAGTGCGACGTCGCGCATGCCGCGGACGAGCGCGGCGGGTTGAACGGTCGCCGCTTGACGTTCCAATACGCCGGCACGATGCATCGGCGAGCCGCTACGGCGAGCGACCTCCGGAGGCGTGAGCCGCTGGAACACGTCGAGCCCGAGTCTTTCGCTGGCGCCGACGACGGCTTCCCAGGCGTTCATCTGCACGCTGCTCGTCGCCGTCCACAGCCAACCGTGCTGGATGAAGCCGGCGTCGATGTGGTTATCTGCGCAGAAGCGCGCCGATCTCGCCGATCGCGGATTGCGATGCCTTGGTGAGACGAAGCGCCTCGCTCTCGCCGAAGGCCTTGGCCATCGAGGGGAACTTCGGCCACCACGATAGTGCGAAGCCGCCATTGCGGCCTGACGCGCCGCCACCGCAGATATCGCGCTCGATGATGGCGACATCACATCCCGGCTCGAGCTCCTTGATGCGCAGTGCGGTCCATAGCCCGACATAGCCACCGCCGATGATAGCGACGTCCGCTCGAGCACGGCCGTGAAGCGGCGGCGTCTCGATCTGACCGGGCAAGGTCTCTTGAAGCCACAGCGATCTATGGAAGGCCAAAAAGCACAGTCCTCCAGACGAAGTGACAGTTCTGGAAGACCGGCGTGCGTCACTGCATGCGACTGCGACCAGCACGACAGGCACATGTCCAACGGTGATCCAAGACGGAATAGGCTGCGTACCAAGCCGCGATGGACCAACGACGCTTGGTCACATCACATTCGCTTTGGGAGGAAGAGTATGAACCGATTCACAGCGGCGTTCGCCGCCGGACTCGTCGTGCTGGCGCTGGGCAGCGCCGCATTGGCAGACGACATGGGCAGCACGAGTTCGTCAAGCGGCAACGCTAATCACATGGCGATGACCGGCAAGAAGGTCACGCTCACCGGCAACGTCGTGGACCTGACGTGCTACATCGCCTCGGGCGCGCATGGGGCCTCGCACGCCGCGTGCGCCAAGGCATGCCTGCTCAAAGGGCAGCCGTTCGGCATCGAGACCTCGGATGGGAACATCGTGACCATCCTCGGTAGCGGGCCAGGCGCAAGCTACGCGGACAAAATCGCGCCCTTTGTCGAGCAGAAGGTCACGGTCACCGGCACGGAGTTCGAGGGCCACGGGGTGACGGGCATCCAGATCGACACGATCGCCGCAGCGAAGTAGGCGTCTGCGCTCGGGTCATGCAGGCGAGCCCTTGGCTCGCCTGTTTTCTTGACAAACCTCTCGCTTTGCGATATGAAGTAAATCGTGAAAGGGTTGCGGATCACCGGTGTCGCGGTCGTGGCGGTGCTCGTGGCCATCGCCTTGGTGATCGCCGGCCTGTACACGTTCTCAAAGCCGCGAGATTTCGTAGCCCTGGGGACGCCTATCCAGCAGGACGACTTCGTCTACGTCGTCACGGGCGTCGGCCGGTCACCCCAAATCGCCAACAAGGCGGCGACCGCCAAGGCCAGCGGGACGTTCTACATCGTCACGATTCGCGTGGATAACAATGCCAAGCGGGTCTCCTTCCAGTGGGATGAACGGATCCCGCACATCGTTGACGCCGAGGGCGACCGCTACGACAAATCGCCTGACGGGCAAGCCGCGCTCGACGCGGCCATCAAGCCGCGCTTCACGATCCCACCCGGGCAAAGCGCATCGTTCCAAGCGGTGTTCGACGTGCCGGCCGATACCACAAAGCCCGTCCTCGTGCTCGACAACGGCATCCTCATGGGCGACATCTTCAACCTCGTGGAGTACCGGCGCATCGGAGTGGTCCTCTATTAGCGTCGGGGCGTGGTTGCGTCGGCTTGCCGGCCGCCCGCAGCACGACCTCAATAGCTTCGAGCGCAAGGTGTCATCGCAAAACGGCGAGGATGGGATCATCGAAGCGCTCTTTTCCGCCATCGGCACGACGAACAAGACCGTCGTCGAGTTCGGTGTCGAGGACGGTCAGGAATGCAATAGTGCGCGCCTGATCCGTGATTGCGGCTGGAACGGCGTGCTCATCGAAGCAGACGAGGCGCGCTACCGGCAGCTCGTTGCGAACTATGCGGCGTTCCCGCAGGCGCGTCTCGCCAACCGCTTCATCACCAAAGACAATATCGCCGACATCTTTCGCGAGCACGCCGTTCCCGCTGAGCCGGATCTGCTATCCATCGATCTCGACGGCAACGACTATTGGATCTGGCAGGCGCTCGACGCCTATCGGCCGCGAGTCGTGGTCATCGAGTTCAACTCCGCACATGCCCCACCGGAGCGCTGGGTGATGGAGTACGACGCCGACCATCGGTGGCGGGGCGATGACTACTTCGGTGCGTCGCTCGAGTCGCTGGCCGCGCTCGGCCGGGCCAAAGGCTACGCGCTTTTGTGCACCGACTCACTTGGCGTCAACGCATTCTTTCTGAGACGGGATCTGCTGGGCGTGAGCGGCTACCCCGAGCGGACCGCGCGACAAGCGTTTCACCCGCCCGGCTTCATGGGCTCGACCGGGACCCGCGGTCACCCGGCGGGGAGCGGTCCTTTTCGCCGCATCTAGTGGGGGAAGCTGGTCGCAACAGCCGAACCAAGCAAGCGTGATCCACGACAGAGATCTTGTGGTCTTTGAGGGAAAGCGCGTTCGCGTCACGTTCAAAGATGGCCGCAAGTCCGTCGGCACATTGCAGCGCGATCTCACCGGTCAGTGTTGGGAGCTGCTGCGTGCGGACGCCGATAAGCCGAAGGCGGCCCCGCCCGGCGTCGGCGAGATCCTCTTCCTGCAAGACCTTTCCACCGTCGAAGAGTTCAAACTCAAGTAGCCTGGGTCTGCGCGCCAAGCACCACGTCGACGACCCGTACACCCTTTGGTCCGAGCCGGATCGCGCGCGCAGCGATGCGCTCTCCGGATTCGGCATCGGTGAGCTCCCCCGCGATACGAAGCACGGCATCGCTGGGTTGCCATGCGTGATTGACGAGAAGGATCCGCCGCCGCGGCGGACCCGTCGCAGCGTGCCATGCGAACGATTGCACAAGCGCACCCTCGGCGAGTGCACGAGGCAGCTGCGCCACGCGAGCGAGAGCTTGAAACACCCTCCAGGTCTCGTCGGCCGCGTTTGCGTCCAGTCCACCCAATGCGTAGTATTCGAGCGGATACGTTGAGAAGATGATGCGCCCTCGACCAAAGGGTCGCTCGAGCAGCGCGGGTCTACCGCCTGCATCTTCGGCCAGGACGGTGGCGTCGCGCGGCTCGCACATGAGCGGCGCTCGGCGGCGCAGATCGCCGCGGATGGCAAAGCGCAATTCGGTACCACGCTTGAGATCTCCGAAGTCCCGCACGAAGGTCACAAGCGACGACTCCGGCGTCGAAGCGACCAGGCCGTAGCGGATGAGGGGTCGGGCGCCGATGAAGGCGCCCAGATCCGGGAACCACGGCTCGCCCCCATATGACAGATACAGCACGCCGCCGTCGTGGGCAAAACGCTCGAGCCGAGCGACGTCCTGCTTCGTCACCTGCTGCACGCACGGGAGGAGCAGCAGCTTCACCTCCTGAGGCACGTCGCTGGAAAGATCGACGAAGCCCGCGTCAAGGCCGGCCGCTAAGCACGAGGCAAACGTCTGAAGATAGAGGTCGCGAAGCTCAGGCTTGCTCCATCCCCAATCGAACGGGAATTCCTGAAGATAGTACGACGTTCGCCCGATCGCGAGGGCCGGCGTCTCGCGTTCCCACTCGTCGGTATTGTGCTTGGCTGCAAAGGCGGCAAAGCGCGCGACCTCGTGCGCTTGCGGCTTGTGCGACCCATCGGTGCGGATGACGCCGAAATGCAACTCGTAGGGATGGTGTGAATATGGCGGTCGGTCAGCCACCGTGAAGTCGTGCGAATTCCAAAACAGCGTTCCACAGTTGCCCGCGCCGAAACTCGACCAGAGAGCGGTGCGGTAATAGGCAGCTGCGGCGTCATCGTCGGCTTGATCGGACGAACACCCGAACTCCTCGAGCAGCACGGGGTGGTGCAGCGGTTGCAGCATGCGCATGGCGAAGCTCGGGAACGCCGAGTGTCGCAGCGCATCGGTCTCTTTGGGGTAGAAATGCGGACCGAAGAAATCGACGATCTCTCTGAGCGCCTTCGACGGCAACCCGCTGTGCTGACCGTTGAGGACATCCCAGCTGCCGTCACCCAGCGACACGTTGCAACCAGGGTCGACGGCGCGGAGCTTTTGGCACAGCCGTTTGGCCCAGCGCAGTCCGAGTTCGCTCGACGTGCGGCCGGCGAAGAGCGGCCATTCGTTCGTGAGCAGCCATGCGGCGATGCGCGCATCGCCGGCAAAATGCGAAGCCACCGTGCCGACGAGCAGCTCGCTCGCATCAAGCAGGAGTGGGTCTGTGTACCAGTCGCGCCCCGCGCTCCAATCGGCGTTCCAGTTCTCGCCCGACATGTGCCCCACGAGGAACGTGGGGATCGACCATAGGCCGGCGCGCGCCGCGAGGTCGATCGTCTGCGCGAGGCGATCGAGCGCCTCCGCGCTCACCACATCCGCCGCCGGCATGAAATCAGGCGTGAAGCAGAAGATGCGGACGACGTTGGCCCCGAGCGCGGCCACCTCCACCAGATCCGCTCCCACCGCCTGAGGATCCCAGGGGTCGCGATACATCCACGGCCCAGTGCGCTTTGGCCAGAAGTTGGCGCCTAGCAGGTACACGGGCGTCCCAGCCTGATCGCGGAAACAGCCATCACGGACTCGTAGTCGCTGCACGACGCTGCCTTCGTGGGAGGAACGGCGCCGGGCCTTGTGGCCAGGCCAGATGACAGGTCTGCCTGCAAATCCGGGCTAAAGCCCGGATACTTCATTAGATAGGTGAAGATGCAGATAGATGAGGACTCGGGAGGGGACGTGAGAGCGCTCGTCGCGCACAAGCCGAAGATCGTCGATGTCGCCGAGTGGGATGACCCAACGCCAGGGCCGGACGATGCCGTGATCACCGTCGCCGCCTGCGGGGTGTGCGGTACCGACCGGCACATCGCGGACGGCACCTATCCGGCGACCTATCCCAACGTGCTCGGTCACGAGATCGCTGGCACCGTCGCCGCTATAGGGGATACGGTCACGTCGGTGAAGGTCGGCGATCGCGTCGCTGTCGATCCCAACATCGCATGCCTTGAGTGCGAGCCATGCCGCCGCGGGGACGTGCACCTGTGCGAGCGGCTGAGCGCTATCGGCGTGACGCGCGCCGGTGGCATGGCGCCCCTCGTGCTCGTGCCGCAGGCGCAGCTGTACAAGGTGCCCGATGGCCTGTCGCTCGCCGACGCAGCATTCGCTGAACCTCTGTCATGCGTTATCCACGGGCTGCAGCGGACGAAGATCCCGCAGGGTGGCGCAGTCGCGATTCTGGGTGCAGGCAGCATCGGGCTTTTGACCCAGCAGGCGGTGCGCGAAGCCGGCGCCGGGCCCATCATCGTCTCAGAGCCCGTGGCGGTTCGGCGCGACCTTGCCGAAGCGCTCGGCGCAGACGAGGTCTACACGCCAGACATGATCGAGCACGAAAGCCACACGGACGGGTACGACCTCGTCATCGACTGCAGCGGTAGCCCGAGCGCGGTCACGACCGCTATCCGTCTAGCCCGCCGTGGAGCGGACATACTCCTTTTTGGCGTCGCCCCGGTCGGAGCGAAGGTCTCGATCGAGCCCTACGAGCTCTACCGCAAAGAGCTGCGACTCGTCGCTTCAAACATCAATCCTCATACCATGGCGGAGGCGGTCGAACTTCTCGCCCAGGGCAAGGTCAATGTCGGCTCGATCGTGTCGCAACGAGTATCGCTCGACGAGCTCCCTCAATTACTGCTTGCCAAACCTGCGCCCGGCGAGGTCAAGGCCGCGCTTGGCTTCTCGTAGCGCCCAGCTCGACAGTGGTCCCGGTCATGGCGGCGTGGCGCGCCGCCACGGCGACGCGGAGGCTGGGCAGGGCGCGCCGTGCGTCGTTGCGGGCCATATGGTCGGGGATGCGGATCGCTCGAGCCATGTCTTCGGCCGCAGCACGCACCCCGCTCGCGTACACAGCAGCTTTGGGACCGGCATCGAAGAAGAATCCGATGGTGGCGTCCGGGATGCTCTCCACCGTTCTGTGCAACATGCGCCGGACGGTCGTGGTCGCGATCGCCGCCACCGGGCCCCTCATGTGCAGGCGAGTCGGTATCCAGCCGTCGAGAACGACGTCGACGCTCTCATACGATAGCACGGTCTGCGTGCGTTCCGTGTCGGGCCGCGCCACAAACGCGTGGTAATACGACGCCATAGCCCCGCTCGAGTGCGCAACGAGTGCCAGAACCCGGTCTTCGCGTGCGCCGTGCGATGACGCGAGCGCGACGACCTTTTGCGCATCGCCTGCCAGCCTGCCGCACCAATCGAAGAAATGCACGCCATGCTCCACAAAGATGCCGCCGGAAGCGTCCTTGTTCCAGAACCAATGCGCGTCTTCGAGCCCCTGGCAGCTAGCGATGTTCTCGACGGAGATGCGTAACAGCGGCCCGACCAGGCGAGAGCTGTTGAAGAGCGCCGCTGCCTCGACAAGCGGCGTGTAGAGCATGGGATAGTCGACCGCGACGATCAGGCTGCGCTCGTGCGCCTCTTGGATGACCGCTTCGGCGTCATCGAGCGACGTGGCGAGCGGCTTCTCAACGAAGACGTGTTTGCCGGCCTGCAGCGCCGCGCGCGTCTGCGGCCCGTGCTCGCCTGGCGGCGTGGCGAGGATGACGAGATCGAGCTCGGGGTCGGCAAGCAGGCGCTCATACGAGTCATGAGTCCGTCCAACGCCCTGCTCGCGAGCAAGGGCGGACGCACGATCCGGCGTTCGGCTCGCGACAGCGGCGAGGCGTACGGATAGGCTACCGGCCAGTGCTCGGGCGATGAATCCTCCGAACGCGCCGGCGCCGTACAACCCCGCCCTGACCGGCTGAAAATCGTTGAGAAATGCCAATCTCTGACTCACAAAAGGACAAGAAAACAATGGCCGCGCCGCGAAGTTCTCTAGAAGTATCCGGGTCCATGTGCCAAACCAAGGCCCGGGCGTAACAAATTCACCCTTCGCTTGCTATAATCCGGTATATGTGGCTGACGCGCTTCGCTATTAAAAACCCCACGATCGTCACGCTATTCTTCCTGGCAGTGACCTTGTTCGGCCTTATCGGCTACAAGATGATGGGTGAGAACATCAACCCGAACGTCACGCTGCCGTTCGTTGACGTCGGCGCGTACTACCCGGGTGCAAGCCCAGACGAGATGGAGCGCTTGGTCGCCAAGCCGATCGAGGACCAGCTCCAAAACGTCGACCACGTCCAACACGTCTACACGACGATCGAGGACGGTCTCGTCGACATCACGGTCCAGTTCAGCGTTGGAACCGACGTCAACTTCGCCGCGACGGACGTGCAGCAAGCGGTGGACCAAGCGCGTCCGTACCTGCCCTCGGACCTCGACCCGCCGCAAGTCTCCAAGAACAACACAGCGGGTGACCCCATCATCATCGAGGCGATCTCCTCGATGACGCTCAAGCCTATCGAGCTGTCCAACCTCGTCAACAATGAGATCATCCCGGATCTACGCAACGTCAGGGGTGTCATTGGCGCAGACGCTGGTGGGCTCTACACGCGTCAGATCAACATCCAACCCGATGCCGGGCAGCTGAGCGCGCTCGGCGCGACGCTGCTTGACGTCGATAACGCGGTTGGAAACGGCAACGTGAGCCTCCCGGGCGGGCTCATGAATCAGCCCTCACAGGAGACCACGGTCGGCGTGCGCGCAGACATCCGCAGCGCGGACCAAATCGCGGCGTTGCCGCTGACCATCCCGGGCACGCCGGCAGGGTTGACACGGGTCGGCGATGTTTCGACGGTCACGGACGGTTTCGCCGACCAACGAGTCATCTCGAGCCTCGACGGCAAGCCCGGCGTCATTCTCCAGGTCACCCGCGACGCCAACAGCGATACCAAGAACACGACCGCGGCGGTGCGCAGCGAGTTCAAGCAGCTGGCGCAGCGCTATCCGCAGATCCACTTCCGCGAGCTCGTGGCGGATTCGGACTTCATGCGTGACTCGATCAACGGCGTGCTGCAGAACCTCTTCGAAGGCATCCTGCTCACCGCCCTTGTGCTGCTGTTCTTCCTCCACGTCTGGCGCAGCGCGCTCGTCGTCATGATCGCGATACCCGCCTCGATTTTCGCGACGTTCTTCGTCATGTGGCTCATGAACATGACGATCGACTTGCTTTCGCTCATGGGGTTGTCGCTCATTGTCGGTATTTTGGTGGACGACTCGATCGTCGTCCTCGAGAACATAACCCGCCATCGATTGATGGGTAAGGCTCCGGAAGAAGCGGCGATCGAGGGCCGGACCGAGATCGGCAATGCCGCCATCGCCATCACGCTGGTCGACGTCGTCGTCTTCGCACCGATCGCGTTCATGTCGGGCATCGTGGGCCAATTCCTGCGCGAGTTCGCGCTGGTCATCGTCGTGGCGACGATGTTCTCGCTGCTCGTCTCGTTCACGCTGACACCGCTGCTCGCCGCGCACTGGGCCCTTGTCAAGCGGCCGCGTGCGCTGCATGCCACGCAGACGTCGGGCTGGCAGGGCGTGCTCAACGCGTTCGCCGACTGGTTCGAGCGGCTTCGCAAGAGCTATCACGACCTGGCGCTACCGTGGGCGATGAAGCGGCCCTGGCTCGTCATCCTCGGCTGCTTGGGTCTCGTGCTCTTCTCGTTCGTCCCGATCGCCACGCAGATCGTACCGTTCGAGTTCCAACCGCAGACCGACTGGGGCTTCGCCATCGTCTACCTGACGTATTCGCCGGGCACGCCGATCGGGGTTACCGCCGCCGGCGTCGAGCGGCTTGAGAACGCCATCTTGAAGATGGACGGTGTCGAGAGCATCAACGGCACGGCCGGGCATAAGGCAGGCACGCGCGGCGGCTACGTCGCCGAGCTCTACGTCAACCTCAACCAGAAGAAGCGGCACAACGAAGATCAGGTGATCGAGGCGGTCAAACAGCTTGGCTATCTTGTCCCCGGAGCGCGCATCGATGCGGCGCACGGTGACACGGGCGGCGAGGCTCCGATCAGGTACAATTTGACCGGTGCATCAGGTGAAGCGGTGGAGGCGGGAGCGGAGAAGCTCAAAGCGGCCATCGCAGCGATGCCCGACGCGGAGAACGTCCAGACGAGCACGCAGATTGCGGGTCCGCGACTCGAGATCGACGTCGATCGTCAGCGCGCCGCGCTGCTCGGCGTCTCGCCGGAGGCCGCGGCGACGACCGCCCGCGCCGCCATCGGCGGCGTCATCGCCACCAAGGTCCGCATGCCTGAGGGGCTCATCAATGCGGTGGTCCAGCTGCCACCACGGACGCGCAACGACGAGGCGCAACTGCGCGCCGTCATGGTGCGCGCTGATAACGGCAACCTTGTGCCGCTCGGCGAGGTCGCGAGCTTCGTGTGGATGCACGAGCCGACGCAGCTCTCCCGCCAGGACCGCCAGCGCGTCGTGACGGTGAGCGCTTTCATGAAGAATGGTGCGCCGATCAGCAAAGTCCAGAGCAAGGCCGATGCGCTGCTGAAGGATTCAAACTTCCTCCCCGCGGGCGTCACCGTCAAGACGGAGGAGGGCAGCGACAGTCAACTGCTCACCGAGACCGTGCAGAAAATCGGCATAGCGCTACTCACATCGTTCTTGCTGATCTACATGCTGCTCGTCGTGCTGTACCGCAACTACCTGTCGCCGTTCATCATCATGTTCTCCGTGCCACTGGCCTTCATCGGCGTCTCCTTCCTGCTCACCGTCATCAACCTGCTGCATGGCCTGCTGCCCGGAGTGCGGTACTTCCAGGGACAGACGCTGAACATATTCTCGATGCTGGGCATCGTCATGCTCACCGGCCTTGTGGCTAAGAACGGCATCCTGCTCGTGGACTATGCCAACACGCTACGCACGCGCGGCCTGACGATCGCAGAGGCCATGCGCGAATCAGCGGCCATCCGCTTCCGTCCGATCATCATGACGACCGCCTCGATGATCTTCGGCATGCTGCCGCTCGCGCTCGGCATCACGGAAGGCGCGGAGTTCCGCAAGTCCATCGGTACGGTGATCATCGGCGGCTTGATGAGCTCGTTGCTCCTCACCCTCTTCCTGATCCCGGTCATCTACGTCGGCATGATTGGAGCACTCGAGCGCTACCACGAGCGTCGGGAACAGCGCCGTCTCGCCCAGCTCGCCGAAGAAGACGAAGAAGAAGAGGAAGAGGCCGCGCCAGTCCCGGAGCGCGTCACCGCCCACCTCTAGGCCGGGGGTAACGGACCTCAGGGTCCGTTGCTTCGAAGGGCCGTTGCTGCACTTCTAATGAAGGGCCGCGAATATTCGCGGCCTGCTGTGTGTCCGCGGTCAAACTTCCGGCACGCTGGAAGGACGCCGGCCGCAAACGTCCGACCCACTATACATATATGAAGAGCCTGCGCGCATGGGTCGTCGGCATTGCCGTCCTTTGCATCGTCGCCTGTGCTGGCGGCGGATCGGCGCTCTCACCTGGGCCTTCGCTGGGCGGCGGTAACCTGATCGGGATGACACCTCCGCCAGGGTCAAGCCCAACACCCGTACCCTCGCCGACCGGGACCGCGCCCGCCGTTCCTATGATCGCCGGTTGCCAAGTGTTTCCATCCGACAACCCCTGGAACACCGATATCTCCGGCTACCCGGTCGATCCCAACTCGGCCAACTACCTGGCGCACATGAACGCGGGAACGACAAACCTGCATCCGGACTTCGGCTCCAACCCGACCTACGGCATTCCATACATCACCGTGCCGGGCACCCAAGCCAAGGTGCCGATGACCTTCACCTATGCGAGCGAGAGCGATCCCGGGCCTTACCCCTTCCCGCCAACGGCGCCGATCGAGGGCGGGTCCTCGTCCACAGGCGATCGGCACGTCATCGTCATCGACCGGACCAACTGCGTGCTCTACGAGACGTATGCCTCGTATTATGTCGGGCCTGGATGGAACGCAGGCTCGGGCGCGATCTTCCATTTCAACTCAAACGCGCTGCGTCCTGACTACTGGACGTCGGCCGACGCCGCGGGGCTCCCGATCTTCGCAGGCCTCGTGCGCTACTACGAAGTTCAGCAGGGAGCGATCAACCACGCCTTGCGTTTCACGGTCCATCAGACGCAAAAGGGCTTCATCCACCCGGCGACCCACTATGCGAGCAGCTCGACCGACCCGAACGATCCGCCGATGGGCTTGCGCGTCCGCCTCAAGGCGAGCTACGACATCTCGCACTTCACCGGCGAATCACTCGTCGTGCTCGTCGCCCTCAAGAAATACGGGATGATCATCGCCGACAACGGTTCGGACTGGTACATCACGGGCGAGACGAACACGAGCTGGGACGATACTGACCTCAACCAGCTCAAGACCGTTCCGGCCAGCGCCTTCGAGGTCGTCCAGACGGGCAGCATCATCCACTAGACCTGAAAAAAACAGCGGGCTTCCCTAGGCATACTCGCGAATATACCTCTATGGCAACAAACGGCAAGCATTGGCTCACAGCGGCCTTCGTCGCGGTGATGTCGTTGCTCAACGTCGGCCCTGCGGCGGCACTTTCGGCCGGGGATACAGCGCCAGAGTTCACCGCACCCTCAGTGCTCGACGGCAAGGCCGTCGAGTTCAGCCTCAAGGCGGCGCTCGCCAAGCATGCGGTCGTCCTCTACTTCTTCCCTAAGGCTTTCACCGCCGGCTGAAACGCGGAGGCGAAGGCCTACGCCGCCAGGTTGGCGGATTTTGCAAAGCTCGGCGCCGTGGTCGTCGGTATTTCGACAGACGACGTCGCCACGCTCACCGACTTCCAAGCCAAGATGCAGGCGCCGCAACAATTTGTCAGTGATGCGGGAGAGGCCATCACGAAGTCGTACGGCGCAGATATCGGGAGTGTCGCCAAGCGGGTGACCTTTGTGATCGGTAAGGATGGAAAGGTCTTGTACAGCTACTACGATTGGAGTCCGCTGACGAACGTCAATAAGGTGTATGCATGGTTGCAGGCGCACCCGCAAAACTGACCCTCGGCACGCTCGTCGCGATCGTCGCCTGCGCGAGCATCGCGTTGACGCGCGCTGCGGCAGATGCACCGCCGCACACGGGAGCGCCGGCACCTGCCTTCTCGCTGCCGGTCGTCGCCAACGGCAACGGAAACCTATCGCTAGGTTCGCTCAAGGGTCATGCCGTCTACCTCAACTTCTTCGCTTCGTGGTGCGAGCCGTGTAAAGAAGAAGTGCCATACATCGGCAAGCTGTCGAAGGAATATGCCCATCATAACGTCGTCGTCGTGGGCGTGGATGAACTCGAACCGGCAGACAGAGCGAAGCAGTTCGCGACACAGTACCATTTGCCTTATCGGGTCACGCTGGACAATAGCGGCGACGTGGGCGGATCCTATGGGCTCGTCGGGTTGCCGTTGCATGTCTTCATCTCGCCGGGCGGTACCGTCGTCGCGTACCGCATCGGCGAGTTATCCGAATCGCAGATCCGCACGGAGCTGCAAACCTTAAGCACCGAGCACCACTAGATCGTGGCGCCCCACGAGTATGCGTTTGTCACGCATTGGCGATTCGATGATGCCGAGCTCGTTGACGTCGCCGACATACTCGAGGATACCGCGTCATTGCAGCGTTGGTGGCCCGACCTCTTCAAGAGCGTCACGATTCTGCGGCCGGGGGAAAGCATGCGCTTGGTCAGGTGGCGTACTGCGAATGCCGTGCGCGGCTGCCCTACACGCTACGCTTCACGTATACAGTCGTCGAGGAGCGATACCCGAACGGCTCGACGTTGACGTCGAGCGGCGACCTTGTCGGCACCGGCGTCTGGCGTCTGGACGCCAGTGATGGCGGCGTCGAAGTCGAGTACGAGTGGCGCGTGCGTCTTGAAAAGCCGCTCTTGCGGCTGCTCTCACCGGTCGCGCGTCCGTTTCTCGCCGCCAACCACGAGTGGTCTATGCAGCGCGGCGAAGCGGGGCTGCGCGGCGAACTCGCCCGCCGCAAGCAGAAGGTGTGAAGCAACGGACCTTTAGGTCCGTTTTCGCTGTGCTACTTGTTCCGCTGCCGCCATCTCCATCATCGCCGGCAATCTGAACCCCTCATACTGCACGACCGTGACGATGCCGGACATCAGATCATGGTTGTCGACCATATGCGACACGATGTGGCAGTGCAAAGGCCACACCCCTGGGTTATTGGCGATGAAGTCGATGTCGATCGTGCGCCCAGGGTCGACCGGGATCGTGTTCATCGCCTGAGGTTGGGCGAGCGGCACGCCATCTTGGGCGATCCAACGGAACCAGTGACCGTGTAGGTGCATCGGATGGGTCATGTTGGTGACGTTCGCGAATCGCACCCGGACCAGAGCCCCGCTGCGGACCTTGATGGGTGTGGTCGCTGGAAACGTCTTGCCGTTGAAGCCCCAGTAGCTCACCATATCCATGCGCTCCATCGGGTCGCCCATACCGGGTTTGGGATCGGCTTTTGGATCGGGCGCCATATCTGTCATCATCATCGCATCTGCGAGGACCGCTTTCGCCTCGACGCTGCGCGCCGGTTCCCATCCAAAGGATGTCACCACAAGGGGAACATCAAGGTCGTAGCGGGGTTCGCGCGTGGGATCTTGCGGGTGCACGATGATCGCGCCGACGATGCTCGACTGCTCCATTTCATGATAGTGCGCGTGATACATGTACGTGCCGGCTTGGGGTGCGATGAAGCTGTACTCGTAGCTTGAGCCTGGCTGGATGGGCGCCTGCGACGTTATAGAGGCCCCATCTCGGGCGAAGGGCACCGGGATGCCGTGCCAATGGATCGAGGTCGGCTGATCGAGATGATTGATGACGGTGACCGTGACGTCGTCACCCTCAGTAAAGCGTAACACGGGTCCTGGAGATGTTCCGTTCACCGTGAGCGTCAGGACCTTGTGACCGGGAAGCGGCGTAGCGGTGCCGGGAGCGACGGCCAAGCGGATGTCGCGCTGATGGCCGCTTCGCGAGATCGATCCGGCTGGCCGTAGCGGTGGCAAGGCGAGCAGACTCGCCGTCGAGAGCCGGGCCATCTCATCGATGCGGTGAAAAGCGGTTGACGACGCCGTTCCATCGACGGGACCTGCGCCGGCCATGGCTGATGCTGCCCGCGTCGCTGCGAGCGTCAGCGCTCCGGCACCACTCATCTTAAGAAGATCCGACCGCGATATCAATCTGCTCGAACTCCTTGGGGGCGAGAGAGTTCTCCACCTGGAAGCCTCTTGCTTTTGCGTGATATACTACGCGTGAGGCAAATAGCATGCGCGAGATCGTGCTCCCCGAGACCAAGCCCGCCCTGGAATGGGTCAACGGCAGGGTGCTCCAAAAAGTGAGCCCCCAAAGAAGGCACGCCCTGGCCCAGGCGCAGTTTTGTTCGGCGCTTTCCGCTTGGTCATTTGAGAAGGGCTCGGGAATGGTCGGCACGGAGTGGGAGTTCCGGCTACAGCCCCGAGGAGAAGTTCGCCGGCCTTTAGTCCCCGACGTCGCGTATCTTTCCTACGCGCGCGTGCCTTATGAAGATGAAGCAGCGGCCGACATCCCGCGCGTTGCGCCCGACGCTGTGGTCGAAGTCATCTCGCCCGGCGATAGGCGCAAAGACATCGAAGACAAGATTCGTGTCTACCTCGCTTGCGGAACTTCAGTCGTTTTTCTGGTCCACACCCGTCATGAGACGGTGATCGCGCGCGATCGCGACGAGGAGCGCACCTTCAAGCGGGGCGACCTCGTTTGCCATAAGAGCCTGCCGGACTTCGCCTTGCCTGTTGCCGCTTTGTTCGATCGTCCTCGACCGAGGCAGTGATCGGCGAGCTCCCGCGATTTTTGACGTAACGGCAAACAGCCCGGGGAAAGATTGGCGGGCTCCACGGCGAAGCCACAGCCAGCGCCTCTCGGCAGATCTTCATCGAAAAGCGCCGAGTACAGGTGAAGAAGACGTGGCGCTGTAGCTCAGTTGGTTAGAGCGCCTGCCTGTCACGCAGGAGGTCGTCGGTTCGAGCCCGATCAGCGTCGCCAGTCAGAAGCCCATGAAATAAGCACTTCATGGGCTTCACCATTTTGCGAAGGATTCAGCGGAGGTGCCGCCGGAAACTCGGGCGGAGGGCTTGAATCGATGAGCTGTTCGCAGAAATGTTTTTGCTGAGCGATCGCGCTACTGCTTGCTTGTGGGAGTCACGATTCCCGCTCGAGCCGACTTGGCCTCGAGTTTCGGCGTATACGTCTATCCCGAGGATGGGCAGACTCCATCCCAACAGAATGCGGCGGAATCTGCGTGTTACTCTTCGGCACAGAGCAAGACCGGTTTCAACCCCGCGGCTCCGCCGCCGGCCCCCGGGCAGGCGCCGACATACCAGCACGGCGCATTGATCGGCGGAGCGCACGGCGCTGCGGCTGGCGCAGCTATCGGCGCCATCGCGGGAAATGCCGGGGAAGGAGCGGCTATCGGGGCGGTCGCGGGCGGGCTCCTTGGCCACCGTCGACAGAACCAAGCAAATGCGCAGGCCCAACAGAACTCGCAGGCTCAGGCAAACGCGCAGTATCAGAGCGGCATGAGTAATTTCCGCACCGCGTTCTCCGCCTGCATGAACTCCAAAGGATACGTCGCCAAATGAAGCTGCACATCATCGCCTGCGCGCTGCTGGTAAGCGTTTCGTTACCGTTGGCAGTTCGCGGCGACACGAGCGCACCGCCAAAACCGGATTTCGCACCAATGACCTACTTCGTCGGTCTATGGAACTGCAAGCATCTCAAGGACCCTGACCCTTCAGCTCGTCGGCACGACGTATTCTTTTGCGGGCGCGACCGAAAAAGACGGGTATTGGGAGGTTCTCGACCTGCAGGATGGCCACATCGACATCACGCGAGATGTCCCCGAAGCAACGTTGGACCTTTATATATCTCGGCAATGGCGGTGATTACAGCGTGATGACCACGCCTGGCTGGGTTGGCACGACGTTGACGCTTAAAGAGGTCATGACATACGGTAACGCCCCCCAGGGCACTGCTCGGTTTGTTCGGCTCAGCGATACGCAGTTCCACGCTGACTACTCAGCGCGGACCCCTTCGGGCGTGGAAGCGTTTGAGGCGCAGTGCACGAGGGTTTAGGCGCTTTCGTTAGTGTCGCGTAAGACAGGGCAGCCCTCGTATGCCGCTCGATACGGTGTTCCTAGTGTCGCAGCAACGATGACCTCCAGGTCCAGCCCGATCAGCGTCGCCAGTCACAAGCGCTGCCGGGGCGCATCACAAATCCTTCCCACCAACTTCATACGCTAAGTGTTGCCACGGTGTTAACAGTGTATTTAGTTAAGTGGCTTGTCTTCTATAACTGCGGCCCGTAGCAGCTGCGCGCCGGGCTCGAAAGGAACAGTCATGATTGGAGCAATTAGTAATAAGATTGAAGCGATCACAAGTAAATGGTGGTTATTGCTATTGCGCGGGCTTTTGGCTGTCGTCGTCGCAGTCATCGCTTTTATGCACCCAGGCGCGGCCCTCATCTCGCTTGTCCTCGTGCTTGGTTTTTATTCATTTGTGGCCGGTGTGCTCGCATTCACAGCGGCTGCGACTGGCGCTGGAGGCGACCGCTGGTGGGCGCTGCTGCTTGAGGGCATCCTCTTGATTGTCGCGGCGTTGCTCATATGGTCGTGGCCCATCGCAAGCACCCTGGCTTTTGTCTACTTTGTAGCGGCGTGGTTGATTGTATCGGGAATTATGCAAATCGCGGCCGGCGTGCGTCTGCGTGACATCATCAACAATGAATGGCTGTACATACTGAGCGGAATCATCTCGATCGGGTTTGGAGTATGGGTTTTCCGCAGCCCGGCGGCGGGAGCAGTCGCCACTGCGTTCCTGTTCGGCTGGTATTTCATGCTCTTCGGGATCGTGCAGATAGCGGTCGCCTTTAAGCTCCGGTCGGTGCACGGTAGCGCGGCGAAGGCCGTCAAAGCCCCGTAGCATGTCCTCGTGGAAAGCGCGGACTTCAAGCAAGGACTGATTCCAAAGACAAAAGCTGCTGGGAGGTGATGTGGCGTCGTGATCGCGAGCGAGCGGAGGGCTCATGAGCAGGAAGACAGTGCCGGAGCGGACCGGGTGAATCCGGCGTGCCCGCGCAAGATCCGCGGCGAATGCGACCTCAACCGCGGAAGATATGGCTCGTTCATTACTACAACGTGACGCCGCTCGGCGGTGGCGTGTTCGACGTGGTGGGCACGGTGCTGGTGCGAAGGAAGACCAAGTTCAAGACCGTGCTCCTAGCGGGAATGCGACTACTTGCCTTCATTGTGATTGCTGTTGCCTTCGCGGGTAGCAACGCGCTGCTCAGATGACGACGAGCGAGCCCGTCTTCGCGGCGATTGAAGCGACGCCCGAGCCGACCAAGGCTGACGAGAAAGCGTGGTCCTACTCCGCCTCCGCCTTCACCTATTTCGTTCCCGACGGCCGGGACTACGTGCAGCCGACCTTGACGGCCGATCGTGGCTGGCTACATTTGGAAGCGCGCTACAACTACGAGGCCCTCGACACCGCCTCCGCGTGGGTGGGTGACAACTTTGACGTGGGCAACAAGGTGTCGTTCGAGTTCACGCCGATGATCGGTGGCGTGTTTGGCGCTACCAATGGCGTCGCACCGGGCCTGGAGTTCACACTTAGCTGGTGGAAGCTCGAACTCTACAGCGAGAGCGAATACGTCTTCGACACGGGCAATTCGTCGGATAGCTTCGCCTACGACTGGTCGACGCTGACGCTGGAGCCGGTGGATAGGTTGCAGCTCGGCCTGGTGGCGCAGCGGACGCGAGTTTACAAAACCAACCGCGACATCCAGCGTGGCCTGCTCGTGGGCTACGCCTCCAAAAGAGTGAACCTTACCGGCTATTTGTTCAATCCGGACGAGGACAAGCCCACTGTAGTATTCGCCCTCGGACTGACCTTTTAAAAATGCAGTCGCCTGGGTTTCTATTGACCGAGCCGACTTGGACGCCGCACTCAATCAAGGAAATGCAGACGAAGAGGCATTGCTTGGAAGACCCAATTACCACGGACGCTTGCAGACGTCCGCGGACAACAGTGAAATCGATCCGAATATGCCTGTCACGCAGGAAGCCGTGGGTTCGAGCCCCATCAGCGTCGCCAGTCGAAGGCGCATCAGTCCCACTTAGGGCCTTCATCATATAGGGCTGCTACGTCCGCTCCCGGTTGGCGATGGGACAGGTCCCGCAGAGCGGGCAGACGAAATCTTCGGACGAATGGCAGCTGAAAGCGGCGCCGAGCAAATAAAGAGCCCGGCCTCCTTACCTACTGGTACCGTCACCTTTTTGTTTTCTGACATAGAAGGCTCCAGCCAGCGCTGGGAGCAGCATCGCGATGCAATGAAAGCCGCCGTCGCCCGTCAGGAACAGCTGATGAACGCGGCGATTACATCCCACGGCGGCTACGTCTTCAAGACGATGGGCGATGCCTTCTGCGCGGCATTTCCGACCGCCCCGCAAGCTGTCAGTGCGGCGATCGATGCGCAGCGCTCACTTGCTAAAATAGACTTCTCAAGCATCGGTGGGCTGCGCGTACGCATGGGCCTGCACACCGGATACGCAGACGAACGCAACGCCGATTACTTTGGACCCGCTGTGAACCGGGTTGCGCGCCTCATGTCGATCGGTCACGGCGGTCAGGTACTCTTATCCGGAAGCACGCGTGAACTGGCCCATAACGATCTTCCCACCGGGGTATCGTTGATTGAGCTCGGCTCCCATCGGCTTAAGGACCTCACTGAACCTGAAGAAGTGTGGCAGCTGAAGATCGAGGACATCCCGGCTGAGTTTCCGCCGCTACGGTCACTCGATGCGCTTCCAAACAACCTCCCCATCCAGCGAACAACCTTCGTCGGTCGCGACCAGGATGTTGCCGAAGTCAATGAGCTCGTCAACCGTCATCGGTTGCTCACCCTGGTCGGATCCGGTGGTGTGGGCAAGACACGCGTCGCCTTACAAGTCGGAGCCGATCTGCTCGACCACTATCCTGACGGTGTATGGTTTGCCGACTTCGCACCGATCACCGACCCCGAACTCGTCTCCAGCGTCATCGCTCAAGTGCTGGGCATGAGCCAGCAGGAAGGCAAGCGGATTGACGAATCGATTCCACCCTGGCTCAAGCGAAAGAAGCTGCTGCTCATCCTCGACAACTGCGAGCACGTGCTCGAGCCAGTTGCTGCACTCGCAGCTGCCATCATCGGCACGGCTCCGGACGTACGCATCGTGAACACCTCGCGCCAAGTGCTCGACATCAGCGGCGAAGAGGTGTTCCGTGTTCCCTCGCTCGACGTGCCGCATACCATCGCCGACCTCACGCCGGTTGCGGTTGCGCAGTTCGGAGCCGTAGCGCTCTTTGTCGATCGAGCGAGGTCGGTGGATAAGTCCTTCACGCTCACCGACGACACAGCACCTATTGTCGCCGATATCTGTCGCCGCTTGGATGGTATCCCACTTGCGATCGAGCTTGCCGCGGCTCGCGTGAAGGTCCTTTCCGTTCCCAATCTCGCCCAGCGGCTCAACGAACGATTTAAGCTCCTCACGGGTGGAAGCCGAGACGTTCTGCCGCGCCAAAAAACGTTAGTCGCTCTCATCGATTGGAGCTACGATTTGCTGACCCGACAAGAGCAGATGCTGTTCTTGCGGCTAGGCATTTTTGCAGGCGGGTTTGCGTTGGAGGCGGCAGCGCGCGTGTGCGGCGGTGGCGGCCTTGATGAGATCGAGATCTTGGACTTGCTTGCCTCGCTGACGGACAAGTCGCTGGTGGTCGCCGACACCTCGGGGAAGCAGGAGCGCTATCATCTGCTGGAGTCCACGCGTGCATATGCCCTGGAGAAGCTCGATACGGCCGAGCGCGAACGCTTGGCCCGCGCGCATGCCGAGTATTTCAGCGCGCTGGCGCATGAAGCGGACGAACGCTACGGCACGGGCTCGACGTTCGGCTGGCTGGCGGACGTGGAACGAGAGCTTGACAATTTCAGGGCAGCGCTGGAGTGGGGCCTGACTCAGGGACACGATGCGGTGCTTGTCGCTGCCATCGCCGGCGGGCTCGAACAATTCTGGTATCGGAACGGTCTTGCCGTCGAGGGCCGGTATTGGATCGAGCGGGCGCTCGAGCGTACGGAGAGCGCTGGACAGCCGCTCATCGTGGCAAGACTCCTGTACGCACAGTCATGGCTTGTACCGGCCAAGCGAGCCCTTGAGGCTGCTGAACGGGCTGTCAACCTCTATGAATCTGCAGGTGACCGCCGAGGCGCCGCGCATGCGCGAGCGACATTAGCATTCAGCCTGAATCAGGCTGGACGGTTAGACGAGGCAGACGAAGCGATAACGCAGGCGCTCGCGGTGATGCAAGAATATAAGGATAAGCACGGCATCGCCAAGTGTTGGCGATACAAAGGAGCCATCACAGGTAACAGAGGTGCAAAGGCCGAGGCGCGAGATTTCTATGATAAGTCGCTTGCTATCCTCAGGGAGATCGGGGATGAAATCGGGTTGAGCCTTGTTCACTCAAACGTTGGAGAGATCGAGTTTGCAGAAGGGCACGCGCAGGAAGCACTGAAGGCAGCGACCGATGCGCTTGCGTTGCGTCGACCATTAGACAAGGACGCCTCAGCTACATCCAATGCCAACAGCGCCGCGTATCAGATCGCGCTGAATGACTTAACGGGAGCGCACGCATCGGCGCGAGATGCTCTTCGCCTCTCACGCGAAGTTCAAAACGCGTATACGACCGCGATCTCGCTGCAACATTTTGCCTCGCTCGGGGCTCTCCAGGGAAAGGTTCAAAGCGCCGCACGGCTCTTGGGGTACGTCGACGTGCAGTACAAAGAGCTTGGCGCTACGCGCGAACCTACTGAGAAGTGGTGCTACGATAAGACAGTGGCTGCGCTGCGCGAGCATCTGAGCGACGCCGAGGTGGAGAAACTCTCGACAGAGGGCGCGGCGTGGTCAGAAGATAAGGCGGTCGAAGAAGCGCTCAAGGTGTAGCATAGGAAGCGGATATCGGCGGACTATTCTTGACGTCGGGAGAATCGGCGCCCCTCCTTAGAATACGGTAAGATGGAGACTTGCAGACGTCCACGGACAACGTTGTCCAGCTGCGAAGCGATTGTGAACCAGAGGATGGGCTCCAAGACGCGGTGGACGCATACGAGGACTTAGAGCGCGCGCTCTCGTTGCCTCGAATCGCAGATTATTAGTGTGGAGGTCAGAGTGAAACGCATATTAGCACTATCATCAGCGCTCTATTTCTTCTTACTTGCGACTGCGTTTGCCCAGCCAAGCCCAGCTCCGAGTCAATCGAGCAGCGGATTCGGTGAGGTTCACATGGATATATCGTGTGTGCCATCCGTATCCGCAGACTTCGACGCGGGCCTCGCATTGCTCCACAACTTTTGGTACGCACGCGCGCTGGAGATGTTCAATAAGATAATCCAAGCTGACCCTCAATGCGCGATGGCCTACTGGGGCGCCGCGATGACCTACTACCACCCCTTCTGGGATGCGCCGACCCCTGCGGATCTCTCTGCAGCCTGGGCGCCTGGTGCAGAAGGGAATGCAAGCAACCGAGAAGACGCCTCGCGAGCAGATGTTCCTCGATGCCGTCGCTGCGCTCTACAAGAATGCAGGCGTGGGCTCGTCAAATACGGATCGCGTCAACGCGTATCTTGCCGTGATGAAATCTGCCGTCGATAAGTACCCAGACGACGAGACGAAACTCTTCTATGCGCAGATGCTGCTGAGCACTATGCCGGAAGGTACGGTGGACGACGAAATACAGCCGTACGTGGCCAACACTCTGGAAGAGATCTACGCGAGAAAGCCGATGCATCCAGGCGTCCTGCACTACCTGACTCACGTGTATGACGACCCGGTAAATGCTCAAAAAGGCCTCGTCGCAGCACGCGCGTATGCCAAGTCCGCTATGGCCGTCCCACACGCGCATCACATGCCTTCGCATATCTTCGCGCGGCTCGGGCTCTGGGAGGAGGAT
This sequence comes from Vulcanimicrobiota bacterium, assembly GCA_963806005.1. Classification (GTDB taxonomy): domain Bacteria; phylum Vulcanimicrobiota; class Vulcanimicrobiia; order Eremiobacterales; family Eremiobacteraceae; genus JAFANK01. The sequence goes on along the minus strand of CAWDWJ010000002.1, from coordinate 246,888 downwards.
GCGGCGGCGAACGAGAGTGCCTGGAGCATCTCCGAAGCGGATGTAAAGAGCGCCGGAGAGTCTGGCGAGTACCGAGATTTTCATGCGCTGAGCTATCTTCAGGATGCGTACATCCAGTTGGGCCGCTATCGTGATGCCAAGCGTGTGACGGAAATTTTTCAGGCCCAGTACGACGCATTACCGAACAAGCAAACTGCGCCGGATACGCCGCTCCTGGAAGCGAAGCACGTCAAGGGCCGAACGATTTACAACCTTCCCGATCGTGTGGTGTATGGCTACTCCGATGCGCTGACCCGCTACCTGATCGAGACGGGCGATTGGCAAAGCTTCTCGACCATTCCGCTGGTCGCTCCTTCCCGTGATTTCGTGGCGATGAAGACAGAACTCGACGCGGCGGTCGCTGCCAAGCGCGGCGATGCTGCCGCTGCCCGAGCCGCAGCCGACAAGCTTGTGCTGATCTCGAACGAACCCGGCCAGGATCCGTTTGTCCAGATGATCATAACGATACAGGCAAACGAAGCTGAAGCTCTTGCAGCGCAAGCGGCAGGCGACGCTAAAGGTGTTATTGCGCACATGAACGAGGCTACTGGGGTCGAAGATTCCATCTTTGCTCTTTCGCAACCATCGTATCCGGCTATCCCCGCCCATGAGCTCTATGGAAATATGCTGCTGAAGTTGAATCGGCCCGCCGAAGCCGAGAAACAATATCTGCTAGCGCTGATACGCACGCCAAACCGCCCTAAGTCCATCTACGGGATAGCTCGGGCAGCACAGGAAACCGGGGACACTGCCACGGCCCGACAACGCTATCAGCAGCTTTTGGTACTTTGGAAGAATGCTGACCCTGACCGCCCTGAAATTGCTGTCGCCAAGGAATTTCTGGCGAAACATCCGGCGCCCGTAGGGTCGGTCGCAATGCTCGTTCAGACCAGTTGGCTCGCGTCGCACCTCGCGGATAGGAACTTGGTAATCGTGTACGTCGGGAAGGACAGGGCAGGCTTCGACGCCGGTCATATCCCCGGAGCGCGCTTCCTCGCATTGGGCGACATCGTCGTGGAGCGCAACGGAATTCCCAATTTACTTCCGTCTGTTGATGTCCTAAAGCACGCTTTCGAGCGCCTAGGGATAGGCGACGAGTCCCGCGTCGTGTTGTACGGCGATGAGGATAATGTCTTTGCGGCGCGTGCCTACTTCTCTTTAGATTACCTTGGGGACAGCGCCGGAGTGTCTCTACTGGACGGCGGCATCACGAAGTGGGCCGCCGAACATGGCACGGTCAAATCGGCTCCGCCCGAGATAGGTAAGGGAGACTTGACGGTGCACCCTCGTCCTGAGCTTGTCATCGCATTGCCCGCGCTCAAGCAGATCGTTGCAGATAGATCTGCAGTATTGATTGATACCCGTCCTCCGGATGAGTATTCGGGGGCAAAACCGGGGACCGACATTCGTCGTGCCGGGCACATTCCGGGCGCGCGGCTTGTGTATTGGAGAGACCTCCTCGTGAGCGAGCAAAATCCGACGCTCCTACCGACGGCCGAGATCCGCGCCAAGTATGAAGCCGCAGGGGCAAAGCACGGCGGAGTAGTCATAACATATTGCCGGACCGGCATGCAGGCATCCTATGGATATTTCACGCTCAAGCTGACGGGGTTTCATCCCGTGCTTTACGACGCCTCATTCATCGAGTGGAGCAACCATTCCGACATGCCTGTTCAAACGGGTATGGCTGCGGCGCCTTGATGCTCGTCCAAGATCAGACTCTCGTGAAGATAGTGTGAAGGCCTCCGTGCAGCTAACCCAGCCATCTTTCGCACCATTCAGTGGATGACTTCTTCGCGAAGCATTCATAGTTGAAGATTATAGTCAGGGGCAACTGGCGAATGTACCTTGGTTAAATATTGCCACTCAATCCGGAGATATTGAATCATGCTGAATGGAAAGTCCGCTGTTATCACCGGCTCGACCTCTGGGATCGGGCTCGCCGTTGCCCGGTCGCTTGCCAAGCAAGGCGCAAACGTCATGATCAACGGATTCGGCGACAAATCCGCGATCGAACAAGAGCGCACTGGAATCGAAAAAGACTTCTCCGTCAAGTCGCTTTATTCGCCGGCCGACATGAGCAAACCGGCAGAGATCGCCGATATGATCAAAATGGCGGAAAAGACGTTCGGTAGCGTTGACGTTCTCGTCAACAATGCCGGTATTCAATTCGTCTCGCCGATTGAGGATTTCCCAATCGAAAAATGGGATGCCATTATCGCCATCAATCTCTCCTCGGCGTTCCACACGATCCGGGCCGCCGTGCCTGGCATGAAGGCGCGTAAATGGGGCCGTATCGTGAACACCGCATCGGCGCATTCGCTCGTCGCGTCTCCCTTCAAGAGCGCGTACGTCGCTGCCAAGCACGGGCTCACCGGGCTCACAAAGACGGTCGCGCTGGAACTCGCGACCTTCGGCGTCACCGCGAATTGCATTTCGCCCGGTTACGTATGGACGCCACTGGTTGAAAAACAGATTCCCGACACCATGAAGGCGCGCAACATGACCGAGGAACAGGTCAAGCAAGAGGTGTTGCTCGCTGCGCAACCCACCAAGCAGTTTGTCACCGTTGACCAGGTGGCAGCCCTTGCGGTCTTTCTCTGCTCCGATGCGGCCTCGCAGATCACCGGTTCGAATATTTCGATTGACGGCGGCTGGACGGCGGCATAGACGCGCGGTTCCAAAGCCTCAATAGTATCTGAGTGGAAGGATTGATCTGTGGAAGTTGAAACCGCATTGGATGCGGCCGTCATCGTTCTTGAAAGTGGCGGCTCGACGAGCTTGGCCAAGCGCACATTCAACAACATTCTGAAGGCGTATGGCAAGAACGACGCGGCTCGTGCACGAGTTGCTCCAGTGTGGCGGTCGGACTTCGTCGCCGTCAGCGTCTCACCGGTGGGATCGCCGTCATCGACGATACTGAGAAGCCTCGGTGTCCTTGGGTTCTCGCTCGCTCGCGCGTCGGAGGCCGCATTGCTTGGCGAGCGCGCCGCTCGAGGTGAAGTCGAATCGACGGCGATTGCGAACGAGATTGATCGGATCAAAGCACTGGCCAGTCCGCATAATCGATGGATCATCATCCTCGCTGCGGCGTGTGCAGCAGCGTTTTTCACGCAGACGGCGAGTGGTGATTATGGCGCGTTTGGAGTCGCGCTTGTCGCTGCGGCCACGGGGCAGTTCGTGCGATCCTCGGGGCCGGTGCGGAAACTCAACCGGGCCATGAACATATCGATCGCCGCGATTATTTCAGCGCTTATAGGCGCCGCCGGGCTGCGTCTTGGCATCGCCCATGGCGAGACCGCGACGCTGCTCGGTTCGATCATCTACATGGTCCCCGGCTTGTCCCTCGCGAACGGGTTCGTCGATTTCGTCTCGGATGGGCTCATGCTGGTAGGAGTGGAGCGTCTGCTGCATGCGGGCTTCACCTTCTTGATCTTGACATTGGCAGTAGTGGCCGCAACCGCCCTACTGTTAGCCTGAGGAGGCTCATCGATGAGCATACCCGCGCTTCTGATTGACGGTCTCTGGTCCGCCTTATTGGCAGCGGCCATAGCGATCATCTTCGCGGCGCCGCTCCAGGCGCTGATGCCCAGCTTCTTCGGCGGATTCATCGCTCGCGTCGCCCGAGATGGGTTGATGCAGGCCGGTGCATCACAAACTGTGGCAACGTTGGCTGCAGCCGCCGCAGTCGTGATCGTGGTGATGACCATGGTTCGCATTCGTCGTCCGGGCATCTCGCCCATAGTCATACTGAGCAGCTTCGTGCCCCTCGGCGCGGCCAAGCCGTTCTTCCTCGCGATCATAGGGATCTTGAAGGTAACCTCACTGAAGGGCGAGGCGTTGGCGGCTGCGCCGGTGGCGCTCCTCACCAACATTAGCCTTGTCTTCAAGACGACCATAGCGATCGCTATCGGGGCCACGCTCGGTGCTATAATCGTTCAAGCCGTGAGCTTTGCGCGTGACAGAAACGTGGGAGCAGACGCCCAGCAGACCTGATCGGTTTCAACCATTTGATAGGAGATACTCATGGACCATAAGAGCAAGAGCGCAAGAACGAAGGTCGTCATCGTCGGCGGAGTGGCCGGCGGAGCATCATGCGCAGCACGCCTGCGCAGGTTGGATGAAAATGCGGAAATCCTTATGGTCGAACGAGGACCATATGTTTCGTACGCCAATTGCGGGCTGCCCTATCATGTCGGCGACGTGATCGAAAAAGAATCAAAGCTTCTTCTGGCAGATGCGAACACGTTCCGTGCACAGTTCGACGTCGAGGTGAGAACAGGATGCGAGGCCATCAAGATCTCGCCAGACAAGAAGACCGTCGACCTGCGCGACGTCGCGACGGGCAAAGTGACGAGCGAGCCCTACGACAAGCTCGTGTTGTCGCCGGGAGCGCCGTCGGTCCGGCCACCTTTGCCCGGCATAGATCTTCCGGGGGTGTTCCAGGTGAGAACAGTGCCGGACGCGCGGACAATCCGTGAATGGATCGAGAAAGGCACGACATTCCTCGCTGGGCTGAATTCGTACTCGGGGATTCAGTTCGTGAAGCCGCCGAGGCGTGCGGTAGTGATCGGCGGCGGGTTCATCGGTCTCGAAATGGCGGAGAATTTGATCCATCTCGGATTCGAGGTGACCCTCGTCGAGATGCTCGACCAGGTACTTGGCGCCCCTGGATAAGGAGTTCGCCCGCCTTGTCGAAGGACATCTGACGGCACATGGTCTTCGCCTGGCGCTTGATGACGGAGTGGCCGGGATGACGCAAGTGGAGGGCGGCGGGCTCGAGGTGAAGACGAAGGCAGGCAAGACCTATCCGGCTGACCTCGTGATCCTCGCGCTCGGAGTAAGGCCGGACACCGCGCTGGCCAAGGCGGCCGGGCTTGAGATCGGCGAACGAGGTGGGATACGGGTTGACGAGCACATGCGCACGAGCAATCCGGACATCTTCGCCGTCGGCGATGCGATCGAGGTCAAGGATTTCGTGACAGGCCAGTGGAGCCTCGTGGCGCTGGCAGGGCCAGCGAACCGGCAAGGCCGGATCGCAGCTGACGTGATTGCCGGACGTGATTCCCGCTATCGTGGCACCCAGGGCACATCGATCATAGGGCTCTTCGGGGGCGCCGCCGCCTGGACCGGCGCTAGCGAGAAGACGCTGCGGAAACTGGGTGACCAGGATTTCGAAAAGATCTACATCTTCCCGAACGCGCATGCCGGCTATTACCCGGGCGCCAAGATGCTCGGCCTGAAAATCATATTCCGTAAGTCCGATGGGCGTGTCCTGGGAGCGCAGGCGCTCGGCCAGGACGGGCCGGCGGTCGACAAGAGGATCAGCACATTGGCCTTTGCCATCCAAATGGGCGCGTCGGTCTACGACCTCGAAGAGGCCGAGCTCTGCTACGCGCCCCAGTTCGGCAGCGCGAAGGATGCGGTCAACTTCGCCGGAATGGTTGCCGCCGATGTCCTCCGGGGCGACATGCCACTGGCGCAGTGGGGCGCTACGGACAACGCGTTCCTGCTCGATGTGCGCGAACCGATCGAGCTGGCCGTCGAGCGCGTGCCTGGGGCAGTCGACATCCCGCTCGGGCAGCTGCGGGCACGGCTTAGCGAGCTGCCAAGCGATCGCGAGATTCTCGTCATCTGCCGCTCCGGCCAGCGCGCCTACTACGCGATGCGCATGCTCATGCAGAAAGGATTCAACGCGCGAACCATCTCCGGCGGAATGCTGTCGCGCGCGATGATCGTGGCTAACTAAAGCGTGAACTTCATAAAGCGACGTTTCTTATTCGGTGCCATCATTATGGCCGCCATTGGTACCCCTGCGCTTGGACAAACTCTGCCCCTTGCAGCCCCACAGGTCGTTGATGTCCCCAGTGCGACGCCACACGCGACCGTGCCGACGCCGCTGCCTGACATGACTCCGACGCCGTTGGCTAGCTCGACACCAATCGTTCCCCCCACGCCGGGTCCGTCAGGGCCTGTGATCAAGCTGAAGCCCCGCCTCACTCAATTCTACCAGGGTCTGGCGGCTGGCGACGGCGACCTCGGTTTTGAATACGGTGCCAAGGTTGATCTCTCGATGAATGCAGATCTCGCCAAACTCGGATTGTGGAAGGGACTCTCCATGACCGTCCACCCTGAATACAACTTTGGCAGTACTGTCAACAAGCGCGGCGGCCGGTGTACCGGTCAATACGGCGCTCGCGCTTTCCAGGGACGAATGACTTCGATTTCACGAGTGTGTATTTCGGTCAAACGCTTCCCCTCTGCTTCCCTGTTGGTCGGCAAGATCAACATGATAGATCTCTCCGCCTCTTCACCGTTTAGGGGCGGCGCCGGCATCGACTCATTCTGGAATATAACGTTCGCCGCGCCGCCCAGCGGCACCGTCCCAGCCGTACCTTTTCGGTGCGCTGCTGACCTTGCGCACGAAGGGTCCAACATACGGTTTTTGGGTCTATGACCCCGACAGTGTGGTCAACCAATCAGGCCTTAACGATCCTTTTGCTAACGGCGTCACGATCCGCGGGAGCGTCACATTCCCCTTAAGCGTCACGCAGTCCATCAGTGGCCATCAAGGATTTGTCGCTTTGTACAGCACCCAGCCCGGGACCGATCTCGCAAGTCTTGGCGACACATTTCTTCCTCCGCCGGCCGGGGAACGGCCCTCAAGAATTGCCGTTACTATTTCAACTACTCGTTCGACCAGTATCTCTATCAGTCAAGAGCGGATCCCAAGCAAGACTGGGGATTTTTTGGACAGTTCGGGATCTCAGATGGCAACCCGAATAACCTCTACTGGTCGGCCTTTACGGGCGTGGGGGGCACCGGCTTGATTCCAGGCCGAAGCCGAGACAATTGGGGGGTCGGTCTCTATTACGATGCTCCCAGCAACTACTTGAAGCAGCCTGCCCAGCGATGCCGACCTACCGTGACGAATTTGGTACGGAGCTTTTTTATAACTTCGCCGTTCGACAGGGAGTCACTCTGGGAGCGGACTTGCAGGTCATAAGACCTGCTCTGGGGACAACGACTACCATCGTTCCCGGTGTGCGCGCCATGGTGAAGTTCTGATCGCGGACACCGATGCTGAACCGCCTCGCGCCGCACGGAGACGTCATTGATGCAAGAACCAGCTGAACACCGCAGGCTAACGGAAGCACGCGAACAAGGCATCCCCTGGAAGAAGTGGGGCCCGTACTTGAGCGAGCGACAGTGGGGCACCGTCCGCGAGGACTATAGTCAAGACGGCAGCGCATGGGACTACTTCCCGCACGAGCAAGCCCGATCTCGTGCCTATCGCTGGGGTGAAGACGGCATCGCTGGGATCTGCGACGATCACCAGCGCATCTGCTTCGCACTCGCCCTATGGAACGGCGCGATCCCTACCTCAAAGAGCGTCTCTTCGGGGTGACCAATGGACAAGGCAACCATGGTGAGGATGTCAAGGAGTATTATTTCTACCTCGACAGCACGCCCACGCACTCGTACATGAAGTATCTTTACAAATATCCCCAAGCTGCGTTTCCCTACGAGGACCTCATCGCCGGCAACCGGAGCCGCACGCGCAAGGACCCGGAGTACGAACTGCTGGATACCGGCGTCTTCAACCAGGATCGCTACTTCGACGTCTTCGTGGAGTATGCCAAAGACGGCCCCGAGGACATCTTCATTCGGATCACGGCCCACAATCGCGGCGACCGCGAAGCGGAGCTGCACCTCTTGCCGACGCTGTGGTGTCGCAACACCTGGTCGTGGCGCGAGGGGGGCGAGCGGCCGATGCTCAAGCGCTTGAGCGAGACGGCCAAGCAGAGCATCGTTCTGGCGAGCGACCCGAAAATCGGCGAGCGTTACCTGTACTGCGAAGGGCCGGTCTCGTCGCTCTTCACCGAAAACGACACCAACCGCTCGTTGCTGTGGGGACAATGGGGCGAAAAAAACGCCGGCCCCTATGTGAAGGATGGCATCAACGAAGCCGTCGTGCACGGGAAGACCGATGCCGTCAATCCTCAGGCCATGGGCAGCAAAATGGCCGCCCACTACGAACGCCGCATCCAACCCGGGCGTGCACGGTCGTCCGCTTGCGCTTGAGTCTGACCGGGAAGGTGCTCGAGACGCTTTGGACCGGAGTTCGATCGCGTGTTCGCAGCGCGCGCCCACGAGGCCGATGAGTTCTACGAACCGATCCTTTCTGCGCTCGATTCAGACCACGGCTGCAGTCGCGCGTCAAGCGTTCGCCGGCATGTTGTGGACCAAGCAATATTACCACTTCGACGTGGACCATTGGCTTGACGAGCACGGCCATAACGTGCTGTCGCACGAGCACACGCGCTGCGCAATGCCAGCTGGTTCCACATGGTCAGCGACGACATCATCTCGATGCCCGACAAGTGGGAGTATCCGTGGTTCGCCGCGTGGGACCTCGCCTTTCACGCTCTCGCCTTCGCGGCGCTGGACCTGGATTTTGCGAAATCGCAGATCGACCTACTGCTGGGCGAACGCTATCTCCATCCAAGCGGACAGCTGCCCGCCTACGAATGGAACTTCAGCGACGTCAATCCACCGGTCCACGCGTTCGCGGCGAAGTTCATCTACGACCTCGACCGAACGACGCGCGGAAAAGGCGACGTCACGTTCCTCAAGCGTATCTTCCACAAGCTTTTGCTCAACTTCACCTGGTGGGTGAACCGCAAAGACCGCGAAGGCAAAAACGTCTTTGAAGGCGGTTTTCTGGGTCTGGACAACATCAGCGTCTTCGACAGAAGTGCTCCGTTGCCGCTCGGAGGATCGCTCGAGCAGGCGGACGGGACCGCCTGGGTGGCGTTCTTCTGTTTGGGCATGCTCGAGATCGCCATGGAGCTCTCGACGCACGATCGAGCGTATGAAGACATGGCGCTCAAATTCGTCGAGCACTTCGTCTGGATCGGCTCGGCGATGATGCGCGGCAGCGGCGAGCAAGGTTCGATGTGGGATGACGAGGACGCCTTTTTCTACGACGTGCTGCGCCTACCTGATGGGCGCGCTGGGCGCTTGAAGGTGCGTTCGCTCGTCGGGTTGCTCCCCATCTGTGCCACGATCGTGTTCACGCCGAAGATGGTCGCCTGTGTGCCGCAAGCGGTCGAGAGCGTTCGCAAACGCTTTGCACGCTTGCCTGAGCTCGTGGATCTGCTCCCCAACATCAACAAACCGGGCGTCAACGGCAACGTCATATTGACGCTGGTCGACGAACGCAAGCTGCGACGCGTCTTGACCAAAGTGCTCGACGAAACGGAGTTTTTCAGCCCGCACGGGATCCGGTCGCTGTCGAAATACCATGAAGCCCACCCCTACACGATCGAGCCCGAAGGGGAACGGCTTGAGGTGAAATACCTGCCGGGTGAGAGCGATAGCGGGATGTTCGGTGGCAACTCCAACTGGCGTGGCCCGGTCTGGATGCCGATGAATGCGATGATCTACCGGGCGCTCATGCAGTTCTATCGTTACTATGGGGATTCGTTCACCATCGAATGCCCGACAGGCTCGGGTAAGGTGATGACGCTCTTCGAGGTGGCTGAGGAGCTCAACCGGCGCCTATCGAGCATTTTCTTGCCAGACGCGCGAGGGCGCCGGCCCGTGTATGGCGATGTGACGAAGTTCCAGCAGGACCCGCACTGGCGCGACTACGTGCTGTTCTACGAGTATTTCCATGGCGACACGGGTGCCGGTCTTGGCGCCAGCCACCAGACTGGATGGACCGGACTCGCCGCCTTCTTCGCTCAAGCACAATCCCGGGTGACCGCGCGACAATGGTTGGATGTCGGGCGCGAATCCATCATTTCGACTCCCTAGCCCGAGGAGGCGGGGTCGTACCAGCCGCCGGCGGGGGCAATCGTGCGATCCACCTCACGCGGACCCCACGTCCCCGGCTCGTATTCGTAGACCGGGGTGGCCGTCTTCAAGTATGGATCGACGATGCGCCACGCCTCTTCGACGTAGTCCTGGCGCGTAAACAGCGTCGCGTCCCCGTCCAGGGCATCGGTCAACACCCGCTCATAGGCGCCCTGCTCGTCGTCGATCGGGGTCGGGCTGCCTGCAAGCTCTTTCACCGACCCGATCATCTTCTCGTCATCAACCATCACGAGCATCCCGATGGCGTACTGCACGACCGGGCTGATGCGAAAACGCAGATGGTTGGGCGCCGTAGCCAGACTGGAATACACATTGGGTAAGCGCTGAAAGCGAACCATGAGATCCGTGCAGGTCACTGGGAGGTTCTTGCCGGCGCGGACATAAAACGGGACTCCTTTCCAGCGCGGCGATTCGATGTCGAGGCGCAGGGCTGCAAACGTTTCCGTCGTCGAGTCCGGAGCCACCCCCGGTTCAGATCTGAAGCCGCGGAACTGCCCGCGGATCACACTGTGGGCTTCCAGGGGCGGAATCGCCTTCAACACTTTCACCTTTTCATCGCGAATCGATTCGCTGTCCAGACGCGCGGGAGGTTCCATCGCAAAATTGGCAATGACCTGGAACAGGTGGTTCTGGATGACATCGCGGATCGCTCCGACCGCATCGTAGAACGCGCCGCGGCCCTGAATTCCGAAATCCTCTCCCATGGTGATCTGAATGCTCTCGACATAGTTGCGGTTCCAGAGAGGCTCGAGCAGGGAGTTGACAAAGCGGAAGAAGAGCATATTGACGACCGGCCGCTTCCCGAGATAGTGGTCGATGCGGAAGATCGACGACTCCGGAAACTGCGCCGACAGGATCCGGTTCAGTTCCCGTGCTGAGGCGAGGTCGGTTCCGAACGGCTTCTCGATGATGATGCGGGCGTCTTTCGAACAGCCGGACGCGCCAAGCTGCTCGACCACCTTGCCGAAGAGGGTGGGGGGAATGGCGAGGTAGTGCGCCGGCCGTTTCGCGGCGTGCAGCTCCCGTTTGAGCGCCGCAAACGTGGCAGGGTCGCTATAGTCGCCGTCGACGTAGCGGAGGAGTTCGCAAAGCTTGTTGAAGGCGGCGCGGTCGAGCCCGCCGTGCTTTTCGAGGCTATCCTTCGCGCGGGCCTTCATCTGATCCAGATCCCATCCTGCCTTTGCCACGCCGATGACGGGGAGGTCGAAGGTGCCGCGCTTGATCATTGCCTGCAACGACGGGAAGATCTTCTTGTAGGCGAGGTCGCCCGTCGCTCCAAAGAAGACGAGAGCATCTGACCGGTGAGCGCTCAAATCGTTCTCCTCACGGGATCACTTGGCTGGCGCCCAGAGTCGAAATCCTCCCACAAACGCGTAGGCGTTGTCGCCCAATCGGCATCCGAGCGGCAGCTTTTTCAGTTTCTTGCATTGCCTCCCCCGAGCACGACATCATCTGGGTGCAGCGCCTCGATCAGCCGGGTGACGGCGAAATCGACATGTTTGCGCCATTTCTTCTTGCCAAGTCGCTCGAATCCGCGCAGCCCGACATAGTCCTCGTACGTCCCGTTGCGATAGGAAAGATGGCCAAGCTCCATGGGGACGACAACGCCATCGGCAACGAGAGCGGAGCCGAGGCCGGTTCCCAGACCTATGAAGAGCAGCAAGCCACCCTTATAGCTCCCAAGCGCTTGCATGGCCGCGTCATTGAGGAGCTTGACTGAGACGCTCGAAGGCGGCTTCGAAATCAAAGCGTCGCCATCCCGATGCGAGGTTACGGGGTTCTGCAGTGATGCGGCCTTTGGAAACTGGGCCCGGATAGCCGATTGACACGACATCGTACTTCCAGTCCTTCGCGAGTTTCTTGACGCCGGCAACCATGCGCGCCGGCGTCATTTTCGGACCAGAGGCAAACTTCCGGCTCTCATCGTGTCCAGTGGCGAGGATCTTGACGCCGGTTCCGCCGACATCAACGACCAGCACGTTGGGGTAATGGGGCAATGTTGTTTTTTTCATCGAGCCTCTGCTCCGGTAAACAAAAAAGGAGCCGGCTCTAGCCGGCTGTGAGTTTTCTGTAGCCTTATTGCCCTAAGCCTGTCGCACCGCTTTAACAAGTTTGCGTTTGGTCTTCCGGACAGCGCGCTTGGTCTTACGAGCGGCCTTCCTTACGGCCCGCTTAGCTTTCCGCTTAGCCTTAGCCATGTAATTCGTCTCCTTTGAATTAGCTGTCTAATGAACTTAGCTGTCTAATTATCGAGCGCGTGAACGCCCAACGATGGAGTGTTAGTGACACGAAGGGAGCAAACCTCTGCCACCTCATTCAAGGCGTGTCACCCCTAAGAACCGCGATCATGTTGCGCTAACGCGACGATAGCAACCGTGTTAAAGTCCATTGGCTACGCAACAGGTCAATTCGGGAAAAACCGCCGCAGCGAGGTTTCCAATGGGGGGACCAACGCGCCTGAGGCGTGGAGCAGGCTTATCGCCGCTCGAAAGAAAATGAGAGGCCGCCTTCCAGAGCGGCCTTCCTTCATAGGATCTTCACGAGATCTTGTAGGTGCCGCCTACCAGATCTAGTGACTTTGCTAAAATGGAGAGGTTATGACCGTCAAGCGACAGATACGAACGCACCTCGCAACGCTTATCTCAGCCGCCCTCATCTTTGCAGCACCTACCGCCGCGCAGGCCGACGTCGCTGCGAATACGGCAGCATCATCTCCCGCACCAAACGCTTCCGCGGCGCCAAAAACACCTGCGGCATCAGCTGATCAGCCGACGCCTGCCGAAATGAAAGCGCTGATAAAAGCATCGCAGAACCCGGTGGGCAATATCGCCATCCTGCCGTTCCAGAACAATTGGGACTACAGCTCTGGCCAGACCAAGACGACGGTGTGGAATATGAACATCCAGCCCGTCGTACCGTTCATGCTGAGCCCGAAGGCGAACCTCATCGAGCGGGTGATCGTTCCCGTCGTCAACGTACCTCCGCTGCTCGATTTTGAACATTGTCGAGAGACAGCGATTTCTTTGGGTGACATTAGCGTTGTTCAAAGAGTCCCGTGCTCCGCACAGTTGGGTATCTCGAACATCCAGCTTCAGAGCTACTACGCCCCCAAGGTGAACCCGAACGGCTTCATCTATGGGCTAGGGCCGATCTTGTCGTTTCCTGCCGCGACGCTAAATCTCGGCACTCGACAATGGGGCGCCGGGCTCAACGCAGTGGGGCTGGTCATGCCGGGGCCATTTGTTATTGGGATGCTCGTGACACAGCGCTGGGATGTTGCTGGGCCGAGCACGACACCTGAGAACACGCTCAACTCGTTTCTTGCGCAACCCTTTATCAACTTCAATTTTGGCAAGGGTTGGGCGTTGTCAGAGGCACCCATCATGACCGCCAACTGGAACCAGCCCGGTGACCAGAAGTGGACGGTGCCGATCGGGCTCGGGATCACGAACACGAACACGTGGTTGAAACTGCCTATGTCCTACAATCTATCTTACTACGGCAATATCGTCCGGCCGCAGTACGCGCCATACGGGCTCATTCGATTCTCCTGGTCGATCATATGGCCGGTTAAGAGAGGCCAGTAAAGCGCAACCCTCCTAACAGGCAACACGGGTGACGCCTAGACCTTGCCGGTCCGCCTGCATCGCCTCCGCTCGATCAAGCTCATCGAGCCCTGAATGCTCAACATTGTCGTCGAGACGGCGCAGATAACGTCGCACTGCATCGATTCGATCCGCGTTTGATAACGAACCCAAGAGATAGTTGAGGGCTGCTCTCATCCGGCGTGGTACCTGAAGTGTGGTGCTCCCATACATGCGAATCTCGTCGAAAGCGAGCGACAAGTAATCTTCCCACGTCGGTGTAGGGAAGACAAAACGAAGGTCTCCATTTGCGTCCGCCACATAGCCAGGGTGGAGGTCGCACTGTCCGAGTCGATATAGCAGATCCTCGATCTGATCGATTGATTGCACCGCGGTGGTCGGGTCATTGACGGCCGGAGACAATGCCATTATGGCTGTATCAACAAGCAACCGGAGCGGGTATTTTGGATCCTTTTCGAACGTGCGGCCCCATGCGAAATCGATCGCCCGAAGCAGAGCCTTGTTTGATATTGGGTTTCCAGCTCCAAAGACGCGCACAAGCGGTGCGCCTTCGGCAAGAATGTCACCTACAGCGCATTCCATGCTGATAACAGCCCCTGCCGGCTGGGCGAGCCGAACAAAAGCAGCGACATCGAAATCGGCGATAGCACGTGGTTCACCCGAGTACTTTAACGTCTGCGAAGGCGCTTCAGACCGAAGCCGCTCGGCATGCTCCTGTAGCGCCTTGGTGTCCACGGCGGCTATGCTGCCGGTAAGGGGGAACGTGTCGCGAATAACTGCTCTTCCCTTGTTACCCACCATGCGCAGCACGCGGGTTATCTGAAGCTGACCGAGACTATTGATGAGCAAGACCAGTAGAATCACACTAATCGCCACTAAGACAGCAACTATAAGCGTCGAGAAGTACGGAACCCTACCGTCTCGATTCCTGTCGACGTAGGGTAGCGTGGCAAGGGCGTAGACGAACGTGGCAAAAAAGACACCTAGTGAGTTCCAGATTATCGGATCGCGGGCGGACAAGAGGACCAACCGTTTTGAATAGGCGCTTGCGCTGAACTGCAACACCAAGAAGGTTATCGAGAAGACGATCGCAGTGAGCGACATCATGCCGGAAACAACGGATGACAGAAACGCTTGCGCCGAAGAAACAGACATGCCGTGACTATAAGAGGACAGATACCTGTACTCTAGTTGCGGAAACAGGATCCCGGCGATAAGGCTCGCTACTGTATAGATCATTGGAATCAACCAATACTGAAATTTGAGTCTCATGCGAATTCCTTTCTCGGCTTGACAGATCAAATTCGGCTGATCGCCGATTCGGCGGTCTTTGGCGCTTCACGCGAGCGAACCCACAGGAGCTTTATTACCAGCGTGGAGGCCTAGGCGCCTTTGCCGAGTCGCTTCGCAGGCAAGTTGAAGAAGGTCGAGATCGTGCTTGGAGCCAGCAGCTTGAGCGAGCAAGAAGAGGAGAAGGTGCGCGCTATGGACCGCGCCGCGGCTGTGGCCACGCACTAATTGCTGTCGCCGGCCGCGCACATGACTGCCAGGGCCGGCGCGACTGTGTCGGAGGCCGCTGCTCTCATGTCACAGCTTCTTCATACCGGCTTCATACGCTGAGCGGACCTGTACCTGTAACCTGTACAGGTGATACAAACCCGCATTCCGCCTCGCTTTCACGTGTTGGCAAAACCGACGGGCGCAACTTGCAACCTTGGTTGTTCTTATTGCTTCTTTCTCGAGAAAGAGCGTCTGTACCCGGGCAGCCGCTTTCGCATGGCTGATGACGTCCTCGAGAGCTATATCCGGCAGTTGATCGAGGCTCACCGCAGCGACCAGGTGACCGTGGCATGGCAAGGCGGCGAACCGACGCTCATGGGCGTCGATTTCTATCGCCGCGCCATTGCCTACCAAGAGAAACACAAAAAGCCCGGGATGACGTTCGAGAACACCATGCAGACCAACGGCACGCTCTTGAACGACGAGTGGTGCGAGTTCTTCAAGGCAAACGACTACCTTATCGGGATAAGCATCGATGGCCCACGCGATCTTCACGACGCCTATCGCCTCGATAAAGGCGGACGCGGGACCTTCGACAAGGTGATGCGCGGTGTACGTCTACTCCAAAAGCACGGCGTCGAATATAACGTCCTCACCACCGTCAACCGCGTGAACGGGGATCATCCGCTCGAGGTCTACCGCTTCTTGCGCGATGAGGTCGGGACGGAGTGGATGCAGTTCATCCCGATCGTCGAGCGCGTGAACGCTGATGGACGGACGCTCTACCAAGAGGGGACGTCGGTTTCAGACCGCTCCGTCCGGCCGAAGCAATTTGGCAACTTTCTGAGCGCTATCTTCGACGAGTGGGTGCGCAACGACGTCGGAAAAGTCTTCGTGCAGACGTTTGAGGCCAGCCGCCAGGAGCTGGCTGGGGCTGCCATCCGGCATGTGCGTATTCGACGCGACCTGTGGTGCCGGTCTTGCGCTCGAACACAACGGCGACCTTTACTCGTGCGATCACTTCGTCGAGCCGAAGTACTTGCTCGGCAACATCGCCCGGCACACATATGGTTGATATGCTGGGTTCGGATTTTCAGCAGGCCTTTGGCCGCGCAAAGCTCGACTCGCTGCCGAAGTATTGCAGAGAGTGCGATGTCCTTTTCGCCTGCCATGGTGAGTGTCCGAAGAACCGCTTCACGAACGCACCAGACGGCGAGGCTGGCCTGAACTACTTGTGCGAAGGCTATAAAACGTTCTTCCACCACATCGACCGGCCAATGCGGCTCATCGGTGATCTCTTGAAGCGAGGGCAAGAGGCCAAAGGCGTCATGACGGTGCTGGCCGCCGAGGACAAGCGCAATCGTAAGGCGGCGTTTGCTAACGTCGGTCGAAACGATCCTTGCCCTTGCGGCAGCCAGAAGAAGTACAAAAAGTGCCACGGATCGGAAGGTGTGCCGGCTTCTACGCCCAGGGCGGGATCGTCGTCAGGGTGAAGAACGGCTGGGGGCAACTCTTCGCCTTCGAGCATCAGCCTCGGGCGTATATGCTGACTGACTCCTGAAGGAGACCACCGTGGACCGTAGCCGCGATTCGCGTCCAACCACACTCAACGTGTTCGGATTTGCGTTCGGCTGTGCTCTCGCCGGGTTCATCTTGCGCTTCCTGCTCATACCCGTGGGCCTGGCGGGGAGAACGGGTAACTCGATGATCATAGAAGGCGACCTTGGAGGGTATCTCCTTCGGGCGCTCATCCTTGCGCTGTTCACCGGAATCGCTGGAGCAGTCATCGCGTTCGTCCATAACGAATTCGCAAAGCGAAGCTGACCCGCAGCCAGGAAAGAGCCCGCAACGTGACGTTGCGGGCTTTTGTCTTCATCGGTTATGCTAACCTAGTAAGAGGCGACGTCTACGGCAGATCTTTGTAATATGGCAGCGAGGTCACTTTCTTAGCGATCGCGGGGTCGTCGACCTCAAAGGTCTCGGTCTTCATGAGCAGTGTGCCGTCTGAGGCATAGTACGCGCGTGCCGATGCGGCTCCATTGAGGTCTGCGACGGTCGCTGCCTGTCGAGCTCTCTCGAGCGTGCCGTCCTTTTGCCTAAAGCAGAGCTGCGTCGCTGTTTGATTGCCCTTCTGATCGTACGAGTGAGAATGGACCCAAGCGTAGTTCTTGCCCTGTTTCCACACATCGACGATCGTGACCGATGCATGGGTCCGCTCGGCGACGGTGACGTCTTGATCGGAGGCGATCTTCCAACTGCTGTTCGCGAAGACGAGTTGGATCGGCTTGAGCGCCAGGATGGCATCGGAGATGGCACTGCACTCCGTGTCGATCGCTTTGATCTGCGCCGGCATGGACTGCATGGTTGAGTCCGAGCTGGCCGGGGTGGGCGCCACGAACAGCATCGCCAAGAGTCCGGCGAGCATGCCAGCGAGCCCGAGGGGAATTGATCTGACAGTTGTAGTCATGCGTACCTCCACTAGCAGCAGACGCGAATGTTGGTAGATACGTTCTTCACGCGAGCGGCCTTGCCTCGCGTACCAGTGTTGCCAAGGCGCCAATCGGGGTGGCAGCGCGATCTTGAAGAGGTGCTGTCGGAACGCGGGCTGAACTCGGCCGGGCCGGCCACGAGTGCCAGGAGGAGCTTGCCAATTTGAGCCCCCAGAAGATAGCGGCCGTCGTCATGCTCATCACGCTGATGCTCGGCGCCGGCCTGGAAGCCAACCGCCAGCATTTGCTGGCCGCGCTCAAGAACTACGGATTGCTCACTCGGGCGCTTCTCGCCAACTTTGTGATCGTGCCGATCCTTGGCGTGTTGATCGCGCGGCTATTCCAATTGGACGCGGTGGTAGCCACTGGTTTCCTCCTGATGACGATCGCGCCCGGGGTTCCGTTCTTAGTCCGAGCAGCTGGGCGCCAGCCGGGCGGGAGTCTTGGATTCGCCATGGCGCTGACATTCATTTTGCCCGCGGTTTCGGTTGTGACGATCCCAATAACCGCCCCTCTCGTGTTGCCGGTGACTGCCGAGGCCCATCTACCCCTGACCCAATTCTTGACGACGCTCGTCCTCTTCCAGCTCGTGCCGCTCGTGATAGGGCTGTTGATCGCCGACCGTGCTCCCACGGTTGCAGCGAAACTCGTGCGGCCGCTCACGCTCGTGTTCTTCGTGGCTACCCTCTCGCTGTTAGTAATGCTCTTCCCGATGCTCGTCAAGGCGGTCACAGGGGTGTATGGTAGCCACGCAATGTTGGCAGAACTTGCCATCGTGCTCCTCTCCGTCGGGACCGGCTGGCTGCTCGGCGGCCCCGACGCCCCAAACAGGCGGACGCTCAGCATCGCTACCGCGCTGCGGAACATCGGTCTTTGTGCGCTGATCGCGACCACTGTCTTTCCGGATTCGCTTGTTGCTCCGACAGTGTTCACATATCTCATAATCCAGGTCATCGTCACCGTGATCTTTCGCGTCTTCTTTCATCGCGGAAGCCAAGGCGAGCTCACCGTAACATAAAGTTGATTAACTCCCCTTAACGTCGCCAAGGCGAACGAGACTTCTGGAAGAGTGCTTGCGGCAGGAGAATAACTTTGCCGCGCGACAACTAAGCTGCCCCCCAACAACAGGAGAACACTATGCCAAAGGACGCCCCAAATATTGTATTTATCATGGCCGACGACATCGGCTGGTTCAACCTCGGTTGCTATCACCAAGGCATGATGGCCAGTCGTACGCCGAACCTCGACCGCATAGCGGCTGAGGGAATACGCTTCACGGACTACTATGCCGAAGCGAGCTGCACCGCAGGTCGCGCGAACTTCATCACAGGTCAGCTTCCCATCCGGACCGGCTTGACGACGGTCGGCCAGGCGGGTGCGAAGGTGGGCATGCCGGCGGAAGCGCCGACGATCGCCACGGCGCTCAAGTCGATGGGTTATGCCACGGGCCAGTTCGGCAAGAACCACCTCGGCGATTTGAACGAGTACTTACCGACGCTCCACGGCTTCGATGAATTCTTCGGCTATCTGTACCACCTCGACGCGATGGAGGATCCGTCGCATCCCAACTATCCCCAGGGGCTCAAGGATAAGATCGGTCCGCGCAACATGGTGCATTGCTGGGCCACCGACAAGGACGACCCGACGGTCGACCCGCGCTGGGGCAAGGTCGGCAAGCAGAAGATCGAAGATGCCGGCACTCTCTACCCTGATCGCATGGAAACGGTCGATGACGAGATCCTGGCGCATGCCTTGAAGTTCATCGACGGAGCCAAGGCGGCCGGGAAGCCGTTTTTCTGCTGGCTCAACCCGACTCGCATGCACGTCGTAACGCACCTCTCACCGAAATACCAAGCGCTGCGCACGGCGGAGAACGGCTGGTCCGAATCCGAGGCCGGTATGGCGCAGCTCGACGACATCGTCGGGGCGGTCTTGAAGAAGCTCAAGGATGATGGTCTCGAGCAGAACACGATTGTCGTCTTCACGACAGACAACGGCACGGAGAATTTCACCTGGCCTGACGGCGGTCAGACGCCGTTCGCCGGCGGCAAGGGCACCGTGCTCGAGGGCGGGTTCCGCTGCCCGTGCGTCGCACGCTGGCCGGGCAAGATTCCTGCCGGCAAGGTCGAGAACGGGATCATCTCAGGGCTGGATTGGTTCCCAACGTTCGTCGCCGCCGCTGGAAATCCGAACATCGCCGACGAGCTCAAGAAGGGCAAGCAGCTCGGCGACAGCACCTACAAGGTCCATCTCGACGGCTACGATCAGACGAACCTGATCACCGGAAAAGGTCCATCCAACCGCCACGAGATCTTCTACTTCGCAGAAGGCACGCTAGGCGCGATCCGGTACAACGACTACAAGTACCGCTTCATCGACCAACCAAATGGCTGGCTCGGCGGAACGGTCAAAGTGGATTGGCCGATCCTGTGCAACCTGCGGCTCGATCCGTTCGAGCGAACGGGCCTCTCAGGGTCGCTCGCCTTCTACAATTGGTTCGCGTACCAGTTCTGGCGTTTCGTGCTCGTGCAAGAGGTCGTCGCCAGGGGAGCGCAGAGCTTCATCGAGTTCCCGCCTATGCAAAAGGGCGCGTCCTTCAACATGGAAGCCGTGAAGGCTCAGGTCGAAAAGGCGATCGCCTCACATTCCGGACAGTAGCAGCAGACGACAAACCAGGAAAGATGAAGGCCGCTTGACAAGCGGCCTTCATCTCATAGAAAGGCCGATGCATGACGCCGCTCATCTTAAGCCAGTTTGGTTTTTTGACACTCGGAACGCTCGGCTATATCGACTTAATCGCCGCGACGACGAACGCTTTCAACGGCGCACTGCTCGCGCGCCGGCCTAGCCACTACAAGCACTTCACCGTCATTGGCGTCATCATCTTGGCCTACGCGGGAGGCATCGGCGGTGGCGTGCTGCGCGATGTGCTCGTGAACAAGGTCCCTTCGCCGCTCGTGAACCCCTGGTACCTTATCCTGTGCTTCGCCGCTGCGAGCGTCGCGCTGCTCATAACGTATCGCGGCGGCAAGCGATTCCAAGACGGTTTGTTTCAGTTCATGACGGCATTCTCACTGCCGTGGTATGCGATCGTCGGAGCGCAAACGGCTATCGACACTCATCTGGGATATATCGCAGCTGTCATCATCGGGGTCATCGGCACCACCGGTGGACGCTTCATCATCGATATCTCCTGCGGCGTCATACCGCAACAGCTGGTGCGCGGCGCCTTCTTTGTGACGACCGCGGCGCTCACCGCAACGTTGTATCTCGTGTGCAAGGAAGCGATCGGCCTGGACGTCTTGACATCGACCGTCATCGCGTTCGTCTTCGGCTTTGGTTTCCGTCTCACGTCGCAAGCGCTGGGCTGGGAAGAGTGGGAGCCGTGGGAGCCCGCTTCTCTGAAGGCCGGGGAGAAAGCACACGCGACGCTCGTCGAAGGCTTGCGGGCAGAGCTGGACCCATCAACGACGTCCAAACAGCCATAGACCTGAAAGGAGTTAGCGTTGAAACGGACTTTGCTATCACTCATATTCCTTGTGCCGGTGCTCGTCGTGACAGCGATCGGGGCGCAAGCAGAATCGACAACGACCGTATCACACTGGGACGTCATCGCCTATGTAGGCAACGACTATGTGTCAGCCGTCATGACGTTGCATAGAACCGGCGATAACGTCTCCGGCACGTTTAACCACAACACGATCAATGGAAAGATCGTCGACGACGGCCAGCAGCTTAACGGGACATGGAGCGGCCCACGAGGGTCAGGCTGGATCACCCTGCACTACTCCAATGGTGGCAATGGCTTTCATGGTACGTGGGGCCAGAAGGGGAAACCAGCGGACGGAAACCTCGTCGGCCACCGCGTGACGCCATCGCCCGCTCCCGCCCCGGCATCGACGTAGACTTAGTCTGCCAGGCGGAATCCGATGTGGTTTGCTGAACTGCTCGGCTCGTCTTGCCCGCGACCGCCTACTTCGTAGCGCGAGCAGAACTGGTCGGTGCACAGGAACGAGCCTCCGCGCACGACGCGCTTGGCGACGCCCGGTTCTTTCGGGTCGTAGCTAAACGGCGGTCCCTGCGGGTCCACGGCGACGCGGCCGCGTGCGGCGAGCGACTTGTAATACTCTGCCTGGTACCAGTCTGACATCCACACCCAAACATTTCCCGACATGTCATAGAGGCCGTAGCCGTTCGGCGGATATGACCCCACCGGTGCAGCACCCGGGTGGCGATCGCTCTTGTCAGGGAAATGGCCGTGGAACGTGTTGGCCATGTTCTTACCGTTTGGGTTGAAGGCATCACCCCAGGCATACGGCTTGCAGCTCAGGCCCCCGCGCTCCGCGTATTCGTACTCCGCTTCTGTGGGTAAGCGCTTGCCGGCCCATCGCGCATACGCTTGGGCGTCTTCGAACGCGATCTGCACGACCGGATATTTGTCTTTGCCAACGATGGTGCTCTTCGGTCCCTCGGGATGACGCCAGTTGGCACCGTGCACGTACTTCCACCACTGCGAATCATCGTTGAGCTCGACCGGATGATCTGGCGGCGTGAAAACGAGCGAACCCGGGACGAGTTTCGCGAGCGGAACATTCGGGAAATCGGCCGGGTTTGGCTTGCGCTCGGCGACGGTTACATAGGCCGTCGTGCGCACGAACTTCGCGAACTCTTCATTGGTGACGGTGGTGGCCGATATCCAAAATCCTTTGAGGCGCACTCTGTGCCAGGGGCGCGCGTCCTCGAATTTCGGATTATCCGAACCCATGGAAAACTCGCCTGCGGGAATCCAGACCATGCCCGGCTGCGGCTTGGGGTCTCGCAGAGGCCCGCTGACGACCGTCGGCAGACATTTTGAGCCGTCACCTGACGACGCCGCGAACATGCCCGCCGGCGTGTTCTCGCCAGGCGTGCTCTTCGAGCATGAAAGCGGCGGCGCGCACAGCAGCGCGAGCAACGCGACCGCGACGTATCGCCGTAGCGTGCTTGGGTGAGGAGATAAACTGTGCTTGCTTTGCATGAGACTGGAGGGACGATTGAGCTTCAACGCGGACA
The DNA here is from genome assembly GCA_963806005.1 of Vulcanimicrobiota bacterium. GTDB lineage: Bacteria > Vulcanimicrobiota > Vulcanimicrobiia > Eremiobacterales > Eremiobacteraceae > JAFANK01. Next base: position 224,321 of record CAWDWJ010000002.1, on the reverse strand, counting down.
CCACCGGGTCCGCCCGAGCTTGGGCGCAGGCAGGGCTTCTTTCATCTCGCGAAGAGATATCCGCCACAGATGACGAATGCACAACCCATGGGCAATCGCAGCACAGTCCTTGCGGCTGGGAGCGTCCTCGTGGCCGCTGCTCTCACGATGACAGGGGGGACGTATACGGTCCCGGTGCCGGCCGGCACCGCAATCACCGCGCATCTGGTGGACTCGCTCTCGTCGTCGACATCAAGCGCCGGGCAGACGTTCTCGATCGTCGTCGCCGAACCGCTTGTCTTGCAAGGGTGGGTCGTAGCCCAAAAGGGCGCGGCCGGTCAGGGCCATGTGGTGGCCGTGGCAAAAACCTCGACGGGCGGTCACGGCCCGAGTGTCTCGGTCCAGTTCGACTGGATCACTGCCGTCAACGGACAGCACATTGAAATCGTCGCGACCAAAGGCAAGAGCTCGCCACTTGTCTTCGGCACAGAGGGACCGTTCGCAGGGAACTTCCAAAAGGGCAAGGACGTAACGATCGGCCCCGATCTTGCGTTCCCAGTATACGTCGGTGTCGACCGCGTTGTGACGGTGAACGCCGGGCCTTAAGCCGTCGATCTGCCACGGAGATCGTACGAGCACGACACGTGACTGGGCGCCGGAAGGATTTCGGCGCGCCTGCCATAACAGGTTTTCACTTTCCCAAAAACGAGGAGAAATTCATAATGCGTTTTCACAAGGTTTCAGCGTACGTGCTGATGGCCATTCTGCTGGCGTGCATCTCGATGGTGAGCGCTGCACGAGTCGGCGCACAGCCAACCGAGTCAGCGGCATCCCCGCCAGCGGCACCGATGGCTGCTCCCTCACCGCACGTCATTCATGCCGGCCAGCTCGTCAAGGTCAGCCACTGCAGCGCAAAGCTCAACGTCATGCAGAGCGGCGGCTTTGGACCCGGCTATTATCCGGGTTGGGGATACCGGGGCGGTTATTGGGGCGACGCGTACGGCGTGAACTACTATCAACAGCCCGTGACGACCACGAGCCCAGAGCTCGGTATCGACTACGTCAACATCTCGCCCAAGACGATGACCCACATCGAGTTCGGACTCGTCGCTAATGGCGTTCTCCGGGCTGAAGTGAAGGACGTCGGCACCTTCTCACCCGGAGCCGAGATCAAGCACAAATTCGGGATTTCGGCGAACGTATTTCCGCTGCAGACCGCGATGGAACAATGCGTTCCGCTGCGCATCACCTTCGAGGACGGCACGAAGTGGAGAAATCCAGGCCTGCCGCCGAAGAACACGCACATCTATTACAACCCGTAGAGCTCGCGGCGTAATCTCTCTGAACGGTCTAGATGACAGCGAGGGCGATATCGCCCTCGCTGCCTTTCGTTTGGAGGCTCAGCTCCGCTTAAGTGAATGGTCGGGCCAGCAAGAGCACAAAGGCGAGAATCCCCAAGCCGGCGACGACCATGCCGAGGACCCAGGCTTGCGATCCGGCAGGCAGGCTCGGGTTGATCGATCTGAGCACCATCTGGTCACGCTTGTGCTGCGCCGTCGCAAGCGCGAGCGATATAAGACCCGTGCCGATGAGCACGAGCGAGAAAATGCGTGGGCCGTAGAACGTCGTGAACTTGCTCCCCGGCCCGGTCTCGAGCGCGAAGAAACTAAAGATCGTGAATCCGAAGGTGATGAGCGATATCGCCGTCCTGACCCACGCAAGTAGCGTGCGTTCCTGAGCGACCCGCGTTCGCTCGAAGGCGAGCCGCGTCGACTGGTCAAGATCCGTCTGGACATCCATCATACGTATGCCCCTCATCTGCGCTCTAGTGGTTGCAGTACGTTCGCCCCGAGGACTCCCCAGCCTCGCTCCCTAAGGCCGAGCGATGCGCAAAACCGTTGCGAAGAAGGTCCTCGTTATCGACGTGGGCGGAACCAACGTCAAGATCCTCGCCACGGGTCAGAAGCAACGCCTGGAGTTCGCGTCGGGACCGACCATGACGGCCAAGCAGATGGTGGCGGGCGTGAAACGGCTCACCGCAGACTGGGCCTACGACGTCGTGTCGATCGGCTATCCGGGCAAGGTCCTCCAAGGGCGTCCCTTTGCCGAGCCGGCGAACCTCGGCCGCGGATGGGTGGGGTTCGATTTCGAGGCCGCCGTCGGGCGCCCGGTCAAGATGATCAACGACGCCGCTATGCAAGCGCTCGGCAGTTACAAGGGCGGCAAGATGCTCTTTTTGGGACTCGGCACGGGCCTAGGCTCGACCTTGATCGCGGATGGCGTGCTCGAACCGATGGAGCTGAGCCACCTTCCTTATAAGAAAGGGACGTACGAGGATTACCTCGGACTGCGCGGCCTCAAGCGCCTCGGGAAGAAGCGCTGGCGACGCAACGTCGAGCGGGTCGTGGACGAACTGACCGGTGCGCTCGAGCTCGACGACGTCGTCATCGGTGGGGGCAACGTCAAGAAGCTCAAGAAGCTGCCGCCCGGCTGCCGGGCGGGCGACAACGACAACGCATTCATTGGAGGCTTTCGCATGTGGAAAGGTCCCCTCCGTCGCATGGTCCGAGCATGAGCGCTGACGGCCGCGCTTCGGCGGTGGATTCGACCTGGGCTTTGCTCGGGCAGGAGCACGCCAATGTGCGCGATCTGCACCTCCGCGAGCTCTTCGCGCAAGATGCGACGCGCGGCGAGCGCATGCACGTGGAAGCGGCGGGCGTGTATCTCGACTATTCAAAGCACCGCATCACCGATACCACCCTGACGCTGCTCGTGCAGCTCGCCAAAGCCGCGGGCGTGGCGGAGCGCATAGACGCGATGTTCCGCGGCGAGAAGATCAACGTTTCGGAACGCCGTGCGGTCCTCCACGTCGCGCTGCGCGCGCCGCGGGGCGCCTCGATCATCGTCGACGGGGTCAATGTCGTGCCGCAGGTCCACGCGGTGCTCGACAAGATGGCCGATTTCTCCAACCGCGTGCGCAGCGGCGCCTGGAAAGGTCACACGGGCAAGCGCATCACCAACGTCATCAACGTCGGCATCGGTGGTTCCGATCTGGGGCCTGTGATGGCGTATGAGGCCCTGCGCCATTACAGCGACCGCTCCATGCGCTTCCGATTCGTGTCCAACATCGACGGCACGGATTTCGCGGAGGCCGTGCGCGACCTCGACCCGGCCGAGACGCTCTTCATCATCTCGTCAAAGACCTTCACGACGCTCGAGACGATGACCAATGCGCATACGGCCCGCGCCTGGGTGCTCGCCGGTCTCGGCGGCGATGAGGTCTCGATCGCCAGGCACTTCGTCGCCGTCTCGACCAATGCGGCTGAGGTGGCGAAGTTCGGCATCGACACGGCGAACATGTTCGAGTTCTGGGATTGGGTGGGCGGCCGCTACTCCATGGATTCGGCGATTGGGCTTTCGACGATGATCGCCATCGGACCGGAGAACTTTCGAAGCCATGCTCGGCGGCTTTCGCGAGATGGACGAGCACTTCAGAACGGCACCCTTCGAAACGCAACTTACCGGTGCTCATGGGGCTGCTCTCGGTCTGGTACAACGATTTCTTCGGCGCGCAGACGGTCGCGGTGCTTCCCTACGAGCAGTATCTCAAACGCTTCCCGGCCTATCTGCAGCAGCTGACCATGGAGAGCAACGGCAAACACGTGACGCTCGAGGGAGCGCCGGTCGACGCATCGACACGGGCCCCGTCTACTGGGGCGAGCCGGGCACGAACGGCCAGCATTCGTTCTATCAGCTCATCCACCAGGGAACCCGTCTCATCCCCTGCGACTTCATCGCCTTTGCCAGGCCGCTCAACCCGCTGGGCGAGCATCACGACATGCTCATGGCCAATGTCTTCGCGCAGGGCGAGGCCTTGGCGTTCGGCAAGACGCCGAGCGAAGTCACAGCAGAAGGTTCGCCCGATTGGCTCGTGCCGCACCGGGTCTTCGAGGGCAACCGGCCGTCCAACGACGCTGCTGTTCGATCGGCTGACCCCGGCGGCGCTCGGCAAGCTCGTCGCGCTCTACGAGCACAACGTCTTCACTCAGGGCGCGATCTGGGACATCGACTCGTTCGATCAATGGGGCGTCGAGCTCGGGAAAGTGCTGGCCAAGCGGATCATCCCCGAGGTGTCGTGCCAAGACGAGCCGCGCTCGCTCACGACAGTTCGACGAACGCCCTCATCCGCCGCTACCGAAGCGCAAAGGAGAAACCCTGAACATGCAACTCGGAATGATCGGTCTGGGCCGGATGGGCGCGAACATGGTGCGCCGTCTCATGCGCGACGGGCACAACTGCGTCGTCTACGACCGCAACGCCGAGCGGTCAAGAGCTGGCATTGGAGGAGCCCAAGCGGCGCGGCGTCGCTCGCCGATTTCGTGGCGAAGCTCGACAAACCGCGGGCGGTCTGGCTGATGGTGCCGGCCGCGGCCGTCGACGGCAAGCATCGGCGAACTGGCGCCGCTGCTCGAGCGCGGCGACATCATCATCGACGGCGGCAACTCGTACTACATCGACGACATCCGCCGCGCGAAGGCAGCTCAGCCCAAGGGCATCGACTACGTCGACGTCGGCACGAGCGGCGGCGTCTGGGGGCTCGAGCGCGGCTACTGCATGATGATCGGCGGTCCCGACCGCGCGGTCACCCATCTCGATCCGATCTTCAAGACGCTCGCGCCGGGCATCGGCGATATCCCGCGGACGCCCGGCCGCGACCAAGGCCGGCGGCACGGCGGAGCAGGGCTACCTGCACTGCGGGCCGAGCGGCGCCGGACACTTCGTCAAGATGGTGCACAACGGCATCGAATACGGGCTCATGGCGGCCTATGCCGAGGGGCTAGGCGTCCTGCGCTCGGCCAACGTCGGCAAGCAATCACATGCGATCGACGCCGAGACGACGCCATTGCGCGACCCGGAAGACTATCAATACGATCTTGAGCTCGCCGATATCGCCGAAGTGTGGCGGCGCGGCAGCGTGATCGCGTCCTGGCTGCTCGATCTCACCGCGCAGCCCTCGTCGAGGATCCCGCAACTCGCGCAGTTCTCCGGTCGCGTCTCGGATTCGGGTGAGGGACGGTGGACGATCAAGGCTGCCATCGACGAAGCCGTGCCGGCCCCAGTGCTGACCGCAGCGCTGTACCAGCGCTTCACTTCGCGCGGCGAGGCGGATTTCCAGAACAAGGTGTTATCCGCACTGCGCTTCGAGTTCGGAGGCCACCTTGAGACATCGGGGGACGGAGCAGCTGGACGCACGACGTGAGTCGCGTCGCTGGAGATCCCACTTGAGACACGGGATATGAAGGTCGAAGTATTCGCCGACCCGGACGCAGCGGCGCAGGCGGCTGCCGATTTCATCGCGGCGCAAGCACAGGCAGCGGTCGCGACGCGCGGGCTGTTCACGCTCGCCGTCAGCGGCGGACACACACCATGGCTGATGCTGAAATCGCTCGCGGTCCAGACACTGCCGTGGGGTGCTGTAGAGGTGTTGCAGGTGGACGAGCGCGTGGCGCCCGCCGGAGACCCAGATCGCAATCTCACCCATCTCCACGACTCGCTCGCCCAGTGCCCACTCCCCGCCGATCACATCCACGCTATGCCGGTCGAAGCAGCCGACCTCGAGGCTGCGGCCCGGCAATACGCGGGGGAGCTGCAAGCGCTCGCCGGTACGCCGCCCGTGCTCGACCTCGTGCATCTCGGCCTCGGCCCAGACGGTCATACAGCGTCCCTTGTGCCATGGGACCCCGTCCTGGACGTGAGCGACGCCGACGTCGCCGTGACCGGCGAGTATGAAGGACGGCGTCGCTTGACGTTGACCTATCCAGTGCTCAACCGTGCGCGCTGCATCCTATGGCTGGTCACGGGAGAAGAGAAGGCAGGCATGCTTGTGCAACTGGTGCACGGCGACCGTTCGATCCCGGCCGGCCGGGTCGGCCAAAATCAGGCCACCGTCATCGCCGATCAAGCGGCCGCCGTGCAGCTCGCGCCGCACGACATTGTCTCTCCGACGTGATCGCGAGCGGATAGCATGCGTATCGGGATCGCCACCGATCATGGCGGCTTTGCACTGAAGGAAGAGATCGTCGCCTGGCTGGCGGCGGCGCACCACGACGTGGTCGATTTCGGCGCGCACGAGCTCGATCCACAGGACGATTACCCAGACTTCGTCGCGCCGCTCGCGCGCGCGGTCGCATCCGGTGCCGTCGAGCGCGGCATCGCGATCTGCGGCAGCGGCGTGGGCGCCTCAGTCTGTGCCAACAAGGTCTCGGGCGTGCGTGCGGCACTCATCCACGATCACTTCTCCGCCCGTCAGGGAGTGGAAGACGACCACATGAACGTGATCTGCATGGGTGGCCGGACGGTTGGCCCGGCCGTCGCCATTGACCTCGTGCAGGCGTTTTTGCAGGCCCGGTTTAGCCGGCAAGAACGCCACCTGCGGCGCCTGGGGAAAATGGCCTCTCTTGAAGGCCGAGCAGGTGTCCGAGAGGAGTAAACCGCCGCTCCGACGACTAACTAGGACCGTTCACCACGTAGACGCACGCTTTCGTCGCAGGGTGTCGAGTGGATTTTTCAGCACCCCGAGGAGATAGGTCATGGCCACCAAGACACAGACCAAGCCGAAGAAGACCACGCAACCAAACGGAGCATCGAATGGCAAGGCGCTGACCTATGCCGATGGCAATCCGCACGACAAGATACAGTTCTTCGACGCGAAACTGATCCTCAAACCGGACTTCTTCGGCTCGGTCAAGGGATTTCACAACTTCAGCGATCTTGTGGCCGAGGCCGCGAGCAACGTCGCCAAAGTCAAGTACACGCAGTTCGACCTGAACAAGCTGCGCCCGAGGATCCGCGAGGTCGCGTTCCTCGACACGGCGGACTTCCGCCTCTACAACAATTCGTTCATCTTGCGCCGGCGCATCGCATATCAGGACGGCTTCCCGGTCAGCGACCCGGAGATCGTCTTCAAATTCCGCAATCCCGATATGAAGGAAGCCGCGGCAATCGACGTGCGTCCGAAGATCTCCGGGCCCCTATCGTGTGAAGTTCAAGTCGGAAGCAGTACCGCTCAAGGAGGACCCGGCGGTTACCGCCTGCTGTACTCGCACAACTGTATCTTCCCGCTGAGCTCGGTGCACGAAGCGCGACCGCACGAGCCTGAAGACGATCGCGAAGCGTCTTCCCGCCGATTGCGGGCCTCATCGGCGAGTCAGAAGCGCGGGTCGAGCTCGTGAACTCGATCGCTCGTCGAAGAGGTGCTCTTGGATCTTGGCACCATCGATTTCGGGAAAGGCGTGACCTCCAAAGCCAATATCTCGCTGTGGCGTACGCTCGGCGACCACAAGGTGATGTGCGGCGAGTTCGCGTTTCAGACGAAGTTCGAGAGCGCGACGACGATCGGCCAGAAGATCAGAGCACCGCGTCGAACAGCTCTTATCAAGCTCCAGTACATCGCAGCGACGTGGCTTGCGCTGGGACGACGAAGACCGGACTCGTCTACCGTCTGAAAGGCAACCCGCCCCAAGCGCATGAGTGAGGGCGCCGCGCCTGTGGCGCAGCCGGCGGACAGCCCGCCCAGCTGTTTCCGTACCTCGAATATTCTGGGCTTTTCTGATGATCGGCGCGACGAGCTTCGGCGGCGGCGTCGTCGCCTATCTGCGCAACAGCTCGTGGCGAAGAACAAGTGGATCGACGACGCCGAGTTTCTCGAACTGATGTCGATCAGCAACACGCTCCCCGGCCTCAACGCGACGAACATGTCGATCCTTGCGGGGGACCGCTTGCGCGGCACGCTCGGCGCGATCGCCGCCATGCTCGGCATGTGCTTGCCGGGCCTTCGTGCTTCATGACCGCCGCGGGCTTCCTGTACGGCGATAGCGGGCGACCGCCCGCTCGTCGACCGCGGCGCTCAAGGGCGTCGCGGCTGCGGCCGTCGGGCCTCATCGCCGCTACGTGGTATCAGATCGGCAAGAAGTCGCGTCAAAGGGTTCTTCGACGCGTTCTTCATCCTCGCGGCGATCGTCGTGCATCAACCACTTCAAGCTCTCAGTGCCGGTCATGTTGCTGGCGGTCGGCGCGCGTCTGCGATCTTCACATTCCGGCCGCGACGCGGCCGAAGCACCAAAGGAGACGATGAGCGAATGGATCAGCTCCCTGCAATAGCCCGCGTCTTCGCCTACCTGTCGCTGCTCACGATCGGCGGCGGCATGGCGGCATTCCCGGAGATGAAGATCCTCGTCGTCGACGTCCACCAGTGGCTGACCGACGCGCAGTTCATCCACATCTACAGCGTCGGCCAGATGGCGCCCGGGCCGAACATGATGATGGTCGCGATGTCGGCGAGCGCGTTGCGGGCATTTCGGGCGCTCTGGTCGCGGCAGCGGCTTTCTTCGTCCCGACCGGCATGTTGACGTTCGGTGTCGGCCGGCTGTGGAACAGGCTTAAGAATTGGCCGTGGCGAGACTCGATCCAAAAAGGCCTTGCACCGGTCGCCATCGGCCTTGCGGTGGCTGGCACGGTCACTTTTGGTAGATCGGCGGTCACCGGATGGATCACAGCTTTGGTCATGATCGCCGTGTTCGCCCTGACCATCCGCACAAAGTTCAACCCGGCGCTCCTCATCTTGTGCGGAGCGGTCGTCGGGTTGATCGCGCTACGATAGACGCCCTGCCCTAGGGCAGGTTGTTCGCGTCCTTTTGCGCTTCGAGCTGATCGACCGCTTGGCTCGTCCCCTGTGTCACGCCCGTCTGATTGCCCTGGCCCACGTTTCTCGCCTGAGCGCCGCTGTCGATCTGCGACTGCGCCGAGATGGCGAGCTTGCAGTCATCGGTGTTCTGCTGGTCAGGGTGATTGTTGCAGTACGAGAGCATCACGTCGCGGTCTGAATCATGGCTGAGCCAATATTCCACCGACGACTTGTCGTTGGGGTCGTGTGTCGCGTGCGGCGCGAGCATGCCCTTGGCCATGTATGCGATGATGGCGATGGTGATCAGCACGCCGATAAGGCTGAAATTCCTCATACAGTAGATATCGGCCGGCGCATTGGGTAATGTCGCAACGTGACTTGCATCACGCTGCGCGGCAGCAGGCTCACGCCGTCAGTTCGCGCACGGCGTCAGCGAACGCGCGGGTGTGCACGTCGACGTCAGCTGCGGTGGTCTGCGGGCACATGAGCGCCATGTTGTGGAACGGCGTGAGCAGGACGCCGCGGTTGAGGGCGTAGAGATGCATGAAGCGGTCGAGTTCGAAGTCGGCGGCGCGTGCGGCCTCCGAACCATTGCGAGCAGGCTCGGCGCGGAAGAGGTATTCAGCCCGGCAGCCCAGTCGAGTGACGTGCCAGGGGAGGCCCGACGCCGCCATCGAGCCGGCCACGCCTTGCGTGAAGCGCACGGCGTTTGGGATCATCGTGGCGTAGGCTTCGTCAGTGAGCACGTGTTTCAGCGTGGCGCGCATGGCCGCAAGCGAGAGCGCGTTGCCGGCGAGTGTGCCGCCGATCCCGCCGGTATCGCAATCCTCGAGCTTGGTGTGCGCGACGATACGCTCGCCGACGGCCTCGGTGAACCCGTACACGGCCCCTGGAATGCCGCCGCCGATCGGCTTGCCGAGGGTGAACATGTCGGGTTCTAGGCCGTACTCGCGCGTGTAGCCGCCCGGACCGGCCGAGATCGTGTGCGTCTCGTCGATGACGAGCAGGGTGCCGTGCGCGCGTGTGAGTTCGCGCATCGCGCGGTGGAAGTCCGGTTCTGGATGGACGATTCCGACATTGGTGAGCACGGGTTCTGTGAGCACGCAGGCGACGTCGCCATGCGCGAGCTCCGCCTCCAAGGCGGCGACGTCGTTGAATTCCACCACGCGCGTGGTGAGGCTTGGATGTACCGGCGGCCCGATGTTCCCGCTGCGGGGTTCGAGGCGGCCGTCTCTCAGGGTGACGAACGTCTCGTCCACCGACCCGTGGTAGCAGTAGTTGAAGACGAGTATCTTCGGGCGGCGCGTGATCTCACGGGCGATCCGGATCGAAAAGCGGTTGGCGTCGGTCGCGGTCAAGGCGAACTGCCAGTAGCGCAACCCAAAGCGCCGCTGCAGCTCCTCACCGACCCAGACCGCGTCCTCGGACGGGAGCATGAGGGTGATGCCACGCTGCAGCTGGGCGGTCACGGCCGCGACCGTCGCACGAGGCGAGTGGCCGCTCATCGCGCCGGTGTCACCCATGCAGAGATCGACGTAGTCGTGTCCGTCGATGCAGGTGAAATGAGCTCCCGCAGCGCTCTCCACGAAGATGGGAAAAGCGCCCGCCCATTTGATCATCCAGTTCATGGGCACGCCCTGGAGGAGCGAACGTGCCGCACGCTCTGACAGCGCGCGCGACTTTGGATGAGCCTCGATAAAGCTTCGTTCTTCTCGTGCGTGGAGTTCGAGCAGACGCACGCGATCGATCTGCACCAGGTGCTTGGCGGCGCTCATGAGACGGGTTTATGGCCGCGGCCTGATGCGCCCTGCCTTCACACCCGATGGTGGTCGAGCGAGCCGGTTCGCGAGAGGTGCAGCGGCGGCTCCTCGAAGATCATCGCCGCTTCGTCGAGGCGAAACGGCCGCCAGCAGCGCACTTGAGCGCGCAAAACGTCCTCGCGCACGTCGGGATCTTCGGCGATGATGAGCTGAGCCTCTTGGAGGTTGTCGGCCTGGAGGATCGTCAGTCCGCCGTCATCGTCGGCGAACGGCCCGGCCATGAGGACGGTACCATCGTCGCTCAAGCTCTTCACATAGGCGACGTGCGCGTCGAGCGGCTGCTCGAAGATCGTCTTGCCCTCGATCCAGCGGCTGCCCGGGCCGTACACGACGGCGAAGAATTGCTTCATAGTAGGAGTGTTATTCTTGCGCGGCGGGGTCAGCCCTGTGCAGTAGGAATCAGCGCGTTCTAGAAAGCTTGCCTCACCGTGCGGAAAATGTTGATCGGCATCACGTGCTTGCTTATGGCGGTATCGCTCCCCCACGCTTTGGAGGACTTCCACTACGGGGATCTGGCCCGGCTGGGTATCTGCCAGCCCCTTGGCATAGCCATGCTGTGCACGGCATACGCCGTGCAGATAATCGGTCTCGTTCTTGTCGTGCGAGGCCGCCGCAGCGGTGCTGTGCTGCTAGGGGCGATGGGCGCCGTGTGGTGCGTCGGTGCAGCCGCGATCCATGGTCACGACATGGTCTTTGGCGGCGAGCACTACCGTCACGGTATGGTGTCGCGCCTGCTCGAACTCTCAATCATCGTCCTTGGAGCGTTGGCAACGGTACTTGGGATGCGCACGGCCCACGCGATGCGCTGATTCAGATGGGCTAGCGCGTAGCGTGCAGGCGCTGGAAAGAAGCATTCGGTAAGAAAGCCGCTGGTCGGCGTCAAACGTGATCGGTAGCGCACGCCGATCTTCGACCTGGCGGGTGCCGCTGAGGCAAGTGTAGGATCGCACATGGCTACACACAACCCATCGAGCCGAGCTGCTCTACAAGCGTTCGTCGTCGTCGCATTGGCGGCGCTGGTCGTGGCGTACACGCTGCCCGACTTGCGACGCGTGTGGCAATCCCCAGGCGTCATGGGCTTCGTGGCCGATCAAGATAACGTCATCATCAACGTAGCGGCAAACCCATCTGCGGTCAAGGCGGGGCTGAAAGACGGTGACCGCATTGACATGGCAGCCACCACGCCCGAGTTTCGCATCGTCGCTGCCGATGCCGGGGTCACGCGTTCGCCTGGCCAACGCGTCACGTTTGCGGTCGTGCGTGGTTCGCAAGAACGCGATGTAACCATAACGAGCGAGCCGTTCGAGCTCAGCAGCGCCGAGAAGGCCCTGCTTGTCGGTCGACTAGTGGCGATGTTGCTCTTTGTTGGGATCGGAGCGGCCCTGGTGCTCCTCCGCCCATCCGCGGCGACGTGGGGGTTTTTCTTCTACTGCTTGGGGCTAAATGGCGCGCCAGCAGTCGTTTCCCCAACGCTGCTCGACGAACCGTGGAACTGGATCATTATTGTCTTATCTCAAGCTTTGCTTCCGGCGGCGGCGTTTGTTGGTGTTGCAGTGTTCGCACTGCACTTCTTGCATGAGAACATCACCGGCTGGCGAGCCACAGTTTACCGGCTAACACCAATTGCATTGGTCGTAATGTGTGGGTTGGAGACCTACGGGCTGCTCGGCCCTACATGGTTCGGCTTGCCAGCTAACGGCGCAGAGAACCTGTTGTTGCTTTTTCAAGGCGCCATCGCGCTGGTCGCGATGTATGCGCTCGTGGCGACGTATTTCGCAGCTCGAGGTAACGACCGCCAACGTATTCGCTGGGTCGTCTTGGCATTCACGATCGCCCTTATATCAGCGGTGCTGGCTAACATGCCTGTCTTCCTGTTTCGCGCGCCCTACTGGTTGTACGCGGCAGTGCAGCTCAGCGGCGTCGTGGTGCCGCTGGCAGTCGCCTATGCGGTTATCAGACATCGAGTTATCGATGTGAGCTTCGTGGTGAGCCGGGCGCTGGTATATGGCGTCCTCACCGCAGGGTTGGTTGGTGGATTCGCCATCGTTGACTGGCTCTTTATCGAAAAGCTGAAGCTTGCGCGTCTTGGGACGATCGCCGAGATCGGCGTGGCGGTTGCAGCCGGTTTCTGGTTCAACGCGCTGCACCGGCGAGTGGATACATTCATTGACGCCACGTTCTTCCGCCAGCGACATAGAGCCGAAGTGCAGCTCGCGAGAGTTGCCACTGCTTTGCCGCTGGCCACGACCACAAGCGCGGTGGCGAACTGCCTTGTCAGTGAGCCGGTTCGGGCGATGTCATTGGCGTCAGCGGCTCTTTTCCGGCGCAGCCGCGATGGTATATATACACGTGAACAGGCGGAGGGATGGGGCACAACCGATCTATCAAGGCTCGACGAGGCGGATGAGACGCTGCTGATGCTGGCCCAAACGGAGAACGGGCCTCTGTCCCTTTACGATCATTCATGGCGCCCGGAGGGCGTGCCCTCGGGGCCTGCACATCCGGTAATAGCCTTGCCGATCATGGTCCGCCGTGAACTTGCCGCCATCGTGTTCTATGGCGCACATGTCCACGGCGAGGGCCTTGATCCGGATGAGATCAAGGCAATCGCGGGTCTCGCGCCTGGCGCAGCAGCGGCCTACGATCACCTGGAAGCCCAGGCTTGGAAGAATGAAGTAGAATCACTTCGTACTCAGCTAGCGGAAGCGCAGATCCAGCCAGCCTAGAGACTACGAGAGCGTGGCGATCGCTCGGGATGCGATAAGAAACAGCGTGGTGAGCGAGATCGTGGACTGTAGCATAAGGACCATCTTCGCACGATGGGTTGAAGGCCGCGCGTAGTCCGGCGGCGTGAAGGACGTCGCGGCCGCAAACGCAAGGTACAGATAATCCACAAAACCTGGTTCCCAGGGAGGCGTTGTCTCCGCGGCCGCCTCGGAGAAGTGGAAATCGGCGGCTCCCGATGCGCCGGCGGCGCGCGCTATCGGTCCGGCACTGTCGAGTTGCCAATACAGCAGTGCGAAGAGCAAGATGTTTACTGTCCAGATCGCCGTTCCCGACTCGAGAAGCGTTATGCTGCTGTAGCCATGTTTGTGCGTGATCATGTCGCCAACGAGCCTGCCAACAGTGAGGATGTTTATGCCGCAACTGATCGTGAAGAGCGTCAGCACCACGCGGCGCTCTAGTCGATGCCAAAAGATGCTCGCCGGTACGAGGGTCACTGCCATCATGGATCCGGCGACGATACTAAGGACGGTCCAAGGGAACCACTTGGGAGCCACCTGATAGTGGCTCGGCAGAGTGGTGACTAAGACCAACGCGATGGCGAGCGCAATAAAGGCCGGCCAACGTGGCTCGGTCCGTCCAGTGGGAAGCGACTGCCTGGGTACGGTCACGTACCAGGTGTACGTTGATAAGGGTGCCGCGGCCTCTTCTCAAGCGATCACGCGGGCGGAAGATCAGGTCGTCGAACAACGCTCAAGGTCGAGAGTCGCAAAACAAATAGAGGTCGCGCCATTCTCGTTGTGGCTGTTAGCGGCGCCAGGAATTTTGTTCCACAGGGACTCGTGGTGGGCCGATAAAAGGAGCATTCTTGCGAGGGAACCCTTGGAGATGTGGGCAAAATGTGGGAAAATGCGCCGAACCAAGGCCGTCAAATAAAGCGGAGATAAGTACGCCGAGATAGCTCAGTTGGTAGAGCACAGGTCTGAAAAACCTGGTGTCGTCGGTTCGATTCCGACTCTCGGCACCATCACGTGACGCACGAAGTCCCCGGCACCGGCCGGGGACTTCGTCGGTTATGGGGTGGTCGCGATCGAACGCGCGGCGCTAAGGGCGGTCGGTTTGGGTGCGCGAGGCAAGACGTTGCATCATCGCTTGTGACGGCACGCGCACGTTACGGACCAGATGCAAGGCTTGCAAGAACCGAATGTGGATCCAAGTGAGATCGAATTCGAACCAGCGGAGACCGTGGCGCGCTGAGAACGGGAAGGCGTGGTGGTTGTTGTGCCAACCCTCGCCCCAGGTCAAGAGCGCGACCCACCAGCAGTTCGTCGAGAGGTCGCCTGTCTTGTAGGTGCGGTAGCCGAACTTATGCGCGGCGCTGTTCACAAACCACGTCACGTGGTAGACGAAGACCAACCGCGCGAAGACGCCCCAGACGAGCCAGGACGCGCCACCGATCGCGAACAGCAGCACGCCGAGCGCGATCTGCAGCAAGAAGCTGCGGTGATGCAGGAAGCGATAGAACGGCTGGGCCCATAGGTCGGGGGCCTGACGTTCCTGCTCCTGGTCGTTCGGCCGGTTCTTGTTCGGCATATAGAGCCAGTCGACATGGGTCCACCACATACCGCGGTGGGCGTCATGCGGGTCGAGCTCGTCGTCTGCGTGGGTGTGATGCAACCGGTGCGTCGCCACCCACTCGATCGGATCGCCTTGCAGGGCGAGCGTGCCGCACAGTGCGGCGAAGTACTCGAAAGGTTTCCACAGCACGATGCTGCGGTGCGTCAGGGCGCGATGGAAGCACAGCGAGACGCCAAAGGCGCCGGTCATCCACCACAGGACAAGGGCGACCGCGACGCCGCTCCATGAGAAGAAGGCGTGGAACAACGCCAAAATCGCGCCGACATGGATCGCGATGAGGCCGATATTGACGCTGGGATTATATCTCTTACGTTTCATGACTTACTGACTTCGACGACGGCGGGTATTTCACCCGCACGGGTCAGACCGCAGATGCGTGCTTCGGCGAATCGAAAGCTGAGCGCGCATCGAAGCACGCGGCCACATTGCGGGCGAAAAGGCGTCCCAGAGCGGTCAGCTTGATCTCTTCTGGTGAGATTTCCACAAGACGGTCGAGTTCGAGCGGTCGCAATGCAGTGAGACTACCGGCGAAGACAACTGCGAACGGCTCGCCGCTTGGACCTCGGAAGCGGCGCGTTTCGACACGGCCCTGCGTCATGAGTCCATCGATGATCGCCTTGCGCATCACATCGTCTTCGGTGAGGAGACAACCACGCTTGGCAAGCGCGCCATGGTGGGTCGCGCCACAATACTGCGGTACCTCGGAGACGTTTTGACTATAGGCATCAGCACACGACGAGATGGAACTCGCGCCGGCGGCGAGGAGCGTGGCGGCGCGGATAGGCGTATACCCCATGAACGTGCGCTGCACTCGACCCTCCGCAAACGCACGCTCGAGCGCGCTTGCGGGGGCGGCGAAATGGTCGATACCCACAGTGCGGTACCCGGCTTCCTCAAAGATCTCTTGGGCGTCAACGAGCATGCCGAACTTCGCGATCTGGTCCGGTAGCGCGTCTTCGTAGACCCGCTGCGCATGGTTCACCCAGGGCACGTGCGCATAGGCATACGCAGCGACGGTCTCTGGCCCGATGCTGAGCACATCCTCAAGGGTCAGTGCGAACGTGTCGCGCGTCTGATGCGGGAGCCCGTACACGATGTCGATATTCACGCCGTCGAAATCGAACTCGCGCGCCCACTCGATGGTCTCCTGCGTCTGGTCGAACGACTGGATGCGGTTGATGGCCCGCTGCGTCGGGACATTGAAGTCCTGAACGCCGACGCTCAAGCGGTTGAAACCCAAGGTCGCGAAGTGCGCGATCTGATCGCGCGACGCCTGACGCGGATCCACCTCGATCGACACCTCCGCATCGCCCTTGATGTCGAAACGGTGAGCGATCGCACGGAACAGCCGGTCGACTTGCGCCGGGTTGAGGCTATTTGGGGTTCCGCCGCCCCAGTGCAGCGACGCGAGACGGATCCGCCCGCAGCAGGCCGCGATGTTGTCGAGCTCGAGCTCGAGCGCGTCGATGTAGCGGTCGGCGATCGTCGAGTCCTTGGTCACAAAGCGATTGCACGCGCAATAATAGCACAGCGCATGGCAGAAGGGCACGTGCACGTACATCGCCGCGGTGCCTTGCGCGGCAGCGGCCTCGAAGATTCGTCGGCGGGCGAGATCGGGATCGTCAGACCATGCGGGGACGGGCGGATAGCTTGTATAGCGGGGCACCGGATGGTCGTACTTGCGCAGCAGCTCGGGCCACTCAGACTCCGCTGGGATATTCCCCGTCACGCGAGGCGACGCAGATGGATCCGCCATGTCCGTTGGTTGAAGACGTGCGGGCGCGGACCTGCCCGCAAGCCAGCGCAGACGTCGCGGAGCGGCGACTTTGCCAACACAGGCCATCCGCCTGTGGCTGTTGCATCCTGCCGTCTTAGACTTCTTGTGACGAACGGGTGGCAGGAAATGGCATCGATAGCATTTTGTGGACTCGGGATGATGGGATCGGCCATGGCCGCTCGTCTGCGGGTGGCCGGTCACGACGTGCGAGCCTGGAACAGGTCACCTGAGAAGGCGGCTGCGTGGGCGGCGGCAGGCGGCCGAGCATGCTCGTCGCCCCAGGAAGCGGCCCAGGGAGTAGCTGAGGCGCATCTCATGCTCTCGGATGACGCGGCCGTTGAGTCCACGCTCTTGGGCGACCGAGGCCTGCTCGCAGGCCTTGCGGTGGGTGCGCTGATCGTGGACCATAGCACGGTGTCGGTCGCGGGGACGAAGCAGCGCGCCGAAAAGCTCGTGCGCGACGGTTGGCGGTACTTGCATGCTCCGGTGTTCGCGGGACCGCCGCAGGTCCAAAGCGGCGAGGGGCTCATGCTCATCGCCGGAGAGACAGCGACCTACGAACGCGCGCGGCCGACCCTGCAGCAGATCGTCGCAAAGCACCTCGTCATCGGCGACAAGCCGCAGGAGGCCGCGGCCTTCAAGCTCATGGGGAACTCGATGCTCGTGTCGATCGTCGAGGCGCTCGCTGAGTTCCTCGCGATCGGCGTAGCGAACGGCATCACGCCCGCGCGGGCGTACGGCCTTTTCGAATCGTTCGATCCCGGTGCGACGATCTTCCGGCGCGGACCGCGCATGGCGGCGGGCGACTACACGCCGACCTTCGAGCTGTCCATGGCGCTCAAAGACGTCCGCCTGATGCTGCAGGCGGCAGGGGACGAAGCGATGGCCCCTGCGCTCAAAGCTGTCGAGCTTAAGATGCAGCGCCTCATCGAACACGGCTACGGAAAGCTCGACTTGGCCGCGCTCGGTGCAGATGCAGTACCGCCACGCGGCGGGGATGCCGGCTGAGGCCGCAGAAAACGGCCTGCACGCGGGAGTAGCTCAGTTGGTAGAGCATCAGCTTCCCAAGCTGAGGGTCGCGAGTTCGAGCCTCGTCTCCCGCTCCAAGAAACCTTTAGAGCCAAGGGTTCTTTGTGCACGGGATCTTCCTTAGCGGGGACGTCCATGGAACTACCCTCCCACGTCGTCAAGAATCAGACATACTGGGATCGCACAAGCGACGACTACCAGCGCATGCACGCAGAGCAGCTCGGCACGAACGTGGCGGGGTGGGGCGTGTGGGGCATTTCAGAGGATGAGCTCCATGTTCTCGGCGATGTCGCAGGCAAGGACGTCCTTGAGTTCGGCTGTGGCGGTGCGCAATGGTCGATCTTCCTCGCCAAACGGGGCGCGCGCCCAGTTGGTCTGGACATCTCCGAAACGCAATTGTCTCACGCTCGGGAACTCATGGCCAAGGCGGGGGTGTCGTTCCCGCTCATCCACGCCAGCGCGGAATCCGCGCCTTTGCCGAACGCCTCGTTTGATATCGTGTTTTGCGATCACGGAGCGATGACGTTTGCGGACCCTCGGCGCACGGTTCCTGAGGCCGCGCGATTGCTGAGGCAGGGAGGTGCCTTTGCCTTCAACATGTCCAGTCCGCTCCGCGATGCGTGCTGGAACGCTGCTGCTGACCGTATAGAATCATCGCTGCAAGAGACTACTTCTCGATGTTCGGCGATGAAGATGCGGACTCGGTCGTCTTTCAACTACCCTACGGGGCTTGGATACAATTGTTCCACGATCACGGGTTTGCGGTCGAAGGCTTGGTCGAATTGCGACCACCGCCTGACGCTCACACCACGTATCCGGACTTTGTGCCGCTTGCCTGGGCACGTCGCTGGCCCGCGGAGAACATCTGGAAGTTGCGCAAGGTGCGCTAGCGGAGCATGCCACTTTTAGGCCGCTCGGCTGACATCGCCGCGGTCGGCCTAGCCAGGTGCACAAATGGATGAGAATGAGGCGCGGGTGAGTGACATAGATGCACTGGACCACGCTTGGCGCATTCATCGCGCTTGAGATCGCGCTCTGCCTGATCCCTGGACCGGCTGTGATGTCCGTGGTGAGCGCGGCGCTCAGCCGCCGCCGCCACGCCGGGTTCGCCACGGCGTTCGGGATCCTGACCGGGAACCTCATCTATTTCATCGTGTCGGCGCTTGGCCTGGCATCGGTCCTTATCGCGTCGCAGCGCGCGTTCACGATTCTCAAGTGGAGCGGGGCAGCGTATCTCGCCTACCTCGGCATCCGCGCGCTCACCGCGCGAGCTTCCGACGCCCAAGACACAAGTACCGTGGTGGGTGGCGAAGTTGTCGCCCGTGGCTGGATGAACGGTACCATCGTCCAGCTGTCAAACCCAAAGGCGCTCGTCTTCTTCGCCGCGATCCTGCCACAGTTCATCGACCCCAAGGGCGACCTTCCCCTGCAGATCGCCATCTTGGGCGTGGCCGGGCTGCTGGTGGAATTGGGCGTCCTCTCCATGTACATCACCGGGGCCGACCGCATACGCCGGCGGGGGCTGGACCCGCGCTCGCACGTCT
Organism: Vulcanimicrobiota bacterium; assembly: GCA_963806005.1. Lineage (GTDB taxonomy): Bacteria > Vulcanimicrobiota > Vulcanimicrobiia > Eremiobacterales > Eremiobacteraceae > JAFANK01. The sequence continues at coordinate 205,127 of CAWDWJ010000002.1, read as the reverse complement.
GGGCGCAGCGTGCAAGCGGAGTCCTGCTTATCGGCGTCGCCGTCGCGGTCGTCCGAGAGTCGACGTGACAAAGGCGCCATCGCAGACTTCTATCTGACCGTGGGCCGTACGAAGCATCAATTAAGATAGTTTAAGGCGACTGGACCGCCTGCTTGGCATGAAACGGAAAGGCGTTAGGGAACGCTTACGGACCGGCGCCGAGAGCCGGCTGTGCACCCTTTCTTGAGGAGTCTCTTCATGGCAACAGCAGGAGCAACGAAAGTCAAAGGCGTCGACGCCGCATACTACATGGTCAAAGATCTCGATCGCGCGACGAAGTTCTACACCGACATGTTCGGTTTCGAGCCCACGCTCACGGTCCCCGGCATGGTCGCCGAGTGGACCTTCCCAGCCGACGAGAGCTTCGGTCTCTACAAGTCACAGGAGGGCGAGTGGTTCTCAGGGCACGGCATGCTTTTCGCCGTCGACGACATCACAAGCGCCGTGGCCGACTATAAGAAGCGCGGCATCAAGTTCGACGACGACGGCAAGGTCGATGAGAGCCCCGTCTGCTGGATGGCGTTTGCGGAAGATACTGAAGGCAACCGCTTCATCGTCCACCAGCGCAAGCCAGCCTAAGCGAACCTTAGGGCGGCACGCCGGACCAGCGCAGCAGCGCGAAGCCGTCCGGCGTCAGCCCCTGACAGCGGGTCAGATAAAAGGTGCGGGCGAGGATCCCGCTCACGTAGTAGCTGCGCACGCCGTCGTCGACGACGGTCCCGCACGCTCGCGCCAGCTGGCGCGCGAAATCCGGCCTCGTGTCCAGCGGCTCCTTGTCGAAGAAGAGCGCAGTCGCCGGCACGGGTCCAAGAGACCACGTCCGCGCCTCACGCCCTTGCTGGTCGTAGCCGATCACGACCGGCCTGACCCCGCCATAGAAGTCGAGCACGCTTGACAGGCCGTAACCGTCTGTCATGACCCAGGCGTGTCTTGCCTGTGCCTCTCGTGCGACGTCGTGCGCGGCCGGTTCGAACGCCCAGATCTCAAACGGTCCCTCGTGACGCAAGTGCAGCCCGAACGCCTTTTGCGCGAGCTCGTAGGTCTCAAGCGGCAGCGCAGCCATGACGAGCATGAGCGCAGCCAAAAGCGCGGCGGGGACGACGACGAGCGCATACCGCCAGCCGCGCAAGAGTGTCTGCGAATACAGGCCGAGCGCCGCGACGAGCGAGACGAACACGCCGTCGGCCCAGTAGAACTCCACGCGCTCGCGCAAAGCAAGTCCAAGACACACGACGAGCAGCGGACCGGCCGTCGACCACAGCACGAGCTCCGCCGGGGACGCCCGCGGGGCAAGCCGCACGAGCGCCACGATCAGCGCGATGAAGACGCCCGGCGTGAGGACCACGGCATAGATGGCGACGAGCGAGAGGATATTGCCGCCATGAAAAGCCGCGTCGTGGCGTCCCATCAGCGCGAAGCGCAGTGCGCTCCAGCCATGCGAGCCATCCCAGATCAGGTATGGCGTGACGGCGCAGATGAAGAGCATGGCGGCCAGGGCTGCGTGGCGCGCTGGATGAGTGGCGACGCCTGCAGCGGCCGAGCGTTTCGCGCTCGCTCCGAGCGCGTAGGCGATACCGGCGGCCAAGAGCGCGCCAAGCACGCGTGAAAGCACAGCCGCGGCAACGGCTAGGGCTAGCGGCAGACGAACGCGCGGCGTTGGCGGGTCGATCGAACGCAGCGCGAGGTAGAGCGAGAGACTCCAAAAGAAGAGAAAGGGCCCGTCCGGGGTCGCAGTCGTGAAAGCGATCATCGAGAACGGAGCGAGGGTGAGCACGAGGGCAGCGGTGGCGCCTGCTCGCGCGTCCCCGCTCGCCCGGGCGACGAACGCCGCAACGGCGAGGGCAGCCCCCAAGCCGCACAGGGCGAAGGGCAAGCGGATAAGGAGCGTGCTCTTGAGGCCCAAGGAGAAGAGCGCGATGAGCCATGCGACCATCGGTGGATGGTCGTAGTAGCCGAAAGCGAGCCTGCGGCTCCACTCCCAGTAGTACGCCTCGTCCCCCGATAGCGGCAGGTGCGCGGCGATGACGATGCGCGCGAGCGTTGCCGCGCCGACGATCACCCACACGACGGTCACGTAGCGCGGTCGCGCCGAGAAGGTGACCCGGCCCATGACCGCGATGTTTAGTGACGGCGAGGAGGAACCCATGCCAAAACAAGCCAGACACTTCCCGCATTCCCAGGCACGATCCGCGCCGATCACGCCCGACGACATCTCATCGTTGCTCCTCGCGCATGGCAGCATGACACTTGAGTTCTACGCACCGCGTGGCATCGACAAGCAGACCCCGCACAGCAAGGACGAGATCTACGTCATCGCCTCAGGGCATGGATGGTTCCGCAGCGGAGATGAGCGATTTACGATCAAGGCGGGCGACGCGCTGTTCGTCCCAGCGGGCGTCGAGCACCGATTTGAAGATGTCAGCGACGGGTTTGAGACGTGGGTCGTGTTCTACGGCCCAGACGGCGGCGAACAGCCGTGATATGGGCGGCCCTTCTCAGCGGTCTTCCTCATCGCTTTGGGCCGGACGGCGTTTGGAACGCTGACGGATCAGCCAGCCTGCGCCTCCCACGACCGCTGCGAGCGTGACCGCGCCGGCGAGGACGCGCAGCGCTATCGCCGCGACATGTCGCGAGCGTTTGGCCTTGGGGGGACGCTGACCGGCCGGCGGCTGATCGGCGCTTGGCATGATCAATCGTTAGCCCAACGGCCACGGTTTCCCCAGGTGAACACCGTCGCCGGAATAAAGGTCGGCCATGACGATGGCGCGCAGCACCAAACGACTGCTCATCCCGCTCCGGGTCAATGACGCGATCGTGCGCGTCGGCGGCCGTGACGTCGCGCTGACCAACCTCGGTAAGCTCTTCTGGCCCGACCTCGGCATCACCAAACGCGACCTGCTGCAATACTACGCCGACGTCGCACCGGTGCTGCTCCCGCACCTGCACGACCGCGCCATGGTGATGAAACGCTACCCGAACGGCGCGTACAAGGAGTTCTTCTTCATGAAGCGGGCGCCGTCGCCGCGCCCGGAATGGATCGAGCTGTGCCCGATCCGTCATTCGTCCGGCAACGTGATCGACTTCCCTATGGTCCAGGACCTGGCGTCGCTGCTGTGGGTCATCAACTTAGGCTGTATCGACCTCAACCAGTGGTATGCGCGTCGTGACGACGTCGACCGCCCCGACTACCTGCATTTCGATCTCGACCCTGTCCCCGGGGCGTCATTCGACACCGTGCTCGAGAGCGCGCTCGCCGTCCACGAAGCGCTCGACGCCCTGCGCATGCCGAACTACGCGAAGACGACCGGATCGCGCGGCATCCACGTGTACGTGCCAATCGTCCGCGGCCCGACGCAAAAACAGGTCTGGACGTTCTCGAAAGCGCTCGGGCTCAGCTTGGCCGCCGAGCACCCGAAGCTGCTCACCGCGGTCTACAACACGGCCAAGCGCCCGCGCGGCCACGTGCTCGTCGACTACAACCAAAACGCGTGGGGACGGACGCTCGCCTCCATCTACTCGGTGCGTCCCAAGCGACGGGCGCCCGTGTCGACTCCGCTCACCTGGCGTGAGGTCGAACGGGGCGTGCGCATCGAGGATTTCCGCATCGACAACGTACCGGCCCGGGTGCGCAAGCTCGGCGATCTATGGAAGCCATTGCTCGAGGCGCGTGGGCGGTTCAAGTTGGAGAAGTATCTCTGAGGAGGCGACGAGGTCGCGAATAAATTCGCGACCCTACAATTCAGCCGCCGATACGTGACATCTCGACCTTGTGGGGTGTCTTCGTGAGCGAGGTCCTGATCTCGGAGTAGCGATCGTCGCGCCCCGCCCATACCCGCGTCAGAAACGCAGCGATATCGTCGTCAGCGGCGCCGGCGCGGACGAGCGCGCGCAGATCGTGCCCCGTGCCTGCGAAGAGACAAGTGAAGAGCTGACCATCCGACGAGAGCCGGGCCCGCGAGCAGTCGCCGCAGAACGGCTGGGTCACGGACGCGATGATGCCGATCTCGCCCGCGCCGTCGCGGAAGCGGTAGCGGCGCGCCACTTCACCGCGATAGTTGGGTTCGAGCGGCTCGAGCGGCAGTTCGGCGTGGATCGCGGCGAAGATCTCGGCGGCCGGAACGACGTCATCGAGCCGCCAGCCGTTCGTCGTGCCGACGTCCATATACTCGATCAAGCGCACGATCGCTCCCGGTGCCCTGGAAACGGCGCACGAGGTCGACGATCGTGTGGTCGTTCACGCCGCGCTTGACGACGATGTTGATCTTGATGGGCGCGAGGCCGACCCGCTGCGCGGCCTCGATGCCGTCAAGCACTCGAGCGACCGGAAAGTCGACGTCGTTCATCGCCCGGAAGACCTCATCGTCGAGCGAGTCGAGACTCACCGACACGCGCTCGCAGCCCGGCGTCCTTGAGCGCCCTGGCCTTGGCCGCGAGCAGCGAGCCGTTGGTGGTAAGGGTGAGGTCTTCGAGCCCGGGGATAGGGGCGAGTATCGCGACGAGCTTCTCGACGTCGCGGCGCACGAGCGGTTCGCCGCCCGTGATGCGGATCTTCTCGACCCCGAGACCGACGAAGATCCGCGCGAGCCGCGCGATCTCTTCGAACGAGCAGCAGCTGGGCGGGCGGCAAGAAGTGGAATTCCCGGCCGAACACTTCCTTGGGCATGCAGTACGTGCAGCGGAAGTTGCAGCGGTCGGTGACGGAGATGCGCACGTCGTGGAGCCTGCGCCCCAGGGCGTCGTTGACGTGGGTCTGCATAGTGGTGCGCTTGGTAATTGCAGGGGCCGGCCTAGCCTCCCTGCCGATTCCGCGTTAGAGGTGGGTGGCGACGACGCTGCGCGCTCGTGACTGGATCGGCTTGCTTTGCGAGCGAACTCGCGCCGCGTCGGCATGCTGCGCCATGGTCACGATCGTGTGGTGGCGCGAGAGCGCATCGAAGGTGTCGGCGACGACCGCGAGTTTGTGCGCCCGCGGCAACGACATCCCGGGGAAGAACGACAGCGATTGATTGTCCTCGCGGCCCAAGAAATCCAACGGATGCAAGAGCAGCGAGGGCCGCGTTCGGGTGAGCCGGCAGAGCGCGAGCGCCAAGCCGAAGTACGCTCGCGCGAGCCCGCGCGAAAAGCTGCCGAGATAGAGCAGATAGCTCACGTGGATCGGCAAGCGCAGCCCGGGCATCGTCGTGACCGGGATCTCGAGGAGCTCGTCTCCATCGAGATGCCACTGGTAGGGCTTGTTCGGCCGCAACCCCTCGGTGGCCGACCCGAAGAGCGCGCTGCGCCGGCGCAGCTCGGCCTTGGGCAGCCGGCTCTTCATGAAATAGTACGCGCGGGCGAGCGGGCCGATGAACGTCGGGAAGGTGGATGCGTCGTAGCGGTAACCGCGCCGGCAGAGCGTGCGCAGCAGCTTGGGCGAGAAGCTGAACCCGGGACCACGAAAGCCGATCGGCATGCGGCCCGTGGCCCGCTCGATGTGCCCCTCGGCGAGCGCGATCTCGCGCTCGATCGATTCGTCGGAGTAGCGATGCAGCCAGGGTTCGTGGTTGAAGGAGTGGTTGCCGATCTCGTGCCCAGCGTCGGCGATCGAGCGGAGCGCGGGTATATTGCCGTCGAGCGCCGCGTCTTGCCCCACGATGAAGAAGGTGATCTTCAGGTCGCGCTGTGCGAGGAACTCCAGCACGCGCGGCACGACGACGTCAAGATACGACGGGAACGACGACCACGCGGCGTCGCCGTGGATCTTGAGATAGGTCCATTCGTTATCGAGATCGAGCGAGACACTGGCGATGGGCTTCTCTGGCATCGAGTTAGACCTCCACCGCTGCCCGGTCCATAGGACCACGCGGCGCGAGGAGTTGCGGTACCGTCGCGTTGGCGAGCTGCACCGTCTCGTTGACGTTGAGCGTGCCGTTGACGATGTGGGCCGAGTTCACGATGAACACGCCCGGGACGGAGGTGGCGACAGGCGGCAGCCGCCGGGAATACCCGAGCGTCGAGATGGGCAAGACGTAGCGGGCGCGCGAGATGCGAAAACTCAGCACGTCATCACGCGAGAAGGATGGATACATCCGCTCGAGCGCCTGCAAGAAGCCTGCCTCGATCTGCTCGTCCGGCACGCCGAAGGCCGGGTCGTCAGAGGGCAGGTACTTGGGCAGATAGACGAGGGAATTGCCGCCGAAGTGGCTGCGGTCGACGAGCGCCGACATCTCGATGACCGCGGTGAACGGCACCCACGGGTCGGTGATATTGGTGACATAGTAGGGCCGAGCGGCCGGCGCAGGAGGACAGACGCGCAGACGATGCCCTGATAGCGGATGCCGCGCAGGCGCGTCGCCTCGTCGTCGCTGAGCTGCGGGCAGACAGTCGCGGCGATGGGCGCAGGCGTCGTGATCGCGACTCGATCGAAGCGCTCCTCGCGTCCGCTGCGGAAACGCGACGTCCACCCCTCGCGCCGACGATCGTATGCTCTCCACCGGCTGCGCCGGCTCGATGCGCACGCCGTCGTCGCGCAGGACACGTTCGAAGCGTTCGAGGATGCGGGCGTACCCGCCGGGCATGTAGCCGAACATCTCTTTTTTGAGCCCGGTGCGGCGGGCGGCATACATGCGCGCGATGACCGCCCAGATGAACGCGGCAGAGGTCTGCCGGTAATTCTCGCCGAGCTTTGCCCGCAAAAGCGGAAGCCATATCTTCTCAAAGGTGCGCTTGCCGGAGAGCCTCGTCAGCCAATCGGCGACCGGGATATCCTCGAGCTCCTGCCAGCGGCGAACGCGTGAGGCATGGAGTATGGTCGCGGCCAGACGCAGTTTGTCCGTAAGCCCAAGCGGCGGGAAGGCCAAAAATTCCAGCACGTTGGACAGCGAATAGAGCTGACCGTCTGTGTAAAAGCCCGTCTTGGTCGTGACCCAGCGCAGCTCGGACTCAAGGCCGAGCTCGCCGAGCAGCGCGCGCAGGTTGGAGTCGGACAAAAGCGTGACGTGGTAATGGCGGTCCCAGACGACGTCGCCGAGCTGCCAGGCGGACGCGAGCCCGCCGAGGTTTGGGGCCGCCTCGAAGAGGGAGACGTCGTGGCCTGCTTGGGCGAGTCTGCGCGCCAGCGTCATGCCGAGCATGCCACCACCGACGACTGCAAAGCGCTCCCGAGCGATCATAAGCGCTTAGACGGCGAGCGCTGCGGCCGGCGCCACAAGCTCGCGGATAGTGCCGGTATCGATCGCATACGCTAGGCCGCAGGCCGCACAAGTGGTCGTGCGCGGTGTCGATCCCGCGTCCTGGGTTCGCACGAGCACGTTGCCGCAACGGCACACGTAGCCGGCGAAACGGGCCGGGTGCCCGATGACGAGGTGGAAATCAGGAACCGAGCGCGTGACGACAGAGCCCATCCCCACCATGGCGAAGCGGCCGATCGTGATGTCGCAGCCGATGACGCAGCCGGCGCCGATCGTCGCTCCCTCGCGCACGAGGGTGCGGCGTGTGTGCTCGTCGGGATCCGATGTGCGCAGCGTCGAGAGGTCCGGCGTCGTGGCGCGCGGGGTGCGGTCGTTCGTGAAGGTGGTACCGGCGCTGATCATCACGCCGGTCTCGATCGTCACGCCGGCGCAGATGAACACAAACGAGTTGATCTTGACCCGGTCGGCGATCGTCACGTCGTACGAGATATGCGTCTTGCCGCCGACGATGCACTGCTCGCCGAGCCGCGCTCCGTGCCGGATATGCACGTTGTCCCAGACGGCACTGCCGGGCCCGATGACCACGTCGTCTTCGATGATGGCAGTGGAGTGGATGCGCGGGGCGTGCTTCATCGTGCGGCCGCCACCGGCACGAGCTCGGGCACGGGCATGGTGGGGCTCTCCTCCATCGAGTCGATGGGGATCCAACGGTCACACCGTAGCGACCGGTACGCCGCCGCGATCGCTTCGACCGATGCGAGCGCGTCCTGTTGCGTGATGAGCAATTGCTCTTCCCCGCGCAGCGACCGGCAGAAATTGTCGAGCTGCTCGCGCAGCGCGTCGAACTTGTTATAGCCGCTGCCGAAGCTGATCCAGCCGTTCCCCTCGCCGTGGCGGTATCTCGAGCGCGCCCAGCCCAGGGTGATCGCGCCTTGCGTGCCGCAGACCCGCAAGTAGTTGTCGGTCTCCTGATTGCAGCTCCACGAGAGGTCGATGCTGGCGAGGACGCCGAGACTCGTGCGCGCGACCACGTGTGCGGTGTCTTCGACGGGAAGCTGCTGCACGCGCGCTCCTTCATATGCGGCGACAGCCGTCACCGGCCCGCATAAATAGCGCAAGATGTCGATGGAGTGCGTGCCGTTGTCGATGATGACGCCGCCCCCGCTGACGGCTGGATTGGCGTGCCAGCGCCCGGCCATGGCGACGCGAGAGGTGAACGAGTTCTCGAAAGGTCAGCACGTCACCGAGCAGCCCGGCGGCGATGAAGGCCTGCGCCTGGATGACGTCGCCGACGTAGCGGAACTTCGAGGCCATGGTCAAGGTCACGCCGGCGCGCTCGGCCACATGCAGCATGCGTCGCGCGCTGGCGACGTCCGTGCTGAACGGCTTCTCGCACAGCACGTGGATACCGCAGCGCAACAGCTCGAGGGCGATCGGCGCATGCGTCACCGGGGGCGTGCAGATGAGCGCGGCTTCAAAACCGCCTGCGCGCAGGAGCGAGGCGTGCGAGTCGAAGACGCGACAGCCGCTGGCCTCAGCGGCCCGTGCGGCCTGCTCGATGTTCGTGTCTGCCACCGCGACGAGCTCCGCGTGCTCGCTTGCGGCGAACGCTTTGAGGTATGCTCTGCGCGATGCCGCCGGCGCCGATAAGGGCGAATCGAGTCTTGGACATCGGCCTCTAGCTTTGCAGCGACGCCACCGCGTCGCGGATGGAGTTGGCGATATAGTCGACGTGGTCGTCGGTGTAGCGGTCGTTCCAGGGCACGACGATGATGCCGTCGAGCGCGGCGAACGTGCCGGGGTAGCGTTGCGGGCTGTAGTCGAGCGCTTCTGGGCGCGCCAGGGTGAACGGGAACTGGCTCTTGCCGAAGGTGCGCTGCTCCGTGAAGATCTGCGCACATGAAGGCGGGCTTTTGGATGTAGCGCGGCGCGGCACCGATCCCGCGATCGTCGTCATCGCTTTGGCCAGGCCCACGGCGCCATCCGGCCCACTGCGGGCTATCCGACACTCAGGCAGTACTTCCAGTAGACGTTGCGGCATCCGGTCGCGGACGACGGGAGTGGCGATACCGCGCACATCGCGCAACCTTTCCGGTCAGCTTGTTCGCGCAGCGATCACGCGTATTACCGCAGACTCGAGCCTCTCGAGCTGGGCGAGGGCGACGGCGCCCTCATTTCGCTCATGCGATAATTGAGCGCCATGAAGTAGTGGTCGGGGTTCTGGATCGCCGTAGCCCCAGCGCCTTGTTGATGAAGAGGAACATGCGGCGGGCGAGCGCTTCGTCGTTGGTGACGACAAGGCCGCCCTCACCGGTCGTCATGTGCTTGCCTTGCTGCAGGCTGAAGCAGCCGATGGTGCCGATCGTGCCGACGTACGCCCGTCGTACTTCGCCAGAAAAGCCTGCGCGCAGTCCTCGATCACGGGGATACCGTGCGTCTTCCGCGAGCTCCAGATGTCGGTCATGTCGCAGGGGTTGCCGAACAGGTGGGTGACGATGATGGCGCGGGTGCGCTCGCTGAGCCGGCCGCGATGGTCTCTGGCAGTCACGTTGCACGTGCGCCGGATCGACGTCGGCGAAGACCGGAATGGCGCCTTGGTAAAGGATCGGGGTCAGCGCGCCCATGTCGGTGATCGGCGTGGTGATGATTTCATCGCCGGGTTCGGGATCGATCGCGGCGACCGCGCATGGATGGCGGCGGTTCCTGAAGAGCACGCGTGTGCGTGATCCACGCTCGAGCATGTCGGCGAACGCCCGCTCGAGCGTCTTGACGAAGCGCCCCTTGGTGCTGGTGAGAGTGCCTGAGAGGATGGCCTCGCTGACCAGTTCGATTTCTCGCTGCCGAGCGTCCTTCCGGTGGCGTCCTGATCGTTAGGCAGGACGAGCGGAATGGAGGGTGTTTCGACGACGTTACGCATTAGATTCCGTCTTGCCGTCGGCGAGGATCGCATGGCTGCGCGACGGCAAGCGCAACTGGCGAACGTAACTACCCGCGAGCACGACGGCGAACGCCATGCTCAGCACCTGGACCGTGATCGTGCCGATCGTCGCGCCGACGAGCGCGGTGTGTGAGGAGCGGAAGAGCACGAAGAGCGCGACGACGAGGGGAAGCAGTCCGGGGATGAGACCGGGCACGGCCAAGAGGAGCGATGGCCGGTAGCGCATACCGGCCATCAGCACGGACCAGGAGTGCGAGATGATCCTCATGCTCGAGCGGCGCGCGGTCCCATCGGGAGCGGGTCGGCGCCACTGCAGGCGGGCGGGGACCTCGACCACCGGCACGCCTGCGCGCAACGCAGCGAAGAGCATGCGGTGATTGAAGTCCATGTCTTCCGGCGCGAGGGCGAGTCTGCGGAGCGCTGCGGCGTTGTAGGCTCGCACCATGCAGGTCAGCGTCGCGATCCTTCCCCCACTGGCGAGCGAGAGGTAGCGGTTGGCCCAGGCGGAGAGCTCTTTACGGGTCCACGGGACGTCTGCGACCTGCCCGCCGCGCGTGTAGGCGGAGGCGAGCACGATGCCCGCGTTCGTCTCCTTGAGCGCGCGCAGCATGAGGGCGATGTGATAGGGGGCGTAGCTCAGGTCAAGATCGAGCGTGACGACGATGTCGCCGCGCGCAGCGTCAAAGCCGGTCCGGAGAGCGCTCGTCAGGCCCCGATTGGTGAGGTGGTGGTGGACGCTGACCTCGGGATGGGTCGCAGCGAAGGCATCGGCGAGGAGGCCTGTCTCGTCGCTCGATCCATCGTTGACCACGATGATCTCGAAGGGGTAGTCCGGGAGTGTGCCTGCATAGCGGTACAGCTCCTCGAGGTGTGGTTCGACGACCGCGGCTTCGTTGAAGGCCGGTACCACATACGATACGAGCGGTCGTCTAAAGTTCATAATTTTGATAATGGTCTGGTCCGTACAGTCCAGTTTAGCCCAGTGAGGCCTGTCACAGCGAGAGGACAAGGCCCCCGGCGAGGAGGCAGGGGTCTCGCTTCGACGGGTGGCTCTGGGACCAACGGTCCAGGCCTATTTTGGGACCCTTGGCGCAGTGCCGGAAGGCCCGGAAAACGTGGCATTTGCACCCTGATTGGCGAACGGCGAGCATCCCGGTCTGCCGATAATGGATGTTACGCCGGTCACTAATTAAGGAATAGCATGGCACACGCGATTTGGTCCGGTTCGATCAATTTCGGACTGGTCACGATACCCGTCAAGCTCTTCACCGCGGTCCGCAGCGGGAGCGACATCTCGTTCAACTATCTGCACAAAAAAGACAAGGGGCGCATCAACAACGTGCGTACCTGCAGCGAGTGCGGCCGTAAAGTCGCCTGGGACGACATCGTCCGCGGCTACGAGTACGAGAAGGGCCAGTACGTCGTCATGGACGACGCCGATCTCAAACGAGCCAGCGTGGAGGCCACGCAATCGGTGGACATCGTCCAGTTCGTGGACCAAAAAGAGATCAATCCCATGCTCTACGATACGCCCTACTACCTGGAGCCCGAGAAGAAGGGGCGACACGCCTACGCCTTACTGCGCGAGGCTTTGAAGAAATCAGGGAAGGTTGGCGTCGCCCAGGTGGTTATCCGCACGCGCGAGCACCTGGCGGCGCTGCGCCCGCTCGGCGACGCCCTCGTGCTGGAGACGCTGCATTACGCCGATGAGATCGTGCCGGCGCAACAGTTCGAGCTGCCGCCCGCGCGCGAGAAGACGCCGCCGACCGAGATGAAGGCCGCCATGATGCTCATCGACACGATGTCGGAGGCCTTCGACGCCTCGAGCTTCCGCGACACGTACAAGCACAAGCTCGTGAGCATGATCGAGGCACGTGCGCGCGGCAAAGCGCTGCCCAAGGCAAAGACCAAGGCGCCTGCGCCGACCAACGTGGTCAACATCATGGATGTGTTGCAGCGCAGCTTGAGCGAGCGACGCGGCAAGCGCGTCAAGGCCAAACGCGCGTCCACGAAGCTCGTCTCGCCTCGTCGCCGCCGGCTGACGGTCTAAGCCGCGCCGCCATCGCGGCAGGGCGCGAACCTCCGTTCGACGAACAGGCGTTCGTACGACCACGGAGGTGTCTAGGGCATGCCTTCATTCCAGCTTTGGCGAGAACGAGATTCGGCGTTGAAGTGGCACCTCTCCACGTCCATCGCCGAGTCCAAGCAGCTCAGCCGCATCGAGCGCCGCGTGCTGCTCTTTTTGTTCGCGTACTACGACCGCGGCCGGGCGCGCATCGAGTACCCAGGACACCAAAGCTTCTCAACGCGTCACCACATCCAGCCCGATCAGCTGCAATCGGCGCTGCTCTCGCTCGAGCGGGCAGGCTTTGTGCGCCCGCAGCCGTCACCCACCAACCTGTGCGCCTACCTCCCGAATGCGCTGTTATTGCTGGAGGCGTTCGAACGGGCAAGGCAGGCCAGCCCCGAGCTCTTCGAGGTCAGCTAACCGCAGGGGCTTGAAGCGGCGTCGGGCGCGATCACTCGCGCACCACGTCTTTGGCGTTCTTATCCTGGCGTAAACCGATGAAAACGGGTTGGCGCATGATGCCTTCGTCTGTCCATTCACCGAACTTGATCTCCGCGACGAGTTTTGGGCGCACCCAATGGACGGGGGCGTTGGACGGTGGTTTAACGGCGAAAGGGCAGCGCGGCGTGGCGAGCGGTTTCATCTTTTTCATGAGCATGTCGAGCAACGCGCGGTCGAAGCCTGTGCCGACATGGCCCACGTAGACGAGCTTCCCCTTGCGATAGACGCCCAGCACGAGCGCGCCGAACTTCTCGCGCGCGCCGCGGGGGTCTGTCCATCCGGCGACGACCGTTTCTTGCTCGAGGTGGGTCTTGATCTTGAGCCACAGGCGCGAGCGGCGTTCGACGTAGGGTGAATCGCGTCGCTTGGCGATGATACCCTCAAGCGCATGCCGCTTGGCAAAGGCGAAGAGCTTGCGCCCGGAGCCGACGATATGCTTGGAAAGCATGATGTGTGCCGCTCGCGGCAGCAGCAGCCGGCGCAGCTCGGCCGTGCGCTCATCGAGCGTCGCGCTGCGCAGATCCCGCGTGCCAGCAAAGAGGAGATCGAACACGACATAGGTGGCGGGAACGGCGCGGACAAGTGCCGGGTCGCTCGTCCGGCGGTTGAGCCGCGGCTGCAGCCGCTGGAACGACGATCGTCCATGTGCGTCGAGAGCGCACAGCTCGCCGTCGACCACCACGGGCAGGGAGCGGAAGGCCTTGCGCAGGTCGAGCAGTTCGGGGAATTGGGGCAGAAGATCCTTACCGTTGCGCGAGCGGACTCGCACCTGCTTGCCAGGTTGGATTATCGAGAGCGCGCGGACGCCATCCCATTTTATCTCGAAGATCCACTCGGCGTCGTCGAACGGCTTGTCGACGAGCGTGGCGAGCATCGGTCGGGAGATGTGCGGCAGCGTCACGGCCGCTTGTGGGTCGACGAAGGGCGCTTCGACGTCCATTTCGCCGAGTGGCGGCTCTTGGCAAGATCGTCAAGCGTGCGGCCTGTCTTGACCGAGGTGGCGTGCCGCTCGGGGTCCCAGCCGCTCACGCACGCAGCGTCACGGTCCTTGATGAGCAGCCAGGCGTTTTGCGAACCATCGCGCGGGCGCATCCGGACAAGGGTGAACATCCCCTTGAGCTTGCGTCCGCGGAGGATGAATTTGATCTTGCCGCGCCGGATCTCGGCGGAAGGGCTGACGCCCTCGGCGAGCTTGTACGTGCCGCGATCCCAGACGATGACCTGGCCTGCGCCGTAGTTGCCCTGCGGGATGACGCCCTCGAAATCCCGGTAGTCGAGGGGATGATCCTCGACGTGCATCGCGAGCCGTCGCTCCGCGGGATCGAGCGTCGGCCCCTTGGGCACCGCCCACGACTTCAAGACGCCGTCGGCTTCGAGACGGAAGTCGTAATGGAGATGCGACGCGCGGTGCTTCTGCACGACGAAGCGCAGCGATCGACCGCGAGCGCTTTTCGCGCCCGTGGGCTCGGGCGTTTGCGTGAAGTCGCGCTTTTGCGCGTAGCGGCGCAGCGAGCCGCGCGCGGACGTCGTGCGAGATTTGGGCGGCATGGCGGTGGGCTTCGCAGCACGGACCTCAAGGTCCGTTGCCTGTCTGACGGACGTAAAGGTCCGTCTCTTCAAAGGTCCGTCGCTGCGAGACGCCAAAACCCGCCAGCCCGATAGGGCGACATAGCCAAGTGGTAAGGCAGGGGTCTGCAAAACCCCCATCCCCAGTTCGAATCTGGGTGTCGCCTTTTTCCCTTCCCTACTGGACCGCCGTACGATAATGATAGTTCACGGTGGTCACAAGCCCCCCTGAAACCGTCCCCAGGTCGTGCGCCAGAAACCCTTGCTTGCGCTGCGCAGCGAGCTCGAGCGACTGCTTGAGGGCGCCCGGCACGTTGAGGGCGAGATCGACCTCCGACTCCGTGCAGTCAGGCGGCAGCGTCACCGTCACGATCACGGTGTTGCCGTGCAGCTCGCCAAACGCGAACCGGCCGAGCAGATCCTTCGGCACGGTCTTGCAGAAATGTTCGGCCTTGGTCTGCAGCGCTGCGAGCTCGTGAGAGGGGAAGAAGCCGGCGAGCGAGAGCGGGGTGAGGGGATGGGCGAGGTCGAGGGCGACCGTGCCGAGACCGGTGCCGCTGGCTCCGCTGGCGCACTTCATCGAGTCGGCGCTCTGGATGGAGACGACGGCGCCGACGACGGAGAGCAGCTTCGCTTGGCGGATCATATCGCAATCAGCTGTCTGACGCCGGGTGATGGCGTGAAAATCGACGATCGTGCGCCCGATCTCGGAGAGCGACTGATGGGCGGGGTCGGCCGCCGGGTGCGCCGTGATGTCGCCCGTCGTCCAATCGATGACGTAGCCGCCGCTTTGGCCGCTCCAGATCTGCTTCGGCACGATCGGCGTGGGGGAAGCGCTGGGCTCGATGGTCAGCTTCGCGCACGACGCGAGCGCCACGGCGGTGGCGAGCACGATGAGAACCGGCGATAGTTTCATGCTTCGCGCTCCTTATTGCGGGCGGTTGCAACGCTCGGGGTCGCGGCACCTGCAATACGGAAAGGTCTGCGCCCATATGTGGTGATATAATGCTTGCGATGTCAACCAGACCCGGCAGTGTCGCTCCGCCCGCTGACGCAGGCACGCCGCTTCTCGGGCAGACGGCGAGCAGCGCGCTACGCCTCTCGCCCCGCACGCGCAGCGCGCTCGAGCGCCTCGGCATCGTCTCAGTGCGCGACCTCATCCGGCACTTCCCCTACCGCTACGACGACCTGCGCGATCCGACACGCATCGCGGACATCATCGCAGCTCGGTCGGATCGGACGGCGCAACCATCAAGCGGCGAGCATAACGTGCTTGGCACGGTGGTGCACTGCAAGCACGTGCGCTTGCGCGGGCGCATCCGGGCCAAGACGACCGCCACGATCGACGACGGCACGGGCAGCGTGCAAGCCGTCTGGTACGGACGGCCATATCTCGCCAACCAGATGGCCGAGGGAAGCCGGGTCTTCGTGCGCGGCCGCGTCGACTACACGCTCACCGGAGCGACGATAAACGTTTCCAAGCATCGCGTGCTCCGAGCCGATGAGGAGTACCGCGGTGAGCTCGTGCCCGTCTATCCGCAGACCGCAGGATTGACCGGCTACGAGCTGCGCAGGCTCATCAAGTCGGCCGTGCGCTTGTGCGCGGCAGACAGTGGGGCACGAGCCGAGCTCGATCCGCTGCCCGCGGCTGTGAACAAGAAGGAGCGCTTCGGCGATGCTTGGCGCGCCATCCAGAGCATCCACGATCCAGCCACGATGGAGGAAGCCGACGAAGCGCGACGCCGACTCGTCTACGAGGAGTTCTTCCTGCTCGCGATATCCTCTGCGCGACGGAGAGCCGAGCGTGCGCTTGAAGCAGCACCAGACTTCTCGCGCGCCCGAGGGGAGGCGCAAGCCAAGCTGTTCCGCAGCGAGCTCGTCCGGGCGCTGCCGTTCACCCTCACGGGAGCGCAAGAGCGCGCGATCGGCGAGGTGACCGCCGACATGCTCAAGCACACCCCGATGAACCGGCTGCTGCAGGGCGACGTCGGCTCGGGCAAGACCGCAGTCGCGGTCGCGGCGCTGCTCTTGGCCGCGCGCGCCGGCTATCAGTCGGCCTTCATGGCGCCGACCGAAGTGCTGGCCGCGCAACAGTTCAACAAGATCAGCGCCATGCTCTCGCATGCGGGTCACGCCGGGGCGCTGCTCATCGGCGCCCTCAAGAAGCGCACGCGCGACGCCATCCTCTATCAGCTGCGCAGCGGCGAGCTCCCCGTCGTGGTCGGAACGCATGCGCTCATCACAGGCGACGTCGAGTTCGCGAAGCTGGGCCTCGTCGTGATCGACGAACAACATCGCTTCGGCGTGCTGCAACGTGCCGCACTGCGCGCCAAGGCCTCAGGCCACGCGCCGCACACGCTCGTCATGACCGCGACGCCGATCCCGCGGACGCTTGCTCAAACGGTGTATGCCGATCTCGACGTCTCGATCATCGACGAGCTGCCGCCCGGCCGCCGTCCGGTGAAGACCTACGTGCGCAGCGACGACGCGAAACCCAAAGTGTTCGACTTCGTCCGCGCCGAGGTGGAGAAGGGCCATCAGGCGTTCGTCGTCTGTCCGGCCATCGACGAGTCGGAGCGCGCGCTGCACTCCGCGGTCGAACAGGCCAATGAGCTGCGCGCCAGCGCGTTCGCGGGTATCCACGTCCAGCTGTTGCACGGGCGGATGTCGGTGGCCCAAAAGGATGAGGTGATGAAGCTGTTCGCGGACGGGTTCATCAAGATCCTCATCGCGACGAGCGTCATCGAGGTCGGCGTGGACATCCCCAATGCGAGCGTCATGCTCGTCCTCGACGCCCAGGCCTTCGGTCTGGCCCAGCTCCACCAGTTGCGCGGGCGTGTGGGCCGGGGGGCGCACCAATCGTACTGCATCCTCATGACGCCCAACACCGAGGAGGCGGAGCGGCTCCAGATCCTCGCGCGGACGAATGACGGCTTCGCGATCGCCGAAGAGGATCTCAACATCCGCGGCAGCGGCGATCTGGCCGGGACCCGCCAGCACGGCGGCCACGAGCTACGCCTCGCGCATCTCATCCGCGACTTCCCGGTGTTCGTGAAAGCGAAGAAGGCCGCCGATGCCGTGGTGCATGCCGATCCACGGCTCGAGCGCCCGGAGAACCGTCGCCTCAGCGCCTTCCTCGCGGCGCAGGATCGTGAGGCGTCGCTTCGCGTCAGCTCGTAGTACAGGGTGGCGAGGGGCGAGCCGTTAACCTACGCTCCATGCGCCTCTCCGGTGGTGAGCGAGCCGGTCAACGGCTTGCAGCTCCAAAAGGGAAAAGGACGCGCCCGACCTCGGCAAAGGTGCGTGAAGCGCTGTTCGCCGTGCTCGGCAAACGCGTCGAAGGTGCGCGCGTCTTGGATCTGTTCGCAGGGTCGGGGGCGCTCGGTTTTGAGGCCGTATCGCGCGGCGCGAGCTCGGTCGTGTTCGTCGACAATGACAGCGTTGCGGCCATGTCGATCCGGCGCAACGCGGTGCGTCTCATACCGGACGCAGAACGCTGGCGCATCATGCCCATGAGCGCCGCGCGCGCGCTGCGGATATTGCGCGGCACGTTCGACGTTGTGATCATGGACCCGCCCTATCAGCGCGGCGCCGGCGAGGAGCTCAGCTTGCTCATGCAGCGAGGCCTGCTGGCCGAGGACGGCGTCACCGTCGTCGAGCATCCGAGCAGCGCGCAGACCCAGCTCCCCTCGTCGCTACGCCTGCTCAAGCAGACCAAATATGGCGACACCGCGCTCACCTTCGCTGTGCTGCGCAGCGATGGTCAGTCGCAGCCGCAAGAGCGCGTGCAAAGAGCCAGCCGGTCGCGTTCACCGTCCAACCGCGGCGCGAACGCTTCGCGATCGGGGCGCGTTTGATGGCGAAGGCGAAGCGGATGACAGGCCGTGGCGAGTTCGTCGCGGTCTACCCGGGAAGCTTCGACCCGGTGACCAACGGTCATCTCGATATCATCCGCCGTGCTTCAGCGAACTATCCCCGGCTCATTGTGGCGGTCGTCGCCAACCCGAACAAGAAGCCGCTCCTCAGCCTGGAGCAACGCGTCGAGCTGTTGCGCGAGGTGTGCAAAGGGCTGCCCGAGGTGGAGGTCGACTGTTTCGCGGGGCTGCTCGTCGATTACGTCCGGCGCCGCAAAGCCTCGCTCATCATCAAGGGGCTTCGCATCGTCTCGGATTTCGAATACGAGTTCTCCATGGCGCTGCTCAACCGGCGCCTTCGCGGCGGCGTGGACACGATGTTCTTGCCGGCCAGCCTGGAATACGCTTACATATCATCCTCCTCCGTTCGTGAGGTGTTCTCGCTCGGCGGCAACATCGCCGAATTCGTGCCGCCCGCCGTGCTGCGCGCGATGACACGGCTGAACGTGGGCCGCACGCGATCGAGGCAGAAGTGATGAAGAAGAGAGGAAGCACACCATGAGCGCATATCGCGTCATTGACAAGATGGAGATCGTCGTCCGCGAGGGGGTCTGGCTGCCGTTCGGTTGGCGCGCCCTCAACGCCGATGTGCTCTTGGATCTCGTCGAGAAGCTGCGCAGCACGCTGCCCGACGACGGTGCGCGCTCGCGCAAAGGCGCAGAGAGCGCGGAGAGCGCGGGCAACGCCGGACGGGGGACAGCGCAGGCGGCTGAGGCTCAGGCGAGCGCGCCGTCGGGCTCGCCGAGAAATGAGGCGGAGATCATCGCGCGGGCACAAGCGCGGGCGGACTCGATCGTCGCCGATGCCCAAGCTGCTGCACGCGATATCCGCAAGGGAGCGGACGAGTATGCCGACCACGTGCTCGTCTCGCTCGACACGAGTCTGGGCAAAGCGCTCGCCGCCGTGCAGAAGGGGCGTCAGACGCTTGCGACCGCGGCGACCGGCAATGGCAAGACCCCGCGGGAAGTGAGCACCCCATAAGCGAGCCTTCACCGCACGCGCCGGGCCGCTCGCGTCTCGCGCGGATAGCGCGCGTGATCGTCGTGGCAGCGCTCATCGTCACGCCGTTCTTTGTGATCCCCATTCCCTACATCATCTTCGGGCCGGGTGCAGCCGTGGATCTCAATCGCGCCATCGTGGTGCCCGGCCACACACCGCCGCCCGGGCGCTTCTATCTCACCGACGTCAACCTGCTGCCGGGGCGGCCGGCGTACTACCTGGCGGCGAAGATCCTTCCCGGCTTTGAGATCGTGCGGCGTAGGGAGCTCGTGCCGCCCAACATGAGCGATCGCGATCTTGACAACGAACTCGTCGACGCGATGCGCGAGAGCCAGACGAATGCGCAGATCGTCGCCGAGCGCGCTGCCGGGCTGAAGGTCTTGGCGACGTCGTATTTCATCATCGTCAAGACCGTGCCGCACTCGCCCGGTGCACGCTGCTTCCAACGCGGCGATAAGATCAGCCGCATCGATGGGCAGCCACTCGCCGACGCTGGGCGTCTGGCCGCCGTCACGACCGCACGACCGCCGGGCACACGGTTCGCGCTCGAGCTCGTGCGCAAGGGGCAGCGCCGCTCCGTGGCGTGCTCGACGTTCCGTTATCGCGGCAAAGCGCGCTTCGGCGTCACAGGTGCGTTTCGGACCGAAGCATACTCGCTGCCCGTCCATGTGAGCTACCATCTGCCGAACATCAACGGCTCCTCGGCGGGACTCATGTTCGCGCTGCAGATCTACCGGACGATCACCGGAGCGGACATCTCGTCTGGGCGCGACGTCGCGGGCACAGGCGTGCTGAGCGCCGACGGCAAGGTGCAGCCCATCGAGGGCGCCCGCGAAAAGGTGCGGGCTGCGATCAGGGCGCGCGCCGACATCTTCTTCGTGCCCCAGTCCAACTACGCGGACATCAAGGGCACGACCGGCATCCGCATCATCCCAGTTGCGACATTCAGCGATGCGCTGCGTGCGCTCGGCGCGCGGCCTCTCGCGCTGGCGGCGCCGGCCATTTGACAGGCTGCCTCGTCAGTTCCTATAATAACAGTTCTGTGAAGATCTCCGTCGATCGACTCTTCCACCCCGACGTCGAGGCCATCGAGGTCGACCAGGCCCTGCGCCTGACGGGCGATCTGGCCTCGCGTTATCCCGACGGCGTCCACGTCAAGGCGAGGATCACGCCGGTCACCCGCGGCGTGCACATGCAAGGAACGCTTGAAGGGGTCGAGGCCGAGACCTGCGTGCGCTGCCTCGAGCCATTCGCACGGCCGGCCAAGATCGAGATCGAGGAGACCTTCAGCGAGGATGTCGGCCCAGAGCAAGATTTCTACGCCGACGTCGCACCGCTCGTCGACCGCAGCATCGACCTGTCGGATCTCGTCTCCCAGCTCCTAGAAGTCGACGAGCCGATGGCGGCTGTCTGCTCGGCGTCCTGCCTCGGGATCTGTCCGGTGTGCGGCGCGAATCGCAATACCGTCGCATGTGGTTGCGAAGCGCACACTCCCGACATCAGGCTGGCAGGCCTGGCCCGTTTGCGGGACGAATTGCAGGCGAACGACAAGAACGGTCGCTGAATTTCTATTTGCCCTCATTAGAGATGGAGCAACGGACCTTAGGTTATGGCACAACCGAAACAAAAGCGCAGCAAGTCAAACATCCGGACCCGCCGCCGCACGTGGAAGCTGCGCAAGGTCACACTCTCCAGCTGTCCGCACTGCAAGCGTCCACGGCGTCCTCACTATGCGTGCACGAATTGCGGATATTACGATGGACGCCTCGCCATCAAAGGCAAGAGCGAGCCGGCTGAAAGCCCGTCGAAGGGTTAAGGCTTGAACAGCTACGGCGCCACCATCACCGGCGTCGGGTTCTACGCGCCTCCCGGCGTTCTGACCAACGAGGATCTGGAGAAACTCGTCGACACGAGCGACGAGTGGATCACGCAACGCACCGGTATGAAGCGGCGCCATATCATCGCGCCCGACGGCGTGACCTCGGACCTTGCGGTGCCGGCGGCGCAGGCCGCGCTCGAGGCCGCCGGCAAGTCCGCTGCGGACATCGACTGCATCATCTGCGCCACGGCTACACCCGATTACCCGTTCCCGGCGATGGCATGCATCGTCGCCTCGCGCCTCGAGGTGCCGGGGACGCCCGCTTTCGACATCTCTATCGCCTGCTCGGGATTCGTCTACGCCATGACGACTGCGGCCTCGTTCGTGCGCTCGGGCGTCTACCGATCGGTGCTCGTCATCGGCGCGGAGAGCCTCTCGAAGATCACCGACTACACCGATCGCACGACCTGCATCCTCTTCGGCGACGGCGCCGGCGCGGCTGTGGTCGAGCGTTCTGAAGAGGATTGCTTCTTGGGCGCGGATCTCGGCGCGGACGGATCGGATCCAACCGTCCTCTACTTGCCGGGCGGGGGCAGCCGCTTCCCATACAACCGCAACGGGGAACTGGCCGACCAGCGCCTGGGCTACATCAAGATGCAGGGACAGAGCGTCTTCAAGTTCGCCGTGAATCAGATGGCCGCGTCCACTCGCAACGCGCTCGAGCGTGCCGGCCTCTCGACGAGCGACATCGATTTCGTCGTCCCCCATCAGGCCAATCTGCGCATCATCGACGCCACCATCAAGATGCTCGGCGTTCCGGCGGAGAAGTGCATCATCAATATCGCCGAATACGGCAACACTTCGGCGGCGTCGATCCCCATCGCGCTTGCCGAAGCAGTCGAGCAAGGCCTCATCAAGAAAGACCACGTCGTCGTCCTGGTGGCTTTCGGGGGCGGCCTATCGTGGGGCTCCATCGTGTGGCGCTGGCAAGGCGCGAAAGTCGGCAAGCCTAAGACGATGCAGGCGGCGGCGGTCGCGGGCAGCGCCGGCTAGGCCATGCCGAGCGCTGGCTTCATCTTCCCGGGGCAGGGGTCGCAGACCGTGGGTATGGGCGCTGAGCTGTCCGCGCGCTTCCCACAGTCGCGCGAGTGCTTCGACCGTGCGTCGGGCGTGCTGGGCTACGACCTGCTCGAGCGGGTGAACTCGAGCACGCCGGACGAGCTCAAAGAGACGCGCCTCAGCCAGCCGGCCATCTTCACCGCCAACGTCGCGATCTATCAAGCGGTGGCCACGCTCGGCCTGACGCCGATCGTCTCGGCCGGTCACTCCTTCGGCGAATACTGCTCCCTGACCGTGGCGGGCGCGATCGACTTCGAGGAAGCGGTGCGCGTCGTCAACGAGCGAGGTCTGGCGATGGGTGAGGCCGCCGACGTCACTCCCGGGCTGATGGCGGCGATCATCGGTCTCGAAGAAGCTGCGGTCGATGAGGTATGCAAGCTGGCCCGGTCGGCGAGCGGCAAGCGGGTCGACCTCGGCAACCTCAACACGCTGACGCAGGTCGTGGTCTCGGGCGACGCGGACGGCGTCGAGGCCGCCTGCGAGATCGCCAAGGAGCGCGGCGCCAAGCGCGTGCGCATCCTCAACGTTTCGGGAGCCTGGCATAGCACGCTCATGGAACCGGCGATGCCGCGGTTCTCCCGCGCGGTGGCGGCCGCGAAGCTGCGCATGCCGACGTTCACGGTCATCAGCAACGTCATCGCCAAGCCGTATTCCTCAGTCGAGGAGATCCGCAGCTGCTTGCTGGCGAGCCTGTGCGCGCGCGTACGCTGGCACGAGACGGCGGTCGTGCTCGTCGCTCTGGCGCCCGAGTACATCATCGAGTGCGGGGCGAGCGAGGTGCTCGCGCCGATGATGAAGCGCTTGCCCGGCGTCGATGGCGCTCGAGTCCTGCACGTGGCCGATCCGTCCACGCTGGACGACGTCGCAGACGCGGTCCGGTCGGCCCGCACATGATCAACCAGGGGAAGTCCGCGCTCGTCACGGGCGCAGGCACGGGCATCGGCAGGGCCATCGCGCTCGAGCTCGCGCGCAGCGGAGCCGCCGTCACGTTGAGCGGACGACGGCCGGAGGTGCTCGCAGCCGTGCAGCAGGAGGTGGCAGGGTTCGGCGGAACCGCGCACGTGCATCCGGCGGACGTGGCAGATCCGGAGCAGGCCGCGCAGCTCGTCGCAGCGGCGAAAGCGGCGATGGGCAGGATCGACATCCTGGTCAACAACGCCGGCCGGCCGTACGACACGCTCATCCTGCGCATGAAGTGGGATGCGCTTGATGACGCGCTTGCGGTGAATCTTAAAAGCATGTTTTATCTCAGCGCGGCGGCGGGAAAGGTGATGCTCTCGCAGAAGAGCGGGTCGATCGTCAACATCACGTCGGTCGTCGCATTGACCGGCAACGCGGGGCAAAGCGCGTATGTCGCAGCGAAGGCCGGTGTGATCGGACTGACGAAGTCGCTGGCGCAGGAATTCGGTACCCGCAACATCCGGGTGAATGCCGTCGCGCCGGGCTTCATCGAGACCGACATGACAGCGACACTGCCGGAAGCGCTCAAGGCGCAATATCAAGAGCGTATACCGTTGCGGCGGTTCGGCAGTGCGGATGAGGTGGCGAAGGTCGTCTCGTTTTTGGCGAGCGACGCGGCAGCCTACATCACAGGACAGATCGTCGCGGTGGACGGCGGGCTTTCGACAAGGTGATCGCCCCACCGCTCGTATACTCACCCACAGCACCCTGAGAACCCATGGAGGTAGCGACAGCCCGATGTCAGTGTTCGACAAAGTGAAGAAATGCATCGTGGAGCAGCTCGGCGTCGACGAGAACGAAGTCACGCCCGAGGCGTCGATCACGGACGATCTCGGCGCGGATTCCCTCGATCAGGTCGAGCTGGTCATGGCTCTGGAGACCGAATTCAACCTCGATATCCCGGATGAGGACGCCGAGAAGATCAAGACAGTGGGCGACGCCGTCCGCTACCTCGAGGAAGCTGCAGAGAAAGCATAGCGCAGTTTCGCGGCTCCGCCTCATCGCGCACCCGCGGTTGCCGGTCGGATGAACCCGATCGGCGCATAATGGACGAGATGTTTCAAGCGCTCTCCGATCGCCTCGGGGCGATCTTTCAACGGCTGCGTTCGCGCGGCAAGCTCACCGAAAGCGACGTCTCGGAGGTGCTCCGCGAGGTCCGCGTCGCGCTGCTCGAAGCCGACGTCAATCTCGGCGTCGCACGCGACTTCGTGGCCTCGATCCGCGAGCGCGCCATTGGCGCGGAAGTGCTGGAGTCGCTGACCCCTGCGCAGGCGGTCATCAAGATCGTGCGCGATGGCCTCGTCGACCTTCTCGGCTCGAAAGCGGAGCCGCTGCGCTTCGCGCCGTCCGGACCGACGCCCATCATGCTCGTCGGGCTGCAGGGAAGCGGCAAGACCACCCACGCGGCGAAGCTCGCGCTGCGCATGCGCGAGGCGGGCCGCCGGCCGCTGCTCGTCGCCTGCGACGTGTACCGGCCGGCAGCCATCACGCAGCTCAAGGTGCTGGGCGAGCAGATCGGCGTGCCGGTCTACGACGAGGGCGCAGGCGACCCGGTGGGGATCGCGACCCGCGCGCTCGCCCATGCACGCCTCGTGGGCAACGGAGCGGTGCTGCTCGACACGGCGGGCCGTCTGCAGATCGACGAGCCGCTCATGCGCGAGCTCGAAGCCATCAAGCGCGCCGTCTCGCCGGTCGAATCGCTGCTCGTCGTGGACGCCATGACCGGGCAAGAGGCGGTCAACGTGGCCAAGGCGTTCGACGAACGTCTCGGCTTGAGCGGCACGATCCTGACCAAGCTCGATGGCGATGCCAGGGGCGGGGCGGCGCTCTCAATCCGCGCGGTCACGGGAAAGCCGGTGAAGTTCATCGGTACCGGCGAGAAGGTCGGCGCGCTCGAGGAGTTCCATCCTGACCGGCTCGTGTCGCGCATCCTCGGCATGGGCGACGTGCTGACCCTCATCGAGAAGAGCCAGCGCGTCTACGATGAGAGCCAGGCCAAAGAGCTCGCCGGCAAGATCCGCCGGCAGAGCTTCACCCTGCAAGACTTTCTGGAGCAATTGCGCCAGATGCGCAAGATGGGGCCGCTCGCCGACCTCGTCAAGATGATCCCCGGGATGGGGAAGATGGTCGCCACGCAGAACATCGACGAGAGCGAAGTCAGCAAGATCGAGGCGATCATCTGCTCCATGACCGCACGCGAGCGGACCGATCCGTCGGTGCTCAACGCGAGCCGCCGCCGCCGGATCGCCAAAGGCAGCGGCACGCAAGTGCCCGACGTCAACCGGCTCGTCAAACAGTTCGAAGCATCGCGCCAGATGATGAAGCAACTCGGGCGCATGCGGGGCATGCCGAAATGAACGGTTCTCACGATCAACGATAAGAAGGAGATATTTTGAGCGTCAAGATCAGACTGCGCCGCACGGGCGCGAAAAAACAACCGTCGTATCGCTTCGTCGTCGCCGACACGCGATCGCCGCGCGACGGGCGCTTCCTCGAGATCATCGGGCACTACAACCCGCGGCGCAATCCCGTCGAAGTCGTCGTCGATGAAGCCAAGGTGAAGCACTGGCTCGGCCGGGGTGCGCAGCCGTCGGGGACCGCAGCGCGGTTGCTGGCGGACAGAGGGCTGTACGACAAGAGCAAAGTGCCGACGCGTAAGGCGCGAGCGCCCAAGAAAGAGAGCAAGTGACCTATGTCCGAGCGTCCGCCTGAGTTCGTAGACCTCGAGGAAGAGGAAGAGTTCGTCGAACGCGATGAGCCGGCCGGCGCGATCGCGCCGCCGCCGGAGGCCGCCCGCGACGAAGAAGACGCCGAGCTGGAGGGCGGCGGCGACGATGATGTCATCGGCCGCGCCGCCGCGGTGTTGAAGTACATCGTCGAGCGTATCGTCGACGACCCGAGCCAGATCTCCATTGGAGCGACGAGCGACGACCGTGGCCCGGTGCTGCTGCTGAGCGTCGCCGAAGACGATCGCGGCAAGGTCATCGGCCGTCAGGGACGCATCGTGCAGGCGATCCGCACGATCGTCAAGGCGGCGACCGTCGGCACGGGCGAGCGCGTCAACGTCGAGATCGTCGACTAACAGGCGTGGCGGTGCCGGACGACATCGTCGTCGGGCGCATCTTGGGCGTCTTCGGGGTGCGCGGCGAAGTCAAGCTTGCCGCGCCGGACCCGAGCGCGCTGCGCGCCGGCCTCGCGATAACGCTACGGGACGAGCACGGTGTGGAGTCGACGTCCGTGATCGAGTCGATCCGTCCGCACAAGACGTTCCTCGTGGCGCGACTTCGCGGATCGGCGGATGCCGACGCAGCGCGCTTGCTGCAAGGCGCGACGGTCGCCATGGCTCGGCGCGATCTACCCGCCCTGCCCAGCCACGCCTACCGGCGCGCGGATCTCGTCGGCATGCAGGTCGTGGACGCGCAGCGCGGAGCGCTCGGCCTGGTCGTGGAGACCAGGCGCTACCCAGCGTGTGATATGCTGGTCGTCGGACCTGAAAAGCTGCTCGTGCCGATGCTCCACGCCTACGGCATCGAGGTGGACAAGAACGCGGGTGAGATCCGGGTGGACCTTCCGCCCGGCTTTGAAGAGCTCGCCTGATCCCGGCATGCTGCCGGCGGAGGAGAAGTATGAAGAGCACGAGGTGCGCGCTTGTCACCGGTGCATCAGAAGGACTCGGCCGCGAGTTCTGCGGACTCGCCGCGGCGGACGGGCGTGATCTCATCCTTGTCGCCCGCAATCGCGACAGGCTTGAGGAGGTCGCTGCCCAGCTGCGGGCTCGTCATGATGTGAGCGCCGACGTCATCTGCGCGGACCTGGCAGAACCGGGCGCAGCCCAGTCGGTCTATGCAGAGGTGAACCGGCGCGGGCGTAGCGTCGACGTGCTCATCAACAACGCCGGGTTCGCCAGCCTCGGCTATTTCGTGCAGAGCGACCCAGGCGTCGTCGAGGGGATGATCCAGACCAATGTCAACGCGCTGACCCTTTTGACGCGGCTCTTCGCCGCCGACATGCTCGCGCGCGCGAGCGGTAAGATCCTCAACGTCGCGTCGCTCGCGGCATTCACGCCGGGACCGCTCATGGCGGTCTACCACGCGACAAAGGCGTACGTGCTGGCCTTCTCAGTGGCGCTCGCCGAAGAGCTTCGCGGGAGCGGCGTTACCGTCACCACGCTTGCGCCCGGGATCACCCGCACCGAGTTCCAGCGTCGAGCGGGCATCGACGAGACGAAGCTGGGTCGCAACGTCATGGACGCGCGAACGGTCGCTGAACAAGGCTACCGCGCGATGATCGCCGGCACGACCGTGCATGTCGCAGGATCGATGAACCGCGTGCTGGCGTTTTTGGCGCACCACACACCGCGCTCGGTCTCGACTCCCGTGGCCCACCGGCTGCAGAAGAACATGTTAGCCGAGCGACGCTAGAAAGCCGGCGATCGCCGCGTTACACTGCGCCGGCTTCTCGGCCATAACGATGTGCCCGGCGCCCTGCACCATCTCCAAGCTGCTGCCAGCAAGACGTTCGTGCAAAAAGGTCGAGTACTTGGGCGGTGTCATCGTGTCCTCGGCGCCCACGAGGATGAGCGCAGGCACGCGAAGCTCGCCGAGACGTTCGATGACGTCGAACTCGTTGCAGGCGGCGTAGTCGGCCCGGGTGGACTCGCGGCCCACGAGCAGATGCCAGCCCTTCGCGCGTTCGCGAAGTTCGGCGGGTGCGCCCTTGGACAGCGCCGAGCCGACGAGCGTGTCGATGCACGCCGGCCAATCTTCATCGAGCATCTTGAAGATGTCGGCGGAGACGCGCAGCCGGGCACCGGTGCCGATGAGGATGAGGCCGGCGGCCTGCTCGGGCCGATCGAGCGCCCAACGCAGCGCGATCGCGCCGCCGAGCGAGTTGCCTGCCACGACCGCTTTTCCAGCATGCTTCCACTCCACGTAGCGCGCTAGCCAGGCGGCGCATTCCCCAACCGACCCGAGGGGCTTGCCCGCGGGGTGGCCGGGCAGCGATAGGGCGTCGGAGCCCGGGAAGGCCCTGACCTGGTCGCGGAAGCTGTCCTCGGTGCAGCCGGAGCCGTGGACGTAGAGGAGCTGGGGCATCACAGGCGGCCTTCGCCCCGGTCCACATGCCTTCCGTCGGGCGGTCATAGGATATCGTACATGCGTTCGTAAAACGTATGTTCGATATGGCGTTGGCGGTCTCGTCCAGCGGCGTGCCGCTTGGCATTGCCTC
This sequence comes from Vulcanimicrobiota bacterium, assembly GCA_963806005.1. Lineage (GTDB taxonomy): Bacteria > Vulcanimicrobiota > Vulcanimicrobiia > Eremiobacterales > Eremiobacteraceae > JAFANK01. Next base: position 176,812 of record CAWDWJ010000002.1, on the reverse strand, counting down.
GACCCAGCTCGATGTTGACCTCGTCGAGGAGGTCCGCCGGGCGCGGCTTGCGGCGCTCGGCAGCGTCGACCTGTGGGATCTTCCGTTCTCGGTGGTCGATATCGAGACCACGGGTTCGGTCGCTGGCCGGGACGGCATCACGGAGATCGCGCTCGTCGGCGTGAACGCCGGGCGGATCACGCGACGCTGGAGCACGTTCATCAACCCGGCCCAGCCCATCCCCGCTTTTATCACCCAGCTCACCGGCATCAGCGATGAAATGGTCGCGGGCGCGCCACCCATCGGCGAAATGCTCCCGGCCATCGTGGAATTCGTCGGCGACTCGGTCGTCGTCGGACACAACGTGCGTTTTGACGCCCATTTCATCGATCGCGAGCTCTGCCGTCACGGCCGAGCGCCGCTCTCGAACATCAAGCTCGACACGCTCGCGCTGGCGCGGCGCACGATCGCCGAAGTGCCCAACTATAAGCTCGGCACGCTGACCCGCGAGCTCGGCATCGATGTCGAGCGTCATCACCGGGCATTGGCCGATGCGACCGCGACCGCCGAGCTTCTCATCCACTGCATCAAGAAGCTGGAGGACAACGCCGTCTTCACCCTGGGGATGCTGCTCGATCACCTGCGCGTGCGCCCGGTGCCGAAACGGCGCACGCTCGCACGCCGGCTGACCGATGCGTCGCAGCTGCCGGTGTGGACCTCTGTGCTCACAAGCGAGCTCGGCGCGGTTCCGAGCAAGCCTGGGGTGTACATGCTGCGCGATGCCGGCGATCAGATCGTCTACGTCGGGAAATCGCGCAACCTGCGCCAGCGGCTGCGCGCCTATGCCACCGCGGGCAAACCCGTCGGTGCGAAGATGCGTGCGCTGCGCGCGACGGTCGCGTCGTTTGGCTACACGGTGACCGGCTCCGAGCTGGAAGCCCTGCTCATGGAGGCGGAGCTCGTGCGCGCCCACAACCCGCCGTTTAACGACCGGTTGCGCAACTTCGCGCAGTTCGGCTTCATCAAGGTGGAGTCGGGACCGCGCGGGCGGCTGCTGACCACCACGCGGCTGTGCGAAGACGGGGCGCGCTATTACGGTCCCTACCGCAGCACCCCGGCGGCACGAGCAGCGGTGGCGGCGCTGCAGGACGCATTGGGTCTAGATTGCGACGACGCTGCCGCGCCGGCGATCTTGCCCCCGGCGCAGCGTGAGGCGCTCCTCGAGGAAGCGGTCGCATTCATCGAAGGCAGCGCAGATGATGTCCTGCTCACCGTCGCACGGCGGCGCGACGAGGCGGCGGCGCGCGGCAAGCTTGAACTGGCGGCGAGAGAAGAAGAACGGCTCGAGCGGTTGCGCCGGCTGCGCGGTCGCCACGCAACCCTGGAAGCGGCTGCTCGTCTGCATGCGATCGTGCTGGCCGGCGCTGCGGATCCGTCAGAAGAAGCGTGTTTTTTGTTCTGCGGCGGCCGCCTCGCGGCTCGCGAGCGTCTGCCACGCCGGCTGCCCGAGCGCGGTCGCGCCGCCGAGATGCTCGCGAAGATGCTGGCGGAGAGCTTCACGCCTGCCGACGCGCCAGGTTGCTTCGTCAAGCAGCACGAGATCGACCAGCTCTACATCTTCGCCGGTTGGTACGAGCAGCGCCGGGAGGGCCTGTACTACGCAGCCCTGCCGGATCGCCGGCCCGCTGATGGCGAGGCGCTGCGCTGGGCGCAGCTCATCTTGGACGGCCAGGCGGTCGTCTGAAAAGCCCGTTTCATCCCCGCCTTGCGGCTGTACGGCGTCGAGCGCGTGGCGGCGGCCAGAGGTCAGCGGTCGGATAACCGCAAAGAATAGGAGCGGGCGCTGGTCATCCGGCGAGTTTTGCAACCATGAATATGCGCCGCCTCATCACCCTCTGCGCCGCCTCGGCGGTACTGACCCTCGGCATGGCCGGCTCGGCCATGGCCATCGAACATGCCAGCACGCCGCAAAACGATGAGACGCGCGATAGCCTCATCGGCGAAGGCACGCTCATCAAGATCATCATGTTGCAGACCGTGTCGTCGGCCCATTGCACGGTCGGCGATAAGTTCACGTTCCGCGTCGTCGATGACGTCAAAGCCGGGTCGCGCGTCGCGATTCCTGCGGGCACCGCAGGGTCAGGCAAAGTGACGGTCTGCGCGCCGGCGCATGGCGGCCGTCAGAACGGACGGCTCAAGGTCGAGTTCGATCCGATCCTGCTCGGCGACGGAACGCAGGTGCTCGTCGCCATCACGCGCGACAGCATCGCCGTCGACGCCAACGAGAAGAACGGCACGGCACCAGCGCTCGAAGACATCGCCAACATGATGGTGCCCGGGTTCTTCCTGGTGGACTTCTTGCGCAAGGGCGACGACGTGACGCTTGCCGCGAACTCGCCGTTCCATCTCGCCGTCACTGAGGACGCGTTTCTCTCGCAGTGACTATGCGCTGACGATACGGTTGCGCAGCACCCCGATCCCCTCGATGCTCACCTCCACCACATCTCCGACGCTGACCGGACCGACGCCGGCGGGCGTCCCCGTCGTGATCACGTCGCCAGGCTCCAGGGTGAACGCGGCCGAGACATACTCGACGAGCGCCGAGACGTCGAAGATCAGCTTGCTCACGGGAGCATCCTGTTTGAGCTCACCGTTGAGACGCGTCTGGACGCGCAACCCGCTCGGATCGATGCCGGTGACGATGCACGGCCCGAGAGGGGCGAAGCCGTCAAAGCCCTTGGCGCGTGCCCACTGCCCGTCGGTGCGTTGCAGGTCGCGAGCGGTGAAATCGTCGCAGATCGTGTAGCCCAACACGACGCTGTGCGCACGTTGCCGGCTGACGTTCTTGCAACGAGCGCCGATGACCACTGCGAGTTCGCCCTCGAAGTCCACCTGCCGGCTCTGGGTGGGATAGACGACGTCTGCACCGTGGTGGCTGAGCGCCGACGGCGGTTTGAAGAAGAGTAATGGTTCGGCCGGCAGCGGGTTGTTCATCTCTGCCGCATGGTCGGCGTAATTGCGCCCGACGCCGATGATCTTGGATGGAGAACACGGAGCCGCGACCTGCGCAGTGAGAAACGGGATGCGACCGTCGGAGTAGATGAAGTCACCGCCATCGACCACGCCGTCGCGGATCGTGCCGGAGATGAGACAACGTGCGAGTCGGTGGATGTCGGACATGAGCTCGACGGCCAGCCTTTGGCGCTGCATCTCGCCGTTCCTCGCAGTCGAACGCGAAAGGCGCGCCGCGGGTAGACGCGCAATAGCCCGGCATGAGCGTGAGTCGAGAGTTCGATATGTGCGTGCTGGGCGGCGGCAGTGCGGGCTATGCCGCGGCCACGACGGCGGCGAGCATGGGCAGATCGGTCGCCATCGTCGATGGTGAAGGCCCGCTCGCCGGATTGTGCATCCTGCGCGGTTGCATGCCGTCAAAGACGCTGCTCCGTTCGGCGGAGGTGGCGCACTTGATGGGGGTCGCCCCGCTGCTCGGGGTGACGCCGTCGGGCGTGCGCATCGACGTGCCGGCCATCATCGAACGTAAGCGCCGCATCATCGGCGGCTTCGCAGACCACCGCATCGAAGGGCTTGAGAAGTTCCCTTTGTTCCGCGGCGAGCCGCGTTTCGTCGGCCCTTCAGAGCTGGCCGTCGGCGACCAGAAGGTCCATGCGCAGCGGTTCGTCATCGCCACGGGATCGACGATCAACATTCCGCCCGTGCCGGGCCTGAGCGAGACGGGATATCTCACAAGCGACGACGTCTTGGACCTCGAGAAGCTGCCGGCAAGCGTCGTCGTGCTCGGCGGCGGCGACGTCGCGGTGGAGCTGGCCCAGTATCTCGCCCGCCTGGGGGTCGCCACGACGATCGTGCAGCGCAGCGCGACGTTGCTCTCCGCCGAGGACCCAGACGTCGGTGAGACGCTGCGCACGTGGTTGGAGAAAGACGGCATCCGGGTCCTCTGCAACGCGGCCTTGCGTCGCGTCGAGCGGCGGCCGGCCGGCAAGTGCGTCGTCGCCGAGATCGATGGCGTGGAGTCCCGGATAGAGGCCGAGCAGATCTTCGTCGCGCTGGGCCGCCGGCCCAACGTCGACGGGTTTGGCTTTGAGGCGGCGGGGGTCAGCTACGATCGCAACGGGGTCGCGGTCGACGAGCATCTGCGCACGACAAATCCCAATATCTATGCAGCCGGCGACGTGACGGGGTTGTGGGAGCTCGTGCACGTCGCGGTCTACGGCGGCGCTCTCGCGGCGCAAAACGCGTTCTCGGAGCAGCAACAGGCTATCGATTACGACCTGTGGGCCGCGCGCGCCGTCTTCACGGATCCGCAAGTGGGGATCGCCGGGCTTACCGAGCGGCAATGCCTCAAGCGTGGGATCGCCTATCACAAGGCGACGTACCCATTCGACGATCTGGGGAAGGCGATCACGGCAGAGCTGACGGCCGGTTTCGTCAAGATGCTGGCGGCTTCCGACGGCCGGATCCTCGGCGTGGCGATCGTCGGCGCCGAGGCGTCCGATCTCATCCACGAGTCGATCGCGCTCATCTACTTCAAAGCGCGCTGCCACGACGTGATGGAGATGCCGCATCTCCATCCCACGCTGGCCGAGATACTCACCTACCCGGCCGAGGAGCTCTGCGAGCAGATCGAGCATCAGCGACATGTCGTCGTCACACCCTAAGCGCGCACGAGCAGGCGCGGCGCCCCGCGAGCGCGACCGTGGCGCGTCACGGCGCGAGCGCATCAGGACACGATCTCGCAAAGGAGTCTCGCCCCGCGATGACGGCTCGAAGCGGGTCGGCGCGGACCTGGCGATGTATCGTGCGCCGCGTCTGTATGATGTGGCGTTCGGGTTTCGCGACATCTCGGCTGAGTGCGATGGTCTGCTCAAGCTCGCCGCACGTTACGGCGTCGCGCGTCCGAAGAGCGTGCTCGAGCTGGCGTGCGGTCCCGCGCATCACCTGCGCGAGCTCGCGCGGCGCGGGCTCCACTGCCAGGGGATCGACATCAACGCTGAGATGCTGGCCTATTCGCGCGAGCTCTGCCGGCGCGAAAACGTGGACGTGACCCTGCGACACGGGGACATGCGCACGTTTCACGCCGCACGGCGCTTCGATCTCGTGCTGTGCCTGTTCGACTCATTCGCGCAGTGCACGACCGAGCAGGACGCGATCGCGACGCTCCGTTCGTCCGCGAAGGTGTTGAGGCGCAACGGGCTGCTCTTCGTCGAGTTCACGCATCCGTCGGACTATTTCGGCTCGTCGCGGAGCCGCACGGTCGATCGCTGGACGCAAAGCGACGGCGACCTGACGGTCAAAGCGCGGTTCTCCATCACGCGGGTCGATCCGGTGGCCGAGACCTTCATCGCCAGGATGACCATCGAGCCCAAGACCAACGGCGCAAAGCACCGCGGCGAACGTCTGGACATGCGTTGGATGCAGCGTATGTGGATGCGCGGTGGATTTCAGTACGTCGCACTCGCCAGTGGTGCGTTTGACATCGTGGGCTGGTACGGCGACATCGATCCAATCGTGGCGATCGGGGCCGGCGCCGAGGCTTGGCGGATGATCGCCGTGCTGCGCAGGCGCTAGCATCCGCATGCACGTCGTGTCGCTTGGTTCCATCTGGAATGAAGAGCTCGCGCCGCTGCTCGACCGGGGCCTGACGTTCGCCGTCGCCGACCCGGACGATGCGCAGCGCCGCGACGCCATGCTCGCCATGGCGGACGTGCTCGTGAGCGGCCGGTTCACGGCGGATATGGGACGTGTGTGCAAGCGGTTGCGTCTGCTCGTCTGTCCGGCGGCCGGCACCGAATTCATCGACCGAGCAGCGCTTCCACCCGGCGCCCTGGTCGTCAACGGCAGCGGGCACGAGCTGACCATGGCGGAGTATGCCATCGGCTGCCTTATCGCGCTGCGACAACATCTGTTCGAGAGCGACGCCGCCATGCGCCGCGGCGAATGGCGCTATGGGTTCTACGGCGGGGTCGTCGAGGAGCTGTACGGCTCGAACCTCGGGATGGTCGGGTTCGGGCGTATCGGGCATGAAATCGCGACGCGTGCGGCGGCCTTCGGCATGCGCTGCGCGGCGGTGACGCTGCACCCGGGCAGGCCGCGCGCCGGATCCACGGATCTCGAATTCCTCGGCGGGCTTGAAGTCGCGTCAGACGTCGACCGGCTTGTCGGCTGGGCCGATGAGCTCGTGTTGTGCTGCGAACTATCGCCGCTGACCAGAGGGTTGCTCGATGCCCGGCGCTTTGGGCTCATGAAATCCAGCGCCCTGCTCGTGAACGTGGCGCGCGGGCCGGTCGCGGTCGAACAGGACCTGTATGACGCGCTGGCGAGCAAGCGCATCGCGGGAGCGGCCATCGACGTCTGGTATCAGTATCCGGACCGTCCAGGCGAGAAACGCCTGCCGTCCAAGCTGCCGTTCCACGAGCTCGACAATGTCATCATGTCGCCGCATGCGAGCGGATGGAGCGATGCGTCAAAACGTCGCCGCGTGGCGGCTATAGCTAAAGCCATCAACGACTTCGCACGAGGGGGCTAAAGCGCCGTCGAGCGACGGTCGCGCGCGGACGTTCAGCTGCCTGCGATGAGGCGTCGCGCGCGGATGAAGACGCGGTCCAGCATGGCTTGCGTCAAGACCCCGGTGTTGGTGTTCTGCCGGCTCGGGTGATAGCTTCCCATGAGGATGAGATCGGGGCGGCCCGGCGCTGTCAGGCGGTATTCGGCGGCGTGTGCGAAGCGAGGACGCTCGTCACTTGCATACCCGCGCTCCCGCAGGCGCGAGTAGATGTTGTCAAATCCGATCTTACCCAGAGCCAGCACGACCCGCAGACGTGTGAGTATCTCAAGCTCGGCTCTGACGTGATCCGCGCAGCGCGCGAGCTGCACGGGTGTCGGGCGGTTGCCGGGCGGCGCGCAGCGCAATGCGGCCGACATGAACGCATCTTTGAGCTCGAAGCCGTCGCCCCGTCGCTCGGACGTCGGTTGCGTCGCGAAGCCGGCGCGGAAAAGGGCGCGGGCAAGAAACAGCGCAGAACCATCGCCCGTGAACATACGCCCGGTACGGTTCCCGCCGTGAGCGGCGGGAGCCAGCCCCATGATGAAAAGGCGCGCGCGAGCGTCACCGATGCTCGGCACAGGCTTTCCCCAATACGTCTCGCTCGCATACTGAGGCTTTTTCTCGAGGGCGATGCGCCGGCAGTATGCGCGCAGCTCGGGGCAAAGCCTACAGGCGACGATGCGCCGCCTGACCCCCTCGAGGTCCAAGCGCGCCGCTCGCGCCGAGGTTTCGGCGTCGTCCGACCGGGCGATGGTGGCTGTGCCTGAGGCCTTGCGCATCGCAGCTTTAGTGCCGAGCGCCGATGGGCGAGCGGTCGCCGATCCACTGCGTCGGGGTGATCGCCCAGTAGCGGGCCATGTTGTTGAGCGAGCTCGCGTATTCGGCACGGAGGCGTTGGAACGCGGGCCACGCCTGCTCTTCATCGGCGAGTGAATAGCCGGCTGCTACGAGCCGCAGACGCGCGGTGTCGAACTCCACGCGCTCGACCAGGACGTCCTCGCCGCCGAGCAGGCCGAAGTATTTCGCCAAGTCGTGCGTGAGATGGGAGCCGACGTCGTGCATGATGGCGGCTTGACCCTTGGGCACGCCCTCAACGCTCGAGAGGATGAGCGCAGCAGCGTCGAGCATCGCGCCCAGCGCGGCGAACCAGGAGACGTCGACATGGCTCGACCGGAAATAGCAGAGCACTGGATAGGCGAGATGGGTGTCGAGCACTTCGGCGCACCAGGTCTGCGCCTGCTCGAAAAAGCGCGGCAGATCGCTTTGCAGGTCAAGCCGGCCATAGGTCTCGAGCAGGGCGACGCCCGATGGAGGGGCGCTGCAGCGCGCGTCGAGCATCACCACGAAGACCTCGCGCCGCTGAAACGACGCGAAGAGCGAGAAGAGGAAGGTGAGGACGATCGCGACGGTGGCGAGGCCGGCTGCGCCGGCGGCGATGGAGACCGCGCGAGCAGGCCACTGGACCGCGACGATGTCGCCGTAGCCGATGGTGAGGAGCGACGTTCCGGCGTAGTACATCGCAGCCCCGATGTCGGGCGGTGGCGGCACAAGCCCACCGCGCAGACCCAAGAACACGAGGCCGAAGCCGAGCATGAGCCCGAAAACCCAACCGCCGAGCAGCACGACCATGACGAACGGCGCATAGATGCCCAAAAGGAACTCGCGCCGCTGCGGTGGTTCGGTCCCGATGAAGATGCGACGCCAGCCGCGCCAGGTATAGCGCCGCAAGTAGGCGCTGACGAGCAGCGCGCTGCGCACCGGCCGGGGCACGAGCACCGATGCGAAGATATCGAAGACGATGACCGCGACGACCAAAAATCCGGCCACGATGAGGGCGACGGACATGCTTGTGACTCCTCGTGTGCGTGCAGTGAGTTCACTCTTACGGCTCGAAGCCCTTGGTGATGGATACCGAGCATCAAACGGCGCCGAACAAGGTGATCCTTGAGACCGAGCGGCTGCGGCTACGCGAGCTGCGACAGTCGGACTTCGACGAGCTGTACGCGATGTTCAACGATCCGCTCGTCATGCGGTACTACCCCGGCCTGCGCGACGAGCACGGCACGCAGGCGTGGCTCGACTGGATGATCCAGGACCGTTACCCCAAGCACGGGTATGGGCTCTGGGCGGTCGAACGCAAAGAGGACGGCGCATTCGTCGGTCAGTGCGGTCTGCTGTTGCAGCAGGTGGATGGCAACGACGAAGTCGAGATCGGCTATCTCCTCAAGAGCTCCGAGTGGCACAAGGGCTATGCGACTGAAGCCGCGCGGGCGTGTAAGGAGCATGCCTTCACCGTGCTTGGATGCCCATACGTGATATCGCTCATCCGGCTCATCAACACACCTTCACGAGCGGTCGCGGAACGCAACGGCATGTCTGTCTGGAAGACCACGACGTTTAAAGGCTTCGAGTCGCTCGTCTACCGGGTGCAACCTTAGATTATGGCGGCGTTCCTCGGGTTTGACCACATCGACACGCGCGTGCGCTCCCTCAAGGCAGTCGAGGCGTTCTACGACCGGTTGATGCCCGAGCTCGGGCTGCCGCGCAAACGCACGGCCCACGTGGACGAGCGGGGCGACTGGCACGAGCCATCCCTGGACAGCCCGTACAACGCGGTCGAGTATTACGAGCCCAAAGCGTCAGGCAAGGTCGGCTTCTTCATCGGCCTCATCGAGGACACGAAGATGACGCCGACGCTCACCCGGATCGCGTTCCGCGTCGCAGGCCCCGAGGAGCTGCAGCGCTGGCACGAGCTGCTCACGACGATCGGCGCCTGCAACGTCGAATGGTCGGCATCGCAGGAGTACCCGGCGATTTTCTTCGAGGACGCGGCCGGGACCAAGCTCGAGCTCGTCGCACGCCGCGCCGACGTCTAGTGGCGTAGGCCGACGAGCCCGACGACGATCTCGATCGCGATGAGCACGATGACGATGAGCTCCAGGAACTCGCCGCGCGCGACTTGCGCCTGGTCGACGAGGTAGCGGTACACATCGCCGACGGAGTCGAGCTTGGTCTCGATCTGCCGCTGCCATACGTCGAGCCCGAGCCGGGCGGATATGGCGCGGTAGATGCGCGCGTAGTACGCGTCACCCGTGATCTTGAGAGCGTTGCTGGCGCGGTCGGCCAGCTCCCGGATGTCCACCAAGAGATAGCGCAATTGCGCCGCGCGTTGCTCTGTGTCGCGCCGGCGGAAGCGCTGCCAGCGCTGCTGCGGTGGAAAATCAGCGGAGTAGATGGCATCGAGCTCCGCGTCGAGACGGGCGTCGTAGGTGCGGAACTCGACGAGCTGCGAGTTAGCGAATTCGAGCAGATCGAGCACGACTTCCGCGTCGGGACGGCTGTCGTAGATGAATGCCGAGTCCCACTGGACGACGACGAGATCGTCTGGAAAATAGCTAAAATGGAAGCGCACCGATTCGCTCTCTTCGTCGCTCGCCAGCGCTTGCGGCTCGGCGAGCATGAGCTTGACAAGCGATGGCCGGAAGTCGTCGAGGAGCGTGGCCGCGTCCACCGGCTGCTCGAGCCGCTCCACCGCGGCGACGAAATAGTCCTCGACGAGCGCCTCGTGAGGCTCATCAAGCGCGGCCTTGCAGTCGCTCAAGACGTCTTGCAATCGCTGCCGGGCCAGGCGCGCCAGGCGATCGTCCTTGCGCAGGTCTGCCGCGAGGTCGACGAGCCCCGACCACGTGCCGGCATAGGTGAAGGAGAAGCGGATGGAGACGACGCCGTAGTCGAAGATCTTCACGCGCGCCAGGGCCGTCCGTCCGTCGACGGTCACGGGCCGCAGGTTGGCGGCGAGCGGTGGCACTGCGAACTGGATGGCTTCGGGCGAAGGGATCGTGCGTAGCAGCGGCGCGGGTTCCGTGCTCTCGCCGGCCACGCTCGAAAGCTTGGTGAGATCTATCGTATCGGCGACGTCGAACAAGAAGCACGCATAGAACGTGGCCGATGATATCAGCGGTTCCTTGCCCGAGCTGGTCGACTCGGCCGTCGTCATGATGCCGCGCACCTTACTTGAGGTTGCGTGGCTTCCCTCGTCGTCGTCGCGTTGTCGATCGACAGCAAGCACCCGAGGGTGCGGCCGAAAGCGCTGCAAGAAAGACCGAAGCGCCGCTTTTGGCGGCGCCCCTGCCTTTGGATGTCGAGCGAGGCGGCGAGCGTTACGAGCAGCCCATGCTCCGTCCACAACTATCGCAGACGTAGCACGCGCCGTTACGCCGGGTGATGGAGCCGCAGACGTCGCACAGCGGCGCGTCGCCCATGAGCGAGGCCATCTGCGCCTCGCGCGAGCGTAGCGCGTTGAGCTGCGATGCAAGGTCTGGATCGACGGTCGCGCGCGCCGAGGGGGTCGCCTGCGGAGCGCGGGCCTGAGCGGACGACGTACCCTGGTTCGTCTTCGCCGTGGCCGCTTCATCAAGCGCCTGTTGCGCGCTCACCCGGGCCTCGAACTCCGCATTCGCGTGGTCATCGCTATGGGCGTCATCGACATCCTTGTCCGCCGGTTTGACCTGTACGAAGTCCGTGCGCTGCAGATACTCCATGCCGAGGACACGGAAGATGTAGTCAACCACGCTCGTGCAGTGCTTGATGTTGGGATGATCGACGAAGCCGTTGGGCTCGAAGCGCGTGAACACGAACTTGTCAACGAACTCTTCAAGGGGAACGCCATACTGCAGACCGATTGATACGGCAATGGCGAAGCAATTGAAAAGGCTTCTAAAGGAAGCACCCTCCTTGTGCAGGTCGACGAAGATCTCGCCGAGCGTTCCATCCGCATACTCCCCGGTACGCAGGAAGACGGTGTGTCCTGCGATCTTGGCTTTCTGTGTCCAGCCGCGGCGTTTGGCCGGCAGACGGTTGCGCTCGAGCGCTTGCGCGACTTTGCGCTTGAAGTCCGTGTTGGTCGCGTTCGCCAGGATGCGCTGCGCCGCCGCCAGGATCTCATCCGGCCGCAGTTCCTCAGCGCGCTGCTTACGAGCCTCTTCGAGCTGCTTTGCGAACTCCTCGGAGAGAGCGAGCTGACGATCGCTATCACCGGCCGTCTTGTCGGTCCCCTTGTTCGAGAGCGGTTGGGAGAGCTTGGAACCATCACGATAGAGCGCGATGGCCTTGAGGCCGAGTTCCCAGGAACGCATGTAGGCCTCTTTGATCTCATCGACCGTCGCTTCGTTTGGCATGTTGATCGTCTTGCTGATCGCGCCGGATACAAACGGCTGCGCTGCCGCCATCATTCGGACGTGCCCCATGTGATGGATGAAGCGCCGTCCGAGCTTACCGCATTTGTTGGCGCAGTCGAAGACAGCGTAGTGCTCCTCCTTGAGATGCGGGGCGCCCTCGATGGTCATCGTGCCGCAGATGTAGTTGTTCGCGGCCTCGACCTCTTCGCGGCTGAACCCGATCTGGCCCAGCAAGTCGAAATCCGGCGCGTTGTACTGCTCGGGGCTGAGGCCCAAGCGCTGGAGCGTCTCCTCACCGAGCGTCCACTGGTTGAACGCGAAGCCGATCTCGAAGACCGTGGGCAGCGCCTTTTCGATCTTGATGACGTCCTCTGTCGAGAATCCGCGGGCGCGCAAGGTTTCGACGTTCACGTATGGTGCCCCGTAGAGCGAGCCGGAACCCTTGGCATAGCGCACGATGTCGTCGATCTGCTCCTCGCCGTATCCCAAATGGCGCAACGCCATAGGGAGCGATTGATTGATGATCTTGAAGTAGCCACCGCCGGACAGCTTCTTGAACTTCACCAACGCGAAATCGGGTTCGATGCCGGTCGTGTCGCAATCCATCACAAGACCAATGGTGCCCGTCGGCGCTATGCACGTCGCCTGGGCATTGCGATAACCGTGTTTCTTGCCAAGCTCAACGGCCCGGTCCCAGCAATCACGCGCGGCGGCGACAAGGTGGGATGGGCACAGCGACGGATCGATGCCCATCGGCACGATCGCGAGTTGTTCATAGTCCGCGGCGGTCGCGTTGTATGCAGCACGACGGTGGTTGCGCATGACGCGGAGCATCGCCTCGGCATTCTCGCCGTATCTCGAGAAAGCCCCGAGCTCGCCCGCCATCTCAGCTGACGTGGCATACGATTCGCCGGTCAAGATCGCCGACAGCGCTCCGCTCATCGCCAGAGCACGCGGCGAATCATACGGAATCCCCGAAACCATGAGCAGCGTTCCGAGATTGGCATAACCCAAGCCAAGCGTGCGATACTCGTACGACTTCCTAGCGATCGCAGGGCTTGGGAAATGCGCCATGAGCACAGATACCTCGAGAACGATCGTCCAGAGGCGGATCGCATGCTCATAGGCATCGACGTCGAACTGGTTCCTTTCGGGGTCGTAGAACTTCATCAGGTTGATCGAGGCAAGATTACAATTGTGCGCGATCATACCCTCAGCGATGACGGAATGCGTCACGGGCTCGGTAATGTCGTAGACGACCTCTTCGCCGTCTGCGACGATCTCGATGACTTTGGGTGAACGGGCGTTCTTCTTTGCCCCGCTGAACGGCGAAGAAAGTATCTCCTGGGCGTGCGCATCCTTCTCGACCGAGCACGCGAAGCCGACGAGTGTCAAGAATCTGCGCGCCTGCTGATTGAACACGTGAAGCTGGCCTTGCGGATTCTTTCGTCCTTCCGGGTGCATCCAGGTGATGCGCGAGGTGATACCGATGTCCGCGAGCAGGAGCTGCACAGATCGCAGCAGCTGGGGTGACGAGGACGCCAGCATAACCTCTTTCTCTGTGCCCGACGGATTGTCGAGGATGGTCCCGTCCGCCGAGAAGAGACCCTGCAGGTAGGCGACCCTGAGGTCCGCGGCGACGTGATGTATGCTCGCCGGAATATCTTTGTCGACGGCGGTCGCCTGTTTGAAGCCGTAGTGCTCTTGCAAGTGATCGACCAGCGACCGCTGCTTGCTCATCGTCTGCATAACACCATTATGCTGAGTTGAGATGGTAGATGCGCGAACTGGCGCGGAAGAGCCGCCGACCACCGCCTTAAGCTCGTTAAGCTCCGCAGTGAGGTCGTACGCCGTCTCCACCTCGGTCGGTCCAAAAACGAGTGCTACGGTGTCTTTGTTGAAGACGCCATCCCCGGTGAGCCACCCCAGTGTTTGCCAACGCTTGACCTCGGCAGGCGATGAAGAAAACTTCACCGCATCTCCGGACGTCCGGATCTGCAGCCGATCCTCGCCGGGAACAAGCTTATCAAGGCGCTTCCAATCCCCATTGTGAGTGAGGAACTTATGGTCCCCGGTCGCTCGGATCTGCCGACCATCCTTGAGCGTCATGCGAAAGACACTACGCGTACCGACCTTTGTGATCTTCGCGGGTCTGTATGCGGTTATCCGCCGATGATCGCGTTCGGAGTGGATGTCAGTCGTGACGAGTACCTGCTCTCCGCGGACTTGTTGGCCGAACAGCGCTTCGACGGTGCGAAGGCCGTCGGGCGTGCTTATACGAGTCTCGGGTGCAAAACATGCGGTATCATCCAGGAACGCGTATTCGCTACAGGGGTTAGTCGCGCGGATACGTCCGCCGGCCGGACTCGTGTGCCACGAGTTGATGATGTCGTCGTATTGGATGCCCGGATCGGCGCAGCTCCACGCAGCCCGTGCGATTTGGTCCCAGAGATCTCTCGCTCGTACGGTTCGGGCGACGGATTTATCGGTGCGCCAGAGCAGATCCCATGAGCCGTCATCGCGCACCGCATCGATGAACTTGTCAGAAACGCGGACGGAGTTGTTGGAATTTTGGCCAGATACCGTCTGATAGGCCTCGCCCTCATAGGAGCCGTTATATCCCGCGGCGATGAGCGCGGCCACTTTCTTCTCTTCCTCGACCTTCCAGTTGATGAACTTCTCGATGTCAGGGTGATCCATGTCGAGGATGACCATCTTCGCTGCGCGCCGCGTCGTGCCACCGCTCTTGATCGCACCCGCGGCTCGATCGCCGACCCGCAAAAAGGACATCAGGCCGCTCGATGTGCCACCACCGGCAAGCCGTTCTCCCTCCGCGCGGATGTTGGAGAAGTTGCTTCCGGTTCCGGAGCCCTGTTTGAAGAGCCGAGCTTCGCGCACCCAAAGATCCATGATCCCGTTCTCGTTGACGAGATCGTCGTCGACCGATTGGATAAAGCAAGCATGCGCTTGTACTCTCGTGTATGCGTCTTGCGACTTCTTGAGCTCTTTCGTATCAGGGTCGACATAGTAGTGGCCCTGTGGCGCGCCGGTGATGCCGTACGCGTAGGCGAGGCCGGTGTTGAACCACTGCGGCGAGTTAGGTGCGGCCATCTGGTTGATGAGCATGTGGCTGAGCTCAGCGTCGAACGCCGCCGCATCTTCATCCGTATCGAAATACTTATAGCGCCGTCCCCAATCCGTCCAGCATCCAGCGAGCCGGCGCACGACCTGACGGGCTGACGTCTCGCGCCCAAGACTCCCATCGGGCTGCGGCACGCCGGCCTTTCTGAAATACTTCTGGGCGAGGATGTCGGTCGCGACTTGCGACCAGTCGGCCGGCACCTCGATGTCGCGCATCTCGAAAACCACGGTTCCGTCGGGCTCGCGGATGACCGATTCGCGGCTCTCCCAGCGTACCTCGTCGAGCGGATCCATACCGGGCTTGGTGAAGCGACGTTGAATCTTCATGGAGTCAGAACTGCCCTTTCCTCATAAAAAGGTTGCTACTCTCGGCCTTTATCACACGTATGTTCGAGGGTAGACAAGTCACCCCTACCTATAGTGGTCTTTGGGGTGTTTCCCCACATTATATAGCGGTTAATATGGGGTTGCAAGAGTTTTTTCGAACGGGAGTTCGTCCAGCCACGGAGCCTTAAACGGCGGCCTTTCACAGGGTTATCCGCAGTTTTTATGCACTCGCTTTCCGGACTGAGGATAGCTCTTTTGACTAGTCCGTGGCGCCAGCTTTGAGGCCCAAACACCACGTGCTGGAAATAGCCAGACCAGCCGCGAACGCTGAGGTGATGAGCCCTTGTGAGTCAGCCGAGCAACGCCCAGCGCTCTCGCGCGATGACGACGCATTCGGCCACGCGGCGACATGAAGAAGCGCAAGATCGCGGCCGCGAGAACGAAGCCGACGCAAACGCGGACTCGGCGGGCGACGAGGCCCAAAGCTGCTGCAGCGCCCGTCGGCATCGCACCGCGGCCGAGCCACAACGGCTTGCGAAAGCCGAGCGCCCAGCGCCAGACGGTCAGCCTCGCGCTCGTGCAGTTCGCCCCGCGCAAGGGCGACGTCAATGCAAACCTCGAGCGCATCGAGCAGGTCTTCGCCGCGCTGCGCCACGACAAGGAAGGCTTCCCGGGCGTCGTGGTCTTCCCCGAGGCGTGCCTGTCAGGGTATTTCGTGGAGGGCGGCGTGGCGGAAGTCGCGCTCAAGGCGCCGACCGTCCTCAAGCGTCTGAGCAAAGCGGCGCATAGCGCCTGCGGCGCCGGCCACGCACCGTTCGACGTGGTGCTTGGATTCTATGAGGACGACGGCGGCAAGCTCTACAACAGCGCCTTCTATGCGACGCTGGGCGCAACTCCCGTGATCCGCCACGTGCACCGCAAGATGTTCCTCCCGACCTACGGGGTCTTCGATGAAGAGCGTTTTGTGACGCGCGGGCGTAGCATCGAAGCATTCGACACTCCGCACGGGCGTGCCGCGATCCTCATCTGCGAGGATGCCTGTCATTCGATCGCGGTGACCATCGCCGCGCTGCGCGGAGCGCAGATCCTCTACATCCCGAGTGCGTCGCCCGGCCGTGGTCTCGAGGACGCGGAGCCTGCCAACGTGCGCATGTGGCGCGACATCATGCGTGTCGCCGCAGCCGAGCACGGCATCTTCATCGTCTACGCCGGCCTCGTGGGGTTCGAAGGCGGCAAGGGGTTCACCGGCGCCTCGCGGCTCATGGGGCCATTCGGAGATCTGCGCGTCGAGGCGCCATTCGATGGCGCAGCCATCGTGCGCACGACGATCTCGCTCGCCGACGTCAACATCGCGCGCGCCGCTCTTCCCGCTCTCGGCGACCTCGAAGCCAACCTCGCGGAGCTCACCGAGATGTTCCATGAGGAGGCGGCCAGCCGGCCGGCCCGCACGAAGCCACGGCGCCGCGCGTGAAAGCTCAAAAACTCCATGTCGTCCATGCGCCTGCTCATGAGGAGGCCGGACTGCGGCTGGACGCCGTGCTGGCGCGGCGCTGGCTCACCAATTTCCTCCGCGACGAGATGGTCGGCCGACGCGGCAAGAACGTGGCGATCGTCGGCGTTTCGGGCGGTGTTGATTCGGCCGTCGTGGCCTATCTGTGCGCCGAAGCGCTGGGCGCAGCCAACGTCTACGGCGTGCGCATGCCGTATCGCACCTCGTCCGGTGAGAGTTTCGAACACGGCGGACTCGTCATCAAAGCGACGGGCATCCACGATCTCGTCATCGACATCAGCGATGCGGTGGACGGCTATCTGCAGTACGAGCCGGATGCGTCGCCGACCAGACGCGGCAACGTCATGGCGCGCCAGCGCATGATTGTGCTCTTCGACCAGTCCGCGAAGTATGATGGCCTGCCGGTCGGCACCGGCAACAAGTCGGAACGGCTGCTCGGATATTTCACCTGGCACGCCGACGATTCGCCGCCCATCAATCCTATCGGCGATCTCTTCAAGACGCAGGTCTGGTCGCTGGCGCGCCAGCTCGGCGTGCCCAAGGAGATCATCGAAAAGCCGGCGACAGCGGATCTCATCCGCGGCCAGACCGATGAAGAAGATCTCGGCATCTCATATCTGCGCGCCGATCGCATCCTCAATGCGCTCTTGCTCGGCTACCGGGCGGAGGACATCGCCGCCAGCGGCTTTGCGCCGGCCGAGGTGGAGCTCGTCACCCGAAGGGTGAATGCGACGCATTGGAAGCGCCATCTGCCGACGACGGCGATGGTCTCGACGACCGCCATCAACGAGTATTACCTGCGGCCGGTCGACTACTAGAAGCTGTCTACTAAGGAGCACGCAGACCGCATCATGCCAATCAAGCTCGGCACCGTCGGCCATTTCGGCCTCGCCGTCCGCGATCCGCAGGCGAGCGCCCGCTGGTGGACGCGGACCCTCAACCTCGCGCGCTTGTTCGCGTTCCCAAGCGGCGTCGTCATCGGTAACGAGGCGGTCTCGATCGCCCTCTACAAGGGCACGCCTCATCCAGACACGCTGGACCACGTCTCCTTCCACCTGCGTAGCATGCGCGAACTGCGCGGCGCGCTCGCCGAGCTCAAGCGCAAGAAGGTCGAGATCGAAGACCCCGGTGATGAGATCGGCCCTGAAGGGCCTGGCTCGAAGAACATGGGGCTATGGTTCCACGACCCTGACGGTTATCGTTGGGAGCTGTCCGTGCTGGCCAAGCCGCCGCGGAAGAAGAAGAGAAAGCGAGGCTAACGGCCGTGCCGCGATATCTGCACACCTCGATCTTCGTCAACGACATGGGCGCGTCAATCGAGTTCTACACAAAGATGCTCGGCCTCAAGCTCTTGGGTGGGCCCGACCACTACCCGGGCAACGCCGACATGGCGTTCGTCGGCGCCAACTGGGACTCGTACATCGAGCTCGTCTACGACCTCGAAGAACATGCGCCGTACGAGATCGGCAACCGCTACGAGCACTTGGCGATCGAGGTCGACGGCGATCTCGGGGCATTGTGCGAGCGGCTCAAGACCCAGGGTGTGAAGGTGCTGCGGGGTCCCAAGAAATCTCCGGGCGGCACTCGCTCGATCGCTTTCATCGAGGATCCAAACGGCATACCGGTCGAGCTGCTCGAGCCCAAGCAGCCCAAAGCCGGTGGGTCGTAAACGCGGACACATCCGCTCGTCGTTGCCGCGAATGAATTCGCGGCCCTCCATGTAGAGGCTTATGGCAACCGCTGAGATCATCACGATCGGCACGGAGCTGCTCCTCGGGCAGCTCGTCGACACCAACACCGCCGTCATCGCCTCGGCCCTCGCCGAAGCCGGCATCGACGTCTTTCGCGAGACCTCGGTGGGCGACAACGAGGGTCGCATCGCGCAAGCGATCGGTGAAGCGCTCGCAAGAGCGGATGCGGTGATCTGCGCGGGCGGACTCGGGCCGACGGTCGACGATCTCACCCGCGAGGCCGTCGCCGCGGCGACCGGCACGCAGCTCGAGCTCGACCGAGGTGCGCTCGGTGACTTGAGCGCGTGGTTCGCAAGCGTCGGCCGTCGCATGTCGCCCAACAACGCCCGCCAGGCGATGTTCCCACGCGGTGCCACGGTGCTCGAAAACCCCAAGGGAACCGCACCCGGCTTTGCGCTGGAGACGGGTCGAAAGATCATCGTCGTCATGCCCGGACCGCCGCGCGAGATGGAACCGATGCTCCGCGACCTCGTGGTCCCCATGCTGACGCGGCGCTTCGGCCTGCAGTCCGTCATCGTGACGCGTGTGCTGCGCACGGTCGGCATATCGGAATCGGAGCTCGACGCCCGCATCGCCGATCTGTTCCGCAGCGGGGTCAACCCGAGCATCGCCGTGCTGGCGCATCTCGGGCAAGTCGACGTCAAGCTCACCGCCAAAGCGACGACGCGTGAGGCGGCGCACGCGCTCATCGACCAGCTGGAGCCTGAGATCCGCCGCCATCTCGGCGAGCACATCTTCTCGTCTGACGGCGGAACGCTGCCGGCAACGCTGGGAAGTCTGCTGCGCGAGCGCGGCTGGAGCATCGCCACGGCGGAGTCATGCACGGGCGGCCTCCTCGGCGAGATGATCACGTCCGTCGCCGGCTCGTCGGACTACTATCGAGGCGGCGTCATCTCATATTCCAATGAGGCCAAGACGGGTCTGCTCGACGTCGCGCCCGAGCTCATCGAACGGCATGGTGCGGTGAGCGAAGAGGTCGCGGCTGCGATGGCCATCGGAGCGAAAGCGGCGTTTCGCTCGACGCTTGCGCTGTCGATCACGGGCGTCGCCGGACCAGGCGGAGGCACAAAAGACAAACCCGTGGGCCTCGTCTACGTGGCGCTGGCCAACGGAGCGGAAAGCGTCGAGGTCAAACGCCTGCACATCCCAGGCGACCGCGAGGCGATACGGCACCGCGCGAGCTTGAGCGCGCTGACCCTTGCATGGCGAGCGGCGAAGACTTCAGGAAAAGGTCAATCGGCGCGGACGTAAGGAACAGGCGCGGCATGGAACAGACCGGCGTGCGGCGATTGCTGCGCTCGCTGTCACTCGTCGATCTTTCGGTATTGGCCTCGTCCAGCATGGCCCCCGCGTACAGCATCGCGGCCGTCATGGGGCTTGTGGTCGCCGCCGCGGCAACGGGCGCGCCGTTCGCCGTCATCATCTCGACGATTCCCGTCGCGCTCATCGCCATCGGCTTCATGCGGCTGTCGATGGCCAAGCCCTCAGCTGGCGGCGCGTACACCTGGTCGCGCATCGCGTTCGGCGATCGCGTCGGCTGGTTCACCGCGGTCCTCATCATCATCGCCTACTACTTCGGCACGCTCGCCTGCGCTGTTCCCGCCGGCGTCTATACGATCAGCGCGCTCGGTCTGCTCCATCTCCACATCGCAGCGACGCCGCTCTCCATCGCCGCGGCCGGCGTGGCCTGGGCCTTGTTCTCGACGTATTTCTTGTTCATCGGCGCTCGGCCGACGGCGCTCATCTCCGCGGTCTTCCTGACGATCGAGATCGCCGCGCTGCTCGTCATCGCGGTGATCGCCTTCGCCCACCCGTTCACCGGCACGCCGCCCCCTGGCCACCTGCCCATCGGCATCACGATCGGCGCCACCGGTATCGCGGGTCTCATCGTCGGCGCCGTGCTGTCCATCTGGGTCTCTGCCGGTTGGGAGATCTCGACCTACAGCTCTGAGGAATCGACGGGAGCAGCGAGCACGCCTGGCGCGGGCGCGCTCATCGGGCTGCTTGCGACCATGACGCTGGTCTGGTTCTGCATGGTCGCCTTTATGCACGTCGGCACGGTCGATGGGTTCACGAACCACAGAGATGACGCGCTTGCCTATGTCGCCGACCGGCTGGGTGGCGGCTGGATCGCCGCGCTCATGGTCGCCAACGTGCTCGTCTCGAGCGCTGCGGCCGTGTGGACCACGATGCAGGTGCTCTCGCGCGCGGTCTTCGCCATGGGTCGCGACGGGCTGCTCCCGCGCGCGCTCAGCGCCGTGCACCCGCGGTACGGCTCGCCGCACATCGCGATACTCGTTGTCAGCATTCCGGTGATCGTGCTGCTGCTCTACTCCGGGCTTGTGGCGAGCGCGCAGGACACGCTCAACACCGTGGTCACCGGGTCGTCGATCTTCGTGGGCGCGACATTCATCATCACGGGGCTAGCCTGCGCCTACTTGCACACCCGACAGCGGGCCGAGCAGCGCCACCCGTTCACCGGGATCGTCCTCCCCGCCATCGGGGCGATGTGGACGCTCTGTTTTCTCATATATGACGTCTGGAAGCAGCAGGCGCCTTTCATCCAGTGGTTGACCTTCACCGGAATCCTTGTGGCGTTCATCTTCGCCGTAACGGCCGGCCGCTGGGCCATGTCATATCAAGCATCGGCACCGCATAAGGAAGAAGAGGCCTGAGGCCGAAGCCGGAACCTTCCACTAGGAATACTTGAGAAAGAGAAGGGCGCTGCCACCTGCGTGGCTGCGCGCACAGACACGATTGTGAGATCACACCCGCTCGTCTTGTCGCTCATCGCCGCCGTAGCGCTGTGCAGCAGCGCGTGTGGGGGCGGCAGCTCCACGCCGCCGCCGCCGCCACCGACCCCGACCGCTACCATCTCCAGGTCGTTGAGCTGTTCGCACACCTTCAGCGCAGCCCGGCTACCCGCCGCGTTCGCGCGGGTAGGCTCGTTCGGCATGCGGGGGCCGGCAGTCGCGCAAGAGAGCATCGCTGCGGGAACGCTCGCCGTGCGATTCTCAGACGGCCGCATCTCGCCTGAAGCCGCAGCGGTCCTTTCGCGCCTCGGTGCACGCCAGCTAAGCGCGCCCAACGAGCAGGGCGCTGCGACGTTCTCCATCTCGAGCACGGCAGATCCGCGTGCAGCCGCAGCAAGCTTGAACGGCGTCCCCGGCGTCATCGCCGCCGGCCCCGTCATCTACCGCCACATGCTCGGCGTCGTGCCCAACGACCCGTACTTCAGCAACCAGTGGGATATGAGCGTCATGCTGATGCCGAGCGCATGGGCGATCCAGACCGGCCTCGCCACGGTGAAGATCGCCGTCATCGACACAGGGTATGACACGGGCAATCCCGATCTCACGGGCAAGGTCGACGCGTCCGTCGTCTACGACCTTGGCAACGGAACGGTCGATACGAAGAATAGCATCGAGGACACGGACGGCCACGGCAGCGACGTGAGCGGCATCGCCGCCGCCAACACGAACAACTCGACCGACGTCGCGGGAACGGGCTGGAACATCCACTTGCTCGAAGCTCGGGTATTCCCGTACGGGAAGAACCCGGGGGCGAGCACGCAGGATATCGCAGCCGCGATCAACTGGGCCGTCGCCAAAGGCGCCAAGGTCATCAACCTGAGCCTGGGCAGCGCGACACCGGACAACACCTACGAAGAACCGGCGGTCGCTACGGCGATCTCCAAGGGCGTCATCGTGGTCGCCGCGGCGGGCAACGACGGCACGCAGACGATCGACTTTCCGGCGGCGGATCCCAATGTCATCAGCGTCGGCGCATCAGCCTTCTGTGACTCGGCCATGAACGTGCAATCCGGCTACGAGTACGTCGCGGCATACTCGAACTTCGGCGCCGGGCTCTCGCTTGTAGCCCCGGGTGGCGATCCGGACGCCGCCCAGACCAAATGCACCACGAACGCCTGCATCGACTTCTTGCAGTGGATCGAGAACCTGGACAGCCTCAAGGGCCCGTTCACAGAACAGGTCGGGCTGTTCGCCGGCACTTCACAGGCCTCACCGCACGTCGCTGGCGCGGTGGCGCTGATGGCGAGCAAGTATCCGTCGCTCACGCCGGCTTTGGCGCTCGCGATCCTCAAGTCGTCCGCCGACAAGATCGGCGACCCGCATGAGGGTTCCGGGCGTCTTAATGTTCTGAACGCGCTCAACGCGACGCCGTAATCGGAAGTCGCCGTGCGCCGAGGAAGCCGGTCGGCGCGGCGGACGAAAGTCGAAGCGCGCCCCCGCGGCAAAAGGACCCCGGGCGCGACTGCGGAATCGTCAAGTCGTGAACCGGAGGTTGCTTTGGCGACGTTATTGTCGCCGTGTAATTGACTCCTCAGACGTGATGCGCGGAACACTCCTCGGTTGAAGCGCACACGTCTTTCTCGCGTTCTCGGACTTTCCGATCTCTCGATCCTGTCCTCAGCGAGTATGGCTCCCGCCTACTCGATCGCGTCGACGTTCGGCCTCATGGTCGCGTCGGCAGGCTCGGGCGCGATCCTTTCGCTCATCGTGCTGACCATCCCGATCGTCTTCATCGCGATCGCCTTCCACCGTCTGTGCGAGGATCAGTCCGACGCGGGCTCGACCTACGCGTGGTCGCGTGTCGCCTTCGGCTACAAGCCGGGAGCGTTCGCCGCGTGGATCGTCGTGCTCTCGTATTTCTTCGCCGCGGTCGCAGCGGTCGTGCCCGCCGGCATCTACACGCTCGAGCTGCTCTCGTCGTTCGGCTGGCTGCCGGCGTCGCTCGTCAACCAAGCGCCTGCTGTCGCGATCGCCGGCAGCTGCTGGGTGCTCGTGGCCAGCGCCCTACTCATCGGCGGTATGCGGCCGACGGCTCGGGCGACGGGCCTCTTCTTGTTGCTCGAAGTCGGCGCGCTCATGCTGTTCGCGGTCATCGCGTTCTTCCACCATCCGGTCGCAACCGCGGCGGCCGGCCACGCACACCTGGTCAGCCTGGGCGCAAAGGGCATGACCGGTTTCCTCGCCGCCATGGTGCTCTCGATCTGGGTCACTGACGGCTGGGAGGTCTCGACCTACGCTTCAGAAGAGAACTCCGGCACGTCGCGTCAGCCGGGCTTGGGCGGCCTCTTCGGACTGCTCATCACCGTCGTCATCGTGGTCATCTGCATGGCGGCGTACTCTCGGGTGAGCGATCTGGCGAGCATCTCAAGCCACGCGGCTGACACCCTCGCCTTCGTCGCCGTGCAGCTCGGCGGCGGCTGGAAAACCACGGTCATGGTCGTCACCGTCCTTGTCTCCACCGCTGCGACGCTATGGACGACGCAACTCGGCATCTCGCGCGGTATCTTCTCGATGGCCAGAGATTCCGTGTTCCCCCGCGCGCTCTCGGCCGTGCATCCTAATTTCGGCACGCCGCACTTGAGCATACTCGCGGTCAACATCGGGGTCATGTTCGTCACGCTGCTCACCGGATTTCTCCCCTCGGCCAACGACGCGCTCCTCGAGGTGGTGAACGCCTCCTCCATATTCCTTGGTATGACGTTCATCCTCACGGGCCTGGCCTGCGTCGTGCACTTCCGCCGCAAGGGCTTCCCGTTGACTGACCTCACACGCGTCGTCCTGCCAGCGCTCGGCACGCTCGCCGTGACGGCGCTTTTGGTCTTCAATTTCGCAAGCCAATCGCACGTCGATCAGTGGATCGTCCTTGTCTTTGTCGCCATGGGCGTGATCTTCGCGGCCGTGCCGCGGCTGCCACGGGCGGCTGCACCCGACTACCGTGTCCCGGCGGCCTAAGCGACTTTCCCAGCTTTCTAAACTTCTCCGCGAACAGCGACGATAGTCACAAAGTGAGCCCACAAGAGTCCTACTAGTGGGCTTTTGTGCGGGCGAGTGCGCCCTCGTCGGAAACCCCAACCTGTGGAGAGTGAAACAAACTTATGAACAGAGTACTGAGAGGAGCGGTCCTCGGAGCGGCCCTCGCGGCGCTCGCGACGCTGCCGTTCTCGTCAGCGGCGAAGGCGGCCACGGCGACGACCACCTTCAACGTGACGGCGAACATCGCCAACAAGTGCACTATCGCCGCCGCGGATCTCGTCTTTGGCGCGTACGATCCGCTCGTCACGAACGCGGCAGTGCCGCTCGCCGTCAACTCGACGGTCACCGTCGCTTGCACCAAGGGTACTGTGTCCACGATCGGTCTCGACGCCGGGTTGAACGGCGCTTCGGCCGTGGGCACCACGCGCGCGATGTCCGGTGGCGGCGCGTTCCTCAGCTACGAGATCTACAAGGATGCGGCACACACCACGGTATGGACGAACGCCGGCGCAGGTATGGTCAGTTATACAGCTGCGTCGAAAGCGGCGACAGCTATCATCGATTACGGCCTCATTCCTGCGGGCGAGGACCAGCCCGTTGCGGCCTACAGCGACAAGATCACTGCGACCATCAACTTCTAGCCGCTGGGGTCGAATAGTGGAAGTGCGCGGGGGCCGAGCTGGATCGGCCCTGCTCGTGAGCTTGATGTTGATGCTCGGCTTTGTCGTTGGCAAAGCCGAGCCCGTTTCGGCCGCCGACGTCGCGGTCTCTCCCGTGAATATCACCCTCACACGCGACTCCCACAGCGCGCTCCTCACCGTCACCAATCAGGGCGCTGACACCGTCCGTTTCTCACTCAGCACCTTCGCCTGGGCGGAGAGCGACGGCGGGACAATGGAACTCACGCCGACCACCGATATCGTCTTCTTCCCGACGCTGCTGACCCTCACGCCGGGCGAAAGCCGCAACGTGCGGCTCGGCACGCAGCTGCAGCCCGCAGACGTCGAAAAGACGTACCGTATATTTCTCGAGGAGCTGCCATCACCGCAGACGTCGGCGACGGGGAAGGGAATGCAGGTCCACGTGCTGAGCAAGATCGGCATCCCGATCTTCCTTGCGCCGGACAAAACGACGATCCAGTCCGAGATCCGTTCGATCGCGATGACGAGAAAAGCCGTCTCGTTCCAGATCGCCAACACGGGGACAGTGCACGTGTTGCCCGGCCCGGTGACGATCGCTGGCAGCGACGAGGCTGACAAGATCATCTTCAGCAAACAGGCCGATGTCTGGTACGTGCTGGCCGGCGGCACGCGTACGACCAGCGTCGCGCTTCCGCCGGGCGAATGCGCGAAGATCAAGAGCCTTTCCATCTCCATGAAGATGGGAACGCTGTTCGTCAAGAAATCTCAACCGACGCCCTCCGGCGCCTGTGCGTCGTGAGAGGAAGCTGCATCGTATGCGGTCTGATGACCGACCTGCGGCGACCCCTCTAAAGGGACTCAAGCCCGCCCGAATTGGCATCATTGCGGCGGTCATCGTCGTGGCGCTCATGGCGGCGCTCGCGATCGACCGGCAGTCCGAGCTTCACAGACCGCATCGATACGGCTCAGCAGCGTTACCTCTCCCGACGGCCGGGGTACGCCACTCGACGGGAAAGAGGTCGCCATCCAACACGCACGTCGCGTTGCAAGCGCAGCCGAAGCGGAGCCGCGCAACGGTGCAAACGGAGGGCCGTCTCGCGAGCGTGCAATCGTCGCTTGGGCACGCTGTCAGTCGAGTCTCGCATGGCTTCGGTAGCGTTCAAACGCAGCCGCAGCCCTCACCCGTGCGTCAACCGCTTGCAGCTCCGACGCGAAGCGCCAACGCTGCGACGCCTGAAGCCACGCCTCTAGCGCCAGCGGCAGTCGCCGCCTCGCGACAGCGCGCGTTCCTCACCCTCTCTGTCAATGGCATGGACGAGGGAGAGGTCCTCGCCGTCGTCGGCAATGGCGACGTCCTCATCCCCCGCATCGAGCTCCAGCATGCGGGCATCCAGGGCATCAGCGGGTCAACGCAGACTTTCGACGGGCAGGCATATGTGTCGTTGCGCAGTCTGGCCCCGGGCATCACCTATACCTTCGACGAACCCAACCTATCGCTCAAACTCGTGGCGCAGACGCAATACTTCGGCTCGACCGTCGTCGACATGGGGGGCTATGCGCCGCCCCACATGATCTATGGGAAGAACGCGAGTGCGTTCTTCAACTACGCGCTCGACTGGCAGAACTTCAATCAGCTCGGCGAATTCTCGGAACTAGGGTTCAGCTCGCATGGCAATCTGTACTACACGGGCTTCGGCTTCCAGCCCGGTGGCAGATTCGTCCGCGGGCTCACCAACGCGACGTTCGACAATCCCGCGCTTATGAAGCGCTGGGTCGTCGGCGACACGTTCGCGGATAACGGGATTCTCGGCGGCGCGACGTTCTTGGGCGGCATCAGCGTTTCACGTAACTTCAGCCTCAACCCGTATTATGTCCGCTACCCTGGCGTCGGGCTCTCCGGTCAAGTGCTCACACCGTCGACGGCCGACGTCTACGTCAACGGACATCTCGTCGGCACGCGAACGCTTGCCCCCGGCAAATTCGACATCACGGACATCCCGGTCGTTGCGGGAGGCGGCACGACGCAGGTCGTCGTTCGCGACGCGTTCGGCCGGACGCAGACGATCTCGTCCTCCTATTACTACGCGACGACCGTTCTGCAGCGAGGCCTTTCCGAGTACAGTTACAACCTCGGATCGCAACGCAGCAACGTCGGTTCGGCCAGCGCGGACTATGGGCCGCTCATCTTCGCAGGATTCGACCGCGTGGGCATCACCGATTGGTTCACCGCCGGCGCGCGACTCGAAGGCGGTCCGGGACTGATAAGCGGCGGGCCGACGACGGCGTTACGCCTGGGCGCGGGCCAGCTCGGACTCAACGCCGGCCTGAGCCACGACGCCGGTCTTGGCGGCGGAGCGGTCGAAGCGGACTACACGTACCAGAACCGTTTGCTCAGTTTCGGCGGCAGCCTGGCTGCCATGAGCTCGCACTATGCCAACGTCAGTCTGACGACGGCGAACGATAGGGCCACAAGCCTTGCCAGCGCCTTTGCCGGCTTCGAGCTTGGACCGCGCGCGAGCGTCACCATCAACTACGCGACGAGTCAGTGGCGCGATAGTGGGCCGCGCCAAGATGCTTCGATCGCAGGTTCAGCGCGGCTCTCGAACAGGTTTGACCTGGTCGCGACTGCGGAACATTTCCACGCCGGCTCGAGCTCGAACCTGTACAGCCTCTCGCTGAACTATCAGATAGGGCGTAACACGCTCGGTGCGGTGTCGCAGCAAGGCGGCACGGGGGGTAGCGGCACAGCCGTCTCGCTGCAGCAGTCGCTCCCGCTCGGCACGGGCGTCGGGTACCGCTTCGAGCACGGCAACGGATCCCAGGTCCAAAACGACGACCTCGCCCAGGTCCAGACCTCCTACGGGCTCTACCAAGCCGCGTACTTGCAGGTCAATGGCTTCGCGCAAAAGGACATCCTCGCGTCAGGCGGCCTGGTCGACGCGGGGGACGGCATCATGTTCACGCGAGCTGTCGAAGACGGCTACGCGATCATCGACCTGCCGAATCTGCGCGGCGTGCGTGGCTATTTCAACAATCAGCTGATCGGGAGAACGGATGGCAAGGGTCGGCTCCTCATCCCGGACATGCTCGCCTACTATGGGAATCGCGTGGAGATCTCCGACCAGGACATACCGCTCGACTACAGCGTCGACGCGACGGAACAGACCGTGGCGACGCCCTATCGAGGAGGGACGCTCGTACGATTCCCCGTCAAGCGCGAATCGGCCGTCACCGGGACCATGATCGTGGACGCGATGCACAAGCCAGTCGTGCCCGCGTTCGGACAGCTGCGAGTGACGGTCGGCGCACGAGACGTTGTTTCGGAGCTGAACCGTGAGGGAGAGTTCTATTTGGAGGACATGGTGCCCGGGCGCTATGCCGGCGAAGTCGAGTACGCAGACGGGGTATGCGCCTTCGAACTGGTCGTCCCTGGCGGGCACGAAGCCGTCACGAGCGTCGGGAGCGTACGCTGTGCGCCGCCACAAGTCAGCGGAACACAGCAATGAACCTGCGCCAAGCCGCAGCGGGGGGATCCATACTCGTCGGCTTGATCTTCGCCTCGCTCGCTCCAGCACGTGCCGCCGTCTCCTGCTCGTTCACCGCGGCTTCCGGCGTCGGCTTCGGGTCATACGATGTCTTCAAGGTCACGCCGACGCTTGTGAGCGGCACGCTGACCTTCAACTGCACCGGAGTTGGGGCAGGCGGTCAGTCGGTCACCATCGCCCTCAATCGAGGCACGCACTCACCCGGACTCCCAAACCGAAACATGGCGAACGGAGCGCAGCTCCTTAGCTACAATCTCTATCAGGATGCCGCGCTCACGATAATCTGGGGCACTGGCAACCGTGGGACCGCCTTGTTCGGGCCGATCGTGGCAGCAAACAACACCCCGGTGACGCTGACGATTTACGGCGCGATTCCAGCAGGCCAGGACCTCACGGCGGGAAGCTATAGCGATACCATCAGGGCCACGATAAATTATTGACGCCGCATGCTGGCGACGTGGCGTAAAGGCGGGAAAGTTCCAAGAAGCGAACATCCACATTCTCAATCGCGTACTCGCTTCGGAGGCCTGCCATGGCACGCCCAATGACCATGACCGAGAAGATACTCGCCGCTCATTCCGACAGGGCCGAGGTGAGCCCCGGTGACATCATCTCGATCGACCTCGACCTCGTCATGGCAAACGAGCTCTCGGCAGCGGTCGCCATCACCGAGTTCCGCAAGATCAAAGGCGCGACCAAAGTGTGGGATCGCTCGAAGATCGCGCTTGTGCCCAGCCACTTCACGCCGAATAAAGACATCGCCACGGCGACGCTCTCCAAGATGATGCGCGACTTCGCGACCGAGCAGAACATCGAGCACTACTTCGAAGTGGGGCGCGGTGGCATCGAGCACGTCGTCCTGCCCGAGAACGGCATGGTCGGGCCCGGTGAGACGATCATCGGCGGTGACAGCCACACGACCACCTATGGCGGTGTGGGCGCATTTGCCACGGGCGTGGGATCGACCGACATCGCCGCGGCGTTCGCCACCGGCGAGATGTGGTTGCGCGTGCCGCCAAGCATCAAGATCGTCTATGAAGGCGGGCTGCGGCCGTACGCCTCGGCCAAGGATCTCATCCTCGCGACCATCGGCCGCCTCGGTGTCGACGGCGCCATCTACGGCGCGCTCGAGTTCACCGGTCCCACGGTGAAGGAGCTGCCCATCAGCGGGCGCTTCACCATGGCCAACATGTCGATCGAAGCGGGCGCGAAGAACGGCATCTTCCCGGTCGACGCCATGACCGAGGCGTACTGCGCGGCGGTGGGCAAGAAGAACTACACGGTCTATCACGCCGACCGCGACGCGGAGTACCAGCAGACCGTCGTCATCGACTGTTCCAAGATCGAGCCGCAAGTCGCCATCCCGTGGCTTCCGGAGAACACGAAGAACGCGTCCGACCTCAACGACATCGAGGTGCACCAGGCCGTCATCGGCACCTGCACCAACGGGCGCATCGAGGACATGCGCCAGGCGGCCGAGGTCCTCAAGGGCCGCAAGATCCATCCGCGCGTGCGGGCCATCGTCATCCCGGGCAGTCAAAAAGTGTACATGCAGTGCATCAAAGAGGGCCTGGTCGAGACGTTCATCGAGGCCGGCTGCGTCGTCTCCACGCCGACCTGCGGGCCATGCGTGGGCGGCCACATGGGCGTGCTCGCCGACGGCGAGCGCTGCATCTCCACCACCAATAGGAATTTCCGCGGACGCATGGGCCACGTCAAGAGCGAGGTCTATCTGACCGGTCCGTACGTCGCGGCCGCCTCGGCCGTCCTCGGTCACATCGGCGGTCCGGAGCAGATCGGAGAAGCGGTCGCGGCATGATCCTCAAAGGCACCGCGCACAAGTACGGCAAAAACGTCGACACGGACGTCATCATCCCCGGCCGCTACTGCAATCTCATCGATCCGGTCGAGCTCGGCAAGCACGCGCTTGAAGACCTGGACGCCACGTTTGTGAAGAAGGCCAAGCCCGGCGATCTCATCGTCGCCGACACGAACTTCGGCTGCGGATCGTCGCGCGAAGTGGCTGCCGTCGCGCTCAAGGGCGCCGGGGTGTCCGGGGTCGTCGCGAAATCGTTCGCGCGCATCTTCTACCGCAATGCATCAACACCGGGTCTGCCCATCTTCGAATGCCCCGAAGGCGTCGACGGCATCTCTGACGGCGACACGATCACGGTCGACGCTGACAACGGTGTCATCCGCAACGAGGCGACGGGCAAGGAATTCAAGGCGACGCAGTTCCCGAAGTTCATGCAGGACCTCATCGCGGGTGGCGGCCTCTTGAACTACGTGGAGAAGCGGTTGCAAGAGAAAGCGGCACACAAGACATAGCAGTGCCGAAAACGTATCGCATCGCGGTCATCCCCGGCGATGGCGTCGGACCCGAAGTCATCGCCGAGGCGCGCAAAGTGCTCGCCCGCGCCGCCACGCAGTTCGGCTTCAGCTACGACGCCGTCGAGTTCCCATTCGGCTCGGACCACTATCTGGCGACCGGCGAGTTCATGCCGGCCGGCCAGCTCGAACGCTTTCGCGAATTCGACGCGATATTGCTCGGCGCGATCGGCGACCCGCGCCTGCCGCCGGGTCTCGTCGAGCGCGGGGTCATCGCGGCGCTGCGCTTCGGGCTCGATCTGTACATCAATCTCCGGCCGATCAAGCTCTACGCCGAGCATCTCTGCCCGATCAAGGGCAAGACGCCGGCCGACGTCGACATGATCGTCGTCCGTGAGAACACAGAAGACCTTTACACGGGCATCGGCGGTTATTTCAAACGCGGCACGCCGGACGAAGTCGTCATCGCCAACCAGATCTTCACACGCAAAGGCTGCGAGCGGGCGG
This sequence comes from Vulcanimicrobiota bacterium, assembly GCA_963806005.1. GTDB lineage: Bacteria > Vulcanimicrobiota > Vulcanimicrobiia > Eremiobacterales > Eremiobacteraceae > JAFANK01. Next base: position 145,558 of record CAWDWJ010000002.1, on the reverse strand, counting down.
TGCGCTACGCCTTCGCGCTTGCGGCCAAACGCGGCAAGCAGAATAAGCTGACCCTCGTCGACAAGGCCAACGCCATCGAGGTCCAGCAGATATGGCGGCGCACGGTCGAGGAGGCCGCGCCGGACTTCCCCGGCGTTACCTTCGAGTTCGCCTACATCGACGCGGCGTGCATGTGGATGGTGAAGAACCCCGAGGCCTTCGACGTCATCGTCACGCCGAATCTGTTCGGTGATATCCTCACCGATCTGGGAGCCATGGTGCAAGGCGGCATGGGCGTGGCAGCGTCGGGCAACATCCACCCGGGCCAGGTGTCGCTGTTTGAGCCGATCCACGGGTCGGCGCCCAAGTACAAGGGCAAGGGCGTCGTCAGCCCCATCGCGGCGATCGCGGCGGTCGGCATGATGCTCGAGTATCTCGGAGAGGCACGAGCCGCGCAAGCGATAGAAGCTTCCATCGCCGGGCTCATCTCGAGCAAACGGATCCCCTCGCTCGACGCGTCGAGCGGCCTTGCGACGTCGCAGGTCGGCGACATGGTCGCAGCCGAGCTGGCTCGGTCGAGCACAGCCGCCGTCTAAGAGAAAAAGGAAACACACGATGTCCAGCAACGGCAAGTCAGTCGTCATCGTCAATGGAGCGCGCACGCCTTTCGGCAACTTCGGCGGGGCGCTGCGCGACGTCAGCGCGATCGACCTCGGCGTGGTGGCGGCCAAGGCGGCGCTTGGCAGAAGCCGACGTCGAGGCAAGCCGCATCGACCAGGTCATCTTCGGCAACGTCATGCAGACGAGCGCTGACGGCATCTATGGGGCGCGCCACGTCGGTCTCAAATCCGGCTGTCGCATCGAGACGTCCGCCTTGACGCTCAACCGGCTGTGCGGCTCGGGCCTTCAGGCGATCATGAGCGGCGCGGAGCAGATCATCCTCGGTCAGGCGGACTACGTGCTCGCCGGCGGCATGGAGAACATGAGCCAAGCGCCGCACGTCATCCGCGGCGCGCGCTGGGGCCTCGCGCTCGGCCAGAGCAAACTCGAAGACTCGCTGTGGGAAGGGCTGACCGACAGCTACAACAACATGCCGATGGCGATCACCGCAGAGAACCTCGCGCGCCAGTACGAGATCTCGCGCGAAGCGTCGGACGAGTTCGCGCTACGCTCGCAGCATAACGCCGTTCGCGCCGCAAAGGACGGTTATTACGCGCAGGAGATCGCCGCGGTGGAGGTCGCCGGCCGTAAGGGACCGGTCGTCATCGATGCCGATGAAGGTCCGCGTCCGGACACGTCGGCGGAGAAGCTCGCCAAGCTTCCTGCGCGCTTCAAAAAAGACGGTGTCGTGACCGCCGGTAATGCCAGCGGCATCACGGACGGCGCCGCTGCGGTCGTGCTGACGAGCGCCGAACACGCCGAGCGCGACGGCCTCGAGCCGCTCGGGCGGCTAGTCGGCTGGGCTGCGGTCGGGGTGGATCCTGACATCATGGGCATCGGGCCGGCGTTTGCCATACCGCAGGCGCTGCAGCGCGCGGGGATGGAACTCGACCAGATGGACGTCATCGAGATCAACGAGGCGTTCGCGCCGCAGGTGCTCGCCTGCGTCGACGAGCTGCATCTGGACGCGAGCCGGCTCAACCCCAACGGCGGAGCGATCTCACTCGGACACCCGCTCGGGGCGAGCGGTGCTCGCCTCGCCTACACCGCCCTCCACGAACTGCGCCGCGCCAAGAAGAAGTACGGTGTGGTGAGCGCGTGCATCGGCGGTGGCCAAGGCATCGCCGCCGTCCTCGAAGCGTTCGTCTAGGCGCGGTTACGACGAAGGCCACCGCACATCGCGGTGGCCTTCGCCTGTCAACGTAGGTGACGGATCTCTTCAAGTGCCCGTGAAGTTCGGCGGGCGCTTTTCGAGGAAGGCCTTTGTCCCCTCGCGCGCGTCATTGGTTATCGCGATGCGGCCGAACGCGCTTGCCTCGAGGTCGAGCGCCGCGTGGAGGTTGGTCTGCGTCCCCCGGTGGATCAGGTCTTTGGTGGCCGCGATTGCGAGCGGAGCCTTGCTCGCGATGACCGAGGCGATGCGTTTGGCCTCGGCCAGGAGCTGATCGGGCGGTACGACCCGGTCGACAAGGCCGCACTGCTTGGCCTCATCGGCCGCGATCATCTCGCCGGTGAGCAAGAGATACGATGCCATCCCCTCACCGACGAGGCGCGGCAAGCGCTGCGTGCCGCCGAAACCTCCGATGATGCCGAGGTTGACCTCGGGTTGGCCCAGCTTGGCGCTTGCGGATGCGACGCGGATGTCACCGGCCATGGCGAGTTCGAGACCTCCGCCGAGCGCGAACCCGTTGATCGCCATGACGACCGGCAGGCGGCTCTGCTCGACATGCGTCGTGACGACGTGACCGGCGCGAGCCTTCTCTGAAGCGGCTTCCGCGCTCGGCAAGGCGGCGAGCTCGCCGATATCAGCGCCCGCCACGAATGCCTTGTCACCAGACCCGGTCACGACGACCGCGCGCACGGCATTGTCGCGCTCGAGCTCCTTGAAGGCCGCGAGGAACTCGGAAAGCACGGTTGCGCTGAGCGCGTTAAGCGCCTTGGGACGGTTGATCGTGATGATCGCGACCGCGCCGTCGCGCTCGATGAGAAGAGTTTCGTACGCCACAATATCTCCTTAACTGAAGCAACGGACCTTTAGGTCCGTTTTCTTCCCTACGTGTAGTCGTAGAAGCCTTTGCCGCTCTTCTTGCCATAGTGCCCGGCAAGCACCATGCGCTTGAGCAACGGCGGCGGCGCCATGAGTGGGTCCTTGAACTCGTCGAACATGATCTGCGAGATGTAATAGGTGGTGTCGAGCCCGACGAAGTCGAGCAGCGTCAGCGGCCCCATGGGATGCCCGCAGCCCAGCTTCATGCCTTCGTCGATGTCCTCTTTGGAGGCAAGGCCCGATTCGTACATGCGCACCGCGTAGAGCAGATAGGGCACGAGCAGGCGGTTGACGATAAAGCCCGGCGTGTCTTGCGCGAGCACGGGTTTCTTGCCCACTTTGGCGGCGTAGGCGAAGAGCATGTCGATCGTCTCCTGGCTGGTCACGATCGTCTTGACGACCTCGACGAGCTTCATGAGCGGCACGGGGTTGAAGAAGTGCAGGCCGGCGACCTGTTTTGGGCGGCGGGTGACCGCTGCCATCTCGATGACGCACAGACTCGAGGTGTTGCTGCAGATGATCGCGTCCGGTGCGAGCAGTGCGTCGAGCTTCTTGAAGAGCTCCTTTTTGGCCGGCATGTTCTCGATGATCGCCTCGATGACGAGGTCCGACCGTTTGAGGTCTTCGATGTTCGTGGTCGTCTCCAGGCGCTGCAGCGTCGCCTCACGGTCTGCGGCGCTCATGACCCCTTTTTCCACGAACTTGTCGAGCGACTTGTGGATGCCGGCCATACCGCGCTCGAGCGCGCCCTTGTCGGCCTCGAGCACCACGACATCGTACCCGGCAGCAGCGGCCACCTGCGCGATACCCGAGCCCATGAGGCCGCAACCGCACACGCCGACGCGTTTGATCTCTGGCATTGCTAACGTCCTTTCCAAGCAGGGAGCTCACAACGAACCGGCTTGTCCTTGCGGTACCCAAGCGCGTATTCGCCGTGCATGAGTTTTTGGATCTCGCGCGACCCTTCGTAGATGATCGCGCCGCGCGAGTTGCGCAAGAAGCGCGCCACCGGGTATTCGTCCGAGAACCCGTACGCGCCATGGATCTCCATCGCGTCGTCGGCGGCCTTGTTTGACGCGTCGCAGGCGAACCACTTCGCCAGGGCCGTCTCGCGGGTGTTGCGCAGACCCTTGTTCTTCATCCAGCCGGCGCGCAGATACAGCAGGCGGGAGGCGTCGTAGCTCGCCGTCATGCCGGCGATCATCTCCTGGATGAGCTGATGGCGGCCGATGGGCACGCCAAAGGTGGAGCGTTCGGTCGAGTATCGAACGGATGCGTCGAGGCACGCGCGGATCAGGCCCGTCGCACCGGCGGCGACGGTGAAGCGACCGTTTTCGAGGCAGGTCATGGCGATGTAGAAACCCTCGCCCTCTTCGCCGAGGCGGTTCTCGACGGGCACGCGCAGATCGCTGAAGGAGAGGCCGCCTGTGTCGCCCGCCCGCACGCCGTATTTGTCCTTGATAGCGAACGTGTGCAGCGCGCCGCCGGCCCGTGCCCGCTCGACGACGAAGGCGCTGATGCCGCGCTTGCCGGCGTCGGGCGCCGTCTTGGCGAAGACGAGGAACGTGTCGGCCTGCGTCGCGCACGAGATCCACAGCTTGGCGCCGTTCAGGACGTACGAGTCTCCGTCGCGCCGTGCGGTCGAACGGATCGCGCCCACGTCGGAACCGGCATCGGGTTCGGTGAGTCCGAAGGCGCCGAGCTTCTCGCCCGCAGCGAGCGGTCGCAACAGACGGCGTTTCTGCTCCTCGTTGCCCCACTGGTAGATGCCGCAGCCGGCGAGACCGATGTGCACCGACATCATGGTGCGCAGCGAGGTGTCGCAATACTCGAGCTCTTCGCAGATCAGCCCGAGCGTGACGTAGTCCAGGCCGGCGCCGCCATAGGCCTCAGGGAACGGGATGCCGACGACGCCGAGACGCGCGAGCTTGGCGAAAGCGTCGGGCAGCGGCGAGTTCGTGCTGTCGCAGCGTGCCACGTCAGGGAGTATCTGCTCGGCCAGATATGCGCGGACCCCCGCGACCAGGTCGCGCTGTTCATCACTGAGCTCGAAATCGATCATGCATGGCTCCCAAAAAACGGGCCGCAACATCCGCGCCGTCGCGGCGCCAGGGCTTTGCCGCGGGTGGCCGCAGCTCCCGCGCAGAAAGCGCCGGCCATGCGCGAAAGGATCACTCGGCTGCATTGGACCTGCATCGCCACGCTACTTTGCGCCGGGGTGCTCGCCTGCGCCACCGGATGCACAAAAGTCTCAACCTCGGTCGGCGGCGTGACCGGCTCCGGCCAGGCCGGCGTCCTGCGCATCGCGGATATCTCGGATCCCTCGACGCTCAATCCCATGCTCAGCGGCGCGGACGTCGCCTATCAGCTCTCCGCGTACACCCTCGAGTATCTCGTGCAGCTCGACGACAGCGGGCACATCATCCCGGTGCTGTGCGAGCGCGTGCCCACACCTGAGAACGGCGACGTCAGCCGCGACGGCCTGACGATCACCTACCACCTCAGGCGCGGGGTGACGTGGTCGGACGGTGCGCCCTTTGGCGCGCAAGACATCATCGCATCGTGGCGTCAGGTGATGAACCCGCTCAACAACGTGATCATCCGCGAGGGCTACGACGCCGTCGACCACATCGACGCGCCCGACGACCACACGGCGGTCGTGCACCTCAAGCACCCGTACGCGCCGTTGCCGACACGCTTTTTCTCCGGCATCCAGGAGGGACCGGTCGCCGTGATGCCGGCCCATATCATCGCCGGCCAGCGCGAGCTCAATCGCTCGGCCTTCAGCTCGCATCCCATCGGCACGGGCCCGTTCATCCTAACGTCTTGGGAGCGAAGCGGGCGCATGGTCTTCACCGCTAACCGGCACTACTGGCGAGGCACGCCGCAGCTCGCGCAGATCATCTTCCAAGCGCAGCCGTCGACCGCGACCGAGCTTGTCGGCTTCCAGACGCACGAGATCGACGCCGATTTCGACGCCGGCCCGGGGAGGCTGCCGGAGTACGGATCGCTCAGCGGCATGCGGGTGATGCGCTCGCGGAGCCTGCGTCTCACCGTCGGCGTCATGAACTGCCAGAGATTCCCGTTCGACGACGTCCGCGTGCGCCATGCAGTGGCCTATGCCATCAACCGCGCGCAAGTGCTCCATGACATCTCGCACGATGCCGGCGTCGTGGCCGACGAGTATCTGCCCCGCTGGTCGTGGGCCTACACGCCCGACGTGCCGCATTATCCGTTCGACCCCCCACGTGCTGCAGCCGAGCTCGACGCCGCCGGCTTCAAGCCCGGCCGTGACGGCATCCGCTCGCGCGACGGGCGCGAGCTTCGCGTCGTGCTCGTGACCACGGCCGGCGACCAGCCTGGTCTGCGGTTCGACACCATGGTGCAGGCCGCACTACAGACGGTCGGATTCGTCGTGACGATCAAGCCGTACCCTTACGGGCTGATCTTCGACAACGATGGGCCGATCCGCACGGGCAACTACAACATGGCGTTCTACAGCTTCAGCGTGAATTTCGATCCGTCGTCGCTCGACGACGACGGCTGCGATCAGTTCGCGCCTCATGGCGGCAACGACGCGCGCTTTTGCGATCCGACCACCGACCGGTTGGAGCGCGAGGGGCTCGCCATCACCGATGTCAGCAAGCGCAAGGCGATCTACGCCGAGATCCAGCGGCGGCGCATGAGCGACCTCGCGGACCTGCCGGTGTACTACCGCGACCGCGTGGGCGTCGTGACATCCGATGTGCACGGCTATACCGCGTCGAACGGGATCATCCCGCAATGGAATGCATGGCAGTGGTCCAAGCCGTGAATCGTCGCATCTCATATGCGATGGTACCCTGATTAAGGCCCTGCAGCCTGATTTTGCGCCCGTCCGGGCGATTGTGCGGTTGGTCACCACGGTCTGCGCTAACCCAGCGGCGAATGGCGCTCGATAGTCTCGGTAGGACCATAAACGTCCACCTGCTCTCGAGGGGCGCCCGTCCGTGAACTCAGCTTTTGCACTTACCTGGATCATCGCGGCCATCGTGCTGCCCTTCCTCGCGCCCGCGCCGCAGCCCAAGGCTGAAGACCCGACGCGCGCCGTCCGCGCGCGGCTCATCAATCAGATCAACGCCCACCGCCGCACCTACGGTTTGGCGCCCTTGTCGTTCGATCCGATCGCGCAGAGAGCGGCCCAGTACCAGGCGCAAGACATGGAAGCAAACGGTGTGATGCGCCATGAGGATTCCAACGGCCGCACGCCGATGGGGCGCTACAGCGCGTTCGGCGGGCACGCCGCGCTCTACGGCGAGAACGTCGCCTTCTACGGAGACGCCATCGCGGAGACCGACGCCGCCTGGCAGGCGGTCGCCAAGCTCGACGACATGATGATGGCGGAACGGCCTCCGAGCGACGGGCACCGCGAGAACATCTTGTCGCCCTCCTATAAGGCGATCGGCATCGGCGTCGCGGTCGGTCCCAATGGCCTGTACATCGCCGAGGACTTCGTCAGCCCGGCGAGCGAGTAGCCTCGCCTCAGACGGGACCAACAAAGGGCCATCCCAAGAGCACCCCGTCAAGACGACCACCACCCTCGCAAGGAGTATGCCTGGACGTTTCGCCAAGGCATGATTCCGACATGAGTTCTGTGACGGCAAAGGCGGAGACAAAACGCCGGACGCCGCTGGACCGAAGCCTGTTCCCAATTGCGAGCTCGTGGGCGTATTGCAATCACGCCTCCGTCGGGCCGTTGCCGCGCCCCACGCGCGATGCGGTCGCGGCCGTGCTCGACGCGCAGATGAACGACGGGTGCGCCGGCATCCTCGACGTCGAATCCCACCTCGAAGAGATCCGCGCCCAGACCGCTGAGGCGCTGGGCGCCGGACGAGACGACATCTCGTTTCTGCGATCGACGTCGGACGGAGCGCTGGTCGCGGCCAACGGCATCGCTTGGCGCCCGGGCGACGAGATCGTGCTCAGCGACAATGAGTTCGGCGCCAATGCGTACCCCTGGCTCAACCTGCGCGACCTTGGCGTGAGGATCCGCCTCGTACGCACGCCGCACGAGCGGCTCACCGTGGCGCAGCTCGAGCGGATGCGCACCACACGCACGCGTCTGGTCGCCGTGTCATACGTCAGCTCGCTCGACGGCTACCGGCACGACCTAAAGGCGCTCGGGCAGTGGTGCCGCGACCACGAGATACTTCTCGCCGTGGACGCCATGCAGGGCTTCGGTCCTCTGCCCCTTGACGTGACGGGCTGGAAGATCGATATCTGCTACTTCGGGGTGGCGAAATGGCTGTTATCCCCGCAGGGCCTGTCCGTGCTCTACGTGCGACCCGATCTCGTCGCCGGTATGCGAGCGGCCCACTGCTCGTGGCGGTCGGTCAAGGATCCTATGGATTTCTTCGACTACGGCCAGGAGCTTTTGACCGGGGCGCGCCGATTCGACGGAGGGACGGTCAACTATCCGGCGCTCATCGGTCTTCGCGAAAGCCTCCGCCTGCACACACAAGCGTCGTTTGCGAGCATCGAACGCCACGTGCTCGGCTTGAACGACCGTCTCATCCGCGCGGCGCACGCCAAAGGCATCGAGGTCAAGAGCGAGTTGCGCGATGACGCGCGCTCGGGGATCGTGCTGCTCGGGCTGGGCCGCTTGAGCGCCGACGAGATGAACGCCCGGGCGCTGCGCGCCAGAGTCGGCGTGACCGTGCGCGATACGGGCGTGCGCGTCTCACCGCACGGCTACAACGACGAAGCGGATATCGATGCGGTGATCGATGTCATCGAGCGCTAAGGCGGTGGCCACTCGCGCAGTCGACGAGGTGATCGGGTGTCGGTGAAGAGCCGGGCGGCGTGGGGCGGCAAGTCCATCGGTGAGATGCGCTGGCCAGCGTCGCTTGCGGTCGTCGCGGCGCTCTTGCTCTACATCACCCTCCCCGAGCGGCTCACGATCGGGCCCGTCTGGATCGTCCCCGTGCTCGAGCTGGCACTGCTCGTCCCCCTATCCATCGCAGCGCCGCGGCGGGTCCCAGGAGAGACTCATTGGCTGCAGATCGCAGCGATAACGCTCATCGTCATCATCAACGTCGCAAACGTCGCCTCGCTCGTGTTGCTCGTCCACTACCTGCTCAACGGAAACAGGGAGACCGGTGGCCACCTGCTGATGGGCGCCATCCAGATATGGCTGACGAACGTCATCGTCTTCGCGCTCTGGTACTGGGAGCTCGATCGTGGAGGACCCGACGCCCGCTCGAGCACGGAGCACCGCGAGCCTGACTTTCTGTTCCCGCAGATGGTGACGCCAGGGTGCACGCTGCCTGGATGGGGACCGAAGTTCGTGGACTACCTGTATGTGTCGTTCACGAACGCCAGCGCGTTCAGCCCCACGGATACGATGCCACTCACCGCCTGGGCGAAGATGCTCATGCTGGTGCAGGCGCTCGCCTCGCTGTTGACGGTCGCGCTCGTGGCGGCTCGCGCCGTGAATATCCTTAGTTAGTAGCCCGCGTCCGACTGCATGCAAGGCACCATGACCGCGTCGCTCATGCCGTGGATCAGGCGCTTGTCCGCGGGGACGACCGTGGCGAGGACGCCCGAGAGCAGCGCCTCCTCGCCGGCCACGAAGTAGTACGGGCACAGGCGCACCCGGCCGTCGAGCGTGCGAATGGTGTTGCTCGCCAGGTCGAGGTAGTCGCTGCGCACGCGACGTCCCTTGTGGTAGCGTTGCAGGATCTGCGGCGTCCGCTCGAAGGTGGCAAGCCCACCGTCGATGACCGCCATCCATTCGTTGCGGGTGAGGTCGTTGGCCATATACACGCCGCGACTGCCCCAGGCGAGCTCCGAGAAGCCCGAAGGCTTCACGACGTATTGGCGGTCAGACTTGCTCAGGCCATACAGCTCGTTCCAGCTGCGGATCTCGCGGCCGTCCACTTCGAGTCCGGCGATGACGGCTTGCGGCGGCAAGAGGCGCGGATCGAGCACCCAGGTCTGCGGCATGAGCGTGCGCAGGCGCTTGAAGGTGTCCTCGCCGAGCTCCGCCAGCCACACGTTGTGCAGACTCGGGATGTGGAGCAGTGCGAAGGTGAGCTTCTCCTCAAGGAAGGCTTTCGGAGGCGGCGTCATCACGACGCGCTTGTGCCGGGCCGCGTAGAGCATGAGCTCCTGTTTAGGGACGTTGAGCAGATCGAAGAGCTCGAAGTTTCGGTAGAGCACGTCGACCTTGCGCCGACCGTCGGCTGTGTCGACGACGAGCGCCTCTTCGGTGAAGTAGACGTCTTCGGGGTGGAGCGTCACGGCATTGGCAAGACCGCTCGCGCGCACCGCGTCTGCCAGCCAGACCATCTCGCTGCGGTAATCATCCGATTCGGGCGAGACGACTATCGCGACGGTGGGCTGCTCCAACCCAGACGCGGCCTGCACCATGCGCCCGAAGCCGCGCACGATGCCGTCGTATTCGCCGACCTGGTCGAAGCCGAGCTCGCAATACACTGAACCCATCGCCCCGACAAAGCCCATGCCCCCGGGGATGGAGTCGAGCTCTGAGGCGATCATGCCGTCGTCAGTGAGGATGATATCGGGCCGGATGATACCAGGCACGTCGCTCTTGAAACGGTTCTGACGCTGCAGCCGCACGATGTGTTCGGGCTTGCCGAGGTCAAGGTACTGATGGAAGAAGTCGGGCGCGGTGCCGCGCACGCTCATGAAATAGAGCCGGTTGACGGCTCGATAGAGTTTGAGCAGGTCACCGCCGAGGGTCTGCAGGCTTGCGACGGTTGCGGGTGCGAGCGGGAAGGGCTGCGGGGAAAGCCGCCAGGCGACGGCGCTTGTGTCTTTGGTGTCGGCCCCGGCGACACCACGGAAGAGGTTCGGGGCGAGATGCTCGTGGACGTATCGGGCGCGATCGAGCGGGGTGTCTTGCGGGCGGAGTTTGACGCTACATGCCACGGTCAACACTCTCCCTCGAACGGGTGGGGACACGCTGGACAGGCCGGCGGTATCTTGGGCATGCTTAACAGCCTGAAGAGATGACGGATCATGGGTCGGTGCTTTCGAGCGGCGTGCACGCGGAGCCTTCGAGAGCTGGCCTTGTGTGCGGAACGCGCACGGGGCAGATATACCCAGGCGGGCCCTATTTTAAAAGAGAAGCCGGGCAGCCGATTATGTGCGCCGTCTCATCGATCGTCCACGCCCGCTCGCTCACCAAGCGGTACGGCACCGTCGAGGCCGTGCGGGGTATCGACTTCTCCATCGCTGCAGGGGAATGCTACGGATTTTTGGGCGTGAACGGCGCCGGCAAGACCTCGACCATGAAGATGATCTACTGCCGGATCGCGCGCACGTCCGGCGAGCTCAGCGTTCTCGGCATGGATCCGTCGCGCGATGCGTCGCGCATCAAGCAGCGGCTAGGGGTGGTGGCGCAGGAGAATGCGCTCGACCCGGAGCTCGACGTCGTGGAGAATCTGCTGCTCTACGCGTCCTTCTTCGGGGTCACAGGCGCCGATGCGCGGCGCAGAGCGGACGAGCTGCTGGAGCTTGTCGCCATCTCCGGTAAAGAACGAGCGCTCGTACGCGAGCTCTCCGGGGGCATGAAGCGCAGGCTCGTCATCGCTCGTGCGCTCGTCAACGATCCTGACATCCTCGTGCTCGACGAGCCGACGACAGGGCTGGACCCGCAAGCCCGGCTGCTCGTCTGGGAGAAGCTCACCCGTCTGCTCACCGCCGGTCTGACCCTGCTCCTGACGACGCATTATATGGAAGAAGCCGCCCGTCTGTGCAACCGGGTCGCCGTCATCGACGAGGGAAGGATCCTTGCCGAAGGGTCGCCGCTCGAGCTCATCGAGCGGTTCGCCGCGCAAGACGTGCTTGAAGTCATCGACGCGGAGGGGCGGCTGTCGGACGACGCGCAGCTCGACGGACTCGTGGTGCGCCGGGAGCGGCATGGCGACTTGCACTACCTCTATAACGCTGACAATCGCACGCTCTTGCACAGGCTCGCCGAGCGTGGATTCGATCCGCCGCGTCATGTTGCTCGTCAGGCGACCCTGGAGGACGTCTTCTTGAACATCACGGGCCGGGAGCTCACCGAGTGAATCCCCTCGGCGCGTTTTTCACCCCGAACGCGTGGCGCGTCTTCCGGCGCAACCTGCTGGCCTGGCAGAAGTACGCCTGGTCGAGCGTGGCCATCAACATCGTGGAGCCGTTCGCGTATTTTCTCGCGCTGGGCTTCGGGTTGGGGGCGTATTTCTCGATCGCGGGTTATGGGACGCTCGTGCAGTTCATGGCGCCGGGCTTCTTGGGCCTGACCGCGCTCAACACCGCCACGTTCGACGCCGCCTGGGGGTGCTACGAGCGGCGCGTGTTCAACGGCGTCTATGAATCCATGGTGACCGCACCTGTCGATCCACTCGAGATCGCCGCGGGCGAATATCTGTGGCAGGCGTTCCGCTCGCTGCTCTACGGCTCGCTCTTCCTCTCGGTCATCGCCGCCTTCGGACTTGTGCACTCGTGGTGGGCGCTGCTCTGCCCGGTCATGCTCGCGCTGTGCGGCATCGTCTTCGCGATCCCGGCCATGCTCGTCTCTCTCGTGGTGAAGACGCAGGAGCATCTGTTCTACTATTTCTCGTTCGTGGCGACACCCATGGTGATGATCGGCGGCGTGTTCTTCCCGCTCGACAAGTTCCCGCACTGGGCGCTGGCCATCGCCTGGCTCACGCCGCTCTATCACGCGGTGAAGGTGTTCCGCTCGCTCGTCATGGGGACGGTGACGGCGGCGACGGGGCTCGAAGCGCTCTGGGTGATCGTGGCCATCGCGCTTTTGGCCTTCGTGCCGGTGCGCAGCATCCGGCAGCGCTTGGCGAACTAGCGGCTGATGAGCGCCATGTCGCGCGCGAAGACATCGGGCGGCATGTAGCCGCGCCAGATCGCGCGGACCACTCCGTGCTTATCGATGAACACGCTTTGCGGGATTGCCGCTACGCCGAAATCGGCGCCCACCTGCCCTTCGTCGATGCCGACGAGGTACTGGATCGAATACTGCTTGAGAAATGGCTTGATGAGGTCGGGCGATTCCTCTTGGTCGAGTCCTAAGAAGATGACCCGCCCTTTATAGCTCGGATAGCTCTTGACGATGTTGGGCAGCTCTTGCTTGCACGGTGGACACCAGGTGGCGAAGAAATTGACGAAGAGTGGACGGCCGGTGAACGTCGAGGAGGTCAGCCGAGCACCGTCCAGCGCGGTGAACGCGAACTGCGGCGCAGCCTTGCCGACGGCGGCGATCTGCGCCGCTTTGGCGGGCAGCGCCATGGCAAGCGCAAGGACGCAGGCTGCGGCAGCGAGGGCACGTCTCATCGGTGTTGTGGACCTTTCCTGGACCGGGCGACTGGTCTTTCCTCTCTATCGTACGTTCGCGTGTTCGCTTTAGGAGCACTCCCTGCCGGGCCGTACCACACCGACGTTTCGCATAAAGGAGGGTGCGGGGCACCGGGGGAAACGAGCCGGACCTTTCGGGCATCCGTTTTAGACGGAGGCGAAAATGCTCGTTTTGACCCGTAAGCTCAACCAAGAGATCGTCATCGGCGACGATATCCGGATAACGGTCGTGGCCGTCGGTGGCGATCATGTCAAGATCGGGATCACAGCACCCCGTTCTATACCCGTCCATCGCTCGGAGATCTATAAGGAGAGACAGAACCTCGTCGAAAGACAAGGTCTTGTCCTCGCGGCGAGCGGGGCGGCCAAACCCACGACCTAGACAGACGAGGGCGCGCACGTCGCGGCCTCCGAAAGCATCGGCACGGACCATCGCGGTCCGTTTCTTTTTCAGACCACCTTTAGCGTTCGCCGAGCAGGGCTCGCAGGGTCGACAAGACGGCGACGGCCGCCTCATCGCGCTCGCGCAGGGACTGTGCGCCGTCAGCTCCATGCAGATGCAGGTGCCAGGCCAGCGACAAGGACGCGCGCCGGTATGCCGTGAGCACGGCGCAGACCACGGCCTGCGTGGACGCTTGCGCGCCGGTGAGCCGCTCCGGCAAGCATGCCGCCGAGATGAGGGGCGCGACGCCCGTCCGGACGTCGAGCGCGGCTAGGGCGCAGACGATGTCCAGATCTGTGCGCCGTAGCGTCACCTCGAGCGCGGCACCAGCCCCGTCCGTCATCAGGAAAAGGCGGGCTGCCTAAAACCCCGAGCTCCGGTGATGCGCCCGGCGTACGAGCGGGATAGCAGCGCAGCGCAGCCGCGAGCGCATCGTGGTCTATGGGCCCGCTCCAACCGACCTGTGCGAGGCTGACGTGCGCTATCGGGCGGCGCAACACCACGTCCAGCGAGCTGTCCTTTGGGGTTTTCGTCTCCTCGAACGGCTCGGCGTCGATGAGCTGGTCCTCTCCGACGTCGAAGATCTCATCTGCTGTGACCTCGCCCTGCGACGATCCAGCGCTCGCAGGCTCGTTCGCGACCGTCTGGCCGGACAGGCGCCGGCGCCGTTCCTCGACGAGCAACATGTCAGCGGGAACGCGCTTGCGACGTTGCGACGTCACGACGCACGCCCCCACCATCGCCACCAAGGACGGGGGCGCGATCGATCCGTCTCACGCGAAGCCACAGCTGACGCCAAGGAGCGCGGCACGATCCTCGCCGCCGCCGCCGCGACGTCGGTCGCACGCACCTCGCGCCGGGCGTACTCGGCTGCGACCTCCATCGACTCTCGCGCGAGGGTCGTGAGGCGCCGTGGGATGCCTGCGCTGTAGGCATGGAGCGCGCGTAGCGCCTCATCGGCGAACGGGGAGCGGTCGGCGGCGAATCCAGCGCAGCGCAGCCGGTGATGCGGCAGCCGGCAGGTTCGGTTCCGACAGCGGCCCGAGCTCGACCCACAGCGCGACGCGATCGCTGAAGTTCGGATGCCGTACGATGGCCGCGGCGAGCTCCATCTGGCCGGAGAGCGCTATGCACAAGAGCTTTCTGTCGTCGAGCTGATAGTTGAGCAGCGAGCGCAGCGGTTCAAGCAGCGCCTCGGGCAAGAGCTGCGCTTCGTCGATGAAGAGGATGGGTTGACGTCCAGCGGCGGCTGTTTCGAACAAGCTGCGCTTGAGCGTGTCTTTGATAGCGCGCGGCGGGTCGTCGGCGTCGACGTCGTAGCCGAGCGCATCGGCGATGGCGACGAGCAGCTCCGCCTCGTCCGAAAAGGTCGGGTCGAGGATCGCGCCGACGAGGGTGCGGTCGTCAGCGAGAAGCTCGCTCTCCACCGCGTTGAAGAGGGTGGTCTTGCCGGCGCCGATGGGTCCGACCACCACGGCAAGCCCGCGTCCGTGCACGAGGCACTCCGCGAGGCGGCGGCGGCCGTAGGCTCCGGGGAGGGTATCATAATAGAACGCCGGGTCGGCGGTGTCCAAAAACGGGTCGCGCGTCAGCCCAAACGCTTCGAGGAACATCGCAATCGCGGGGTTCAAGCGGGCACCAAGCACCCCCTGGAACGGCCCGGGCCGATTGCGCGGCCCGCCAAGCCCGTGATATAATGCTCGAGCGCAAGTTTAGGGCAGTTCGGCGCGGGCGGAGGCGGCAGCTTCCGCCATCTGTGCGTCAAGAGGCGACCGTAGCAGCGGCCCTCGTAGCGACCGGTGAAGCAACGGACCTTGCGGTCCGTTCCCGGAGCAGATGCACGCCGCCCTAGGAATGCCGCCGCTTATCGCGTGCGGCTGAAAGGCAGACTGTTGTGACTGGGTCCTCCGTCATCTCTATGAAGCAGCTGCTGGAGGCGGGCGTCCATTTCGGGCATCAGACCCGTCGCTGGAACCCGAAGATGGCACGCTACATCTTCACCGAGCGCAACGGCATCTACATCATCGACCTGCAGAAGACGCGTCCGCAAGCTCGCGAGGTCTACCGCTCGTCAAGGAGCATGTCGCGTCGCGGCAAGACTCGTTCTTGTTCGTCGGCACGAAGAAGCAGGCGCAGGACGCCGTCCGCGAAGAGGCCGAGCGCGCCGGCATGTCCTACGTCAACCAGCGCTGGCTCGGCGGCATGCTCACCAACTTCCAGACCATCCAAAAGCGCATCGCGCGTCTGCAGCGAGCTCGAGCGCATGCAGCGAGGACCGGCACGTTCGACGTGCTGCCGAAGAAAGAGGCAGCCAGCCTCGAAGGACGAGCTCGAGCAGCTCGAGCAGCTCCTCGGCGGCATCAAAGACATGACGCGCCTGCCCGGCGCGCTGTTCATCGTCGACCCGCGCAAAGAGCGCATCGCCGTCGCCGAGGCCCGCAAGCTCGAAGATCCCGATCATCGCCATCGTCGACACGAACTGCGATCCCGACGAGATCGACTTCGCCATCCCGGGCAACGACGACGCCATCCGCGCCGTCAAGCTGCATGACCGGCAAGATCGCCGACGCCATCCTCGAGGGCGCGCACCGAGACCGAATCCGCCGTCGAGGCACAGGACGAGACCGCGGCGCAAGCGCAGGTCAGCACCGAGACGATCACGGCGGTGCCCTAAAGATGGTTCGTGAAGGTCCGATGCTGCGTATGCGAGGAAACGGAAAACGTTGAAGATGGCAGAGTATACCCCAAGCGCGGCTGACGTCAAGGCGTTGCGCGACGCGACGAACGCCCCGTCATGGATTGCCGGAGAGCGCTGGCCGAGTCCGCCGGCGACTTCGAGAAAGCGAAGAAGCTCGTCGCCGAGCGCGGGCAGCAGATCGCCGCGAAGAAGGCCGACAAGGAGACGAGCGAAGGCTTCATCGGCCACTACATCCATCAGGGCGGCAACCTCGGCGTGCTCGTCGAGCTCGCCTGCCAAACGGACTTCGTCGCCAAGAACGACCTGTTCCAGAAGCTCGCGCACGATCTCGCCGTGCATATCTGCGCGTCGCGGCCGCTGTACGTGAGCCGCGAAGACGTGCCGGACGCTGAGGTCAAGGCCAAAGACGGCCGAGCTCGACGGCAAGATCGACAAATACTATGAAGAGGTGGTGCTGCTCGAGCAGCCGTACGTCCGCGACGAGACGAAGATGATCAAGGAACTCATCGATTCGGCGGTCGGCGTCTTGGGCGAGAACATCAGGGTGCGCCGCTTCGCACGGTTCGACATCGGCGAGTCGTGATGAGCGAGAACGGCATCGGCTCGCAACCGGTCTACCGCCGGATCTTGCTCAAGCTCAGCGGCGAGGCGTTCGCGAACAAGACCGCGGGCTCGATCGACACCGACACCGTCTATCTCATCGCGAATCAGATCAAGGAAGTCGCCCAGGCGGGCGTCCAGATCGCCTGCGTCGTCGGCGGCGGCAACATCTGGCGCGGCCTCGCCGCGAGCGCACGCCGGTATGGACCGCGCCACGGCCGACTACATGGGCATGCTCGCGACCGTGATCAATGCACTCGCCCTGCAAGATGCGCTCGAGAGACATCGGCATCCCGACGCGCGTGCAGACCGCGATCTCCGATGAGCCAGGTCGCCGAGCCGTACATCCGGCGGCGCGCCATCCGGCACCTGGAGAAAGGCCGCGTCGTGATCTTCGCCGCGGGCACCGGCAACCCGTACTTCACGACCGACACGACCGCAGCGCTGCGCGCGCTCGAGATCGGCGCCGAAGCGATCCTCAAGGCGACGCAAGTGGACGGCGTCTACAACGCCGATCCGAAGAAAGACCCGGCGGCCGTGCGCTTCGAACGCCTCGAGTACCTCGAAGTCCTCCAGCTCGGCCTGGAGGTGCTCGACAACACCGCGCTCACCTTGTGCATGGACAACGGGCTGCCCATCGTCGTCTTCGAACTCATGCGCCAGGGCAACATCAAGCGCGTGATCTGGGGTGAGCCGATCGGCACGTACGTGGGGAGGGCGAAAGACAATGTTACCCCAGCTGTTCCGTGACCTCGAGGAACGGATGAAGAAGGCGGTCGAGGCGACGCGCGGCGAGTTCACCGCGATCCGCACCGGCCGCGCGAACGCCGCCCTGCTCGACCACGTCCTCGTCGAAGCCTACGGTTCGGAGATGCCGCTGCGACACGTGGCGAACGTGGCGGTGCCGGATCCACGCAGCATCGTCGTCACGCCGCACGACAAGTCCATCCTGGGCGACATCCGCAAGGCGATCGAGAAATCAGACCTCGGCATCACCCCGAACGTGGATGGCAACGCCATCCGCTCTAGGTCTGCCGCAGCTCAACGAAGAGCGGCGCAAGGAGCTCGTCAAACTCGTCCACAAGCGCGCTGAAGAAGGCCGCGTCGCGGTGCGCAACGTGCGGCGCGACGTCCACGATCAGTTGCGGGCCGGGCTCAAAGACTCCACCATCACCGAAGACGAGAACCGGCGCGCCAACGAGCAGCTGCAGAAGACCACCGACAAGTTCATCAGCGAGATCGACCAGCTCGTGGCGCACAAAGAAAAGGAGATCATGGAGGTGTGAGCGGCGTGGCGGGTGTGGACCGTGCAGAGCTCCTGCTCGTGCCCTACACGCGCGCCATAGAGCTGTGCAGCGGGCGCGACGTGACCCTGACCGTGATCACGCCACCATATCCCGCGCTCGGGTTGGGCACGCTGCACGTCGTTCGCGCCACTGAAGAGGGGAACGCCGTGCACCTCGAGGCGACCTACGACAGCTTCGAGCGCCTGCCATGAACACCGTTGCCACGGCGGGGAAGGCCAACACGGCCGAGCGCTTCCGGCGCGAGCTCACCGCCAAGCGCGTCGTCATCGGATTCGTCGTGGCCGGCATCGGCGTCGCGTCCATCTTCAATCAGGTCGCCTTCGCCATCGTCATCACCTCGATCGCGGTGATCGGAGCGGTTGAGTTCGCGAATCTCGCCCGCCGCGCCGGCGGCGAGGTCGCCCTCCCGATCGCCGTCGTGGCATGCGCGGCATATCCCCTGCTCGCGTTCTTCCACCTGCTCGGGCGGTACGAGTCGGCGCTGGTCGTGGCGATCGTGCTCGCCTCGTTCATCGCCTCGCTCTCCGCGCAGCTCGACCGCTTCGCCGGGCGCGTCGCCATGACCGTGCTGACGACGATGTATCTGGGCAAGCTCTTGTCGTACTTCATCATCTTGCGCCAGCAGCCCGATGGCGCGCGAATCACGCTATGGCTCATCGTCATCGTGGCCCTGACAGACATCGTCGGCATGATCGCAGGTCTCGGTTTCGGCATGCGGCGGCTCGCCCCCAAGCTCTCCCCGTCCAAGACGGTGGAAGGCGCGATCGCCGCGCTCGTCGTCGCGACGTCGGTGGGCGCCGCCATGTGGTGGGTCATGCAGCTGCACGGACCGTGGTGGCTCGCCATCGCCTTTCCGCTGTGCGTGTCGATCGCCGCGGAGCTCGGCGATCTGGTCGAGTCAGCGCTTAAACGGAGCGCGCACGTCAAAGACGCCGGCAGTCTTATCGCCGGCCACGGCGGCGTGCTCGACCGTTTCGATTCGCACCTCTTCGCCGGTGTCGTGGGATACGCCGTGCTGCTGCTCGCCGGCGCGCTCTAAGGCAGGCGGTCGCCCGTGCGACGCGTCGCGGTGCTGGGATCGACTGGTTCGATCGGCCGCCAGGCCCTCTCCGTCATCGCGGCGCATCCGGAGAGCTTCACGGTCGCCGCGCTCGCGGCCAACACGAACATCGATGTCCTCGCCGAACAATCCAATAGGTTCCGTCCCGCCATCGTCTCCGCAGGCAGCGGTCCGCTCGCGCGCGATCTGGCCAGCCTGCTCAGCTACGTGCCGCAGAGCGTCGCGCACGGAAGCGAGGGGCTTGAGGCGGCCGCGACCCAGTCCGGCGCCGACGTCGTGCTCGCCGCCACCGACGGCATGATCGCGCTACGCGCGCTCGTCGCCAGCATCAACAGCGGGTTACGCATCGCTCTGGCCAACAAAGAGCTGCTGGTGAGCGCAGGCCGGCTCTTGTGCGACATGGCGCGCGCGCGCGGTTCGAGCATCGTCCCCGTCGACTCCGAGCATAGCGCGCTCTTCCAGTGCCTGCAGGGCGAGCGGCTGGCCGACGTGTCCTCGGTCGTGCTGACCGCGTCGGGCGGCCCGTTTTGGGGCCACACGCTCGAGCAGATGGAACGGGCCACGCCTGAGGAGGCGTTGCGGCATCCGACCTGGTCGATGGGCCGCAAGAACACCCTCGATTCGGCCACGATGATGAACAAGGGGCTTGAGATCATCGAGGCGAGCCGCCTGTTCGGTCTTGGGCCGCGGCGCATCGCCGTCGTCGTCCACCGGCAGAGCATCGTTCACGGCTTCGTGCTGTTCAAGGACGGCAACGTGAAAGCGCAGCTCGCCGCACCCGACATGCGGCTGCCGATCGGCTTCGCCCTGTCCTATCCAGAGCGCTTGCCAACTGCCTTCGCGGACGAGGCGACGCGACGTGCCATCGGGCTGGGCGGGGAGACGGCGACCTTGTCCTTCGAGCCGGTCGACGAAACTCGCTTTCCATCGCTGCGTTTGGCGTACGACGCCCTCGCAGCGGGTGGCACGCACCCAGCCGTGCTCTCGATCGTCAACGAAGAGGCAGGACGGGCGTTCCTGCAAAGGAAAATCAAGTTCACTGAAATCTGTCCGATCGTCGAGCGCGCGCTTGAGGCGCACCCCGCAGGCGCCGATGGTCTGGAAGAGATCGAAGCAGCGGACCTCTGGAGCCGTGCGTTCGCGCGCGAGGCCATCGGCGCCGCGATGCGGCGCTAGAGAGCGAGGAACGCGGGCCCGTAAAGCCGCGTGCGTGATGTTCGACACCATCTTTCTCAGCACGTCGTTCGCCTTCGCCCTGGCCGGCATCGGCAAGTATCTCCTTTATCTCGCTTTGCTCAGCGTGCTCGTGCTTTTCCACGAGTTCGGCCACTTCGTCTTCGCCAAGCGCGCCGGGGTGACGGTCACGGACTTCGCGCTCGGCTTCGGCCCCACGCTTGTGTCGACGCGCCGCGGCGATACCACCTATCGGGTGAACGCACTGCCGCTCGGCGGCTACTGCAAGATGGCCGGCGAGGATACGGCCGACGACGGGTCGGGCGATCCGGGCAACTTCCAGCGCAAGAGCTTGGGCGCACGTTTCGCGATCATCGCCGCGGGTCCGATATTCAATCTCATCCTGGCCGCGCTCATCTTCATGTTCATCGGGGCGGTGATCGGCATTCCGACCGGCTTGACGAACGTGGTGAAGGACGTCATCGCGGGCACGCCGGCCGCCGCTGCCGGTCTGCAGCCGGGCGACGAGATCGTGCAGCTCGACGGCAAACCGGTGCGCAGCGGCGATGACATGTACACCTACATCCACGGCCATAAGGGCAAGGTGATCGCGGTCGACGTCGCCCGCCAGGGACGGCTGCTCCACCTCCACATCCTGGCCAAGCCGACGGATGAGGGCGGCCAGGTCGTCGGCGCCTTCGGCTTTCAGGCGCAGGACGTCGTCGAGCGCAAGCCCCTCGGCGAGGCCGTCGTCTGGGGCATCGTCATGGTCGGACAAACCGCCGTCGGCCAGGTCGTCGCTATCGGCGAGGCGATCGCCCATCACGATGCGTCGGTCATCCACGGGCCGGTGGGCATCGCGCGCATCGTCGCGAGCACGGTGTCGTACGGCGTGACATGGATTCTGCAGATCACCGCGACGCTTTCGGTCATTCTCGGCATCTTCAATCTCTTGCCGTTCCCGGCGCTCGACGGCGGACGTCTGGCCTTCTTGCTCGTCGAGCTCGCCCGCGGGCGGCCGGTCGATCCGGAGAAGGAAGGTCTCGTGCACCTCACCGGTTTCGCGCTGCTCATGGTGCTCGTCGTCTTCGTCACCTACCACGACATCGTGCAATGGGTGCAGGGCAAAGGCGGTCTATGACGTGGCGGATGTAAAGCGCGACCTCCCGCCGGTCCCGCAGTGGTCGGGGGTCCAGCGCCGCGACCCGCCTGCTCCTCCGCTCGCCCGTCGCCGCGCCACCCGCGCAGTGAAGGTCGGCAACATCACGATCGGAGCAGGGGCGCCCATCTCGGTCCAGTCCATGACCACGACGAAGACCGATGACTGGGCGGCGACGCTCGAGCAGATCCACGCGCTCGCCGCAGCGGGGTGCGAGATCGCACGGGTGTCGGTGCCCGACCAGAAGGCTGCCGCGGCCTGCAAGAAGATCAAGGAAGGATCGCCTCTCCCGCTCGTCGCCGACATCCATTTCGACCACCGCTTCGCACTCGCTGCGATCGACGCGGGCTGGGACAAGCTGCGTCTCAACCCGGGCAACATCCGCGACGCGGTCAAGGTCCGCGAGGTCGTGAAGGCCGCGCAGGCGCGCGCGATGCCGATCCGCATCGGTGTCAACAACGGCTCGCTCGCTCCCGACATCGTGCAACGCTACGGTCACACCGCCATCGGCATGGTGGAATCCGGGTTGCGTCACATCAAGATATTGGAAGAGCTCGGCTTCCACGACATCGTCGTCTCGCTCAAGGCGCACGACGTGCGCACGACAGTCGCCGCCTACCGGCTCATGGCGGAGAAGGTCGACTATCCGTTCCATCTCGGGATCACTGAAGCGGGCACGCTACGTTCCGGAACGGTCAAGAGCGCGGTTGGCTTGGGGATATTGCTCGCCGAAGGCATCGGCGACACGATCCGCGTCTCGCTGACCGCGGATCCCGTCGAAGAGGTGCCCGTCTGCTGGGAGCTGCTCAAGTCGCTCGGCTTGCGCGAACGCGGTGTGGAGATCACCTCGTGCCCGTCCTGCGGACGCGTGCAGATCGACATCGTCAAACTGGCCGAGGACGTCGAGCGCATCACGGCGCAGTACCGCGCGCCCGTCAAGGTCGCGGTCATGGGCTGCGCGGTCAACGGGCCGGGCGAAGCCTCGATGGCGGACGTCGGGATCGCCGGCGGCAAGGGCATGGGGCTCATCTATCGCGACGGCGTCATGGTGCGCTCGCTCCCCGAAGCGCAGCTGCTCGACGGCCTGCGCGAAGAAATAGAAAACGTCATCCGCGAGCGATACCCCGAGTACGCCTGAGGTGCCGCGCGCGAGCAGCTGGCTCGGGGCGATACTCGGCCTGGCGGCGGTGCTGCGCGTAGGCGCGGCGCTGCGACGGCCGCTCCAAGTGGACGAAGCCTACACGTTGCACGTGGCCGCCATGCCGACCGGCCAGATCCTGCACGTGCTGCGCGAGCTCGACGTACATCCCCCGCTCTTCTGGCTCGCCCTGCACGGGCTGCTCGCCCTGCACGTCCCCGATATCGCGATACGGCTGCTCATGGCGCTATTCGGGGTCGCCTGCGTCGCGCTGCTCTATGCCATCGTTTGCGTGTGGCACGGGGTGAGGGCCGGGCTCGTGGCCGCCGGCTGCGCGGCGCTCATGCCAAGCCTCATCTACTACGACGTCATGATCCGCATGTATGGGCTGTTTGACTGCCTCACGCTCGGGAGCTTCGCGATACTCTCCCTGCTTTACACAAGAGGCGAGCTCGCCGTCTCCTCGCGACGGCTCTTATGGACCGCGTGGGCGATCGCGATCGCCCTGCTGCTGTATACGCAATATCTCGGTTTCATGGTGGTCGCCGCGCAGGTGCTCTACGCCGGTTGTCTGCGGCGCGACGGCCTCGTGAGATCGCTCGCCGGCGCGGGCGCGGCATGTGCGCTGTGGCTGCCGCAGCTCAACACATTTTGGTATCAGCTGCCGGGCGGCGGCATCGCCTTTCCGTTCTACGCGCAGCACCAGCTCTCGGCGCTCTACGAGCTCGTGGGCCAGGCGACGATCGCCGTCCAGACGCATGGGGCGGCGTACTTCGTCGGCTGGACGAGCCTCATCGCCTGGGCCTGGCTCATCGCCGCACTGGTCGTCGCCCTGCCCGGCAACGCAAAAGCGCTTTCCGTGTGGCTGTGCGCGCCGGCCGCGCTGACGCTCGTCTACGGAGCGCTCGCCCACAAGCTGCTCTATGTCGACCGCTACTATCTCGTGCTCGCACTGGGCCTGTGCGCCCTCACCGGCATCGCAGCCGAGCGGCTCTCCCAGACGCACAAGGTCGGCGCAGCGCCCGGATGGGCCGCCGCCATCGCGCTCGCCGCGTTCGCATTTCTGTACGCATTTGACCCAGCGTACTACCCGGCCGATTGGCCGGCCGTCGCCGGGCTCTTTCGCGCACGAGCGCAAAGCCACGATCTCATGATCTTCGACCAAGGATCTCCGTTCTTCGCGCTCGACCGCATAGGAGCGCTTGCGGGTCACCCGGCCATCGTCGTCTTCCACCGGCGCGACGTGCAAGGAGCGGTGGGCCTCGCCCAGCCGTTCCATCGCATCTGGCTCGTGCTCTTCCAGTCGGGTCCTGTCGATCCGGACGCACGCATCCTGCACGAGCTCGCGTCACGCTACAGAATCGTGGGCTACTGGGAGTTCTTCCGACAACTTCCGGCAGAAGGCGCGAGCGTCGTGCTTTTCTCGCGCTAAGGCTTGTGCCGGCTTCGCTCCCCGAGGGTTTTTCGCACCCGCACCCGGAAAAACGCCCTCAGTATGAAAGACACCGCCAAAAAAGAGGTCCAGCGCATACCGCGCAAAGCCGACGACCTCTCGGAGTGGTACACGCAAGTCTGTCTCCAGGCGCAGCTCGCCGACTACGCGCCCGTGCGCGGCTGCATCGTCATGCGGCCATACGGCTATGCGATCTGGGAGCTCATCGTGGCGGAGTTCGACCGGCGCTTCAAAGCCACCGGACACCAGAACGCCTATTTCCCTCTGCTCATCCCCGAAGGGTTGCTCGTGCGCGAGGCGGAGCACGTCGAGGGGTTCGCGCCCGAAGTCGCCTGGGTCACTGAAGGCGGCGGCGAGAAGCTGAGCGAGCGCCTGGCCATCCGCCCCACCTCGGAAGCCATCATCGGCACGATGTACGCGAAATGGATCCAGTCGCACCGCGACCTCCCCGTCCTCATCAATCAATGGGCCAACGTCATGCGCTGGGAGAAGGCCACGCGCCCCTTCCTGCGCACGCTCGAGTTTCTGTGGCAAGAGGGGCATACGGCGCATGCCACCCGTGAGGAAGCGGCGGCGGAGGTCGCAGCAGATGCTCGACGTCTACCGGGATGTCGCCGAGAACGTGCTCGGCCTTCCCGTCATCAGCGGGCGCAAGAGCGAGAGCGAGAAGTTCGCAGGGGCGCTTGCGACGTATGCGATCGAAGCGCTCATGCCCGACGGCAAGGCGTTGCAGGCCGGGACCTCGCACGAGCTCGGCCAGAACTTCGCCCGGGCGTACGACATCACGTTCACCGACGTCGACGAACAGGTCAAGCATGTCTGGACGACGTCGTGGGGCGTCTCGTGGCGCATCCTCGGCGGCCTCATCATGGCGCACGGCGACGACAACGGCCTCGTGCTGCCGCCGGCCGTCGCGCCGCACCAGGTGGTGATCGTGCCCATCTTCCGCAAAGGCGCGGACGACGTGCTGCCGGCGGCGCGCGAGCTCGCCGCCGCCTTACGACCTGTGGTGCGGGTGCATCTCGACGATCGCGCCGAACAGAGCGCGCCGTGGAAGTTCAACGAGTGGGAGCTGCGCGGGGCGCCGCTGCGCATCGAGCTCGGCAAGCGCGATCTCGAGGCCGGAGCGGTGACGATCGCCCGGCGCGACACGCTCAGCAAGGAATCCGTGCCGCGCGCGGACGTGGCGGCACGCGTCACAGCGCTCTTGTCCGAGATCCAGGACTCCTTGCTTGTAAAGGCGCGTGCGCAGCGCGACGAGCGGACGACCACGGCTCAAGATCGGGAGACGCTTGTCGCCGCGCTGCGGGCGCAGCAGGGGTTCGTGCTCGCGCCGTGGTGCGAACGAGCGTCGTGCGAGCAGGAGATCAAGGCCGAGACCGGCGCGGTCACCCGCGTCATCGTCGGGCCGGCGCAGGACGGGGAAGCATGCGCGAACTGCGGCCAGCCCGCTCGGTCGCGTGCATATTTTGCCAGGTCCTACTGATCGCGAGTCCGCGCGGTGCGGTGGGCGTGCGATGATGCGCTCGCTCGCCGTGCTCGGCGCAGCGTGCGCAAGCCTGCTCGTCGCCCGCAGCGCGGCCGCATACGCAGCGCCCGCGCGCGGCGACACGGCCGTCATCTTCATGTATCATCACGTGTCGTGGGCGGTGGCGCCCGGACCCTACGCGCGCGACCTGACGGTCACCCCACAGGAGTTCCATGCCCAGCTCGCCTGGTTGCGATCGCACGGCTGCCGCGTCGTCTCGGTGGATACGCTGTATGACGACGTGCATCGCAGCATGGCGGCGAGGTGCGAGGTCGCGCTGACCTTCGACGACGGATACGCCGACGTCTCGACGTTCGCGCTGCCCACGCTCCAGGCGTTCGGCGATGTGGGCACCTGCTACGTCGCGACCGCGCTCGTCGGATCGCCGGGGCACGTCACTCTTGCGCAGCTGCGGTCGCTGCATGCTGCGGGGATGGAGATCGGCGCGCATACGGTGCACCATGTGGATCTGACCGCGATGCCGCTCGCGCAGGCGTCGCGCGAGATCGAGATGTCGGCGGCGGCGCTGCACGGCTGGTTGGGGGTCCCCATCACATCGTTCGCCTACCCGGCAGGGAAGTTCGACGCAGCGGTCGTGGCCCAAGTGCGCGAGGCGAGCTTCGACAACGCGGTCACGACCGAGCCGGGCGACGTACACGTGGCGAGCGAGCGCTACGAGCTGCCGCGTTATCGCATCGAGCGGGGCCTGGGTCTGCGGCTCATGGCGGCCGTGCTCGAAAGGCGCGGCGGCGAGCAACGCGTGTCGCCGGCCATCGCCCACGTGGCGCGGGAACGGATTGCGGGGAACGACCCGGCGCTGGCAGAAGACATCGCCGTCGCACTTCTGGCGCGTGGTTTTTCCGAACAGATCCTGAAGGTGCATGTCCTCGAAGTGCCGCCGGCCGCCGTGGCCGGCATCGTGCTCTCCGGCGTCAAGTTCCATCGCGGGGTGAGTCGAAAGCAGTTCGAGGCCGACGTCTCGGATATGGTGGAGCTGGCCTTTGACGCCGGGCCGAAGATCGATGAGGTCGACGTGTGGGCGGCGGTGCCGGTCGCCGTCGCGCCCGGAGCGACCGTGTCCGGCGATTACGCGGTGCCGACGCAGAAGACGGTGTTCTCCGCGGCGGTCCAGCGTTCGCAGTGGAGCAGCCGCCGTGCCGGCGCCGGCCCGCTCGGAACGATATACTGGGACCCCGGCTTCCTACGATAGGGTATCGATGAACGACGAGCAGACCTACGCGAAGACCGTCCTCGACAACGGCATCCGCGTCATCACGGAGCGCGTGTCCAACTCGCGCAGCGCCGCCATCGGGTTGTGGGTGGGCGTCGGCTCCTCGCACGAGGAGCCGAAAATGCGCGGCATCAGCCATCTCATCGAGCACATGCTCTTCAAGGGCACGCCGAGCAGGAGCGCGCGGCAGATCGCCGAGACCATGGATTCGGTCGGTGGCAACCTCAACGCGTTCACCGACAAAGAGGTGACCTGCTATCACGGACGCGTCGTCGACGCGCACACCGCGCTGGCCTTCGAGCTGCTCTCCGATATGTTCCGTCATGCCAAATTCGATCCGGCCGACCTGCGCAACGAGCAGCAGGTCGTCCTCGAGGAGATCCGCATGTATGACGACTCACCGGATGAGGTGAGCCAGGATCTCTTCTTGCGCACGACCTGGGCAGGCAGCGCTCTGGGCGAACCGACGATCGGCTATGCCGAAACCGTCGCTGGTATCACGAGCGACTCCATCCGCTCGTATATGGGCCAGCGCTACACGCCGGATCGTGTGGTGGTGACCGCCGCCGGCAACGTGGAGCATGGAGAGTTCGTGAAACTCGCGCAGTGCTTTTTGGGCACGATGGCGGGGACGTTCGACGGCGCCGAGCCGCCACCGCCCGTCTTCCAGCCCGCTATTGCGGGCAAGAACAAGGATTGCGAGCAGGTCTACCTGCTCGTCGGCGCCGAGGGCACGAGCGCGAGCGACGAGCGCCGTTACCCGCTGTCGGTGCTCGACGCCATCCTCGGGGGCGGCATGGCATCGCGCCTTTTCCAAGAGATCCGCGAGAAGCGGGGCCTCGTGTACAGCGTCTACTCGTCGCACAACGCGTATCGCAACGGTGGCATCTTCAGCATCTCGGCATCGACCAGCCCGAAGAACTCAGAAGAGGTGCTCTCCCTCATCCGTGCCGAGCTTGCGCGTCTGGTGCAAGAAGGCGTCACGGCGGGCGAGCTCTACCGGGCCAAGGAGCACATCAAAGGAAGCCTGCTCTTGTCGCTCGAGAGCACAAGCACGCGCATGATTCGTCTGGGCCGCTCCGAGCTCAACGTCGGCCGGCTCATCCCCACGGCCGAGGTGACCGCGCGGATCGACGCGGTGACCAAAGAAGAAGTGGACGAGCTCGCGCGGCGGCTCTTCGCGCCGCAGCGCTTGGCCCTGACGGTACTCGGGCTGGTCGACCCGCAGGCCGTCGCCGGCGCGTTCGAAGCGCTGGCGGAATCGGCATAGGCCGCCTCCCACGGTGACGCGCCGGACGTGACGACGTATCTCGCTATCGCGGCCGTGCTCTACCTCTTCGCGCAAGCGTTACAGATGGGCACGAGCGCCGCCCGGCTCGCCGGCGTGCGCAGCAAGCGGGTCGCCACCGGCCTCACCCTGTTCAACCTGTTCGCGACGAGCTCGCGCATGCTCAACCTCATCTACGCACCGCTCATGGGGGCGCTCATCGACATCTCCCGTCGCACAGGCGACGTCGCGGGCTTTGAGTTGGACCTGCGCGTCATCATCGCCGCGTCAACGCTCGGGACGCTGCTCGGTGGTGCGTTGACGCCGACCTTCGCCGTGCTCTTGCAACGCGGCATCAACTCGTTCGAACGTTCGGGCTCGCTCGTGGGGTCGATCCTGCGTCTCGCGCGCCCGACGACATTTGCCGCCGCACTGGCCGAGTTCCGGCCGCCGCGCGCGCGCATGTTCCGCTATAGCCCGGCCGGGCTGCCCAAGGCGTTCCTGTTCTGGAACGTCATCGTCATGGCGTTTTGGATCTCGGGCCCGCTGTCGGCGTTCTACGCCGGCGTCATCGACTCGAAGGTGACGGGCACCGCGCTCTTGCTCTCGGGTCTCATCACGGGCGTGGCCACGGTGACGCTCACGCTCGTGGTGGATCCTACCGCCGCCGTCATCACCGACCAAGCGGCGCTTGGCATGCGTCCAGAGAACGATATCAAGGCGATGCTGCTCGTATCTCGTGCTGGGAGCGGTCGTGGGGACGTTGCTCGCGCAAGCCGTCCTGTGGCCGGCCGCCCATCTCATCGTGTTCGTCGCGAGGTTCTTGGTGGATCATGGATTGCAACATTCGTAGGGCTGCGCTCTCGCTGTGCGCCGCCGTCTGCGCTCTTGCGCTCGGCGGCTGCGCCCAGTCCATCACGCATTGGATGGTCAACCTGCGCACGTCGCAAGGCGACGCGGCGCTCGCCAAACCGAGCCTGCCGGAGGCGAAGAAGGAGTTCCAGCTCGCGCTTGCGCTCGATCCGAAAAATGCGCACGCCCGCGCAGGTCTCGCTAAGACGCTCTATCTGACCGCAAAAGCCGACTTCGTGTCAAGCAAGCTCGACGAGGCGGCGAGCGACATCGCTGAAGCGCTCAAGTATGCGCCGAGCGACGCCGCCACTCTCGCGCTCGCGAACGACATCGATCAGGCGAAGATCCGGCGCGAGATCGTCGTCGCCAACTACCCGCTGTACGGATCGATCAACGCCGCACTCAAACCGGTCTTCAAAGAGATCGCCGCGGGCAATCATGAGATCGAGACCGAGGTCAAGGCGTTCTCGAGCGACTTCGACACGGCGCACCTGAGCAAGGCGATCGTCGAGTCATACGACCTCGAAGACGTCGCGCACCGCATGGGTCTGCGCCTCATCACCTACCGCGGGCTCGTGCAGTCCGGTCAGGAGAAGGCGAAGGCCCCGCCGGAAAGCGAGGCGCCCTCGCTCCTGCCTATCCCCTAGCCGGCGTCAGCGCGCGGGATGTTGCAAATCGTAGACCTGCCAGCCCGAGCGGACCGGCACGCGTTCGTAGCGTTGCAAGAACGCGTACAGCGCTTTATTGGCTTTCAAGCGCGGCACTTCGACGGCCACGAAATAACGGGCGCCTTTGCTCGTGGCACTCGTCATATCGGCGACCGTCCAAAGCAGCGGGTCCTCCTCCCAGCCCCGGTGGCCGATCGTGTACAGCACCGACGGATCGTAGTGACCCATGACGATGAGCGTGCCTGGTTCGAGAACGCCGCGCACCTCATCGCTCGCTGAGAAGACGGCGCGGCTCCAGCTGTAATATGGGTGGATCTCGAGACATGCCGCTATACACGGTGAAAAAGCACGCGACGGCGAGAGCGGCCGCAGTGCGTGTCCCGATGCCCTGCGGCGCGACAAGCGCGAGGAGATGGTCGAGCCCGCCCCCGACGTAGAGGACGGCGAACGGCACGAACGGCATGAGGTAGTAGTCGACCCGTTCCACGTTGACGACGGCGAACGCGTAGAGGATGAGCGCGGTGAGCCACGCTCCGAAAAACGCCGAACGGCCGAGTGCACCATCCTGCGGCTGCACGAACGCGCAGAGCATGAGACAGCCGAAGATCACGGGTCCCAGGATCGTCGTGGCGAGCATGCGAGCGAGGGCGAGCGTGCCTCGCACCCCGGCGAGCGCTTGACCGGGATGGGTGAATGCCGCGACGAGCGCGGGGATGACGTGCCGGCTCGTGATGCCGGTGGCCCAGTGCCATTCGGCGATCCGATGAAGATGGCCGAAGTAGAGGCACAGCGGCACGAGGCCGATGACGAGCAGAGCGTACGGCGCCCAATCCGTCGCGAGCGGTCGAAGCGCCGCACCTTGTGGTCCGTTCTTCTCCCTCGCGCGTACGAACCATGACGCGAGCATCGGAGCCAGGATCACAAGCGCGGGCGGCTTGGCCAAAAAGGCCAGGGCGGCAAACCCGGCGGCGAGGCAAAAATCCACGAGCCGGCGCGAACCCAAAAATCGCCACCAGAATAGCAGCGCTCCCACGCTAAAGAAGAGCATGTCGCTCTCCGGTATGATCGCTCTCCCATAATAGACGGCGCCGGGCACGATCGCGAAGAGCAGCGCGGCGATGAGCCCGGCCCGGCGCGAGTAGAGCGCGCTCCCCAAGGCGTAGACGAGTGGGATCGTCCCCAGGCTGAACGCGATCACGAGCAGCCGAGCGAAGATCTCGTGCACGCCGAAGAAGCGGTAGAGCTGCGCCGCGCCATAAGGGACGAGCTGCAGCTCGAGCTCGACGTAATTGGGCGGCGGGCCGTCGTAGTCGGTCTGCGGGTAGAAGATGTCATTGCGCAGCTCGAAGAAGTTCCGTGCGATCGCCGATTCGTCGCCCTGACGCCAAGCCGGGTGGTCGAGGATCGGGTTGTGCAGGTGATAGACGCGCAGCGCCAGGCCCAAGAGGATGATGAGGGCCAAAACGGTGATGGGGGAGCGTTTCACGTCTTGGGTTGCGCCGCCGGCTGATGCGTGTGGCGGAACGTCCAGAACTTGTTCCGAAGAAATTCCAGCCCATGCCCACAAACGTGGCGGCCAACCACACGACGGAGTTGCGGAACGGCATCGCCGGCACGTAGCGTGTGGCTTCGACAAGGACGAACTCGGAGATGCCCAGCGCCACCGCGGATACGGTGATGAACTGCGCGAGCTCCTTCCACGGATGACCCTGGGAGCGGAACGTCCAGTGGCGGTTCCACCAGTAGTTGTTCACGCCGCCCGTGATGAAGCCGATAGCGTATGCGAGCCAGATAGGCGCGGCGAAGATCTTGATGACGCTGTGATAGATGATGAAGTTGACGATCGTCCCCGATGCGCCGACCACTCCGAACTTGAAGAACTGTCGCACGCCGCGGCGCTCCAGGAACTTCGGCTGCTCACTCACGCGAGCCAGTACCAATCCGCGAAGAGCACGGTGAAAAGGCCGAGCAGCGGCAACGAGAGCGCCACGATGGCTGAGTTGACGAGCGGGTTGCGGCCCCAGACCGCCATGAGCATGAACGCTGGGAAAATGACGAGCACAAAGCGCGGCATGCTCATGAGGCTCGCGGTCGACATGGGGACGAGCAGCGAGGCGGCGAAATACCATGAATACGAGGGCCGCAGCGTGCGAAACGCGACCACCATGAGGGCCAAGAACACGAGCGTGAAGGCCAGCTCGATCAGGTGGTTGACCGTGCCGCTCGACGCCAACGGGGCGGCGGCGATGGCGTGGATCGTGTTGGTGATGCTCACCCAAGGCGGCGCGAGGTGGCGGCCCCAATTGTCCTGCACTTTTGTGAAGAAGAGCGGATCGCCGACGAGCGCACCGAGATACGCCATGTAGGCGAACAAGCCCGTCGGGATGAGCGCGACCCCGATGATGCCGCGCGTCAGCGTCGTGCCGCGCCGTTCGCGCCAGCCGCTCCATGCCTCGTACGCGAGCGGGATCGCGGTGAGGATGCCCTCGACGCGCGTCATCGACGCCAGCGCGCCGAAGACGCCGGCGGTGACGTAGTTCCCGTGGCGCGCGTAATACACGGACGCGACGGTCAGCGCGAGGAAGAGCGATTCCGTGTACACGGCAGAGAAGAAGATCGCCGTCGGGAAGATCGCGGTGTAAAAGATCGCGTGATAGGCGATCGTGTCATCGCCGTACTCGAGCCGTACGAGTGCATAGAGGTAGCCGAGCGCGACGAAGAACGAGAGGTTCGAGATGATCAGTCCGGCGGTGAGATGATCGCCGATCGCTCCGCCCAGCACGTGGATCAGCCACGGATAGAGCGGGAAGAACGCCATCTCCTTACCGGAGTAACCGTTGGTCGCGATCTGCAGATAATGCTGCGCGTCCCAACGGCCCCAGACATTGAGCCAGACGTTGTGCGATGCGGTGAAGTGCTCGCCTTGGCGCTGGCCGATGACGACCGCGGAGAGCGGTGCGATGATGATGAGCGGCAAGCGCGTGGCGACGAAAGCGATGGAGACGTGGTGGACCATCGGATAGTAGCGTCCGAGGACGCCGATCTTCACGGCCACGGCGACCAGGACGATCGTCCCGCCGAGCGCCGCCGCAGCGGTCAGCGTCGCCGGCAGGAAGATGACATAGGCCCACAGGCCGAGGAGCGGCACGTAGCTCCACGCGTCGGCCTTGAGCATCGCCTCGAGCGAGACGTTGCACGTCCAGCTGATCCAGCGCGAGTATGCGTACCACGATGCCGCCGCGACGAGCGGCGTGCCCAGGCAGAGCCCGATGAGTGCGAAATTGGAGACCAGGCCCGACATGGGGACATGCGTGGCGAGCAAGTACCACGCGAAAAAGCCGAGGCTGAAGCCGGCGAGCGCGGTGAGCGCAAGACCTAACCGCGCGCTGCGCGGCAGGAGCAGCACCGGGCGCGTGACTTGTGTCGCCTCATCCAGGCGAGGCGAGACTGCGGCATCCACGGCCTTTCGCGTTCGCCGTCGCGCCATATGGCCCTTTCATCGAGGCCGTCCGAGGGATTACACGGTAGTTGGAAAAGTTGCGGAACATGCAGCCGCCACGCCGGGCAATCGTCGCTCTCGCCGTCGCGCTCGCCGCGTGGTACGCGCTTGCCGCTCTCGCCGTCGCTGCTGGGCCGTTCGACAGCGCGCAGGGCGTCTTCGTCTCCACGGCGACCGAGCGCAATGCCGCGTCGATCACGATCCAACAAGGGGAGCGGCTCATGGTCTACAGCCTCGCGCCGACCGCGATCGCCCGCGAGCGTGCCGACGACGGTGCGTGGGCGCAGACGTCGCTGTCGCAGATCGTCGCTGGTGAACCCGTCACACTCGTTCTCGATCCCGCCGGCTACGTCACGTCGGTCGACGCCGAATATGTCACCGTGATCACGCGCCTGATCGCCCAGAAGAGCGGTTTCATCGTCGGGGCCACAGGGCAAGCATACCGGCTTGTCGGCGCCGCCGCCGCCGTGCAACCGACGTGGGCGCTTGGGACGTTCTTGAAGATGCGCGTCGACCCGGCGGCGAACACCGCATTCGACATCACCGCGTCAAGCCAGCCGTTCAGCGGCGGCCCGCTCGCGCAGCCCATCGCCGTGACCATCACGGTGACCGTGCCGACGAACACTCCGACGCGCGACATCGTCTACATCGCGACCGATGCGGCCAACTGGGTGCCCAACGGCGTGCGCATGTCGCCGCTCACCGGCAACAGATGGACGGCAACCCTCACGCTCGGCAAAGGCTCGTCGCTGAAATACAAGTACACGCGCGGCTCGTGGGGAACCGCAGAGACGAATCAATCGGGGATGGAGATCCCGAATCGCAGCCTCACCATCACCAAGACCAACGACACGCAGCAGGTCGAGGACGTGGTCGTCCGCTGGTCCGACCTGCAGTAGCAAGGAGATATCATGGATACGCTGGATTTCGTCAAAGTCACCGAGGCCGCGGCGCTGGCCGCCTCGCGCTGGATGGGCAAAGGCGAACGCGACAAAGCGGACGGTGCGGCCGTCGAGAAGATGCGCGAGACCCTCAACGACATGGAGATCAGCGGGCGCATCGTGATCGGCGAGGGCGAGCGCGACGAGGCCCCCATGCTGTTCATCGGTGAAGAGGTCGGCCGGGGCGGCATCGCGGTCGACATCGCGGTGGATCCCGTCGAGGGCACGAACCTCGTCGCCAACGGCTTGCCGAACTCGATCGCGGTCCTGGCCGTGACGGCTAAAGGCTGCCTGCTCAACGCGCCCGACACCTACATGGACAAGCTCGCGGTCGGGCCCAAGGCGGCTCCCTTCGTGCACATCGACGCCACCGTCGCAGAGAACCTCGAGCTCATCGCGAACGCACTCGAACGGCCTATCGGTGAAGTCACGGTCGTCATCTTGGACCGGCCACGCCACAAGCAGCTCATCGACGACGTGCGCAGCGCCGGCGCGAAGATCAAGCTCATCTCCGACGGCGATGTCGACGCGGCCATCGCGACCGCAATCGACGGCACCGGCATCCACGTCGCTATGGGCACGGGAGGTGCTCCGGAAGGCGTCCTCGCCGCCGCTGCGCTGCGCTGTCTCGGTGGCAACTTCATGGGCCGGCTCAAGCCGCGCAACGACGATGAGAAGAGACGGGCGATCGAGATGGGATTCGATGACGTCGGTAAAGTGCTGAAGATGGACGACCTGGTGAAGAACGACGACGTCACGTTCGTGGCGACCGGCATCACCGATGGCGACCTGGTCAAGGGCGTCCGGTCGTTCGGCAACGGCGCACGCACGTACTCCATCATCATGAACGGCCATTCGAGCACGGTGCGCTTCGTCGAGACCGTGCACCGCTTCAGGGCCGAAGCGTTCCGGGTCCGCCACCACTGAGGCTGCTGGCCTACCTCACGCCCGACGCGATCGTCGATCGCGTGGCTGACGTGCGGGCGGAGCTGCTGCGGCAATGGGGCATCCGCGGCATCGCCCTCGATCTCGACAACACGATCGTCCCCTGGTACACGGATGCGATCGCGCCGGGGGTCGAGGCGTGGGTGCAGATGGTGCGCGCCCTTGACATCCGGATGTGCCTGCTGACCAACAACTACGGCGCGCAGGCCAAGGATGTCGCGCGCCGACTGGACCTGCCGCTCGTGCGCGGCGCTCTCAAGCCGTTGCCCTCGGCCTTTGCGCGCTGTCTGCGAGAGCTGCAGACCGACGCCGCCAGTGCGCTTTCGGTCGGAGATCAGCTCTTCACGGACGTCCTCGGCGCAAAACTTGCCGGGATGCGAGCCGTCTACGTGCGGCCGATCGCCGGGCAGGTCTTTCTCACCACCAGGTTCTTCCGCATGATCGAGCGTCCGGTGCTGGCCCAGCTGCGTCGCGCCGGCGTTCCCGGCGCGTGACAGCGCCGTCCGCACGCTACGCCGTCGTCGGCAGCCCGATCGCGCACTCGCTTTCACCCGCGATGCAGCAGGCCGCATTCGACGCGCTCGGCATTCCTGCAACGTACGTGGCGATCGAGGCCGCTCGCGAGCAAGGCGCCGAGACGTTCGCGCGCCTGCGCGTCGAGCGCTACGCAGGTTGGAACGTGACAACGCCGCTCAAAGAAGCAGCCGTGACGCTCGTCGACCGCGTGAGCCGCGAGGCCGCCGCTGCGCACGCGGTCAACGCTGTCCGGGCCAACGCTGACGGATCGCTTGTGGGCACGAACACCGATGGCGCCGGCCTCATGCGTGCGCTGCGCGAGTTATGGTCGTGGGAGCCCGGCGAGCAGACGGTGCTCATACTCGGGACCGGGCCGGCGGCGCGTGCCATCGCAAACGCGCTCCGCGCCGCGGGCGCCGAGTCGCTCGCCTGCTGGTCGCGCGATGCCGAGCGCGCGTCGCGCGTAGCGCCGCCGCTCGTCGCCACCCCTGGCCTCGTCATCTCGGCGTTGCCTGCGGATGCCGTGCTGCCGGCGTACATCGTCGAGGCCGCGGTGGAAGCGACGATGATCTTCGATCTCAACTACGGCCGGTCGCGCTCGCCGGTCGCCGCCATGCGCGGCCGGCGCCGCAGCGACGGATTGCCGCTGCTCCTCCACCAAGGAGCGCTCTCCTTCGAATGGTGGACGGGCAGGCCCGCGCCGCTGAACGAGATGCGGACCGCACTCGAGCAGCACGCCTAGGCGGCGGGCGGGAGCGAATCCGCCCGGGCGTAGGGGCCGATAACTATAGGAAGATGGCTGACGCCTCCGCCGCCCAGCGGCCGAGAATCGCCTATGTCGACGGCTTGCGCGCGCTCGCCGTGCTCGGCGTCGTGGTCCATCACGCCGCGAAGTACGACGCGTCGCTGCCGAGCGGTCTTGTGCAACATGCCCTGCTCGAGGGGGCGCACGGGGTCGACCTATTCTTCGTCATCTCCGGCTTGTGTCTGTCGTATCCCATCCTGGCGCGCCTGCACGAACGCGGCGGCGCGTCCTTTGATGTCGCGGCCTACTTCGCGCGGCGCGTGGTGCGGATCGTGCCGCCGTATTACGCGGCCATCGCCGTCATCGGCCTGGGGGGCCTTGTGCTCGCCCACCTCGGCGTGCAGATGCCGAGCGGCGTCGGCGGCACGAACGTCACCGCGCTTGAGATCGGCAAGCAGCTGGTCTTCGCCGACCGGCGTCCACAGTTCGTCAACGGGTCGTTTTGGTCTCTGGCCGTCGAATGGCGCTGGTATTTCCTCTTCCCGCTCGCGCTCGTGCTCTGGACCAAGTCGCGGCGCGCGTTCGCGACGGTCGTGCTCGCGTGTGCGGCGGGTGCGGCGTTCACGCGCGCCGGCGGTTTCGATCTCGCCATCTTGCCGGCGTTCATGCTCGGCATCGTCGCGGCCGACGTCGAGATTCGCGGCCTTGCGCGTGCGCGGATGAGCGCGCTGCTCGCCGTGCTCGCGCTGTGCGTGGCGCTCGCGCTCGAACCGCGGTTCTCGCTTGAGTTCTTCCGTCAGGACCAGCCCGGCTGGCAACTGGCGGCGTTCTTCTTCGCGATCGCCGCAGGCAGCGTGTCTGCGCTGCGCGCTGCGCTGTCGCTGCGGCCGCTCGTCTGGATCGGCATCGCATCGTACAGCATCTACCTGGTCCACGAACCCGTCATCGCACTGCTCGAGCACGGCTCACGCGCGACTCCCGTCGAAGCGGCCCTTGCCGCGGTCGTCGCCGGCGCCGCGTTCTGGGCGATATTCGAGCGCCCGTTTGTCAGCACGCCGCTCAAGGGGCGCTTGGCCGCGCGCCTTGCGCCGTGGATCGCGAAGATCGCGGACGTGGCAGGCATCCCGAGTGGACTCACGTTGCGATCAGCCAGCGTCGCAGGCGCCATCGACCTTGCCGGCTCCGACGCCGAGGACGCGCAGG
Source organism: Vulcanimicrobiota bacterium (assembly GCA_963806005.1). Classification (GTDB taxonomy): domain Bacteria; phylum Vulcanimicrobiota; class Vulcanimicrobiia; order Eremiobacterales; family Eremiobacteraceae; genus JAFANK01. The sequence goes on along the minus strand of CAWDWJ010000002.1, from coordinate 108,091 downwards.
CGGCGGCGCCTGCGGCGGACGCGGCCGGGCGCGTCGCCGTCCTCTAGACCGGACTCAGGCGTCTTGATGATGGTCACTCTCGGCTTGTCCGCTCTCATATGGAATTCGCCCAGGCGCGAGAGGCGCCAGGACGGAGGTCTGGCGCGTTCGGGTCGAAAAGGCGGAACCGGCCGGAGAGTCACCCCTCGGCGGTGCGGCCTCCTAATAGAAGGCCAAACCCCCTTCAAGACCTCCCGAGCAGATGCCGATAGGTATAGTGAGTCCGCTGCGAGTCAGTTTGGGGACCAGGCTTGCATGTGGTCCGGCTCCATTGTCCCGCAACGAATCGAGTAGGTAAATGGCAGCAAACGTAAGCGATCTCCTGGGTCTGCGCATGGATGAGCTGATGCGCGTGACGATCGAGCGCGGCGCATCGGATCTCCACATGAGCGTCGGCTTGCCGCCGATGCTGCGGATCGACGGGCGGCTCACGCCGACCGAGTTCCCCAAGCTCACGCCTGACGACACCAAGCGTCTCATCTACAGCATCCTCACCGATCAGCAGAAGGAGAAGTTCGAGAAGAATCTCGAGCTCGACTTCTCGCACGGTCTGAAGGGCTTCGGCCGCTTCCGTATCAACGCGTTCCGCCAGCGCGGCGTGATCGGCGCGGTCTTCAGAGCGATCCCATCGTCTGTCCCTGCGCTCGGCAGCCTTAACCTGCCGCCCGTGATGGGCGACCTCACGATGCGGCCGCACGGCCTCGTGCTCGTCACCGGACCGACGGGCTCAGGCAAGTCGACGGCGTTGGCGTCGATGATCGACGTCATCAACGCCACCATGGCGCGCCACATCCTGTCCATGGAAGACCCGGTCGAGTACCTGCATTTCCACAAGATGTCGATCGTCAACCAGCGCGAGATCGGGCATGACTCGTACAGCTTCGCCAACGCGCTGCGCGCAGCGCTGCGCGAAGACCCAGACGTCGTCCTCGTCGGCGAGATGCGCGACATGGACACGATCGCCACGACCTTGACCATCGCCGAGACCGGCCACTTGGTGTTCGCGACCTTGCACACGTCGGACGCTGCCCAGACCATCGACCGCATCATCGACGTGTTCCCCGCGCACCAGCAGCAGCAGATCCGCGTGCAGCTCGCCAGCGTGATCGAGGCGATCATCTGCCTGCGCCTGCTGCCGCATGCATCGGGCGTGGGACGCGTGCCCGCGGCCGAGGTCATGATCGCCACGCCTGCCATTCGCAACCTCATCCGTGAGAACAAGACCCACCAGATCCACAACGCGATCGTCACGAGCCGCGGTATGCACATGCAGACCTTTGACATGTCGCTGCGCGACCTGGTTCGTAAACACATGATCACCGAAGACGAAGCCCTTGCCGCGTCGACGCATCCGGAAGAGCTTCGCAAGCTCATCGAGGGAGCATGACAACGGGGGACCTTGGACAATGGTTCAGACGTCACTGTGGTGGCTGCTGATCTTGCTCGTCATCATCTTGGTCGGCCAAGCCGCGAAACTCTAAGGGGGGACCTACGACAATGCAGATGTCACTTGCCTGGCTCTTGATACTACTCGTCATCATCTTGGTCGGTCAGGCCGCGAAGCTGTAAGCTTCACGGTAGCTGCCGACAACTAGAGAGAGCACTCACTCGAGGAACGGATAGCGTATGCCCAGTTTCGCCTATCAAGCCAAGGACGCTAGCGGCAAGTCCGTCAACGGCGTCATCGAAGCGGAGAACGAGCGCGTCCTGCGCGCCAAGCTCCGCGAGATGAACTATTACGTCACCGGCATCACCCAGAAGCAGACGGCCGGCCTGAACGCCGACGTCAGCACGATGTTCGGCGGCATCGTCGGCAAGTTCAAGGGGGTCAGCGAGCAGGCGCTCGTGGTCTTCGCACGCCAGTTCGCGACGATGATCAACGCCGGTCTCGCGATGGTGCGCTGCCTGGACGTGCTCGGCATCCAGACAGAGGACGCGCAGCTCAAACCGGTGATCGTCGCGGTCCGGCGTGAGGTCGAAGGCGGTTCAACCTTGGCCAACGCGCTTGGGAAGTTCCCCAAAGTCTTCTCACCGCTGTTCGTCAACATGGTGCGCGCGGGCGAGCTCGGCGGTATCCTCGACGAGGTGCTCAACCGGCTAGCGGGCTTCCTCGAAAAAGATTTCAACCTCAAGAAGAAGGTCAAGTCGGCGATGACCTACCCGATGGTCATCCTCGTCATGGCCATCGCCATCGTCATCTTCCTCGTCACCTTCATCCTGCCGACGTTCGTGAGCCTGTTCACCGGCATGAACATGAAGCTGCCGTTGCCGACGAAGATCCTCATCACGTTCACGGAAGGCGCGAGAAACCCGGTCGCTCTGCTCATCACCGGGGCAGTGCTCGTGGGCGGCTTCATCCTCTTCAAGCGCTGGACGTCGACGCAAGCCGGACGCTATCAATTCGACAAGTTCAAGCTCAAGCTGCCGGTCTTCGGCATGCTCATCCGCAAAGTCGCGATCTCCCGTTTCTGCCGCACGCTCGGGGCGCTGTTGCAATCCGGCGTGCCCATCATGCAGGCGCTCGAGATCGTCGGCAAGGCGTCGGGCAACGAAGTCATCGCCGAGACGGTGGGCAAGGTGCGCGAATCGGTGCGCGAGGGCGAATCGATCGCTGTGCCGCTCAACCTGTCCGGACTGTTCCCGCCGCTCGTCACCCAGATGGTCGCGGTCGGCGAAGAGACCGGTAACCTGGACGGCATGCTCAGCAAGATCGCGGACTTCTACGACGTCGAGGTCGAATACATGCTCGCATCCTTGACCTCGCTGCTCGAGCCGATACTGATCCTGGCGATGGGCTTCGTCGTCGGCTTCATCGTGATCTCGGTCTTCCTGCCGCTGTACCAGATCATCGGCAACATCAAGTAACCATGGCCGTGCAGGCTCTGCAGACGCAGAGCGGCGATCCGGAGTTCGAGGAGTACGCGAAATCGCGTGCCCTTGAGCTCCGCGATCGTATCGTGTTGTCGCACATGAGTCTCGTGAAATCGATCGCCTCGCACCACGCGAGCGGTCAAGCGCAGCGCGACGACCTGGAGCAGGTCGGCTGCGTCGGTCTTATCAAGGCGGTCGAGCGTTACGATGCGACGCTGGGCGTGCCGTTCGAGGCCTACGCACGCACGGTCGTCTCCGGTGAGATATTCCACTACCTGCGCGATCTCGCGCCGGTGCTGCGCGTTCCGCGCTGGTATCGGACGCTCAACCGCCGCCTGCACGAATCGCACGACCGCCTCGTCATGACGCTGGGCCGCGAGCCCACCCACGAGGAGCTCGCAGCCGATATGAACATCCAGGTCGACGGCGTCAAGGAGATCCTGCGGCTGCGCGACTCGTACAACCTCATGTCGCTCTCCGACCGTTCGGATGGCGGTGAGGGACCGCCGCGCATCGACGCCATACGCAGCGCGCGTCACCAGACGTTCCGCCTGCCGGTCGAAGACCGTATCGTGCTCGACCGCGCCCTCGAGCAGCTCGCCGAGTTCGAGCGCCGGGTCGTCGAGCTGTTCTTCTATAAGGACCTCACCCAGACGGAGATCGCCCGACGGCTGGGCTTTTCGCAAAAACACATCTCGCGCACGCTCGCCAGCACCCTACGGAAGCTCAAAGAAGAGATTCGTTGATCGCACGGGAGCGCGGTCGGCTGCCGGCAGGCGAGGACCTCGGCCTGGTGGGGCTCGCGCTCGCCCTTGCGGCCGGCGCAGCGCTGCGCTTGTGGGATCTGACCGGCCCAAGCCAGCACACCGATGAGGCCTTCACCTTTGGGCTGAGTGCCATGCCCGTGCCTGCGTTGCTCCGCAACGTCGTGGCTCACGATTTCCACCCGCCGCTCTTCTACCTCGCCACGCACTATCTCATGGTGTGGCTGCCCAAACCGCAGTGGGACTATCGCTACCTCACCTCGGCGTTTGGATGCCTCACGATTTTGGCCACCTGGGTCGCCGCGCGGCGCATGTTCGGCCCGGTCGCGGCGGCTATTGCAAGCCTCGCCGTCGCGCTTGCCCCGGCGCTCGTGCAATACGATCGCATCTACCGGATGTATGCGGTCACGGTCGCGCTATGCACCCTGAGCTTCGCGCTGCTGCTCGAACTCGAACGGGCGTCGGGTCGCAGGCGCATCGCACTCGTCGCCGCGTATGCCGTCGTCGCGATCGCGCTGCCGTACGTCGATTATCTCGGTGCGCTCGTGCTCGCGGCGCAGGGGGCATACGCGCTCACGCGCGGCCGGTCGCTTGCGCCCGCGCTCGTCGTCTTGGCCGCCGCCGCCGCGGCGTTTGTGCCCTGGCTACACGCACTGCGCGAGCAGCTGCCGCTCGCCGGTATCGCGCTCAGCCGGCCGGCGCTTGATGTGGGCCTGGCGGCAAGCGTCGAGGGGGCATTTGCGGCGGGTACGCCGCCTGCATGGCTCGCCTGGCCGGGCGGCGAGCTTGCGCCCGCGCTCGTGCTCGGCTGCCTGGTCGTCGCGGGCGCGTATCTGGGCAGGCGCAGCGCGCTCCCCTTCTGGCTCGGCGTGCTCGTGGTGCAGATCGCCGGGTCGATCCTTGCGGGCAAGAACCTGGCCTATTTTCCGCGCTACCTGCTCATAGACGTGCCGCCGGTCTGCATCGCGATCGGCCTCGTCATCGCGCAGCTGGTCCAGGCCCGCCGTCGCGTCGCAGCGGCGGCGCTCGGCATCGGCCTCGCCGCGTTTTTGAGCATCACGGTCTCCAACGTGATGTTCGAGAGCTTCTATCAGTTCCCGGACTGGTACGCGGTGAATGCACTCATGCTGCGCGAGGGGCGCCCCGCTGACGCGATCGTGCTGGACGCCGGATACGAAGCGCTGGCCGTGCGAGATTTCACCGCCTTCCGTGGGCATGAGACCTTGAGCTTCATGAACCCGAGCGACTTCGGCGGCATCCTCGCGTGGATCGCGCGTCATCCGGACCGGCGCGTCTGGTACATCGAACACCAGCAGTTCTATTGGGATCCGCAGCGCCGCATCGCAAGCGCGCTCGGCGAGCGCCGCCCGACGCTGATCCAGCGGCGCTGGCCGCGACGATGGGCGGTCGACGACGTCTCCGTGATGCTCTTCGGCGAAGTGCCGATGACCATACGATGAGCGACTCGAGCGCCGAGAGGGCGGTCCATCCCGCCCGCACCTATGCGTGGCTCGCCATCGCGCTCGTCCTGGGCGCGCTCTGCCGCTTCTGGGACTTGACCGGCCCGAGCCTGTTCATCGACGAGGGTTTCGTCTTCCACATCAGCGAGCACTCGCCGAGCGAGATACTCAATCTCGTGGCGTACTCGGATTTCCACCCGCCGCTGTTCTATCTGGTCACCCATTACCTCATGGCCCATCTGCACTGGCAGCAGTGGAGCTACCGCTACCTCACCTCGGCGTTCAGCTTGCTGGGCATCGCCGCCACCTGGGCGATCGCGCGGCGCTGCTTCGGCGACACCGCGGCCGCCGTCGCTGCCGTCGCGCTTGCGCTCCAGCCCGCGCTCATCGAATTCGACCGGCTGTACCGCATGTATGCCGTGCTCGTGGCGCTCGGCGCCGTGTCGTGGTGGCTCTTGCTGCGCGCGTCAGCGGCGGAGGGCAAAGCGCGCATCGGGTGGTGGCTCGGCTACGGCCTCGCGGCGATCGTGCTGCCCTACGTGCAGTACATCGGCGCGCTGGTCGTGGCCAGTCAGGGCCTGTATGCGTTGACCCGGGCGCGGCGCATGTGGCCGGCGCTCGTCTGTGACGCGGCAGCGGCCCTCGCCCTTGTGCCGTGGATGTGGGCCATAAAGGTGCAGTACCCGAACGGCGGCTACGTCATCCGGCTTGACTCGCCCGAATTCTCCTGGCCGCACGTCATCCGCGCGAGCGTGGCCTACGGGCTTCCCATCGACTGGATGGTCAAGCCGGCGTTCGACCCGCTCTTCAGCGCCGCCATCGCCCTCGTCGCGCTCGCCGGGTTGTACCTCGGCCGCAAGACGATCTTGCCCTATTGGTTCGCCCCGATCGTCATCCAGGTCGTTGCCTCGCTCGCCACCGGCAAAGACCTGGTCATCCCGCGCTACCTGTACGTATACGTGCCCGCGTTTTGCATCGCGTTCGGCGCGGTCGTGGCGACGCTTGTGCGGACGAGGTTCCGCGTACTGGGCGCGGCGCTCATCGTGCTCTACGTGGGCTTGAGCGCGATCAGCATCTACGACCTCATCTTCGTGCAGTTCTACCAGTTCCCGAATTGGTACGACATCAATGCGCTCATGCTGCAGCGCGAACGGCGGACCGACCTCATCGTCATGGATCAGGGCGCTGAATATTGGGTCGTGCACGACTTCACGGCGTTCCGCGACCATCAGATGCAGGGGCCGGCCCTACCCTCAGACCTCGACTCCACCATCGCCTGGCTGGACGGGTATCCAAAGCGCCGCGTCTGGTATATCGAGAACCAGCCAGCCTTCACAGATCCCGGCCACCGGGTCGAAAAGGCGCTCGATACGACGCGCCCCGTGCTCGGCCGTTGGCATCAGCCGCACGCGTTCCGCGAAGACATCGTGCGCGTCGTGCTCTACGGGCCGCGCTTGCCGTCGGCGAGGAAGAGCGTCGTCAAGACGACGTCACCGTAGCCCGCCGAGGTCGACCGCCAGGTCGTGTGGCGGGTGTGCGACTGCGCGAGCGCCGTGAACGCGACGTGCTGCGGATCGGGCAGTTCCGACTGATAATCGATGAACCATACCCGTGGCAGCTTGGCAGCCTGCGCGGCGTACTTGGCGGCGTCCTGCGGGATCGGTGACGAGGAAGAGCGGCCGGGTGCTCGCCGCCTTCGATCCGATGAGGACGTAGTAGACCATCGAGCCGTCGAAGACGACGGCGTCGCCGGGCTGCACGCGTGCATCGAGGAAGCGGCGGTATTCGGTCCAGTCGATGGGCATGTATGGCGCGAGGAGATGCTTGTCGACCGTTCCGGCGACCATCATCACGGCCAGGCTTGCGAGGAGCGCCAGCGCGAGCGGGCGCGCCCGCGTGGCCCATAGCGCCGAAGCGACGACCACGATGAGGATGACGAGCACCGGGATCGCCTGCAACAGATAGCGCTGGCCGAGGAGAAGCTTGCCGGAGAGCAGCGAGTAGCCGATCTGCGCGAACAGCGGGAGCGCAAGCGCCACGATGACCCAGCGCCGCTCGACGATGACGATGAGGAGACCGGCGAGGATCGAGATCCACAAGAGCGCGCCCACGACCGGTGAGAGCAAGAGCGCGGACGGAAGACCGTCGACGAGCAGCACGGGAGCGGCCTGGAGCATCTGCGCCCAGTGGCCATGCACCGCGTTGTACGCGGTGCCGCCGAGCGGATACTGGACGAGCAGGACGGGCACCCAGGGCGCAAACGCCGCGATGGCGGCGCCCGTCGCCCACCAAAAGCCCGAGCGCTTTCGAGCGAAGACCAAGACGTAGCCGATCTGGGCGGCGATGGTGAAGAACGCGAGGTACTGCGTGTACAAAAGCGCGGTGGCGCAGGCCGCGTAGGCGACCCAGCGCAGCGGCCGGTCATCCTCGAGCGCCCACAAGAGCAGCGCCCAGGAGAGCATGCATAGCGACCAGAGCATCGCGTACATACGGAAGAACCCGTCGAAGAACACGAGCGCAGGGTTGACGGCGACGAAGAACGCAACCCAGGCGGCCCAGCCGCCAACGGCGCGCCGGGCGACGGCATACGTCGCGGCGACTCCCACGACGCCGAAGCACGCGCTCACGACGCGGAACAGATAGGCGCGGCTGGTCAGCGCGAACAGCCCATGGCCGATGAGGTAGACAAGCGGCGGGTGGAAGTCGCCCGTCTTCAGCAGCTCGACGATAGCGGCGAACGGATGCGAGGCGATGAAGAAGGTGAATGCCTCATCGGGCATGGTGGCGTGGTGGAAGAGCCCGACGAAGCGCACGAGCGCCGCGCAGATCAAGATGGCGGAGAAGACGAGGCGCTCCCGCACAGCGGGGCCGGCCGGTCTGGCGAACGACTCCATCCACTACATTGTCGGCAAGAAACCGGTGATGACCATCACAGATAGGGCGGCAGTCGACCATCGACGCAACGATCCGGCCTTGATTGAGGAGCCGGTCGGCGCGCCATATGAGCACCGCCTCGCGCAAGTCCGGGGTGTGCCAAACGTCACACGTCTAGAGCGTCTGCGGCGGGCTGGGGTTGGGCATTAACGGAATGGGGGGAGAGGGCCAACTACGCGCTTCCCGGTATCGTCGCGGACCTGGATGGTCTGCGAGGGCGCGGCGGCGGCGAAAGCCGACGTCCCTTGATGGGCAGAGACTCGTCCGCTCACTCACGTGAATTCACAAAAAGCGAAAGGGTTATCATCTTCATGAAGAAACTGCAGAAAGGCTTCACGCTCATCGAATTGATGATCGTGATCGCCATTATCGCGATCCTCGCGGCAATCCTGATCCCGAACTTCCTGCACGCGCGTGCCGAGTCGGTGACGGCGGCCTGCGAAGGTAACGAGAAGCAACTAGCCACGGCCGAAGAGGAATACTCGGTCGACAACGGCGGCGCGTATGCGTCATTGACCGTTCTGACCACGCCGTACATCTCCACCTCAATCACGGACCCCGTCAATAAGGGTAACGCCTACACCGTCGTGATCCCGGGCTCGGGCACCAACGGCTCGTACGAGATCGACGACGCGGGCGGACACGACTCAACGACCACCACGAGCTTGACGCTCACCTCGGGCGGCACGCAGTGCTCGACCTGCACAAGCGTCATCTACGCACAGGCCTCGGGCATCCACGGCAAGTAACCCGCACGGGCGGACTACGATCACGAGCCGGTCGGCGACGACCGGCTCGTCCATTTCCCGGCGTGCGTGACGCCCGTCACAACCAGTACCGAACGGTCCTCACCGATACCCAACTTGGGCATTGTGTAGGTGGAGGTCGGCGCAAGGCACTGCATATCATGACGAACATACGGCGCGGGTTCACGCTCATCGAGCTCATGATCGTGATCGCCATCATTTCCATCCTAGCCGCGATTCTCATACCGAACTTCATGCATGCGCGCGCGGAGTCGGTGACTTCGTCGTGCGAGATGAACGAGAAGATGCTCGCCACGGCCGAGGAGGAGTACTCGGTCGACAACAGCGGAGCGTACGTCGCCTTGACCAGCCTGACCACACCCTATCTCACCGCCGTGCCAACTGACCCGGTGCAGAAGGGAAACACCTACAGCATCAACACGGTGGTCGGCGCATACGGCTCGTACCAGATCTCCGATTCCGGCGGCCACGACTCCACGACGATGACCACGATCACACAAGACGGCAGCTCCACGCCGTGCTCGTCGTGCACGTCTGTCGTCTGGGACCAGAACTCGGGCATACGAGGAAAATAGAGCTCCGAGACCGCACGAGAGCCTGTGCTCGACACCATCGCCTCTGCGATCGCGGCCCTTTTCGGGCTGGCGATCGGTTCATTTCTCAACGTCGTGATCCACCGCGTGCCGCGCGAAGAGTCGATCGTGTTTCCGGCCTCGCGCTGCACCGCCTGCGGACACGTGCTCGGACCGCTCGAGAACATCCCCGTGCTCTCCTGGCTCGTCCTTGGCGGCCGCTGCCGGGCCTGTAAGAAGCCTATTTCATCGCGATATCCCCTCGTCGAGCTCATGACGGCGGCGCTGTTCTGCCTGTCGGTGCTCGAGTTCGGGGTGAGCCTGACGGCACTTGGCGCGGCGCTGCTTGGGGCCTACCTGATCGTCACCGTCTTCGTGGACATCGACCATCTGCTGATCCTCGACGTGCTCACCGTTCCGGTCGCGGTGAGCGGCTTGCTCATCGCGCTCGCGCAAGGGCGCGCGCTCTCCGCCCTCGAGGGCGCCGCGTTCGGCGCCGCGCTGTTCGGCATTATCTATGTGGCGACACGCGGCACGGGGCTTGGCCTGGGCGACGTCAAGCTCGCGGCCTGCATCGGCATCTTCCTCGGCCTGACAGATGTGGTCGCCGCGTCCGCGGCGGCCTTCGTCGTCGGCGCCGTGCTCGCCATCCCGGTGCTCGCATTGCGCAAGCGGAGGGGCCGGGACGTGTTGCCGTTTGGTCCCTTCCTCGTGCTCGGGGCTCTCATTTTGCGGTTCGCACCCGACCTTGTGTTCGGTCCCTACAACGCCTATCAGGAATTCTTGTACCGCCGGCTGGCGGGGGGCTAGGGCGGCCGCAAGACCGCAGAACGGGCCCGAAGGTCCGTCGCTACAAACCCGGTTTGTGACTGCCGATACTAGGGATGAAGCGCAGGCAGAGACTGCGCGCCCGCGGCCGATGAATCCGTCGCCGCGATTTTGATCTATCGGAGCCTAATCGACGTGCAGAGAACATTCGAAAAACCACTCGATGCCAGCCTCCTCAAGAAAGTTCCCCTGTTCGCCGAGTTCGGCGACGAAGAGCTCGCCGCGGTGGCGGCGGCCGTGCAGCCACGGCGCTTCGCCAAACACGCGGTCCTCGTGTATGAGGGCGATCCGGGCGACGCGCTGTACATCGTGGTGAAGGGTAACGTCGCCGTGACGCGCCTCTCCAACGAAGGCAAAGAGAGCATCCTCTCGATCCTCAAAGAGGGTGATTTCTTCGGGGAGATGGGCGTGCTCGACGCATCGCCGCGCTCGGCGACCATCAAAGCGCTCGGCGACGTCGAAGTCGCGATCCTCTCACGCAAGGATTTCCTCGACATGCTCGCGCGCAGCGCGCAGATGAGCCTGCGGCTCGTGCTCACGCTTTCGTCGCGCCTGCGCGCGACCAATCAGGCCATCCAAGCCGCGTCGTACCAAGACATCCGCACCCGGCTCGCGTCGCTGCTCCTCAACCTCGAGAAGAACTTCGGCGAGCGTGTGGAGGGCGGCACGAGACTGACGCTGCGCTTGACGAACCAAGAGATGGCCAATATGATCGGCACGACCCGCGAGACGGTCAACCGCATGCTCAACAGGTTCTGGGACGAGAAGCTCATCGACATGCGCACGGCCAACGTCGTCATCACCGAGCACGACAAGCTGCAGGCGATCCTGCGCTAGCGTCGATTCGCATGCCGGACGCAATCCGGCAATGACAATCCAGTACAACGGGGCCGGACAGCGCGTCCGGCCTTCGCATTTGACGGATCGCACCTGTCCCGTTTTGCGGCATCCCCGCGAAACGCGCCCCAGCGCACATCCGAATCGTCCAGCGCCCGAGGGGCGAATAAATGTTCTAAATTCCACCTATCGGGTGCCGATGATTTTGAGTGAGGTTAACTCTCTCTGAGGCCCCATCCACAGGCATTTCACCGGATGGTTACGAGAGGCTAGGCGTCTATGTCGTTCCTGAGCAAGTTCTTCTCGCGCGGCGGGAACAAGTACGTCGGCATCGATTTCGGTTCGCACGAACTGAAGGCGGTGCAATTCGGCGGCTCGTCGCGTGGAGCGGTGCTCGAACACGTCTACCGGGTGAGCACGCCCGGCAACAGCATCAAGGACGGCGTGGTGAGCGATCCGCAGCTCGTGGGCGAAGCGCTGCGTCAGCTGATCGCCGACGGCGCGTTCACCGCCCGTAAGACGATCAGCGCGGTCTCGGGCCCCACCGTCGTCGTGCGTCAGGTGACGATGCCGGTGATGAGCGAGCGCGAGTTGCGCGACTCCACCAAGTACGAAGCCGAACGGTTCTTGCCCTACTCGGTCGACGAAGCGCAGATCGATGCGAAGATCCTGGGCAAGGCGGATGACGGCCAGAACATGGACGTCCTCATCGTCGCGGCGCAGAAAGATCTCGTCACGTCGCAGATGAGCGCGCTGCAGTTCGCCGGTCTCACGCCGGCGGTCGTCGAGGTCGAACCCTTCTCGATGGTCCGCGCCATGATAGCTCCCGAAGACCCGCAGTTCGAGCAGAACATCGCGGTGATCAACGTCGGCGCGGCCTCGACGAGCATCAATATCACCAAGGGCGGCCACGTGCCGTTCACGCGTAACGTGCCGATCGGCGGCAACGCGATCACAAAGGCGATCGCCAACGGCTTGAACGTGTCGATGGAGGACGCGGAGAAGATGAAGCGCGAGAAGGCGCGCATCCTCTCGCAGCAAGACACGGGCCCGGTGCCCCCCACGGTGACGCGCATCTTCAACGTGATCACGCCGCCGCTCACCGAGCTGGTCACCGAAGTGCACAAATCGCTCGACTACTTCAGGACGCGGTTCCGCGGTGAGACGATCGAATCGGTCGTGCTTGGCGGCGGTTCGAGCCGTCTGGAGAACCTCGACGCGTTCCTGAGCCACGAACTCGGATTACCGGTACTGCTCGCCAACCCGCTCGAGCGGTCGGTGCACGACCCGGCGGATTTCCCGGCGGAGTTCCTGCGCGACGCAGGCCCATCCATGATCGTCGCCGCGGGTCTGGGCAAGCGCGACCTGGCGACCGAAGGCCGCGCCGGGGCAGCAGCGTGAGACAGCGTCAAGGAGTAGGAGCACTCGCGTGATCGATATCAACCTTCTCCCATCAGCACAGCGTCGCTCGGTATTCACCTTCGACCGGACGTTCTCGGTCGGGCTCGGGCTTCTGGCAGCGCTGCTGCTCGTCGTCATCGCGTTCGACGTCTTCGAGAACATCCAGATCAACAATTTGAACAAACAGATCGCCGACTGGACGCAGCGCGTTGCGCAGGTCCAGGCCGACGTGAAGACGGTCGACGACCTCAAAGACCAAGTCGCGCAGCTTCGTGCCAAGGCCGATCTGCTCGAACGCATCAAGCAGAGCCCGTTGCAGGTCGCCGAGATCCTGTCGGATATCGGCAACAACACTCCCCACGGGGTGTGGTATAGCAGCGTGACCGTGGCGCACCCCACGGCCGGCGGCTCTGTGACTCTCACCGGTGACACTTCGACGTACCGAGAGGTTGCGGATCTCATGTTGAACCTCGACGGGTCGCCCATCTTTGGGGACGCCGCCCTGACGACGAGTTCGCAGACCGTCTCACCAACGGCGCCCAACGGCGGCGACGTGCAATTCTCCGTGATCGGAGCCCTGAGCCCCGCGGTGATCGGACAATGAATCAACAAGAGTCCAATCTCAACCGTATCCTGATCGTCGTCGGCGTGCTAGCGCTCGTCGCGATCGGCGCGTACTTCATGATCGTCCAGCCGAAGCTGCAACAGGTGGCGCAGTCGAGAGCGCAGCTGGACAGCCTGCAGGCGCAATATAACGATCTCAAGCGTGTCGCCGACCAGAAGCCGCTCTATCTCGCGCTCATCCGCCAGGTGCAGTCACGGCTCACGGGCGTGGAGCTTACCGCGGATCCGCGTGCGTATATCCCCTCGTACCTGAAACAGATCGAGGATCTCGCCAAGCGCGATGGGCTGGTCGTGACCGCGGTCGTGCCGCAAGCCACCGCCACGCCTGCTGCCGGCGCAGCGCCGGCCCCGGCGACAGTCGCCACGGTGGCGCCGGCCATCCAGGGAGCGGTGGGCATCAATCAAGTATCCGCTGCCGCCGGCACGCGCAACGAGGCGAACGCGCAGGCGCAAGCCGAGAACGCTCAGATGCCGCAAGGGCAGACTCCGAGCGCCGGCGGTGGGAAGCCGGGACCGGTCGCGTCCGGCGGACCTGGTGCGACGGCGAAGGCGCAAGCGACCACATCGCCGCGCGTCAACGCTGAGGTGTACTTGAGCCAGTCGTTCGAGCAGGTGCCGATCAACATGGAGTTCAGCGGCACGTACACAGACTTGCAGAAGTTCCTGCGCGATCTGAACAAGTTTCCCAAGCTGCTCGGCGTCGGCAGCGTGACGCTCACGTCGCAGCACGCATCGATCGGCGAGACGCCGAAGCTGCACATCGTGCTGCCGATCACCGCGTACCGCTTGAGCCCGACCGGGCCGCAGCCCGTCGCAACGCCGCCTCCGGGCGCGGCGAACGGAGGTTAAGCATCATAATGAAAGCGTCCGTCGTCGCAGTGTTCGCCCTCGTGCTCGCTCTCGCGGCGTGCTCGAGCGCCACACCACCGCCGGGACCTGTGTCCGTCCACCCGCAAGACGAATCAACGCCGCCGCCGATCACCACGACGCCGGTGCCGATCGTCAAGGCGAAGGTGGTGACAGGCGCCGGTCGTGTCGATCCATTTGTCGCGCTGTTCGGTCCGCCAACGGGCGGGTCGACAACGCCCAAAGTCGCCGTGTCGACCTTTCCCAATATCCCGACGCTGCCCGGGTTCGAGAACGCGCCCGGCGCCGGTGGGCTGTGGGGATCGGTCAAGCTGACCGCAGTCATGCAAAACGGCGGCTACGTCGCCATCGTCGAGGCCGACGGCAAGTCGTATTTCGTGCGGCCGGGCGATCGCGTCGATGACAAGTTTCACGTCATCTCCATCGGTCCAGATTACATAACGCTCGGAACAGAGACAGAAGAGCGACACTTCTCGCTAGGGGGTTAAAAAATGCATCGGCATCTTCGGTTGACGTCGGCCTGGGTTTTGGGGTGCGCCGTCGCACTGCTCGGCCTCGCCTCTCCGCAGCCCGGCCGAAGCGCCGACAATCCGATCAAAGACGTCTCCTACGCAAAACGAGACGGGGCATTTGAGTTGTCGGTAGCGGCGTCGGGTCCGGTCACGACACGCGTGAGCCGGTTCTCGGTCGACGCGAAAAGCGACATCGTAGACCTGGTCGTGGATGTGTCGCCGGCTTCATACGATGGCCAGACGAAGGTCATCGGATTCTCTAACGGACAGATCCGTCAAGTCCGCGTCGGCCAGCTCTCGCAAAGCCCGGCGGTCATGCGCATCGTCGTCGAGTCCACCGGCTCGGCGAAGTACACGCTGACCAACGGAGCGGGCCACGTGCTGCAGCTCGCCGTCCCGACGAGCCAGGTCGCGTTCCTCCTGCCTTCTTCGCAGGCGGTCGCAGCGGCGCGTCAGGCGAAGGATCGGCAGGATACGGTCATCGCCGGATCGACTCCGGTCGTCGCCAGCGCAGGCACGAGCGACGCCGCGGGCGGCAAACCACAGACCGTCAAGCAGAACCCCGCGCACTCGAGCACGGTCGCCGTCGCGCCAGCTCCGGCAAGCGCCCAGGCGCAACCGAAGCCGGCCAAGGCGCCTGCTCCGGCGCATCCTTCCGCACCAGCACACGTAGCGGCCCCGGTCGTCGTGGCGCAAGCCACGCCGAATCCATGGCTGCCGGGCGGCAAGTACTACTGCAAGGTCGGGGCGCACCATCCGTCCGCGGGGACGATGGCGTCACACGAGGGCGCAGCGCGCGCTCCGGGTGCGGCGCCCGCCATGGCGCCGGCGCCACCGCCGGATATGAGCATGGCAGCGGGACCGCGCACGGTCAACCTGGACGTGAAGAACGCTGACATCCTCGACGTGCTCAAACTGCTCGCCAACGAGAGCGGCCAGAACATCGTCGCCACGCAGAACGTGAAGGGCACGGTCACGGTGTCGCTGCATGACGTCCCGCTTTCCACGGCGCTCGACCTCATCGTGCGGACCAACGGTCTCGACTATCGTAAGATGGGCAACATCTACGTGGTTGGCACGAGCGACGACCTCAACCACGAGTTCGGCTCAGCCGGTCAGGAATCGACGCAGACCGTCGCCTTCCCGATCAAGTACGCCAATCCACAGGACCTCGGCAAACAGCTTGGCGGCGTCATCCCGCCGAGCTCGTACACGATAGACCCGCGCACCGATACGGTCATCGTCAGCGGCACCCCGCAGATCATCCAGTCGGCGCGGAACTTCCTCGCCCTGACGGACGTGCCGGCACCGCAGGTGGTGTTCGAAGTCAAGGTGCTCGACATCGCGCACAACGGCAACCTCAACGTCGGCATGCAGTACAGCGGCTCGTCGCCTCTCGACTTGTTCGAGAATTGCATCGAGTGCCCGCCGGGCATCACGGTGCCCGTGCAGACGGTCAGCGGCAACCCCATCGCGCCGCAGCCGTTCACGCGAAACGCGCTGTTCGTGCAGGCGACCCTGAACTACCTCATCACCCACAACGAAGCGCAGCTGCTTGCCAATCCGCGGGTCGCGGCGCTCGACAACCAGCAGGCGAACCTGCTCGTCGGCCAGACGTATCCGCTCGTGTACTATAGCCCGCAGTCGGGTCAGTTCCAGGCGCAGTACATCGACATCGGCGTCAAGTTGATCATCACACCGACGGTCAACACCGACGGCTACATCACGACGACCATGCACGTGGAGCGCAGCTTCATCACGGGTCTCGTCCAGCAGTTCCCCATCCTCGACAACCGTAAGGTGGACTCGATCCTGCGGGTCAAGGACGGAGACACGATCGTGCTCGGCGGCTTGCTCGATGATGAGCAGACGGTCAGCGTGAGCAAGGTCCCGCTGCTCGGCGACATCCCGATCCTCGGCGCGTTCTTCAAGAACGTGCAGAAGACCAAGACGCACCAGGAAGTGGTCTTCCTGATCACGCCGCACATCACGACGGAGCACTAGACCAAAGCGAAGAGCCTGGTGCGAGAGCCGCGGATCGTCCGCGGCTCTCGCTTTTCTCGGGGCCGTCATGGGGGAGGCCGTGAAGGTCCGTCGCCACACGCGCAATGAAGCGACCCGGCATGATCACGTACCTGACCGCAGGCGAGTCGCACGGCCCGGCACTCGTCGGCATCATCGACGGGCTGCCCGCAGGCCTGGTCGTAGACGTCAGGGCGATCGACGCGGCGCTGGCGGCGCGCCAGGGCGGCTACGGGCGCGGGGGGCGCATGAAGATCGAGTCCGACCGCGTCGAGGTCCTGGCCGGGCTGCGCGGCGGCCGGACGCTCGGCTCGCCGCTCGCCCTGCTCGTACGCAACCGCGACTTCGCCAACGTCAAGGATCTCATGGATCCTCTCACCGGCACGGGCGAGCCGATCACTCGGCCTCGTCCGGGCCACGCGGACTGGGCGGGCGCGCTCAAGTACCGGCACCGCGACCTGCGTAACGTGCTCGAACGGGCGAGCGCGCGGGAGACGGCGATGCGCGTCGCGCTCGGCGAGCTGGCTCGCCAGTATCTCGCTGTGTTCGGGGTCACAGTGCGCTCGCACGTCGTGCAAATCGGCGACGTGGCGGCGCGCACGCTCGATGAGCTACCCGATATTGAATATATCGCCGGGTCGCCGGTGCGATGCGCAGACGCGGAGGCAGCGACGCGGATGGTGCAGCGCATCGACGAGGCCAAGGTCGCAGGTGACACGCTCGGCGGCGCTTTCGAGATCCGCGTGGCAGGCATGCCCGTGGGGATCGGCAGCAACAAGCAATCGTGGGAGCGCCTGGACGCGATCATTACAGGCGCGCTTATGAGCATCCAGACCGTCAAGGCAGTCGAAGTGGGGGAAGGCATCATCTCGGGGGGGTACGCCGGCAGCACAGCGCACGACATCTTCGAGATGCGTGACGGCGCCGTCGCGCGTCCGACGAACCGCGCTGGCGGCATCGAAGGCGGTATGTCCAACGGTGAGGACATCATCGTCCGCGCGCGCCTCAAGCCGATCGCGACCCTGATGAAGCCGCTGGACTCGGTGGACATGGGGCCCAAGACCGCGGCGAAGGCCGCCATCGTGCGCAGCGACGTGTGCGCGGTGCCCGCCGCCTCGCTCATCGGCGAGGCGATGATGTGCCTGGCGCTCGCCCGTCCGTTCTCGGAGAAGTACGGGGGCGACAGCCTCGAGGAGGTCGTCGAGCACTTTGAAATTTCGCAACGCGGCGCCGCGGGCGTCTTCGACAAGCCGCGATGATCGCGCTCTTGGAAAGGTTCGCGTAAGCAGGTCGTATGGCGATGGCGCAGCCGAATAAGGAAGGCAAGCAGCCCGACAGCGGGGCCCAGCAACGGGTCAACGCCACACTTGCACAGGCGCGCCAACACCTCATCCGTAACAACTCGCAAGCCGCACTGGCGTTGCTCAAAGAGCTCGCCAGTCAGCCGGATTGCTCGCCAGACGTGCGCTTGGAAGCGGCGAAGATGTTGGGCACTGCCGGTGCCAACGCCGAAGCGGCCCAGTGCTACCTCAACGCCGGCCTGGCCCTTTTGTATGACGTCGGCGATATGGTGCGAGCACGACAAGCGTTCGCCAGCGCGCACAATCTCGATCCGCAAAACCTTGACGTCATCTTCCATCTGGGTCAAGCAGATGTGGTGGAAGGACGCACGCAGGACGGCCTTGCGAAGTTCATCGACGTCTTGCGCAAGTCGAACCTCAAGCACACGCCGGCCTTGTTCGAAGCCGGGTGCATCTACCAGGCCAACGGGCAGTACGACCAGGCGATCCTGGCGTTCAAAAAAGTGCTCGATCGCGAAAAGGACCACATCCAGGCGATCGTCCACATGGGGCAGTTGCACCAGATCAAGGGCATGATCCCCGAGGCCATCGGCTACTACATGCAGGCGGCCCAGATCACGCGCGAAGCGCAACAGCTGGGCACGACCCGCCAGATCGTCAACATGGTGCTCGCCCTGGACGGCAACAACGCCCGCGCGCGCAGCATGCTGGCCGACCTTGAGGAAAAGGGCGAGGACGAGGAGCCCGAAGCCCCGGCTCCCGTGTCGAGCACTCCGCCGCCGCGGTTAGAACCCCCCAAAGCGGAGGAGAAATCGCCCGAGCCGCCAGCGGCCGCTGCCCCGACCGCACGACCGGCGCCGGCCGCTCCGCCCCAGAAGACGCCCGAAGCTGCAGGTCCGGCTCCGTCCGCGGCGAGCGCCGCTGCTAGCGCCGCGACAGCCAACGCCGCCGCCGAGCTCAAGCGTCTCACAGAAGAGCGCGCCGCCGCCGAGGCTGCGCTCGCCAAAGTACGGGCAGATCTCGCCGAGTCACAGCGCGCGGCCGAAGCCGCGCAAGCGGAAGCCGCCGCCAAGCGTAGCAGCCTCGAGAAGAAGGCCCTGGCGGAGGTCGCTGCGGAGGTCGAAGCGCGGCGCGAGGCCGCCAAGCGCGAGCTTGCGCAGCTGCAGGAGCAGGTGGAGCACGCGCGTGCTGAAGGTGCGGAGGCCGCGTCGACGCGCGATGCCATCGCCGCTGCGACCGCGGAGCTCGACGAGAAGTTGCAGCAACTGCAGCAAGAAGTGGCTGCGGCAGAGGCCGGCCGTTCGAAGGCGGCCGGCGCAGTCGCCGCGTCCGTGGGCGAACTGGAACGCAAGGCGAAAGCCCTCAAGAGCGAGGTCGCGCAAGAAGAGGCGCGCCTCAAGGAAGCGCAGGCCCAGGCGGCCCAGATGCAAGGCAACCTCACCAAGGGCAAGACGGCGCACGAGGCGGCGATGCTGGAACTTGCCGCGCGACGCCAGCGCGCTCAAGCGGATCTCGAGAAGGTGGAAAAAGACGTCGCGCAAGTGGTGCGCGAGAAGGACGCCGAGCGCGAGCGCAGCGAGCTCTCGGTCGCCGAGCTCGAAGGCAAAGCGGAGCAGCTGCGCTCCGAGATCGTGCAAGCGGAGAAGCGGAGCAAGGACGCCGAGGCAAAGGCTGCCGCCACGCAGACCACGCTCAAGACGCTCGAGGCACAAGTCGCTGCTGCCAAGGCGAAGGCCGACACCGCCGCGGGGGACCTCAAAGACATCGTCGATCAAGCCCGCTCGGCGCAAGCGAACTCGACCGATCTGACGGCTCGCCTGGCCGAGCTGCAAAGCGCGATCGAGCAGGCGGAGAGCAAAAAGCGCGTCCTCGAGGACTCGATCGGCAAGGTCAAACCCCTCGCCGGTGCGGCCGAGAAGCGCCGGGCCGAGGCTGAGTCAGCCGCAGAGCAGGCCGAGAAAAAAAGAGCCAAACAGGAAAGCGATCTCAAGACCGTTGAGGCGCGCAAGCGCGAGCTCGAGGAGACCCTCGCCAAGCTCAAGTCGCTCAACGCAGCCGCGGGCGAACGCCGTGCCGAGGCCGAGGCCGCCGCCGAGCAGGCCGAAGCGCTTCGCGCCAAGCGCGAAGCGGACGCCGAGGCGCTCGCCGCGCGCATCGCGACGCTTGAGTCGACGCTGCACGACGTGGATGCGCGAGCCAAGGCGACCGCCGCGGAAAGCGCAGCCCTGGCGGAGCTGTCGGAGAAGGTCAGCGATCAGCGCAACGCGGTGCTCGAGCTTGAGACGAAGAAGGTCGAGACCGAGCGCTCGATCGCGCATCTGCGCGGCGAGCTCGAGGCGCTGCGCAAGGAGCACGAAGAGGCCCAAGCGAGCGCTGAGGAGCGTGGCGTCGAGCTGCGGAGCGGCGCCTCGCAAAGCCCAGGCGAGCTCGATGCGGAAGCCGTGGCGGCGATCGTGCCGGCAGAATCCTGCGTGGAGTCACTGCGCACGATTGAGACCTTGGCGGCGGACGGCGAGCTGACGATCGACGCGGCGACGGACCTGGCCGGCTATATCCACGAAGGGCACGCGCTGCATGCGCTACGCGAGGCGCGCAAGCGTGCCAACCTCGAGGCGCAGCCCGGTCCGTACCTGCTCGTCTGCGGCGATCTGTGCCGCGACCTCGGCGACATCGCCGCTGCGCGCGAGGCGTACCGCACGCTTGGCATCGCCGACCCGAGCAAGGCGTCGGTCGCCCACGCCCGAATGGGAGAGCTGTTCCTGTCATTCGCCGAGCGCAGCACGGCCGCGGCGCTGCAGCGCGACGATGCTCACTTCGCGGCCTCGGCCGACCCGGCCAAGGCGCTCGAGACCTATGCGGATCTTGTGGCCCGTTTCCCGGACGACCCGACGTTCCGCGAGGAGCTCGGTGCCCTCCACGAGCGGCTGGGCAACTCGACGGCGGCGGCGCTCGCCTACACGCAGGCCATGACCGGGTACCTGGGAGGCGACGATGTGGCGCATGCGGTGGAGCTCGCGCCGAAGCTGCTCGCGGCCCAGCCGGGCGACGGGTCAGCGTACGAGCTGGCGGCCCGCGCCTTCGAGAGAGCAGGCCGCAGCGGCGAGGCGCAAAGCGCGCTCGATCAGGCCTTGCGGGCGTATCACGACGTGCACGCCGCGTCAGATGTCGAACGGGTTTGCCGCCATCTGGCGGACGTTGCCGAGGACCCCGTGCCCTACCGGCGCGAGCTGGCCGGTCTCTTGCGCGAATCCGGGGACAATTCCGGCGCAGCTGAACAGCTGCTCGAGGCGGCCGAGAAGCTCATCGGCTGGTCACGCGGCACAGACGCGACACACCTATTGAAGGAAGCAGCCGCCCTCGCCCCCGAGGACGAGATGACGGCGCAGCGCATCACCGCTTTGACGGCACGCGCCGGCGACGTGCAGCGCTCCGTCGACGACATCGCGCGGGGCGACCTGCTCGTCAGCAAAGAGCAGTACGATCGAGCTGCTGAGGCGTATCGGCGAGCGCTCGATGAGAACCCGCATCACGCCGGCGCCGCATACCGGCTGGCCTGCCTCCTCATGGATCACTCCCACGAGTACGAGACGGCCGAACAGCTGCTGCAGACCGCGTCGGAGCTGCGGCCAGATCATCACGCGACCCGCTACCGTCTCGCGCTCGTCAAGGCTGCGCGCGGCCAGGTTGTCGAGGCGGTGGAACTCCTCATCGCCCTTGCCCGTTTCGATGAGGCGAACGCTGATTTCATCGAGCAGTTCGCAGAGCGGCTCGAAAAGGATGCCGAGAACGGTGACGTCGCTGCGAAGTACCGCCTCGGCATCGGCTACCGCGAACTTGGCCGGGTCGACGAGGCGCTCGTCATCTTGCAGTCGATCCAGCGCGAGGCCGACTACGTCGTCTTGTGTCATAACGCGATCGGCCTGTGCCTGCGGCGTCAGGGCCTGGACACGGCAGCCGCCAAACGTTTCTCGAAGGCGATCGAGACGCCGGGCTATCCCGAGGCGCAATACCACGAGGCGCTGTACAACCTGGGCGAGCTGTATGAGGCGAAGAACACGGCGGAGTCCCTGGCCCTCGCGCTTTCTTCATTTGAAGAGCTGTACGCGAGCGACTGCACGTTCAAAGACGTCGGCGACCGCATCAAGTCTGTGAAGTCGCGCATGGGAGCGGTGGAGCGTCCGAAAGTGAAGCGGCTCCCAACTCGCGCGGCAGATCAGGCCTAAGATCGGGTAACGCGGGGGCGCTCTCGGGACAGAACCTGGACGCCATTGTCCTGGCTAAGGGAACGCAACGAAGAATCCGATTATACCGTACGGGGACCGTCCAGCGGACCCCGGCTTCTTCTTTGAGAGATAGAGGGCGTGCGTCTTTGAGCTCGTGCTTCTCGCCGCGCGAAGGACAACAGTGGCCCGTGGGCGTCCGAGCGACCTCCGAGGGTCGAACGTGAGCGCCTACGGCGGACGTCGCCCCACGCGCCCGTTGAAGTTTGCGTTGACGATGGTCCTGCTGGCGTCGCTCCTCCTGCTCGCGATGGCCGGGATAACGCGCTACGCCTTCGGCGAACCGATCATGCCGGACTGGCTTGCCAAACCCCTCCACCACAAGCAACCGGCATTGCCGCCCGGGATGACCTGGGACTTTGAGATACTCGACCCAGCTTCGAAGCGGCCGCTTGAGGCATTGCCCGAAGTCGGGACGGTCGTGATGCGGCTCGCCATCACCAACGATTCAGCGCTGCCGATCAAGATGCAGTTCCGGACCGGGCTGCAGAGCGAGTTCATCGTGCGCCGGGTCTTCACGTTCGTGGACGGCCTGTTCGCCGTGCCGCTCGAGGTGTGGCGATCGAGTTACTTCCATAATATATCGCCGAAACCGACGACGCTCTCCCTACAACCGGGTGAGACGAAGGTCTACACCGCGACGTTCCAATTCAACGCGCTCAACGCCAATCAGGCGCCGGCTGGGGAGTACCGCATCGTCGCCATCGTGAACGCGATCTCGACTGGGCGTTGGGAAACGTCGATCCCCATCCTCAAGCCGCTCTAAGGTTTCGTCAGCGCCAGCAAAGATGAGCGTGCCCCCCTGAGCCGAACACCACACAATGAACGTGGCGTTGACGGGTTTCATGGGCGCGGGGAAGACGACGACAGGCAGACGGCTGGCCCGACTCTTGGGCGTGACCTTCGTCGACACCGATGCCGAGCTCGAGCGACGGCATGGTCCGATCGGCGACATCTTTGCCAAACACGGCGAGGCGGAATTTCGAAAGCTTGAGACGGCACTGATCGCGGAGCTCACGTCGGGCGGGCCGCACGTCATGGCCGTCGGCGGAGGCGCGATCCTGGACGAGAAGAACCGCCGCAGGCTGCGGCGCGGCGGCGTCATCGTCCACCTCGCGGTCAGCCCCCAGTCGGCGTGGCGCCGCGTGGCCCACAGGCGGCATAGACCGCTGCTCGGAGAACGTCCCGACCTCGAGCGGGTCAAAGCGCTGCTCGAGGAGCGGGCATCTGCCTATGCCGACTGCGACCTGACCATCCGCGTCGATCATCGCACGCCGATTGCAGCCGCCCGGAT
Source organism: Vulcanimicrobiota bacterium (assembly GCA_963806005.1). Taxonomy (GTDB): domain Bacteria; phylum Vulcanimicrobiota; class Vulcanimicrobiia; order Eremiobacterales; family Eremiobacteraceae; genus JAFANK01. Next base: position 84,718 of record CAWDWJ010000002.1, on the reverse strand, counting down.
CATCGCCCGCTGGTATGAGGACCAGGGGACCGGCAGGGCCGCTCCCTGGTGAGGATCCCGGTCGACGGATTACCGTATCCAGTCATCGTCAGCGACGCAGCGCCTGCAGACGCGGCAGCGATCGCGCGCGCCGCATGCAAAGCCGCGATCGTGGTCAGCGACAGCAACGTGGCGCGACGAGGGGACGAAATCGCCCAAGCGCTGCGCACGGCCGGCTGTGACGTGCTCGCCGTCATGCACATCGACGCCGGCGAGAGACGCAAAAACTGGAAGTCGGTCTCCGATCTACACGCGGGGTTCATAGCGGCCGGGGCCGAGCGCTCGAGCACGATCGTCGCCGTCGGCGGCGGCACTCTGACCGACGTCGTCGGGTTCGCGGCGGCGACCTACCTGCGCGGGGTGTCGTGGCTTCCCGTCGCGACGACCGTGCTCGGCATGGTCGACGCGGCGATCGGCGGCAAGACCGCCGTCGACCGGCCGGAGGGCAAGAACCTCATCGGCGCCTTCTGGCAACCGGTCGGCGTCGTCGCGGACCTGGAAGCGCTCGCGACTCTGCCGCCCGCGCAGCGCAAGACGGGCGTGGCGGAGATCATCAAGGCGGCGATCGTCGGCGACGCGAGCCTGCTCGATAGGATCGAGCGGTTTGACGTCGAGAACGCCCCAGCAGCGTGGGCGCAGGTCGTCGCACAGGCGGCAGCGGTGAAAGCAGCGGTCGTGGCGATCGATCTGCAGGACCGAGGCATGAGGGCGACCTTGAATTTGGGGCACACCTTCGCGCACGCCATCGAGCACGCGTCGAGGTACCGGATCAGCCACGGTGCGGCCGTGGCTATCGGGCTTCGCGCGGCCGGCATGCTCGCACGCGAATGCACCGGCTGGAGCCACGCCGACCACCGCCGCGTGCTGCGGGCGCTACGCCGCGCCGGCCTGCGGGTGCGTTTGGGCGGCGTTCCCGCGCAATCCATCGTGGACTCGATGCGCCTCGACAAGAAACGCAGCGATGGCGTCTTGCGCTTCGTCCTACCGGTGAGGATCGGCGAGGTCCGCGCTGGCCTGGAAGCTTCAGAGGGCGCCGTGCGCGATGTGCTCGCAGGGCTCGAAGCGGTCCCGCTTCGGGGTGCGTGGTGATCACCACGGGCGCACGTCTCGTGGACGTGGTGGTGGACGTGCAAAGCGCGCAGCTCGATGTGCCGTTCACCTACGACGCAGGAGCCGACCCGCCGCCCGTCGGCTCCCGTGTGCGCGTTCCCCTCGGGGGGAGGATCGTATCCGGCTGGGTCGTCGGCGTGCCGGAAGCCGCGCCGGCGCTTGGGACCGTCAAGCCCATCGCGGAGATATGCGAGGACCCGCCGCTCTCCGAAATCGCGGTGGCGCTAGCCCGCTGGATACGCAGACGATATGCGTGCACGTTTCGTGAGGCGCTCGGGGCAGTGGCGCCGCGCTCGGCCGCGCAACACGACCGCTATGCCTTCGCTCGGGAGCCGGACGCCAGGGATGCAGCAGTGGCGGAACTGCATCGCCGTTTCGGTCGCAAAGCATTCTCGGCGCTGAGCGCCGGCCGGGCGCTGCGCGCGGGCAAGATGCCGATGGCGCTGGGCGCCTTACGACGCAAGCTCGCACGCTTGGTCCACGATGGCGTACTGCACCGACATCAGCCGCAACGCGCGGAGAAAAAAGGCAGCCGCCAGGGTGCAGAGCTTATGCTCGTCTTGGAAGACGCCGTGGCTGCCAAAGGCCCGGCGCAGCGGCGGCTCGCCACGGTGCTCGCGGAGGCGGGTGGTGCCCTCCCTTTGCCCGAGGCGAGGCACCGCTCGGCCGCAAGCGCCGCGGTGGTCCGGGCCGCGATCGCTTCGGGCACGACCAAGACTATAGAGCGTCCGCCGCGCGCACCAGGCAGCGCAGGAACGCACGTGCCCGTCGATCTGATCCCCACGAGCGAACAGCGCGACGCGATCCAAGCGCTCGACGACGCCATCCGAGCCGGCCCGACGACGGCGCTCCTGCAAGGCATCACAGGCTCTGGGAAGACGTTCGTCTACTCGCGCTTGATCGACCGCGTGCGCAGCCGTGGCGGCAGCGCGATCGTGCTCGTGCCGGAGATCGCGCTCACGCCTCAGACGGCCTCGCGGTTCGTCGCGGCGTTCGGGGCACAGGTCGGCGTGCTGCACAGCGGTCTCTCCGAAGGGCAGCGGGCTCGGGTCTGGCGCGACGCGACGGACGGCGTGCTCGACGTGGTCGTCGGAGCACGGTCCGCGGTCTTCACCCCGCTCCCCAAGCTACGGCTCGTCATCGTCGACGAGGAGCACGAACCCTCATACAAGCAAGACGTGGCCCCGCGTTACGACGCGGCGGCGATCGCGGCGCAGCGCATGCACGAGGTCGGTGGATCGGTCGTGCTCGGCAGCGCGACGCCGAGCCTGGAGACGTATTGGGATGCGCTCGGTGGGCGGATCATGCACGTGCGCCTGACGGAGCGCGCGACAAAGGCACCGCTTCCCAGCGTCGACGTCATCGATATGACGCGCGAGCACAAGCGCCACCCCAGGCGAGCGCTCGGGCCAGCGCTGGTCGCGGCCATCGAGTCGCGGATCGCGGCGGGCGAGAAGACGTTGCTGTTCGTGAACCGGCGAGGATACGCTGGGCTCTTGCTGTGCCGCAGCTGCGGATTTGCACCGCGCTGCCGGCGCTGTGCGGTCTCGCTCGTCGTGCATGCTGCGGATGGTTCCATGCGCTGCCACGTCTGTGGCGACGCGTTCCGCATCGCGGCGCGTTGCCCGAAGTGCTCTTCGGGGGATCTGCTGCCATTCGGTGTCGGCACGCAGCGCGTGGAAGAGGAGGTGCGCGAGCTGTTCCCGGGAGCTCGCGTGGTACGCATGGATTCGGACAGCACGGGAGCCCACGGCGCGCACGAGCGCCTGCTGCATTCGTTCGCCGCAGAGGGCGATATCCTCATCGGCACGCAGATGATCGCCAAGGGGCTGGACTATCCGACGGTGACTCTCGTCGGGGTGGTCGCAGCCGATCTGGACCTCAACCGCCCTGACTTCCGGGCAGCCGAACGCACCTTCTCGCTCCTCACGCAGGTCGCTGGACGGGCGGGGAGAGCTGCGCCCGGAAGCCGCGTTGTCGTGCAAGCCTACGCGCCCGAGCATTACGCGATCACGCTGGCGGCGAAGCACGACTATGATGCCTTCGCACTCAAAGAGCTTGAGATCCGGCGCGAACTGCGCTACCCGCCCTTCGGGCGTATCGCGTACGTGATCGTGGCCGGCGTGACGCGCGCGCATGTCGAGGAAGGAGCGCTGGCGCTTTCCGGACATCTGCGCGAGGGCGCGCCGGGCGTCGAAGTGCTTGGTCCCGCGCCGGATATCCTCGCGAAGGCGCGCGGCGAGTTCCGCATGCGCATCGCGTTGAAAGCGGCGGCCGAGGAGGCGATGCTCGATGCGTGCGAGCGCGCGCAGGGATACCGGCTACGCGCGGATGTGCGGACCACCGTCATCGTGGACCCGCGATGAGCGAGGATCGGGTGTAGAAGCGGGAGTCCTAAAAGGACGTCCCCAGGCCGAGCTGCAGCGTCGTGACCGATTGCGGGGATACGGTGCTCGGCAGTCCGGAGCGCAACGAGCCGCCGACACGGACGAAGAGACCGCCGCGGCCTTTGGGCAAAAAGAGCACGCCGGCGTCAAGCGAGGAGAAAGTCGCACCGACGCCGCCGGTCTGGATGTGAGGATACACGAAGAGCGATCCGTAGGGCGTGATCCCGGCGCCAGTTCTGGGCAGCAGACTCACGCCCAAGCCGAACCCGTTCATGTTGGTGTTCGAGGTCGAGCGCTGAATGGAGACCATGCCGGCACCGAAAGCTAGGGTCGAGGAGCGCGGCTCGTAGAAAACGCGGCCTTGGGCGTACGACATGAGCGGCTTGTCGCCGCCGTGCACGGAGAGGTTCTCGTAGAGAAGCTGGGCCAGGTACGAGGGCGCGACACGGCCGAGCAGATCGATCCAAAAGCCGCTGGCTCCTGAGGCTGGAAAGGATGACGGGGTGCTCGTGCTGTTGGGCAAGGGCGGGACCTGGCCACCAGAGGCGTTGCCGCCGGCATAACCGGCAGCGACATACCCATTGCCGGCCACGGGTGCGGTCGTCGGTGACGGGCTCGGGAACGGGTTTGTCTCTTCGCCGCCTGGCGGCGGTGTGAGGCCAGGCGTCGCGGGAGCGACGGGCGAGGGGGCGGCCCATTGGCTCGGAAATGGGTTCGACTGGTCCGCGTGCGATGGTGAGAATGCGCCGGCCAAGAACGCCGCGATCACCCAGACGGTCGCGAAGAGCGAGCGCCGCGAGCGCACTCAGGCCGCTTTTACAGCGCGCTTCGCGAGCCGCGACTTCTTGCGGTTCGCCTTGTTCTTGTGGATGATGCCGCGTGCCGCGGCCTTGTCGAATGCCGCAGTCGCCGCCCGGCGGCTCTCAGGCGTGGCGCCGCTCTGGGTCGCCTTCTTGTAGATGCTCTTCAACGAGGTCTTGACGTTGAGGTTGCGTTTACGACGCTTCTCGGACGCACGCACCCATTTCTTGGCTGACTTGATGTTGGGCAAAGAAACTTTCCTCCAGCGATAGAGCGGCCGGATAGTGATGTCCGCCGCTGCGATCGCTGACTTCCTGCGGGGCATCCGCTCCCCCTCCGGGGGACTTCCGCCGTGGATGCTGAAAGCCGCATCAGGCGTATGCTGCTCGTACGACTTGTCGCAAGCCCCATGCTCTCGCCGAGCACCTCGGATGCGTTGCATCGATGCTTCGCGACCGACGGTTCATTGCTGGGATGTGTGAGCGATGGTGACGTTGGGGCGACGTTTCTCTCCATAAGAGCCGAGGATGACGCCGCGCATGCGACCGTCAAGGCTGCCGCGGAGGTCATCGGGGCCGCGGGTGCGGTCGGCAGAGCGTTTCGCATAGAACTCCAGCGCCCGGACGCGAGCGCGATCACAGATGAGACGTTGCGCGCTGCCGCCGTGGAGCTGCAGGGGGTGCTGCGCGCATCTGTCCACGTCGCGCGGCGAACGGTCGAGGTCGGCCGCTGGAGCGCCGTGCGCCCGATGGGGTGGGGAGCTTTGGGCCTCGTCCTCGGCGAGAGCGCGCCGGCGCTGCCGTTCGGGGGTTCGGAGTCGACGGGGGTGGCCATCGAAGCGGGTACGCCGACGATCATCGCAAAGGCCACGCTCACCGGGGGCATCGGTCTCGCACAGATGAAATCAATCGCCGCCGCAGTCGGTGGGCCGTCAAGCGGTCTTGTGGAGCTGGGCGCTTACCCGATCGTGGCGCGGCGCGACGGCCTCGCGGTGTTCGTGCTCGAGCTCGGCGACCAGCGGCGCACGCCGCTGCACCGCGCGCTCGCGCTGCTCGAGATCGAAGGACGCCGCTTTGGCGCTCGCCTTGGTCCGGGCGCGCTCCTCTCAGACGCGCCGCTCGACGCGTTCCTCGAGACGCTTGCGGCAGGCATGGGGTTGCGAGTGGCTCGCGGCCAGATCATCGAGTCGCATCTTTCAGCGGGTTCGAGCCGATAGACCACGATGAAGCTGCCGCATATCGCCCTTGCCTGGGAAGACATCCTCGACATCGTCGTCACGGCGTACATCGTGTACGTCGTGCTGCTCATCATCCGGGGAACGCGCGGCATGCAGATCCTTCAGGGCATCGGGCTGCTCGTGGCCGCTCGGGTCGTGGCCCAGATCCTGCATCTGTCCACCGTCTTCTCGCTACTCAACGCCTTGCTCATCGTCTCAGGCGTCGCCATCCCGATCGTCTTCCAACCGGAGCTGCGGCGTGCGCTTGCCCAGCTGGGCAGCGCCGGCTTTCACGAGGGGCGGCCCGGTCCGGCAGAGCGCGGCAGCGTCGAGAAGAGCTGCGAGATCCTCGGCACCGCGGCCATGGTGCTCTCGCGCAGCGCCATCGGCGCGATCATCGTCGTCGAGCGCAGCGCCGCTCTGGACGAGTACGTCGAGAGCGGCACGAAAGTGGACGCCCTGCTGAGCGCCGAGGTGCTGCTCTCGCTGTTCGCGCCACGCTCCCCGCTGCACGACGGCGCGGTCATCGTGCGCCGCGACCGTGTCCGCGCTGCGGGCTGTTTTCTGCCGCTGTCGGAGACCATGCCGCTGGATCGCCGCATGGGCACCCGCCATCGAGCGGCGCTGGGCATCACCGAGCTGACCGATGCGCTCGCCCTCATCGTGTCGGAGGAGACGGGAGGCATCGCCATCGCCAAAGGCGGACAGCTGCTCGATCAACAGCAGGACGCGGCCAAGATCGCGGCCACGCTACGCTCGTCGCTGACCTGGGTGCGCGGCGCGGGAGCCCCTCGGCCGACCGTCATCGATTTCGCACGCACGCTGCTCCAAAGGGTGCACATCTCCGGCAATGGACTTGATAAGACGAAACTTCGGCCTTAAGGTCGCTTCGGTCGTCATCGCCATCGGGCTGTGGTTCACGTTCAACTACCTGAGCGCGTCACAGGCGTACAGTACCACGTTGCAGGTGCCGCTCTCCCTGCATGGCGTCTCTCCGGGCTTGGTCGCGACGAGCAACGTCGACGTCGTGACCGTCGAACTTGCCGGCCCGCGCTCGGTGCTCGAACGCCTCACCCCGACAGACTTCGCGGCCTACGTGGATTGTAGCGGCAAAGACGCAGGGACGATGTCGCTGGGCGTGTCGGTTGCAGGGCCGGAAAGCGACAAGATCCGCTCTCTCTCGCCGGCGTCGGCGATCGTCGTGCTCGACCGTTTTGGGTACCGCACCGTGCCCGTGATCTCAAGCGATACGGGTGTCGGGGCCGTCGCGGTCGACATCGAGCCGAAGTCGGTGCTCGTCACGGGCGGCGAGACGACGCTCGCACGCGTCATGGCGGCTCGAGTGAGTATCGAGGGGGCGAGCGCGTCCAAGCCGGTCACGGTGACGCTAAAACCGGTCGCGGTCGATGCGGACTTCGCCGCGGTCGCAGGCGTCACGGTCGTCCCACCGTCGGTGCACGTCGCCATCGTGCCGCGAAAGGAGCATGCCCCATAGTGAACCGTCTTTTCGGCACGGACGGCGTCCGCGGTGTCGCTAACGAGTTCCTCACGCCCGAGCTCGCCTTCGCTCTTGGCCGGGCAGGTGGGCACGTGCTCGCCTCCCATGGCGAACGGCGGCCGGTCGTCGTCGGACGCGACACACGGTGCTCGGGTCCCATGCTCGAAGCTGCGCTCTGCTCGGGCATCTGCTCGATCGGGCTCGACGTGCTGGCGCTCGGCATCGTACCTACCCCGGGCGTCGCCTGGCTGACGCGGCGCTTGAATGCAGCCGCTGGCGTGATGATCTCCGCGTCGCACAACCCGATCGAGGATAACGGGATCAAGTTCTTCGCGGCCGACGGCTGCAAGCTGTCGGATGCGTTGGAGGATGAGATCGCGGGGCACGTGGACGACGGCGCTGCCCTTGCGCGGCCGATCGGCGCCCGGGTCGGGACGATCGAGGACCGTCGCCGTGCCGTTTCGATGTATGCCGAGCACTGCCAGGCAGCGGGCGCTGATCTTGCCGGGCGCACCGTTGTCATCGACGGCGCCCACGGAGCGGCATACGACCTCGCCCCCAAGGTGTTCGCCCGTCTTGGTGCGCAGGTGATCAAGCTGCACTGCACGCCGAACGGGAAGAAGATCAACGTGCGTTGCGGCTCGACGGACCTCTCGGGACTTCGTGAAAGCGTGCTCGCACACCCGGGAAGCATCGGCATCGCCTTCGACGGCGACGCCGATCGAGCGCTCTTCGTCGACGAAGAGGGAAACGAGGTCTCGGGCGATCACGTGCTCGCGATGCGAGCTCACGACCTGCTCTCGCGCGACGAGCTGCCGCAGCGCACGGTCGTCGCCACGGTGATGAGCAACATCGGCCTCGAGCGGGCGCTTGACGGGCTTGGCATCCGGATGATCCGAACGCCGGTCGGCGACCGCTACGTCCTCGAAGAGATGCAACGTGGCGGATACCGCCTCGGCGGCGAACAGTCGGGCCACATCATCGATCTGCGCGCCAACACGACGGGCGACGGGCTGGCGACAGCGGTGAGCGTCGCGAGCCTGGCCTCCGGCGGCAAACGGCTGGCGGAGATGGCCCGCATCATGCGACGACATCCGCAGGTGCTCGTCAACGTGACCGTGGCCGACAAGGCGATCTGCGATGCGAGCCGACCAGTGCGCGAGGCCATCGCCTCGGCCGAGGCCGAGCTCGGACGAGATGGACGAATCCTCGTGCGCCCATCAGGCACAGAGCCGCTCATCCGCGTGATGGTCGAGGGCGCCGAAGAAGAGCACATAAGGCGAGTGGCGCAGCGTGTGGCCGACGCCATACGGTCGTCGCAGCCGGCCTGATCGAAGCCTGCGCAAATCACGCGCACTATCCTTCACGCAAGATCGCTGACTTCCGTCGAACCCGTGGCCGTAAGCTAGCCCCATGGAGGCAGGAATAGCCTGTCCCGGTTCCCAAGATGGTAAGCGCTGGACGTGATAGACGGCACGGTACTCGCGTGCCCGTCCTTCTTATAATAAGAGCTGTCGTTCGCCGTGTAAGACATCCGGGACCGAACGACTTTCAAGCGAGCCGGCCGGGAGTGGCCGGTCACGCACAAGCCAGGCCGAATCCGCAGATCGCGAAGGCGCGATGCGGAGCGGGGGATTCCCAGAAGAAGCTGGGGTGAATCTGCGAGGTTGCAGAGGCGCTATCTTTCGGCGCTAACCCGACAACTAACCCCGTAGGCGTTGAGAGAGGATATGTTGCGGACGATTCTTGCACGTATTTCCTGTGGTCTTTTCGTAAGCTTTGCGCTCGCCGCTCCGGTCATCGGGGCGGGTCAGACATATACCGTCGTACGCGGCGATACCCTTAGCTCGATCTCCGAGAACGAGCACGTCAGCCAGAGCGACATCGCGCGGTTCAATCACCTGAACGACGCGGACTTCCTCCGCGAGGGTCAGATATTGCAACTCGCCGCCCCGGCTGGGAGACGCAAGCCGATTGCCAAGGCCGGTTCGACGACCAAGCACCCGAGCGCCAAGCACGCGCGGCGGGTCGCGGCGCGCACCGGATCCGGCGGCACTCGGGCCCAGCTGGCTGAACGCCAAGCGCTCTGGGTCGCGATGCACACGGGGTTTGCAGCTCCGGATCTTGCCGGAATGCCCTCATTTGTGTCGGCACAGCGGGCGGTAGCCATCGAGCTGCGTCTCACCAAAACGGCGTTGCGCTACCTCGGGGTGCCCTATATGTGGGGCGGAGAATCGCTGAGCGGGGTCGACTGCTCGGGCTTTGTGCAGGCGGTTTTCCACCATAACGGCATCGAGTTGCCCAGGACAGCGGATGCCCAATACGAGGTCGGGCGGCGAGTTTCGCAGAGCCGTCTGCAGCCCGGCGATCTCGTCTTCTTCCAGACCTACGCCGAAGGCGCTTCACACGTCGGGATCTACCTCGGCGAAGGCCAGTTCGTCCACGCATCATCGTCAAACGGGGTCCGGGTGGACTCGCTTTCAGAGAGCTATTATTCGAGCCGCTTCATCGGGGCAAGACGCGAGGCCATGTGAGGACCCGGGCTTTGAATTACCGGACCTAACAAAGAAACGTCTAGAAGACGGCTTGGGGCTGGGGCTTTCGATTCAAATATGAATCGAGGGCTTCTTTTTATGGCCTTTGTGTGATTTCATACTAGTGGAGCCGGGCCAAGAGACCGGTCTTATCGCTTTGGGTCCGATCAGGAGAAGGAGCCCGCATCATGTTCTTTACCAAGAAGACTCAGCAGTGGTTAGCCGCTGCTGGACTGGCGTTGGGAATTGTAGCGCTAGGAGCTTGTAGCGGCGGCGGTGGCAGCAGCATACCGAGTCCCGCTACGCAACCGAATCAGCCACCGGGGCCGAACGGTCTCTACTCGGCGCCGCTGAGCGCAGCAGGCATGTCCGTGAACCTGCCGGGCGTCGCGGGGTTCAGTGAGACCCTCACGGTGCCCTCGAACAATGCCGCGGCTGGCACGAACCTGACGGTGCGGGTCACGCAGAGCGCGCCGCTTGCGATGCCACGGTTGGACCCCAACATGCATGTCGCCATCCCGTTCCTGTATTTCATGATCGGGACGAACAAGGACGTGAAGCTCAACGGCTTCCCCGGCTTTAAGATGACCATACCCGCCGGGTTCAACATGGGCAACTTGCCGGTCAAAGTCGGTTATTACGACCCGATCGCCGGCTGGAAGCACATCGGCGATTTCGTGATGGTCGGCCATACCGTGACGTTTGCGCCGACATCGGCGGCCGTCACGCTCAAAGCGAACGTCGTGTACTACGCCATCACCTACACCTGCGGCGGTGGCAGCCCGACCCCGAGCCCGACGCCGACCGGCGTGATCTCGTGCACGGCCAGCGGTACAGGCGCGATCGGCGTGCTTTGCGAGACGGGCGGTTCAACGGCCAAGACCTTCGCCTTTGTCGGCGAGGGACGCAAGGGCTCCGCTTCTGTTGAGCAGGTTGATATCTCCGGTGGTGCGAGTGGCGGAGGATCTGGTCACATCACGCACACCTACAGCAGCACAACGTCTACTTACTACACAAATTGCGCTGGGGACGAGAAGCATCTGCGCGTTTTCTGCGGTGCGTACAGCAGTGGCGAGTTGATGGACATCAACGCAAGCCCACTCACTGATGCGGAGTTCTCAACCGGCGCGTCAGGGTCGCTGACATTCACGGGCGGATCGTGCACCATCTGCGCGATCGCCTTCGATCCCATCGACACGGCGTTCATCCTCGAGGATCCGAATCCGACCGCTGGTGGCGGCCAGTTCCAGCGGGTCGGGGAGTCCTCGCACACGATCGACAGCACAATCACTACCCCGGATCCCAATGAGAACCCGGGCTACGACTACGTGAAGAACTGGGTCTGGAACCCGCAGTACGGCGGCGGCCACTTGGAAATCGCCGACTTCGGTTCAGGCAAGCTCTACACGACCTCGGGCACGATCAGCAGCCTGTCGACTCCGGACTCGGGCGGCGTAGACGTATCAACGCACATCGCCGAGACACCGAACGAGTTCGACTTCGTCAACACCATCGCCACGCTCGGCACGGCGACCCTGTCCGGGAGCACGCTCTCGGGTGTGTCGACCGGCTCGACGACCTTCACATCCAATGCGTTTGACAGCGCCTTGGACATCGACGCCTCGGAAGTGGACTCCGTGCTGCATCTGACGTTCTACGTCGGTGAGTTCGGGACCAATACGCTGGGCTTCGGGCTCTTGCCGACCACGAGCACCGGCACGACGTTCAGCGACTGGGCGTTCGTCAAATGGCCGGCTGCGCCCGATGGCAGCGCGTTCACGTCCGGCGTCGATCCGCACCAGGTCGCAGTGTTCAACGATCCTGTGAACTGCCCGGATTGCGCCCTCGCGCTGAATGCGAACAGCAGCTGGCTCGCGGTCGTGGATCTGGACAAGCTCATGCACGCGCCGCGCAGCGTGAGCGACACCCACTCGATCGACTCGAGCTACAATCTCGTGACAAACCACGTGGTGGCGTTCTACCAGCTCTAAGCTCGCGCCACGCGATACAAGAAAGCCGCCGGTCCTTCTGGGACCGGCGGCTCCCTTTTTTTCATGCAGCGGCGGACCGTTTTTTTTGCAACGGACCTTTAGGTCCGTTTTGCTTCAGGCGAAGACCACCGTCTTATTCCCGTAGACCATGATCTTGTTCTCGATGTGCCAGCGCACCGCACGGGTGAGCACGGCGCGCTCAGCATCACCACCTTTGCGGACCATGTCGGCGAGCAAGTCGCGGTGGGAGATGCGGATCGTGTCCTGCTCGATGATCGGCCCCTCGTCGAGCACCTGCGTGACGTAGTGGCTCGTTGCGCCGATGAGCTTGACGCCGCGTTCGTACGACCTGTGATAGGGGCGTGCGCCGATGAAGGCGGGCAGAAATGAGTGATGCACGTTGATCATGCGATTGGGATACGTCGAGACGAATCGCTCGCTCAAGATCTGCATGTAACGAGCCAGCACGACAAGATCGATCTCTTGCCGTGAGAGCAAATCGAGCGCAGCCCGTTCGGCCTCGTCTTTGCCGCCAACTCCGATGGGTATTTCGTGATAGGCGATGCCGTAGAACTCGGTGAGCTTGCGCAGGTCGGGGTGATTTGAGACGACAAGCGCGATGTTGCAGGGGAGCTCGCCGATCTGGTGCCGGAAGAGCAGATCCGCGAGGCAGTGGCCGGCCTTGGAGACGAAGATCGCCACCTTCGGGCGATAGGTTGAACGCGCTACCCTCCAGGTCATGTCAAAGGCTTCAGCGACTGATGAGAACTGCCGGGCGAAATCGTCGAGGGAGACGGCGAACTCCGCGAGATCCCATTCGAGGCGATAGAAGTAGAGGTTGTGGTCGAGGTCCTGGTGCTCGTCTGTGTGGACGATGTTGCCGCCGCGCTCGTAGACGAAGGTCGTCACCGCGGCGACAACGCCCTTGCGATCCGGGCATTGCAGAAGAAGAATGCCGGTATGTCTCATGCTCGTCAGGCGCCGACTTACCCGCGCGACGTCATGCGACCTGTTGGCGCGAAGGCCAGGGCAAGAGCGCAAGGCATGCGAAAGCCGACGGCGATGTACGACCTGTTCGCGCATACGCCGGGTCTTGTGGCCGCCATGATCGGACTTCAGATCGGCCTTGTCTTCGAATTGGATCGCCCGTTTTGGGGAGCGCTTCGCGTGCAGCCCGATGCCTGGACCCTTTTGATCCACGACAACAATCTGACCGACTACCGCAGCTCCGCTGCATCGCGCCCGTGAGTGCGGGAGATCTCGGGCGGGATTTCGAGCGCGAGATCCGCGAGCAGCCCGATGTCTGGGAACGCCTTGCCGGCTCGCAGCAGGCGAAGACGCTGGCGGCGTGCATCGCAGGCGAGGTCATGCTAGTGGGGAGCGGCAGTTCGCTGTTCGCGGCCGAACTTGGGGCGCTTGCGCTTCGCCGGCGTCGAGTGCAGGCGCACGCCCTTGCCGCTAGCGAGGCTCGACTCGACCACAATGCGTATGAGGATCGCACGGTCATCGCCATCTCCCAGAGCGGCCGCTCCACGGATCTGCTCGAGGCGCTGACCGTGCTTCGCCCGCGACGGCTTGTCGCGCTCACCAACCGGCCCGAGTCGCCTTTGACGCAGCGCGCGAACATCACGATCGACGTCGGCGCCGGAGAAGAAGCAGCGGTGCCAGCGAGCAAGAGCGTGTCGGCGACGGTCGCGGTGCTCTTGTGGGCCGCCTCCTTGCTCGACACGGAAAGCCGCAGGGGTAAGGACTCGCTCATCGACACCGCTCGAGCGGTGCGCGGGTGGCTCAAGGGCGAAGGACCGCACGACATCGTCCGTGCGGCAGACGAGATCGCCCGATGCAGTTCGGTGGTGTTCTTGGGCTCGGACTATGGGCTGCCCATCGCGCGCGAGGCGGCGCTTAAGCTCAAAGAGGCCGCATATCTCCACGCCGAGGGTTTCTCCGCAGGCGAGTTCCGGCATGGGAGCGTCGCTATGGTCGATGCCAGGACCGCGGTGATCGGCATCGCGGATGAAGATGCGCTCGCGGCCGTGGCACGTCCGCTCCGGGAGATCGAGCCCTCAAACGCATTGCGTTACACGATAGGGTTGTCAGTCGATCGAGTGCCGCGTCTTGGACCCGTCGTCGACGTCGCGTTCAACACACTCGGTTGGCTCGTGTCCGCGCAGCTGCTCGCGCTCTACGCCTCCCGAGCGCGCGGCATCGACGCAGATGCGCCGCGCGGTTTGACGAAAGCGCTGGCCAACGAGTGAAGGCGACCGAGCAGCTTGCGGCCCGCGACCTGCATCTCGTGCGGGGTGTGGGACTGTGGGGCGCCGTCGCCATCAACGCGATTTCCATGATCGGTATCGGGCCGCTCATCACGATCCCCCTCGTGCTCGGCGCGTTGCACGGTCCCCTGTCGCTCGTCGGTTGGGTGCTCGGCGCGTTGCTTGCCCTGTGTGACGGGCTCGTCTGGTCCGAGCTGGGCTCGCTGTATCCGGGCTCCGGAGGCACGTATGGGTATCTGCTCGAGATATTCGGGCGGGCGCGCGCCGGCCGGTTGCTCGCCTTTCTTTTCGTGTGGCAGACGATCTTCGTTGCGCCGCTCAACCAGGCGACCGGATACATCGGCTTTGCCAACTACGCGGGGTTCCTTTTCCCCAAGATCGCAGCATCCCCGTGGGCGCTCAAAGGACTCGCCATGGCGGTCGGCGTGCTCACCCTCGTCGCGCTCTATCGAGGCATCAAGACGATCTCGCGCGTCGGCATCATCCTGGCGCTTGGGTCGCTTGTCACACTGCTGTGCGTCATCATCGCCTCGTACGCGCATTTCTCGCCCGCGCAGGCGCTGACACTGCCCGACCATGATTCGATATGGAGCGGTTTGCGGGCGGGCCTGGGTCAGGCGCTTATCATCGCGATGTACGACTATCTCGGCTACAACCAGTCGAGCTGCATCGGAGGGGAGGTCGTCAACCCAGCCCGCAACATCCCGCGCTCGATCCTCATCTCGATCGTGCTCGTCGCAGTGCTTTACATCTCGATGCAGCTCGGCGTCATCGGCGCGATTTCCTGGAAGTCTCTCGTGCCGCTCGCCGATGGGTCGCTCCCACCGCTTGGCCAGCACGTCGCCTCGGCCATCGTCCAGCACTCGTTCGGCATCGCGGCGGCAGGCATCGTGACCGTCTTGATCCTGATCACCGCCTTTGCTTCGGTCTATGGCAACCTGTTGGGGTACTCGCGCGTACCGTACGCCGCGGCGGCCGACGGGGTGTTTCTACGGCCGTTCGCGCACCTCGATCAAAAGCACAAGTTCCCCGACGTCTCCCTCGTCGTCATGGGTCTGATCGCGCTCGTCGCTTGCTTGTTCCCTCTCGACCAGGTCATCAACGCGCTGACGACAGGCATCGTCCTCATCCAGTCCATCGCGCAGATCGTCGCGCTTGCGGTCATCCGCTCGCGTGGCATCACGGCACCATACCGGATGTGGTTGTATCCGCTCCCGGCGCTGTGTGCCCTGGTGGGCTGGATATACATCTTTGCGAGTGCGGGCGGCCCGGCGATCGCCTTCGGGGTGGTCAGCCTGGCGGCCGGAGCTGGCGTCTTCCTCATCCGCGCACGCCGCCGTCAAGACTGGCCCTTTAAGCCCTCAGCACGCGCATAAATAATCTTCGACCTCCCGCAGGGTCTCCCCACGATTTAGCAAAAATCGCCCGCGCTGTAGATCGACTTCCTTGATGTAGTCGCCCTTGGCCTTTTGGGGGACGCTATGGCCTGCATGATACCCATGAGTCGCTTCGTATCGACCATTGGTCTGGCGCTCGTTATGATGGGTGCCTTATTTGCAATTTCAGCGCAGTCGGCGAGGGCAGCGGGTGGCGTTTCCGGCACATTGCGCGGGTCGGTGGTCGATGACCGGACCAATGCGCCGATCGTCGGAGCGTCGGTGAGCGCAGTATCACCGTCGGAGGCACACCGCACGGTCACAGATTCCCGGGGTTTCTTCACCCTACTGCAGTTGCCGACCGACACGTATACGGTGACCATCGTGAAGGATGGTTACATAACGCAGACGACGTCGGGCGTCACCGTCCTTGGCGACCAGACGCAGAGCCTTGGCGTCGTCAGGCTGCTGGAGACGCAGAAGACCCTCGGAACCGTGAAGGTGACCGCCCATTCGGCTGCCTCAGCGTTCCAGCCCACGCAGACGACCGATTCGACGACCTTCGTCGGGGCGCGTGTCGATCAAGCGCTCGGCGAGAAGGGATCGACGAGTTTCACCCAGCTCACGCTTTCCGTGCCCGGGGTGATCAAGACGGTCTCGGGCAGCACGAATCCCATATCGATCCGTGGGTCAGCCAGCGTGGAGATCGGCTATCAGTTTGACGGCATCGATTTCAGCGGCAATTTTTTTGACGAAAACCCAAACTCAGAGTACTTAAACGGGATCGGCGGCGGGCGCGGCTCGCTCCAGGTGGTGAGCGGCGCGGGAGACGCGACGCAAGGCGGCATCGGAGCAGGCGTCATCAACATCGTGCCCGGGCGCGGGTCCTACCCCGGGACCGGGTTCGTGAGCTTCGACATGGGTTCGCCCTGGTACGACCATTCGATGTCGTTCCAGTACGGTATCGCGAGCAAAGACGGCCGGTTTTCGGATTTCTTCTCGTCGCGGTCCTCGCGCGTCGCACCGCAAATCGCGCCGTACGGGCGAAGCGCCGCGGACGCAGGCCAGTACCTGGGGACGTCCTTCACCTACGATGACGACGTCATGAACAACTTCATCTACACGTTCGGCCATAACAGCAACCAGCAATTCCAAGTGCTTACCGATTGGCTCGACCATCGTTCCTGGGCGGAGTACGGTGGCCTCAATGTCGCTAATTTCTATCCTTACGACCCATACTCGTACCAGCAGTTCCAGACCGACGGCAACGGCGCGGCGATGTGGCCATGCGGCCCGACCTTGTGCGGCGGTGCGCCGAACAATCTCGGCCTCTCGTGGTATCAAGCGGTGACCCCCTACTTGGCGCTCGTGCCAACCACGAAGTCCCCACTCACGCAGCCCGAGCAGTACATCTATGGCCCGAACGATATTTTCAAGCTCGGCTGGACCTACGACCCGAACCCGACGACCGCGATCAACGCGTTCTTCTACAACTGGGGCGGAACGGTCTCAAACAACATCACGGGCGACGCTCAGTTCCTCACCACCGGCTCGTTCTTCCCCGGGTACAATAACGTGGGCGGCCGGCGAGTAGGCTTTCAAGCCCAAGTCATCAAGCAGCTCAGCGAGAAGCACACGCTGACGCTGGTCGGGAAGTTCGAGAACGGGTTCCCCTACTGGCAGCAGATGAATCTCGGGAACACCTGGGTCGGCTTCCAGACCGGTCGCTCGGTCGACGAGTCGAACTTCGCAGGCGTTCCTGCATGCACGAGTTTTCCGATGTCATGCGTGAACCAGCCGCGCGTCGAAGATTGGTTCTTGCCGCAAACGCCGGGTCTCCCGGTGAGCGCGAGCAATCCGTGCATCGGTCCGGCGGCGGACAACGGCTTTGCGCAGAGCGCGCCGACCGGCCTTGGCTGCTACTTGTATTCATGGCTGCTCGCCAATCACAAATGGACCGGTCGGCTGCCGATCATGCCGACCACCGGCTTCACCTATGGCTCGACCGACTTTCAGCAATTCGGCATTGGGTTTCGCGACCAATGGGCGCCGAATTCAAAGTTGATCGTCGACTGGGGCGTGCGACTGGACGGTCAGAATCTGCGTTGGGGACAGAACCAGTTCTCGCAGGACCCGAGCAACCCGTCAGATGTCGGTCTTGGGTACGCGTCCTTGGGGAGCGACTACCTGTACCCGCGCTTCGTCCAGCCGCGCATCGCCGTCAATTACCAGCTCAACGCAGCCAATAGCGTGCGTGCGAGCTACGGCCGCTCGATCAGCTTTTTCTTCGCGCAGACGGCCGGCACGCCGACCGGAGCGCAGAATATCGATCCTGTCCTCTTCCAAGTTCCAGCCAAAGATTCGACCACCCTCAACCCCGCAGCCGGCCTTCTAGGACCAGCTTGCGGGAGTGGCTGGCATGGGGCGGGCGCCAACGGCAATGGAACGTACGTGCAAAACCCGTACGTCTACTTCTCGGGCTCTGCGACGCTCGGCGGTGCCGGCTGGTATTTCAAGTGCCCCAACTATGCAGAGTCGCTGTACTGGCTCTTCGACCAGACGTTTGCGGCGCCGGACGTCGGCGGCAGCTTCCCCGCGACGTACAACAACTGGGACGTGGCCTGGAGTCATCAGTTCAAGAACGGCTGGGGCTCAAAGCTGACCGGGTACTGGCGCCGCGGCTACGATACGTACCAGGTGACCCTGCTCAATGCCGGTCCACCAGATCCCGTCACAGGTCAGCAGAACGCGGGGTCGTTCCAGGTGCGCGAGACCGGCGTGCAACAGGTCTTCGGCGTCGAGATGTATGTCACGACGCCGACGCCACAGTTCGGGTGGAGCGGCTTCCTCACGGTTAACTACGTGAACGGGTTGACGAACACGCCGCCCGTCGCAGGCTCGGATAGCCTCCCTGTGGTCTCCCAGTATCTGTATCAGACCGGAACGCTCTTCCACCAAAGCTATCTGCCGCCGCTCTCGGCGGTCTCGGGCATCCAGTACCAGAGCAAAGGCGGATGGCAGGTCAATCCGATCTTCGCGTTCGACGACGGTGTGCCGTTCGGCGTCGGCCAGAGCGCTATCGGATACGTCAACGGGGTGCTCTCGCAGATCCCGACCGGTAATCTCGGGGTGGCCACTCCATATGCCGGCCCCGGGCTACCGAACCAGTCTTACAACGCGACCTGCTACGTCGATCCTGCCTTCGCCGGCAACTACTATAACCCGAAGGACTATGCGTGCCGTGGGTATAGCGAGCCGGCGCTCGCGGGGCAAGCCTTCACCAAGCCACGGCTCTATACCGACCTCAACGTGCAGTACACGCATAAGATCACGACGCTTGGCTTCTACGTCACAAATCTGTTCGACAACTACCGGGCGCAGCCGACCATCAACAACGACTTCCAGCCGCTGGCCACGGGCGTCGGCGGAGCTCAGACGGGTCAGTATGCGAGCGGTTATCCGCTCAACCCGGACGGCTCGCAGAACGCCTTCTACTATCAGGGAGCCCGCGACCAAAGCCAATTCGATCAGTACTGGCTCCCTTACCAGGAGCTCTACGTGCCCGGGCGGCAATGGCGTTTTTATGTCCAGTTCAAGCTCTAAAAGAGACGGAGAGAGGATGAGCCCAGCTAAGCGACTGGCCCTAGCTGCCGTGGCGATCGCCCTTGCGGCCTGCTCGCCTGGACAGACGACCGGTCCCTCGATCACGACCGCGAACGTGGGAAGTCCGAGCTACAGCAAAGTGCAGTTCGCGGTTGGGACGGCGAATATCTACGGAAGCATCACCGGCCTCAATGTCGTCTCGACGCTGCGCCAACCGAACGGCGAATCCGCGGTGGGGGTGGACACGCCGACGATTCGCGGACCCTTCGTCAACACAAGCGCAGCCGCGGCTGCGGACGGCGCATCGTTCGGCGATCCCTACACCTCAGCGTACTTCATGAGCACGGGACCGCCGCAGGTTGGTGCGGGTCCAAGCCTGCCGGAGTCGACATCCTCCACGCCCATCATCACCGGCACAGCTCAGAGCGTGCATCCCGGAACGCCGGTCTGCGACAGCGTCGGTCCTCCGCCGGCCGGGTTCATCCAGTGCCCGGCAGGCATCCCGCCGAACACGACGACCTTCGGGCAGAGCGGCGGCGTTTTCGCCATGGGAATCGCGCCCTACAACGTCGTGGCGAACACCGCGCAGGCCTACAGCTACGCTCCGTATCCGCAACCCATGTATGACAACGGCCAGACCCATCCGCTCTTTGTGGCATGGGGCGGCCCGCCGGCCTTTGATCCCGACGGCAACGGCATGGGAACGCGCGATGGCTTGATCATCCTTGGTACGGACGCGCTGGGCTTTAACTACTTCCTCGGGGTCGGCGAGGGCTTGAGCGTCTTCGAAGGCGTGACGCCGTCCACCGGCGTGTACTCACTCGCAGTACAGATCAGCTTTGTGGCAAGCGGGGGTGGCCAACAATCCGTCACCTTCACCGTCAATGCCGGACTCGGATCCACAGCGCTCTTGCCGACGGTCACCGCGCCCTTTGTGACGCCAAATCCCAGCCTGGATGGCGGCGCGACCTTCACCGCTGCGGCACTGCCCGCCGGGGTGACGGAAGAGCTCGTGCAGATCGTCGATTACGGTCCCGGTGGGGGGCCGCTCGCCGGCGGTGGCGCGTCGATCGCGAACTGCCAGGGACCCAAAGGGACGTCGTTCTCGCCCGTCTACTACACGGTCGTCGTCAAGGCCGCGGGATCGTACAACGTAGGCCGGCTTCATGGGCCCAACAACCTGGCGGGCGGTGCCGGCACCTTGACACCGACGCAGACCATCTGCACCGAGCCACAGAATAACGCCGTGGCCGGCGCGGCAGCGGGCGATAATTTCACCGTGCAAGTCATCGGGTTTGACTACCCCGAGTATGAAGCCGCACTGTCGTTGACGCAGGGGTCGACGCCCCAGACGCCACAGATCACGGGCGCGAGCGGCCAATCCGACATCACGATCTCGCTCCCCGTGGAAGAAGATTGGACCAGCAGCGGCTATGTCGCCACGACGCTCACGGGGACTCGGCGACCTCTGGCGCGTCGAGGTATGGCGCATTCATTCGTGAGGCCCATCGGTCCAGCCGACATGTATCGGAAGCTAGGGGTTCCCGCCCCGCGCTGGTAACGTCGCTTGACGTGCAACGAGCCCAGCCGCTCGCCAGCAGGCCGTGAGTCCGTCCTAGAATCGTGGTGACGGCCCAGGCGACGGAGACGACACCACCGCCGGAGCCATACCACGAATCACCGTCGGGAGGCCGCTGAACACCGTGATGGAGAGCGGCGGGACATCGTAGTTCCCATCTGAAGCTCGGACAGCGGAAGCAAGCGCGATGCCGCTATTCGGCGCTGGGGTCTCGGTGGCGGAGTCGCCATTCCAATGGTACTGCCGGATGCCGAAGCTTGCGACATCAGAGATGGCCCACCCCGATTGCACATCACCACCCCTATCGAACTCGATTCGCACAGCATGGCTCTGCGCGTCTTTGTTCACGACCATGACGGACCAGGTTGCATCGGGCCGCTCGGCGGCGTAGGCGGTCACCGACGGATTCTTCGACGTCTGGTCCGTCGTCACCGGATAGATCTCGTTTTGGTCGTTTCCGGGTTGCAGCCAATGCTGGGTGATCATCTGGGCCGAGTAGTACTGGGCGGCGTTGGCCAGCACACGGAATTTCTGATCGACGACGAACATCGTGTACCCGCCCCATTTACCGCACTGGTGATTGAGGTCCATGGGCTCGGTCTCGTACTGATAGTGATTGAGACCCGCAAGCCCGTGCGAGAGGCCGGTGCCGATCCAATCCGCCATCCACAGCGCTCCCTCGACCTGCTTGGGAACCGGCCCTCCGTTGTTCGCGAAGTTCACTTCGGTGATGTACGTGGGAACGCTCTTGGGCAAGCCGTCCGCCCACCACGCGTCCATGATACCGCGCAAAACGGCGGGCTCGCGCAGCAGATCCATGCGTAGGGTGACGCCCTGATCGCAACCACGGAACGGATAGTGCTCGTACGACATGAACGCGAGATCGTTCGCATGGCCATGAGCGCGCAAGTAGTTGAGAAAGCGACGAAACCACGAGTCGTCACCCTGCGCGTCGGCCCACACCTTGATGTCTTCGTTCACGCCCTGGAAGGCAGGGCCGCCGAGACGGGCCTGGGGATTAGACGGCGTGGATGGCTTTAGCGAACTGGATGTAGAGCGAAGCGTAGTCTTCGGGCATCGCGTACTGGCCGTCGACCTCTTCGCCCATCTCGATATGGTTGAGCTTGTATCCGCGAGCGTGCAGGTAACTCACCATCGCCGCCGCGTTCTGTGGCGTGCTGTAGAAGAGTGGCACGGCGTACATCATGGGCAACCCGCGGGTGATTGCGCTGCGCGACATGATGTCCAGACCCGGTTGGTCCTGCCCGCCTCGGACTCGGTCAGCGGACGTGTGCCAGGGATCGATCGACGAGACCATGATAGTGGTCTGGCGGGGTCCGCAGTCTGAGCGCCGCTCGGGGTCACCTCCGCACGGGTAGTGACGGATGAGATCGTGCAGCCGTCCGCTGGCGTCGAGCGTGCCCAGCGCGATGTCGCCGATGGCATAGCCCAAGCAGTTGCGACGGTCGGTGCTGCCATGCGTGTCGCACGTTCCAGACGATGCCGTCATGAGGATGCGCACGAAGCGGGTCGTCACGGGCGCAGGCGCGAGGCGAAGGAGCGCGTCACCGCCCTTGCCGGCATCGACCACGCCGCCCGCAAAGGTATGCCACGTACCGCTCGCTTGCGCGAGGATCGCGTCGCCCCCGGTCCAGTATTGCACGATGTAGCGGGTCGCGTAGGGATCGACCCACGAGATGCGGATGGCGTCCACCGCTTTGGGATGGAAGAAGTCGACCACGGCCCACTGCGGGTGCTCGCTGTCCGGGTCGCCCGTGTAGGCACGCGCGAGATACGGATTGCTCTTCCAATACGTGTCGGCGTCGCCGTCGTCGATGCGCGAGTAGCCGTCGTCGTCGCCCTGATCGCGGCTCGAACCACGATGGGGCAACGTGTAGCCGAATGAGTTGACGATGGGCAGGGCTGGACAGAGACGAACTGCTCGTCCAGTAGCCTTGCTGACGGGCAGGATCGCTGAACGTGCCGACTGGATTCCAATGCCAGTCCTGGATCGAAAGCTCGGTGTAGAGCCGGGCGCTGACGGTCCCTAAGCCCGCGCTCATCATGAGTTTTTCCCGGTCCGGGGAGTAGAGCAATGGGATATAGCCCTCGGGGTCCGAGTCGATGCCCACGCCGATGTCGCTCAAGGGATGCAGCGCGTTGACGCGGTGTGCCGGCGTCGTGTCGACGTGGATCGTGATGACCGAGCTCGCGATGGCGGCGAGAACGGCTGCTGCGAGGTTCATCATCTCTCTCCTGCAGAGCCGATCGTGTGCACGACAGGTTCGAGCTCGCCGCGCACGACCGTGATCGAGTCCCCGGGAAGCTCGTAGGCGGTTGGACGCCAGGACGTCCTGGCCGGACTATGGCCTGGAACATCGACCGTCAGAGTAACGGGTCCCGTGTCCGGATCCGGCATCGACTGTTTGCCGCGCTGCCGCCACACGTATTGCGAGGGGCCGAAACGGACCTCGGTCACGCGTCCAGCAAAAGATGTGGTTTCACGCGTCACCGCGTCGACGAAATCCAACTGGACGTAATGAGCCGCGGTATCCTTGTTGACGAGCATCACCGACCACAGCCCATCGGGCCTATGCACCGCATAGGCCGTCACGAGCGGATAACCGCCTTGCACGAAGTCGGTCGAGGCGGGGTAGAGGTCGTGGGGCGCATCACCCGGCTGCAGCCACTGCTGCATGAGCATCTGCGAGGCGTAGAATTGAGCCCCTCGCGCGCGGATGTCGCCATGCATGCCGGCGACGAACATCGTCAGATTACCCCAGTCGCGTGGACACCCCGTGTTCTGCGAAAGCGGCACAGGCTCGTACTGGTAATACACGACGCCCGAGACCCCGTTGACGAGCGAGCTTGCCATATAGTCCGCTTGCCACAGCGCCCCTTCGATCTGCATCGGGGTCTGCGTGAAGTTCACCGCGGAGAACCCGGCCTCAGTGATGTAGAGCGGCACGCTTGGCGGGAGACCGTCCGAGCGCCAAGTGTTGACGATGCCTTTGATGATGGATGGCTCTTGCAGAAGATCGAGCTGCAGGGCTGCGCCGTGCTCGCAGCCGTTGAACGGGTAGTGCTCGAAGGACATGAAGGAGAGCTCGTCCGTCGCGCCGTGCGACTTCAAGTAGTTCAAGAAGCGGTTGAGCCAGGAGATGTCGCCAGCCGCATCGGGCCAGGTCTGCAGCTCGCTGTTCACGCCGGAGAAGACCGGGCCGCCAAGCTTGAGGGTGGGGTCAAAACGGTGCAACGCTTTGGCCCACTGCACGTAGAGAGCGGCGTCATCCTCGGGTGTCGTGTATTGGCCGTCTGGCTCTTCGCCCAACTCGATAAACGATATCGGATATCCACGTGCTCTCAAGTACCGCACCTCGGCGACCGCGTTCTCGGGGGTGCTGTAGAGCATGGCAACGGGATACATGGCGGGTTGCCCACGCGTCAGACCACTGCGAGCGATGAGGTCGAGGCCAGGCTGCTCTTGGTTGCGCACGCGGTCAGCGGCGCTGTGCCAGGGGTCGACCGATGAGACGTAGGTGACCGTCTGGCGAAGGCCGCACGAGGCGTTCGTCGGCGCCGTCCCCCCGCACGGCCTGTGGACCACGTATTCGTGGAAAGAGCCGGAGGCGTCCGTGTGACCGAGCGAGATCTCTGCAATCGCGTAGCCGACGCAATCGCGCCTATCGGCGGACCCATGTGTATCGCATGTGTCCGACGAGACCGTCATGAGCAGACGAAAGTACCGAGCGCTCGAGCGGGGCGAGCACGAGCATATCCCTCGGACCGGTCGTGCTCTGCGGCGTGCGGGGTAGACGGTCTCGCTTGAATGCGATCCGCGACCACGTGCCTGTGCCCGGGTCGTTTATCGGGTCGTCTCCCGTCCAATATTCCACGGAGTAGCGTTTCGCATACGGGTTCGCCCACTCGATCTTGATATCGTTAACGGGCCTACGCTGACCCAAGTCGACCACGACCCACTGCGGGTGTGCATCATCTGGCTCGCCGGTGTAGGCGCTTGTGAGGTAGGGATCGCTCTTCCAGTACGTGCGTGGATCGCCGTCATCCAGTCGGGAATAGCCTTCGTTGTTTCCCTGATCCGTCGTGTTCCCGCTATGTGGCAGGCGATAGCCGAAGGAATCGGTGATCGGGGCTGACCCGGCGGAGGCGCTGCTCGTCCAATAGCCGGAGTCGCCTGCAGTGAACGTGCCGGCGGGATTCCAGTGCCAGTCCTGATCGGAGAGCTCGGTGAAGAGGCGATAGCTCAACCAGCCCAGGCCTGCGTCGAGCATCGCCTGGACGTTGCGTTTCGAGTACAGAGCCGGGATAGATCCCGCCGGCTCTTTATCGACGGTGGAGCCTATGGCGTGCAGGGGGCGCAACGTGGCGATCTTGTGGGCGGAGGTGACCTCGATCGTGACGATCCCCGTGGTGGGCTGTCCACCGTCGGCCAGCGCCGAGAGCGAGGAGCAAAAACACACGACGCAAAGCACCAACATGAAGATGCGATAACGCATGCCCATGGCGGTCAATACCGCCACGGACCGCAAATGCCTGCCCACTCCCGAACCGGTCTTTAGGCTGCGACTTTGCCAGCAGTGCGAGGTGATTATCTGACGAACGCGACCCCGCGTTGGGGCACAAGGGTGGGTGGGCGAACGGCCTGCAAGGCTTGATAAACAAAGGCTGTGGCAGGGTGCTAGGACCATCGGATAGAACTGATGTTCCCGCGTCTAAGGGGTTCCCCGCGCAACATAACCTTCCGGTCCTACGTTAAGGGAATGGGGTCGGTAGGGGCTCTTTGCGTGAAGAAGGGTTAGCCCAGAGGCTTCAACCGCCCGATCGCCTTTTCAACTCGAAAGGAGTTACTTAGTGAAACGGAGCGCGTTTACGTTACTAGTGGCAATCGCCGTGCTCGCCGTGGGTACCGCCGTTCTGGCAGCCCCGGTGCATGCGACAGGCCGCTGGCAGACCCAAGTCACCAACGGTGCAGATCTCAACACAGGCGTGATGACCTTCAACCAAGTCGGCATGACGGTCGTCGGCAAGCTTGGAAACACCACAATCAACGGAGAGATGGTGAGCGACACCAAGATGAACGCGAAGTTCGATGGCCCGCACGGTGCTGGCTGGATCACGCTGTACTTCGCCGCGAACGGCAACAGCTTCCAGGGCGAATGGGGTTACAACGGCAAGAAGCCGGCAGGTAACTTCATTGGCAAGCGCATCATGACGTCGTCGATGTCCCACTAGCACACGGCCATTCCGGTTCGCACCGGTTTGACACAGGGCGCCGCTCGAAACCGAGTGGCGCTTTCGTTTTACGCAGGGTAGCCAAAACAACGAACAGAACGCCTGGCCACCTCTCGAGCACGGGTCTGCTAGAAGGGAGATCACATGAGAAGAAGCGCATTCACGCTCCTCGTGGCGCTAGCCGTGGTGGCTCTCTACTCGACTACGGCACAGGCTGCGCCGGTCAACGCGACGGGCCACTGGAAGGTGCAGCTGACGAACGGTGCCGATTTCTACAACGGCGTCATGACCTTCAACCAAGTCGGCCAGACGGTCATCGGACATGCAGGCAGCGCCACGATCAATGGCAAGATGGTCAGCGACACGAAGATGGACGCGACCTGGAACGGGCCAAAAGGCGCCGGCTGGATGACGTTCTACTTCAGCGCCGCGGGCACCAGTTTCCAAGGATCGTGGGGTTTCAACGGCCGTAAAGCCAATGGCAGTTTCGTCGGGAAGCTGGTCCCAGCAGGCTCCATGTGACGAGACCTCGCACCGCGGGCTGAAACCGTAATAGCACTTGGCCTAAGCGGCGGCCCGCTGCCGTCAGATCTGTAGGGCTTCCGCCACAGCTCGTTCCTCGTCCCAGGTCCTCCCTTCGGCCAGAAGATCGTCGAGGGGCTTGGAACCGAGCGCGCTGCGCAGCGCGCTGAGCATCGCCTCGTATTCACGCTGCTCTGTGTACTCGCGCGTCGCCTCCAGTGCGATCAGACGCGCATCGACGAAGCCAGCCACGCGCGCCGCTCGCGTGCGCCCATCCTCGGTTTGACCGGTCCGCATCGCGCCGATCGCGGCGAGATGCTGGATCGTGAACGCGACGTTAGTCTCGGCCTGCTCGTCACGGGCAAGCGCGAGCGCTTCACGCGCATATGGTTGGGCCTCGTCATAGCGCTGGAGCGAGGTCAAGTAGGCCGCCATATTGGGGAGCAGGCTTATCAGGTTCCTGCGGCTATTCATCGCACGTGCGGCCGCCAGCCCCTTGGCGGCCACCTCAATCGTGGCCTCAGCGTCACCAGCACGGAATTCTGCCTCGGCGAGCAAGCCGAGCACGGCCGGCAGCCGGCTTTCCGCCCCGCGTGCCTCGTACAGCGCTGCCGCTTCCTTCAAGAGCGAACGGGCGGCCGGCATATCGTCCTCCAAGGCCCGCGCGTACCCAAGGGAGGAGAGGGCAGAGGCTGTCGTCTTATGGTTGTGCGAGCTCCGGAAGCGTGCGAGGGCGGCCTGGAGCATCTCCTCTCCCTCAGGAATGCGCGCCGAGAAGAGGAGCGCGCGCCCAGCGCAGAGCCGGGCCTCGGCCACGCCATCCTCATCGCCAAGCTCCTGGAAGATGGCGAGCGCGCGCTCTGCCGAAGCGAGCGCGGACTTGAACTGGCCGAAGATTGAATCAATTTTCGACGCGGCGATCTCGAGCCGGCCCACGAGATCGCGTGGTGTCTCAGGCGTGAGCAGCTCAAGAGCCGCCCGCAGGTATCGCCGACCTTCAGCACGGGCCAGCTCTTCCCAGAACCTGGCGGCAGCCAGGCGCTGTCCGACCTCGATTTCGCCCCGCAGTCCGAGGGCCCAGTCGAGCGCGGCGCGCAGGTTGTCCATCTCCGTTTCGGCCCGCGCGATCCACTCGCGGTCGGGCGTCGCATCCCACGCCTGGTCCAGCTCTTCGGCGAAGGCCAGATACGTCTGGGCGTGGCGCCGCACGATGGCTTCGTACTCGCCGTGCTCAACGAGCTTCTCATGGGCGTACTGCCGCGTGGACTCGAGCATGCGGTAGCGCACGTCGTCGGTCGCATGGTCGGCGTTGAGGAGCGACTTGTCGGCGAGCGACGTCAAGAGGTCGAGCACCTCTATGTCCTCGATCGCATCGCCGGCGCAGACCGCCGTTGCGAAATCCAACGTGAACGCTCCGGAGAAGATCGAGAAGAAGCGGAAGATCGTCTGCTCGCGCTCGGAGAGCAGATCGTAGCTCCAGTCGATGAGGGCACGCATCGTCTGCTGGCGGGGCAATGCCGTGCGGCTGCCGCCGGTGAGGATCTTGAACCGTTCGTCGAGACGCTGGGCCAGGCTCGACACGCTCAACACCCGCACCCGTGCGGCGGCGAGCTCGAGCGCCAGCGGAATGCCGTCGAGGCGACGGCAGATCTCCGCCACCGTGGGCGCAGCCTCATCGGTGAGCGCGAATTTCGCGTTCGCCGCATGGGCCCGGGCGACGAAGAGCGCGACCGAGCCGTATTCCAGAGCGAGTTCGGCCGTGAGGCCTTTGGGGTTGTCCGGCACCGAGAGCGAGGGCATTCGATAGACGGCCTCGCCGCCGACGCCGAGGATCTCGCGGCTCGTGGTCAGGATCGACGTCTTCGGACAGTCGCGTAGGATCGCCTCAGCCGTTTTCGATGCCTCGTGGATGAGGTGTTCGCAATTGTCGATGAGGAGCAAGACCTGCTTGTTCTTGAGATGGGTGATGAGCAGGGCCAGCATTGTTTGGCTGGGCTGCTCCTGCACGTCGAAGATCGAGGCGATGACATTGGGGACGAGGGTTGGGTTGCTAAGCGGAGCGAGATCGACGAACCAGACGCCATCTGAGAACGACTCGAGCATCTCGGCGCAGACCTGCAGGCCGCACCGTGTCTTCCCGACGCCTCCCGAACCGATGAGGGTGACCAGGCGGTTCTTGCCGAGCAGCGCCTTGATCGCGGCGACGTCTTGGTCTCGCCCGACGAGGTTTGTAAGCTGGAGCGGGAGATTGTTGTCGAGGACGCTGAGCGATTTGAGTTTTGGGAAATCCGCGGGCAGGTCGGCTGCAAGCAGCTGAAAGACGTGTTCGGGAGCACGCAAGTCCTTGAGCCGATGCTCGCCGAGATCGCGCAGCGTGACGTCAGGGATGGCGCCCGCTACTTGCTCCGCGGCAGAGCCGGAGACGAGGACCTGCGCTCCATAGCCGATGGCGAGCAGCCTGGCGACACGATTAAGCGTCGGCCCGAAATAGTCACCGTCGCGCTCGTCCGCCACGCCGACATGCAGCGCCATCCGCACCCGAATGCCGTCGACCGCGGAGAAGTCCTCAAGCGAAAGGGAACGCTGGGCATCGAGCGCTGCGCCCAGCCCGTCATTGATGTTCCAGAAGACAGCGCAAAAGGCGTCGCCGATCGTCTTGAACACGTGGCCGTTGTGGGCTTGGATCGCAGCACGCATGAGCTCGTCGTGGCGGCGCACGGCCTGGGTCATGGCCTGGGTATCGTGCTCCCAGCGCGTCGTGCTGCCTTCTATATCAGTGAACAGAAAGGCGAGATTGCCCGTGGGCAGCCCATCTTGGACAGGTGTTCGACGAGCCGAGGGAACGGCGGCTTCCATGCCGGGTATCTTCCCTTCTAATAGCTATCAGTCCGGCCTCGGACCAAAGGCCCATGGCACGGGGAGGGGGACGGCTGCAGGTTGTTCGAAGTGCTTGACCCTCAGAACACTTGTTGAAGGAGCTCTGCTAATGAGAATTTCTCATCCGCGCATATTCGTTATGGCTGCGTTGTGCGCGTTGACGCTTGCATCGTGCGGTGGCGGAGGCGGGCCTTCGCAACGGAATCCAATCGTCGCCCAAGCACCCGCGCAAAACACCGCACCGGCGGCGCCACTGTCCGACACAATGACCCTCTCCCCGTCCGGCGGCGCCCACGGACTCAAGCTGCCGCCCGGCTTCAGCGGCACCATCTCGTTTGGACCGAACAGCGCGCCGGCCGGAACAAGAGTGGAGCTCGGCATCGTGGGTGCGCTCCTGTCTCAGCGCGCCGACAAGAGCATGGTCGTCACGCATACGGATCCCTTCCCCATCATCTTGAACATCCGTCTCCCAATCACGATCACGCTGCCGATACCGTCATTCTCGCTGACCTTCCCATCGTGGGTGACCTTGGCGCAGGGCACGTTCGACGTCGCGATCTTCGATCCGAGCCAACCGCAGGGGAGCTCCAATCCGTTGTTCCTGGGCAAGGCGGTCGCCAGCGGCCAGACCTTGACCTTCACCGCTCCACCGGGCCTGACATATCTGTTCAAAGCAGGCGTGAAGTATTCACTGACCATCGCACGCGATACCGGCGGATCAAACGTCGTGCTACCGCTCGTCTCCGGCTCCAATACACAGCTGCTGCCGCCCAACGGAACGCTGGGCGCACCGCAAGTCAACACGAATTCGAGCAACTCCGGCTACACGCAATGGACCGTCATTCCGTTTGGACCAAACGTCACATTCGGGCAAAGCGATCCGCAAGGCGTCGAGTCGCTCGTCGTTCAGTCAACCCAATCGATCACACTGACCAATACGACGGTGAATGTCGCCTTCAATCCAAACGCAGTGTCCACGCCCATACCGGGGACGGCGAACACCTTCGTGCCCGACCCGACTCAGACACCGCTTGGCCCATTCGACCTGACCTTGACGGGCAATCAAGCGCAGTTCACCGTTCCGAACTCGCTCCCGCTCACCCCGGGCCACAAGTGGGCCTTCGTCGTGCTCACCGTGACCGTGTGCGTGCCGAACAGCGCGCTGCTCCCGTGCGATAACACGAGTACGGGCAACAACCGCACGTCGCTGGCATCTAACAACCAATACGACGTGCTGGTGTCCGATAAGTCCGGCTTGCTGACCGGCCCCAACTACACAGTCGCCGTCTCGAGCAGCACGCCTGATGGGAACACCGACCTCGGCGGTCTGTGCTCGTTCGTCTCCGAGGGCGGGCCACCAAACACCGACATTCCGTCGGGATATAATGACAACTGGCCGAACGGCCCGAACACTGAGTTCGAGGTGTCCGTCGGTCAAGCGCCGGAGGGCGGCGCGGCGTGCACGTTCGTCGTCAGCTGGAACGGCGTAGAGATGGCATCCGAGAATGTCGGGGTCGACACGCCGCTATCGCCTACGTTGAAGACCAGGATCATGCATCGGATGTTCGCCCGACCTCCGACAAAACCGGGCGGAAGCGGATCCGTGATACCAGGCGGCTAGTCATAAGACGACCAATGCCAACGAATACTGAGGCCACCTCCACGAGGTGGCCTTAGTATTTGCCTAAACGGGAGGTCTATTTACTTGGCGTACCAGGTGGTGCCGTCGCTCCATTTGACGCTGATCGCAGAGCACGATGTGGTCTGCTTTCCAGCGTACGTGATATCGTTATAGAGATCGAAGTGGTGGTTGATCAGCGCCCCTGGTGCGAAAGCACCGTCGTCCGTGACTTTGCGGTAGAAGTGGCTCGCCGAGTTGCGATAGCCGACGCCGAATGTGACGCTCTTCGCGGCCTTCGAACCGGTGTTGACGTAGTCGATCTGAGTGCCGCTGGCCAGCTTGCTCAGCGGTTTTGGCTCGGTGATGAAACAGTGCTCGACCTTGATGGGGTTGGAGGCGGCCCTGACCGGCGCGGAGCGGATGGACACGGTGAGGGCGATCGCGGCCACGGCTGCCAGCGCGGCGTAGATCTTCGTCCTGTGCATTGCTACTTTTCCTTTCATACGGACGGGAGAAGGTAGGTCGACGGTTCGTGTCCGCGCGTCACGGCGCCTCCGGTGCGGACGACGCTTCGCGCAGCGCTGCGCATGCGGTGACGCCGGTTTCATGGACCTGCCAAATGTGGTTCGATGCTTGAACGGGCTTGAGGAACGCGAGGAGCACCCACATATGGTGATACGAGCGACAAAGAACGCGACGGCACGGCTTTCGAACGGATGAGCGTCGCCGGTGAAGACCTGTTGAAGAAGGTCAAGGAGCTCATCGACGAGGGTAACGTGCGTCGGATCTCCATAAAGGATAAGCAAGGAAGGGCGCTGATCGACCTCCCCTTGTCCGTCGGAGTCGTCGGGGCGGCAATCGCGCCGATGCTGGCCGCCGTCGGCGCCATCGCAGCGCTTGTGACGGAGTGTACGATGACGGTCGAGCGCCGGCCTTAGGCCCGCTCGTCGGGCCTGCCTGCGGCATAGCGCTCGCGCAGTTCGCGCTTGAGGATCTTGCCTGTGCCGCCCTTGGGCAAGGCATCCGCGAAGCGGATGTGTTTGGGCACTTTGAAATGGGCCAGGTGTGCGCGGCAGTGCGCGACGAGGGCAGCCTCGTCAAGCGACTGGCCGGGCTTGAGCACGACGATCGCCACGGGGATCTCTCCCCAACGGGGGTCGGGCAGCGCGATCACCGCGCATTCGAAGACTGCGGGATGCTCGCAGATGGCTTTCTCGATCTCGAGCGACGCGACGTTCTCTCCGCCCGTGATGATGATGTCCTTCTTGCGGTCGACGATGGAGACATAGCCGAGCTCATCGATGACCCCGATGTCGCCCGTGTGGAACCATCCGTCGACGATCGTGCGTGCGGTCTCATCGGGTAAGCGCCAATATCCCTTGGTCACGACATTGCTGCGCACGCAGATCTCGCCTGGGCTCGTGCCGTCATGGGGCAACGGCCGGTTGCCCTCGTCGAGGACCTCGATACGCACGCCAGGCAACGGCACGCCGGCCTTGCTGCGCACGAGAGCGGATGCTTCGGGGGGCAAGTCGAGCCCGGCTTTGAGGTCGGCCGCGGTGAGGATCGGCGACGTCTCGGAGAGACCGTAGCCTGCGGCGACATGGCAGTGGGGAAGCCGCTCGCTGAAGCTTCGGATGAGGCTTGGCGCTGACGCTGCGCCACCGAGCTTTATGCGCCGTAATGAGGAGAGATCGCGCGTCATAAACGACGGCGCCGCGAGCAGCGCCGTCGCCATGGTGGGCACCATAAAGATGTGGCTGACGCGCTCGCGCTCGATGGTGGCAAGCACCTGTTCGGGATCGAACTTGGGCAGCATCACGTGGCGTCCGCCGATGAGCGTGACGAAGTGCGGCGTGCCCCAGCCATTGACGTGGAAGAGGGGTATCGTATGCAGCTGGACGCAGGTGTCGTCGTAGCCCGGCAGCCCGGCGAGCGCGTAGAGGGCGTGCAAGTACAAGTTGCGGTGCGTGAGCATCACGCCCTTTGGGTGAGCGGTCGTGCCGCTCGTGTAGAAGAGCTCGGCGATGTCGTCCTCGGCGATGTCCGGCGGGGTGTAGTCCGCACGCGCGCCCGCGACGAGCGTCTCGTAGTCCTCGCCCTCAAGATCCGCCGAGGTCTGCGATTGTTCACCCATGAGGATGACCGTGCGGAGGCTTGTGAGGGTGGATCGGGCCGGCGCGAGGAGGCCGGATAGCGCACGGTCCACGATGACGGCCTTCGCCCCGGCGTCACGCAGGATGAAGGCGATGTCATCCGGTGTCAGGCGGATGTTGATGGGCAAGAGCACGGCGCCCATCTGCGGCACGGCGTAGTAGCCTTCGAGCAGCCGATGGCAGTTGAAGGAGATGTAGGCGACCACCTCACCCTTGGCGATGCCCGCTTGGTCGAGTGCCGCTGAGAGACGATCGATGCGATCGCCGAGGCGTCGGTAGGTGAGCCGCTCGTGACCGCAGACCGCACCGACCGCATCGGGATAGATGGTGCGCGCGCGTGACAGAAACTCGGTCACGACGAGAGGAACGTTCATGCCGAGCTACATCCTAGGCGGTGGGCTGGACGTCTCTTCTGCACTCGGGTGGACGCCCCTTGCCTAGCCTCAGATCGACCACTCCCACGGATTCCAAAACGTCGTCACCGCGTGAGCAGGCTTGTAGCCTTGGAGGTCGGAGTTCGCGACGTCTTGGCGCATATCAAACCAGAGAATGATGAGAGGGTTGTGCTCGGCCAAGATGGATTGGATCGTGTCATAGGCCGGTTTGCGCTGCGCGCGGCCGTAGACGCTCAAGGCGGCTCTTTCGGCCGCGTCGAGCCGAGCGTCGCAGAAACGGAAGTAGTTCGAGCCCCACGGTGGCCGCTCGTCGCACATGAAGATCTGGGAATCGTCAGGATCCACGCCGTTAGACCACGAGTCGAAGAAGAGATCGAACTTGCCCGTGCGGTAGATCCCATCAGGGCTGCCGAGCAGATCGGTCGGATAGTGCTTGATGTCGACCTGGACCCCGACCGCTTTCCAGTCGCGCTGCACCAAGAGATCGATCGATGAGCCCAGCGTCGAGCCGATCGCGCTGACAATCTCGAGCTCGAGGCGTCGCCCATCCTTGTAGCGGTAACCATCGCGCCCCATGGTCCAGCCGGCCGCATCGAGCATGCGCGAGGCGAGGGCGGGGTCGTAGCGGTACGGCTGCAAGCGCGCGTTGAAGGCCCATGAGAAAGGCGGCTGGTCGCTGGGTGCGCGGATCACGTGTCCGCCGGCCAAAGCGGCCGCCATGCCGTCGACGTCCAGGGCGTAATGCAGCGCTTGGCGGACGCGCACGTCGTGCACGATCGGGTGCTCGGTGTTGAAGTCGAGCGATTCGAAGGCGGTGAATGGGATCCGATAGATCCTGATCCCTGAGATGGAGGAGAGCGCTTGGGCATGGACGATCGGAGCGGCCATCCAGAAGTCGGCTTCGTGCGTCTGCAACTGGATGAGCACCGTGTTGTCATCAGGAACCGTGCGGTAGATGATCTCGCGCAATCGCGGCGCTCCCCGCCAATACGAGGGGTTGGCCTGCATGCGTATCTCGCCCGCCTTGTCGTCTTCGACGACGCGGAACGGTCCCGTGCCGATCGGCAAATCGTTGTACGGCGCATGGTTGATGTCGCCTGAGCCTGCGAGCAGATGCTCGGGCAGGATGCAATACGTCGCATCGGCCATGCTGAAGAACGTGTTCACGAACGGCGCAAAGGGCCGCTTGAGGTGTATGGCGATCGTGGAGCTGTCGAGCTTGACGATTGAAATGATAGCGTCGTAACCGACCCTGCTCTGCACGTTGTTACGCGAGTTCATGACCTGCCGCCACGTGAAGATCACGTCGTCGGCCGAGAAGGGCGCGCCGTCCTGCCAATGCACGCCCCGGCGCAGATGATAGGTGATCGTCAAGCCGTCTCGGCTGATCCCGCCGTTACGTTGCGTCGGCACCTCCGTCGCGAGTTCGGGGACGAGTTCGTCGCGGTCGCTGAAGCGGAAGAGGTAGGCTGCCCAGAACATCGACAGGTCGGTCGCGACCTGGCCGAAGGAGAGAAGCGGGTTGAGATTATCGGGCTGACGGGTGTCGACGATGCGCAGCACGCCAGGGATGGTCCAGGGCTGCCCCTTCACGGCAGCAGTCTCCGGGTTGTGACCCACTTGAGTGCAGCCGACCGACGACAGCACGAGCACTGCCGCGAGCACCTGACGCCCCGGCCGCAAGACTCCCATGGCGCGAACGTTTCCGTTGGCGGGTTGATGACGCCTGTTTGAGAAACACCCAGGCCTATGAGAGTATATGCGCGCTCGCTCATCGCCATTATCATCCTCGCCATCGCGCCAGCGCACGCGGCAGATTCTTCGTACGATAACTTGCAGGCCCTGGCGCACGACATGACGTTTGGCTGGGCGAAGCTGCACCCGATCTATGCGACGTCTCTGGGGATTCCAGGCTATGACGGGGCGCTCGATCACCCATCCCTTGCGGAGGATCAGCGAGATCTTACGCTGATCCGTGGCTGGGAGTCACGCCTCGCAGCCGTTTCGCTTCAAGGGGCGCCGCTCAAGGTCCGAGACGACGCGAGATTATTGCATGCTCAGCTCGTCAGCATGGAGCGCCAGTACACCGTCTACCGTACGGATCGCAAAGACTATGCCGCGCCAGGGACGGCGATCGTCGACGCGATCTATCTGCAGTTCCAGTACCTGCCTATCAGCGGACGTGGCGGCGTCAGCGATGCGGACGTCCAAGCCGCGTGGGCAGATATCACGACTCGCTTGGAGCGTGCACCAGCCTACATCGCGGCTGGGGAAGCGCTCGTGACCGAGCCAGGTCATCTGCAAGGCGCCGTTGGCGCACAGGAGCTCGCCGGTGCGCCAGACTTCTTTAACGGCTCGCTGACATCGGCTGCCAAGGCGCAGCTACCGCCAGCAGCCTTCGCTCGTTTCACGGCGGCCCGCGATGCCACGTTGTCCGCCATCGCTCAAGAGCGGGCCTACATCGATGCCCATGTGGCGACTTGGCCCGAGAACTACGCCATCGGTCGGAGCGGGTATGATTCGATGCTGCGTGACGAGCTGCTCTTGCCCTACACGGCCGCGTCGATCGAACCAATGGCCACCGACGAGCTGGCGCACGGCTGGGCCGACACCTATTGGCTCAAGAACGTGGCTCTGGTGCGCGAGACTCCCATCGGACCGGCGACTGGTGGCGGGCTTGCACCTGGCGGAGCGGCGCTCATCCCTTACTACCGCCAGCAGATCGCGTATCTTCGGCGCTTTGTGACTGCCAACAAGGTCATCACCGTCCCGAGCTGGTTGGGGACGATCGAGGTCGTCGAAACGCCGAAATTTCTTCAACCCGTCTCGCCAGGTGCGTCCATGCAATCGCCACGCCTGTTCGCTCACGAGACGAAAGGGTACTACTACATCACCCCGCCCGTATCGCTCACCGCCGCTGCCGCTCGATTGGATCCGAACGAGGACTTCGATCGAGATCGCATCCTCTCGACGGCGGCTCATGAAGCGATGCCCGGCCATTTCCTGCAGCTGTCGATCGCTCGTCGCAATCCTGACCTCGTGCGCAAGATCCAGGGTAGTAGCTCGTTCGCCGAGGGCTGGGCCTACTACGGTGAGGAGATGTTCGTCGTGCTCGGGCTTTACGGTTCGGACTTGGACGGGCCCTACGATGTCGCGCAATGGGAGAGGGTCCGTGGGGCGCGCGCGATCGTCGACATCAAGCTCGCGACCGGTGAGATGTCCGAGCCGCAGGCAGCCGCGTATTTCGCCACCCAGACGGGCTTCAGCCCAGAGGCAGCAAAGGCGGCGGTTGATGGGATCGCCCTCAACCGAGGTGCGGTGATCTCATACACTGTCGGTCGGCAACAGCTTGAACTCCTCGAGCGTGAGTATTTCGCCGCGGCAGGCGCGCGCGGATCGCTTGAAGATTATCACGATCGGCTGATGTGCTACGGAACGACGCCGATTTCGATCGTTGGTCCCGAGCTGCTCGACGATCTCTCCAAGCGGCTTTCAGCCGTGCGAGCTGCAGCCGGAGCGCAGTAGAGGAAGCCGGCCTGGCTTCTTCAGTGGGATCCTGAAGCCGCCGATGTAGCTGGCAAACCGAACGAAGCTTCGCCGTTCAGCGGTATATACTCGTTGTGGCTGACGTGGCCGATAACGGGTTCTAAGAACTCTTTCACGTCATCAGCCAAGCGCGCTTCCCACAGGCACGTTGCTGTTTTGCGGTCTGCGGCAGTTAGGTATTGGTGCAATTTGAGGTGCGACGGGATCACTTCCGTTGCGCTCTTGGCGGCCGATTCGAACTGGTCGGGATTGCTGATGCGATGGATAACGGTTACGAACATCACAGGTGCCTTTCTAAGGTGATAGAGCAGTGATAGAGGTAGGAGGGAAAGATCGGCAGACGTTCGATTCACGGTATTATACCACAGTCCACACAGCTGTGAGTGGGGAACGCGCAACCGCTCAGCCACGCGCCGCGTCTCCCGAGCGACAGCCACTCTATCGATTCAAGCTGCGATCTCCTGGCCGATCACGTGGTGGCGCTCTGCCAGCTCTAGAGCACTGATCCGACGAGAAAGGCCACCCCGGCGTAGGCCGGCTGGCCTATTTCTTTCGGTCCCGGAGCGAGATTCGGGGGTGCTAGACGCGGCAGATGTGGAAGGAGGCGACAAACCATGCTAAAGGCACTGTGGTCGCTCTGCGTTCTGCTCCTCGCGAGTTTCGGCGCCGGCGCGCAGCCGGCCGGTGAAACGGTCCGGCTCGCAACTTTCCCCCGCGCGGGTGTAAACACGACCCTGACCTTCCAAAACCCGCCGGTCATCGTCTCGGAGCACGGCGTTGCCTTCGTCCAGATCTTCGCGGCGCTGAGCGGTTCAGGCACGCCGGCGTTTGTCTATGAAGGCAATTTTGGCATCGCGCCGACCGTGCGCGTGAATCCCGGCGACACGATCAAGTTCCAGTACTTAAACGTGCTGCCGGCAGGCACGCCCACGGTCATGAACATGAGCAACCTGCACTTCCACGGTTTGCGAGTATCGCCGCAGCCCGGTTCCGACGACGTGCTTGACACGCTCGCCGCGCCGGGGCAGATCCTCAACTACAGCGTCACCATACCTGCGAACCACCCGCCCGGACTTTACTGGTATCACACGCACCCGCATGGCGAAACAAACCTCCAGACGGGCGAGGGAGCGATGTCCGGGGCCATCGTCATCGAAGGGTTGCAGTCGCACCTGCCGGTGCTGGCCACCATGACCGAACGGATACTCGTCATCCGCGCGCCGCTTGGGGCTGGTAAGATCGATCCGTCGATCATCGGGGCCAAGATCCGCCGCCACAGGCTTTTGACGATTGCACCAGCAGGGCAGCCGCCGCCGGCTTGCGCAAACGGACTTGATACCGCACACACGCTCACCGTGAATGGGTACGTCGTTCCCACGATTGGGATCGAGCCCAACCATCCGCAGCTCTTCCGGGTGGTGAACGCCACTGGTCAACGCACCCTCGACCTCTCCATCCCAACCGAGACGCTCTACATCGTGGCGCTGGATGGCGTGCCCCTGGACACCTATCCCGGCTCGCCGCCGATGCTCGCCGTGCGACACATCGTCGTCCCGCCGGCGGGCCGCGTGGAGTTCGTCGTCTACGGCCCACCGCGGGCCACGCCACTTATGACCTCGTGCTATTACACGGGGCCGGTCGGGGACCCCGATCCGGCAGCGCTGTTGGCATGGCTGGAGCCGCCTGGCGGGCTACAGCGCGAAGCGCGTCCGGTGGCGCTCTCGCCGTTGCGCGTCAACCCGTTGCCGCGCAACTGGTTGTCGACGGCGCTTCCGCCACCCGCGCAAAAGCGGACGACCGTCTTCTCAGAAAATGCCGACGGCACGCAGTTCTTCATCGACGGCAAGCAGTTCACGCCTGGCGAGCCGCCGCGCTTCATCATCAAAAGCGGCACGGTCGAGGAGTGGACCGTCCTCAACGAGACCAACGAGGTCCACGACTTCCACATCCACCAGGTGCACTTCATCGTCGAGGCAATCAACGGCGTACCCGTCGCGCCGCCCTACTTCTGGTACGATAGCTTCATCATTCCCTATCAGACCAAGAACGCAGACGGCACGACGACACCGGGATCGCTCAAGCTGCTCTTGGACTTCAGGGACCCGGTCATCAAAGGCACGTTCGTGTACCACTGCCATCTGCTCGATCACGAGGACAAGGGTATGATGGCGACGATCTCCGTCAAGTAACCTTTCCTCTAGCCGCAGATACGGTGGTGGGGGGTCTACGCGAAGACCACCGTTTCTTTGTAGCCGGTCTGCTGCAACCAAGGACGGTACGGGGAACACGAAAACGTTGAGAGAACAAGGGTCCACGCAGCTGGTGGGGCGTCGCCAAGTTGGTAAGGCACCAGACTTTGGATCTGGCATTCGTAGGTTCGAATCCTACCGCCCCAGCGTGTCAGAACGGACCTCAAGGTCCGTTGCTTCAATGGGTCGATCGCTGCGTTCGTGATCCGGGGAGACTCCCCGACTCGTAGAACCCAAGGTGGGAAGGGGAGCTAGGTGACGTCGAGCGGCCGCACTGACGAACAGATCCTCGCCGCCCTCGCGCAGCGCGAGCTGAGCGCGCTCGAGGAGCTCTACGACCGCTACAGCAAGGTCGCGTACTCGCTCGCCTACCGCATCGTCGGCGACCGCGGAACCGCAGAAGACGTCGTGCAGGACGCGTTCCTCTCAGTGTGGCGGCAGGCGGCGACATACAAGGCCGAGCGCGGCAAAGCGCGCACGTGGCTTTTGTCCATCGTGCACCATCGGTCGATCGACCGGCTGCGCAGCGGTGCATCGCCGTCAGTGACCATCCCCTACGACGAGCTGCCCGAGAGCAGTGAGGACTCAGACAAGCCGAGCATCTGGCAACAGGCTTGGAACAACGTGCGCGGCGACATGGTCCGGCGAGCGCTCGAGCGGTTGCCGGTCGAGCAGAAGAAGAGCATAGAGCTTGCCTATTTCTCGGGCTATACGCAATCGGAGATCGCCGAGCTGATGGGCGTGCCGCTCGGCACGGTGAAAGGGCGCATGCGCATCGGGCTGCAGAAGTTGCGCTCGATGCTCGATGGGCTGGAAATCGGAGCTTCAAGCACATGAGTGACGAGCTGCACGTCGGCGAGAGCGCGGGGGCCTACGTGCTCGGCGCGTTAAGCGTCGAGGAAGCGCGCGTCGTCGAGACCCACGCCGCCGGGTGTCCGCAGTGCCACGAGGAGATCGCGGACCTCAAGCGCGTCGTCTCCGTTTTGCCGCTCGCCTGCTCGAGCGTCGAGCCATCACCAGACTTGAGGGGGCGCATTCTCGCTGCGAGCCGCGGCGAAGACCAGGTGGACGCTATCCTTCGGCGCGCGGTCGTCTCCTCGCAGGTCCGCGAGCCCAAACGCGATGTGTGGCACCGCTCGTTGCCGTCGTGGGCTGGTGTCGCCGGCTGGGTGGGAGTCGCCGCCGCCTGCGTGGTCGCCGGCATCTTCATCGGCATCGCCGACGAGCACAACCGGATGATGGCGGCTTTGCAGGCCCCAGCTCCACCCCCGCAGCTGCTGGCCCGCAACGCGGTCGCTGCGAAGACGGCCGACGAAGCAGGTTACATCTCGGTCAGCGCCGACCAGCTCGACCCACGCGTGGCGTTCATCGGCCAGTCGCAGGTCTGGGATCTCAGCGTCAGCCGGACGGGCGAGCGCATCCCCGCCAAAGTCATCCAGCCGCCCAACGTCGGGCACGCCATGATCATCACCGACATGCCGATGCCGTCCAAGCAGGGCATGGTATATCAGGTGTGGCTCGTGCGCAAGGGTAAAGTGCATAAGGGCGGCGTCGTGATGCCGGGCAAGATGATGCAGACGATCATCCCTATGAAGGTGCAAAGCGGGGACGTCATTGCCTTCTCCATGGAGCCGCCGGGCGGCAGCGCCGTGCCGAGCGGGCCGTTCGTGATGGAGCAGACGCTCTAGGAACGCTAGATAGGGATGTCGGCCGCGCGATCGGCGAGCGGTGTGTATTTGACGCCGCGAGCGCCCACGTAGTGCTCGCCGGGGCGGATCAATTTGTTGTTCGCGTATTGCTCGATGAGATGCGCGCACCAGCCCGAGATGCGGCTCATGGCGAAGACCGGGGTGAAGTAGCGCGGCGGGATGCCAAGCGTGTAGTAGACGGACGCGCTATATAAGTCGACGTTGGCGTAGAGCTTGCGCTGATCCCAGACCGCTTTCTCCATGCGCTCGGTCATATCGACCCACTTCGTGGCGCCGGCTCGCTCGCCGGCCTGTTTGGCGATCTGCTTGAGATCGATGGCCCGCGGGTCGTTCGTCTTGTACACGGCATGGCCGAAGCCCATGATCTTCTCGTGCTTGGCGAGCTTGGCCGCGACCCAGCTGTCGATGTTGTCGTTCGACCCGATCTCGATGAGGTTGCCGATGACGCCCTCGTTGGCGCCGCCGTGCAGGGGGCCTTTGAGCGTGGCCACGGCCGAGGTGACCGCGCTGTACATGTCGGCGAGCGTCGCTGCGGTCACAATGGCGGCGAAGGTCGAGGCGTTCATGCCGTGATCCGCATGGAGCACGAGCGCAGCGTCGAGCAGGCGCGCCGCTTGTGGATCGGGCTCTTTGCCCGTGAACATATAAAGGAAGTTCGCAGCCGTCGAGAGGTCGGTGCGTGGAGCCAGTGGCTCGTCGCCCTCGCTCAGGCGGTAGAAGGCGGCCAAGATGGTGGGAAAGACCGCGGTCAGCCGCTTGGCCTTTTCAAGGTTGCCTTCTGGTGTTATGTCCTTGGCCTGCGGGTCGAAGAGCGCCATCGCCGAGACGACCGTGCGCAACACGTCCATGGGCGTGGCATTGTCCGGTATCTCGCGCAGGATTCGTACGACAGGATCGGGCAGCGCGCGCCGCTTGGCGAGGTCCGCGCGGAACGCGTCGAGATTGGCGCGCGACGGCAGAGCGTGGAACCAGAGCAGGTAGGCGACTTCTTCGAATGTCGAATGGTGTGCGAGGTCGTGGATGTCGATCCCGCAGTAGATGAGCTCGCCGCGCTCGCCGTCGACGTATGAGATCTTCGTGTCGCCGACGACGACACCGCGCAGACCCGCCTGGGCCTGTGGCTGCGCCGTGGTGCTAGCCGCAGTCGTCATGGGTGTGTGGACCCTCTCTTGGCTCTACGACCATTCGCGCACGGCCCAAAGGTCCACTCTAGGAGAACCGCCGAAGGGCTGCGTGAAAAGTCTTATATTTTCGGGTTCCGAGGAGCATCTTATGCGGAAGAAAGTGACCATCGTCGGCGCCGGCAACGTCGGCGCGACGGCTGCCCACTGGCTGGCATCAAAAGAGCTCGCCGATATCGTCCTCGTCGACGTGGTGGAGGGCGTGCCGCAAGGCAAGGCGCTCGATCTGCTCGAGTCCATGCCGGTGGAGCGCCGCGACGTGCGGATCACAGGCTCGAACGACTATTCGCAGACGGCGAATTCCGACATCGTGGTCATCACGGCGGGGTTCCCACGCAAGCCCGGTATGAGCAGGGACGATCTGTTGCGCGCAAATGCCGAGATCGTCGGAGCAGCCACCGAGCAGGCCGTGAAACTGTCCCCGAAGTGCATCCTCATCATCGTCACGAACCCCTTGGACGCGATGTGCGAAGTGGCGCGCCGCAAGAGCGGATTTCCACGCGAGCGCGTGATCGGCATGGCCGGGGTGCTGGATTCGGCTCGGTTCTCGACCTTCATCGCGGAAGAGCTGAACGTGAGCGTCGACAACGTGCACGCCTTCGTGCTGGGCGGCCACGGCGACCAGATGGTGCCGCTGCCGCGCTTCTCGACCGTCGCCGGCATCCCGATCACCGAGCTGATGGACGCCGCGACGATAGACCGTTTGGTCAAGAGAACGGCTGGGGGCGGGGGCGAGATCGTCGCCCTCCTCAAGACCGGCAGCGCGTTTTACGCCCCTTCCCGGTCGATAGCGGAGATGGTGGACGCCATCCTCAAAGACAAGCACAAGATACTGCCGTGCGCGGCCTATCTGCAGGGCGAATTCGGCATCCGCGACCTTTTTGTCGGGGTGCCATGCAAACTGGGCTCCAAGGGCCTAGAAAGCATAATCGAGGTCAAGCTGCGGCCCGAAGAGCAGGCAGCACTGGCCAAGAGCGCAGAGGCGGTCAAAGAGCTGGTCGGGGCCCTTTCCTAGTCCGTTGTGCGGGACGGGAACGAGGGCCCGTATCGTGTCACAGGTTTGTTACCGATGCTGTCTTATAGCTGCTCGAGCGAGCGGGCAGGTGAAGGCGTCATACCCAATCACATGGATGTGAATTCGGTGCTCCGCCCGGAGGCGATTACCTCTTGAAACGCGCGGCCAGAGAGCACGAGCGCGCCAAACGGCGCTATCAGCGGCGTCGGATCAAGCTTCCCGTCAGCATCCGCACGGACGAGGGCGTCTTAGCCGACGGCTCGGCGTCAGACATCAGCGCTGGGGGCTTGCGCCTCTCCACGAACGCCGATTTCGCCATCGGCACGCGAGGGCTCGCCCAGATCGCGATCCCGAGCGGCGAGCAAGTGCGTGCACCGGTCGAAGTGGTCTGGCGCGAACCGGGTCCCGAAGGCACGACGATCTACGGCGTCCATTTCCAGAACCTCGGCTCGAGCGAGCGTTTCTCCCTTTTCGAAGCGATCTATTCTCCAGCCAACGGCGAGCAGGTCTTCGCCAAGCCGATCGACGGCGAGGCGCGGACGGCCGGAGGCGAACCGCTCACCCCGGCGCATCACACCTATTATATGCGCGTCGTGCGCCGCATCGAGCAGACGCACAAGCTCTCGCCGCTCGACACCGATAGGCTGCTCTATGCCCGCCTGCACGAAGGCCGGCCGCTGCGCGAAGCGATCGTCGAATTCGGGCTCACAACGTACGACAAGCTCGACGACTACCTGAGCGCAATCTTCGGCGTCCCCTTCATCGACCTGTCGCGCAATCGCCCAGATCCAAACGCCTCGGAGACCATCCCGGTCAGCGTGGCCACCACCGGTTACATCGTGCCCGTGCGGCTGGAAGGCGACAAGCTCACGGTCGCGATGGCAGACCCGCTCGATCTGCCGACGCTCGACCTCATCCTGCTGCGCGCCAAGCACCAGGTCGAGATCCGCTTCGCTCTCATCGAAGACGTCGAGAAGGCGATCGATGAGATCTATCACGGCACGACGCTGTATTCGGTCGACCGGTTGCTGCAAGGATTGCCGACCGTCTCAGCCGAGGGGCTCGCGCAAGAAGGCGGCGAGGTCGAAGACCTCGAGGCCCTGCGCAAGATGTCGGACGCCACGCCGATCGTCTCGCTGGTGGAGTCGATCCTACGCACGGCGACCGAGTACAAGGCGAGCGACATCCACCTCGAGCCGTACGCCGACAATGTACGCGTGCGCTTCCGTCTCGATGG
This sequence comes from Vulcanimicrobiota bacterium, assembly GCA_963806005.1. Lineage (GTDB taxonomy): Bacteria > Vulcanimicrobiota > Vulcanimicrobiia > Eremiobacterales > Eremiobacteraceae > JAFANK01. The sequence goes on along the minus strand of CAWDWJ010000002.1, from coordinate 40,550 downwards.
CGTGCTGCAGGAGATCCGCAAGCTGCCGCGTCCGATCTACCCGGCGGTAGTCTCGCGCATCAAGATCATGGCGCGCATGGACATTACGATCCGTCACATCCCGCAAGACGGCCGGGCCTCGATGCGCTACCTCAAACGCGAGACCGACCTGCGCATCGCGTCGCTGCCGACGGTCAACGGCGAGAAGATCGTCATCCGGCTGCTCGAGAAGAACCCGGCGTTCAAGGACCTTAAGGCGATCGGCTTCAGCGATCATAACTACGAGGTGTTCGCACCGCTCGTCAAACGCCCATACGGCATGATCCTGTGCTGCGGGCCGACGGGCAGCGGCAAGTCGACCACGCTGTTCGCCTGTCTGCAAGAGATCAACGACGGGCTGAGCAACATCACGACGATAGAAGACCCGGTGGAGTACCGGGTGCGCGGCGTCAATCAGGTCGAGATCAACGTCAAACGCGGCCTGACCTTCGCGTCCGTCCTGCGCTCGCTCTTGCGCCAGGACCCGGACATCATCTATGTCGGCGAGATCCGTGACCGCGAGACGGCAGACCTGGCCGTGCGCGCTGCGCTCACCGGACACCTGCTGCTCTCCACGCTGCACACGAACAGCGCAGTGCAGGCCATGACGCGCCTCGTCGACATCGGTGTGGACCCGGCGCTCATCGGCTCGTCGCTCATCGGCGTCGTCGGTCAGCGGCTCGTCCGGCAGATCTGCCCCCGTTGCAAAGAAGAGTATGAAGTAGGAGAAGACGAGGCGGTGCTGCTGCAAGAGATGTTGCCGCTCGTGGCGCCGACATCGCTGCATCGCGGTAAAGGCTGCCGCGATTGCCACGACACGGGCTACGCGGGCCGGCTCGGCGTGCACGAGGTCATCGCGGTGGACGACGGCCTGCGCCGGCTGATCGCCCGAGGCGCGGACTCAAACCAGCTGCTCGACTACGTGTCGGCCAAGGGCTTCAACGACCTGCGCGACGACGCGCTGCGGCGTCTGACCGCTGGTGAGACCACCCTCAAAGAAGTGGTGCGCGTGACCATCTAGCCGCGTTGCGGCGAGGCTCCTTCGCACGACCGTCGTATCGCAACGGACCTTCAGGTCCGTTTCGCGTATCTACAAGACATGAGCACCGACCGCCGTTTTGGATTCCGCACGCGGGCGCTCCACGCTGGCACGCCGCCCAACGCCGCGACGGGTTCAAGTTCCGTGCCCATCGATTTCTCGACCGGCTTCGTTTTCGACTCGATCGAGCACGCCAAAGAGCTGTTCTCGCTGCGGACGTATGGTAACATCTACAGCCGCATCTCGAACCCCACCGTGGCGGCGTTTGAGGAGAAGATGGCGAGTCTGGAGGGCGGACTGGGAGCGGTCGCCGCCGCATCCGGGCAGGCGGCGCAGATCGTCGCGATCCTGTCGCTCGCGCAAAGCGGCGACCACCTCGTCGCGTCCTCGAATATCTACGGCGGAACCGTGACGCAATTCACGGTGACGCTCAAGCGCCTGGGGATCGATACGACGTTCGTGCCCGAGGCTGACCCGCAGGCTATGCGCGCGGCGATCCGGCCGAATAGCCGGGCGCTTTTCGTGGAGACGATCGGCAACCCGTCGGGCAACATCGCCGACATCGAGGCGCTTGCCGGGGTCGCACACGCCGCCGGGCTGCCCCTCATCGTCGACAACACGTTCGCGACGCCGTTTCTGTGCCGGCCGCTCGAGCATGGCGCTGATATCGTCGTACACTCGGCCACCAAATACATCTGCGGGCATGGGACCGCGATCGGCGGCGTCCTCATCGAGTCGGGGCGGTTTGCATGGGGAGCGGGCAGGCATCCGCTCTTGAACGAGCCCAGCCCGAGCTATCATGGGGTGCGATTCGCCGAGACGTTCGGGGAGTACGCTTTCCTCACCCGAGCACGCTCCGAGGTCATGCGCGACATTGGCGCGTGCCTTTCGCCGATGAACGCATGGCTGCTGATCCAGGGGTTGGAGACGCTCGCCGTGCGCATGGAGGCGCATGTGGAGAACGCGACGCGTATCGCCACGTTTTTGGAGACGCACGACCGCGTCGCCTGGGTGAAGTACCCGGGGCTGCCGTCAAGCCCGTATCACGCCCTTGCCAAGCGCTACCTGGCGCATGGAGCCGGCGGGATCCTCACCTTCGCCGTTCGCGGTGGCAGGGCAGCAGGAGAGCGGTTCATCGAGGCGCTCGAGCTATGGAGCCATCTGGCAAACGTCGGGGACGTGAAGAGCCTCGTCATCCATCCCGCGTCCACGACGCACTCGCAACTCGGCGACGCGGAGCTTGCTGGGGCGGGCATCACGCCGAGACATGGTGCGCCTTTCCGTGGGTCTCGAGGACGTCGACGATCTCATCTGGGACCTCGAGCGAGGCCTCGCCGCGTCTGCCGTGACGGCACAGGCCGAAACGACATGATCGTCGACAGCGCGGTCCAGCGGCGCGAGCTCCTCGACCGCGCCCGCCGAATCGCCGTCGTCGGAGCGAGCGACAATCCGGCGCGGGCCAGCTATTTCGTCTTCCGCTATCTGCGCACGCACGGCTATGAGGTATGGCCGGTCAATCCGGGGCACGATGTTGTTGACGGGGTGGCCTGCTATCCAACGCTTGCCGCTCTCGTGAAGGAGCGCGGCGTGCCGGACATCGTGGACGTCTTCCGGCGTCCCGAGGCGCTGCCCGAGCTGGTAGAAGAAGTGGTAGCGATCGGGGCCAAGGCCTTATGGCTGCAGTACGGCGTCGTCAACGACGCGGCCATCCGCCGGGCCGACGCGGCGGGCCTGACGGTCGTCGTCGACCGCTGCATCAAAGCCGAGCATGCCCGCTTTGCAGGCGGGCTGTCGATGGCCGGGATGGACTCCGGGATCGTCACCTCAAAGCGGCGCGCGCGCTAGCTCCTCGAAGATCGCTCGTTCCACCTCGCCGCGATGCTCCTTGCCGTCGGCGAACAGGTACTGCGGCGGCTTGAAGACGACACCGCTGACGCCGTGATCGCGGACATCAGCGATCGAGACGGTGACGAGGGCGCACGGAAAGGGCACGCTGCGCAGCTGTTCCTGCCTGATGTTGGCCTCACCGCGGACGGAGAGGATGAGATCGTCGGCGAGGACCTCGAGTGCGACCTGACGATTGCCGGCGGCGATGTTGCGGTGTGCCGTGCTGCGCGAGTCGAGCGCCAGGGCGACCGTCTCGGGGTTGGCGGCGACGACCCAGCTACAGAAGGCCGTAGAGGGAATGCCCTCGCCTGAGATGGTGGCGAGCACGACCGATGTGCCCCTCTGCAGCGCGCGCAAGAGGGTTGGGCGGATCTCGGTCGGTGTGGGCTGCTGCAACGAAGCGAGAATTCTCGCCGTGGAAAGTCTTGGCCTTGTGCGACCTCGTCTGGGCGCGCTAGCGGTCCTTGTCGCGATCGCGCGGATGCGCCTCGTCGTACGCCCGTTTTTTGTGCTCGAAGGACACGTTGGTGTAGATCTGGGTCGTCGCCACGCTTTCATGGCCGAGCAACTCCTGGATCGTGATGAGGTCGACGCCGCGCTCGAGCAGATGCGTCGCGAAGGAATGTCGCAGCGTATGCGGGCTTGCCTTGGCCGTCAGGCCGCTCAGCGCACGGATGCGGCGGAATATCTCCCAGACATGGCGCGTGCTTAAGCGCCGCTTCGTGTGTCCTAAGAAGAACGCGCTGTCACCCGAGGCGGGCCGCACGTTCAGGTAGTCGCGAAAAGCAGCGGCGGTCGTGCGGTTGATGATGACCAGGCGCTGTTTTCGCCCCTTGCCCGTGACCCGGATCGTCCTCGTCTGCAGGTCGACGTCCTCGAGATTCATGGAGACGACCTCGGCGCGGCGCACGCCGCTCGCATAGAGCAGTTCCATGATGGCGCGATCGCGAAGGTTGAGCCACTTCGTATCCCAGGTGGATTTCGTACGCAAAAGCCGCGAGACGTCGCGCTCCTTGAGCACGCGGGGCAGCGGTTTGTCCCGTTTGGGCGGCTCGAGGTCGAGGGCCGGGTCGTCCGGGCGTTTACCTTCGCGTTTCATGAACCGGTAGAACGAACGGAGCGCGGCGATCTTGCGCCTCACCGCGGATGGCGCGTAGCCGCGGTTCTGCATGAGCTCCTGGACGAACCTGATGAGATCTGAGGTGCTTGCCTTTGCGAGCAAAGGCCAGTCCTTGCCGTGCGGCGACGCTTTCCGACTGGCTTTAGCCAGGAACGCCCCAAACAGCTCCAGATCGCCTGCGTATGCGGCGACGGACAGGCCGCTGCGGCCACGGCCGTGCAGGCGCCCTGCCCACTCGACGATCAGCGGATCGGTTGGAAAGACGGCTTTTTGTCTGGGCATCTCTTGCCTACGTTGCAGACTTAAGCTTGACGCGCCTTGTCTGGGGGAATGCCCGCCATCGCAGCTCTTCTCGCGTCCGGATTGCAGTATCCCAGAATCACAGTTTCATGATACCCGAGAGAAGCTCCTTTAGGCACGACGGGGTCTAGCGTGGTACGACCGCGGGTTTTCGCGGGCGTTTGGCGCTTCTTCTCATCGGAAGCGGCTAGGCCGGCACAGGGGGGTTTGGATGACGGGAGCCTCGGGGACGTGCTTGGAGTGAGGCTGATAAGACGCACGTGGTGGATAGCGGCCGCGGCGCTGGCGCTGTGGTTCGGGCTTGGCATCCTTGGTGCGCAGAAGGCCTGTGCACACGACCCGAGGTTTGCGTGCTCACCGCGCGACGAGGCGCATGCGATCGTCATCCCGGATGCGGGGAAGTCATGGGCCTACTACGGGCACTTGGCGAGCGGGCAGATGGATGCGTATACGTTTACGCTCGCGCGGCGAGCGCGAGTCCCCTTCAGCGTGCTCGTGGCCCAAGGCGACGCGGATGCAGATCCAGGTAGGCCCGCGCTGGCCGTGAAGGACGCGCGTGGCGTGATGATCGCCCGTACCGATCTCTCGAAGGGCGAAGACTTTTACGAGCCCTTCTCCCGCGTGGACTACCTCAAGTCGCCCGACATCGTCATGGACCTGGAACCCGGCTCCTATAGCTTGACCGTCGAGATGCGTGGCTCTTCAGGGCTGCAGCGCTACGTACTGGCCGTGGGGGAAGCCGAGCGCTTCAGCGTCGGCGAGCTTCCCTATGTGCTCGGCGCGATCGCTCGGATACGGGCAATGCGGTATTGACCATGCTTGTTTGGTTCCGAGCGCGTGAGGATGCTCACAAAGCGGCCGCCTAGGCGTAAGTGGGCTTCGGGTGCGGGAATGAATCAGATGTGAGCTCTTGTCTGGTTCTCGCCGCACTTCGCAGAGCGGCCGTGGTCGCTGCGATCGCTGCCTGCATAGCCCAGGGCGCTTGCAGCGCCGCCGGAACGGGTGGAATGTCGGCCCAGCCCAACCCGTCTTCTTCTCCTTCTGCCGTCGCTCACTTCAACACGTTGCCACCGGGCGCGGCATTGCCGAGCGACGCCACCTGCGCAGTCGAAGTGCGACCCGCCACTGAGAACAAAGGCATGAACGCGACCTACGACGCGACGGTGGGAGGACAAGGAATACCGGCGAGCTTCTTCCCGACCTCGGACGATCCGCGAGCGGGCACGGTCATCGCAGCGCGCGTCGACGGAAACTTCACAGGCACGACCGACGAGATTCTGCAATGGGCGGCCTGCAAGTGGGGCATCGATGAGGACGTCGTGCGGGCGCAGGCAGCCGTCGAGTCGTGGTGGCGTCAAACGACGCTTGGGGACTGGGGCACCGATCCAACGCAGTGTCCGCCTGGCCACGGCCTTGGGGCCGACGGCGCTCCGGGCCAGTGCCCGCAAAGTTGGGGTATCTTGCAGAACCGCTGGCCCTACGAGCAGTCATCCTGGCCGGGCATAGCGCAATCGACGGCGTTCAACGCGGATACCGCGTATGGGATATGGCGGGCATGCTTTGAAGGCTACGAGCTGTGGCTCAACACGGTGCCGCGTGGACAGAACTACGCCGCGGGCGATCAATGGGGCTGTGTCGGACGCTGGTACGCAGGCCGCTGGCATACCGCAGCTGCGGATGGCTACGTCGCAAAGGTGCAGTCGTATCTCTCGCAGCGCATCTGGGAACAACCAAACTTCCAGGAGCCCTAGCTCGTGCTCCCCCTCAGTGCTGCGGAGTATTCGACCTCATCAGCATTTCAGCCAGGCGCATGGACAGAACGCGGGGCGACCGGCTTGCGCCCCAGGCAAGCGCCGCATTGAGGAAGCCCGGCACGACGCTTCTTCTGCCGGCGAGCATCGCGTCTATGCCGATGCGCGCCACGTCGGGGCTTTGATCATGACGAAGCGCTGGTAGGCGGTGGGCTTCTGCTTGGAGACGGCCAAGAACTCGGTCGCGGTGACGCCCGGCGAGAGAGCAGTGACCGACACGCCCGATCCGCGCAACTCGTGGTTGAGCGCCTCCGAATAGTACAGCACGAATGCCTTGGCCGCTGAATAGCTTGCGTACCATGGCGTCGGCTGATAGGCGGCGATCGACGAGAGGTTCAGGATGTACCCGAAACGGCGTTCGAGCATCTGCGGCAAGAACAGCTTGGTGAGGCCAGCCAGGGTGACGATGTCGATCTGCAGCATGGCCTGTTCCTTGGGCCACGGGATCTGAACGGATTGCCCGTACAGGCCCAAACCGGCGTTATTGATCAAGACATCAATCGTCCTGCCCATGCCAGCGATGCGATCGAAGAGCGCCTGAGCTGCGCTGGGCAGGCCCAAGTCCATGCCGATGGTGTCCACCTCGACCCCGCAGGCGCTGCGCACCTCAGCGGCAAGCGCCTCGAGCTGCTCCATGCGTCTGGCGACGATGATGAGGTGCGCACCGCGGCGCCCAAGCTCGCGCGCGAAATCTGCGCCCAAACCGCTTGACGCTCCGGTGACGAGCGCCCGCTTTCCAGCGATCGACCGCGGACGCATGCCTAGCGCTCGCGCGTCAGGAGCACGGTGCCCGTCATCGGACCGCTGCGGCGGGTCGCCTCCTGGCGCACGACGCGCGGATAGAGGAGGCGCCAGACCCAGGCTATGGGCGCTTCGCGGTGCAGGCGCGCGCGATTCAAGGAAGGTCGAGCGGTACTCGGCGAGTCTCCAGCCGAAGCGGGCGTAGAACTCCGCTCCTTCTTCCGGCGCGAAACGGAAGACAGATGTGTCGGCAAATCCCCGCGACCATGTTCCGCTGCATGAGCTTGAGGATGAACGGCGCGGCGATGTCGGTCACCCAAAACCAGAAACTCGGCGTGGCCGCCACATCCGCCGCGAACTCGCCCGCCTGCTCTCTCGTCAGATACACCATGAGGCCTTCGGTGATGACGAGACCTTTGGTTCCCGTCGCGCTCACCCGCGCGAACAACTCGCGCCGGGCGGGCACGTCGGCGAGATCCGCGCCGATCCGCTCGAGAATGCAGCGCGGCGTCTCGCTCGCAAGCGCGCCCTTCTTCTCCTCGATCGTCTGCGGGTAATCGACCTCCACCCAGCGCAGGCCGGCGGGTAGGTTCATGCGATACGGCCGCGCGTCGAGACCTGCCGCCAGATTGACGACGAGATCGACGCCGTCGCGCTCGACGGCCTGGGTGACGAGTTCATCGATGATCGCGGTGCGCACGATCATCGGCCAGGCGAACGCGCGGCCGCGAGGCATGCGCTCGAGGATCTGCGCCCCGCGCGCCCCTGCGAGCCGTCGTGCATACGGGTCGTGGAAGAGCGCGTCCGGCCGCTCCGACTCCATGGCGCGATACATCGCGACCCACTTGGCGGTGTCGGCGACGCCGATCCCCTCGCTTGTGGGAGATCCAGAGGATGGCATCGTCAGCCTACCAGCGCGGGTCGCGGGTGAGATAGCCGGGTGGTTCGATCCCCGCGCTGTCCGCCTCAAGCGCTCCTTTGCGCAGCGCGAGCGGCAGGACGCCTGCCCAGACGGGAGCGCTCATGTCATCGGGGTCGTCTTCGGGCGGTCCCGAGCGGACCTTGGCGGAGGCCTCGGTGATGGGCAACGCGAGGACGAGCGTGGCCTGAAGCTCGATGGGTTTGGGATCGCGCAGCTCGCGCCAGCGGCCGGGCATGATGTGCTCGCTGAACAGACGCAGCGCTTCGAGCTTCTCGGTCGGGTCTTCTACCGGGGTCGCTGTGCCGAAGATGACGACCGAGCGGTAGTTCATCGAATGGTTGAAAGCCGAGCGTGCGAGCACAAGACCGTCAAGCAAAGTGACGGTGACGCAGACGTCCGCGCCGTGCGCCAGCGTCTTGACCATGCGGCTCGCTGCAGACCCATGGATGTACAGCTTGTCGCCGGCGCGCGCATAGGCCGTTGGGATGACGAACGGGGCGCCGTCAACGACGAAGCCGACATGGCAAACCACGGCTTCGTCAAGGATCGCGTCGATGGTCGCTTTGTCGTAGACGGCATTTTGCGGGATGCGGCGCACAGTCGTGCGCGGCGTCTTGGGCAACGCACCTTTCGGCGTCGTCATCGCATCCGCGCCGTACGCGGGCACGTGTCGCTCTGCATCGGGGTCAGTAACCGAATTGCAGTGCCGAGTTGGGGAGTCCGGTTGACGGATGGACCCATGAGCGCTTGCTCGCCGTAGAATAATCGCAAGCGCTGCGCCAGTCGCAGGTCTCCATACAGGTCGAGTTGCGGTTGTTTGGAGTTGTACAGGTCGGCGCGCGCCCCGAAGGGCCCAAGCCCTTGCCAGCTCGTGCGCAGGCCGAGCTGCGAATGCAGGACGCCAAAGCCAAGGTCGAGATTGGGCGACGCGCGCCTGCCGACGAGGAAATTATAGGTCGTCGTCGAGCCCAGACCCTCGACGCCGAAGCTGAGATGCGTCGCAAAGTGCGGCAAGATCGTGAAGTTCACGTCGCTCAGCGCGCCCTGTGGTTTGTAGTTCCAGTACAGTCTGACATCCCCGCTGACGAGCTCGAAGGGGTTGGCTCCTGCTTTCGGACCCATATGGAAGCCCGCGGCCTGGGGTGCGGCCTGATGCGGTTCAGGCAATGGGGTCACCAACGGCACGGGGGACCCCATGGCGCCTGCCGGGACGCGGCGGATTGTGACCGGCGCCTTGCGCGGTCGAGAAATTGCCCAAGATCTCATTCGCCTTGGCGATCGTCTCGTCCAGGTTCTGGACCGTGCTCTTGAGCTCGGCCTGGACTTTGGGATCGCCCGTGAGGTCTTGGATGTTGGTGGCGATGGCTTTGAGCTTCTCGCTTGAATCTTTGAGATTCGCCGTCGTCGCGACGAGATTCGCCTTGAGAGTCGGGTCGGTCGCGATCGACTGCACCGACGCCATGGTCTTATTGAGGTTGGTGGCGGTTGCGGAGAGGTTGTCGATGAGCGCGGTTATCTTCGGGCTGCCCGTGACGATGAGCTCGCGCATGCTCGTCGTCATGTCGGTGATGTTGCGGCCGTTGACCGCCAGCAGGTCGTCGAGCTGTGCGACCACGGTGTTGACGCTCGCCACTGTCATGTTGAGCTGCTGCCCGAGCTGGTTGAAGTTCCGATCTGCATGGACGATGAGCGCGTCGGTGTGGACGGCGACGCCGTTGAAGTTGCGCACGATGCCTGGAAGCTCCGCGTTGACGAGCGCCAGCGTCTTGTCGAGCTCGAGCATGCGCTTTTGCCCTTCGCCGACGAGGTCGGCGATGGTGGGCGGCACCGTGCCTTCAGGTTGTTCGGCTTCGGGTAGCACGCGCTTGGGCAAGGGGACCGCGCTTGCCAGATCTCGCGGCGGGATGATCGCGAGAGTGGATTGCGATCCTGTGAGTGTCTGGGTGACCGTGAAGATCGATCCGCGATAGAGCGTGTTCTCCTTATGGATAGAGCAGATGACGGTCGCGGTCTGGTCGGGCAGCAGCCTCACGTCATCGACGATGCCGATGTCGACGCCGGCCAGCTGCACTGCGCTGCCCTGTTGCAAGCCGACGACGTTGCGGAAATGGATGGCGAACTGGTAAGAGTCCCTGCGCAGCGAGACGCTGCCGAGCACGTACCACACGACGAAGACCCCCACCAGGGTGAGCACGGAGAAGACGCCGACTCTGACCGCAGTCGTCATCTAGGCTCGCTCGACCTCGCGCGTCTCACTACAGCGGAATGGGGCCAACTTCGCTCCCCTCCAAGAACTGCTGCACGATAGGGTTCTTCGAGCGCCGAAATTCCCCGGCTGGAGCCGCCTCGATGATCGTGCCCTCGAACAGCATGGCGATGTGGTCGGAGATAGCGTACACAGATGGCATGTCGTGCATGACGACGATGCTCGTCGGCCGCAATCTGCGTTGGATGCCTCGAATCGTGTCGGTGATGACGTTGGTCATAATCGGATCCAAACCCGTCGTCGGCTCGTCGAACAAGATGATTTCCGGCTCATTCACGATTGCCCGGGCGAATCCCACCCGCTTCTGCATCCCGCCCGACAGCTCGGCCGGCATCCGCTCGGCGACATCGCTCAGTCCGATCATGTCGAGCGCATCGGCGACCCGCTTGCGGATCTCTGCACGGGAGAGCTTGGTGTGCTCGTAGAGCGGGAAACTGACGTTGTCGAAGACGCTCAGCGAGTCGAAGAGCGCGGATGCCTGGAACGCGAATCCCATCTTGCTGCGGATATCATTGAGTGGGCGTTCGGGCATGCCGACGATGTCGACGCCGTTCACGATGACGCGGCCATGCGAAGGCTGGCGCAAGCCGTTGACCAGCCGCAGGATGGTGGATTTGCCGGCGCCCGACAGGCCGATGACGGTCGTCACTTGGCCGCGCTTGAAGTCGAGCGAGCAGTCGGAGAGCACGATCTTCGAGCCGTAGGAGAGATCGACGTTTTGTAGGCTGACCGCGACGTCTGCCGGCGCTGCGTCACCCAACCCTGGGCCGGCCGCGGGAGACGTCTTCATTGGAAGAGCACAAACGACAGCGCGAAGTTGAATGCGAAGACCAAGATGATCGCCGTGACCACTGCGTGCGTCGTCGCCCGACCGACACCATCCGCGCCGCCTTGGGTTCGAAAGCCTTCGTAGCAGGCGACGACGGCGACGATGATCCCGAACACGGCGGCCTTGAGCAGCCCCTTCTCAAAATCACTGAAATCGATGAATCGATTGACGGAGCTCCAGTACGTGTTGGGCGAGATGTGCGCTTGCAGCAATGCCATGTAATAGCCGCCGTACACCGCGATGATGTCGGCGAACGTCGTCAGCATCGGCATGCCGATGAGGCAGGCGAGCAGGCGCGGCACGACGAGCACCTTCGTGGGGCTCGCGCCGAACGATTGGAGCGCCTCGATCTGTTCGGTCACGACCATGGAGCCGAGCTGCGCCGTGATCGCGGCGCCGGCGCGGCCGGCGAAGACGATGCCGGTCAAGAGCGGCCCGAGCTCGCGCACGGTGCCGTACGCGACGCTGCCGCCGATGACGAACGAAAAACCATTCTGCACGGCCGAGACCGCCGTCTCGAGAGATATGACAAGTCCGGTGAAGCCGGAGGTGAGCAAGACGATGGGCAACGATTCGACGATGAGGAACGCTGTCTGGCGTACGGCCTCGCTAGGACGGAACCGCATAGCTGACGATATAGCGCACCGCATCGAAGAACAAAAGCGTCGTGCCGCCGGCATACTCGAAGAAGCGGCGCGCCATGGGTAACGGCTGCGGCAGGGTGCGGAGATAGGTCGAGGCGCGGAACATCGCCGCTAGGTCTCGTCGAGCAGGCGCAGCACGTCGCGTGCGCCATCGAGCCGGCGCGTGGCCACGGCACGCTCGGCGTTTAGGTTGAACTGGCGCTGGTAGGAGTCGTCGAGTCTGCGGTCCACGTCGGCCACCTGAGCCTGCGCCTCTCGCGCGAGCGATTCGAAATAGCGCTGCACCTGCGTCCGGAATTCACGCAGTGTCGCCTCGTCACGGTTGCGCTCGAGCGCAGCACGAGCGCGCAGCAAGCGTTTGTCGGTGATATGGAATCCGTCGACAAGGGCGAGCAGCTCTGAAAGGTTCATCTAAGCGCGAGTGCCTGCCTTCGCCGGGAGGGGCTTGGCGCCGAACGGCGGCAACGCATGCGGCGCAAGCGCCTCGCGCTGGCGGTCGATCATGGCGTCGATGCCGCGGCGTGCAAGGGCGAGCAGCTGGTCGAGCTCGCCGCGCGAGAACGGTGTCTGCTCGGCTGTGCCTTGGATCTCCACAAAGCGCCCATCACCCGTCATGACGACGTTCATGTCGACCTCGGCCTTCGAATCCTCCTCGTAGGTGAGGTCGAGCATCGGGCTGCCGCCCACGATGCCCACCGACGTCGCGGCCAGCCAGTCCACGACCGGCCACCCGCGCAGCACGCCCTTCTCCCGCGCTTGGGCCAGGGCGATGCACATCGCCACAAAGGCACCGCTCAGCGCGGTCGTGCGCGTCCCCCCGTCGGCTTGGATGACGTCGCAGTCGAGCGTGACGGTCCGTTCGCCTAAGGCGCGCAGATCGACGACCGAGCGGAGGCTTCTGCCGATGAGCCGTTGGATCTCGTGCGTGCGACCGCCGATGCGGCCTAAAGCCGCCTCGCGCGGCGTCCGCTCCGCGGTCGAGCGCGGCAAGAGCGAATACTCCGCCGTCACCCAGCCGCTGCCCCGTCCTTTGAGGAATGGCGGAACGCGCTCCTCGACGGTCGCCGCGCAGATGACCTTGGTGTGGCCGGCTTCGACGAGCACGGATCCTTCAGCGAAACGCAGGTACTGGGTGCGCACGAGGACCGGGCGTAGCTCGTCGTTCGCGCGTCCATCTGCGCGCGCGGGAGTCGCCACGCTCACTCCACCGTGACGGTCTTGGCGAGGTTGCGCGGCTGGTCGACGTCGCAGCCCTTGTGGTCGGCGATGTGATAGGCGAGCAGATATAGCGGCACGACGTTGACGATCGGCTGGATGAGGTGGTGCGTCTCAGGGACCGTGAAGACGACGTCGGCGTTCTCGATCGCCGCGTCGTCGTGCGGATTGGCGACGGCGATGATGCGGCTGTCGCGGGCCTTGGCCTCTGACATATTCGAGAGGATCTTCTCCTGCACCGGACCGCGCGTGGCGAGCACGACGACCGGCACGCTTGCATCGAGGAGCGCGATCGGCCCATGCTTCATCTCGCCGGCGGCGTAGCCCTCGGCGTGGATATAGGAGATCTCCTTGAGCTTGAGCGCGCCTTCGAGCGCGACCGGAAAATTGACGTGCCGGCCGAGATACAGCATGGTCTTGGCACCCGAGAACCGCCGCGCGACCGGGACGACTTCGTCGTTGACGTTGAGCGCCTGGTCGACGAGCGAGGGAAGCTCGCGCAGCGCCTGGCCGAGCCCATCGAGCATCCCGGCGTCGATCGTGCCGCGCACCCGCGCCAGATGCATGGCGAAAAGGGCCATGTCGACGCACTGCGCGGTGAACGTCTTGGTCGCCGCGACGCCGATCTCGGGACCCGCCTGCATGAAGAGCGTCGAGTCCGCCACCCTGGCGAGCGCCGAGCCGACGACATTGGTCACTGCCAGCAGCGTCGCGCCGCCGGCCTTGGCGATACGCACGGCTTCAAGCGTGTCCGCGGTCTCGCCGCTCTGCGAGACGGCCACGGCGAGCGTGTTCTTGTCGAGCACCGGATCTGAATAGCGGAATTCGGAGGCGAGCTCGAGCTCGACCGGCAACCGGGCCAGCTGGCGGATGAGATACATGCCGTAGGCGGCCGCGTAGAACGCCGAGCCGCAGGCGAACATGGAGATCTTCTGCACATCGCGCAAGCGCTTGTCGGACAACCCAAGCTCTTTGAGATCGACGACGCCGTCCTCGCTCAGCCGCCCGACCAAGGTGTCCTTGACCACCTTGGGCTGCTCGTACATCTCCTTAAGCATGAAGTGCTTGAACCCGCCCTTTTCGGCGGATCGCACGTCCCAGTTGATGTTGGTGACCTCGCGCTCGATCGCTTGGCCGCTGAACGTCGAGATTTGCGCGCCCTGGCGCGTCACGACGACGACCTCGCCCTCCTGGACGATGAGCTCGCGCCGCGTGTAGTTGAGGATCGCCGGGATGTCAGACGCGACGAACGTCTCGCCATCACCCAGCCCGACGATGAGCGGGGATGCGCCGTTGCGGGCGAAGACGAGCTGATCGGGCGCGTCCGCGCAGAGCACGCCGAGCGCATAGGCACCGGACACCGTCTTGAGCGTGGCGCGCACCGCCTCCACGAGATCCCCTTTGTAGTAGTCCTCGAGCAGATGCGCCACGACTTCGGTATCGGTCTCGCTCGCGAAGGTGTGACCTTTCTTGATGAGGTCCGCGCGCAATGCCGCGTGGTTCTCGATGATGCCGTTGTGGATGACGGCGATGCGGCCCTTGCAATCGAGATGCGGGTGCGCGTTGGAGTCAGAGGGACGCCCGTGCGTCGCCCAGCGGGTATGCCCGATGCCGGCCGAGCCGTGCAGGGGGCTCGTGAGGAGCACCTCTTCCAGATTGGCGAGCTTGCCGACGCGCTTGGAACCGAGCACCCGGCCGCCGTTGACCACGGCCACGCCGGCCGAGTCGTAGCCCCGATATTCGAGGCGGCGCAGTCCGTCGAGCAACACGCCGACCACGTCGCGAGGACCGACGTATCCTACTATCCCGCACATAACTGTTGGTCCGGTCCGCCTTTCATCCCGTCAGCTTTGCCCTGGGCTTCGACCGAGGCCTCGGGCGACCTTGAGACGTTCAGCCGCCAGAATGGCTCGTAAGTCGGAGACGGCTCGATCGACGTCGTCATTGACGACCTGGTACTCAAACTTCGATTGCGCGTCGCGCTCTGTCTTGGCGATCTCCAGCCGCTGCCCGATGCCTCTAGGGTCGTCGGCCTTGCGTTGCTCGAGCCTTCGGGCGAGCTCCTCGGGCGACGGCGCGGTCAAGAACACGAGGGTCGCCTCGGGGTAGATGGCCTTAATGGCGAGCGCGCCATTGACCTCAGGTTTGAGGATGAGGTCGCGGGCTGAAGCGAGCGAGTCCTCGACAAAGCGCCGGGGCGTGCCATACAGATTGTCGGCGTATTCGCGGGTCTCCAGGAACTCGCCAGCCGCCTCCATCTTCTTGAATTCGTCCCGATTCGCAAAACGATAGTGGATCCCGTCAATCTCATAAGACCGTGGGGGTCTCGTGGTGTAGGTGACGCAATAGGCGAGATCGGGCTCCGCCTGGCGCAGGCGCTCGATGACCGTGTCTTTACCTGCCCCGGACGGCCCCGAGACGATCATGAGGACGCTACGTCGCATTATGGCCGCGCTTTTCACGATATCCTGTCGAATGCTTTCCCATGAACCTTGATTTCTGGCTGGTCGCTCGCCTTGCTAAGGATATCGATGCACTTGTGGCCGGCGCCCGGATCCAGAGCCTGGCAGCGACGGACGCCGGCATCGTCTTCCATTGTTATCGGCGCGGAGCGCATCTCGCACTGCAGGTGAGCGTCGATTCGAACGCGCCGCTCGTGGGCGTCTACGATCAGGCTGACGCCGGAAAAGAAAACGGCACCGAGGGCTGGGCGGGCGGTGTCGCCGCGCTCTTGCGCGGCGCGACCATCGACGCCGTCCATGCTGTGCCGAACGACCGCGTGCTGTACGTCGACGCCGCTTCCCGCTCGGCCTTCGGCGTGCCTTCCCGCAGTCGTATCGTCATCGAGCTGCAGCCGCGCAAGGCCAACGCGCTCGTGCTTCGCCCAAAGGACGCTGACTGGATCATCGTCGCAGCGGCGAAGCAGTTCGACGGCGCGGACGACGCACGCAGTGTGAGGATGGGAGCTCCGTATGTGGCCCCGCCGCTGCGCCGAGCACGCCTTGACCGTGCGCAGTTCATCGTAGCCGCCAGAGAGATCGAGCTGGATGACACCGTGCGCCTCACCCGGGTGCTTGGCGATCACGACCCGGAATGCACGCCCGCGCTGGCGCGTGAGACCGTGTTCCGCGTCAGCTCCGCTCCCGGCCCACGTAACGCCCACGCGCTGCTGGACGCGTGGAGCCTGTTGCGGCGCGAGGTCGAGGACGCGCTCGAAGCGGGCGGCGATGTCTTCGTCGCTCGCCCGCACGGATCGGCCCTTGTGTGTCACCTCGTGAAGCTCGACTCTGCGCTCGCGGGTACGGATGGATCGGCGGCCGCCCAGCCAACCTGGGTGCGGTCGGTCAACGAGCTGTGCGTCGCGGCGCTGGCCGAAGGAGCACAGCGGCCCGGTGGGCCGTCACCGATCGTGCTCGGCAAAAAGCTCGCCACTATGCTGGCGCGTTGCGAGCAAGAGATCGCCGGGCTGCAGGCCACGCAGCGGCGTGCGGCCGAGGCCGACACGCTGCGTGCCGCCGGCGATGCCATCTATGCGCATCTGACCGAGATCCAGGCGGGCTCGGCGACGTTTGAGACGCCGGACGGCGCTCGGGTGGCGCTCGACCCGCTCTTGACCGCCAAGGAGAATGCGGCGGACTATTTCCGCAGGTATAAGAAAGCGCGAAGCGGTGTGCCGCGCATCGCCGCGCGGTTGCGCACGCTGCATGCGAATCGCGAGTACTGGGAGCAGCTCGTATGGGAGCTGGCGCGATCAGAGGGTCTTGGGCAGTCGGAGCGCGACGTGCTGCTGGCGGAGATCGCGGACGCCGTGGGGATCAGGCCAAAGCGCGAGCGCAAGCGCCGGCCGCAGCGCCACGAGCGCACGCTGACGCTGAGCGGCGGAGCAATCGCACTTGTCGGCCGCTCTCCGAAAGAGAACGAACGCCTCACCTTCTCCGTTGCGTCTCCGGAAGATTTCTGGTTTCATGCCCGCGGCGTGCCCGGAGCGCACGTTATCGTCAAGACCGGAGGCGCCGAACTCACAACAGAGCAGATCCAAGAGGCCGCCGCGCTCGCCGCCGGTCATAGCCGCGCAGCTTCGTCGGCAAGCGTCGACGTGGACTACACACAGCGCAAACACGTACGCAGGCATTCCAGCGGGCGGCCCGGGCTCGTCCGGTACACGGACTTCTCAAGCGTACGCGTGCGCCCACACCACGGGTGAAGCCTCGGGCGAAGGCAAATATCGGCGCATGGACCCGTTCTTTGTGGCACGCGCTCGCAGGCAACGCCTCGAGCGCATCCACGCCGCGCGTCAAGCCAGAGAGACGTTTGGTTGGGAAAACGCGCTGCAATCCGAGCCGATGCAGACGATCCGCCGGCAGTTCGGCAACTATCTCGAAGTCGAAGCGAACGGGCGCCCCTTCATCATCGATCTGCGCGATACGGTGGTCGGCCAGGGCATCCTCTACAACGGGATGTGGGAACCCGAGAAGTCAGCGCTCTTTGCGCGCCTGCTCCGGCCGGGCGATCGCGTGGTCGACGTCGGCGCGAATATCGGCTACTACACGGTCCTCTTCGGCGCCGCCGTAGGGCGCAGCGGCAGTGTGCTCGCCATCGAGCCCGATGCGGACAACGTCAAACTCCTCAAGGAGAACGTCAAGCTCAACCGCCTCGGGGCTACCGTCCGTGTGGTGCACGGTGGCGCCGGTGCGCGCAAGGGCGAACTCGTCCTCTTCGCGAGGGAGGGGATCGCCAATCGAGGCGACCATCGCACGTGGGACGACGGCGTGACCAAGGGGCGGCGCGTGCGCGTGCGCATGGTGTCGGTTGATGACTGCGTCCGATCGTGGCCGTCGGTCGAGACGATCAAGATGGACATCCAGGGGTTCGAATACTTCGCGTTTGCGGGGATGCGCGCCACGCTCGAGCGCAATCCGGCGATCGCGCTCGTGAGCGAGTTCTGGCCGACCTCGATGCGGCGAGCCGGTAGCGATCCACATGCGTTCCTGGCCGCACTGCGCTCGCTCGGGTTCGCAGCGTGGCGCATCCGTGACGAGGGTGGACTGGCAGCCGTCGACAGCGAGACGCTTGTCGACGAGCTCGAGCCCGACGAGGCGTGGGCCGACCTTGTCTTCGTGCGCCACGCGCATGCGCACGAGCGCCTTGGCGAATTGCTCCATTGAGCGGCGAGGCGCGCAGCCCGAGAGGTCCGTCGCCACGTTTCGTGCGAATGGGCCGAGGGTGAGCCCTTCAGCCGAGGACTATTCCGCCTTCTACAAGGCGTTCAGCGAGCGTTTCCGCAGCTCGTTCGAGGACGTGAAGCAGAGCCTCGCCGTGCATGCGAGGTTTCTCGAGACAGCCGGTGGACCGCCCGGGCCCGTGGTCGATCTCGGCGTCGGCAGGGGCGAATGGATCGAGCTCGCGAGCGCTGCGGGCTGGACGGCGATCGGCGTGGACAGCAATGCCGAGATCGTCGCCGCGTCGCGCGCCCGCGGCTTCGAGATCGTCGAGTCAGATGCGATGGAGTACCTCGAGCGCGTGGCGCCTGACAGCCTGGGCGCAGTCACCGGCTTTCACCTCATCGAGCATCTCGCACCCGAAGACAAGCTGCGCCTGCTGCGCGGCGCGTATCGAGCTCTGGCACCCGGCGGATTCGTGATACTGGAGTGGCCGAACATCGGGCATCCGCGGGTCGCGCAGTACACGTTTTGGCTCGACCCGACGCACGGCGCACCGCTGCCCGGGGAGCTCGCCGCGTTCATGGCCGAATACGCGGGCTTCACGGAGGTCAAGCTGACGCGGCTCGACGCCGGCAAGCCGGTGGGTTTTGAGGCGCTGGACATCGCGCTGACCGCGCGAAAGCCAAAGCGATGAGCGGCGTGTTGCCGGCAGGCTCTCTCGCCTACGTCGAGCTTGGACTGCGCCTCGCGTTCGTTCTGGTGGCGATCTGGGCGATCTTCCGCTGGTTAGCCGTGACTCGCGAGACCGCCCGCGAATCTTCAGAGGCGCTCGTGCGGGCGGCGGCGCCGGACGTGACACCCTACGAGCTGCTCCCTAACGCCGGGCAGCGTGAGGAGGCGGTGCGCGCTTGGGAGGTGGAGCGGGCGCGTCGCGCCGGCTGGATATGGGATGCGCAGATCGCCCGCATGCTCGCGTTGTGCGCCGCCCTCGCCGCACTCGGCGCGGCGGGCGCAGCGTCGTGGCCGGCGTTCGTGTGGGTGCCGGTCGGGCTCGCGTCCTTTGCGCCGCTCTACAAGATCTCGCAGCTGCGCGATCAACAGGCCCAGGCACTGCGGGCGCTCGCGAGCCGGCGCGACGAGCTCATCGGGAACATCAACACTCCGGCCTAACAGCCGTTTGTCAGTCCGGACGCTCGACGAACATCGCGTCGCCGAACGAGTAGAAACGATACCCCATCTGCGCCGCTTCTTCATATGCTGCGAGCATCGATTCCGTCCCCGCGAATGCGCAGACGAGCATGAGCAGCGTGGAGCGCGGCAGATGGAAGTTCGTGATAAGTGCATCGGCGGTCGTGATGCGATCCGGCGGATGGATGAACAGCGACGTCCACCGGCCGCCGGCGCGGATGGCGCCACCCGGCGATGTGCGCGCCGCGTCCTCCAGCGCGCGCAGGGTCGTCGTGCCGACGGCGATGACCCGCCCGCCGCGCGACCGCGCCTGGGCGATCGCGTCGGCCGCGCTTTGTGGGATGTCGTAGCGCTCCTCGTGCATGACGTGCCGGCGCACATCGGGCACGCTCACCGGGCGAAACGTGCCCGCGCCCACGTCGAGAGTGATCGTCGTCCAACCGATCTCCGACGTCTGCAGACGTTCGAGCAGCTCGCGGCTGAAATGCAGGCCCGCCGTCGGCGCCGCGACCGACCCCTGACGTGTCGCGTACACGGTCTGGTATCGCTCCGCCGCATCGTCCGGCGGCGTTCTGATGTACGGCGGCAGGGGCATAACGCCATAGCGTTCCATAGCCGTCTGCGCATCGAGGCCGTAGAAACGCACGAGGCGGTTGCCGCCGGGCGCCCAATCCACGATTTCAATCCCGGCGTCGGGGCCGAGCGACAGACGATCCCCTGGACGCACGCGCTTGCCAGGTCGCCCCATGGCGACCCACGTCCCCGCCTGCTCCGTGGGGTGGAGGAGCAATATCTGGGCCGCGCCGCCTCCCCGCCGCTTGGGGAAGAACCGAGCGCGCAGCACGCGCGTGTCGTTGGCGACGAGCAGGTCGCCTGGATGCAGCAGCTGACTTAGATCCGAGAACACGAGATGCTTGCGCGTGCCGTCGCGCGTCACGGCGAGCAGACGGGACTGGTCGCGATCCTGCGCCGGCGCTTGCGCGATGAGCTCGGGCGGCAGGGCGTACGCGTACGTCTCAGTCGCGAATGGATCGAGCGCGTCCATTTTTAACGCCGGGCGGCGAGCCGCAGCGAGATCGCATGGGCCAGCCGGAAGCGCTCGTAGGAAGCGAGCTGGGTCAGGATGGCTCCGGGGTAATAGAAATCCAAAATGGCGTAGACTCCAAGACCGGACTCCGCCATCCCGCGCGCGCCCAACTGGCACATCCCGACGCCATGCCCGAACCCTGCTCCGCTCGCGTGGATCACGCCACCGTCCAGCGACAGAGAGCTGATGCGCGTGCTCTTGACCATGCGGTTGCCGGCGGCGATGCGAAACGTCGTGCCCGGGATGCTCACGCTGCCGCGCCGCATGACGAGCACGATGGTCTGCAGCCTGCCGGACGAGTCCGCGGGTCCTGGCCGCACGTCGCGAACGTCGCTCGTCAGGAGCGGCGGGCTGACGGCGCCTCGTGCGTCAAGGTTCTCGACGAACGCGGAGAGCGGCACGGCGGCGCTCCACTGCATGTACGGCGACATCGGGCAGTAGGGATCGCGCACGGCCTGCAGATAGGGTTGGGGGTCGTTCAGCCCATGCCCGTCTGATGTGTACCCGCCATCGCATGCCGAGTAGTATGCTTGGGCGAGGTGGTCGTGATACAGCATGACGACGCCGCGCGTCGCATCGACGGCGTTGACGACCGGCTCGGACTCTGCGTCGATCCCGTTGTAGGCTTGGTCCTGATCGCCGGCGCGCAAGTCGAAGCCAAGGTCCTCATGAGCGCCCAGGTGCGCGACGGCATAGGTGCGTGCCACGACCGCCTGCGCCTGCAGCGCGCTCGCGGGGGTGCTGGCGGAGACCTCGCTGCCGACGACGCTATAGAGGTATTGCTCCAAGTCCACCACGTTGACGACGTCGAGCAGGCCGTCCGCGTCGCGCTCGATGACGATCGCGCCGCGATAAGACAGGCCGTCAACCGTCAGCGCAAGACCGGTGAGCGGTGTGATGAGCAGCTTGTCCTGCGTCTGTATGGTGCCGGCCAGGAGCAGGCCGCCGGCCTGCGGTCGCACGTCGATGACCGTCGTGATGTCGGGGGTGAGCAAGGGTTCGGATCCGGCCTGGAAGGGGCGCACGATCAGGCCGCCGGCCGAGGCGGCGACCGTCTGCAGCTGATGCTTGAGCAGCAGGATGCGCATGCTCGTGTCAGCGTGCGCGACGGCGGTGCAAGCGAGCACACATGCCGCGGCGAGAATGATCGCGGGTCGCCACGTCATCGGCACCCGTCGCAGCACAGCCCTGACGAGTCGAGTCACAACAGGCGCGGATGCTCCCCCGCGCTCGGCGCCCCGAGGTACTGCTTGGCTTTGCCCGTCGCACGGCGGCCCGACGCCGTGCGTTGCAGAAACCCGATCTGGATGAGGAAGGGCTCCACGACGTCGACGAGGGTGCCTTCATCCTCGTTGAGGCTCGCCGCGAGCGCCGCGATGCCGACCGGTCCGCCGCCGTACTGTTCGATGAGCACGCGCAGGAAAGCGCGGTCGAGCGGATCGAGGCCGAGCAGATCGATGCGTTCGAGCTCGAGAGCGGCCTGGGCGACCTCGCGATCGATCCGGCCGGCTGAGCGAACCTCGGCGAAATCACGTACGCGGCGCAGGAGCCGGTTGGCGATGCGCGGCGTGCCGCGCGCACGCGCTGCGATCTCCTTGGCCCCGTCGGCGTCGATGTGCACGCCGAGCACGGACGCGGAATGGGTGACGATCGTGCGCAGGTCATCGACGCTGTAATAATCGAGGCGGTGCACGATCCCGAAACGCTCGCGCAGGGGCGCCGTCAGCATGCCCGGCCGGGTCGTCGCACCGATGAGCGTGAAATGCTTGAGGTTGATCTTGATGGTCTTCGCGTACGCGCCCTTGTCGACCATGAAATCGATGGCGTAGTCCTCCATGGCCGGATACAGGAACTCCTCGACGACGCGGCTCAGGCGGTGGACTTCGTCGATGAAGAGCACGTCGCCGCGCTCGAGGTTCGTGAGGATGCCGACGAGATCGCCGGGGCGGTCCAGCGTGGGGCCGGATGCCTGACGGAACGTGGCCTCCATCTCGCGGGAGATGATATTGGCGAGAGTGGTCTTACCCAGACCCGGGGGACCGTGGAGCAGGATGTGGTCGAGCGGCTCGCCGCGGCGTTTGGCGGCTTCGATCGAGATCTTGAGGTTCTCCACGACATCATGCTGACCGACGTAGAGGTCGAAGCGGGTCGGCCGTAGCGTGACGGTGATGATCTGGTCTTCGATGCTCTCGCTTGAGTCGACGACCGGCCGCCGAGCCTCCTCGCTTGGTCCTGGCTCATCTGCCGCGGTTTCGAGGTCGGCCGCTTTTTGGGGGTCACGCTCCCCGCGCACCGTGGGTTTTCTCGGCACTACGCGTCCTCGCTCTCATCGCTCACCGCCGTGCGAGCGGTGACGGGTTGCTGGCGGCGATAGATCTCGGTCAGGAGATCCTCGGCCGTGGCGATCGTCTTGTTGTTGGCAAGCGCTTCCCTCGCCATGCGATCGGCCTCGGGGCGGCGGTATTGCAATTGGAGCAGCACGTCGACGGCTTCGGCGACGAAGTCCGGCGTGATCTCCTCTTTCGCTCGCTCGCCCTCACCTTGGATGAGGCCGAAGCGCGCGACCTTGCCCTGAAGCTTGGCGATGATGTCTTTGGCCTTTTGATTGCCGATACCCGGCAGGCGCCGCAGACTCGTCTGGTCGCCCTCGTCGATATATCGCGCGATCTGCGCCATCGGTAAAGAGAACGCTCGCACGGCGGTCTTGGGGCCGACGCTGGCCACGGTGAGCAGCGCTTCAAAGAACTCACGCTCGATCGCGTTGGTGAAGCCCACGTACATCGCTTGTCCTCGGTTGCCGTCTATCTGCATGTACGAGAAGATCTCAAGCCGGATCGGGTCGCCTGCCTTCACAGCGGAGAGCTTCTCCGCCACGCAGCGCGGGAGCAAGATGTCGTAGCACAGACCGCCGGCCTCCACAAGCGCGGAATCCGGCGTTTTCTCCCGCAAGATGCCCTCGATGCGCGAGAACATCAGCGCCGCCTCCCGCGTGGCGGCGCATCGAGTGCCGCCCTCAACTGAGCTCTGGCCCCAGTGGGATGCCGCGTCGCCGCTCAGGCGCCGGCCGTGGGCGATGGCGAGCGCCAAGGCGTCCGTGACGTCGGCGGGCGAGGGCTGGCGCGTGAGGCGCAGCGCCTGCACGACCATCGCGGCGACCTGCTCCTTGCTGCGCTAGACCATTGCCGACGAGCGCGCGTTTGACGGCAGTCGCCGAGTAGTTGAACACAGGCATGTCCTGGAGCGCGGCGACGCAGACAAGCGCTCCGCGCGCGTGGGCCATCATGATCGCCGTACGCGGATACGCCGTCTGCGAGAAGACCTCTTCTATCACCATCACGTCGGGCCGCAGCGATGCGATGACGTCTGCGAGTCCACGTTGCAGCTCGGCGAGGCGGCGCGACAGATCGCGGACCTTGGCCGGAACGATGACGCCGCCTTCGACCAGCCGCATCGTCTTGCGGTCGCACTCGACGACCCCATATCCCGTCGTGTTCAGGCTTGGGTCGAGACCCAGGATGCGCACGTCAGCGGCCGCCCAGAGTGAGGTCGACGGACGACGAACCAGGCGGTGCGGTGGCACCGGGCGCGGGGTCGCTGCGCACGACCTTCGCTCCCGGCGGGCTTCCGGGGAGCACGATCACCCGGTTGACGCTGTATCCCGCCTTCGCGAGGGCTGCCCGCGCGTCTTCAAGGCCCAGACCGATCACGCTCGGGACCGGACCAAGCGGTGATGCTGAACTGGGTTGCCCGGAAGCGCTCGCTGCGGGCTCGGGCGACGAGGGAGCAGCGGCGACGACGATGTCGACTGCCGTACCCTGCGGCGCTTGGGAATTCGCATCCGGGTGTTGGCCGACGACCGTGCCAGGACTCGTGTCGGCGACGGCCGCATGCGCCACCGCGCCGAGAGCGAGGCCCGCTTGCTCGAGCTTTGCGCGCGCGTCGTCGATGCTCGATCCGACGACGCCCGGAACGGTGACGGCGTTCGGCCCGGCGCTGATGTCTACCGTCACGGTCGACCCCGGCGGCACGTCTGAGCCGCCGGCCGGGTCCTGATCGATGACCGTGCGCGCCGGGATATCAACGCTGGGCACGATGTTCATCTGCAGCTTCAGCCCGAGCTTGCGCAGCTGCCCTTGCGCATCATCCACGAGCAAGGACACGACGTTGGGGAGCCTTACCGTCTGCGGACCCGCGCTGACGTTGAGCGCCACCATGCCGCCCTTCTCGATGAGCCCGTTGGGCGCAGGATTGGTCTGGGCGACGAGCCCTTGCTTCACGGAGCTTGAGTGCACGGTCGCGCCTACGCGCACGGTGAAG
The DNA here is from genome assembly GCA_963806005.1 of Vulcanimicrobiota bacterium. GTDB lineage: Bacteria > Vulcanimicrobiota > Vulcanimicrobiia > Eremiobacterales > Eremiobacteraceae > JAFANK01. The sequence goes on along the minus strand of CAWDWJ010000002.1, from coordinate 16,004 downwards.
CCGGCTGCGGTCAGGGTCGCGCTCGCGGATTTGACGTCTTTGCCGATGACGTTCGGCACGGCGACGCGGCCGGCTCCCGCGCTCAAATAGAGGACGACCGTACCGCGGGGCGCTACCCGGGCGCCAGGTGCCGGATCCGACCCATCGACGAGGCCCGCGGCAACGACCGCATCCTCACGCGGCTTGAAGGTGACCGCGTCGATGCCTGCTTCGTGCAGCGCGGCGACGGCCTCGACCTGCGACTTGCCAGTGAGATCGGGCAGCGCGAGCCCGTGCGACGATGCGTTGCGTGCGGCGATGAGCGAGGCGACGAGGACGATGCCTAGTACGCCTCCCAGCGCCACCATGGCGATCCTGCGCATATCCCATACGACGGGTGCGCGGGGCACGTCGATCGCGACGTCGCGCGTTTCGATGGCGCGGCGGCGCAGCACGGCGGTCGAGGAGTCGGATCCTGATGCCTCATCGAGCTCTTCGCCGTCGCCCCGTCCGCACGCGCGCAGCGCGGCGAGCGTTTCCCCGGCAGTCTGATAGCGGTCGGCGGGGTTCTTGGACAGGAGCCTGATGATGACGCCACGCAGCCGCGGGCTGATATCCGCGCCGCAGGCGGTCGGGTCGGGGATCGGCGAGTTGACGTGCGCCATGGCGACACCGAGAGCGGTCTCGGCCAGATAGGGTTGGCGGCCTGTGACCATCTCGAAGAGCACCACCCCCAGACTATAGAGGTCGCTCGCCGGTGACAGGGCGGCGCCGGAGAGCTGCTCGGGCGAGCAATAGGGTATCGAGCCCATGATCGCCTCGACGCCCGACAGCGTCGCCGCATTCACTGCTCGTGCGATGCCGAAGTCGGTCACCCGCACGATGTCATCAGGCGTGATGAGGACGTTTGACGGTTTGATGTCGCGGTGGAGCAGATCGGCGCGGTGCGATGCGCTCAATCCCAGGCAGATCTGGCGGGCGTAGCGCACCGCCACCGATTCGGGGAGTTTGTGCTCGCGGGCGATGATGGTGGCGAGGGTTTCGCCGGCGACGAACTCCTCGACGATGTAGTGCGATCCATCGACCTCGCCGACGTCGTAGGTGTTGACGATGTTCGGGTGGGAGAGTTTGGCCGCGGCGCGCGCCTCTTCGTAGAACCGCTGCACGAAGGATTGATCGGCGGCGTATTGCGGGCGCAGCACCTTGACCGCGACCTGGCGGCGCAGCAAGAGGTCGTAACCGCGATAGACGACGGCCATGCCGCCCTCGCCGATCGTGGCGTCGAGCCGGTAGCGGTTGTTGAGGATCTTATCGATCATCGATACAGCGGTAGCACGCTTGCGAGTATGGCACGCGCGATCGGCGCTGCCACGACCCCTCCATAGCCCGCGTCCTCGACGACCACCGCCACAACGAGCCGTGGGGCCTGCGCGGGTGCGAAGCACACGAACCACGCATCCGGCGACCCGCCCGGATGCGTCGCCGTGCCGGTCTTCCCGGCCACGGTCACGTCCGGCAGCTTCGCCGCAGTGCCGGTCCCGTACTTTACGACCGCGATCATCAGGTCGCGCATGTCGCCCGCCGTCTGCGCGGAGATCGGGCGTGTCCAGATGACGGGCATGATGCGGATAGGACCCGCTCCTGCTGCGTGGATCTCTTTGACGAGCGTCGGGTGCATGAGCACGCCACCGTTTGCGATGGTCGCGCCGACGAGCGCCATGCGCAGCGGGGTGACGGCAAGGCTTCCCTGGCCGAAGGCCATCTGGGCGAGTTCCGAGTCGGAGACGGTGGCCTGCAGCGGCACCTCGTCCTTGGAGACGGGCACGGCCAGACCGACATCCTCCCCGATGCGGTAGCGGCGCAGGTATTCGTAGAACGTGTCGAGCCCGAGCTTGACGCCGATCTGCGCGAAGTCCACGTTGCTCGAGAGCGCGAACGCGCCGGTGAACGACTGATTCCCGGTCGCCTCCCGCTCGGCGTTATGGAGCGAGAATCCGCCGATGTCGAAATGGCCGGGATCGTCGAAGCGGTCGTCGAGCGTGAAGGTTCCGCTGTCGAGCGCGGCGCTTGCGGTGACCATCTTGAACGTGGAGCCCGGCGGATAGAGCCCGTCGAGCGACCGGTCCAAAAACGGCGCATCGCCGCGCGCGTGGAGCTTGTTCCAATCAGCGGTGAGCGTATTGGGATCGAAGGTCGGCCGGTTGACGACGGCGAGCACCGCTCCCGTCCGCGGGTCCATGACGAGCGCAGCGCCGTGGATGCCCTGTGGCAGCGCCTGGTCGACGACCTGGGCGATATCGCGGCGCAACGTCAAGACGACTTGGCCGCCCTTGGCATGGGGTGCGGCCTGCGTGCGCCCCACGAGCGATGCGAAACTCGTCGCGCTGATACCCTCACCTGTACCCGGCGCAAGAATGGGGTCGAGTGCTGCTTCCAGACCGGACTCGCCGTAGATCGGCGAGGAGTATCCGACGATCTGCGCGAGCGCGGGTCCGGCGTCGTAGACCCGCCGTGCACCGACGCTGTGCGCGAGCGGCCTGCCCGCCGCGTCGAGCAGGTCACCCCGAAAGCGCAGGCTCTGGGCGCGGCGCGGATCGCCCGGCCGTTCGAGGATGTCGTTGCGCTGCACGAGCTGCACGCGTGCCTCTTGCGCCGCAAGGACGAGGAACACGAGGATGAAGGCTAACGCGACAGTGCGGATGCGGCGCTTCATCGGCCGGCGATCAGCGGACCGCGAGCCGCGGGCGCACGTACTCTTGCAGCGATCGCACCTCGAGCGGCTTGTCGACGCGCGCCTCGAGCGCGAGCAGGAGCGCTCTCACGGTGTCCAGCGACGTGAGGCAGGCGACGCCCGACTCGAGCGCCGCGTGGCGGATGCGGTAGCCGTCTGTTTGCGCGGCGGAATTGGCCGCGATATTGTTGATCACCAGATCGACGCCATGATGCGGTGATGAGATCGAGGACGTGGGGCGATCCCTCGGCGATCTTGTTGACGCGATTGCCGGCGATGCCGTGATGCGTGCAGGCGCTGCGCGGGTGCCGGGCGTCGCGAAGAGCGCGAAATCCATGTCGGCGAGCGCCCGCGCGACGGCAACGGCGCGCTTCCTTCTCCTCGTCGGCGATGGAGACGCAGGATGCGGCCGCCGGTCGCGGGGCAGCGCGACGCCGGCGCCGACGAAGCCTTTGCAGCAGCGCGCCGGCATACGTCGCGTCGATGCCGAGCACTTCGCCGGTCGATTTCATCTCCGGGCCGAGGATCGTTTCGACGCCGCGCATCTTGGCGAACGAGAACACCGGAACTTTGACGACCACGAAATCGGGCGGCGGCAAGAGCCCCGTGCCGTACGCCATGTCGCGCAGCTTCTCGCCGAGCGCGACGCGCGTCGCGGCGGCGACGAGGTTGATCGCCGGTCGCCTTTGGAGATGATCGGCACCGTGCGGCTCGCGCGCGGGTTGGCTTCGATGATGTACAGTTCGCCATCGTGGACGACGAACTGGATGTTGATGAGCCCGCGGATGCCGAGTTCGCGCGCGATGGCGCTGCGTGACGTCGACGATGCGCCGCTCCATCGCGGCGGCGATGGTCTGCGGCGGATAGACGCTGATCGAATCGCCGGAGTGGATGCCGGCGCGTTCGACGTGCTCGAAGATCCCCGGAATGCAGGATGTCCTCGCCGTCGAAGACGGCGTCGACCTCGACTTCGAGCCCGCGCAGAGTACTTGTCGACGAGCAGCGGCGCGCCGGGCGTGGATGGGCGGCGCCGACTCTCGACGTACGACGCGAGCTGGCCCTCGTTGTAGACGATCTCCATGCCGCGGCCGCCCAGCACGTACGACGGCCGCACGAGCACCGGGAACCCGAGTTCGCGCGCGATCGCGCGCGCTTCGCGGAAACGTCCGCGCGGCTCGGCCCTGCGGCCGCGCGACGCCGAGCCGCGCCGAGCGCCGCGTCGAACTTCTCGCGGTCCTCGGCCATGTCGAGCGAGGCGCGGTCGCTGCCGACGATCGGTCACGCCGCGCGCGCTCGAGCTCGCGGCGAGATTGATCGCGGTCTGGCCGCCGAAGGCGAGCATCACGCCGCGCGCGTGCGTCGCGCGATACGGCGGCTTCGACTTCGTCGGCGCCGGGCGGCTCGAAGACGAGCACGTCGGAGATGTCGAAATCGGTCGAGACCGTCTCGGGATTGTTGTTGATGACGACCGGCGAGCGGCCGGCCTCGCGCAGCGCCCACGCCGCGTGCACGCACGAGTAGTCGAACTCGATCCCTTGGCCGATGCGGATCGGTCCGCTGCCGACGACGACGACCGCCTCGTGCGGCGGCGGGCGCATCTCGTCGGCTTCGCCGCGCGAGAGATAGTAGTACGGCGAGCTGCGCGGGAAACTCGGCGGCGGCCGTATCGACCATGCGGAACTGCGGCGTCGGTGCTCGGCGCACGCCGGCGCGACCGTCGATGCCGCGTCGAGTAGCCGACTCGATCGCTTGCGCGCAGTAGCCGCTTCGACTGCGCCGGGCGCGTACGCGTTCTTCCGGCGCGAGCGTCGATCGGCCAGTTCGTCGCAGCGCGCAACGCGTCTTCGATCGCGACGAGTTCGGCGAATTCCCACAGCCAGAAGCGGTCGATCGTCGAGATCGCGTGCAGCTCGTCGGACGTCGCGGCCGCGGCGCAGCAGCTCGCAGACGGCGAAGAGCCGCTCGTGCGTCGGCGTGCGCACGACGGCTTCGAGTTCGTCGTCGGCTCCACTCGCCGTACGTGCCGCCGGTGAGCGTCTCGAATTTGAGATCGAGTCCGCGCACCGCTTTCATGCAGCGCCGCGCGAAACGTGCGGCCGATGCCCATCGCCTCGCCGGTCGACTTCATCTGCGTGCCCAGCCGCGTGTCGGCGCAGCGGAAACTTGTCGAACGGCCAGCGCGGGATCTTCACCACGCAGTAATCGAGCGTCGGCTCGTAGGCGGCCTTCGTGACGCCGGTGACCGGGATTCGGGATCTCGTCGAGCGTTTGGCCGAGCGCGATCTTCGTCGAGATCTTGGCGATCGGATAGCCGGTGGCTTTCGATGCCAGCGCGGAACTGCGCGATACGCGCGGGTTGACCTCGATGATCTGGTACTCGCTGCGGTCGCGGATGCAGCGCGAACTGGATGTTGCAGCCGCCCTGCACGTCGAGCGCGCGGATGACGTTGATGCTCGCCGTGCGCAGCATCTGGTAGTCGACGTCGGAGAGCGTCTGCGACGGCGCGACGACGATCGAGTCGCCGGTGTGCACGCCGACCGGATCGATGTTCTCCATGTTGCAGACGATGATGCAGTTGTCGGCGCGATCGCGCAGGACTTCGTACTCGATCTCTTTCCAGCCCAGCAGCGACGTCTCGACGCAGCACCTGGTGGATGAGGCTCGCGTCGAGGCCGCGTCTTGAGCGTCTCGCGCAGTTCGCGCTTCGTCGTAGACGATGCCGCCGCCGGTGCCGCCCAGCGTGTAGGCGGGACGCACGACGAGCGGGTAGCCGGTCTCGCCGCGCGAACGCGACGCCGCTCTCGATGTCGGTGACGATCGCGCTCTGCGGCACGGGCTCGCCGATCTCGATCATCTTGCTCTTGAAGCGCTCGCGGTCTTCGGCGAGCTTGATCGTGTCGAGCGGCGTGCCGAGCAGCTCGACGCCGTAGCGCTCGAGCGACGCCGGCCTCGGCCAGTTCGACCGCGAGATTGAGGCCGGTCTGGCCGCCGAGCGTCGGCAGCAGCGCGTCGGGGCGCTCGCGCGCGATGATCTGCTCGATCGACGCGACCGTGAGCGGCTCGAGGTAGACCGCATCGGCGATCTCGGGATCGGTCATGATCGTCGCCGGATTCGAGTTGACGAGGACGACCCGGAGGCCTTCCTCGCGCAGCGCGCGGCACGCTTGGACGCCGGCGTAGTCGAACTCGGCAGCCTGACCGATGACGATCGGACCCGAGCCGATGACGAGGACGGAACGGACCTCGCGCTCGCTCACGTACGGGCTACCCCGCGCCGTAGCGACCCCACGAAGTCGGCGAAGAGATGGTGTGCGTCAGCCGGTCCGGGTGATGCCTCCGGGTGGAACTGCACGGACGAGATCGGCAGCTTCGTGTGACGCAGGCCCTCGTTCGTCCCATCGTTGAGATTGACCAGCGTCTGCTCGACCTGCGGCGGCAGCGTCTGTGGATCCACCGCATAGCCGTGGTTCTGCGCGGTGATCAAGACCTTGCCCGTCCGACAGTCCTGCACCGGTTGGTTGCCGCCGCGATGCCCGTACTTGAGCTTGATAGGTCTTCGCGCCGAGGGCTTGCGCGAGGAGCTGGTGACCGAGGCAGATGCCGAACATGGGCAGCTTGCCGTAGTCGACCGCTTGGCGCAGCGTCTGCACGACCCGCTCGAGTTCGGCTGGGTCGCCCGGTCCGTTGCTGATGACCAGCCCGTCTGGCCGCAGCTCGAGCAACTGCTCGAAGGTCGTGGAGAATGGTATGTCCAGGACCTCGCGCACCCGCGTCGACGAGGCACTGCGCGATATGCTCTTTTGTGCCGCAATCGAGCAGCGCGACGCGCAGCGGACCGTCACCGCGGTCGGTCTCCTCCTGCACGGAGACGGACGCGACGAGTTCCGGCGTGCCCAGCGGTTGAAGCAGGTAGTCGGCGAGCTCGGCCTTGGCGCCGGCGATCGCCGCATCACCGATGGCCAGGACCGCGCGCATCGTGCCCGCTTCGCGCAGCCGAGTCACAAGAGCGCGGGTGTCGATGCCCTCGATCGAGCGGACGCCGCTGCGCTCGAGCCAGGCGGGGAGGTCGCCGCGGCTACGATAGTGGCTTGGATGGCGGCTGACCCGCCGAAATGCCGCGCCCGCGACACAGATACGGTCATGCTGGCGCACGGTCGGATCGATGCCGTAGTTGCCGATGAGCGGGTAGCAGAACACGAGGATTGACCGGCGTACGACGGGTCGGTGAGCGCCTCTTCGTATCCCGTCATGCCGGTGTTGAAGACCGCCTCGCCCGCGCGAAACCCCTCGGGGCCGACGCCCGTTCCCGAATAGACGTCCCATCGGCCAGCAGCAGCAACGCGCGCTGCCCGCTCATGGCGATGGATCTTCTGCTCGGCGGCGCTCGCCGGCGTGCGCTCGCCTTTGAGCTCGCCGTCGCGCATGACGAGCGACCCGCGACGACCGTGAGCGCAGGCTTGACCTGGAAGGTCGAACCGGCAAACGGCGTGACCCGTCCGTGCGAGTGGAAACGCTCCGGCTCGACCGTCCACGGCCGCTGCAGATAGAACCCGGTGATATCGGCCGGACGCGCCGGGTTTGAGCGTTCCCCCGGGCACACCGAGCAACGCGGCGAGGTTCGTGAGAAGTTTGCACCAGCTGGCGAGCTCGTGCGGGCAGCGCGTGGAAAGTCGCGGCGACGGCCGGGATCTCGAGGCCGTGAAGCCCACACAGGCGTGCGACAGCGGCGGCTCCTTCTCCGATTCCTCGTGCGGCGCGTGGTCGCTTGCGAAGATCGTGATGAGCCCATCTGCGACAGCCGCACGCAAGGCGGCGGTGTCGGCGGCCGTGCGCAGCGGCGGATTCACGCGATAGCGGGCGTCGAAGCCGGCGAGCAACTCGTCCGTGCATTGCAGGTGGTGGGGCGTGACCTCGGCCGTGACACGGATGCCCGCCGACCGCGCGAAAGCCAGGAGCTCGACCGTCTGCGCCGCGCTGACATGGCAGAGGTGCCACGCCTTGTCCGGTGGCTTGCGCCACCATGAGGTCGCGGGCAGCGATGGCCGCCTCGGCGACGCTTGGCGTTCCGGCCAGGCCGAGCCGAGCGCTCGTCTCGCCCTCGTGCATGAGCCCGCCTGCGAAGCTCGGGTCGTCGCAGTGCGAGCAGAACGGTTGCGGGAGATCGAGCGCGTAGCGCGCCGCGTTGTACAAGGCTTTGAGCGACCTCGTCGCTTCCCGTCATCGGAGAACGCGACCGCGCCTGCCGCAGCCATGCCGCGCAGCGGCGCGATCTCATCGCCTGCCCGACCGACCGTGATCGCCCCGATGGGGTAGCAGCGGGAACCGCGCAGCGCTGCGGCGCTTGCGCGCAAGCGCTCGATGCGTTCGGGAGTGTCGAGCGCCGGCCGGGTGTTCGGCATCGCGGCGACCGCGGTGAAGCCGCCCGCCGCCGCCGCGGCAAGCCCCGTCGCCAGGTCTCCTTGCTCTCGTCGCCCGGCTCGCGCAAGTGGACGTGTGGGTCGATGAAACCCGGGCACAGCACCATGCCGGCGCAGTCGACGCGCTCGCTGTCCGAGTCGGTCGCGGCCGGAGCGCCTTCGAGAAGAGCGGCCACGACCCCGCGCCGCACCACGATGGTGCGGATCGCGTCCAGACCGAGCTTGGGGTCCACCACGCGCGCGCCGACGAAGTCGCGGTTGCTGCGTGGATCGTGATTCGGGCCGCTCACGCGACGTGCTCCCGTGTGGGCGAGCCGAGACTGCGCTCGAGCGCCGCCATGCGTATGTACGTGCCGTTCTCGACTTGGCGCTCGATACGGCTTGCGCTCGCGCGCACGAGCGCATGCGTCGATCTCGACGCCGCGATTCACAGGACCCGGATGCATGATGATGCAGTGCGGTTTGAGCAGAGCGGCTCGCGCTCGCGTCAACCCGTACGACCGCGCGAGGTCCGTGTACGGCGGCATGTCGTCTCCTCGAGCGCGTTCTTTTTGGATGCGCAGGAGCATGACGGCGTCGGCGCTGGGCAACACCGCGTCCATATCGGCGCTGATATGGGCGAATCCCCAACCTGGCACGCTTGGCGGCAGGAGCGATGGCGGGCCGCACAGCGTGACCGATGCGCCGAGCAGCCAGGCGGCGCGCGCGCTCGAGCGTGCGACGCGGCTATGGCTCAGGTCGCCGCAGATGACGAGCTTGCGTCCTTTGAGGTCGCCGAACTCCTCCACAAGGGTCATGGCGTCGAGCAGGCCTTGGGTGGGATGCGCGTGGGCGCCGTCGCCAGCGTTGAGGACTGCACCCTCGAAATAGCGCGCAAGCGCATGTGGAAAACCTGCTTCGGCATGGCGCACGACGATGGCGTCAGCGCCGATGGCGCGCACCGTGAGCATCGTGTCCTCGAGCGATTCACCTTTGCTCATGGACGAATCGGATGTGCGGAAGTCGATCCAGGTGGCGCCCAAACGCGCGGCTGCGACCGCGAAGGAGGTCGTGGTGCGGGTGCTCGCCTCGAAGAACATGCCGAGCACGATCTTCCCGCGCAGACGGATGTTCTCGTTGGGCACGCCTGCCTTGAACTGGCGCGCGCGCGCGATCAACGCCTCGATGAACGGCCGATCTGCGTCATCGAGGTCGAGGAGATGTTTCGTCTTGGTCACGTTCGCTCGTATATGGTCACGCGGTCGGAATCGCCCTGCTCGCGGCCGAGGTGCACCTCGACGTGCTCGGAGCGCGAGGTCGGGACGAATCGACCGACATAATCCGGCTGGATGGGCAGTTCGCGCAAGCCGCGGTCGACCAGCACGCACAAACGCGCCACTCGCGGACGACCGAGATCGGTGATGGCATCGAGCGCAGAACGGATCGTGCGGCCCGTGTAGAGCACGTCGTCGACGACGACGACCTCTTTGCCCGAGACGTCCACCGCGATCTGGCTGTCAGGCATATCCCGCGCTGCGTCATCGTCGCGGTAGATGGTGACGTTGAGAAAGCCCAGCTGGACCGCGACGCCCGTGCGGGCCTTGATCTGGGCGTGGATGCGGCGCGCGAAGTTCTCGCCGCCCTTCCGGATGCCGATGAGGATGAGGTCCTCGCTCGCACCGTTGGGTTCGATGATCTGCTGGGCGAGCCGCTCGATCGTGCGCTGCAGCTCGGCAGACGAAAGCACGACCCTCTTCTCTTTCAGGGTCGTCGCGTGCGTTGATGCCAAGGTGGGGTCCAGCCCTTTCCCGCTCTATCCTATAATGAGTCGAGGCGTTCGGAACTCTTGCGCAGGTGTTCGCGCAGTTCGTGGAGCCGGGCTTGTTCCTTCTGTACCACGTCCGGGGGCGCCTTCTCGCGGAAGCCTGGCGCGGCGAGTTTACGCTCAAGACCTTCGGCGTCGGCGCGCGCCTTCTCGATCTCTTTGCGCAACGCGGCGCGCTCCTTTTCGATGAACGCCGCATCGACAGGCAACAGCACTTCGGCCGGGCCCATGCGCCGCGAGAGCGTGTGCTTGGGCCGGCCGTTGCCGGCCCCGACGGGGATGACGGCGCTCGTCCGGCCCATCGTCCGGACGATGCCCGCTTCGCGCTGCAAGAGACCCAAGAGCTTATCGTCTGCGCCGGCGAGATGCACCTCGCTCAGGTCGCGGTACTTCAACTGCGGGATGGCGCGCAGGTCGCGCACGATCTTGGAGAAGTCGAGCAGCGTCGCCATCTCCTCGTGGGCTTTGGCATCCGCCCGGCCCGCCGAGCTGTCCGGCCATGGCCCGCTCCCCAGGCGGCTGCCTGCGTGTGGCAGATGCTGCCACAGCTCCTCAGTGAGGAACGGCATGATGGGGTGGAGCAGCGCGAGCGCGGATGAGAGCACGCGGGCCAGGATCGGTGCGCGAGTGGGCGCCTTGTCCTTGGCGACTTCGATATAGACGTCGCAGAGCTGGTTCCAGATGAAGCCGTAGAGCGTCTGCGACCACTCCGAAAAATCATAGGCGTCTGCGGCCGCGTCGACTCCCCGGATCGTGCGGGCAAGCGCATCCATGATCCAGCGATCGGCCAGGGTCCACTGCTCGGCGGGCGGCAGCGCGAGCGTCTCGCCGGCCTGTGCGCTTGCAAGCTCGGGGAAGGTCTGCTGCGCGAAGCGCACGGCTTGCCAGATCTTGTTTCCGAACTTACGCGCATCGTCGCAACGGGCGACCGAGAAGCGCACGTCTTGCCCGGCGTGCATCTGGCTGACGATGCCATAGCGGGTGGCGTCCGCGCCGTACTCAGCGACGAGATCCATGGGATCGAGCGAGTTGCCGAGCGACTTGCTCATCTTGCGTCCTTGCTCGTCCATGATGAGCGGAGTGATGAGCACTTGGGCAAAGGGCTCCTGGCCGAGGAAATGGAGCCCCATCATGACCATGCGCGCCACCCACAAGAAGATGATCTCGCGAGCGGTGATCATGAGCTGCGTCGGGTACCAGGCGGCGAGCTCAGGCGTCTTCTCGGGCCAGCCGAGGATCGAGAACGGCCACAGCGCGCTCGAAAACCAGGTGTCGAGCGTGTCAGGAGCTTGGGTCAGCTGGGTGTTGCCGCAGGTCTCGCACTTGGCGGGCATGCTTTCGGCGACGTTGACGTGATCGTTGGCGCAGTAGTAGACAGGGAGGCGATGACCGAGCCATATCTGGCGTGAGATGCACCAGTCGCGGATGCGCTCGAGCCAGTCGTCGTAGGTCCGCTGGTAGCGTTCGGGGGTGAAGCGCAGCCGTCCCGAACGCGACGCCTCGAGCGCCGGTGCGGCAAGCGTCTTCATCTTCACAAACCACTGTAATGAGAGCAGCGGCTCGACGATCGTGTCGCAACGGTAGCACGTGCCTTGGGCGAGCGTGTGCGGCTCTTCTTTCTCGAGCGCTCCACGTTCGCGTAGCGTCGTCACGGCAAGCTCCCGCGCCTTGAAGCGATCGAGACCACGGAATTTGGGTTCGACCGCATCCGTCATGGCCGCGTCAAACCCGATGACCGAAGTGGCGATCAGTCCGTGGCGTTCGCCGATCTCGCTGTCTGCCTGATCGTGGCCTGGCGTGATCTTGAGCGCGCCTGTGCCGAACTCGCGCTCGACGGCCGCGTCCGCTATGACCGGTATGGGCGCGGGCGAGAGCGGACGCACGACCTTCTTGCCGACGAGACGTGCGTAGCGGGCGTCGCCGGGGTGGACGGCGACCGCCACATCGGCGAAGATCGTCTCGGGCCGGGTGGTCGCCACGACGACGCCATCCCCGCCGTCCTCGTCTCGGTAGCGGACGTAATACAGCGTGGCGGCGACGTCTTCGCGCTCTACCTCGCTGTCGGACAGCGTCGATTGGCAGTGCGGGCACCAGTTCACCAGGCGCAGTCCGCGGTAGATGAGGCCCTCACGGTACAGGTCGATGAAGACCTTGCGCACGGCGCGGCTCAAGCCGTCGTCCATCGTGTAGCGGTCGCGCTGCCAATCGGGGCCGAAGCCGAGCGCGCGGAACTGCTCGTAGATGATATGTCCGTACTTCTCCCGCCAGGCCGCAGCCCGTTCGCGGAACTTATCCGGGCCGAGGTCGTGCCGCGTGAGTCCCTCGCGAGCGAGTTCTTTTTCTATGACGTTCTGCGTGGCGATCGCCGCGTGATCCTGACCGGGGAGCCAGACGGCGTTCTCCCCACGCATGCGGTGCATGCGGGTCATGATGTCCATCGGGGTGTAGGTCGAGCCGTGGCCCATGTGCGCGCGGCCGGTGATGTTGGGCGGCGGCATGGCGACGACGAATGGCTTTTTCGACGGGTCGGGCTCGGCGTGAAAGGCGCCCTCGGCTTCCCAGCGGGCGTACCACCGGGCCTCGATGGCTTTTGGATCGTACTTGTCAGAGAGCGGCTGCGTCATATGATGGCTCTGTAGTTCGGGTGAGTCGGGTCACGCCCTTGCGGGCTTCACATGCTTCTCACCGTCGCTTCACGGTTTTCCAACACCGCGCAGGCTGCGCTCGCGTTTAATAGACATGCAGTGCCGAGTCGTATCGACGCACCGCGGGGACCGCAGGAGATGACAAAGTGATGATCGCGTTCAAAAGGAGAGCCCCGATGCCAGGCGTTGAGAGGTGCAACCCGGCCGAGCTGCCGCCCGAGTTCTACAAGCTCAACAACAAATGGAGCGGCATGGTCGACGGCCACCTCGTTACCGTGTACGCAGGCAGTTTGCGCCACAACCAGGCCAAAGGCGTGCTCGTGCTACGCACGCTGCCTGCAGACAGCCGGCGGGTGAGCGGCAAGCATTGCACCGTGCCCGAGGACGGCGGCGCGCTCGAGATCGTGGAAACCCGCGGGACCCGGCTACGGATCGCGATGGCCAAGGGTCGTTCGTTCTGGTTTGAGATACCGCGCGGGCTGCGCGCAGCCGCCTGAGGTGGCTTAGGCGGGGACGTCCTTGCTCTGGCCGGTCGGGATGAGCACCGGCTGCTGGCCTGCATCGATGACTTCTTTATTGATGATGCACTTCTTGATATTGGTCAGCGACGGCAGGTCGTACATGACGTCGAGCATGACCTCTTCCAGGATCGACCGCAAGCCACGGGCACCAGTCTTCCGCGACTGAGCGCGATGGGCGATGGCGACGAGCGCCTCTTTGGTGAAGCTGAGCTCAATCCCATCCATGGCGAAGATCTTCTGATACTGACGGACGAGCGCATTGCGCGGCTCGGTGAGGATGCGCCGCAGCGCGAGCTCGTCGAGCGGGTCCAGCGTGACCATGATGGGCAGGCGGCCGATGAACTCGGGGATGAGCCCGAAGCGCAGGAGATCCTCGGGCAAGAGCGCCTGGAGCAGACGGCTCGTCTTCTTCTCGCTCTTCGTCTCAGGGACCGCACGGAAACCGAGGCTCTGGTTGGCAGTCCGGCCCTCGATGATCTTCTCGAGGCCGTCGAAGGCGCCGCCGCAGATGAAGAGCACGTTGGTCGTGTCGATCTGGATGAATTCCTGATGCGGGTGCTTGCGGCCGCCCTGCGGCGGCACGTTGGCCGTCGTGCCCTCGAGGATCTTGAGCAGTGCCTGCTGCACGCCCTCGCCGGAGACGTCGCGCGTGATGGACGGGTTCTCGCTCTTGCGCGCGATCTTGTCGATCTCGTCGATGTAGACGATGCCCTTCTCGGCGCGCTTGACGTCGTAGTCCGCCGCCTGGATGAGCTTGAGCAAGATGTTCTCGACGTCTTCGCCGACGTAGCCGGCCTCGGTGAGCGAGGTCGCATCCGCCATGGCGAGCGGCACGTCGAGGATCTTGGCCAGCGTCTGCGCGAGGTAGGTCTTTCCCGAACCGGTCGGGCCGACGAGCAGGATGTTGCTCTTATGCAGCTCGACCTCGTCATTGCCGGTCGACGACTGGTTCGAGTTGATGCGCTTGTAGTGGTTGTAGACCGCTACCGCCAGACTCTTCTTGGCGCGATCCTGCCCGATGACGTACTGGTTGAGGATGTGGTTGATCTCTTTGGGCTTGGGGATGTTGCGCAGCCGCAGGTTCTCATCGACGTTCTTGTAGAGCTCTTCTTCGATGATCTCGTTGCAGAGCTCGATGCACTCGTCGCAGATATAGACGCCGGGGCCGGCGATGAGCTTGCGCACCTGCTCCTGCGACTTGCCGCAGAAGCTGCACTTGAGCTGACCTTTCTCATCCCCGAACCTAAACACGCCGTGTCGTGCTCCTCACCTGCGTCGGGTCCTCAACTGCTCGCCGGCTTCGACGAGTTCGCGTCGCGTGACGTGCGGCTGATGACCTGATCGACGATTCCGTATTCGACCGCTTCCGGCGCGGTCAGGTGATAATCTCTGTCCATATCGCGATCGATACGCTCGAGCGTCTGACCGGTGGTCTCTACGTAGATGTTGGCCAGCAGCTTGCGCGTGTTGATGAGATCGCGGGCGTAGATTTCCAGATCCGTGGCTTGTCCGCCGACTTGACTTACCCACGGCTGGTGGATGAGTATCTTCGAGTACGGGAGGGCAAAACGCTTCCCCTTGGCGCCCCCCTGTGAGCAAAATCGATGCGGCGCTCGCGGCCAGTCCCGCACAGAACGTGGCGACGTCGGGCTTCACGAGCTGCATAGTATCAAATATGGCTAGGCCCGCCGTCACGCTGCCGCCGGGACTATTGATGTACATCTCTATATCCTTATCGGCATCTTCTTTTTCGAGGAACAGAAGCTGGGCGATGACCAGGTTGGCCAGATTGTCGTCAATCGGCTCCGCCGACGAACACGATCCTTTCCTTAAGGAGGCGGGAGAAGATGTCGAAGGCGCGCTCTCCACGAGCGGTTTGCTCGACGACCATTGGTACCAAATGTCCCATAGTGATCCCCTACGACGTCAAAGTGCTCATGAAGCTGAAAGGTCGCTCAAGTGCCGTGCTGCGCCACTTCAGCGACGTCTGTGATGCTGGCGTGCTCGACGAGAAAGTCGAGCGTCTTGCGTCTACCCACTGTATCGATTATCGGCCCAAAACCGCTCGTCTTGCGCAAGAATTCGATCACGGTTTCTCTCGTCTGGCCATACGACTGCGCCATTGAGTCGAGTTCCCGCTCGATGTCGCCGGTCGTGGCCTCGATCTTCTCACGTTTGGCGATCTCTTCGAGCAGCAGTGAGGTCTTGACCCGGCGCTCGGCTTCCGTGCGATACTCCTTGCGCAAGCCGTCTTCGTCGACGTCTTTCGCTGCGAGGTACTCCTCCCACGAACGGCCGATGCGCTGCATGTACGACTTGGCATCCGAGACAAGGTTGTCGATCTCACGCTCGACGAGGACATCGGGCAGCGGCACGTCGTTTTGGATGAGGATCGCATCGAGCAGCTGACGCTGCAGCTCTTCGTTGGTGCGCGCGCGCGCGACGGCCTCCAGACGGCGCCGGACATCCTCGCGGAGCGCGGCCACCGTCTCGTGATCGGAGACCTGCTTCACGAACTCGTCGTCCAGCTCGGGGAGCACGGCCCGTTTGACCTCGTGCACCGTGACGTCGAAGACCGCTTCTTTTCCCGCCAGCTCCTGCGCGCGGTAGTCGCCGGAAAGGCGACCTTCACTTCGCGCTGCTCGCCTGGTTTGGCGCCATGCAGTTGTTCCGCGAAGCCGGGGACGAAGCGATCGGCGCTCACCTCAGTCGTGTGGTTCTGTGCGCTGCCACCTTCGAAGACCTCGCCGGCGATGCGTCCGGTATAGTCCATCGTGATGGTGTCGCCATCTTGCACGCCGCGATCTTCAACGGGCTCGAGCAAGGCGGCCCGCTTGCGCAGCGCATCGATGCTGTGGTCGACCTCTTCTTCCGTCACCACGACCACGGAGCGATTGACGGGGACG
>CAWDWJ010000001.1:345000-1109999 GCA_963806005.1 Vulcanimicrobiota bacterium | reverse complement strand
GAATCGCGCGGTAGTCAGCAAGTGCGATCTCTGGCCGCACGGCTACTTTTGCTTTGATGCGCAGACCGTGCTGCTCGTCCGAGCGGTCGAGATCGATGTGTGGTCTGTCGACAGGCTCGAGTTGGTGCTCTTTGAGCGCCTTGGCGTAGACCTCAGGGACGAGATCCTCAAGCGCTTGGCTATCGATGCTGGCCTTGCCGACATGCTGTTCGAAGATCTTGCGCGGCACTTTACCCGCGCGGAACCCGGGGAGCTTATAGCGTGTGACGAGCTTGCGATACGCGCGCTCTTGCGCTTCGGCGAAATCGGCGGGCGACACCTCGATATCGAGCTCGACCTCTGTCGGCGCGAGCTTGCGGACAGATGCGGTCACGAGGAGAGACGACGAGAGATGTTCATGGGGCGGTCGGCCTTCGTGCGGATTTTTTGGCTATCCTTTGGCGGCGGAAATAGAGGGCGGTCCTGCAGCGCGGCCGAGCGATGTGGAGCGGAAAACGAGATTCGAACTCGCGACCCTCGCCTTGGCAAGGCGATGCTCTACCGCTGAGCTACTTCCGCAGAGTTGTGAGTGCCGATTTCTTATGCGCGACGCCCCATTATCCTTGCGGGGAAAGCGCCCGCGCAAGCCGAAAATCGCTGCATGGGCGACAATGGTTTGGTGTTCGCGGTCCTCTTCATAGGGGGCGCTGTATTTGCGGCCATCTTCACGTCGATCATCGTCGCGAGCGTGCGCGAATCACACGCCAACGATCCACCGGCCGGCCTCTCGCACTGAATTCCCGTAAAACCAGAGCGCTTCTTCACCGACCCCGCCTCGTCGGGTATATCGGCCTCTCCGTGTTGTGCCTCGGAGTGAGCGCGCCAAGAGGTCCCGGTGAGGTGTCGGTGCAGCCCGCCGTCATGATCGGAGTGGCGGCGACCGCGCCACCCCATATAGTCTCAAAGCCGGTCTGGCAGCGAGCACTGTCGGTGGCTCCGGTCCACAGTTCGCTCGTGGCAAGTGACGCCGACACTGCGTACTTCTCGTCCAACGGTCAGATCTGTGCCGTGGCTCTCCTCCAACGGCGGCACACGATGGTGCATCGGATCCACCGCATCCTCTGTCGCGCTCGCCGGTGGCATCCTGGCGACAGTCGAGAGCGACGGCGCTCGATCAGGGGGAGAGACAAGAAGACCGGCGTTGTTCGTTGGCAGCACTCAAGTCGTGCCGCCGGCGAGTGCCGCGCCTTTTCCGGCGGGCGCCACGCAAGCATCGATGCAAAAACGTGTGGTCAATGGGCACGACGTTTCTCGTCGGAGTTTTCAACCGGCAAAGGAGCCTGCGGTCGGAACCACCGTCGAACAGATCAGCCTGAGCGGGAACGTCATGTGGACCTGGTCGGGCGAAAGTGTGGCGTTAGGTCAGCCACTCGTCGCGTCGCAGCATGCAGTTGTCAATCGTGTGGCGAGCGAAACGAATGCGCCGGCTCAACCAGTGATCTTCAAGCTGGGTGCCGGGGGAGGCGAGCTCGGGAGCCTCGCAGCGGGTTCCCACGCGCTCGAGCTTCAACCGCCAAAGATATATTCGGAACTCAACCCGGGCGAAGGCGCCGCGAACGATCACCCCCTCGCGTTCGACGTGTCTGTCGGTGACATCCGACCTGGCATCCCTGACGTGGACTGGCACTATCAACCCGACTACGAAGAGAATATGAAGCTGCCATATTCTGGCGCGCGCTGCTGCGGTTTGATATCTAGGTCGGTAGCTATCGGCGACGCCTTCGTTTATGGCTCTGTCGGCGAACACGTCTATCGCTATGACCTTGCGTCTCCCGACGGACAGCGGCCGATTCTCGTGAGCGACTCGGGCCTGTTCGTTGCTGGCCCGTATGAAAACCGGATCTACGTCGGACGACCGGATGGGGTGTGGGCCGTGAGCTTCAACGGTCGTTACGCGTATCAGGTGCTCGTGGTGCCATATCGGTTGCCGACCGTGCTCGCCGACATCGTCTTCTCTGGCGGAATCGCCTACGCGGCCTTGACGGACGGAAGCATCTTCGCCTTTCAAGTAGATGGTGGGCAACCCGTCATCCGCGCAAAGGTTCCCTGTTCACAATTCGCGGGCATATCAGTCGCCCGGACGCGAGTGCTTTATGCGTGCTCCGCTCCCGCCGCAACTATGTATGCCTTTCCTCGCTAGAATCTGATAGAAGAGCTGGGCAAGAGAGGACTCGAACCTCCACGGGTTTCCCCAACGCGACGCTGCCTGACAATCGTACAGCGGCGCGCGCATGACGTACCTCGTGACCGAGGTTGTACTATATGGTCCGAGCGACAAGAAGATCGTCAAGCCGGATCTGGGTCGCGTGATGGGTGAGGGTGCGACACTTCGCTAAGAGTTGGGGTGATGGAACGCATCATCGCCGATGATAAGGTCGTGGTCATGATGATCGCGTTTGCCGCGCTCGTCTACTTCACCGCGTACAGCTTCATGAAGCCCCGTCCGGCTCAAAGCGCCAGCAAGAAGATAAGAGCCATCGTCGTGCTGCTCCTTGGCTTCGCCACTGGATGGTTGCTCTACATGCTGCACGTGTCGTCGTACGTCATCATCGCCATCGCCGTCATCGCGGTGGTGGTAGGGGCGTTCCTAGAGCGCAAGAAAGTGCGGCCCGTCACCTAGCGATCAACGCAAGAAGCTCGGCTGATTGACCCGTCTCAGTCGCGCCAGAGCGCCTTCACGATGAGCATAGTGGCCAAGTAGCCGACTGCCGCTGATGCGAGAACGACGAGCGGCGGGATACTTATGAGCACGAGCACGACAGCCGTCACGAGGCCCGCGAGTTGCGCGTAGGGTGGCTTGGCCTTGTTCCTCATCGCGCCGTAGAGCACGACGGCGGCCACGGCGAGCAAGGCCACTACGGCGGCCAGATTTACGGGGTAGTTCACGCTATGCATCGAGGTCCCCACGGATAGCGCGGAAACGGGCGACAAATTGCTCTCGACGGCACCGCGACCGTCGTACCCATCACAAGCAAACCCCGATAGAATCTGACTGGGCAAGAAAGGATTTGAACCTTCACGGCCTTTCGGCCACCGGATTCTAAGTCCGGCGCGTCTGCCAATTCCGCCACATGCCCGTAAGCTGGTGTCTGAGTTCTCGATTCGCGTGTATCGTTCATGGCGACCTTTAAGACCACTTCACAATTGAAGCAGGGCTGCTCGCCTTTTGCCTAGCGTGAATGCGAACACCAGCGTGCCCATGAGTGCGACAGCGGCTGCCGAAAAAAAGGTAAGATGCGGCGATATCCGCCACAAGAGCCCACCGACGACCGATGCGGGGAAGACCACAAGGCCACGAGTGAAGTAGTATGCGCCTACGTCAACACTCCTGCGATTGGGCCGCGTCAGGTCCACAAGCAGGGCTTTACGTGGCGGCTCCCCGATCTCTCGCAGGCCCATGCAGATGAAGGCGATGACGAGCATGCCGGGCGTTGTGGACAAGCCGAGCACGAGCGGGAATAGCGCAAAGAATCCGTAGGTGAGGGTCACCCATGGCTCTCGTCCTTTCGCATCCGCCACGCGCGCAACAGGGAGGTAGACCGCGATCGAGGTCAACATCGCGAGGCCCACGAGCACGCCAAAGGTAGCTGCGCTGACGCGGACGACCTGCGTCGCATAGAGCACGATGAAGACCTCGCCCATGCCCTGACCGAAGCGCACGATGCTGTCGGCGAGCAACAGCTGTTTGAGGCGCGGATCGAGGAGGGTGACGTCGGCGATGCATTCGGCCAGTGAGAGCACCTGAGCGCCTTGGAAACGGTACTTGAGCAGCTGAATGATGGCCGCCGTGATCGCTAGAGCGACCCCGATACCGATCGCAAGGCGCATACCCGTCAACAATCCGTAGGCCCCGATCAGCAAGCCACCCAACGCAGGCGCAATGATCATCGGCACGCGGCGCACGATCGACTGATACGCGAACGCGACAGTGCGCTCACCCTTCTTCAGCGCATCGCCGACGATCGAGAAGGTCGCAGGGAGCGAGAAGCTTTGCCATGCCATCGTCAGCGGGAGCGCGAGAAGGATGACCCACCAATGCTTGGCGAGGGCGAAAGCCGCATAGCCTGTGAGGGCTAGCAGGTTGAAGAGCAACAGCGACCGCTTCGCGCCGAGTCGCGCCGTCAGCACGCCGCCCGGGAACTGGTAAAGGGCGTCGAGCAGATCCTTGAAGGCACCAAAGGCCGAGACCGCGAGCACGGAGCCGCCCAGCGCCAGCATGTAGTTGGGCACGTACCGCGACCACAGCTCTTCGCCGCAAAAGATGAAGAACGTCGCCAACAGCAAGACCGCAAGGTTGCCGCTGAGCGCGGTCGGCCTTGACGTCTTGGTCGCCACGCCTTAGGCCGTCGTGCTCTTACAGTATTCGTAGAGAGCGTCGTACATGGGGAATTGCACGTCGAGCGACGCGTGATCGTCCTTGTAGCGCGAGCCCCACAACGCGTAGAAACCTGAGGCGATCGCGTACAACCCGGCTGATTCCGGCGTTAGGTTGCGATTAGCGGTGTCGGCGCCGCGCACGATCTCTGCCACCTGTGCGAGCGCGGGATCAGCGAGATCGTACTTCTTGAGAAAGGCGTCAAACGAGCACAGGTCGCCATGATGCCCCAGCTCGACGTTGGGGATGTCGAAGGGCAGGGCCCCATCTCGCTCGGCCACGGCGGCGACTTGGTCGCGTGGGACGTAGAGAATATCGGCGCCGGGATCTATAAAGCGCTTGATGAGCCACGCGCAGGCGATCCGGTCGACCTTGGCGCGCTCTCGCGTGACGAACTTGTGGGGCATGATGCCACCTCCCGATTTAGCTACGTGGCCTGTTCTGGGAGCTATGCTTCGGGTTGGCTGCGGACTTGCAGGAGGTTTCGCACTGAGCCATCCGGGGACGCGAGCCGTGCCAGCATGTCGGCGGAGCGCCACTCTTCGTCGCTTTCGACCAAGCCGTGGAGCAGCATCGTGTCACCGAGTGCGTCGACCCAGATCGGCCGCTGCGCGAGGATCGGGTCCGCGCCGATCGAGTCTTTGAGCTTCTGGGTCGGATCGAGCGTAATGGACAGTGGGCCCGTGATCTGGCGGACGACGTCACCTGCGACGCGGCCGGCGACACCGGCCACTGCTGTGACGACTCGAGCCGCCTTGCCGCCTTCACGCACTGCGATGCCCTGCAGGGTCGAGAGGTTCTTCACAGCTCGGCGGCTCAGCTCGCGGCGCGCGGGCTTGGGAGCGAGGCAGTATCCTGAAACCAGGCCGAGCGCGGCCGCGGCGACGAGACCCCAGGTGTGGCGTGCTGTCATGGCGAGCCTCCGCCGTTTCTTCAAGAGGATTGCGCTGTGCGTCGTGAGGGACTTGAACCCACAACCAACGGATTAAGAGTCCGCTGCTCTACCATTGAGCTAACGACGCGCGGCCGCGGCTATCGATTCTCCTTTGCCTGCGACCGTTCTTGCCGGACGCCGAGGCTGCCGATGCCTATAGTCGGAATATAAATGGCAGCTATGGTCACACGGACAGAGGCTCTTCCTCTCACGGGATCCGGCGAAGCCCAGCGGCGCCGGGGCGACGTCAATCTGTTCCTCGTCACGACGACGGTCATGATCGGCATGATCATGGCGATCATCGACGCCTCCATCGTCAACGTGGCCCTGGACAAGATGGCGGGTAACCTCGGAGCCTCGATCGACGAGATCGGGTGGGTGGCGACCGGCTACATCCTCTCGAGCGTCGTGGTCATGCCCCTGAACGGGTGGTTGACCGCTGTTCTGGGACGGCGAAACTTCTACGCTGCGAGCATCGCGATCTTCACGCTGGCGTCGCTGCTGTGCGGCACCGCGACGAACGTCTGGCTGCTCGTCTTCTATCGTATCGTGCAGGGCATCGGCGGCGGGGCGCTCATGCCCACCGCGCAGGCCATCCTCTTCGAGTCGTTCCCGCCGGAGCGACGCGGACAGTCGATGGCGATGTTCGGCCTGGCGGCGATGGTCGGCCCGGCGCTTGGCCCGACGCTTGGGGGCTACATCGTTCAGAACTACACGTGGCCGCTCATCTTCTACATCAACATCCCGCTCGGCATCTTGGGGTTCTTCATGACGCTGGCGTTCATCAAGGATCCCTCATACATCAAGAAGCCCGAGCGCGGCGCGGATTGGCTGGCGCTTTCCGCCATGGTCATCGGCATTTCAGCGCTGCAGTACATCCTTGAGCGTGGGGAGCACGACGACTGGTACAACTCGCCCCTCATCATCACGCTGACGGTCACGGCCGTGGTGTCCATCATCTTCTTCATCTACCGCGAGCTCATCGATACGCACCCCTTTGTCGACCTGCGCGTCTTTCGATCGGAGGCGTTCTCGGTGGGCAACGTGGTAGGACTTGTGACCGGATTTGGCCTTTTCGGGCTTAATCTCGTCTTGCCGCTCTTCGTGCAGATCGTTCTTGGCTTTGACGCCTGGCAGACCGGGCTTGTGCTCTTGCCCGGGGCGCTGGCGACGGCCATCGGCATGCCGATCGCCGGGAATCTCGTCAATCGGGTGGACGCGAGGCTCTCAATTGCTTTCGGCTTGATCGCGTCGGGGATCGCCGCCTGGTGGTTGGGCTCGTTCAGCCAGCAAGCAGGCTACTGGGATATCTTCTGGCCTCGGGCGCTCTCCGGGTTGGCGCTCGGTTTCATCTTCGTGCCGCTGTCAACCGTGATGCTGGCGGAGATCGACAAGCGTGACTTGCCCAACGCGACCGGCATTTCGACGCTCGTGCGGCAGCTGGGCGGCAGCTTCGGCATCGCGATCCTCACCACGCTGCTCGTCTGGAAGCAAAAGCATGTGTTCGCCGACTTGACCGCCAGCGTGACGCAAGCCCATTATGCGGTGCATGCGCTTATCACGCAGTCGGCTTCGCAGATGGACGCCGTTCGCCAGCTCGCCGCGATGCTGGCGCAAGATGTCAATCTGATCTCGTTCAATTTCCTTTTCAGGCTTTCGGCGATCGTCTTCTTCGCCTCGGTTCCGCTCGTCTGGTTCCTGCCCAACGTGAAGCCGACCGGCGTGCAAAGCGTAGCGGCCGAGTAGCTACTTCAGGCGCTCCTGGATGGCCGCACCCAGGTAGCCGCCGATGAAGCCGAATGCCACATCCACAGAGTTCCAGACAAGCCCTTCGTGGGACCCCACGACGGCCTGGATAACTTCGATGAGCAAGCTGTACGCTCCGATGGCCACGGCCACGGTGAGGGCGGAGCTCGTGCGCATTGAGGCACTCAGGGCTCGGGCGAGGAGGTAACCCACGATGGCGAAGGCGCCTATGCTATACGATTTGCGGAGAAGGATCTGCAACGGACCGGGTGGCGAGGTGAGGTTATAGACGGTATCGTTTGACGCCAGAAAGATGAATGCGAGCGCGACGATCGCCGTCAGCGCCCACCATAATGTCGCGCGACGCCGGTCGATCGGGTCCGCCACTTGCGATGAAATCCTTTGGCTGGGAGAGCAGTTGCCCCGCCCGAGACTCGAACTCGGAACCACCCGGTTAAAAGCCGGATGCTCTACCGTTGAGCTAACGGGGCTCGACCGCGCCTAGAGGGGCTCGAACCCCCAACCCTCGGATTCGAAGTCCGATGCTCTATCCAATTGAGCTATAGGCGCCTCGTTTCGGATTCCCTGGGGTGAATGACGGGATTTGAACCCGCGGCCTCCGGTGCCACAGACCGGCGCTCTAACCAGCTGAGCTACATCCACCACAAATATCGAGCCCGACAGTTCTCCAGCAGAATTTCGGCGACCTTGGTGACCTGCTGTGTTAGTCGAATGCAGGCGGCGTGCAAAACGTTCGCGCCCGGCGAGAGTCGAACTCGCGACAACCCGCTTAGAAGGCGGGTGCTCTATCCAACTGAGCTACGGGCGCAAATCGACCTAACGCTCATATGGTCGAGTATCGGGCGGACTGGACTCGAACCAGCGATCCTCTCGCTCCCAAAGCGAGCGCTCTACCAAGCTGAGCTACCGCCCGTTACTTGTCGCGGTGCCAAAATTGCAGGGCGGTCTTTCGCCGATGGCAATTGGCGCAGCGCACTTCGCACTTCGACATTTCCTCCACAATTCTCTTCCAACCGAAACCAGCTTTAACCATATTAGAAATGTCAAAAGCCTTCTTTCCTCTCACGTGATCGAACTCTAGCACAACGCGATCCGACTCCCCACAGTCGACGCACTTCGCCGAGGCAAGGACCGCAGCCATCATTTCCCTATTTCGGCACTCATACCGGCGCGTATTAGCCATTCTCCTAGCATTGTGTTTCTTACAATTCTGGCGATAGTGCTGACGGCTATACTCACGCTGACAGGGATTACAGTATGCATTTGGTCGTGGCCTTGCGAAGCTTCGCACCGGAAAATCGGTGGTTGGCTTGAATAGCCCGCAGATTGGACATTGCTTCACGATGATGTGACCCGAAGCGTCGATATCAAATAGCTTTGTCTGTTTACCTGTTCCTTTGTGCATACTTCGCAATCACGCACACGCATTCGATTGTCCAGGCACCGCGCGGGTGTGAAAAGACCAGGTCTTAGTGCGTTAAGAAACGAGCTGACGCAGCTTCTTTTGTAAAGCCCGAACAGCGTTGCCGCGGTGCGACACAGCGTGCTTGCGCGCAGCCTCGACCTGGCCGAACGTCGCGCCATAGGGGGGGTACCAAAAGATGGGATCGTAGCCGAAGCCGTTCGTGCCCAGCGAGCGCTCCGCGATGACGCCCTCAACTTCACCGCGAGCAATCACGGGCTCAAAGCCAGGGACGACTAACGCGCATACGGACACAAATCTTGCGGCGCGGCTCTTGCCGGCGACGGCGCGCAGCACGTTCTCATTGCGCTCCGGTGACGTGGCTCCAACCCGCGGTGTGCGCGCAGAGCGGACCCCAGGACCCCAGTCCATCGCTTCGACCTCGATCCCCGAGTCATCGGCGAGCGCGGGCCCAGCGATGATCTCAGCCAGCGCCGAGGCCTTGACGACGGCGTTCTCCTCATAGGTCTGCCCGTGCTCGTCGACGTCCGGGTACATCTCGCCGGCGATCGCGACCGAAGGCACAAATGCTCCCCACAGTGTTTCGATCTCGCGGAACTTGTCCACGTTCTTGCTCGCCACGATGATAGGCCGGTCCCGATCAAGCCGGATGAGGCGCGAGTCCCGCATCGTCTTGCCCGCTGTCACCGGTCAGTCGTGACGCAGACGCAAAACGGCCATAAAGGCTTCCTGCGGCAACTCGACGCGACCCACGCGCTTCATGCGCTTCTTGCCGTACTTTCTGTTTCTCCAGCAGCTTACGCTTGCGCGTGATGTCGCCGCCGTAGCACTTGGCCAGCACGTTCTTGCGAATCGCGCTTGACGGTCTCGCGGGCGACGATCTTGCCGCCGATCGCCGCCTGAATCGGCACGTCGAACATCTGGCGCGGAATGAGTTCCTTCAGGCGTTCGGTCAGCGCGCGTCCGCGCGTGCGCCGCCTTCTCGCGCGAGACGATGAACGACAGCGCGTCGACCGGTTCTCCGTTGAGGAGAATCTCCAGCTTTGCCAGTTCGCCCTCGCGGTAGCCGATGACGTCGTAGTCGAGCGAGGCATATCCCTTCGTGCGCGACTTGAGCACGTCGAAGAAATCCACGATGATCTCGATCAGCGGCATCTCGTACGTCATGATGACGCGGCCGTCGTGCAAATACTCCATGTTCGCGAGCGTTCCGCGCCGGCTTTGCGCGAGATCCATAATCGAGCCGACGTAATCCGGCGGCGCGATGATCGTCGCCTTAACGTACGGCTCCTCGATCGCTGCGACAGGTCGAAGGCGCCGGCAGGCGCGACGGATTGTCGATCGATTCGACGCCTGCCCGTCGGTCTTCGTTACGCGAAAGACCACCGACGGCGACGTCGCGATGAGATCGAGCCCGTAGTCGCGTTCGAGGCGCTCCTGCACGATCTCCATGTGCAGCAACCCGAGGAAGCCGCAGCGGAAACCGAAGCCGAGCGCAACCGAAACTCCGGTTCGTACGACCAGCGCGGCATCGTTGAGTTTGAGCTTGTCGAGCGCGTCCCGAAGTTCGTCGTATTCGACGCCTTCGTTGGGGTAGAGTCCGCAGTACACCATCGGCACGGCCTTGCGGTAGCCGACCAGCGCGACGTGCGCGGGATTGGTCTGCCCGGTGATCGTATCGCCGACGTCGATCTCGCCCAGCGACTTGATGTTGCCGATGACGTAGCCGACGCCGCCGATCTCCAGCTTGTCGGTCGGCTCGCATTTCCGGCGCGAAGACGCCGACTTCGGTGCACTCGAATACGCGCTGGTGCGCCATGGACATGAAGCGCGTGCCGGCGGTGAGTTCGCCGTCGACGACGCGGACGTAAGCTGACGACGCCGCGATACGGATCGAACTGGGCGTTGAAGACCAGCGCGCGCAAGTGGTCCCGTGTCCCTTTGGCGGGGGAACGCGCGTCACGATGGCCTCGAGGATCTCCTCGATGCCGACGCCGTTCTTAGCGATGGCCAGGATGCACTCGCTGCGTCTCCATGACGAGCAGTTCCTCGACTTCGCCCATGACCCGTTCGGGATCGGCCGCCGGAAGGTCGATTTTGTTGATGACCGGGATGATCGTCGAGCTCGTGCCTCGAGCGCGAGGTGATAGTTCGCCAGCGTCTGCGCTTCAATACCCTGCGCGGCGTCGATGACCAGCAACGCCCCTTCGCACGCCGCCAGCGAACGCGAGACCTCGTACGAGAAATCGACGTGGCCCGGCGTGTCGATCAGGTTGAGCCGATACGTTCTGCCGCCGCGCGCGCGATACTCGAGCGTTACCGGATGCATTCGAATCGTGATCCCGCGCTCGCGCTCGAGATCCATCGCATCCAGGACCTGGTCTTGCATGTTGCGCTGTGCGATCGTGCGCGTGATTTCGAGCAGCCGGTCGGAGAGCGTCGTCTTGCCGTGATCGATGTGCGCGATGATGCAGAAGTTGCGCACGTGATCGTTGACGCGCTCGAAAGGCGCACGTTGGGACATGCCACTACTGTACGGGGTACTTCGCTTGGCGACCTGGGAAAGACGAAACGGACCTCGAGGTCCGCTGCTACATACTCAGCCGCTGCTAGCGCTCTAGGGCGATCTCTTTCACCGATCCGGTGAGATAGGGCGTCGGGTCGATCGGTCTGCCCCACAGCTCGAGCTGATAGTGCACGTGCGGTCCGGTCGCAAAGCCCGTCGCGCCGACCAGGGCGATCTGCTGCCCTTTCTTCACCGTTTCGCCGACGTCGACGAGCAGCCGTGAGGCGTGGGCGTACATCGAGCGCAACCCGTTGCCGTGGTCGATGATCACGCGATAGCCATAGCCGTAATACCAGTCGGCTTCCACCACGACGCCGGCTGCAGTCGCGTAGACCGGTGCGCCATAATCGTTGACGATATCTAGACCAGCATGGAAGCCGGTGTCGGGATACGAGCGATAGCCGAAGCCCGATGAGATGTAGCCCATCGTCGGCCAGATGGAGGGTATCGCTGCGAGATAATGCTCCTGGGCGAGCTCGGCTGAGATCTTCGCCTCGGCGACCGCGCGGATGCGCGACTCGAGCGCCGTCGTCTGCCGGCCCGTCTCATCCACAGCCGACGTGAGCGACGACAGCTGCGCTGCTTCTGCTGCAAACCCCAGGCTGTCGACCCCGACGATCGAGTGCAGCCACAACGTCATTTTGCGCCACGGCGAGAGGGCCGAGAGCACGGGTGCGTTCTTTGGTGCGCGCGGCGTCCGAACAGGTGCCGCTGCGCTATAGTGTTTGGCCGATCCGGACGCGGTCTTATGCTGGCCCGCGACCGGGGATTTCGCCTTCGGCACGATCACCTTCGTCAGCCGGTGGATCTCCTCGTCGTCGCGCTGCAGCTTGCCGACCCGCTGCCAGAGCATGTTCGTCTGCTTCGAGAAGACCGACAGTTCCTGACGCTGGTGCACTTCGACCGCCTGCAGCGCACGCACCCGCGCCTCCGCTACGTGGACGTCGCTGACGTGCGCGACGAGCATCGCTGCGCACAGCGCCAAGGCGGCGATGCCGGCGAGCGCGAGATGCCGATGGGACAGCTCGAGCTTATAGACCGACTCCGCATGATGCGGCACGATCTTGATCAGGACCCGACGGTAGGGACAGAACAGCCACGCGGCCAGTGCATGAAGTCGGCTCGGCGGCCGCGGCGTCTCTTGGTTATGCGCGCTGGCCGGCTCGAGCGATTTCGACGGCTCGACGTTCTTCTTCACTCAGCTCCTTGTCGGCGGCGAAGCCACGGATCGCCTTGGCATAGGTCCTCACTTCCTCGCGCGAATAGATGCTCGAAACGAGAAAGCCGTTGCCCTGTCCGTCGACGACGGCGAGAGCGTATGAGAGTTCGGACCCTACGTCGGGAAATGCGTTGAACCGCACGAACCCGACTCGTTGCAAGGAGCGCGCCGCATTCGCTTCGAGAGCGTCGATGCGGGCGCGCAGGGCGGCGACATCCGCTGGGTTGGCTGCCGCCAGGTTCTTATTCGCGGCGGAGCGTGCCGGCGCGTAGGCGCGGCGCGCGATAGCCGCATGGTAGACGAACACGATGATGATCGCGGCGACGAACGACATCGCAAAGATGGGGGATGTCAGCGCGTTGCCGAGCCCAGCCAAGAATGACGAGAGAGCGTCGTTCATGGCGCTAGGCCCGCAAATTCGAATCGCACGTTCTCACTCCTCCCCGGCGGCCGTGACACGACGCACAATAGATGTCCCGACAATGCGAAAGGGAGGCTCGGGCCAGAGCGCTTCGCGGCACTCGAAAGGTTCCACATGCCGCTGCTACCTTCCGGTCCTGACGGGGTTAGCGGACTTTCGTCGCGCGAACCCTGGCCGTCAACGCCTCCCACAGCGGCCGATTCGATAGCGACCGCAGAGCGGACTTGCGGTGCGGACGTGCGTTCGCCTTCCACGTGAGATGCTCGGATGCGATTTGTGGCGGAGAGGGAGGGATTCGAACCCTCGAGGCGGTTTAAGCGCCTACACGCTTTCCAGGCGTGCCTGTTCGACCGCTCCAGCACCTCTCCACACAATCGACCTCAAGATCCGATGCTTCGCCGGCCAGCTTCTCTGGATGATGAACGTTTCCTGACAGACACGCGATCGTCGAGCTCGATTGCATCACAACGGCGTCTGCGAGCCCGCAGGCGCCGTTCGACGTTCCACCCAGAGCGATGAAGAACTGGCGGAGAGGGTGGGATTCGAACCCACGAACGGGTTTAAGCCGTTACTCGCTTTCGAGGCGAGCGCGATCAACCAACTCTGCCACCTCTCCGTGGTTGATGTTCTTCGAACGGACCTGAAGGTCCGTTGCTTCAAAGGTCCGTCGCTTCAATGGTTAGTTGCTATATGTCGCTCGAGCGTTTGTCGCGGAAGAACGCGCGGAGCATCTCCGCTGCCTCTTCTTCTCTCACCCCTTTCACGATCTCGACACGGTGGTTAAGGCGCGGGTCGTCCGCCAGGTTGTACACAGAGCCCGCTCCCCCACCTTTGGGATCCGCGCACGCATAGACGAGCCGGTCGATCCGCGCCGCGACGCATGCCGCCGCGCACATGAGGCAGGGCTCTTTGGTCACATACAGCGTCGCCCCGCTCAAGCGCCAGCCCCCGCGCCGTGCCGCCGCTTGACGCAAGGCCACGACCTCCGCATGAGCGGTCGGGTCGTGGTTGGCTTCCTTCTGGTTGAAGCCGACCGCGGCGATCTCTCCGTCGATGACGAGCACCGCACCGACCGGGACGTCGCCGTGTTCTCGCGCGATGGCGGCGAGGGTCAGCGCCTGGCGCATGAACTCATCGTCTGCGGTCGGCATCAAAATCACATCACCCCGCGCCCGAGTGGGCTCGAACCACCAACCTTCGGCTTCGGAGGCCGACACTCTATCCAATTGAGCTACGGGCGCGCGTGCCTCGGGCAAGAATCGAACTTGCGACCAAGGGCTTATGAGTCCCCTGCTCTACCGCTGAGCTACCGAGGCAAGAAGGTGGCCGCCCGCAGGCGGCCACCGCGATTCGCGCTCGGAGGGACTCGAACCCCCGACCTCCAGATTCGTAGTCTGGCATTCTAATCCAGCTGAACTACGAGCGCATGTCCTTGCGATGATCGCGCGCGGGCGACCGAGTCGTGCTGGCGGAGAGAGAGGGATTCGAACCCTCGATAGCGCCTTTACAGCACTATAACGGTTTAGCAAACCGCCGCCTTCAGCCAACTCGGCCATCTCTCCCCGGGCGACCGCTAGTTTATCACAGGGCACAAACAGGTTCAACTCGGGCGAGGAAGCTTCATTTCGAGCCCCGCCAGGCCGCGACTAAAGTCGCCTGCAACCCCTAGGCTGCCTAATCGGCCAGGGAAGCGGTGCGCCGGCGGGCATACAGCCCCTCGATGATCGATGCCGTGGCCTGGGCCGCTTCGGGATGCGCCAAACTACGCGTGTTGCGGCGCATCTTCTCAAGAGCGCTCGGTGACGCAAGTAGCTCTTCGAGGGTCTCGGTCAGCTCGCGCGAGCGTTCCACGCGAATACCGACGCCCCGCTCCTCGAGATAGCGCGTGTTGCGCTCTTCTTGCCCGGGCAGCGGTCGCCACATGATGATGGGCAGTTCCGCGACGAGCGCCTCGGAACTCGTCAGGCCGCCAGGCTTGCTCACAAGCACATCGGCCGCGCGCATGTAATCGTACACGTTTTGCACGAAGCCCACGACTTTCACCCGATGGCGCAACGTCTTAGCGACATCGCTGAGACGCCGCTCGAGCGCCTTGTTCTTCCCGACGACGACGACCGTCTGGTGCTGCGCCCGCAACCGGTCGATGGCGAGCAACGCGTTCTCGAGCGGTCCGATGCCCAAGCCGCCGCCCATGAGCAAAACCGTGGTGACGTCAGGCGCAACGCCGATCTGCTGGCGAGCGCGGCGCTTGGTCGTCGCTTCAGCGAAACGGCAGTCGATCGGGATGCCGGTCACCACGACCCGGTTCGGCGTAACACCGCGCGCCACGAGCACCTGGCGCATCGCCGCGGTCGCCACCGCGTACATATCGATATTGCGATGGATCCAAAACGGATGGACGACGAAATCAGTGACGACACCGACGACCGGCGGCGCATCAGCGAACTCGCGCTTGTACTCAGCCATGACACCGCATGGGAACGCATGCGTGCAGACGACGACATCCGGGCGCAGCTCGGAGACGAATTGCCGTAGGTTGAGCGCCGTGTAGCGATGCAACCAGGTCTTGAAGGCCGAGATCTTCGTGGCGCGCTCGGCCTGATCGTAGGCGAACTTGTAGAGCTGGGGCAACAGCTTGACCATGCCGATGTAGCCGTTGCTCGCGACGCGGTGGAAGACGGTCGAGGCGTAGCGATACGAGTCCACCACTTCGCAGAGCGCGCCCGGCATGCGTTCGGAAAGCGCTGCACAGACCGCGTGCGCAGCCGCCGTGTGGCCCTCCCCGACGCTCGCGGAAAGGAACAGTACGACTGGTGATGTCGCCCGCGATCGGCTGGGTACCATACTGGCCTCGACGGCTATCTAGGTGTCCTCCTCAGTCGAACCCGCTGCCTGCTCCAGAAAATCTTCGAGGATCTCCTGGGCCAGTGCTTCGTCGGGAAGGAGCGATCCGACGTCGTCTGTGACGATGAACTCATCCTCCGATTCGCTGTAGCACACCGCGTAACGCAGCGAGGAATCCGGATCCTCAACGATGGCGACGACCTCGAATTCCTGTTCGTCTGCCGTCTCTGCAGCGGCCTCGACCGCTCTGCGTTCGAAGACGATCGTGTCGGCGAGCTCGACGCGATCGGGTCTCGCCTGGCGGCCATTGCGTTCGTGCTGGCTGTGTTCGTGCTCCATGGTCGCCTCTCTTCCCGCATCCGCGCGGATGGCCGCGGTCACTTCAGATACTTGCGCTCGGCAGCCTCTTGCTCTTGCAGGGTCCGGGAGAACTGGTGCCTGCCGTTTCCCCGGTACACGTAGTAGAGATAGTCTACCGTAGCCGGGTGGAACGCGGCAAGGAGAGATTTTCTTCCTGGGTTGGCGATCGGCGTTGGCGGAAGGCCCTTATGCCGGTATGTATTGTACGGGCTGTCGAGGGCGAGATCTCCGAACGACAGCTGCGTCTTGTGCTGCGGGAGCGCATACTCGATGGTCGCATCGATCTCGAGCGGCATGCCGCGCCGCAGCCGGTTGTAGATGACACCCGCGATGATCGGCCGCTCGGCATCGACCTTGGCCTCGCGCTCGACCATGGACGCCACGATCACGACTTGCGGCACCGTGAACCGCAGACGCCTGGCGAGCAGGCCACGGTGCGCAGGCAACTCGCGCATGAATTGGTCGACCATGAGCGACACGATCGCTTGCGGCGTCGTGTGACGCGGCACGAGATATGTGTCGGGGAAGAGGTAGCCTTCCAAGCCTCTCGTCCGCGCGCCGTCGATCAGCAGGCTTCGCTGCTGGACCTCCAAGAGGAAGTACGGCGCTCCGACAAGCCCGAGGCCCTGCAAACGGTCAGCGATCTGCGCAGCGGTGAAACCCTCTGGGACCGTCACCCACACCGCAGAAGGACGACCGCCGGCTTTGAGCGTCGTCGCGACCTCGGCGACGCTTTGGTGCGCCGGGAAGTCATATTCCGCGGCGAGGATGGCGGACGTCAGGTGATGTGCGCGCAGGTACAGGAGCAACATATCGGGGGAGGCGACCACACCCGAATCGTGCAGCTGCCCGACGATCGCGTCGATGCTCGAACCGGGCGCGATATCGACGGACACAGGCGCGACCGGATAGCGGCGATCGCCGTAGACAGACCAGGTGACATAGGCGGCGACGCCGAGGATGAGGATGAGCGCGATAGCGAGCGCGAGTCCGACGCGGCGCACTAGGACGGGCTCCCCTCGGCCAGATAGGCGGTGAGGATCTCTACCGCGGCGAGCTCATCGACGTGCCGGCGACGCTTGCTGCCTGAGACTGGCAAGTCGCGCAGCTTCTTGGCCGCCACCGCTGTCGTGAAGCGCTCGTCCCAGGCGACGATGTCACCGTCGAAGTGCGCGCGCAGCTCGCGCACGAACGCGCCGGCTCGTTGCGCGGCGGGGCCTGCACTGCCGTCCATGCGGATGGGATTGCCGACCACGATGCGACGTACGCCGCGCTCGACGGCAAGGCGGGCGACCGCGGCGACATCCGCCTTCCAGCTCGTGTGGGCGATCGTCGTCAGCGGCACCGGCGGCAGTCCCTGTCCCTCGCAGATGGCGATGCCGATGCGGACCGAACCCAGGTCGACGCCCAGAATAGCCTCGCTCACGCCTTGCGCACCGCCCGGCGCGTGAGCCTCGAACCAGCGCCTGCGACCGACATCGCCCGCGAGCGCCGACCGGTCTGGTATTCCACGAATGCCTGCGTCGCTTTGTGCAGCCGGGCGTTCCCCTTGAACGCGACGATCTCCGCAAAGGGGATGTCGCGCAGTCCTCGCAGCCGCTCGAACTCCTCCGCGCTCAACGAGAACATGCCGCTCTGCTGCGCGGCGTGAGGATCGGCGCGCAGCGCGCGCAGGCACGCCGTGCACAAAAGCCCGCCCGACTGGGGCGAGAGATGCGCTCTGCCTCCTTGCAGCGGCCGCCGGCCAAGCGCCGCACCGCACCGTGCGCACGAGTCCAGCTCCGGCGCAAAGCCAAGCGCGCCGAGCAGGCGCAGGTCCATCGCGGCCAGCAGCCCATCGCGATCCACGCGCGCGGCGAGCGCGCTTTGGAATTCACACAACGCGTCGTAGAGCTCCGGAACGGCAAGGTCGGGCTCGCTCAGACTGTCGATGTTCTCCGCGACGTAGGACGCGGCTGCATACGCATCGGGGTCGACGAGCTGCTCCCAGATGTTGCTGACCGTTTGCGCAGAGGTGATGACCTCGAGCGACCTGCCGGTGTGCAGCCCGAGCGCGACGCGGCTGAAAAAGTCCAGCCGCCCCCCGAACTTGCTCTGCGTCTTGCGAGCCCCCCGGGCGACTGCGCTTTGCTTGCCGCGCTCGCGCGAGAACAGCGTGACGATGCGATCCGCTTCGCCCAACGCGCGCAAGCGAAGCACGACGGCCTCGACCGAGTAGGATTTCACAAAGGATCGATGGCCGGATAGGCGCGCTTAGGCGGCGCCGACCGGCTCCCGCGACGGGTTCTTCCCCTTCTCCACGCTTTCGCCGGTGAACGGCGACGAGAGCAGCTCGCCGAGCGAGGTGACATTATGAGCGCCGTCCGGGCGGCAGCGGATGATGAGCATCTTCGGAGAGAATTCGCTGAGCACTTGCCGGCATGCCCCGCACGGGACCACGCCATTGTCGTCGACGCCTGCCACGGCCACTGCCTTGATGCTGCGCGCACCCGCCGCTGCGGCAGCGCCCAGCGCCACGCGCTCGGCGCACATCGTCAGTCCGAGCGAAGCGTTCTCGACATTTGCCCCGGTGAAGACCCGACCGTCGGCGGCGAGCAGTGCCGCGCCGACATGGAACTGCGAGTAGGGTGCGTAAGCGTTGAGCCGCGCCTCCCACGCTTTGCTGACCAGTGACTCAATCTGCGTGTCATCCAGTCTTGGCACCGAATACCTCCCGCACGTTCCATCGTGACTCTCGCGAATCGTCTATTCATGTCGCAATCAGTGTTCAGCCGCTTGCTGCGCCGCAACGCCATTATCCGTTTGAGCCGGCCCTGGCGGATTCTTGATGCGTACCGAGAGCAACCTTCTGCCGGCCGTCTTTTCCACAACCAAAGTCACGCCACCGTCGATGACGAGCTGTTCGCCGGGGACCGGGACACGTCCGAACAAGCCGAACGTGTAGCCGCCGATGCTTTCGAAGTCTTCGGTGGGCAGATGGAGGCCCAGCTGTTCGTTGACGTCGTCGATGTTCATACGGGCGTCCACGACGTACTCGCCATCCCCCGCCTGGGTGATCTCCGGGGGGCGGTCGTGCTCCTCGCGGTCGTATTCATCCATGATCTCGCCGACGATCTCTTCGAGCAGGTCCTCCATGGTGACGAGGCCCGCCGTGCCGCCGTACTCGTCGACGACGATCGCCACCGAGACCTTCTCAGCCTGCATCTCGCGCAGCAACTCGTCGACCTTCTTGTTCTCGGGGATCGCCTTGATCGGGCGCATGAGCGTGCGCAGCGGCAAGCTCTGTTCGCCGCGCGACACGGCGCCGAGCAGCTCGCGGTCGTGGACGACGCCGATGATGTGGTCGATGTTCTCCTCGAACACGGGCAGCTTCGAATAGCCCTCGCGGATGACGATCTCGACGCCCTCGCTGACCGGGTCCGCCGCATCGGCGCAGACCATGTCGGTGCGCGGCGTCATGACCTCGCGAACGACCGTATCGCCGAACTCGAAGATAGAGTGGATCATCTCCTTCTCTTCTTCTTCGATGGCCCCGTGCTGCTCGCCGACGTTAACGAGCGTGCGGATGTCATCTTCGGTGACGTACGGCCCGACCGAGCTCGGATCGCCGCCGAACAGGCGGATGATCCACGAGGTGATGGTCACGATCGTCCACGTGACGGGACGCAGCGCGATGTAGAGCAGCTGGAGCAGCCCTGCGAAACGGGGCGCCCATTTGGCGGCGTCCTGCACCACGACCATCTTCGGCACGATCTCGCCGAAGATCAGCAGCACGAAAGTCATGACGACGGTGGCGGTCAGGACGGGTCGGAAAGGGACATACTCAATCGCGGCCCAGGTGGCGAGCGACTGCGCAGCCAGGAGCACGACCGTGTTGCCCACGAGGATCGTGGTGAGGTATTGGTTGCGCTCGTCGAGCAGCTTGACGAGCTTGGCCGTCTTGCCGTTGCCGTTGCCATTGCGCTGCAGGATGCGCAAGCGGCTCAGGGCCAGCAGCGATGCTTCCGAGGCGGCGAAGATGCTCGCCAGGACGATGAGGCAGGCGATGCTGGCGATCGCAGCAGTCAGATTGAGATGCATGCTTGCGTTGTCACGCCGCGCCGTTCTTCTCGCCGCACGTTCGTTTCTCCACCTCTGCTACCCATGGGTCCGCAACCACGTCAAGAGCGCCTGGCCGTACAGGACCGCCCCCACCGCCGCAGCCGCAATGCTCGCGGCGAGCACGGCCGCAGCGCCCGCATGCTTGGCGGCGCGCGCGAGGGGGTGGGTGTCCGGCATGATGAGGTCGACGACGTGTTCGAGGCAGGTGTTGAACAGCTCCGCGGCGAGCACAAAACCGATGGTGAGCACGAGCACGGCCCACTGGATCTGGTCGAAGCGCAGGGCGAAGGCACAGATGGCCGCGATGAGCGCGATGACGAGCTGGATGCGGAAGTTTGGCTGATCGATGAACGCGTGGAAGATGCCGTCGGCCGCGTCGGCGAACGCGGCGAGCAACGAACGTCTACGCATCTGCCCACACCTCGCGCAGCAGCCGTCGCGTGAGGCCGTGCATGCGGGCAGCTTGCGAACGCTCGTGGTGGTCGTAGCCGCATAGATGCAGCGTGCCGTGGATGAGCAGGCGGCTCATCTCCTCGGTCAGCGGCGCGCCGTAGTCGCGGGCCTGACGTCGCGCCGTCTCGTAGGAGATCACGACGTCTCCGTACGGCTCTTGCGCGACGAGCCCGTCGCCAAGCGGGAACGCCAGCACGTCAGTGGCCGCATCCTTGTCGCGAAAGCGGCGATTGAGCCTGCGGATCGTCGAATCCCCGGTCACTACGACCGTCACGTCGCCGGTCACCTGTGGGGCTGCGCGAGAGAGCGTGTGGAGGACGATACGCCGCAGGTCTGCCGCGCTCGGCCCATGATAGGCCGACGCTCCCCGACTGCGACCACGAGGCATCGTCACGAAAACGCGCGGTCCAAGCGGGCGCTTCACCAGCCGCCGGGCGTGTGCCCAAGCGACCGCAGGGCTGCGCATGGACCCACGATCGCCGCGGCCACGAACAGGTTGGTCCCGCTGTTGGGACCCGCGAGCACCGCGAGCAGGGTGGCGGCGCCCGAAGCTCTTGCCGCCGTTGCCTGCGCGGCCGCGGCGGCGCTGCCCGGTGTGGCGAGCTGGTTGAAGGCGGTGGTCGCCGATTCGAGGCTCATGAGCGTGCCGGGGTTCTGCAAGGACCAGGCAGCGGGTGATTGATCGGTTTGCGCCGCCGTCGAGGCAGCCGCAGCGCTAGGCGTTTTGGCCGGCGCCGCCGTCGAGACGACGAGTCGGCGGCCTCGAGAGAGGGCTGAAGGCCGGCGTCGGCGTCGCCGCGACATCGGCATCCGGCACGCGTGCAGAGGCGAGCAGCGCCTTGCGCAACCTCGCGAGTTCTGCAGCACGCGCGCTTGCGGCGGCTTGCGCCGTCGCGGGCGGGCGCTGCAGCGACTGCGTCAGACGCTGTGACGCCTCTGCATCCGCTGACTTCCGCGCGCGCCCGAGCGCTGTCTTGAGCCCTTTGACGATCGAGGACACGATATTGAAGATGATGATCGCGATCACGAAGTACCCGATCGGGTCCAGCGCGTGCTTCATCACGATGACCGTGCCCTGTGCCATGGCCGTTATGAGGGTGACGGCGGCGTGGGTGGCGGCGTCGCCGGTGTGGGGCCTCCGCCCGCCTGCTGCGCGATGGCGTTGCGCATATCGGTGTCGCCAAGCACGTTCTGCATGCGGTAGTAATCCATGACCCCGAGGTGACCACTGCGGAACGCCTCGGCCATCGCCGCAGGCACGAGCGCTTCTGCCTCAACCACCTTGGCGCGCATCGCCTGGGTCTGCGCCTTCATCTCCTGCTCTTGGGCGAGCGCCGCATACTGGCGCTCGGCGGCCTTGGCCTGAGCGACCCGGCGGTCTGCCTCTGCTTGCGCGGTCTGCAGATCCGCGCCGACGTTGCGCCCAACATCGACGTCCGCGATGTCGATCGAGACGATCTCGAACGCGGTGCCCGCATCCAAGCCCTTGGCGAGCACGGTCTTGCTGATGTGGTCGGGGTTCTCCAAAACCTCTTTGTAGCTGTCGTCGCTGCCGATGGCCGCGACCACGCCCTCGCCCACGCGGGCGATGACGGTCGGCTCCCCGGCACCGCCGACATAGCGGTCGATCGCGGCACGCACCGTTACCCGCGCCTTGACGTTGAGCTGGATGCCGTCTTTAGCGACGCCCTGGAAGATCGGCGTTTCGATCACCTTCGGGTTGACCGACATCTGCACGGCTTCTTGCGGATTTCGGCCGGCGAGGTCGATGGCGCATGCGCCTCCCCAGGTCAAGGGGATCTGCGCACGCTGCGCGGCGATGAGCGCCAGGGTCACCACGTCGATGTGTCCGCCCGCCAGGTACTGCGATTGCATCTCGTCGACCGTGACATCGATGCCGGCCTTGCGCGCCATGACGAGAGCGTCGACGATGACGCCGGGCGGCACTCGCATGAGCCGCATCCGCACGAGGCTGAAGATGCCGAGATGCACGCCGGCGGCCTGCGCGCGGATCCACTGACCGAACGGGAAGTAATACAAAAACATGAAAAACAGGATGATCGCGACGAACGCGATGAGGATGACGAAGAACGAACCGAGTTCCACAGAGGTGCTCCTTTAGGCTCGAGTCACGATGATCTTGGCGCCCTCGACGCGCTTGACACGGATGCGGGTCTGCGCCGGGATGAACTCCCCATCGGTCTGCACCTGACGGCGCTCGCCGTTGATGGTCGCGACTCCCGCGGGCCGCAAGTAGGTCTGCGCGACGCCCTCGGCGTTATCCAAGCCAAGGACGGGAGCAGCCGCGATGTAGCCGGCGCTCACCGATTGCGCACCGGCGAAGGCGAAGCGACGCATGAAGGCGCTCTCCGGCAACCAGCGCAGCGCGAGGAAGAACAACGCGACGGCGGCGATGAGGGAGAGGCTCGTGGCGACGACGCCGACGAACCACGTGCCGAACGCCAAGACGATGCTCGTCAAGATGAGCAAAGCGCCCACGAGCCCCGAGATGCCGTGGCCGGGCAGCACGTGCAGCTCGAAGAGCAACGCCAGCACGCCGAGCGCGAAGATGGCGACCACCATCCAATTCGAAAATCCCGCGACGATATGCGCGCCGAAGAACAGCGCGAGCGCCGCCACCCCGATGATCCCGGCGACGAGGTGTAAGGTCTGCATCTCGATGAGGATGCCCAAAAAACCGATGGTCAGCAGCAGACCAGAGACGAGGGGATCGGCGACGAACTGTGCGATGCGCTCACCGATCGTCGGGTTCGCGATGCGCAGGCGAGGTTGATGGATGCCCGCCAGCGTCAACGCCCCGATCTCCGTGTCGGAGACGCCGTCGATGAAGTGCCATTTGCGGGCATCATTCGCCGAGAGCGAAAGTATCTGCCCCTTCGCCTTGAGACCGGGTATGACGACCTCGGGGTCCGTCATGGCCGCGGCGATGTTGGGATTGCGGTGATGCGCTTGGGCAAGGGAGACGAACTCGGCGTGCAAGGCTGAGATGATCTTCGGCGTCGACGGTATGGGCTCGGCTGCGCCGATGCTCGAGCCCGGCGCCATATAGATCTTGTCACAGGCGAGCGCGATGAGCGCTCCCGCGGACCACGCCCGTTCCTTGACGTAGGCGATGGTCGGGATGCCGGAGGATTGCAGCGCGTCTCGGATGTCGTTGGC
The DNA here is from genome assembly GCA_963806005.1 of Vulcanimicrobiota bacterium. Lineage (GTDB taxonomy): Bacteria > Vulcanimicrobiota > Vulcanimicrobiia > Eremiobacterales > Eremiobacteraceae > JAFANK01. Next base: position 1,086,317 of record CAWDWJ010000001.1, on the reverse strand, counting down.
GTCGTCCACCACGCCCCCGTTGGTCTTCAGCACGACGAGGATCGCGCTCGCACCATCGGTCTGGGCCTGCTCCACGGCGCGCTGGACGCGGTGCGCCATACCGGCATCGATCGTGTCGTCGATGTCGATGACTTGGACGAATGGGTTCGCGGGGACGGCTGCGGTGATGCGGGCCGCTGTCGCCGCAAGCCCGACGATGAGCGCACACACGAACAGAGCCAAGCGAAGTGTCACGTGGGTTTCTTTTCAAGCGCGGCGCGGACCGCCTGCTGGATGGCCGAGCCGGATGCCTTGTCCTTCAGAGCCGCCATCGCGGCCTTCATGGCAGCGCCGAACTGCGGCTGCGGTCCAAGCGGCGCGAGTGCCTCATTGATGGCCCGAGCCAGGCTTGCGGCGTCCAGCTCGGCGGGCAGATAGTGCTTGAGTATCTCGCGCTCGCGGGTCTCTTTGTCCACGAGATCTTGACGGCCGCCACGCGTGAATTCTGTGATGGAATCCTCGCGCTGCTTCACCTGCTTGCGCATCACGTCGAGTTGCTCGTCGTCGCCGAGCGGACCGCTCTTCTCGATGCGGCGGTAATTCATGGCGGAAATAGCCATACGGAGCGTCGATAGACGCTCCGTGTCGCGGTCTTTCATGGCAACCTTGAGGTCGGCGCTGAGCCGGTCTAAGATGCTCACGACTTACGATCGCCGCCTGTGGTTGTCGGAGGTGTTATGAGCGGCGCTTACGGGCGGCAGCTGATTTCTTCTTGCGCCGTACGCTTGGCTTTTCGTAGTGCTCGTGACGGCGCGCCTCGGCGAGGACGCCCGATTTCTGGCACATCTTCTTAAAACGCTTGAGGGCGCTTTCGATCGACTCGTTCGCCCCGACTCGCGTTTCCATGCTGAAAGACACCTCCTCCGGCTGCGAACGGACCTGACGGGCCGTCGCCTCGTGCTCTTCTTCGTGTTCGGCCATCAGTTCGACGGCACCGGGAAGCGGCCCCCCGACGCGGCTCGATTCCACGAGAACGGACCCAAAGGTCCGCTGCTACATACGGTGTGTGGATTATCGGCCTAGCCAGGCGGCCAGGCGAAATGGCGTCCCGAAAGCAGGTGGAGGTGGAGGTGATACACGGTTTGTCCCGCTGCCGAACCGCTGTTGATGACGATGCGGCAGCCTGCGTCTGTGGCGAGACCTTCGCGGGCCAGTTTGCCGCCCACGGCGAGGAGCCGTCCTAAGAGCGCCTCGTCCCCAGCGTTTGCGGCGTCCAGCAGGGTCGCGTGGTGGGTCTTGGGCACGATGAGGATGTGCGTCGGCGCGATCGGTTTGATGTCTGCGAAAGCGACCACGGCATCGTCTTCGTACAGCAGCGGCACGCCAGACGTGCCGCTCGCGATGCCGCAAAAGATGCAGGCGTCGCTCATCGTCAGTCCCCGGGTGCGATGGACATCGACTGGAATGGTTCGGAGTTGTCAGGACTCGGAATGTAGCCGAGCACGTTTCGCTTGAAGGCGATAGGCGGCGCGGTGTGGACAAGCGGCACCGTCGGTGCTTGATCGTGGACGATCTGCAGGGCCTCAAGGTAGTATTTCGCTCTCTGCGAGCGATCGACCGTCGATTGCGCCTGGAGCATGAGCCGGTGGAAGTCCTCGTCCTTCCAAAAACACACGTTTTGCGCTCCGGGCGGGATCGCGCTGTCCTTATCGAGCAACGCGTACAGGAAGTTGTCGGGATCCCCGTTGTCGCCTGACCATCCGGAGAGCGCGAGACTGTGGTCGCCGCGCTCGGTCTTGTCGAGATACGGCCCCCACTCAAAACCCTGCAGCGATGCGTTGATGCCGACCGCCCGCAAGTCGGCTTGGATCGCCTCGGCGACCCGTTGCGGCTCCGACACGTAAGGTCGTGGAAGGGTCATGTACCACAACGTGGTCGAAAAGCCATGCGGGAATCCGGCCTGGGCGAGCAGCCGGCGCGCCGCTGCCGGATCATACGCGTAGGAGGTCTGGCTTGGATGCGGCCAGACCGCGAGCGGCAAGAAATCGGTCGCGACCTTGGCCGATGGGTCGAAGAAGTTCTTCACGATCGCGTTCGCGTCGATGGCCTGGTTGATCGCGCGGCGCACGAGCACGTTGTCGAACGGCGGCTTCTGCGTGTTGATGGCGAGATACAGCAGGTTGTTGGGCGGTTGGTGGTAGACGGAGAGCCTGTGGTCGGCGCTCAGCGTCGGCACGTCGTCCGGCCGCGGATACTCCCAGCCGTCGATGTCGCCCTTCTGCAGCGCGAGCATGCTCGTCGAGGCATCCGGGATGTCGCGCAGGATCACGGTCTGGATCTTCGGCTTGGGTCCCCAGTACCCGGGATAGGCGACGAGCGTGATGTGGTCATCTTTCACCCATTCGGCGACCCGATACGGTCCCGTGCCGCTGGGCTGGCGGAAATAGTCTTCGCCTTCTTTTTTCATCGCGGTCGGCGACGAGATGCCAAACGCGGGCATGGCCAGGTTGGCGAGCATGGGAGCGACAGTCCGCGTCAGGGTGAACTCGACCTCGTCCGGCCCCAGCACCTTGACGTCTTTGATCGCGCCGGGAAATCCCCCGAACTGGCTCTCGTAGTACGAGTACTCCAGGTTACCTTGCAGGAGCTTGTGCCAAGGGTTGTCCTTGAGGCGCCAGCGGTCGAAATTGAACTTCACCGCTTCCGCGTTGAAGGGCGTGCCGTCGTGGAACGTGACGCCGTGGCGTAGTTTGAATCTCCAAATCGTGCCGTCGGGGCTCACCGTCCACGAGGTGGCGAGGCATGGCTCGATGTCGAAACTGCCAAGCGCGTACTGCGTCAGGCCTTCCATGGTGACGCGAGACACGTTGAGCGACATGCCGTCGGTGACGATCGCCGGATCCAGACGGACCGCGTCCTGGTTGCGCCCGAAGACGAGCGTGTTCGGGCCGCCAGCAGTCCCCGCGCCGCTGGGCCCTGACGCGCCGCCGCCGCATCCACCGAGCGACAGCGACAGTGCGGCTGCAGCGATGGCAGCGGCGAAGAACCGAAAACGGACTGCGTGTTTCACGTCGACTCCCTCATTTGCCCGCGATGGAGAACGTCCACGAATAATCGAGGGCGTTACCTGCAATATCGGTGCCTTTGACCTCGACCTCCACCGTCTTGGAGCTCAGGTCGAAGGGCGGGTAGTATGATATGAAGGACGCGGTCCTCGTCGCCTGTGCCGTCACGTCGCGGCCATTGAGGGTCATCTGCAGGCTCGAGGGGTTCATACCTTTGTTCCCGACCGTGAGAAATGTCGCAAAGACGCTCGGCCGCGCGGTGTTGATGCTGGCGCCGTTCAGCGGCGCCGCATCCTTGACGCTCGGCGGCGTCGTCACGATGTTGAGGGGGTTGGGCGCCTCGGCAACGGCGGCTTCGGCCCCTTTGCTCAGCCGTATGAGGATTGGCGCGTCGATGAGGTTCGTGCCCACCGTGACATCATACTGGCCTTCGTAATGCCCCGCGCGCGTCTCGCGCATCGGGTTGCCGGTCACGATGTTGCTCAAGTCGAACGTGGCGCGCGCGCCCGTCGTGCCCTCGGCCATGATGATGACGCTCTGCCCGGCGCGAAACGCTCCGGCCGCGTTATCGTGCACGGCCTTTATCTGCACGGAGCCCCCTTGGCCCACTGCCCCGGGCGGAGGCGTGGACGACGCAGAGGTCGCAAATCCACCGGGTCGAAGCGCAACGACGTCGCGCACCTTGCCGCTGACCGGATCGGCGCGAACGCTCACCTTATCGCCGGCGCGCAGCGCGGCGAAGGTCGCGTCTTTCCCGTCGAGGGTGACGGTGACAAGGGACGGATCCGCCGAGATGACCCTCCCGCCTTCGAGCACCATGCTCTGGTCGGCGACCGCGGCGATCGTGCCGTTGATGCTCGCGAAGATATCCGTCACCGAGATCAGATGCCCGGCAGCATCCACGGTGACGATGAGCGCATCACCTGGGCGCACCTGCGAGAGAACGCCGGAACCCGTGATGGCGCCATGGATGTCGCGAAAGCCGATCGAGGTTTCCGGGGGCACGGTGATCGTGTAGTTCGTACCGGCGCTTTGCATGAGCAGCGTGGGCGGAGTGTCAGACTGGGCGACGGATAAGACGCTCCCGGAAACCGTTCTGGCAGACGCGGCAGGCGGTGTGGGGCGGCCGGACGGTGTGCTGTGCATCGCTGCCGAGACCACCGCCGTGTGCGTGGTCGGGTCGTAAACAACGGTCGCGCCGAAAGCTTCGCCGATCGCGCGCAGAGGTAGCACGATGCGCGTACCGCTGCGGATGGCCGGCGCCGAGAGCAGCACCCGCTGCCCGTTCACAAGCGCCCAGCGGTCATCCAGATGAAAGACGACCTGGCGCAGCAAGGTGGTGATCGTGACGGTCTTCGCCTGCGCGTTCGTCGTGATGTCGGCCTCGAGCGCCGAAGCCACCGGGCGCAGCGCGACGTAGACCGTTTCCTTTTGCGTCTCCACCGCGTCTGGTGCGAGCCGCTTTCCGTTGACCACGACCTCGATCGTCATCGGCGCAGCGTGGATGTGCGCCGGCACGGTCACAAGCGCGAGCGCGAAGAGCGCGCCGAGCAGCCGCTTCACGATGACAAGACCTCTCGATACACGGCGGCTGTGGCCATCGCCGTCGCGTCCCAGGTGAACGCGCGGGCGCGTTCGCGGCCGGCGTCGCGTAATCGGCTGACCTCCCGTTCATCGGCGAGCAGCCGCCTCATGATCCCGCCAAGCGCTGTCGCGTCGGTCGCCGGAAAGCTCGTAGCGGCATCGCCACCCACCTCGAGCAGCGCGGGCGTCTGCGCCACGATCGCCGGCGCACCGCACGCCATGGCCTCGAGCACGGACAAACCGAAGCCTTCGTAGAGCGACGGCTGAACCGCTGCGACGCAGCCTGCATACAGCGAGATGAGGTCCTCCGGAGCGACGTGGCCAGGCAAGTGGAGTTTGCCGTCGGCCTTGCCGGCCCTATGCGGGGGTACGAGTCCGCTCGCACCCAGATCGAGCGGACCTTCTTCTGTGACGACGAGGTCGCAAGCCGCGTCGACGCTGTTGCGCCAGGCGCTGACAAGCGTCTGGAGATTCTTATGCGGCCGGTGGTTGCCCGCGTATAGGAAATACGGGCGCTCGAGCCCGAATCGCGCACGCACCAGCCCACTTCGACGTGCGCGCTCGGCATCGTCCAGCGCGAAGCTTTCCGAGACGCCGAGGGGGACGACGCGCACCCGCTGCGCCGGCACACCGAGGAGCTGGCCGAGATCGGCCACCGTTGCACGTGCATCGGTGATGACGGCCTGCGCACTGCGTGCCACCGGTCCGACGACCAACCGATAATAGGGCGGCACCTTCCACGAGAAATAGCGCGGAAAGCGCAAGTGGATGAGATCGTGGATCGTGTAGACGTGCGCCTGTGGCGCTCGCCGCGGAGCGTAGACGCTCATGTAATGGATGAGATCGGCCCCGCTGCCCCGCAAAAGCCGCGGGTAGGCGATCTGCTCGCCGAAGCCGCCATTGGCGGCCATGGGACCAGCGACCGGCTCGACGCGCACGTTCGGGCCTGACGGCGCAAGCGCTTCGTTGCTGAAGACGACAAACTGCAGGTCGGGGGCGAGCGCCGGCAGCCGCGCCACGAGCTCGCGCACGTACGCCTTCATGCCGACCGACATCTGGCGTGTCAGGCGCGCGTCGAGCGCAATGAGCTTCGTGCTCATCGCGACGCGCCACTGCGACGAGCGCTCGCGCGCAGAAGGCTCTTGCCGGCCACGACCGCCGGATAGAGAGCGCTTCCCGCGCACAAAAATGCACCGCGCCAACCTTCGAAGACGCCGCCACGCCGCACGTAGAACCACCCAAAACGCAAGGGGACCAAGAGCCAGCTGGCCGCCAGATTGGTGAGACTGGGGCGCACGGCGCGGGCCTCGAGGTCTGTGTACAAGGCGAACTTGCGGCGATATTGCTCGACGCTCGAGTACGAGAAGTGGTCGAGCGGGGCGTGCAGCTCGGCGCATTCGCCGCGCAGCGACCAGGTCTCGTGCACCGCATCCGCGCCCGCACCGCGAGCGTTCATGGCCGCCTGGCCGGTGCGGAAAAGACGCACGAGCCGGTCCGGCCACCAGCCCGCGCTGCGGATCCAGCGGCCGCAGAAATGATTGCGCCGCGCCACGGAGTAGCCTGCCACGCTTGGGCCGGGCTCGAGCAGCGCGATCTCCCGCTCCAGCTCAGGCGTGATGCGCTCGTCTGCGTCGATCATGAAGGTCCAGGGCGTTGTGACACAGGCGGCCGCATCCGTGCGTGTCTGCATGTAGCCTGCCCATGGCGCCTCCACGATGGCTGCGCCTGACGCCCGTGCGATGTCGGCTGTCGTGTCGTCCGACATCGAATCGTAGACAAGTGCTTGTGCGCCGGCGGGAAGCGTGTGCAGACAGGCGGCGATGTTCGCGGCCTCGTTCTTCGTGATGATGACGAAAGTGATATCGGCGCTGCGCACGCCGAGGTCTCGTTGTTCTGCTACGCGCTGCGCTCGCGCGACAGCTCTCGGCCGGCATCGCGTGCGTGCGCATAGGCGATGCAGGCCTCAATGAAGCCGGCGTAGAGCGGAGACGGGCGGGTCGGCCGCGACTTGAACTCGGGGTGCGCCTGGGTGCCCACAAACCACGGATGCGAGGGCAGCTCGATGATCTCGACCAGGTCGGCGGCGCGATAGTGGCCCGAGAACACCATCCCCTTACGCTCGAACGTCTCCTTGTACGCGTTATTGAACTCAAAGCGGTGGCGATGGCGCTCCGAGATCTCCGTCTGGCCATAGACCTTGTGCGCGAGCGATCCCGCCTCGAGCGTACACGGATATGCTCCCAGGCGCATCGTGCCCCCCATCATCTGGAGGTTGCGCTGGTTCTCCATGAAATCGATCACCGGGTGCGGCGTCTCGGGCTCGACCTCACGGGTGTGGGCGTTCTCCAGGCCGCAGACGTTGCGGGCGAACTCGACGCACGCCAGTTGCATGCCGTAGCAGATGCCCAAAAACGGCACGTTGTTCTCTCGCGCGTGGCGGATAGCGGCGAGCTTTCCCTTGATGCCTCGCGCGCCGAAGCCGGGCGCGACGAGGATGCCGCTCACGTCGGCGAGCGCCTCGACGCCACGCTCTTCGAGCACCTCTGAGTCTATGCGCACGATCTCGACCGCCGTGTTCTGCGCGACCCCGGCGTGATAGAGCGCCTCGTTGATGGAGATGTAGGCGTCTTTGAGCTCGACGTACTTGCCGACGAGCGCGACGCGGATCGTCTCCTTCGGCCGGGCGATACGGCGCACCATCGCACGCCAGTCCTCAAGCTCGAGCGGCCGGTCGGTGAACTTGAATTTCTCGCAGACGATCTCCGCGAGTCCCTCTGCCTCGAGGTTGAGCGGCACCTGATAGATGCTCTGGGCGTCGCGGCTCTGCACGACGGCCGAACGCTTGACGTCGCAGAAGAGCGCGATCTTCTCTTTGATCTCCTGGGTGAGCGGATATTCGGCGCGGCAGATGATGGCGTCGGGCGAGATGCCGATGGCACGCAGCTCGCGGACGGAATGCTGCGTGGGCTTGGTCTTGAGCTCGTCGGGAGCGCCCAGGTGCGGCACGAGCGTGAGGTGGATGTACATGACGTGGTCATCCCCGACGTCATGCTTGAACTGGCGGATGGCCTCGAGGAACGGCAGCCCTTCGATGTCGCCGACCGTGCCGCCGACCTCGATGATGCAGACATCGGCCGAGCTGGCCAGGGCCACCTGCTTGATGCGGTCCTTGATCTCGTTGGTGATGTGCGGGATGACCTGCACCGTGCCGCCCAGATACGCCCCGCGGCGTTCTTGTTCTATGACCGAGCCGTAGATCTGCCCCGTGGTCACATTATGCAGCTTGCTCAGGTTCTCGTCGATGAAGCGCTCGTAATGCCCGAGGTCGAGATCTGTCTCGGCGCCGTCTTCGGTCACAAAGACCTCACCGTGCTGATACGGATTCATCGTGCCGGCATCGGTGTTGATGTACGGGTCGAGCTTTTGGATGCTCACCGAAACGCCGCGCGCCTTGAGCAGCCGGCCGAGCGACGCAGCAGCGATTCCCTTGCCCAACGACGAGACGACGCCGCCGGTGAAAAAGATGAAATGGCTCATCGCATAAGCGCGCTGATCGCCGACATGACAAGATTCATGTACTTCGAAGTTCGCAGGGCCACGGGCGACTCCTCTCGGCGCTGCGACGAACCCATACGCTACGGGCCTGCGAGCCACTCCTGCGGCTGGAAAAACGCCGTGGCCTGCGCCTCGGCACTGCCCGGGGCCGGATCAAACGCGTACGTCCAGCGCGCCAGGGGCGGCAACGACATGAGGATGGATTCGGACCGTCCGCTCGTGGCCAAGCCGAAGCTCGTGCCGCGATCGTAGACGAGGTTGAACTCCACGTAACGCCCACGCCGCAACAGCTGAAATTGCCGTTCGCGATCGCCGTATGGTTCGGCTCGGGTTCGCTCGACGATGGGGATGTACGGCGCGAGCACGTTGCGGCAGCAATCGCTCACGAAGGCGAACACTTCTTCCAAGTCGCCGGCCAGGTCGTCGAAAAATATCCCCCCGACGCCGCGCGCCTCTTTGCGATGTGGGATATAGAAATAGTCATCGCACCAGGCCTTGAATCGCGGATAGTAGCCGGGATCGTGACGATCGCAGATCTGCTTCCAAGCACGGTGGAAAGCGACCACGTCCTCGCGCTTTGGATACGACGGCGTCAGGTCGCTGCCGCCGCCGAACCACGCCTTTTCCGCCCTTGCGAGAAACCGGAAGTTGGCGTGCACGGTCGGCACCATCGGGCTACGCGGGTGCAAGACGAGCGAGATGCCCGTCGCGAAAAAATCCCGGGCCTGGCCACCGAGCTTGCGTAGCGCTGCCTCGTCGAGCTCGCCCCACACCGTGGACGTGTTGACCCCGGCCTGCTCGAAGAGCGCCCCTTGCGAGAGGACAGCGGTCAGGCCGCCTCCGCCTCCGGGACGTTCCCAACGGTCCAGCGTGAAGGACGCGGCACCGTCCAAGCGCGCAAGCTCATCGCAGACCGCCGACTGTCGTTCTTCGAAGAGCTCTCTGGCGCGTGCTCCGAAGACGCCTCCGGTCTTCATGCTGCACCCGGCGTTCGGCAGATCACCATGCGTTCCAAGCCAGCCGCATCCGTGCGGATCTCCACGGAGGCCTCGGGGAATGCGACGCGGACGAGTGCGGCAAGCTGCCGCGCATTTTTGGGCCCGCACTCCAGGTAGATCGACCCGCCGGCACGGAGGCGCCCCGGCATGTCCGTGATGAGGCGCCGGTAGACGTCGAGACCATCATCTCCCCCGAGCAGCGCGACGCTTGGCTCGTGATCGCGGACATTCGGCTCGAGGTCCTCAATGCTCTCCGTGGCGACGTACGGCAGGTTCGCCACAATCGCGTCGAAGGGCTCGTCGTCGGGAAAGCCGTCGAAAAGATCGCTGCGGACGAGGGATATCTGCTCGCCGAACCCGAGCGTGGTCACGTTATGGGCGGCGAGTTCGAGCGCGTCCTCGCTCGCGTCGCTTGCGGTGATGGTGGCGTCGGGGATCAGGTGGGCGAGCGCACAGGCGATCGCTCCGCTGCCCGTGCCCATATCGACGATCGCCGGCGCCCTCCCGCTCCAGTCCTGCATGCATGCCGACACGAGCTCTTCGGTCTCCGGCCGAGGGACGAGCGCTCGCCGGTCGACGGCGATGTCGAGTCCGCAGAACGACTTGCGGCCGATGATGTAGGCGACCGGTTCCCCGGTCGCCCGGCGTTCCACGAGCTCGAAGAGCCGGGCGCGCCGGCGGGCGTCAAGAGACGCATCCCCGTAGGCGATGACGGCGGACGCATCGAGCCCGGTCACGTATTGCGCGAGCAACCGCGCGTCGAGCCAGGGCGTCTGCGAGACACCACGCAGCCGGTCGCGGCAGGCGTCGATCGCCTCAGCGATCGTCTTCGGGTTATGCGACGGCATCGCCGGCGAGACGCTTGCGCTCTTCATCGGCGAGGAGCGCCTCGACGACGTGGTCGAGATCCCCATCGAGGATGTTCTTGAGGTTGCCGGTCGAGAATCCGATGCGATGGTCGGTGAGGCGGTCCTGGGGGAAATTGTAGGTACGGATCTTCTCGCTGCGATCTCCCGTGCCGACCTGAGCGCGACGCGCTGACGCAGCGGCTTCCTCTTGCTCGCGCAGCTTCGCCTCGTAGAGATGCGCGCGCAGCAACTGCATGGCGCGCTCGCGGTTTTGCAGTTGCGAGCGTTCCTCTTGGCAGGCCACCATGATGCCGGTTGGTCTGTGGGTGATGCGCACGGCGGATTCCGTCTTGTTGACGTGCTGACCGCCTGCGCCTTGGGCACGATAGGTGTCGATCTCCAGGTCAGTCGGGTTGATCTCTATCTCGACGGCATCGACTTCGGGCATGACTGCGACCGTCGCTGTCGAGGTGTGGATGCGCCCGCTCGCCTCAGTGGCGGGCACGCGTTGGACGCGATGGACACCGCTCTCGTGCTTGAACAGCCGATACGCTCCTTTGCCCTTCACCGCGACGACGACTTCCTTGAAACCACCCGCTTGCGATTCGGACATGCTCATGACCTCGGTCTTGAGCTTGTGGGCATCGGCGAACTTCAAGTACATGCGCATCAGGTCGCCCGCGAAGAGCGCTGCTTCGTCACCGCCCGTGCCGGCACGGATCTCGAGGAAGATATCCTTGTCATCGTTGGGATCCTTAGGCACGAGCAGCTTCTTGAGCTCGTCCACACCCGCCAGGACCTCCGCGCGCAGACGCTGGACCTCGCCGCGAGCGAGCTCCGCCATCTCCGGATCGCTTTCGCGCAGCAGCGACTCTGCGGAGGAGAGCTCTGCTTCGAGTTCCCGCTGGCGCTGATAGGCGCTCACGATCGGCTCGAGCGTCGAGCGCTCGATGGCGAGGGTCTTGGCGAGCTGCGCGTCGTAGGCCGCGCCCATGGCGGCGAGCTTCGCCTCGATCTCTTGGAAGCGCGTCTCGATGGCGCTTAGCCGGGATTCGATCGACGCGGTGCTGTCTGTCGTTGCCATGTCGGAAAGAGGCGAGCGGGCCGCCCGGGCACCGCTCGCGATCTGTTGGTCTTACTCTTCTGCCGGCGCAGCGGCCGGCGCCTGAGCGTCATCCTTCGGAGCGGCCTTGGCAGCTGCGGCCTTGGGTTTCCTGACGCGTGGTTTGGCCGCGCGCTTGGGCTTGGCGGCCTTCACCTCGGTCTCGACCGGTGCCACAGGCGTGCCGGCGACGGCTTGCGCTTCTGCTGGCGCCGCGGAGGCAGCATCGCTCGCTGCGGATTTGGCTTCGGCCTTTGCGGCCTGCTCTGTAGCCTTTGCAGCGGCCTTTTCTGCCGCATCCTTTCTCGCCGCTTCCTGGACGGCGGCCTTGGCAGCTGCCTCTGCGGCGGCCGCTCGGGCGATCTCCTCGGCGGCTTTGGCCGCCTTGGCAGCCTCGGCATCAGCCTTAGCCTTCTCGGCCTTGGCCAGGTCCTTCTTCGACTTCTGGCTCGTCACCGTACCGTACTTGGTCATGAACTTCTCGACCCGGCCTTCGGTGTCGACGAACTTCTGGTTACCGGTGAAGAAGGGATGGCAAGCGGAGCAAATCTCGACGTGGAGCTTGTCACGCGTTGAACCCGTGGTGAACGTGTTGCCGCACGAGCACACCACCGTGGCCTCAAACCACTTGGGGTGGATCTTCTCTTTCAATTAGGTGCCTCTCATCGGTCGCTGCCCGGCAGGTGCTTTGGCGACAAATTGTCCCGCAACCAGCCACGTGCGCCGAACGCCAGTATAGCATAGCCTTCAACGAAGGGTCTAGACGCCGCAGCCACGCGCGGGGAAGAAGCCGCACTCAACCTGCCCATAATGTAGCAACGGACCTCCACGTCCGTTCGGGAGGCACCACATGGCTTTCATCCCGCTTGCTCTCGGCACCGTCTTTCAGATGATCTCCCAGCATGGGATCGACGCAGCCCAGCAGGCGATGATCACCATGGACGAGACGCAGCAGCTCATGCTCCAGGCCCAGGAGCTGCAGCATCAAGAAGCGATGGACAGACGTAGCGAGGTCTTCAACGAAGCGGTGCAAGAGCGCTCGGAACGCATGCGCGAGCGCGAGCTGCTCATGGATCTGGATATGTCCGATCGCAAGATCGACGACAAGATCACCAAGGAGTGGATCGGCCTCATCCGCGGCCAATAGCTCTGTAGGGGCGCGAATTCATTCGCGCCCCCTTCCCGTCTGTGCACTCGTCTACGCGCTTGTGGATGCCTCTTTCACGTTGACGAAGACGTTGATCGCGAACAGGATCACTGCGATGATGATCACGTTCGAGGCGATGATCAGCGGTAGCCTCATCTCCTCGTGCCCTGCCAAGGTGCTCGCCAGCGAGATCACAAATCCGGCCGCGCCGATGTTATAGAGCCAGAAGTGCCAGTGCGCGAGCCGGGTTTTCGCCGCGGTTGGGAAGAGATGGTAGATAGCACCCATGATCGCAAGCGAGGCCCAGCCCAGCAAGTTGATATGCGCGTGAGCGGGGGCGAACTGGAACTGCTGCGTGATGCCCATCCAGATGCCGAAGATCACGCCGATCATAAGATAAATCACCGCTATCTTGAAGAAGCGGACCGCCATTATTGAAGCCTCCTTCGCCGACAAGAGCGCCGCCGCAAGAGCACGCTCGCGGCAGACATGGTGGGCGATCGAGGACTCGAACCTCGGACCTCATCCTTATCAGGGATGCGCTCTAACCACCTGAGCTAATCGCCCGCGTATCGAAGGCCGGGAGTGCGACGTCATTGTTTGCCCGACTGGGCTGGTATTGCCTTCCAGCACCACGGTTTTCAAGCTCTGGTTCTGCGACTAGTGGCGAACGACCATGTGCCAGGCCAGGTGCCTGCGCATCCGCCGTGTAAAAAGAAGCCGCACTGCGGGGGATTAGCTCAGTTGGTAGAGCGCGTGCTTTGCAAGCATGAGGTCAGCGGTTCGAGCCCGCTATCCTCCACTCGTCAAACCCTCATCCCCCGCAATCGCTTGCGGGATTTCATGTTCTCCGACACCCGATCAAGACCGCTCGCCGATTTACCGATAATCCTATAAAACGCTCCGTGCATGAGCGGACAGGAAGAAGTTGAGGATACTGAGCAAGTTCAAGTGTGGTAGATGCTTCCGCGGGTTTAACGAGTTGCAGGCGTTCGGCGATCATGTGTGCCCTGGAGAGAACCCGTTCCTTGCAACATTTGGCGGCGTCATTCGCTTGGGAGAGTACTCCATCGATCTTGTGCAAAGCGTCGAGGAGTCAGCCCGAGAGCACAAGGTGAAGCGAGCCATCGAGAAACTCGAAGATGGCATACGGCGCACCGATCTCTAATCACAGCGACCGCCGGTTCGACGTGCGTCTAATTCAGTCTCCCAGAGCGTAGAGACGTATCGAACACGACCTGGTCCCATAGCCAGAGTTGCTGGAAAAAGGCACGCGCCAGACTGCGTTCGCCGGGATCGCTGCAGATCTCCGCGACGGTGCGTTCCCCGTCGACGGCGGCCAGCAGCCGCTCCTGGCGCGCATCGATGGGCAGATAAAGGTCGGTGTAGGTGTGGTTGCGGTTGATCAGCACCGCCACCGCTCCGGGCGGCAGCCGATCCCGCACGGCAAGCGTATCGGGCAGGCGAATGGGTCTATAGTCGAGCCAGGCATCGCTGTCGAAATCGACGGACGCACGCTGCGGGGGTCGGTCTCTCCTATAAGCGACGACGCTATGGCGGACCATGGTACCGCGGAAGAGTTCGACCGCGGCATATTGCGCTTCGGGCGTCAGCGCAACCAGCTTGGATGTGTGAGGCGTCGACGCCAGCGCCCCACACCAGGGCAAGTAAGGCGCTTGACGCACCCAGCGCCCAAACGCAAGGTCGGCGCGCCCAAGGAAGTCCATTAGCTGTGGGACCGAGTAGGATCGGTCTTGAGGATGGAGCAGCGCATCGGCCAGCCCGGCCGTGTTTGCGAAGTCGGGTGAATTGCGCAGGAGAGAAGCAATGGGATGGTCCTGCGGGAGTGCCTTGAGGGTAGCGGCGAGGTCTTGGATCTCAACATCCGTTCGGCCAATGCCGAGGCGCCGACAGTAATCCTGGAGCATATAGACCCCGGCACGGCCGTAGGGCGCGTACACCATGAGATTTACGGCGCCGGTCGGCTCGAGCACGTCGCGCAGGGCGCGCAGACCTGCATCGGGGTCGGGCAGATGGTGGAGTACGCCCGTGCAGACCACGTGCTTGAAGGTTCGCCCGAGTTCGGCGGCGCGCTCCATAGGGAGCTCGCGCACCTCGAGGTTGTCGAGCGCGTGCTTGCGCTTTAGCTCCTGGGTGAACGCGATGCTGTTTGCGCTGACGTCGATCCCAATCACCTGGGCTCGCGGCCAGCGTAGCGCGTAGTGGGCGGCCTGGATGGTGCCGCAGCCGGCGACCAGTACGCTCCTGTCTTCTCGGTAGGGCTCGGCCGGCCATAGGAGATGCGAGTCCGCGCGCCGGCGCCGATCGTCCCATGCCCGGCGGTAAGCATCGAGATCGTCCGAGGGTGGCGGGTAGGAACAGCTGTTATAGAAGGCACGCACCTGCGCTGCGATAGCAGCGGAGGTCGCAGCGGAAACTTCGTCCTCGCTCATGAGCGCCTAGAGCCTTCCACACCGCGTCGAGTCACGTCAGCGTGGAAAGGAGCCTGCGGTTGGACCAAAGGGAACGGGGCGCGCTGGGCACGCCCCCTCGCCTTTCCGAGAGCAGGACCGCAGTTTAGCCGTGCCCTTTTTGCGCCTCTGCCAGCACGGCGTCCAGGTTGAACGAAGCGGGCTTTTGTCGCGGCGGGAACTTGGCAAAGTCGGCGATTTGCCCTGCGACAAACGCCTGCATCTCGTACATCTGCGGCACGTGATTGACCATCCAGTCGAAGTAGACGTTCGAGTTGAAATCGGCCCTCTCGAAGGGATCGCGCCGCAAGTTCATGATGTGCGGCAAACGAAGCTTCACGAATGGCTCGGCCCACGCTTCCGTTGATAAGGCTCGCTGCACCGCCAGATTGAACTTGTAGTCTCCCACCCGCACGGCGATGACGTCGCCATCGTCGCTGAAGTATATGAGGCCTTTTCTCGGGCTCTCGGTCGCCTTCCCCGAGAAATACGGGATCATATTGTAGCCGTCGAGATGGACGTTGTACTTCTGGCCGCCCACCGTGCAGCCGTCGAGCAGTTGCTTGGTGACGTCCGGATTGCCGGCGGCGGCGAGCAGCGTCGGGAACATGTCGATGTGCGAGACGATCCCGTTGAAGACCGATCCCGGCTTGATCGTGCCCGGCCAGCGGATGAAGCTCGGTACTCGCCAGCCGCCTTCCCAGTTCGTGTCTTTCATCATACGGAACGGGGTGTTGGCACCGTCCGGCCAGGTGTCGTTTTGCGGGCCGTTGTCGGTGGAGTACATGACGATGGTGTTGTCGGCGATCCCGAGCTCGTCGAGCTTGTCGAGCATCATGCCGATCTGCTCGTCGTGCACGACCATGCGATCGCTATAGGGATCTTGCCCGCTCTTGCCGAGATTCTTCGCGGCGACGTGAGTGCGGAAGTGCATGGCGGTGGAGTTGTACCAGAGGAAGAACGGCTTGTCCGCCTTGGCCTGCGTCTCCATCCACGCGAGTGCGCCGCTTGTGATCTCCTCGTCGATAGTCTCCATGCGCTTCTTGGTGAGGGGGCCCGTGTCTTTGATCGTCTGCTTACCCACCCGTCCCCAACGAGGGTCGACGGTTGCGTCGTCGGCGTCAGTCGCCTTGCAATGCAGCACGCCACGGGGGCCAAACTGCGCGAAGAACTTGGGGTCCTTGGGATAGTCAGGCAACTCGGGCTCTTCCTCGGCGTTTAAGTGATACAGGTTGCCGAAGAACTCATCAAAGCCGTGGACGGTCGGGAGGTACTCGTTGCGGTCGCCCAGATGGTTTTTGCCGAACTGGCCGGTGGCGTAGCCCAGCGGCTTGAGCAACTCGGCGATGGTCGGGTCTTCCTTCTGCAGGCCGACGGTGGCCCCAGGCATGCCGACCTTGGTGAGGCCGGTGCGGATCGGGTTTTGCCCCGTGATGAAGCAGGCGCGGCCGGCCGTACAGCTCTGCTGGGAGTAGTAGTCGGTGAAGAGGCCGCCCTCGTTCGCCACGCGGTCGATGTTAGGGGTCCGGTACCCCATCATACCGTTGCTGAAGCGGCTGATATTCCAGATGCCGACGTCGTCGCCCCAGAGTATGAGGATATTGGGTTTCTTTGCAGGCATTGAGCGCTTTCTTCCTCTCTAAAGTTACTCGATGTTCGCGGCTGACGACGATACCTATCCTTCTGGTCTCGCGACGTCCTGATCGCGCCAGTCCTGAGAAGTCGAGTGGGGTTGTTTCTCGTGAGAATCGCGGGTTGGACGTTAACCGGCTCAACTCATGCATTTAGTAAGAGAAGCACGAACCGGCAAACGAGCGTTTGCCTCGCATTGTCCACATGAGAACCGGCTCGGGCGAACCCGGTGCTCCAGCCGTCTAGACTACATGCGGCCGTCTTAAGAGACCTTAAGCTCTCGGCGAGACGTGGTTCTTAGTGTCGCAGTGCGCTGAACGCGACTCCGAGATGAGCTGATAGTTCAGGTGGCGGCAGCCGGGCCGATCCACACCGACTTGATGTTGACGAATTCACGGATGCCGTAGACGCTGAGCTCTCTGCCGTAACCAGAGGCCTTCACGCCGCCAAACGGTATCCGCGGGTCCGACTTGACCATACCGTTGATGAAGACCGCCCCCGCCTCGATGCCGTCGATGAAACGCTGACGTTCGCCGGCATCGTTGGTCCATGCGCTGGCTCCGAGTCCGAAGGTCGTCGAATTCGCGATCCGGATCGCGTCGTCGGCATCGCGGGCCCTGAAAAGAACGGCGACTGGGCCGAAGAGCTCCTCTTTCGCGATCGGCGCATCAACGGGTACATCGGCGATGACGGTCGGCGCATAGTAAAAACCCGGTCCCGGGAGGCGCTTTCCCCCGATGAGTACCTTGCCGCCGGCCTCGACGAGCCGCCGGACCTGACCATCCAGCTCTTTCAAGCTGCTCTCGTTGACGAGCGGGCCCACGTCTGTGGCGTCATCCATCGGGTCACCGACCTTGAGCGCTGCGAAGCGTTCGACCAGACGGCGCGTGAACTCGTCCGCCACGCTCTGCGCCGTGATGAAACGCTTGGCGGCGATGCATGACTGCCCATTGTTCTGCACGCGCGCGGTCACGGCGGTGCCGGCAGCTTGCGCCACATCGGCGCTGGACATGACAATAAATGGGTCGCTGCCGCCGAGCTCGAGCACGGTCTTCTTTATCTCATGTCCGGCCTGTGCCGCGACCGTCCGCCCGGCGAGCTCGCTCCCCGTCAAGGTCACGGCGCGTATCCGCGGGTCTTTGATAATCGCCTCGACCGCGCCACTGCCGATGAGCAGCGTGCCGAACGTGCCCTTCTCGAACCCCGAGCGTTCGAAGATGGATTCGATGGCGAGCGCGCACTGCGGCACGTTCGATGCGTGTTTGAGCAGTCCGGCGTTGCCTGCCATAAGGGCAGGCGCGGCGAACCGGAAGACCTGCCAGTATGGGAAGTTCCACGGCATGATCGCGAGGATCACTCCCAGGGGTTGGTAGCGCACGAGGCTCTGCGCGGCATCCGTTACGACGTGTTCGTCAGCCAGCTGCGTCGCGGCATTTTCCGCATAGTACCTGCACCCCAACGCACATTTCTCGACCTCGGCTATGGCCTGGCGCAGCGTCTTGCCCATTTCAAGCGTCGCAAGCGTCGCGAGCTCGCGTTTCTCGCTGAGCAAAATGTCCGCGATCTTGGACATATAGCGTGCGCGAGTGGCGAAGTCCAACGTGCGATTACGCTCGGAACCCGCCTGCGCCGCGGCGATCTTGGCCTCGATCTGTGCGGCACTCATAGGCTCGAAGGTCTTGACGACCTGACCTGTGGCTGGATTGACGCTAGCGATCGCCATGCTATTGCTGCCTCATCTGGCTACCCGGTCTTCTTAATGGCTGCATTGTATTCGTCGAGCATCTCGAGCTCGCCCGCGTTGGTGAGCGTCCGCTGGTGATGCTTGACCCAATCACGGTCCAGACTGCCGAAGATCGGCTTCTTCGAGCGGGAGCGGTAATACATGAAGAATAGGATGCCGAACGCGACCCAGGACGGACCGGCGATCCGCCCGGTCGGGTGGGTGTATAGCGTGAAGATGAGGATCGACAGGATGCCCAAGAAGCCGATGACCGACGCGATCGAGAGGTCGCCTTTCACACCTCTCACGGTGAGCTTGATGTTCCAGGGCATCTTGAACCGGCGCGGGGCTTCCTTATCGGTGAAGCGCAGCGTGATGAGCGCACAAAAGACAAGCGTATACGACAGCGCGGCGCCGAAGGCATATAAGTCGCCCAGGAAGTCGAACGCGTGCGGTCCCTGGAGATAGGCGATGACGAGCACGATCGTCGCGATGCCGGAGAAGAACAGGATCGTCCCCACAGGGGTCTTGGTCTTTGGGTTTGTCACCTGGAACCAGCTGGGCAGCAATTGCAGCTTGCCCATCGAGTACGCGATGCGCGACGAGCCGTAGACGCCCGAGTTGCTCGAGATCATGACCAGCAGCGCTCCAAGGATCGGCACGTACCATTTGAGGATGTTGCCGATGAGGGGCAGCTGCCCGGCGAGCAAAGCGACGGCCTTATCGTTGTTCTCCGAGGCGCCCAGGTATTGGAAGGCCGGCTGGCCCTGGATGTTCGGAAAGCCGAGCACGAGGTTGGAATAGGCAAGCGCGAAGATGAGAATGGTCAGGATCAAGGCGACGGATGTCCTCGGTATGACCCTTGACGGCCGCTGCGTCTCCTCTGCGGCTTGTGAGATGCTCTCCAGTCCGACGAAGGAGATGATGGCCAGCGACACGCCGAGGAAGAGCTCGTTTGTGTGCGGCCAGTGGAACCGCATCGTATGCACGAGCATCTGCGGCTTCCAGGCGAGCATGAATCCACAGACGAGGATCAGCGTCTCGTTGACGACGTCGACCGTAGCGACGAGCTCGTTGAGCTTCGACGATTGCCGAACGCCGATGATATTGAGCACGGTGAGGAACGCGGTCACGACAAGCACGCCCCCAAAACGGATCGGGGCGTGGTGTGCAAGCCATGGGACGAGCAAGCTCACGTAGGCGACCGTCGCCCAGGCGAAGATCGCGATATCGACGGTGAAGTCGAGGAGCACGGCCCAGCCCGCGATGAAGCCGACGAAATCGCCGAGCGCGCGGGTGACGAAGAATTGACCGCCGCCAGCCACGGGATACGCGGCCGCCAGCTCCGTGTACGCAAGCCCGATACAGACGTAGACGATGCCGGCAAACGCGAAGGCGATGTTCGCGGCACCCATGGCGGCGCCCACGACGAGACCGAGCGCCACATAGATGTCGGCGCCAACGTCTGCATAGCCCCATGAATATGAGCCCCACGTCGTGACGGCACGCCGCAGCTCAGGGCCCCGCGATGTCGGCATGGCGGCCAGGATTCGTGCCGTGGGGTGCGATTCCCGCGGCAAAAATGGTTCTCCATGCGGTTGGTGCTATTACTTTCAGCGCTGGAGGGCGATGCAATGAAACGAGCTGCCTGGGCGATGCTGTTCGCCGCGACGATCCTCACGGTTGGGTGCACGCATAAAGAACAGACCCCGACAACGGGGGGTGAATCCGGTGGCGCTACGGCAACAGCGTCGGCGGAGCAAGCGGCGACGACCGCTCCTGCCCCTTCAGGCAAGCTCTACGTGACGTTTTCCTTCAACGATATCGCCGTGACCTCAAGCGGCGTATTGCGTCTGGGCTTCGCGATCAAGAACAGCGGCACCGATCCTCTGCTGTGCGAGGAGGGCGGCTTCACGTTGCAGCTCGCCGACGGTTCGATCCTCAACCCGGATGCCGGAGCCGAGAACCGCTGCGATCCCGACACGATCGACCCGGACTCGACCGGCAAAGGCACGATGTTCTTCGACCTGAAGGCTGGCTATAGCGGCCCCGTGACGTTGATCATGAGCGACAACCAGACGGTCATCGGGCGTGGCACGGCACAGGTGCACTAGTCGCCGTCCTGAGAGGAACGTCAAGAACGGCGCACTAAACGAAGTTCTACCGGGGGATTAGCTCAGTTGGTAGAGCGCTTGCATGGCATGCAAGAGGTCAGCGGTTCGACCCCGCTATCCTCCAAGGTTTTCCCAAATTTGACACCACTTTCGACACCATAATTATTAAGAGTGTCCACGATCTCTTTTTGCATGCTCGGTGTGGAGTGGGCGTAAATCACGTACATGCGGTGCTATGGCCTCGCCATGGCTCGCCTATCGTGCCACGTCGCGCCATTGTAGAGCCAGAACCTCTCCCGGCCTCGCGCCATCTACAAGATATTTATTCCGCTGGTGACCCTTCTTGTCGGGTGGGCCCTGGGGCACTTCTTTCGTTGATCAGGTGTAGCACGCAGGTCACGGTCTCGGTGACAGACGGGTGCACCGGGACGAAGACCGCATGTTCGTCCTCTAAAGGCTCCTCTAGAGCCGCAAACTGGCTGTGCAACAGGGAGGTCGACATATAGCGGTGCTTACGCCGGCTAATCCGCTCGGCGATCAGCCGCTCGTCGCCCACTAAATACACCAACGTGACACCCTTACGGTCGCCCACGGTTGTACGGCGATAGGCACGCTTCAGGTTCGAGCACGTGATGATGCCGGGCTCACCCGCAGCAAGGCGCTCATCGATCCAACCTCCAACTGCCTCCAACCATGGTTGGCGATCCTGGTCGTTCAAGGGATGTCCAGATCGCATCTTCTCGACATTGGCCGCGGGGTGCAGATCGTCGCCCTCTTGGAATCGCCATCCGAGCAGCCGCTGCAATTCCAGCGCGACGGTCGTCTTGCCGGACCCTGTTACGCCCATCAGCAGCAGAATCGTCTTGACCACTCCCTTCGCAGCCTGAGTCTCGCCTGCTGGATCGGGAAGCGGCTCGATCCGGCCCAGCAGCACAACGTAGGAGAAGATGCCGATCAGGAGCACCACCCCGGCGATCAGGAAGGCGCTGCTGAACGAGTTGGTCAGACCGACGACATAGCCCGTGGTGACAGGGGCAACGACACCCATCAGGTTGTTGGCGAAGTTCATGATTCCGCTGACGGTTCCGGTGCCCCCTTTAGGCGAGATCAGCGATGGGATCGACCAGCCGACAGGCGCGGCCGCTGCCAACCCGCCAAGTGCGATGGAGATCCATAGAATTGCCAAGTTGGGTTGGGTGGTGAACGCCGCGCCGAACACCGCCAGCCCGAAGAGCATGCCGATCACCAGCACGGTCTTGCGCACGCGCGTTTCGTCATGCCCGCGCTTAATCAGGTGATCAATTAGCCAGCCACCAATCATCAGATCGGTGGCGGTTGCAACTGCCCATGGGATCGTCGTGTAACTCGCTGAACTGATCAGACTCATGTGCATCTCGCGCACCAGATAGCCAGGCAGCCAAGTGAGGAACAGGTAGAAGGAATAGCCGTAGGCGGCAAAGCCGATGGTCAATCCCCAGACCTTACGGTTGCTCAGCAGGTAGCCTAGCATCTCACCCGCTTTGGTGGATGCCGCGCCCTCGGGCGTGGCGCCGCCGGACCGTATGTATGCACGCTCCGTCTTGGTCAGGTGCTTGTCCGCACTAGGATCGCGGTAGAACAGCCAGAACGCCAGAAAGTAAGCGAAGCTTAGGACCGCAGTGGCCCAGAAGGCGCCGCGCCAACCAAAATAGATCACCGAGAGCGCCATTAGCGGCGCGCCGACCACGTTGGAGAACTTCGCGGCAGCATCGAAGATGGCAGTTGCGAGGGCCCGCTCGGAGCGCGGGAACCAGTAGCCCGTCGCCTTGGCGTTACCTGGAAAGGCCGGGGCTTCGGCGACGCCGAGCAGGACTCGGGCGACAAGTACGCCGCCGAACCCCCCGGCGAGCGCCGTGAGCGCGGTGGCAGCCGACCAAAGGCCCGCCCCGATCCGGCCGATTGGCGTCACACCGAAACGGTCGAGGACCAAGCCGGTGGGGACCTGCAGCAGCGCATAGGACCAGAAGAATGCGCTGAACAGCCATCCAAGTTCCGTCGGTGTCAGTCCGAATGTCTTTTGCAACTCCGGTCCGGCGATCGACAGATTGATGCGATCGAAATAGTTCACTAGGATTCCGGATCCGAGAAGGATTCCTATCCACCATCGATGCCGTGGTACCGCTATCTCCGGCTGTGCCATGACCATGCTGTTCACTCGTGATTGACGTGCGCCTGCAGCGATCTGAGTTGCTGCGGCAGGCTCTTCACTTCCTCGTACTGCCTCGTTGACGTTGCGCGGATAGATGGCGATGCTCCGCCATCCCCGGAGACGTCACGGAACGGCCCGATACCTGAGCCAGTCCTTGGGATCGATAGTCACTGCCGTACGCGCGCCGCACTGAACCGTAATTGGAGCGTAGTACCGCCACCCAGTGGGCCTATCAACCCTCAATCGGACTCAGAGGAACGAAGTAAAATAGACGACATGCGGAGATGACCGCTGCATTTGAATTCTCGATAATGCGGTCCATAATATGGCATGCAAGAGGTCAGCGGTTCGACCGCGCTATCCTCCAAGGTTTCTCCAGATTCTTGATCGTGTTAGTTTAACATAGAAATAGCGAGGACGCGCCTACAAGCCGCGTCCTATTGCTATGGAGTCCTCGGGGCCCTTATTTACCGTGGATGCCCGAGGCTTGCGCGTAGATGATGCTTGTGCAAGTCGAGCACTGCGTACCGCCCGAGGTGAGCGTCAAGCTCGTGGTGGTCGTGGAGTCGTGTCCGCCCGCGTCGTCGATCTCGTACGAACCGTTGGTGCCCGAGCCCGGGATCACGACGGTGTAGGCGTTACCCTTTTTGACGGGGTCCGTGATCGAGGTGGAGAGGTACGGCGTGGTCAGAACGCTCAGTGACGCATACGCGCCGCCGTTGTCGACCTCGTATTCCTCTTCAGCGGTCGCCAGCTGCTTTTCGTTGCCTTCACAGGCGGCCGTCACCGACTCGGCACGCGCGTGCAGGAAATTCGGGATCAGGATTGCCGCGAGGATCGCGATAATGGCGATCACGATCATCAATTCGATGAGCGTGAAGCCTTTCTGGGGCTTCTTCATAAGGAATGATGGCCTTTCGGTTCGAGGTGTGGGGAGGTGAGTGAGGAGGTAGGATACGCCCTTCGTTCGGGACGACCCGTTAGGATGCCACGGGTGGGACGAAAAGACATCCCAGATCAGAGCTAACCTTCAATTTCAGCGGCCCGTTTGGGCCATGGGTCCTAACCGATTGTGGGAATTTTATGTAACGTATTCGTCGTGGCGACGAACCCAGCGTTGTATGCCATCATCCTCGTCGCGGCCTTTGGGAGCGAGATCGAGAAAATTATACGCACCATTGACGATATCGATTCCGCGCCCGAACGCGGAATACGTGTGGTAGATCTTCTCTGAGTCATCCTTGTAAAAAACGCTGATGCCGGGCCCCTCAGAGTCAGGCGGGCTCTGCACGGTGTAGTTGTAGTATCCCTGATCCTTCTCCAGCTCTTCCTTGGTGAACGTCACGTTGAAATCGCGGTTGAACTCATTGCCGAATGACGACAGCCACAAGAAGCTCCATCCCATCCGCTTGCGGTAGGCTTCGATCTGCGGCAATGGCGCTCGCGATATCGCCACCAAGCAGACGTCGCGCGCTCGCAGATGAGCGGGTATGCCATTGAAGTTATCCGCCCAGAAGGAGCAGCTCTTGCAGCCGACATCCCCCCAATCCGGATCGAACATGAAATGGTACACGATGAGCTGGTGGCAGCCTGCGAAAAGCTCGGAGAGCGTGCGCTTGCCCGCAGGTCCCTCAAAGACGTAATCCTTCTCGATGGGCTCCCAGGGCAGGTCGCGTCGCGCCTGCGAGAGCTCGTCGCGCAGCCGCGTGAACTCCTTCTCTTTCGCGAGCAGCGCCCTTCGCGCTGGGATCCACGCGTCGTGCGCTACGACGTCGTGATTCTTGACGTTATACGATGCGGGCGTTTTCATGCTCCCCTCCTTTTGACCAATACGTTAGCATATACTTTCGTAAGTGTCAACTTACGCTAGCGATCGAGAAAGGGACGTGAACCGCAAGGGCGGCGCCGTTCGGCTGGGCCTCGCGTGCGCTCGCGCGACCCAAGCGCCTCTTCTGGGTTAGAAGACTTCGACCGGGTAACCGCCGGCGCTCGAGAACAGCGCCTTGACCTTCTCCACATCAGCGCCTGCGTTAAACCCTGCGACGCTGCGGCCGGCATCAAGCGCCTTGCTGTAATCCTCAAAGCGCGCCCCCGGAATCTCCAGCTCCCCGAGCAGATCTTCGGTGGACCGCGATGATTGCACCGTCGGCAGGCGCGGACCGCCCTCGGTGAGGCCGGGAACGTTCATGCCGCCGAAGCCGGTGATTATGCCTCCGCCGCTGCCGATTGCAGTGGATTCCGAATCCCCGCTGTAGACGAACTGCGCGCCCGTCCTTATGAGATCATCCTTCGGCGTGTCGCTTGTGATGACGCGTAGCCGTTCGACGTTGAAGCCGCCGGCCTTGAGCGCCTCGGTCAATTTCGAGAGGTCATCATGACCGGGGAACATACCGACAACCATAGTGCCCATGACAGACTCCTTGATAAGCTAACGAAGCGATCCCCAGCGGTGATCGAAGGTCACCATCAGCATGTGAGGCGGGGCGTTGTACCCGGTCGTGCAATATACCCCGGGGAAGTTCGAATTGCACCCTTGGGTGTAGCCAGGTCCGCCAAGCTGCGGAACGCCGAAGTTGAACAACGGCCAGATGGCGGCATTCGCGTTGAAGATGTTGGTCCAGGCGATGTGCATCGTGTTTTCACCGAACGGGAAGGTCGCGCCCGCGTTGTATATCCAGAACGGTGGCTGGTTGTAAGCGTTGTTCTTGGCGAAATAGTTAGCGCCGAAGAAGGCCGTCGCGTGAGCGGAGTTCTGGTAGTTGATCGACCAGCCGTACTTGTGGATCGGCACTCCTAAGTACTGCTGGTCATTGACGACGTTGCCTAGTTGCGCTTCGGTGAGGGCGTCGACGCCCGTCGGGTATGCCGATTGGATATTGTAGTTGAGGTTCGCGCTGAAGTCGTTGACGATCGGCGCGGTTCCCGAGAACTCGAGCCCCTGGTAGACCGTGCCCGACAGGTTGACCGGCATGGAGATGTACGTTACCGGACCTGGGAACGGACCAGTGAACGTCAACCCTGGCGGCGCCGGGAATAGGCCGTAGAATATGTGGTTCGCGACGTTTGTGTGGTATAAGTCGAGGCTGACCTGTCCAACGGGACCAAACGTCCGCTGATAACTGAGGTCGGAACCGATTGCAGTCTCCGCCTTGAGGTTCGGGTTGCCGCTGGTCGCCACGCAGAAACTGCACGTCGGGCCGTTGAGGTTCTGCAGCGAGTTCAGATTGAGCGGGCTGAAGAGCGCGGAGAGCTGCGGCGGCGCGAAGCCCGTGCCGATTGCAAACTTCAGCACGCTCTGGCTATCGGGTTTGAAGACAGCGGAGAATCGGGGATCGAGCCGCTTGACGAGTACCGTGTTGTAATTGCTGTACATCACGGCAAGCGTCAAGTCGAGCTTCGAACTCGCTTGATAGTCGTCACGGGCCATGTACTGACGATAGAGCTCGATGCCTTGCGCCGTCGGCATTAACTGGGAGAACGGCACGTTAAGCCCTTGGAACGGTGGGTTCGGATTGGTCGGATTCTGCCCGTAATAGAAGTTGTCGCTATTGGCGCCCCACGCGATGGTGATATTATGATGGCCAAAGTCCTTATTCCAGGAGGCAAGGTCGCCCGTGAGGCGATCAACCGAACGCGTGAGGAAACAGCACGGCAGATCGACGGGCTCGTTGTAGCCGTCGACGACACGTTCCAGCAGCTGTGAATACGAGCGCAGGATGAGCGTGCCCCCACCGAGTGCGGTGTGGAAATCGGCCGTGTACTTGGGCTGGATGTTCCAGACGTAGTCGCCCGGGAACCCATAGAAGACGGGCAGCCCAGTGGCTGAGTCAATGATGGGCGCTCCCGTCGAAGTGTAGTTGGGATTACCGATGAGCCCCAGCTGATCGCGAGTATCGCTTTCGAGCGAGCTGCCGACCTCAAGATAAGTGGACTTCGAGAAATCGTAGCGCAGCTTGCCCAAGAAGGACTTGAGGTTCATGCTCTGCGTCGGGTGCGCGATACAGCAACCCGGAGCCGTGGCGCCTGAAGGTTGGTAGATCGCGAGATACGGGAACGGCACGTATCCGTTGGTCTGGTACTGATGCAAGTCGATCAGGTACCCAAAACGGCCGATCGTGTTCGTCTCGGACAGATTGAAATCGCTCGTGAAAAAGCCGCCAAATCCAAGAATGACCTCACCACCTTCGGTCTTGGCGGGCTCGCGCGTCACAAGATTGACGGTACCGCCGACCGTGTTCGCGCCGAAGAGCGAGGCACCAGTCAAACCCTTGACGACCTCGACGCGAGAATAGATCGCCGGCGTGAGCGACGAGGTGTCGAAGTCTCCGTACTGGCCGTTGCGCAAAGGTTCACCGTCTTGGAGCACGAGGATCTCATAGCCCGTGTTGCTGCTGCCGTCCGCACCGCCGCCGAAGCCTCCGGCGCCGCGAATGGTGAACGTCGTCACCGCGCCGGGCGCACCGTTATCGTAGCGCTCCATGGTGAGGCCGTTCTGTGATTCGAGCCCATAGTTGACCTGATTTGCGCCTTGGTTGAGCATCTGGTTCGCCGTGATGGTGAAGTTCGAGCTGGGCGCCGTGTTGAGAGTGGCATGGCCTGTAACCGTTACCCGGCCAAGCGTGCTGATGTTCGTCGTAGTGACTGGCTGGAGGGTGATCTGTAGGCTGAGCGTCTGACCATCGCCCAGCGAAAGCGGCGACGAGCTCGCGGTCAGGTATTGCTTGACTGACGCTCGGACGACATACGTCCCCGCTCCGAGGCCGGAAAAGTTGAACGACCCATCCGCCGCCGAGTGGGTCTTGTACGAGGCACCGGAGCCCATGAGTTCTACGGTGGCGCCTGAGATCACACCGCCGTTCGCATCGACCACGACGCCACTGACCGTGCCGTTCGAAGCCGCCAACGCCGGAGCAAACCCAACCAACGACCAGACGACCAATAGAATGAAGACACAAGGCCATGCCAAGCGATTCATATGCGCCCCTCTCGCCCTTTCCGCCCTAAGAGATGCCAGGCGTTCTGACATTCGAGCGGTCGGCCCTGTCGAACACATTGTCTTGCGGGAGGGCCTCGGGCTCAGGCGCGCCAACGGTCGAAGAGTCTTGAACATACGAGCACCGCTGATTCAACTGTATCGCCTCGGCGTGCTAGTATGTACGGCATTGGCCTGCGCCTCGTGCGCACATGGGCAAAGCACGCCGTCGACCGGCGTGGGCGGTCAGCCAGGGACGCTCCGGCTCGGCATGGTGACCGACGTGGGTGGTCTGGGTGACAAGTCATTCAATGACTCGGCTCATCGTGGGCTGCTGCGCGCACAGACTGAGTTGCACGCGACCGTCTCGGTCCTGCAATCAAGATCCGTCGCCGATTATTCGCCCAACTTGGCGGCCCTCGCGCAGCAGGGCGACACCCTCGTGTTCGCCATCGGCTTCCTCATGCACGACTCGCTTGATGAGGTTGCTCAGCGTTTCCCCGCCTCGCATTTCGCGATCATCGACTCCGTCGTAGCGCAACCCAACGTCACATCCGTCACCTTCAAGGAAGAGGAAAGTTCTTTTTTGGCGGGCGTTCTAGCCGGTCTTGTCACCAAGACCAAGACCGTCGCCTTTCTCGGGGGCATCCCCTCGCCGCTCATAGAGAAGTTCCGCGATGGGTTCGAGGCGGGCGTCAAGTCAGTCGACCCGGCAACGCGCATCCTCGTGAAGTACACCGGCTCGTTCGACGATGTGGCATCCGGCAAAGAATACGCGTCGCTGCTCTACGATCAGGGTGCGGACATCATCTACGCCGCTGCCGGCAAGTGCGGCCTCGGGGCGATCGATGAGGTCAAGGCTCGGCCGGTGGGCGACTACATCATCGGCGTCGATTCAGACCAGGACGCGCTCGCTCCAGGCAAGGTGCTCACGAGCGCGCTCAAGCATGTCGACAACGCGGTCTTCGCGCTCTCCTCTGACGCGGCGCAAGGGCATATCCCCCACGGTCATGTCGTGCTCGGGCTCAAGGAGGGGGGCGTCGGTTTGACGGCGATGGTCTTCACCCGTTCGCTCCTACCCGCAGGCACGATCGCCACCCTTGCCACGTATCGAAAGGCCATCGTTGACGGCAAGCTCGTCGTCCCTTCGACGCCCGAACAGCTGCAGAGCTTCCACCCGATCCCACCCGCTGCGCTGAAGTGAGCACGGGGCCCAAACCTCCCGCGCTGCGCTGCAATGGCATCGTCAAGCGGTTTGGCGCGCTCGCCGCCATCGATGGCGTCGACTTCGACGTGCGCGCTGGGGAGATCCACGCGCTGGTCGGTGAGAACGGCGCGGGCAAGAGCACCCTCATGAACGTGTTGTACGGGGTATTGTCGCCCGACCAAGGGACGATCGAGGTGCATGGTCAGCGCGTTCGCTTCGCCAACTGCGCGGACGCCATGCGAGCGGGCATCGGCATGGTCTTCCAGCACTATCTTCTCGTCGAGCGCTTCTCTGTCGCCGAAAACGTCTTGCTCGGTTGCGAGCCGGCAGTGCGCGGCTTCGTCGACCGTCGTGCGGCGGTCTCCAGCGTCCAAGAACTCGCCGCGCGGTACAGGTTCTCGATCGATGCGTCTGAGAGCGTGGAAGCGCTCGGCGTCGGGGCCCGCCAGCAAGTGGAGCTCCTGCGCGTGCTCGGGCGTGGTCCTGACATCGTGATTCTGGACGAGCCCACGGCAACACTGTCGCCTAGTGAGAGAGACGGCCTCTTCGAGGTCATGGAGCGGCTCCGCGACGAGGGGCGGGCCGTCATCTTCATCACCCACAAGCTCAAAGAGGTCATGCGGGTCTGCGACCGGGTGACGGTTCTGCGCCGCGGCAAAGCAGTCGGAACCGTCGAACGGGCCGCCGCGAGCGAAGCGGCGCTCGCGACGATGATGGTTGGCATGCTGGTCCCCAGCCCCGTCCGGCGGGCCCAAGCTCGCTCCGCCCCCGTCATCCTCGAAGTTTTCGACCTCAGCGTCTCCCGCGACGATGGCAGTCCCGCGGTCTCGGGCATCGGTATGGTATGCCACGCCGGTGAGGTAGTCGGCATCGCTGGCGTCGAGGGGAACGGCCAGGTCGAGTTCGCCGAGGCTGTGTATGGCATTCGCCCGCCAGAGGCCGGCACTATCCGTTTGGATGGCGCAGATATCACCCACGCACCGGTGCCCGAGCGACGGCGCGCGGGCATGCGCTACATATCGCCAGATCGGCAACGCGAGGGACTGGTCCTAGAGTTTGATGCGGTTGAAAACGCCATGCTCGGCGATGAGCGCTCTCTGCGACGCGCTATATTGCTCGACATCCCGTCCGGCCGGAAGCGATCCGCGGATATCGCGCACGACTTCGCGATCGACTCGTACGATCCGGCGGCGGCGATGAGCCGCTTTTCCGGCGGCACGCAACAGAAGTTCCTCGTCGGACGCGAAACGGCCGATCTGCCGCGTGTCGTGATCGCTTTCGCGCCGACGCGCGGTGTCGACATCAGCGCGGCGCAGAGCATCTACGCACGCCTGGAGCGCATCAGCGCCGCCGGCGCCTGTATCGTGCTCATATCCTACGACCTTGACGAGATCCGAGCGCTGGCGGACCGCGTGCTCGTCTTCCACCGTGGGAGCATAGCCGGCGATCTGCCGATGGAGCTTGCCGACGATGCGGCGCTCGGCCGTCTCATGGGCGGTGGCGCGCCGTGAGACACCTCGCAATGCGCATGCTCGCTCCGCTGCTCGCACTTGCCGCCGGCAGCCTCGTCATCGTCCTCGCCAAAGGGAGCCCGCTTGCCGCCTATGGAGCCCTCGCCCACGGCGCGCTCGGCTCCGTGCAAGGGCTCGCGGAGACCCTGGCGCAGACGACGGTCTTCATCTTCGCCGGTCTGAGCGTCGCCATCGCGTTTCGAGCCGGGCTCTTCAATATCGGCGCCGAGGGTCAGCTCGTCACGGGTGCGCTCTGCACGGCGGTCGTGGGCGCGTACGTGCATCTGCCATGGCCGCTCGAGATCCCCCTCTGTCTTGGGTCCGGTGCGCTTGGCGGAGCGCTGTTGGGTTCCATCGCCGGATTTCTGCGAGCCCGCTATGGGGCAAGCGAAGTCATCACCACGATCATGCTCAACTACCTTGCCTACCTCGGGGCGAACTATCTCGTCTCCGGACCGCTGCGCGGCTCAGCCTCGGCGCCGGAGACAGCGCCGATCGATGCAGCCGGCGTGCTCTATCCAATCGTCCCCGACACACGGCTGACCGCGGCGCTCCCTCTCGCGGTGTGCGCGGCAGTCGCGCTCTGGTGGTGGCTGCGGGCGACCGTTGCCGGGTTCGAACTGCGGACGGTTGGGCGCTCCGAGCGGGTCGCGCGCTATGCGGGCATCGCCGTATCCAGCATCGTGGTGAGGACGATGGCGCTGAGCGGCGCGCTCGCCGGCGTCGGCGGAGCGTGCGAGGTGATGGGACTCCTGCACCGCTTCAACGCGCAGCTCTCACCAGGATACGGATTCACCTCCATCGCCGTGGCATTGCTCGCCCACTCCAACCCGCTCGGGGTCATCGCCTCGGGCTTCTTCTTCGGCATCCTGCAAAACGGCGCGCTGTCGATGCAAGCCCAGGCCATGATCCCCAAGGACCTGGTCTCGATCATCGAGGGGCTCGTCATCCTCTTCGTCTCAGCCAGCTGGGTGGGCGCAAAGCTCGCGCTGCATCGCGCGCCTACGAGCACGACGGACGAACCGATCGCCTCGGGGCAGGCATAACCGTGGACGTGTCAATCGTCATCGCTGT
Source organism: Vulcanimicrobiota bacterium (assembly GCA_963806005.1). Classification (GTDB taxonomy): domain Bacteria; phylum Vulcanimicrobiota; class Vulcanimicrobiia; order Eremiobacterales; family Eremiobacteraceae; genus JAFANK01. Next base: position 1,055,147 of record CAWDWJ010000001.1, on the reverse strand, counting down.
GCTCCTCATCGCCGTCGTGAAGGCGACTCCGCTTGTCTATGCGGGGCTGGGAGGTGTCCTCTCCGAGAACGCCGGCGTGATCAACATAGGGCTTGAGGGGATGATGGCGGCCGGTGCGTTCGGCGCAGTGACCGCATCCTACTACTGGCACAGTATCGCCCTGGCGGTGCTCGCAGCGCTCGTCATCGGCGCGCTGCTCGGCTGTGTCCTCGCGTTTCTTGCGATCAACGCACGCGCCGACCAGATCATCGTGGGCATGGCCATCAACGTGCTCGGGATCGGCGCAGCAGCATTTTTGCTCTCGCTGATATTCGGACAGCCCGGCGCGTCTCCTGAAGTGCCGAGCTTCGCCGATGTCGGGAGCGGCGCCGGCGTCTTCCTCGCCCATCTCGAGCGCTACGCGCTTGTGTGGATAGCGATCGCCCTCGTCATCGCCATGCAGGTCTTCCTCTATCGCACGAAGGCCGGCGTGCATCTGCGTGCGGTCGGTGAGGCGCCGCATGCGGCGCTTGCCGCGGGCATCGACGTGGTCCGATATCGCTATGCGGCGACGATCACGGGTGGCGCGCTCGCCGCCCTGGGCGGTGCGTATCTCTCGATCGGAGAGGTTGACCTCTACTCCGACGGTATGGTCGCCGGGCGCGGGTTCATCGCCCTGGCGGCCGTGATATTCGGACGCTGGACGCCGCTCGGGACCGCCGGCGCCTGCCTGTTCTTCGGCTTCTTCAGCAGCCTGCAGATAGCGCTGCAGCGCGCCAGCGTGCCGGCCGCGTTGCTTGAGACGCTGCCCTACCTCCTGACGATCATCGCGATCGCAGGATTCATCGGCCGTGCTCGTCCGCCGGCGGCGGACGGCGTTCCGTTCGTTCCATAACGGGCCAGAAGGTCCGTTGCTTCAAGATGCTCGTGACAAAGTCAGACGCCGGCGGGATGCCAGACGGTCTTGATCTCCATGAATGCTTCGATCCAGTGCGGACTTTGCGAGGCATCGCCAAACCAGAAGCGGCGTGGTGGCGCGCCGCCTCTACGGACGCGCTTGACGCTCTCGCACGCGCGCTCGGCGGCCGCAGCATCGAGCGCGTCGTCGCCGATCCATAGATCGAGGGCGTTGACGTCCATGTGGCTGGCAAGCGTCGGGACGGCGTCGGGAAGGCTCGCGGTCAAGATGTTGACCGCCCCAGCCGGCACGTCAGCCGTGGCCACTGCTTCGGCAAACGCGACCGCGCATAAGGGATTTCGCTCGCCCACGATCACCACGGCGCAATTCCCTCCGCACAGGACGGGCAGGAGCGTGGACACGAGACCCAAGAGCGCGGGTTCGTCCGGCGCGACGATGCCGACGACGCCCGTCGGCTCTGGACTGCTCACATTGAAATGTTGCAGCCCGACGGGGTTCTTGGTGGAGAGCAGCTGCTCGATCTTGTCGCACCAACCCGCATACCAGACGGTGCGGTCGATAGCGGCGCTCACTTCAGAGGCCGCCCCTGCGGATGCGGCGCCATTCGCCAAGAGCGCTTGCGTAAGCTGGTCGCGGCGCGATTCCAACATCTCGGCGAGCCGGTAGAGGATCTGCCCGCGATTGTAAGCGGCGCGGTCGCGCCACGAAGGCCACGCCGCACGCGCAGCACGCACCGCGTCGCGGACGTCCTTACGACTGGCCCGCGCGACCTGCACGACGCGGCCGTCTCGCTCGAGCGCGAACGTCCGTCCGGATTCGGAGCGAGTGAATGCTCCGCCGATGAACAGCTTGGGGGTCTTACGCACGGCGATGCGGCGTTCCATCAGCGATCCAGATACGGCAGCAAGCCGTGGAGACCGCCCTCACGGCCGAAACCGCTCTCCTTGAAGCCGCCGAACGGCGAACTAGGGTCGAACTTGTTGTAGGTGTTCGCCCACACCACGCCGGCACGCAATTGCGAGACGATCTTGAAGTTCTTGCTTCCTTTGTCCGTCCACACCCCAGCTGACAGCCCGTAGCGAGTGTTGTTGGCCTTCTCGACCGCTTCGTCGGGCGTCCGAAACGACATGACCGACAGCACCGGGCCGAATATCTCCTCCTGAGCGATGCGATGCGACAGGGCGACCCCGGTGAAGAACGTGGGGCGGAACCAGTAGCCGCGCGCCGGCAGCTTGCACTTGGTCTCGAATCGCGTGCAGCCGGCAGCCTCACCGCTATCGGCGAGCTCCGTGATCTTGCGCAGCTGCGCCTTGGAGTTGATCGCGCCGACGTCGGTGTTCTTGTCGAGCGGCGGGCCGACGCGCAGCGTCTGCATGCGCCGGTGCAGCTTGCGGACGACGAGTTCCATCACGGGCTCCTGGACGAGCAGCCGCGACCCCGCACAGCACACGTGGCCTTGGTTGAAGAATATCCCGTTGATGATCCCCTCAATTGCCTGGTCGATGGGCGCGTCGTCGAAGATGATGTTCGCCGCTTTGCCGCCGAGCTCGAGCGTGACGAGCCGGCGCTGCCGCGCGCACTCGCGCGCGATCTCCTTGCCGACCTCGGTCGAACCGGTGAAGGCTATCTTGTCGAGGCCGGGATGGCGCACGAGGGCGGCTCCAGCCTCAGCGCCGCCGGTGATGATGTTGACGACGCCCGGAGGCAGATCGGCCTGCCGTACGATCTCCGCCAGCCATAGCGCGGTCAATGGCGTCGTCTCAGCCGGCTTGAGCACCACCGTATTGCCGCAGGCAAGCGCCGGAGCGATCTTCCAGGCGGCCATGAGTAGTGGGAAGTTCCACGGGATGATCTGTCCGGCCACGCCGAGCGGGCGCGGGTCGAGATCCGGGAACGCCCAGCGTAGTTTGTCGGCCCAGCCGGCGTAGTAGAAGAAATGCGCCGCCGCGAGGGGCACGTCAAAGTCTCGAGATTCCCGGATGGGCTTGCCGGTGTCCATGGACTCGAGCACCGCCAGCTCGCGGCTGCGCTCGCTGATCGAGCGAGCGATGCGGTAGAGATATTTCGCCCTCGTGGCGGGCGGGCAACGCCGCCAGTACTTCTCGTAGGCGCTACGCGCAGCGCGTACTGCCGCGTCGATGTCGGCTGGAGACGCCTCGCTGACGTGGGTGAGGACGTCCTCTGTTGCGGGGTTGATGGTCGCGAAATGCCGGCCGCTCGCCGGCTTCACCCATTTCCCTCCGATGAAGAGCTCGTAGCGTGCCGAGACCTTGAGGTAGTCATGCGCTTCGGGAGCGGCAGCATATGGCCAGGCGGCCCCTCCTCGTGGAGTGACGGCAAGGCGCGCGTCATCCGCCTTGAGACGCGTGCGCGCCGTCGGCGGCTGCGCCGCTGTGCCTTTTCGCCTGCGTCGTGCCGGCGTCTGACGGGTCGCCATTTACTGCCTAATCCTTTGTGAAGTAGTCATCTGACTGGTATGCACCCGTTCGCTCTTTGCGCAACTGCATGAGCGCATCGTTGAGCAGCGAGCTCGCGCCGATACGGAAGTGGCGAGGCTCGAGCCGCTCTTCGCCAAGCGTCTCTTTGACGAGCACGAGGAACTGCAACGCCTGCTTCGCCGAGCGGATGCCGCCCGCGACTTTGAGCCCCACCGCTCTCCCGCTCGCATATTCGTAATCGCGTATCGCCTCGAGCATCGCGAGCGCCACCGGCAGGGTTGCCGCGGGCTGGATCTTCCCGGTGGAGGTCTTGATGAAGTCCGCGCCCGCCTCCATCGCAAGCCAGCTCGCCCGCCGCACGTTGTCGTAGGTGGCAAGCTCGCCCGTCTCGAGGATCACCTTGAGAAGCGCGCCGCCGCAAGCCTCTTTAACAGCGGCGATCTCGTCAGCGACCTCGCGATACCGCCCGGCCAGAAACTTGCCACGGTCGATCACCATGTCGACCTCGTCTGCACCAGATGCGACTGCCTCGCGAACTTCCTGCAGCTTCACATCCAGTGGGGAGAGTCCGCTGGGGAAGGCCGTGGCTACCGACGCCACCCGCACCCGTGAATCGCGAAGCGCCTGTTTGGCCGCCGCGACCAGGGTTGGGTAGATGCAGACGGCGGCGACCGACGGCACCGTCGGATCCTCGGGTTCCGGCGTCAGGGCTTTGCGGCACAGCTGTTTGATGCGCTCGGGAGTATCTTTGCCTTCGAGCGACGTGAGGTCCATGCACGCGATGGCCAGACGCAGGCCGATGACCTTCGACTCGCGTTTGATGCTGCGCGTGGAGAGCGTGGACGCTCTTTCCTCAAGGCCGACGGCGTCGACAGGGATGAAAGCCATGCGCGCGCTTTCGCTTACGCCGGGCGCTTGTCCGCCGCTATGTGCTCAGGGTGGCTTCGCTTGGGTCCTTAAGTGTGCCAGTAGGCGAGAGCGGTCCGCAGGATCGCCTCGAGGCCTGTCTCTCTACGATTGGGGATGAGGTTGCCGTACTTCTCAACACCGGTGTTTTGCGAGACCCGCAGCAACGCGGCGGCGAGGACCGGTGGCACAAGGGTGAGCACCCACTGGGCGAATGCGCCTGTCGGGGTCGGCAGCGGCATGGCCTCCTGCAGCTCCGGGAATTGCGTCGTCGCGGCGTCGATCACCATGGCCGCATCTTTGACCGATTGCAGCAGCTCCGCGGGGCTTGACTCAGCTGCCGAGCGCAACTGCGTGAAGAGGCGATCCTTGTCGGCTGCCGGAGCCATGGACAGCTGCGGGGCTGCATCGGCGACGAGGTCGCCTTCGGCGATGGTCTTGACCGGCAGGCGCTGATAGTCGAGGAAGTCAGGCGTGATGATGCGCTCCCAGCGGCGACGCGGGCTCGGCTTACGGTTGCACCACGAAGTGCGGAAGAAAATGATGAAGCACGCAGCGAGCAACTGCTGACACGCGGTGTAGGAAGCGGCGCCGAGCAGCGGATAGTCGCGCAACACTGAGCGCGCCATGGCGTTGGCCAGGCGGCGCTCGCCGGCCGGACCGATGCGCTCGGGCTTGCGCTCGAGCCTGCGCAGCATCCCATCGCCGACCACGAAGAGCTTGCCCATGGCGGCCTCGAGGTATTCCGCGACGAGGTACGGAGGAACGTCCGGCAGACCGGCCACCACGAGGTAGAAAGCGAGCTTGTCGACGCCTGCTCCTGGGGCGAGACGCTTTTCCGTGTCGAGGATGAAGCGGATGCGCTCTTCTGTCGCATGGGGGATCTGACAGTCGTTGGATGGGAGCGGCGGGAGTCCGGTGAGCAGTCCCGCGTTGACGAGCGCCTCCCATTTGCTCAGATCGAACGAGTATCCAAGGAGCGCAAGCCGCTCGAACAGCTGGAGCAGCGGGGTGAACCCGCTGGGACGTTCCGGTGCGAGCGGCGGGACCAGGCCTTTGGTCGTGAGTACGGACCTGGTCGTTTCGCCGTTAGTCTTGATTGTAAGCAGTGTAGGTCATCGTCCCCGTAGAGAGCGTGGTTTGCGCCTGCTTGGCGTCGTACTGATAGCCGGAACCAGAACTACCGCCGAGGTCCACATTGCCACCGCCGGCATCAAGCGCGCCTTCCACCATCGCCCCACCTCCGATCCCCACCGAACCGTTAGCGGCATAGGCCGTTCCTACCGATTCCGTTCCGGTCACAGGCGAGAGAGAGAGGCATCCGCTGCGCTGCTGCCGCACGGGTTGATGGCTCCCGGATCTGTCGCGAGCGAGAGCAGCATCGTGTTCGAGCCAAGCGGAACCTGATAGCCGCCCGAGCCGCTCGACGATACGACGCCGCTGACCACGAGCATTCCCTGGCTCCCATCAGTATTCACGAGCGAGCCCGTGCCGCTGATGCAGAGGTTGCCGTTGATGTACACGTCGCTCCCCGTGGCTAGCGTGATCGTGCCGGCGGTGATATTGACGTCTCCGCTCACATACATGTTGCCGCTATAGGTCGTGCTGCCCCCGGCGGAGAGCGTCGCACCACTGACCGTGGCCCCGCTCTGGGCTATGAGCTTGGCGTTTTGTGCGGCCTGGGCGACCTGCGTCGCGTTCGGGAACACGATTGTCGTCGCACCGGAGTACGTTCCGGCAGAGCCGCTGAGCGAGTCCGTGCCGACCGCGTGTGTGGCACCCTGGACGACGCTTGGGCTGCCGGTGACCGTGATGTTATTGTCAGCGTAGATATTGGCGTCGTTCGGATAGAGCGGATCTTGATCGATCGGCATAGGCGTGAGGTCATTGATATTCTGCGCTGCGTTGATCGCACCGGAGGGCATGGTCAACGGGGGCGACGGCTGTGCGATCGCTTCGACATACACCCGGCGGGCGCCATTTGCCGTGGCCTCGCCGTACACGTAGGCAGAACCTGAGGGGACCCACATGGGCTGTCCGTTGGCCAGGTCGGTCGCCATCGATCCAACTTGGTGGAGGTTATTTTGGCCGAGACACGATTTGTAGCTCGCCCCATTGAGCGAACCCGTGATGCAGCCAACCGGCTCGCTCGGATTCTCAGCAAGACGGTTCAGCGCGAGGTTCGCGGCAGCCTCGGCGGAGTTGAGCACGCCGTACTTGACGCCGACGGCCTGCGCCTGATTGTTCGCGTTGAAGGCGCCGGTGATGACGAGGATCGCGATGAGCAGCAGCAGGGCCACGAGCACGAAGACGAAGGCCATGGCAAAGCCGCGCTGTCCGCGCTTGATCGGTCCTTGTCGGGGTTGGCGAACGTTAGTTTCTTGCATATGTGTCGCTCTGGAAGTTCGTCTGTGTCTGGTCGACGCCGCCGGTGGTCCCGGCGACCAACTCGAAGTTGATGGTGCTCGAGGTGCCGTTGACGCCCAGACTTATGGACGAGATGTAGTTTGTGAGAACCGGGGCCGGCGTGATGGCCATGGCCGCGGTCAATGCGGTATTCGCTACTACGGAGCTCACGCCGGTGGGCACTGATGAACCGGACGTCCAGATGCTCGCCGGTTCCCATGCTCGCATAAGATCGTACGAGGTGCCGGAGCTGTTGGGCACGAGCCAGTAGACATGAAACCCTTGCCAGTGGGGATTTCCGAGCAGATCGATGTTGAAGGCGCCGCTGGCGTCTTCAGCGGTAGCGACGACCAGGGCTTGCACGCTCGCGGGTGCCATGCCCACCGTCGAGCACGACACTACCGGCGCGGTTGAACACCCCATGACACCGGTCGTGTCGCCCTCGGCGAAATCGCGCCGGATCTTATAGAGGGCGATGGCAGCCGTGTTGACGTTATCGACCTGCGACTGCATCTGCACCGGCGCCTTGACGAGCAGAGGAACGATGACGACCATCGCGGAGAGCAGCATGCCGATGATCACGGTGACGGTGAGCACCTCGGGGATGGACGTGCCGCGCTGTCGTGTCATCATGATATCTGCTGCGTTGCGTAGCTCTCGACGCTATAGGACCGGGTGAAGCCGTCTTCCAGCCACTGCACGGTCACCGAGCAGTGCTGCAACCGGGTGAACGGAGAGACCGGGACGCACGAACCGATCACGCTGAAATTGCCGGGTGAGGTGTTGTGCATCGCGACGCCGGGGGATGTCTGCGCGCCGAGCACCTCATCACCGCCGTCAATGGCAGCGGTCGTCGGCGCAGGCATGGGCTTGCTCTGCTCGACAGACGATCGAATCGCGTCCATGTACTGCTGGCCGACGCTGACCGCCTGGAGATAGATGTTGGAGTGCCGCACTTCGTGCAGCGAATAGGGGAACAACCCGAAGAAGGTCGAGAGCCCGATGCCGAAGATGACAATCGAGATGAGCGCTTCGAGGAGGGTGAATCCGCGACCATTCCCGCGGTTCGCTTTTCGCATCCAGTCAGTGACCCCGAGTATGGTCCCCCAGTGATATATATTCCCAAGTATCGGTGACTATGGTCACCGCCCTGCCTTGTATGACACGAAGTGACGGGCCCGAATGTCTGTTCGCATCTTTTTCAGCCCGCATGCGCCCTCGTCTGTAGTGAATCCATATGAAGTGCCACGTCACGATAGAGCGGATCCGCCGCGGCGAGCTTACTATACCACATCGCAGCGCTGTCGGCGTCGCCGCGCAATTGCGCCAGGCGCGCCAGGTTGTACATCGTCTCGTTGTGGTGCAGCCTGGGCTGGCCCGGCACGGTCAGCGCTTCGGCGAACTTCTTCTCCGCCTCGTCGAGGCGCCCGCTGCCCGAGAGCTGTAGAGCCTCGATATTGCGCGCAAGCATCCTGGCATTCCTCGCGTGTCCCATAGCCTGGGCTATCCGCAGCGCATCCACATAGCGCTTCATCCGTAAGAGCCAGACCGCCACGAGGTAGGTCAAAAACGGGTCGATGCTCCGGCCTTCGAGCGCCTTCGTGAAGAACGTCATCGCGCCTTTGCTATCGCCGGACTCGGTCAGCACGCTACCGATGATCAGCCGGTATGGCCCGGGCTGCGGGCCCCCCATGGCCCGCGACCACAGGGAGCGCACGAACTTGTCGACGTCGTCCTCGGCCAGGATGCCGAGCACGGACGCCGCCTCGTCGTTGCCGACGAACCCCAGCGAGGCGAGCAGGTTTATGGTCTCCACGCTCTGCTCGAATCTGGCATGCTGAACGGGGCTTGAGACCGCAGCGATCGTGGGCGCCCCTGACGTCGTCGCGCTGGCCGCTGTCTGTGGCGCGCTTTCGGCGAGCCGGGACAGCCGCTCGATCTGCCGTGCGAGACCTGCCGTCTGCAGTTCCTTGAGCGCGAGCAACCGTTCCATCTCCGCCGCGGCCGACTGCGCTTCAGCACGCCGTACTTCGAGCGCCGCGCTCACGCCGCGCAGCTCATCGGATGCCGCCGCGACTTTTTGACGGTCACGATCGGCATGGTCGAGCCCGTCGGCGATCGCGCAGACCTTTGCCGCCATGCCATCGACCGCGGCGTCGAGCTCGCGTGCTTTGGACTGGACCTCGCCGATCTGTTCCTCTGCAGCCTGCGCGCTCGTGCGAATCCCGGCGACCCGGTCGCGCAACGCCGCGCTGTCTTGTGCAAACGTGCCGATCGCCGTCTTGACCGCTGCCACTTCTCCCTCGACACTATGCAGCTGCTCGCGCACGGCCTCAGCCTGCGCGGCAGTCTCGGCAGCCGCACGGTCCTTTTCGGCGAGGAACGTCTCGGCATCGCGAGCGATCGTCGCCAGCTGCTCGATGGCCGCCTTTCGTTTCGAGGTCAGCTCGGCGAGCGCGCTATCCTCTTGGGCCTTGAGCTGCAGCGCTTGCTCGAGCTCGCGGCGCAGTTCCAATACCGAGGCCTCGAGCGACGAGCTCTGGGCATGCAGCGAGGCGACGGCTGCTGCCGCGGCTTTGAGCTCCTCTTCCACCTGCTGCCGCTTGCGATGCGTCTCGACAACAGATGCAGCCACCCGCTCGAGAGCGGGTGTCAGCTCGGTCTGGTCCATGCTCATATATAACCATAGGACCGAAGCCCAGCAACAGTCCGAAGAGTCTTATTGAGCCTTAAGACCTAGTGCCTGGCTGCTCGGGACTCACACGGAGCCGCATGAGGACCGGGGCTATGGCCAGACCTTGGGCGACGAGGGTGAAGAGCACGACCGAGAACACCATGCCCACGAGCAGGTCGCGCTGGGGCGTGGACGCGGGCAGGCTCAAGACGAGGGCCATGGAGAGCGCACCGCGCAGGCCTCCCAGGAAGAACACATGTTGCCACGATGCCGGCAGCCGGCGGCCTAAGACGCCGCTCAAAGCGCTCAGACCATACACCGAGATGAGGCGCGCCAATCCGACCGCGCCGATCCCCCAGAGCGCGGGTACGATACTTGCGCGAAGCTCGCCGAGATTGATGGCCAAGCCGACGAGCAAGAAGAGCAGCGAATTGGCGACGAAAGCGATGAACTCCCAGAGCTGGTTCACGGATTGCCGGGTCACCGTGAACGAACCGAAGCGAGCTCCCAGCCGAGACATGATCATGCCCGACACGATGACGGCGATCAGACCTGAGACGTTGAGCCGATCGGCGACGAAATACGAACCGTAGGCGATGATGAGCGTCCCCATGGCTTCAGTGACGTAGTCTTCGGCAAAGCGCAGCGCGAGCAGACCACCGACGCCGGCAAGCGCTCCGATGATGGCACCGCCTCCTAGCAATCTCACGAAATCCACGAGCGTCGTCTCCGCCGTCGCATGCGACGCGACGACCGAGAGCAGGAGCGTCACCTTGAAGGCCACGACCGCTGTGGCGTCGTTGAAGAGGCTCTCCCCTTCCACGATGGCTGCGACCTGCGCGTCCGTGCCCAGCGAGCGGAACACGGAGATCACGGCCACCGGATCGGTCGCGGACACGATTGCTCCGAAGAGCAGTGCGGTCTGCAGCGGCAAACCCGCGAAGTGCACGAGCACGATCCACGACACACCGATGCTGATGAGGACGCCGAGCGTCGCCAGAAGCGCGATCGGGAGCCAGTTGCGGCGCAGCTGCTCGACCGGGTAGGTCCACGCACCGGCGAAGAGCAGCGCGGGCAAGAAGACCAGCATGACGAGGTCGGGCGTGAGCCTGATGGCCGGATGCCCGGGTATCGTGCCGATGACCAAACCGACGATGACGAGTCCGACCGTGTATGGCACGCGAGCGTAGCGCGAGCCCATGGCCACCCCGAGGACGGCCACGAAGAGGACGAGGAGGTCGGCGAACGCGTTCGTGGGCACGTCAGCCGCGCAGCGAGCGCACGAAGACGTAGACGACGAGCGCTATGGCAACGACCGCGTACACCCGCAGCAGCCAGAGCACGGCGATCACCGCCGGGCTCAAGCGCGCCCGGGGAAGGTCTTTCGCGAGCTCGCTCGAGCGCTGATCCGGGTCGAGCGCGGTCATATCGACGTCGTCGGGAATGCGATCAGGCACGCTCACCCTCCAAGCAGTCGTGGAAACACGACGATGAGGCCGTAGAAAGCGCCGACGAGCACGATGCCGATGACGATGGCGCCTGCCACGATGTTCTGCCAGGCGTTGTTGGCAAGCTCTCCGACGATCTCGCGGTCGTTGATCAGGATCAAGAGGAGTAGCAGCGCTGGGCCCATGAGCATGGTGGCGATGACGTTCACGGTGATGGTGATGGCGAGCAGCGGCGCGTGCGGCACCATGACCACCGCAGCCGCGACGAGCACCGACACAAAGGCGGTGAGGTAGAACAGCAGGCCCTGGGGGAAGTCGAGGTTGAGACTGCGCCCGCTGTGGAACGCCTCGCCGAACGCGTAGGCGGAGCTCGTCGAGATGGTCATCGCCGCGACCAGACCGGCCTCGATCAAACCAAGCGCGAAGAGCGCCGCGCCCGTCGAACCGATGTACGGGCGCAGCGCCGTGGCGAAATCCGCACCGCCGCTCAGGCCCGAGCTCGCAACGCCATGGGTGAAGAGCGGCGCGCACGCGACGAGCGCCGCCAGGCCGGCGACGGCAGCCAGCGCGGCGCCGAGCGCCGTGTCCTCCTGTCCCTGCGGCACATCGCGCTTGGTGAGCCCTTTGTCCACCACAGCTCCCTGCTGGAAGAACAGCATCCACGGCGTGACCGTGGCGCCGATATTGGCCATGATCAGGGTGAAGAATCCGACGGTGATGCCGCCCGGCACCGGACCCCAGGAGCCGAGCGCCCGGCCTATTCCGGCGAAGTCGGGATGCGCGAAGAGCGCCGCGGGGATGAAGAGCAGGTTTCCCGCCGCCAGGGTGAGCGCCGCGCGCTCCCAGGTGAAATAGCGTCGCGCCGACATCGCCGCGGCGACGACGAGGACGCCGCCCATGACCGCGATCCAACCCGGGATGCCGAAATATGCCGCGCCCGCGCGAATGGCGATGAACTCGGTGATGAGGGTGAGGAGATTGCCGACGGCCAGGTCCCCCATGGCGAAATAGCCCCAGAAAGGACCAAAGCGGTCGAAGATGAGTTTGGCGTGACCCCGGTGCGTGGCGGAGCCGATACGCACCGTCATCTCTTGCACGACGAACGCCATCACAAACGTCACGAGGATGAACGGGACGAAAAACCCGATGCCGTACGTGGCACCGGTCTGCGCATAGGACAGCATGCTCGGTCCGTCGTTCTCGCCTAGCATCGCCAAGATACCCGGGCCCGCCAAGAGGAGGAGCAAGCGCACCCGCCGTCCGCTCGAGCGAGCCGCGCGAACGCCGTTGCGATCTCTGGCCCGTAGGATGTCTTCCCGGCTTGGTATCCAGCCCTGCGGCGGGCGTTCGACCGCGTCTGACATGCTCAGACCCGCTCGCAGCGAACGCCGCGCAGCGTGCTGGCGGAGATGTCGAGCTGCCGGCGGCCGGCTCGCAGGTGGATGCGATCGCCGTCATTCGCCGTGATGATCGCCCGCATGCCGGGGAGGATGCCGAGAGCGGCGAGCTTGCGCACCGCGTGTGCATCCCGGTCATCGATGCTCGTGACGACGACCTTAGAGCCGACGCTCGTCCTCGTCAAACGCTCTTCGCGAGGACCCTTGCGCGCGGCGACGCCGTCTGGGATCCGATGGCCGTGCGGATCTGCGACCGGGTTGTCTAAGAATTGGGCGAGCCGGGCCGAGACGTCGTCGGAGATGGCGTGCTCGATCCGTTCCGCCTCGGTGTGGACCCGCTCCAGCGGCACGCGCAGGGTGGTGTGCAAGAACGTCTCGACCAGGCGGTGACGCCGCACCATGCGGACGGCGAGTCGCTGCCCCTTGCGGGTGAGACGCAGCGCGTCTGTCGGCCGGCGCGAACGGTAGATGAGCCGTTCGTGCTCGAGCATGCGCTTGAACTTGCTCACCGATGCCCGGGTGACCCCGAGGTGGCGTGCGAGCTCTGCGGCCCGCACGGCCTTCTCCTGCCCGAGCTGATAGATGACCTTGACGTAGTCTTGGCGCGCGCGCTCGGGGGAACGGTCTGCCCCGATGTTAACCATGGTTTACATTTTGACCAGGCCGCGGACCGGTCCTCTCAGCCCAAGGGCAAGACCGCATTGGCGTTGAGCGCGCGATCGACCATCGTCTTGACGTCCTCGAGATTCGCGGTCGTCGCCTCGTCCATGCCGCCGCGGCGCAGCGTGCCGGCGAGCTGCTCGTCCAGCCATACCAAGTGATGCCGGGCGAGCGAGCGTGCGTCGCTCGGCGTTCCGGGATCCGGCTGCAGCATGATATGGATGACGAGCTCGGCATAGGCGTGCTGGAGCGCACGGTGATGGCGCGGCACCGTGCGCAGTCCGCGCGTGGCGAGATCGCCCCAGATGCTCGCGTCGGTCCAATCGTATAGGTCGGCCAGGCTCATCGTCTGCCCGGGAGACGTCACGCTCGATTCGAGCTGCGCGAGGCGTGCCAGCACGGACGGCTGCCACATCTGGTAGAGCAGCTGCAGCTGGTAGGCCTCGACATATTCGTCGAGCGGGAAATCCAAGCGGTCGAGCGCGTTTGGATCGCTCTGCCAATGGGAGAATCGGCTATCGCCCAGGCTGTTGATCAATGTCGGTGAGAACTGGAATGCGTCATCCGCGAATGCATAGCGGTTGAGCAGCGCAAACGCGCGCCGTTCGTCCGCTCTCGAGACCGGGGTGAAGGGTAAGGTGGCACCGGGATCGCCGCGATGGTTGCGGGTGAAGTACTCGCCTCCTACGTAGTGCGTTGCGTAGCGGGTCGCGGCCCACCAGCTGCGCAGCGTGGTGGCAAACGCTTCTCTCGTCTGGGCGTAGCTGTCGCCCATGTGCGGCAGGCGCGCGGGCATGGTGGCGAACAGGCGTCGGTCGATCGCGAGGATATCTCCCGCGAAGACGAGCGGATCTGATGAGAGATCGAACGTGTTGACGCGCGGGTCGACGGCGAAGCCGTCCGCCCACGATGCATCCTCGTCGGTCGCGTAGCGCAGCTCCGGCTTGGTCGATTGCGCGGCCAGCGCACGCAGCACCGGCAGCTCACCCTCCGATGACGCCGCCGCGATCTGCTCGTACCCATACTTGATACAGTAGTAGTCCCACGGTCCAAGCTGCGTCTGGAAGTACGAACCCTGCGGCTGCCCGTGCGGGGAGAGGTTCACGGGCGTGTACTCCATCACGGAACCGACGATGCCGTTATGCAGTGTGAACCGCTTGTCGCGCAGTTGCGCGGGCGTGTAGATGGTGGAGCTTTCGAAATTGTGCCGCAAGCCGAGCGTGTGCCCGCTCTCGTGGAGCACGATCGACTGCAGGAACGAGTTGACGTACCATGCCGGAGGCGGGGCGTTGTCTTTGAAGACGCCCTCGCTCGCCAGCACGAGCGCCGCCCACTGCGACTCGTCGTGCGCCTCGTACCCGTAATCGCAGTCGCTCAGGCTACAGGCCAACGCATCGGCGGGGCTCTCCTGCGTCGGCACGACGACGCTCTCGAGTTCATTGCGCCCGAAGCGCACGAGGTTGCCGTCGATCACGATGTCGGCGCGGAATATCTCACCGGTCAACGGATTCGCGTAAGCTGGTCCATACGCGAAGGCGGCGTCCGGACTGACGACCCAGCGCACGACCGAATAGCGCACGTCGTCTGGATCCCACTGGGGGTCGTCGGGCTGCTGGCGCACGGTGACCGCGTCCTCGATGCCGATCTTCTCAAAGGCTTTGTTCCAGGTAAGGAGCGCCTGCGTAATGGGAGCCCTATAGCGCAGCGGGATGTCGTTGGACAGGTAGAACACGATCGGGTTGCGCGCCTTTGAGGATCGCGCGGCCGGGTCCGTCTTCACGAGATTCCAGCGCTGGATGTAGCGCACGAAGCTCGTCGGCGTTTGTTCGTCGTCGTACTGCCGGCGCGCGGTGATGAAATAGCCCAGGCGGTCGTCTGCGATGCGCGGGCGGTAGCCGTCGTCGGGCATGTCGATGATGCTATAGTGCATGCGCACGAAGAGGCTGCGCGGATCGGGGACGGTGTCGATGAATCCCGGCGCGCCTCCCGACAGCGTGAGGTCGGCCTCGATGTCGACGTTCTCCGGGAACGCCTTGCTCGGACCGAAATAGCTCAGACGCGAATTGAGGCTGTAGCGCACCGTCGCACGGTTCTCCACCAGGGGGCCGTTCAAGAGCGTCGTGAGATCGACGATGTCGGTGAGCAGCGCATCCGCGCCGAAGACGATGTCACCCGAGGTGCTGTCGATGGCGACGATCGGATCGGCTGAGATGACCGACTGCGGATACGAGTTCTCCACCGCGAGTGCCGCAGGCGTGCCCGCTTTGGCCTTGCCGTAGGGGTTGCGCTCGACCGTCATGATCTGATTGCCGACCCGCGTGAACTGCCAGAGCAGCGGCCGGAAGTGGATCCCAGCGAAGAGCGCGCGGCCCAGACCGTTTGCGAGGATGGGGACGAGCAGGTAGGCGTGATCCAGCTGCGATGGCGCGATCTCGAGATACACCTTGGACTGCTTGCGCCAGACCGTGAAGAGCCCGGTCTGCGCGGTCGCGCCATCGGTGAACTTCGCGTACGACATCAAGGCGTCTTGGCCGCTGCCCAGACCGTTGACCGTGACGGACGCCGTCGGGCTGTGCTCTGGAGACGGTTTCGGCGCCGGCGTCGCCGTCGGCTGCGCCGCCGCCCAGGCTCCCCGGGGTGACAAAAAGAGCAGCACACAAAGGAAGAGAGCGAGCGCGCGGACAGTCACAGACAATGGCGTATCCTCTCAAGAGCGTACATGCCCTGCCGGCTCGGGTCTTTGACGAGCAAAAGAGTGCGCCCTGGGCAGCGCGTCGTAGAGGCGAGCTCGTGGACCGAGACCTTGCCGGCCAGGCGCGACGCTTTCTCGTGCGCGTGGTCCCCAAAGCCGCAGGAGAGCTGCGCCGACTCAAGCGGCTCGCGCAGCGCATCCCCGACGCGGATCTGCGGCGTGAGGCGATCGCCAGCATCACGCACAAGGATTTTCACGTGCACGGCGGCTGCATCTTGGCGACCTTCTTGCCTCCAGTTCAGGCCGGCCGCTACGTGGCGCTCGTCGCCGTCTTCGAAACAGCGGTCGATTATCTCGATAATCTGTGCGATCGGCTGGGCACGGTTGAGGAAGCCGACTTCCGCGCCCTGCACGAAGCGCTCCTCGATGCGGTGACCCCGGGAGCTCCGCTGCGCAGCTATTTCCGTTTCCGCGGCCATGACGACGGTGGCTATCTCGACGAACTCGTCAGACGCTCCCAAGACCACTTCGCGTCGCTGCCTTCCTTTCAGGCGGTCGCCCCCTACATCCGCCAGGTCACCTTGCGCTACTGCGAACTGCAAGCGCTCAAGCACCTGAGCCCGGGCGAGCGAGAACGGCGTTGCGCGGATGCGTTTGGCGGGGTCGCGCCGGACCTGCAATGGTGGGAAGGTGCGGCCGGCTGCGGATCGACGATGCCGACGTTCGCGCTCGCCTTCGGCGCGATGCAAGGCTGCGATGCGGCGCGCGCCCGCCGCCTGCACGATGCCTATTTCCCCTACTTCTCCGCATTCCATATATTGCTGGACTATTTCATCGACCAGGCTGAGGACAGCGAGCACGGCGAGCTCAACTTCGTCGCCTGCTACGCGACGCGCGAGGCTGCCCGCGATGGCATCGCTCGCATCGGCGCCGCATGCCTTGCGCGAGCTCGCGAGCTCGACGACGCAGACCATCACGTCTTCGCCCTGCGCGCCATGTGCGCGTTCTACTGCAGCCGTGGGAAGGTCGGCGAGCAGCGGCTTGGCGCCGATGCAGCGGCGATCGCCGCGGCCGTCGACGTCGATCTCGAGGCAACGACATGGCGCCCGGGCGGCGGCGGAGCGCTCGCCCCGCTGCTCGCGCTCTACCGTCGCGTCATCAGGGTTTGAGACGACGGCCCGGGCTTGCGCCCTAGTGTTATAATGTGTGGTGCCGAGCGCGCCGGGTGACCGCGGGCAGCGAGCGATCGCGGCCTGAGGAAAGTCCGGGCTCCATAGGGCAGGGTGCCGGCTAACGTCCGGTCGGGGTGACCCGAGGGAAAGTGCCACAGAAATGCAAACCGCCGCTGCCGCAAGGCGCGGTAAGGGTGAAATGGTGCGGTAAGAGCGCACCGGCGGTGCCGGGAGACATCGGCCGGGTAAACCCCACCTGGAGCAAGACCGTTGGGATCGCTGGCAACAGCGCAGGCGGCCCGCCTGATCCCACAGCACGTCGCACGAGGCGTCCGGCGACGGACGTCCACAGAGAGATGGTCGCCACCGCTCATACGGGCGGTACAGAATCCGGCTTACAGGCGCGTCTCGGCAATCGGTTTGCGGGCTGCGAAGCCTTCGTCCATACCGTGCCAATAGTCGATCGTGGGCTCACCCATCTTCCAGCACAGATTGACGACTTGCCCGTCGCGCAACGCTGGGAAGTCGATGAGACCGAGATCGACGTCTTTAACCGTGCATCCGTGAACTTGGATCTTCTCCACGAGTCCGACGATCCGTAGCTGAGCGCCGCGAACATGCGACACGTGAAGGCCTGCGCGCCCCCGAGGTGCCGCGCCCTGCGGCAGGCGCTGCGAGGCCTCGACCTCGAGCAGACCGATGGCGAGGTCGCGCCTGGCGTCGAGCAGCTGTGCGACGAGGGGGCGTATCACCTCGAGCAGTGCCACCGCCTCGTCGTGCCGGAAGGTACGCATGTCGGGTCATCAGTTCGGCGCCCGTGCGCCGTCTGGCCTGGGACGCTCGAGAGAATTTCGATCGCGAGGACCCTCTTTCGGCGGGGCGACGCTGGCTGCGCCGATAATATCTCTATCGTGGATCCCGTTCAGACGCAGAGCCCGGCCCGTGCCGCGGGGCAAAAAGCAGCCCCGCCGGGGATACATTTCGTGATCGTCACCGGCCTCTCAGGGGCGGGCAAGAGCCAGGCTGCGAAATGCCTTGAGGATCTGGGCTACTTTTGCGTCGATAATCTTCCACCGAGCCTCATCCCCAAGTTCGCCGAGCTGTGCACGGTGAGCGCCAACCTGCGCAACGTCGCCGTGGTCCTCGACATCCGCGGTGAGGAGATCTTCGGCGACCTGCTCAGCAACCTGCGCGAGCTCGAACGCAATCACATCCCGCATCGCGTCGTCTTTTTGGACGCTAGCGACCCCGTGCTCGTGCGCCGTTTCTCAGAGACCCGGCGCAAGCATCCGCTCTCCGATCGCGGCCGGGTGAGCGACAGCATCGCCGCAGAGCGTGAGGAGCTCAAGCCCATCCGCGACGCTGCCGACGTCATCATCGACACGTCGTCGCTGACGCTCTCGGCGTTGAAGGAGAAGCTCGCGCACGCGGTCAGCGGCATCGCCGAAGAGCGCATGATGAGCGTCTCCGTCGTGGCCTTCGGCTACAAGTACGGCGTGCCGCTCGACGCCGACCTCGTCTTCGACGTGCGCTTCTTGCCCAACCCGAACTACGTGCCCGAGCTGCAACCGCTCACCGGCGACAACCAAGCCGTGATCGATTATCTCGACAAATCGCCGGAAGTGCAGGCCTTCAAGAAGCAGCTGCTCCATTTCCTCGATTTTCTGCTCCCGCAGTTCCTGCGCGAAGGCAAATCGCATCTCACCATCGGCATCGGCTGCACGGGTGGGCGCCACCGTTCGGTCTACATCGCAAACGATCTGGCCCGTCACCTGCAGTCGCAGAGGATCAAAGCCTTTGTCGAACGGCGCGACGCGCAACGCTGAACAGTCACCACAGCTGCGCCGCTTTCTGACCTGGCTGAAACCGGGCATGAAGCTCAAGCGCTGGCTGCTGGTGGCGCTGCTCGGCGCCTTCTTCATCCTCGACGGCTTCGGACGCGTCTTCAAAGCCTACGATTTCAATTTCCACATCAACGAGCGGATCAACCAGCTCGTCGGGCCGGGGGTTCCGACCGCGCTCCTCGTCCTACTCTTCATCGGCGGCGGGATAGGGCTCGTCTACTACGGCTTCCGTCAGTACCAGCGCTCGCTTATCAACGCGGTGAGCCCCAACGACGGCCAGCGGCTCATCGAGGTCGTCCACGAACGGCGCCAGCTCGACCGCGGCAACCGCCTCGTGGTCATCGGCGGCGGAACCGGCCTTTCCACCGTGCTGCGCGGCCTGAAGGAATACACGACCAATCTGACCGCGATCGTCACCGTGACCGACGACGGTGGCAGCAGCGGCCGCCTGCGCACGGAGCTCGGGGTCTTGCCGCCGGGCGACATCCGCAACTGCCTCGTCGCGCTCGCCGATAGCGAATCGATGATGGCGGAGCTCTTCCAGTACCGCTTCAACGACGGCGAGGGGCTGGTCGGGCATTCCTTCGGCAATCTCTTCATCGCCGCGATGTGCGGCATCGCCGGCGACTTCGATCGGGCCATCAAAGAGAGCAGCCGCGTGCTCGCCATCAAAGGACGCGTGCTGCCGTCGACGCTCGCCAACGTCTCGCTCGAGGCGACGCTCGCCGACGGCTCGACCGTGACCGGTGAGACCTCCATCTCGCGTTCGGCGGTGCCGATCCGGCGCGTGCGTCTCGTGCCGAGCCACTGCCAGGCGCTGCCCGAAGCGATCGAGGCGATCTTGGCGGCCGATCTCGTCATCCTCGGCCCAGGAAGCCTCTACACGAGCATCATGCCCAACCTTCTCGTGCCCGGCATCGCGGAAGCCATCGAACGCTCGAAAGCGACCAAGGTGTTCGTCTGTAACATCATGACGCAGCCGGGCGAGACGACGGGCATGACGGCAAGCGACCACGTGCGCGCGGTGCTCGAGGCGACGGATCGGCGGTTGTTCGACCGCGCTCTCGTCAACGTCGGCCAGGCCAACCGCCTGCTACCGCTCTACGAGCGCGACGGCGCTTTTCAAGTGCCTGCCGATCTCGAGATGATCGCCGCGTTCGGCGTCACGCCCCTCACCGGCGACTTCATCGCCGAAGGCCATCAAGTCCGGCACGACGCGGCCAAACTCGCGGCGGCGATCCTACGCATCGTCGAGGAACGCAACGAGAGCTACGGTCTCAACGCGTTGTTGTCGACGGCCACTCGCCGCACCCCGACCACCGCGAAATAACTGATCTCACAGCCAGCGGATCATTCATTTTGCGTTGCGTACGTCGAGTCGCAATGCGCGGCCGAGGGTCCAGGCTGCGTTCATCACAAGCTCGCTCGCATGCTGCATCGCCTCCTCGACCGTCATCGGTCGTGAGGTGATCGCCAAAGCGTACGCGATGCCCGCGCTGTCGAGGTCGCCAGGCGAGCACTCCACGCTGCCGGCGATCGCGACCACCGGGATCTTGTGCGCTCGCGCTGCTTGCGCGACCGCGTGCGGCGCTTTACCGGCAAGCGTCTGGCGGTCGAGACGGCCTTCGCCTGTGACGACCAGATCCACACCCGCCAGATGCCGCTCGAAGTCCAGTATCTCGAGCACGAGCTGCGCTCCCGGGCGCAGCGTGGCGTGGGCCAGAGCGAGAAAACCGGCGCCCACCCCTCCGGCAGCCCCTGCGCCCGGAACGTCGCGGACATCGAGCCCAACCGTCTGCTGCACCACCCCGGCGAAACGACGCAACGCATCATCGAGCAGGCGCACGTCGTCCGGAGAGGCGCCCTTTTGCGGCCCGTAGACGGCAGCCGCACCGGAAGCACCGCACAGCGGATTGCGGACGTCGCTTGCGATCTCGACGCTGACCCCGCGCAGCCGCGCATCCAGCGCCGCAGTGTCGATCGATGAGAGGCGGGCGAGCGCCGCGCCACCGGGCGGCAGAACATCTCCGCGCTCGTCACGGAAGACCGCGCCGAGCGCCCCAAGGGCGCCCACGCCTGCATCCGTCGTGGCGCTACCGCCGATCGCCAGGATGATACGGCGCGCCCCGGCATCGATCGCGTGACCGATGAGCTCTCCCGTGCCCTGAGTCGAGGCGCTGAGCGGGTCGTTGCTCCCGCTCGGCATGAGGGCGAGACCGCTGGCTTGCGCGAGTTCGACGACCGCCACCCCTGCGCCGGGCAGCATTCCGTAGCGCGCCTGGACCGGCTTGCCGTCCGGTCCTTTGACTTCGTGCGCGACCATGCGGCCGCCGAGGGTGTGGACGATCGTCTCGGCGGTCCCGTCGCCACCGTCGGCGACCGGGACCAGATCGACGTGCGCGTCCGGAAGCGATCGTGTAAGCCCTTGGCGGATGGCCTCAGCTGCGGCTGCAGCCGAGAGGCTTCCCTTGAACTTGTCCGGTGCGACGACGATGCGCAGCGGCACCGCCTAGCCTCGCGCTTTTGAAAGGACTTCTGGATTGAGCGCCGTCGGCGGCACCTCGCCTGCGAAGAACGCGATCACGTTGCGCGCGGCGATCTCCGCCATCTTGCTGCGCGTCGCGACGCTCGCGCTGCCGATGTGCGGCAAGAGCACCGCATTGGGCAGGGCTGCCAGCCCCGCTGCCAGGTCCGGTTCGTTCTCATACACATCAAGCCCGGCACCTGCGATGACGCCTGTGCGCAGCGCCTCGACGAGCGCCGCTTCGTCGATGACGGGACCGCGCGACGTGTTGATCAATACGGCGGTCTTCTTCATCGTGCGCAACGCGGCGGCGTTGATGAGGTGCTGCGTCTGTGGGATGAGCGGGACGTGCAGGCTGATGAAATCGCTCTCGCGCAGCAGCTGATCCAGGGGCACGTAGGTGACGCCGAGCTCGCGCTCGACCTCGTCCGGGGCGCGCACCGCATCGTGATAGGTCACAGACATCCCAAAGCCGCGAGCCCGGCGGGCGACGCCGCGGCCGATGCGGCCGAAGCCGACGATGCCCAGACGGGCGTGATGGACGTCCTGGCCGAGCAGCTGCATGATGCCCCAGCCGCCCCAGGTCCCCGACCGCACGAGACGGTCTCCTTCTGCCAGGCGCCGAGCGGTGGCCATGAGCAGCGCGAAGGCCAGGTCCGCCGTCGTGTCGTCAAGGACGCCTGGCGTGTTGGACATGATGACGCCCGCCGCGGTCGCGGCCTTGACGTCGAGATTGTCGAAACCCACCGCGACGTTGGCAACGATCTTGAGCGTGGGAGCGGCGGCCAAGAGCGCAGCGTCGACCTTTTCGGTGAGCAAGCAGACCAAAGCATCTTTGCCAAGGCAGTGCTCGATGAGTTCCTCGCGGCTGGGAGGACGGTCGTGCGGCCAGACGGTGACGTCGCAGTGCTCGCGCAGCATATCTAAGCCGGCGGTTGGGATCTCCCGGCTGACGAAGACCGCTGGTCTGCTCAAGCTAGCCCAGCGACGCTGCTTTGGGGCGTCCGCTATACCCGAGCTTCGTCGAGATCTCTTGGGCGGCTTGGACGACTGCTTTGATCAGGCGGTCTTTTTGGACGGTCTGCTGGCCGATCTTGGGGACCGATATCGAGACGGCCGCCACCGGCCGGCCGGAGTAGTTGAACAACGGCGCTCCGACGCAGTAGAGGCCGTCTTCCATCTCTTCGTTGTCCTCGGCATAGCCCTGGCGGCGGATCTTCTCGAGCTCGGCGCGCAGCGCTTCCGGATCGGTGATCGTGTTCTTCGTGTGCCGGGCGAGCGGCTTGGCGGCGATGATGCGGTCGATCTCCGCGCGGTCGAGGTGCGCCAAGAGCGCCTTGCCGATGCTCGTGCAGTGCAACGGACGGCGGCTGCCGATGTCTGCGTACATGCGGACCGAGCGGCGGCCGTCGATCTTGTCGATGAACACGAGGTCCGTGTCGTCGAGGACCCCCAAGAACGCCGTTTCACCGAGGTTCGCCACGAGCTGCTCAAGGTATGGTTTGGCGACGGCATGGGCTTCCATGGAGCGCAGTATCCCGCAGCCGACCTCGAACGCACGCATGCCGAGCGAATACCGGGCATTGTCGGGATTCCATCTCACGAAGCCGCGAGCGCGCAGCGTCTGCAGGATGCGGTGCACGCTGCTCTTGGAGAGCCCGATGGCCTGGCCGAGCTCGCGCACTCCGACCTCTTTGGTCTGCGTGCCCAAGTACTCGAGGATGACGAGGGCGCGGTCGACGGAATTGACCTTCGACTCGCCACGCGGCCGCGCCGGGGCGCTGACCTCACCAGAACTGATCGCCACGGTCTCCTCCACTGACGTATCCACCCTCATGAGCGTGAGTCGGAGCTCCGTGCGACGTGAGAAAACGTCGGTGCCGCTAGGCTGATCACTTCGGCCCGTATACGGGACGCCAGCGGCTCCAGCTCCGGGACACGTCTTCCCCCAGCCTCCGGGCGGTTCCTGGCAGCGAAACGCCCCCTAGCCGGGGGACAGGACGAAATTGATGTTCGGGGTTATCTGCCCGGCGACGACCTGGACATCGTCGCGCGGCGCGGGTTTTGCGAATCCCGACGGGACCAGCGTCACCTCGACGTGAGCCGGCGAGTTCGCCGAGCTTATCGGCACGGTCGCTATCGTGTATTTGCCGTCGGCCCCGCTTGGAGCCGAGGCGGGACCGTAGTCGGCTTGGACGACGACCCCAGCGATCGGCTGGCCTGACGTTGACGTGACGGCCCCAGTGATGGTGCCGTAGTTGCCTGGCGGGATGGCCGGGCTATTGCATGCCACGAGCGCGAGCGCGGCAGCGACGGCGACGGCGACGACGGTGGCGATGCGCATGTAGGGGTGGCTCCTCCCGGCTTTTTGGGAAAGCAGCCTACTGCGCATCCGCTTCATGCTCCTTGCGCGAACAAGCGCCGTCGCATCCAGAGCAATATCATGACGCCTGAAGCGATGACCAGCGATCCGGCCACGACGTCGATGATCCCGGAAGCGACCTGATACGATCCACCGCAGAACTGCGCGACCGTCTTGGTCAAAGCGAAGTCAGCGCGTTCGAGCGGGTTGGACGAGACGCCGGCCACGTGCTCGAGCTGCGCCGCCACTATCTGCGGTTCCCAAGCCACAAGCTCGACGATGTCCGACAACCGCCCATCCGGCGACACGACGAGCAGCCGGGAGTTATGAATCAGCTCGCCCCGGCCGTTGTCGACGACCGACAGGCCGGCAGAACGTGCGAAGGTCTGCAGCGTCGCCGGATCCCCAGTCAGGAGCTGCCAGCGCGGCGATGTCATGCCGTACTTGCGGGCGTACGCCGCGATGACCGGCTGTGTGTCGTGCGCGGGGTCCATCGTGACCTCGACCAGGCGATACGGACCCTTGCCGAGCGTCCGGTCGAGCTGTCCGAACTTCTGGGTGATGATCGGGCACGCGTCGTTGCAGCGGGTGTAGATGAACCCGACGGCGAGCGTCTCACCCTGTGCCGACGCGAAGCGGAACGGGCGGCCGTGCTGGTCGACAAACGGTATGTCGGGCATCGGTTCCCCGATCTCCAATGGTTTGACCGTCTGGTCGAACGGATTTGTCTCCGACGGCAGCGCTCGCGGCGATGACGCAAGACACGCGATGGCGGCGACAGCCGCGACCCACCGGGAATGGCTCACCATCTTCATCGAACAGCGCTCATGTGGATTCTGGTTCGGGCCCCCGAACTGCCTTAACTGCCGACGAGCGGCGCCGTCTGCTCGCCATGCGGCGCTGGACCCCAGACGAGCGCTCGATTGTCGTGCGCGGGCTTTTCGGCCGCTTGGCGATCGCGGTCGAGCCGGCCATCATCTCAGCGCTCTTCTTCGTCTTCACCCGTGGCCTCTTGCGCCTGGCGAGCGACGGCGACCAGGACCATGCCGGCCTGCAGCTGCTCGCCCCGATATTCGCCATCGGTGCGGCGGCTTTTGCGGTGTACGCGATCTGGCTCTTGCGGGCGCCTTTTCGCGCGCTGCGCGAGACCTATGGCCCGATCTTCGTGGTCGACGGCTATATCCGCACGCGCGGTCGCGACGACTTCTCCGAGCGCGGCTCGACGGGCTATGTCGCAGTCCTCACGGACGACCGGCGTATCGCCTGCGAGTGGCCTGCTGCCGGAGACGCTGAGCTCGCGTTCCGCACGGATGCAGCCCTGCTCGAATTCAGCGAATATGGCGGCATCCTGACGCTCGACGGCCAAAGGACCGGCGTCTTGCCAAAGAACTTCAACAATATCGGCGTGCGCAGCAACAAGCCGCCCGAATGAGGCGCGTTAGGTGGTCGGCCTACAGCAGCGTGGGACCTAGAACGATCCCGAGACAGGGACCTTGACGGTATCGGTCACGGGCCAGACATGGAATTCGCCCGCGTAGTAGACGGAGATGGCGCCCATCATGAAGATGAGCACGAGACAGACCCCGAAGAGATATACGACGACCGGGGGCATGCCGCGGCTTTGCGGGATCTCGTACTCAGACTCTTCGTAGCCGATAGCCATGCGCTGTCTCCTTTACACGCGTCCCCAGACGCCGAATGCCACGAGCACGACGAAGATACAGCCCACAGTCAGCAAGATCATCATGACCTTGGTCACCTGATCTTCGAGCTCGCTCTTCTTCCACTCCGAGCGTAGCCCGGCGAGCGCGGCGATGCCCACGACGACGGCGCCCACGAGGGCGATGAGCTTGAGCGTTCCTGGGATCTGTTCGAGCATAACGTGCGCCCCTAGTAGATGTAGAACAGGAAGAACAGCGCGACCCAGATGACGTCGACGAAGTGCCAGTACAGCGTCGCCGCGGTGAGGCCGAAATGGCGTCCGGCGGTATACGTCCCGTTGCGCGTCTGGATGAGCACCGTGATGAGGAATATCACCCCGATGAAGACGTGGAATCCGTGCATGCCCGTCAGCGTGAAGAACGAGGCGCCGAAGGTGCTGCCCGCCCAGGTGTCGTGCAGGTGCGTGTATTCATACGCCTGGCCGCCCAAGAACATCGAACCCAAGACGATCGTGGCGATGAGCAATCCATAGAAGCGGCCGAGTCTGCCCGCCCGGAAGGACTCCATCGCGAAGTGCATCGTGGCGCCGCTTCCGAACAGCACGACCGAGTTCACGGCCGCGAGATACAGATACGGACGCTCGATGCCGACGGGCGGCCAGACCGCAGACGCGCTGCGCAGATACAGATACGAGAAGATGAAATCACCGAAGATGACGCAGTCGCTGATGAGGAAGAACAAAAACCCGAGCAGCCGCTGACGGCGGACCTCGTCGTATTCGGCGTCGCTGATCGCGTA
Source organism: Vulcanimicrobiota bacterium (assembly GCA_963806005.1). Classification (GTDB taxonomy): domain Bacteria; phylum Vulcanimicrobiota; class Vulcanimicrobiia; order Eremiobacterales; family Eremiobacteraceae; genus JAFANK01. Next base: position 1,029,266 of record CAWDWJ010000001.1, on the reverse strand, counting down.
TACGTGTGCGGCCATGTCTAGTGCACCGGGACCGTGGCGAGATCCTGATTGACGTTGGCGTACGGCAGCGGTTTGCCGTAGTCGTACGGGCCCGACAGCACGATGGGGATCTCTTTGAAGTTGTAGTACGGCGCGGGTGACGGGATCATCCACTCAAGCGTCCGGCCACCCCAGGGATTCGGCCCGGCGACCTCGCCGCGCCGCTGGCTGACGAGCGCGTTGTAGGCGAAGAACAGCATGGACAGGCCGAGCACGAACGCCGAGATCGAGACGAATTCGTTCGTGCCCGTGTAGGCAGGATCGTAGGTCGCCACGCGGCGCGGCATGCCGGCGAGCCCGATCCAGTGCATGGGCAAGAACGTTGCGTTGAACGAGAGGAACATGAGCCAGAAATGCCACTTGCCCAGACGCTCGTCGAGTATGACGGCCGGTCATCTTCGGCCACCAGTAATAGATGCCCGGCGAAGATGCCGAACACGCTGCCGCCGAAGAGCACGTAATGCAGATGTGCCACGACGAAGTAGCTGGCATGCTCGTGGACGTCCACGGGCACGGACGCCAGCAAGATACCGGTGACGCCCCCGAAGGTGAACGTCGACAGAAAACCGAGCACGAAGAGCAACGGCGTGTCGAGCCGGATCTTGCCCCCCCAGAGCGTCGCCACCCAGCTGAAGATCTTGATGCCGGTGGGCACGGCGATGAGCATGGTGAGCGCCATGAAGATGAACTGCACCCAGTGCTGCAGGCCGCTCGTGAACATATGGTGGGCCCAGACCATGAACGAGAGCAGACCGATCGCCGCCGACGAGTAGGCGATCGCCTTGTAGCCGAAGATCGGCCGCCGCGCGAAGGTGGGGATGACCTCGGAGACGATGCCGAAGGCCGGCAGGATCATGATGTAGACGGCCGGGTGCGAGTAGAACCAGAACACGTGCTGCCAGAGCACCGGGCTCCCGCCCTTGCTGATGTCGTAGAACGGCACCCCGAAGGTGCGCTCGATGAACAGGCCGGCGAGCGCCGCCGAGAGGTTCGCGGTGGCGATCATCGAGAGGAACGCGGTGACGCCCGTGGCCCAGACGAAAAGCGGCGTCCGCGTCCAGGTCATGCCTGGCGCGCGCATCTTCACGATGGTCACGAGGAAGTTCAGCCCGGTGATGGTCGCCGAGACGCCGATGAGGAAGATGGCCATGCACCACAGACTCGTGCCGAACGGCATCTGCAGCGTGAAGGGCGGGTATTCGGTCCAGCCCGCCTGCGGCGCTCCGTACAAGAAGCTCGCGAAGAGCAGGATGCCGGCCGGAGGGAAGAGCCAGAAGCTGATCATGTTGAGCCACGGGAAGGCCACGTCGCGAGCGCCGATCTGCAGCGGCATCACGAGATTGCCGAAGCCACCGGTGAGGACGGGGATGATGACGAGCCAGACCATCGCCGATCCGTGCACGCTATAGGCTTCGTTGTACGTGGCCACGCTGAGCACGTGGTTGTTGGGTCCCATGAGCTGCGCGCGCATGAGCTCGGCCAAAAGTCCGGCGAGCACGAAGAACAGTCCACCAGTGATGAAGTACTGCACCGCGATCACCTTGTGATCGAGACTGAACACGTACTTCTTGATGAACGTGTCCGGCGGCGGATGGATGTGACTCGCGGGATGCTCTACATCAGTGACTGACATGTTCGGCTCCGAAACGGACCCCAAGGCCCTGCGGCAAAAAGCGTGATCTGATATGTCTCATTTGTGCAAGGTCTGCAGGTAGGCGACGAGGTTGGCGATGTCTTTGTCGGTGAGTCCGTTGGCCTGCATGTTCGGCATGACGCCCATGTCGCCGTGCGCGCCGTGCTCGAGGATGTCCGCCACGTTCGCCGCCGTGGCTTTCTTGCCGGTCACGAGCTCGGGATGGTCGGGGTCGTCGAAGACATCCGCCAGGCCTGGGCCGACCTTGCGCTGCGCGAACGGCGCGGCGTTATGGCAGACGACGCACTTCGGCGTTGAAGAGGGTCTGCCCCGCGCCGGCATCGCCGCCTTGCAGGCTCAGCGGCCTGACGCCCGCAGCTTCGGCGGCTTCCGCTCGGCCCTGATCGGCATACCACTTGTCGAAATCGGCTTTGGACTCGACGACGACCTTACCCCACATGTGCGAATGGCCGAGTCCGCAGAACTCGCTGCAGACGACGCGGAACGTGCCGATCTCGCGCGGTGTGAAATGGATGGGGACGACCATGCCGGGGATCATATCTTGCTTGAGGCGGAATTCGGGCACCCAAAACGAGTGCAGCACGGCGCCGGTTGTGACGTCTTGGCTTTCCTCAGATGAGGTGATCTCCACCGTCACCGGCACGCCCACCGGCAGGTGCATCTCGTTCATCACCGACTGCTTGAGGCCCGGGTAGCGGAACTCGAAGTAGAACTTGTGCCCGATCGCCTCCATGGTGACGGCGCTGGCCGCGGCCTGGCCGGTCGGATAGTACATGGGGATGATGAAGTAGCTGAGCACCGCCAGGACGATCATGAGCACGCCCGGGATGACGGTCCAGACCGCCTCCAGGGCCGGGTGGTCGTGGATCGGCGATCCCACCGCGTCGATCGGCTCGCCCGGTCGCAGGCGGTAGCGCAGAGCGAAATAGATGATGAAGCCGTTGACGTAGACGAGGATGGGCACGCCGAAGAACATGCTGAACTTGAAGAGATTGTCGATGTAGACGCTAACCGTCGAGGCCTCGGGGAGGAAGAGTCGGTCGATCGGGAAGACGACAACGACGTACATCAGCACAGCGCTGATGACAGCCATGACGATGACCGCGCGCCAAAAGCCGCCGTCGAGAAGCGGCGTAGGTCTATCCTGCTTCAAAGCGAGTTGTTACCTCTGTCGGCGCGCGTCTTACACGCGCGTGAGCTCGCATCCTAGCGGAAGAGGACTGCACCGCGCATTTTGCCGTGCCGAAGGTGGGAATCGAACCCACATGAGGGGTGACCTCGCGCGATTTTGAGTCGCGTGCGTCTGCCAGTTCCGCCACTTCGGCGAAGGGTTGCGGTTTCTGCCGCCTCCGCGCAGCGACCTCCGCTTGCGCCTACGCGTGTCATCGCCTGGGATGGGGCAAAAGCGCGGCCAGCGGGATCGCCGCGGCGGCGAGGGCGAACGACAGCAGGAAATCCAAGCGAAAGCTTTGCGATGCCGGCTGACCGCTATAGTGGAGAAAGGCGCTGACCGCCGCGGGTGCCGTGATGGCGCCCGTGCTCGACAGCATGGTGAGCAGGCCCGTCGCAGCGCCGATGCGACGTTCGTCGACGTAGCGCAAGATGAGGGCGTTGGGCGGAGCGCTGGCCAGGCCGATGCCAAAGCCGATAATGGCGAAGGCGAGCAGCACGCCAGGCTGCGTGTGCATCGTCGCGAGCACGACCTCGCCGGCCGCGAGCGCCCCAAGACCGGCGACGAGCAGCGCGCGCCCTCCCACGCGCTTGGTGAGGCGCCCACCGAGCCCTTGCCCGGCACCGAGCGGCAGCGCCAGCGCCAAAAGCGCGAAGCCCGCCTGTGCTGCGCTCGCGTCGAACTGCGCCATGTAGTACGCCGCAGAGTACATGGTGACCGAGAAGATCGGTATGCCCGTGACCGCAGCTATGGCGTAGAGCAAGACCGGGCCGCGCTGTGCGAACAGATCCGGATCGAAAAAGGCCACCTTCGCCCTGCGTTCCCAGGCGGCAAGGGCGAGCAGTGCGAGCAACGCGCACGCGAGATAGGCAAACGCAGCCCGAGGCGAACCGTTGGCGGCCATCATGAGGCAGAACGCGACAATCGGTATGAGCACGATCGCGCCCACATCCAGCCCCACGGGTCTTTCGGCTGGCGCGTCATCGGCCAAGCGCAGCGCGAGCAGCACGGCGAGCACGGCGATCGGGATGTTGATCCAGAAGATGAGATGCCAGGGGAAGAGCGTCAGCTCGTTGCGCAGGGCGCCGGAGACGAACCCTGCGCCGCCCAGCGCCTTGCCGCCGTCGATGATCACCCCGCCGAGAACGGCGCCCAGCGCCCCGGCCAGCGCGAACATGCCGTAGATCGCATAGAGCGCCCCGCTCTGGCGCTCCTTGGGGACGCGCTGGCCCACAAGCGCGATGGCTGCCGGCTGCAGAGCACCAGCGCCAAGCGACTGGACGACTCGCCCGGCGATGAGCCATCCGAGCGAGGTCGAGAGCGCGCAGGCGATCGAGCCGATGGCGAAGACGAGCAGCGCGGCGATGAAGACACGGCGGCGGCCGCGCGCATCCGACATGCGCCCGGCGATAGGCTGTGCGATGAGCGAACCCGTCGCGTAGATGGCCATGATCCAGCCGACTTCGGCAAGCGTCGAGCCCAGCGATTGCGCGATATTGACGAGCGAGGGGCCGATGACCGTCATCTGCAGCGCGCGCAAAAAGACGCCCAGCAAGAGCGGCGGTAAGAGCACGGAAGGGCGGTAGCGGGCGGTCAGGGCCAGGTCAGCTCCCGCCGTGGCCGAAGCGGTCGATCACCATCGCGCTGAAGAGCAGGGCGAGATAGAGCATCGAGAAGCGATACATCATGCCTTCGCTCTTCTTCGTGCCTGCGCGTGCGACCCAAAGCGCACCGGCGAGGAAGAGCGCGTCGAGCACGATCGCCATGATGAGGTAGGCGAGACCCATGAGGTGCAGGGGCACCATGAGGATGGTGAGGCCCACCAGCACGAGCGAGTACGCCACGATCTGCCGCTTGGTCACCGCATCGCCGTAGACCGACGGCAGCATCGGCAGACCGACGCGCGCATACTCATCCTTCTTCATAAGCGCAAGGCTCCAGAAGTGTGGCGGCGTCCAGACGAAGACGATGAGGAACAGCAGGTAGGCGGTGAGATCCAGGTGGTGGGTGACCGCCGCCCAGCCGACGAGCGGGGGGATGGATCCGGCAGCTCCGCCGATGACGATGTTCTGCGGGGTGGTCCGCTTGAGCCACATCGTGTAGATGACGACGTAGTACAGGATGCCGATCGTCGAGAGACAGGCGGCGAGCGGGTTCACAGCCGCCCACAGCTCGGCAAACGCCGCAACGCCGAGCACGAGCCCGAAGACGAGGGCGTTGTTCGCAGGCACCCGTCCGCTTGGGATCGGGCGCAGCTTCGTGCGCGTCATCTGCGCATCGAGATCGCGGTCCCAGTACATATTGATGCTCGCCGATGAGGCCGCGGCGAGCGCTCCGCCGAGCAGCGTCCAAAAGACCAGCATGGCCGATGGGAAACCGCCGGCCGCCATCATCATCGCCGCGAACGTGGTGAAGAGCAACAGCGACATCACGTTTGGTTTGGTGAGCTGGACGTAGCTTTTCACATTGGCCCAGGCGCCGGGTGGGGCGGCCGTCGGACCGGCGGATGGGCGCACCCCGGAGGCCTCGTGTTCGGGCATCCGGCCGAGATAGGAACGATAGGAGATGAGCGCAAGGGTCGCCACGAGCAAGACACCGTTGGCCTCGTGGACGGAGCGCAGCAGCGGCATGAGCCCGCTGATCACGGTCAGCACGCCGAGCGCGCCTTGCAGCACCGCGAGCACGCATGCGGTCCAGACAAGCCGCCGGAAATCAGCGGGCCGACTCTTGCTTGTGCCAAGCGCGGTCAGGGCTATCACGAGCGCGATGGTCAGGTAGGCCGGGTAGCGGTGCGCCATATGCAGGTGTTGCGCGAGCGACGTTGCGCCTGCCCAGCCGTTGCAGAGCGGAAACCCGGTGCAGGCAAGACCTGCGTGCGATGCGCTCATGTAGCCACCGCCGATGACCGCGATAAAGGCGGTGATCGTGGTGACAAGCGCGAGCCAGCTGATGCCGGCCGCGACGCCGGGCTTGCTCGACTCTATCTTCTGCTTGTCGAGCTCGCCCCAGGTCGCATAGGCGACGAGCAGCAGGCTGATGAACGTGCCGATGCCGACGACGAGGTGAGCCGCGACGCTGGGCGGGTTGTTCGCGTATTTGATGGTCAGCCCGCCGATGACGACCTGCACGAGGACCATTGAGAGCGCAAGCCATGCGAAGCGCATCGATTCGGTCAGTTCGTGCCGGTGCTTGTACGCGAGCGCGAACGTCGCCAGGATCAACACGGTGAGCACGGGTGCTCCCACGCGGTGCGCCCACTCGTAGACCACTGGGCTATTGAGCGCGGGGAACCAGACGCCTTGGCAGCGCGGCCAATCCGGACAGGTCATGCCGGCGTTGTTGATGCGCACGATCGCGCCCCAGACGACGAGGGCGAAGGCGAACACCGTTGCGGCTGCGCTGGCGAACTTCAAATCGCCAAAACGCGATACACGTTCAGTAGCCATGGACTCCGGCGGCTTCCCTGCCCGGCGCGCGGATTTCCTGTCCCTGCCGGTAAAATGTAGCAGCGTGGATTCACTGAGGCTTCCAAAGCCGGCAGCTGGGGTGCGAGCGAGTCTCACGCTTCCGGGCGACAAGTCGATCACGCATCGCGCCTTTATGCTCGCCGCCGTCGCCCGTGGCCGTACGGTCATCGTCAACCCGAACCGTGGTCGCGATGTGGCCGCGACCATCCGTGCGCTGCGCCAGCTCGGCGTGCGAGTGCGCCGGACCGATGACGGCTACGAAGTCACCGGACGCGAGAGCCTTCGATCTCCGTTCGCGACCATCGACTGCGCAAACTCTGGCACGACGATGCGTCTGCTGCTCGGCCTGCTCGCCGGCCGAGTGGATGCGGTGCTCGACGGTGACGCGAGCCTGCGCCGCAGACCGATGGCGCGCGTCATCGGCCCACTCAACGCGATGGGTGCGCGGATCACGACCGCACGGCCCGGACTCGCCCCGCTGCGCGTTCGCCGCAACGCCGAGCGCCTCAAGCCGGTCAGCCACACGATGGCCGTCGCCTCCGCGCAGCTGAAGTCCGCACTCATTCTCGCGGCTTTGCGAGCATCGGCGCCAAGCACGATCGTGGAGCCTTGGCCGACGCGCGATCACACCGAGCGCATGGTCGTGGCTATGGGCGGGGGACTCACGCGAAAGGGACATACGATCCGTGTCAGACCATCGTCGCTCACCTCATGCGGCCGCGTGCTCATACCCGGTGATATATCGTCTGCGTTCTATCTGATATGCGCTGCCGCGGCGATGCCCGCCGTCAGCCTGCGGCTACGTGACGTGAGCATCAATCCGACGCGGACCGCGGCGCTCGACGTCGTGCGCCGGATGGGCGCACGCCTGCGGATCACGAGGCGCAGAATATGGTCGGGCGAGCCGGTCGCCGACATCTCGATCGAGGGAGGCGCGCCCCTTTGCAACGTCACCATCGCGCCGGGGCTCGTGCCGATCCTCATCGACGAGATCCCTGCGCTCTGCGCCCTCGCCTGCGTGGCACGGGGTGTCTTCACCGTGCGGGGCGCAGCGGAGCTCCGCGAAAAAGAGTCGGACCGGATACAAACGACGGTCGGGCTCTTGCAAAGCTTCGGAGCAGACGCCCGCGCGCTTGAGGACGGGATCAGCGTCAGGGGCGGACGTACGCTGCGCGCACCTCGCAGCGTGAGCACCTGTGGGGACCATCGCATCGGCTTGGCGGCAGCCGTGCTGGCAGCCGCCACGGGGTCTTCATTGACCATCCGCGACAGCAGCTGCATCTCCACGTCGTTTCCGGGTTTTTCAGCCATCTGGCGAGCGGCGCTGCGCAAGCGGCGAAGTTTCGCTTCCTCTCGCTAGACGGCTCCTTAAAAGGAGAGTCACGATGCGACAACATTGGGCGTGGGCGCTGTGCGCGAGCGCCCTTGTGGCGTCGATGCTGACCGGATGCCCGTCCAAGAGCCAGCCCGGGGGCATCTTCCGGCAAACGAACGTGGTTCCGACCCCCACGCCGGGAATATTCGTCGTGGATAGGGATAACTATCGCATCGTGTCGTTTGGCGACATGAGCGGCACAGACTGGTCGACCTTCGGCAACGCAAGTGTCTTCAACACCGCGGTGAGCATCGCGCTCGACAAGTCCGGGCGCATCTATGTCGTCGACGTCATCAAACAACAGCTTGACCGATTTGACGGCATGAGCGGCACAGGCTTGGTGAGCTATGGCTCCTTCGGAATGGGGATCGGGAACTTCAATGCTCCGGTCAACGTCGCCATCGATCCGTCCAGCGCGATCTACGTCTCCGATGCCGGCAACGCCCGCATCGCGAGGCTCAACGACATGACCGGCGCCGGCTGGGCGACCTTAGGCTCGACAACGGCAGGATGCTCCACCGGCCAGTTCATGAATCCGCATGGCGTAGCGTTCGACGCTTCAGGCCGTATCTACATCGCCGACTACAGCTGCTACCAGATCGTCCGCGTCAATGACTTCTCAGGAAGCGGTTGGGTCGCATTCGGGGCCCCGGGCATGGGCCAGAATCAATTCTTGAACCCGAGCGGCATCGCACTCGACTCGAACGGCCGCATCTATGTCGTCGACACGTTCAACGACCGGATCGTCCGCATTGACGACATGACAGGGGCGGGCTGGACGACGATCGGCACCAAAGGCGCGGGCAGCGCGCAGTTCAACTTTGAAGGATCGATGTGCGGCGGCGGCGGTGTCGCCGTCGGTTCGGACGGGAAGATCTACGTCGCCGACTGCAACAACCAACGGATCGTGCGCATGGACGACATGAGCGGCACGAACTGGACGATGTCCGGCACATCCGGTAGCGGCGTCGATCAGTTCGCAAGCCCGGCCTGGCTTGTCGTGCCCTGACGTCCTAGTCGGCCAGCGAGCCGCGCAGTGTCGGCACGAGCGTCTGGAGCAACAGCCGCGTGGCGAAGCTAATGCGGTCGACCTGAAGGCGCAGCAGCGCGGACGTGGCGATGAGCTCTGCGGAAACCTGGGCGATACGGACAGAGCGCTCCTTGATCTCCTGAAGCGGGACTTGCAACCCGCGGAACTTCTCCGCCACGGCCTGCGCTTCTCGAATGGCGACGAGCGTCGGATGCTCCGAAAGCTTGCGCGAACGGCGCGCCAAGGCGATGCCGCGCAGCACGAGCGGGGTCAGCGCGGCCGCGACGACGACGATCGAAGCGCCGAACATAATGAGAAATGCGATGAGATACGCGCTCATGTCTTGGTGGGCCCCGAGGATGGCTTGGTATCGCTCTTGTGCGTTGATTTCGTTTCTGCCGATGGCGTGCTCTCGGACTTTGCCGGCGTTTTCGCGTCGTTTTTGCTATCAGGGGTCGTGCCGCCGGTCGTACTCTCCGAGGTCGAGCTCGCAGTCGCAGGCTCCTTGCGCACTCCCGACGACGTGTAGTCCGTCTTGTGAAACCCGGTGCCCTTGAAGACCAGGCCGACCGGATGGAAGATGCGGACGAGCTGACCGCCGCACTTCGGGCAGCTGGTCGGCCGCACGTCGTTGAAACCGTGTTCTATCTCGTGGGTCGTGCCGCACTGCTTGCAGCGGTACTCGTAGACGGGCATGCGCCCAAGGATTCGCGCCCTCGCGCTAGCCTACCCGCAATGTCGAAGCAGCGGCCTGCGGCACTGGTCTTGCCACCGGCGCCACCGCCAGGGCGTCCAGATCATCGACCGCGACGATCGCGCCCGCCTGCTCTTCGAGGACGTTCTTGAGGTGCACGAGAGAATCGCGCAGGCCGACGCGCACGCGCCGCCGGCCGACGAGCGCGTCGAGCGCAGCCGGCACGAGGCCCCCGTAGACCGGGTAGCCGATGGCGCAGCCCAGGCGCGTCACCTGCCCGCGGCGCTCGAAGCGGAAATCGATCCGGCGCGCGGTCGAGTACAGCGCCTCGAACGAGAGGAACGCGCTTTTGATGAACCGAGTGATCTCGAGGGCCTCTTGCCATCGCTTGCGTCCGGCATGCATGCAGACATGGATCTCAACGCCGAGCGCGAGCGGCCGCTCATCCGGCTGCGCGGCGGAGACCACGCAGCCGAACCAGGTCGGCCACCGGTTGAGATCGCATACGGCGTCGAACACGGCCTCCGCAGGCGCGCGGATGTCCACTGTGTCCGAGCACAGCACTTTCATGCTGCGAGACCGGTGCTAGCGATGGTACCGCAAGAACGCGGGCACCTCGATCTCGTCCATGCTCACCGGCGCGACTTTCTCGATCTCGCCGACGCCGATCACTCGCTGCCGATCCCGCGCGCGCGATCCGAAGCCCGTGGCGAGAACGGTGACGCGAACCTCGTTCGTGAGCCGCTCGTCGATCGTCGCGCCGAAGATCACCTCGGCGTCCGGGTCCACGGCCTTGCTGATGAGCTCGGCTGCCTCGTTGGCCTCGAACATCGAAAGATCCGGGCCGCCGTAGATGTTGAAGATCACGCCGCGCGCACCTTCGATGGTCGCCTCGAGGAGTGGGCTCGAGATCGCCTTGTGCGCTGCGTCTGCCGCGCGGTGTTCGCCCGTCCCAGTGCCGATGCCCATGAGGGCGGAACCGGCGTCGGTCATGACGCGCCGCACGTCGGCGAAGTCGAGGTTGATGAGGCCCGGCTGGGTGATGAGATCGGTGATGCCCTGGATGCCCTGGCGCAGCACGTCGTCAGCATACGAGAAGGCCTCGAGCAGCGGGGTGCGTTTCTCGACCACGGTCAGGAGCCGGTCGTTAGGGATGACGATGAGCGTGTCGACCTTCTGCTCGAGCTCCGCGATGCCACGGTCTGCGATCTGCGCCCGGCGGCGCAGTTCGAACCCGAACGGCTTTGTCACGACGCCGACGGTCAGCGCCCCCGCGCCGCGTGCCAGCTCGGCGAGGATCGGCGAGGCTCCGGTGCCCGTGCCGCCACCCATGCCGGCCGTGATGAAGACGAGATCGGTGCCTTCCACGAGCATGGCGAGGTCGTCACGCGATTCTTCGGCCGCTTGCCGCCCGATCTCAGGATCGGCGCCCGCGCCAAGACCGCGTGTGAGGTTCTGCCCTATCTGCACCGTGTTGTCCGTGCGGGCGCTCTTCAATGCTTGGACGTCCGTATTGACTGCGTAGAACTCCGCGCCCTTGATGCCGGAATCGACCATGCGATTGACTGCATTGCAGCCACCGCCACCGATACCGATGACCTTGATGGTTGCCATGTGCTCGGGGACGTAACGGCGCTGATCGGTCATGTTTTCTCCCTTCTCTGCTGGAAGTGACGTTGGTTGTGAAACGCTTTGTTGCTGCTCACCCGGTTCGCCGTCTTTGCGGCGGCGGCGTCTCGATGTGGTCATCCGAACACTTCCGACATCCACGACGTGACGCGATGCCAGACGCCTTTGCCGTTGGTACGCGCCGGCTGCACGGCGCCCTCGGATCTCGCGCCGAAGAGCACCAGGCCGACGGCCGCCGCATAGGCGGGATGTTTGATGGCCTCGGTCAGGCCGCCGACGTGCATCGGCGTGCCGATGCGCGCCGGCAGATCGAAGAGGTCGGCTGCCAGCACGTCGACGCCGGCGAGCTCTGCCCCGCCGCCTGTGAGGACAAGTTCCGCGAGCATGACCTCGGGTGGGCAGTTCTCGGCGAGGTTGGAGCGCACGAGCTTGAAGATCTCGGTCATGCGCGCCACGATGATCTGCCGCAGGAAATGTTTGGCCGCGGGCCTGGTCGTCCGCCCGGACACCGCCTTCACTTCGAAGGTCTCGTCGGCCAGGTCCGCCGCCACGTCGGCCGTGCCAAACGCGATCTTGACGTTCTCGGCCTCGCCGTGGCTCGTCTTGAGCCCCAAAGCGATGTCGTTCGTGACGAGATCGCCGCCAACCGGCACGGTCCAGGTGTGATAGACGCCGCCACCCCAATAGACGGCGACGTCCGTCGTGCCGCCGCCGATGTCGAGCAGCACGACGCCGGCGTTACGTTCCTCAGGGAGCAACACCGCTGCACCCGCCGCCAGCGGTTCGAAGATGACGCCCGCAGGCTCGATGCCCGCCCGGTGCACGCATTTCAAGACGTTGGCGATGAACGACGAACCCGCGGTGACGATGTGCGTGTCCACTTCGAGGCGAGCAGCCGACATCCCGACGGGATCGGTGATGCCGTTCTGACCGTCGACGATATACTCGCGGGGCAAGGTATGGATGAGCTGGCGCTCGGCCGGCAGGGTGATGATCGTGCTTGCGTCGACGACGCGTTTGACGTCGACCGGGCCGACCTCACGATCCTCGCCGCTGACCGCCACGATGCCATGAGAATTGAGGGATTTGATGTGCTCGCCGGTGACGCCGATGAAGGCTTGCGAGACGTGCAGCCCGGCCATCCGTTCGGCGGATTCCATCGCGGCCTCGATCGACTTCACCGTCTCTTCAAGGTCCGTGACGACGCCCTTGCGCAACCCCGACGATGGAGCAACGCCGAATCCGATGATGTCCGTCGGCCCATCGTGACCGATGCTCGCGATGACCGCGGCGGTCTTCGTGGTGCCGATATCGAGTCCGCAGACTACGTCGCTACGTGCCAACGCCCAGCCTCTCTCTGTACATTTCAACGGCGCGTGGCGCCAGTGTGCCTTTCCAAACGCGAGCGCACATCCCTTTTTGCTCGAGCGGCGTGCGACGCGCGAAATCTACGCTCATCGATAGAGCACCGTCGGCGCTCTGACGCTGCGCACGTCCACGTACGCGATGCGCGAGGTTGTGGATATCTTTGCGACGATCGCCTGGAAGAGCTGCGCCTTCTTCGCCAGATCCTCGTCTTCTCCGAAGAGAACGCGCAGATTCCGGTCTGCGGTGGCGGAAATACCTGTGGATGGAGCGATCGCCACCTCGCTCACGCGCAGGCCGAGACGCGGTCAGCCGGCGGTATGCGTCGAGCGCCTGCGCCACCTCCGCGCGATCAAGCCCGATCCCCGGCGTCAGGTCCCCCGACGGCGCGGGGGTCACGACCAACACCGGTAGATCGGCCTCGGCTTGGGGGTCGGAGCTGACCTCGAGAACCCGCTGGGTGTCGTCGATGACGGCGTAGCGCAGCACCGGTTCTTCTTCGCCGCCCGCAGGGGTGATCGCGACGCGGGCGAGCAGGCCGGCGCTCTGTCACGTCGATGGTCAGACGGTTCGGCCAGGCGACATGGGCGGACGCCCGGCCGATCCACGGCAGCGACTCGAGGCGGCGCGTCAAGGCGCCACGGTCGATGAGCCAGGCGTTTTCGGCCCGGCGGCAGATTCGCGGCGGTGAGGATCTGGTCTGAGCGGGTGTGAGCGAGTCCCTTGATCGCCACGATCTCAACTGCAAATCTGGGGTTTTTCGCCTCTTGCCACAGGCCGATCCCGAGGGCGACCGCCGCCAGCACGCAGGTCGCAAGCAGCGCGGCCGAACGGCCTGCGACAGCCTGACGCGCGTTGCGCCTGCGGACCTGTTCAGGCCGGCTCACGCGCTTGCGCTTCCTTTGAAGGTGATGGGCGCACAACCGGCCCACGCCCTCCTCGCCCAGCAAGAGGCGCAGCGCGTACGCCAACTCCCCTCCGCCTTGTGCGGGGACGATTCGTCTGCGCTGCCTGCTTGGCCGCCTCGCTCCCGTTCGCGACGGCGAACGAGCGAGCCGCGGCCCGGAACATGGGCACATCGTTGTCCGCGTCGCCGATCGCCGCGGTATCGCTCATATCGATGCCGAGCAGTGCGGCGACTCGGCGCAACGCATGGCCTTTGTTGGCGTCTGGTTGCGTGACCTCGAGGAACGGCGGAAGGCTTCTGAAGACGTTTGCTCGGCTTCCGAGCACGCCGGCGAGCGCGGGGATCGTTCCAGTGACCGCCCCGGGCTTGGCGATGGCGAGCACCTTGATGGGGCCGGGCTCCTGCGGCGGGCTGCCCGCGAGCAGTTCGCGCAGGCTCGGTACCATGATCGGTTCGACACGTGAGATATCCAGATAGTACTGCGCCCACTCGTTGAGGGCGTCCAAGTAGAGCCGGTCGCCGATAGTAGAGCTGCATGTGGAAGCCACGCGCCTTCAGATAGTCAAAGGCTTCCAGCGCTGTCTGCGCCGGCGGTGGCGTGCAGAACAACCGCTCGCCGCTTTGCACGTCATAGGCCGCGGCGCCCTGCAACACGATGATGGGTCCGCGCATGCCGAGCTCTTTCGCGTACGGCCGCGACGCGGCGAAGAGCCGGCCGCTTGCCAGGCAGAGGTGATGGCCCGCCGTGGCGGCCGCCTCGATCGCCGCCCGGTCCTCGGGGGCGATGACGAGCGTTCGCCGATGAGCGTCCCATCGACGTCGATGGCCACGAGACAGCCGTCTCACGACGCGTCCCCGAGCCAGACGTTGTCCGCACCGAAGACCGAGCGAGTCTTGGCGCAACGCATGGCGTCAGCGGACGGGCTGGCGCAGAGGCCGAGAGTCGCCGTTGCCGCCGGCGTGCAGATAGACTTTGCCCGGGCCGCACGTTCGCGCTCTTGATGAGCTCGCGAACCGCTCGAGCCTCGTGGCGTCGTCTTGGCTCTCCGCGCAAACGGATGTGGAGCGCGAGCGCCGTCGGGGCTGTTCTCGGTCGGTCGGTGAGCTGCGTGCGCGGGTGCCGGTCGCGCGGTCAGATAGCGAGCCTGGTTGAAGGGCCAAGCCTCTAGCGCTTGCAGGCTCACCTCGGGGCGCTCTTGCTTCTCTTCGTCCGCCGACTGCGGTTCGCTGTGATCACCGCAGGCTTGCCCACGCGCGCCGCTCTTTGACCCGCGCCCTTGACCACGACGATCGCCTCATCGAGCAAGAGCGGCGAGAGCTGGGGAACCATTTCGGGAAGACGACCACCTCGATCGTGCCGGTGAGATCCTCGAGCTTGGCCATGAGCATCTGGCCGCCGGCTTTGGTCACGACGCGCCTGCTCGACGTCATGACCCCGCCGATGACCACCGTCTCGTCTTCAGGGAATTCGCGCAGGCTTGTGATCGGGTGCGTCGTGCGTCTGGCCAGTTCGTCCGCCTTGTCGGCGAGCGGGTGGCCCGGAGATGTAGACGCCGATCGCCTCCTTCTCTTGCGCCAAGCGAGACCGCCGAGCTTGGCGGTTCGTGCCGGGGCAGCGCCGGCGGCGGCAGACCGCCCCCGCCGTCAGCGGCGAAGAGCGAGGTCTGGCCGAGCGTCGCGCTGCTGCGCGGCCTGCTGACCATGCTCGAGCGCTGCGTCGAGTCCGGCAAGTTGCTCCGTGCGGTTCCCGGGAAGGTCGTCGAGCGCGCCCGCTTTGATGAGGGACTCGAGCACGCGGCGGTTGACGATCCGGCAATCCACGCGCGTGCAGATATCGGCGAGCGACGCGAAGGGACCGGCCGAGCGCTTCTCGATGAGCTCGCGCACCGCTCCCTCGCCGACGTTCTTCACGGCGGTCAGGCCGAAGCGGATCGCGTCGCCCACGACGGTGAAGTCCTTGCCGCTCTCATTGACGTCGGGTGGCAAGATGCGCAGCTTGCGTTGCGCACAATCAGCCAGGTACTCGACGAGTTTATCGGTGTTGCTGCTTTGACCGACGTCAAGCAGCGCCGCCATGAAGGCAAGCGGATAGTTCGCCTTGAGCCAGGCGGTGCGATAGGCGAGCAAGCCGTAGCAGACCGCGTGCGCCTTGTTGAATCCGTAGCCGGCGAAGGGTTCGATGAACTGCCAGATCTTCGTGGCGAGCTGCTCGTCGAGACCGTGCGCGACGCAGCCGTCGATGAATTTCTTGCGTTCGACCGGGATCTTCTCTTTGATCTTCTTGCCGATGACCTTGCGCATCTCGTCCGCTTGGCCTGCGCTGTAACCGGCCAGAGCGCGGCAGATCTGCGTCACCTGCTCTTGGTAGACGGCGATCCCGTAGGTCTCCTCGAGGATGGGCTCGAGCTTGGGATGCAGGTAGGTGATCGTGCGGCGGCCGTGCTTGCCGGCGATGAAGTCGTTGATCCAATCCATCGGCCCAGGCCGGTAGAGCGCGACCATCGCGATGAGGTCCTCAAATCGCGTCGGCTTGAGATCGGCGATATAGCGACGCATTCCCGCGCTCTCCAGCTGGAACACCCCAGTCGTCTGCCCCGCGGCGAGCATCGCGAACGTCTTCGGGTCGTCAAGCGGTATCGTGTCGATGCTGAAGCCCGGGTCGGCCGTTCGGCGGATCTCGACCGCGGCGGCCTCGAGCACGGTGAGCGTGCGCAGGCCGAGGAAGTCCATCTTGAGGAGCCCGACGCGTTCGACCCATTCCATCGAGTACTGCGTGTTGACGTCGTTATCGCCCAAGCGCACGAGCGGGGCGTAGTCCGTGATCGGGCCTGGTGCGATGACCACGCCTGCCGCGTGGGTGGAGGCGTGGCGTGCCAGGCCTTCGACGCGTTTAGCGGTGTCGAGCAGCTTGCGCGCCTGTGCGTCGCGCTGGTAAGCAGAGCTCAGCTCCGGCACGGAATCGATCGCCTGCTGGATCGTCATGGGATTGGTGGGGATGTTCGGGATGAGCTTCGCGATGCGATCGACCTCGGCGAGCGGCACGCCCATGACGCGTCCGACGTCGCGGACGGCCGCACGAGCCGCCATCGTCCCGAAGGTGACGATCTGGGCGACGCGATCTGCGCCGTACTTCTTTGTGACGTATTCGATGACTTCATCGCGCCGTTCGAAGCAGAAATCCGTATCGATATCCGGCATCGAGATCCGATCCGGGTTGAGGAAGCGTTCGAAGAGCAGATTGTAGTGCAGCGGATCGACGTCGGAGATGGAGAGCACGTAGGCCACGATGCTCCCAGCCGCTGAGCCGCGACCGGGACCCACCGGAATGCCCTGCTCGCGCGCGTATCTGATGAAGTCCCAGACGATGAGGAAGTACGAGGCATACCCCATGCGCCCGATGACCTCAAGCTCGTCGTCCAGGCGCTTGCGCTGTTCGGGCGTCGGCTCGCCGTAGCGCACGCGCAGCCCTTTCTCGCACAGGAACCGCAAGTAGTCCTGATCGCTTGTGTGCTCTTGGGGCACTGGAAAGGCGGGGATGGCGAAGGACGTCGTCTCCAGGTCGAGGTCGACCATGGATCGCGATGTCGAGCGTGGCGTCGCAGGCCTCGGGCGCATCGGCGAAGAGCTCGCGCATCTCCTCGGCCGACTTGAAGTAGAACTGATCGTTCTCAAACCTCAGGCGCTCCGTGTCGGAGACCATCTTCCCGGTGCCGATGCAGAGCAACACATCGTGCGCGGCGGCGTCATCACGGCGCAGGTAGTGGAAGTCGTTGGTGGCGACGGGGCGTGCGCCGATCTCCTTCGCCAAGGCGAACAGCGCGGGGCGTATGCGGTCCTCCATCGGGTGGTGGTGATGGTGGACCTCAATGAAATAGCGGTCGCCGAAGACCGCTTTGTAATCGCGGACCAGGCTGCGGGCGGCCTCGAGCTCCCCGCGGGTCAGCGCCTGAGCCACCGCTCCACCGAGGCAGCCGGACAGGACGATCAGCCCCGCGTTGTGCTTGGCGAGCAGTTCGAGATCGACGCGGGGCTTGTAGTAATATCCCTCGAGAAAGCCGATCGAGACGAGCTTGAGGAGATTGCGGTAGCCGGCCTTGTCGGCGGCCAGCACGGTGAGATGGTATTCGTCACGCGTGCTGCGGTCGGTGTGCCCGCGCGGGCGCGACGTACATCTCGCAGCCGATGATCGGCTTGACGCCCTTGGCTTTGGCGTCGAAGTAGAACTCGAGCGCGCCGTAGAGCACGCCATGGTCCGTGAGGGCGACCGCGGGCATGCCGAGCTCGGCGGCGCTTCGCCGCGATCTCTTTCGTCCGGCAGGCGCCATCGAGCAGCGAGTACTCGCTATGGGTGTGGAGATGGACGAAACCTGAGGCCATGGTCCCCGCAAATCACGATGGAGCGACAAACCTTTTAGTCCGTTGCTTATCATTCCGGCTTGCCACTGCGCGCCCTTGTGGACGACCATGTTTACAACGCTGTGAGCGTCGTGTGGGCAACTTTGAATTCACTGTGGATGGAGGCGTAGCCATCACCGGCGCCTCCAGGGGACGTTCTAGCTCTCACATCCTCATGAGAGGCGGACCTCGACTTCGCGATCGCTCTCGGCCTCCTGCCTCCACGATCGCTCAAGCGAACGCCCCTTGAGGCGCCGGTGACGGCTCCGGACTCCAATCCACAAAGGCGAATGTCCCGATTTGCGTTTTCTCGCAGCGTCCAAAGTCCCACGTGGTGAGCACCCCCGCAGGGAAGGCTGAAATCCCTTCGTAAGCCGTCATGCGACGCTATTTTCCTCTAGGAGATTGCAACTTCCATGGCACTGCTCGCCGGTGAAACCGAGAATGCGGGCCTTGAGATGTACGGGTTTGGACCCGTTCACAAGGCGAATCGCAACCTGACGATCGCTCCGCTCTTCGAAGAGGCGATCCGCCGCAGCGAGGGCCTGGCGGCGGTCCGCGGCCCCCTCGTCGTGCGCACGGGCAAGCATACCGGCCGCTCACCCAACGACAAGTTCTTCGTCCAAGAGCCCTCAAGCCAATCGCACATCGACTGGGGCAAGACCAATAAGCCGTTCGACCAGGCCAAGTTCAACGCGCTCCTCGCCCGCGTCGATCAGTATCTGCGCGATAAAGAGGTCTTCGTGCTGGACGCCTTCGCCGGCGCCGACCCCGAATATCGCATCCCGGTCCGCGTCGTGACCGAGCTCGCGTGGCATAACCTCTTCGCACGCAACCTGTTCATACCAGCCGCGGGGCACGCGCTGCGCGGCTTCGAGCCTGAGTTCGCCGTGGTCAATGCCTGCAATTTCCTGGCCGCCCCCGAGCGCGACGGCACGCGTTCGGAGACGTTCATCATCATCAACTTCGCCAAGCGCCTCGTGCTCATCGGCGGCACGACGTACGCCGGCGAGATCAAGAAGTCCGTCTTCACCATCATGAACTACCTGCTGCCCGCTGCGCGGCGTGCTGCCCATGCACTGCTCCGCCAACGTGGGCGCGGCCGGCGACGTGGCGCTCTTCTTCGGGCTCTCGGGCACGGGCAAGACGACCCTCTCCGCCGACCCGGACCGCGGCGCTCATCGGCGACGACGAGCACGGCTGGAGCGACGACGGCGTCTTCAACTTCGAAGGCGGCTGCTACGCCAAAGTCATCCACCTCTCCGCCGGAGCCGAGCCGCAGATCTACCCGCGACCCAGACGTTCGGCACCGTGCTCGAGAACGTCGTCATCGACCCGCATCGCGCGAGCTCGATCTCGACGACGCATCGCTCACCGAGAACACCCGCGCCGCCTATCCGCTCGACCTTCATCGCCAACGTCCGTGCAG
Organism: Vulcanimicrobiota bacterium; assembly: GCA_963806005.1. Classification (GTDB taxonomy): domain Bacteria; phylum Vulcanimicrobiota; class Vulcanimicrobiia; order Eremiobacterales; family Eremiobacteraceae; genus JAFANK01. The sequence goes on along the minus strand of CAWDWJ010000001.1, from coordinate 1,010,111 downwards.
GCCGCGTCGCCGGTCATCCGCGACAACGTCGTCATGCTGACCTGCGACGCCTTCGGCGTCCTGCCGCCCATCGCGCGCACTGTCGCCCGCACAGGCGATGTACCACTTCCTCTCCGGCTACACCGCCAAGGTGGCCGGCACCGAGACGCGGCGTCACCGAGCCGCAGGCGACCTTCTCGCACCTGCTTCGGCGCGCCGTTCATGGTACACCATCCGACGGTCTACGCGAAGATGCTCGGCGAGCGCATCGCCAAGCACAAGTCGACGTGTGGCTGGTCAACACCGGCTGGAGCGGCGGACCCGTTCGGCGTGGGCAAGCGCATGAAGCTGCCGTACACGAGAGCCATGGTGAACGCGGCCATCTCTGGGAAGCTCGACAACGCGACCTTCGTGCCGCACCCGATCTTCAAGGTCGGCGTGCCCACCGAGGTGCCCGGCGTGCCGAAGGAAGTGCTCGATGCCCGTTCGACCTGGCCCGATCCGTCAGCCTACGACGCCAAGGCCAACGAACTCGCCAAGAAGTTCGCCGAGAACTTCGAGAAATTCGCAAGCACGGCAGACCCCGAGGTGCTCGCCGCGGCGCCGAAAGTCTCGTAGCGCAGCGCACTGACGAGCACGCGGGCGCGTGCTTCGTTCGCCGATCACGTCGTCTCGCCGGCGGAGCCGTTCCTCCCCCTGGGGGCAGCACGACCCCGATCTGTACCCTGCCAGGCAGCATCCAGACCCCTGCCAGCAGCGCAAAGGCGAGCAACCCGGCGATCGGCATGAAGAACGCGAGGACCATCGCGAGCGGGTACCAGATCAGGGTCAACCATGGAACGCGGCCGGGCGCGTCCGGATGGGCCGCAAGCACCTGGTGGTATAAGAGAACGTACGCGCCGACGATCGCGGTGAGGACCAGTCCGTAAAACACCACCGCCACCCGTGATATGCCCACTTTCACGAGTGCATCGGTTGGTAACGGCACGAGTGCGACGAGCGACAGCAACAGCAAGTTGGCTATCACCATCCCGTGCGTCACCTTGTTGATGTAGCGGAAGTGGGCGTTGTGGTTCAGCCAGACGACGCCGACCGTCGCGAACCCGACGAGATAGATGAGGAACTGCGGCCACATCGCCACGGCGGCTGCGATCTGCTCGGCATCTGTCGGCTTGGCCGGCAGAGGAGGCAGCGAGAACCTCAGCACGAGCAGCGTGATCGCGATGGCGAAGACGGCGTCGGAAAAGGCGCAGAAGCGCACCTTGGAAAACATGAGGACGGTGTTCATAGTGCCCGCGCTTTCGGCGCGCCAAAGGTCAATGCTTTTTCAACCTCCGCCGATGAGAGCCCAAGCGTGGACATGATCGTCGTCGGTGGCCCTCACTCCGGCGTCGGAAAGACCCTCGCTGCCGAGATCGCCATTCGCGCATTGGGCGGACGCACGATCGGCGCCATCAAGCTCACCGTCGCCGATGGGGAGCGCGATCGATCTCACGACCACGGCGCCTCCGCCCTCGAGGTGGCCGACTCCGCGGGCATATGCGGCCGCGGCATGTCATGCGGCGTCTGCGAGACAGTGAGCGCGCGCGTTCCCAGCCGGCTCATCACGGCAGAGGGCGCGATACGCAAACCGCATACCGACACCTGCCGTCTCCTCGACGCGGGTGCCCAGGCAGTCGTGTGGATCATCGCGCTGCGCGACGCCGCACCTGCCGCAGTCGAAGAGGCGATAGCCCATCTCCACAAGCGGGGCGCGGATACGATCGTCATCGAAGGGACGACGGCGCTCGAGTGGCTCACACCGCGTGCGTCGGTGCTCGTCGCGACCGATCCGGGAAGATCGTGGAAACGCGTGGCGCTCGACCATGTCTCAAGCTGCGACATCGTGCTTCACAACCACGTGCCCGTTCCATCCGGCGCGATATCCGCGCCAGCGCAGTTCACCGCGGCGCGCCCCATAGGTTGCGATCTCTGCGATCCCGGCGACGCCGGGACCCTCGCCTACGTCAGACTGCTCCGCACCCTGTGCGGGATCAGCGAGCGAGGGAGCTCGCTCTCCGGCGAGGCTTCTGCGGCGAGTTGACCGCGTTGCTCGGCTCCTCGCCGCGCGCATAGCGCTGCAGGTTCGCCGCCACTTCCTTGGCGATGCCTGCGTAGGAGAGATCCGTGACGCCTGCGACGTGAGGCGTGACGATGACGTTGTGTTTGAAGAGCGGATGATCCGGATCCACCGGTTCATCTGCGACCACGTCGAGCCCGGCACCGGCCAGGTGCCCCGCGGCGAGCGCGCCCTGCAAGGCCTTCAAGTCGACGAGTCCGCCCCTTGCGACATTGATGAGGAACGACCCTTGCTTCATCGCCCCAAGGGCCGCGCCGTCGATGAGATCGTGGTTCTTCGCGTCCATCGTGGTGCAGACGATGACGTAGTCGGCCTGGCCGAGCGCTTCATGCAGCTTCTCGGGACTGAAGACGCGCATGGCCACTCCACGCGGGGCGCCGAGTATCGTGCGTACGCGCACGCCGACCAACCGCATCCCAAACGCCTGGAGACGCAGGCCCAACGCCCCGCCGACGCCTCCAAGCCCGATGATGCACGCGGTCTTCTCCGCCAGCGCCGCTCCGGCCGGCTCTCCTACCACCCGATGCTGGATCGATTCCGCCATCTTCGCGCCCTTGCGCGAGAGCGCGAGCATCAGAAGGATCGCATGCTCGGCGACGGATTCGGCGTTCCCCGTCTGGGCGCTCGGAACGCGCGCCACCCAGACGCCAGCGGTGGTCGCCTGCTTCCACATCCACCGTCTCCAAGCCGACGCCGAACTGCTGGATCAGCCCGAACGAACCAGCGGCGATCTCGCGCTGGCCGATCGTGGCACCGTATGGGACGACCACATCGACATGAGCGGTGTGGTCGGACACCGCATCTCTCGCGCACGCCACGAGCTCCCAGTCAGGAAGCAACGGCGCGAGCCGGCGGCGGCTCTCAGAGTAGCCCAGGTCGCAGAACAGCGCCCTCATGCGATCGCGCTCAGGGACTCGGAGGCACGCGTCTGCAGCCGCGCGATAACTCGGAGCAAAACTCTTGTATGTCCTCCAGCGCTCGCGTGCCCGTCTCGCACGCGACGATGCGGTCGATGAGCGCGCTGCCGACGATCACCCCGTCGGCGAACGACGCGATCTCGGCAGCGTGCGCTGCCGAGGAGACGCCGAGTCCGACGGCCAGCGACTTGTCCGTCTGCGCGCGCAGCCGCGCGATCTGATGACGCGCCTGTTCACCGCCTCGCACGCCGGCTCCCGTGACGCCGACGCGCGCGACCACATACACGAAGCCGGTGCAGCGCTGCGCGATAGCAGCCGCCCGCTCGTCGGGCGTCGGCGGTACGACGAGCAGGGTCACTGCGAGCCCGCGCCCCGCCCACGCGACGACGCGCCCAGTCTTCCTGCTGAGCCGACCGAAAATTGGAAGAGATGAAAGAAAACAGCTAAAAAAAAACGGACCTGAAGGTCCGTTGCCTCAAAGGTCCAGCGCCTATTGCAGCAGTTCGACTTGAGCCATAGGCGCGGCATCACCCTTGCGGACCCGCGTGCGCACGATCCTCGTGTAGCCGCCGCTGCGCCCGGCGAGGCTCGGCGCGATGACGTCGAACAGCTTTTTGACCACGTCCTCTGAGGTGAGATAGGCGGCGACCAGACGCCGGCTGTGCAGGTCGCCCTTCTTGGCTTTTGTGATCAAGCGCGACGCGGTCTTCGACAGCTCCTTCGCCCGCACGGCCGTGGTCTCGATCGTCCCATGGGTGAAGAGCGATGTCGTCAGGTTGCGCAGCATCGAACGCCGATGGTCGTCGTTGCGCCCGAGGCGCTTGGTTGCTTTGCCGTGACGCATCGCTTATGAAGCCCGTAGCGACAGGTTGCGCTCGGCCAGCTTCTCCTTGATCTCGTCGACCGATTTCTTGCCGAGGTTGCGCATGTTCATGATCTCGTCTTCGGTCTTCTGCAAGAGCTCCGAGATCTTGGTGATGCCCGCGCGCTTCAGGCAGTTGTACGAGCGCACCGACAGGTCCAGCTCGTCCACCGGGATATCCCAATTCGCGAAGGGTTTGGCCTCTTCGACCGGGACCTCGACCTCAGGTCTGCCGCTGAAGGTGACGAACAGCGAGAGCTGATCGCTCAAGATCTTGGCCGCCGTCGAGAGCGCTTCGTCGGGCGTGACGCTACCGTTGGTCTCCAGCTCGAGGATGAGCCTGTCGTAGTCGGTCGTCTGGCCGACGCGAGTGTCCTCGATGTGGTATGCGACCTTGCGGATGGGCGAGAAGATCGAGTCCACCGGGATCAGCCCGATGATATGCTCGACGTTGCGCTGCTTCTCAGCCGTGACGTAGCCGCGCCATTTCTCGACGCCGATCTCCATGTACAGCCGCGCCTTCTTGTCGGAGAGCGTGGCGATGTGGTAGGCGGGATCGAGCAGCTCGACGTCCGCATCCGGCACGATGTCCGATGCGGTCACTTCGCGCTCACCGGATGCCTCGATGCGCAGCACCTTGGGCTCGTCGGTCGCCAGTTTGAGCGGCAGGCCCTTCAGGTTCAAGATGATGTTGGTGACGTCTTCGACGACGCCCGGGATGGTCGCGAACTCGTGCAGCACGCCGTCGATCTTGACGTACGTGACCGCCGCGCCCGGCAACGACGACAGCAGCATGCGGCGCAACGAGTTGCCCAGCGTGATGCCGAAACCGCGCTCGAGCGGTTCGATGACGAAGGTCGCGCTATTATCGCGACGCTCGCGGACCTCGATGGAAGCGCGTTGAAATTCCTGAACTGACATAGTCACCCCATGGCCTGTGTGCTTGGCCCCGGCTTGGTCGTATGCAGCCTGTGGCTGCCCTAATTGATGAATCATTAGCGCGAATAATACTCCACGATCAGTTGTTCTTCCACGTTGGTGTCGATATCGGCTCGGGTCGGCATCTGCACGACCTTCGCCGTCATCTTCTGCTCGTCGAACTCAAGCCAGCCCGGCACGCGCCGGCCTTTGGCGTATTCGAGCAAGCCGGCGAAGAGCGTGGTCTTCGCACTGGTCTCGACGATGCCGATCTCGTCGCCCGGACGCACCTGCATCGACGGCACGTTGACGCGTTTGCCGTTGAAGAGGAAATGGCGATGGCGCACGAGCTGGCGCGCCTGGGCGCGCGAGGTGGCGAGATTCAAGCGGTAGATGACGTTGTCGAGCCGCGTCTCGAGCAAGGAGAGCAGCGCCGAGCCCGTCTGACCCTTGGTCGCGCTCGCCTTGACGAAGTAGTTCTCGAACTGCTTCTCAAGCACGCCGTAGATGCGGCGCATCTTCTGCTTCTCGCGCAACTGGCGGCCGAACTCGGACACCTTGGGCCGGTTCTTCGTGTTCGCCTTCTGGCCGGGCGCTGCAGTACGGCGCTCGACGGCGCACTTCTTGGAGAGGCAGCGCTCGCCTTTCAGGAAGAGCTTCACCTTCTCGCCGGGCTTCGCGCCGCTGGCGCTTTCGCGCCGGCACATCCGGCAGACCGGTCCTGTATATCGTGCCATCGCTGTGTTAGCTTCGCCTCCTAGACGCGACGCCGCTTCGGGGGGCGGCAGCCGTTATGCGGGATCGGTGTGACATCTTTGATGAGCACGATCTCAAGACCGGCGGCCTGCAATGCGCGGATCGCGGCCTCCCGGCCTGCGCCGGGGCCTTTGACATACACCTCGACCTGCTTCATCCCGTGCTCCATGGACTTGCGGGCCGCGGCTTCCGCCGCCATCTGCGCGGCGAACGGGGTCGATTTCTTACTGCCCTTGAACCCCATGCCCCCCGCGCTGGCCCACGAGATCGCGCCACCGGCCGTGTCGGTGATGGAGACGATCGTGTTGTTGAAGCTCGAGTGGATGTGGGCGACGCCCTGTGAGACGTGCTTGGCTTCACGCTTCTTACGGGGCCGGGCTTTCTTCGCAACTGCCATTATTTCGACGTTCCTTTATCGTTTCCGAACAGACCGCGAGGTCTGTTGCGACCTTTCACGGACCTCATGGTCCGCTGCGACACAACTTTGTCTACTTGCCGACGCCTGGACCCTTGGTCTTCTTCCTGCCGGCGACGGTCTTCTTCGGCCCCTTGCGGGTCCGGGCATTGGTCTTGGTCCGCTGGCCGCGCACGGGCAAGCTGCGCCTGTGGCGCAGACCGCGCCAGCAGCCGATGTCCATGAGGCGTTTGATGGCGCTTGAGACCTCGCGCCGCAGGTCGCCCTCGACCTTGAGGTTCTTCTCGATCTGCTCGCGCAGCTTCTGGATATCCTCGTCCTTGAGGTCCTTGACGCGGGTGTCGGGATTGACCTTGGTGACCGCCAGCAGCTTATTGGCCGTCGGGCGGCCGATGCCGAAGATATAGGTCAACGCGACTTCCACGCGCTTCTCGCGCGGCAGATCGATTCCGGCTATACGGGCCATTGTTTCTCCTTACCCCTGCGCCTGTTTATGCTTGGGGTTCTCGCAGATCACCCGCGTGCGGCCGGCACGCTTGATGACTTTGCATTTCGCACAGATCTTCTTCACACTGGGTCTGACTTTCACGGGGTCTCGTTCTCCTTAACGGACCTCACGGTCCGTTGCTTCACAGCGTTGCTTCGTATCAATTGTTTCACTTGTAGCGGTAGGTGATGCGGCCTTGCGTCAGGTCGTATGGCGACAGCTCCACCAGCACCCGGTCTCCGGGCAGGATGCGGATGAAATTCATGCGGATCTTGCCGGACACACGGGCGAGCACCTTATGCCCGTTGCTGAGCTCGACCCGGAAGAACGCGTTGGGCAGCGGCTCGACGACCACGCCCTCGACCTCGATCGCCTCTTCCTTGGTCGACCCTACTTGTTCGGCACGCTCGGATTTCTTCTTCTTCTTCCTATCCGATCGCTTGTATCCGCCCGGGCGTCTGCCTGGCACGCATGCCTCCTTCTCCACGACGCAGGCTCTCCGGTATGTGGTTCACCTGCGGCGCGGCATCTGTGAGCGTCAGTATCTCAAAGCCGTCTTGGGTGACGGCGACCGTGTGCTCGAAGTGCGCTGAGAGCGAGCCGTCGTCGGTCACGACGGTCCACTTGTCGGGCAGCGTCTTCACGCGGAACGTCCCGATGTTGACCATGGGCTCGATGGCCAAGACCATGCCCGGCTTGAGGACGACGCCCGTGCCTTTGCGGCCGTAGTTCGGGACCGGCGGTTCCTCATGCAGCGCTTGGCCGATGCCGTGGCCGACGAGCGCGCGCACGACTGCGTAGCCCTGCTCCTCGACGTACGATTGCACGGCAAAACCTATGTCGGAGATGTGGACTCCGGGTCGCACCGCTTCGATGGCTATCCCGAGCGCGGTCTGCGTGATCTCGAGCAGGCGCTGCGCATCCTCGGAGACCTGCCCCACGGGCACGCTCGCCGCCATGTCGGAGAACCAACCATCGACGCACGAGCCGATGTCGATCTTGAAGACGTCGCCGTCGCGCAACACGCGCGAGCTCGGGATGCCGTGCACGATCTGCTCGTTGACCGACGTGCAGATGGAGCCGGCGAAGCCGTGGTAGCCTAAGAACGCCGGAACCCCACCGTCCTTGCGGATGAGCTCCTCGGCATAGATGTTGATGTCTTGCGTGGTGACGCCCGGCTTGACCGCCGCCTTGAGCCGCTCCAGCGCGCGTGCCGTCACCCGTCCGCTCTGGCGCATCTTGTCGAGCTCGCGGCCGCTCTTGCAGCGTGATCATGCGCTTGGCCCCACGGCCGCCTGCAGCGCGCTCATGATCCGGTTGAAAATCACGTCCACGTCGCCGTTGCCGTCGACGACGCGAAGCAGGCCCGCGGCCCCGTAATACTCGGTGAGCGGAGCCGTCTTGCGCTGGTATTCGGCCAAGCGGTTGACGACGGTCACCTCACCGTCGTCCGGCCGCTGGATGAGCGGGCCTCCGCAGCGGTCGCACACGTCCGGCAGTCGCGTCCGCGCGGACTCGAGATGGTATGGCGTCTGGCAGACGGCGCACAGACGCCGGCCGGTCAAGCGGCGCACCACCTCTGCCGGGTCGACCTTGATCTCGATGACGCCGTCAAGCCGCAGGCCCTTGCGCTGCACGAGCGCGTCGAGCGCCGTGGCTTGCTGGGCCGTGCGCGGGAAACCGTCGAGGATGAAGCCGTTCTGCGCATCCGCCTGACCTAGACGCTCCTCGACCAGGCCGATCGTGACATCGTCAGGCACGAGCGTGCCGGCGTCCATGAAGGACTTGGCGGCGGTTCCCATGGGCGTGCGCTCTTTGACGGCGTTGCGGAAGATGTCCCCCGTGCCGATCTGCGGGATCCCAAACGCCAGCGCGAGCTTGCGCCCCTGCGTGCCCTTGCCGACTCCCGGTGGTCCCAGCAGCACGAGCCGCCACGAACGTGCGTTCATTGCTTGATGAACCCTCGGTAGTCGCGCATCGCCAGGCGCGCCTCGATCTGGGTCATCGTGTCGAGCGCGACGCCGACGACGATGAGCAGCGAGGTGCTGCCCAGGTAGAACGTGGTGATGTGGGTGAGGCTCTGGGTCACGTTGGGCAGCACGGCGAGCAGGCCGAGGTAGATGGCGGCCACCGCGGTGATGCGGTGCAAGATCTTCTGCAGGTAGTCGGTCGTCGGCTTGCCCGGCCGGATGCCCGGGATGAAGCCGCCCTGCTTCTTGAGGGAGTCGCCGATGTCCATGATGTTGACGACCACTTCGCTATAGAAGAACGTGAAAGCCACCACGAGGATGAAGTAGGCGAAGTTGTACAGGAAGCTCCCGTAGTTGAAATACAGCGCGATGAACTGGGCGAAGGACTGCCCAAACGCATTGCCGCTCTGCTGCGCCCAGGACGAGAGCTGTTGGGGCAAGAGCAGGATCGAGATGGCGAAGATGATCGAGATGACGCCGGCGTTGTTGAGGCGCAGCGGGATATAGGTGCTGCGGCCCCCGTAGACCTTGCGGCCCACCACGCGTTTGGCGTACTGCACCGGCACGCGACGCTGACCCTGATACATGAAGATGATCGAGATGAGCGACAAGACGGCGATGAGCCCGAAGATGACCAGGCCCAAGATGTTGAGGCCGCCCTTCTCACCCAGCGCCAGGGTCTGGCTGAAGTAGACCGGGTACCGCAAGATGATGCCCACGAAGATGATGAGCGAGACGCCGTTGCCGATGCCTTTGTCGGTGATCTGCTCGCCGAGCCACATGAGCCAGATCGTGCCTGCCGTCAGCGTCAGCACGACGGTGACGAGATAGAGCACGTCACTGCGCTGGAAGACGTGGGCGCGGTTGAGCATGACGACCATGGCGGTCGCCTGCGCGATCGCCAGCGCGACGGTCAGCCAGCGCGTGTAGAGGCCGACCTGCTTGCGCCCTTCCTCGCCGCCGTGTTGCATCATCTCTTTGATGTTGGGGAACACCACGGTCATGAGCTGCATGATGATGCTGGCATTGATGTACGGCGTGATGCCCATGGCGATGACCGAGAAGTGCTGCAACGCACCGCCGGACAGGAAGCCCAAGAAGTTGAGGAACTGGCCGCTCGAGAGGATCGACTGCCACGCTTGGATATCGACGTACGGGATCTGCACGTACACCATCACGACGAACACCGCGAACGCGCCAAAGACGAAGAGGATCCGATTCCGGATCTCCGGGACGACGAGGGCGTTCGCGAGGTTGCGCCAGATGTTCACGGACGCTTCCTACTCCTCAAAGGCCGCGCCGGCGGCTTCAAGCTTCGATTTCGCCGTGGCCGAGAAACGTACGTTGCGGAAGCGCAAGTCTTTGGGCGCGTCTCCCGAGCCGAGCACCTTGACGCCGTCACGCTTCTTGCTGACGAGACCGGCCTGCAGCAGCGCCTCGGGCGTGACGACGACGCCCTTCTCCCACGATGCGAGGTCGACGAGATTGATGACGCTGAACTCCGTGCGGAAGACCTTGGTCGAGCGCGCCTTTTGCGACACGCCGCGACGCTGCGGCAGGCGCCGGAACCACGGCGTCTGTCCGCCCTCGAAGTTCGGCCCTTTGCCGCCGCCCGAGCGTGCAGTCTGGCCCTTGCCGCCCTTGCCGCTGGTCTTGACCATGCCGCTGCCATGGCCACGTCCGACGCGGACGCGCTTCTCCTTGGAGCCGTAGTGCGGTTTAAGATCCGACAGCTTCACTGACGCTTACTCTCCCTAAGATCTCGTCGACCGTCTTGCCGCGCAGCGCCGCCACGTCTTCGACCGTACGCAGCCGGCGCAGCCCGGCGACCGTCGCCTGGATGACGTTGATGGGGTTATTGGATCCGAGCGACTTCGTCAAGATGTCGTGCACGCCGGCGAGCTCGAGAACGGCGCGCATGGCCCCGCCTGCGATCACGCCCGTGCCCTTGCTGGCCGGTTTCATGAGCACGCGGCCGGCGCCGACATGCGATTCGATCGGGTGCGGGATCGTGCGCCCGACCATGGGCACGGTGATGAGCGAACGGCGGGCGTCCTCGACGCCCTTGCGGATCGCCTCCGGCACCTCACGCGCTTTGCCCATGCCGTAGCCGACCCGGCCTTGCCGGTCACCGACCACCACGAGCGCGGAGAACGAGAAGCGCTTGCCGCCCTTGACGACCTTCGCCACGCGATTCACGCGTACGACTTGCTCTTCCAGACCCGAGCCGTCCGTAATGCGGGCCATCCGCTAGAACTCCAATCCGGCGCCGCGCGCCGCGTCTGCCAGTGCCTTGATCCGGCCGTGATACTTGTAGCCGCCGCGGTCGAAGACCACTGCGGTGATGCCCTTCTCCTTCGCGCGCTGCGCGATCGCCGCGCCGACCTTCTCCGCTGCGCCGACGCTCTTGCGCGACGCGAGATCGTGGCCGATCTCTTTCTCGCGTGTAGAGGCGGCAGCCAGGGTGTTGCCCGTCGCGTCATCGATGAGCTGCACGTAGATGTGGTGCAGGCTGCGAAAGACCGACAGCCGCGGACGCGCCGCTTCGCCTGCGATGCGTTTGCGCACGCGTGCGTGGCGGCGGACACGGAGCTTGTTCCTGCTCACTGAGCTTGCCATATCTTTTCGTCCTACCTACTTCTTCCCGGCGGCAGCGCCGGCCGTCTTACCGGCCTTGCCCAGCTTGCGGCGCACGCGCTCGCCTTCGTAGCGGATGCCCTTGCCCTTGTACGGCTCCGGCGGTCTGATGCTGCGGATCTGCGCGGCCGTCTGTCCGACCTGTTGCTTGTCGGCGCCGCTGATCTGGATCTTGGTCGTGCCGTCGACCTTGATCTCGATGCCCGGCGGCGGCTCGAAGGCCACCGGGTGCGAGAAGCCGAGCTGCAAGCCGAGCTTGCGTCCCTGCATCTGCGCGCGGTACCCGACGCCTTGGATCTCGAGGTTCTTGGTAAAACCCTTGGTGACGCCGTCGACCATGTTCGCGATGAGCGTGCGCGTCAATCCGTGCAGCTGGCGGCTGCGCTTGTCCTCGTTGGGCCGCGCAACGGTCACGACCGCACCATCGACCGTCACGAGCATCGGTGCGGGATAGTGCAGCTTGAGCTCGCCCTTGGGGCCTTTCACGGCCACCTCGTGGTCGGTCACCTTGACGGTGACGCCGCTCGGCAGGTTGATGGGAAGACGTCCGATTCTACTCATATGCTCTTCACCACACAAACGCCATGACTTCGCCGCCGCAGTTGAGGCGCTTTGCCTGGCGGCCGCTCATGATGCCCCTCGAGGTCGACATGATCACAAGCCCGAGCCCGCCCATGCACTTGGGGATGTCGCCCTTGGGCGTGTAGATGCGCAGGCCCGGCCGGCTGATGCGCTGCAGGCCGTTGATGACACGCTCGCGATGCTGCCCGTACTTGAGCGAGATGCGGATGAGCTCGCGCGGCGTCCCCGGCACCATCTCAAATCCTTTGATGAAGCCCTCGTCCTTGAGCACCTTGGCGACTTCGCGCTTCAGACGCGATGCCGGGATGTCAACGCGCTCGTGGTGGGCGATGTTGGCGTTGCGGATCCGCGTCAGCATGTCCGCGATAGGATCGGTTATGACTGCCATTCGACTCTTCTCAACCCTTCGTCTCGTTCGATTACCAGCTGGCCTTGGTCACGCCGGGGACTTGCCCGCGATGCGCGAGCTCGCGGAAGCAAATCCGGCAGAGCCCGAACTTCCGCAGAAACCCGCGTGGGCGTCCGCAGCGTTGGCAGCGGTTGTGTTTGCGCACCTTGAACTTCTCGTTGCGCTTGCTCTTCTCGATCATTGCAGTGGTGGCCATAGTCGTTGTCGCCCGGCTTACGCCGCGGCACCCTCCTTGCGCAGCGGCATCCCCATCTCAGCCAAAAATGCCAGCGCGTGCTCGTCATTTGTTGCCGTGGTCACGATGACGATGTCCATGCCGCGCACGTGCGCGACTTTGTCGTAGCTGATCTCGGGGAACACGAGCTGCTCCTTGAGGCCTAGCGCGTAGTTGCCGCGGCCGTCGAGCGACGTGCGCGACATGCCACGGAAGTCACGGATGCGCGGCAGCACGATGTTGACGAGCTTGTCGAAGAACGCGTACATGCGCTCGCCGCGCAAGGTCACCTTGGCGCCGATCTGCATGCCGGCGCGCAGCTTGTAGGTGGCCACGCTCTTGGTCGCCCGCGTCACGATGGGCTTCTGCCCGGTGATCGCCACGAGGTCCGCGACCGCCTCTTCGATCTGCTTGGGCTCGGCGACGGCTTCGCCCACGCCCATATTGACGACGATCTTCACCAAGCGCGGCACTTCCATCACGTTGGCGAACCCGAACCGCTTGCGCAGGTTGGGGACGACCGTCTTGCTATAGCGTTCGTGCAGTCTGTTCATCTTCTCTATGCCTTCACCGGCCGCTCGGCGGGTTCGCCGCAGCGCCGGCAGATACGTTCGTGCGACGCCGGCCGTGTCGCGATGCGCGAGCTTGGCGGGCTTGTTGCACTTAGGACATACGTACATGAGCTTGCTGACGGGCAGCGGCAGCTCTTTCTCCAGGATGCCGGCCTTGGCTTTGGGCGTGGCCTTGGAGTGACGCTTGACGACGTTGATGCCTTCCACTTCGGCCTTGCCCGAGCGTGCGAAGACGAGCTTGATCTTCCCGCGCTTGCCCTTGTCTTTGCCGGCCAGCACGACGACGTTATCGCCCGCCGCCAGGCGCAGCTTCGCAGACATGTCAGAGAACCTCCGGAGCCAGTGAGATGATCTTCATGAAATCGCGGTCGCGAAGCTCGCGCGCCACGGGGCCGAAGATCCGGGTGCCACGCGGGTTCTTCTGATCGTTGATGAGCACGGCCGCGTTCTCGTCGAAACGGATGAACGAGCCGTCCGGACGGCGCATCTTCTTCTTCTGACGGACGATGACGGCTTTGACCACGTTGCCCTTCTTGACGGCAGCGCCGGGGATGGCGTCCTTCACCGTCGCCACGACGATGTCGCCGACGTACGCGTAGGGGTGGCGCGAACCACCGCTCACGTGGAAGACCATGAGCTCGCGGGCGCCCGAGTTGTCCGCCACTTTGAGACGGGTCTGCGCTTGGATCACTTGGCCCGCTCCACGATCTCGACCAACCGCCAGCGCTTGTTCGCCGACAGCGGCCGGGTCTCGACGATGCGCACGAGATCACCGACCTTGGCCTCGTTGCGCTCGTCGTGCGCGGCGAAACGGCTCGAGCGCCGCATGGTCTTGCCATACGTCTTGTGCGCCGTGCGCGACTCCGTCACGACGATGATCGTCTTCGCCATCTTGTCGGACGCCACGCGCCCCACTTTCACTTTGCGCGCTTGACGCGCGGTCGTCTGTTCCATCGTCATCCTGCCAACCGCCGTTCGGCGAGTATGGTGTAGAGCTGCGCGATGCGGCGGCGCAGTTTGCTCACGGTCGCGTGATCTTCGAGGTGACCCGTGACCAGTTGAAAGCGCAGATTGAAGAGCTCTTCCTTGGTGGCGGCGAGCTTCTCTTCGAGCTCCTGGGTGGTGAGCTCGCGCAGACTGCGCAGTTCGCTAGGCTTCAAGTGCTTCACCCGCCCTTTCCCGACGCAGCACCTTGGTGCGGATCGGCAGCTTGAACGCCGCCAGGCGCAGCGCTTCCTTGGCCACCGCCTCGTCGACGCCCGACAGCTCGAACATCACCCGGCCGGGAAGCACGACGGCGACCCAGCCCTCGGGTTGCCCCTTGCCTGATCCCTGACGGGTCTCGGCCGGCTTCTTCGTGTACGACTTGTCCGGGAAGATCGTGATCCAGACCTTGCCGCCGCGCTTGATGTGCCGCGTGACCGCGATACGAGCGGCCTCGATCTGCCGGTTCGTGATCCATGCCGGCTCGAGCGCCTGCAGCCCGAACTCGCCGAAATGCAGGTCGTTGCCGGACTGCGCGCGGCCGGTCATGCGCCCGCGCTGCACCTTGCGATGTTTGACTCTTTTGGGCAACAGCATGGCTTACGGTGACTCCTGCGGTTTCTCTGCAGCTGGTGTTTGTGTCTCGACCGGGGTCTGCGTCGCTTCGACGGCGAGCGAGCCGGCCGGCTCCTCCACGACGAGCGGCGCCGCGCTCTCGACCACCGGAAGCTCTGCCGGCTGTGCGACCGCAACGCCCGCGGCCGGCGCCGCCGCTGCGGCTTCCGCCACTTGCTCGCCGGCTGGTCTCGCCACGCGCGGCGTGCGCTGGCGAGCCACCGGGCGCGCCACTCGCGCAGCCTGCGCGCCATCGGCCTTGGCCTTGCCGTCGGGCAGCACTTCGCCCAGATATATCCACACCTTGACGCCGATGCGCCCGAACGTCGTATACGCCTCGCTATGCGCGTAGTCGATGTTCGCGCGCAGCGTGTGCAGCGGCACTTTGCCTTCGAAGTTGCGCTCGACGCGCGCGATCTCGGCGCCGCCCAGGCGGCCGCCCACTTGGACTTTGATGCCCTTGGCACCGGCCTTGATCGTCCGCTGGATTGCCTGACGCATGGCGCGCCGGAAGGCGATCCGCTTCTCGAGCTGATCGACGATGTTGTTGGCCACGAGCTTGGCGTCGAGCTCCGGGTGCTTGATCTCGACGACGTTGACGTTGACCTGTTTGCCGGAGACCCGCTCGAGGTTGCGCTTGAGCTCTTCGATGCCCGCCCCGCGCTTACCGATGATGATGCCGGGCTTGGCCGTGCTCACCACGATGCGCACTTGGTTGGCGCGGCGCTCGATCTCGAGCTTGCTGACCGCCGCAGAGCGCGACAGGCCGTCGACGAGCTTGCGCATGCGCAGGTCTTCATGCAGCCACTCGCGGTACAGCTTGTTCTCGAACCAACGCGAGTCCCACGTACGGGTGATGCCGAGACGGAACCCGATGGGGTTGACTTTCTGACCCACTAGGCTTGTTCTCCGTCGGCGACGACGATGGTCACGTGTGACATCTTCTTCCTCTTAAAGCCGGCTTGGCCGCGCGCTCTCGCCTCCAGGCGCTTGATCGCGGGTCCGCCGTCGACTGTCGCCCGTGCGATGACGAGATCGCCGGGCTTCATGCCATGGTTGTTCTCCGCATTGGCGACCGCGGAGCGGATGATCTTTTGGATGGCCTTCGCCGCCGAGACCGGGGTGAAGTCCAGCAGGGTCAGCGCACGGTCGACGCGCTGGCCGCGGATGGCGTCCACCACGCGCCGCGCCTTGCGGGGCGGCACGCGCAGGAACTTGACGGTTGCTCTCGCTTCCATCACTTGACTTCGACTTTCTCGGCTGCCGCCGCGGCGCCGCTGCCGTGGCCGCGGAAGATACGCGTCGGCGCGAACTCGCCGAGCTTGTGGCCCACCATGTTCTCCTGCACGTAGACCGGCACGTGTTTTTTCCCGTCGTGCACGGCGATCGTGTGACCGACCATGGCCGGGATGATGGTCGAGGCCCGCGACCAGGTCTTGATCACGCGCTTCTCCCGCGCAGCGTTCATGCGCTCGATGCGGACGAGCAGATGATCTGCGATGAACGGACCCTTCTTCGACGAACGACTCATTTTTTGCCTCGCCGCTTCACGATGAACTTCGACGTGCGCTTGTTGCGCCGCGTCTTCTTACCCATGGTCATCACGCCCCACGGCGTGGTCGGCGGCCGTCCGGCCGTCGATCGTGCCTCACCGCCGCCGTGCGGATGGTCGACCGGATTCATCGCCACGCCGCGGACCGATCGGACGACGCCCGAGCCAGCGCGAGCGGCCGGCTTTGCCGATCGACTGGTTCTCGTGATCGACGTTGCCGAGCTGGCCGATGGTCGCGCGGCACACGACGGCGATCTTGCGGACTTCACCTGACGGCATGCGGATCTGCGCGTAATCGCCTTCCTTGGCCATGAGCTGCGCGGAACCGCCCGCGGCCCGCACGAGCTTGCCACCTTCGCCGGGAGAGAGCTCGATGTTGTGGATCACGGTGCCGAGCGGGATATTGGAGAGCGGAAGCGCATTGCCGGTCTTGATGTCAGCCGCCGGTCCCGAGACGAGCACGTCGCCAACCGCGAGCCCAAGCGGCGCTAAGATGTAGCGCTTGTCGCCGTCGCGATAGTGCAAGAGCGCGAGACGCGCCGAACGGTTGGGATCGTACTCGATGGCCGCGACCTTCGCCGGCACGCCGTCCTTGGCGCGCTTGAAGTCGATGACGCGGTACATCGCCTTGTGCCCGCCCCCGCGGTGACGCACGGTGATGTGCCCGTTGAAGTTACGCCCGGCGTTCTTCTTGTTCGGCTCGAGCAGCCGGCTCTCGGGCGCCTTCTTCGTCAGTTCCTCGAACGAGGATATCTGCGCGAAGCGGCGGCCGGGCGAGGTCGGCTTAAATTTCTTTAACGCCACAGTGCTCTCCAGGAACGGACCTGAAGGTCCGTTGCTTCATTACGATTCAAAATAGTTCACCCCGCCAAGCTCGATCTTGTCGCCCTCGCGCAGCGTCACGATGGCCTTCTTCCAATCAGAGCGAGCGACCGACGGACGGCGCGTGCGCCGGCGCAGGTCATGTTTGTGCTTGCCCTTGACCCTCACCGTGTTGACGCGCAGGACCTTCACCTTGAAGAGCTTCTCGACCGCGGCCTTGATGTGGTGCTTGTTCGCTTCCGGCGACACCGCAAACGTGTACTGCGAGACGGCCGTCTGGGTGATGGACTTCTCGGTGACCAGCGGGCGTACGACTGTCTGACGCAGCTCAGCCACGGCACACCTCCGCGATCGCTTCCAGCGCTTCACGGCTCACGACCACCCGGTCGTGCGCCAGTATGGCATGCGCCGAGATGTCGTTATGCGCCACGACTCGCGCCCGGCGCAGATTGCGCCCGGCCAGACGCAGCTCGCGTGCGCCATCATCTTTGTCCGCATGCACGACGAGGAGCACGGTATCACCCTTTGTGTCAGGCCACAGGATCGCGCTCAGCTCTTTCGTCTTGGCGGTCTTGAGGCCGACGGCGTCGATGACGAAGAGCGTCTTGGCCTCCAGCTTGGCGGCGACGGCCATCGCCAGCGCGCTGCGGCGCGCCTTCTTGTTCATGCCTATCGCGAACGAACGGGGATGCGGTCCGAAGACCACACCGCCCTTGCGCCACAGCGGCGAGCGGATGCTGCCCTGGCGCGCGCGCCCCGTGCCCTTCTGGCGCCACGGCTTGCGGCCGCCGCCCGACACCTCGTCGCGGGTCTTCGTGTCGGCGGTGCCGGCGCGCCGGTTGGCGAGATGGCGCACGACCGACTGGTGCAAGACCGAGAGCTTCGGCGTCTTCGAGAACACGTCCGGGATCTCGGCCGTTCCAATGGCCTTGCCCGTCTTATCGAGCTTCGCGGCCGTCATGATGCTTGCGCCTTCCGTCTCGGGCGCACCGCGGGCCGCACGAAGACGATCGCGCGCTTGCCGCCCGGGATCGCTCCGCGCAGCAGCAAGAGGTTGCGCTCCTCATCGCGCGACACGACCTCGAGGTTCAGCGTCGTGATGCGCTCGACGCCCAGGTGCCCCGGCCGGTGGCTCCCCTTCACCGTCTTGGCGGCGTTCGTGTCGCCGTTGCTCGCCGGCTGGCGGTGGATCATCGAGCCGTGGCTCGCGCCGCCGCCCGATGCGTTCCAACGCTTCATGATGCCCGAGAAGCCTTTGCCCTTGGAGGTGCCGGTCACGTCGACGCGGTCGCCCGGGGCGAACGATGCCACGGTCACGAGATCGCCGCTCTTGACGTCGCCGGTATCGCCGCGGAACTCATGCAGGACGGCCTTCGGGGCGACCGACAGCTTCTCGAAGCGTCCGCGCATCGGTTTGCTGAGTCCCTTGATCTTCGCATCTTCGAAGCCCAAGACCACCGCGTCGTAACCATGCTTGTCCGCCGTCTTGCGTTCGACGACCTGGCATGGCCCTGCCGCGATGACGGTCACGGGCACGACCTCGCCGTTCTCGGTGAAGATGTTCGTCATGCCCAGCTTACGGCCGATGATGTGTTTCATATTCCTTACGCCTTGAGCTCGATGTCGACGCCGGCCGGCAGATCCAGATGCATGAGCGCGTCCATGGTCTTGGCGGACGCCTGCAGGATGTCGATGAGCCGCTTGTGCGTGCGGATCTCGAAGTGCTCGCGGCTCTTCTTGTCGACGTGCGGCGAGCGCAGCACGCACGTGCGCTCGATCTCGGTCGGCAAAGGCACCGGGCCCGAGACGAACGCGCCCGTGCGCTTGGCCGTCTCGACGATACGCTCCGCCGACTGATCGAGGATCTTGTGATCGTAGGCTCGCAGCCGGATCCGAATCTTGCCTGCCATTATGTCACTCAGTCACCTTGGTCACGACGCCGGCACCGACCGTGCGGCCACCCTCGCGGATGGCGAAACGCAGGCCTTCTTCGCAGGCGATCGGCGTGATCAGCTCCACGTCCATCCGCACGTTGTCGCCGGGCATCACCATCTCCACCCCTTCGGGCAGCTTGATCGACCCCGTCACGTCCGTCGTCCGGAAGTAGAACTGCGGACGATAGTTCGAGAAAAACGGCGTATGACGGCCGCCCTCGTCCTTGGACAGCACGTACACCTCGGCTTGGAACTTCTTGTGCGGCTTGATCGACCCGGGCTTGGCCAGCACCTGGCCACGCTCGATGTCGTCGCGCTCGATCCCGCGCAGCAGCACCCCGATGTTGTCCCCCGCGATCCCCTCATCGAGCAGCTTGCGGAACATCTCGATGCCCGTCACCACCGACTTGCGCGCCTTGTCCACTAGGCCCACGATCTCGACCTCGTCGCCCACTTTCACCTTGCCGCGCTCCACACGACCCGTCCCCACCGTCCCACGACCGGTGATCGTGAACACGTCCTCCACCGGCATCAAAAACGGCTTGTCCACGTCGCGCTGCGGCACGGGGATATAGCTGTCCACCGCGTCCATCAGGTCCGTGATCTTTTTGGCCCACTCGCCAGGCGTCGCTTCTTCCAGCGCCTTCAACGCTGAACCGCGGATCACCGGGATCTCCTGACCGGGGAACTTGTACGCCGAGAGCAGCTCGCGCACTTCCAGCTCGACCAGGTCGATGAGCTCCGGATCGTCCACCATGTCCACCTTGTTGAGGAACACCACAAGGTAGGGCACACCCACCTGGCGTGCCAGCAAGATATGCTCGCGCGTCTGCGGCATCGGGCCGTCCGCCGCCGACACCACGAGGATCGCCCCGTCCATCTGCGCGGCGCCCGTGATCATGTTCTTGATGTAGTCCGCATGACCGGGGGCATCCACGTGGCTGTAGTGGCGGTTCTTGGTCTCGTACTCGGCATGGTACAGCTGGATCGTGATCCCGCGCTCTTTCTCTTCCGGCGCGTTATCGATCTGATCCACGATCAGCTTCTTCGTGCCCGTACCTGCGTCGGCCAGCACCTTCGTGATCGCCGCCGTCAGCGTCGTCTTGCCGTGGTCCACGTGACCGATCGTGCCGATGTTCACGTGCGGCTTGTTCCGCTCGAATTTTGTCTTTGCCATCTCTTCTCCTAAACGGCCCTCAAGGTCCGTTGCTGCACTCTTGTCAGGTCCGATGCTCTGGGTGCCAAGCTACTTGCCGGTGTTCTTGGCGACGATCTCTTCCTCGATGCTCTTGGGCACCTGAGCGTAATGAGAGAACTCCATGGTATACGTCGCACGCCCTTGCGTGCGGCTGCGCAGATCCGTTGCGTAGCCGAACATCTCCGACAGCGGCACGTTCGCCTTGACCTTCTGCGCGCCGCCTGGTTCGGGCTCCATGCCGAGCACGTGGCCGCGCCGCGCGTTGAGGTCGCCGATGACGTCGCCCAGGAACTGGTCCGGCGTCACGACCTCGACCCCCATCACCGGTTCTTTGATGATGGGGCCGGCGGAACGGTTGGATTCCTTGAACGCCATCGAGCCGGCGATCTTGAACGCCATCTCGCTCGAGTCGACGTCGTGGTACGAGCCGTCGAAGACGGTCGCTTTGAAGTCGACGACCGGGTAGCCCGCCAGCACGCCTGCCAGAGCGGCCTCGCGCACGCCGGCCTCGATCGGCTTGATGAATTCCTTGGGGATCGCGCCGCCGACGACTTTGCTCTCGAACTGGACGCCCGATGCCGGCGGCAACGGCTCCAAGCGCAGCCAGACGTCGCCGTACTGGCCCTTACCGCCGGTCTGACGCACGTAGCGCCCCTGCTTCTCGACGGATCTCGTGATCGTCTCTTTGTAGGCCACCTGCGGTTTGCCGACGTTAGCCTGCACTTTGAACTCGCGCAGCATGCGGTCGACGATGATCTCGAGATGCAGCTCGCCCATGCCGGAGATGATCGTCTGACCGGTCTCCTCGTCTGTGAACATGCGGAAGGTCGGATCTTCTTCGGCGAGCTTGGCGAGCGACTGTCCGAGCTTCTCCTGGTCGGCCTTGGTCTTCGGCTCGATCGCCTGGCTGATGACGGGCTCCGGGAAGGTGATGTTCTCGAGGATGATCGGGTGCTTCTCGTCGCACAGGGTGTCGCCGGTCGTCGTGTTCTTGAGGCCCACCGCTGCGGCGATGTCGCCTGCCTCGACGCTCTCCACGTCCTCGCGATGGTTGGCATGCATGCGCAAGATGCGTCCCACCCGCTCGCGGTGGCCCTTGGTCGAGTTGTAGACGTACGAGCCGGCGGTCAGCTTGCCGGAGTAGGTCCGGAAGAAGGTGAGCTTGCCGACGAAGGGATCGGTCATGATCTTGAAGGCCAGCGCCGAGAAGTGCTCCTCGTCCGACGGCTTGCGGCTGATCGTCTTGTCCGGGTGGTCCGGATCGATGCCTTCGACGTCGACCAGGTCGACGGGCGAGGGCAGATAATCGACGACCGCGTCGAGCAGCGGTTGCACGCCTTTGTTCTTGAACGCCGCTCCGCACAGCACCGGGATGACGATGCCCTTGATCGTGGCGGCGCGCAGCGCCTTGGCGATCTCCGCCGCCGAGATGTCCTTGCCTTCGATGAACTTCTCGGTGAGGTGCTCGTCCGTCTCGGCGACCGCTTCGATGAGCTCGGCCCGGTACTTGTGGATGAGCTCCTTCATGTCGGCCGGGACTTCCGAATCGGCCATGGTCTTGCCGAGGTCGTCCGTATAGATGGTCGCGGTCTGGTCGAGCAGGTCGACGAAGCCTTTGAAATTGTCTTCAGCGCCGATCGGGAGCACGATGGGCACCGCGCGCGCGCCCAGGCGCTCGCGGATCTTGTTGACGGAGTTGTAGAAATCGGCGCCCGTCCGGTCCATCTTATTGATGAAGACGATGCGCGGCACTTTGTACTTGTTGGCCTGGCGCCAGACGGTCTCGCTCTGCGGTTGCACCGCCGCGACCGCGTCGAAAAGCGCGACAAGGCCGTCGAGCACCCGCATGGAGCGCTCCACCTCGACGGTAAAGTCCACGTGGCCGGGCGTATCAATAATATTGATGCGCGTGTCGCGCCACACGCAGGTCGTCGCCGCGGACGTGATGGTGATGCCGCGTTCTTGCTCTTGCTCCATCCAGTCCATCGTCGCGGCGCCTTCGTGGACCTCGCCCATCTTGTGCGTGCGGCCGGTGTAGAACAAGATGCGCTCGGTCGTCGTCGTCTTGCCCGCGTCGATATGCGCGGCGATGCCGATGTTGCGCGTGTCGGCAAGCGAGAACTGGCGCCCGGATGCCATGCGCTTATCGCCTCGTGTTTCCGTGCTCGAGGTCGTCACCATCGGTAATGCGCAAACGCTTTGTTCGCCTCGGCCATGCGATGCGTGTCCTCGCGCTTTTTGACCGACGCGCCTTGGTTGTTGGCCGCGTCCAACAGCTCCCCGGCCAGACGCTCTTCCATCGTACGTCCCGGGCGGCTGCGCGCGAAACCGATCAGCCAGCGCATGCCCATGGCCTGACGGCGGTCCGGGCGGACCTCCATCGGCACCTGGTAGGTCGCGCCGCCGACGCGGCGCGGGCGGACTTCGACGAGCGGCATCGCGTTGTTGAGCGCCTGGGTGAAGACCTCCATCGGATCCTTACCGGTCTTCTCCTTGAGGATGTCAAACGCGCCATAGGCGATCTGCTCGGCCGTGCTCTTCTTGCCGCGCAGCATGATCTTATTGATGAAACGCGCCAGCACGCGCGAGTTGAAGCGCGGATCGGGAAGGACCTGACGTTTGGGGACTGCTCCCTTGCGTGGCATCTCGTTACGCCTTCGGCCGCTTGGCGCCGTACTTGGAACGGCCTTGTTTGCGGCTCTGCACGCCTTGCGCGTCGAGCGTGCCGCGGATGATGTGGTAGCGCACGCCGGGGAGATCTTTCACCCGGCCACCGCGGATGAGCACGACCGAGTGCTCTTGCAGATTGTGGCCGATGCCGGGAATGTACGCCGTCACCTCCATGCCGTTCGTGAGGCGCACGCGCGCGACTTTACGCAGCGCCGAGTTCGGCTTTTTCGGGGTGACGGTCTTCACTTGGGTGCAGACGCCGCGTCGCTGAGGGTTGCCCTTGGCGATGAACTTCGTGCGTTGGGGCAGATCGGGGTGACCCGGTTTCGCGCCGGTCAATGAGACCAAAAACGCCGGGGATTTCGATTTCTTTCGCACTTTTTCGCGGCCGGTTCGCACCAGCTGGCTAATGGTCGGCAATCTCTTCCTCTAGTACATGGAGCAACGGACCTGGGCCGGCCCGTTCGCGCGCCCGACACGCGGGCAAGGCGGCTTGCGGCCGCCTCTACCTTGGATCTTCACCGGGGCGAGGATTGAAAAGCGGCGCGATCGACCCGCGCCTTGCGCCTTTGACCCACCGGGAATACGGGCTCCCAGAAGAGAGACCCGCAACCAACGTATTCTACCAGACGGTACGCCGGAGCGTCAAGGCCGCGACGTGCATCGAGGCTCGCCTCGGGCCGGACCTTGCGGTCCGGCCTATGCGAACACTCGTAGCGACCCGGCGCATGGCACGACTTTTGTCGTGCCTCGTCGCCTCCGTCGAATCGTTATAGCTCGAGATCGCCTGACGGAGCTGACTCCTCAGGCTCAGCTTGCGCCGCGGGCGCGCTTGCGAGCGTCTCCACCTCGTCCTCGTGCGGCGCCTCTGCTGCCGCTTGCGGCAGCTCCGCAGGCATGGCCGACTCGCCAGGCTCAACGGCAGGCGCGATCATCGCGAACTCGGCTTCGCCGCCCAGCTGTGACTGGGCAGCTGGGATCTCGGGCAGCTCGACGTCGCCAGTCTCTTGCGCGATCTCGGCGAACGGCGCACCTTCTGCTGCCAGGTCGATCTCCGACGGTTCGAAGCTCTGCGTTGGCGCTTCCGGCAGATCGGCGAAGATGTCCGTTTCGCGGAAGACCGGCCGGCCGCGAACCGACGTCTCGACGGCTCGATAGCGCGGCATGCCCGTGCCCGCCGGGATCAGCTTGCCGATGATGACGTTCTCTTTGAGGCCCAGCAGCGGATCGTACTTGCCCTCGATCGCCGCCTGGGTCAGCACCCTCGTCGTCTCCTGGAACGACGCCGCCGAGAGAAACGACTCCGTCGCGAGCGACGCCTTGGTGACGCCGAGCAGCACGGTATCGGCCTTGGCCGGTTCCTGCCCCGCGGCGACGATCTTGGCGTTCTCCTCCAGGAATTTCTCCGCATCGAGCATCTGGCCGGGGAGCAGACGCGTGTCGCCGCTCTCCGTCACCTTCTTCTTGCGCAGCATGCTGCGCACGATGACTTCGATGTGCTTGTCGTTGATGTCGACGCCCTGGCTACGGTAGACCTTCTGCACCTCTTGCACGAGATAGTTCTGCAGCGCAGTCTCGCCTTTGATGCGTAGGATGTCGTGCGGGTTCACCGAGCCTTCGATGAGCTGGTCGCCCGCTTCGATGCGATCGCCGTCGTGGACGCTCATGTGCACGTTGAACGGGATCTCGTAGACGTGCTCCTCACCCTCCGCGTCGGTGACCACGATCTCGCGGATGCCCTTCTCCTCCTGGATGTGCACCCGGCCCGACTCCTCGGTGATGATCGCCTGTCCTTTGGGCTTGCGCGCCTCGAACAGCTCCTCGACGCGCGGCAGACCGGTGATGATGTCCTCCGATGCCACGCCGCCCGTGTGGAAGGTGCGCAGCGTGAGCTGCGTGCCCGGCTCGCCGATGCTCTGCGCCGCGATGATGCCGACCGCCTCGCCGATGTCGACGACGCCGCTCGTGGCGAGGTTGCGCCCGTAGCAGACGGCGCAGACGCCCACGCGTGCGTCGCAGGTGAGCACCGAACGGATGCCCACTTCCGTGACGCCGGCGGCGACGATGCGCGCGGCGATCTCCTCGTCGATCTCCTGGCCGCGTTTGACCAAGATCTCCGATGGATGGCCGGGTTCCGCGATATCGGCGAGCGCGTAGCGTCCGACGATGCGGTTGATGAGCGGTTCGATGATCTCCTTACCGTCGGCGATGTCGCGCACGACGATGCCGCGGTCCGTGTCGCAGTTCTCCTCGCGGATGATGACGTCTTGGGCCACGTCGACAAGGCGCCGGGTCAGGTAGCCTGAGTCGGCGGTGCGTAGCGCGGTGTCGGCCAGACCCTTGCGCGCGCCATGGGTCGAGATGAAGTACTCGAGCACCGTCAGGCCTTCTTTGAGGTTGGCCTTGATGGGGATGCTCAAGATGCGCCCCGAGGGATCGGCCATGAGGCCGCGCATGCCCGCGATCTGCTTGACCTGCGCGATGGAACCGCGCGCGCCTGACGTCGCCATCATGAAGATGGAGTTCAGGCGGTCTTGCTCGGCGAGCATCGCCTGGGTGACCTCTTCGCCGGTCTTGGTCCAGACGTCGATGGTCTTCGTGTACTGCTCGTCGTCGGAGAGCAGCCCTTCTTTGTAGAGCTCGTTGATCCGCACGACCGAAGCGTCGGCCTTGGCGATCAGCTCGCCCTTGCGCCGCGGGATGACGATGTCGGAGATGGACACGGTCGTGCCCGAGACGGTCGCGAAGCGGAAGCCGAGCGTCTTGATCGAGTCGAGGAAGCCCGCCGTCTCCGCATTGCCGTAGCGCCGGTAGCAGTTTGCGATGAGCTGGGTGAGGCCTTTCTTGTCCACCGTGCGGTTGACGAACGGATGCTGCCACTCCGCCGGAAAGGCGGCGTTGAAGATCACCCGGCCGATGGTGGTCTCCACTATCTGCCCATCGCGCCAACGCACCTTCACCGGTTCGTGGAGCGAGATGACGTCGGCGTCGTAGGCGATCTGCGCTTCTTTCTCGTTGAAGAACGTGCGCAGTTCGACTGCGCCGTCCTTGCGCGGCATCGAGGGCAGTGCGCCCGCGGTGGCCGAGTCGATCGTCAAGTAGTACAGGCCCAGCACCATGTCTTGCGTCGGGATGGAGACCGGGTTGCCATACGACGGCTGGAGGATGTTGTTGCTCGAGAGCATGAGGATCCGAGCCTCTGCCTGCGCGCCGGCGGACAGCGGGAGATGGACGGCCATCTGGTCGCCGTCGAAGTCGGCGTTGTACGGCGTGCAGACGAGCGGATGGATCTGGATCGCCTTCCCCTCGACGAGCACGGGCTCGAAGGCCTGGATGCCCAGGCGGTGCAGCGTCGGTGCGCGGTTGAGCAGCACCGGATGGTCTTTGATGACCTCGTCCAGCACGTCCCAGACCTCAGGTCTGACGCGCTCCACCATGCGCTTGGCGCTCTTGATGTTGTGCGCTTGGCCGCGGTCGACGAGCTTCTTCATGACGAACGGTTTGAAGAGCTCGAGCGCCATCTCTTTGGGCAGACCGCATTGATGCAGACGCAGGTTGGGACCGACGACGATGACCGAGCGGCCTGAATAGTCCACGCGCTTGCCGAGCAGGTTCTGACGGAAGCGGCCCTGCTTGCCCTTGAGGATGTCCGACAGCGATTTCAGCGGGCGGTTGTTCGGCCCGGTGACCGGACGGCCGCGCCGTCCGTTGTCGATGAGCGCGTCGACCGCCTCCTGCAACATGCGCTTCTCGTTCTTGATGATGATCTCAGGCGCGGAGAGCTCGAGCAGCCGCTTGAGCCGGTTGTTGCGGTTGATGACGCGGCGGTAGAGATCGTTGAGGTCGGACGTCGCGAAGCGGCCGCCGTCGAGCTGCACCATCGGACGCAGCTCGGGCGGGATCACGGGCACGCTCGACAGGATCATCCATTCCGGCTTGTTGCCGGAATGCAGGAACGCTTCGACGACCTCCAGACGCTTGATGGCCTTGATGCGCTTCTGGCCGCTCGTCTGTTGGAACTCCGCGCGCAGCTCGGTCTGCAGCTTGTGCAGGTTGAGGTCGCGCAAAAGCTCTCGCACCGCCTCGGCGCCCATGCCGGCGCGGAACGCATTGCCATACTTGTCGCGGTGCTCGCGATATTTCTGCTCGGTGAGGATCTCACGCTTCTCGAGCGGCGTTCCGCCCGGATCGATGATGATGTAGGCGGCGAAATAGATGACCTTCTCGAGCTGGCGCGGCGACATGTCGAGCAGGATGCCGATGCGGCTGGGCACGCCTTTGAAATACCAGATGTGCGACACGGGCGTGGCGAGCTCGATGTGCCCCATGCGCTCGCGGCGCACCTTGGCGCGCGTGATCTCAACGCCGCAGCGGTCGCAGATCATCCCCTTGAAGCGGATGCGCTTGTACTTGCCGCAGTGGCATTCCCAGTCTTTGGTCGGACCGAAGATCTTCTCGCAGAACAACCCGTCGCGCTCTGGCTTGAGCGTGCGGTAGTTGATCGTCTCCGGCTTCTTCACTTCGCCGAACGACCACGCGCGGATCTGCTCCGGGCTCGCGAGCCCGATGCGCATGGCGTCGAAGTTATTGACGTCTAGCATTCCTTGTCCCCATGAACGGATCTCGTATCCGTCGGTTGATAACGGACCTGAAGGTCCGTTGCTTCATGTACGCCGCTCGTCTACGGCTCGATGTCCTCGATCGATCCGAGGCCGGCTTCGCCGAGGCTTTCGAGCGATATCTCCTCGGGGCTGTCCGCGTCTTCGTCTTCATCCTCGGACTCGGCGTCGAGCACGGCCGTGCTCGCGACCGAGGTCAGGCTCTCGCCCTCTTCCGCTTCGCCTTCGGCGCCGGCTCGGCGCGGACGCGATGCGGCGGTCGTCGGCGCCGGTGCCACGAGTTTGGGATCCTCGTCGCCCATGAGCAGGCCGATCTCGCTTGCCTTCTCGCCCATGTCCTCATCGGTGAGCCGGATCTCGATCTCCTCGCGGTTCTCGGTCAGCACTTTGACGTCCAGCGCGAGGGACTGCAGCTCTTTGATGAGCACCTTGAACGACTCGGGCACGCCCGGCTCGAGGACGTTCTCGCCCTTGACGATGGCCTCGTAGGTCTTGACCCGGCCGACGACGTCATCGGACTTGACGGTGAGCAGTTCTTGCAGCGTGTACGCCGCGCCGTAGGCCTCGAGCGCCCAGACTTCCATCTCGCCGAAGCGCTGGCCGCCGAACTGGGCCTTGCCGCCGAGCGGTTGC
This sequence comes from Vulcanimicrobiota bacterium, assembly GCA_963806005.1. GTDB lineage: Bacteria > Vulcanimicrobiota > Vulcanimicrobiia > Eremiobacterales > Eremiobacteraceae > JAFANK01. Next base: position 982,247 of record CAWDWJ010000001.1, on the reverse strand, counting down.
TGGGTGATCATCGAGTACGGACCGGTCGAGCGCGCGTGGATCTTGTCGTCGACGAGATGCGCGAGCTTCATCATGTAGATGTAGCCGACCGTGATCTCGCGGTTGAACGGCTGACCCGACCGCCCATCGAACAGCTTCGCCTTGCCGATCTTGGAGAGGTGAGCGCGCTCGAGCCACTCCCAGATGTCCGCTTCGCGCGCGCCGTCGAAGACGGGCGTGGCGATCGAATGGCCGAGCAGCTTGGCCGCCCACCCCAGATGGGTCTCCATGATCTGGCCCGACGTTCATGCGGCTGGGGACGCCCAGCGGGTTGAGGACGATCTCGATCGGCGTGCCGTCGGGCAGATAGGGCATGTCCTCTTCGGGCAGCACTTTGGCGATGACGCCTTTGTTGCCATGGCGGCCGGCCATCTTGTCACCCTGGAGGATCTTGCGTTTCTGCGCGACGTAGACGCGCACGAGCTCGTTCACGCCGGGCGACAGCTCGTCGCCGTTCTCGCGCTTGAAGACCTTGACGTCGATGACCTTGCCCTTCTCGCCGTGGGGCACTTTGAGGCTCGTGTCGCGGACCTCGCGCGACTTCTCGCCGAAGATGGCGCGCAGCAGGCGCTCCTCGGCGGTCAGCTCGGTCTCGCCCTTGGGCGTCACCTTGCCGACGAGGATGTCCTCCGGGCGCACCTCGGCGCCGATGCGGATGATGCCCTGCTCGTCGAGGTCCTGGAGCGCATCCTCACCGACGTTGGGGATGTCGCGCGTGATCTCTTCCGGACCGAGCTTCGTGTCGCGGGCTTCGCACTCGTACTCCTCGATGTGGATCGAGGTGAAGCGGTCATCTTTGACCAGCCGCTCGGAGATGAGGATCGCGTCCTCGTAGTTGTACCCTTCCCAGGGCATGAACGCGACGAGCACGTTCTGGCCCAGCGACAGCTCCCCGCCGTCGCTCGACGGGCCGTCGGCGATGATCGATCCCTTCTTCACGTGGTCGCCTTTGGCGACGATCGGCTTCTGGTTGATGCACGTCCCCGCGTTGCTGCGCATGAACTTGATCAACGGGTAGGCCTTGACGAGGTTCTTGTTGTTGCGCACCTCGATGCGCTCGGCGGTCACGGAGACGATCTCTCCCGACTCCTCGGCGACGACCACGCCGCCTGAATCCTTGGCGGCCCGGTACTCCATGCCGGTACCGACGAGCGGCGCCTGCGGGCAGAGCAGCGGCACGGCCTGGCGTTGCATGTTCGCGCCCATGAGGGCGCGGTTGGCGTCGTCATGCTCGAGGAACGGGATGAGCGCCGTCGCCACCGAGACGATCTGCTTGGGCGTGCAGTCCATGAGATGGACGTCGGCGGGTGCAGCTTCGATGTACTCCTCGGCGTAGCGGCACACGACGCGGTCGCCGAGCAGGCGGTTGCGGGCGTCGAGCTCCGAGTTCGCCTGCGCGATGCGGAACTGGTCCTCCTCATCCGCCGTCAGATAGATGATGTCGTCCGTGACCACGCCCTTGCGCACGATCCGGTATGGGGTCTCGATGAAGCCGTACTTGTTGACGCGCGCGTAGGTCGCGAGCGAGCCGATGAGGCCGATGTTCGGTCCTTCCGGCGTCTCGATCGGACAGATGCGCCCGTAGTGGCTGTGGTGCACGTCGCGCACTTCGAAGCCGGCGCGCTCGCGCGACAACCCGCCCGGGCCGAGCGCGGACAAGCGGCGTTTGTGGGTCAGCTCGGCAAGCGAGTTCGTCTGGTCCATGAACTGCGAGAGCTGGCTCGACCCGAAGAACTCCTTGATCGCCGCCACCACCGGCCGGATGTTGATGAGCACCTGTGGGGTGACGGTCTCGATATCCTGGACGGTCATGCGCTCGCGCACGACGCGCTCGAGGCGCAGCAGGCCGACGCGGAACTGGTTCTGCAGCAGCTCGCCGACCGAGCGGATGCGGCGGTTGCCGAGGTGGTCGATGTCGTCGATGTTCTGGCTGGCCTCGACGACCTCGATGAGGTGGCGGATGACGCCGATGAGGTCCTCGCGCGTCAGGTGGCGGATCGCCTTCTCCTTGACGCGGCCATGGCTGTCTTTGACCTCTTCGAGGCGCGGCGCCTCGACGTTGAGGATGGCGAACTGCTTCTCCATCTTGCGGTTGAGCTTGTAGCGGCCGACCGACCCAAGGTCGTAGCGCTTCTCATCGAAGAAGGTGTTGCGCAGGAGCGTCTCGGCGTTGTCGACGTTCTCCGGCTCGCCCGGCCGCAGCTTCTTGTACAGCTCTTTGAGCGCGTCTTCGCGCGTCTTGACGTCCTTGTCTTTCTCGAGGCAGTTGAGGATGATGGGCGGCACCTCGCCCGTGCGCGGATCGGCGAAGAGCGCCTTGAGCGCTTCGTCGCTTTCATACTTCTTGTCGAGCGCACGCACGAAGGTGGTGGCCATGATCTTACGGTTCTTGTCGATGCGGACGCCGATCGTGCCCTCGGTCGTGTCGTTCTTGCTGCCGTTGTCGGTCTCGAACTCGATCCAGGCTCCGCGGTTGGGGATGACGGTGGCGCGGTAGATCGCCCGGCCGTTCGTATCGGTATCGGCCAGGAAGTAGACGCCGGGCGAGCGGACGAGCTGGCTCACGATGACCCGCTCGGCGCCGTTTATGACGAAGGTGCCCTTGTCCGTCATGAGCGGGAAGTCGCCCATGAAGATCTCCTGGTCGGGAATGCCCTTGATCTCGCCCGACTCGGAGGTGATGAGACGCACCCGCACGCGCAAGGGCGCGCAATAGGTCATGTCGCGCTCGCGGCACTCCTCGACCGAATACTTCGGTTCGCCGAGCGAGTGCTCGCCGAACTCGAGGACGAGGTTGCCGGTGAAATCCTTGATGGGGGAGATAGAGGCGAACGCCTCGCGCAACCCCTCGGTGATGAACCAGTTGAAGGAATCTTTTTGCAGCTCGATGAGATCGGGGATGTCGAGCACGCTCGGGATCTTGGCGAAGGTGAGCCGCTCGTTGGCTTGCCCGGTCTGCTTGGCCTCAGCCCCGGCCTCGAGCGCCTTGATGACGCCCTTGGTCTCGGTGAGCGCCTCGAGCGCCGCGCGTGGATCGGTGAGGCGAGCCAGGCGCGCGATGGGCCGTGGGGAACGACGTGCTACACCGCGCGCGAGGACGGAGGTGCGGCGTTTTGCAGCGGCCTTCGCCTTGGTGACTTTTGCGGTCTTCTCTTTGGCTGCTTTGCCGTCTTTGGGGACGCGCGAGGCTTTCGCGCTCGTCTTCACCTTAGAGGCTTCGCGTGTGGTCTTCATTATAGAGGTCGTACCTTCAAGTGCGGCCGCGCGCGGATCTGGGCGCGGCGGGTTATGGCGTGTGCGTTCTTAGCCCGTTTGCGTACCTGAGATCTCTTGTCGGCGCTCGTCGTCGTCAGCGTCCGGACGTCACCGGTCGCTGAGGCGCGTGTGGTCGAGGTTGGGCGCAAGGGCCCGGTTGAAATGAAATCGGACGACCCGCGGGTCGGGCCTCGGTCAGCTAGAGTAAGCCGAATCCTCTAACTGCTCTTCGTCGGCCGACGCGTTCGTCCAGGTTGGGCACAGATAAAGATTATAGCACAAAGGTTCGACTAGTCAAGCCGCCGGGAACCGGCCTGACGCTCCTTTGCTACATAAGGGTTAGCCGCATCAGTTGATGGGTGATTCCGCAATCCACAAACGGCTCCCCCTCCGGCACGAAACCCCGCCGCTCGTAAAAGCCCATGGCCTGGGCCTGTGCGTCAAGAATGACGCTCGACAGGCCCCGAGCGCGGCCTTCCTTTATAAGCGCCTCCAGGATCGCTGTCCCGGTCCCGATGCCCCTATGGCCTGCGTCGACGGCGATCCGGCCGATCTTGCCCTCGCCCGGCTCGGGCTCGTAGATGCGGCCAGTCCCTACGGCTGCTCCTCGAACTTCTGCCAGCACATGAAGGCACGAGCGGTCGTGGACATCGTGGCGATCGACCTCTTCGCCCTCTGGCACGTGCTGCTCGACAACGAAGACGGCGTAACGCAGCGCGAGCGCTTTGCGCCAGGCGTCCATGTCCATCGCCGCGACGAACGCTCGCACGTCAGGTTGCGCTTGGCTATGTCGCCTCATCTGCGCGCGCTTCGGCGACCACGCGCTCCAGCACTGCGAGCGTTGCCCGAGCCGCTTCGTCCCAGGTCAGCTCGCAGGCCCGGGCTGCGCCCCGTGCGGCGAGATCGGCCGCCAGGGCGCGGTCGGTGAGCACCGTGCGCATCGCCGACGCGAACGCGCGCGCGTCGCCTGTTGGCACGTAGAGCGCACCCTGCCCGCCTGCCTCCCGCACTCCGCGCGCATCCGAGGCGATCACGGGAGTGCCGGCCGCCATCGCCTCGACGATTGGCAGACCGAAACCCTCGTACTCGGACGGGTAGACAAAGGCAGCTGCTTGTGCGTACAGGCGCGCCAGCGACTCGTCATCGACCCAACCCACGTTGCGCACGCTCACTGACTCCGGTGCCGCCGGCAGCGGATACTGCCCACTCGCTCCAGCGACGACGAGCTCCGTTGAGGCGCGTAACTCCGGCGGCAAGAGCGACATGGCCGCGAGCAACGTCGCGATGCCCTTGCGCGCTTCGGGCTCGCCGACGAACAGCACGTAGGGCCGCGCCGGTGGCGCATACTGCGCGGTGCGCGCGCGTGCGAACAGCTCCTTGACGCCCAAGGGGATGACCTCGACCCGCGATGGGTCGAGCGGCAGACAGCGGACGAGCTCGTCTTTTGAGAACGCGGAGGGTGTGATGATCGCCTGCGCCAGCGCGGCGGCGACGCGGAGCGGTCGCTGCTCTCGCTGCGCGATACGCTCGTCAAGCGGCGGCATGGTGAACAGGCTGGCATCGTGGAGCGACGCCACGCTTGGCACGCCGGCCACCCAGCTCATGCCGTTCCACGGATACCACACGGCGTCGAGCGCCCGAGCCGCGCCGCGGTGACGCACCGTCACGTCGGCCCCGTCGAGCTCCCTGAGGTAGCGCCTTCGCGCGAACCAGGCCGCTCGCTCCGGCACGAGCAGCGTCAGCTGTAGCCGCTCCTGGTGCAAAGCCATCCATGCCTTCACGATCTCGCGGACGTAGCGGCCGATCCCACGGTGGTCGCCGGGCAGATTCCAGGCGTCGACTCCTACACGCAGCGGCATATGGCAACGTTGAGGGCGGCTCGGGCCCGGCCCTCTCGGAGTCCAAAAAGGAGGTGGCATGGCGGCACGCCCAAATGGTCGACGTCATGTCGTCTTTCACTGGCATCGTCGCTCATCTCATCGTGGGACGCAAGCCCGAGCAGTATCTCGGGGCGGTGCTCGAATCCATCGCCGACGTCTGCGATCACGCGGTGATCAACGACAATTCCGGGGTCGCCCGCAGCTCGAACGCCGAGGTGATCCTTCGTTCGCGGCTCGCGCTCGCCGGACGCCTGACGCTCGTCCGCTCCTCGTTCGTCGACTTCGCGACCGCCCGCAATTCGTGTCTCGACGCCACGCCGGCCGAGTTCGCTCGCGCCTGGGGCCTCTTCGTTGATGCCGATGAGGTGCATGGCCAGGAGCTCGCGGCCATGGCCGCCTTGTTGCCGTATTTGCCCGACGACGTGGATGCAGTCGACGGCTACAGCAGATTCTTCCTCGGCTCGTTCGATTGGTGGACCGACTTGCAGCGCAGCCGCTGCTTCGTGCGCCTTTCCCCCGGATTGCGATGGTCGGGGAAGATCCACGAGCGCCTTGCGCCCATCGGGCGCCGCATCGCGCTGCCCGCCATGTGGTGTCAGTACCCGCACGTCGTGCTCCCGAGGGAAGAGGCGGAGAAAAGCCGCCTCTATGCGTCGCTTGGCCCAGGGCAAGCGCCGACCGAAGAGCAGCTCGCTTTTGCGACGCCAGCGTCCGTGTGGGCGCACCTGCTGCGGCGCGCCAATCGATTCATCGAGGATCATCCGCCGGCGATGCGACCGGTCATCGCGGCGCTGCGCCGCGAACGGGCTGCGATCTATGCCCAGGTCGACGAACTCGCCGCGCGCCGCACCGCCTCCGACCGCATGCGCAACGCCCTGCGCCACGCGAACGCGCTCCGGCTCATCGCCTGGCGCGCCGCCGAGGCGCGCCTGCGCTGGCGTTGGCCCGATGACGCCCGCTACGCTTCTTACGGCCGGCAGCGCCGTCCGGCCGCCGAGGTCGCTCTCCATGTCGGCCGCGGCGTCGAAGGACGCTTCGCCGGCCAGCCCGCCCACACGTCACGCTAGCGATTCAAGCGCCGCGCCGCTCGAGGGCGACCCCGTACGCGCGGGCCGTGTCCTTGGCTCCCTGCTGCCAGGTGATGCGCCGGATGCGTTGATCGAGCGAATCACCCTGGTAGCGCGGCGGCCGAGCGAACGCCCGCAGCACCGCCGCACGGATCGACTCGGGATCGGCGGGATCCGCGTAGTCGGCGTCCTCGCCGAAGTACTCCACCTCGGCCCCCCGGTCACCGACGACGATCTTTGCGCCGGCCGCGGCCGCCTCGAGCGTCGCGATGCCCGCCGTCTCGCACCAGGATACGAGCGCGTGCACTTCGGACCGGCCGAGCATGTCGAGCATCGGCTCGCGTGGCACCTTGCCGTGGAAGCGGGCGCGCGGGCACAGCTTCAGGCACACCTGCACGAGCCCGGGGTTGAAGCTCGCGCCGACGATGTTGATCTCGATGTCGTCGTCGCGCAGCGCGTAACACAGGCCGCTCTGGTTCTTGCGCGTCTCGATGCGGCCGATCGCCATGAGGCCGCTCTTGCCATCCAGCCAAAATCGCGCCGGCTCGAGGTTCGCCCCGATCATGACCGTGACGAGCGGGATCTCGCGCACGCCGAGCTGCACGAGGCAATCGCGCGCTTCGATGGCGCTATTGGGCAGCAAGACCCTCGCGCGCCGCAACAGCGCGGCCTGCTCCGCGAGGCGCTGCGCGAACTCCCGCCGCTGTCGCACCGACAAGAAGCTGTCCAGATCGCGCTGCTCGCGCATGCGTTGCAGTTTCGGTTCGATGGCCGCGACGCTGCGCGCGTTGAGGAAGAGGTGCTCGTAGGCCTGCGCGCGCCCGAAGTATTCACGCAGATCGAGCCAGACGGGTGACAACGCGACCGGCACCCCCGCCTCTTCGCAGGCATCCATCTGGCGCCGGCATACATCGGGCTGGCCGACGTTGAAGACGTGGGCGAGGTCGTAACCACGGGGATCGGGCCGGTCGGTCTCGACCAGGTCCGCATCGATCCCGAACTCCTTGACCGCCGCGAAGTTATCGCGCGCGAGCATGGTGTCGCCCCCGAACCGCGTCGACGCGTCGGGACGCAGGACGAACAACACGCGGGGTCCATCGCTCACGCGCGCGCGCCAGATCTCATCTTTAGAAACTGCTGGCGGTCGGGTGGAGCATCTGCGTGCGATAGAGCGCGGAGTACAGGCCGTCGCGCGCCAGCAGCTCAGCGTGCTTGCCTTGCTCGACGATCTTGCCGTCGTCGAGGACGAGGATCGTCGTCGCCCGGCGGATCGTCGAGAGCCGATGGGCGATGATGAACGTCGTGCGTCCGACGAGCAGTCGTTCCAGCGCCTCGTTGATGAGCGCCTCGGATTGCGCGTCGAGCGATGATGTCGCCTCGTCGAGGATGAGGATGCGCGGGTTGCGCAGGATCGCCCGGGCGATCGACACGCGCTGACGCTCGCCGCCGGACAGCCTCAGACCGCGCGCGCCGACAAGGGTACGGTAGCCCTCCGGGAAGCTCGAGATGAAGCTATGGGCGTTGGCGAGCTTGGCGGCCTCTTCGACCTCTTCGCGCGTCGCGTCGAGACGGCCGTAGCGGATGTTCTGCTCGATCGAGTCCGAGAACAGCTGCGGGTCCTGCGGCACGATGGCGATCGCCTCGCGCAGCGACCACAGCGTCACCTGCCGGATGTCTTGCCCGTCGATGCGGACCGTGCCGCGCGTCGGGATGTAAAAGCGCGGGATCAGATTGACGAGCGTCGTCTTGCCGGCGCCTGACGGACCGACGAGCGCGATGATCTCGCCCGGCCGCACGTTCGCCGATACGCCTTTGAGCACTTCATTCGTGCCGTCGTAGGCGAAATGCACGTCCTCGAAGGTGACCTCACCGCGCACGTCGCTGAGTCGGCGCGCACCCGGCAAGTCGCGCGCCTCGACTGGGAGGTCCAGGACCTCAAAGATGCGACGCGCGCCGACGAGCGCTTTGTTGAGGTCGCCGAAGTAGTTCGTCAGCTGGTTGATCGGGTTGCTGGCGGCGATGGCGAGCGTGAGGAAGGCGGCGAGCTCCTCCGGCGTCTTGCGGCCGATGACCAGCTCGTAGAACGACACCCCGGCGAGGATCAGCAAACCGCAGGTAACCAAGAAGTCGACCACCGGCACCTGCGTCAAGCTGATCTGCGACAGCTTCATCGCCGCGCCCAGATATGCGTCGTTGCGGTCGAGGAACCGGCGGATCTCGTACGGCTCGCGGGCGAACGCCTTGATGACGCGCATCGAGGCCAGCGATTCCTGCAGAGCCGCGTTGACGTCCGCGACCCGCGAGAGGGCCGTCTGGGTCATGCTGCGGATGACGAGTGAGAAGCGGAACACGGCGAATGAGACGAGCGGCGCGACGGCGATGGTCACAAGCGTGAGCACCCAGTCGAGGTAGAACATATAGCTGAGCGCGCCGGTGAGCGTCAGGAGCGCACTCGTCAAGAGCGGCAATGAGGTGACGCCGCCGACCATGAGGCCCACGTCGTTGTCAAACCGCGAGATGAGCTCACCGCTGCGCCAGCGGTCGAACACCTGCAGCGGCAGGAATTGGATGCGCGAGAACAGATCGCCGCGCACCCGTGCCACGACTTTCTGGCCCACGTTGGTCATCGTGTAGCCGCCGGCGTACTGCGCGAGGTTCTTGAGGATGTTGAGGGAAAGGGCGACGGCCAGAGCGATCCACAGCGTCTGCAGGCTCTTGACCTGCACGGCGGTGATGAGCATCTTCACCGCCCAGGCATAGCCGATCGTGGCAAGCGAGGCGACGCCCGTGACCAAGATACCCAACAGCATCTGCGGGACGTACGAGCGCGCGTAGGTGAGCAGCCTGCTGTAGACCATGGGCGGCGCCTTTAGTTACCCAAGCCCGACGGCAAATCCCCCGGGACCTTCACTCCGCGCGGTTGCGATACGCCTGATAGCGCGCGAGAAACGTCCGTGCGGCGGCGTCGTGCTCCACCACTGGCTTGGGGTACTGCTGCGGGGTGAAAAAGCTGAGCTCGATCTGCTGCTGCGTGCCGATCTCCCACGGTGCGAGCGCCGCACGCGTCGGCAGCCTGGTGAGCTCCGTGCAATAGCGCCGGATGTAGGTCGCCTGCGAGTCGAAGAGCTGTGCTTGGCGGATCGGGTTATAGATGCGAGGATACGCCGCTTGATCCGATCCGATGCCGGCGATGCGCTGCCAGTTGCCGACGCAGATCGCTTCGTCAGCCGCGAGCAGCTCGTGCATCCAGGTGTCGCGCCCGATGCGCCAGTCCAACCCGAGATCGGCGGCGCAGAACGAGGCGGCGACGACGGCGGCGCGCTGATGGACTCGTCCCTCGCGGGCGAGCTGGCGCATCGCGGCGTCGACGAGCGGATACCCGGTGAGCCCGAAGCGCCATGCCGCGATGTGCGCTTCATTCTCTGCGCCGACGAATCCGCGCATCTTCTCCTGCAGCGGCTCGTCCCACACATCCGGCTGGTAGTACGCCAAGTGGATGAAGAAATCGTGCAGCGCGAGACGCCGCAAGAACGCCTCCATCGATAGACGCTCCTGCGCTAGGGTCCACGAACGCGCCATCTTCTCTCGTATGGCTCGGAACACCGAGCGCGGGCTCAACAGTCCGAAGCGCAGATAGGCCGCAAGATGCGACGTGGCGTCGCGCCCGGGGTACTCGGCGTTCGCGCCGTAGTCGCCGGCACGCGCGGTGACAAAGCGCGCGAGCGTCTCGAGCGCCGCGGATTCCTTGGGCTGCGGCGCCGGCTCGAGCGGTTCGAACTCGGGGATCGCACCGCAGCGCTCGTCGCGGCCACTCGTGGCCACAGGCTCGAGCGGGCGCTCGACCACGAGCGCCTTCCACGCGTCGTAGAACGGGGGGAAGACGCGATAGCCGTGGCCCGGCGCTTGCTTGCGCTCGTCGACGGCCTCGGGCTCGTGCACGACGCAACCGCCGATCTCGTGGACCTCGATGCCGGCTTGACCGAGCAGCGCGCACGCCGCGCTGACCCGCGCGCGCTCGGTCCGATCGAAAGCACGCGCGCAGTAGACCCTCGTCGCCCCCAGACGCGCGGCAGCCTGCACGAGCGCCTGGCCCGCGTCCCCCTCCAGTGTGGTCAGCGATGCGTCGGCTTTGCCGAGAGCGGCAGAAAGATGGCGCAACGCTGCGCAGGCGAAACCCCGCTGCCGCTCGTTGAGCGCCTGCAGCTCCTGGACGCAGAACACAGCGTAGGTGGTCTGTGATGTGGCCACGGCGGCGGCGAGGGCGGGGTTGTCGTGCAACCGCAGGTCGCGCCTGAACCAGTACAGGCTCGTCGTCATGTGTCGGATGCTCAAGCGCTTTCAGTACGCCGGCGGGCGCGGCCTGTCGCGCAAAAAAACGAAAGGCGCCGGCCGTGTCTCGGCCGCGGCGCCCATCGCGATCGTTCGCGCTGCGCTACTTCAGCGAAGCGACGTAGGCAGAGACGTCTGCCACCTGCTTGTCGGTCAGCGGCAGGGGCGGCATGCTCGAGGCTTTGTCCACGCCCTGCGGATGGCGGATCATGTAGGCCACCTGCCCGGCTTTGAGGCCGGCGCCGGCGAGCGTCGGTCCAACCGAACCGTTCTTGCCGCCCTCGCCATGGCAGCTCGCGCACTGCGCGGCGAAGACCTGGGCTCCCGCCGACGCGTTGCCGGCGGCGACCGTCTGGCTCGGCAGCTTGGCGAGCGGGATCGGCAGCTTGGAAGCGGCGTCGTTGGCCACCTGGGCCGGCGCGGCGCTTGCCGCAGCCGTCGCCTGCGATGAGGTGTCCGACGAATTCGAGGTGTCTTGGCTCTTCGTGCACGCCGATACCGCAAGCGATACGGCGATGAGCACGACGAGCAGAGCCGTCAATCTTTTCACGCGTCGAAGTCTCCTTATGGCTCAGGTACGGACGTGTGGCGGTTACTCGATGCGCGCCGTCAATCCTGCCCGCGGTTCGCGGACGAAGGCGAGTCCGCCCATGCCGAGCAGCACGAACACCGCCACCAGCACGAAGACCACGCGATAGCCCAGGCCGAGGTCGTGCGTCAGCGCCGCACTGCGATCGACGATGAGCCCTCCCACGATCGGCGCCGCCACCTGCGGCGCTGAGGCGCCGATATTCCAGATGGCCATGAGCGCGCCCGCCCGCCCCGGCGGGAGGAGCATGCACGCGAGCGCCCAGTCGACGGAGTAATACGCGCCCCAGCCGAGACCCAGCACGACTGCCACGGGGAGCAGTTTTGATTGTCCGCTGATGACGCTCATCGTCGCAGCGCCAGCGACGAGGAGTGCAAGCGCGCCGATAAGGATGGATTTCTTGGGAACGCGATCGCCTGCGATGCCGGCAGGCACGGTGCCGATGAGCGCGCACACGATCATCACGAGCAGCAGATCCACGCTCGTGGCGAGATACTTGGCGACGTGCTGGGCGAAACGCAGATAGAACGCGAGGAAGGGCAGGATCAAGTACAGCCCCATATTGACCGCGGCACGCGAGGCGATGAGCCAGATGAAGCTCGGGCGTGCCGGCCACGCGGCAAGCGGACTCGGTTCCTCGCGCGGTCGTTGCCCGACGTCGGAGACGCCGGCGACGGTCACGGCCAGGGCGATGACGAGCACCACCGAGATCGCCAGCGCGAGCTGCACGAGACCGGTCGTGAACATCGCGCTTGAGACATGAGGCCCCGGCTGGTGCACGAACATCCGGGCGGCGAGCAATCCGGCCGCCGTGCCGGAGAGACGGAAGAGCCCCATAACGGCAGACGCGCGCCCGCGAGCCGACATGGCCACCCGATCGGGCATGAGGGCCTGATACGGGCCGCATGCGGCGTTGAGCGAGATCTGAACGCCGGCGAAGGTCATGACCACCACGAGAAACGATGGCGAGAGGGCGAAGCCGAACAGCGCGACGATGTCCGCCAGCGTGCCGGCGATGATGAACGGCATGCGCCGTCCGGACAGATCCGACAGCCTGCCCGCGCCGTACTGCGCGAGTATCGAGAACGCCGCCCCGCTGCCGGCCAGCACCGCGGTCGCCGTCCCGATGAGATCTGCCGGAGCAAAGCGCGCGATCTGCCCTTGCATCGCTGCGCCCAAGAGCGCACCCCAATGCAGTTCCCAGGCGAACCAAAACGCCGAGAGCGAGACGAGATTGTCTCTTCTCACGCGCGCGTCTTCGGCTCGCGCCGCTCCCGCACGTACTCGATGTCGAGCGCATCGTCACAGTCCATGGCGAGCGCAGGGTGCGCACCGCGGACGGCCACGACGCGGCCTCCCGTGAGGCGACCGAAACGCCGCTCCACGTGTTCGATCTCCAAGCGCCCGGTCGCGAAGCGTATGAGCCCCTCGACGCCGAGCAGCGACGCCATGGCGAGCTGGCTCTTGCGCGCCGCAAAACCGCGACGGATAAGCGTGGCGCTGCGCAACGCCATCGCGACGTTCATGAGGCACAGGCTTCCACCCGTGTAGTGCGCCGCACCGACGCGCGCGAACTTGGTCCGCCCGTGCGGGAACACCTCGAGGAACTCATCGCGTTCGTAGACCGGATACGCGAAGTCGGCGTCATCGGGCACGCGGTCGAGAAAATCGTCCACATGCGCCCCGACGACGAACGGGACGTCCGACGCGCTCACGACCGCGCGCCGGGTCTGCGCCGCCGCCAGACCGCTGAGAACGTTCTCCTCCCCGCTGTGGCGCTCGTCCAGCCACACGTCCACCGCCGCGACCGATCCATGCAGCTCGCGCGGACCCACGACGATCACCCGGCCCACGGCGCGCGAAGCGCGCATCGCGCTGATGACCGCCTGCAGCGGGGTCGTCTCGCCGACGCGCACGAGCGCCTTGATCTCCACCCCCGCGCGCTCGGCCTCGTGCGCGGGCAGGCGTCTCGGCCGCGAGGATCACGGCATCGAGCACATCCATCAGACGCGCGTGATCCCCGTGCCGCCTGCGGCTTCGAGCACTGCCTGCAGTTCGTCGTGCCGCTCGCGCGGGGCGACGACGACGAGCGCACAGGCGCCCTCTTGCATGCCGTCGATAAGGCGGAATCCAAGATGCGTCGACGGCTGCGGGGCGAGCGCGCCGCCCAGCACGGACCCGGCGATGGCCCCCAGCACGAAGAACAGCGCCACGTTGGCGAAGGGGATCGCCGCATGCGTCACGGCGATCGACGAACCGACGGAGGTGAAGCCGATCGCTAGGCCGACTAGCGCACCGATGAGCGCGCCGCGGATGCCGCTCCGATCGATGGTTGCGCGCGTGGCATCCTCTGTCGCGGCGTCGACAAGCGATCTCAACGGATCATCGGGCGCGATGTCCGCCCTGATGCCGTTGCGCTGCGCAAGCGACTGCGCGCGCGGCGCGTCAGCCGCACCGACGTGCAGCGCATCGGCGGCTACACCGAGGCTGAGGAGCTGCAGCGCGGCCGCATCGAGGGCATCGTCGTTGCGATACACGCAACCGATCGCGCCGCTCAAGGTGCCCGGCTGGGCAGGACCCGAATCTGTCCTCATGGACTCGGACACCTCATCGACTCCTGATCGAGACAAAAGCGCACCGCGCCCAGGCGTGCTCGTCGGCAGATCGGTCGCCGTGCGTGACACCCAGCCGGAACCTGCATATTTCACCGACCGGCACCGGCGCTTTGTCGGCAAGAGCGGACGCGTCCACGCGATCGTCGCGTCGGCTCCGCGTGGCAACCCGCTCGTGAAGGTCGGGTTCGATGAGGGGACGCAAATCGTCTTCTTCCGCCTGAGCGATCTCGCCATCGGCGCGGACGCGCCGCCAGAGCGTCCCCGCAAGCACGGGGAGCGCGGCAGTCATCTGCCCAAACGGACCTGAAGGTCCGTTGCTTCAATAGAGCGCCACACGAGAGCGCCACACGCGTCGACCGTCCGTCGTTTCAGTTGCCGGTGCCGTGGATGGCGCGCACGAGCCATTCCAGACCCTCGACCACTCTTGGGCCATTGCGTTCGATGACGTCATCGGACGGCGGCCGCACGATACGTCCTTGGCGGACGGCGCGCAGGCTTCGCCACGGCTCCTGGGCTTGCACATCCGGACCGAACTTCGTCTCGCGTGCGACGACGAGCACCTGCGGATCCATCGCGACCAGTGCCTCTGCGCTCACGTCCGGATATGCCTGATCGATGCCACCCGCGGCGTTGCGCCCGCCGGCCAGGCGGATAAGATCGTCGATGAAGCTGTGCGACCCTGCGGTGAACCCCGGCAGGTCCAAGAGGAAGAACACGCTCGGCCTCTTTTGGTAGCGCTGTGCCGAGCGTGCCACCGCCGCGATGCGCGCACGAAGAGAACGCGACAACTGCGACGCGGCGGCGGGCATGCCGCAGGCCGTTGCGACCCCATCGATATCGACGAAAAGATCCTCAAGATTGCGGTTGGGCAGATACACGACGGGGACGTGCAGGCGGGTCTCGATAGGCGCTGCTTCGCGCTCTTGATCGTGGAGCGCGACGACCACCGTCGGGGCGAGCGCGCTCAGGCGCTCGAGATCGACGTTGACGAGGTCGGCGACGTGCGGCATGGTGCGCGCGCGAGCCGGGTAGTCGTCATAGGTGGTATCGGCGACGAGCTTGCTCTCGCAGCCGATCGCATAGACGATCTCCGTCAGCGACGGCGCCAAGGTGACGATCCGGACGCGCTGGCCGAGAGCGCTCGCCGCCGGGTGAGCCTCATCGGGCTGTGCGTGCCGCGCGCAGGCGGCGGCCAGTGCGAGAGCGGCGACGATGGCGGTCCGGCTTGCCCGTCCGCTCCACCGCGGACATGGCGAGCGGGGCACTATCGAGTGGACAGCCGCACCGAGAACGCCGAGCCGACGACGGGGTAGCCGAGCACGTCCTCCGCGTTGTGGTTGTTGCCGACGTTCTGGGCGCGGACCGTCAAGGCGAGGTGGCGCGAGATCGTCTTGCGCACCTGCACGCCGGTCATCACATACGGCGTCAGCACTTGTTGGTTCGCCTCGTCCGCGTAGCGGCGTCCGACGTAGGTCGAGTCGACGCCATACGTCCAGGTGCCCCGGCCCACCCAAAAAGCGACCGCGCCGGTCGACGTCGGCCGGTAGAGCAGCCTGATCGGCCCCGTGGTAGACGGCGTGAGATCGGCCGCGCGAGTGAAGTCCGTATACGAGACGTAGGCGTGCGCGAACATGCCGATTCTCGTGTCGACGCTTGACTCGACACCGCGGACGCGCGCCCGGCTCACATTGAAAGGCTGCACGTCGCCGTAGGCATCGATGGGGATATTGACGATGAGATTGCTCGTGTCCTGACCGAAGTACGACAGCGTGCATTCGGAGCGGGCGCTATGGCAGCGCATGCCGACGTCGAACGTCGCCCCGTATTCCGGCTGCAGCGCCGGGGAACCGTAGCCGGGGTAGAACCGCTCGTCAAGATTCGGCGCGCGGAACGCGCGTGCATAATTGGCGAGCGCGTCGACGCCGTCGGACAGGCGCAGCACGGCGCCAAGCGACGGCACGGCCACCGGTTTGATCCCTTGCCAGCGTTGATCGCGCGCGCCGAGGTCCACGGTGAGCGGTGAGTCGGGCGCGTGGAGTTCGTCTTGGACGTACCAGGCGCTTGACGCGTCCTGGGCGGAGCATGAATCGAAGTTCGTCCCGCCTTGGCAGGGCTTAGGGAGCGGCGAGTCCGGGGGCACGTAGGCCTGGTCGAACGTGACCTGGCCGCCGCTCGTGTCGTAGCCGGCCGTCATGACGTTGCTGCGGCCGAGGGCGAGCGTCGTCCGCAAGGACGCCGAGCGCGCGTCGCCATTGGCCTGATTGTCGTACGGAAACGCGGGTGCGCCGTCATGGTAGACGAGCGAATTGTCGAAGAAATGCAGGCGCCTCCCGGAACTCGCCACCTGCAGTTCGATGTCGCCGTGCGCCAGCGGGAGATCGAAATCGAGGTTCATGCGTTGGTAGATGCGCTGCTGCTGCGCGAGGTCGCTCGTGAACTGCGTGTTCGGGTACACGCTCCCAGGAATGCCGACGGCCGACGTGTCGTTATGGAACGACGCGCTGGCCGCGACCACGCCAAGATGTCCGGCAAGCGCGATCCCGGCATCGGAATCCTTGGCATCGCTGTTCGTGCGCGTGCCGCCCGGATACAGCGTCCCGAAGGCGGGGTAGTCGAACCCGCCGCTCGCCGACACGGCCTGCATGTCGATGCGCGCGAGCATGTCCGGTCCGCCGAACGTCACTCCCAGCCCGCGCGTGAACGTGCCCTGGTAGCCGACCTGCGCGTACAGATTCACATTGCCGGCGCTCACCGGTTGCTTGGTGATGATGTTGACCACCCCGCCCATCGCCGCACTGCCATACAGCGTCGACGAGCCGCCTTGGACGATCTCGATACGATCGATCACGTTCACCGGCAGCGATGAGAAGTCGAAAACGCCCGTGTCCGATTCGTTGGCAGGCTGTCCATTGACGAGCACCAAGGTCTGCGACGAGCTCGCGCCGCGCAGTGCGACGGTAGCGAGCGAACCATACGCGCCGTATTGCTGCACGACCGTGCCGGGGACAAAGCGCAGCGCGTCGGCCGCGGTAAGGGCGCCGAGCCGCTCCAGATCGCCCGCGGAGATGACGTACGTCTGCCGCGACGTCGCGTCGATGGGCGTCGGGTGGCGCTGCGCGGTGACGACCACCGCGCCGAGCGCCTTCGGCGTGGCAGACGGGCTCGGCGCCGCGCTCGCGGCGGGAGCGGGGCTCGGCGTGGGCGTCGAGCTCGGGCTCGGGACCGTCGCCGCGCCTGCGCGCAATGGAGCCACGCACGCGATGAGCACGAGCACAACGGACAGGGCGGGCGCATGACGCACGGTTATCTCCTCTCCTTCGCGCCGGTCATTGTGGCAAGCAGATGAGGTAACCCCCGGTCGGATGGCGGTGGGTGGAGACGTCCACGCCAAACGCCGCCGAGAGGGCACCTGCCTCAAGGATCTCATCGGGCGGGCCCGCTTGCAGCCGGCCGTTGGCGATAAGCGCCATGTCGTCTGCGAAGCGGGCGGCGAGCGTGAGATCGTGGATCGCGGCCACGACGGAGACGCCGCTTCGCGTCAGAGCGACCAGCATCTGCAGCATCTCCACTTGATAGCGCAGGTCGAGGTGCGTCGTCGGCTCGTCGACGAGAAGCACGTCGGGTGCGGTGGCCAGTGCAGCTGCTATCCAGGCTCGCTGCACCTCGCCGGCGCTCAAGCTCGCCACCGGATCGTCAGCGCGCTCGGCGATGTCGCAGCGTCCGAGCGCCTCACGTATGCGGCGTTGCTCGTCGCTTCCCAGTGACCACTGCCAGAAGCGCTTGCGCGCCGAAATCCCGTAGCCGGCCAGATCGAAGGGTGTCAGATCTCCCGGCGGCTCGCCCGAGGGCGCGATGAGCGCCACGCTTCCGGAGCGTACCACGCGTCCGGCGCTCGGCGCTTGCGTTCCCGCGAGCACGCGCAGCAGCGATGACTTGCCGCTTCCGTTCGGTCCGATCAGCGCGACCAGACGCCCTCGCGACACGTCGATGTCGATCCCGTCGAAGACCCGCCTGGTTCCATAGCTGACGGCGAGGCGTTCGCCGCGCACCATCTGCATCGGCTACAGCTCCACCGGACGGCGCGCGAGGATGACGAAGAACGGCACGCCCACGAACGCGAGCAGAACGCCGAGCGGTACCTCCGCCGGCGCCAGGATCGTCCGAGCGAGAAGATCGGCGACGACCACGACGATGGCGCCGCCGAGCGCGCTGCCCGCGAGCAGCCAGCGCGCATCGCCCGAGATGAGGCGACGGATCACATGGGGCACGATGAGGCCCACAAAGCCCACGACCCCGCTCACCGCGACGCACGCCGCCGTGATGAGCGATGCGATCGCCAGTATCCGCACGCGCGCGCTGTCGATCCGCACGCCAAAACCTTGCGCGGCCGCGTTGCCCAGACGCAACAGATTGACCGCGTGCACCTGCGCGAAGGCGAGGGCGCAGCCGGCACCCAGGTAGAGCGACATGGGTCCAAGGTCGTTCCAGCCGCGGCCGTTGATGCCCCCGGCAAGCCACGCAAGGATGCTCATGCTCGAGCCCGTGCCGTGCTGCAGCAGGATCAGCGTGACGATGGCGCTCGCCAGCGCCGAAATCGCGACTCCGGCGAGCACGAGGCGCAAGTTGCCGGACGGGGAGTCCCCGGCGCCGACCGTGGCGACGATGAGCGCGCAGCACAGCCCGCCGGCGAACGCAAGCGCCGGGATGAACGCGAAGGCGATCCCAAGCGCGAAACCCGCCGCGGCGGCAAGCGCGGCTCCGGCAGACACCCCCGTGATATATGGGTCGACGAGCGGGTTACGGAAGAGGGCTTGCAGGAGCGCACCTGCGATGCCGAGGCCGGCGCCGACACCCATGGCGATGAGCACACGCGGCAATCGCAGCTCCCAGACGATCGCATGTGCGGTGGACGCCGTGCCAGGATGCGCAAGCACGCCCCACACCGCGTCGATCGGCACGGGGACGCTGCCGATGCAGAGCGCGACCGCGCCCACGATCGGCAGCGCCAGCGCGAGCAGTACCAGACGGACACCGCGCGCAGCGCGCGGCACGTGGTGAAGACGCGGCAGACGGAGCTCTGGGGTGAGTGCCGCCGCTTGCGGCGGCGCGGCAGTCGTCATGCCGCTGGGACGGATCATAAAAACGGCCACCTCTTTGTCGCGAAGAGGTACGAGCGCACGACGGTGGGCAGGTCTCCTGGCTCTCGGATCATCGCGTGATGCCGGTGCCTTCCCTTCCCGCGAGAGAAGGTGGCGATGCCGGCGGCTCCCCGATCACAGTGGCGCGACCGCGCCGGATTCTCACCGGCTTCCCTCGCGCCCGACCGTCAACAAGAGGACGGCTTCGAATCGGCGGCGCGCGCGACCTGCTCAGGGCATAGGGACTCTTCGCGGTGCGTGGAGAAACGCGAGGCGCGATGCAATATTTCGAACCGAATTTCCTCGATGAAGCGCTCGTGCTGCTCGACCGATTTGGTTCGGACGCCCGCATCCTCGCCGGCGGCACGCGCCTCGCCTTCCGACTGCGCCGCGAGGGTCACGACGCAGGAGCGCTCATCAACGTCAAGCGCATCGACGAGCTCGCCGGCATCGAGATCTCCGACGGATCGCTGCGCATCGGAGCGCTCACGACCGCCGCTACCCTGCGACGGCATCCGCTCATCCGCGAGCATGCGCCGCTGCTCGCCGAGGCCGCTGCGACGATGGGCGCCGCCCAGCTGCAGACGGTCGCGACGCTCGGCGGCAATGTGGCGTCAGGGGATCCGGCATCGGACCTCTCCGTCGCGCTTTTGGCCTACGGGGCGCGCTGCACGATCGGCGCTTTGGGTGACGCCCCTGCATCCGTCCCCATCGAGGGGATCCTCGCGCGCCAGCGCCCGGTGCTCGCTCCTCGGGAGTTGCTCACCGCCGTCGAGATCCCGGTCGGGCCCCACCGGTCGTCGTATCAGAAGATGACCACGAGGAGAGGTTTTGAGATGGCGCTCGTCGCCGTCGCGCTTGTTGTGCGCATGGACGGCGACGTCGTCGCCGACGCGCGCATGGGCTTGGCGGGAGTCGCTGCGACGCCGGTGCGGGCCACGACCGCTGAGACCGTCCTCATCGGCACACGTCTGAACGCCGCTGCGGCCATAAAGGCCGGTCGGGCAGCGGCGGATGCCGACGCCAAGCCGCGCAGCGACGCGCGGGCGAGCGAGGCCTACCGGCGCGCGCTCGTCGCCACGCTTACGCAGCGCGCCGTATCGAGCGTGGTCTGATGCAGCCGATCACGCTCTCCGTCAACGGCACGACTTACGACGCGATGGTGCCCCCGCACGAATCCCTCTTGCAGCTCCTGCGCGACCGTCTCAAGCTGACCGGCACGAAGGAGGGATGCAGCACCGGCTACTGCGGCGCGTGCACGGTGCTCGTCGAGGGCGAGCCGGTCAACTCATGTCTGTTCTTCGCCGTCGACGCCGACCGCAAGGACGTCACCACAATCGAGGGGCTCGCCGCCGCTGAAGGGGCTTTGCACCCGTTGCAGCGCGCATTCGTGGAAGCTGGCGGACTCCAATGCGGCTTCTGCACGCCGGGGATGATCATGTCCGCCACGGCGCTCTTGGCTGAGAATCCCTCGCCCACAGACGACGACGTCCGAGCCGGGCTTGCCGGTAACATCTGCCGTTGCACGGGCTACCAGTCGATCGTGCAGGCCGTCGGCGCCGCAGCGCAGCGGCTGCGCGATGAAGGACGGGCAAGCGTCCGCTCTCAGCCGATGACACGCATCCGGTCGCGCGCGTGACATGAGCATCATCGGGACCAGACAGCCGCGCGCTGACGCCGCCGCCAAGGTGCGCGGTGGCGCCATCTATGTCGCCGATCTGGCGCTTGACGGCGCGCTGACCGGCGTGCTCGTGCGCTCCCCCCATCCGTTCGCGCGCATCCGGCGTATCGACGTCGCGCGAGCCGAGCGAATGCCCGGCGTGGCTGCGGTCGCATACAGCGGTTGCGTGCCTGCGGAGCCGCTCGACTTCGGCATCAAAGACCAACATCTGTTCCCCATCGACTTTGTGAGGTACGCGGGCGAGCCGGTCGCGGCGATCGCCGCAGAGAGCGACGAGTTGGCGCGCGCCGCAGCAGCAGCCGTCGAGATCGAGTACGAGCCGCTCACGCCGGTCATGAACGCGGAGGACGCCCTCGCGCCGGGAGCACCGCTCGTCCATCCCGCTTGGGAGAGCTACGAGCACGGCCCCAACCGCGTTCTGCGCGGCAACCTCTGCGGCCACAACCGCATCCGTCGCGGCGACGCCCTTGCCGCCTTCGCCAAATGCGACGTCGTGATCGAATCGCGATACACGTTTTCGCCCCGGCATCCCCGGCTACGTAGAACCACGTGGCGCGATCGCGCGGCGCGAGCCTGACGGAGGACTGACCGTCTTCTGCAGCTCCCAGTCGCCGTATGGCAACCGCGAGGAACTCGCGGCGTTCTTCGGGCTTCCGCTCGATCGCGTGCGCTTCATCAATCAATTCGTCGGTGGCGCTTTCGGCGGCAAGATCCTCATGGCCACCGAATGGTACGCCGCCGCGCTCGCGCTGCGTTGCGACCGTCCGGTGCGGCTCGATCTTCTCCCGCCACGAGGACGGGATGAACGTCTTCCCGCGGCACGGCGGGAGCGCCGTGTTCCGCACGGGCGCCACCCGCGACGGATCGCTCGTCGCCATGCGCGCCTCGTTCGTCTTCGACACCGGCGCCTACATCGGATACGGCGCGGGCACGGCCCTCATCGCGACCATGCTCGCGTCTGCACCGTATCGCATACCGAACCTGGACCTCGAGGCCAAGCTCGTGTACACGAACAAGCAAGTCGCCGGACCCGTGCGCGCACCGGGCGGACCGCAGGCGACCTACGCCAAGGAACTGCACATCGACGAACTCGCCCACGCCCTCAAGATGGACCCGCTCGAGCTGCGGCTGCGCAACGCGTGGGAGGAAGGCGACGATAGTCCGACGGGTCAGAAGCTTCAGGGCGTGAGCGTCAAGGAGACGCTGCGCCGTGCGGCTGACGCCATCGGCTGGGGCACGCCGCTTCCCAAAGCCCAGGGCCGCGGCATCAGCTGCTCGTGGTGGTTCTCCTCATGTGGCCGCTCGGAGGCCAAGGTAGAGATCCGCAAGGACGGATCCGTACATCTGATGAGCGGCAATCCTGAGGTCGGCACCGGCTCAGCCGCCGGGGCGCTGCCGATCATCGTCGCCGACCGTCTGGGCATCGACCCGACAGCGGTGCACCTCACTCTCGCCGACACGGCGACCGACACCTACGACGGCGGCGTGGGTGGCAGCGCGTCCACGTTCTCCGCCGGCCAGGCGGCGCTCGGCGCGGCCGACGGCGTGCGCACGCGACTGCTCGCCAAGGCCGAAGACATGCTTGAGGCGCGGCGCGACGACATCGAACTCATCGGCGGCCGAGCAGTGGTCAAGGGCGCTCCGGATCACGGTGTCAGCTTCGCGGAACTCGCGGCCGCTTGTGGTGGCACGGTCGAAGGCTCGGGCAAGGCCGAGGAGATCAGCGATCCCGAATTCGATGCCGAGCTCGTGCAGTCGCATGATTTTGCGAGCTGGATGGCGCCTTCGTTCACGACGAGCGCTGCGCTCGTCGAGGTGGACGCAGACACAGGGCGCGTGGACGTGATGCGCATCGTCACCGCGCAGGACGTGGGATTTGCCGTCAACCCAAGCGGCATCATCGGACAGATGGATGGCGGCGCCGTCCAGGCGCTCGGGTTCGCGTTGACCGAAGAGCTGCAGTTCGGGGAGAGCGGCATCGTCAACACCGGCTTCCATGACTACCTGATGCCGACAGCGATCGATGCACCCCCAATCGAGGCCATCGTCATCGAGACGCCTTCGCGCGAAGGCCCGCGCGGCATGAAAGGGGTCGGCGAACCGCCGGTGACCACGCCGGCTGGCGCGATCGGCAACGCGATCCGCGACGCAGTGGGTGTGGTTCCGCACACGACGCCGATGACTCCAGAGCGCGTGTGGCGCGCGATCCACGAGCGTTAGGGCGCGAGCGTATATTCCTCGCGGTCCAGATACACGCCGTCACAGGCCTGCGTGTCGCAGCGGGCGGGCGCGAATCTCGACCGTCGCATGGAGAGGACTTCCGCGGCGTCGATGTCGGCGTCACCCGACGGCACGAGCACGCGGACGTCCTTCACGCTCCCCGAAGCAGCTATCTGGACCTCGACGACGACCACCCCCTCGGCATGCCGCTCGATCGCGCGTTTTGGGTAGTCGACGGCATACTGGCCGAGCAGGCGGGGAGCGTGGTACGGCTGCGCGTGAGGGCCGGCGACGTAGCCCAGGCGGGCGGCCGACGCCTCGTCGAGGGCGAGGATCCTGCGCACGCTCGCATCGCGCAGCTCGAGGACGACGACCGCGGACCCCACTCTCCACGCGCTGATCGTCCCTTCCGGTTCGACGAGGTGGAGCGCGCCCGCCGACCTCATCTCGCGGTCCGCCGCGCTGGCTCTAGCCTCCAGCACGGGGAATTCGCGCGGCTGCACGAGTGGGGCCGGCGTGCCGCGCACGGGCTCCGGTCTGCCGGCGAGTATCTGCCGGACGACGAGCGAGTCGTCCGCCAGCAGGTCGAGGTCAAGACCTTTGGCGTCGAACCAGCGCCATTCCAATCCGTCGTCGGTCGTCGCCACGAGCCCGGGCGCGCCGAACTCTTTGACGACATCCAAAACGGGCGAGCCTAGCGTCACTCCTCCAAGGGCAACAGGCGCATCCGCTTTTGCCGTCTGCACGGCGACGAGCATGGCGATCGCAAGCCCGATCGCTGCCAACGCCGGGGCGGGATCTGGGCCCGGCGCGCCGGCGCGCCTCATCTCAAAGCGCGCTCCAAGCCGGCGAGCAGATCGTGTTCGCGTGCCCAATACGGCGGTGTGCCGAATCCTGTTGCGCTCGCGCTTGTTCGTGCGCGCGTCAGGCCGTATGCGAGCGCACGCCGCTCTTCGTCCACATACATCGCCTTGGCACCGAACTTCGCATAGTACCACGCGAACTTCGCGGTCTGCGCCGCGCCGCCGGCGATGTTCTCGCGCACGATCAAGCCGTAGGTGCGGGAGAACGCCATTGCTCGCGACGTGTAGATGCGCGGAAAGCGCTCGTGCGCGACGCCCGCGACGAAGACGTGGTCGAAGCGCCGGCCCTTGACCGCGACGATGCTGTCCGTCACGACAGAGCCCGCCGCCGGCTCCGCTACTGGACAAAGCGCGATGATCTCCTCTTCGATAAGGCGCGCGATCGTTCCGAAATCCCGAACATGACAGACGGCGGCGGCCTGCGCCACCGCCTGGGCGACTCGTTCGAGATCTGCACGCAGACGCTCTCGTTCGATCTGCGGTGCTGCATGCCAGCGATCTCGGAATCCGGCGGCGCCGGCCAGGTACACGAATCGTTGCGCCGGCGATAGGCCACAGCACTCGGCGCGCCAGCCGCGCATGCGCTCGCGAAACGCGGCGAGTTGCTCGCGCGTGCCCGCCGGCAGCGCGGCGTCAGCGGCGCTGCCGTGCATGTTGCGCGCAAGCATATCCGGCGCCGTGCCCGCTGCGACCGGTCGACCCAGCGCCGCGCCGACGTCGAGTGCGAGCTGCCTGCGTTCGGCCTGGTCCCGGCACAGCGCCCACACACTCGCGTCGCTCAGACCGAGCAGCGGTGATGACAGGACGCGCAACAGGTGCTCCTGGTCGAGCGGGTCGTCAACGACTGCGCAGAGCGCGAGCAGATCCGCCATCTCATCGTCGCGCTCGAGCCGGCTGCCCGGTTTGGACGCCGGCACGCCGCGCTCGCGCAGGAGATCCGCGTAGATGGCCGCCGCATGCTCGGTACGGCTGAGCACGGCGATGCCGGTCGCGACGGCGCCGCCCGCGAGCAGATCGCGGATCCGCCGTGCCAGGTGATCGGCCTCCTCACCTTCGTCCGCGAAACGGCAGACCTCGAGCGGCGCTGGAGCCAAAAGCGGCGGGAGCCCGATTCGTTGCGCCCCTTCGAACGTGCCGAGGCTCGAGCGCCGCCCCTCGAATCCATCCACCCGGGCCGACTCGCTCCCCGCGAGCACGATGGGGATCTCGCGATAGCGCCGCAAGGTCTCGAGCACCGCAGCAAGCGCCGGCTGGGCATCCTCTGCGTCGTCGACGACCACCTCATCGATGGTCGCCGCGATCGCTTTGCCGGAGCGCGCGTCGTCGCGAAGCCAGCGGATGAGAGCGTCGATGAGGTCTTCCGACGATCGCACGCTCGCGCTCGCTGCGGCGGCGCGATACTCGCGATAGAGCGCGACGAGGATCGCTGCGGTATCCCGTTCGGCTCGCCGCTGCACGGCGAGCGCTTCGACCGAGGCGCGGCAGGCGTCGCGGCCGCGCCCGCTTGCGCGCTTGAGCACGAGCGGATCCTGCAGCAGCACGGCGGCACGCTCTGTCTGCTCGCCGTAGAACGCCGCGAGTCCGGCAGCGCAGCCCTCTTCGAACTCCTCCGGGGTGACGCGCGAGCGCTGCAGGAGGGAGAAGAGCGCGGCCGCTTCGTCAAGGAACGCGTCCGGCCGGCTCAGGTGCGGCAGGTCCAGGTCGACGTCTGCCCGCGCGAACAGCGGCCAGGTCATGTCGAGCAACCCACGGGCCGCACGCCCGACGATCTCCCGGGCAGCTCCCCGGCCGCCGACCGCGACCTCGCGTGCGCTCTCGGAGCACAGATACGCAGACGACAGCCAGCCCGCCGCAAGCTCCGGCAGCGTTCCCAGGCGCCATATCCCCGGCTTGCCGCCTAAGCGCTCGATGGCGCTGGCGAACGCCTGACGTGTGGACTCGTGCGAGCAGATGATGAGCGGCTCACCTCCGCGTGCCTTGCAGGCGAGGACACGCGCGGCGAGCGCCGTTGTCTTGCCGCTGCCGGGTGCCCCGCTCAGCACGATGGATGCCGCCGACGCATCGACACATCGCCGTTGCGCATCTGTCAGCGTCAGGGTGGGCGAGGCGGTGAGCACGCTGGCCTCGTGACTAGCGGGCAAAGATGCGTTCTCCATCGGCAGGGCGCTCGCGGCAGGCGCGCGCGTATGCGCAGAAGTTGCACGGGGGATCCTCTCCTGCCGGGAAGTGCCCGAGGCCCTGCGTGGTCAAGAGATCGCAGCGTTCGATGAGCGTGGCGAGGGATGCCTCAAGGTCGGCGGGCGAGCAGGTCGCGCGGAGCACGCCATCGTGCGGCTCGCGCGAGGGTGGCGGCTTGCCGGCGGCGTCCGTGATGTCGAGCGCCAAGACCCACGCCGCATCGCGTGGATCGCGGATGGAGACGAGCGCGATCCGCGCGATCTCGTCACCGCCGGCGCGGCGCATCGCGTAATACAGCGCGAGCTGCGCCTCGTCGCCACGCCGCACCTTGGCCAGGTATTCGCGAGCGTCCGTGTCGATGCGTCCCGTCTTGTAGTCGAAGATCGTGACCGGCCCTCCGCCGAGCGGACGATCCACCCGGTCGATGTAGCCGATGAAATCGTGTCCGCCGAAGCGCTGACGCTGCAACAGCTCGACGTGGACGATCTCCATCGGAGCGCGCGACGCTTCCGCCGCGAGCCAGCGCACGTAGTGCTCGGCCATGCGCCGCGCCCTCGTGCGCGAGACCTCATATTCCAGCTGCGAGTCGAAATCGGCTCGCGCCTTGCCGAATGCCACGTCGAGCTCGCGCAGCAGGCAGTCGAGCATGAACGGCGCGCTATGCTCGCTCGGCACGCGGATCCGACGATGCAACGCCTCCAGTGCATCGTGCACGACCCTGCCGTATGAGGCGTGCAGCGACGACGGGTCCTCGAGCGCCTCGCACAGGTACTCGAAGAACCAGCGCCGCGGACACTTGACGTATGCGTTGAGCCGCGACGCTGAAAACGTCATGGGTGGGGCGACAAGAGCGGCCGGCGTCTCTGCCTGTGGCCAGACGTACCCACCCCCGGACGGCGGCGACGGTTGCGCCGAGCGCACATCGTCCAAGAGGTATGCCGAGATGGCTTGGGCCTGCGTATTCGTGATGACGACTCGCACGGCCGGTGGAGGCGCCGCCTCGGATATCCCCGCCCCGATATCGAGCGCAGCCGAAAGCGCCTCCCAGGCGATCGGTGCGCTCCGACCACCGGCGAACTCTAAGCTCGCATCTGGCAACGGATCGGCACCGTCATCGGGCACAAGGATGAGGTCGTCTGCCACGCGCGCCCGCGTCAGCGCCTCGAGCAGATCTCGGGCGCGCTGTCCGACAGGCGGTGCGTCGGTCGCGCTTGCCCAGACGCGGTCGGCGACGCCCGCCGCCAGCAGCAGCGCCTGGAACTCGTCATCTGCAAAGCTCACGCCCGCGTGCTGCGCGTATCCTTGCATGGCCGTCTCGAGCGAAGCCAAAGCTGCTGCGATGGACCCCTGGGCGTCTGCCCCGGCTCGTGCCGCGTCGACGGCTGCAAGCGCTGCAAGGGCGGCATCTCTCGTCGCGGCGGGGAGCGTGGCGACCGCCGCCGCAAGGGCGTCGCGAGCGCACGGCGCTCCGCCTGCGCTCGCGGCACCCAGCGCCATCCAAAGCGAGGCGGGTTCGATGAAGTACGGCGCACCGCAGAGCGCTGGCACGAGGACCTCGGGATCCACGGCAAACGCTGCTGCGAGCGATCTGCCCACGGCACCGCTCGCCGCCGGCCGGCCGCGCAGGGCGTCCAGCACGCCGCGTGGTGCTCGAACGCGCTTCGCGCCGGTGCGCGAAAGCACGGCAAAGGCCGATGCCAGGCTCTCCACCGTCTCCTGCGCTTGCGCATGGGCCGGGCCGCGAGGGACCGAGTGCTCCGCTGGCACAGGCACGTGCGCTCGCTCGTCCCTCTCTGAAGAGAGGACGCCCGCGCTGCGCAAGATGAGACGCGCACTGTAGACGATGCGCAACAACCGGCTCAACGCCTCGCTGTCGTCGGCTGCTGCGCCGGCCAGGGTCACATCGGACACTCCGAGCGAATCGACGACCGTCGCGATGGAGCACAGATCATCGGCCAGTGCGGGCCCCGCTGCGCCGGCCAACCTACGCAAGGGCTCGTCGCTTCTCGCCTGCCATAAGGCGGCGCCGATCGCGGCGCGCCGCGCTGCTGCGCTCGGTGCGAACGGGGCGTGTGTCTGCCGCAGCGTCATGACGCGGCGGATCCGGGCGGGCGAGCTTTGGCGGCGGCGTATCTCATCCGCGCGCCTTTTCTACGTGATCGCGGAAGCCGCCTCGAGCTCGCTCAGACTCGATTCGATGCGTTCGATCATGAGCGCAAGCAGGATCGACATGTCGCCGGCATCGGACTGGCGCAGACCGTCGTAGTAGCGCGCGCTATCCTCGAGCCGTACGATGGCGGGTGGGTAGTTGGCGGCGCACAGGATCAGATTGGAGAGCAGACGCCCCACGCGGCCGTTCCCGTCGAGGAAAGGCGCGATGCTCAGGATCTTGGCCTGGGCAGCCGTGGCCCGCGCCACCGGGTCGGCCGGCGTCTCCTCGAGCCATTCGGTGAACTCGCGCAAAAGCGCCGGGACCAACACGCTTTCCGGGGGCAGATAATCGCGTCCGACGAGGCGCGTGTCGATGCGTCGATAGATGCCGGCGTTCTCGTCGTCGATGGAGGCGAAGAGCAGTGCGTGCAGCTCGCGGATCCCATGCTCGGTGAGCGGCGCCTGCGAGAGGGCCAGGAGCTCAGCACGGTCGAGCGCACGGTTGAGATTGACCGCTTCCAGATGTTCGCGCAGCGTGAGCTGGCCGACCGTCGTTCCGCGCCCGATCAGCTCTTCGGTCTGCTCGCGGTCGAGGCGGTTGCCGCGCACGGCGTTTGAATGATAGATCTCATCGATCCGCATCGCGTGACGGCACGTCGCGCGCGCGCGCGCGGCGGCAGGCGACGCGGCGAAGCGCATGGCCCGCTCGTGCAAGCGCTCGAGGCGCTCGTCGAGCTCGGGTTCGAAGCGCAGGCCTGTCGCCTCTTCTCGGGCGCGCGCCGGCCGATCGAGGCCGAGACGGCCGAGGTCCACGCCATGCTCGCGCAGCCATTCGAGGGCGAGCGCTTCGAGACGCCGTGTCCGATACGCGAGCCAGGATCGGCGAGCTCTGGGATAGGCGCTGAGCACTTGGAGGAAGCGTGCGGTCGGCGCCGAGCCCGTCGCCGCCTCGCGAAGCCTCTCCGCCAGTGCGCCATCGGCCAGGGTGGCGATGAAGTCGACGACCATCTGATGTGCATCGCCGTGCGAGAGGGGGTGGATGGGCAGCGCATCTGTGCGTGCCGACACCATCACCACTGCGGCATCGTCTGAGGCGTACGGCTCGACCCGCCCTGAGACAGCCATAAAAAAGTAGCGGAATTGTCCGCTACGGTCGTCCAGGGCGTCGGTCAGCTCTTCAAGTATGAGATTGCGCACGTTTTCTTCAGGCCAGCGGCTCGTCCAACGGAACCTTCGGAGCAATGGAGCCCTCGAAGCAACGGCCCTTGAGGTCCGCTGTACGGTCCTTTTCCGGTCGTTGGACGACCTGGTCGTTCTCCGCCCGGCAGGCTAAGCCTGGCGGGGGGCCGTAGCGTTCGTGCCCTAGCTCATATTCATTCTGTACCGATAAGGTCCGCCCAGCTGCAGCCCGATATTGTAAGCGTCGACTCCCGTTCACAGCGCTGGTTTTGCGTGGCTTTGGGGCGCTCGTGGCAGCAGTCACAGGGTACGGACAGTCCGAGTTGGTGAGCTGAAAAGTCAATGTTCCCATTCTTTGTGGGTGTAACAATCGCCGGGGCGGTCAGGTCTTACCACCTAGAGCCGGTGTCGAACAATCTCGACGTCGAGCTCATGACCAAAGTCGCTAACGGGGATGGCGAGGCCTTTGCGGAGCTAGTCAAACGTTACACCAGAATGCTCTACAACGTAGCGTATCGCTACAACGCATCTGCGGCCGAGGATCTGGTCCAGGAGACCTTCCTACGGGCCTTTCAGCATGCCAAGACATTTTCAGGACGGAGCAAAGTGTCGTCCTGGTTGTATCGCATCTGCGTGAACGTCTGTCTGACGCATCAGAGCCGCGCCGGCACGCAAACCACGGATATCGACGACGTGAACGAAGCGGAGCTGCTCGTTCGCGAAGACGAGCGACCGGAGGTCATGGCGCAACGCGGCGAGACGTTCCGGGCGCTGGAAGACGGTCTGCGCGCATTGCCGAGCCAGCAGCGCATGGTCTTCATCTTGCGGGAGTTGCAGGGGCTGTCATACGGGGAGATCGCCGACGTTTTGGGCATGAACGAACAAGCCGCTCGAACCAACCTGTGCCGCGCCAAGCGCCGGCTGCAGGTCTGGCTCGACCCACTTTTGGTGTAAAGGAGTAGGACGCGAACATGGAATGTTCTGAAGCGCTCGATCTCCTCTACGAGTCTTTTGACGCCCAGATCACCCCGGCGCAGCAGTCGCTGCTCAACGGGCACCGCCGCACGTGCTTCGCGTGCGCAGGCACCCTCGCCAAAGCGCAGCGCTTCCAAGACTTGATCCGCCGCGTGCCGCAGCTCTCCGTGCCGCGAGGCCTCGAAGCGCGCATTCTCGAGCGCGTGTTGCACAAGTCTCCGGAGAGCATCGCACGTAACGCCAATGTCATCCGGCCGGCCTTCTCGTGGCGCGCGGCCCTGCGGCCGGCATACGCCCTCGGCGGCGTCATGGTCGCCGGACTCGCCGTCTTCTTCGTCGCGCACGGCGTGCTCACGAACAATTTCCACCGCCCTGCCGACGAGACGATCACCGCCTCGGTGCAGGGCAGTCTGCAGGCCGTCACGCCCAACAATCAGACCCGCGAAGTGGCCGAAGCCGACACCCCGATCTCGACTGGCGAAGTCATCCGCCCGGTCGGCTCCCAGTCCGCCATCGTGGCGATCACGCCGCATCTGGCCCTGACGCTGCAGAGCGGTTCTGAGGTCCAGGTCAGCCGCTTGCACTACGATCAGGCGACCGGCGCCGCGGATGCCATCTTCCTCAAACTGCGTCACGGCACGATGCGCATCAACGAGATCCTGCATCGCGATGTGTCACCCGTGCACGTGGCCACGGCGCAAGCCACCTTCGTGCCCACGGGCACGACGTTCTCCGTGACCGCCAGGACCGACTCGACCGACCTCGCCGTCAACGCCGGCAGCGTCGCGGTGCACATGCCGGGCCGCAGCTTCAGCGTCCTCGCCGGACACGGCGTTCACATCACGCAGGACATCGTGATACGCGAAACCTTGACGGGCAAACACACGAAGGCGCACATCAAGTAGCGACTGCCCGCGAGAACACACTGAAGAGGCCGGCCGAAAGCGCGGCCTCTGGTGTTTCTAGAGCTGGCGGAAACCGCCGCGCACGAGCCGCGTGCCCGAGAGGCGCTCGTGCAGCCACCATCCTGATACGGCACCCACGAGCACCGGCACGATCGTCAGCACGCTGACGAGCGCGAGCGCATATCGGGCGATGGCGCGCACAGCTTTCGCCGCGGTCCAGTCATTGCGGACCACGCGCAAGTCGAAGACCAGCATGCCGCAGGTGCTGCCGATGAGCGCGACCATGACCGCGCTGTACAGCATGATCCCAAGGATGCCCGCCACAGGCGCGAGGTCCGGACCGGCCATGGAGCCGTGCGAGGCGAGCCAGTGCCCAAGCGCGACCGTGGCCGGATCCGCATCGAGTTCCCGCACCGCTTCTGCCAGGTCGCCCTTGTTCGTCGTCACGTGGATGACGAGCGCTCCCGAGGCGCCGATCGCCGCGACGATGATCGCGTCGATCGCAAACGCCAACGACCGCAGATACAGGCTCGCCTTCACCGGCTCATCAGCGGGCAGGGACTCCGCCGCGCCGCTCGCCAGGTAACGGTCGATGCGCTCCGCCCACTGGGCGTAGTTTGCTGACGCCGCGAAGTGCTCGAGCTCTTTGAGACGATTGACCGCGAAGGGCGTCTCGCCGAGCCACTCCCCCATGGCCAGCGACGGGTCGCTTTGGATCGCGAGCCGTTGCTCGATGAAGGCCGCGTGGCGCACCTCTCCTTTGAGATCGCGAAACGATGTCGCGTAGATGGCACGGACCGCCGCATCGATGGAACGGCAGCAGAGCAGACCTACCCTGGCTGCTGTGTATTCCGTGCGCCGCAGCCACGCGCCAAAGACGAGGGCCACAAGCGGGTTCTCCCTTCCCGACGCGGAGAACAGCGAGCTGATGCGCGTCTGACCGGCGGCGATGTGGCCGAGCTCGCAGCCGATGAGGAACTCGAGCTCTTTCTCGTCGAAATGGCGCAGCCACGAGCTCGAGATGACGATGGAATATGGTTCGCCCAGCCCCATCGCGGTGATCGGCACGATGGGGTCCTCGCGCAGGAAGACCTGCGGTTTGCGCATGCCGAGTTGCCGCGCGCAGCGTTCCACGACCGCGAACAGCTCCGGGAACTGCCCCTCGTGCACGCGCACGCTCGTGCCGAGCAAACGTCCGCGGGCGAGCGTCACGTAGACGACGGCCACCGCGATGATGATGCCGATCTGCGACCACTGAAACGATGAATGCACAAGCGCTCCGACGATGCCGACGGTGGCGGGCGCGAAGAGCAGATCGGCCCAAAACCACGCTCGTTCGCCACGGAAGCGCAGCGAGTGCGGACCGCGGAACATCTCCCGAGCGGGAGACAAGGTCGCCATCAGACGCCCAGCAGCGGCCCCGTCGCCGCGCGGGTCTGCAGCGCCGCTGAGGAGCCCCTGGGCGCGGTCGATCAGGATCGCGCCTGCATGCCCCATGGATTCATCCCAGTCGGAGAGCACGTCGACGTCGTGCCCCCTCGCTTGCAGACCCGCAATGCATGCCGCCCCGATGCGCGCCTCAACGTGCACCCGTGCATGTGGGTCTGCCGGGTCCTTGCCCCAGCGCCAGCGTGGAGCGTCGATCGCGACTTGCGGGTCCATCTCGTCGCCCGCGATGCGCGTCGAGACCTGGAGCGCCGTCTGCGGCTGACCCTCGCCGCCCATCGACCCATAGACGAGCCAGGGACGCCGTTCGCGCAGCAACATGCAGGGCATGAGGGTGTGGAACGGTCGCTTGCCGGGCGCAAGCGAGCTCAGTCCATCCTGGGAGAGCTCGAACGACGTGCCGCGATTCTGCAGCGGGAAGCCGAGCTCTGCGACGACGACGCCCGCTCCGAACGAGTGGAATAGCGATTGGATGAACGACACGGCGTTGCCCGCGCCATCCACACACGCGAAGTACGCCGTGTCACCGCGGTCGGTGCTCACCGGCGCGTCCAGCGCAGCGGCGTTTGCGTCGATACGTTGCGCGAGGCTTCGCGCATGGTCGAGGCTGAGCAGCCCCTCCCACGACCGGGCCATGCGCGGATCGCCGACGTGCGCATCACGATCGCCAAACGCGAGACGGATCGCCTCGACGCCGGCGTGCGCGCGGGCCGGGCTGCCATCGGCAAGGGGTCCGTGATCTGGGAGTCTCGCGTACGCCTCGTACGTCTGCTGCGCGATGATCGCGGCGATGCCTTGCGAGTTCGGCGGCGACGTTAGCGACGCCGATCCGAAGAACGTGCCTTGCGCCGGGGTCGTGAAGAAACCGTGGTGCGCTGCCAGGTCCTCGGCGCGCAGCGGGCTTTGCGCACGGCGGCAGCATTCCTCGATGGACTGCGCCCCCTCCCCTTCATAGAACCAAGCTCTCCCCTGGCGCGGATCGCCTGCAGGCTTCGCTCAAGAGCCGGATTCACGAAGCGATCCCCGACTCGACGCGGCCCATGCTCGAGGTAGAGGCTCGCAGCCGCTTCGTCCACCGCGAGCAGATCCCGCAGCCGCGTGACCGCGCCGACGAAGCTGCGAGCTGCGGGCGCGCCGCCGCCCGCCAGGGTGATGGCAGGCGCAAGGATGCGCCCCATGTCCATCGCGCCGAAACGTTCGTGGAGCGCGAACCACGCATCGACCGTCCCCGGCACGGTGAGCGCCGCCGCTCCGCCGCGTTCCGGAATCGTCTGCAGTCCGCGCCCGCGGTAATACTCGAGCGTCGCCGCCGCGGCGGCCGCGCCGGAGCCGTTGTAGCCCACGACCTCGTTCCGCCCAGCGTCGTAATAAAGGAAGAACACGTCGCCACCGATGCCGGTCATGTGCGGATAGACCACGGCGAGGCTTGCTGCGACTGCGATGATCGAATCCGCTGCGTTGCCGCCCTCCATGAGGATCCGAAGACCGCTCTGCGTGGCGAGCACGTGCGGCGCAGTCACCATACCGTCATATGCTAGGGCGGCCGGACGCGCACCGCTCGGGTTGAGGTTCATGCGCGCGGTGTTCTCATCATATGCCCTCGCTTGCGCGCCGGGCATTGGCTTTTCCCGCCCCCTTCTCCGATAATCCTTAGGTGAGCTCTGGCGCGCGATGGGCGACCGTTTTCTGCACCCTGCTCGGCTTCGCCGCGGTTCTTGCGGCACGCGCGCCCGCCGGCCCCGCCGCACGCACGCCGATCGTCATGATCTCGTTGCGGGTCGGCGACCGCATCACGGCCCACGTCTACCAGAACGACCGGATCGACTGGAAGCTGCCGCGCAAACGCCTGGAACCATTCATCAAGGCCGGCATCGTCATCAATGAAGAGCGGCATATCACAAGTGTCTACGACGCCACGGTCGTCTCGACGAGCCAGTCCGGCGCCGTGCTGCTCGTCAACGCACGCATCACCTCATTCGACGTCCCCCGCCAGCAGATGACCGCCACGCAGCAGACCGCGCAGGTCAGGCTTGCACCTGACAACGAGCCCCGGCCGGGCGACGCGTTGAGCGTGGCCGACGCCGCTATGGTCGGGCTGCCTTTCACGCCTGTTACGCCTGGTCACGTCGGCCAGCGATGGCGCACGACCGTCCCTGTCGTCACGTCGCTCGGAAGCGGGACCACCACCTTCGATCACCGGGTGGTTGGGTTCTCGAATGGCCTTGTGGAGATCGCCGTGCTCGGCCGCGGATCGATCACGGGCGTGGAATACCATCTGCCCAAGCTCTTGCCAGGGTCGATCGAGCTCGAGGGCACCGCGTGGTACGATCCTCACTTCGGCTTTGTCTCGCAAGAGAGCTACGCGATCCACAACCGGTTGCTCAAGCCCGCCGAGGGTGAGCAGATCGGCTTCGACGAGCGGCTGACCGCGGATGTCAGCACGCGCCGCCTTTAGGGCGGGCCGGCGAAGAACAGCTCCAGGTTGCGGAACCACAGCGAGCCCTGCTCGCGCATGTCGTTCGAGCGTTCCACCACGTAGAGCCGCGTCCACTCGATCGGCCAGGCGGACTGCGGCGGGACCGCCACACGGATCGTCTTCCATCCCTGCCAGTCGACGTGGCGCGCAAGCGTCAAGCTCTCGTCGTTGCCGTCTGCGTTGCGATACCCGGCTCGCAGCCACTCGAGATTCCGGTCGCCGTAGACGTCGACGGCGAAGGCGATCGGCTGTCCTGGGAGGGTCAGCTCTGTCTGGGCGTACGCTGCGCGCGTCGCTTGGCTGTTTGAGAAATCATACGCGAGACGCAGCGCCTGCGACCCATCGGGCGACGCCGCGCCATCCACTGCCCCGGGGAGACCGGCTGGACGCGCGACGTAATGCCATGCGTCCCCGGACGCACCGGCTCGCGGCACCGCTTGCAACATGATCGCATGATCGCCTGAGAGCACGGTGACGCTTGCCGCGGCGCCGCCGGCCAAAGCGGTGACCGTTGTCTTGGCGGGCGTGGGACCCGCCATAAACGTGCCATCGGGCCCGATGCGCCCTCCGGCCGTGCTCTGCGTCCAGCGGACCGCCGCCGCATCGACGGCGATCGGCGCCCCATCTTTTGATGCGGCGCTGATTGAGAGCAGCACCTTGCCGCCGACCGGCACTATCGGATCGGCGGGTATCACGCGCAGATCGTCGACCGAGCCCACGACGCGGATGATGGCGCTGGTCCGCACGGAGCCGACGGCGGCATTCACCTGCACCACCCCGGGGCTGCGCGCGCTGATCGTCCCCATTGCGTCGACGGTTGCAACGGTCGCCGGATCCGCCGAGAAGGCGAGGTCAGCCGCCTTCAACGGCACGGGCTGCCCACCGGCATCCACCGCTCGCGCTTGGACGTCAAGCGTGCTCCCCACGAGTACCGACGCAGCGGCGGCCTTGAGGATGAGCGTGGCGACCCGGCCCCGCGCGGCGGTGTTGAGCACGAAAAGCCCGTCGGCGATCGAGCGCTCTCGGCCGTCCGAGGGAGAGGTCGCAAGTGAACTCGTCAGATCACCTGCATGGCGGACCACCATCTCGCTCGACCCGCCGCTGTCGAACGCCATCGCCGTCGTCGCACCGAGTGCGATGAAGAGCGCGGCGAACTGCGGGCGTGTCAGCCCGATGGAGATCGAGGGCCTGCGTCCGTCGACGACCACAAGCCACAGCGTCGTGCCGTCGCTCGAAAGCCCGGCTCCTGTGACCGGATTGCGCACGTCGGTCTCTTCCGGCGCGGGTGCGGTCGGATCCGAGACCGCCCGCCCACCGCTCACGAGCAATGGCCCGCCGCCAACGCCAACTCGCATGCCCTGCACCGGTGGATCGCTCTGCTCGCTCAGGGTCAGGACATCGCCTGGGTGGAAATCGCGCATTAGGGCGAGCGCTTGCGCGCCACGAGCGACGACGCCGATCTCGCCGGGGGCGAGCACGTCGAAGACGCTCAAGCCCGCGTCGATGCGCCTCACGCGGTATTGTCCGGACGGACCCGCGGGCGTCAGCACCATCTCGGTCGCGCCCGCCGCGCCCACCGTTCCCAGCTCAGGCGTCACAAGGGCGAGATCGACCGACGGCGACCATTCGTTGACCGCGACGATGTCGCGGCTCGCACCGCCTGCGGCGCTGACGTGCGCCTGCCAGGTTGCAGGTCCCATCGTCACGCGGCCCTGGGCGTCGACCACGAAGGTCGCCGCTCGATCTGGCTGTGGAGGACGCGCTCGTCCGTCGCGACGAGGTTGAGCGGGCTCCCCGACTCGTTGATGTCGAAATAATCGGCATTGATGCCGAGCTCGGCGCCCAGCCGGTCGGCCATCGAGCTCAGGCGCTCCCCTTTGCCGATGATCACGTTGTCGTGGGTCGCGATGGCGAGCGCGACCGAGGGATCGCGCAGGTCGACGACGGCGAGTGAGACCACAAGCGGACCCGCATCGGTCGATAGCAGCCAGCGCTCGTAGCGCACGCCCGGACCGACTGTCTCGGCGCTGAGCGAAGCGCTTTGCACCGTCGGCCACCCGGCGGGCTGCACGAACGTCGGCGCGGGCGCCGGCGAGGCCGCATATCCGCTCTCGCCGGACGATGCGGCGAGCGCGACGCTTCGACCGCCAAGCGCAACGCCGCCAGCTGCGAAAAGCACAGCGGCGGTCAAGGCGGTGATGGCGGGGCGTGCGCGGAATGACACGGCGCTCGTGTTTCTGGAGGGACGTCGCTTTTGCCTTACGTGATGACGAGAACAACTCGCCGCCTGGTCGCGTGCGCGGTTTTCTGCTGCGCCCTGGCCGCTTCAGGTGCGTGGCCCGCAGCCGCAGGCGATCAAGCCAAGCTCGTCTGGCGGGCGCCCGACAAGGGGATCCAGTTCAACGGCCTCTCGAGCGTGCAGCACAACATCACCTTTGAGATGAGCGCGGTGCTGCGTGGCATGGCTGGTCACCGCGCCGACCCTATCTATGTGGTGGAGGACCGCACCCGCACCTATACGACGCCGCACGGTGTCGGCGATGTCTACGTGAACGATGCGTTCGCGCGCCACCATGGAGGCCCGAACAACACCGACACGACCGTCAAGCGCCGCACCCGTAAGCAGATCGTGCCCTTCGACCCGAGCGGTCGCTATAGCATCGAGCCGTTCTTGTGCAAGGACGAGCCTCCGCTCGACGACTCGAATCCAAACCCCACCACGTACAAGCAATGCCCGGCGAGCGACCCCGCGGACGATCACGCGTACGAGGACCCGGGCGATGCCGTGTTCGCGCAGCTGCCGCCTGGATTCATCGAGGTCGGCCAGTCGTGGACCTTCTCACGGCCAGTCGTCGTCGGACGTGAGGAAGGCTACGGCACGCTCGATTACGTCGACACTCTGCAACGTATCGACGCGCGTGGCAAGCAGCGCATCGCGGTCTTCGACGTCACGGCGTCAGGACGCATCAATCCGTCGAAGGACCTGCAGGCGCGCGGCTTCCACACGGCCACCATGACCTTCTCCGGCACGGCGGAGTTCGACATCGGCGCGGGCATGCCGGGAGTGCAGCACTACACGGGGCACGTCGACTTCCACGCGAGCATCATGGGCGCGAACATCGGATATGCCTTCGACGAGATCTACGATGGCACGCCGTGGACGGTCTCTCCCGCGCAGTGAGGATAAAGACCGCGCAGCCGGCGCACGATGAGGAGCTTGACGCCCAGCTCCAACGAGCGCTGCACGATGCGCAGAGCACGAGCCCTGGGATCGTGCGCCGCGCTTCTGCCTATCTGTGCGATCTGCAAACCATGCGCTACGGGCAGGTGGACGCCGATGCGGATATCTACCCGGCCAGCATCATCAAGGTACCGATCATGGCCCAGGTCTACCATCAGTATGCCACGGGAGCGCTGCGGCCAGACGAGCTGGTCACAGTGTCGGCGAGCAACCAGACCGCGACGTCGGGGCCCGCGCCCTTCGTGCCGGGCTACGTGGCCACCGTTGACGAACTCGTCGAGCTCATGATCACGCACTCGGACAACGTCGCCACGAATCAGCTCATGGACCTCCTGCGGCGCGAGAGCGTCACTGCCTTCATGCACGGCCTCGGCCTGAGCACGTTCCTCTTGGGGCGCAAGCTGTCGGGGTCTGAACCGCTCATCGACGACCCCGAGAAGATCGGCCGCAACCGGCTGCCGGCCGGCGAGATCGCCCGGCTCCTCCTGCTCGTCGCCACCGACTCGATCGACGGCAGCGCGCAGCAGCGCGAGATCATGCGGCGCTGCGCAGACGCCGGCAAACTCGTACCCGGCCTGCGGCCGGATGATGTCTTCATGCATAAGACCGGCGAGACGTCAGACGTCAGTCACGACGCCGGTATCTTGCTGACGGGGCAAGGCCGGCGTTACGTCATCGTCCTCTACTGCGACGTCGTGCCAAAGCCCGACGGTTCTGACGCAGAGCACGCCAATCCGTTCATGACCCGTTGGATGCGAGCCGTTCGCGAGCGCATATGAGCACGATCGACCTGAGCTCGACCGTCGTGCTTCTCACCGGCGGGTCGAGCGGCATCGGCGCCGCCGCAGTGCGCTCGCTGCATCGGGCCGGTGCAGCGGTCTTCTTCACCTATCTGACCCACGAGTCACGTGCCGCCGCCCTCGCCCGCGAGCTCGGCGAGCGCGTCGCCTACCAGCGCTGCGACGTCGCCGAGCATGACACGCTTCCCGCGCTCGTCGCAGCATGCGTCGCGCGCTTCGGCCGCATCGACGTGCTCGTCAACAACGCGGCGATCTTCAGCGAGAACCCATTCACCGCTCGCGACTACGCGGCATGGCGGCGCGGCTGGCAGCGTACCTTCGACGTCAACATCTTCGGCGCGGCACACCTCGCCTGGCTGG
This sequence comes from Vulcanimicrobiota bacterium, assembly GCA_963806005.1. GTDB lineage: Bacteria > Vulcanimicrobiota > Vulcanimicrobiia > Eremiobacterales > Eremiobacteraceae > JAFANK01. The sequence goes on along the minus strand of CAWDWJ010000001.1, from coordinate 942,860 downwards.
TCATGCATCAGATGCGCGCTCAAGCGCGCAAGGGCAAGATCATCAACGTCGCGTCGCGCGCAGGCCACCGCGGCGAACTCACCTTCGCCGATTATGGCGCGAGCAAAGCGGCGCTGCTCAATCTCACGAAGTCGATCGCCCGCTCGTGCGCCCGCGATGGCATCGTGGCGATGGCCGTCGCGCCCGGCTTCATCGAGACCGACATGGCGGCGCCCGATCTTGCCACGCGCCGTGCCGAGATCGAAGGTGAGATCCCGCTCGGCTATGTCGGCAGCGCCGACGATGTGGCGCACGTCATCACGTTTCTCGCCTCCCCGCTCGCGACGTACGCGAACGGTGCGACAATAGACGTGAACGGCGGCTCCTACGTCCGTTAGGACCGCGCCGTGAGGAACGCCATACAGCGCGCCGGAATCGTACCGCCAGGGCGCAGTTGCGCGGGCGCTGAAGGCACAGGCGCGTGCAAAAAATCATCGACGTCGTCCTCCCCGAGATGGGGGAATCAGTCTCCGAAGGCTCCGTGACGAGCTGGCGCAAGAAGCCCGGCGATCTCGTCGCGGCCGGCGAGCCGCTCGTCGACGTCACCACCGATAAGGTCGACGTCGAGGTCCCCTCCCCGGCTGCCGGCACGGTGACCAAGATCCTCGTCGAGGAAGGCAAAACCGTCAAAGTCGGAGCGAAGCTGGCGGAGATCGACACCGCGTCGACCGGCATAGCGGCAAAGACTCCCACGCCGGGCTCGGCTGCCCCGCCGGCCGCGAAACAGAGCACAGGCGCTGATGGTCCGGGGCCCGCCGCCGCTGCGCCGGCAGCAGCCACCACGCAGGGAACTCCAGCCGTCGATGCTTCGCCGCTTGCGCGACGCATGGCGGCGTTGCGCGGCGTCGATCTCGAGCGCGTCCAGCCAGCGTATCCTGCACAAGCCATCCGCCGTGCTGACGTCGCACGCAGTCTTGATGGCCACGATGGACCGGGCGCGCTCTCCCAGGTCTCGCCTGCCGCGGGCGGCGTTGGAGAACAGGTCAGCAAGCTCAAGGGTGCAGCCGCCTCGCTCGTCGACCATATGGAGCGAAGCCTCGGCATTCCCACGGCGACGAGTTTCCGCACGGTCGCCGTCGACGTGCTCGACGCCCGTCGGCGCGACCTCAACTCGGCGCTGCGCGCCGCGGGGCGAAGCGAGAAGATCTCCTTCACGCACATCCTGGCATTTGCCCTCGCACGCGCGACGCAGACCGTGCCGGCAATGGCGGCGAGCTTCCGCCGAGGCGCTGCGGGTCCCGAACGCGTCGATCGCGGCGTGCAGCTCGGCCTCGCAGTCGACGTCAAACGGCCCGACGGCACTCGTATGCTCGTCGTGCCCGTCGTGCGCGATGCGGACAAGCTTGATTTCGCCGCGTTCCACCGCGAGTACGAAGCGCTCGTCGAAAAGGCGCGGGCCGGCACTCTTTCCCCGGCCGAGATGTCGGGAGCCTCGCTCACGCTGACGAATCCCGGCGGCATCGGCACGGTGGCTTCGGTGCCGCGCCTCATGCAAGGCCAAGGCACGATCGTCGCCGCCGGGGCGATCGACTATCCTGCAGGGCTCGCAGCGATGCCCGAAGCGACGCTGCACAGCCTCGGCGTCAGCAAAGTCATGACGCTGACCAGCACGTACGACCACCGCATCATCCAGGGCGCGCAGTCCGGCGAGTTCTTACGCCGCATCGACCAGCTGCTTGGCGGGGCCGACGGGTTCTACGAAGGCATCTATGCCTCACTCGGTGCGGGCGCTCCGAGCGCGCTCCCCAAGCCCGCCGCCGCCGCGCCCGCCGTCCTCGCCGAGCCGGGCGCCGCCGAAGTGGCGCGAGCCGCCGCCGCCGGTATGGGCCTCGTCATGCGCTACCGCACCCATGGCGTCAACGCCGCGCATCTCGATCCGCTGAGCGACGCGTCGCCGTTCGACCCCGCGCTCGAGCCGGGAAGCCTCGGACTCGATCACGCCATCATGGAGAAGGTGCCGGCGACGGTGCTGCGCGTCTATGCGCCCGGCCAGACGCTGGCCGACGTCCTCAATCGCCTGCGCGACACGTACTGTTCGACGATCGCCTACGAGGTCGAGCATATCAGCAAGCACGAGCAGCGCTCGTGGCTGCGGCAGCAGATCGAATCAGGCACCCACCGTCACGCCGCTCTCACGCGAGCGCAAGCTCGAGCTCTTGGAGCGGCTCACGCGAGTCGAGTCGTTCGAACGCTACCTGCGCAAGGCGTTCTTGGGCCAGAAGACCTTCTCGATCGAAGGCCTCGACGCCATGGTGCCGATCCTCGAAGAGATGCTCCACATGCTGGCTGACGAGGGGACAGGGGAGGTCCGCCTGGGCATGGCGCACCGCGGACGGCTGGCGGTGATCACCCACGTCGTCGACCGGCCGTACGAAGAAGTGCTCTTGGAATTCGAGCAGGCGCAGGAGCGCGGCCTCGTGCATCGCGAGGGCGACGTGACCGGCGACGTCAAGTACCACCAGGGTGCGAGCGGCACCTACGAGACGGAGAACGGCAAGACGATCCGCGTCGTGCTCGCCAACAATCCGAGCCACCTCGAGGCGGTCGACAGCGTCGTCGAGGGCCAGACCCGCGCAGTGCAGACCGATCGCCGGCAGAACATCGCCAAGCTCGACACGTCGCGCGCAGCCGCGATCCTCATCCATGGCGACGCGGCGTTCGCCGGGCAAGGCGTCGTAGCCGAAGTCTTCAACCTGCAAGGCCTCGCCGGGTACACGACCGGAGGCACCCTGCACATCATCGCCAACAACCAGATCGGCTTCACCACGCTGCCGCGCGACGGCCGTTCCACGCGCTATGCGAGCGATCTGGCTAAGGGTTTCGACGTCCCCATCATCCACGTCAACGCCGACGACATCGAAGCGGCCATCGCCGCCGTCCATCTCGCGGTTGAATATCGCCGGCGCTTCCATCGCGATGCGCTCATCGACCTCATCGGCTACCGCCGCTTCGGCCACAACGAAGCCGACGAGCCCGCGTACACGCAACCGGACATGTACGAGCGCATTTCCAAACATCCGACGGCGCGCGAGATCTTCGCTCGGCGTCTCGTCGAAGAAGGCACGCTCACCGAAGAGGACGTCACGCGCAGTCTGGAGCGTGCGCGCAAGCGCGTCGAAGAGGCGCACGCCGCTGTGAAAGCGCGAGCCGCGAACGGGGCAGCCAAAGAGCACAAGGCCCGGCCGGCGGATGCTGAGAGCGGCGCTGCCATCGAGACGAGCGTCGCGCTCGACGTGCTGCGCCGGCTCAACTTGGAGCTCGTCGCGACGCCGGATGGTTTTGCCGTGCACGCCAAACTCTTGCGGCAGCTCGAACGCCGCCACGACGCTCTCGCGCCCAAGGGCGAAGTCGATTGGGGCTTGGGCGAGGCACTGGCTTTTGCGACCCTGCTCCGCGACGGCGTTCCGATCAGGGTGACCGGTCAAGACACAGAACGCGGCACCTTCAGCCACCGCCACCTCGTCCTGCACGACGCTAAGACCGGCGATCCGTGGACGCCGATGCAGCATCTGACCGATGCGAAGGCCTCGTTTGAGATCTACAACAGCCCGCTCTCCGAGTACGCGGCTATGGGCTTTGAGTACGGCTATAGCGCTGAGGCTCCCGATGCGCTCGTGCTGTGGGAGGCGCAGTTCGGAGATTTCAGCAACGGCGGCCAGATCATCATCGACCAGTTCATCGCCGCCGGGCGCGCGAAGTGGCAGCAGACCTCGCGGCTCACCCTGCTCCTGCCGCACGGCTACGAGGGCGCGGGCCCGGAGCACTCAAGCGCGCGGCTCGAGCGATTCTTGCTGCTGGCCGCCGAGGGGAATTTCCGCGTCGCCAACCCCACCACGCCCGCGCAGTACTTCCATCTGCTGCGCGATCAAGCCAAAAGCCCCAGAGCCCGCCCGCTCGTCATCATGACGCCCAAGAGCCTGCTGCGCTTGCGCGCGTCGAGCTCCACGGCTGACGACCTGAGCAAGGGACGCTTCGCGCCCGTGCTGGACGACCCGCACGCGCCGAAACGCAACGCCGTCAAGCGCCTGGCGCTGTGCAGCGGCAAGGTCTACTACGATCTCGACGCTCACGCTCCGCGGTCCGACAAGGGCGACCTCGCTATCGCGCGCGTCGAGCTGCTCGAGCCATTCCCCTACGATGAGGTGATGGCGCTCGTCGTCTCGTATCCGAACGTGAAACGCGTGACCTGGGTGCAGGAAGAGCCGAAGAACATGGGCGCCCGCGCGTTCGTCTCGCGGCGCATCCGTGAGAAGCTCGCACCGCTGGGCATCGCCTTCGATTACATCGGCCGGCCAGACCGCGCGAGCCCGAGCGAAGGCTACCCGGGCGCGCACGCCGTCGAGCAGGAGCGTATCGTCGCCGAGGTCGCGGCCGGCACAGACCCGCGGCCCTCGTGAAGCAGCGCGTCGTCGTGCTGGGTGGCGGCCCGGCGGGGGATGTCGCCTCGTTGCGCGCCGCGCAGCTCGGCGCACAGGTGACGCTCGTCGAGCGCGCCGAGCTCGGCGGCACCTGCCTCAACTGGGGCTGCATCCCCACCAAGTCGTTGCTCGCCGGCGCCGATCTGCTGCGGCGCATGCGGCATGCCGCGGATTTCGGCATCGATATCAGCGAACCGAAGATCAACTTCCCGCGCATGATGGAGCGCAAGGAAGAGATCGTGGTCAAACAGCGCAGCGGCGTCGAAGCTGCGGTGAAGCGCAAGAAGATCGCGCTCGTGCGCGGGCAGGGCACCGTGCAGGGCGATGCGGTCGTCGCTCTCGACACGCGCTACGAGTTCGACACGCTCATCGTCGCCGTCGGCACGGAGCCGGCCGAGCTGCCTGGCATCGACATGAAGCACCCGAACGTGCTGACCTCGAACGGCGTCTTACGCTTGAGCGAACTGCCGCGCAGCCTCATCGTCTTGGGTGGTGGGGTGATCGGAGCGGAGTACGCGAGCTTCTTCGCGGCGCTCGGCACAAAGGTGACGATCGTCGAGATCCTGCCGCGCATCCTCATGCCGCTCGACGAGCGTGCGGCGGCGTATTTCCAGAAATATTTGGAAAAAGACGGCGTCGTCGTCATGGCAGGGCGCAAGCTCGACGCAGTCGTGGAGTACGGGGGTGCGCGGGGGCAGCTCACCGCGCGTCTCGACGATGGAACGCTCCTCTACGCCGACAAGCTCTTGATCTCGATCGGTCGCACGCCGCAGACCCGCGGCGTCGGGCTCGAGAGCTTGGGCGTCGTCATCAGCGAGCGCGGCTTCATCCAGGTCGACGACTACCTGCGCACGGCCAATCCGAAGATCTATGCTGTGGGTGATTGCGCCGGTGGGCTGCAGCTCGCGCACAAGGCATCGGCCGAAGGGCACCGTGCCGCCGACAACGCGCTCACAGAACACCGGGCTCCCATGGATTGGAGCGTGATCCCGAGCTGCATCTACACGCACCCCGAGATCGCCATGGTCGGACTCAATGCCGATGCGGCGAAGGCCGCTGGTCACGAGGTGAAGACAGGACAAGCGCGTTTCATCGGCTCAGGCAAAGCGCTTGGTGAGGGTGAGCCCGACGGCTACGCGCAGATCGTGGCCGACGCGAAGACCGATCGCATCCTCGGCGCGACCATCATCGGCATCCACGCGGTCGAGATGATCCATGAAATCGCCGTCGCGATGGCCGATGCGCTCACCATGGACGAGCTGGGCTCGATCGTCCACGCCCACCCCACGGTGAGCGAGATGGTGATGGATGCCGCCCAAGCTGGCGAAGGCGTCGCCCCCTATCTTTCGTAAGCGTCCGGCCGCGACGCAACCTTGAAGCAACTGACCTTTAGGTCCGTTTCGTGCAAGTATTCACTTGCTGCGTGTCGTACTCCACAAGCCCTCGCCGCGAATGAATTAAGGAGTTCCCAATGCATTGGCGCCCTATCGTCGCAACGCTCCTCGCGACCCTCGCGCTCGTGTCGTGCAGCAGCAAGAAGACGATCCAGACCCAGCAAGGCACGACCACCGTCGAGACCAACGCTCTGCACAACACGGTCAAGGTCTCCAATAAGGAAGGCACCGCGATCATCGGCAAGGGCGCGGTCGACCCGGCCGCGCTCGGACTTCCGCTCTACCCTGGCGCCATCCAGTCCGAGACCGGCGGCATGGCGGCGAGCACGAGTGAAGGCACCTCGCATGTCGTCTCGCTGACGACCAAAGATCCGTTCGATCAGGTCTACCAGTGGTATAAGGGTCACATGCCCACCGGCTCCGAGCAGGTCCACATGGAGGTGGCCGGAGGTTCGATCGCGACCTTCCTCGTCGGCAAGCCGAACGACAAGGAACAGAAGACCGTCCAGATCCAGTCGTCAAAAGACACAACGACGATCCTGCTCTCGCACGTCACGAAGAGCGGCTAGCCGGTCGCCGCTGCCGCCTTCTCCGTCTTCTTGGACGCCTTCTTCTTCCCGAAGGCGATCTCGCCGTTCTGCACGTCGGACACGACCGTATCCCCAGGGATGAAATCACCGCCGAGGATGCGCACGGCCAGCGGATCGATGATCTCCTTTTGGATGGTCCGTTTGAGGGGCCGGGCGCCGTAGACCGGGTCGAAACCGCGGTTCGCGATGTACTCCTTCGCGCCATCGGAGAGCTCGAGCTCGATGCCCCGCTCGGCGAGGCGTTTGCTCAAGGAGCGCAGCTGGATGTCGACGATGCGTTTGATGTCGGCGAGCGTCAGGCTCTCGAAGATGATGATCTCGTCGATGCGGTTGAGGAACTCCGGACGGAACTGCTGGCGCAATGCCTCCATCACCTGCGCGCGCATCCGTTCGTCGTTGCCGGCGAATTCGCTGATGGCCGCCGACCCGACGTTGCTCGTCATGATGAGGACGGCGTTCTTGAAGTCCACCGTGCGGCCTTGGCCGTCCGTGAGACGGCCGTCTTCGAGGATCTGCAGCATGACGTTGAAGACGTCGGGGTGCGCTTTTTCAATCTCATCGAAGAGCACGACGGCATAGGGGCGCCGGCGCACCGCTTCGGTCAGCTGACCGCCTTCTTCATAGCCGACGTAACCGGGAGGTGCGCCGATGAGGCGCGCCACGCTGTGCTTCTCCATATACTCCGACATGTCGATGCGGATCATCGCGCGTTCGTCGTCGAACAGAAACTCGGCCAGCGCCCTGGCCAGCTCGGTCTTGCCGACGCCCGTAGGCCCGAGGAAGATGAAGGATCCGAGCGGGCGGTTGGGGTCTTGCAGTCCGGCCCTCGCGCGGCGCACCGCGCTTGACACGGCGCGCACGGCGTCGTCCTGGCCGACGACGCGCAGGTGCAGCCGTTCTTCCATCTTGAGCAGCTTCTGGGTCTCAGCTTCGAGCAGCTTCGTGACGGGGATGCGCGTCCACTTGGAGACCACCTCGGCGATGTCGTGCTCGTCGACCTCGTCCTTGAAGAGCTTCGTCGCCGGCGTCGAGCCCACACGCCCTTCGATGGCGTGCGCCTTCTTCTCGAACTCCGGCAGCTCTTTGTATTTCAGCCGCGAGATCTCTTCCCAGTCGACATTGGGCTCGTAACCCTGCTCTGCGCGGGTGATGCGCTCTTTGAGCTTCTCGATCTGTTCTTTGATCGTGCTCACCTCGCCGACCGCCTTCTTCTCGGACTCCCATAAGGATCGCAGACGCAGCGCCTCGGCGTCGAGCTCGGCGATCTCCTTTTCGATGTCGGCCAGGCGCTTGCGGGACCCGGCGTCGGTCTCTTTGCGCAGGGCCTCGCGCTCGATCTTGAGCTGGTTGGCGCGCCGCTCGACTTCGTCGAGCTCCACCGGCCGCGAGTCCATCTCCATGCGGATCTTCGACGCGGCCTCATCGACGAGATCGATCGCTTTGTCGGGCAAGAAGCGATCGGTGATATAGCGGTTCGAGAGCACCGCGGCGGCGACGAGGGCCGAGTCCTTGATGCGCACGTGGTGATGCGATTCATAACGCTCGCGCAAGCCGCGCAGGATCGAGATGGTATCCTCGACCGTGGGCTCGCCGACCATGATCGGCTGAAAGCGCCGCTCGAGCGCCGCGTCCTTCTCGATGTACTTGCGGTACTCGTTGAGCGTCGTCGCGCCGACCGTGTGCAGCTCGCCGCGCGCCAGCATGGGCTTGAGCAGGTTCGAGGCATCCATCGACCCTTCGGCTGCGCCTGCGCCCACGACCGTATGCAGCTCGTCGATGAACAGGACGATCTCGCCCTGGCTCTGCGCGATCTCCTTGAGGACGGCTTTGAGCCGGTCCTCGAATTCGCCTCGGTACTTGGCGCCCGCGATGAGCGCGCCCAAATCGAGCGCGATGATGCGCCGGTCGCGCAGGCCCTCGGGGACGTCGCCGCGCACGATGCGATGGGCGAGGCCTTCGACGATGGCCGTCTTGCCGACGCCGGGCTCGCCGATGAGCACCGGGTTGTTCTTCGTGCGCCGTGAGAGGACTTGCACGACGCGCCGTATTTCGTCGTCACGGCCTATGACCGGATCGATCTTGTTCTCGCGGGCGAGCTTGGTCAGGTCGCGGCCGTAGCGCTCGAGCGCCTGGTACTTGCCCTCCGGGTTCTGGTCGGTGACGCGCTGGCTGCCGCGTACCGCGGTGAGCGCCTTGAGGATGGCATCACGCGTCGCGCCCGCCCGTCTGAGCAGTTCGGCGGCTTCTGATTTCCCGCGCGCATCGGCGATGGCGAGCAGCAGGTGTTCCGTCGAGATATACTCGTCCTTGAAATTTTGGGCCTCTTGGGCAGCGCGCGTGAGGATGTCGCGCAGGTCGCGCCCGAGACTGGGTTCGCTTGCGCCATAGACCTTGGTCCGCTTGCTCAAGATCGATGACAGGTTCTGCTGCAGCGACGCCACGTCGGCGCCAAGCTGATGCAGGACGAGAGCGGGGACCCCCTCTGCGTCTTCAAGCAATGCCGAGAGCAGATGCTCGGCGTCGATCTCCCCGGCGCTATGCTCCCGGGCGATGCTCTGCGCCCGGACGACGGCCTGTTGCGCTTTTTCGGTCAGCTTGTTGAAGTTGTCCATGTGGCCTCCGCGGAGGGGGAGAGGGCTGCCGCTTAGCCTATTCGCCCAGCTGTCGCGACTTTTCTTCCTCTGGGTCCTTGTCGCGTCCGCCCGCGTGCGTGATACACCACGCCGAGCTTTGCGTCCCCGACCGTGCGTCTGTTCGCGTTGACGAAGCTCTTGCTACAGAGGTACCATGGGGGCCAAAGCGCGAGCATCGGGCGGGAACGACATGCGGCATTTGCTCCCGGCGTTTTTGATCTTTTGCGTCTCGATGACGCTCGCCGCTGGGCGAGCGGCCGGCGCACCAGCGCCGCTGCCTGATCCCATCGCGCAGCTGACCTCGTTCCACGGCCGCGTCACCTATGCGGCCCGTTCCCTCGAGAACCCCTCTCTCATCGTCAGAGGCTCGCTCATCGTCGGTCCAGACGACTGGTCGCTCGACGAACGTTCGCCGCATTTGGATATCCATGCGTCAAGTTCGGGCTCTTGGATCCGCAGCGGTGCTCAGGTGCTCGCGTTCGATGACCCGCTCGAGGTCGACGAGCTCGCCAATTCATGGGCGCTGCTCCTCGCACAAGGGTCCGAGGCGCAGTTCGTCCGGGACCCAGCTGGGTCGTCGTGGACGGCAGGCGACGGCGTGCGCGTCTATATGGGTGGAGATGGCGGCGAGATCATCGGCGCGGCCGACACACGGTCGGTCAATGCTGTCTCCTTTGCGTATGCCGATTGGACAGATGTCGGCGGATTGCGCCTGCCGCGGTCGATCGTCCGCCTGCGGGGAGGCGCCACCGTCGCGTCCTTCGCCGTGGATGACTATCAGGTCGGTTGGAGCGCGCAAACCGCAGCAGCCGCTGCGGCGCAAACGGCACCCCTGATCGTGACGCCTTCAGCCGCCGCGCCGGTTGAGACGCCCGTCGCAAGCTCGGCCTGGCGCCCCTTCACCGCCGTCTTCGCGCTCCTCGTCATCGCGCTCGGCGCCGTCGCCTGGACGCGACGCGATGCGCTCGTCGACCGTCTCGCGCACCGGCTCGCGGCAGATCCGCGCGCCTGGCGCCACGCGGGTGCCAGCGTCTTCGTCTCACCCGAAGGCGTCCTGTGGTTTGAGGGGCGTCATTACCGGGTCGGGCCGGTCTTCTACAATCGCGTCACCCTCGTGCAATCGTCGCCGCTCTTCATCAGGGTCAGCGCTTCCGGCGAGTCAAAGACGATGATCCTCGCGCGCAAATTCCCGCGCCCTGCGGGTGTCGCTTCAGGCACCCGCCGCGCGGCAGGCGGGTTCACTCTCGTCGAAGCGCTGACCGCGAGCGCGCTTTTCGCCTCGGTCATCGTGGCGGCCGTGTTCCCAGCCCTCATCGTCCTCGCCCACGCCGACCGCCTCGCGGCCGCGCGTCAGATGGCGTTGCAGACGGCCTCGAACGCGCTCGCAGACGAGCAAGCCGCGCTATCGTACGGCTATTCCATCACGAGCGGCTCCGTCCGGTCGACCGTTGACGGCATGACGCTGACCCAAACGGTGAGTGCATCGTCCGTGCCCGGTCTGTACGATCTTGCCGTCGATGTCGCTGACGCAAGCGGTCAGACGCTGGCCCGCATCGTCACGCAGGTCGGACCTCCGGTCCCGCCGCCCGGTGCGCCCGCCCCAGCGCCGTCTCCTCCCGGTGCGCGCTGATGCGGCCTGCGCGAGCTCATCGCTCCCAGTGCCGCGGTATCGCGCTCATCACGACGTTGCTCGCCGTGGTCCTCATCATGGCGCTGCTGGCGGTCATGGTCGACATTGGGACCGCGCGTCTTCGCGCGACTATCGAGGAGAAGAACGCAGCGCAGGCGCTCGCCGCAGCCGATGCGGGGACGCAGTGGGTGCGCGCGCTGCTCCAAGAGCACAAGGGCGATTTGAGCGCGGTCGTCACCGATCTGGGTACGGCGCATAGCACGAGAACGCTCACCATCGATGCGGACACGACGGCTGAGGTGCTTGTCAGCCTGCAGGTCCCCGGTTCGACCACGCACGCGGACCACGTCGATCTCAACCTTCAGGCAAACCCGCAGATCGCAGAGGCTCCGCTGCAGGTCGTGTCCACGGCCACCGTGATGATCGGCGGAACGGCCGCCGCCACGCGAACCGTCACGTCGCTGCTGCGCAGCTTCCATAACGTGCCGCCGTACTCTGAGATCGTGGGCGTGGTCGATGACGGCGGGCCGTCGTCGGTCTTCAGTCCCGGAGATCCAGCCGGACAGGTCGGCTCTGCGTACGCGACCGATCTGCGCATCCGCGCTGCGACCGACGCCGGCGGCGGACCGCCTATGCCCGCTGACAAGTTCCAAACCGACTCATGGTCGGACGGCAACATCGGCGCACCAGGTCTTCTGCCGTGACGCAGCGCGGAACGTCGTACCTCGAAACGCTCGTCGTCGTGGCGGTCATCGCGGTTCTCGCGGCGGCTGTGGTGGTCCCGAGCTATCGGAACTACCTCCATGCGCGGGCACCGCGTGATGCCGCGAGCACGCTGGCCGAGGACCTCGGGTTGCTCGAGCGCGTGGCGCGCAACGGGGCGCGCGATGAGGGAGCCTCGCTCGTCATCGTGTCGCAGGACCCGCTTGTCTATCGTTGTTACCGCGGCCGGCCAAAAGGGGTGGACCCCAACTCATCCCTTCACGCCATGCTCGTGGAGCGGCGATTTTCCGATGTCGCGCTTGCCGGTGGGCCCATCGATGCAGACACGCCGCTGCTCTATGCGAGTAATGGCAGCGCGCAGTACGTCGAGGGCGGCTTGGTCGCCGATCAGCACCGCACGATCGAGTTCTCGCTCGCGCAGCGACCGCGCGGCGCGACCGCGCTCGTCGACGTCGACCTGTTCACCGGAGCCGTCTCGCTGCCCTAAGTGCCGATAACCGGAACAAAGGGGTGATCAGGTGTGTTGAAGCTTGTGATCTTCGCGGTGCTCGCCTACCTCGCGTGGCGGTACTACGGCTGGCACGGGGCCGCTGCTGTCGCGGCCGCGTACGTCGTTCTCTCGATCGTGTGGTGGTTGATGGCCAGGATCAGCGCGAGCGCGGCACGGCAGGAAGCCGCCCGGCACATGAGCGCGAAGCTCTCAGACGATGAAAAGGCCCATCTCGCCGCCACCCGCGATCATCAGCAGGTGATGGCCGACCACAAGGCACAATTCGATCCCGACCTGCGTCGACGCGGGCAGTAGTGGGGGAAAGGCGCGAGGAGACTCGCGCCTTTGCCTTAGTCCTCCTGGAACTTATCGGGGCCAGGATCTCCGCCGGCAGCCGCGATTTCGAGGCGGCTGAGGAAGTACTCCCACCCTTTGGCATGCTGCTCTGCCGATTCGGATGACGGCAGATCGCGATGCACGAGGCGCAGAAGCGTTCCCGCTCCGTCCGGGCGTAAGGTGAACTCGAGGGTGCTTGAGCCGGGCTTGGTGATCGCATCTTCGCCTTCCCAGCCCCAGGTGAGCACCAGGCGCTCGGGCGGCTTCACCTCGACGAAGTTCCCGACGGCGATGTCTTCTTTAGTCATCTCCAGCCGGTACGGATTGCCCGCTTTGGCATCCCAGCTGCCGCCGATGCTCATCCAGCGGCGCAGCTTTATCGGATCCACCAAGAACGCGAAGACCGTCTCCGGCTTAGCGTTGATCTTTATCTCGCGTTCGACGGCTCTTGTGTCGACTGATGGCATGACGGCGTGAGCTCCTCTCTTCTGCTTCAGCAGCGTGCTTCAAGCGGCGCAATCCGGCGCCCCAAAACGCTTCGAGAAACGAACGCACTCCGGCCAAGCCCTCGGGCCGTGCCACGTACAGGCGCCTCGTCCCATCGCGGCGCTCCACCACAAGTCCGGCATCCTTGAGCACGGTCAAGTGCTGCGAGATGGCCGGCCGGGTGACGTCGAAATGCGACGCGATCTCGCCGGCCGACATCTCGCGCGCGGCGACGAGCGTGAGGATCTCCCGGCGACGGGGTTCGGCGATGGCTCGGACAGCTGCGTCCATGCCAATAGTTTAGCACTTGCTTACGTAAGTGTCAACTAACTAATCGGCTGGCCAAGCCCAAGCGCGGCGCTGGCAGCCGCGGCGACGCGGGCCAGCGTCCCGTCCTCGAACGGTGAGGACAGGTTGGCGGAACGGACAAGATCCCGAAACGCCGCCTCGCCTCCCCGCGCGCACAGCGCGATATAGTCAGCGACCGCCTGCTCGTAGTCCTCGCGCGACCGCACCCAGAACTGCAACGCGCAGCACAGCGCGAGGGTGTAGTCGATGTAGTAGAACGGCACGTGGTAGACATGCTCCTTGGCCTGCCACAGACCACCACTAGCGAAATGGGTGAGATCGCCGTAGCGCCGCCAGGGCAGGTAACGGGCCTCCACCTGCTGCCACATGCGATGGCGTTCGGCAGGGCTGGTATCGGGCGCTGCGTAGACGAGGTGCTGGAAGTGGTCGACCGAGACGCCATACGGCAAGAACAGCAGCGCGTCCTCGAGCTGCTGACGCCGGTAGCGCTCGGCATCATGGCCGAAGAACCGCTCCATGAACGGTGCGGTCAGGTACTCCATGCTCATCGAGTGGATCTCGGCTGACTCGTACGTCGGCGTCAGGTAGTCGTAGGCCGGCAGCGTCCGGCTCCTCCAATCCTGAAACGCGTGGCCCATCTCATGCACGAGCACGTGCACGTCGCCGTGCGTGCCGTTGAAATTGGCGAAGATGTACGGCATGCCGTAATCGGGGAACCCGGTGCAGTACCCGCCGCCCGCTTTGCCGTCTCGGTTGCGCAGGTCGACGAGCCGCCGTTCGACCATCATGGCGTAGAACTCGCCGATCTCGGGATGTACCTGCGCCAGGGCCTCGCGCCCGCGGGCGACGATCCAGTCGTGGTCGCCCTCGGGCCCGGGATTGCCCGATGGCGAGCTTTGGCCCTCATCCCAGTATGCCGTCTCCGCCAGGCCGAGCGCCTTGCCGCGCCGCCGCACGATCTCGTCGGCAAGCGGCACGATGTGGCGCGCGACCTGCTCGCGGTAACGCTCGACGTCTGCCTGATCGAAGTCGACCCGGTGCATGCGCTTGTAGCCCAGGCCGGTGAAGTCGCTGAAGCCGAGCTTTGTGGCCATGGCGTGGCGCACGCGGACGAGCTCGTCATAGATCCGGTCGAACTCAGCGGCATGCGCGGCGAAGAACTCCGCTCGCGCGAGCTGCGCACGGTGACGCATCGCGCGGTCCGGGCTTTGCGTGTACGGCTCGATGCCGGCGAGGTTGACGCGCTTGCCGTCGATCTCGAGGCGGGCGCCGGCCATGAGCTCCGTGTAGCGGCTCTCGAGATTCGACTCTTGGGTGAGGTCGGCTTCGATGGCCGGCGTGAACGAGGTGATGTCGGCTTCCCAGAGCTTGAGCAGATGAGACCCGAGCGCGTCCTCGAGGTCCTTGCGGTGCGGGCTTGCCAAGAGCAGCCGCTGCATCTCCGTCTCGAGCGCCGTCAGCTTGGGCGATATCTCGTCGAGATGCTCGCGCTGCGCCTTGCGCTCGGCGCTCGTCGTGTCTTGGTCGAAGCGCAGCTTGGTCATCGCTTGCCAGCTGGCCAGTCGCCGGCGCAGCGCATCCCACTCCCGGAAGACGGCCAGCCGCGCCCGTGCGTCGGGGCCCGCCTCCCAGTCTTCGCGCAGCTGCGTATAGGCGGCGCTGACCTTCTCGACGTCAGGCGTCTCGACGCGGATGTCGTTGAAATCGACGCCTTCACTTGTGGCTATCGGGTTCACGTGATGTCTCCGGTCTGGGGGATGAGGCGACCGGTCGCAGTTCACTTCTGCCCTGCGCAAGCCCTATCGTTCTTTCAGTGAAAGTCGCGGGACTCGAGACCGTGCGCCAGCCCCTGGCTGTCCAGCTTCCAAAAGCGCCGGGCCAGCACGTTGACGTGGCCGTCTTGCCGTTGCAGGACGCCTTCGACCACGACGGTCGGTTCGTCACGCGCGATCGGGCGGTAGCGTTTGTAGATATCCGGCCGGATGATGACATTGATGAGACCGGTCTCATCCTCCATCGTCGTGAAGACAAAGCCCTTGGCGGTGCCTGGACGCTGGCGGGTGGTGACGACGCCGGCGACCTTGAGCACAAGACGGTTGGGAAGCGTGCGCAACTCGCAGGCACGGCGCACACGCATGGCCGCAAGCTGCGGACGATAGAACTCCATGATCTGATAGCGCGTCGACAGACCGAGGCCGCGATAGTCCGCCGCCGCCTCCTCTCGCTGCTGCATGGCGGGCAGAGCGACGCCCGGCTCGTCCACCGTCATGCCGCGCTCGAGCGCACCTGCATCGTTGAGGTTGCCCAGCCGTTGCACGTCCCAGAGCGCCGCGCGGCGCGCAAGGCCGAAGCATCCGAACGCGCCGACCGAGGCGAGCGATTCGAGCACGTCTTTCGGCAGCTGCGTGCGCAGCACGAAGTCGCGCAGGTCTGCATACGGTCCGCGCGCGCGCTCGGCGTTGAGCATGTCCTTATGCTTTGCGCCGAGACCATGCACGAGGGACAAGCCGATCCGTAGGGCGACGGGGTGTTCCCAGGCATGGGTGACGACGTCTGACGGTCGCGAATGCATTTGCGACCCTACGCCGAGAGGTTCGACGGTGCATTCAAAACGCGAGGCGTTGACATCGGCTGAGAGGACCGTCACGTTGTGGCGGCGCGCATCGCCGATGAGCGTAGCCGGCGAGTAGAACCCCATCGGCTGCGCGTTGAGGAGCGCCGCGAAGAACTCCGGCGCATAATAGCGCTTGAGATACGCCGAGACATATACGATGAGGGCGAACGAAGCCGCGTGCGACTCCGGAAAGCCGTAGTCCGCGAACGCGCTCAGCATGTGGAAGAGCCGGTCGGCGAGATCGCGGGGAATACCGTTGCGAGCCATGCCGTCGAGCAGCCGGCCGTGCAGCTTCGCCATCTTCTCGTGCGACCGCTTGTGGCCCATCGCGCGGCGCAGCTCGTCCGCCTGCCCGGGCGTGAACCCGGCGGCTTCGATGGCCAAGCGCATGCCCTGCTCTTGGAAGAGCGGCACGCCCAGCGTGCGCTCGAGCACCGGTTTCAGCGTGGGATGCGGGTACGTGACAGGCTCGAGGCCACGGCGGCGGCGGATGTAGGGATGCACCATGTCGCCCTGGATGGGTCCGGGCCGGATGATGGCGACCTGCACCACGATGTCGTAGAAGCAGCGCGGTCGCAGCCGCGGCAGTGTCGCCATCTGCGCGCGGGACTCCACTTGGAAGAGGCCGACCGTGTCAGCTTCGCAGAGCATGTCGTAGATGCGCGGATCGTCGCAGGCGCGCAGGTCGGCGAAGTCGATCGTCACGCCGCGGCTCCGTTTGATATCCGCGAGCGCAAGCTCGATGGCGTCGAGCATCCCCAGGCCCAAGATGTCGATCTTGATGAGGCCAAGCGTCGCGCAGTCATCCTTATCCCAGCACAGGATCGTCCGGTCCGGCATGGCAGCCGGCTCCAGCGGCGCGATCTCGATGAGCGGCGAACGCGTGACGACCATGCCGCCCACGTGCTGGCTCAAGTGCCGCGGAAACCCGTCGATGCGCCGGCACAGCTCGTAGAGCCGCCGCGCGACATCGCCCTGCAGGTCGACGCGCAAGGCAGGAGGCAACGCCGCCACCGCATCCTCCACGTCCGCCGCGGTCATGGGCAAGCGCTCGCCGTGCTTGGTGACGCCGAGCTGTGCGTGGCGAGGCGCGTCCTCAGATCGCGAAGGCATCCGCGACCCGACAGCATCGATTTCTTTGGCTTCGTCAGCGACCTTGGCCGCAGATCCTGTGTCGAGCGATTTGGCGAGCGCGTCCACCTGGTCGAGCGAGAGTCCGAGCGCCTTGCCGATATCGCGCACCGCGCTGCGCGCACGATAGGTGATGACCTCGGCGACCATGCCCGCATGCTCGCGGCCGTAGCGGGCGTAGATGTACTGGATGAGCTGTTCGCGCTGATCGCCCGACGGGGTGTCGAGATCGATATCCGGCGGCTCGTCGCGCTCCTCGGAGAGGAAGCGCTCGAAGAGCAGCTTCAAGCCCACCGGGTCCACGCTCGTGATGCCGAGCGCGTAGCAGACCGCGGAGTTGGCGGCCGAGCCACGTCCCTGCACGAGGATATCGCGTTCACGCGCGAAGCGCACCATGTCCCAGACGATGAGGAAGTAGCCGGCGAGATCGAGTTTTTCGATGACCGCGAGCTCGTGCGCGATCTGCTTGCTGACCTGTGACGTCACCGGTCGGTAACGCCGCTGCACGCCCTCGTGCACGAGCGTGTACAGATACGAGAACGACGTCTCGCCGGCCGGCAGCGGGAAGTCGGGGAACTCGTTCTCCATCTTGCTCAGGCGAAAGCCGCAACGCTGCGCGATGGCCACGCTGTTGGCCACCGCGCGCGGGTGCTCCGCGAACCAGCGCACCATCTCATCCGGCGCGCGCAGATAATACTCGCCGTTGGGCCGCAGCTGCGTGCCCGCCTGATCGAGCGTCGTCTTCAAGCGGATACAGGCTAGCACGTCGGCGAGGTCGCGATGCTCGGGAGATGCGTAGTGCACGCCGCCGGTGGCGACGAGGCCGAGCTCGAGCTCCTGCCCGACCGCGGTCAAGGCGCTGATGCGCGGCCCGTCATCGGGTTCGAGATGCCGCTGCAGCTCGATCCAGAAGTTCCCCCAGCCGAAGATGTCGCGCAGCCGGGCGGCCATCGCGCACGCGCCGCGGAAATCGCCACCCTCGAGCAGCTGCGGCACGGCCCCATGCCGGCAGCCGGAGAGCGCGATGAGTCCCCGGGCGTGTGTGGCGAGCGTATCGTACCCTGTGACGGGCTGGCCCCGCGGATGGTCGAGGCGCGCGCGGCTGAGGAGCCGCGAGAGATTCGCGTAGCCGGTCTTGTCCTCGACCAGCACGATGAGATGGCTGTGGTCGTCCATCGTCAGCTCGGCGCCGATGATGGCCGGCATGTCCTCTTCACGCCCCGCGTGGGCGAAGCGCACTGCGCCGTAGAGCCCGTCGCGATCGGTGATCGCGATGCCGGCGTAGCCGAGCTGCTTGGCACGCGCGATCAGCTCCTCAGGGTGCGAACCTCCGTCCAACAACGTGAAGTTGGAGTGTGCGTGCAATTCCGCATATCTGATCGTCATAGTGATAAACGGACCTGAAGGTCCGTTGCTTCAAAAACGGTTCAATCGAAGACGCCTTGCACGTACCAGCCGCCCTCACGGATGTCGAAAAACGCCAGCACGAGATCTCCGCTGTGGTCGGTCATCTGATAATAATCGCGCTCCACCGGCTGCTCCCACCAGCTCTCGCTCAGCCGGAACGGCCCGGCGCGCGCGCCCTCCTGCGCGGGTGGGTGCATCGGGCGGGGCGGATCGAGCAGGCGCAAGGCGGGCGCCCACGTCTGGGCCCGCCTGCCTGGCGCGGGCTTGCTCGCGCTGGGCCCGCCCGACGTCCGGCCACTCCTTTCGGCCGCGACGGCACTGGCACCACATGGCTGGATGAACTGACGCGGCGACGCGACGGGCACCCGCCGTTGCATGCGTTCGGGTAAGCGAGAACGCCGCGCTTGCGTCTGCAGCGTCACGACCTCATGCTCGGCAAGCGTCGCACGCAGGCGTGCCAGCGTGGCGGCGAGCGCCGCAGTGCGCGATCCACGGGATCCATCGAATAGACCAAGCTGCGGCGGCGGCTCTGGACACGGTGCGGCACGGACGATGACCGCCTCGACGCTGCCGATCGTCTCACGCGACTCAAGCGCGACGCGCGCGAGGTCGAAGATGACCCCGGCCGAGGCGGTCGGCTCGGCGAGCGCGACCCGCACCTCGGCGACCGAGGGTGCGGCGGCTCCCGCCGGGGACGGCGCCACGCCCGTCCGCACGGCCGCGTGCTCGATGGCGTTCGTGGCATCTAAGATGAGCAGGATGTCCACCCGTTCGCACACCTGCGCCGCGCCGGCGAGGCGCTCGGCGATGCCGGCGATGCAGCCGCGCAGCGCGAAGAAGAGCGGTTCGAGACGGTCGATCGAGCTTTCGAATGCGAATCGCTCTTCGTAGACCGTCTGCGTGCGCCGCGGTCGCACGGGGTCTCGATTCTCGCCGCGTGCCAGACGCGCGTACTCGCGCGCGCGTTCGCCGAACCGTGCCGCAAGCGGCGCCGTCGGCAACGCGGCGATCTGGCCGAGCAGGCGAAGGCCGAGCAGGTCGAAGCGCCCTCCATCTCCCGGTGCGAGCGGCAACAGCGAGACCGGCAGCGGTGCGAGAAACGCCGCGCTCTGGCCGGGCGGTACGACGGCGCAGCCCCCGCCGGTCAACGCCGCGCAATACGCGCTGAACTTCTCGTCGGCGACGGCGGCCGCAGCGTGCAGACCGAGCGTCGATGCCAATGCCACTGCGCTGCCGATCGCGCCTGTCTCACCCCCGGGCAGCCCTCTCGCGTCGAAGAAATACACGCCTGGGCGCAGCGCCTCCACCCCAGGGCTGCAGCTCTCCAGCGCTTCGAGCAGCTCGCTCGTCGTCTCGCGTTCGGCTTTCGCGTCACGAGCGATGACGATGAGTCCGGGGCATGCCGCGCGCGCTTGCTTCGGCGTCATCCCGACCTGCACGCCGCGCGCCGCATGGTTCGCAGCGACGATCTCTCGGCGCGAGATACCATCGGCCACGGCGAGCGGCCGGCCGGCGAGCGAGGGGTTCTCGCGCAGGCAGACATCGACGAGGAACTGCGGGATGACGAGCGCTGCGATGCGCGGTTCAGGCGCTTGTCGCACAGCGCTCATCATCTTCTTCCGATCCGCGTGCATCGTCATGCGCGGCGACCGTTGGCCAGCTGCCGGTGATGTCCGGCATGGCGGCGGTGAAGACCGCGCTCTTGCCGGGGGCACCCATCCTGGATTTCGCCACGTCAAGCACGATGCTGTATCCTGACAAGCGGACACCGCCATCGCTCCCCGGCTGCCACAGCGGCGCTATCTCACGCATGCGCACGCGCAGCGATGCGAATGAGGCGAACGGCTGGCTCTCTCCGCGCGAGAGCGCGACGAGCGTCGTGCCGGTCTTCTCGAGCTGTGAGACCAGCCGCGCGCAGTGATGCGTCTGCAGCGCACAGGCGCACGACTCGTCGAGCACGACGACGGCGCATGCACCGCTGCGCACGACGGCGTCGACCGCCCGCCGTAACGACTGCGCGTGGCGCGGCCGTACGACGATGAGCCGCTCCAAGTCGATACCGGCTTTCTCGGCGGCCGGCGCGAAGAGCCCGTTCTCCGGATCGACGTAGGCGCCGATGTCGCCCCGGCGGGTGCAGGCGGCGAGCAGCGCATAGGCGAGGGTGGTCTTCCCCGACGAGGCCGCGCCGACGATCTCGGTCAGACGGCCATGCGGGATGCCGGCAGGTCCGAGCGCCCTATCCAGGCTTGGGATGCCGGTCGTCCAGCCGGTCAGGGGGAGGGCGTGTCCGTGCACCGCGGCGCCGTGCCAACGGCGTTCCAGCAGGGTCTCAAGCGCGGCGACGGACATCGGGACCGCATCCTTCCTGGGAGTCGAGAGGGTCCGTTTCGTACCAGGTGGATTGTTAGTATAATCGAACATATGTTCGATGACAAGGGGGGCGTGCTCACTTTTTGAAGCCTGGTGAGGGACAGATCCACGGGGCCGTATGAGCCCCCACTTATCCGCCTGCCGGGAGCCAAAAAGCCGACGATGAGCGACTTCTCTCAAACCGCACACCGCATCATCCACGACGTCCTCGCGCACGAACCTCTCGAGGCCACTTGGGCAGGCATCCACGATCACGACGCTGACTACCCAGACGTGAGCGCGGACGGCTTCGCCCAACAGCGCACTCGGGCCAAGACGCATCTCGACACCCTGCGAGGCTGGAAGCCCGAAGAGCTCTCCGCATCCGATCGCATCGACTGGCATATGCTCGTCTCGCGTTTCGAGGTGCAGCTGCGCGAAGCGGAGCAGCTCGAACTCCACAAGCATAGCCCATCGCTGTACCCAAACGTCGCGATCGAGGGCATCTACTCGCTTTTAGCCCGCGACTTCGCGCCGCTGCGCGAACGGCTGCCGGCGCTGACGAGCCGCCTTTCCAAGATCCCAGGGATCTTCGCGGCGGCGCGCGTCAATCTCACCCGTTCGCCTGCCATCTGGCGCGAGATCGCCATCGAAGAGACCGAAGGCGCGACCGAGTTCTTGCGCCATACCGTAGGACCCATCGCCCGGGAGCACCCGGCCTTGACCGGGGTGCTCGACGCCGCCATCGCCGCAAGCGATCAGTACGGCCGCTTCCTGCGCGACGAGTTCACCGCCGACGGCATGCCATTCGCCATCGGGCGCGAGCTCTTCGACTTCAAGCTCAAGCGCGAGCACCTGCTCGAACTCGACGCCGACGCACTCCTCCAGTTCGGCGAGCGCGCGGTGCGCACGACCTTGGAACAGCTCGGCGAGGTCGCGCGCACGATCGACCCGGCCAAGTCGTGGGGTGAGATCGTCGAGGAGTCGCGCCGCAACCTGCCGGACGAGGGGGCCCTGCTTGACGAGTACCGGGCGGGCGTCGATCAGGCCAAACAATTCGTGCGCGATCGCAAGCTCGCATCGATCCCTAGCGGCGAATCGCTGCAGGTGGTAGAGACTCCCACCTTCATGCGCCCGACCGTGCCTTACGCGGCGTACATGCCGGCCGGCGGCTTCGAGCCGCACCAAGACGGTCTCTACTACGTCACGCCGCTCAACGAACGGCTGAGCGCGGACGAGCGCCGCCAGCAGATGTTCGGCCACAACCGCTACGGCATGCTGCTCACTAACGTCCATGAAGGCTACCCGGGTCACCATCTGCAGCTCGTCCACGCGAGCGCCGTCGATTCACCCGTCCGCAAGTTGCTCTGGAACACCGTCTTCTGCGAGGGCTGGGCGCTCTATTGCGAACAGCTCGTGCTCGATGAAGGGCTTACGACCGATCCGCGGCATCGCATGTTCCAGCTCAAGGACCAGCTGTGGCGCGCTTGCCGGGTCGTCATCGACGTGAGATTGCACACCGGGGTGATGACTTTCGACGAGGCGGTCGATATGCTCGTCGACGTCGCGCACCTCGAACGGCCCAACGCCATCGGCGAGGTCCGCCGCTACACGCAGTCAGCGACGCAGCCGATGTCGTATCTCATGGGCAAGCATCAGATCCTCGAGCTGCGGGCGGACGAGCAGCGGCGGCTGGGCGCCAAGTTCGAGCTCCAATCATTCCATGACCGCTTGCTCTCGTACGGCACGATCCCGATCGCGCTCATCAAGCCAACCTTCGCTGCTGGATAAGGCGAGCGCCGCGCATGTATCTCATCCTCAAACTCGTCCACGTCCTCGCGGTCATCGTCTTCGTCGGCAACATCACGGTGGGCGTGCTGTGGAAGGCCAGTCGCCGATAAGACCCATGATGCAGCGATCGCGGCCCACACGATGGCGGGGATCATCCGCGCCGACCACGTGTTCACGATCCCGGCGATCATCGTGCTGCTCATCGGCGGTATCGGCGCCGCCCAGATCGGCCATCTGAGCATCCTGGGCACCGGCTGGATCCTGTGGGCGATCGTCCTGTTCGTGATCTCGGGCGTCGCCTTTGGCCCTCTTGCCAAGACGCAGCGAGCTATCCGCGATCTGGCGCTTGAGGGCGCGCGCAGCGGCCGCATGGACTGGGATCGCTATCAGGCGCTCTCGCAGCGCTGGAATCTTCTCGGGTCTATCGCGCTCATCGCTCCGCTCATCGCCGTGGCGCTCATGGTGCTCAAGCCGGCGCTGCCGGCGCTCTAGCCTAACGCCGGCGGGGTCGCCTTACGAATGCAAAGGGCCCGAATCGCTTCGGGCCCTTGCCGTTTTAGGATGCTGGCGGCCGTACCATCGGCACGACGTTGCGCGTGTCCAGCGCCCGCGACACGATGGCGTCGAGCTGCTCCAGATGCGCCCGCGTCAGCTCGTCTGCACCCCTGCGCCCGAGCGCGTAACGCACGTCGCCTTGGAGCTCGCCGAGCTTCAGACGGGCAAGCGATTGCGCATCGTAGGGGGTGCCATCCTCGGGTTTGAGCCACATGCCGATGAGGTAGCGCGCGTACCACTGTTGCAGATTGCGCCGCACCTGGTTCGGAGCGTACTCCTTGGAGCGCAGATCGCTGTAGATGCTGCTCTGCGTCCAGTCGAAGAGATCCGCGAGGCTCATCGTCTGGCCGGGACTCGAGGCCATGGCCAGGTCATCAAGCCGCTGCAGCATCACCGGCTGGAAGAGCTGCTGGAGCGCTCCGGCCTGCACCGTGCCCGCCAGCTGCGCCACCGGGATGTCGTGCCGGACCGGCGGGTTGTATGCCCACAGCCCACCCCATATCGGCGCTTCTTCCGTGTAGACCATGCTGTTGAGAAGCGACGGCCGGTAATGCCACGCGCTTTCCGCGAAGAGATAGCGGTCGAGCATCGCAAACGCTCGCTGTTCCTCCTTGCGCGGTATCGGCTGCAGCGGCAGACCGCTCCCCGGGTCGCCTTTGTGCGCCCGCGATAGGTACTCGCCGGCGATGAAGTGCAGCGAGATATCGTCACAGCGCAGATAGTGGACGAGCAGCCACCCGAACGCGTCGCGCTCCTGTTCGTAGGCATGTCCCGGCTGCGGCCAGCGCTGATCGACGACGTGGATGAGGCTCTGTGACATCCCCATCTGCGTGGTGCACCAGCCCAGCGTGTCGTTGGTGAGATTGAACCACTCGACGCGCGGGTCGACGGCGTGTCCGTTGGCCCACGAGACGTCTTCATCGCTCGCGAACATGTAGCGTCGGGTTCGACCACGCCTGCGCCCAGCGGCTCAGCGTCGGCTGCTCGTCCTCGGGCGACCTCGCCCGGGATCCGCGCATAGCCCCAGCGGATCGCGTAGTAGTCGTACGGGCCGAGCTGGGTCTGCCAGTACTCGCCTTGTCCGTCCGTCTTGGGCCAGATGTTGAGGGGGGCGTAGTGCATGACCGACGTCGCCACGCCGTTGGCTTGCGTGAACCGCATGCTCTGCAGGTCTTTGGCCGTGTACGCGTTGGCGGCGATGAAGTTGTGCTGGAAGCCCATGTCATGCCCGGACTCGTGCAGCACGGTGCTGTAGATGGCTTCAAGCGTGTACTGCTGTTCGGACATCGTATCCATGCGGCCCATGAGCTGCAGCGCCACGCGTCCGAACGCCGTCTCCGCGTACTTGCCCATGGCGTAGGTCTCGGGGCGCAGGATGCCGCGGTAGTTCGTGCTCCTCGTCGGCCCGACGAAGTAATCCCAGCTGTTCGGCGGTCCGTAGCCCTCCTCCGCGTCGATGAGGACGCCCGTGTGGAAGAGCTGGCCGGTCCGGGGATCGTAGACCCACTGCGCCTCAGCGCCGAAACTCGGATATGCCTCGGTCACCCAACGCACGATGTTGTAACGGATGTCGTCAGGATCCCAGTTCGGGTCGTCGGGTTGGTCCCTGACCACGACCGCGTCGCTGATGCCGATCTTCTCGAACGCCTTGTTCCAGCTGAGCAACGCGCTCCTGATGGTCGGCCGGTACTCCTCGGGGATCGTGTTGCTGAGCCAGAACACCATAGGATGCTTGGCTGGAGAGATCGCCTTGCTCGGGTCTGAGGGCTGCATGTTCCAGCGGACGATGTAGTTGACGTTCTGGTCGAACTTGCGGTCGTTGCCGAACTTGAGATAGGGCGAGGCGACGTACCCCACGCGCGAGTCGAAGATGCGCGGCACGTAGTCCTTGTCGTCCGGGGGTTGTGCGATGTTGTAGACGATCCTGAACTGGATGCTGCGCGCATCCGGCACCGTGTCGACCGTCGTGTTGGCGTCAGCCGAGAACGTCTCGTCGGCTTCGATCATCACGTTTTCGGGAAAGGCCTTCGTCGGGCCGAAGTAGCTGCGGTCGCTGTCGAGCTTGTAGGTCTGGCTCGGGTCGGTCGTGTTCAACGCGGCCTTGAGCACGCCCGTCATGTTGAGGACGTCGCCGAGGAAGGGCTGATGCGTCGAAGACGATCTTACCGGCCGCCGTGTCTTCGGCCACGATCGGCGCAAGCGCCACGACCGACGGCGAGAAGGACTTCGCCACCGACCGCTCTCGCGGGCTCCCCGGCGGCGCTTTGAAGAACGTGTTCGGCCAGGTGATGACGATCTTGTTGTCGGCCCGGGTGAACTGGATGAGCCTGGTCTGCGCGAACATGTCCTCGCCCCAGACCAGGGCCCAGCCGCCCAGACCGTTGGCCGGCGAGGCGCTCTGCACGAAGTCCTTGCCCAGCTGCGTGTTGCTCAGCTCGATGTAGACCTTGCCGCTCTTGCGCCACACGGTGAAGAGCCCGGCCTGAGATTGGGCTCCGACGATGAACTTGGCATACGGAGCCGGCCCGGCATCCGTGTCGTCGGCTCGAACCGCTTGCGCGAACGAGACGACGAGAAGGGCCGCGCATACGAAGAGATGCCCGATCCGTCGCATAATGATGAATGGCCTCCACAAAGAACGCGTGTGAAAACCCTGCTGGCCCGACCAATTCCAACTCTGGCGGCCCATTCCCGTCGGAAGCGGGGCTTGCTATGTCACCTAGAATAGACGGGCATGACCCGCCTTATCCTCGCCTCGGGCATTTTACGGCGTCATGCCGGCATTTTGCTCGTTCGCTGTCGATACGAAGCTCAACCCGAGCCGCTATGGACCTTGCCGGGCGGACGTCAAGAGACGGGGGAGACCCTCACGGCGGCCATCCGCAGGGAATTCCGCGAGGAGACCTCGCTCGACGTCGAGGTCGCAGAACTCGCCTACGTCAGCGAGTCTGTCGATCTCGAGGCCGGCCTGCACGTCGTCAACTGCACCTTTTGGGTCAAAGAACGCGATCCGGCCGTGCAACCTCGCCCGCAGGATCCCAAGGTGGTCGAAGCCCGCTTCGTGCCTGTCGAGAGCGCTCCCGCGCTCTTGCGCGCCGATGTCCTGCGCATTCCGGTGGCCGCCGCCTTGAGCGGCCTCGCGCACCCGAGGTACTTCTCGTTCGATCTTGACGCCATCGTCGTGCGCTTCTTCTCACCTCGAAACCGGCCAAAGAGAGGCTAACCGCGCGCCATGCCAACCTATATCGCCATGCTCCGCGGGATCAACGTGAGCGGGCACAACATCGTCAAGATGGAGCGGTTGCGAGCGTCATTTGAATCCTTGAAGCTGCACGACGTCAGGACATACGTGCAGAGCGGCAATGTGATATTTCGAGCGACGGGTGGTTCTGCGACCCGCCTCTCGCAGCGCGTCCACGAGGTGATGCAGCGCGACTTCGGGTTCACCGTGCCGTTGCTGCTGCGCAGCGTCGATGAGCTCAACGCCGTCATGAAGAGCAACCCGTTCTTGAAGAGGCGATCGATCGACCCGGCCAGACTGCATGTGACCTTTCTCTCCGACGCTCCCCAGAAGGCGGACCTCAAGGGGCTCGCGGCGCTCCCCGCGGGACCAGATGAGTACCACCTCGCGAAGAGGGAGATCTATCTCTACTGCCCCGAGGGCTATGGCCGGACCAAGCTCTCGAACACCGCGCTCGAGCGGGTGCTGTCGGTCGTGGCGACGACTCGGAACTGGAAGACGGCTGGGACGCTGCTCGACATGGCGCAACGCTGATGCCTTCAGAGCGCCGAACCTCGCTTGTGAGGCCTGCCGATGGCTGAGCTGACCAACGAGTTCGCCTTCTCCTGGTCGCGCCACAAGATGTTCTACCAGTGCGCTCGCAAGCTGTACTGGCAGCACTACGGCTCGTGGGGTGGATGGGAAGCCGAAGCGCCTAAAAACGCCCAGCTCGCCTATCGGCTCAAGCAGATCAAGAACGTGACCATGCTCGTCGGCGAGACGTTCCACGCCGAACTCGCCGAGATTCTCCGGCGCCGCGAGCCCGCACCCAGACCCGTGCCGGTCGAACAGCTCAAGACCGACATGGAGCGCCGCCTGCTCAAGCACCTGCGCGAATCGCGCAACGCCGACTGGGAGCGCTACGGCGACGTCAAGCGTTTCACGATCCTCTTCGAAGACTACTACCAGGCCGGCGTTGGTGCGCAGACGGAGGCTGAGGCCGTCGCCTCGCTGCACGCCTGCGTTGCCGGGCTCGCCGCCGAGCCGTTTGGGCGGCGGGTCTTCGCCGTGCCCAAAGAACGCCTGCGCTACATCGACCCGAAGAACGTCGCCGACAAGAGAGTCTCGTGGAACGGGCTTGTGCTCTATGCATCTCCCGACCTCGTCGTCGAGGACGAGCACGGCGGCCTGCATATCGTTGACTGGAAGACCGGTAAGCCGTACAAACCGAACCTCGCCCAGCTCGCCGTCTACGGCATCTTCGTCACGGAGAAGTTCGGGGTCCCACTCGACCGTTTGACGGCGCACCTCATCTACGTCGCCGCCGGCACGCGGGAGAAGCACGACGTCGTCGAGGGCGTGGAAGAGGCAAAGCGCGAGATCGCGACCTACGTCGAGGACGTCAAAGAACGTCTCACAGACCCTGTCGCCAACGTGGCCGGCGACATCGAGCGTTTCCCCATGACCGAGAAGCGCGTCTTGTGCCGCACCTGCAATTTCCGCGAGCTGTGCGGCCGGCTTGACGAGCCAGCCCTCGCGCCGCGCGATGACGAGTGAGTCATTCAGGCGCTGAGGGGCTTGCCGATCCTTTTTTCTCCAAGTAGCCCAGCTGCAAGAGCTCGGGCACGGTGACGAACCTGTAGCCTTGCGCGCGCAGCGCTTCAACGATGAGCTTCGTCGCGGCGACTGTGTTCGTGCGGTCGCCGTTGCGGCCGCGGTTGCCGTCGTGGAGCACGATGATGTCTCCGTCCTTCACATAGCGGAGCACACGATCGCGGATGACCTGCGGTGGCGGTTGCTCCCAATCTTTGGGCAAGGGCACGGACCACATGATGACCTGGTATCCCATCTTGCGCGCAGCTTCGAGCACGGCGTAGTCGCGGGCGCCGAACGGCGGCCGGAAGAGCCTGGTGCGCACGCCGGTCGCCCGCTGGATGGCGGCATCGGTCTGCGCGATCTCCGCCTCCACGTGCCGCTCGCGCTCGAGGACGAGGTGCGCGTGATCCCAGGAGTGGTTGCCAAGCGCATTACCATCCTGCACCTCTTTGCGAACGACGTCGGGGTGCGCCACGACCGCCCTGCCCACCACGAAGAACGTCGCCGGCGCGTGCACCGCATAGAGATAGTCGACGATCTCGTCTGTGTACGGGGGGTTCGGGCCGTCATCGAAGGTCAAGGCCACGACCTTCTGGTGGATGGGGACTTGCGTGACTGTATGACCGAACGTCTGGTTCTTCGGGTTTTCGAGCAGATACCACAGGGCGGCGAGCATGATGGCGAGCATGACCGCCACGAGCGCCCAGATGCGCCAGTTCCAGAGTCTGCCGCGCTGGCGAATGGATCCGCCCATCAATCCTTCTTCTTCGGAGCGTGCGGCGCGCTCGCTTGAGTGGGCATGGCGCGCAGCTCGGCGCGGATCTTCTCCTCGGCGTCAAGCACGCTTTGCGGCCCGAAGGTCCGTATCTCGTCAACGATCTTCTGATAGCGCGGATCGCGCAGCGACCGTCCGGCCGAGGCGATTTGGCTCAGGTCGAGGCCATGCATCGACTTGGCAGGCAGCCGGAGCTGGAACTCCTCGGCCTTGGTCGTGGCCCAGTAGTGCGGATCCGAGAATCCAAAGGCGCGGCTGCCACCCTCATCGCCCAGCGTCTGCGCGACCTGCACGATATACTGCTCGGTGGAGTGCGGCCGTACCGCTTTGTCATCGAGCTCCCAGATGCCGTCGGCATCGAGTTGCTGGAAGAGGAACGTTCCATTAGGCCCGGCGAGCGGCGCCTCGAACCATTTGGTGATCGTGCCGTCGCGGTTGCTGGCCGCATAGAACATCTTCGTCACGCCGTTGTCGTTGGAGATTCGGTAGGTCTCCTGCGAGACTGGGCCCATATCTTTGTACGCCTGCAGGGTCACCGTCCAGGTGCTGTTCGCCTTGAGCACCTTGTCGAGCGCGGGCTCTTGCTTGATGAAGGGCTTCATGAAGAGCAGGTAGCCGGCCGTGGCGAGCGCCACGCACGAGAGGATGACGAGAAAGGAGCGCGTGCGTTCGTTCACGGCTAGGCCGCAGCCCCCAACTGGATGACGCAGATCAGCGCCTGGTACACTTGCGCCATGTCAGATCCGCTGAAGGCGACGGTACGCGCGCCCGTGCGAACGAAACCGGAGACGCCATCGAGGGCGTCGGCGTGCGCCGTCTTCATGGTGTCGATCTCAAGGATGACCGGGGCCGCGAGCTTGAAGGGGCGCATCTCCCTGGCGCGCGTCGTCGCATCCGCGCCCGCGGCCCGCAGTGCGTCTTGCACCGCTTTGGGCGAGAGACAATCCGCTGCGTAATAGCTCATGCTTCTCTTGGTCTCCACCCGCGCCGCCCAGGGAACCGTGCGCTCCGCCTCGGCGAGCGTCGTGCGGTCGCCGGAGACGAGCGCCACCGGCACGCCGTGATGCCCGGCAAGCGCCGCGTTGATGGTCAACTCGCCGACCACTTGCCCGCCGAGACGGCACTCGAATATGACACGCGGGCTATAGGTGTGGCCCATGACGGCATCGCGGTCGCCGATCGCTCCGTGATACCCGATGAAGAACGCAAGCGTGGCGCGCTGCGTCTCGATCCCCTGCAGCATGTAAAGCGGCTTGCCGCGCCCGCTCACGAGGCGCGCTCGTGGGTCCAGCCCGGCCACGACAAGATTGCGCATCGACGAATGCGCGTCGTTGACGACTGCCGCGCGTGCGCCAGCGGCGAACGCGCCATCGAGAGCCGCATTGACCTCCGCCGCGACGAGGCCCCGCGCCCGGGCGTAGGCGGCCGATCCACCGGGCCGCACCTCATCCCAGTGGACGAGCGTGGCGCAGCCTTCCATGTCGGCCGAGACGTAGACCGAGGGACCTAAAGTGTCGTTCATATGTGGTGACGTGCGTTCGCGGCTGCGCGCGGCTTCGCCCCTTTGCCACGGGGGTCGCCTGCCGCCGCAACGCGAAAAAACTCGCCATGCCGGAGAGCAACGCATTGACTCGCCGCTGGATGTCCGACATCCTCGTCGCCGACGGCGCGATGGGCACGTTGCTCATCGCCCGGGGAGCGCAGGTCGCATCCTGCGTCGAGGTCCTCAACGTCGAAGCGCCGCAGGTCATACGCGACGTCCACCGCGACTACATCGCAGCCGGCGCCGCGATCATCGAGACGAACACGTTCGCGGCCAACCGGCTCAAGCTCGCCGCCCACGAGCTGCGCGGCAAGCTCGAAGCGATCAATCGCGCAGGCGTCGAGCTCGCCCGCGACGCGGCCGTAGGCGCGGCATACGTCGCCGGCTCCGTCGGTCCGCTTGGCGCGCTCATGTGGCCGTTTGGGATCGTCACCGTCGACGAGGCGCGCGATGTGTTCGCCGAGCATATCGCGGCGGTCGCCGCAGGCAACCCGGATTTCTTATTGCTCGAGACCTTCGGCAGCGCCGCCGAGCTGTGTCTGGCGCTCGCCGCCGCCAAGAAAGTCGCTCCGCACCTTCCCGTGCTCGCCTCGCTCTCGGTGGTCGAGGACGGCAAGACGGCCGGAGGCGATCCCTTGCTCTCCGCCTTCTCGCGCTTGTTGGAGGCGGGAGCCGATGCTCTCGGCGTGAACTGTGCGGTCGGCCCGCAGACCGTCCACGACGCGCTGGCGCCTATCGCGTCACGCATCGAGGCGCCGCTCTCGGTCATGCCCAATGCCGGCTATCCCCACCGGCTTGACGACCGCACGATCTACGAATCGTCTCCCGCGTATTTCGCGCGTTTCGCGTTGCGCTTCGTCGAGCTCGGCGCGAGCATCATCGGCGGCTGCTGCGGCACGACGCCCGAGCATATCCACGCGATCGCCCAAGCGGTAGCCGGCCGTTCGCGGCAGCGTCCTGCGAGCGAGGGGCCGGGCGATGGCGAGGATGCGCGCGAAAGCGTCGCGAGCGGCCGGCGCGCACCCGCCGCGGGCGCTCCCAGCGCTTTCGAGCGCAAGCTGGGGCGGCAATTCGTCATGACGGTCGAGGTGTCGCCACCGCGCGGGGCCGATGCCGGGGATGCGATCAATGCCGCTCGGCTGCTCGAAGCGGCCGGCGCCGACGCGGTGAACATCTCCGACAATCCGACCGCTCGCCTGCGCATGTCGAGCGCTGCGGTCGCGCATCTTATCATGCGCGAGACGAAACTCGCGACCATCCTGCATCTGACCTGCCGCGACCGCAATCTGCTGGCCCTGCAGAGCGAGTTGCTCGGCGCGGCGGCGCTCGGCGTCACCGGCATCCTCGCGCTGACCGGCGACCCGAGCAACGTCGGCGACTTCCCCAAGGCGACGTCCGTCTTCGACGTCACGTCCTTGGGCTTGACCCAGATCGTGCGCGACCTCAACGTGGGCAGAGATCAGGCAGGTTCCGACATCGGCAGGCCGACGCGCTTTCGCATCGGGGTCGCGGTCAATCCCACCACGAAGACGCTTGCCGCCGAGCTTGAGAAGCTCGAGCAAAAGCGTGCGGCCGGCGCCGACTTCGCCGTGACCCAACCGGTCTTCGACGTCGGCTCGATCACCCCGTTCCTCGCCTGGGCGGCCGAGCGACACTTTCCGGTGCTCGTCGGGGTGCTCGTGCTGCGCAGTCATCGCAACGCCGAGTTCTTGCACAACGAAGTGCCGGGCATGCACGTGCCGGAAGCGGTGCGCGAGCGGTTGCGGACCGCGCAGGATGAGGCTGGGGAAGGGGTTGCGATCGTCCGCGATATCCTCGTCGAGCTCGCGCGAACGCCAGGCGTCGCGGGTGCTTACATCATCCCTCAGGACAGATACGATGCCGCCGCCGAAGCGATGCGGGCGGCCTCGCACGCGCTCTCACCCGTCTGAGTCTTTGCGCAAGTGCTCCATGAAGAGATCGCGATCGGTGAGCGGCTTATAGTCCTTGCGGGCTTTGGGATAGCGCTGGGCTTCACCGAGCTCCATCGCCTCCTGCATCAATGCCGACGATTGCTCGGGAGGCGACGACACGGATCCCGATGGCTGCACGGGCTCGGCCACGAGCAAGAGGACGCCCGCATCCACCGCTTTTTCGACGCTGCCGGCGAGCGACCCGGAACGGTCGTGCACGCGGCCCCAGGCATCGACCTTGCCCAGGATCTCGTGCTGCATGTTGATGACGTTGCCCTCGCCATCGACGCGGCCGACCTGATGCACGCCCGCTTCGTCGTCGAATATCTCACCTGTGTTGTTCGCGCGGCCCACGATCGGCCCTGCATCGGGCCCCAGCGTGACATTGCCGGACGAATCGACCCGGGCGACGATGAACCCATTGGCTCCCTTGACGTCTCTCACGTTCCACCCTCCTGTGGTGGCTGGCCGGCGCGGGCGTCGAGCACCGCATTGACCAGCTCGTCGGCGTGCGTGTTCTCGCTGCGTCGAACGTGCACGACCTTCCAATCCGAGAACTCCCGCAGCAGCTTGCGGACCTCGCTATAGAGTTCGAGCATCTTCGCGTCTTTGACTCGATAGATGCCGTTGAGCTGCCTCACGATCAGCTCGGAATCCATATGGACGACCACGTTCTCGAAGCCTAGCGCCTTGGCCCGCCGCAGCGTCATGGCGAGCGCCCGGTATTCCGCGACGTTGTTCGTCGCAGTGCCGAGATACTCGCTGACCTCCTCCACGACCGCGCCATCTGCGGCGACGATGACGCCGGCTGCAGCTGCGGGCCCCGGGTTGCCCCTGGCCCCTCCGTCCGTGTAGATCGAACAGCTCGAGTTCTGCGATGCGACTATGGCGAGATACCCCTTTCCAAACGGACTTGAAGGTCCGTTGCTTCAACGACCAGCAGCGACGACGCCCGGTTGCTACAAGGGTCCCCCAGGCGACGGAGGTGCGCCGCACATGCTGCCCGTAACAAAAGCGGGTCGCAGATCCGTTCACCGTCCGGAGGATTCCCCAGATAATGAAATTCCGCTGGCGCTTGGCGTTCCTCGTCGCACTCATCGCATTCGCCATGGGTGCGACAAGCACGCTTCAGAGCGCGATCGCTAAGCCCGCCCCTTCGCCGTCCCCGACCACTCCACCCACGCCGTACATGGCGCCCGAGCAGGCGACCAACGGCACGTGGGATATCATCCTGCAAAGCCAAGACATCTCATATTCGACCATGAAGCTCAAGGACGTCGGCAACGCGGTCACAGGCGTCTGGATCGCCGACAAGAAGACGACCTACAACTTGAGCGGCACGCGCGACGGCACCCACCTTTTGCTCGACATCACAAACCCCGCCAAACCGGACGCGGTCATCGGCAAGGTCGACGCGCAGATCGATGGGATCGCAGATATGGTGGGGACGATCACGATCGGCAAAGTCGATACCCCGTTCCAGGCCGCGCAGCACACGCGCGTCCCGCCGCCGGTGGAGCCGAGCCCAGCGGCGAACCCCACGCCGACCCCCTACTAACGTCTAGGCGACGGGCCTTGCGGTCCGTCGCCTCGCGTGCGCCGCATTCGCCGCGGCTTTTAGCTGCAGGTGACCTTCACACGCCGACGAGCGTCACGCCCGCAGGTTTCTTAGGGGCGTGGGTCACGAGCACGGGGATGGGCGAGCGACGCAAAATGCCCTCGGCGACACTGCCCAAAAGCGCCCGGCTGATACCGCTTCTCCCGTGGCTTCCCACCACGATGAGGTCGGCGTTTTTGGCCTGCGCCAGCTCCAGGATCGAGCTCACGCAGTCGCCCTCGAGGAGTTCGACCGCGGCGTCGACCTTGGCGTTCGCCGCCTGCGCCTTGGCCTCGTCGAGGACCTCTTTGCCGCTGTCACGCGCCGCTTCTATCGCATAGCTCGGGCCGATCGATGAGGCCGACGTCATGGCGATGATCTTCGTCACCTCGATCGCGTGCACGAACGTCAGACTTGCGCGGTCCTCGATTGCCATGCGCAGCGCGAAGGACAATGCCGCGTTCGACGGCTCAGACCCATCGACCGGTACGATGATATTGTGAAACATGTCGAACCTCTTTCTCGCCCTCGTGGGCCGACCTTTGATAAGAGGAGCCGCAAGCGGATCGCTTGCGGCTCGCCTCATCGTACCCTACTTGATGGCGACCTTCTGCTTCGGCGCGGGTCGCAGAGAGGGTATCTCGATCTTCAGCATCCCGCGGTCGAACGTGGCCACTACCTTGTCAGGGTCGATGTCTTCGGGGAACGTGACCGAGCGCGAAAAACTGCCCCGGCGCACTTCCCGATAGTGGAAACGTTTGTCGTTCTCTTCCTCTTCTTTTTCTGATGCGTACTTGCCTGAGATCGTGAGGCAGTTGCCCTCGACCTCTATGGTGACGTCCTTCTTGTCAAGGCCCGGCAGCGCCACGTCGAGCGTGTATGCGCCGTTTTTGTTGTACAAGTCGATGGCCGGCACGGTGACGTCTTTGAGCGGGAACGGCCGCATGACCGAATCCAGCAGCGCGTTCATCGTGCGCCGGGTCGACGTGAGCTCCGCGAAGGGATCCGTCATATCGAAGAAGTGACCGAAAAACGGGCGGATCTCTTCTCTTTTCGGTGATGTTAATGTGTTTGCCATGTGAAGTGCCCCCTTTTTGCTGTGGCGTTCTCTCTTACGACACGCCGATGAGGTTCTCGACTTTGGTGACGCCCGGAACCGACCACGCCGCGCGGGCGGCTTCATCGCGCTCCAGGAACGTATGGACCACGCCTTTGAGGACGACCTTGCCACCCGACGTCTCGACGATGATCCGTTTGGCCTCGGCCTCCGCTGTGCGCTCGAATCCGCGCTCGATCTTCTCTTTGACGTCGCGCGGCGCGACGTACGTGCTCAAGACGATGAGGTTGCTGACGCCCTTGACGCCCATGAGGTTGCGGACCGCCGCTTCGGCCTCGGAGCGTTGGAACTGCCAGTCGACCTTGCCGTTGAGGGTGACGTACCCGTTCTCGATCGTCACTTGGATGGCGTCCGTCGGTACGAACGTGTTCCAGGCCAGCGCGTTGAGCGCGGCAGCGGCGATGTCCGCATCCGTGCGCAGGTGGGCCTGCGGCAGCTCGACTTTGAGCTCCTCGGCCATACCACGCACGCCGCTGATCCGTTTGATCACACGATCGACAGCGAACTTCTGCGCGTAGCTCGGCACGGAACCCGTGACGGTGATGATGCCGTCGCTGACCGCGACCGCGATGTTCCGCTCGTCGACCTGGGGATCAAAGGCCAGCTCATCGATGACGTCTTTGTGGAGTTGAATGTCTGATTTCATGAGACGCCTCCCTTTCTATCTGTCTGTCATCATGATAATGCTCGAGCTGCGCCTAGACTATGAATGAAGCGTGAAGGCAAGCCGCCGTACGCCCACTCTTGCGACATTTGGACCACGTATCGGCGATGCGACTTTTGGTTTAGGGCGTGCTTTGGTTGGGGCGCTTTATGCTGCGCGCGAGCCGGCAGCTGGCGCACAGCTCAGCGTCGGCCGGCACCGTGCCGGGCAGGCGCACGGTGAAGACGGCGCCATGTGGAGATGCAGACGATGCCATGATGCTGCCACCTTGTTCTTCGACAAGGCGCTTGACCACGGCGAGACCATAGCCCGTTCCCGGCGTGCCCACCGACGCCGCTCCACGGTATCCCGGCTCGAACACCTTCTCGCGCTCTTCTTCAGACAGGCCTGGACCCGTGTCCGCGATACGGACCTCCATCTGGTCCGCCCGCCGGCTGCAACCCACAGATACCGTCCCACCTCTCGGCGCGTAGCGGATGGCGTTCAACAGCACGTTCTTGACGATCTGGCCGATGCGCCCGGGATCCCCGTAGAAATGCACGCACTCCTCGTTCGGCACGGCACACTGCTCGATCTCAACCGTCACATCCCGCATGCGCGCGACCGCGTCCATCGATCGGAATTCGCGGTCTAAGAGCTCGCACACGTTGAACTGCGTCTGCCGCTGCGCCATGGCCACGGCCGGCTGAAAGACGTGCATGTCCTCGACGAGCGCCTCGAGCTGGCCCAAGGCTTGGATGATGCCGAGCAGGCGCTCGCGCGTGGGAGCAAGTTTTCCGTCGACGAGCCCCTCGAGGTTCGCCCGTGCGACGGCGAGCTCGTTGCGCATCTCATGGATAAGTTCGTGCAGCGGGAGCGGGTCGGTCATGACGCTCCGGAGGGCTCCGGCACCTTCGCCATCTTATAGCCGACGCCGAAGACGGTGAGTATGTACTTGGGGTTGCCCGGCTCGGGCTCTATCTTGTGGCGCAGATTGGCGATATGGCGGTCGAGCGTGCGATCGAACACGTCGAGGTCCTCGGACTTGGCACGGTCGAGCAGCTGGGCGCGCGTGAAGGTGCGCCCCGGGTGTTGGGCGAGCACTTCGAGGATGCGGAACTCCGTCGGCGTGAGCCCGACCTCATGACCCTCGACGCGCACCTCGTGGTCCTCCGGGTCGATCTCAAGCGCGCCCACCACGATGCGGCTCGCCGACTTGGTGGCGGTCGCGGATGGGCGCGTGGCGGAGGGGGCCGGTCCATTGCCGGCGTGAGCTTCGGCATGCGCGAGGCGGCGCAGCACGGTCTTCACCCGAGCGACGACTTCGCGAGGGCTAAACGGCTTTGTGATGTAGTCGTCCGCGCCGAGCTCGAGACCGATGACCCGGTCGACCTCTTCCGAGCGCGAGGTGAGCATGATGATCGGCGTATCTGCGTGCTCGCGCATCTGATGGAAGGCGTCGAGGCCGGAGATGCCCGGCAGTTTCAGGTCTAAAATGACGAGATCAGGCCGGCCAGCCTTGAAGCTGTCCACGGCGCTGATCCCGTCATGGGCTTTGTCGACGACGAACCCTTCGTCCACCAAGTACCGTTCCAGAACCTCGACGATCTTGGGCTCGTCGTCGACGATGAGTATTCGTTTGGTCTCGGCCACGCATTTTCACTTCGTGGCCGGAGGCCAAGTCTACTGTCCCTTGACACCCCCTATGGTCGTGACGTACCATACCTGGCCCTGCCAGGTCGGCCCTCCGCTTGGGAGGTTGAAGAGCGGGTTCATCGAGGCTTGCAGGTTCACGATCAACCCGTTGGCGTTGCGATCGCTGACGTGGTGCGACAGGAACCATGCTCCGTTGATGTAGTTGTAGTGGAGCTGGTTGCCTAGCCCGTCGTTTGTGTACTCGTTGCGGTAGCTGACGATGACCTGGTCCTTGAAGAGCGGTTCCCACACCTCAGCGGTGAACGACGTGCTCGTCGCTGAGTTCAGTCCGGCCCCCGGATGGCTATCGTAGCCATGCTGGTAGATGGCAAACGCGCCCGGGATGCCCTTCACCGAATCGAGCTCCGCGTAGCCCGCAGCACCATTGTACTTGTCGACTTGCCCATCGGACGTGGGGAACGTCCCCGTGCCGCCATAGATCCCGAGCTCGAGCGGCTTATAGCCCAGTCCGTCGACGAGGTGGTACTGGAAGGTCTTCTCGATGCTCGACCCCCAATCGGTCGCGCCCCCGGCACCCGTGATGTCGCCGTTCGGGCCGAGGTAGCT
The DNA here is from genome assembly GCA_963806005.1 of Vulcanimicrobiota bacterium. Lineage (GTDB taxonomy): Bacteria > Vulcanimicrobiota > Vulcanimicrobiia > Eremiobacterales > Eremiobacteraceae > JAFANK01. Next base: position 905,260 of record CAWDWJ010000001.1, on the reverse strand, counting down.
CACATCGGCCGTGAACCAGTCATGTACGTAGGCGATCTTCGTTCCCCAGCGGTTTTGGTCGAACGGCCAGACATGCTCGCCGACCGTGATCTCCGGCGGAGCGAACGCCGAGAGGTCGAAGAACTGGCTGAAGGGCGAGGGCGCCGGAGCTTCGACTTTGCCGATGAACCAGTGGCCGTCGCGGTGCAGGATGTTGTTGTAGGTGACCCAGAGCGTGTCAGTCCCACCGCCGGTTCCGTCTTGTACGACCCACTGATGGAGGTGGAACGTCCAGTCGTTGCCGATGAACCCGGCGGCATGGATCGCGAGATTGCCCCATTGCAGATTCGGACCGGCCGAAGAGTCGTACGTCGGGTTCTCCCCGATCCAGATCGGATCCGCACGCTCGATCGTCTTGGCGTCGAGCGACGCGTAGCCGGTCCGCTGCACGTAGCGTCCGTAGGCGTTGAGCGCCGGGACGATGGAATGGCAGACCTGGCAATCCATGCCGTAGGCCTGCGCGAAGTTGGGCATGGCCGACGTAGGCCTCACCGCCTCGATCATCCACGCCAGTACGAGAACTGAGGCGATGAGGATCGTCGCGCGGCGGAACTTCATGGCGTGACTTCCACCGTGAGCGTCATGTCGCCATGGCCCGGTCCACACACGACGGCGCAGTGCAGCACATACGTGCCGGCTTTCTTGGGCGTGAAGGTGACGAGTTCGAACTTACCGGGTGTGATGGTCGTCAGCTCGATGCCCAGGTCCTTCGATTCGATCCCATGGACGCCCGAGGACGAGGTCAGCCGAAGCGTCGTCGGCTCGTTGACCGGAATGGAGATCTTGGCCGGGGTGAACTTCCAGTTCGATGCCACGATGTCGATCGTGGGGTGCGCCATGGCGGCCGTCACGGAGACGATCATTGCCACGACGGCGATGGCCACAGGCCAGAGCGCCTTGCGAAAAGCTATATGCATTATAATACCCTCCCGCGGATAGTATCCGCTACGCCGGTGTACGGGGGTTGAAGATACTGTGAAGGTTGTGGATTTGTCGCTAGGATTTTGGTCACAGGCACCCCGGACCCCCGCAAATTGAGCCCCGTACCACATGGCCTGGCGCGGTGGTAGGCACCTTTGAGTAACGAAACTCTAGGCCCGCTCGGCTACCACGTACGCAGGCCGGCCGCTCCGTAGGTGTGCATCTCGATGAGCTCGCGCACGGGGCCGAAGTAGGCGAGGACCGCCAGGACGACCGCGACCGTGGCCCAGGTCCCTATCCGGTCCAAGCGTCCTCGGGGCTCCCATGGCCTCGGCTTCGACCGGCGCGACCGTGATCGGGTCGGTCTCGGTCTTCGGCGTGAAGAGCGTGCCGATCGCGACGGCGACGAACATGAGCACGCTCAAGAACAGGATGCTCCCACCGATCGCCGACCACTGCATCTGGGGCATCCATGCGGTGGCAGCCGCCGAGCCGAAATAGCTGACGTCGTCCGTGCGCCGAGGCGAGCCCAGGATGCCGGCCCAGTGCATCGCAGTCGACATGATCATCATGCCGACGAACCAGGTGTAGGTCTGGGCGAGGGCCAGCTTCGGCGCCCACAGCTTGCGGCCGGTGAGCCGGGGTATGATCCAATACGCCGCGCCGAGGAATGTAGAGCGCCACCGGGCCGCCGACGGTCACGTGGAAGTGGCCGACGATCCACATCGTGTTGTGCACGAGCGTGTCCATGGCGTACGAGGCGTTGATGAACGCCGCCGAGGCCGCCGAAGATGAACAGCAGCATGCCCAGTGCCGGACCCGTGAACGCCGGGTTCTTCCACGGCAGCCAAGCGATCGTGCTGAAGAACCCACGTACCCCGGCGCGCTGCGGCTGCGAGCTCGAACGAGGCGAAGACCGCGAACGCGGTGAGGAACGACGGGATGACGACCCCGTAGGTCGTCATCGTGTGCAGCCACTTCCAGCCGGCCGAGATGCCCGGTTCCATGAATTCGTGGTGAATGCCGACCGGCGTCGAGAGCAGGAGCAGCAGGATGAAGGCGAGCCTGGTCAGCGCGTCGCTGAAGACCTTCCCGCCGTAGGTTTGGGGACGATGTTGTACCAGATCAGGTAGGCGCCCATGATCCAGAAATACACGAGCGGGTGGCCGAAATACCAGAAGAGGATGCGGGTGAACATGACGTTCACGGCCGGCACCAGCCCAAGCGACCAGGGGATCAGGAAGATCAGCATCTCGAGCGCGACACCGATCGTCGCGATGAACCACATGACGAACGTGGTCACGGACCCATGGACGACAAGCGGCAACCGCTCGCCCGGGTGATGGCGCCAGAACCACAGGGCATTGGCGACCAGATCGATCATCACGATCCACGTGCCGACGACGAGCACCGTCGCGCCGATGTAGAACCACGGGCTTGCCTTGAGCGGCGCATAGAACGTGTACAGCACGGTCGCGTTGCCGGTGAGAATGGTGACCGCGGCCGCGACGGTGCCAACCGCCATGACCCAAAAGGCCAGCCAGCCCACCACAAGCGAGCGCTCCCGCGGGATAGCCCGATAGGTCAAAAGCGTCATCAGCCCGCAGATGAAAAATGTCGTGAAGACCAACGCGTTGAGAACGCCATGCACGGTGAGCATGCGGTAGTAGTCGAACCACGCCGGAGCAGAGGCCCAACGCGCCCGCGACAACGTCTGGAGCAGGCCGAAGCTCGCGCCGACCATGAGCGCGATCGTGGCGAAGTACATGTAGGCGATGATGAGCCTGTTCTCTCGGCGGACCTGCGCCTGTTCCATCATTTGACCTCGATCGTGCCGTACATGAAGTGGTGGCCGCTCCCGCAGTACTCGTTGCACAACAGCAGATACGTGCCCGAGGCCTTGAAGACGTGGACCTCGTCGCTGACCCAGCCCGGAATCACCATCATGTTCACCGTCGTGTTGGTGATGAAAAAGCCGTGGACCACGTCGGGGCTCGTGACGTAGAACGTCACCTCGGAGCCGGCCGGGACGCTGATGCTCGAGGGGGTGAACGAAAAGATGTGGGCGACGATGTAGGCTTCATACTGGTTCGGACCGACTTTGCGTAGGCCGGGTTTGTCGAATGGCGGCGTCTGGGCGACTTTTGCCGGGTCGATCGTCTGCATGTGGCTGGGCGGCACGATGTCGTCGTGGATGGCCGCCACGGCGAGGATGCCGAGGAAGACGATGAGCGTGACGATGCCGAAGAGGAGCCAGATCCGTTCCGACCGGTGCATCGTGCTTTACCAGCGGTTCACGAGCAGCCAGAACATCAAAAGCCACCCGATGACGATGATGACGCCGATGAACGTGACGAACCTGACCGTGGCCGGAAGCGCCGGTTCGATCGGGTCTCGATCTTCTTTCATCACCCTTCCTAGTCTACGGGAGGGCGCGAAAATCCTATGATTTTCTTGTGAAGAGAGAGCACTCCGGGGCACAAACGGACGTGTGAGAACGGCGTCTTACCGCTATTTGCGCTCTGCGGCGACCCCCTATGCGGCGTCGGGTGCGCGTCCACCACGCAGACTGGCGATACACCAGACGGCGAGCGCTGCGTGCAGCACTATCGCAGGCCACAGGACCATGCTCGTCATTCCTAAGCCCAGCCGGCAGTAGACCAAAAGAGCCGTCGCCGCCGTGTTGTAGATCAGCATTGCGGTGATGATGCCGCTCGGTGCGTCTGTGGCGGCTGCGCCGCGCGCGAGCAGGCAGGCCACACCAAGGGAGAGCAGCGCGGCACCACCGACCCGGCCGACAATGGATCCAACGGTGCCTTCGAGCGGTAAACCTAAGAGGATGGACGCAACGAGCGAGGGCGCCGCGAGAAGGGCGAGGCCCGTGCCCGTCTCGACAATGCCCATCACCAACAACAGGTTTCGCATGGGCCTACCCATTCACGCGGCGCGGGCCTCAACCCTCGAGGCGTGTTTGGGCTATGACGAGGCGGGTGTGAAGGCGGCCCAGCTCTTGACGTTGATGTGCAGACGCTCTTGGATCACCGCCATGATATCGGCATGGCTTTTGTTCATGGTGCAACCAAAACAGATAAGGTGGCCATGGACGCTAAAGGTCGCATCACAGGGACGTTCGCAACAGACGCAGACCATTTCCCGATCTTCCCCACTTCTACCCGACGAGACCCGAGCTATCCAAGAGTTATGCGGCGGCAATCACCCGCCTCCCGTACGACTCGTCACAGTTGGGTTTGTGTCAACGTATGAAACGATATGGCCAGCTGCGCTGGCTGGCCGTGCCCGAGACGAGGGTAGCAACGCTCGTCAGTGGTAGAAATACGGGTCGAGGACGCTCACCTCCGAGATGCTGTCCACCGGCAGCCCATTGCGCTCGGCCGCCTCGCGGATCGCCGCTTCATTTGGCCCATCGTAGATGCAAAACGTCTTCTTGTGGTCTTTGGAGACGTACGAGTGGACCCAGGTGACCCCGACCCCAGCGTTGTTGTTGACGACTCCGACGCACGTCTTGGCGCCGTCATTTGTCGTCGGGATCGCGAGACCGTCTTTGAAGGTGCGTTCAACCATGTAGCGTGGCATGTTCCAACTCCTTACTTGTGGCGCGAACGCCGTGACGTTCGGCCAGCGCTCGAGCAGAACCTACGCGGAGGTGAGCTCCGCCGCGAGGCGCGATGCGTTGCGCGCCACAATGCCGTAGATCGACAGCTGTGGGTTCGCGCCCAGGCTTGTCGGGAAGAGCGAGCCGTCGAGCACCGACAGATTCTCGATCGTGTGATGGCGGCCGTTGCCGTCGACGACCGAGGTCCGTGGGTCGGCCCCCATGGCGCAGCCGCCCATCACATGCGCGCTGACCACTCGAGCGCGCATGATCTCCATAAGCAGATCTGCGATACCCGCCTGCGCCAGGGCCCACGAGCGATAACCGCCGCAATCCTCGTGCACTGCGATGACGCTCTTCGCGCCTGCCGCGAACTGGATTTGCGCCATCGTTAATAGCGCCCGGCGGACGCCATCCCAGACGTACGTGGAGATCGGATACTCGACGGCCGGCGTGCCGTCGGCCTTCAGATGGATCCTGCCACCCCGGCTTTGTTCGTGGAAGCCGTCTCTTAAGAGAGCGATCGTCACCTGGAGATGCGCCATGCTGCGCATGGAATCGAAATACGCGCTGCCGATGCCCTGCAGTGTCGTCGCCGCGAGCAGCGGATGCACCGGCGGCACTTCTAGCTTGAAACCGATAGGCCCGTCAAGCGGCTGCGTGTGCAAGAAATGATCTGAATAGATCGATTGCGGCGCACCGGAAAACGCGTCCACCGCTTCGGGCATGATCGCGGCTGACACCGCGGTCGGATGCAAGAAGGTGCGTGCGCCGACTACGCCATGAGGGTCGGGCAGTCCGCTGCGCAGCAAGAGCGCAGGACTGCCGATGCCGCCAGCCGCAGCGACGAAATGCCGGGCCGAGACCGTCACCCGATGCGGTCCTGGCCGCGTACCACGTGCGTCGAGTGCCATGCACTCGAGGGTGGAGATACGCCCCCGCCCGGCCACAAGGCGTTGCGCCCGCGCGCCCGTCACGAGCTGCGCGCCGCGGTCAAGCGCTGCCGGGATCGTGGTGACGAGCATCGACTGTTTGGCATTGGTGGGACAGCCCATGCCGCAGTAACCGAGATTCCAGCAGTGGCGCTGGTTGCGAGCGACCACGCCGGACTCGATGCCAAGCGCTTTCGTTCCGCGCGCGAGCACTGCGTTGTTCTGGTTAGGCGCGACCGTCCACGGGGAGACGTTCAAAGCGCGTTCCATGCGCTCGAACCACGGCGCCAGCGCCTCGGGGGTATAATCTGTGAGGCCGAAGCGAGACCGCCAATACGCAAGGGTCGCGGGCGGAGTGCGAAACGACGCCATCCAGTTCACCGTCGTCGAGCCGCCGACGCAGCGACCCTGCAGGATCGTGATGCCCTTATCCGTCGTCTGCCGCGCGCCCGATTCCTGATAGAGCTCGGGATACGCCTCGGACTCGCGCATGTGGAAATCCGAAGAGCTGCGCAGCGGGCCTTCCTCGACCATCACGACTTTGAGCCCGGCCGCAGACAGGATCTCTGCAGCCGTGCCGCCGCCCGCACCGGTCCCCACGATCGCGACGTCACCTTCCACATGCATGTCGTCGGTCAGCCGCGACGCATCAGTCACATGCCAACCACGGCGCAAGCCTTCGGCAATCGGATCGAGGATATTCACGGGACCGGCCGGGGAGTGGCCAGCGGCGGCGGACCGGGATAGCCGATCGCCTGCCACGACTCAGGATTGCCGTACCACGCCGCTGCCACGAGGCGATGCAGCGCCTGATATGCGCTGCGCAGCATCGCGATGGAGCTGAAACGCCAGCGCTGCAAGAACGCGGCGACGTCCTCCGGGCGCGCTTCTTGCCAATTTGACCACACGCCCGCCACGAGGCGGCGAGTTACGGGCAGCCCGAGCAGCGCGAACAGCTGCGCCACCTCGCCCTGCACCTGTGGGGGCAATCCGGCGATCGCCACGTCCACGCCGCGCACGACATCCTCGACCGCGTGAGAGGGCAATCCGCCGTCCAAGATGACCGGCGCGATCGCGGTCAAAATCGCGCGATCGGTCGGCGACAAGAAAAGGAACGGATAGCCGTCCGGCAGCGGCACGTCGCGACCGTTGAACGGCCCATATGCGACGCGCACGGCTCCCAGCGCGAGCGCGCCGGCGATGCCCACTTTTAGGAATTGACGTCGACTCGGCACGAGAAACTAGCCCACCTCGACGAGCGCCGCGAGTTTCTCAAGTGACGATTGCCAGCCCGCCTCGTTGTCGGTGGTCGACAGGCCGCGCGGCGCGACCGCGCGTGCATCGAGAAGCGCGCGATAGACGACCGAGCGGGGCGCGTTCACGCGGCGATTGATGCGCGTCGAGCTCATGCCCGAACGGTAGCACATGCAGCGAGCACGTGCAAGAACGTCGCCTACGCTGCGTATTTCCTCCGTGCAAGTTTTTCTAGTATTTCAGCTGGATCCGTCATTTAGCACGTGACGAGATCCGTGTGGCCGAAGCCCTTGGAGTAGTCGAGCACGGAGATCACCATCGGGGTCACGCGGAAGATGCGGACGTCCGCCGGCGTCGGCATCGGCATTGGTATCGAAGACTGCTCTGGATACTTCAGCATGAGCAGGCGCGAGGCTTTCTCCGCTTCGATCGGATCGACCACGACTTGAGCGCGCGCGGCCATGGACAGTCCGGTGATCTCCATCACTTGCGGCGTGTCGTGATCGATCGTCAGCGACACGCGATCGTCTCGCGCCAGATTTGCCGCCTTCTGGCTATCCGGACCGCAGAGGAAGTACAGCGTGAGGCCTTCGTTTGCATAGCCCACTGTCGTCGCCTGCGGCCAGCCGTCCGGCCTTAGCGTGGCAATCGTCATGATCCGATGTTGATCCAAAAGCGTTAGGATCTTCCGTCTGATCTCTTCGTCCATAACCCGACCCATCCCATCGCGACGCCTTGACACTTCATGTGGCCGTCACATTGCTGCGAGGCGATCCGCCATTCCTTGGGCGGCGCATCTGCGGGCCAAAAGCGCTGGCAGCATCCCAGCCGCCAGACAACCCCTCCATTCGCCCTACGGTGCTATCTGAGCGGCGTTCCTCCCCCGTTTACTTGCAAAAATTACTGTGTGTTCAGGGTGTCAGAATGAATGGGCCATCTCGGGTCCCTTCTGGGCAATCTGGTCCGAGGCACAGAACAACCCGCAACGCTTAATGCAAGTGCGGGCTGTCCTGTGATTTCAAGCTTCGGGCCGACTGGATTCGAACCAGCGATCTCCTGTCCCCCAGACAGGCGCGTTAACCAGGCTTCGCTACGGCCCGCCTAATTCTACGGACTTCTCCTGTCAGCATCTTGTCCAGGGTGCGCGCTACGTCCTCTTGCAGGCTTTGCAGGACGTGGCTGTATGTCTTAAAGGTGTCCGCTGCAAGCGAAAATCTTTCCCCCCACCTGCGTGCCCGAGAAAGGGCGCGACCCGTGTCGCGCCCTGACATCCCGCGAGCGCTGCTTCCGCCTACGTTGTTTTATTTCATCATGTTCATCGTGAAGGGCCCTGTACCGGTGCTCTGCACCATGGTCTCGCCTTTGGCCATCACGTAATGATGCACGCCAACTGGAATAAACACTGACGTGCCCGGTCCGAGCGGTTGCATCTTCGCGACATCCATGCTGTGACCCGCCGCGAACATCAAGATGCCGCTCAAGACGGTCATCCTCTCATTGTCGTTGTACCAATGCGGTGGGATCTTGGCTCCATCGGCCATCTTGAACCGCACGGTGTAGATAGACCCCGCCTTTGTTGGGTCGCCCCAGACCACGGCCATCGAGACCCCGCTGATTCCTTTCACGGGTGACCACTTGAGGCTGGACGGCGTGACGATGATCGGCGCTGTCGCCATCAGTGACGACTTGTTGTCCGCCGACGAGACGCTCAACACGCCGATGGCAGCGATGCCTGCAAGGAGGAGTGTCAGGAGTACCTTTTTCATGCCGGTCCCTCCGTAGCGGAAACGCGAAACGCGAGGTGCGTCCGCAAAAAGCGCGCCTCACGCAGACCTTGATGATTAGCTAGGTCTCTCGTGTGACACACTCCTTTGGGATGTGGTACAAGCAGGCATAGAGCAAGGAGTCGGGCTGACTGGGCCCGGCGCCCGAGCGGCTACAACGCAAGCATGCGTTGAGTGCCGCGCGTGCGGGAGGGCGATGGTGGATCAACCTCATCTTCCGGAATCGCATTGAAGACCGCTGTGGCATTGCCACTCGTCAGCCTCCGCCGACGATGGCGGCGACAATAAAGGCATCATCTCTCAGCTCACCAATTATTGGCAACAAGAGTCCGCGGCGCGCTGCACGCCAACGTCGATCCCAGCCCGCGCTTGGACCTCGCAGCCGAGCCGCACCTTCTGACTATAAACTTCCCAGCGGTAAAGGGAGCGGATGAGCATCTTGCTTCGGACCGTGCACCTCGTGCTTATGGTCTTCTTCATAGCCCTCACCTCGGCCGCGCACGCTCAGGAAAGGGTTCCGCCCCTTCAGGAGAGGTTGGGATATCCAGCCGAGGCGCGCGTGCTCATCATCCACGCCGACGACTTTGGCATGATGCACTCGGTGAATCGGGCTATCATGCTGGCGCTCGAGAACGGCTGGGTCACGTCGGCAAGCGTCATGGTGCCGTGCCCGTGGTATCCTGAGGTGGTCACCTGGGCGCACGCGCATCCGCACGCCGATCTCGGAATCCACCTCGTCCTCAACAGCGAGTGGCCAACGCTGCGCTGGGGTCCCGTAGCACCGGTCGACGAAGTCCCCAGTCTGCTCGATCCTGACGGGTACTTCTTCAACGACCCTTCGCTCTTCACGCATGTCAAGATGACGCAGGTCGAACTCGAGCTGGAAACCCAGATCGACAAGGCGCAAGCAGAGGGCCTCCATATCTCACACTTAGATTCCCATATGATCGCGCTGATCACAACTCGTCATCTCTTCGACGTCTACGAACGCCTTGGCCATGACTACGACCTGCCGATACCGCTTGTCAAGAACGGCAGCTATAGGATGCCTCAGGGCGTCAAACCTGCAGCGAACGCGCTCGCGCTGGACAACGTCATCACGATGGATCCTGGCGTCTCCAAACGCGATTGGTTCAACTGGTACAAGAAAAGCCTGAGCGCGCTCAAACCAGGGGTCTATGAGCTCATCGTGCATCTTGCCTATGATGACGCCGAGATGCGCGCCGCCACGGTCAATCACCCCGATTGGGGCGCGGCCTGGCGTCAACAGGACCTGGACATGGTGCGCAGTCCGCAGTTCCGCCAGTTCTTGCGCGACCAGAAGTTCATCCTTGTGAATTGGAAACAGTTATCGGACGCGTACGCCTCACACGTGCAGCCACGGTTTTGAAACGACGCTCGAAGGAGATATTCATGCTCAAGCGTGTCATGCTCACCTGCGCCCTCATCGTGCTCGGTACGTTCGCGCTGGCCAGAGCGGATCAAGACCCGACCTATCATGGACATCTGTCGCCTTCTGAGACGACGTTCGTCCGCTCCATCCAGGCGGATCTGGGAACGCGGTTTCCGACCGCGGCCGACGCCAAGAAGGCCGGCTACATCCGCTACACCGGCGTCGACGATACGGGCGCGATCAGCTACGCGAACCTGCACTGGGATTCCATCGATATCCAACACCCAAGCCAGCTCTGGTACGACGTGAACGGCAAGCTGCTCGGCGCCGATTTCTCGCTGCCCAACACGACGGGCAAGCGGCCTAACCTTTTCGGCGTGAACCCGGGCCGCTGGTATGAGTTCGACGACCATATCCATTACGTGCTCAAGAACCCGACGACCGGGAAGATGACGTACGACCTCTACGTATTGATACCGGCCTTCGTCAAGGCCGGCGGCGATCCCAAACATCCCAGCGCCCAGACGCTCGTGAAGATGGGCAAGGTCAAGAACGCTTCCGACGTCGCAGTCATCTTCGATTTCCCGACGGTGTGGGACCTGATCGTGTGGGTCAAGCCCAACCCGAACGGAGCTTTCGCGGAGAAGAACCCGCTCGTCAAACCGTAGTCCAGCGCTACGGCCGCGCCGGCATCTTCACGCCGAGCAGCGAAGCGACGTGCCGGCGCTCGTGAGGCAGCGGCCAGGGGTTGGGCAGGCAGGGGTTCACCCCTTTTGATTGCTGCATCATGACGGGTGCGGGCAGGCCCGGCCCGGGGCATGGCTCGTGATCGAGCCCGAGCCAGTGGCCGGTCTCGTGGTTGACGAGCATGATGCGGTAATCGCCAAGCGCTCCGGGCCAGTCGGGCGAACCCGAGGTCCAGCGCGTCTCGTTGATGACCACGTCGCGGCCGACCCGGCAGCTCCAGCGTTCGCTGCAATCAGCGCTGAACGAGGGCATCCGCTGCGCAGCGGCGAGCCATATCGTGAAACTACCGCCGCTCTCAACGCGACGGAATTCGACCGCTCCACCGAGCGACCAGCCACGCGGATCGGCGTACGCGGCGGCGACGGCCTTTGCAAACGCCGTCGCTTGCGGGCCAGGCACGCCCAAGGACTCCACCCGATAGGTGAGGACGACCTGCGCCGCATCGGCGGCAGAGCCCGCCACGAGCGCCGCTATCGCTGCTGCGATCGTCACTCGAGCTGAAAAGCCGGGCTTGACGCTCATCGCTTGCGCTTTAGTGCTTGCGCTTGTGCGGTTTGTAGCCGAGGAGTCCCGCATCGATCGACAGCCGGTCGACGCGGTGAAGGCGCTTGGCCTGGGCGGGCGTGATGAGCCGTGTGTGAGGGATCTCGATGAGGTGTCCGGGTATGAACCACACCGGTTTTTCCGACGACATCCAGTTGAGGTGATCGAAGCGCGAGAGATCCACCGGGCGCGAGTACGTGCGCAGCGACCGGTGGCCACGCAAGTTGAAATAGTCCTCGAAGTATGAAAGGGCGAGTTCGCGCAAGCTCCGATAGATCGGCATGCGGTCGCGCAGGCCCGTGAAGTGCGACTTGGCGATGGCACCCCAGCAGCCGCGCTGCCGGTAGACCGCGATGACATGATCGGTGTCGCGCTCGCCCTCGAGATCCATCACAAGCGGCGGCAAGCCGATGGCGCGCATGGCCGCAGCTGCGAACATCGCGCCTTCGCAGCAGTGCGCCAGGCGTTCGTGCAATACGCGCCTCGGCGACCATGCGGTGTCTGCCTCGTGGTACGCGAACGAATCGATCATGCGCTGGATGCCGTGCGGGGTCTTCAGCCGCTGCAGCCTGCGCCATTCCCCTCTTGTGAAGCCGAAAGGTCCGTCCGCCATCATAGCCTGTATCGGCCGCGCGCGCTTAGAGGGTGAGGGGCGCAATCGGTTCGATCTCCGGGTGGTCGCCGCCGACCTGGTCGTAGAAGAGCACCCAAGCGCTGGCGCCGTTGTCGAGGAAGGTCCCAACGATCGTATCGCTGGCGAAGCGCGGCAACGCCATGCGCCAGCTCCCCAGCGCCATCCACACCTGCTGCAGCGGATGGTCCTCCATCGTGCTGCCCATGCTGAACTCGTTCGACGTCCAGTCGCGGCGCGGAGAGCCGAGCGTCTGCATCTTGCGCGCGAGCGCCTTCGCCAGGCGCGCCAAACCCTCGAAGCGCTGGACTTGCTCGGGGTAGAGCGACTCCCATTGGGCGAACGAGGGTTGATCCGAGACCGCGTGCTGAAGGTCGCGCAGCACCGCGAACAGCGCGCGATTGGAATCCTGCGCGCAGTTGTTCGCCGGTCCGACATAGGCGCACCCCGTGCCGTTGGCGATGCGGTAACGTGCCGACATCGCTTCGAGCTGCAGCGCGAGAGCGTCGAGCACCGACGCGTGCCGGTCGCGGTCAAGCGGGAAGCCCGATGTGAAACCGTTGTGGCGCAGCAAGATATCGCACACCGGCCGCTCGCCGAGCCAGCCGAACTGGCGGTCTCCCATGTAGCGCGACCAATGCTGGGACCCGGAGGTCAGACCATCCTCGTTGTGCGCATACACTTGATGGTACACGATATCAAAGCGGAGGTCGTCCGTGACCGGGTCGCGTACGACGCGTGCCTCGCCATACGCGAAGTGGCCAAGATAGATAGGCCCTCCGGCGGCGGCCTCACGTTGCTCGCCACCAACGCCGCCGAAGACGTGGATGAGCAGCGCCGTATCGCCTTCTTGCCAGGGGGCGACGGCCGGCGTACCCTGCTCGCCGGCGAGGTATGTCGATGCCGCCGTGCCTTTGCGGCGGCCGAGGTCGGCCCACGCCTCTTTGCGCACGTAGCGGCGCTCGGCCGTCAGGCCGCTGACGACGCTGAGCGGCTGCGCGCACAAGATCCCCCGTGGGGCCATCGACTGGATGACGAATGCGCCCGATGCGTCCGGCGCCCCGTATATATACCATCCGTCCTCGTTGAGCGGGGAGCGTTCGATCTCGCGCATGGACGAGGGAGCACGTCCTTCGGGATTGGTCACGGCTGGTGGAACGCTCACCACTTCCTCGGACCCATCGAATGCGCGTGTCGCCCGGTTGAAATGCGCCACTCGGTACCGATAATCGGGCTCGGCGCCGATGAAGCGGACCGCTCCGTAGTATCTGCCGGTGATCTGCACCGGCTCGCGAGCGATCTGCAGCACGACCCCGTCTTGCTCGTCCACCACGACGGGCCCCACGAGCATGACGGCGACGTCATCGAGCGGCCGCGCACCGGCGAGCGACTCCAGCGGATCCACGAGCTGCCACTGGTTGAGGCGCGTCGGGCACACCGTGCCCCCAGCCGTGCTCGAATACTCGGCATCCGCGCTGAAGAACACATCGCGCGTCACGGCAGTCACCCGCTGGTGGACCTCCGTATCGTCCTGCCAACGCAGCTTGACCCGCTGACCGACCAGATGCGCGTGCTCTTCATCGGCATGATGGACCTCGAACCACGCGCCGCGCACCTCATCTCGCTCCTCTCGCTTTGGCAAGACGAGGCGCCCTAGCCACGTCCCGAGCGGCAGGTAACGGGCAGCATCCACCGCCCCGTCGACGGGGTAGTACTCAGGCCTGTTCCATGGGGCTTTGATGTAATGCCCGTAGTTCGTCAGACGCTTGACCGGGAGCGTGGGCGGTTTCATCTGCCCGCGCACGATGCGCGAGATGTTGTCGAGCGTCTGTTCCAAATGGGTACGGCCGTCGGGCAGTCGCGCCACGGGGTCGAACATACCGCCCGGCTCCATGTGGCTGACCGGACCGAGCCCGAGCGTGCTGATGCGTCCTAGCCGCTCGGCCCGGTTCCAGTAGCTCAACCACATGATCTTCCATCGTGATGCGAACAGGAGCGGACCAAGCTTCTGAATGCCGTCGTTGTCGCCGATCTGGTGATAGACGTGCTCCAAGTCCAAGAAGCGGCCGCTGCCGCTCATGACGCCCCCCAGCGTGATGAGATCGATGGGCGCTTCGAGAGCGCGCCGCAAGAGATGCGCCGCGCCCGCCGACATCTGGGCCCCGCCGCTGTATCCGATGAGGGTCACCGGCACGCCGCTGCCCGGCACGTAGCCATTTGCGATGAGTCCGTCATACAGCACCTTGGCGATGCCGTAGTTATAGATCGGGCCATAGCGAGGGTCGGTCGAGACGCCGACGATGAGCATGTTGCGGATGTTCACGAACAGTCCGAGCACGCTCGCCGGGTTGGCGATGCGCGTCGAGTCGACGAAGTTCCAGAAACCCGAGAACAGTGGGTCGTCGTCGAGCGGGCGGTTGAACACCGAATATACCATGAGCCCCCGGATGAACTTCGCCCGCTTCGGCAGCGTCGGCGCAAGCGCGTCGAGGAATTTCTCGACGTCCGGCGTGTAGCGCGCGCCTGACTGCGATATCCCATCCAGGTAGATGATATAGCGCGACGCGGCGCCGCTCGCACGCGAACGGGCGCGCGAGACCGCAGGCGGCGGTGGCTTGATCTCCTCGCCGTACCAGCCGGCCCACCACCCGAGCGTTTCGAGCGGCGAGAGGATCGCCGCGACGAGAAATGCGACCACCGCGATCCACGCAAGGTCGAACGGCAAGCGCAATACCGCTGGCAGATGCTGGCTCCAGCCGAGCACGAGCTGCTGCAGGGGCCGCGCCGCGAGCAGGACCAGCCCGAAAAGCACCACGACGACAGCGATATACGCGAGCGTCGACCACCGCCGCGCTGAAGCCTCGGGGCCCTCCGCCGCGCCGGTGGCAGACGCAGTGCGGCCGGCATCATGGTCGCTCTTGTCGCTCAGCTCGCCGCCTGGGCCGCCCTCGATCGCCTCCTCTTCATCGCTTTGCAGCTGGACGCCGGCGACCGCATCCATGATGCGCGCGCCGAGCCTTGAGATGGGCCGGCCGAACGTCTGCTGGCCGATCGCGAGGCCGAGCCACCCGAGACCGGCATAGACGAACGCGTCGCCGATCGAAACCCTCGCGACCGCCGACACGCCGACAAGCGTCGCCAGCAATTGCCACACGCGCAAGCTCCACATGATGGCGATGCCGACATACGGGATCGCTTCGAAGATCGAGAAGAGGAGCGGCACGTAGCTCACCGCCAGCACGATCCACAGCGTGCCGAGCGGCAGGCGGGCGCCGGAGAGCGACGAGACGGCCCACGTGCTGAGCGTGTAGAACGCGTACCCGAAGACGAAGAGCAGCGCGCTGATGAGCAGGCTTGCCGCAAATCGCGCCTGACTCACTTTGTTGGCGAAGAGCACGAAACTCTGACCGATGGCTTGCGAGAGCCCAGCCGCCAGGACGATGACGACCGCGATCAGCGCGCCATCTTTGAGAGCGACGCTATCGACGAATGCCTGTCCGTGCAGTTGGGCAACGCCCGAAAGCGTCGTCCACAGACCGGGGACGAGCGGCTCGACGGCGGGGTTCATCGTTTGGGCGTCGCCGTCATGACGAGCCATTCACCATGGACGTTGCGCGTGCGGCCGCGCTCGACGAAACCGGCGTGGCGATACGCTCTGATCGCCGGCTCGTTGTCGGGCAGGACCTCGAGGCGCACCTCTTCGACGCCACGCCCGGCGAGGTAGTGCATGCCCGCGTCGACAAGCGCCGTAGCGACGCCGCGACCTCGTGCCGCGTTTTTGACCGCGATGTTGAGCAACTGGGCATCCCCAATGCTGCGAAAATTCGATGAACCGCCGACGAACAAGGCCTTGTTCCACGCTTGGCGCGCCAAGCCGCCCCAGCGGATGCCATAGCGTCCGCATAGCGCGCGCCATGCCCAGACGACGACGCGGCCGGTGGAGAGCGCGCGCCGCTGGAGGGCGCTCACCGAATTTGTGAACAGCGCGTAGCCGAGCAGGCCCGAACCGTCGCGCGCCGCGACGAACCCACCCGGTTCGCACTCACGGGCGAAGCTCCAGATATCGACCATCGCGTCCGGTTTGGGGGGGTCGCCATACAGGCGGACGACGTTGTCGTAGAAGGCTTCGATGAAGATGCGAACGGCCGGTTCGATCTCGGCCTGGGCGATCGGCCCGACCGCGAAGGGATCGCGCAAAACAAAAGCCTCCTCGGCTCGCCCCGCGGGGCTTCTCGAGGAGGCCTCTACGCCTGAGCCTTGCGACTTACTTCTTCTTGCCGCCCTTGTTGACGGCTTCGCGGAGATCCTTACCGGGGTGGAACGCCGGAACGCTGCGCGCCGCGATCATGAGTTTCTCGCCCGTCTTGGGGTTGCGCCCTTCGCGAGCTTTCCGCTTCCGAACCTCGAAGCTGCCGAATGGGATCAGCTGCACTTTTTCGCCGTGAGCGAGCGCGCCCTTGACGGTCTCCAAGACGTGGTCGACAACGTCCGACACGTCGCGGCGCGGCAGCTCCGTCTTCTTTGTGATTTCTTCGATCAGCTCGGCCTTGGTCATCGGTCACCTCTCTATTACAACAGCACTGATAACGCGCGTATCGTTCGCGCTCATGAGGAGGAGCCTTCGCGCGACGATGCTTGCTCCGGCTCATCCTGTTAGCGGGTGGACCCTTGATTCCTCCCGGTTTTAGCGCTCAATCCCTTATCTCATCGAGCATTGCGGCAGCCGCTCGCAGCCCGAGGAGATAGGATATCGTACCGAAACCGAAGACGGCTCCGTCGACCACCGGCGCGATGACCGATCGTCGTCGGAACGACTCGCGCGCATAGATGTTCGTGAGGTGGATTTCTATTTTCGGCACGCTCACCGACGCGAGCGCATCGCGCAGCGCGTAGGAGTAGTGAGTGTACGCGCCGGGGTTGATGACGATCGCTCGCTTTTGCTCGCCGGCGGCGTGGACCGCGTCGATGAGCCCGCCTTCAGATGAATGCTGCTGGATGATGACATCGACGTCGAGCTCGGCCGCGAGCCGTTCGATCTGGTCGTTGACGTCGTGCAGGGTCTGCGTCCCGTAGACCTCGGGTTCGCGCGTGCCAAGCGCGTTGAGGTTCGGCCCGTGCAGGACGGCCACGGACGAGCGCTTCTCACCTTTCATCGGTCCATCGCACTTCTGCCGGAACCCGGGGGTTCCTTGCGGGAGGATGCTGCTTGCCGGCGGTACGAAAAGCTCGGGGACATGGCTTCTGACTACAGCGCGTCGGCGCTCGCGGCCGGCGACGGCGTCCGCATCGTGGCTGCCCGCACGACGGCCATGGTTTCGCACGCGCAAGAGCGCCACGGCTGCTCGCCGACGGTCACGGCGGCGCTCGGCCGCCTGCTCACCGGCGCGGCGCTCATGGGGTCGTTCCTCAAGGGCCGCGAGCGGATCACCCTGCAGATCAATGGCGACGGCCCGGTGCGCGCCCTCGTGGCGGACGTGCGGGCGGGAGGACGCGTACGCGGCTTTCCCGTGCGCCCGCGCGCCGAGCTGCCGCTCAACGCCAAAGGGAAATTCGACGTCGCCGGTCTCGTCGGCCGGGGCTCTTTGCATGTGACCCGTGCGTTCGACACCGGCGTGCCGTACACGAGCGCCGTGCCCCTCGCCAGCGGCGAGATCGGTGACGATCTCGCGCACTATTTCGCGCATTCCGAACAAGTGCCGTCGGTCGTCGCCGTCGGCGTGCTCGCCAATCCGCAGGGCGTCATCGCCGCGGGCGGGTTTCTCGCGCACCTGCTCCCCGGCGCCGGCGAGACGACGATCGGCGTGCTCGAAGAGAACGTGCGCGGTCTGCCGCACGTCAGCTCCCTCATCCGCCAAGGCCTGTCGCCCGAGGACATCGTGGCACGGGTGGCTGGTCGGCTGCGTGCGCGCGTCACACACGTCGCCCCTGTGTCGTTCGCCTGCACGTGCAGCCGCGAGCGGGTGACGAGAGTGCTGCTCGGACTCGGGTCGGCCGAGCTCGATCAGATGAGCAGCGCCGAGAACGACACCGAGGTGACCTGCGATTTCTGCGGCCAGCGATATCACTTCTCGCCGCAGGAGATCGCTCGGGTGCGCGGCCAGGAAGCGCAGTCAGACCTAGACGTGGCCGAGGAGTAGGTTCGGCGCGTTCTAGTCGACGAGCTTGACGAACTGGTGGTTGCCCTTCTGCACCACTTTGCCGGTCCAGGAGGTCTCGACGTGGCGCACGTCGTCGACACGAGTGCCGTCGATCTTGATCGCGCCCTGCCCAACGAGACGCTGCGCCTCGCGGTTTGAGGCGGCCCAGCCGATGAGCACGAGCAGCTTGCCGATGGTCGGATTGTCCCCGCCGCGTGCAAGCTTGTAGGCCGGCATGTCCTCGGGCAGCTCCTTGCGCACGACGGTCTTCTCGAAATGCTCGTGCGCCGCACGCGCAGCGGGCTCGCCGTGGTAGAGAGCGACGATCTCAAGCGCGAGTCTCGTCTTGGCGTCCTTGGGCGCCAAGGCGCCGGTCGCCATCTCCCGCTCGAGCCGCTCGCACTCCGGGCCGGGCAGCACCGTGGCCAGCCGGAAGTAGCGGCCGATGAGAGCGTCCGGGATGGACATCACCTTACCGAACGTCTGCGACGGATCGTCGCGCAGCGCGATATAGTTGTTGAGACTCTTGCCCATGCGCTGCACGCCGTCCGTGCCCTCCAAGATGGGCAGCGTCATGCAGATCTGCGGTGGCTGACCGAACTCTTCTTGCAACCGGCGTCCCATCATGAGATTGAAGAGCTGTTCTGTGCCGCCGAGTTCGACGTCGGCCTCGATCGCCACCGAGTCGTAAGCCTGGCTCAAGGGATAGAGGAACTCGTGCAGCCCGATAGGCGAGCCCGATTGAAAGCGCTTGGTGAAGTCGTCGCGCTCGAGCATGCGGGCGACGGTGACCCTCGCGCAGAGGTCGATAAGCTTGGCGAATGAAATCGGCGCCAACCACTCGCTGTTGAAACGGACCTTCGCCCGTTTGATATCAAGGATGAGCGATGCCTGCTCTGCGTAGGACTGCATGTCCGCTTTGATCTCATCGACCGTGCGTGGTTTGCGCGCGGCCGACAAGCCCGTCGGGTCTCCGATCTGCGCGGTGAAGTCACCGACGATGAGGATCGCTTCGTGCCCGAGATCCTGGAATTCACGGAGCTTGCGCAGCACGACTGCGTGACCGAGATGCAAGAGCGGGCCTGACGGATCGATGCCGAGCTTGACGCGCAGCGGCCGGCCCAGCCGCAGCCGCGCGGCAAGATCGTCCTTGGAGATGACGTCGACTGCGCGATCGGTCAGCGCGTCGAGCTGCTTATGCACGTCCATCAGACCAGTTTCACGACGGTGACGCCTGTGCCGCCTTCGCGGTCGGGCGCCCACGAGAGGCCCTCCACTTGGGGATGGTCGTCCAAAAGCTCGCGGATTCCGCGGCCGAGCTGGCCTGTACCTCTTCCGTGGATGATGCGCACCTCGCTCAGACCCACAAGCGTGGCGTTATCGATGGCCTTGTCGACAAGCGGCCACGCCTCGTCCACGCGCATGCCCCGGACGTCAATCTCGGTCGTCGCGTCTGCGGCGGCTGGACGATCGCCCGCTGACCGCTTGCCGCGCTGGTCGTGCTTTTCGCCGCGCGGCTTTTCGGCCGGCCCTCGTGCGGCGGCTTGGCCGCTCTTGAGCAGGACGTCTGCCGACGGCACGAGCGTCTTCAGACTGCCCATCGTCACGAGCACTTCTCGTCCATACACCTCGGCGACCACCCCGCTCTGGTCGAAACTGCGCACGTAGACCAGGTCGCCCGGCTTGAAGGCGCGGGTCGTCGCCAAGCCCGGCGGCGCAGCCTCGAGGCCGAGACTGCGACGCATCTCCTGCAACGTCTCGGCCAGAAGGCGGTCGCTGTGCGGAAGCGGTTTGGCAGCTTGGCGAGCGGCCGCCGACGAGCGTGTCTGCGCCTGCTCGAGCAACTGGCGGCGCACCCCTTCGATCGCTGTGGCGAGCTCAGCGCTCGCGCGACGTTCGAACGCCTCTTTGTCCTGTTCGAGAGCGGCGATGCGCTGGCGCATGCCGCGCTCGAGGTTCTGGGCGCGTTGCTGCTGCTCGTCAAGCCGCGCTTTTGCTTTCGCGAGCTCGTCGCGATCGGCGGCGAGGCGCTCGAAGGTGCGCTCGAGGTTCTGGGCATCGACGCCGACGAGCGTCTCCGCCCGCGCGATGATGCGCGTATCGAGCGCGAGCGTGCGGGCCAGCGCCAAGGCGAGCGACTGGCCGGGGATGCCTTGCGCGTAGACGTAGGTCGGAGCATGGCTTGTGGGATCGAACAGCATGGAGGCGTTGCGCACCCGATCGTGCGCCGCGGCGAACGTCTTGAGCTGGGTGAAGTGCGTGGTGACGATGACCTTAGCGCCCGCGCGGATCATGGCTTCGATACAGGCCTGCGCCAGGGCCGCGCCGGCCGCCGGTTCCGTGCCGCTGCCGATCTCGTCCACGAGGATGAGCGAGCGGCTCCCTGCGCTCGTCGTCGCGGCTTTGAGCGCCTGCAGGTGGGCCGAGAACGACGAGAGATCCTGCGCGATGGATTGTTCGTCGCCGATGACGCACGTCAGATCCCGAAAGTCCCCGACGACCGTGCCTGCGCCGGCCGGCAACGGGATGCCGGCGTAGGCGAGCAGACAGAAAAGGCCGACCGTCTTGAGCACGACGGTCTTGCCGCCCATGTTCGGACCCGAGACGACGATCGCGTCGAACGCCTCGCCGATATCGAGATCGAGGGGTATGGCCGTGTGCCGCAGGAGCGGATGGCGGCCACGCACGATGCGGATGACGGGCTCGGGAGTCAAACGTGGAGGCGCGGCTTCGCGCGCGACCGACCATCGTCCACGCGCACCGATGGAGTCTAACCGGGCGAGCAGCGTCGCGTTATCGCGCAGCGCAGCGCCATGCGCCCCCACCTTGGCCGACAACTCGCTGAGGATGCGGCTCACCTCTCGCTCTTCTGCCGCCTCGAGCCCGCGCAGACGGTTATTGGCCTCGACCGACGCGAGCGGCTCCATGAAGACGGTCGCACCTGACGCCGACTGGTCGTGGACGACGCCCGGGAACTGGGCGGCGAACTCCGCGCGCACCGGCAGCACGTAGCGACCGGCGCGGACCGTGACGATCGGTTCGGACAGCATCTTGGCCAGCTCACCGCCATGCGTTATGGAGCGGCAGCGCTCGCGTATCTGGTCGTGCAGTGTCCGCTGCTGGCGGCGGATGCGCGAAAGCTCGGCTGACGCCGCATCCGCGATCCGCCCTTCTTCTTCGACCGCCCGATCCACCGCAGCGATGACGTCATCCGTGCGCTCCCGCCGTGCGGCAAGCGCTCCCAGCGGTCCCAGGGGCCGTTCGGCGGCACGCAGCGACTCGACAGCCGTCCGCAGGGATTGTTCCGTGTCGGCAAGCCGTCGCAGGTCGATGCCCGAGAGGGACGCGCCTCGTTCGGCCTGTTCCACAAGCGGAGCGGCGTCGATCGCGCCGCCGAATCCGAAGTCCCGACCCGCCTGGAAAAATCCGGCCGCGTCCGCGACAAGCTCCAGCTCCGCCTGCGCCCAGTCGCGCTCGCCGAGCCGGGGCCGCGTGGCGAGCAGCTCGTCGCGACCGGGCTGCGAGGTCGTCATGCCGGCGATCGTCTCGATGACGGCGGCGAACTCGAGGCTCGCAAGAGCGGCGTCACTCGGGCTCGCGCCCGCTACGTTCACCCCAGCCGCTCCAGCAGCATCGACCGGACGATCTCGATGTTCGCCTTGCCACGGCTGGCCTTCATGACTTGGCCCACCAAGAACTCGAGCGCCTTCGCCTTGCCGCCTTTGTAGGAGGCGACGGAATCAGCATTGTGCGCGAGCACGTCCTCGACGATCTGCTTGATCGCCCCGGCATCCGTGACTTGGGCGAGCCCGCGTTGCTCGATCACGGCGGATGGATCCGCTCCCTCGGCGACCACGACCTCGCAAATCTCCTTTGCCGCTTTGCCCGAGATCTTGCCGGTCTTGACCGTGAGGATCAGGTCGGCGAGCTGCTGCGGCTTCATCGGCGACGTGGCAAGCGTCAGAGCGTGCTTCTCAAGGCAGCGGCGCACGTCGCCCAACATCCAGTTCGCCGCCTGCTTGGGCTCCCCCGACGCCGCCGCGACCGCCTCGAAGAAATCGGCCGTCACCCGCTCTTCTGTGATGATGCCTGCTTCGTAACCCGAGAGGCCGAGATCGCGCACGAGTCGATCCCGCTTGGCGAGCGGCAGCTCCGGCATCTCGCCGCGCCACCGCTCGACCGTCGCAGTTTCGATGGTCAGCGGCACGAGATCCGGGTCGGGGAAGTAGCGGTAGTCGTGGGCTTGCTCTTTCGAGCGGGTTGCGTAGGTGACGCCCCGCCCTTCGTCCCAATTGCGCGTCTCTTGCACGACCCGTTCGCCGCTTCGCACCGCCTCCTCTTGGCGTTCGATCTCGTAGTGGAGCGCGCGCACGACCGAGCGGAACGAATTCATGTTCTTCACCTCGGCCTTCGTGCCGAGCGTGGCGGAGCCCGCGGGCCGGATCGAGACGTTGGCATCGCAGCGCAGCGAGCCTTCGTGCATCTTCACGTCGGAAACGCCCAGATACGAGAGCACGGTCTTGAGAGCCACGAGGTATTCTTCTGCTTCTTCCGGCGTCGCGATGTCGGGCTCGGTGACGATCTCCATGAGCGGCACGCCGGCGCGGTTGTAGTCGATGAGCGTGTGGTCTGCAGCCGCCATGCTGCCGCCGGCGTGGATGTTCTTGCCCGTGTCCTCTTCCAGATGGATGCGATTGAGGCGGACCACCTTGCCCGAAGGCAGCGGGACGGCGCCGCCGGTCGTGAGCGGCATGTCGTATTGCGAAATCTGATAGTTCTTGGGCATATCGGGATAGAAATAGTTCTTACGATCGAACTTGGAGCCCGCCGCGATCGTGCAGCCCAGCGCGAGCCCCGTCTTGCACAAGTACTCGATCGCGCGGCGGTTGATCACCGGCAGCGTTCCCGGCATGCCGAGGCAGACCGGGCACACGAGCGTGTTCGGCTCGGCGCCGAACACGTTGCGGCACCCGCAGAACATCTTGCTGTCGGTGGAGAGCTCGACGTGCACCTCGAGGCCGATGACGGCCTCGTACTGCGTCTGCGTCGGCGCTCCCGTCTGCGCGTTCACGACGCCCCCTGTGCCGTCAGCGCGACCTGCGGGGTCCGCGCCCAGGCGTGTCGCGTGGCTTGTTCGTATGCATGGGCGACGCCCAGCATCCTCGCCTCTTCGAAGACCGGCGCGACGATCTGCAGACCGACGGGCAGCCCGCTCGCGTACCCGGCAGGCACCGAGAGGGCGGGCACGCCCGCGAGGCTCATCGGGATCGTGAAGTAGTCCATGAGATACATCGCCACGGGATCTTGCGTCTTCGCGCCCAGCTCGAACGCCGGACAGGAGACCGCCGGACACGCGATGACGTCGCAGCGTGCAAACGCCTCGTCGAAGTCGCGCTTGATGAGCGTGCGGATCTTTTGGGCGCGGACGTAGTACGCGTCGTAGTAGCCTGCCGACAGCGCATAGGTGCCCAGGATGATGCGCCGCTTGACCTCATCGCCGAAACCGGCTGCTCGCGTGCGCTCGAACATGGTGAAGACGTCGCCATCGCCCTCGACGCGGCGGCCGTACCGCGCACCGTCGTAGCGGGCCAGGTTCGACGAGCATTCTGCCGGTGCGATCAAGTAGTATGTGGCAAGGCCGTAGCGCGCGTGCGGCAGGGAAACCTCGACGAGCCTCGCGCCGAGCCGCTCCAGATCCGCATACGCGGCTTTGTAGAGCGCTGCGAGCGCGGGATCGCTTTGACCGATCTGCTCCTCAAACTCGCTGACGATGCCGACGCGCACGCCCTGCAAGTCCTCACGCAGAGCGCCGACGTAGTCATCGACCGGCCTGTCGACGCTCGTCGAGTCCATGGGATCGTGCCCGGCGATGACGCCGAGCGTCCGCGCGGCGTCACGTACGTCGGCCGTCATCGGACCCGCCTGGTCGAGCGATGATGCAAAGGCGATGATGCCGTAGCGCGACACGCGGCCGTAGGTCGGTTTCACGCCGACGATGTTGCAGAACGATGCCGGCTCCCGTATCGAGCCGCCGGTGTCCGTGCCAAGGCCGATGGGCACAGAACCCGCGCCGACCGTGCTCGCGCTGCCTCCGGACGAGCCACCGGGAACGCGAGCCGGATCCCACGGGTTGCGCGTCTTGAAGAACGCGGAATTCTCGCACGACGACCCCATGGCGAACTCGTCCATGTTCGTCTTGCCGATGATCACTGCGCCTGCGTCTTCAAGCTTCTCGACCACGGTCGCCGAATACGGCGCACGGAAGTTCTCGAGGATCTTCGATCCAGCGGTCGTGATCTCGCCCGCGACGCAGAAGATGTCCTTGACCGCGATGGGCACGCCGGCGAGCGGGCCTGCCGCTGCACCGGCCTTTTGCTTCGCGTCGACCGCCCGCGCCTTGGCAAGCGCCCGCTCTGGGGTGAGCCGTATGTAGGCATGCAGTTGCGCTTCCAGCCCCTGGGCGTGTGCCAGCGCCGCTTCGGTGGCCTCGACCGCGCTGATCTGCTTGTTCGCGATCGCGTCGGCGATCTCGTGACCGGTCTTCATCATCTGCTAGTCGAGGATCCGCGGCGTCTTGAAGTACGGGCCTTCTTTGTCTGGGGCGTTTTCGAGCGCGGCCTCGCGGCTGAGACTGGGGCGTACGGCGTCGTCGCGCAGCACGTTGCGCAGCGGTATCACTTGGGCCGTCGCGTCGATCTGACTGACGTCGAGCGTCTGGAGCTCGGCGATGAACTCGAAGAGACGCGCGAACTGCGAGGAGAAGCGCGCCGCCTCTTCTTTGGTCAGCTCAATGCGCGCGAGCCGCGACACGTGATCGATATCTATGGGGACTTCTGCCATGATCTCCTCGTAAACGGACCTAAAGGTCCGTTGCTTCAATTTGTTTGCTATGCGTGCGTGAACTCGGCGAGGACCTCGACGTGACCGGTGAACGGGAACATGTCGAACGGGGTCACCGGGCCAAGGACATACCCGTGGTCGACAAGTATGCGGGCATCTCGCGCCAACGTCGCCGGGTTGCACGACAGATATTCGATGCGCGGCACGCGTGCGCCCGCAAGCGCGTGCAGCACCTCGGGTTCGCAGCCTCGCCTCGGCGGGTCGAGGATGGCGGTGTCCGAGCCCTCGAACAGCGTGCGCCCACGCTCCCCGCTGACCGCTTCGACGACGGGGAGGCATTCGAAGGCGGCCGAGGTCACGCCGTTGATCGCGGCGTTGACCGACGCCTCGTCGACGGCTCGGCGGAACGACTCAACACCCGTGACCGTCACGCCGCGCCGGCCCAGCAAGACGGCGAACGTCCCCACGCCGCAGTACAGGTCGACGACCCGGCGCGCGTCTGCCAGCGTCCGGCCGAGGTGGTCCCATATCCGTTCCAGCATGGCGGTGTTGATCTGGAAGAACGATGACACGCCGAAATGAAAGCTCGTCGTGCCCACTCGTTCGATCGTCTCGGGCGATCCCCACAGCGTTGCGAAGCGCCGGCCGAAGATCGCGTTGGTCCCGGAGGGCTCGAAACTCTCGACGATGCCGCTAAGCCCGGGGATCTTCGCGCGCAGCGTCTCGATGTGGTCCGCGAGCCCTGGTTGGCGCCGTCCGGTGCAAAACGCCAGAACGAGGGTCTGATGGGCGACACCGGTGCGCGCGACGAGGTGCCGCACGCCTTGCAGGAGGGACGGCGTCGTCGCGGCGAGCGTCGCGAGCGCGCGGACTGCGCCGTCGAGCCAAGGGAGGAGCACGGGACACTCATGGATGGGGATGACCCGGTGCGAACGAGCGGCATAAAAGCCGATCTCCCCTCGGCCCGCGGCAGCCTGCGGCACGAGGCTCACCTTGTTGCGGTAGCGCGAGCCCTCGACGAGTTCGGCCGATACCGTCTTTGCGACCTCGACGTCATCGAAACCGCCAAGGCGGACGAGCGCGTCGCGCACCATGCGCCCCTTCCACTCGAGCTGGGCCGGGTAATCCAGATGCAGCGTCTGGCAGCCCCCGCACTGCGGGAACACCGCGCACGACGGATCCACCCGGTCGGGCGACCGTTCGATGATCTCCACCGCATGCGTGCTGACATAGTTGGGCTTGACGGCATCGACTGCGACACGTACCTGCTCGCCGGGCAGGGCGCCGGTCACAAAGGCGACGAGTCCGTCCGCGCGTCCCACGCCTTGGCCGTTCGCGAGGAGGTCGTCGATGCGGATGGGTGTGCGGGCGAGATCGACGGCCGGCGGCTTAGCCCCGCCGTTGTTCGTCAAGGGTCTTGAGAAGCTGGTCGGCTTCGCCGATGAGCGCGCGGATCCGATCCCTGGTCGGGTTTGCCGGTTCGACCTCGAGCAGCGAGCGCACGACGCGATACGTGCCGTACGCCGACAGTAGGAAGGCGAAAGTCCACAGCACGGGGTACAGGCGTCGGCCGTTCATGCGCTACCTAACGAGATGACGAGCTACCATCTGTTATCGGATTTAGCCAGCCTGGTCCGTCGCTCCCGCTTGGATTTGCGGGTTCGGCACCGGATATCGGTCTAGCACGCACAGGCCGCGGGCCGTCGCCCCGAGGATGATCCGCCGGCCGTCGACGTCGATGGCGTAGACCGCGAGCCCGGGACCAAGCGACTGCGCGCTTGTCACATGCACGAAGGTGGCCCGGGGCGCCCTCAGGTGCTGCACGAGCCGCGACAACCACGCGAGCATCAGCGCTGCTCTCGTCCCAAGTGGAGAGCCTGCGCACCCTCCACCATCCGCTCCGGCACAAGCCAGCGCAGGACGCCCGTGTGTGGGCCGCACGCGAGTCGGTGCTCGACGCTGCGGTGCGGAAGGTCTGCGAGGATAGCGTCATCGCTCAGGAGCACGATGTGATGCAGCTCATCGGGCGTGCTGCCGAGCGCGTCGGCGAATGCGCGCAGCGCGGCGCGAACGATGACCTCACAGCCGGTCTCCACAAGCGTTCCGCTCTCGCCTGGGGTGACGATATCAGCGCGCAGTGCGCGGTTGACGAGGGTAGCTGCGGTGTGCCGATCGATGGCCAGCACGACCGCGCCACCATCGCGCGACGCGAGGCCCACCCGCAGCCATCCCTGCGGCACGCGCGGGCGCCCGAGCGAGGCCACCGTGAAGGAATCGAAGACCACCTCGACGCCGAGCATCTCCTGTATGTGGCGCCGTGCGCGCTCGAGCGCCTCGTCGACACCGGTGGCTTCGCTCCAAGGCGCAGCCTGACGTGTCGCCGTCGCAAGGGGGCGTGTCCGGTCTGTATCGAGCTCCTGCGCAGGAGGCAGCCCTCGCGAAACGGCATCGAGCAACCCGGCTCGCCAGCGGTAGTCCTGTGTGGCGACCGAGAGGCTCCCGCCTGCCGACGCGGCGAGGCCCTCACGCGTGTCGCGCTCGAGCTCTGCCCGCGCTGCCTGCGGCAGCTCGAGCGCCGCAGCGATGACGCGCAGCATCTCCGTCGCCGCGCCGGCAGCGACGCGCGCGACCCTCGTGCCGAATCCGACCTTGGGCGCATCGCCTTCACCACCGATCATCGCATCGGCGAACGCGCTTGCCAGCAGCGCGTCCATCTGCAGCCACACTCGGGTGTGGCCCGCGCTCGATATGTAGAGCGGCCCGTCACCGGACGGCCGCAGCGCATCATCGCTCGTGCAGCGCACGGGTTTTCCCAGATAGGATGCAAGCCGCTGCGTGAGGGGCGGCCCGAGGCTCCCGTCTGCGGAGACGCGCTCGAGGCGCTGTCGACCGGTCGCAATCGTCGCAGTCGGGGCGCTTGCCTGCGGCGGCTCGACCGTCAGCGCCGGCTTGGGGAGCGGTCCGCTCGCAAGCCTCGCCACAAGGCGTACAGCATCCTGGTCGGTCAGCCGCGCCACGATCGCTCCAAGGGCTTTTGGGCCGGCCGGCGTGCCCGGCGTTCGAGCCCACGACGGCAGCGTGCCCAGTGCGAGCGTTCGGCAACGAGCGCCGCGAGGCGTGCGACCCCGCGGCGGTGCGAGGCGGACAGATCGGAGGCGGCCGCAGCGACCACGAGCGTGTGCGCCACGAGTGCGTGGCACTGGAAGCTACCCCACCACGCGCTCCCGAGCAAAATTCGTCGCGCCTGAGCATTACGCGCCACGAGGCGGTGGCGCCCAAGCTCGAGCGAAGCAAGCTCAGCGCGGACGGCCAAGAGCGCCGCTGCTGAGATACGCTCGAGATCGGCGATCGCCCGATAGGCTGGGGATGACGTCACAGGATCTTCGCGGCGGTTCCGATCGGCGCGTCTCTCAAGACGATCTGCGTCCGCTCCGGTCCGACTGAGATATACGACACGGGAACTCCCACGAACGCTTCGATGAACTTGATGTACTCTCTCGCGTTGAAGGGCAAGTCCTCCCAGGTGCGCGCCGCGACGGTGGTCTTCAACCAGCCGGGCATCGTGTCATACACGGGCTTGGCGCCGCGAGCGATGGCAAACGGCAGCGAGACCCCATCGGCATCTTCGTACGCCGTGCAGACCGATATCTGATAGAACGAGTCCAGCACGTCGATCTTGGTGAGCGCGAGATGCGTGATGCCGCTGATCTGCACTGCGTAGCGGAGTGCGACGAGATCGAGCCAGCCGCAGCGGCGCGGCCGCCCTGTGACGACGCCGAACTCGGCGCCACGCTTGCGAAGCTCCTCGCCATGGTCGTCCTCGAGCTCCGTCGGGAACGGTCCGCCTCCGACGCGCGTCTGGTAGGCTTTCACTACGCCGATGACGTGGTCCACCTCTTTGGGCCCGAAGCCAAGTCCCGAGAGCGCTCCGCCCGCGACCGTCACCGACGACGTGACGTAGGGATACGTGCCGAAGGTAACGTCGAGCATCGAACCCTGCGCGCCCTCGGCAAGCACGCGCTTGCCGTCGCGCAGCTCGTCATGCAGCAGCGCGACCGTATCGCGGATGTGTGGGGTGAGTATCTTTGCCTGGCGCCCGAGCTCGGCGGCGACGGCGTCGAGATCGATGGCGATGCCCTGGGCGCGCAGCGCTTGCGTGCGTGCAAAGAGCGCCTGGCGCGCGCGCCGCATCTCCACAAGCTCGCCCGCCCGGATGCCGGTGCGCGCCACCCGGTCGATGTACGCGGGCCCGATGCCGTTGCCCGTCGTGCCGAGCGCGTCCTCGCCCCGCTCGCGTTCGGCGTTCTTGTCGAGCTCGACGTGATACGGCAGAATCAAGTGCGCAAGATCCGAGACCCAGACATGTGAGGTATCGACGCCGTTGAATCCGAGCGTCTCCAGCTCGGCGACGAGCCCGCCGGGAGAGACGACCGTGCCCGGGCCGATGATGCAATGCTCGACGCCTGCGACCACCCCGCTCGGCACGATGCGCAGCTTATAAGTCTTATCGCCGACGCGCACGGTGTGGCCTGCGTTGGAGCCGCCGCCGAAGCGCGCCACCACCTGAGCGGCGCGCGACAGGAAATCGACGATGCGGCCTTTGCCTTCATCCCCCCACTGGGCTCCGATGACAAGGGTCACCGGCATGGAGCGGCTACCTGAAGAGGGCTTGCGACAGCGACACGGTCGTGCCGCGCCGGCTTCCACCCCGAGTGGGGGGCAGCGGTGACGTGTAACCCATCACGCGGTTGAGAACGAGTTCTGCGAATAGCGAGCATGCCCAGCCGAAGTTCGAGCGAGTGAATCTCGTCGGATCGTTTGGATCGAACGATTCGTGCATCAGATGATCGCCCGTGTCAGAGGCGCGCAGCTGCGTCAGCACGTCGGCGAGTTCTTTTGGGTCATCCGCCGTGAGACCTTGCATGACGAGCGCCAGCGGCCAGATGTACCCTTTCGGCGTATGCGGGCTGCCGATGCCGCGTGCGACCTTGCCTTGGAAGTAATACGGATTGTCGGTCGAGAGCACGAAACGGCGTGTGTTCTTGTAGATTGCCGCGTCGGCTGGATAGCCGAGATAGGGGATCGACAGCAGGCTTGGGATATTCGCGTCGTCCATGAGGTTTGCGCGGCCCAGGCCGTCGACCTCATAGGCGTAGATGTACCCGTACTTCGGGGTGTAGGTGATGCCGTAGTTGTTGATGCCGTCCATGATGCCATCGCGCAACATGCTGACTTCGCTCGCCATGGCCGCATCGTGCCACACGTTCGTCTCCATGTCGGCGAGCTCGGACAATGCGACCGCCGCGAACATGTTGGCTGGGATGTTATAGCCGTACTGGGCCGGGTCGTCGCTCGGACGAAATCCGGTCCAGACCATCCCCGTGTATCCGACTGGGCTCCCCGCACCGCCGTTGGACAGCGCGGAATGCCGGTAGTGGGAGCGCGAGTGGTCGCGCTCGATCTCCATGAGGAAGACCCCGCGCTCGTAGGCCGATTTCACCGCTGGGGTCAGGGCGGCGGTGTCGCCGGTCTGTTTCCAGTAGTTCCAGGCGAGCACCATGGGATACGCAAGCGAGTCAAGCTCGAACTTCTCTTCGGTGACCTGATAATTGCGGTTGAACGCGTTGGCGTACGGGTCGACGAGGATGTTCTTCGCCGAGCGTGCGATGACGCCGCGTAGCATGTCGCGCACCGCCGGGTCCTGGGCGAAGAACAGGTAGGGACGCATCTGCGCGCTCGCGTCGCGCTGCCACATGGCGCCGATGTCGCCGGTGATGACGTAGGTGGTCTTGTCATCGGTGAAGCTGACGTCGTAGCGCACGGTCGAGAGCAGGCACTGCGAGTAGATCTGCCCCGTGTCAGGCGAGTCGCCGTGGTACTGGGTGGCCGCTCTGGAGAGCGCGTCAAGCTCGGCACCGGCGGCATGGCACGGGGACACAAGCGCGATCATCGCGGCGATAAAGAACATCACGCCGAGTCTGCGGCTCACAACGCCCGTTGCCACTCTTCTCACGCCCGCCGAACGCCTCTCTTCCTATATGAAAGAGGTCGGCAGACCGCTGCCTGTTACTCACAAACACTTGTTCGCTCCTGCGGGATCTTTCAACGGCGGACTTTACCCGAGGGAAAAGTGACCGCCACCATGCCTCCGCCGCGCCGTGCGGGTATGGACAAAGCGCCGCCGTGCGCCTCGATCAGGAGCCGCGCGATGGCGAGCCCGAGGCCGACCTTCCCGCCCGGGCCAGCGGCGAAAGGCATTCCCGCGGCGCGCCTCATCGCTGGATCAAATCCAGGGCCTGCGTCCTTCACCGTGACGTAGCTCGTCGGCCCGCGTTGTTTGAGCGCGATCTCGACGACTTCGCCACGGGGTGAATGCCGGACCGCGTTGTCGAGGATGTTGATGAATATCTGCAGGCAACGGTCGCGGTCGGCGAACGCGTCAGCCTCGCCGCGAATGCGGATCTTTACCTTCTTTGTTGCGGCCCGCTCGACGACGGCTGCCGCGGCTGCGGCGAGCGTTTCAGCCAGAGCAAGAGGCCGGGGATCCAAGCGCAGCCCTCCCGCGCTCCACGAGCCGACATCGATGAGCCCTTCGGCGAGCCGGTGCAGGCGCTTGGACTCCTCGAGGATGATGTCGATGTAGCGCCTGCTCTGGAGGCGCCCGAGCTTCTCGCCTTGCAAGCGCTCGGCAAAACCTATGATGGCCGTGAGCGGCGTGCGCAGCTCGTGGGTCACAGCCGCGAGCACCGTCGCTCGTCGCTCTTCTATCCGGGCTACAAGCGCCGCACCTCGCACTGCATGGCGTAGCGCCTCGAGAGGGTCGGATGCCGGCTCGAGCACGTTCCAGCCGCCGCGGACGGTCACACGCCGAGCGAGGGCGTCTTTGTGCGCCTGACGTCCGACGCGCGCGAGCTCGAGCTGGACGGCACGCCTCAGACGTTCGGCCGCCAGTCCGAGATCCGCGTCGAACGCCTGCAGTCGTGGACCGGTCGTGCGGGCGGTGAGCAGCGCGATGAACCAGCTGCCACCGGTCCCCGCTGCGACGAGATCGCCCTTGCGCAGCACGGAGCCGAGGGACGCCTTCAAGGCCGCCGCCGCGGCCTGCTTGTACATCGCGCTGTGCCGCCGGGCCTTAACACCGCTCGCCCGTTCACCGCTCGAGAATTCGATGTACAGCAGCGGCACGGAACGCCCGCGGCGGGCGATTTGCCGAAGCTTCGGCGCTAAGGTTCTGAGGTCGGGCAGCCGCGACGGCGAATGACGGCGCTCTGTGGTCACGTGGTCCGCGCTGGCGCGGCCAGCGCTATGGCCTCTATCTCGACGAGCTGATCGGGGTAGCCGAGCATCGAGACTCCGAGAAGCGTGCTCGGCGGATCGGCGCCCCCAAACGCGGTCCGCACGACGTTCCATGCCCGCACGAGGTCTGCGCGTTTTTTGGCGACAACGTAGACGGTCGTCTTCAAGACATGACGCGGTGATGAACGGGCGGCCTTGAGCGTCGTGAAGAGGTTTCGCACCGCCTGCCGTGCCTGCGCCTCAATATCCCCTCGTGCGACCGTTGCGCCAGCCGGGTCCAAGGGGCATGCGCCTGCGGCGAAGATGAGCCACCCTGGCGGCGCCACGCATGCATAGGCGTACGGAGCTTGGCCGTACAGCGCCGGCGGCGAGATCCGTTCGATCGCAGGTGACGACCGCGCCGGTCGAGGCGAACGGCTCGTCTTGGAGCGCCTGCGCTTCATCGGTCTGCTCCTCGGATATCGATCTTCTGCGAGCGAACTATTTCGGCGAGACGAACTTATAGCCTAAGCCGTGCACGGTCTGCAGGTAGCGCGCCCTTGACGCCGGGTCGCCGAGCGCCCGGCGTATGCGGCGCACGTGCACGTCGACGGTTCTCGGGTCCCCCTCAAAATCGAATCCCCACACCGCTTCGATGAGCTGATCGCGCGTGAAGACGCGGCCCTCATTGCGCGCGAAGAGCCACAACACGTCGAACTCGCGCGGCTTGAGCCGGACGGCTGTCCCTTTGACCGTGACCTCACGGCGGTCGGCATCGACGCAGACGTCGCCGATCGTCCGCCGCTTCGCCGGTTGGGGAGGTTCGCCGCCGCTGCGGCGCAGGACCGCTCGAACTCGCGCCACGAGCTCGCGGGGCGAGAAAGGCTTGCCGATGTAATCGTCCGCGCCCACTTCCAGGCCGACGATTTTGTCGATCTCCCCCGAGCGCGCGGAGACGACGATGATGGGAGCATCCGTCTCCTTGCGCAGCGTCCGGCAGACCTCGAAGCCGTCAATGCCGGGGAGACCGATGTCGAGCACGATGACGTCCGGCGCGTGCTCGCGAGCTCGGCGCACGGCGGCAAGTCCATCGGCCGCGATCACCGGCGTGAAGCCTTCGCCGGCCAGCGCATCACGCAGCAGCTCCGCCACATGGGGCTCGTCATCGACGATGAGCGCGCAGCCTCGAGTGGCCACGGCACCGCCTGTGGCGTTCACCCTCGCCTCGCAGCGACGGCCGCCATGAGCGGTCCGCCAGCTCCGTTACGCCGGTACGAGTGGAAGAGCTCGGGATGGCAGCGGGTGCACGCCGTGGCGATGAAGATCTGCGCATCGTGTACGCCGAGATCGTTGAGGTCCGCACGGATCGCAGCGGACAGATCGAGCGACACGCCGTCCTCGCGCTGCCGCCGGGCGGTGAGCACGGTCGCCGGCAACACTGCGCCCTCGATGCCCGTAAAGCGGGCAGCAACCTCGGGTCCCACCTCAAAGCAGCATGGGCGCAGATGCGGGCCGACGGCGACGGCGAGCTCCTCGGCCTTCGAGCCGGCGGCGGCGAGCGCATCGACCGCCGAGGCGATGATGCCGCTTGCGATGCCGCGCCAGCCTGCATGCACGAGCGCAAAACGCTTCGAGGCCATGTCGGCGAGCCACACCGGTGCACAGTCGGCGGCTTTCACGGTGAGGATGATCCCATTCGCATCCGACCACACGCCATCTGCCTCTACGGGCTCTGTGTCGTCGCGCACGGCGACCACAGCCGTGCCGTGGACCTGGTTGACCCCGGCGAGGACGAATGCCGCTTCGAACCCCCAATCCTCAAGCCAGCCGCGCAACTCGACGGCGTCGCGCGCGTTGACGAGGCTCGGGCTCATCATACCGGCGACACCTGCGCTCTGCAGGTGCGGCGCGAGGATCGCAGCCCGGCTGTCAGGCCGGCGCACGTAGATGAATCCGCCGCCGAGCTCGACCGTTGCCGGGGCCTCGCTCGGCGCGGCGCTCACGGCATCTCCTCGAGCTCTTCGAGGACGAGTCCGCGTGCGGCTCGCTCGCGCAGCGCACGGGCGATGGCCGGCGCCGTGAAGCCTTGGGTGACGAGCCGGCGGGCGAGGCGGTCGAAGCGCTCCCCGGGCCGCGATGCCTCGAGCTTGCGGATCGCGCGCTCGAGGCGCTCGTCGTGACCCGGCTCGGTCTGTGCGACGACCTCTCGCGCGAGATCCGCGTCGATGCCCTGTTTCAGCAGGTCGCGCATGAGCCGTAGCGGACCAATCGCCTTCTTCTCGACGGCGCTCTCCACGAAGAGCTGGGCGAAGGTGCGGTCATCGATGTACCTGCGTCGTTCGCACTCCGCGACCGCGTCGCGCACCACGTCCGGTGCGAAACCGCGATCGCGCAACTTCTTGGCGAGCTGCGCTTTCGAGAGCCGCTTGCCCGCGAGCATCCTCAGCGCCGTGGTGAGGACGGCATTATTGAGGCTCTGCCCAAAGGCTCCCGGGGCGCCCACGGATCGCGTCTACTCGGAGACGACTGCGGCGTAGCGGGCGGCGCCGTTCTCCGCCGGCCCGCCGCCCTGGCGGACCAGCAACGCGCGGATCTTCTCCTCGATCTCATCAGCCGCTTCGGGGTGCTCTTCGAGATACGCCTTGGCGTTCTCGCGCCCCTGACCGATGCGCGTGTCGCCGTATGTGTACCACGAGCCGCTCTTGCCGACGATCTCGTGTTTGAGGCCGATGTCGATGAGATCGCCCGTGCGGCTGATGCCCTTGCCGTACATGATGTCGAACTCGGCGACCTGGAACGGCGGTGCGACTTTGTTCTTGACGACCTTGACGCGCGTGCGCGAGCCGATCGGGTCCGTGCCGCTCTTGATCTGCTCGAGCTTGCGGATGTCCATGCGCACGGAGGCATAGAACTTGAGCGCTCGGCCGCCGCTCGTCGTCTCCGGGTTGCCGAACATCACGCCTATTTTCTCGCGGATCTGATTGATGAAGATCATGGTCGTGCGGGACTTGCTGATGGCCGAGGTGAGCTTGCGCAGGGCCTGGGACATGAGCCGGGCCTGCAGACCCACGTGCGTGTCGCCCATATCGCCCTCGATCTCTGCCTTGGGGACGAGCGCCGCCACCGAGTCCACGACGACGACATCCACCGCATTGGAGCGCACGAGCATCTCTGCGATGTCGAGCGCCTGCTCGCCCGTGTCGGGCTGCGAGATGAGAAGGTTGTCCAGGTCTACCCCGAGGTTGCGGGCATAGGCCGGGTCCAGCGCGTGCTCGACGTCGATGAAGGCGGCCACGCCGCCGCCCTTTTGCGCCTGCGCGATGACATGCAGTGTGAGCGTGGTCTTGCCGGACGACTCCGGACCATAGATCTCGACCACACGCCCGCGCGGCAGCCCGCCGACGCCTAAGGCCATGTCGAGGGCGATCGAGCCTGTGGAAATCACCTCGATCTGCATGTTGGCAGCGGCCTCACCCAGCTTCATGATGGAGCCCTTGCCGAATTGGCGCTCGATCTGAGCCAGGGCGTTCTCTAGGGCTTTATCCTTCTCTTTATCCGACAAGGCGATCTCCTCATAATCAGCCTGACATGGTGGCGATGAGCCTGTAGTTAAAAGAGCGCCTCGACATACCCTCGCGGGTCGAACGGGCGAAGTTGATCGATCTTCTCGCCGAATCCGATGTACTTCACGGGAAGGTCGACCTGGTCCATGATCGCGACGATTATCCCGCCCTTGGCCGTGCCGTCAAGCTTGGTGAGCACGATGCCTGTCAGTTCGGTGGCTTCGTGGAAGAGCTTCGCCTGGGAGAGTGCGTTCTGGCCGGTCGTCGCGTCGAGCACGAGCAGCGTCTCCTGTGGCGCTCCTTCCACTTCGCGGGCGATGATGCGGCGGATCTTCTTCAGCTCTTCCATGAGGTTGTGCTTTGTCTGCAACCGTCCGGCCGTATCGACGAAGACCACCTCGATGCCGCGCGACTTAGCGGCGGCAAGGCCGTCGAAGACGACGGCCGCCGGATCTGCCCCCTCCCGGTGACGCACAATCTCAGCGCCCGCCCGCTCCGCCCAGATGGCGAGCTGCTCCGCGGCGGCGGCGCGGAAGGTATCCGCGGCGACAAGCATGACCGTCCGGCCGCGCTTACGCTCTTGTGCCGCCAGTTTCCCGATGGTCGTCGTCTTGCCCGATCCGTTGACCCCCACGACAAGGATCACGTGAGGCGTGGTGGTGAGCGGCATGGGGTCGAGCTTTGGGTGCTTGATGTAGTCTGCGACGTCGGCCTTGAACACCCGCAGCACGTCGTCTGCCACCTTGAGGTTTTGCTGTTGGGCCGCGATCTTCAGGTCGCCGACGATCTTTTCGGTCGTCTCGACGCCGAAGTCCGCCCCGATCAGCGTCTCCTCAAGGCGCTCCCAGAACTCCGCGTCGACGAGTTGACGCCCGAGCAGGGCGTTGAGGTGGCCGGCGAGATTGTCGCGGGTCTTAGCGAGCCCGTCGCGCAGGGATGAGAGCCATTGCATGGCGCGGCTTTCCGCTTGAATGCAGCAGCGGACCTTCAGGTTCGCTTCGCAATTGGAGCTTCGGAAACGGACCTAAAGGTCCGTTGCTACATACTAGTGGCGGCTCAGCCTGACGCAGCGCGAGGGGTGCGGGTCTGGGGCCGAGACGAGTGCGAGGGCGGCGCGTTGTGCGGGTTTTGCGGTTTCTTGCGCACGTACTTCTGCTTGATCGTTGGGTCGCCCTCACGGATCCCCATGTCCATCTGCAGCGTGCGCAGCTTGGAGCGCAGGCGGATGACGGCCTGCGCATGGATCTGTGACACGCGCGACTCCGAGACTTCGAGGACGTTCTTGATCTCTTTGAGCGTCAGGTTTTCGAAGTAGTAGAGCGAGATGACCGTGCGCTCTTGCGGCGGCAGGCTCTCGACGGCGGCCGACAAGCGTGCTCTTGACCTCGGTCGACTCGATGACGTGGGTGGCATCTGGCCCCCCGTCCTTCAGCGTATCGAGCAGGGCGACGTCATGTCCCTTCTCGTTGGGTAAGAACTCCTCGAGCGAGAGTATGGACGTGCCGCGGATCTTGAGCAGCAGCGTGTGGTACTCTTTGAGCGTGATCCCAAGCGCGGTTGACGACCTCTTCATCCTCAGGCACCCTGGCCAGGCGGTTCTCAAGCTCGACGAAGACGCGCTCGAGCTCGCGAGCCTTCTGACGCACCGCTCGCGGCACCCAGTCCAGCGCGCGCAGGGCATCGAGAATGGCCCCGTTGATGCGCGTGATCGCGTAGGTCTCGAACTTGACGCCGCGCGAATCGTCATACTTGCTGATCGCGTCGATGAGCCCCAAGATGCCTTCGTTGATGAGGTCGTCGATCTCGACATGCGGCGGGAGATTGATGGAGATGCGACCCGCGACGTATTTGACGAGATGGAGATACTTGTGGATGATCTCTTCGCGGCTGAGCGGCACGCCGCCGATCACGCAGATGTCCTGCGGTTTCATACGCGTGCTCATCCGCTCGTCCCCGCGCGCGAGGGCTTGGAACGCACTTTCTTGATCTGCCGGGACTTCATGAGATTGGAGAGGGCTTCGCGGCGAAAGCGGTATTGGCCGCCGGGAGTCTTGATCGCCTCGAGCAGCCCTTCGCGCGCCCAACGGCGTATGGCGGCGTCGGTCATGTTGAGCGCACGTGCGACCTCGCCTGAGGTCACCCAGTGCTTTACCGGTCTATTGTCGCTCGAGCTCCGCCGGCGGCCCGCCATGGCATGCGCTCCCTTGCAAAAAGACAGCAGCGTCGCCGGCATTATCTCATACGACAAAGCAGCGACCTTGACGCTTCCCGCGTCAGCCGCCGCTTTTTATCCATAATTACGGTTTTACCCTTTTTTCGGAACTACCCGATTTTAGGCTTTTTAACGGTCTTAAGGTCCGACCTTGAGACCCGGCGTTTGTGCCGTCACTCCTGTGGCGGCTTCCGTCCAGAAGATCGCCCGAGTCTCGCCAAAACTGACCTGGTCACCGTCGCGCAGCAGCGTCTGCGCGTGGGGCTGGAGGCGCTGGATCCCATTGAGATAGGTCCCGTTGACGCTCTCCAAGTCCTCGATGACGAAGCCGCCGCGCCGGCGGAGGATGAAGGCGTGCCGCCGCGAGACCAGGCGGTTCGGGTCGACTTCGCTTAGGTCGACATCGGGTTCGACGCCGTCGGACGGCGAGGCCCGGCCAACGAGCGCGACGTCCTTCTCGACCCAGAATTCAGCCGTCGCGCCATTGCCGACCTCGACGATGATCTGGGCTCGTGCGGCAGCGGGGACGAGCCGCCGGGTGACGTCGGAATCGACGTCCGCCAGGCTGTCCGGCAGCTCTTCGCCACAGACTTTGCAGAACGTGTCGCCTGCCTCGTTGCGCGCGAAGCAGCGCTGACAGACCCGCGAGCCGCGAGATTCGCGGGTCACGGACGCACGACGCGAGGTGGTCTCTTGCGCTTCCTGGCTGCGGCTCTGCAAGGTCTTGCTCACGACTATGTTGGCCCCCGCAATGGAGAATATTCATATACTAGCATCTGGTGACGTATGGGGGCGGTGACGGGCGGCACAAGGAGGGGCGCGAGTGTTCTCGCGCCCCGAAGTCTGGCGTCTGCGGCTCGAAAGGGCCTAGAAGAAGCCTCCACGCGAGGGCGAGCAGCTATCGTGCCCGCCGCCCATCCCACCGCCACCCGTGCCGCCGCCCAAGGTGATGCCGCCGGCTCCTGACCCGCTCTGGCCGGCCGGGCCGCTCTCCGTCCACACTGCCCCAGTGGGGATCTGCCTCCCCGGGAAGCTCACTTCCTCGCCAGACGCCTCGCCGCTGTTTCCGGTCTGCGCAGCTGCCCCGCTTGATCCCATCGGTGAGATCGCTTGCGCGAAGCTCCCACGCGATGCGCTCTGCTGCTGTCTCGCTCCGCCGCCTGCCGGGCTTGAGCTACGACGTGACGGCGCATCGATCGATGCGACGGCCGAGCTGGCTGACACCGTCGTGCGCTGCATCGTCCGCTGTATGTGCGGCATCGGGCGCATGACGATCTTCTGTGGGGTGACCGTCTGCGGGGTCGGCTTTTGCGGATCGGGTTGCAGGTGCTCGATCGTGAGCATCGCTTCATGCACGTCGTTGTTGAGCGTGACGATCGTGATCGCCTGGTCGAGCGACGGCTTTTCCTTAGGAAGGAGCATGGCCACGATCGATCCGACCGTGAAGTGGATCACCGTGGATGCCACAAGGAACACGAGGAACGTATACAGCGCCAGCCGGCGCAACGTGCGCCGCTTGGCTGCCTCTGCTGAGAACGTGCTCGTCATATGGCCCCCTGGCGACACCGGGTTGATTTGGACCTTATAGGCTTGTTCATCGTATCCTGCCAAGCTTAAAGCGCGCTCAGAGGAGGCTGAGAAACAGGGCCTCCGGCCACGGCGGGCTATGCGTAGCGGATGCGCGGGTTCAGCAGCGCGTAGAGCACGTCGACGATGAAATTCACCAGCACGAAGGTCGCTGAGAACAGCAGTACGCAGCCGATGATAAGCGGGTAGTCGCGGTTGCTGATCGCCTCGAAGGCAAGACGCCCGACGCCTGGCCAGGCGAAGATGCTCTCGGTGAGCACGGCGCCACCGAGCAAGAAGCCGGTCTGCAAGCCGACGACCGTGACGATCGGGATGAGGGCATTGCGCAGCCCGTGCTTGATCACGACCGCGGTCTTGCCCAGCCCTTTCGCGCGGGCGGTGCGGATGTAGTCGGTCTGCATCACCTCGAGCATCTCCGCACGCGTCATCTTCGCCACGATCGCCATCGGTATCGTGCCCAGCGTCACCGCCGGCAAGACCAGGTGCCAGAGCGAATCGACGAACGCGCTCCAGTTCCCGGCGAGCACCGCGTCGATCGTCACGAAGTGCGTGTGGATGGGGATGTCGTAACGCATCGAGATGCGCCCGGCCAGCGGGAAGAGATTCACGCCCAGTTTGCTCGGTTCGTAGGCGAGCAGCCACAAGAGCATCCAGCCCAACCAGAACACCGGCACCGACACGCCGAGCAGCGCCCCGATGCTCGTCACCGTATCGAGCGGACGACGATGCTGGATCGCGGCGAGAATACCGGCCGGCACGCCGATGACGACCGCGAGGAACATCGCCGCGAAGCCGAGCTCGACCGTGGCAGGGAAGTAGGTGCCCAATTTCTCAGCGACGGGCAGGTTATCGGTGAGCGAGCGGCCGAGGTCGCCGCGTGCCATCTGCGCGACGTACGCGCCGTACTGCACGTACCATGGCTGATCGAGCTTGAGCTCGTGCGTCAACGTGACGACGTCGGCGTGCGTCGCGTGCTCCCCGAGCAGTATCTCCACCGGATTGCCCGGGATGAGGTGGAGAAACAAAAAAGTCACCGCGGTGATGGTGAGCAGAACGGCGACGAAACGCAGGAAGCGCTGACCTAGAAAACTTGCCACGAGTGTCCGACTTTAGTCATGATTTGCGTCCGCCCCTTTGGCCATGGCGCGCGGCCGACGTGTTATGGCGCAGGAGGCGGGAACCGGACCTCAAACAACGCTCTGTTCCGCGCGTGAGAGCTCCCGGACAGAGTGCCGTTGCACGAGTCTGTAGGAGCGCTATTGCGACCCGTTTGGAGACGACACACGACGATGTCTATGTCAACCGATAGCCTGGTCCAGGATGCCATCATCTTCGCACTGGCGACCGGCGTGCTCGCCATCCTCTACGGCCTGTACCTGATCGTCTGGATCTTGCGCAAGCCGGCGGGCAACGAGCGCATGCGCGAGATCGCCGCTGCCATCCAGGAAGGCGCCATGGCGTACCTGCGCCGCCAGTACACCACGATCGCCATGGTCGCCATCGTGCTCATCCTGCTCATCGGCTTCTTCCTCTCCTGGCAGGCGGCGATCGGCTTCGCCATCGGTGCCTTGCTGTCGGGCGCGACAGGTTTCATCGGTATGGCCATCTCGGTACGCGCCAACGTGCGCACGGCCGAGGCCGCGCGCGAGGGCATGTCTCAGGCCCTCTCAGTCGCCTTCCGGGGCGGCGCCATCACCGGGCTGCTCGTCGTTGGCCTTGGGCTCATCGCCGTCGCCGGCTACTTCGCCATCATGCATCAACTGTATCCCGACGATCTGCGCAGAGCGCTCGCGGCCATGGTCGGACTTGGATTCGGTTGCTCGCTCATCTCGGTCTTCGCCCGTCTGGGCGGCGGCATCTACACCAAGGGCGCCGATGTCGGCGCCGATCTCGTCGGCAAGGTCGAGGCCGGCATCCCCGAGGACGACCCGCGCAACCCAGCCGTCATCGCCGACAACGTCGGCGACAACGTCGGCGACTGCGCCGGCATGGCGGCCGACCTCTTCGAGACCTATTGCGTCACCACGATCGCGGCGATGCTGCTCGGAGCGCTCGTCTTCCATGCGTCGGCGCAATACTCGCTCGTCACGGCCGTCTTCCCGCTCGTGCTCGGCGGCATCTCCATCATCACCTCGATCATCGGCACGCTCTTCGTCCACGTGCGCGGCGGCCGTATCATGGCGGCCATGTACACCGGCCTGACGGTCGCCGCGGTCCTCTCGGCGATCGCATTCTGGTTTGTCACGCCGCTCATCATGAGCGGTGCGGACGCCGCGGCCGGCGGCACCGGGCTGTACGAGACCTGGAAGCTATGGCTCGCTGCGCTCATCGGCCTCGTCATCACCGCGCTCATCGTCGTCATCACCGAGTACTTCACCGGCACGCAGTTCAAACCGGTGCAGTCGATCGCCAAGGCGTCGACGACCGGCCATGCGACCAACATCATCGCCGGTCTTGCCGTGTCGATGCGGTCAACGACGCTCCCCGTCCTCGTCATCGTCGCCGGCATCTTGTCCTCGTATGCGCTCTCCGGTCTCTACGGCGTGGCCATCGCCGTGATGGCCATGCTCTCCATGGCCGGCGTCATCGTCGCGCTCGACTCTTACGGACCGATCACGGACAACGGCGGCGGCATCGCCGAGATGGCCAAGCTCGGCCCGAGGTCCGGGCCATCACCGATCCGCTCGACGCGGTCGGCAATACGACCAAAGCCGTGACCAAGGGCTATGCCATCGGCTCGGCGGCTCTCGCTGCCATCGTGCTCTTCGCATCCTTCCAGCAAGAGCTGGCCGAAAAGGCGGGCCAGGCGGCGACGGCGCTCGTCTTCGCGCTCGACAATCCCTGGGTGCTCTCCGGCCTGCTCATCGGCGGCGCTTTGCCCTATCTTGTTCGGTCGCTCTGTCCATGGAGGCGGTCGGCGTCGCCGGCGCCGCGGTCGTCGAGGAAGTCCGTCGCCAGTTCCGCGACATCAAAGGCATCATGGAAGGGACCGGCAAGCCCGAATACGGCCGTTGCGTCGACATCGTGACCGCAGGCGCGCCTTGCACCAGATGATCGTGCCCGCCATGATCCCGGTGCTCACCCCGATCATCATCGTAGCGCTCGGCGCCTTCCACATCATCGATCCGGACAATGCAGCACTCATGCTCGGCGGGGTTCTGGTCGGCTCGATCGTCACCGGCATCTTCGTCGCGATCTCGATGACCTCGGGCGGCGGCGCCTGGGATAACGCGAAGAAGTTCATCGAAGACGGGCACTACGGCGGCAAGGGCAGCCCGGCGCATCAGGCCGCGGTCACGGGCGACACGGTCGGCGACCCGTACAAAGACACGGCAGGCCCAGCCATCAACCCGATGATCAAGGT
The DNA here is from genome assembly GCA_963806005.1 of Vulcanimicrobiota bacterium. GTDB lineage: Bacteria > Vulcanimicrobiota > Vulcanimicrobiia > Eremiobacterales > Eremiobacteraceae > JAFANK01. The sequence continues at coordinate 862,425 of CAWDWJ010000001.1, read as the reverse complement.
GCTCAATATCGTCTCGCTGCTGCTCGTGCCGTTCTTACGTAGCAGCCCAGGCTGGGTGGGGGAGCGGTGAGCGACGCGCTGCTGTGATATTTGCCATCGCTATTGTGGCGACCGCCGTCCGCTATCTCACCGGCTCACGGCGCGAATCCTGAGAGTCGCTCAGGCGTCGGCTCATTCTTTGCGCCAGTTCCACGAGGCCCACATGCTCTCGCCGGGGTGGAAGTCCTTGACGTCGTCGCGTGTCGCGAAGATGAGGTCGACCCAGGAGAGGAATATCGCTGGGACGTCTTGGGCGAGCAGCTCTTGGATCTTCCAATATGCCTGCTTGCGCTTCTCGCGGTCATAGGTCGTCAAAGCCGTGCGCTCGAGCGCATCGATGCGCGGGTCGCAGAAGAACGACCAGTTGTAGCCCTGCGGTGGATATTGGTCGCACATCCACAGGGTCGCTTCATCTGGGTCGCTGCCTAACACCCAGCCGCTTGAAGCGATGTCGAACTTGCCGCCGTCGAGGATCCCACCTTCGCTCTTGGGCGCGTAGAAGACGTTGTATGGATAGGTCCTGATATCGACGGCCACGCCGATCTGCTTCATCGCGTTCTGGAAGATGGCTGAAAAGCGCGTGTCAGGATCGCGCGACACGATGTAAGCGAAAGTCAGCGAGAGCTGCTTGCCGTTCTTCATCCGGTAGCCGGTCGCCGGATCCATACGCCAGCCCGCTTCGTCGAGCAGCTGCTCCGGCCCGGGCAGGGTCGTAGTCCGGCATGCGCACCTGCGGATCGAACGCCCAGTAGAACGGCGGCTCGTCCCCATTTGCCACCGACCCGACGTCGTACTGGAACGCGTGGACGAAGAACTTCCGATCGACGGCCATCGCGATAGCACGGCGGACGCGGACGTCATCGAACGGAGCGCGCTGCGTGTTGAACGACAGAAACGCGTTTTGCGGCGCAGGTTCGCCCACGATGACGATGCCCGGATCTTTAGCCAGCTCGTGTGCGTGTGTATCAGAGACGACGGCGACATCGAGCTCATTGCTGCGCAGCATCACCATCGTCGTGTTGGAGTCAGGAATGATCCGGTAGTCGATGCCGCGCAGTTTCGGATGGCCGCGCCAGTAATCGGGATTCGCGCTGAGCATGACGCCCGTGGTCGGATCGTACGAATCGACGACAAACGGGCCCGTGCCGATCGGCTTGCTGTTGTAGGGAGCCCTATTGATATCGGGGAGCTGGCCGAGGATGTGCTTGGGAAGGATGATGTACGAGACCTCACCCGGGCCGAAGAAGTTCGCGACCGCAGGGGCGTAGGGTTCTTTGAGCTTGACGCGGACGGTGTAGGGGTCGACCGCGGTCATCGATGCGATCTTGTCGTAACCGAGGCGCGTGATGACGTTGTTCTTCGGATTCATGATCGCGTGCCAGGTGAAGACGACATCATCGGCGCCAAAAGGCGCGCCGTCGTGCCACTTGACGCCATGGCGCAGGTGGTAGACGATCGTCAGGCCGTCGGGGCTGATGCCGCCGTTGGCCTGGGTCGGGATCTCCGTCGCCAGTTCGGGGACGATGTTCATCTTATCGTCGGCGATGAAGAGGAACGCTCCCCACAAGTACGAGAGGTACACGGAGGACCCGCCGGCAGAGACCACGGTGTTGAGGGTGTCGAATCGTCCCGTTGAGATGCTCAGGACGCCCGGCGCGCCGCCGCGCGCGGCGCCGCTCTTTGAGACCTCGACCTTCGTACACCCGGCGGTGAGCATCACCACGACTGCCGCCACGATCGCGCCGGCAGCGGTCACTCGTGCGATCATAATGGGACCGTAGTTCGGGCGCGTAGGTGAAACTCATCCCGCCCGCGGATACGTTATGCAGATGATGGATACGACGAGACTCTCGCGACGTTCTTGGATCTGCGGCGTCTGCGCCGCGGGCGCGGCACTGGCGACGCCGCCGTTCGCTCTCGAGGCGGCGGCAGACGACCACACCCAAGAACGTCAGATCGGTCAGCAAGTCTATGACGACCAGCGCAAGCAGGGACAGATCCTCGATGCCTCGCCCTACTATCCCGTGCTACGCTCGGTAGGCGCGAGGATCTCAAACGCCGCGCAACCCCACTGGTGGCCGATGAACTTCGTCGTCGTGAAAGGCAATCAGGCGAACGCCTTTTCGGTGCCGGGCGGTTGGGTGTACGTCAACGAGGCGTTGCTCGAAGAACGCCGGCAATGAGGTTGAGCTCGCGAGCGTCGTGGGCCACGAGACGGGTCACATCGTGCTCGGCCACGTGATGAACCGCATCCGCCAGGCACAGCAGGTGAACATCCTGCTCAGCGTCTTCAGCATTTTCGTGCATTCACAGGGCGGCGCCAATACGCTGACGGCGGCGCAGCTGATCGCGGGCTACGGTTTTCTCAACTTCAGCCGCCAGCAAGAATACCAAGCCGACCATGAGGGCGTCATCCTCGCCGCAAAGGCCGGGTATAACCCTTGGGGCATGATCTGGTTCTTCGAAAAGCTTGAGAAGCTGTATGGCGACGCCGGTTTCGAGCAGTACGTGCAAGACCACCCATCCACCAAAGACCGCATCGCGCGCATCGAAGCGTTCTTCAAGAGCGACCCCGCGCAGTTCGCGCATTGGTCGTCCCAGCCGATGGCCACGCCCGGCCTGCCGCTGTCCACTGGTCAAAATGCGCGGCTCGAGCTCAGCGGAGTGTAGCCAGCCGCTAAAAAAGAAAGTGGCGGCCACGTAGGGCCGCCATTTCTTTTGACCTCGCCGCGATCGGCTTACTTGACTTCGACCGTCGCGCCTTGCTCTTCGAGCTTGGCTTTGATGGCGGCGGCCTCTTCTTTGCTGACGCCGGTCTTGACCGCCTTGGGAGCGCCCTCGACAAGGTCCTTGGCCTCTTTGAGCCCCAGACCCGAGACGACTTCGCGGACCGCTTTGATGACGTTGATCTTCTTCTCGCCCGCGCTCATAAGGGTCACGTCGAACTCCGTCTTCGCCTCGACCGGTGCCGCGGCCCCGCCGCCCGCCGCCGCGGCGACCATCGCGACCGGCGCTGCTGCCGAGACGCCGTACTTGTCCTCAAGGGTCTTCACGAGCTCGTGCAGCTCGAGAACGGTGAGCTTATCGATCTGATCGATGATCTCTGTGACTGCCATGGTTGATGTTCGTTCCTTTCATCGACGGACCTCAAGGTCCGTCGCGACAGTTGCGGTGCTATGCGGCCGGCGCCGACTCTGACTTCTTCTGATGGACGGCGGCAAGCGTCGCGACGAGCTTGCGCTTGCTGCCGTGGAGCACGTTGTGGAGCCGGTGTAGCGGGGACTTGAGCGAACCGACCAGCTTCGTGTAGAGCTCGAGACGCGACGGCACTCGTGACAACGCCTCGATCTTCTTCGTATCGTAGAGCAGCCCGTCCACCACGCCCGCCTTGATGCGCAGCTTCTTCGACTCGGTGGCGAACTGGACCAGTGCTTTGGCGGTGGCGACCGGATCGTCGCCCACGAAGGCGACCGCGGTCGGACCTTCGAGCACGTCCTTGAGCTCTGTGAGCTTCTCTTCGCCGATCGCCTTGCCGAACAACGTGTTCTTGATCACCGCGTAGTCCGACGAGCTCTTGCGCAAGGCCACGCGCAGCGTGCGCAGTTCGCCAACGGTCAGCCCGCGATAATCGGTGAGGAAGAAGTTGGGCCTCGCGGCGATGCGGGCTTTGTGCTCCTTTATGCTCTCGTTTTTCCGTTCTGTTGGCATCTTCGTCCCTTAGGTTGGAGAAAGCAAAAGCGCTCTCTCCGGTTCCGACGGAGAAAGCGCTCGCAATTCGTTAACGGACCTGAAGGTCCGTCGCTGGATATGCGCCGGCACGCTGGCCGGGGCTTCCTCGGCAGGCCCCTCTCGGGATTCTCGCATCGCTGCGACCTGCTGTCATCGGGTGAACGGACCGCAAGGTCCGTTGCTACATGGTTGTGACGAGTCGATTTCGTTAAGCGGCGGCTTTCAACCTCGTCGGATCCACCCGCACGCCTGGTCCCATAGTGGTGGCGACGGTGATACTTTTGAGGTATGTGCCCTTCGCTGATGCCGGTTTCGCACGCACGATGGCGTCCAAGAGCGTGGTGAAGTTCTCGAGCAGGGCTTCTTGGGTGAAAGACGCCTTGCCGATGATGCAGTGGATGACGGCCGCCTTGTCAGGACGATACTCGATCTTCCCCGCCTTGATCTCGCCCACCGCTTGCTTGACGTTCTGCGTCACCGTGCCCACCTTGGGGTTGGGCATGCGCTGTGCCAGGATTTTGCCGAGGCTCGAGCCGACCGCACCCATCATATCCGGCGTCGCCACCGCGATGTCGAAATCGTTCCAGCCGCCCTTGATGCGCTCGATGAGGTCGGCATCGCCGACCACGTCTGCGCCTGCTTCTTGCGCTTCGCGTGCCTTCTCGCCCTTGGCGAAGACGATGACGCGCTTGCTCTTGCCCGTGCCATGCGGCAGGACCACCGTGCCGCGCACGTTCTGCTCGCTCTTCTTCATGTCGATGCCCAGGCGGATATGGACTTCGATCGTCTCGTCGAACTTCGCCTTGGCGGTCGACTTGACGGACTCGATCGCGCGCGCGGCGTCCTTGAGCCGTTCCTCGCCGAGCGCCTTGATGCTGTCGTTATACTTCTTGCCGTGCTTCTTCATGCTTATCCGACCTCGATGCCCATCGACCGAGCCGTGCCGGCGACGACCTTCATGGCCGCCTCGACGTCGTTCGCGTTGAGGTCCGCCATCTTCGCTTGTGCGATCTTGCGGCAATCATCGAGCGAGATCTTGCCGACCTTCTTGCGATTGGGCTCGCCCGAGCCTTTCTCCACGCCGGCCGCCTTCTTGATGAGCTCGGACGCAGGCGGCGTCTTCAGGACGAAGGTGAACGAGCGGTCCTCGAACACGGTGATGACCGCGGGGATGACCTGGCCGGCCTGGCTCGCGCTGCGTTCGTTATACGCCTTGCAGAACTCCATGATGTTGATGCCGTGCTGACCGAGCGCGGGCCCCACGGGAGGCGCGGGCGTCGCTTTGCCGGCTTGGCATTGCAGGGTGATCGTTGTGAGGACTTTCTTTGCCACGTCTATACCTTTTCGACTTGATAGAACTCGAGCTCGACCGGGGTTTCGCGCCCGAAGATCGAGATGAGCGCGCGAACCTTTTCTTTTTCGGGCTGGATCTCATCGACCATGCCGGTGAAATCGAAGAACGGTCCCGAGGTGACCTTGACGCGGTCGCCCTTTGCGAAGTCGATCTTGAGCTTGGGCGTCTCGATGCCCATCTGCTTGAGGATCGTCTTGACTTCTTTTTCCTGCAGCGGCATCGGCTTCTCGCCCGAGCCCGGGCGAGCCGACGAAGCCGGTCACGCCCGAGGTGTTGCGCACGACGTACCATGACTGGTCGTCCATGTCCATCTCGACGAGCACGTAGCCCGGGAAGACCTTCTTCGGCGTGTCTTGCGCTTGCCGTCCTTGAACTCGACTTCGTCTTCCATCGGCACGAGCACGCGGAAGATCTTGTCTGGCATGTTCATCGACTGGATGCGCCGCTCGAGGTTGGCCTTCACCTTGTTCTCGTAGCCCGAGTAGGTGTGGATGACGAACCACTTCTTGCGGTCGTCCTTCTTCGAGATGCCGATCGCTTCGGCGCGGCGCGACGGCGCAGCGTGCTGATCTGCGATTCGTTCTGTCTCTATCGTGTCCCGTTCGTCCGCTACCAGCCCGAAAGATGAGCAGCCGAACAGCGTGATCGACGGCGTCGTGAGAGCGCCACGACGATGACCAGGCCGACGTCGAGCATGGTGGCCGAAACCCACTCTTCGCGGCTCGGCCAGGTGACGCGCTTCATCTCGGACGACCGAGCGCACCAGACGGGACATCGCGCGAGCGCTGCTCGCGCTCGAGGCGCGGCTCTCCGCAGCCGTCGACTTCTGGTTCGGCCGATTGCCGGATCCGGTCGCCGACGCTCTCGCGGCGTCGTCATGCCTTTCACGATCTTCCTTGATGTCGGCCGTTCAGCGTCGCGTGCCACGTCTCGGAAAGGTTGGCAGGGCGGACAGGACTCGAACCTGCAACCGACGGTTTTGGAGACCGCTACTCTACCAATTGAGCTACCGCCCTAAAGGGACCTGAAGGCCGCTGCTCCACTTCGGAGCGAGAGGTCCGTTCTTCGTCCTTCTATCTCGTTTCCTTATGCAGTGTATGCTTGCGGCACCAGCGGCAATACTTGCGCCGTTCGATTCGCGCCGGGTCGTTGCTGGCTGTTCCTCGTCGTCGTGTAGTTGCGCCGCTTGCACTCTCCGCAGGCCAGGGTGATGATGACGCGGTTGTCTTTCCTTGGCCATTACTCAGTCGATCTTGGTGACGACGCCGGCGCCCACCGTGTGGCCGCCCTCACGGATGGCGAACCGCAATCCTTCTTCCATCGCCACCGGCACGATCAACTCGATCTCCATCGTGATGTTGTCCCCGGGCATCACCATCTCCACCCCGTCCGGCAGCTTCATCGACCCCGTCACGTCCGTCGTCCGGAAGAAGAACTGCGGCCGGTACCCGTTGAAGAACGGCGTGTGCCGCCCCCCTTCTTCCTTCGTCAACACGTACACCTCTCCCTTGAACTTCTTGTGCGGCTTGATCGACTCCGGGCTTCGCCAACACCTGCCCGCGCTCGATGTCCTCTTGTCGACACCGCGCAGCAGGACCCCGATGTTGTCCCCCGCTTCGCCGTCATCCAGCATCTTGCGGAACATCTCCACGCCCGTCACGACCGTCTTCGCGTCGTCGGCTTGATCCCGACGATCTCTACCGTCTCGCCCACCTTCACCCGCCCGCGCTCCACGCGGCCCGTCGCCACCGTCCCGCGGCCGGTGATCAGGAACACGTCCTCCACCGCCATCAGGAAGTCTTGTCCACATCGCGCTTCGGCTCGGGATATAGCTTCCACCGCGTCCATCAGCTGGAAGATGGCCTTTTCGCCGATCTCGCTTTGCGTCGCCTCTCCAGCGCCTTCAGTCGCCGAACCCCTGATGACCGGCGTCTCTCCCCGGGGAAGTCGTACTTGGTCAGAGCAGCTCCCGCACCTCCACTTCCACCAATTCCAGCAATTCCTTGTCATCCACCATGTCGCACTTGTTCAGGAACACCACGATGTAAGGCACGCCCACCTGGCGGGCCAACAGGATGTGTTCACGGGTCTGGGGCATCGGGCCGTCAGCCGCCGACACCACCAGGATCGCCCCATCCATCTGCGCCGCGCCGGTGATCATGTTCTTGATGTAGTCCGCGTGACCCGGGCAGTCCACGTGCGCGTAATGGCGCTTCTCCGTCTCGTACTCCACGTGCGACGGTATTGATCGTCACCCCGCGCTCCCTCTCCTCGGGAGCGTTGTCGATCTCGGCATATCCCTTCGCCGTCGCCCGCCCTTCTTCGCCAGCACCGTCGTGATGGCCGCCGTCAGGGTCGTCTTGCCATGGTCCACGTGGCCGATCGTCCCGATATTCACGTGCGGCTTGTTCCGTTCGAATTTTTCTTTGCCATGATTCCTTAATGGGGGACAAGCGAACACACACCCCGATTTCCGGAGTGTGAAAGTTAAAAGTTCGCGCCCGAGAGGACTTGAACCTCCAACCTACGGCTTAGGAGTCCATCGCTCTATCCAGTTGAGCTACGGGCGCATGCGGTTTTTGCACAGCCCTCGGCGGGGATTGAACCCGCGGCCTCGTCCTTACCAAGGACGCGCTCTACCACTGAGCTACAAGGGCGCCTCGGGTCCCCTTCCAGCTTATGAGCCGTTCCTTATACTATCCGATGCGCGGGGTGCTGGCAAGCCCGGCCTCGCGCGGGCTTGACGCTTATGTAGCCTTTGCTACTTCCTATGCATCATATCTTCGGCTTTCTGCACGCCGGTCCCAACGGCACGACCCGCGCCGACGAAGAGGCCCACGATCCAGCGGATCGTCGCAAAAATGCCGACGAGCGCGAAGATGAACATGAGGCCCACGACCCACAGCGCTGCGTGGGCCAGATGTGAGAGGAAGTCCATACGCGGTCTCCCTGCTGAGACGATGTGCAGCCCTTAGCCTCGGGCTTTGAGGCGGCTCATTACCCGCGCAACCGTGAGAATCCCTCGCTCGCCTGTCTCCGTAGGGGGTGCGCGAACGGCGCCCTAGTAAACCACTCTTCACACGAATGCGAGACTCAAAGCGCCTGCCGGCGCGATCTTCCATGATGACCAGGCGTACGATGCTCGGCCTGTCGCTTGGTCTGTGCGCGGCTCCGATTGCCGGCGCGGCAGCAACCGCTCCTGAGCCGAAGTGGCGCATCCCAGCCGAGCAGGGGCCGCACAAGCGCTGCTGGATGGCGTGGCCCTCGCTCACGGATTTCTGGGGCAAGGACCTCAGCGCGGTGCGCGATGTGTGCGCGCGGGTGGCGCGCGCGGTTGCCGCCTTCGAACCGGTCGTCATGTTCGCCCGGCCAGGCGACATCGCGCTCGCCGCACAGGCATGCGGACCGACCGTGACCGTGACCGCCATGCCGGTCGATGACTGCTGGATGCGCGACACGGGTCCGCTCATCGCCACAGACAAAAGCGGTGCGTTCGCGGGTACGCTCCTCAACTTCAACGGCTGGGGCAACAAGCAGACGCACACCGCCGACGCCCAGGTCGCGACCCGCATCTGCCAGTCGCTTGGCTATCCACGCCACGTCGTGCCGTTCATCTCCGAGGGCGGTGCTTGGGAGTTCGACGGCGAGGGCACTGCGCTGACGACGGAGAGCGCGGTCCTCAACAAGAACCGCAATCCTGGCCTGACGAAGGGCGAGGTCGAGTCCGCAGCGCGAAGTTTCTTCGGTGTCGAAAAGATCATCTGGCTGCCCGGCGCCGGCGACTATTGGACGGACGGCCACATCGACGGCATCGCACGATTTGTGCGGCCTGGTGAGGTGGTCATCGAGGCGGCATCAGATCCCCACGACCCGGATGCGTCCTGGCTCCCGCGCGATGCCGCGGCGCTGCATGCTGCAACTGATGCCCGTGGGCGCCGCCTGTGCGTAGTCACGATGCAGCGGCCGCTGCACGTGAGAAGCGATTCGCCGTACTTTTGCAACTGTTACATCAACTACTATGTGGCCAACGGCGGCGTGGTGATGGCGCGATTCGGCGACACCCAGGCCGACGCGCGCGCCCGCGATGTCGTGGCGAGCCTCTATCCGGGCCGGCGAGTCGTCCAGCTCGACATCGATGCGCTTGCCGCCGGTGGCGGCGGCATCCACTGCATCACCCTCCAGCAACCGGCGTGACGTGGTCAGTTGTGCTCCCATTGCAGCCGTTGCTGCAACTCCAAAAAGCGCGGCTCCATAAGGTCGTACAGATCCACAACCGGCCAGCATGAGGCTTCACAGGTTCTTCTCACGTCCCCTGAAGCTCGATGAGACAATGACTGCAACGCCATGGCCATGACTCCACAGCTGACGCCGGTTGCGACGAAAATCGATGCGCGCTGGACGACGCTCGACCTCGACCAAGCATGCGCACTCGCGACGCAGGTCGTTTTCGAACAGGCCGGCACGTCTCCCGCCGGACTGACCGAAACCGAGGCCACGACACGGCTGTTCGCCGTCGGGAGGAACGCGCTGCGCCGGCATGGCGCGAACACGATCGGAGTCTTCACCCGTCAGTTCAACAACCCGTTGCTCATCCTGCTTGGTGCCACCGCCGCCGCGTCGCTCGCCTTCGGCGAAGGGACCGACGCGCTCATCATCCTCGCCATCGTGCTGCTCAGCGTAGGACTCGGCTTCGCGAATGAGTACCGCTCGGAGCGTGCGATCGAAGACTTGCATGCGCGCGTGCATCACAGTGCGATGGTGGTCAGGGATGGGCAGGCGCGAAGCGTCGACGTCACGACCCTTGTTCCGGGGGATGTGGTGCTGCTCGGCATCGGCGACGTCGTGCCGGCTGACGTCCGGCTCGTCGAATCGTACGACTTCGAATGCGACGAAGCCATCCTCACGGGCGAATCGATGCCTGCCGAGAAGTCTGTCGCCGCCCTGCTGAAGGGCGCTAGCGGCCTTGCTGCGGGCAATTGCGCGTTTATGGGTACGATTGTGCGTTCGGGGACGGCTCGAGCAGTCGTCATCAAGACGGGAACGGCGACCGAGCTCGGGCGGATCGCGCGGCACCTGGTCCAGCAGCCGCCGCTGAGCGCTTTTTCGCTCGGGCTGCGAAACTTCTCCAAGCTCCTCGTGCGCATCACCGCGGTCTTCACGAGCATCGTCTTTGTGGCGAATCTTCTGCTCCGCCACCCGCTCTTCGAGTCGCTGCTCTTCGCCCTCGCCATCGCCGTCGCTATCACCCCGCAGCTTTTGCCGGCTATCGTCACCATCAGTCTTTCGATCGGCGCCAAGCGCCTGGCAGAGGGGTCGGTCGTGGTCAAGCGCTTGCTGAGCATCGAGGATCTCGGGAACATCGAAATCCTCTTCACCGATAAGACCGGGACCATCACCGAAGGGGAGATCCGCCTGGCCGGAGCGTGCGATCCCGCAGGGGCGCCGTCCATGGACGTCCTGCGTCTTGGGCTCTTGTGCAATGGCGCGATCGTCGAAGGCGGCACAGCCGTGGGCGGCAACGCGCTCGATATGGCGATCTGGTCCGACCCCCTCGCCAACAGGATCGGCACAGGCGACATGCACATCATCGCGCAAGCCCCGTTTGATTTCAATCGCCGTCGGATGAGCGCGCTTGTCGAGGATGGTAACGGCCGGCGCAGCATCATCGTCAAGGGAGCGCCCGAAGCCGTCCTGGCATGCTGCACGACCGTGCCGGAGAGCTTGCGCCCGATCCTCGATCAGCGCTTTGCGGCAGGCGAGCGGGTTCTCGTCGTGGCCACGCGCGACGGTCCCGGGCTCGCCTCGATCACCGCTGCCGACGAACATTCGCTGCGCGCGGAGGGGCTGCTCGCCTTCTTCGATCCGCCCAAGCAGAGCGCACAGCGGTCGCTCGCCCGGCTGCATGCGCTGGGCATCGATCTCAAGATCGTGACCGGCGACAACGAGCTCGTCGCTCAGAAGATCTGCTCGAGCCTGGACATCCCCATAACGGGCACGTTGACCGGCGCCGAGCTCGACGCCATGGATGAAGCTGCGCTGTGCGACGCCCTTGCGACCACGAGTATCTTCGCGCGCGTGTCCCCCGAGCAGAAGTCGCGCATCATCCGCGCGCAGCGTTCGCTCGGCGTCGACGTCGGCTTCCTGGGCGATGGGGTCAACGATGCCGTCGCCCTCCACGACGCAGACGTCGGCATCTCGGTGGACTCAGGCGCAGACGTCGCGAAGGATGCGGCGGACATCGTCCTCTTGGACAAGGACCTCGGCATCCTGGCGGATGGCGTGAGTGAGGGCCGGCGCGTCTTTGCCAATACCATCAAATATATCCTCATGGGGACGTCCTCGAACTTCGGGAATATGATCAGCACTGGCGTCGCGTCGCTCTTCTTGCCGTTTTTGCCCATGCTGCCGTCGCAGCTGCTCCTCAACAATCTCTTGTATGACGCGAGCGAGATGACGATCCCGACCGACAACGTGGATCCCGAGCTCTTGCAGCGGCCGGCGCACTGGGACATGAATCTCATCCGCCGCTTTCTGCTCGTCTTCGGCTCGATCAATTCGCTCTTCGATTTCACGATCTTCGGCGTGATGCTGTTCGTGTTCCACGCGAGTCAGACGCTCTTCCGTTCCGGGTTCTTCGTCGAGAACTTCCTGACCCAGACGCTCGTGGTCTTCGCCATACGCACGCGGCGGGTGCCGTTCTTCCGCAGCCGGCCAAGCCTCCCGCTCACGCTCACCACGCTCCTCGTCGGCGCGGTGGGCACGGCGCTCCCCTTCTCGCCGCTCGCGCACCTCTTCGGCTTCGAGCCCCTGCCCCCGCTCTTCTTCAGCGTCCTCATGCTCATCATCATGACGGCCTATTTCACGCTCGTCGAGCTCGCCAAGGTCGCCTTCTTCCGGCGTGCCGCCACGCCCGCTCCGCCCGAGCAGCCGGAGACGAGCTTCATCAATCGCCTCGAGCGCGTCATGGCGTATTTCCGGCATCCCCGTGCGCGCCGGTCCACCCTCGGCGCCTCGCCGTCCGACGCCCCATGACAGATCCAACGCCGCGCTCGTGCAGACTCGTCGGCCAGCGGCTTGTCGTCCGCATCCCAGAACAGCGCGATGCGGTGGCCATCGCCGCCTATTTCTCCGACAACGAGCGCCATCTCGCCGAATTCTTTCCGGTCTCGCACGAGCTGCGCAGTCCTGCCTATTGGGAGACGCGCATCGAAGCGAGCCGTCAGGAATTTCTCGACGGCCGATCGTGCAAGACGTATCTCTTCGAGCCGGACGATCGTACCGTCATCGGCCTCGCCAATCTCGGGGAATTCATCCGGGGCCCGTTCCAAGCGTGCTATCTCGGCTATTCGCTCGCGGGAGCAAAACAAGGCCAGGGCTTCATGCACGAGGCGCTCTCGCTGCTCATCGCTTTTGCCTTTGGCGAGCTGCGGCTGCACCGCATCATGGCCAACTACATGCCACGCAATGCGCGCAGCGCGGCGGTCCTTGAGCGCCTCGGATTTGTGAAGGAGGGTGTGGCCAAACGCTACCTGCTCATCAACGGGGTCTGGGAAGACCACGTGATGACGTCGCTGACGAATGACGATTGGAAGCCCGCCTAGTGCGGGCCGAGCAGGCCTCGAGCGATCAGATACATGCGCGTATTGATGACGACGAAGCGCCACATCTGGTAAGGGATGAACTGCCGCCAGAACGCTCCCATCTATCTCGCTCTCATTCCGGGATGAGCTGCCAGCCCGTATGGCCGTGCATCTTCCACATGAACGCGGTGTGCAGCGCGCGTTTGGTCCACGCGCCGGCGAGCCCGACGTCGAGCTCGCACAAGTTGAGGTCGCGCCCGTACCGCGGGTAGCGTTCGAAATCACGGGCCACGGGCATCATGATGATCGACGCCGCCGAGCCGTGCCAGAACGAATTGCCCATCGAGGCGATGCAGGCGGCCGGGATCTCGGACATGCGCGCGTGGTGCGATGGTCGGCGACCTTCTATCGCGTCCACGACGTTGAGCGCGACGGTCTTGCCCATGATCCCCGAAGCCATGCCGGTCCGGGGCACCGTGGCTTGGATGGCAATCCCGTTGGGCGACTTCTTCCCCTTTGACAAGGGGTGGGGCGGGGCGAAGGCGATGCCCGCAGCATAGAGATTGCGGTATTTGGGTGACTGGTAGGTGGCCGGCCAATCTGACGCCTTGTATTGGTCATAGGGTTTCGGCGCATAGTCCGCGTCGACGCTCATGAAGCCGTTCGGTTGGGTCATCTCTTTGCCGATATCGCGCCCGTCGGCGGCGATGTAGTTCAAGGGGATGCCGCGGAACTGCGGGATGAACATGGCGAAGTCAAACTCGACGCTCGCCGGATCGTTGCCGGCCTGCTCGTAGTGCGCTTTGCCCGGATCAACACGCGTCACGCCGGCGGCCATGACCATCTTGATATCGCGCTCGTCGAGCAGCATGCGCACGAGGCTCGCGCCGGTGGCGACGACACCTCGTTTGCGCGCTTCGATGCCGTCCACTCCGAAGTCGCCGGGCTCGGGCTCGTTCGTGAGCCAGACGAGCTCTGCTCGATCGCGCACGCCGCGCCGCCGCAGATCGGCATCGACGTTCATGAGATACTCGAAGGCCGCACCTTCGCAGGTGGCCGCCGGATGCCCGATGCCGATGACCACACGGCGCCGCATCCCGGACTTGAGCGCCCGCACCATGTCGAGATACTCATCGCGTGTCTGGGTCGCATGTTCGATGGTGCAGATGCTCAGCGTCGTGCCGGCGCGCGGACCAAGGCCGGGCGTCCCCTCGAAGTTGAGATATGGCCCAGTCGCATTGATGCAGTAATCGTAGTCGACCGCTGTCGCCACACCGGCTGCGTCGTGGATCAGCACGGTGTTCGAATCGGGATGGATCTCGACCGCACGTCCGTTGTGGTAGGTCACCCCGAGCCGTTCGTAGACGGGCGCGAGGTCAAAGCGGCACTCCTCGGGCGACATCGTGCCCGTGCCCACCCAGATGAGGCTTGGGAACCACGTGAACCGGTTGCCCGGGGCGATGACGTGGATGTCGGCCTTGCCGCGCAGCCGCGAGGACAGGTGCAAGGCGGCGGTATGGCCCGCAAAACCCGCGCCAAGGATGACGACTTGTGGTTGCACCGTCTCAGAATACCCCACGAACGGGCAGGTCTCTGGAAAGCGGCGTGAAGGGACGGGCGGGTTACTTCACATCTTCTTCAACCGCTTCTCCGCTGAAAATGGTGCTTTCAGCCCCTGCATGAGCTGGGAAGCCGGTGAATACTCTATGTATGGGATCAATCCGTGTGCTCGTGGCCCTGACTTGCCTGCTCTGCAGCGCCCTCGTGGCGTGCGGCGGCGGGTCTACCCCCGTGACGTTTGTGTTCCCAACAGCGAGCCCCTCACCGGCCATCCCTACGCCGCCGCCGGCACCGACGCCGACCCCCATGACGCTCGTCACCGGAGACATCGTCGGCGCGCAGGTCTTCGCTCCGGGGGACACGCCGTCTGGCGGTCAGGGCGCTCCCGTCGATGGCATTCCCTGCGACAATGCCGCGGTCGTGTATCATATACATACGCACGTCAGCCTCTTCCACAATGGCGCGCAGCTCGCGATCCCGCTCGCCATCGGTATCATGCATCCGGTATTCACGGGTGGTGGGACCATCGCCGACAGTGGGACGTGTTTCTACCATCTACATACGCATGATAGCTCGGGCATCATCCATATCGAGAATCCGACACCGACCACGTTCCTGCTAGGCCAGGTGTTCGACATCTGGGGCCAGCCGCTGACCGTCTCGAACGTCGCCGGCTTCACGGGCCCGACGCTGTTTTGGGTCGGCACCTCGCTCTTCAGCGGAGATCCGCGCACGATCGTGCTCAGCGATCACGAGCAGGTCACGCTCGAGGTGGGTGGGCCGTATGTCTTCCCGCCGTTTTACACCTGGTCGTATTAGGGCCGAGTCAAGCTCGGGGGCATTGTAGCTATTTCTTTTTTGTTTTCGCCTTCTGGATGTTCTCGGCTACTCTGAACTTCACAATCTTGGTTATGAGCCCTAATGGGAGAGGCTTGTCGAACGGAAACTGAACCGAACCTTTTGCCCCTTTATAGACCGAGAGCTCCTTCTTGAACGCTCGTACTCCCGAAGCCATCGGGTAAAGGCCGATGTGTTTTGCGTGGGCAGCGAAGTATACCACGATGCCGTTCTGCTTTAACGCTGGTATTCCGTAACTGATCACTTCTTCTGCCTGGGGAGCAGCCTTTCGAATGGTCGCTCGAACTTGTTCGAGGAGTCGTCGAACCTCGATTGGTTGATGTGAGAAATACTCATCAACGTCTTTTGGTTTCTTCATGTGAGTCAGCCGGGTGTGTTTGACGTCTTCGTGCAGGTCGACACGACGCCCAGCACCCACTTGCCGGCTTCTTTCACCTCTGCGCGAACCTCGTATTTCGTATCGCTCAATTTTGTGAACGTGTCTCGTTGAGGGGTTGCCCCGCCATCCGTCGCGGTAGTGCCGCTGCCGGCCAGCACGAGGCTCTTGCCGCCCTTGCCGCTCCCGAGGAACACCCCGCCGTGGTTGTCGGCAGCCGATTCCCACCACAACTGCTTAGCAGCGAGATACCCAAAGAAACCGGCGCTCGAGAACCCGGGGGAGGAACTGTCGTAGGCGATGGTGTTGCCGGGTTCGATCTCGTACGAGGCGGTGCTTTCGGCGGTGGCCGCCGGCATATTCTCCATGGCTGCCATCTTGTTCAAGCACGACCACGTGCCCACGAGGTACTGCAACTGTAACATCTTGCCGCTCAAGGTTGGTGCCGCTGCGCTTGATGGATGGGCGGAAACCGCGGCGACAGCGATCGCAAGACAGAGGATCGCCCCTGCTCTTTTTATCATGTTGTCCTCCTTCAAATCGATTTGATCAAGAGGCGAGTGCCGCGAACGTGCACGTAAGGCGCACCAAGCCGTGTCTCTTAGAAATAGATTGCACTGCCTTCCCTTGACGAAAAGCAGGGCCACGATGGCACGCTTAGCGACTTTGTGACGGGTAAGAGATGAAACTTCGCGCGGACGAGGGCATTTGGAACGACGACGATCCCAGACAAGCACCCTCCTAGCTCCCCCCTCCTCAAAGCGACCAGCATGTAGCGCCCCGGGTGCAGGGCAAGAAAGGTAAAGAAGCCGCTGTGGTCAGTGACACGGAGGTCCACGGCATAGGATATCGGACCGCTGGCTTCTTCAGTCACGCGGAAGGATACCGCACCGCGGGTCCCCGTCACTGGATTTCTTGCGCCGCACATCACCGGACGGTCCCAATCATACCAATCATCCGGTACGAACACGCAATTCATGGTACTGTCGTCGCTGTAGATCAGGACCGCGGCATTCTTCAGCGGCCCACCTTTGTAGTCGTAAACAAATCCGTTGATTGCACCGCTCATGTCATCGGCCCGGGTTGGCATGTTGAGACTAAGCGCTGTTGAGAGTGTCGCGAGACCAAACAGCACACAGAGGCCCATTCGAAAACTGCTCGACCGATTACGACTACAGTGAGTCATCGTGCTTGGAGCGGGAGACGGGTCTCGAACCCGCAACATCCAGCTTGGAAGGCTAGCGCTCTACCAATTGAGCTACTCCCGCCCGCTCTCCACGTATTACGGATTGAGGGTGAGCGTATCCTTGGTCGCGGCCGCTACGGCCGCATCGGAAAACGGCATTCGCACCCGTTTAACCGCTGCGAAGTCCTCCACTTCGTCTTGATAGTGCGCGCTGTTGAACTGGCCAGACTCGCCAAGCGTGAGGACCATCGACGAGTCATCCCAATCGGAGAGATCGTCGACCATTCGCGACGCTGGGCCGTGGTCCGGTTTCGCGGCGAAGACGGTGAACCCGTCACCGGGTTGATCGAAGGGTTTGATGTTGAGGAGCGCGGTGAGCGGCCACGAGCGGCCCACGGGGTGGTCGAAGATCGCCTCGTTATGCTTTCCCCACGGCGTGATGCGGCTGATCCCACCCGTGGCAGTTGCGCCGACGCTATCGGCGGCTCGGATGCAGGCGGCTGGAATCGCGCCGATGAGCGACACCCGAGTGATGCCGATCGACCGCAACGACGTGTCACCTGAGAGCACGCGCTGGAAGGGGACGAGCGCATTGAAGTCCGCGTCATAGCGCAGCGCAAGATTGGCACCGATCTTGGGCGTTATCAGCATGTCCTCGAGATTGCGCACCTCCGCCATGAGGAAAGTCGGAGCCGTCGAGGCGTCAGTCGCCTGTCCGTCCCAGGTCGCTAGTTGCGTGCCGATGAGATGCAGACGCGCGTCGCCGCTTTGCAGTAGTGTCTGCGACGTTATCACAGCAAGCTCATGGCGCGGGAGATCGTACACATCCGCCTGGATGGCGCCGATCGCCTGCGGGGTCATCATCGTGCTCCCCTTGAGCCGCCGGTAGATCTCGTGGACGCGATAGGGCGCATCGAAGAACGATGAGGAACCGACGGGCGTATTCGACGGCGCGAGTTGATTGTTCGCGGTCGCGAGCACACCGCCGTGGGGGTTGTACGCATGCGGCAGGCTCTCAAACGCAAGATAGCCATGCCAGTCGAAGCGGTCGTCTTCACCTTCGACGGGCAGCGAACCATCACCGTGAATCCTATGCGGCACCTTCCCCGCGAGATGATAGCCGATGTTACCGTCGACGTCGGCATAGACCCAATTGAACATCGGACCGACGACGCGCGACAGCGCATCCTCGAACGCTCCCCAGTTTCCCGCCAAGTCCAGCCGTCGAAGCAGCTCGATCTCATTTCCGCCGCGCAGGATAGTCCAACCGAGCGCATTGGCCTTCGTTCCGGTGCGCGAGAGCACCGGGCCGTGGCGCGTCTCGAGGATGTCGAGCACTTGTGTCGGGCCGCCTTTGACCGCGATACGTTCGACGCGATGCGCCGCGTGCAGCCAACGCCCGTTCGCCATGTATTCGTCAGAGCTCGATGAGCGGAAACGCTCGATGAAGATGTCCTGCACCGCGACGTCTCCGGTCGTCACGCCGAAAGCGATACGCCGGTTGTGGCCGAGCGCGATGAAGGGGATCCCGGGGATGATAAAGCCTTCGACGTCGAAACCTGCACCACGCAGCTGGGCGAGCCAGTAGGTGCTTGGGACAGAATGACCCAGGTGCGTATCGTTTGAGAGCACGGGCTTGCCTCTGGTCACTCGCCTTCCTGCAACCGTCCAGTTGTTGGAACCGCTTTGCGGGTCGGGAGGCAGCGGCGAGAAATAGTTCGCTGCTCCGGCATCGGCGATCGCCTGCGATGCGTTCGCGGCCGCTGCGCGTGGAGTAGAGCGGCTCGTCCCTGGGATGAAATGCTCCAACCCAGGTACCTGCGCGTCCATGAGCGAGTCCGCCGCTCGCACGCCGATCTTCTTCTGCAAGAGCGCCCGCAACTCGACCTGCGTCCACTGATCGTCGAGCCGTTGCGCCATGAGCTTGATGATGGCAACGCTGTCAGCCGGCGCCCAGGGCTGCGGCCGATAGCCGAGCAACCGGAACTCAAGCGGCAACGGATGTGTCGAGGCTGCGGCATTGACGCCGGCTGCATAGGCTGCAAGATCCAGCCGAGCTTGTCCGCGCAGTGCGTCCGCGTCGCGCACTGCGGCTGCTCCCAACCCTACTGTGCGCATGTAGCGATCGATGTCGAGCGCAGCTGGTCCCACGACTTCCGAGAGTTTGCCCTCAGCCGTGCGCCGCAAGAGGTCGATCTGCCATAGGCGATCTTGCGCGCAGGCGAACCCTTCACCAAAGAAGAGATCCGCTTCGGTTTGGGCCTCGATATGCGGGATGCCGCGGTTGTCGCGGCGGATGGTCACAGGCGCGCTGATACCCGACACGCTCTGCCGGCCGTTGACTTTGGGAAGGGGGGAGCGGATGACCCAGGCGATCAGCGCCGCAACGATGACGAGAAGGATGAGGACGACGAGGGCCGCGGCCTTGAGCACTGCGGCTTTCCCTCGACGGAGGCTAAACGCCATGCATCATCCTCAAAAGAAACTTGGGCAGGGTAGGATTCGAACCTACGTAGCGCTGAGCGCGGCAGATTTACAGTCTGCTGCCATTAACCACTCGGCCACCTGCCCGTACCGTGGAAACCTTCTATTCTAGGTTGGTTGCTGATTTTTCTCCCGCTTCACCTGCCGGAAGCGCACCCGTATGAGACTTCTCTGTATTGTGCTATTCTTCTCCTACACCGGCATCTCTTGAGATGAGGTGCATCCCCGCGTCCACTGGAGTTGGCAAGGAGTTCATCATGAACAAGACGTGGTTACGGCTTGTCGTTCTTACCGTTCCTCTCGTGGCAGTGGCCACGGTGACCTTCGCCGCGAGCACATCACATGCGGCGGGTGGCGGCGTCATCGATCCGACCTGCACAAGCTCTTTGCCGTGTATCGAGTATGACAATAACGGGTCTGGCCCAGCAATCCGCGGTGTTGGGCTCGGAGGCAACGGGGTCGGTGGCCAAACGAAGTTCAACAGCACGTCAGCCAGCAACGGAAAGAATGCCGTCGGCGGCAGCGACCTCAGTACGAGCGGCATATACAACTCTGGTGTCAAGGGGACCACGACAAGAGGGACAGGTGTTAGCGGTGTCAGCACTAGCGGGTCTGGCGTATCTGGTGTGTCGACCAGCGGCATCGGCGTCATCGGAACCTCAAGCTCCAACGCCGGTTTAAGCGGTGGCTCGACCAGCGGTTTCGGCGTCGCTGGCGTTTCTGGCTCAGGTACCGGCGTGTTGGGAACGGCACTCGGAAGTTCTTCCTCCGTCGCCGGCGTCGAGGGGCTCAATAACGGCAAGACGACCTCGATCATGGCGAAGGGCTTCGGCGGACCGCTCTTTCTTGGAGTCAATTCCCACTCCGTTCACGTCTTTACCGTGGACGATGGTGGCAACTTGGGACTCACCGGCAGGGCGGGAATAGGCTCAGGTACGTCGAGCGAGGTGTCTCTCAACATTGGTGGCAGCATGTACGGCGTTAATTCCGTTGGTAGCCTCTTCGGCGTCGTCGGATACGGCGGCGTCGCGGGTGTTCAAGGGGAGGCCAGTAATAGTACCGCGAGTGCGGTCCGCGCCTTTTCCATGGGGGGGCTCATCTACGAGGGCCTTGACAGCTCTACAGTAGATGTGTTTGAAGTTGACAATGGCGGCAACGTGCATGCGCACAGCTTTACCTCAGATCTCGCCTCAACGACCGGCCAACGGCTGGTCTCCTATGCCCCCCAGGCGAGCCAGCCGACCATCGAAGATTTCGGTGAGGCGGAACTCACGAACGGCTCAGCCTACGTTCAACTCGAGCGCCGCTTCGCGAGCGCTATGGCTGCAGGTGACTATCTCGTGTTTATCACGCCCGAAGGCGACAATCGCGGGCTCTACGTGACCCAGAAATCGGCGACCGGGTTCGCCGTGCGCGAGAGTCAAGGCGGCCACTCCACGTTGGCGTTCAGCTACCGAATCGTCGCAAAACCGTTGGGCAATTCGCAACCTCGTCTCCCCCTCGATGTGCAACCTCGGAGTCCTCGGCCTGTTCTGCATCACACGGGCAGCCTGTCGCTACCTCGCCCCACGTGAGCAAGACAAATAGCTTCTCCGTGGTTCCCAGCTCGCAGAATTGAGAGGTGGGCTGTGGCGACCGCGGCTGTCGCTACGGACGGGTGGCTGTCCCGGCGCAGGCTTGCGGATTGAGTCCGTAGACGCGTGCGCTGCTGTGCCTTACGAGGAGACAGACGCCCTGAGCTCGTGCGATTTGGATCTCCTGCGGCAGCGCTTGCATGAAGGCTGGCTGGTTGGGCGATCCGGATTCCCCGGAGGCAACAAGTACCGGTACCGCGCTTCGACGCAGGTCATCCAGCCACGTGGAATTCGGCGCGATCACGATGTCTTCGTACGTTCGGCGCACGAAATTCGGACCCACGAGCGGAAAGGCCCGCATGCCGAGGACCGCCAGCTTAGGGCTGGCCTTCACGCGCGGGTCTAAGATGACGTCGTTGCCCGGAATCAGGCGGCTCCACTGCAGATACGTCGAGTCCCACAAGCGCCGCACGGACTGCGCTCCACTCGTCGCCACGAGACTCCAGATGGCAAGGGCGCATATTGCCCAGACACGGCTCACCTTCGGTCGATTGGAGAACGCCACGATCGCCAGCGCGAACGCGAGCACGATCGGCAAGGCATAGACAAATCCAAGTGGCTGCGACGAGCCGGTTGCGTTGGCGCTCCGCACGACCGCACTCGCTCCCGCGACGAGCGACACGAAGGCGGCTGCAGGCAAAGTCGTCACGCCGTCGAGGACGATGGGCAGCGCCATAGCCAGAACAAACGGCAGGAACATCGCGTACCGGATCGACCACCCCTGGCGGATCTGGTCGAGCGTGCCCGCGACGCTTTCGGCGCCGTTGGGCATGAGCACCCATGCGACGTACGTGGCGAACGCGAGCCACGGCATCGCGCGAACAAATGCGGATCTCTTCTTCAGCAATATGAACGCGAGCAGGGCGGGAAGTCCGATGATCGCTCCCAGGCCGCCGAAATCTCTCATCGCCTTCAGCGTGAATGGCCAGGCGCGTGCGAGGTTAGCCGCGATGGTGGAGCTATACCCCATAGATGAAACGGCGTACACCGGGCTGCCGGTCAAGATCCACGTCCGCGCGTACCACGGTGCCGCGAACGCCGCACCCCACAGAATATCGACGATCGAAAACGGCCACCCCTCGAATGCGAGCATGACCACGACAGCTGCGGGAACTAATAAGAAGGCGGTGACCTTCGCGGCAAAGAGCAGACCAAACGCGATCGCGGCAAGTCGCGGCGCTTGGCGCCAGAGGGCACATCCACCCGCCAGCATGGTGCAGGCGAATATATCGTTTTGGCTCGTGAACATCTGGTCGATGACCATCGGCAAAGCGCCGGCGACGATCGCGCTTGCTGCAGCGCCGTCCAGGCTTGCGCCGGCCCGGCGTGCCCACCCGAAGCCGACAAGCCCGAGCACGAGGAGCTGCACGAGTTCGAACGCGACGATACCGTTGACGTTCCCGGCGGTTGCTGCGGTCAGCGCCTCGCCGAGCTCGGTCGCTCCGGCGTACAGCGAGGCCCGTGTGAACCACATGCTGTGGTCCTGCAGCAATGCCGCAGTCATAGGGAGATGATAGAGCAGGCTGTCGCCGTCAGTGGGTGGCATCGAGAGCGCGGCACCGGCCCGAAAGGCGACGGCGACGACGAGCGTGAGGAACGCGACCTTCGATACGAGCGACACCCCTGCCCACGTAATGCGCAAGCGATCGATGAGCAGCGCAAGCGAGCCGCGCCCCTGCCACAGCGCAGTGATGACCGACAGGGCGAGCGCGAGCGGCCACCAGGAGAGTCCAATAAACGCGAGCACGGTCGCTGGCGCCAAGAGCGTCGCGACGATGCGCACAGCGGCGCCGGCCGCGCCTTCGTTGCGCTTTACGGCGGCGGCCGCACAACAGATGGCGACGAACGCGAGGCAGGACGCGAGCAGCGCATTGCGACCTGCGCCGATGAGCAGCTCTACTCCCATCGTGTTGCCGTCGGCCGTGGTCGAGCCATCAGGTTGTGGTGGATTGCACGGTCGGCATGCGCGAGCGCATGAGTCGTTCCGCACCCATGGCCAGCGCGGCGAGGACGACGGGGTAGAGCGGCGCTTCGAAGACCCGCTGCAGATCCCAGGAGACCGCGTTCACGAATATCGTAGCAAGCGTCGCCACTGCGGCGCCGATGAGCACGCCGCTTTCCTTGCGTCGGATGTCGATCGCCACGGCGATTGCGCCGAGAACGGGAAGGACGTCGCGTATCGAGCGCTTGATCTCGGTGACGAAGGCGCTCGCCACGGCATGCCTGTACCAGACCTGCATCGGCTCGTCTGCAGGAACGGTTCCCGCCCTGACTTGGAGATCGTGCGTGATCTGCAGTTCCTTGCTGATGCCCGCTCCGTGCAGCAAGAAATGCCAGACGAGGTTTGCGAGAACGACCACACTTGCGACTCCCGCCAGCGCGATGCTCGTCTGCGCATCCTGCACGTCACGGCGCAGGCGCGCGCTGACAAATGCGCCGGCGACGGCGCCGATGGGGAGGAAGAGCGCTTGTCGGGTGAGCGCGAGGAGCAACGCTGACACGCCGAAGATGACGAGCAACGCGGTCGTGCGGCGTTGCAGGCAGTGCAAGATGCTTGCCAGTGCGGCGATCCACATAGCAAGCGCGAGCATGTCGGTGATGTCTGATTCGGCCAACGCGAGGATGAGGGGGCTCACCGCAAAGCCTATCGCGCCGACGGTCGCCACCCACGGCCGGGCGATCGCGAGCAGCATCCAATAGAGCAGCACGATGCCGACGACGTACGCCACCATCGAGACATCAGTGAGGGCGGCAATGCCACGCCATGGGTACAGCAGCGAGGCCACCCACGGGTAGAGCACACGCGTGCGGAAGATCGGGCCCGGCGCCGGCGGCGCGTGCGCCGCGTCAACGGTGAAGTAGACCCGGTACCTTGGAATCTGTCCGACGGGCTGGGTGAGGTAAAACGACTCGGCTTTTGTAAGCGCGTCTGCCGGCGACAGACCTGCGTCCTGCATCGCCACGCGGGCGTAGGCGAACCCGTCCGGGGTGAAGCGTGGATTGTGCGCGACGACCGTCGCAGCGAGCACAACGGCCACGAGGACGACCGGCATGAGCCAGAGCGCCTTGTTAGACATCGCGTGCGCCGTTCGCACTTTGGGGCTGGAAAACCCCGCGCGAGACCCCCCTAGGCGGTCAGGACCTTTGCTCCGCCCCTGCGAAGAGCACCGGCGCCACAAGGAGCATGACGGATGTCGTCATTCGAGACCCTTGGTTCGTTGCTCATCGCGTTTGCGACGGTCGTCTTCACTACGATCATGCTGGCACGCCAGGTGCGCCAGATGGAGCACGAGCGCAACGCGATCGCCATCCTGCAGGCCATCGATCGCCTGACGTCCGCTCCCATCGTCCACGTGTTCACGCGCCTGCGCGGTGTTGAATTGCGCTATCCGAGCGATGAGGCGATCCGCGAGCACTACCCTGGCTCGGAGGATGAGGAATCGCTCTCGATGGTCGGGCAGTACGTCGAGACCATCGCGGCGCTTGCCCGTCGTGAGGTGCTCGATGCATCGCTCATCGTCGATGCGGTGGGCCTTATGCTGCGTACGCGCTGGGCGCTCATCCGCGAGTTCGTCTATCATCTGCGCCGCTACAACGACAACCCGTACATGTTCGAGAACTTCGAATGGCTCGCTCGCTACAGCACGTGGTGGAAAGATGAACCAAGACCGCGTGCCGCCAACTATTCCGAGCGACAGTTCGACCCATCGCTGGACGAAGAGTTCGCGAGGCTACGGCCTCATGACCGACCACTTCCTTAACCAAAGCCGGGCAGTCTTCAGAGCGTAGGAGCGGCTCAGCGACCTCCTATGGCCAGTCCGCGTCCGGGGGCGCGCCGCGCCGCAACATGGCGGCGGCGATCTCCTTCAGCATCTTTGCGGCGACCATCGCCGTCTGCGCATGGCGGTCGCGCGTGGGATTATACTCGACGATGTCCGCGCCGACGATCTCCGATCGAATCGACTGGATGAACGCCACGACATCTCGCACCGACATGCCGCCCGGCTCGTAGTGCGACACGCCGGGTGCGAACGCCGGATCGAGCACGTCGAGATCGAGCGAGACGTACAGTGGACCCTCCAATCTCAGCTCGCTGAGCCTGGCGATGTTCTGCATGGTGACGATCTCAACGCCAAGGCGCGTAGCCTGATCTCGCTGGTGACGATTGAGCGTGCGGATGCCGACCTGGACGAGGCGGCGCACAAGCTGTTCCTCCATGATGCGAGCGAACTGGCACGCGTGCGACAGCCTGTTCCCGTCGAGCTCGTCGTACAGATCTGGGTGCGCATCGAAATGGAGAATCGTGAGGTTCTTATAACGCCGGCTGAAGGTTTGGATGATGGGGTAGGTGATGGAATGGTCGCCACCCAGACAGATAAGCGGATGGCCAAGCTCGAGGGTCGAGCGCACGCCAGCTTCGATCGCAGCCCTCGCCGGAACCGGCTGTTCTGGCACTTCAAGATCGCCGAGATCCTGTAGCAGCCCGGGCCGGCCTACGTCGATGCCGTCTTCGGTCCACCTGTTGCTGGAAGCGCACCGTAGCGCCTCACGGATCGCTTCGGGCGCTTGCGCGGCGCCACGCAGGTATGATGAGTTGGCGTCAAACGGGACGCCAAGCACGGCGATATGCATAGAGGCCGACGATTTGTCATCGCCGGCCTCTTCACCTGATGATGGCGCGAATGAATTCGCTCCTTGCGTCAGTCCGTGGAGTTGCCGGGGGCCGCCGCGGCCTTTGCGATGGCGTCTGCGATCATCGCGTCCTGAGTCTTGGGATCCGCCCAACGCGCTTGCGCTTCGGCCGAGAGCTGGTCGATCGGATCGAAGTATAAGAACCATTTGCCCGGCTTCACGCTGGGCGCGCTGTAGACGGCGATGCCGTTATCCCGGTCGTAGTAGTCGTAGCTGTGCAGGTCGCGCTTGCCGCCGCCGCCGGGGGCATCGCATAGGAACAGCGGCGTGTTGAAGCCCGCCGTCGATCCGCGCACGAACTTCTCGATGTTGATCGCCGTTTGGATGGTGGTGCGCAGGTCCTCCACCCCTTTGACCATGTCGTGCATGTAGACGTAGTATGGATGCACGTTGATGTAGCCGAGCCGGCGGACGAGCAACTGCATCGTGTGCTTGTCGTCGTTGACGCCGCGGATGAGCACGCTTTGGTTGCGCACCATGATGCCGCGCTCGAAGAGCACCTGCATCGCCTTTTCCGTGATCCACGTGATCTCGTTCGGGTGGTTGAAATGGGTGTGGAGCATGACGTCCTTGCCCATGGTGCGGCCCCGCTCCACGATGGAGGTCAATGCATCCGTCCAGGCGGTGTCCGTCAGGATCTTGCTCGGCATCACCGCCGGGCCTTTGCTCGCAAAGCGTATGCGGCGCACGTTCGGTATCTCGAGCAGCGTGTCGCCGATCTTCTTGAGGCTCTTGGCGGGGAGCTGATATGTGTCACCGCCCGAGACGACGACGTCTTGGATCTCCGGGCGCGAAGCGATGTATTCGAACGCCTGCTGCCACAGCTGTTGGTTCGTGGCAAGCCCTGCCTTCTCGACGACGTCCGTGTCGCCGCCGATGGCATACGAACGAGTGCAGTACCGGCAGTAGACCGGACAGGTGTTGATGGGCAGGAAGAGCGCCTTGTCCACATACCGGTGCGTGAGGCCCGGGAGCGGCGCGTCCTCTTGCTCGTGCAGCGAGTCGAGCGAGAGTTTCGGGTGGTCGGGGAGCAGGCGTGAAGCGAGCGGGATGAACTGCGTGCGGATGGGATCTGTGTAGGGCTTGCTCCAGTCGATGAGCGAGATCATGTAGGGCGAGATGCGCACGTTCATGGGGGCCTTGTGGAAGCCCGACTTGAGATCTTCCATGAATTCCGCCGGGGCGAGTTCCAGAACCGTGTTGTGGAGCTCGTCCGGCGTCTTCACCGACTTCTGGTATTGCCAGAGATGGTTGAAGAACGTCGCCTCATCCACATCTTTGTATGCGGGGATCGCGCGCCAGAACTCGCCCTGGCGCAGGTTCATGTGCTCGAAGGCCTCTGGGCCGGCCGGTGGCTTGAGCGCCTTCACCGGTTTGACCGTGACGCCGTTGCCCTGTTGGCTCGAGACGACTGTTGTGTCCGACATTACCGCACGCTCCGTAGGCGACGCGCCTGCGGCACGCCGTCTTCTCTTAGAGTGATTCCGCCGCGCTCGAACGGCGTGGAAAGGACGATAAGGGTCTTCGTACGCTCGATACCCGCGATCTTCTTGAGGCGTGAGAGGAACTCGTCGAGCTCGCCGGTGGACTTCGTCATCACCTTGATGATGAAGCTCTCCTCGCCGGCGACGCTATGCACCTCGCACACTTCGGGCAACGCCGCGACCGCTTCGTTGAATTCGTCATAGTCCGTCTTGGCGGACGTGTAGCAGCTGACAAACGCGGTGAGGTTGAGACCGAGCAGACGGCCGTCCAGACGTGCCGTGTACCCACGGACATAGCCGCGCGCCTCGAGACGCTTCACCCGCTCGTGGACGGACGCGGCTTTGAGGCCGACGATCTCGCCCAGCTCGGCAAAGGTCGAACGCCCGTTACGCTGGAGCGCGTCGAGCAACTGCAGGTCGAGCTGGTCGACGCTTGAGCCGGTTCCGTTGATCACGATGGTCGCGTTGAAGCCCCCTATGTTTGTTAGGTGACTGTATCATACTACTAACGCTTTGTTAGGGCAATAGCTCTGCCAGCCATATGGTATAAGGTCGCTAGACTCAATTCGCCTTTTCCGACAGCTCAAGTGAACCCCGGGGTCCCGGGCTGCATACTCTGGGTGCGGTCAGGCCACAAAGCCCGCATCGCATCATCCGGCCATAACGGGGGAGTTCATGAAAATAGCGCTCGCGGCACTCGCTGCCATCTTGATCACGGGATCCGCTTTGCAGACCTCATACGCGGACACGAGTCAGACGGCTGCGCCCGTGCATGTGAACATCGACAACTATGCCTACAAGGCGCCGACCATCACGATCGCCACCGGAACGACGGTCATCTTCAAGAACCTCGACGACGATCCGCACACCGTCACCTCCAATGACGGCCTCTTCGACTCCAAGGGTCTGGCGCAGGGTGACACGTGGACCTACCGCTTCACCACGCCTGGGACATATCATTACCACTGCACGGTGCACCCGATGATGCAGGGCACCGTCATCGTCAAGGAGAGCGGCTCATGAGCATGGATCGCAGCAAGTTCCTCGAGTGCATGTCGTGGTGCGGCACGGGCGTGCTGTACACGATCGCGGGTCCCGGCGTCGTCGGGCGCGCACTTGCAGACCCGTCCCCGACGGCGATCACCGGCGGCTCCTTCGTTCAGATCAGCGACACGCATGTCGGATTCCACGGAGACGCCAACGCCGACGTGCTCGCCACTTTCCAGCAGGCGATCGACAAGATCAACGCCCTACCGCAGCGGCCGGAGTTCGTCATGCATACCGGCGACTTGAGCCACCTCTCCAAGCCCGAACAGTTCGATACCGTCCAGCAGATGCTCGGTACGATCAAGACCGGCGCGGTGTACGCAGTCCCGGGCGAGCATGACGTCATCGACGACCGCGGCGCACTCTACTTCAAGATGTTCGGTCGCGGCGCTCAACCCTGGTACAGCTTTGATGCGGCCGGCGTGCACGCCCTCGCGCTGACCAACGTGCTCGATATGAAGACGGGTGGCTTTTTGGGCCGCGACCAGCTCGATTGGGCCCGCGCCGATCTCGCCAAGCAACGGGCAAGCACGCCGATCGTGGTCTTCGCGCACATCCCGCTGTACGCGGTGTATCCGGAGTGGGGATGGACCACAGATGACTACCTTGAACTCCTCGCCATGTTGCGTCGGTTCGACTCCGTCACCGTGCTCAACGGCCACATCCACCAGGTGCTTTCGAAGGTCGACGGCAAAGTCACGTTCTTCACCGCCGACTCGACGGCGTTTCCGCAGCCCGCGCCCGGCACCGCCGCGAAACCCGGTCCGCTCAAACTCCCGGCCGGCGAGCTCGGCGGGCACCTGGGCATCCGGACAGTGAACATCCGACCCGTCTCCGGCCAGATCGCGGTGGCGGACGAGTCACTCGGGCACTAGGCGTGGGCTAGATGGCGTCATCTGAGGAGCTCGACCTTGTCAGGCGCTTGCACAGCGATGATCCGCGCGCGCTCGAGGACGCCTATGCCCGCTTTGCCGCCCGGTGCAACGCGGTCGCCTACCGCGTGCTCGCCGACCAGGACCGCGCGCGCGACGCGGTTCAGGAGGCGTTTCTTGCGCTCTGGCGTCACCGCCATGGGCTTGTGATGCGAAGCGCCGGGATCGGGCCATGGCTGACGGTCGTCACCCGCAATGCTGCGATCGGGATGCTGCGTGCTGCGAGCGCGCGCGCCCGGCGTGAGGAGCACGCGCAGGAAGCAGCTCCGGGGAATGATGCGGCTGACCCGGCCGAGCTCGTCGTGGCCGATGCGGATGCAGGCGCCGTGCGCTCGGCGCTCGGTGCGCTGCCAGCAGAACAGCGGACCGTCATCGAACTCGCCTACTTCAAGTTCATGTCCATGGCCCAGATCGCCCAGCGCACGGCGACACCGCTTGGAACGGTCAAGCGTCGAGCCCAGCTCGCCCTGCGGCAGCTGAGCCGTCTGATGAGCGAGCAACGATCATGATCGAACATCCACACGACGACATCGAGGCCTTCGCGCTCGGCGCTCTTGACGAGGTGAGCATGCGGCGTGTCCTTGCTCACGCAGATGAGTGTCCGACGTGTGCCGTGCTCGTGGCTG
The DNA here is from genome assembly GCA_963806005.1 of Vulcanimicrobiota bacterium. Lineage (GTDB taxonomy): Bacteria > Vulcanimicrobiota > Vulcanimicrobiia > Eremiobacterales > Eremiobacteraceae > JAFANK01. Next base: position 832,844 of record CAWDWJ010000001.1, on the reverse strand, counting down.
ACGCGATAGGGACTGTCGCGGCGCTTGAGCCCGGCGATGAGCGGCCGATCGCTACGCCGCTCTTGGGTTTTGCATCATCTTCGTCTGCGAGGAGAGGTTCGCGATTCATGCCGGGGACCTGGGCCGTCGGTGTCGCCGCCGCAGCAGCTATCGTCGGGCTCTTGGTGTGGAATCTCACCTTGCGATCGAGCATGCCGATCGTGCCTATCGCCGCCCTCGTGCACAGTCACTTCACGCATCACGCTCTGCGCGGCGACGTCGGAAACGTCAAGGTCATTCAAGCCCTTGACGGCCGCTGGCTCTACCTGGTCGCCGACGGCTTGACAGCCACGACGCGCTACGAATTGTTTGAAACGGCCGATGGCGCAAAGCGTAGGGTCGGTGACTTCCTGACGACCAAGTCAGGACAGGCGACGGCGTACTGGGAGCAGGCGCCCACCCGGATCCAAGCGCTGCAAGTCGTATCCGCGGGCTCGTCCGCTCCCGGTGCACGCTGGCCATAGATGTTTCGCGCTCACGTTGAGTGGCGATGTTATGAGACGGGTACGAGGAAGGGGCCATGAGTGCGGCTTCACAGGCCCTACCTAGTCCAAAGGAAATCCGCAACTTCGCCTGGGTTGAGCCATGGCTCGCGCGAGGCGCCGAACCTACGCCTGCCGGATATAGGTGGCTTGCGGATAAGGGATTTAAAACCGTTGTGAATTTGAGATCGCACAGCGTGGGCGCAAGCGTTAGCAAGATCTCAGATGACTTGCAGCCCATCCATATGCCCATCGAGAATAATCGAGCGCCCAGCGACGAGCAGGCCCTCGAGTGGCTGCAAATGTGCTCGCTTCGGGCAATGCGTCCCATCTTCGTGCATTGCAACGCCGGTGAAGGTCGAACATCAACGTTCTGTGCGCTCGTTCGAATTGCTCAAGGTTGGCCTTTAGATAAGGCGATTGTTGAGCAATTACTGTTTGGTTTCGATCCCGACGGAGAACACAAAGAGCAAGCGCATTTCTTACAACGATTTAGTCAAAAGAAGGCTAAACTGGACATCCTCGATTTCTAGGGGAAACTCTAAATGACTCAATTATTCGCGGTGATCTCAACCCATGGCGACGCATGGCACGCGTCGAGCCCCTTGGAGGGCCAGGAAGACTGGGCAGCTCATGCCTCCTTCATGAACGCTCTCGAGAGCGAGGGCTTCGTCGTGCTCGGAGGTCCGCTACTGGGCACGCCCGACAATCTTCTTGTAGTCCGCGCGCAAACGCCTGAGGAGGTCACCACAAGACTCTCGACCGATCCATGGGTTAGACGGGATCTTCTTCGCATAGGCCGAGTTGCGCCCTGGAATCTCCGATTGGGTTCGCTCTCATAGGGCGACAGATCGAAAGCCGACGGAGGGATTTGAACCCCCGACCCGCGGTTTACAAAACCGCTGCTCTACCCCTGAGCTACGTCGGCGTGGTGACGCTTTCCAAGAGGATTCCTCAACGTGTCATCAATCCACTCCCGGCGCGACGGTGCTGATCGCCGTCTCAATGGTCTCCATTTTCAAGGGCACGCAGAAAACAGCGAGGCTAATCGCCCGACGACATATATCCGCCAAGGCGCTGCCGTGAGCGTACATACGCCGGCATCGCTTTTAAAATCTGCCGGCGCGGTGTATATGTGCACATCTGGGAGCGACGTCTGTTGCGGCAGACGCTTCGCGAACTCGGGGTTGGCGGCAGCTGCGATCTCGTACGGGTTGCGCAGCTTAGGGCTCAACGCCAGATACAGCCCAGGCTGGTAAGAGTCGACGCCCAAGGTCAGACGGCCTCTCACGATGGGTGCGGTGGCTGCTCCAATGCGGGCCACATGGAGGCTTCGATCGTGGGTGACAGCCCAAGCTGCGGTCACCATCACAGATGTTTGTGCGAACAGTATCGCCGCAAGCACGACGACCACGAGTCTCGGCGGCTGTAGCACGTGCGAGAATCCAAAGGCCGCAAGTGTGAAGAGCACGGCGGCAAGCGCCGGGATGTAATAGTGCCCGATGAACCGCATGCCGATGCAGGCTGCGAGCACCATGCTCAGCGTCCAGATGAGTCCAAAGCGCTGAGCCTCGCTGAAAGGCCTACGCATCGTCGCTGCAAGCAAGATGCACAATGGAAGGATGGCAGCTGACACAGTCCCTTGATAGAATCGTGTGCCGGCTGCAAGCACCGCGCTGAGGACTGGATGGTGTGCGTGAGACGGGAGCGGCATGGCAACGTAGCTCAGCCAGCTTTGCACGAGCGTGATGAGGGTGGCTGACCCCACCGCTCGGAACAGCCCGAACGAAAACATTATCAAAACCGCGAACGCTGACCCAACCACTTGCCACCACGCCGGACGTAGGACGATCGCACAGATCGGAATCACCATTACGATCGAGGGCACCCACAACAGGCACGCCACGGAGACCAGTACTGCGGCGAAAATGGGCGAGGAGCGGCGAGCGGCGAGTATCGCACCCAACAGCAGCGGCAACGCATACGCCTCAGTCGTGTTCAGCGGGAACGCCACGCACAGCAATACCATCAGGGCGGCACTCGCGGGCAGCCACAGGCGTAAGCCGAAGTTGCGGATGACGAGCGCTAGCAGTCCTGTTGAAAGGCCGGCGATGAGCGCTTCGACGAAAGCATGAGCCTTGTAGGCCTCTCCGAAGAGCAACTGCCACAACGCGTTGAGGTAATACACACCGGGCAACTTATTGTCCGATACATCACGATAAAGCGCCTGCCCATGCAGCAGTGCCCGACCGACGTACTCGAACATGGCATTATCCGAGACCGGATAATAGCCATGGAGGATGACACCCGCGGCGAGGCTTCAGGCGAGCACAAGCAGATAGCAGACCAGCGCGATTCGCGTGACTGGCGGTTCGGCCCGGTCAAAAGACATATCAAAGGCCTCGTCACTAACGGGGGCTCAGGGAGCGCAATTTCTATCGGTGTCGAAACGTGCCTGCCACGTCGCCTTGCGTGGGCTGCACGGGCGGCATGCGATTTGACCTTCCCGTCGAACGGTCAGACCCAGTCGTGATCGGTCAACACGTCTCATCGTCTGCCGGACACTCGATACAGCGCACTCTCATCGTCGCGCTGCTATCGCTCTTCGTCCTCGCGTCCAGCCTCCCCGGGCTCAGCCTCCTCTGGAACTCCCAGGATGTGAGCTACGGCGCGCAGGGGCCGTTCGGCTTCTCCGCCGATTACGACGGCGTCGTCAAGGTCGTGCATCCGGACTCCCCTGCCTGGTCAGCCGGCATCCAGCCGGGCGACCGCGTCGATCTGCGTCGGACGTCATTCGATGAGCGCCGCTACATCGCGCCCGCCGCAGCGCGCGTGCCGGCCGGCACCGCTGTGACCCTCTGGATCATCCACAGAGGAGACGAGCGCCAAGTCACTCTCGTCGCCATCGCGTCCGAGTACCCGCTCGTGTCGAAGATCAACATGCTCGCCCGAACCCTGGGCGCGTTGATCTTCGTCGTGGTGGGCGGGGCGATCGTCCTCTTGCGGCCGAGCTTGATGACCTGGGGTTTCTTCTTCTACTGCCTGGGTTTTAGTCCAGGGATCGCCTTTGGGGGTCTGTCGCGCTTTCCATCGGCGTCGTCCCACGCCGCCTTCATCCTCTTCACCGACGTCTTGACCGCGGCCGGCACCGTCGGCATCTTGGTCTTCTCGCTGCGCTTCTTATGTGACGACCCGCCGAGGTGGCGCCGCCTGGTCGAGCGTGCCACGCCGTATCTCTTCGGCCTCTTCGTCGTCCTCGTCGCTTACCCGGACCTGGCCAATCTCGTGCTCGGGCGGCCAGCCGAAGCCGTGCAACGGGTGATGCTCTCCCTGCAGGGCGCCGCATTTGCGCTGAGCATCTTCGCCGCGCTGCAGACCTACCTCCACGGCCGGCCCGATGACCGGCCGCGCATCCAGTGGGTCGTCGTCGGCCTGTGCGTGGGCATCGCGGGGACGTACCTGGGCAGCGTCCTTTTGTTCAGCTCGGAGCTGCCGTTCAATCCACCGCGCTGGCTGCAAAGCGCGCTCCTCACCCTCAACGTCGTCCTTCCCATCTCCGTGGCCTATGCCGTGATCCGCCATCGCGTGCTCGAGGTGAGCTTCGTGGTGAGCCGGGCGCTCATCTACGGCGTCTTGACCTTCATCGTCCTCAGCCTGTTCGCGTTCATCGACTGGTTCGTCGGCCGCGAGCTCGAGGCCGTGCGCTTGGCGTCGTACGTGGAGATCGCCATGGCCATCGGCCTGAGCTTCTGGCTCAACTCGCTCGAGAAGCGGGTCGAAACGCTGGTCGCTGCGGTGTTCTTCCGCAAACGCCGCCAAGCGATGCTGCGCATCGACCATGCCGCCGACGCCGTGCATCATGCCTCGAAGATCTCGACCGTCTTCACCTACCTCGTGCGCGAGCCGCTCGAGGCGCTCTCCCTCTCCTCCGCCGCGCTCTTCATGCCTGCCGATGACGGCTCGTTCCGGCGCGCCTCCGCCATCGGCTGGAGCGACGCCGATGCCTCGGTCATCGAGCACGATGACCCCCTCGCTTTGGAGCTCGCCGCGGAAGGCGAGCCACTGCGCATCGCGCAGATCGGCTGGCAACATGCCGGCCTGCCGGCAGGCGGCGCGGTCCCCATCCTCGCCGTGCCGCTGGTCGCGCGGCGCGAGCTGCTCGGTATCGCGCTCTACGGCGCGCATGAGAACGGCACCGATATCGATTCCGACGAAGTCCGCAGCCTCGAACACTTGGCGCGCGCGGGGCAGGCGACATACGATCATCTGCAGGCCCTTGAGCTGCGCGAGCAGGTCAAGCAGCTCCAGGCACGGCTCGCATCGTTGCAGGCGTCGGCCGGCGAGCTGACGGGCTGACGGATCGGCATGCCGTTTTTCGAACACCGCGGACTTCGGTTGCAGTACTTCAAAGCTGGCGAAGGCCCGCCCGTGCTGCTCATCCATGGGTGGGGCGGCCGCGCCCGGCGGCAGTGGCACTCCACGGTCAGCGATCTTCGGTCTTCGTTCCAGTTCTACGGACTGTCGCTGCGAGGCCACGGACAGTCTGACGAAGTCGACGATCCCGATTATAGCTGGCATGACCTCGCCGCAGATTGCGATGCGCTGCGTGAGACGGTTGGCGTGGAGCGCTGGCTCGTCGTCGGCTACTCGTTCGGCGGCATCGTCGCGTTCAAATACGCGAGCCTCTATCCGGCCCGGGTGACTGCTGTCTGCGCGGTCTCACCGATGATCGTGCCGGCGTGGATGGCGTTTGTGATGCACTACCTGCGCTGGCCTGTGGCCCTCCTCTTGCGCCTCGCGCGCAGACTGCCGCCCGCGCTCTCGGGCAAGATGCTCCATAACGTCGCCAAGACCCGGCTGCGCACGCTCTTCCATACGGTCGACATGATGAAGCAATGGCAGCCACGCAAAACGGGGATCCCGCCGTCGGTTCCCGCTGTCATCATCCTGGGCGATGAGGACCGCACGGCGCACGGCGAGCGGGCGATCGCCGCTGCGCCGAAGATGGACGTACGCGTGCTCGAGGGCACCGACCACTTCCCGCTGTGGCGGCAGCGCGAGCGCTTCGTCCGCGAGCTGCGCGACGTTCTCGAGACCTATGCCCGATAGGGGCACGCCGTCGCCTGGGCGTGGATCGTGCATTAGCTAAGCGACGTGCGTAGGACAATCGGCTGAGAATCGGCATCCCCGGCCGAGGCCGACTTGATGATCTGCAGATCGCGCGGGGCGTAGAGGTCGACCTCATGCCCAGCCGGACAGTGCAGCGTGAAGGCGCTGCGCAGATCGCGCTCGCGATCTCCGCTGTCGAGCTTGACCAACGCGCCGTCCGGAAAGACCGCGTCCGACGTGCGACCTTCTTGGACGACGAGCTCGCCGCAGTCCGGCTCGCGGCACTTCACCTCGTGCCGGTAGCGTACTCGCAGGTACGGCATTCACTATTAATATCGGCAAGTCAGCGACGATTAGACCACGCAAAAGGGGCGCGACGTCTCCGTCGCGCCCCCGCGGTTGACCCTCGGTCGAGTGAGCCCTAGTAGAGCTCGACCTCGCTCAGGTTCTTCTCGATCTTGCGTTTGACGCGCTGGAGCGCGTTGTCGATCGACTTGACGTGGCGGTTGAGATCCCGCGCCATCTCCTGGTACGACTTGCCCTCGAGATAGCTCAGCAGCACCTGCGACTCGAGGTCGCTCAGGTTCTCCTGGATCCGCTCCTTGATGTCTTCGGAGACCTCCTGGTTGATGACCAGTTCTTCCGGGTCCGACATCTTGGCGCTGGCCATGACGTCGAGCAGCGTGCGTTCGCTGTCCTCGTCGTAGATCGGCTTGTTCAGCGAGATGTACTGGTTGAGCGGGATGTGCTTCTGGCGCGTCGCGGTCTTGATCGCGGTGATGATCTGCCGCGTGATGCACAGCTCCGCGAACGCGCGGAACGACGACAGCTTGTCGGCGCGGAAGTCGCGAACCGCCTTGTATAGTCCGATCATGCCCTCTTGGATGATGTCCTCACGGTCGGCGCCGATGAGGAAGTAGCTCTTCGCTTTGATGCGGACGAAGTTCTTATATTTGTTGAGCAGGAACTCCATGGCGAGGTTGTCGCCACACTTCGCTGCGTTTACGAGTTCTTCGTCGGCACGCTCACTGTAATCCAGAGTGTCTTCTCCGGGTGAAGTGCCCCCAAATTTTTGCCTTACCCCCGATTTCTCGAGCGAGCTAGCCCTTTGCAGTCCTTTCCGATTATATGTTCGAGGCCTGATTTCGTCAAGGATTGGTGCGGGTCCCTCTTCGCCGCCGTCACATGCTCAGTACAAGCTTGACATTACTCGCTCGACCCGCGCCGGCGAGCGACCTCGAAGAGGACGATGGCCGCCGCGCCCGCGGCGTTGAGCGATGCCACCCGGCCGTGCAGTGGGATGCGCACGAGCGAGTCGCAGCGCTCGCTAACCAACCGCGACAAGCCTTTGCCCTCCGCCCCCATCACGAGCACGCACTTGGCGGTGTAGTCAGCCTCATGATAATCGACGGCGCCTGGCCCCGCGGGAGTGCCCGTGACCCAACACCCATCGTCTTTGAGGGCTTCCATGGCGGCGACGATATTCGGGACACGGGCGATTCTCAGGTGCGATGTCGCCCCCGCCGCTGACCGCCGGGTGACCGCGGTTACAGCCGCGTTGCGGCGCTCGGGCATGACGACGCCGAGCGCCCCGCCCCCTCGGCGTTACGCAACACGGCACCCACGTTATGGGGATCTTCGAGGTGGTCGAGGCCACGACGACGACGCGAGGTTGGTCGCGGACGAGGCGAGCGTACCTGCGCAAACGGCGTATAGGCAAACGGCGGCAAGAGCGCGCGGACATGTGATGATGATCGGGCCGCCCAGCGCCAGTTGGCATCCGCGCCTGCTCGAAGACGACCGGGACATTGCGCTCGCGCGCGCTTGCGATCAGCCCGACGAGCTTGGGGTCGCGCTCGCGCTGCTTCCGACGATGATGCGGCGAGCGGCTCTCCTGCCCGCAGCGCCTCATCGACGGAATGAAACCCGACGATCTCGTCCTCATCGGCCGCCATCGAGGCTCCACTGCGTGCCCGCTTCCGTATCGCGCAGTGCTACACCGCGTCCCGTGCAGCGCGTCGCGCAACCGGTCAGAGGTGGCGAAATCTTTGCCCGCCCGTGCCCGATGCGCATCGCCACCACGTGGGCGATGAGGGTCGAGTCGTCGGTCCCGCCGTTTCCTGCCAGGGCGCGCAGCTTTGCTCGATGTTCGGGGAGCAAAGCGACGCTCGCGAGGCTGTGTGACAAACCCGGCTGCCTCGGCGCTCGGCGGCAGTCCGAGCACCTGCAGGCAGCGCTCGACGAGCGCCACCGCCGTCTGCGCGGACTCAGGACTTGCTGCGATACCTGCGCGCTCTTGACGCACCTTGGTCTGCAGCCAGCCAAGCGCGCCTGCGGTATCAAGATCGTCATCCAAGAACGCGTCGAACTCCTCCGCCTCGATCGTCTGGCCCTGGCGCCGGGCGACTCCGCCGGCCGTCGACTCGCAGCGCGTCCAGGCCGGCGTAGAGACCGCGCAGACCTTTGCCTGCAGCCTCAAGAGCTTCTTCAGTGTAGTTGGAGGGCTTGCGATAGCCGGTCTGCAGGAAGAAGTAGCGGACGGCAGCCGGAGCGTGCTCGCCAGCATCTCGGTGAGCGGTTTGAAGTTGCCGAGCGACTTGCTCATCTTCTGGCCGTCGACGTTGAGCAAGCCGGCGTGCATCCAGAACGTTGGCCATGGGATGCAGGCCAGTGCGCCGTCTCGGTCTGCGCGATCTCGTTCTCGTGGTGCGGGAAGATCGAGATCGGTCGCGCCGCCGTGGATGTCGAACTGGTCGCCCGAGTAGCGCTGGCACATCGCCGAGCACTCGATGTGCCAGCCGGGCGGCCTGGACCCCACGGGCTCGCCCAGGTCGGCTCGCCGGGCTTGGCCTTCTTCCACAGCGCGAAGTCGAGCGGATCGCGCTTTCTCCTCGCGAACCTCGATGCGCGCGCCGGCGCGCAGCTCGTCGATATTGCGCCGGCTCAGGCTCGCCGTAGCGAGGGAACTTTTCCACCGCGAAGTAGACGCCGTCGCCCGTCTCGTAGGCGTGCCCCGACCGCGACCAGCCGCTCGATCATCGCGATGATGCCCGGCATCTCGTCCGTGGCGCGCGGCGATAGGCTTGGCTCGAGCATGCCGAGCGCCGTGGCGCACGCCTCGAACTCGCCGTAGTAGCGGGCGACGACCTCGTTCCACGGCACGCCATCTCTGTTGGAGCGGTCGATGATGCGATCGTCGATGTCCGTGATATTGCGGACATAGCAGACGTCGTAGCCCTTGGCCTTGAGGTAGCGGAAGAGGACGTCGAAGGTGATGAACGTGCGCGCGTGGCCGAGGTGTGGATGGAAGCTCGGCGTCATGCCGCAGACGTACATCGACGCTTTGCCTGGCTCCCGTGGGATGAACTCCTCGACCTTGCGCGTGCGCGTGTTAAAGAGGCGCAGTGCCATGCGTGCTTTCTGCGCGGCGTGCCTGTGCTTCAAGGGCTTCGATACGCGAGTTCATGGCGTTGAGGGCGTCGACCATGGGATCGGGCATGTCCACGGTCGGGATGACCGGCTCTTCAACTCTCTTGCCGTCTTGCAAGACGATGCGGCCCGGCACGCCGACGACCGTGCTGTTTGGGGGCACGTCCTTCACCACGACCGCGCCGGCCGCAACCTTCGAGTTCGCGCCGACGACGATCGCACCGATGATGCCGGCGCCTGCCCCGACGATGACGTTATCCTCGAGCGTCGGGTGGCGCTTGCCGTGCTGCAGGCTCGTGCCCCCGAGCGTGACGCCTTGGTACAGCGTGCAGTTGCGCCCGACCTCAGAGGTCTCGCCGATGACCACGCCCATGCCATGATCGATGAACAGGCCCGGACCGAGCTCTGCACCGGGATGGATCTCGACGCCGGTGAGAAAACGGCTGGCGTGTGAGAGGAGCCGGGGGATGACGGGCCAGTGCCATCGGTAGAGGACGTGGATGAACCGGTGGGCGACGATCGCGTGAAAGCCTGGATAGGCGAGCAACACCTCGAGCCAGTTATTGGCTGCGGGGTCGCGCTCGAAGCATGCGCGCCAATCGGCGGCGATCTGTTGGAAGATGGATTCGCGTTGCATGAGGTCCTGCCTGATCAAAAGAGCCAAGGGAAAACAGTGAAGGGCGCCTGGCGCCCCATCAACAGCAACAGCGGCAGGACCGAGGTTGGGTTCGATTCCGTGATGACGGCCGATCGGGTTGTATCATCTAAGACGTGAGTTCTCAGGCCGGGCGGGACAGCTCCTGCCCGCCGTGGCGTCATCGGCTCAAGGACGCCGTGATCCGCCGCGCCACGCGCTGTGGTCCGAGCAGGCGCAGCAGCAATGCGACCTCGATGCCGTGCTCAGACCCGGTCGCGGCCACGCGGATGGGGCGAAAGAGCGAGCGGCCTTTGAGGCCGTGCTTGTCGCCGAGCTGCTTGAGCGCTTCTTTGGACGTGACCCGTGCGAAGTGTTCGGGATCGGGGCCGCGCGCCGCCACGTCGCACAGCTCGCTGAGCAGCGCGCGGGCTGACGGATCGGCAAGCGCGTCGCGCGTGCTTGGGTCCACGGACAGGTCCTCGCGCAGCAGCGCTTCGAGCTCTCGTGGGACGTCGGAGAGCACCTCGACATGATCGCTCATCGCATCGACCAGGGTCTCAAGCCAGATAGGGTCGCGCAGCTCGGGGAGGGAGGCGAAGCGCGCGTCGCGCGCGCCCCACTCGGCGAAGAGCGCCGCCCGCTCGGCGCGTGGCAAGCTGCGCAGATAGTGGGCGTTGAACCAGCGCAGCTTCGCGCTGTCGAAGACCGCCGGGCTTTTGCTCGCGCGGTCGAGCGAGAAGACCGACGCGAGTTCGCCCAAGGTGAAGAACTCGCGATCGTCACCCGGCGACCAGCCGAGCAGCGCGAGATAGTTCACGAGCGCCTCGGGTATAAAGCCTGCTTCCCGGTATTCGTTGACCGACGTCGCGCCATGGCGTTTGGAGAGCTTTTGATGGTCGGGCGCGAGGATCATGGAGACGTGTGCGAAGAGCGGTAAGGGCAGCTCGAGCGCCTCGAAGAGCGCGACTTGGCGCGGCGTGTTGGGCAGGTGCTCGTCCGCGCGGATGACGTGGGTGATGGCCATGTCGCTATCGTCGACCACCACGGCGAAGTTATAGGCCGGTGTCGCGTCCGAGCGCAGGATGACGAAATCGCCGATCGAGCCGGGTGGGAAGTGGACAGAACCGCGCACGAGATCCTCGACGTAGATATCGCGCTGTGGCATAGCAAAGCGCAGTGCGGGCTTGCGGCCCGCCGCTTCACGCTCGTCGCGCTGCTGCTTGGTGAGCTCGCGGCACTTGCCGGAGTACTTAGGCGCTTCGCCCCGGCTCTGCTGCGCGGCTCGTTCCGCCTCGAGCTCTTCTTGCGTGCAGTAGCAGGGGTAGACCGCTTCGATCTCCATGAGCCGCGCCGCGGCAAGCGCGTAGCGGTCCTGGCGCTCGCTCTGCCGGTACGGCGCGAACGGCCCGCCGACGTCGGGTCCCTCATCCCACTGCAGCCCCAACCAGCGCAAGTCAGCCTGGATCGCGCTCTCGAACTCGCGCGTGGAACGCGCAACGTCCGTGTCCTCGGACCGCAGAACGAACGTGCCGCCGCTGCGGCGCGCGAAGAGATAGTTGAAGAGGGCCGTCCGCGCACCCCCGACATGCAGCGAACCGGTCGGCGATGGAGCGAAGCGGACCCGGACGGGCGAAGACATGACGCGTCCTTGAGTTACCGCAGCGGCAGGCGTCGCCCTGCCGCCCTCCGCAGACGCAAAGGAGCGCTCGATGTTCCCTCATCTCGCTCAGTTCACGGACTATGGCCTGCTCTTCCTCAGGCTCATGGTGGGTTTGGTCTTTGCGGACAGCGGGTATCTCGATCTGCGCGATCCGGATGCGCGCTCGGCGAGCATCGGACTCCCCAAGGGTGCGACCATCTTCATCGGCATGGCGGAGATCCTGGGGGGAGTCGCCGTCATCGTCGGCGTGTGGCCGCAGCTCGCCGCCATCGGGCTCATGCTCATCATGCTGGGAGCACTGCAAAAAAAGATCTTCGTGTGGAAGACCGGTTTTTGGGGCACGGGCGGGTTGGGCTGGAACTACGAGTTGCTCCTGGTCTCCATGCTGCTCGTCGTCCTCTTCACAGACGGCGGCCGGTTCGTCGTGCTCCCTTAGCCGCCGGGCGGTCCTTATGGCCCGCGAATGCGGCAAGACCTGCTGCGGTCACCATGTCGCGCCGCGATGAGCTCGTTCATGCGCTCCACGTTCGATTGCGACCACGCGCTATGCGGTTTTCGGGGTGTGAACCTCTGCGCGTAGCGATCATCGTCGATCCGGCGAACGACACTATCCACCCAGCCAAAGCACAGCGCCTCCTCGACAGCCTCGTCATAGGAGCAACATTTCTTGCGGGTATGTTTTTTGAAGAAGACAAGCCATATCTCGCTACAGGCCCTGGCGTTTTTTCGCAGCCAGCTCCTCCAAACGGCGCGGTCGGCTGCCGTGACCGTCCTCAGGCGGAGGACCGACCTACCCTCCGGGGCGGCCATCTATCGGTTGATCGTGGCCACGGCGTAGGCGGCCATGCCGATGCCCTCGCCCGTATACCCCATGCCTTCTGTGTGCTTGGCCTTCACGCTGCAGCAGTCGATGGACACCCCGACGGCCTCCGCGAGCGTCCTGCGCATCTCCTCGATGTGCGGAGCGAGCGGCGGCTGTTCGGCCACAATGGTGCAATCCACGTTGCCGATCGAGTAACCGGCATCGGCAAGCCGCTTCACCGCACGGCGCAGCAGATCGACGCTGTGAGCGCCAGCGAACTGCGGGTCGCCCGCTGGGAACATCGAACCGCAATCGCCCATGGCCGCAGCTCCCAGCAGTGCGTCGATGAGCGCGTGAGCGACGACGTCTGCATCTGAATAGCCCTCGAGGCCACGATCGAACGGGATGCGACACCCGGCGAGGATGAGCGGCCTGCCCGGCACGAGCCGGTGTGCGTCAAAACCAAAGCCGACCTTCATGCTCGAACCCATCCGGCGGCGATACGCTCGGCCACGACGAGGTCTTCCGGCGTGGTGATCTTGAGGTTCTCGTACGATCCCTCGACGATCGCAACCGTCGCTCCGCCCAAACGCTCGACGAGCTCGGCGTCGTCGGTCCCCATGAAACCATCCGCCTCTGCGCTTTCGTGCGCCCGGAACAGCAGGTCGTACGAGAACGCCTGCGGCGTCTGTGCCGCCCACAGGCGCTCGCGCGGAATCGTCTTGTGCACGGTGGCGTTCTCGTTGGCCTGCTTGATCGTGTCCTTCACCGGCACGGCGGCGATCGCTGCGCCATGCTCGCGTGCCTGCTCGATCACTCGGGCCAGCACCTCAGCGCTGACGAACGGCCGGGCTCCGTCGTGCACGACGACGAAGTCGGCTGGGAGGTCAAGCGCACGCAGCGCTGCGAGCACTGAGTCCTGCCGGCGCGCTCCACCGCCGACGACGCGCTGCACCTTGCCCCCTCCGACCTGTGCTGCGAGCTGCTCGAAAGCAGAGCGCTGATCGGGCTCGCAGGCGATGACGATATTCGTCACGGCCGTGGACCGCGCGATCGTCCCGAGCGACCAAGCGGCGACCGGCCGGCCGGCGAGCTCGAGCAGCTGTTTGGGCTGACCCATGCGCGCACCACGGCCGGCTGCGGCGAGGATCGCGCATACCTTGATATCCGTGCTGCTACCTCTTCAGCTTGGCGAAGATCATGCGTCCGGCCGCGGTCTGCAGCACGGACGTCACCATCACGTCGGCATCTTCGCCCATGACGCGCTTGCCGTTCTCGACGACGATCATCGTGCCGTCGTCCAGATAGGCGACGCCTTGATTGGCCTCTTTGCCGTCCTTGACGACCTTGACGACCATCTCTTCTCCAGGCAGCACGACGGGCTTGAGCGCGTTGGCCAGCTCGTTGATGTTGAGGACGGCGACGCCTTGCACTTTTGCGACCCGGTTGAGGTTGTAGTCGTTGGTCAGCACCTGTGCGCCGAGCATCCTGCCCAGCGTCACGAGCTTGCCGTCGACGTCGCGCTCCGGGGCGTCGTGCTCGGAGATCTCGAGGCCCTTGGAGATCTCGCGCAGCTTGTTGAGCACCTCGAGGCCGCGGCGGCCGCGGCTTCGCTTCACAGGATCCGCAGAGTCGGCGATGAGCTGCAGCTCGCGCAAGACGAACTTCGGCACCATGAGCCGGCCGTCGAGGAAGCCTGTTTCGACGATCTCCAAGATACGCCCATCCACGATGACCGAGGTGTCGAGCAGCTTGGGCGACGCCTCGCTCGAGTATGCGGCCCCGCGCGACCACCAGGTGAGCCGCTGGCGCAGGCCCAGCCGGACGCCGAAGTACGCGCAGAACAACGTCACGAGCACGTTCGTGATGAACGAGATGATCGGGCCGAAGCGCGGCATGAGGGCGAACGAGCTGAAGATGTCGCGGATGAGGAAGGCGACGACGAGGCCGGCGATGAGCCCGAAGAACCCCGACCAGGCTTCGGCCGGGTTGCGACGGGCGATGCTCTCCTCGATCGCGCTGACCATGCGCTCGAAACCACGGGCGATGAACGGAGACGCGGCGATGCCGATCAGCAGTCCGAGCACGGGGAGGGCGTCGTACTCGAGCCGGCTCGTGGCTTCGGGCCAATGGATGGCGAGCGACAGTTCGCGACCGATGAGCAGGCCGAGCAGACCGAAGAGACAGGCGAAGACGATCCGGAAGAGCAGATTCAACGCGTCACCACAGGTGGACGCTGCGGCACGAGAAACTCGGCGCAGACGGAGTTAGCGAGCAAGCGGCCGCGCCGCGTGAGGCGCATACCGCGAGCGTCCTGTTCGAGCAGTCCGGCGGCCATGCATCTTTCCGCCGCGGCGGCGTACACGACTGTGACGGGCACGCCGAAACGCTCCCGGAAGTCGTCAAAGCCGATCCCCTGCGAGGTGCGCAGGGCGAGCATGGCCGCCTCACCCAGCCGGGCGTCGGGCTCGAGGCGCTCCTCGTCGGCGCGTGCGCTGCCGCCGCGTTCGATGGCCGAGCAATACGCTTCGTAATCACGGTGGTTGCGGTAGCGCAGGCCCCCCGCATAGCCTGCGGCTGAGACGCCGAACGCGAGGCAGTCGCGCTGGCGCCAGTAGCCCGCGTTATGCGCGCTTTCGAAACCCGGACGGGCGAAGTTCGAGATCTCGTAGTGCACGAAGCCGGCATCGCTCAAGACGTCGTGCGCCGTGTCGAGCATCGTCGCGAGCGCATCGTCGTCGGGGAAGGCGGATGGATCCCGGCGCTGCCAGGTCGCATACGGCGTGCCTGCCTCGATCGTCAGCCCGTAGATCGATACGTGGTCGACGTCCATCGCGACCGCGCCTGACAGCGTCCGCTCAAAACCGGCCATGCTTTGGCCCGGGGCGCCGGCGATCAGATCGACGCTGATATTCGCAAAGCCCGCATCCCGGGCCGCCGTGCAAAACTCGACCGCTTGATCGCTCGTGTGCGTCCGGCCGAGCCGGTGAAGGTCGCCGTCGTCAAGGGACTGCACGCCGATGGACAGGCGGTTGACCCCGGCCTCGCGCCAGGCGGGCAGATCATGGGCGTTGCGCGCTGGGTTGGCTTCAAGCGTGCACTCGATGCTGCCGGCCTGCGTCGCAAACCGCTCGAAGATCGCGCGCAGCAACGACCCGAGAGCGGCGCTGGGCAACGCCGACGGAGTGCCGCCCCCGAGGTACAGGGTCTGCAGCGAGCGAGGGGCGCCGAGCGTCTGCGTATCCTCAGCGCCGCCCGCGCCGTGGATCTCCCGCAGCAACGCCGCGAGGTACCGGTCGACCTGCGCCGAGCGGTAAAGGACGACCGCGAAATCGCAATACGGACAGATGCGGTCGCAGAACGGGATGTGCACGTAACAGCCCAGGCCATCGTCTTTGCTGCGCCGCAGCCATTCAGGCGCGTTTGCGTTCATTGGATGAAAAAGACGCCGACAGCACCAGGACCCGTGTGCGTTCCCACGGTGGGTCCGACGCATTCGGTGATGAGCAGCGCCGGAGCGACCGCTGCCTCGATGCGGCGCGCCACCGATTGCGCAAGCTCCGGTGCGACCGCGTGCAGCACCGCCACGCGCGCGTGCCCCCTGCCCTGGATGCGTGACGTGACGATCTCCACCATCTGGTCGACGGCCCGCGTGAAGGTGCGCACCTTAGCGTATTCGGCGATCTCACCGTCCTTGAGGGTGATGATCGGCACGATGCGCAGCACGTTGCCGAGCAGCCCTTCCATCGCACCGATACGGCCACCGCGGGCGAGATACGTGAGCGTTGGGATCGTCGCGTAAAGCTCGATCTTTGGGCTGTCCTCGCGCACGCGGCGGACGATCTCGGCTTGCGAGGTTCCGCGACGCGCGTCATCTGCCGCCTGCAGCGCGAGGAGCCCGAGCCCGAGCGAGGCGCTGCGCGTGTCGATCACGGCGATGCGCTCGGGATCGACGTCGCTCGCAGCGCTGGCCGCCGAGTTGTAGGTGCCGGAGAGCGCGCCGGACACATGCAACGAGACGATGCCCGAGGCGCCTGCGCCGAGCAGCCGCGTGAAGACGGCGGCGAATGCCGAGGGGGCCGGCTGGGCCGTGGTTGGCGTCTGCGTGCTCGACGTGAGGCGCCTGTAGAACTCCTCGCGCGAGAGGTCGACCCCATCGCGGAAGTGCTCGTTGCCGAAGGAGACAGTCAGGGGCACGACCGCGATGTGCGCCGCGGTCGCAAGTTCGCCAAGATCGGCGGTCGAGTCGGTGACGACCGCTACCGGGCTCACGGCGACGACGCTTCGGCCTGCGCTGCTGTCGGAGCTGCCGCGGCGGCAAGGCCGCTGATGCTGCCGACGAGATCCTGACGTACCGCGCGCAGCGCGGCCCGGCACGCGCTGCGTATGGCGAGCGCATCCGCCCGCCCGTGGCCGATAAGAGTGATGCCGCGCAGGCCGAGCAGCGGTGCGCCCCCGTACTCGCGGTGGTCGAAGCGCTTGCGCAGCGCGCGCAGCGCCGGTTTGAGGATGACAAGTCCGATCTTGCCGCGCAGGCTCGAGGTTGTATGCTCGAGCAGCGCCCGGAAGAAGTACTCACCCGAGGCCTCGGCGAGTTTGAGGGCGACGTTGCCGACAAATCCATCGCACACGATGACGTCGGCGCGCCCAAGCAGCAAGTCGCGGCCTTCGACATTGCCGATGAAGTCGATCGGCGCGGCGGACAACAGGGGGAACGTCGCCTCGGTCAAGGCGTTGCCCTTGCCCTCTTCTTCTCCCACGGACAGCAGCCCGACCTTAGGGGTGGCAAGGCCAAGGACCGAGCGCGCATAGGCGCTGCCCATCATGGCGAACTGCACGAGCCAATCCGGCCGGCAGTCGACGTTCGCACCGGCATCGAGCAGCAGCATCGGCCCTTTGCGCGCGGGCCAGACGGTCGCGATGGCGGGCCGGGCGATGCCGGGCACCGTGCGCAGGCGGATTGTGGCGATGGCGAGATGTGCGCCGCTGTTGCCGGCGGAGAAGGCGGCCTGCGCGGTGCCGTCGCGCACGAGGTCGATCATCTTCCCCATCGACGTCGTGGCGCCGCGGCGCACCGCCGCAGCGGGCGCTTCATCCATGGCGACGACGCCGTCGGCATGGACGACGGAGATGTTCGGCGGCAACCCGCCTGCTCGTGCCGCGATCTGTTCGACCCGCGGCCGGTCGCCCACGAGCGCGATCCGGCACTCGATCGTCCGGGCGGCCTCGCACGCGCCGACCACGATCTCATCTGGGGCGTGGTCGCCGCCCATGGCGTCGATGGCGACGCAGATATCCCTATCGTTCAATCGAGATCACGTACTCGGATGAGTGCTGACCGCCATAGTACACCTCGACGGCGGTCTTTGGGTAGGCGGCCCGCAAAGCCTCCGCGACCGATTCCGCATCCTTGAGCTTGCGCACGCTGCCGTAATAGAGGGTGATGAGCGACGCGTCCGCCGCGCCCGCATCGGCGACGAGCGAGGCGGCGATCGCACTCGCGTCGGCGCCCTTCACGATCCGATCGCTTGTGCCATTACGGCCGTCGAGCGCGCCCATGAGCTCGCCTCGTTTGACCTGGACGCCGAGGAACGACGCGTCGCGCCCTGCCCGGAAGATCGACCCGCTGGCGGCGAGGGTGGAGTCCGCGATCAGCGCTGTCGGATCTTGCGCGTCCGTGGGCGGCTGGTTGAGCAGCCCGAAAAGGGCGGCGATGCCTTCGGCGACGCTGCGCGTCGGCACGACGACGACCGTGCGGTCGGTGAGGGTGTGCAGCTCGTTCGCGGCGGCGATGATGTTCTTGTCGTTGGGGAAGAGGTAGACGACGGGGGCCAGCACCTTGTTGACGGCCACCAGCAGGTCTTTCACCGAAGGGTTCATCGTCGCGCCGCCGAGCACGGTCACGTCGGCACCCAGCTCCTTGCAGATCTTGGCAAAGCCGTCACCTGGGACCACGCACACGATACCGCGCGGCTTGGACTCGCGGTCCACCACGAGCACGTTATGCTGCTCTTCCATGTTCTCCACTTTGGTCTTCGACACGTCGCCGTACTCGCGCGCCAGATCCATCACTTTGGTGGGATAATCCGTATGGATGTGGACCCGAAGCGCCCCATCGCCGCCGGCGACGATGAGCGAGTCGCCATGCTCGGCGAGCATGCCGCGCAGTTGGTGCTCGCCGATCGTCTCGGTGCTGAGGACGAACTCGGTGCAGAAGCGATGTTCTTCCACTTTCTGCCGTGCGGTGAAGGTGGTGCGTCGCACCGGCCTGCGGGGGAACGCCGTCGTGTACGGCGCGCGGCCGGGCAGCATGCGTAGCGAGCCCTCGAGGAAGTAGACGAAGCCCTGGCCGCCGGCGTCGACGACATTTGCTTCTTTGAGAACGGGAAGCTGTTCTGGCGTCTTCTCGAGCGCCGTGTGTGACGCATCCACGACCGCGTGCAGCACGCTGAAGAAGTCGGCTTCGTGCACGCCCGCCTTGAATGCGGCGGCGGCCGCCGCCGCCGATACCGAAAGGATCGTGCCTTCCACCGGTTTGAGGAGCGCCTTGCGTGCGGCGTGCACCGCTTCGTTCATCGCGACGGCGAGATCGAGGGTCTCGATGTAATCCCGGTGGCGGACCGCATGCGCAAAGCCACGGAACATCTGCGAGATGATGACGCCCGAATTCCCGCGCGCCCCCATGAGCGATCCTTGGGCGGCGGCAGCGGCGACGACCGAGAGCTTGTCGCTACGGCAGCGCCGCGCTTCGACCATGGCCGCGCGGACGGTGAGGAACATATTCGTGCCTGTGTCGCCATCGGGCACGGGGAAGACGTTGAGGTCGTTGACGACGGAGCGATACTTCCGCAGGAAGTACGTTCCGGCGATGAGGAACTCGGCAAAGGTCTTGCCGCCGCAATGCGTCACCGGCTGGAGCCGTGACGGGTGTGCGACGGAAGTTGGTGCGTCTCGCTCTTTCATGGTCGACCGGCCTTGAAGGCCCATCTGCCGTGTGGTATTATAACAGGCTGTCGGCCTTTCTTCTTTCAGACCTCTCGCGGTCGACGCGATGCACCAAAAAGGGAGCTTTTTTCCGTGGCCAAGCGATGTGACGTGTGCGGCAAAGGCCCAGCGTCGGGGAACAATGTCAGCCATTCGATGCGCAAGACCCGGCGTCGCTGGCTCCCCAACCTCCAGTCTGTCCGGGTCCGCGAGGCGGGCACGGTCAAGACCTCTCGGGTGTGCGCGTCGTGCCTTCGCTCGAACAAGGTCGTGCGCGCCGTCTAAGCCCGGCGTGCTGGCAAGGGCGCGAATGCATTCGCGCCTTTTTTCATTTCCGGCGCTCTAGCGCGCCCGGCTGAGATGGTCGTAGCCGCGGGGCACGTGCTCGCGGCGCGCGCCGGACTCCACGATCCAGACCTTCCCATCGCCCTTTTCGAAACGTCCGACTGGTTCGAGCGGGCGCTTGAAGCGCGCCGCGAAGCGCTTGGCGAGATGCGGGAATTCACGCGGCTCGACCGCCACGAGCAGTTCGTAGTCGTCTCCGCCGTGGAGCATGAGCTCGAGCGCGTCCAGCCCGGCAAGCGCCGGGTGCGGTGTGAGGCGGCCAAGGTCAAGGCAGACGTCGACGCCCGACGCGCGGGCCATGCGCGCGAGGTCGAGCGAGAGCCCGTCGGAGACGTCCATCATGGCATGCGTCGCTCTCGACGCAGCGAAGAACTTGCCTTCGCTTATGCGGGGCTCGGGCGTCTCGTACGCGTCGCGGGGCGATCGCTGCCCGACCGAGGAAGGTGCGTCGCTGCGAACGAGGTAGGCGGCGGCAAGGCCGAGCGCACCGCTGATGCAGGCGATGTCGCCCGGTTTGGCGCCGCTGCGCACGCGCAGCGCGCTTCTGCGCACGTCGCCCACCGCCGTGACCGAGATGAAGAGCACCGGCGCGCGCACGATGTCGCCGCCGGCGATCGCGCATCCAGCGCGTTTTCCCAGCGCCGACATGCCGGCGTAGAACTCACGCGCCCAGTCCTCGTCGACGACGTCTGTGATGCCGAGCGCGACGACGGCGAGCACCGGCGCCGCTCCCATAGCGGCGATGTCGGAGAGGTTGACCGCGAGGGCTTTATGGCCAAGCGCCCGAGGCGTCGTCGACTCGAGACGGAAATGCACCCCATCGACGAGCGCATCGGTCGTGATGACGCTCAGATGCGAGCGCGGAGCTTTCCAGACGGCGGCGTCATCACCGATGCCGACCACAAGCCGGCGCGGCCGGTCGCCCAGGGCGCGGGTGATGGCGGCGACGAGCTGGTCTTCGGTGAGCGCCGCGTTCAGGGTGCGCACAGCGCACGCACGCGCGCAAGGGTCTCGCCGGGCTGGGGCGTCGCGAAGATGCCCGCGCCCATGACGATCGTGTCGACGCCGGTGCCCGCGACTTCGGCCACATTGTCTTGGTGCACGCCGCCATCGACCTCGAGCTCGACCGCGTACCTGCCCCGATCGATCAGCTCGCGCGCCTCGGCAAGCTTGCGCGTCGACGTCGGTATGTAGGACTGGCCGCCGAATCCGGGATTCACGCTCATGATGAGCAGCAGGTCGATGTAGGGCAGGATCTCGCCGAGCACGACCAGCGGCGTCGCCGGGTTGAGGCACAGGCCCGCGCGGACGCCGAGCTCCTTGATCTGATGGATGAGGCGGTTGGCGTGGACGGTGGCTTCCCAGTGCACGGTGATGATGTCGGCTCCGGCAGCGGCGAAGTCGGCGACGTAGCGCTCCGGCTCGACGATCATGAGGTGCGTGTCGAACGGCAGCTTCGTCAGCTTGCGCAGATCCTTGATGATCTTCGGACCCCAGGTGATGTTGGGCACGAACCTGCCGTCCATGACGTCGAGGTGCAGGTAGTCAGCGCCGGCGCGCTCCACGAGCTCGATCTGCTCGCGGATCTTCGAGAAATCCGCAGACAAAAGCGACGGAGCGATCTTCACCCCGTGCCGCGACCCGTTGCCACGCTGTGTCATCGCCCGGTCGTTCTTGAGCGGTGGCGAGCATTCCCAGGCACGGACGCGCGATGCCGGCGTTGCTTCGGCGCCGGGCGCCTGCCGGCGCTCACAAGGGCGTGCTCGTGACGAGCTTGCCGTCCACGTAGGTCTCGATCGTGCCTTCGCCCACGACCGTCAGGTCGAAGGTGAGCGTGATGCCGCCGGTCGTCGTCTGCTCGAAGATCGTCTTCGACCCGGTGGCGTCTTGCAGCACGACCCGCACCGGCTTGGCCGCATCTGACCTAGGCAGAGCGACGGACACGCGCATGGCGCGCGAGGCACCTGGTGAGGGCAAAAGCGCGGAGGGTGATGGCGACGGCGATGGCGAGGGCGAGGGCTGCGCCGTTTCGCTCTGCGCCGGGCTCGGGCTCGGCGTGGGGGTCTGTGGGCCTCCGCCCGAGACCTGGAGCGCCACCTTCTGCTTCGGGGTCATCGCCGTGCCCGGCGCCGGGTCCTGGCCGACGACGATGCCTTTGGGTTTCGCGCCCTGGCTTATGGGCATGACCGTCACGACGCCGAGCGTCAGGTGGGCGTCGGCGGCGGCCCTCTTGGCGAACTCAACCGACATGCCGGTGAAGTTGGGCGCGTACATCTGCGGCCGGCCTTTGGCGACCGTGACGTCGACCGTCGCGCCAGCAGGCAGCTGTGCGAACGGGTCTGGATGCTGTTCCAAGACCTGACCGGCGACGACCTCGAGGTTTTGCGTCTCGGTGACTGCCCCGAGCGCGAGGTGGGCGTTTGAGAGCGTGAGCTTGGCGTCGCGCAACGACATGTTGGAGAGGTTGGGCACGCTCACCATCGGCACGCCGTCGGAGAGGATCACGTCGATGACACGACCTTCGCGGACCTTCTCGCCGGCGCTTGGCAACTGCCCGATGACCACGTCTTTGGGAGCATGGAAATCGGTGCGGTGCGCGACGACGCGCACGCCGACGTGCGCCGATGACGCAAGCGACTGCGCTTGATCGAACGGCATGCCGATGAGCGGCGGCACGCTCACCGGCTTGCCCGCCGGCGCGAGCCATATCGCCGCGATGATGCCGACCACCGCGATGGCGAGGACGAAGGCTGCCAGGGCCGCGAGGGGCAGGTAGTCCGTCCAGTGACGCGAGCTTCGTTGCACGCGGTCCTGCGGCCGGGGCCGTCGGCGGCGCGGCCGGCGCGGATCATCGCTCATGCAAGCGCTTCAAGGACCGCATCTGGGATGTCGGCATTGGAGTGGAGATGGGTGACGTCGTCGTGCTCCTCAAGCGCGTCCAAAAAGCGCAGGACTGCCGGCGCATCGTCGGCGCTCACCTCGAGCGGGGTCTTGGCGCGCAGATCGAGCGAGGCTGAGGTGATGGACTTGCCTTTGGGCGCGAGCAGCGTGCCTTCGACGTGGTCGCGCACCGCGGCCAGCGCGCGCGGTTCGGTGATGATCTCTGCCGAGTCGCCGGAGCGCGCGACGTCGATCACGCCGTCGACGACCGCCGCCTCGAGCAGCTCTTCTTCGCTGATCCCGTCGCTGGGCAGCGTGATCACGCCGCGTTCCTCGAAGAGCCAGCCGACGCTCCCCGTCTCGCCGAGATTGCCGCCGTTTCTCGAGAAGATGTAGCGCATCTCGGACGCCGTGCGGTTGCGGTTGTCCGTCACCGCCTCGACGATGACCGCGACGCCGCTCGGTCCGTACCCCTCATAACGGATCTCTTCGTACGCGTCGTTGCGTCCCTCGCCGGATGCCCGCGCGATGGCGCGCTTGATGTTGTCCATGGGCATGTTGGCGTCGCGTGCCCGCGCCACCGCGATCTTCAGGCGGAAATTCGCCTCGGGATCCGGCAGCCCGGAGCGCGCCGCGACGATGATCTCTTTGCTCAGTTTGGTGAAGAGCTGGCCACGCTGCGCGTCGGCTTTGCCCTTGCGCAGCTTGATGTTGTGCCATTTGGAATGTCCGGACATGAGGTTTCTCTTTGATAAACGGACCTAAAGGTCCGTTGCTTCAAAGTCCGTTGCCTCGCTCTTGGTTTTGCGTCCTGCTGCTATCTTAGTCGGCAGGCTTGAGGGGGCGTCCGAGGCGCAACTGGACGATGTCCCGGATGGTCTTGAGGATCACCGCCGGCGTCGCTCCTTTGGAGGTTCCGGTCGTGCGCGGATAGTGGTGCACCCCGCGCTCCACCATGGGCACGTTGCCGCGCTTGAGCTTGATGAGCAGCTCGGAGCTGATGAACGCGCCGTCCGATTCGAGGGTGACGCCTTGCAGCACGTCGCGCCGGAAGAGCTTGAAGGCGCAGTCGATATCGCGCACCCGCAGTCCGAACACGATGCGCACGATGATGTTGTAGACCTTGGCGATGAACAACCGGTAGAGCGGATCGCTGCGCCGGATGCGATAGCCGAGCACGACGGGCGCGCGCTTGAGCATGCCCAACAGCCCGGCCAGCTCGAGCAGGTCGAACTGACCATCCGCATCGGAGAAGAACACGAACTCTTTGTTGGCGCTCGCGAACCCGGTGCGCAGGGCCGCGCCGTACCCTCGATTGACGTCGTGCTTGACCAGGCGCACGTGCGCATCGCGCCGCGCCAGGTCTTCCACCACCGTCGCCGTCTGGTCGGCGCTGCCGTCATCCACCACGATGATCTCGTAGTCGTCGGCGAAACCCGACACCGCGCGCGTGGCGCTCTCGACGGTCTTGGCGATGATGTCTTGCTCGTTGTATGCCGGGAAGAACACCGACAGCGAGGTCACCCGGTCGTCAGGCAATGCTAGATCCACCCATACTTGTGGGGCACGCCGTCCTTGTACCAGATGCGCGCATCCCATTGCTTCCAGGTGATCTGCTGCCCGTTCAGGATGGGCAAGAAGAATATGAAGAACGCCAGGCAGGCGGCCAGATACCCGGCGACGAGGAGCTTCGCCGGCCGGGGCGACGGCGATGCTTCAGCGGCCTGCCAAATTCGCAGCAGCACGTAGGTCGTGCACAGACAGATGATGGCGGTGTCCGGGTAGAAATTGTACTGGAAATCGATGCGCGTCGACGCGATCCACGGCAGCCACTGGAAGAAATACGCGGCCACGCACAGCATGATGCCCTTGTGCCGCGCCCGCCAGGCCAGCACGGCAGCAGCCGGGATGGTCAAAAGCTGCACAAGCCACATGACCGGATTGGGGACGGCCAGCACCTCTGCCACGATCTCGTGCGGCGCCGTCGTGCCCGAGAAGACGTGGTAGTAGTAGGAGACAGGACGCAGCTCGAGCGGCCAGGTCCACCAGGCCGAGCTGTACGGGTGCGTGGCTTTGAGGTCGTGGTGGTAATGGTACATCTGGCTTTGCAGGGCGAGCAGGTCTTTGAGCGTGCCGTGCAGGCCGAGATTTGACGCGCCGATATGGAAGAACGGGATATAGGTGAGCAGATAGATGGCGATCGGGATGGCGAGTGAGCCCACCACGAAGATCGGCAGCCGGAAGCCGTAGGCGTTGCCCCACACAAAACGCACGGGCGGCGCACCTTTGACGGCCTGACGCTCGGGGACCCAGGGCAGACGCCGCTGCAGACTCACCAAGAGCGCGATGCCCCAGATGCCCACCAGATCGAAAAGACCATTCCACTTGCTCGCGATGACGCAGCCGACCGCGATGCAGGTCATCACAAGCCAGAACGCCCAGCGCTGCCCGTCGCGCACTGGCCGCCCGCCGGACGTGCCGACGATCGTGCCGTCGCTGCGCCAGTCGATCACGCTGTCATCTTCTTCTGAGCGCACGCCGTCGCCGCTCCACTGCGTGGTCACGGATCCGCTTTGCAGCTTCGCGCCCTTGAGCGCGAGTCGCTCGCCATGGTCGAAGACGACCTCACTACCGTCGACGCGCGATCCATCCGGATAGATCACGCCATGCGCCGTGCGCACCATCTGACTCGCGATCCAGAAGCGGTACATGCAATAGATGGTCGCCAGGGCGAAGAAGGCGACGAAGATCTCCGGCGTCGCGATACGCGACTGCACGTAGAAGTAGCCGCTGGACACGAGCAGTACCACTGCCGCCACCGCGGCCAGGGTCGACGAGAACAGCCGCTTGGCGAACGCGTAGAGCAGGGGGACGGTGAGCGTGCCGAAGAGCGCGCTCATGAGCCGCGCCCCGACCGGATCGACTTTGTAGAGGAGCGCGCCGATCGTCAGGATGAGCTTGGTCAGCGGCGGGTGGGTCCATTCGAACTGCGGCAGGTGGTGGATGTACTCTTGCGCCGCGCGCGCGTAGTAGATCTCGTCGAAGATGCGCTCCGCCGGGCGGCCGATGTTCGTGTAGAGAAGCCCGGCGGTCGCGGCCGCGAGCCCGCAGACGATGGCGACGTCGACCGCGGTGAGGCCGATCAGTCCCTCGCGGGCGAGCGGCGCCTGCCGGCGCACGACATTGCTCTCTGCAAAGCTCTGGCGCATGCGCTCGAGCACGCCGTTGAGCGAGTCGCCGAGCTCCGGCACGAGATAGGCACCGGCGACGATGAAGAGGCACGCGACGTTGAGGATGGAGACGGGATGGACGAGCGCCGGGGCGAGATCCGGGCTGGGCGCGTAGAGGTACTGCAGCGCGTAGAACAGGTTGATGAGGAACGTGCCTGACAGCACGAAATAGACCACGCGGTTGAGCGCGCTCAGATTGAAGATGAGCGGGCCAAAGGCGAGCGCCGAGAACATGTACCGCTCGTGCATGCGCGTCGCGAACATGAAGAGGCCGAGCAACGACAAGAACAGCGCCATGTAGAACGAGCTCTCGCGTTCTTGCTGGCTGAACTCGTTACCGAGCGTGCGCCACTCGCGCAGGACCACGGCGAAGATGAAGGCGGCCACGATCGTGATGCCCCACGCCCACTGCGGCCAACCTGGAAATCCCGGCAGATCGGGGATCAGCTTGTCGTCTCTCTGCCAGAAGTCGAGCCGCGTCGAATACAGATTGAAGGCGTTGCACGAGTTGTAGGGATACAGCGCCGTGCCTGTGTGGTAGCGGTCGTACAGCCACGAGAGCACGTTGGCCGGCTGGATATCCGGCGCGAACGGCGCGGTTCCGCCATAGGCGACGAGAAAGCCGATGACGGGGATGAAGGCGAGCCGCCAGAGAGCAGCACCGCTGCGCAGCTGCCAGATGAGCAGCGCCGGCGCGACGACGATGGGCTGCGGCTTGATGAGCACGGCAAAGCCGAAAAGCACCCAGGCGAGCTCAAAGCGCCGGGTGATCATGAAGTAGACCGACCACACCAAGAAGACGGCGGTGACGGAGTCGGCCTGACCCCAGTACGCCGAGACGAACCACACCGCAGGGTTGAACACCACGATCGCCATGGCCCACAGCCCGGCATTGGGCGACCATGTCCTGCGCACGATCAAAAACGAGAGGTAGGCAAGGCCGAGATCGGCGAGGACGGCCGGCGATTTCACCGTGAACTTGAGGAGGTCGAATGGCAGATTGGCATGCTGGAACAGGCTGTAGACCCAGCCGAACGCCGCCAAGATGATCATGTAGCCTGGTGGGTAGTCGACGAAGCCGGCGTTGCCGTAGAAGTTATGGATGCCGTACTTGACGAGGCTCAGCGTCCATGACTCGAACGTCCCCAAGTCGGTCGCGTGGCCGTCGGCCGGCATGAAGATCAACCGGATGAAGAGCCCGACGGCGAGGATGACTCCGGCTGCGAGCAGCTCGCGGCTGGCGAGTGGCGCGCTCGTCGCAGCTTTCGCTTCCCCGTCGCGCGACGCGGCGGCGGCGGCGCTCTCCTGGGCCTGCGTCTTCGACTGCTGTTTGGACGGCTGTTTGACTGTCTTTCCCAAGATCACGTCCGGTTCTGCAAGACAAAATCGCTCAACGGCTGGGTGCCCTGAGCTCGCGTGAGAGCTGACTCAAAGTAGTTATCGGCAGCCGCGCTGGCTGCATGGTAGGAGCCGCACTCCTCGAGCAACGTCCGCAAACGCTCGACGTCCGCCGGGCTCGGCCGCTCGGCCTGCCCGAAGACCTCGCGTAAAGCGCTTCCCGCCGCGTCCGGATCGCGCTCCATCGCCCACACGACGGGGAATGTCTTCTTCCTGCGGGCAAGGTCGCCGGCTGCCACCTTTCCGGTGTGCTCGGTGCTGCCCCAGATGCCGAGCACGTCGTCGCGGATCTGGAAGCCCAACCCGAAGAGCCGTCCGATCTCGCGGCTGCGTTCGATCTCATCGTCGGCGGCGCTCGCGCAGCGCGCGCCGAGCGCCGCAGCGCACCCGAACAGCGCTGCGGTCTTGCCCTCGATCATCTCGAGGTACGTGTCGATCGTGCCCGATGCTCCTGTTTCAAGGGCGAGATCCAGCGCTTGTCCTTCGCACATACGCAGATTGGCGCGCGCCAGGTCCATGCTCATCTCAAAAGCGATCTCAGCGCCATGCGTCTGTGCGGAGCTTGCCAAGGCCAATTGGGCGAGCGCACCGACCGCATCGCCGCCGTTGATGCCGTGCGGCAATCCGAACTTGGCCCACAGCGTCTGGCGCCCATGGCGCAGGTCGTCGCCGTCCTCGATATCGTCATGCACGAGCGAATAGTTGTGGAGCAGTTCGATGGCCGCGCAGGCGTGCAGCGTGCGTTCGGGGCGCGCCCCGTACGCCGCGGCCGCCGCCATGACCAAGCGCGGTCGCAGGCGCTTGCCGTGGCGGGCGCCGCCGCCCGCGTCGAGTCCGAAATGATACGCGACCTGGCGCGCGACCGGCTCGCGCCGCGCGCACTCCTCGAGAAATTCCCGCAGGTAGCGCTCGAAGAGCTCGAGCTCATGCGAATCGAGTGCACCAGGCACGGGCACGCGGTCTAGGCCCAGACTGCTTCGGCTTGCGGGAACCAGTCCATCAGCTTGTCGATGACTTCGTCCGCCAAGAATCCTGGCGTCGATGCGCCCGTCGCGATGCCGATGCGTTCCTCGCCGGAGAACCATTCGCGCTTGAGATCGGCGGGATTCTCGATGAGGTATGCCTTTGCGCCCTCCGCTTGCGAGATCTCGGCGAGGTGGCGCGTGTTGGCGGACTTGCTGCCGCCGATGACGATCATGGTGTCGACTTCGCCGGCGAGCTCGCGGGCGGACTTCTGCCGGCCCTGGGTATCAGAGCAGATCGTGTTGTAGACGCGCAGCTCGTAGTTCATGGCAGCGATCCTGCCGACGAGCTCCCGGAACTTGTCGCCGTTGAGCGTGCTTTGCGAGACGATGGCGATGCGGCGGGCGCGGCGGATCTCCGTCTCGTCGCTCGGCCATTCGTTCATGACGATGCATCCCGGTGCGTGCCCAGCGATACCCCTGACCTCAGGATGGTTCGGATCGCCCAAGATGACGACCGTCCGTCCTTCTTGTGTCAGCTTCTCGGCCAAGCGCTGCGTGCGCGTCACCATGGGGCAGGTGGCGTCGACGACCCGCAACCCTTTGGATTCTGCTGCCTCGATCGTCTGTGGCGGCAACCCGTGCGCGCGAACGAAGAGCGTCCCTTCGGGGATGTCGTCGAGCGTCTCGACGTTGTGCAGGCCGTTGTCGTCGAGCTCTTTGACGATGAGCGGGTTGTGGACGATGTTGCCCATGGTATAGACGTCGTCACGCTCGCTCGTCTCCGAGAGCGCCTTCTTGTACGTCAGCTCAACGCCGAAGCAGAACCCCTGGGTCCGTGCTTTTTGGATCTGCATTGCTCTCCATCAGGTCTGCGATGCGCTGCGTCAACGCATCGGTCCACGCGGTCAATTCGGTTTTCGTTGGTTTTCGGGCGCTTCCCTGGAACGTCATGGGCTTGCCGATGCGCACTTCGACGTGGCTTGCCCGCAGACGCTTGGCGGCATTGCGTGTGCCGACGAGCGCCACGGGGACGACCGGGCAATGTGCGGTGGACGCGAGCAGCACGGCGCCGCTGCGCGCCTGCGCCTCGCCGTCAAGGTTGCGGCGGCCCTCGGGGAAGATGCCGACGACCTTGCCCTCTTTGAGGACGCGCAACGCGTGTCGTATCGCAGCGCGGTCGCCGGCCTCGCGATTCACCGGAAACGCGTGCACCGCGCGGATGAGCGGCCCGAACACCGGCATGTCGAACAGCTCTTGCTTGGCCATGAAATGGATCACGCGCGGGAACCACGTGCCGAGCATCGGTGGGTCGAGATACGAGACGTGGTTGCAGGCGACGATGAGCGCGCCTTCGGCGGGGACGTTCTCCGCGCCGCTCACCCGCGCGTCGAACGCGAGCCCCGTGATCGGCTGCAGCGAGTGCTTGATGAGCAGGTAGAGCGAGTCGCTCATCGTCGCGGCGTCACCCGGACCATCTGCTCGAGCCTGCCCACCACCTCGTCGACGGTCATGGCGGACGTGTCGACCAAGACGGCGTCGGGCGCCGGGGCCAGCGGCGAGACGGCCCGCGTCGTATCGCGCTGGTCGCGAATGACGATCTCCTCGCGCAGCGTCTCGCGGTCGATCGTGATGCCGAGCGCGACGAGCTCGCGCAGCCGGCGATCGACCCGCGCGTCGATGCTGGCGGTGAGGTAGAACTTGAAACCGGCCTCGGGCAAGACGACCGTGCCGATATCGCGGCCCGCCATGACCACGTCGCGTCCTTCGGCAAAGGATCGCTGCACCCCGATGAGGCGCTGGCGTATCTTCGGCATGGCGGCGATGGGTGAGACCGCTTGCGAGACCGGCAAGGCGAAGAGTTCTTGACCGAGCAGCTTGCCGTCGATGAGGATGCGATAGGTCAGCGGATCGCGTTCGTCCGTGACCACTTCAGGCATGTGCTCGGCGACGAGCGCATCGACGTCGGCCTCGTCGGTCGGGACCACCGCGCGCTCGAGCGCGAGGTAGGCGACCGCGCGGTAGAGCGCGCCCGTGTCCAAGAAGACAAAGCCGAGACGGTCGGCGAGCTTACGCGCGACCGTGCTCTTTCCCGAGGCGACGGGTCCGTCTATCGCGACTTGGACGGGCAAGTGAACCCCACGCTCTTTTGTGATGCCGGCAGGTGACCAGGCGGTTGTGAGGTTCGTTTTTCTGACGTCCTGACCTTGGCATCCGTCGCACGCAGGCGCACAGGCCACGACCGCTCGCAGCGGAAGCGGGCACGACCGGCTCGAACAGACTGCGACGATGCAGACAAGGCCGGCCGTCAAGATCGACGGCACGAATCTTTCATTATCACTCGTCAAGAGCATCGCGGCCGACGGCGTTGCCGTCGCGCTCGATGACGGTGCCCGGGCGCAGATACAAGCCGCGCGCGACGTCGTCGAGCGTGCGGTGGCCGGGAGCAGCCGCATCTACGGCGTGACCACCGGCTTCGGCCGGCTCAAGAACGTCAAGATCGAACCTGCCGAGGCCAAAGAGCTGCAGCGCAATCTGATCCTCAGCCATGCCTCGGGCGTGGGCGATCCCTTGCCGCTCGACGCCGCCCGCGCGAGCATGCTGTTACGTGCTCAGTCGCTCGTGCGCGGCAACTCGGGCGTGCGCATCGAGCTCGTCGAAATGCTACTGGAGATGCTCAACCGTGGCGTCACCCCCATCATCCCAGCGCAGGGATCAGTGGGGTGTTCCGGCGATCTCGCTCCGCTTGCCCACATGGCGCTCGTCATCATCGGTGAGGGAGAGGCCTGGGTGGGGGGCGAGCGTCTCACGGGCGTCGCCGCGCTCGAGCGCGTCGGGCTCAAGCGCTACACGCTTTCGTTCAAAGAAGGCATCTCACTCATCAACGGCACGCAGATCATGACCGGCATCGGAGCGCTCGCGGCAGTGCGTGCCGCGAACGCGCTTAAAGCCGCCGATATCTGCGGGGCGATGAGCCTTGAGGCATACCTGGGCACGGATGCACCGTTCGCCGAGCGCATCAACGCCCTGCGACCGCATCCCGGCCAGGCGCACTGCGCGGCGAATATCCGCAGGCTGCTGCACGGGTCGGCTGTCCTCGCCTCGCATCGCGACTGCGATCGTGTCCAGGATCCTTACTCGTTTCGATGCATGCCCGTCGTCCACGGCGCGGCCCGCGATACGCTGCGCTTCGCCGAGAACACGCTTGAGATCGAGATCAACTCGGTCACGGACAACCCCATCATCTTCCCCGACGACGGCTCGCTCGTCAGCAACGGCAACTTCCACGGCGGCCCTATCGGCCTCGCGCTCGACTATCTGGCGATCGCGCTCACCGACGCCTCGTCCATCAGCGAGCGGCGCATCTACAAGCTGCTGGAAGGCGCTGAAGGCCTGCCGCCGTTCCTCACCGAGCGGTTCGGGCTGTGCAGCGGTTACATGCTCGCCCAGTACACTGCCGCCGCGCTCGTCAGCGAGAACAAGACCCTTTCCATGCCGGCATCGGTCGACTCGATCCCGACGTCGGCAGGCCAAGAAGACCACAACAGCATGGGGACCATCTCAGCCCGCAAGCTCGTCTCGGTCGTCGCCAATTACGAGACCGTGGTCGCCATCGAGCTGCTTGAGGCCGCGCAGGCGCTGGACTTCCGCGCGCCGCTCACCCCGGGGCGCGGCACCGGCATCGCCCACAAGCTCGTGCGCGAACGCGTGAAGCATCTCGACGGAGACCGCAACATCGGCGACGATATCCATGCCGCCATCGATCTCGTGCGCAGCGGAAGGCTTGTCGCCGCGGTCGAGGAGCAGATCGGAGCGCTGTAGACATGAGCACCACTTCTGCACCGCGCGTCATACGCGCGCCGCGCGGGGCGCAGCGTTCCTGCCTCGGATGGGGTCAGGAAGCGGCGATGCGCATGCTCATGAACAACCTCGATCCCGAGGTCGCCGAGCGGCCGCAGATCTCGTCGTCTACGGCGGCAGCGGGCGCGCGGCTCGTTCCTGGGAGGCCTACGACGCCATCGTGCGCACGCTCAAGCGTCTGCGCAACGACGAGACGCTGCTCGTGCAGTCCGGCAAGCCGGTCGCGGTCTTCCCCTCGCATGAAGCCGCCCCGCGCGTGCTCATCGCGAACTCGCTGCTCGTCCCCGCCTGGGCGAACTGGCAGACCTTCCGCGAGCTTGAGGCACAGGGTCTGACGATGTACGGTCAGATGACCGCGGGGTCGTGGATCTACATCGGCACGCAGGGCATCTTGCAGGGCACGTTTGAGACCTTTGCGGCGCTCGCCAACAAGCACTTCGACGGTTCGCTGCGTGGGCGCATCACGCTCACCGCGGGTCTCGGGGGCATGGGTGGGGCGCAGCCGCTGGCGGTGACGATGAACGGCGGCGTCGCTATCTGCGTCGATGTGGATCCCGAACGCATCCGCCGGCGCATCGAGGGACGATACTGCGACGTGTCGGCATCGACGATCGATGAGGCCCTCGCGCTGGCCCAGGCGGCGGCGGCGAAGGGCCAGGCGCTCTCCATCGGGCTGCTCGGCAACGCCGCTGAGGTCTTCCCGAGCTCTTGCGCCGCAATGCGCCGATCGACATCGTCACGGATCAGACATCGGCGCACGATGCGCTGAACGGATACGTTCCGGCCGGCGTATCGCTTGAAGGCGCGGACGAGCTTCGCGAGCAGGATCCTGAGCAGTACGAGCGGCGAGCGCTTGCGTCGATGGCCACGCATGTCGAAGCCATGAACGGATTTCTGCACCGCGGCTCGGTCGTCTTCGATTATGGGAACAACATCAGGCTGCAGGCGCGCAAGGCCGGACTCGAGGATGCGTTCGCGTTCCCCGGATTCATCCCGGCGTACATCCGCCCGCTCTTCTGCGAAGGCAAAGGGCCTTTCCGGTGGGCGGCGCTCTCGGGCGACCCGGCCGACATCGCCAAGCTCGACGACGCGCTGCTTGAGACGTTTCCTGATAACGAACATCTGCGGCGCTGGATCGAGTTGGCTCGCGAGCGGGTGAAGTTCCAGGGCCTCCCGGCGCGCATCTGCTGGCTCGGCTACGGCGAGCGGCGCGAGTTCGGCCTGCGTATGAACCACATGGTCAAGCGCGGCGAGCTCGCAGCTCCCATCGTCATCGGACGCGATCACCTCGACTGTGGCTCGGTGGCCTCGCCCTATCGGGAGACCGAGGCGATGAAGGACGGATCGGACGCCATCGGCGACTGGCCGATCCTCAACGCGTTGCTCAACGCGGTGGGGGGCGCCCACTGGGTGAGCGTTCATCACGGCGGGGGCGTGGGCATAGGATACTCGCTGCACGCCGGTATGGTCGTCGTGGCTGATGGCTCGGACGACAGCGAAGCACGGCTCGGCCGGGTGCTCACGACAGATCCAGGGATAGGGATCGTCCGCCACGCCGACGCCGGGTATGAGATAGCCCAAGCCGCAGCTGATCGCCACGGAATAGATTGGAGATTGTGACGTGACCACCACGACACCGACCTTCTCGATCCAACGCAGCGACGAGCGCTTCTGCGCCGACCACGGTTGGCTCAAGACGTGCTTCTCGTTCAGCTTCGCCGAATATCAGGACCCCAAGAACCTCAATTGGGGCGCGCTGCGCGTTCTCAACGATGACCGCATCGCCGCGGGTGAAGGCTTTCCGCCGCACCCGCACCGCGATATGGAGATCATCACCTACGTGCTGTCAGGCCAGCTCGAACACCAAGACAGCATGGGCAACCGCGGCATCGTCGGTCCGGGCGGCATCCAGTACATGAGCGCGGGCACGGGGGTGCGCCACTCCGAGTTCAACCACTCGCAATCGGACGAGCTGCACCTCGTGCAGATGTGGGTGCTGCCGCCCAAGACCGGGTTGCCAGCGCAGTACGGCCAACGAGATTTCACAGTGAAAGACCGCCAGGGGAAGTGGTTTTTGGTGGCAAGCGGCAAGCCCGGCGCTGACGCGCCGATCGTCTTGCAGCAAAACGCAGCGTTCTCCATCGCCCGCCTCGAGGCCGGCGAGGTCAGCTACGCTTTTGACCCCGCGAGGCTCGGCTTTCTCTTCGTGGCCGAGGGCTCGGTGGTCGCCAACGGCGAGACGCTCCAGACCGGCGACGCGGTCCGCATGGCGGGCATCACGGGGCTCGACGTGAAGGGGAGCGGCGAGTTGCTCTTGTGGGACGTGCCGGACCTCGGGTCCTAACGGCCGATATACTAAAGAGGATGGCAGACGCGACGCAGATATCTCAAGAAGACTTCAGCTCCGCGGCCGAGGTGGCCCTCGGTCTGCTGCGAGAGAAGGTCGGCATGTCGTTTTGGATGACGACGAGAGTCGCCGGCGACGATCTCGTGGTGCTCAGCACGGTCGGCAGCGGCATCGGCATCAAAAATGGCGACGTCCTGCCCTGGACCGACACGGTCTGCTGGCGCATGGTGGCGGGCAGCGGTCCGCGCGTCGCGCCCAACCTCGCTGACGTCCCTGCATACTCCTCAGCACCGGCGGCGCAGCTCCTCAACATCGGATCGTACATCGGCGCGCCGCTTTCGCTCGGCGACGGCAAGGTGTATGGCACGCTCGCAGGCCTCGATCAGCAGACCAAGACCGACGACCTCAAACAGCATCTCTGGCTCGTGGAGATGGTCGCCGGGCTTTTGGGCGCGATCCTCAAGCACGAACAGGAAGCGAGCGAAGGCGCCGGACAGGTCAGCACGGTCGAGGGCGAGGTGCTCGTCGACAAGCTGACCCAGACCTTCAACCGTCGCGCCTGGGACCGCGTCCTTGTGGCCGAAGAGGCGCGCTGCGCGCGGCACAACCATTCCGCCTGTGTCATCTGCGTCGACATCGACGCCTTACGCGCCATCAACGACGAACACGGCCGCGAGCAGGGCGACACGACGCTGCTCAAGACCGCGCACATCCTCAAGCGCGCCTGTCGCGGCTACGACATCGTCGCGCGCACCGGCGAGGATGAATTCGCCATCCTTGCGGTCGAGTGCGGCCTCAAAGGCGCAAAGGGGATCTACGACCGCATCAGCGGCGGGCTCGTCAAAGAGGGCATCAAAGCCTCGCTCGGCATCGCCCTGCGCAACGCCACGACCGGGCTCCCGCGCACGTTCGAAGAAGCGACGAACACGCTCCTCAACGCGAAGCGCTTGAAGTAAACGGACCTGAAGGTCCGTTGCTTCAAAGGCTGCGTGCTGCGGTGGCGGCCTGATAGTACTTCGAGGTCAGCGGATGGTCGAGGTGCGCCGCGAGCAGCGATGACGCCGCGACGACCCGCTCGAGCGTCACCCCGGTTTCGATGCCCATGCCGTCGAGCATGTAGATGAGGTCTTCGGTGGCGAGATTTCCGGCCGCCCCTGGCGCGTAGGGACAGCCGCCCAAACCGCCGGCCGACGAGTCGAAGATGGCTACCCCAGACTGCAGTCCGGCCACCACGTTGGCGAGCGCCGTGCCACGCGTGTCATGGAAGTGCAGCGCGAGGCGCCCGACATCGATCTTCTGCAGCAAGAGCGCGCACAGCTCGGCCACCTGCAGCGGGGTCGCGACGCCGATCGTGTCGCCGATGCTGATCTCGTCGGTGCCGAGCGCCAAGAGGCGTTCCATCACGTCGACGACCGCGGCGGGTCTCGACCGTCCCCTCATACGGGCAGCCGAAACAGGTCGAGATGTAGCCACGCACCCGCATCGAGTCTTCTTTCGCAGACGCGACGACCGGTTTGAAGCGCTCGATCGATTCGGCGATGCCGGCGTTGATGTTGCGCCGGTTGAACGTCTCTGATGCGGCGGTGAAGACCGCGATCTCTCGTGCGCCTGCAGCGCGGGCCCGTTCCAAGCCCCGCTCGTTTGGGACGAGCACGGGGTAGCGCACCCCGGTCTTGTGCCGGATCGAGCGCAGCACGTCATCGGCATCGGCGAGCTGTGGGATGGACGTCGGGCTGACGAACGAGGTCGCTTCGATGGCGGGAAGCCCGGCGTCGGACAGCGCGTCGATGAAGCGCACCTTCACATCCGTCGCCACCGTGGCATGCTCGTTCTGCAATCCATCGCGCGGCCCGACTTCGACCACCGTCACGCGTTTGGGGAGCGATGCGAAGACGCGCGCCATCTGTCAGGCTTCCGCCAGCTCGGCGAGCACGTCCCCGGCCATCACGCTCATGCCCACACGCGCCGTGACGGCGGCGACCGAACCTGGATAAGGCGCCACGATGGCGTGCTCCATCTTCATCGCTTCCATGACCACGAGTACCTGGAATGCTTTGACGGTTTCGCCCGGAGCGACGTTGACCTTCACGATCGTGCCGCTCATGGGTGCGGCGACGGAGCCTTTGACCGCCTCGCCGCCATGACGGTGCGCCATGTCTGCGGCATCGGTCGGCGGCTGCGGCAGCGAGAACTCAAACGCCGTCCCCCCGAGGCTCACGGCAACGCCGTCGCGCGTCCGCCAAGCTGCGAACCTCGCCTGACGCGAGCCGGCGTGCAAGGTGAAGGTCCCATGCGTGCCGGCCGTGACGAGCGCCGAGCGGCCCTCGAGCTGGCAGCGCCACCCACCGTCTGGGTAGCTCCACCGCACGCTAGCGAGGTCGGGCCCAAGCGGCGTGGTCTGCTCCATTGCGCTGTGGCGCCAAGCGCCCAAGCGTCGCCATGGGTCCGTCGAGCGTCCCCTGCCTCGGGCGGGGAGCGCGGCAAGCGCGCCCGCCGCTGCGAGCTCGGCCCATGGGCGCTCGAGCCGGTCGTGTTCTGCAAGCGACTCGGCCCGGAAATGTTGCGGGAGAAAGCTTGTCGTCGTCTCCCCGCTCTTGAATGCGGGCTGCCCGACAAGCCACTGCAAGAAACCGATATTCGTCGCCACCCCGCCGACGAGGTATTCACGCAACGCGGCGTCGAGGCCGGCGATCGCCGCTGCTCTCGTCGCGCCGTGCACGATGAGCTTGGCCAGCATCGGGTCGTAGGCCGGCGTGACCTGTGCGCCCTCGTCGACGGCGACGTCGTTTCGAACCCCGGGGAGCTGCGGCGGTTCAAACGTCGTGATGGAGCCGGCAGCCGGGAGAAAATCGCGTGCCGGATCTTCGGCGTAGATGCGCACTTCGATCGCGTGACCGCGTGGTGGCTGCCGCTCGATGTCGAGCTTGCCGCCCGAGGCCACGACAAGCTGGGTGCGCACGAGATCCACGCCCGTGACCATCTCCGTCACCGGATGCTCGACCTGCAACCGCGCGTTCATCTCGAGGAAGTAGAAGTTGCCCGTCTCATCGAGCATGAACTCGACCGTGCCGGCGTTGACGTAATCGACCGCTCGGGCGATGGCGATCGCCGCCGTCTCGAGGTCGCTCCTCAGATCCGCATCGACGGCTGATGACGGGCTCTCTTCGAGGATCTTCTGGTAGCGGCGCTGGATCGAGCACTCGCGCTCGCCGAGCGCAAGGCAGGTGCCATGCCGATCCGCCACGATCTGCACCTCGATGTGCCGCGGATCTCGCACGTAACGTTCGAGGAAGACGGTCGGGTCGCCGAATGCGGCGTGCGCCTCGCGCTGTGCGCTGTCGAGCGCCGATCCGAGCTCGCCCAGGTCTGTGACAAGCCGCATGCCCCGGCCGCCACCGCCGGCTGCCGCTTTGATAAGCAAAGGCACGCCGATCGTGCGTGCCTGCTCCTCCAGGACGTTGCGCGCCTGGTCGCGCTCGAGGTAGCCGGGCAACACCGCCACCCCAGCCGCGATCGCCGTCTTCTTGGCGGTGATCTTGTCGCCCACCGCGCGCATGGCTGCGGCGATGGGCCGATGAATGTCAGACCCGCATCGGCGCTCGCCTGCGCGAACTCCGCGTTCTCGGAGAGGAAACCGTAGCCTGGATGGATGGCCGCAGCGCGGCTGCGCTTGGCGGCCGCGATGATGAGGTCGCCGCGCAGATATGAATCGCGCGCGCTCGTGCCGCCGATGCGCACCGCCTCGTCGCAGGAGCGGACATGCAGCGCGTCTGTGTCGGCGTCGGAGTAGACGGCGATGGAGCGGACGCCCAAGGAGCGGCAGGTGCGCGCGACGCGTACGGCGATCTCGCCGCGATTGGCGATAAGGACCGATTCGAACGGAGGGGCTATCGCCACGTGGGGCGGCGCTTGTCCAGAAACGCCCGCAAGCCTTCCTGCCCTTCGGGGCTCACCCGTTGACCCGCGATGCGCCCGGCCGTCCAGCGCCGCGCCTCGTCCGGCGCGAGCCCACCCACCTGACGCGCGATCGACTTCGCCAGGCGCACCGCGCTTGGGCCGCTCGTCAGCAGTTCTTGGATCGTGCTCTCCACGGATGCATCGAGCTGACCGGGCGGCACGACCTCATGGATGAGGCCGATGCGCAGCGCGCGTTCGGCGTTGAAGCGCTCGGCGGTGGTGAAGAGCGCACGCGCATGGCTTTGTCCGATCTTGCGCAGCACGAACGGTGAGATCACCGCGGGGACGATGCCGAGCTTGGCCTCCGTGAACCCGAAAAGCGCATCTTCTTCTGCCAGCACGATATCGCACACGGCGATGAGCCCGGCACCGCCGCCGAGCGCGGCACCTTGGACTTTGGCGATCGTCGCTGCCGGGCAGTCGTCGATGGCGGCGAACATGTCCGA
Organism: Vulcanimicrobiota bacterium; assembly: GCA_963806005.1. Taxonomy (GTDB): domain Bacteria; phylum Vulcanimicrobiota; class Vulcanimicrobiia; order Eremiobacterales; family Eremiobacteraceae; genus JAFANK01. The sequence continues at coordinate 794,276 of CAWDWJ010000001.1, read as the reverse complement.
CAGGCGCAGCGCATCCTCGTAGTTCTGGGCCTCGCTGAGCTCGAGCGCTGCGCGCATGTACTTGATGTCGGCGCCGCCGCAGAAGATCGCCCCCTCACCTTCGAGCACGACCGCGCGCACGAGCGGCCTGTCCGCGAACGCGCGGAACGTCGCGGTCAGCTCCGCGATGAGCTGCGCGTCGAGCGCGTTACGGACCTCGGGGCGGTTGAGGCGGACGCGAACGACCGACTCGTCGCCCGCGATCGTGATGGACTGGCTCATTGCGCTCTACATCCGGAAGATGCCGAACTTCGTGGCTCGTGCAGGCGCGTTGGCGGACGCCGAGATGCCGAGCGCGAGCACGGCGCGCGTCTGCGCGGGATCGATGATGCCGTCATCCCACAGACGCGCCGTGCTGTGGTAGGGATTGCCTTCGGATTCATACTTGTCCAGGATCGGCTGCGTGAAGTCGCGTTGTTCGTCTGGGGTCATGCTCTTGCCCTGACGTTCGAGCCCCTCCAGGCGGACGGTGAGCAGCACGCTCGCCGCTTGCGGGCCACCCATCACGGAGATGCGGGCGTTGGGCCACATCCACAGCTGGCGCGGCGCATAGGCACGCCCGCACATGCCATAATTGCCGGCGCCGAACGAGCCGCCGATGATCACCGTGAACTTCGGCACCTCGGCGTTGGCCACGGCCATCACCATCTTGGCGCCATCCTTGGCGATGCCGCCTTCTTCGTACTGCTTGCCGACCATGAAGCCCGTGATGTTCTGCAAGAAGACGATCGGCACGCCGCGCTCGCAGCACAGCTCGATGAAATGGGTCGCCTTGAGCGCGCTCTGCGAGAAGAGGATCCCCTGGTTGGCGATGATGCCGACCGGCTGACCCTCGATGTGGGCGAAGCCGCAGACCAGGGTCTGTCCGTAGAGCGCTTTGAACTCGTGGAACTCGCTCGCGTCGACGATGCGCGCGATCACCTCGCGCACGTCGTACGGCTTGCGCCAGTCGCGCTGCACGATGCCGTACAGCTCCTGCGGATCGTGCTTGGGCGGGCGCGGCTCGCGCACGGGCCACGGGGTCTTCTTCTCATATCCCAGATTCGCGACGATCTCGCGCACGATGCCGAGCGCATGCTCGTCCGATTGCGCGTAGTGATCGGTGACCCCTGAGATGCGCGAATGGACGTCGGCACCGCCGAGCTCTTCGGCCGTGACCACTTCGCCCGTCGCGGCCTTGACCAAGGGTGGCCCGCCCAAGAAGATCGTGCCTTCACCCTTGACGATGACCGTCTCATCGCTCATGGCCGGCACGTACGCGCCGCCCGCGGTGCACGAACCCATGACCGCGGCGATCTGCGCGATACCTTTGCCCGACATGCGCGCCTGGTTGTAGAATATCCGCCCGAAATGGTCGCGGTCTGGGAAGACGTCCGCCTGTAGCGGCAAGAACGCACCCCCGGAATCGACGAGATAGACGCAGGGCAGATGGTTCTGCTCGGCGATCTCCTGGGCGCGCAGATGCTTCTTGACGGTCAGCGGGAAGTAGGTGCCGCCCTTGACGGTAGCGTCGTTGGCGATGAGCACGCACTCGCGCCCGGAGATGACGCCGATGCCCGTGACGATGCCCGCCGACGGCGCCTCGCCCTTGTACATGTCCCAGGCGGCGAGCGCGGAGAACTCGAGAAAGGGAGTGTCGGGATCGGTCACGCGAGCGATCCGCTCGCGCACCGGCAGCTTTTTGCGCGAGACGTGCAGCGCCATCGCATCCGTGCCGCCGCCGAGGGCGACGAGGCGCGTTCGCTCCTGAAGCTCGGCGAGCAGGTCGTGGAAATACTGCCGGTTCGCGGCGAATTCGGGCGACGATGTCTCGACCCGCGTCTCGATAGTGGCCATGAGCACGCCAAGAGTTACGCTTAGCAAGGGACGCAGCCTCCTAGACGCTAACGGCGCATCGGCTATGGCCAAGCTTTTCGAGTGCGTGCCGAACATCTCCGAGGGTCGCCGCGCGGACGTCATCGCACGCATCGGGCAGATGGCGGCGAGCGCGCCGGACGTCACGCTCATCGACACCCAGAGCGATGCGTCGCACAACCGGTCCGTCTACACGCTCGTCGGAACGGGTGATGGGGTCGTCGAGGCCGCCTTGCGTCTGGCGGGCGGCGCGGTCGAGAACATCGACCTGCGCACCCATACAGGAGAGCATCCTCGCATGGGGGCCGTGGACGTCATCCCATTCATCCCGCTCGACGACGCGACCATGGAGGATGCGATCCTGCTCGCCCGGCGCTGCGCGCAAGGCATGTGGGAGAGATACCGCGTCCCCTCCTTCTTCTACGAGAGCGCCGCGACGCGGCCTGAGCGCCGCGATCTGTCGGCCGTGCGCAAAGGCCAGTTCGAGGGACTGCTCGCGGCCATCAAGGAGCCGCAGCGGCGCCCCGACGTCGGGGAAGCCGAACTGCATCCCTCAGCCGGCGCGACCGCGGTCGGCGCGCGCGACTTCCTCATCGCCTTCAACGTGAATCTCGCGACCGGCGACGTCAAGCTCGCCGAGCGGATCGCGCTGGCCGTGCGTCAGCGCAGCGGCGGCTTCATCGGGATCAAGGCGCTCGGCTTCGCTCTTCCGGACAACGTCGTGCAGGTCTCGATGAACGTCGTGAACGTCGCGGCCATCCCGCTCTACCGCGTCACGGAGCTCATCCGCGCCGAGGCCGCGGCGGCGGGCGTCAGCATCTGCGGCTGCGAGCTCGTCGGACTCGCGCCGCTGTCCGCGATCCTCGAAAGCGCATCGTATTACTTGCACTTCGAAGGCGTCGACCGCCGGCAGATCACGTGGTAGGCCAAAGCCCGACCCGCTCGTACTCCATCAGCAACGCTTCGCTCGTCACCCTAGCCCCGCTGGCCGCGACCGCCGGTCCGCAAGCGCATGTCGAGTCCTCCGATCTCGGCATCGTTGACAAGGGTACCGTGCTTGTCGAGCACGGCGTCATCACGGCGGTGGGGACGCACGCGCAGTGCGCAGCGGCCGTCGCCCACGCGCGCTCGCGCTACGCGGCCTTCGAAGAGCGCGATGCGCAGTGCGCCGTCGTCATGCCGGGCTTTGTGGATGCGCATACGCACGCGTTGTTCGCGGGCAACCGGGTGGCCGATTTCGAGGACATCGCGGCGGGCCGCACCCCCGCGCTTGGCATGCGTCACACCATCGAGCAGACCCGTGCGGCCACGCACGACGACTTGATCGGGATCGGCCGGCGCCACCTCGGGCTCATGCTCGCACACGGCACGACGACCGCCGAGGTCAAAAGCGGCTACGCGCTGACCGCGGCGGGCGAGCTTGAGCTGCTCGCCGTGCTCGCCGAACTTGGACAGCGGCCTGAGCTGCCGCGTATCGTGCCGACGTTCTGCGGCGCCCACGCCTTGCCGCCCGAGTTCGCGGATCTCGACGCGTTCGTCGACGAGCTGTGCGAGCGGATCCTGCCGCGCGTCGCCGAGCAGGGCATCGCCTGGTTTGCCGACGCCTTTTGCGAGCAGGGCTTCTTCACCCCACAGCAGTCAGAGCGCTTCTTGCGCGCGTGTGCGAGCAAAGGTTTGCGCTTGCGCATCCATGCGGACGAGCTGAGCCGCAGCGGCGGCGCGACGGTCGCCGCCCACCTGCGCACCGCGTCTGTGGACCACGTCAACTTCATCGATGAGGAAGACATCCTGGCCATCGCCCGCTCCGGCAGCGTGGCCGTGCTCTGCCCGGGGACGGTCGACTATCTGGGGCTTGCTCGCTATGCTCCTGCGCGCAAGCTCATCGACGCCGGAGTCCCGGTCGCGCTTGCCACCGACTACAACCCGGGGACCTGTCCGTGCTTCTCGTTGCAGACGATCGCCTATCTGGCCCGCCGCCATATGGGACTTACCGCCCACGAAACTATCGCCGCAGTCACCCTCAACGCCGCCTATTCGCTTGGTCTGGCAGGTGAAATCGGCAGTCTGACAGCCGGAAAACGGGCTGACCTCGTCCAACTGTCTACGGGCGATTATCGGGAGCTAGGCTATTCTTTCGGCACTAACCTGGTCGCGTATGCGACTGTTGGAGCGAAAACGGCCTGACATGAGGTTTTGGCTTCGCGCAGACGGGGATGCTATCTAAAGCAATGATCCCGTCATGAAGACGCTGAAGCGCCGGTACCCTAGCAAGCTCGCCTCTGTTTCCAAAGCGCGGCGTGAGATCACGTCCTTCGCCCGCACCTGCAATCTGTTCGCCTGTGATATCAGCGACATCGCCCTGGCCGCCGGCGAGGCATGCAACAACGCCGCCGAGCACGGCCACGTCCTCGGCGGACATTTCACCGTCGTCTGTGCTTTCGAGAATGGTGAGTTCCTCGTCGAGGTCGCCGACGAGGGCTGCGGCTTCGATCCCGCCGGCAAGGGAGAATGCATAGATCCCGATCGCCTGGGCATGAGAGGCCTGGGCATTTTTATCATGCGCTCGCTTATGGACGACGTGTGTTTCAGCATGAACGCCTGCGGCACGTGCGTGCGCATGACGAAGTTTGGCCTGACGACGGCGCAACCGTTCGAGGTCTCGGCGTATCCGAACGGCCACGCCAACGGGGTGACCGGTCTAGGCGCGGTGCACCACCGCCTCAAATCGCTTCTTGAACTCGCCCGCGTCCAGATGGGCAGCCGCCGCCAGCGCTGAGACCTTCGGCGGCTCGAGGTCGGCCGCTTCGAGCCTGATCATGTACTTGCGCCCCACCTCGTAGGCTTCGGTCTTCGTGTCGACGCGGCGGATCTGGATGCGGCCGCTCGCCGGGTCGATCATCTCTTGGAGCGTCACGGGCGTGACCTTGCCGCCGCGCAAAGCGACCATAGCGCCGGAGCCGCCGGAGAGCAGATAGCGCACGGCGCCGTAACCCAGCGTGCGCGTGTATTCGACGTCGAATGCCAGCGGCTTGGCACAGCGCAGTTCGTAGCCGATGTCCTTGGCGACCACGGTCGTGTCCAGCCCCATCTGCTTGAGCGATGCGAGGATCGACTGCCGGATGATGTCGCCAAGATCGATGTCGGCGAGGCGCACGTTGCCGTAAGCATCGCGTCCGACGTCTTCCAGTGCCCCGAGCTCTTGGGAATCGAGTTGCTCGGCCACCCCTTCGGCGATGACGGCGACGCCATGGTCGTGACCTGTGACCCGGCGTTTAACGATGCTGCCGATGATCGTATCGCGCACGACGTGCAGCGGCACGTGGCCGTCGGGGAACTCCTCGGGGATGACGGCGAGCGTGGCGCCCGACGCCTTGGTGATGCCGAGCGCGAGGGCACCTGATTTGCGGCCCATGGTGATGGCAAGATACCAGCGCTGTGTCGTGCGCGCATCTTCCATGAGGCTTTCTACGATGGCCGAGCCCGCCGCGCGCGCCGTCTCGAAGCCGAAGGTCGGCATGTTGTCGGGCAGGGGCAGGTCGTTATCGATCGTCTTAGGCACGGTCGCCACGTGGAGCGAGCCGCCGGCCGCTTCGGCGATCTTGGCGGCGCCGAAGGTCGTGTCGTCGCCGCCGATGCACAGCAGGTGCGTGATGCCGAGCTCGCGCAGCGCCCGTACGGCGTTGTCGAGCAGCGTCTGGTCTTTCGCCGGATTGGTGCGCGAGGTTCGCAGAATCGAGCCGCCCAGCCAGTGGATGCGGCTGACGTCCTCGATGTGCAGCTCTTGGGCGTACTTGGCGTTGCCCTGCACGAGCCACTTGAAGCCGTCATAGATGCCGATGACCCGACAGCCTTCATTGATGGCCTCGATCGTGGCCGAGGCGATGACGCCATTGATGCCGGGCGCCGGGCCCCCACCGACCAAGATGCCGAGGGTGGCTCGCTCGTTCATCGGTCCGCCTTCCGAGCCTGAAGCTCCGTGTGCGGCGACACCGCCGAATTCGCTTGGGCTCCGGACGACCTGGATGACACGGAGGCCGAGCCTGAGGCGGGGCGGCCCGAACGCCGGTATCCAGGATCAAGGTCCGCAAAGCGTGGCATGCCCCGGGGATACGTTCCGTTCGGCCAGCGAGCCGTCCACTGCCTTGACCGGACTGCGAGATACTCGAAGTTCTCGTAGATCGCCGGCCCGTAGTTCGCGCCGGATGCTCGTCACGGGCCACAACATCTCCCAAAAACCGACGATCGCATCGCTGCCGAGGTCCAGCAGAGACCGTTCGTCGATCAATCCATGTTTGACATAGCCGCCGATCTGCTCCCAATAGTCGGCCACATAGAGCTCGACGTGGACGCGGCGATCGATCTGGTCGCCCGTGAGCCCCGCGAGGAAATCAGGGTCTTGCAGTTTCTCCGGCAGGTCGTCGCGCACGAAATTGAACCACGCCTGGATCTGCGGATCGTGCCACATCCGGTTGATCTCCATCATGCCTGCGAGCTGGTTGCTCGCACGGAGATGGCGCAGCTGGATCAACGCGGCGGCGGCTGTCGCGGCGATCACGACGAAGGTGCAACCAGCGAAGATCGTGCTCCAGGTCTCGGCCGTCATCGTCCGTCACCGGCGAGGTCGTCAGGAAAGGGGTCGACGACGGGCAGATGTGGTGCGTCCTTCGGGAAGAACCCATCGGGATGTTTTGCCTCCCAGATCAACGCGCGCGAGACGAGATACTCGAAGTTGTCGTACGCCGACGGGCCACGCTCGCGGCGGATGATGGCGATGACAGGCTTGAGCTTCTCCCATGCCATGACGGCGACCGGACCACCCGACTCCATTACCGCATCCTCGGCGAAGTAGCCGAGTTTGACGAACATCCCGAGCGACTCCCAAAAGTCGAGATACTCGACCTCTGGGTGTTTGAGCCGGTCCGCTTGACCGGCTGCCAGGCTCGCTCGGTACGCTGGATCGAGCAGCTGGCGGTCAAGCTCGCCGCGGAAGACGAAGTTCTGCAGTTCGCGCGCGTGGGGGCTCGCCCAGCGGTCCATGAAGCCGAGAAAACCGGTGATCGCGTTGCCGGCGCGCATGTGGCGCAGCTGAATGACCGCGGCGACCGCCGACGCGGCGATGACGATCAGCGTGAAGAAGCTCGAGATCGCGGAAAGCTCTTCCCAGTTCACTTACGTGCCACCCATCGGCGCTTGCGCGCGTGTGCGGATTGGCGGTTGGTCTTCGCGCGCCATGCGAGGCGCGGCCGCCGGATAGTTCCCGCCCGGGTGACTATCGCTAAAGGCTTGCGCTCGCGCAGCGAAATACTCGAAGTTCTCAAAGGTATATGGCCGGTTTCGACGGACGATCTCGATCACGGGCCACAGGAGCTTCCAGTACAGGATAACATTATACCAGTGGCCTTGAAGGAAAAGCTGCTCGTCGATGAGGCCACTGCGCACGTACGAGCCAACTTCTTCGTACATCTCGGCCACGTGGAGTTCAGGATGCACCTTTCGGTCGACCGGGATCCGTTCCAGGCCGGCGCGGAAATCAGGGTCTTCCATGCACTTGGCCAGATCGGTCCGGACGAAATCGATCAACTCGTGGAAGTGCGGCTCCTGGAACAGCTCGAGCACGGAGAGCAGACCCGACAATTGATTGCTCTGGCGCAGATGGCGTAGCTGGACGAGGGCCGCGACAGCGGTCGCGGCGATCACGAGGAGGGTCCCAAGCGCGGCGAACGCGCTGATGGCTTCGTACGGCATGCGAGGCTCCGGCACAATAACGTCGAGGGCGACTTTGCAGTCGCCCCCTGGTTTTTCCTCGGGCAACGGACCGCAAGGTCCGTTGCTTCGTCAGCTGCCGGTGGGTTGTGGGGCCGGCGGCTTGAGCGGCTCGCCGACCTTGTGGAAGACGGACTTGCCGTCCTCCGCGTCGAGCAGGATGTGGTCGCCGACGCTTGAACGTGCCGCGCAGCATCTCCTCGGCGAGCTCGTCCTCGACCATGCGCTGGATCGCGCGGCGCAGCGGACGCGCGCCGAACTGCGGATCCCAGCCCTTCTTGGCCAGCAGCTCCTTGGCGGCTTCGGTCACCTTCGAGCTCCATCTCCTGAGCCTCGACCTCCGCGCACGACCTTGTTGAGTTCGAGCGCGACGATCTGCTTCGATCTCGTCGCGCGTCGAGCTGATGGAAGACGACGACTTCGTCGACGCGATTGAGGAACTCGGGACGGAAGGTCTGCTTGACCTCCTCCAGCACTTTGTTCTTCATGCGCTCGTAGCTTTGATCTCGTCCGCCGCCGCTGCTCTTTGCGGGCGGAAGCCGATGTCGGTGGTCGTTTGTCATGCCGGTCGCGCCGACGTTGCTCGTCATGATGATGACGGTGTTCTTGAAGTCGACCTAGCGGCCTTGCGAATCGGTCAGGCGGCCGTCGTCGAGCACTTGCAGCAGCAAGTTGAAGACGTCCGGATGCGCCTTCTCGATTTCGTCGAGCAGCACGACCGCAGTACGGACGGCGGCGCACCGCTTCGGTGAGCTGACCGCCTTCTTCGTAGCCGACGTATCCCGGCGGCGCGCCGACGAGTCGGCGAGACGACGTACTTCTCCATGTACTCGGACATGTCGATGCGGATCATCGACTCTTCGTCGTCGAAGAGGAACTCCGCGACGCTGCGCGCGACTTCGGTCTTGCCGACGCCGGTCGGGCCGAGGAAGATGAACGAGCCGATCGGCCGCGTCGGGCTCTTCGAGGCCGGCGCGCGAGCGGCGAATCGCGCGCGTGATCAACTTCGATCGCCTCGTCCTGGCCGATGATCCGCTCGTGCAGCAGCTCCTTCATCTTGAGGAGCTTCTCCGTCTCGGCTTGCGCGAGCTTGCTGACCGGAATGCGCGTCCACGCCGAAACGATGTCGCGCGATGTCTTCTCCGCCGTGACCTTGATCGAACCTTGTCGTTGCGCGGCCTTCTTCTCTTGCCACTCGGCTTCGAGGTCGCGCTTCTCGAGCCGCAGCTTCTCTTCGCGATCGCGGATCGCGGCGGCCTTCTCGAACTCTTGCGTCTTGACGACCGATTCTTTCTCGGATATGCACGCGTGCGCATCTCGTTCTCGATGTCGCGGATCTCTTGCGGCGGCAGCGTCGCCTGCAGGCGGACGCGCGAGCTGGCCTCGTCGATCAGGTCGACGGCCTTGTCCGGCAAGAAGCGGTCGGTGATGTAGCGGTCGCGAAAGCTTGGCTGCGGCCGCGAGCGCTTCGTCGGTGATCTCGACTTTGTGGTGCGCTTCGTAGCGATCGCGCAGGCCCTTGAGGATCTCGACGGTCTCTTCGACGGTCGGTTCGCCGACCATCACCGGCTGGAAGCGGCGTTCGAGCGCCGAGTCCTTCTCGATGTGCTTGCGGAACTCGTTGAGCGTGGTCGCGCCGATGCACTGCAGTTCGCCGCGCGCCAGCGCCGGCTTGATGATGTTGCTCGCGTCGATCGCGCCCTCGGCCGCGCCCGCGCCGACGAGCGTGTGCAGCTCGTCGATGAACAGGATGATCTCGCCGGCCGCGGCGCGGATCTCGTCCATGACGCGCTTCATGCGCTCTTCGAACTCGCCGCGATACTTCGTGCCGGCGACCAGGCCGGCCAGATCGAGCGTGATCACGCGCTTGTCGCGCAAGCGGCTCGGGAATGTCGCCCTTGATGACGCGCTGCGCCAAGCCCTTCGGCGATGGCCGTCTTGCCGACGCCCGGCTCGCCGATGAGCGCCGGGTTGTTCTTCGTGCGGCGCGAGAGGATCTGAATGACGCGCTCGATCTCGGTGCTGCGGCCGATGACCGGGTCGAGCTTGTTGTCGCGCGCGAGCTGCGTGAGATCGCGGCCGTACGCGTCGAGCGTCGGCGTCTTGCTCTTGCCCTTGCGGCGCCGGCGGCTGGCCTTCGGCTCCGAGCAGCGACGTCGTCTGCACGCGCACCTTGGCCGGATCGACGCCCAGATTGGTGAGCACGCGCGCGGCGACGCCTTCGCCTTCGCGAATGAGGCCGAGCAGCAAGATGTTCGGTGCCGATGTAGTTGTGGTTGAGCTGGCGGGCTTCTTCGAACGCGAGTTCGATGACGCGCTTGGCGCGCGGCGTGAAGACCATCTCCTGCTGGACGGTCTGCCCGCCGCGGCCGACGATCGCTTCGACTTCCTGGCGAACCTTCGCCAGGTTGACGCCGAGCGACTCCAGCACTTTGGCGGCGAGGCTCTCGCCTTCGGAGATGATGCCGAGCAGAATGTGCTCGGTTCCGATGTAGTTGTTACCGAGCCGCTGCGCCTCTTCTTGAGCGAGGACGATGCTGCGTCGCGCGCGTTCGGTGAACGGTTCCCACATTGACATTAGGCTTTTGACTCCTTGAGTGCGCTACGGGACCTCGCACTCGATGTGCCGCCCTTGGCGGCTTGCGTGTCTCCCGCATGGACCGTTCGACAGGTACTCTTCTAGTGCTTCCCTCTTTTTTCGCATTGTGGGCGGCTTGTCGTCACTTCTATTCCTAGAACGTAGCCGAGCCGCTGTCGGTTCATATCATAATCATCGGCAAAGCGTGCGCCGAATGGACCTGATCCCGCAATCGCCCGTGCTGCGAGGCCCGGAGCTGCCGGGGCAAACCAAAAGCCTCAAGAATCACGGTCCGTGCTGTACTGGTGCCCGATATTCTCAGGTAGTCGCATCGGCTTTCGGTCGATTGGAGATTCCCAATCGCTACGCCCGGATTGCACAATCCGGATGCGGGTTCGTCGCTCGACCCGCTCGCCGATCAGTACGCCTTGGAGCGTGGCCTCTTGAGGCCTAATCGCATGATACCGCCGCCGCTTTGTGCATGTCAAGCGTCGTGACGGAATCGAATCAGAATTTCACGAAGCAGACAAGCGACCTTATATGTCGTTCACAAATTCTTCAAATCCTCGCGCTGCGCATCGCGTCGCGATCGCGATCGGATCGAACATCGGGGATCGTCAGGGCAACGTCGCCGCAGCTATCCACAGGCTGCGTTCCCTCGTGCGGATCGAACGCGTCTCATCTGTATATGAGACAAAACCGGTCGGCTTCACCGAACAACCCGATTTCCTCAATCTCGCCTGCGTCGGCACCACGGACATGGAGCCCCGCGTGCTGCGCGACGCGCTGGCCAAGATCGAGCGCCAGATCGGGCGGCGCCTCTCCGTGCCCCTCGGACCTCGCGCTATCGATTTGGACCTTTTGCTCTATGACGACCTCGTCATGACCGACGAGGACTGCACGCTTCCGCATCCCGGGCTTTCGTCGCGAGCGTTCGTGCTCGTGCCGCTGGCGGAGATCGCCCCCACGCTCGTCGATCCACGCTCCGGAAGGACCATCGCCGAGCTGGCCGCGGCTGTCGACCCAGCTGGTGTCGTGCTCCTTGAAGGCGGGCTTTTGACCCGGATCCGCCGTGACGTCCAAGAATCCCGTCCCCAGGTGGCGCTCTCGCTCAACCGCGCAGGCATCACGGGCGTCAAGACCCTCATCGCCGTGGACCGGACTTTGAGCTCGCAGGGCACGACCGTCGCTACCTTCGATATCTATGCCGACCTGGACGCCGACCACAGCGGCGTGCACATGTCGCGGTTCTCCCAAGACCTTGAGGACGCACTCGCCGAGCTCGCCGCCGGTCGCTCAGCCGGCGTGGACGAGCTCGCGGTTGCGCTCGCCCGCCGGGTGATCGAGAGCCAGCACGCCGAGCGGGCGCACGTGCAGGTGCGGGCACCGCTCGCGCTCGATCGGGTCACACCGGCGAGCGCGCTGCGGACGCGCGAGTTCTATACGGTGCTCGCGACCGCCGTGGCGACGCAGAGCTTCTCGCGCCGCCTGCTCGGCGTGGAGGCCGAAGGGATGACCGCATGCCCGTGCGCCCAAGACATGGTCGCCGATCACGCGCGCGAACGGCTCCTCGCCGAAGGTTTCAATGAAGAGCAGATCGCCCGCGTGTTGACGGCGGTTCCCCTCGCCACCCACAACCAGCGCGGGCTCGGGACGTTCATGGTCGGCGCCGACGTCGGGCTTGACGTGCGCACGCTCGTCGAGATCGTCGAGCAGTCGATGTCGGCGGAGACGTACGACCTCCTCAAGCGTCCCGACGAGCTCTTCGTCGTCAACAAGGCGCACCAAGCACCTCGTTTTGTCGAGGACGTCGTCCGCGAGATGCTGCGCTATGCCCACGACGCGCTTGGTGCTCTTCCCGATGACGCCTTCGTCTTGGCGCGACAGCTAAATTTCGAGAGCATCCACAAACACGACGCGGTCGCAGAATCGTGTTCGACCCTCGGCGAGCTGCGCCGCGAGCTCCGTGGCGAGGCGGGCGTGCGGCACACGACGCTCGAGCAGTGGCTCTGCTACGAGACACTGTCGGCCGGCGATGGGCGGACACCAATGCCTTCGCACCAGGCGAGCTCCCAGCCATGATGGATTTTGAGAGCGCCGCCGTCCCCTATCTGCCGATCCGGCGGCGAGAGCGTTTGCGCCGCCGTTTGGCGATCGCCGCACTGCTTGGAGCCGCTCTCTGCGCCGTCATTGCCGTCCGTTATCATTTCGCCGCGGAACCGATGGGCGAACGGGTCTTCGACCAGGTCGCGACGACCATCACCGTCCGCTATTACGACCGCTCGTTCCACGGACTGAACTGGCATGCGATCGTCGCTGAGTACCGGCCCAAGGTCAGCGCAGCGGCGACGACCGGCGAGCGCTACCGTCTGCTCTCCCAGATGCTCGCGCGCCTGGGCGACAGCCACACGGCCGTGTTCTCTCCTTCCGAGGTGAGCCGCGTGCAAGACCAGGTGGCCCAGGCGCTGGGAGCCGCCTTCGTCACGCTCGGCCGCGATCGGATCGTGGCTCGCGTCGCACCGCGCTCGCCCGCGGCTGACGCCGGCTTCCGTCCTGGTCTCATCGTCGCCGAGCAGGGAGTCGCCCAAGCACGCGGCGGCGCATGGGCCTTCATGATGCACGACCCATTGAGCGGACGCACCTGGAAGACGCGCGTGCGCCCGGTCCGGGGCACGTCGTTCGATCAGTTGGAAGAGGCAGACGTCGACTGGGGAAGAGCCGCGCCGCACATCGGCTATCTGCGCATGGCATCCTTCCCCAACGACATCCAAGAAGAGCTCGGCTGGGCGGTGTCCGCCGTCGGCGCGAATCCCGCCCTCATCTTGGATCTGCGCGGCAACCCTGGCGGGCTCATCGACGCGGTCGACGCCGCGGCCGGCATCTTCGTGCCGCCTGGCACGCTCGTGGTGAGCGGCGCCGGCCGCTACCAGATCTTTGGCCGGCGCCGTTTCGTGGCCACGGATGAGGCGCACGTCCGCTATTTTGGTAAGCTCGTCGTGCTCGTCGACGCGAACAGCGAGAGCGGTGCCGAGGCGCTGGCACGGGTTTTGCAGATCAACCATCGTGGGCTCATCGTCGGCGGACCAACCGCCAAACACGTGCTCGGCGTCGAGGTCGAGGAGCCGCTCGCGGATGGAGGATTGCTGCGGGTCGCAACGCTCGACATGCGCGATGCGAACGGCGAGCTCTTGGAAGGCAGGGGCGTGACGCCGGACGTCATCGTCTCGCGCACGCCCGCTGACATCGCCCGCGGCCGCGACCCGCAGCTGCGCGCCGCCATCGCGCTGCTCGATGCGGCGAGCAAAGACCCGCGCTGAAGAACCGAAAGCGGCGATCGCCGCGCTTAGTTGATCTTTTGGGAAAGCTGGTCTGAGACCGCCTGGGTCAGCGCGCTGCGCTCGACGATCGCGGCGCCAGGGGCCGAGCTCTTCGCCCGGGCCAGGTCCCTGCGAGCCACGTCGACGAGCATGACGGGGATGTTGCGCGTGTTGAATCCCTCGCCGAGGTAGCGCGCTGCCTCATAGGCATGCGAGGGTATGCGGCTCGCGGCGATGACGATGACGTCGGGGCGCTGCGCCGTGACGACGTCGAAGAACGTGGGCCAGCTCGGCTCCGCCTCGACGACGCTCGCCTGCATCCCCGCGAGGATGCTCCGCCGCTCGGCGCAGGCGGGGTCTGTTCCAAATTGCAGGAGCAGTATCTTGGGCATGGCGCTTCAGGAGTTCGCGCCGCCGAGAGCGCAGCCTTTTCACGCGCGAGGACGGACCTACAGGTCCGTTGCTGCAGCGGTCCTACAGGCGTTCCAGGAGGCTGCGAGAAACGACGGGCTTCATGAGCCACGAATCAAAGATGGATCTGCTCCGTCACAAGCAGGAGCAAGCCTCTGCGCCATCGGGCGAGGATGCCGTCCGCAAGCAGCACGAGCGTGGCAAGCTCACCGCGCGAGAACGCATCGAGAAGCTGCTCGACCCCGGTTCGTTCGTCGAGCTGGATGCCTTCGCCGTGCATCGCGTGGACGCGTTCGGGCTGGGCGACAAGAAGTTCGTGGGCGACGGCGTCGTCACGGGGTACGGCGAGATCGACGGCCGCCGCGTCTTCATCTTCTCCCAAGATTTCACCGTGCTTGGCGGTTCGCTGGGTGAGGTCTACGCCGAGAAGATCTGCAAGGTCATGGACATGGCGGTGAAGACGGGTTGCCCGATCATCGGCATCAACGACTCCGGCGGCGCTCGCATCCAAGAAGGCGTGGTGAGCCTGGGCGGTTATGCAGAGATCTTCTGGCGCAACGTGCAGGCATCCGGCGTCGTACCGCAGATCTCGCTCATCGCCGGTCCCTGCGCCGGCGGCGCGGTCTACAGCCCGGCCATCACCGACTTCGTCATCATGGTCGACAAGATCTCACAGATGTTCATCACCGGGCCCGAGATCATCAAGACGGTCACGGGTGAAGAGGTGAGCTTCGAAGAGCTGGGCGGCGCGACGACCCACAACACCAAGAGCGGCGTGGCGCATTTCCTCGCCGCCGATGAAGAGGACGCATTCGAGCAGACCCGGCATCTGTTCTCGTTTCTGCCGCAGAACAACGTTGATGATCCGCCGCTCGTCGCCGCGCGCGACGACCCGGCGCGGACTGATAGTACGCTCATCGACGTCATCCCGCCGTCGCCGAACATGCCCTACGACATGCATGACGTCATCCGCCGCGTCGTGGATGACGACGAGTTCTTCGAAGTGCAGGCCATGTACGGCGGCTCACTGCTCGTCGGATTCGCGCGTCTCGACGGCCGATCGGTCGGCGTGGTCGCCAACCAGCCGAAGGTGCTCGCCGGCGTCTTGGACATCGATTCGTCGATCAAAGGCGCCCGCTTCGTGCGCTTCTGCGACGCTTTCAACATCCCACTCGTCGTCTTCGTCGACGTGCCCGGCTTCCTGCCCGGGCTCAATCAGGAGTATGGCGGCATCATCAAGCACGGCGCCAAGCTCCTCTATGCGTTCGCGGAGGCGACGGTGCCCAAGCTCACGGTCATCACGCGCAAGGCGTATGGCGGCGCGTACGACGTCATGTGCAGCAAACACATCCGCTCCGACTTCAACGTCGCGTGGCCCACCGCCGAGCTCGCCGTGATGGGGCCGCAGGGCGCAGTCAAGATCATCTTCCGTGACGAGATCGCAAAGGCAGCTGACCCGGTACGGCGCACGGATGAGCTGGTCAACGAATACGTCGAGCGTTTCGCCAACCCGTACGTGGCCGCCGAGCGCGGGTATCTCGATGCGGTCATCGATCCGGCGCAGACGCGTCCGTTGCTCATCAATGCGCTCGCCATGCTCTCCTCCAAGCGCGTGGCCAGGCCCGCGCGCAAGCACGGCAACATCCCGCTGTGATCCGCCTGCAGATCCATCCCAAGCCCGCGCCCGAAGAAGCCGCTGCGATCGAAGCAGCGTTGAAGACCCTCTTGCGGCAGCGCGAAGCGGGCGCGAGAGGTCTGCGTTACCGCGACGTTCTGAACGGACCTGAAGGTCCGTTGCTTCATAAGCATCGTTTTGAACGTCTGTCGCTGCATGAGCGTGGTTTTGAAGGGCTGTCGCTAGAAAGCCGGACGTGGAGAGAGGCCGCGCGCCGCGAGGGTCTGGAGCCCGTTGTTTAGGAAGATCCTCGTCGCTAACCGCGGCGAGATCGCGCTGCGCGTCATCCGGGCGTGCCGCGAACTCGACATCGCGACCGTCGCCGTCTACTCTGACGCGGACAGGCAGTCGCTTCATGCGGGCGCCGCCGATGAGGCAGTGCACCTCGGACCGACGCAGCCGGCTCGCTCCTACCTCGACGTCGAACGGATCCTCGAGGTGGCGCGACGGACCGGCTGCGATGCGATCCATCCGGGATACGGGTTCCTCGCCGAAAGCGCCGCCTTTGCCCGCGCCTGCCAGGACGCCGGCATCACCTTCATCGGCCCCTCGCCTGCGGCGATGGATGCGATGGGCGGCAAGCTCGCAGCCAGGGCCAACGCGCGCAACGCGGGCGTGCCCGTCGTGCCGGGCAGCGTAGAGCCGGTCACGACCGCGGCGCAGGTGCGGACCCTCGCACAGCGGCTCGGCTACCCGATCGCCGTCAAAGCATCGGCGGGCGGTGGCGGCAAGGGGCTTAAGGTCGCGCAATCCGACGATCAGGTCGACTCAGCGATCTCGCTCGCGGCTGCCGAGGCGGGGGCATATTTCGGCGATGCCACGCTCTACGTCGAGCGCTATCTCGCCAGTCCAAAACATATCGAGATCCAGGTGCTCGGCGACAAACACGGCGCCGCCGTCCATCTCGGCGAGCGCGATTGCTCGCTGCAACGGCGGCACCAAAAGCTCGTCGAAGAGACGCCGGCGCACATCAGCGCCGGCTTGCGCCGACGCATGTGCGCCGCGGCGGTCGGCCTCGCCCAGTCGATCGGCTACGACAGTGCGGGCACGATCGAGTGTCTGGTGGAAGGCGACGAGTTCTTCTTCCTCGAGATGAACACGCGCATCCAGGTGGAGCATACGATCAGCGAGGCGGTCTACGGCTTCGACCTGGTCAAAGCGCAGATCCGCATCGCCGCGGGCGAGAAGCTCTGGGTCGCGCAAGACGAGCTGCATCCGCGCGGTCATGCCATCGAGTGCCGCATCAACGCCGAGTCACCGGCCGCGGCGTTTGCGCCCAGTCCCGGCCGCATCAGCGGCTATAGCGCTCCGGGTGGGCCTGGCATCCGCATCGATGCCGCGGCGTTTGCCGGTTGGGAGATCACAAGCGACTACGACTCGCTCGTCGGCAAGCTCGTCGCCTGGGGGGCGGACCGTGAAGAGGCGCGGCGGCGCATGCTGCGCGCGCTGGCTGAGTACGGCGTGCAAGGGATCCAGACGACGATCCCCTTGTACCGCCTGTTGCTCGCCGACCCCGCGTTCACGCAAGGCGATTACACCACGTCGACCGTGGACGACTTCGTGCGCGACAACAAGGCGGCGATCGCCGCCGCCTACGATGGCGCACTGCACGGCGAGACCGTCGATCGTGACGCGAACGATGTGCCCACGCATGTCATGGTCGAGCTCGACGACAAGCGCTACGACGTCAGGGTCTACGGTCTGCCAAGCGGCACGGGAGCGGCGGCACGCCGTCCTGCGGCCTATCGCGGCCGCAACAGCATCGCGTACGGCGGTCTCGCCGTCACGGCCCCGATGCACGGCATCGTGGCGGAGATCCGCGTGCAGCCAGGCGACCCCGTATCGAGCGGTCAGGTCGTCGCCGTCATCGAGGCGATGAAGATGATGAATGAGGTGACCACTCGCCGCGCGGGAACGGTGGCTTCCGTCAACGCGAAAGCCGGCGAGACGATTGAGACGGGCTCACCGCTCATCACGCTCGCAGCGGTGTGAGTCAGTGGCGGGCTGCGCTCAGCGGTTCTTGGTCCGCTCGAGCTGCTCGCTCTCGCGATCTGCCTCGTCGACGTCTATGAACGTCGCCGGGACCTGGCCTTTGCGGTTCACCGACAGCGAGAAAACATCTGGGCGTCCGTAGTGGCCGGCCGTGTCGAGCGTCCGCTTGGCGGCTCGCGCGCGTGCGGGATCGCACTCGGCGTAGAGGATGCCGTACGTCTCGTGCAGCGGTCCCGCGACGATCTTCCCGCTCGGATCCACGATCACCGAGTCGCCCGTATTCAGCCACTCGCCGTCATCGGGATACAGCGAAGCGCGAGACGGGAAATCCGGCGGAACATCCTTGGCCTGGATGCAGTTCGCGCTGCCCAAGACCCAGCAGCGCCCCTCGGCCGCGATATGGCGCATGGATGCCACCCACGTATCGCCTTCATCCCAGGTCGGCGCGACGTAGATCTCCACGCCTTGCGCGTACAGCGCGAAGCGGGCGAGCGGCATGTAGTTCTCCCAGCAGATCAGAGCTCCCAGACGTCCTGCCGGCGTGTCGACGACTCGCAGACCGCTCCCGTCACCCTGCCCCCACACCATGCGCTCGGGGTTGGTCGGCATGAGCTTTCTGTGCCGGTTGAGGATGGTGCCATCGGGGCCGACCGTGACCACCGTATTGTAGAGCGTCGCACGGCTGAACGAACCATCGCGTTCGTGGATGCCGCACACGACGGTCACACCGTGCCGGCGCGCGGACTCGAGGAGTGGCCGCAGATCAGCCGACGACAGATCGACGGCGTTGGCTTGCAGCTTCGCGAACGCCGCGCCGCTGACCGCATAGTCAGCGGGCGCGACGCGCCACACCCATTCGGGGTAGCCGGGGATGAATGTCTCCGGAAGCACTATCAAGCGGGCGCCGCCGGCGACCGCTTCATCGATGAGCTGTACGGCGCGTGCCAGCGTCCCAGCCTTGTCGAGCAAGACCGGCGGATGCTGGACGATTGCGACGCGGTGCTCGGTCACGTTCATGGGCGCTCTCCAATGCGGTCTGGCAGGGCCGAATGAATTCGCGTGGCTTCATGGAAAGCACTGCCATGCGCCGGCGAACAACCGACAGCGGCATCGAGATCAAACCGCTGTACCAGGCTTCCGACGTCGCCGATCTCGATTTGGCGCACGAGGCCAAGCCGGGCGAGTTCCCGTTCGTCCGCGGCATCCAAGAATCGATGTATCGCGGCCGTCTGTGGACGATGCGCCAGTACGCGGGCTATGCGAGCGCTCGTGAATCCAACGAGCGCTACCGCTATCTCCTCGCGCAAGGACAGATGGGCTTGTCCGTCGCCTTCGATCTGCCGACGCAGATGGGCTACGATTCGGACTCGGCTCAAGCGGCGGGTGAGGTCGGCAGGACCGGCGTCGCCATCGACACGGTCGACGACATGGCGGTCCTGTTCGAGAACATCCCGCTGGAGAGCGTGAGCGTCTCGATGACGATCAACGCACCGGCGGCCGTGCTGCTCGCCATGTATCTCGCCATCGCGCGCCGGCGCGGCGTGCCGTTTGCAAAGCTCTCCGGCACCTCGCAGAACGACATCCTCAAAGAATATGCCGCTCGCGGCACCTACATCTATCCGCCGGAGCCGTCGATGCGCCTCGTGACCGACCTTATGCGCTTTTGCGCAGACGCCGTGCCGGGCTGGAACACGATCAGCGTGAGCGGCTACCACATCCGCGAGGCGGGGGCGACGGCCGCACAGGAGCTCGCCTTCACGCTCGGCAACGGCCGCGCGTACATGCGTGCCGCGATCGACGCCGGCCTGACCGCCGACGCGGTGGCGCCGCGGATGTCGTTCTTCTGGAACGCGCACAACAACTTCTTCGAAGAGATCGCAAAATTCAGAGCAGCTCGACTGCTCTGGGCGCACATCGTTCGTGACGAGTTCAAGGCGGCGTCGCCGAAGTCGTGGCTCATGCGCTTCCACACGCAGACGGGCGGCTCGACGCTCACCGCGCAAGAACCGCAGAACAACGTCGTGCGCGTGGCGCTGCAGGCGCTCGCCGCCGTGCTCGGCGGCACGCAGTCCCTGCACACCAACGCCCAAGACGAGGCGCTCGCCCTGCCCACGCAAGAGGCCGCGAAGCTCGCGCTGCGCACGCAGCAGATCATCGCCTTCGAGAGCGGGGTGCCCGACACGGCGGACCCGCTCGGCGGATCGTACTTCGTCGAGCGCCTCACGGCCGATCTCGCCGCGGCGGCCAGCGCGATCATGGAAGACGTCGAGCGTCGAGGCGGACCGATCGCCGTCATCGAGAGCGGCTGGATGCAGCAGCAGATAGCGGAGAGCGCGTACAACGCGCAGAGAGCCATCGAGTCCGGCGCGTCGATCGTCGTCGGCGTCAACAAGTTCGCCGATCCCTCGGCCGACACGCAGCAGCCGCAGCTGCAGCGCATCGACGTCTCCCTGGAGCGCGAGCAATGCGAGCGTCTTCGCGCGGTGCGCGCCCGGCGAGACGCAGCGGCGGTGAGCGCGCGCCTGGCGGCGATCCGCTCCGCGGCGGCCGCCCGCGCGCCTCTCATGCCGGAGTTCATCGAGGCGGTGGATGCGGGCGCCACGCTCGGCGAGGTCTGCGATACGCTGCGCGACGTCTTCTCCGTCTATCACCCGGCGACGGCGGTGTGATGCGCCACGGCGAGCTCGATCACGTCGCGGTCGTCGTCGCGGACCTCGCCGAAAGCGAGGGGGTCTACGCGCAGCTCGGGTTCTCCGTGTCGTATCGCGAGCGCATCGACGAGCAAGGCGTCGACATCGTCGGTATGCGCGCCGGTGGGAGCGTCATCGAGCTCTTACGGCCGCTGGCCGTCGATTCGCCGCTGCAGCGATTCCTCGGCGACCAGCGCTCGAAGCTGCACCATCTCGCCTACCGCGTCGACGACATCGACGCCGAGCTTGTGCGCTTGCGAGCGGCTGGCGTGCGCCTCATCGACGAGCGGCCGCGGCGCGGTGCGCACGGCAACCGCATCGCCTTCATCCATCCCTCGTTCTCCGGTGGAACGCTCATCGAGCTTTGCCAACCGCCGCCCTAGTGTGAGCCAGGTCGCGTTTTCTTGCGCGACGGGCAAGGTGGAACGGACCTGAAGGTCCGTTGCTTCATAGGCTGTCGCTACATCGCAGCGGGGTCTGCGGCCGATATTCTATAGCACATGGCCATCATCGCGGACGCGATCATCGCCTTCGATCGGCATGGCACGGTGCGCTCGTTCAACGCAGCGGCGGAGCGCATGTTCGGCTGCGCCGCGAGCGACGTCCTCGGCCGGGACCTCAGCACGATTATCTCGGAGCCGGCACGGCCCGGCGCGTTCAACGCGAACGCCTACCGGCGTGACGGCACGATCTTCCCGATCCGCTTCACGGTGCACGAGATCGCGGCGCCCGATGGCGATCTGCTGGTCGGCGTCATCCGCGAGGCGGCGCTGCGCACGCGCAGCTACGAGGATCTGCAGAGCGAGCATTCGTTGCTGCTCGCCACGCTCGAAGCCACCGCTGACGGCATTCTGGTCGTCGACTTGAACGGGGAGATCGTCCGCTTCAACGAGCGGTTCAAGCGCCTGTGGCGCATCCCAGACGACATCTTGGCGTCGCGCGATGACGACCGCGCCCTGGCGCACGTGCTCGGTCAGATCAAAGATCCCGAGGCGTTCCTCGCCAAGGTGAAAGAGCTGTACTCGAGCCCTGAGGTCGAGAGCTTCGACGTCATCGAATTCCTCGACGGCCGGATCTTCGAGCGGCTGTCGGTCCCGCAGCGCGTCGACGATCGCCCGGTCGGTCGCGTGTGGTCCTTCCGCGACGTCACCGAGCTGGCCGTCGAGGAGCGGCGTGCGCGCCGGCGCCTCGACCGTCTCGACGCGCTCTGGCGTCTGGTCACCAAATCCGAAGTGCGGCGAGAAGACCTCGCTCGGCAGATCCTTGAGGAAGGCTCGCGCGCGCTCGGATTCCCCATCGGGCTCGTCGCTCATCGCGACGGCGCGTCGCTCGTGCTCGATTATGCGAGCTTCGGCGGCTCGTCGCGCCGCAAACCGTATGCAGGCCACGAGCGCATGGCGGGCCTGGTCCTCGAGGCCGACGCGACGGTGATGTCGAGCGACCTGGAGGAAGGTGCCGTCGCCGAGCAGGCGCAGTTCTGCCCGGCGGGCATGCGCGCGATGATCGGCACGCCCGTCCGCGTCGGCGACAAGCGCTACGCGCTCGTCTTCGCGTCGCATCTGCCCTTGAGCGGAACGTTCGACGATGAAGACCGGGCCTATGTCGAGCTGCTCGCCGACTACATCGGGCGCATCCTCTTCATGGCCGAGCAGGACCGCCAGATATCGTATCTCGCCTATCACGATCCGCTGACCGGCATCCCCAACCGCATGCAGCTTCAGCTGCGTTTGGGAGAGACCATCGCCGCCGCGCGCAGACGGGATCGCCGCTTCGGTCTGATCTACGTCGACCTCGACCGGTTCAAAGAGGTCAACGACACGCTCGGTCACGCGGGCGGCGACACCATCCTCACCGAGGCCGCGCGCCGGCTCGGGCGGGCCGTGCGCCACGAAGACCTTGTCGCTCGCTTGGGCGGGGACGAGTTCGCCGTGCTCGTGTCGGAGCTTGACGGACCGTCTGACGCCGAGGAGCTGGCGCAACGCATCTGCGGCGTGCTGGCGACGCCATTCCACACCGGTCAACACGATTTCTATCTTTCGGCGAGCGTCGGCATCGCCGTCTTCCCCGACGACGGCGACAGCGCCGAGGCGCTCTTCACCAACGCCGATGCGGCCATGTATCGCGCCAAAGAAGAGGGTCGCGACCGCTACCGCTTCTACAGCAATGAGATCGCGGCCGGGCTCCAGCACCGTCAGCAGATCCGTGAAGGCCTGAGGCGCGCGCTTGCCCAGTCGGAGCTGGCGTTTTTCTATCAGCCGGTCATCAACATCCGCTCGAGCGAGGTCATCGGATCCGAAGCGCTCATGCGCTGGCACCACCCCGAGCGCGGCCTCTTGCTGCCGGGCGAGTTCATACCGCTCGTGGAGGAGACCAACCTTATGGTCCGCATGGGGACCTGGGGGTTGCACGAGGCGTTCAAGCAGTCACGCCACTGGAGCGACGGCGGCCGAGCGTTGCGACTAGCGGTCAACCTCTCGGCGCGGCAGTTCCAGGACCCACAGTTCGTCCCAACGCTGCGCAACGCCATCGCCGAGAGCGGCGCCAATCCTCAGACCATCGAACTCGAGATCACGGAGAGCATGGCCCTGCGCGATCCCGGCGCGGCGCAGACGACGATCGCCGAGTGCCGCGAGCTTGGCTTCCGCGTCGTCCTCGATGACTTCGGGACCTATTACTCCTCGCTGTCGTATCTGAAGAAGCTCGGCGCCGACACGATCAAGATCGACCGCTCATTCGTCAACGGATTGCCTGGCGACGAGGGCGACGCGGCGATCGTCCGAGCCATCATCGCACTCGGGCGCAGCTTGGGGCGCGAGATCATCGCCGAGGGCGTCGAGACCCCGGAGCAGGCGAGCTGGCTCATCCGCGAGGGCTGCAGCACAGCGCAAGGCTTCTTATATGCCCGGCCGATGCCCGAATCCGACTTCGAACGCTGGCTCGGTTCCCACCCCATTCAAGCGGCCGTCTAGAGGACCGCGCGGTTCTCTCCCGGCTGCACCTTTCAGTGCACTTTCAGTAACATTCTGCTCCACGTCCGGGTAGGCACCTGTATCTGACCGCCTGGTGACGCTTCCCGGAAAGGAGCACTCCCTCTCATGATCAGTTTCAACTCATCCGTGTACCGGCGTTTGCTGCCGATCGCCTTCGCAATTGTCGCGCTGGCACTTCTGCCTCATGCACCCGCATTCGCGGACTCCGCTCCGGAGGCCGGCATCTGCGGCACGGTCGACCTTGGTTCGGCGAGCAGCGCCGATGCCACCAAGGCGTTTTCATGCTTCAACACAGCCTTTGCGAGCTGCAAGCCCGCAACGCTCTATGCAAACGCACAGGACGCCGGCGTGGCGACCGCATGGACCTTCACCACGGTTGACGGAGGTGACGATCACGGCTGCAGCGTCTCCGAGGTCGTCGAGAAGCAAAGCGGGTCGACCAAGACCACGGACGCTTATCTGTGCCGTACCGTGAGCCAAGATAAAGACGGCCTGCACTTCAGCGGTTGCGGCGCGCAAAAAGACATCTCGCTGCGCGTCAGCCCGGCGCTCGGCGCGGCGGCCGCCCCCACGGTCGTGCAACAGCCCGATCCGGCGAAGAGCTAGCCAGACACCGAGCTCTGCGGCCGGCACGACCGGGAAGGGTTCGTCGCAGGGTGTAGCCGATGTGTGACGCGACATGGCGTTGCACATCGGCACGTGTGGTTTCTCCTACCGCGACTGGGTAGGACCGTTCTACCCAGCAGGCATCAAGTCGCTCGACATGTTGCCCTTTTATGCCGAGCGTTTCGGCTGCGTCGAGATCGACAGCACCTACTACGCCATCCCGCGACCGCAGCTCTTCGAGAGCATGGACCGGCGCACGCCCAAGGCATTCGTCTTCACCGTCAAGGCCCCCGGCAGCATCACGCACCTCCCTGCTGCACAAGAGCCGACCGTCGACGACGCGGCGGCATTTCGCGCCTGTCTCGAGCCGATCCACGCGGCGGGAAAGCTCGGCGCAGTGCTCGCGCAGTTCCCGCATAGTTTCCGCCCCACACCCGACGCCTACCGCCGCTTGGAATGGTTGCGCGCCCAGTGGCCGGACATCGACCTCGTAGCTGAGTTCCGCCACGCGCTCTGGCAAGCGGACGCGACGCTCGGGACGCTGCGCGAGCTCGGCATCGGATGGTGCAACGTCGACGAGCCGAAGTTCTCGTCGCTCATGCGGCCGGGCTCCGAGGTGACGTCGGCGGTCGGCTATATCCGACTCCACGGACGCAACTACGGGAAGTGGTGGCGCCAAGAGCGCGCCGCCCACGAGCGTTACGATTATCTCTATTCGGCACAGGAGCTGACCGAGTGGCTGCCGCGCGTGGCCGCGGTCGACGAGCAGGCGCAACAGACCTTTATCTTCTTCAACAACCACCATCTCGGCAAGGCGGCGACCAACGCAACCCAGCTCGCCGAGATGCTCCACGAACGAAAAGGCCACGCTCGATAGCCGGGGCGGGAACACCCGTGGGCGTCGCCAAATGCGTCGGCTCATGCGCGGACGAAGCGGGATGCACAAGCTGCTCATCATCCCGGTGCTGCTTTCGTGTGTTGCCTGCGGCGGCGGCCAGTTCGGTTACAGCGGAACGTTGCAGCCCGAATCAGCACAGATCGGCAGCACTATCGGCGGGCGCGTCAGCGGCGTGCGGGTGAGCGACGGCGACCGGGTCAAGGCGGGCCAGGTCATCGTGACCCTTGACGGGAGCGCCGAGCGCGCGGCACTTGCCGCTGCGCGCAGCCAGCAGGCGCAAGCCGCAGCTGCGCTCGCCGACCTCGTGGCCGGACCGCGTCCGCAAGAGGTCACCCAGGCGCTTGCCGCCGAGGCGTCCGCGAAGGCCGTGCTCGAGAAGACGCCGCAGGAGCTGCGCGTCGCACGCGGCGCCGTGCGCGAGGCGCAGGCCTCGCTCGCGCAGGCACAGGCCACAGGAACGCAGGCCACCCTCGCCTACGAGCGCGCCGAGCGGCTGTACGGCCAGGGCGCGATCGCGGCGCAGGCGCGCGACGATGCGCGCGCGAGCTATGCGAGCGCGATGGCGGGCATCAAGGCGGCCAAGGCCCGGCTCACCTCGGCGCGCGCGCATCTCATCGAGACCGAGCGTTCCGATACGACGGTCGCCCAGCAGTCGTACGACTCCGCGGTCGCCAACCGGCAGCTCGTCCAAGCCGGTGCGCGCCCGCAGCAGATCGACCAGGCGCGTGCCGCGCTCGACGCCGCGGCTGCCAACGTCGCGGCAGCGCAGACCAACCTGCGCGAGATGACCGTGACCGCGCCGGCAGACGGCACCGTCGACTCGCTCGATCTGCGCGTTGGCGATCTTGTCGGTCCGCGCGCCCAGATCGCGATCATCCGTGAATTCCGCGATCCCTACGTCCGCATCTACATCCCCCAACACGACCTTGGACGGATCCACGTCGGCCAGACGGTGCGCGTGCGTTCGGATGCACTCGGCAAGCAGCAGTTCGACGGCGTGGTCGAACAGATCGATCAAGACGCGCAATTCACGCCCCGCGATGTGCAGACCGCCGAGGACCGTGCCGACCTCACCTACGGCGTCAAGGTCCGCGTCCACGATCCCAATCGAACGCTGCCGGGCGGCACGACGGTCGAGGTCGCTCTCTAGATGGGCGCGGCGATCGTCGCCGAGCATCTCGCCAAGCGCTTCGGCGATTTCCAAGCCGTGCACGACCTCTCGCTCTCGATCCAGCAGGGGTCGATCTTCGGATTCTTAGGTCCAAACGGCAGCGGCAAATCGACCACGATCAAGATGCTGTGCAGTCTGCTCGAGCCCACTACGGGCGAGGCCCGCGTCAATGGCTTTGACGTCCGCCGCCAAGCCGACGAGGTGCGCCGCTCGATCGGCTATATGTCGCAATCTTTCTCTTTGTACACCGACCTGACGGTGGACGAGAACCTCGAGTTCTACGGGCGCGCGTACGGGCTCGACCGCACGCGCCGGCAGCGCCGCTCGCAGGCGGTCATCGCCCTGACCGGTCTTGAGCCATACCGGCGCAAGCTCGCGGGCGAGCTCTCGGGAGGCTGGAAGCAGCGCTTGGCGCTCGCTTCGGCGTTCCTGCACGAGCCGCGAGTGCTCTTCTTGGACGAACCGACCGCCGGCATCGATCCGGTCGCGCGGCGCGATCTGTGGGATCTGCTCTTCAATCTCGCCGGTCAGGGCGTGACGCTCTTCGTCACCACCCACTACATGGATGAAGCCGAGCGTTGTTCGTCCCTGGGCTACATCTATGAAGGCGATCTCATCGCGCTCGGCACGATCGACGAGCTGCGTCGCCTGCCTGGAGTCGACCCGCCGGGGACAACGCGTTACCGGGTGACGGTGGAAAACGTCATGGCGGCGTTCTCCGCGGCCTCACAGCTCGGCTACGTGCGCGACGCCACCATCTTCGGGCGCGATCTCCATCTCGTCGTCACAAACGACGTGAGCCCGGACCGGCTGCGCGGCGACCTCTCAAGCGCGGCAGGCACGATCGAGGCGGTCGACCGCGTCGAACCATCGGTCGAGGACGTCTTCGTCGCTCTCACCCGCCGGCGCAGCGCCGCATGAGGCGCGCGCTCGACCTCACCGGCTTCGGCGCCGTCCTGTACAAAGAGCTCATCCACGTGACCCGGGACCGTCTCACCCTCATCCTGGCGGTCGTGCTCCCGGTCGTGCAGATGACCATTTTCGGCTACGCCGTGAACATGCGGGTCGAACACATCGGCGCTGCCTATCTCAATGAAGACCGGGGACCGCTGTCCGTGCGCGTGCTCGACGCGCTGCGCGCGTCGCAGCAGTTCGACCTCGAGCGCCAGGCCGCCACGCGCGAGGAGCTTCGCCAGCTCGTCGTCAGCGACAAGGTCAAGGCGGCTTTTGACATCCCGCCCAACTTCACGGCGGACGTGGCGAGCGGGCGCGGCGCGCAGGTGCAGGTCCTCATCGACGGCTCCGACTCCAACGTCGCCCAGCAAGCCTATGCGGGCGCGCTCTCCATCGGCAATGCGCTGTCGGCGCAGTTCGGTGCGGGGACGACAACCGCGCCCGCCCTCATCGATGTACGGCCGCGCATGCTCTTCAACCCCAGCCTGCGCAGCGCGAACTTCTTCGTGCCCGGCTTGGTGGGCGTCATCATGCAGCTCATCACCGTGTTCTTGATGTCGCTGTCCATCGTCGGCGAGCGCGAGCGAGGCACGCTCGACCAGCTGCTCGTGACGCCCATCGGGGTGACGGGCCTGCTGCTCGGCAAGATCATGCCGTACGCGCTGATCTCGATGATCGACTTCTTCGCAGTGCTCGGCGCGATGGTCTTCATCTTCGCAGTGCCGATCGCCGGCAGCTTTACGCTCCTCGTCGTGCTCTCGGCGCTGTTCCTGCTCGTCGCACTCGGGCTTGGGCTCATGATCTCGAGCGTGGCAAAAACGCAGGCCCAAGCGATGTTGATGACATTCGCGGTCACGCTGCCTTCGATATTGCTCTCAGGCTTTGTCTTCGAGCGCGATCTGATGCCGTCGGTGCTGCAATGGCTTGGCTACGCGATTCCCCTCACGTACTTCTTGGAGATCTTGCGCGGCATCGTGCTGCGCGGCGCCGGGCTGGGCGATCTGTGGCCGTCGGTCGTGGCTATGGTGGCGCTCGGCATCGTCTTGCTCAGCGTCGCAAGCGTGCGCTTCTCCCGCCGCACAGCCTAGGCTGGTCGCTAATTTATTGGCGACCAGCTCGTGTCGCATATCGGGCGCGCATGAATGCGCGCCCCTGCATCAAGTCTTGAGGGCTTTGTGGAGATCGTCCGAGGCGTCGGCAAGGAGCGCTTCGGCTTGCTGCGCGTCACAGTCGCGACGCAGCATGATAACCGCCACCTTGACGCGATAGCCGCTCTGCTGCAGCGCTGCGCGAGCAGCTGGCAGCGAGCCTCCGCTGATGGCGGCGGTGACACGCTCGGCGCGGTCGCGCAGCTTCGTGTTGGTCGCCTGCACGTCCACCATGAGGTTTCCATAGACCTTGCCGAGCTTCACCATGACCGCCGTGCTCAACATGGTGAGAGCCATCTTCTGCGCTGCGGCGGCCTTCATGCGCGTCGATCCTGCGATCGCCTCGGCGCCCGTGCGCAGCACGATCGGGATGTGGGCGAGTGCGGCGAGCGGTGTGTCCGGGCTGTTCACGATGCAGATGGTCAGGGCGCCGGCCGCTTTGGCGGCGTCGAGCGCACCGATCACGTACGCCGCAGACCCGCTCGCCGAGAGGCCGACCACCACGTCGTCCGTGTCGATCGCGGCTGCGCTCACCTCGCGCCGCCCGGCGTCCGCATCGTCTTCTGCCGACTCGACCGAGCGGACCATCGCCGCATCACCCCCGGCGATGTGCGCGGCCACGAGATCCGAAGCGGAGAACGTCGACGGGATCTCCGCGGCGTCGAGCACCGCGATGCGGCCGCTCGTGCCCGCGCCGAAGTAGTGCATCGTGCCGCCGGCGCGAAGGCGCGTGGCGGCCTCGTCGACAGCGGTCGCGATGACGTCGATCTCCCGCTCGACCGACCAGGCGGCGCGCCGGTCCTCGTCGTTGATGCGGTGCAAGAGGTCGGCGGTCCCCAAGAGGTCGAGGCCCGTGGTCGAGGGGTTGACGTCTTCTGTCAGGGGAAGCGGCGGTCGGTCCACAGCGGCGCTTTTAGCGCGGTTAGGTGACGGACCTCTCCGCAGTGAACAGGGCGGCTCGCATGAGCCGCCCTGTGTGCGCGTTGTGCCTGTGTGCTATTTTCAGTGCACCGTCGCGAGCTTGACGGAGGTCATGCCCAGCGCCTGCGCGACATCGTAGAACGCTTGGTTGCTGATGCGATGGTAATCGTAGTCCGCCTTCTTCCCGAGCGCGGGATCTGCGTCGATGTCATCCATGACCTGGACATGGATCTTGTGCGATACCGCTTTGTCGAGCAAGTACTCGATCTGGAACGTGCCGTCGGGCGCAGTCCCGGCCTTGACGAGCGTCTCGGCCAGCGCCTTGCCCGAGAGCGTCGGCGCCGGCAGCGTCACGCCGGCGGCGGTCGCGATCTTGAGCGCGTCCTTCACCGCGAAGTCGAAGGTGGCGAGCCACGTGTTGACCTCGGCTGCGCCGTATTGCTTGGTGAGTTTGCCGACCTCGGCCTTGACGGTATCTGCTCCGAGCATGCTCGTGAGCGCGGCCGCGGTCGAATATTTGTCGGCGCCGCCGCCGGCTGCGACGAGCGACGAGGTGACGGCAAGCGCCGGTGCGCCCGAGTAGACCGGTCCGCCGAAACGGCCCATCTGCGCCGTGCCCATCGAGCCCGAGGACGTCGAATCATCCGCAAAGGCGGCGGATCCGGCGATCAGACCGGCGGCCACCGCGAGCGCTGCGGCTATGCGCTGTATTCTCATTGAAGCCTCCCTAGAAGATTGATTGGGCATACGAATGCACCCGTCTGCCTAACGGACGAGGGGGCCGAGCGGATGACGCTTCTAGCGCCAGATGGAACGCATCAGGTCGGCGAAGTTCGCGCCCGGGATGATCTTTCCCAAAATCGCGGGGTGTGCCGACCCAGTGGCATGCGGCAGGTTGGACGCCCGGCCGTGCACCGTTTCGAACGCCAGGAGCGCGAAGGCCATCGCCTCCTTGGCATCGGCAGGAATTCCGAAGTCGTCGCTGAGCACAAGCTCGGGTGCGACCGGATGACGGGCGAGGCGCCGGCGCAATGCGTTCATGAGCGTCTTGTTATGCACGCCGCCGCCCGCCGCGATGACCCGGCGGCATTCGGGCGGCACTGCCGCAGCCACGGTGCGCGCGGTCAGTTCTGTGAGGCTTGTGATGAAACTCTCGCGCGTGCAGCCGATCGAGGTCGCGCGTCCCCAGGCGCGCCTGACGAACTCAGGCCCGAACTGCTCGCGCCCTGCGGTCTTGGGCGGATGAGCGGCGAAATATTCGTCTTTGAGGAGCCACTCGAGCAGCGTCTCGTTGACGCTGCCGCGCGCCGCGATCTGCCCGTTGCGGTCAAAGCCCTGTCCATCAGGGAAGAGCACCTGTACGGCAAGATCGATCGGCATGTTTCCCGGCCCCGTGTCGAAAGCTTGCACCTCGCCGGCCTGCGCTTTGGCGGGAAGCAGCGTGACGTTGGCGATGCCGCCGATGTTGAGCGCGACCCGATACTCGCTGTCACTACGCAACAGCATGTGGTCCATATACGAGACGAGCGGCGCTCCTTCGCCGCCGGCGGCGAGATCGGCCCGCCGGAAGTCGGCGACGCACGTGAGCCCCGTACGCTCTGCGATGACGGTGGCCTCGCCGATCTGCAGGGTCGAGGGGTGCAGACCCGACGCGGGGTCGGGCCTTGGAAGGTGGGCGACCGTCTGCCCGTGGGATCCGATGAGGTCCGCGTGTCCTCCAGCCTCTTTACGCGCCAAGACGGCCGCCGCCGCGAACGCTTCGCCGACCGCCACGTCAAGCGAGGAAAGCGCCAAAAGCGAGAAGCGGGCATTGGCCTCGGTTGCGGCAGAACGGCCCGCAACGTCAGTGGCTGCGCTCTTGAGGACCGATTCGAGCGCGGCGCGCGTGATCTCGGGATATGGCACGGTGACGAAGGTGCAGAGGGCGGCTCGCAGTCCAGTCGCCGGCTCGCGTGCCGTCGCGTCGCGCTCGATGTCGACCACCGCCGCGTCGATCGCGTCCATCGACGTGCCCGAGATGAGGCCGATGACTCTCATCATCCCAGATCCTCCACGACGGCATCGTGCAGCGCAGCGCGCAACGCGCGGATCGGCCCGGGCTCGCGGCTGTAGTAGACGCGGTTGGTGAACAGCACGACCGTGAGGTCACGCTGCGGATCGACCCAGACCGAGGTCCCGGTGTACCCGGTGTGGCCGAACGAGTCCGCCGACAGTCGCGCGCCGCTGGAATGATGATCGCTGGCCTTGATGGCCCAGGCCAGGCCGCGTCGCTCATCCGAGCCGGCCGCCTGTTCGCGCGTCGCCGCGTTCGCGGTCGGCCGCAAAAGCGTCCGCTCCAGCCCGATCGCGCCGCCAAGGCGATACATCTCGGCC
This sequence comes from Vulcanimicrobiota bacterium, assembly GCA_963806005.1. GTDB lineage: Bacteria > Vulcanimicrobiota > Vulcanimicrobiia > Eremiobacterales > Eremiobacteraceae > JAFANK01. Next base: position 762,896 of record CAWDWJ010000001.1, on the reverse strand, counting down.
AGCCGCGCGGTCTCAGCCGCAGTGCCGAAAAGACCCGCATGACCGGCGATGCCGCCCATCGCCCAGCAGTTCTCGTCGTGCACGTCACCGCACAACAATCGCTTGCGCCAGTCGTCCTGCTCCGTGCACACGATGCGGGGAAGCAGCGCTGGCTTGGGGCGATAGCATGTGTCAGCGAGCTCGAGCGGCCCCATCACGAGCTCCTGCAGCGCCTCATCCAAAGGAGCGCCCGCGATCCTCGCGACCGCCTCTCCCGCGAGCATGAAGCCGAGGTCGCTGTAAGTGACCTGCGTTCCCGGCGCCGCGGAGAGCGGCGTGCTGCACACCCGAGCAATGATCGCACGCGCGCCAAGCTCGTCGCGGAAATTCACGTGCGCCGGAAGACCTGAGGCGTGGGTGAGCAGGTGCCGGTAGGTCACCGTGCTGCGGCGCTGATCGAGCCCGGCGAACTCCGGCACAACGTTGACGATGGCGTCGTCGAGAGCGATGCGGCGCTGGTCATGCAGCGCAAGCAGCGCGGTGCCGACGAAGAGCTTCGTGATGGAGGCCAGATCGAACACCGAGTCGGGCGTGACGGCAGCGCCGCCTGGGATCCGCGTGCCGAACGCCGCGTCGCACAGAACCTCAGCGTCGCGGCGGACGTGGAGCGCCGCGGCGGCGCAGATGCCCCCGATGGACTGCTCGACGACTCGCGTGGCGCGGGGGAGGCGAGATGCTCGTGCCTGCTTCGCGCTACGTGTCAAGGCGCGGCGCTCGCCGCTGTCGCGAGCCGGACCGGCAGCGTGCCGCGCGCGACGGCTGCGCCCACGACCACATCGGCGGCCGCTCGCATCGCGTGCGGGTCTTCGCCGAAGCTGGCGATGACCGTCATCTCAGGCGGCAACACGTCCGCATCGTAGGGCTCGCGCCCAGCGACGACGACGACGCGCTTGCCGATCATCGCCAGATCCGCGACGGCGCGCGCCTGCAGCGGATGCTGCTTGGCCCGCGAAGTGACCGCGACGATGGCGTTCGCGGTGCCCGCGGCCATGAGCAGCTGCTTGTATTCATGTCCGGCGGGATCGAGGCTTCGCACCTGTTCGTGGACGCGGGCAGGTCCTTGGGCGAGCGCGCGGCCGATGGCAGTCACGTAGCGCCCGCGGGGCGCCGAGTCTGCGCGAGCGGGATCCTCGACACTCGTCGCCGCGTCTCCAGCGAACTGCACGACCAGTATCTTATCGCCCTTCCCGAGGGCGAGCGGCAAGAACCCTTTGGGATCGCGGATGTACGTGATCGCGCGCCGCGCCGCGTCAAGCGCGGCGGCCTGATGTGCGTCGCTTCCCACGGAATGCAGCGCACGGTCTGTGGACGGGGATCGACTCGTCTGTGCTGTGAGACGCGCGCGCAATGCGCGGACGCGTTGCAGACTGCGCTGCACCTGCTCCAGGTCGAGCCTGCCGTCCGCCAGCGCCTTGCTGACGCCGGCCTGTGCGGCCCGCACCTTATCGACGGTGTGGGAGAAAAGCACGAGATCCGCGCCGGCCGCAATGGCCTGCACCGCCGCGTCTTCGGGCGTGAAGCGCTCGGCGATGGCGCTCATCTCCATGCAGTCCGTGCAGATCACGCCTTCGAACCCCAACTCGCCTCGGAGCAGGTCGGTGAGGATCGCGCGTGAGAGCGTCGCCGGGTGACCGGCTGTTTCCACGGCCGGAAAGAGAATGTGGGCGGTCATGACCACCTCGACCTTTTCGGCAACAGCGGCGGCGAAGGGGATCAGTTCGAGCGATCGCATCCGGCCCAGATCGTGCGGGATGCTCGGCAGATCGACGTGGGAGTCGATCGTCGTGTCGCCGTGCCCTGGGAAGTGCTTGGCGGTGGCCGCGACGCCGGCCGAACGGAGAGCGCGGATCGCCGACCGCACGTGGCCGGCGACGGCGCGCGGATCGTCGCCGAAGGAACGCGTGCCGACGACTGGATTGTCGGGGTTGTTGTTGACGTCGGCCACCGGCGCGAGATCCACGCTGATGCCGAGCGCCGTCAACTCGTCACCGATGAGCCGGTACATGGATTCAGTGACCGCCACATCGCCGGCTGCTCCCAGCGCCATGGCTGACGGCGTGGTCGTGCCGATGCGGGCAAGGCGGGATACAGGACCGCCTTCCTGGTCGATGGCGATAAGCGGGGCTGGGTCACCGGGGCGCGACGCGGACCGTATCGCATCGGTGAGCGTACGGAGCTGCCCGACGCTTTCGATGTTCCGCCGGAAGAGGATGACGCCCGCCGACCGCGCGACGAGGTCTGTGGGGATGTCCTCGGTCTTCGTCCCGCCGAAGCCGAACATGAAAAGCTCGCCTGGGTCGAGCTGCTCTTGCGACATGCGGGCGGCTACCGCGAATCTCACTCGTCCACCTTCGAGCGCGGTCGCTCGAGTCTGCGAGAGGCGGCCGAGCATCCGCCTGAAGGTCCGCCGCCACGGCGCGGGCGAAACGGTCGTGCACGCAGCAGCGCGAGCTACGAGGCACGAGCACTGACGTCGTGCCGCCCCAAGCGAGAAGGAAACCAATGCGACTTGCCATCACCGTCGTCGCCGCTTTGGCGGCGGCTCTGTTCACCGCTGCCCTCCCGTCGTCGTCCACGGAAGAGGCAGGCGTCACTCGGACCACCCTTGCCAACGGGCTGCGTGTCGTCATCGTCCGTGACCCGCTCGCCCCTGTCGTGACGACCGAGCTCAACTATCTCGTCGGCTCGGCGGAGGCGCCGGCGGGCTTCCCGGGCATGGCCCATGCGCAAGAGCACATGATGTTCCGCAGCAGCGCCGGTCTCTCCACGTTCCAGCTCGCTGACATCAGCGCAAGCATGGGCGGCGACATGGACGCCGACACTCAGGACACCGTCACCCAGTATTTCTACACCGTGCCGGCGAGCGACCTCGACCTCGTCTTGCACATCGAGTCCATCCGCATGCACGGCGTCCTCGACAGCGACGCTGATTGGGCCCAGGAGCGCGGCGCGATCGAGCAAGAGGTGGCGCAAGACCTCTCCAACCCGCTGTACAACTTCCTCTCGGCCGCACGCTCGCACGTCTTCGCCGGCACGCCGTACGAGCATGACGCGCTCGGCACCCGTCCGTCCTTCCAGAAGACCACGGGCGCCATGCTCAAGTCGTTCTACGATGCGTGGTATCACCCGAACAACGCGATTCTCGTCATCACAGGCGACGTGGATCCCCAGGCCGTGCTCGCTTTGGCCCAGCACTACTTCGCCGACATCCCGAGCAAACCGCTGCCCGCGCGTCCGGCTGTGCACTTGCAGCCGCTCAAGCCCGTGCATATAGCGCTCAGTTCCGATTTCAGCGTGCCGCTGGCCATCGTCGCCTACCGTTTTCCCGGCTACTCGAGCCCCGACTACGCCGCCGCCCAGGTCCTGAGCGATGCGCTCGGCAGCGAGCGCGGTGCGCTGTACGAGCTCGGTGTGACCGGCCAAGCGCTCTTCGCCAGCTTCTCGGCGGGTTCTGTGCTGCCGCAGGCGGGCACGGCATTCGCTTTCGGCGCGGTCAACGGCAACGCCGATGCCGCCTCGTTCGCACGACGCCTCCAGGTCGTCATCGCGGACTATCTCAAAAACGGGATCCCCGAGGACCTCGTCGATGCGTCCAAGCGGCAGCTCATCGCCCGGGCTGAATTCGACAAGAACTCCATCAGCGGGCTGGCAGAATCGTGGTCCGAGGCGCTCGCCGTGCAGGGCGCGTCGTCGCCGGATGACGAGCTCGCTGCGTTCGCCAAGGTCACCAAGGCGGACGTCGATCGGGTCGCTCACCGTTACCTCGTCAATGCCACGGCCACGATCGGGCTGCTCACCCCGCGCAATTCGGGCAAGACGGTCGCGAGCAAAGGATTCGGCGGCAGCGAATCGTTCACGCCCAAGCAGACGACCGCCGTCGAGCTTCCTGACTGGGCGCGCGATTCGCTGGCACAGCTCAGCGTACCGCAATCGAACATCGCGCCGGCGGAAAAGGTGCTGCCCAACGGCATCCATCTCATCATACAGAACGAGACGGTCTCGCCGACCGTGACCGTCATCGGTCGCGTCAAGACCGACCCGGACCTGGAGTCGCCGGCAGGTAAGGAGGGCGTCTCGTCCGTGCTCGACGAGCTCTTCAGCTACGGCACGCAGACCCGCGACCGGCTGACCCTTGCGCGCGCGCTTGACGACATCGCCGCATCGGAGAGCGCGGGAGCCGACTTCTCTCTCTCCGTGCCGGCGTCCGATTTCGATCGCGGCGTCGAGCTGCTGGCTGACAACGAGCTCCACCCGGCGTTGCCGCAGCCCAATTTCGTCATCGTCCAGCAACAGCTCGCCTATGCGTTGAAAGGCCAGATGCAGACGCCCCAGTATCTCACCGACAGAGCGCTCGAGACGGCGCTGTATCCCAAGGACGACCCGACGCAACGCGAGGCCACCCCGGCCTCGGTCAGCGCCCTCACTCTCGACGACGTGAAGAGCTATTACACAAGCGTCTTCCGCCCCGACCTGACGACCATCGTCGTCATCGGCGACGTCACGGTGGACCAAGCCGAGGCAAGCGTCAGCAAATGGTTCGGTGGCTGGTCGGCGACTGGCCCCAAGCCCGAGACCCAGTTGCCGGCCGTGCCGTTGAGCAGCCCCTCGGCCGTGGTCGTGCCCAATGCCCAGCGAGTGCAAGACGCGGTGACGCTCGCCGAGACCATCGGCGTGACGCGCTCGGACGATGACTACTACGCGCTCGAGGTGGGCGACCATGTGCTTGGCGGCGGTTTCTATGCGACCCGCCTGTACAAAGACGTCCGCGCTGAGGCGGGTCTTGCCTACGAGGTGAGCAACAGCCTCGACGTGGGCAAGACGCGATCGATGTATACCGTCGAGTTCGGTTCGGATCCGCAAAACGTCAGCAAGGCGCGCAGCATCATCGTGCGCGACGTCAGGGCGATGCAGACCGCGCCTGTGACGCCGAACGAGCTGCAGATCGCCAAGTCGTTGCTCTTGCACGAGATCCCCTTGCGCGAGTCGAGCGAGGAGACGATCGCGCACGGGCTGCTCTCGCGCTCCATCGCCCAGCTTCCGCTCGACGAGCCCGAGCTCGCCGCGCGACGCTACACGACGGTGACGGCCCAGCAGGTGCAAGCCGCATTCGCCAAGTGGATACGGCCGGACAGCTTCGTCCAGGTCACACAGGGCCCGCCCCCACAATAACCCGCTGAGGTCGCTAAGGCTATGGGGGGATGTGTGCACATGTGAAGGCGACACGCTTGTTGCTTCTCGCGGGGCTCGTCGTCGCGGCGGCACTGCCACCTGACGCGGCGTCGGCGTTCGTCGACAAGTCCAACGCCTTTCCCGCAGTCGAGGCGTCGCAGCCCCTCGTGCTCGACGGGACGGTGTCAAACCCGCAGTGGCTGACCGGCGTCACCGCCAAAGACTTCTACGACTACACCACGCGGCAGCCGGCGAGTCCGGAGCTAGCAACGACAGCGTACATCCTCTATGATGCCAAGAATCTTTACGTTGGGTTTATCTGCGTGCAATCGTCGCTGCCGATCGTCGCCGCGCAGACCACGAATGGCGTCGGCGAAGAGCTCGACGACCAGGTGGAGATCGATATCGACCCAAGCGGCAATGGCTCGCGGGTATACACGTTCAAAACGACGCCGCGCGGCGTCCGGTACCAGGCTTCAAGCGAGTCCGACCGTTACAATCCCCCCTGGCAGGCGGCCGCCAGCATCCGTCAAGCAGGATGGTCAGCGGAGATGGCCGTCCCCCTCAAAGATCTTCGTGCGTCCGGTGGATCGGTTCAGACGTGGCGCATCAACCTCCAACGTCACCTCGCCGCCAAGGACGAGTACTTCACCTGGGCATACAATCCGAAGATGGGAGGTCCTGACGACAGCGCCTACTGGCCGTCTGTAACGGATCTACGCGTCGGCGGCTCGTCGACTCGACCGAGACCACACGCGGACGTTTTCGCGTTGTCAAGCATCGGCTCCGACCGCAACCAGTTCCAGCAGACCAATGGGCTTTTCAGCTACGAGCCGGTCCGCAACTTCGGCGCGGACGGTACCTACCCGTTCACCAACACGCTTGCATTCGTGGGAACCGTCAACCCCGACTTTTCCAACGTCGAGGTGGACCAGCAGACAATCGCGCCGCAGCAGTTCCAGCGATCGCTGTTCGAATACCGGCCCTTCTTCGCCCAAGGCGAGCAGTATCTGACGCCAGCCCTCAATATCGCCATCGAGAGCGGTGCACCGGATCGGGTCTTCTACTCTCCCAGCATCGGCACGTTTAATTGGGGGACCAAGATCGAGGGCACGATAAAGTCGGATGCGATCGGTCTTCTTGCAATCGGGGGGCCGGGCTTTGATGACCAAGCCTTCGGATTCGATCATCTGACGCCTGACCAAGATTTCCGCTATTTTATTGATGGCGTTTCTGCGCACCATACGCAAGACGGTTCCAGCGTCACGCCGTGCCCCGGCACGCTGCTGACGTGCCGGGACGACACGTTGCAGGTGGGTGCGCGCAAGACCGATAGGGCGAGCGGTTGGGAATCGTCCTTTCAGTATGGGAGCGAGTCTGGGGACTATGTGAGTGACCCGGGTCTAGCGCACGACTTCGTGTTTGACATCACGCGCAACATGCCGTTCTCCGGATTCGACGCGGGCTTCCGGAACATCGGACCGATGTACGGCCCGGTCGACGGCTATACGCAGATCAGCGATATCCGTGGTCCTTACGCCGATTTCGGCGGTGGAGGCGTCGGAGCGCCTGGCACCGCGTTGAAGAGTTATGGCGGCTTTATCGCCGCAGAGCGGTACGTCGATCGCTCCGGTGAAGTCCACTACACGGAGGTGACCACTGACCTGACGTTCGGTTTCAAGAACCGTCTGACGCTGGACATGGGCCCTTCGATCAGCGAGCTGAGGACGAGCAGCGGATATCCTTTCTACCTCGACTCACAGACGCTTCCTTATGATACGACTCACGTGACGCTGGGTTACGCGGAGGCGACCGCTTCACCAGTGACCATGTCGTATTCATGGGGACCATTCGCTTCGTTCTGCTCGGTCCCGCCCTCGCAGATCTCGCCCAACCCCCTCTTCTGCGGGTCTTTCACCAACCTCTATGCGAACTTCTACTTGCAGCAGTTCGATGGCTCGATCGCACGCCAGCTGACGAGTCGCTTTACCATCTCGTTTCAGCTGGCGGGCAGTGATGAACGGCCGTTCATCGGACCGAGCGATGGCCAGTGGCTGCGGCGGATCTCGTTGGGCGAGAACCTCGGATCAAACGCCAACCTCTCGCTGGATCTGCGGTCGATCAACGGCACCGGTGGCTTCTCATACCCGGGCGTCAACCTCGCAGCCTCCTTTCACGACCATTTCGGCAATGGCAACGAGCTGTATGTCGACTTCGGTTCGCCGGCGTCGACCGCCACGCTCGACCGGCTCATCGTGAAATACGTGCTGCACATAGGCCAAGGGGGCGCCGGGACCTAGCGTTCGCCGCCTCGTCAAGATGGGAAGTGCGGGGCGCCGGCCGCGCCTAATCGCCTGATGGGTTAGCGGGGGCGAGCAGCTCGAAGGCGCCCTCGGCCGCGACCTTCTCTCCCGCGCGTAAACCGCTTTGGATCCGGGTCGTGGCCTGGTCACTCCCGCCGACCGTGACCTTGCGCGGCTCGAACGTCGCTCGTCCGTCTTTGCCCGTGGTCGCGACGAAGACGAGCGTGTCGCTCGTCTGCGGGTCTTGCACGATAGCCGACGTGGGGACTAATGTGCCGTTCTCCGAGGCGACGATGATGCTCGCGTCGATCGCATCGCCGGCGAGAGCAGATGGCGGAACTCCGTCGACGACAATGGTTGCCTGTTGCGTCGTCGGGTCGACCGCTGGGACAACCGCGATTACCCGACCGGCGAAGGTCTCCGCAGCGTGCGCAACTGTAAGCCGGGCGCGGTCTCCGACGCGGATACGGCGCGCCTGATCCGCAGGCACCGAGAGCGTGGCCGAATGTTCGAGCGCCGCGCCCAGCGTCACCACGGGCGTCGTGGGGTCGACGCTCTCACCCGGATGTTTGAGGATGGCGACGACGACGCCAGGCCCTGGCGCGCGCAGCGTCGCGTTCGCGAGGTTACGCTCGGCTTCGGACAGCGCCGCTTGCGCGCGCTCCGCTTGTCCGTGGGCCGTGAGGACGTCGGCCTGCGCCTGCCCGCCGCCCGCGGCTGCAGCTCCAATACCGGAGCGCAGCGCTTGCTCTCGCACATGGGCGGCGCGTGCTTCTGACTCGTCCGAGGCGAGCTGGTTCTGCGCGGCCGCCACATCCTTAGCGGCGGCGATGCCGGCGGCGAATAGCGCCTGCGCTCGCTGCAAGCTTTGCTGATCTGCTTGGACTCTCAGGTCCGCCTGGCGTGCAAGCGTCGTTGCTTCAGCGACACGTACTCCGACCGATGACGTCGTGCTCTGCAGGGCACCGGAGGCAGCTACCGCATCGCCGTGCGCCTGCGCTACGGCCAGCGCGAAGGGCTCGGCCTCCAGTTGCACGAGTGCTTGGCCCGTCTCCACCTGATCGCCGACGTGGACATTGATGCTGCGCACGCGGCCTGAGACGGTGAATGCAAGCGCAGCGGAGCTGCCTGGTGGAGGTCCTACTCGGCCGTGCGTCGCTATCCGTATCGGCAGTGTACCCCTCCAGGCGACGGCGAGCTGGACGGCCGGTGCGACGGGCGCGGTTTCAGCGACGCGATGGCGCATGGCATACAGGATGACCCCGAAGACCAAGACCAAGGCTATCAGACCCCAAAAGCGCTGGAGGAAGATTTTCACGTGCCGACCTCAAGTTGGACGACGGCACGGGCCAGCGCCTCGTCGTAGATCGCGCTCAGCTCAGTCAGGCGCGCTTCGGCGTACGTCGCCGCAGCAGCGGTCCGCTCGAGACTCGAGGTCGCACCGGTGCGATACCCGATCGCGGTCGCTTCGAGCTCCTCTTGCGCGGCCTGACGCGCACGCGTCGACGCGGCTGTTGCTCTTTGTGCTGCGCTCAGCGTGCGGATAGCTGAACTCACCTCAAGCGTCACCTGACGCTCGGCCGCTCGCACCTGAGCGCGCGCCTGGGTGAGCGCTGCGCTTGCCTGGCTGATGCGAGAGGACGCCGTGGCGTTGAAGGGCAGCTCGAACGAGGCGTTGACCGTCGGTCCCTTGACCGGCTGGCCCACGTCGATGCCGTGCTCGTAACCGGCGGAGAGCGTGATTGCGGGGAACACGCCGGCGCGCGCTGCGTTGAGCCCGCCTGACGCCGCCGCCGCATTCTCGTTGGCCGAAACAATCTCAGCGCGCTGCCCCAGCGCGTGCTGAACGGCCGTTTCAGGTTCGCGTGCCACGGCGGGGACGGACGGCAGCGTCCCGGCGATGGGGTCACCGATTGTGCTCACCGAGACAGCGGTCTCAAGCGCCAGCGCCTGGCCCGCGTTGGCATCTGACGCTTGCGCGTTCTCGAGCGCGGCTTGCGCTTGCGCGACTGCCACTTCGGCGCGGACGACGTCGATGCGCGGCGCATCGCCTGCCCTGAAACGGCGCTGTGCTGCTTGGAGCTGTGCTTGGGCGAGGTCGAGCGCCTCCCGACGCGCCTGGAGGGTCGCGCGCGCTCTGAGCGCGGCGAAGTACAGGGCGGCGGCGTGGATGCTCTCGTTGCGTCTCACGGTCGCCACGTCCGCCTGCGAAGCGCGATACGCCGCCTCGGCCTGGTAGAGCAGTGGGAGGTACTGCGTGAACGCGAAGACCGTCGCTTGGACGCCGACGTTGAGAGCCGTCTGCGTGACGATCGAAGACGGCGTCGCTCCCGACTGCGGATTGGATGCATAGCCTGCGATGAGCGAAGGGCCAAAGCCGGCGCGCGCGGCGGCGAGCGCAGCGGACGTAGCATCTGCTCGAGCCTGGGCGATCTCCACGTCTGGTGACTGCGCGATTGCATCATCTTCTGCTTGTTGCAAACTGAGCCCGGAGAACGCGAGTGGCGCGTAGTCGGGTGCAGTGCCGGTTGCGGCGCTCGCCGGGATGGCGCTCGGACTCGAGCTCGGCGTAGCGCTGGCGAGGAGCGGGGACATCGCTGCCAAAACGCACAGGAGCAGAGCCACCGACCTCACGCGGCCTCCTCACTTGTGTAGTCTTTCTTGCCGATGAAACCGGCGTAGAGCACGGGTATGAGGATGAGCGTAAACGCGGTGGCGGTCGACAGGCCGCCGATCACGGCGATGGCAAGCGGCCGCTCCATCTCCGAGCCGGACCCAAGACCGACGGCCAGCGGCATGAGCCCCGCGATCGCCGCCAGCGTGGTCATGACAATCGGACGCAGCCGCGTGCGGCCTGCCACGACCAATGCCTGCGTCACATCGTCTCCCGCCGCGCGCCGCTTGTTCGCCACGTCGATGAGCAGGATGCCGTTCTTCACCACGATGCCCACGAGCAGCAGTAGGCCCATGAACGACGAGACGTTGAGCGGCGTGCCAGTGACGAACAGGCCGAGCGCGACACCGATGAGCGCAAGCGGAATCGCGGTGAGGATGACGGCCGGCAGCCGGAATGAGTTGAACGTGCCGAGCATGACAGTGAACACCAAGACCACAGCCACGCCGATGACCATGAGGAACTCCCGGAACGCCGACTGCTGCGCCTGATACTGACCACCGATGCTCGCCGTGTACCCGGGCGGCAGCGGCGTCTCACGCAGCGCTCTCTTCACGCGCTCGATGACCGTAGAGAGGCTCGTTCCGCTCGTGCTGGCGGAAACGCGGATGACGCGCTGGCCATTGAGTTCGTCGATGTCAGACGAGAGAGGCTCTCGGGTGAAGCGCGCGACCGCGCCAACCACGGTGGGGCCCAAAGGCGACACGACTGACTGTGAGCCGAGCGCGTCCGGCCCGCCGGCAGCGCTTCCGGTGACCTCGACGCGAACCGGCACGAGATTGGTCGCTCCCGGCACTCGCGTGGCGATCGTGCCTTGCGAACCGGCCGAGAGGGTGTCGGCGACATCGGCCGGACCGATGCCAAGCGCCGCCAGACGAACGCCCAGTGGTGAGATGCGGATCACCGGGTCGTCGTAGATCACACCGCTCGTCGCATCGACGATGCCCGGGATGGCGTCGATCTTGTCCTTCAGCGTGTAGGCGATCGTGATGAGCCGGTCTTGGCGCTCCCCGCGCACCGTGATTTCGATCGGTCGCGGCGTCCCCGACAGATCGTTGATCATGTCTTCCAGAATCTGATGGAACTCCAGCTGTGCGGCGGGCACGGCGGACGCCAGGCGGTCGCGCAGGTCGTCGCTGATCGATTCGTAGGACGCACGCCGGTTCTCGGGCGCCAGCGACACGCGGATGAGCCCGCGGCTCTGCGGCAGCGGGGCGAACCCGTTCGAGTCGATGCCGGTCAGCCGGCCCTCAGCGGCTACGCCGGCATGCGCGATGATGATTCTCTCCATCGTGCGTGCCGCCGCGTCGCTTGCGGCAAGGGTCGTGCCGACGGGCATGGCATAGCCGATCTCGAACTGGCCCTCATCCATCTTCGGCAGAAAGTCGCTGGGCAGGCGAGCGAGCAGCACTGCCGTCACGAACAACACGACTCCACATCCAATGAACACGGTGTTGCGGTGAACGAGCGACCAGCGCAGCGAGGGCTCGTAGGTCTCCAAAACGCGTGCGAGCAGGCTGTGGTCCTCTTGCGCGCGCGTCTCCGGGTGCAGGAAGCGTGCTGCGAGCGTGGGTGTGACGAACAGCGCAAGCCCGAGCGACACGATGAGCGCTGATGCAAGCGTGAAGGCCAGGGCACGGAAGAAGAATCCCGGGATCCCGGAGAGCAGTGCGAGCGGCACGAACACCACGACAGTCGTAGCGGTTGATGCGACCATCGGAGCGGCGATCTGCGACATCGAGAGGCGGATCAGCGCCTTGAGCTCGAGCTTGGGGTTCTCGCGCAAGTTGCGTGCGATGTTCTCCAACACGACGATAGCGTCGTCGATGATGAGACCGACAGCCACGGCCAGGCCGCCGACGCTCATGAGGTTGAGCGTCTCGCCCGCGCGGTTCATGACGAGCAGGGTGATGGTCATGGCCAGCGGGATGACCGCTGCGGCGACGAGCGTGATCCGCAGGTTGCGCAAGAACGCGAAGATCACGAGGACGGCCAGCAACGTGCCCAGGAGGATGGCATCCCGCAGCGCCGCTTGCGAACTTGTGATCAGCCGTGTCTGGTCCCAAAACTTGTTGACGCTGGTCCCCGCGGGAAGCCGCTGCTCGATGAGCTTCATGCGCGCTTCGAATGCGCTCCCCAAGCGCACGACGTCAGCGCCGGGGAGGCCGTAGACGTTGATGACCACCCCACTCTCGCCGTTGTACGCCGCAGCGTTGACAGCGGGAGCCACGCCCAAGGCCACCTCGCCGAGCGCGCTGATCGGAACCGACCCGCCGGTTCGCAGCGGCACGGCGACGCTTCCGATCGATGCCGCGTCTTTGAGCTGAGCGTCGACGATGAGCACAAAGCGCTGATAGAAGCGATTGGAAAGCCCGACGGCCCGGATGTCGTTCGCAGCCGCCAGCGCGGTCTCGACCTCGGACGTCGAGATGCCGTACGTGGCGAGCAGCGCAGGATCCAGACGGACATGGTACTCGCGCGTTCGTCCGCCGGCGAGCGAGACGCGTGCCATGCCCGGCACGCCCGCGAACGCCGGTATCATGGTGCGCTCTGCGAATTCGCGCAGCAGCGCTTCCGAGAGCGTGGTCGAGACCAGACCGTATGACAACACGGGTTCGCTGTTCGGATTGACGATGACGGCGAGCGGATCGACGCCCGCCGGCAAAACCGGGCGGACCTGATTGATCGCTTGGTCGACCGCTTCCAAGTCGACGCGCGGATCAGTCTTGGGATCGAAAGTGACGACCAGCTCGGACGACCCCTGCGTCGAGGTCGACCGTACCTGCATGACGCTGCGCAGCGTTTGGAGCGCTCGTGCAAGCGGTAGCGTGACGGTGACACGCACCTGCTCGGGCGGCAGCTCACCCGCGTCTGCGACGACGTCGATACGCGAGAACGACATATTGGGGAAGATGCTCTGCGGCGTTTTCAGATACGCGTAGACGCCGGCGAGCGCGAGCACGCCGACGATGAACAAAAGCACCTTGTCGTTGCGCTGCGCGAAGCGCCCGAGGTCCATCAGACCACCTTCAGAAGGAGCCTACTCGCTCGACCGCCATCGCGGTGCCGCCACCCGTCCCATGGCAGAGCGCGGCGATGCCGAAGGTCGCATCACGCTCCTGCAAGGCGTTGAGGAGCGTGACGATGAGACGCGTCCCCGAGGCCCCGATGGGATGACCGAGCGCGATCGCGCCGCCGTGCACGTTGAGATGGTCGCGCGACACGCCGAGCTGGCGCTCGAAGAGCAGATTGTTGAGCGCGAAAGCTTCATTATTCTCGAAGAGATCGAAATCGCCGAGCTTCATCTTGAGCTTGTCGAGCAGCTTACGCACCGCCGGGATCGGTGCTTCGGGAAAGCGCCAGGTCGGGCCGGCTGCCCATGCCCCACCGAGGATCTTGGCGATGGGGCGCAGCTTGTGGGCGTCGACGGCGTTCCCGCTCGCCAGCAGCACGGCGGCAGCGCCATCAGATATCTGGCTCGAGTTTCCCGCAGTGAGCAGCCCGTCCGGTGCGAATGCCGGACGGAGCTTCGCAAGCGTTGCGGTCGTCGTATCGGGGCGGATCCCTTCGTCTTGATCGAAGCGTTCTCGACCCTTCTTCGTCGTGATCTCGACAGCTGTGATCTCCCGGGCGAACACTTCTTTGCGCGTGGCCTGGGCGGCCCGCTCGTGCGACAGCGCCGCGACCTCATCGAGCTCGCCACGCGTGACGCCGTATTCACGCGCGAGCCTTTCGGTCTCCGAACCCATGGCTTCGCCGTTCACGGGATCTGTGAGCCCGTCGTATTGGAGCACGTCGACGAGTTGTTCAGGTGATCCAAGCAGGGTCTTATATCCCCAGCGAGCGCGCTGCGAGAGCATGAAGCCGGTCTGCGTCATGGATTCGAAGCCACCGGCCAAGACCAGCTCTGCGTCACCCGCACGGATCGAGTTCATAGCGTTGTGGACGCTCATCATGGCCGACGAACAGACCATATCAACGGCATAACCGTCGACGCTGTCCGGTATTCCGGCACGCAGCGCCGCTTGGCGCGGCAAGAGCTGGCCGTGACCTGCGCGCAGCACGTTGCCGAAAACGTAAAGGTCGAGATGCTTGGGGTCGATGCCCGCGCGATCCAGGGCAGCTCGCATCACATGAGCACCGAGTTCAATGGGCGGGAGATCTTTGAGCGAGCCTGCGAATCTCCCGATTGGAGTGCGGACCGCTGAGGCTATATAGACGTCTTGCATATGCTATGTCTACTGTTTTTCAAATGCCTTATCATGCGGACTCTGGGGTAGAATGTTGTCCGACCACGCGAGGTGCCACCATCCATCCACAAGCGCGGCTGAGGAGCTCTCAAAAGAGAGCGCTCTATGTAGCAGTCTACCGCCGATTCATTACAACAACATGAATAGTGGGTGTGCGCGGTATCGCGTCAGTGTGAAGGAAGCGAGATGCGCACTTGCGCCCCACCGTCAGGGGCGTTGGCCAAGGTGATGCGACCGCCCTCAGCGCGAACGATCGAATCTGCGATCGCTAGCCCAAGACCGGTCCCGATCTCAGCCCCGTCCCGGTTCTCGCGCCAGAACGACTCTAAGCCATGGGTGAGTGCATCGTTTGAAAACCCCGGGCCGCTGTCGTGGATGGCAACCTCACTTCTTCCTCGATGGAGCTCAACCTTAACGCTGACGCTCCCTCCCGCAGGTGCATACTTGATGGCGTTATGAACGACAGCGGTCACCGCTCGCTCGATGGCGTCGGCGTCCCCCAACGTCTTGCATGCCCCACAGTCTTCGCAAGTCAGGGTGACCTGCTTCACGTCGGCTGTCGGTCGTAGGCGCTTGCACACGCGCTGGGTGATAGAACCCAGATCAACGCTGGCCCCCTCGTGCTGCCTGTCCTGGGCACGGGCAACGGTCAAGAGCTCGCCGACGAGCTTCTCCATGGTCTCCGACTCGACCGCAATGGCCGTAAGCGCTGCCTGATATGCTGTAGCGTCACGGGGCTTCCGCAGCGCCAGATCTGCCTCGGCTCTGATAACCGAGAGCGGCGCCCGCAGTTCGTGCGAAGCGTCCGTCGTGAATCGCCGTTGCCTCGCGAATGCGTCTTCGAGCGCGCGGCGCGCCAGGGCGCTCCCGGCGAGGAGAGCAACTGCTGAGATAAGCAACGCGGCAACCGCGAAGGCGAAGGCTACCTGGCGATCGGTGATCTTGATCCACGCTGTGCTGCCCCAAGCCGTCACGGCGCCAACGCGCTTTCCACCGGCCATGATGGGTAATACGAGCGCGCGGATACCCACTCCATCGCGTTTGAGCGTCGCGAAACCGTTCGTTTCTCGGGCGTACGCCAGCAGATCGGCGGGGGGCTTGACCGCCGTGGAATAGACGATGCCTTGCTTCTCACCTACGATCGCTATGTCGGTTTGGGAGCCAAGCAGTGCCGAAACCTGTTCGCGATCTTGCTGATCGATTTCGATGCGCCCATGCGCTTTGTCGACGAAATTCAAGGCCGCTTGCGCCGTTGTGCGTAGACGCTCGTCGAGCGAGGCGTGCAGGTCGCGGTCGATCACGATGACGGCGACAGCTCCAAACGCGACCAATGCGAGCCCGAGCGTCGCCACGTACGTTGCGATGAGGCGGCTGCGCAGCGAGGTCGACAACGGAAGGTTCATTGCAGCCCCAGCCGATAACCGATTCCGCGCACGGTGCTCAGCAGTTGCTGCTCGCCGGCCGCTGTGATCTTCTGTCGAAGTCGGCTCACGTAGACGTCCACTACGTTGGATGTGACCTCGCTTTCCCGGTCGAACAGGGCATCTTGCAGCATCCTGCGGGTGACGACGCGGTGAGCGTTGCGCATGAGGTATTCCAGGAATGCCGCCTCTCGCCCGGTCAGGACGATGTCGCGGTCGCGGCGCCGCGCCTGGCGCGTTGGCACGTCGAACTCGAGGTCATGCACCCGCAAGACGTTTGGCAAAGGGGTCGGGGGCCTGCGGGTGATCGACCTCAGGCGCGCCTCGAGTTCTTCGAACACGAATGGCTTGCGGAGATAGTCATCTGCCCCGGCGTCAAGCCCCTCGACCACGTCGGCCGCAGTATCTCTCGAGGTCAATATCAAGATCGATGTGCGTAGGCCGCGCTGCCGCAGCGACCGGATGACGCTCAAGCCATCCTTCTTCGGTAGCTGAATGTCGATGATGACGGCCTCATACTCGCTGCCGGCCGCATATTCTTCTCCCGACTCTCCATCTTGAGCAACGTCGACGACGTGTCCCTGCTCACTCAAACCCCGTCGTAAGACGTCGCAGAGCCGGAGATCATCTTCGACGATCAACAGGCGCACCGCAAACGTGTTTGGTTGCGAGTTCCGGCAGGCCCTTCCAAGGTTGCGGCCTGGAGGCGGATGACAGGGTTCCTAGCGACTACTTCAGGGTGAGCACGTAGAGCGAGACGTCGTGGAGATCGCGTGGTGAAAGACGCCAGCGCGGCATAACTGGATCGAGCGGATGCCCGTCGTTATCGATGCCCGTGGAAATCGCTCGTTCGAGGAGGGCGAGATTGTACGGATGCTTCATCTGTGTGACGAGCGCTGTGCGGCGCAGGTCCGCGCTTAGCGCGCCACCAGGCAGGTGCATGCCTCCCGATCCATCGGCGCGGTGGCATGCTGCGCAGCGGTTGTACACGGGCGGCTGCTGCGCGACGATCTGGACGCCGTTCGCATCCTTCCCCGTCTGAAAGATGGCCCGCCCGTTGGTCAAGCCGTCGGGCGGGGGAGATGGTGACACGACCGCATGCTCCCTCACACATCCGACGATGAGCAAGCAGACGGCGCCAATGATGGCCGTGGCGCGATACACGTCGCTACGGCTTGAGCGTGAGGCCTTGGATGAAGTCACCACTTTCTTCCGACCAGACAATCCAAATATGACCCGTCCGGTCATCAAACGCAAGGGTGTGCACGCCTTTTTGCACGTCAAGGCTCGAGACGACCGAGAGCTCGCCCTTGGCGCTGAGCTTCAGCACGACGACCTTGCCGGAACCTGCACAGGCCAAGAAGATGCGTCGCCGGATTGAAGTCGCACTGGTCGACCGCCGGTTGGATGCTCGCGGTTCCCAGTTGCGTGCCATCCCGGTCGTAGGCGGCGATAGTCCCGTTCTTCCCACCGACCATGAGGATATGGTAGGCCGGATCGTACTGCAGCGGATGGTTGTGCTGGATGGCCGGCGTCTTGATGGTCCTTGTGACCTTCAATTGATCGGCATTGATGACCGCGACCTCGCTGAGATCGTCGATGTTCTGGTAGAGGTCGTGCGTCTGCGGGTCGACCGCCAGATACTCCGGCTTATGCCCGGGGATCTTGATCGCGGCTACCTGCTTCATCGTCTTGGTATCAACGACGAAGATGCGCGTGCCGTCGTCCTCGTCCGCGTAGATACGGTGGAGGCTTGGATCGTAGGCGATGGCATCGACTTTGCCGTCCACGTCGGCGGAACGGAGGACCGAGAGCGTGGCCGGATCGACCTCCGACACCGTGCGCGCATCGCCGTCACCGGTGTAGACGTGACCCGTCACTGGGTCGACGGCGACGCCGTGCAATGGGCCGACTTCCACCTGCCCGAGGATCGCGCCGCTATCGGCGTTCACGACGAGCAGCGTGCGACTGCCGCTATGCGCTGCATACACCCGGCGCCGCTCGGCGTCGGTCGTCACGTAGTCGAATCCCCCATATACCTGCACCTGAGCGGGTGGGGTCACTGGAACGAGTGGCATGTTGCTCCTATCTCCCTGGTGGGGTGTGAATCTCTTGCTGCATCGCCTCCACGAATCGTGCGGGTGATGGCTAAGCGTCTATGATTCGCGAAAGACATTATCGATAGATTAAGGTCATGGTATGTATTTGGCGGGTCTGGGCGCGTACCCCGGCGGCGGCGAGTGCGAGACGTCCGGCACGACGACGGGAATCAGCCCCAAGCTCGAGCAGCTCATGGGAGCCGGAAACGTGTTGACGGCGGCATCTGGTATCTGCGCGGCCGAAGCGGGGACTGGCGACGCCACCCCGGACAGCCGCTGTGGGTCGAACCCACCGCTCAGATCGGTCAGGCGAGGATCGCCGTCACGCGGGCCCTGCGGCATGTACGGGCTTTCGTCGGGAAGCGAGGAGAGCGCCGGCAGGCCGAAGAGTGCGTCGACGAACTTCACGACGGATCCCGTGTCGCCTTCGTCATGGACGACGGCGCCGGACTTCGCATAGGGCGATATCAAGATGAACGGCACGCGCGGCCCGTCGCCGCAGGGATGTCCGTCCGGGCAGCGTTCGAACTGAGGCGGGGTGACGTGGTCGAAGAACCCGCCGCTGTCGTCCCAGGTGACGATGATCGCCGAGTCTTTCCAGTAACGGCTGCGCGCGATCGCGTTGACGAATGTCGCGACGAAGCTCTCGGCAATCTGCCGATCGGAATCATCGCTTCCCGGATGGTCGTCGTCGCCTAAGAAGTGCTTCTGGATGAAGGCATCACCGTTTGCCGGACGCCAGCCGAAATGGTTGAAGGAGCCGCCTTTGATATAGACGACCGAACGATCCGGCAGCGAACCATTGCGCAGCGCGGGCAAAAGCTCGCGCACGCTGTGAACGTTGTTCCAGAAGACCCCGTTGTGGCGCATGTAGCCGAAGTATTGCACGACATTGCGATGCGATGAATAGCCTTCCTCGGCGATATCGTTGGCGTAGTTGTAGCCTTCTTGGTACCACGACCAGAAGATCGGGTCGCGACCGCTCCGCGCACTAAGCGTAAGGTCATCTTGCACGCCTTGCGTGTCCTTGACCGCGCGCGCATCGCTTGTGCCGTTGAGCGTCAAGAGCACGGTCGCAAAACGCAATGGGATCTCGACCGGCGGTTTCGGCTTTTCCGGATACGGGCCGAAGGCCGGGTCGATGCTGCTAAGGACGGGAACCCCAGGACCTTTCCCGTTGGGTTTGACCCGATCGGCTGGGGTGCGCGCCCATTGGGTCTGTCCGGTCTGCGCTGCGATGATCTCGATGTTGCCGGGCGTCGACGGTCCCGTCATGCCTTGGAAGAACTGGTCGTAGAGGGCGAACTCGTGGGCATACTTCCACAAGAACGGAATCGTATTGCAGTCGTAAGAGGCCATGCTGAGCAAACCCATCGCTTGCGAGTCCGACGCGTCGTAGCCGGCTTTCGTGCTCTCCGCCTCCTGCCGAGCCACATACTGGTCGTTCTTGCCGCCGTCCATCTTGGCGATGAGACCCGCGCGCGAGTGACCGGGGCTGTCGATGTCGGGGTCGTCGATCAGAAATGGGGTGACCCATTGCTTGCCGATGGGGTCGTACTGGCGCAAACCGCTCGATCGCGCGAGCGCTGTCGAGAGGTTCTCCGCGCCTGGGTAGGTCCCGAAGTACTCATCGAACGAGTGGTTCTCCTGATAGATGATAAACACGTGCTTCACGTGCTGACGAAGGCTCGCTATGAGCGCGCTCTGCCCTTCCGCGGGCGCGGCTTGCACGCTTGTTGCGTGGCCGACCCTCACCGCGAACGATGTCGCGATGAGGGTGCAGACAAGCGCCGCCCCGGCGAGCAGCCGCGATCCCTTGATGCGTGCCACTGGCCGTCAGAGCTTCTGGATGAAGCTGACGGAAAGTGACGCCGGCGCGAGCCCGAATCGCTCGGACCCTTGTTGCAGGGCGTTCGTATCGGTCCCGAACTGGTTCTCCGGCACGAACACCCCATAACCGATGCGCCCATACGTGTCGACCGCTTGGTTGAACACGTTCGTGACGCCCAAGTTGACGAAGCTCCCCTTTCCGAGCTTCTGCGTGAAGGCGAGGTCCGCGCTGCCGAACGACACTCGGTGCATCTCGTTGTTGCTGTCGACCTGATGGTAGTTGAGATAGAGCTCGCCGCCGGTCGTCGTCGTCACGTTCATGTACATGCCCCACTGATGCAGCGGAATGCCGGGCAGCTGCGAGCCGGGGATGAGCGTCGGGTTGTCCATGAGCAGGCTGTTCGGCGCATCGAAGATCGTGACCGATTGCGCATCCCAGTAGCCGTCAAAGACGAGGTTCGGGTTGACTCGGAAGCGCTGGTTCACCTCCATGCCACGCGCTCGTGCGTTGGCCAGGTTGATGTTGGAGGCCACGAACATATTGGCTTCCGTGACCGGCGGGCTGCACACGCCGAATGAATTGACGTGCGCGATCGCCGAGTTGAGGTAGTTTGGGCCTCCGTAGTAGGCGATTTCGCTGGTGAAATTAGAAGCCGGCGACAAGGCCTCGAAGATGGTGTTGCGTTCGTTCGTGTCGTAGCCGGTCACTTGAGTGATGGTGTCCCCGGCCTCGCGATGCGCGAGGGATATCTCCTCGTCGGTCGCCTTCTCCGGCTGCACGCCTGTTGCAGGCAGCGTCCCGAGCGAGATCTGCGAGCAGTTGCCGGAGTGATGCCGCCGATGCCGGTGATGTTCGGCGCGATCGGCGCGGGGTCGGCTGAGACCCCGCCACCGGTCAGCCGGATCACGTCGGCTCCGGTCGGACGGTACATGATCGTGAGGCGCGGGTCGAACGACCAGCCGCCGATGTTCGAGTTCTTCTCCCACGCATTGAGGAAGAACGAGAGCTGCTGTGACGGCGTGAAGGCGTCGCGGATGAAGTAGCTTTGCAGCTTGTTGAACAGCGCTGGATGTGGGAGGTACGTGGGAGTCGCTCCACCGTTGATCGAGTTGCCGTTCGTATACTGGCGTTGCTGATACACCCCGAAGCCGAGGTCGTTCTTGCCTGTGGCGATGTCGTCCGTGATAAGTCCGGCAAACGTGCGGTAGATGTTCGTCAGGATGTTCGTCGGGCCGTTGATGACGGACTCAGAACGCTGGCGGTTCTGGCTGTAGTTGTCGGTGAACCAATCGGCGACGAGCTGGTTGTTGCCCACTTTGGTGAGGAAGCGTGCGTGATAGTCCTGGTTGGCGAGCGCTTGGAACGCGGTCGGACCGCCGCCCGCGGGGCCGCTGGCACCGAGGGCGTATTGACGCTGTGTGACGCACGACGGTCCGCTGTCGGTATTCACGGTCACGCCCGCCGGTATTCCAGGAGCTGAACAGTTCGGCGTTGTGTGGTACGCGATATACTCCGGCGTGAAGTTGTCGTTGTCGCCGTTGCCGGTCTTATCGTCCCAGTCAGTCGCAGTGTAGGCGGTGAGGATGAGCGACGACGAAGGCGAGAAGTCGTAGCGGACCTTGCCAAGGGCGTTGCGCAGGTTATAGTTGGCGCTCACCCAGTACGTGTCGTTGGCCAGTGTGGCTGACGTCCAGTCATTGCCGCGCAAGCCCGTCTGCGGGATTTGCGCACCGGGGAAGTCACCCCAGGTGCCTGTGACCCCGTAGACCATCGCATATCCGATCTTCTGATCGGTACCGGTCGCCTGCACGCCGAACGTCTGCTTGCTGTACTGTCCGAAGCCGTATTGCACTTCGCCCTGCGGCTGACGGGTCGGATTGAGCGTCTGCATGTCGACCGATCCGCCGACCGCGTCGACGCCGTACAGTCCGACCGCGCCTGACCCGTAGGTGACAAGCGAGCTCTCAGTTGCGAAAAGCGGCGAGACCGCCATGTTGAAGCCGCCCTGGCCACCGCCGATGCTCGCCGGATACACGCCGAGCGGTCCGATGGGATGTCCGTCAAGCATGATCTGCGTCTCCGAGGGCTTGAGCCCGCGGATGTCGATAGCGATGTCATCGCCCACCGCCGAATCCCAGCCCGTGAGGTTCACCTCCGGCAGCTTGCCGAGGGACTCAGCCATGCGGATCTGGTTCGTCCGCTGGGCCAACTTGGGGTCTGCGACCGCTTGGATCGTCGTCGTCGTCTGGAGACCAGCGGCGTGCGAACTCACGGTGACGCGGCCTAATGTCTTCACCGCACCGGAGGTCTGCGTCCGCTGCATGACGAGCGAGAGGCTCTGCACGCCCGTGCCGACCAGGATGGCATCCGAGTGCACCGTCCCGTAACCCGTCGCCTCGACGGTGATGACATACGTCCCCGGCGCCACCGAGGGAAGGGTGAACGAGCCGAACTTGTCAGATTTGGTCGTCGCAGCGACCGTCGTGCCCTGCATCAGGTTGATGATCGCCCCGGATATCGGGATCGAGCCGTCTCGATCCACGACCGTGCCGCTGACGGTCGCGCTGCCGGCGGACGACTGGAGCGTCGTAGCGCTCAGCGACGGCGAGCTGGCGGCCATGAGTAACAAGAGAACCACGAGGCTCGTTCCGAGGATCGATATGACAGTTGGTCGCATGTGAGAGCTCCCTCCTTTAGTGACTAGAGATGCGTGGCGCCGGTCATCAAGCTCACGGCGTGTTCCATGGTGGCCGTCCGCGGATCAAGCGTCCCCACCCGATGGCCATGCCGCATGACTACGATGCGATCGGCGACCTCAAACACCTGAGGCAGGTTGTGGCTGATGAAGATCACCGCGGCGCCGGCATCGCGCACCTTCCGAGCGAGCTCCAATACGAGAGCCGTCTGCGCGACACCGAGCGCTGCGGTGGGCTCGTCCATGATGATGACCGCGGCTCCCCACAACACCGTGCGGGCGACCGCGATCGACTGCCGCTGTCCTCCGGACAGCGTATCGACCCGTTGATCGATCGAACTGACCTTGATCCCAAAATCGCTCAAATGCTCGAGCGCACGCTTTCGCATCGCCGCGCGATCGAACATATCCAGCATGCCGAGCAGCCCCGGGCGGAGGATCTCGCGCGCGAGGAAGAGATTGGCGGCGATATCCAGATCCGGCGCGAGCGCCAGGTCCTGATATGCCGTCTCTATCCCCGCGTCGCGTGCATCGCGCGGCGTGCGGAAGACCACAGGCTCGCCGCGCATCGATATCGTGCCTGAATCCGGCTCGAGCGCGCCGGAGACGATCTTCGTGAGGGTCGACTTCCCGGCGCCGTTGTCGCCGATGAGCGCGGTGATCTCGCCCGCGTTCGCCTCGAAATTGACGTCCTTGAGGGCCACGACGTTGCCGAAGCTCTTGCAGATCGCTTTCGCCTCAAGCACGGTCGCCGGCGGGCGCGCGGCCGTCGCCTGCATCATCATGCGATCGCCACCTTCGGCTTGCGCCAGTGATCGAGATACACGAAGAGGATGATGAGTGCACCCTCGAGCATGCGCGCGACTTGCGGATCGAAATTCAAAAGGTTCAAGCCGTTGGTCATGATCTGCACGAGCGTCACGCCTAAGAAGGTCCCGATGACGGAGCCGCGCGCACCGAACAGGCTCGCCCCGCCGAGCACTGCGGCCGCGATGGCGTCAAGCTCGTAGCCCGTGCCGGCGTTGGGATCGCCTTGGGCCTGACGTGCGGTGAGCAAAATGCCGGCGATGCCCGCGAGCAGACCGCTGATCGCGTAGACGGTCAAGATCGTCGCGCCCGTGTTGATGCCGGCTCGGCGCGCGCTTTCCATGTTGCTTCCGATGGCGTACATATAGCGGCCGCGGCGCGTGAGGTGGAGGAAGAGCCCAGAGACCACGCAGACGACGGCAAAAACCCAGAACAGATTCGGGATGCCAAAGGTCGTGCCGGCCGCGAAGTTCGTGAAGCGCGGAGCGTCGTAGGCGACCTGTTGCCCGTTGCCCATGATCTGCGTCAACCCGCGCAGGATGCCGAGCATCCCAAGCGTCACGATGAACGGCGGCAGGGCCGCCGCGCTGATGAGCTTGCCGTTCACCAGACCGACGACCGCGCCGATGGCGAGCACAGCCAGCACCGCCAGTACGGTCGGCACATTGTGCGCCAGCGCGAGCGCGATGATGATGCCGCCGAAGCCCAGCAGCGACCCCACAGAAAGGTCGATACCGGCGGTGATGATGACGAACGTCTCGCCCACGGCGAGAATCCCCACGACCGCCATCTGCCTCGCATTGTTATCCAGGTTCTGCAGCGTCAAAAAGCCCGAGGCGGTGACTGAGAAGATCACGACGAGCAGGGCGATGATGCCGAGCAACCCGAGGCGCATCACGAGATCCCAGCGCACCCCGGCGACCGGCGGCGGCGCCGAGCCGGGCGCCTGCAGCGCGTTCAGCTTGGACACCCGTTCTTCGCTCAGATCTCGTGTCACGACGTCATGCGCAGTCCTATGCTATGCTGCGTCTTTGGATTCAACAGGCCTTGGATGTTCGGCGAATCCACGTTATCCGGCGTCGCCGCCGTGACGCCCGTGTTGATGAACTTGGGGACCTGCAATCCGGCCGCCGCAAGCACGCCGTAGGCGACCCCGCCATATCCCATCTGATAGTTGTCCTGCAGGATGATGCCGTCGATCGTGTGGTTCTTGAGGAGCTGCACAAGTTGCGGTGTTGGATCGAAACCCACAAGGGACACCTTGCCCGAGTCCACGTGGTTCTCGCGAAACGCGGTCACCGCTCCCTGCAGCGTGATCAGCGAGTCCGCGAAATACCCGACGAGCTTGGGGAAGCGGGTGAGGGTATCGGCGACGATGCCGATCGGCTTCACCGATTGATCCCCGCCGGCGTCCTTATGCGCCACGATCTGTATGCCGGGATAGGCTTTGAGCCCCTCGACGAAGCCACGGTCGCGCAGGCTGAGCGACCCGACGCCGCTCAAGAACGTGGAGTACGCCACCTGGCCCGCCGCGGCGCCCGTCTTCTTCTTTATCGCCGCTGCCAGGGTCGTAGCTGCAAGAAGGCCACCGGCGTGATTATCGGTGGCCAAGAAACAATCGTACGAATCCGTGTTGGCTGCGGAGTCGATCAGGATGACCTTGACACCCGCTCTGTGCACGGTGTCGATCGTCGCGTCGAGCGCGGTCGCGCTCGTCGGCGCGAGGACGAGGAAGTCCGGC
This sequence comes from Vulcanimicrobiota bacterium, assembly GCA_963806005.1. GTDB lineage: Bacteria > Vulcanimicrobiota > Vulcanimicrobiia > Eremiobacterales > Eremiobacteraceae > JAFANK01. The sequence goes on along the minus strand of CAWDWJ010000001.1, from coordinate 737,867 downwards.
CGCTTGGCGAGGGCGTCTTCGACGAGCTCGATCTGCCGTTGGATGTTGGATTCCGAATCCGCGCCCGTGAACTGCAGCGCCTGTAATCCGAGCTGAGCTGCCGCCGCGCGACCGCCGGCCAGGCAGGTCTGCCAGTAATCTGAATTAACGGTCTTCACGATGAAGACGAATCGCACGCCGCCGAGCGCGGACTTCGGCGGCGCAGCACAGCCGCTCAAGCTCACGGCGCCCGCCGAGCCCAGCGTCGCACCGGCGGCCATGCCGGCTTGCAACAATGCGCGCCGGCTCCATCGCGGCGTCTTGCGATCAGTCATCCACGAGCCCCCAGGTCGCGTATTGCGGATCAATCGCCCGCGGTGTCTTAATGAAAGACGGCCACAGGACAAGGCCGCAATAGCCTTGGCTTAACGATTGCGATATTGTCAATATGTTTGCAGATAATCCTGCTCAGGCCTGAAAAGCCATTAAGCCTGGAGGAATACGTTGACCATGTCGCAATAGCGTTGCTCAAATGACGTTAAAGCCGGTACGCGACGGGCGGCTTATTAATTCGCTCTTGCGTGGCGTGGAAGTGCTCCGCCTCCTCTCCCGCGCCGATGGGCCACTCGGGGTGACAGACGTCGCCGAGAAGCTCGCGGTCGACCCCAGCACGGCGTACCGGCTGCTTGCCACCCTCGAGCGCGGCGGTCTCGTCAAACAAGAGCTCGACTCTAAGAAGTACACGATCGGGTATGGCATCCTCGAGATCGCCAGCGGTTTGCTGCACCGCATGAGCCTTGTCTCCATCGCCGACACCTACTTACGCGACATCGCCGCCCTCACTCGCGAGAGCACCCACGTCGCCGTCCTCGACGGTCCGCACGCGGTGTTCGTCGCGCGACATTCCGGCGCTGGGGTCTTGCGGGTGGAGACGACGGTCGGCGCGTCGGAGCCGGCCTATTGCACGGCCGTCGGCAAGGCACTGCTCGCGGATCATTCGGAGCACGAGTTGCGCCAGCTGTACGTCGAGCCGCTCACCCGTTACACTCCGCACACCATCACGGCGATCGCCGACCTTCTCCCTGAGCTCGAGCGCGTCCGGCGCAATGGGTACGCCTACGATGACGAGGAGCTCCACTCGGGCGTTCGTTGCTTAGCCGCGCCGATCAGGGATCATCGTGGACGAATCGTCGCTTCGTTCGGCCTGTCGATGCCGGCCACCAGATTGACACGCGACCATATCCCGGAACTCGTCAAGCATGTCGGCGGCGCTGCCGAAGCCATCTCGGCCCAGCTCGGCTACGTGGTGACGCCGGCCGCCAAGTCATCCTAAAGGAATCAGCCCGTGCGTATGACCGGTGGGCAGATCGTCGCCGAGTACCTCATCAGCGAGAGGATGCCATACCTGTTCGGGGTTGCCGGCCACGGCATCACCGCGCTGCTCGACGCCTTCGTCGATCATAAGGACGAGATCTCGGTCGTGCAGGCGATCCACGAACAGGGTGCCGCGCATATGGCTGACGCCTATTACCGTGTCGCCCGCCGGATCTGCGGTGTGTTCACCTCCATAGGTCCGGGCGCCGCGAACACGGCGATGGGCGTCGCCAATGCGTACATCGACTCGATCCCTCTGCTGCTGCTGACGGGATCGGTGCACACCTACATGCGCGGACGCGGCGTCCTGCAAGAGCTCGAGCGCACGCACTGGGCCAACTTCCCTCGCATGATGGAGCCGGTGGTCAAGCGCTGGTGGCAGCCCAGCCGCGTCGACCAGCTCCCCAATGTCTTGCATCTCGCCTATAACGTGATGCTCGAAGGCCGGAGGGGACCCGCGTACATCGATCTCCCCATGGACGTACAGGCTGAAGATGCGGAGATCGCCTCCCTGCCCGAGCCTGTGACCCGCCGTCCGAAGGGCCGCGTCCACGGCGATCCGCAGATGGTCGAGCGCGCGGCGCAACTACTGCTTTCGGCCAAGCGCCCGCTCGTGCTCGTGGGCGGCGGCGTCATCGCGTCTGAAGCCGAGGCGGAGCTGCTTGCGGTCGCCGAGTTTGTGGGGAGCCCGGTGACGGTCACCTGGATGGGCAAAGGCGCGATCGCGGAGGACCATCCCCTCTACGCGTGGCCATGCGGTGACCTTGGCTCCATCTCCGGGAACACGCTGGCACGCGAGGCAGACGTCATCTTGGCGGTAGGATGCCGCTTCACAGATCGCACGGCCTCATCGTTCCGACGGGACGTCACCTTCAACATCCCGCCCACCAAACTGATCCACATCGACCTCGATCCCTATGAGATCGGCAAGAACTATCCCGTCGAGGTCGGGCTGGTCGGCGACGCTCGGGCGACGCTGGGCGACCTCTTGACGGCGCTGCGCGCCCTGACAAAGCCCATCGATTACCGCAACTCCTCGTACTTCGCACGCGTCCAGGAGCTCAAGACGGCGTGGCAAGAGGCGCTTGCGCCCACGCGCGAGAGCGAGAACTCGCCGATGACGATCTCTCGCGCGCTCGCAGAAGTGCGATCCGTCTTGGCGCGCGATGCGATCGTCGTGACGGGCGCGGGAAACCCGCAGAGCCAGGTGTTCACGGAGTTCCCCGTCTATGGTTCGGACCAGCACGTCACGGCAGGCGGGTTCTCCGCCATGGGCTTTGAGGTGCCAGGTGCCATCGGGGCGAAACTCGCCGCGCCGAATCGACAAGTGGTGGCGCTCGTCGGTGACGGCAGTTTCTTGCAGACGGTCCAAGAACTATCGATGGCTGTGCAATATGGCATCCCGGCCGTCTTCGTGGTCTTCAACAATTATGGCTGGGAGTGCATTAAGAATCTTCAGACTCTGCAATTCGGGCCGGACCGCGTCATCGCGACGAGTTTCAAGAGACCGGACGGCACGCCGTTCTCCGCCGACCTTGCGGCCATCGCCCTTGGCTTCGGCTGCTACGCCGAGCGGATCGAGCACCCTGCTGAGGTGGGGCCAGCCCTGCGCCGCGCTTTGGGCTCCGGCCGGCCGGCCGTCGTAGAGGCGCTTTGCAGCCGCGACCTCCCCTACAGCGGGCTGACCTCGACCGGCTGGTGGGATGTGACCGTTCCCGCCTATCATCGCGAGAAACGCGCGGCGTACGAGGCCGCGCGATCAGGCGAGGCTCTGACCTAAAATGGTCCCTGCGCCCATCGGTCTGGCGGTGTTCGGCGCCGGGCGGATCGGCGCCGTGCACGTGCGCAATGCTGCTCACCACATCCCGGGCGTGAACCTGGTCGGCATCGCCGATCCGGATCGCGCCGCGGCGCAGCGTCTGGCGCACGCGGAGGGCATCGAGCGCATCGACACGGTTGAGGCTCTTCTCGCCGACCCCGCCGTCCGCGGCGTCATCATCGCCACGCCGACCGGCACGCACGCAGATCTCATCGCCCAGGCGGCGGACGCGGGCAAGCATATCTTATGCGAGAAACCGATCGCGCTCGGCTTGGCGGCGACGCGATCGGCCGCGCAGCATGCGGACCGTGCCGGCGTCATCTTGCAGGTCGGATTCCAACGCCGTTTCGATGCCGAGTTCGCGCATGCTCGCCGCTGCGTGGAGGACGGCGCGCTCGGCGAAATGCGCTTCATACGCCTCGTCGGGCGTGACCACCGCATGCCGCCGGTCGCGTACTTGCAGACGAGCGGCGGCCAGTTCAAGGACCAGATGGTGCACGAGTTCGATCTCGCTCGCTGGATCATGTCGCCTCTTGAGGTCGATGAGGTCTACGCGACCGGTTCCGCGCTCATCGATCCGTCGATCGCCGGCTTCGGTGACGTCGACACCTCGCTTGTGGTCTTGCGCTTTTCCAACGGTGCCATCGGAGTCATCGACGACTCTCGCGAGGCGATCTACGGCTACGACGTCCGTGGCGAGCTCCATGGTTCGAAGGGCATGATGCTCGTCGGCGCGGCCCGGCTACGCCATGGGGTGCTCCTCGGATCTGACGCCGCGTCCGTCGACGTCGACTCGTTCATCGAGCGCTTCGCCGATGCATATCGCGACGAGGTCGTCGATTTCGCCGCTGCGATCCGCGAGCGCCGCGCGCCGCGTGCGGGCGCAATCGACGCACTCGAGGCCTTACGCATCGCCAGCGCAGCAGACCGGTCGCTGCGTACGCACGAGCCCGTGAAGCTCGCCGACGTGACCGATGACTAGACGCGACGGCGGTTCACCGCTGCTCGTCCGTGGCAAGAACGCGCAGGACGGCGATATCGTCAATATCGTGCGCAATGGCGACGACTGGAAATACATCGATTTCCGAGTCGTGCGGCTGCCAGCCGGTGCGCGTCTCGCCGGGGCGACCGCCGGCGACGAGGTCGCGGTTGTCGTCATCGAAGGCAGCATCGCGGTGACGTCGTCGGCCGGATCCTGGCAAGAGGTCGGCGGGCGCGTGAACCCCTTCTCCGGACCTCCGGCAGCCGTCTATCTCCCCGCGAGCACGTCCTACGAGCTGCTCGCAGCGGGTGCAGCCGAGGTCGCGATCTGCGCAGCTCCCTCGCGGGGCACGCTGCCGGCGCGCCTGCTCGTGCCTCCGGCCGACGCGGAGTACACCCGCGGTAAAGGAAATGCCAAGCGCCTTATCCGCAACATCCTCATGGGTGAAGACGAAGCGACGAGCCTGTTCCTGACGGAAGTCGTCACCCACCCGGGCAACTGGTCGAGCTATCCCCCGCACAAGCACGACGAGGACAATCCGCCCTTCGAGTCAGCGCTCGAAGAGATCTACTATTACCGTGCACACCCCGCTGCCGGATTTGCGTTTCAGCGCGTCTACACGGCGAGCGGCGATCTTGACGAGACCCTCACCGTGCACGACCGCGACGTCGTGCTCGTGCCGCGGGGCTACCATGTGTGCGCCGCGGCGGCCGAGTACTGGATCTACTACCTCAACGTGCTGGCCGGCCCCAAGCATGTGTACCAGATGTCGTTCGACCCTGCACATGCCTGGATCAAAGAAGACTGGACATGGTGAGCGCGATCGACGTCGGCACAGCGTCGGTGAATTGGGGGTTCGATCCGCTCTACACGTGGGTGCGCAAGCCGCCGTTCTCCCGCATGTTGGATGAGATGACCCAGGCGGGGTACAGCGGCACGGAGATCAGCTATAACTTCCCGACCGACGTGAGCGAGCTGCGCGACGAGCTGTCGCGGCGCTCGCTGCGCGCCGCTGCCACCTTCCACGCTCTCGACCTGCGCGACGCCGGAAAGCACGACGAGGCGTTGCGCGACATCGGCCCGATCGCCGATCGTCTGCAGGCGCTCGGCTCCGACGTGCTCATCCTGTCCGATCAGCCGTGCGCTGCGCGGCTCGCGGTCGCCGGACGCGTGGCCGCAGATGGGAGCGACGGCCTGGACGAACGTGAATGGCAGGCCATGGGACACGGTCTGAACCGCGCCGGCGAAGAGCTCGCCGTGCGCGGCATGCATGCCGTCTTCCATCCGCATGTGGGGACCTACGTCGAGACCCGCGCCGAGATCGACCGGCTGTGCGCGAAGACCGATCCGGCGCTCATCGGGCTGTGTCCGGATACCGGTCACTTGGCATATGCCGGGGTGAGCCCCGAGGACATCTTCCGCGATTACGCCGCCCGCATCGGCTACGTCCACCTCAAAGACGTCGACGGCGAGAAGCTGGCCCGCGTGCGCGATGAGCGCATCGACTTCGTGCGGGCCGTCGAGATGGGCCTCTTCGTCGAGCTCGGCACGGGCGTCGTTGAGATACGTCGCATCATCGAGGCGCTCGAGCGGGCTTCGTACTGCGGTTGGATCATCGTCGAACAAGATGCACCACGCGACCCGCTCGGCGCAGCCACGCGAAACCGGAACTACCTGAGATCGGAGTTCGGCCTATGAGCGTGCGGGCGGCAGACGTCCGGCAGGCACACCATCTGGGCAACGAGATCCGCCGTCACGTGCTGCGCGCGGTCCATCACGCTGGCGCCGGACACATCGGCGGCGTGCTGTCAGCGGCCGAGATGTTCGCCGCCTTGTATTTCTGCGAGCTGCGGATCGATCCGCAGCGCCCGCGCTGGGAGGACCGCGACCGCTTCATCCTCTCGAAAGGCCATTGCGCCATCGGGCTGTACGCGGTGCTCGCCATGCGCGGGTACTTCCCGATCGCCGAGCTCGACACGTTCGACGCCATCGATTCGCGGCTCCAGGGTCATCCGGACATGACCAAGCTGCCGGGGCTGGATATGTCGACGGGTTCGCTCGGCCAGGGCCTCTCGCCGGGCGTCGGCATGGCGCTCGGCGCACGCGTCTTGGGCAAAGATTTCCACACCTTCGTCATGCTCGGCGATGGGGAGATCCAGGAAGGCCAGATCTGGGAGGCCGCGTTCGCCGCTTCGCGTTACGGCGTGGACAACCTCACCGCGATCCTGGACTGGAATCACCTGCAGCAATACGGCTGGGCCACGGCGGACGGCTACGGGATAAGCGCGCGGCGCGACCCAGTGGACGCTCCCGCGGCGAAATGGGAAGCATTCGGTTGGAGAGTCGTCGAGTGCGATGGCCACGACGCCGCTGAGTTCCTGGCGGCCTGCGCGACCGCTCGGGCGACGCGCGGGCGCCCGACGCTCGTGCTCGCGCACACGATCAAGGGCAAGGGTGTCTCCTTCATGGAGAACGACTACAGCTGGCATTCCAAACCGATCTCCGACGCTGATCTGGCGCGAGCGATCGCCGAGATCGACGCCGCCGATCGCGCCCTCGATGCCGTGACAAAGGACCCGGCGTGAGCGCGCTCGTCGCGCAGCGCGACGTCTTCGGCGACACGCTCGTCGAGCTGTGCGCGCGGGACCCACGCATCGTCGTGCTCGATGGCGATCTTGCCAACTCGACCAAATCCGACAAGGTCGCCACTGCCCGTCCCGACCGCTTCTTCATGATGGGCATCGCCGAGCAGAACCTCGCCGGTGTCGCTGCGGGCATGGCCGCCGTCGGCCTGAAACCCTGGGTCGCGTCATTTGCCGCCTTTATCGCCACGCGCGATCTGGATCAGGTCCGTGTCGTCATCGCACAGCCCAGACTCAACGTGAAGCTCGCCGCACATTACAGCGGGCTGCTCACAGGCTACACGGGCAAGACGCACCAGGTCGTCAACGACATCGCCATCATGCGCTCGTTCCCCAATATGGTGGTCGTGGCTCCCTGCGACGGTCCAGAAGCACGCGCCGCCATGCTTGCGCTCGACGCCTATGACGGACCAGCCTATCTCAGGCTGACGCGCGACGCCGCGCCCGTCGTCACTGCGAAGGACCAGCCCTTCGAACTCGGCCGCGGTCTCGTCTTGCGCGATGGCGCTGACGTCGCGCTCGTCTGCACGGGGGCGCAGACGCTGCGCGCGCTCGACGCCGCTGAACTCTTGGCCGGCGATGGGATCTCGGCGCGGGTGTTGCATCTCCCGACGATCAAGCCGCTCGACGAGGCGGCGATCGTCGCCGCGGCGACGGCGACGGGTTGCGTCCTGACCTGCGAAGAGCATTCGATATATGGTGGGCTTGGAGGCGCCGTCGCCGAGGTGCTCGGGCGCCGTCACCCGACCCGCATGGACATGCTCGGTCTGCGCGATGTCGACGGTGAGAGCGGCCCCAACGACGCGCTCATCGAGAAATATGGGCTGAGCGCCGCACACGTCGCGCAGCGCGCACGCGATCTGCTCGGGGCGCGATGACGACGATCGCCGTGCTGCCCGGAGACGGCATCGGACCCGAGGTCACCCGATCCGCAGTGCGCGTGCTGCGCAGCGTGCGACCCGATCTCGAATTCGTCGAGGCTGACGTCGGGGCGGCGGCATTGCGCAAGGGCAAGGCGCCGCTGCCGGACGAGACGAGAGCGCTGTGCGATCGCAGCGCCGCCATCCTCTTCGGAGCCGTTGGTCTACCTGAATTCGACGACCGGCCGCTGGCGCTTCGGCCTGAGAAGGCGCTCTTCTCCCTCCGCCACGACTACGGCTTGTTCGCCAACATCCGTCCGGTCCGCGTCTTCCCCGGGCTCGAGGGCGCTTCGAGCCTGCGGCGGGATCTCATCGAGGGCCTCGACCTTGTCGTGATCCGTGAGTTGACCGGCGGCATCTACTTCGGCACGCCGAAAGAGCAACGCACGGTGGATGGCGTCGACGAGGCGGTCGATACCATGTTCTATCGCGCTCCAGAGGTCGAACGCATCGCCCGCGTCGCTTTCGAGTTCGCCGAGGCTCGCCGGCGGCACGTCACCTCTGTGGACAAGCACAACATCCTCGAGACGTCGGGTCTGTGGCGTCGCGTGGTCGAACGCGTGGCGCGCGAGCATCCCGGTGTCGCGCTGCGCCATCTGCTCGTGGACAACGCTGCGATGCAGCTCATCCGCCGCCCTCGGGATTTCGACGTCATCCTGACCGAGAACATGTTCGGCGACATCCTCTCTGACGAGGCCGCCATGCTGAGCGGTTCGATCGGCAATCTGCCGAGCGCCAGTCTTGGCGCTCGCCTGCCGGCGGGAACGGCGTTCGGGATGTACGAGCCGATCAGCGGCACCGCTCCCGACATCGCCGGCCGGGGAATCGCCAATCCCACGGCTGCCATCCTCTCCGCAGCGATGCTCTTGCGCTACAGCATCGGCGACGACGTCGCCGCCACGCGCATCGAGTCGGCGGTCGAGGCCGCCTTTCGCAGCGGCGCGCGGACAGCCGACCTGGCCGCGGATGCCGAGACGGCTCTGACCACGACCCAGTTCACCGATCGGGTGATCGCGGGGCTCTAGCCGGAGCGTCTTATTTCAGGTTGATGGACAGCGCGACTTTCTGGCCGTTGCGCACCACGCCGCTGGCGGTGATCTTGGCCCCTTTGCGGATGTCGGCGATGCTGCCCGCCTCGCCGTGCTCCTCGATGACAGTGGTCGGCGTGACGATAACCTGGACCGTCTGGCCGCCGGTCTTGACGGTCACGGTGTTGCTCGCATAGTCGACCGCGGCGACCGTGCCGGAGACGTTGAAGCGTTGGTTTCCATCGGCGAGCTGAGTTTCACTCAAGCCTGCGGGCGCAGATGCGCCGACTGCCGGCCGGTCGACGGCTGCAATGGCGAACAGCACCGTGACGGCGGTCAAGATCGAAAGCGCGAGGGCCTTGGACTTCATGTCGGTCAGGTAACGCTTTCAATCCCCGCTTTGTTTCGCCTCCCGTCGCGTCACGCGCGAGTGCGTGCGGCGCTGGCGAACGTGCGGTTGCACGTCGAGGCCCGCCTCGGCCTCGCCTCGAAGTGCGGCCTCGTGGAAAGCATGAATCTGCCGTCGCGACGCCTCGGCGATACGGGCGCCCTTGTCTCGATCTTCGGTTTGGGCGGCGAAGGCATCTTGCGCACGCATGGCTATGAAGACCAGGCGCGCGAGGTCATCACGGCAGCGCTTGACGAGGGCGTGACGTACTGCGACTCAGCTCGCGCGTACGCGGGCAGCGAGCGCTACTACGGAGCCGTTCTTGGGGCCGCGCGCCAGCGCGTCTTCTTGACGTCAAAGGCGCACGACCGGACCCGTCAGGGCGCGCTCGCCATGCTCGACGAGACGCTCGCTAACATGCGCGTCACCCACCTCGACCTCTGGCAGCTGCACGACCTGCGCACCTGGGCAGAGCTTGACGAGATCGGCGCGCCCGGCGGCGCCTACGAGGCGTTTGAGCACGCCAAGCGCGCGGGCAAGACGCGTTTCATCGGCGTGACCGGACACTATGACCCAGACGTGCTGGTCGCCGCGATCGAGCGACACCGCTTTGACACCGTTCTTATCCCGGTCAATCCGTGCGAGGCGCAGGCGCAGTCGTTTTCGGATCGCGTTGGAGCTCGCGCGATGGAGCTTGGGATGGGCGTGATCGGCATGAAAGTCTTCGCGCGAGGCCTGCTGACGAGCTTGGCCGATCCCCCGCCAGTGTCGGACCTCATCGACTATGCGCTCAGCCAATCCGTGCATAGCATCATCATCGGGTGCGAGTCCGCCACACAGGTGCGGGAGAACGCTCGCGCAGCGCGACGCTTCGCGCCCATGCCGCAGCGCCGCACAACGCGCGCTCGAAGAGCGACTGCGTCCCCATGCAGCGGAGATGCTCTACTACCGCCCCCAGGAAGCCGGGCGCGAATAGATCCGCGCCGCCGCTTTGTGCGAGCGGCTTCTTGAGTGATGAGGCGCTACATCACGAAGTCGAGTTTGGGGAGTTTGGGGACGTAGCCCGAGTCTTCGGCGCGCTGCAAGAAGTGCTCGATGCTCGCGCGGCCGTCCGGCCCAAGATCGACGGTCCGCTCGTTGACGTACATGCCGACAAACGTGTCGGCCGTCGCGTGTTGCATGCCCCGCGCGTAGCGCAATGCCCACTCGAGCGCCGGCGCACGATGTGCCAGGCCGTATTCGATGCTCTCGCGCAGATGGCGCGACGCCAGCGCTTTGACGTCATCCGGCAACGAGCGGCGGATGGCGTTCACTCCGAGCGGTAGGGGCAGCCCTGTTTCTTCGTGCCACCACGCGCCGAGGTTGACGACCGAGTGCAGGCCGAGTGAGGCGTGCGTCAGCTGTCCTTCGTGGATGAGCAGACCGTACTCGACCGTGCCGGCGGCGACGGCCTCCATGATCGTGTCGAACGGCATGACGACTGGGGTGAAATCGCCGATGCATAGCCGCAGCGCAAGGTATGCGCTCGTCATGAGACCGGGCACGGCGATCGTCGCACCGCGCAGCGCCTCCTGCGTTGTCGCCTCGCGCGCGACGACCATCGGCCCGTACTTCTCGCCCATCGACGCGCCATGGGTGCAACAGACGGTAGTGTCGGCGACGTATGCGTAGGCGTGCACCGATATCGCGGTGTGCTCCAGGCGGCCCTCGTTCGCCCACTCATTGAGCGTCTCGATATCCTGAGGATGTGCTCGTACCGTGAATCCCTCCGTGGCGATCAGGTCGTTGGCGAGCGCGTAGAACATGAACGCGTCGTCGGAGTCCGGCGAGTGGCCAAGCGTCAATTGGCGTACGGCAGTCGTCATGGCGGGGCGCTTCGCGCAGGACTCGGGCATCCCCGCCGAAAAGACGCTAAAAGTATGAGTCCCGAAGAAGAGACAGACGTGACCCCGGCCGCGGTCGCGGCAGCGACAACGCCGCTGACCGAAGAGCGCGTGCGCGAAGAGCTCAAGAACGTCGTCGACCCGGAGATCGGCATCGACATGGTGAGTCTCGGGCTGATCTACGGCGTGCGCATCGAAGGCTCGACCGTCTTCGTCACGATGACGCTCACCTCGCCCGGGTGCCCCGTGGCCGGCATGTTCATCAGCGCCGTGAATGCCGCGCTCATGTCCATTCCCGGCGTCACGGACGCCAAGGTCGACCTCACCTTCGCCCCGCCGTGGGATCCACGCAGCATGGCGAGCGAAGAGGCCAAGATGATGTTGGGGATCTACTATTAACGACGGCGTGCCCCGCGCCGTCTCTGTCCGGCATCTCAGCAAACGCTACAGGACGGTCACCGCCGTCGACGACCTTTCGTTTGATGTCGCGCCCGGCGAGTTCTTCGGCTTTTTGGGTCCCAACGGCGCCGGCAAGACGACGACCATCAACGCGATCGTCGGCTTGGCGACCTTCCACAGCGGCAGCATCGAGGTATTCGGTCACGATGTGGTCGCGGATTTCCGGCGCAGCCGCGTGCTCGTCGGGCTCTCGCCCCAGGAGTTCAACTTCGACCGCTTTCTCTCGGTGGAGGAGATCCTTACTTACCAAGGCGGTTATTACGGCGTGCCGCTCGGCGAAGCCAAGCGCCGGGCGCGCGAGCTGCTCGATCAGTTCGAGCTCTCAGACAAGCGGCGCAACAGCTATCTCGAGCTCTCGGGCGGCATGAAACGACGCCTCTCTTTGGCGCGCGCCCTCATCCACCGACCGCAACTGCTCATCTTGGACGAACCGACCGCCGGCATGGACGTCGAGCTGCGCCTGGAGCTATGGGATTTCCTCGAAGGCGATCAACGCCAGCGGCATGACGATCTTGATGACCTCGCACTATCTCGAGGAGGTCGAGATGCTGTGCACCCGCGTGGGCATCGTCAACCATGGCAAGCTCGTGGCGCTGGAAGACAAGGCGACCCTCATGGCCGACCATGGCAAAGAAACGTTGCAGGAGGTCTTCTTGGAGCTTGTGGGGCGGCGTACGCATGGTTAACTACGTCGGCCTCGGTGCGCTCATCCGGCGCGAACTCAAACGGACCTACATGGTCATCAACCAGGTGGTCTGGCCGCCAGTCATCATGACCCTGCTCTTCCTCTTCATCTTCGGCCTCTCGCTGGGTTCCCGCATCAAGACCCTCGGCGGCGTGCCGTACGTGGAGTTCTTGCTGCCCGGGCTCGTCATGCTCAACGTCATCTCGTCGAGCTACGACGAGTCGTCGTCATCCCTTTTCCAGCAGCGTTTTATGAACTCGATCCAGGAGCTGCTCATCGCGCCCTTGTCCTACATCGAGCTCATCGTGGGCTTTCTCACAGGTTCCGTGCTGCGCGGCTTGGTCATTGGCAATCTGGTCATGCTCATCGGCCTCGCGCTCGTCCACGCCGGTCCGCACGACGGCTTTATCTACTTCTACTTCATGTGCATGACGGCGTTGCTCTTCTCGGCGTTCGGGATGATCGCGGGCCTGCTCGGCAAGACCTGGGATAACCTCGCGATCTTCACGACCTTCGTCATCACGCCGCTCACCTACATCGGGGGCGTGTTCTCGAGCTTGTCGCTTCTCCCGCCTGTCTTGCAGCGCATATCGCTCGTCAATCCCATGGTCTACATGATCGACGGCTTCCGCTACTCGTATACCGGAATGGTCGACGTCAATCTGCTCGTCGATGGTGTGGTGGTGACGCTTTTGGCCGTCGTCGCCCTGGCGATCGCTTTTGTGCTCACCAAGCGTGGGGTGAATCTGCGCGTCTAGTCAGCGTTTGCTGCGCGTGCTCTCGACGGTGAGCGGGCGGCCTTCGAACCGTTCGACCTGCTTGCGACGTTCCTCGGGTATCGGCTTGGACTTGCCTTCTGCATAGTCGAACATGACCTGCACCGAGTTCATCTCGAAGATGAGCTGACCCGTCTTCGCGTTGCGTATCTCGTGCTCCATGAGGAAGCTCGAGCGGCGCAGCTCGGTGACGCGGCAGCCCACGACGAGCTCGTCGCCGAGCTGCGCCGGCGCGTGATAGCGCGCGGTCAGCTCGGCGAGCACGAAGTCGTACTCTTCCACCCGGCGGATTCCCGTGATCTCGATCCAGTACTCGTTACGCGCCGCCTCGCAGTAGCTCAGATAGACGGCATGGTTGACGTGGCGCATGCCGTCGAGATCGCGGAAGATGACCTTGATAGGCCGCTGGAACTTGAACCGGCTCTCGGATTGCACCAACGCTAAGCGGTCTTCTGCATCGCGGCGTCGGCGACGTCCGCACCGGCGATCGCCTGGCGCTTGAGCAACGTCTCGGAGTTTGCGACCGCCCAGTTGTGCAGTTGGGCCAAGATGGGGAGCAGGCTGCGCCCGAGCGGTGTCAGCGAGTACTCGACGCGAGGCGGTATCTCGGCGTAAGCGACCCGGTTGACGAGTCCGTCGTGTTCGAGATCGCGCAGCTGGCGCGTCAACACCTTGGGCGTGACGCCGGCCATGGCTCGCTGCAGCTCGCGGAAGCGCTTGGTCCCGTCACCCAAGTTGGCGATGACGATGACCTTCCATTTGTCGGCGATCATGGCCATGGTGCGCTGGATGGGGCAGACGAGCTTGGTCGAGTAGGTCATAGATAGACTCCCCTGGGTTTCGCTGCTGGGCGAAGGCAAAAGGGGTTCCTTTTGGGACCACGCTTTCCTTTTGTCCCTAATGTGTCATGCGGGACGGCATCTCGATCCAATCGAGAAGGTTCAGCACTTCGCCCGCGCGCGTTAGCGACCGGCGCCGTTTTTGAATGACGCGTTGGGAACGAGAAAGAGCTCGTTTTGCGGGTAGTCGAGATAGACGGTGAAATACTTGAGAAAGCTGTAGCCGAGCAGTCCATCGAGGTCCCGCCCGATTTGCGCTGCGGCGCCGCTCGGGGCGACGAGGGTGAACATGAGCCAATCCTCAAGATTGATGCCGGACACTGTCAGCGTCTTCACTTCTGTGGCTCGTAGCTGCGTTTCGCCCCCTCCGAGCTCGTCGTACGAGCTGATGTACGACCCGCTGAGCCAGTCAACGGCCCCCAGGCGAGCCCGCGTGACGTCAGCACCCTTGCCCTGATCCTTCACGTCGTCCGGATGGGCATCAGCAAATCGAGGCAATATCATCGAGATTGAGGACCCTGTGTCGACCACGAAATGATCGGCTGTGGATTGCCCGATCTGCACGGATATCTGAGGCACGCCGTAATCCAGAGTTGCCGGGACGGCGATGGCGTCGGCCGGCGGCACGAACAGGTATGGGTTGGTTGCCGTCACTGTGCCCTTGTCGAAGTCGACGGCGAGCACCGCGTTGGCGATGAAATCGTAGCCGATCAACCCGATGGCGTCGGTTCCCGGACGCGGTTGGTAGTGCCACAAGGGCAGCACGTAGGCGATGACGTTCGTCAACGTGATCGCACCGATGCCGATCTGCGGTATGAGAGCGTATGAACGCACCCACGCTCCGGTCGACGTCTGTTGCTCTGGCCCAAAGCTCTTCAGGCCGAGCTTGTCGACGGCGTCGGAACTCACAAAGATGCCCGGCGCTCCCGAGTCCAACATGAAATCGAAGCCGCGAGCGTCGATCGTGGCGCGGATCAGCAGGTGTGGATCGCCCGCAATATGCGCGACGTAGCCCGGCGACGACATGTCCCCATTGGCCGTGATGTCATGATAGTTCTGGTCGGGGATGTAGACGGATCGGCCCTCCTTGTTCGCAAAAGTCGATGGCAGCGAAACGACATTGACGCCTGTGGGGAACTGTACGAGTTTGTCGTTCGACAAAGGCATCGCTGTATCAGCGGTGGCGACAGCCGTTTCATACCGTGTTGAGATCTGAAAGACCAAGTCGTTGCGCGTGATTCCGTCGCTGACGACGACGTGCTCGGGGTCGGTGTAATGCCCGGTCTTGTGGAAATCACTGAAGGTGTAGACGTCGCGCTCTTCAACATAGGGGATCTCGATACGCGTCATGAGGAAGGTCTTCTTATCATAGAAGAACCACATCGGCTGACCAGCGGTCGGATACGCTTCGACCACGTAGGCAGCCCCGGTCTCGCCTAAGAGTTTTACGTTCGGACCCGGGTGCTCGACAAAGCGCGCGCTCAGCGCCTCCCAGTCGACGTCTTGCTCCCCCTGCACGTTGTGCAAGAGTATCACGAGGCCGTTCTCGTTGCGCCGCCACATCTGCCCGTTTGAGCGCCCGTTCTGCCACGAGATAACGCCCAGATCAACCGTGAACTTGTAGTCGTCGCCAGACTCGACCGATCGTATGCTGCCTTTCAAGCCCCATGCGTCGACCTGACCTTCGACGACGCGTGTTTTGTAGGGTGCATCAGAGCCGTCAGCTCTCCTCGCTTTGGCGAGCACGTCTTGCAGGCTCGCAGACGTCGCCGAGATGCCGCTCGGCGGCGCAAAGGGATCTTTTGCGCTCGCGGGTGACGGTGTGAGCGCCGCGGCAAATGCGAAGACCACCACGCAGAAAAATGCAATAATCTGCGGACGTACAATATGCGTGCCCATCGCAAACCTCCGAAGTGCTAGAAGACGTTCACTGGTAGCGAGGCTTTTCCTGGGCTGGGCTGACGCGAGGCCAGCGCTGACGCGAGGTGTGAGGCTATGCGTAGGATATGTGCGGCGATGGTCTTTGTGTTTGTCTTTTCGGGGCTGCTCATCGGGCAGGACCGGGCAGCCCCGGTCGTGCCCACCCCTTCGCCGGCAGAAGTGGCGGCGCGCAATGCCATCCACCTGGGCAACCACCGCTACCTCGCCACCCTTGAAGCCGGAGACGCCTCGGGCTACGCCGCCTTGTACACGGTCGACGGGATGCAGATGCCGTCCTCAGGCGCCGCGATCGTGCGCGGGCGCGCGACCATCGCCGCTCAGACAGCCGAGGATCTCAAGGACACGAAATATCTCAGCGGGCTGATCGTGACGACGAACGTCACCGTGTTCGGGGACCTCGCGTACGAGACCGGACGCTACTCGTTCAGCTATCAGGAAAAAGGAAAGCAGCCGGCGACGACGTCCGGCCGCTATTTCGTGGTCTGGCAGCGCCAGGCCGACGGATCCTACCTCATCCAGGTCGACTCAGGTTTTCCGGCGGCCTGTCCCCACTAGGTCTGCTACGGCGTCGGGATGTCGCCGCACGAAACGTAGGTCTTCATGTCTGCGCCCGTGCCTTTGTGGACGACGATCGAGCGAGCGCCAGGGTTGGCCGACGTCGGCGCCGCTATGGTCGTGACCGACCGGCCATCGACCACGGGGCTCAGCACGACTTTGGGGATCGGGTTGAGATCTGCACAGGTGCCCGGATGGATGTGAGCGGGTTCGCTTGCCCCTGCAGGCTCGCCGTTGAGGTCGATCGTGACCGTGAGGTTGCCGGTCTTGCCGTGTGCGATCGTCGCCGTACCAGTCTGACCAGAGCCGTTGAGCGCGTTCATCGTCACCGTGATGTGCTTCGTGCTGGCGCTCGTCACGCTTGAGATCGCCAAAAGCGCGATCGCCGCGGCCAATAGGCCAAGTGGGAACTTCATCAAAAATCCTCCATCTACGTCGCCAAGATAGCGCGGGTGGGCAAGCCTTCGCGCCGCTGACGCAGCCCACCCTCTGGTTCAACGCGCCGGCAACTCGTAGATGTCAGCGCGGGTCGGCGGCACGAGCGCGCGTGCGTCCGCCGTCCACTTGGCGAGCAGCATCTGCACGACGCCGAGGCTGCCGGTCGCAAAGCTGTGCGCCGATCCCGCAAGCCACAGACGCCAAACGTTGTAGGTGCCGTCGCCGACGAGCGGGCATGCCTGCGCTTGGTGGACCTCGAGCCGCTGGCGCCACATGCGCAGCGTCGTCGTGTAGTGCTCGCGGAGGTTCTCGACGTCTCGGACCTCGAAGCCGGCGAGTTGCGCCGCCTCGGTCATGGGCGCCAGCCGCGGCATCTGGCCGTCGGGGAACACGTACCGCTCGGTGAAGGCCGACCGCTGCGGGAAAAACCGTTGCGCGAGCCGGCGCATGCCGCTGGCCCTCGGCTGCTGCGCGATGATGCCGTGGTTGAGGAAGAGACCTCCGGGCTCGAGCGCGTCGAAAATCGCGGCGAAGTAGGCCGCCAGGTTCGCGTCGCCGACGTGCTCGACCATGCCGATGCTCGCCGCCTTATCGAACGGCCCGAGAGCGCGAAGCTCGCGATAGTCGAGCAGCTCGACGCGGCACCTGTCTCCCAGGCCTTCCCGCGCGACACGCTCCCGCGCATATTCGGCTTGCTTGCCGCTGAGCGTTACACCGACCGCGCGAACGCCGTACTCGCGAACGGCAAAGCGCACGAGTCCACCCCAACCGCAGCCGACGTCGAGCAGACGCTCGCCCTCACGCAGACGGAGTTTGCGGCAGATGAGGTCGAGCTTGCAGATCTGCGCCCGGTCGAGCGTGTCGGCCTCGTCGCCGAAGTACGCGCACGAGTACACCATGTTCTGGTCGAGCCACAGCGCGTAGAACTCATTGGAGACGTCGTAGTGATAGGCGATCGCCGCGCGGTCGCGTTCGAGCGAGTGCGCGCGCCCGCGCAGACGGGCAGGCCCGCGGCCGGGAAGCCCTTGAGGTTCGCGCATGGGTCGTGGCAGCTTGGAAGCCATCGCGCCGATCGCGATCCAATCGGCCGGCGTGCGCGCTGCCGCTATCGCATCCATGGCGGCGAGTCCGCGCTCGACATCGCCCTCGACCACGATATCTCCGCGCGCCACCGCTTCCCCGGCGCCGAGGTCGGACGATCGGGTGAGCAGGGCGCGCAGCACAGCAGGATTGCGTAGGACGATCGTGGCGTCAAGCGGCCCGTCCGGTTCGCGCAGCGCCGATCCGTCTGCCAGCGCGATCGCGATGCCTGCTTTCACACTTGCGAACAGCCGGTGCACGACGTGTCGTGCCGTCTCAAGACCGGGTGTGGCGCCTTCGGGTGGATTATGAGTGGGGTGGTCTTTGACTAAGGTCGGCATGATGCTCGGCTCCCGTCGCCGGTACATGCATAATCCTAGACCTTTCGCCTGAGGATGTCAAATCAGGGAGTGATCGTGGCGACGTTGCCGTTGATCGTCATCTTGAGCGGCGGCAGACCGTATTGCTCGGTGGCGTCGTTGATGCGCTTGAAGATCGCCTTTGCCTGCTCGGCACCGGCAAGCTGTGGGATGCCGCTCTCGGTGAGCTTCTTCCCGTAGCCCAGGTCCACCGCGTAGATCTTGAGCTTGGAAAGCCGGCCGTGCTCGAACGTCGACTGCGTGACGATCGCCTGGAAGATATATGGCTCGGCGAAGCCTCCCTGGGCATTGAGCGGTGCGGAGAGGTCCCAGCTCGTGGCGCGCTCGGGCCGCAGGTAGGCGTCGTTGAGCACCGCTCTGTTCTGCTGGTACAGATCGTGCGAGAGCGGCAGCTGGATGTCGCTCCAGAAGAAATTCGAGATGCCGTAGAAGATCGGCCGGCCGCGGTAGATCTCGATCGGTCCAAGATTGTGGATGCCGGTCGCGATGAACTCATCGGCGCCGGCGTCGATAGCGTTGTGCGCGAGCGTGCGCAGGTATGCCGCGGCGAGCTGTGGTTTGTCCGGGTCGTCGCAGTCGCGCTGGCAGTCGTGCGAATGGATGGTGGCGATCAAAAAATCCGCGTTCTGTTTGCCTTCGCGGATGGCGCGGTAGATCTCGGCTTGATCCTCGGCATCCATCGTGAACTCGTAGCCGTATGAGTCCGAGAGCTTGAAGTTCTGATTAAAGATCGATAGCGTGCTCGGGATCTTCCCGCAGTTCGTCGCCTGCAGCCGGCAGGAGGCATCGGCAAGCGACTTCATCGTCTCGCGCGGCACGTCGTCGTACTGCGTGACGGTCAGCGCGCTCACCCCAGGGCGTCCGGGTGCAGCGCCTTCGGCGGGGAGCGCTGCTGCGGTGGGCAGATAGGTCGACGTGAAGGAGACGATGCCGATGCGTCCTTTCGAGCTCTCGTAGAAGGCCGGCGCGCGCGCGAGACCTCGGTCTTCACCCACGCCGGCCCAGATGATGCCGGCACCGTCAAGCCAGCTGCTCGTCTCACGCATGCCTTCGATGCCCCAATCCTCGGCGTGGTTGTTCGCCCGGGAGACGACGTCGAATCCCATCTTCTTGAGGTCGTGGGCGACCGAAGGCAAGGCGCTCAAGGTCCAGTCGCCGGCGTACGAATATGGATAGCCCTTAAAGGTGCGCAGATCCAGGATCGAGGTCTCCATGTTGCCATAGAGCACGTCGCCCTGGCCCATCACATCGAGCACGGCCCTGAAACCTGGTTCCCGCGCGGCATACTGCGAGAGCGGTCGCGAGATGATGAGGTCCCCCACCGCGGTGAGCGTGAAACCGTCGAGGACGGTCGTCTGGAGCTCGGCACCAAGCGGCCGCTTGGCGTCGAGCTTGGTGGGATTTTTCACCCCGGGGTCTGCTGGGTTTGCCGTTTGCGCCCGCGCAGCATCGCTGCGGACGAGCGCCAATGCGAATACGAGCGCGATGACAACCGCGCTTGTGAAGGCTCGTGTGCGGCACGAGCGGGCGTTCATTTGTGCCTCGACGCGCCTAGCGTTTGGGCCGCCGCGTCTTTGGATCCATCCCGGCGCGGTACTGGGCGCTCTTGATGCGCCGGACCGACTCCAACCGCGCTGACCCCTCCAACGAATCCGCCGAGCGGCGTTGCCCCTTGGGGTCATCGAGGTTCGAGCGCTGCCGTATTCCCTTAATAGGTTTCTTTGCCATCTTGTGGACGTTACGTCTGAATTTGTCGTCTCCTTTCATGTTCTTTGCAATGGTTGCAGGGCGGGCTCGTCGCAATCGTCGTAGAAGCTCGCCCGCCATAGGAAGCACCCGAGTCGCAAAGGAGCAAGGGATGAGCGGAGTACGGTTACTGGTCGGCACGCGCAAGGGCGCGTTCGTTCTGACGTCGGACGGCAAGCGAGAGCGCTGGGACGTCAGCGGGCCGCACTTCGGGGCTGGGAGATCTACCACCTCAAGGGCTCTCCCGTCGACCCGAACCGCCTCTACGCCTCGCAGTCGAGCGGCTGGTTCGGTCAGGTGATCCAGCGCTCCGACGACGGCGGCAAGACCTGGGAGCCGGTCGGCAACCAATTCGTCTACGACGGCGTGCCGGGCACCCATCAGTGGTACGACGGCACGCCCGCACCCGTGGGAGTTCAAGCGCGTCTGGCATCTCGAGCCGTCGCTTGACGATCCCAGATACGGTCTACGCCGGCGTCGAGGACGCGGCGCTTTTCCGTTCCGACGGATGGCGGTAAGACCTGGCATGAGCTCTCCGGATTGCGGGGCCACGGCTCGGGGCCACGTGGCAGCCCGGCGCGGGCGGCATGTGCCTGCACACGATCGTCTTGGACCCGAGTGACCCCGGACGGATGTTCGTCGCCATTTCCGCCGCAGGCGCTTTCCGCAGCGACGACGGCGGCGCGACCTGGAAACCGATCAACCAGCGGGCTCCGATCCGAGCATATCCCCGACCCCGACGGCGGAAGTCGGCCACTGCGTCCACCGCATCGCCATGCACCCGTCGCGGCCGAACGTGCTCTTCATGCAAAAGCACTGGGACGTCATGCGCAGCGACGACGCCGGCGACATCATGGCGCGAAGTGAGCGGCAACCTGCCGACCGACTTCGGATTCCCTATCGACGTCCACGCGCACGAACCTGAGACGATCTATGTGGTGCCGATCAAGAGCGATTCGGAACACTACCCGCCCGATGGCAAGCTGCGCGTGTATCGCAGCCGGTCGGGCGGGAACGAATGGGAAGCGCTCACCAAGGGCCTGCCGCAGAAGCGATTGCTACGTCAACGTCCTGCGCGACGCGATGGCCGTCGATTCGCTCGATTCGTGCGGCGTGTATTTCGGCACCACCGGCGGCCAGGTCTATGCATCGCCGACGCGGGCGACAGCTGGTCGCCGATCGTCCGCGATCTTCCGGCGGTGCTCTCGGTGGAGGTCGCAAACGCTGCCGTGATCCGCGTCGTCCTTCCGGCGCATCTGCGCACGCTGGCGCGCGTCGACGGCGAGGTGACCCTCGACGTCGACGGGCCGGTCACGCAGCGCTCGGTGCTCGACGCGCTCGAGGCTCGCTATCCGATGCTCCGCGGCACGATCCGCGACCACGTCACGCAGCAAGCGCCGGGCGTTCGTGCGGTTCTTCGCCTGCGAGCAGGACCTATCGCATGAAGCCGCCAGATGCCCCGCTGCCCGCTGCGGTCGAAAACGGTGCTGAGCCCTTCCTCGTCATCGGGGCGATCGCCGGAGGCTAGTTCGAGCTGACACCTACCGGGACCGGCGAGTGCAACCCGTGCACGTTGCCTTCTGAGTCCTTGAACATGGCCCAACCGCCCCACGGTTCGCTCCGCGGGGGTTCCGCGAATTCGACGCCGATCTTGTTGAGCTGTTCGTGGGTCTTGTAGACGTCGTCAACCTCGATGATGACGCCGCTCATCCCGCCGGCCCTGGCCGACGGAAAGTCCGTCGACAGCGTGAACGCGGTCTGGGTGCCGGCAGGCGCTACGGTCACCCAGCGCGAGTCCTCGCCCATCGCCACGTCCATGGTCTTCTCCCAGCCGAGCTTCTTGGTGTAGAAGTCGACTGCCCGGTCGATGTCGTTGACGGGAAGCGATACGACTGAGATATACATGTGCTCGAATCCCTTTCTGCGTTCACGAGAGACGCCAGGATTTCAACCGACATCTCTCGGCACCTTTTGATGCCGCTCAGAGAAATCTCGCGGTCCCAAGTGGACCGTAAGGTTTCCGAATGTGGGGCGTTAGCGTGCGGTGGTGAGGGCCTTGGTTTTTCGAGTCTTCTTGAATACGCTTTTGGTCGACGGAGCACCACAACACGCGCACTTGCCCACCGAGGGGAACTCCTTGCACATGCGCGGCCGCGCCGCATAGGCCATGCATCTGTTCTGGCGCACATCGAAGTGCTTGCAGTTGAATCTGTGGCCCGTCTCCCCTTTTGGGGTAGGGACGGAGATGAGCATAGCTGCGATATACTCACCATCTTCGATCTCCGAAGCCTGGGCCTTGAATTGCTTCAGCGTGTAGTTACCAACGCAAAACGATTGGCAGCACCCGCCATTGCACTGTGGCACAGTGTATTTGCTCATCAACCCTCCGTTAGGGTAGCATTGGTATCAACTCTTTTCGACACAATCTCCTCAGAGTCCACTCGGCGGGAACGCAGACCGGAAGACCCGAAGGCGGGAAATGAGCCAACCGGCTCTATGGAATGAAGCTACAGATGGGCTTGATGCCAAGAACGAAGGTGCGCCCATGAAACAACTCATCGCTGCGTCCGTGGGGGCATTTCTCCTCATCATACCGCCAATCGCTCTTGCCGTGACACGCACCATTGGGCAGACGATCGCTTACGATTTCAGTGAGGTCATTCATAGCACTCCGAGCATACCAGCTGGCATGTCACCGGAAAATATCCAGAAGATGGAGGCAGCGCAAAACAAGCCGCAGAGATTTGTCCTCACTATGGAAGTGGCCGAGATTTCGCCCGATGGCGCGGCGCATGTGAAGGCGAGTCTCGTTAATACAGCCTCGGTCAATGCACCGGCTTCCTTACGCGATGCGGGCAGCAATTTCATCGCAACGCTCGCACCGGATGGAGAAATCACCGCGCAGTACGATCCGAATATGCAGCCGAAGATGGGCGCCGGCGGTGAGTTTCTTAATTTGACCGACGTGAACCTCAACAACGTCGGCGGCCAAGTGATGACCCATTTTCCCTACTTCAACACCTTCGCGAAGGGGTGCGCGATGCGCTCGCATGCCGCGGCCTCAACGGCTTGGCACGAGACCATGACGGACCCGCTTGTCGGCAAGCGTACGTTCGACTTCGTTGCAGCCGATAATGGGGCCGTCACGATGAAAGGCGATTTCGAGAATCAATATATATCGCAAACCATCAGTGCCAGTGGTAACTACGACCCCGCTACCGGCCTTGTCGTGGACTATCACGAGGAAGTCAACAATATCATGACAAGCGGTCCGCCCTCCTCGATCACACGCGATCTCAAATTGCGTCGATAGGACTCACGCCACTCGGCCTACCGACACAACAGGCTCGTCACGGTGCAGGAATGGTGAAATGCACCGCTTTGTAAACTCCGCCCGCGCCACACGAAGAGCATTCCACGACGAGCACTGTAGGGAGGAACGTCTTGTCGACGGTGAATAGGCCAGTAAGGTGGATACTTGCGCCTTGATGGATGTTGAGACTTCTAGGTCTTACGTGTCGAGCCCGAGGCCCCACCCCGCTCTTGTCCTCGAGCGTGTAGGTCACAAGACCAGTATACGCAGCAGGATGCACGCTATTCACCAGAAGGACGTGCATCACCATGAGCCTTTCGTCAACTAACACCGGTATCTGGTCAGGATTGTCGGCCGGGGTCGCATCGCGCAGGTCCTGGATCTTTATGGTGAGGTCGCCGATGGAGACGCTCTGCCCGAGCGTCGCCGTAAGCGGGGTGGCTTGAGGGACGGGGCTTGAGTGACCGTTGCCTGTAGTCCCAAACGCGACGACGATTATGGCTATTAGCACGGTAAGCATGATTACAGTCTCCGTCTATGTCGCTTGCTCTTCCAAGCGAAGGTCTGATTTCAACCGATCACAACGCAGGATATAGCGGCCCTGCGTGAGCTCCATTTCGATGACCAGCGGGCGATTGCCCGTGTGGCCGCTTGTTCAGAAGTGGGAACAAAAGGCACAGCGCTTGGCGAGTTAGCTGGGCGACAACCTTCTCAACCGTTTGGCCAGTGCGGTTTGCGTTTTTCCAAGAACGCAGTGATTCCCTCATGCGCGTCAGCGGACTCGGCGTTGCGCGACATGACTTCCTTGGTGAGCTCGTACGCCTCATGCTGGGGCAACTCGATTTGCCGGTAAAACGCCTTCTTGCCGAGGGCAACGACCCGCGGGCTAAAGGCAAGGATCTTCTGGGCTAATTCTTTTGTTGCCGACTCGAGCTGCCGCGCTGGCACGATCTTGTTGACCAGGCCGGCGGCCAGCGCTTCGCTTGCGGGCACCGGGTCGCCGGTC
This sequence comes from Vulcanimicrobiota bacterium, assembly GCA_963806005.1. GTDB lineage: Bacteria > Vulcanimicrobiota > Vulcanimicrobiia > Eremiobacterales > Eremiobacteraceae > JAFANK01. Next base: position 713,634 of record CAWDWJ010000001.1, on the reverse strand, counting down.
AAGAGCATCTCCATCGTTTTCTTGCGCCCGACAGCTCTGCTCAGCGCGACCATCGGGGTGGAACAAAACAGTCCGATCTTCACACCAGGTGTGGCAAACCAGGCGCTGTCGGCCGCTATAGCAAGGTCGCAGGTTGCCACCAATTGACAGCCGGCGGCGGTCGCGGGCCCCTGAACCTGAGCGATGACCGGCTGCGGGATGCTCTGGATGCTCTCCATCAGCTCGACACAGACGTCGAAGAGATGGCGATACGCGTCGGGGTGTCGATCGACCATTTCGCTCAAATCGTGCCCGGCCGAAAATACTGGGCCGTTGGCTTTGAGTATGACTACCTCTACGTGCGCGTTGGCGCCTACCGTGCGCAGCGCTTGCCTGAGCTCTTGCATGGTCTGCAGCGACAACGCATTGCGTTTTTCGGGGCGATTGAGGGTGAGGTAGGCGATCTTGCCGTCGAGCTCGACCAGCACGTTTGCCGTCGGCGCTGAGATCATGGTGGCCATGGGAAGTCCTCGATGTTCGATGCCAAGGGTTAGAGTCTATTCGCGAAACCGACCTAAAGGTCCGTTTGCTCCAAGGTCCGTTGCTACAATTAAATGGGCTCTCCCTGCGATTGCGAATGTACGTGCTTGCAATGCGCAGGCCGTTGGAAACGGTAGCGCCGGCTTACCCGCTACGAATGCGGTCAGGTTTGATACCCGTCGCTCATCCACTTGGAGAAAAGTTCGAGCTGCTCTTTGCTCCAATACGGGCCGCCGATGGGCATTTGCGGTGTCTTGTCGCCCGTCAAGAAATCGTAGACGTCCTTGGCATTCTTAGGGTCGGACATATACGCATGGTCGTCGAGCAGCACGCCAAAGGGCTCCATGTGTTCGAGGTCTATCGGCCGGAACAAAGGACGTATATCGCGCTCGAATGAGACTGTGCCTTCGCGCTTTTCCATGGTTGCTCTCCTTCACTACGTTAGAGCGCAGCACGCTCGCGCGCATACACCTGCTGCAGATATGCGCGTAGCCCGATGATGACCCCGACAGCCAAGACCAAGAGCGCCATGCTGATAAACCCTGCGGGGCCCGCGGCAGCAGCAGCGGACTGAGGGTCTGCGGGTATTGCCCCTGGCGAAAGACCGGTCGACACATACCTCACCGCCATCCGCACGACCAGGACCGCGATCCAAATGAGACCGCCCCACGGCGAAATCTTGACGAACATGGCGTGCGCCGTGTGATCGACGCGCACGGTTGTGTGCGTGCCTTGGTACCAGCCGATGCCCAAACCGGCGCCAAGGGCGAGGACCATCCACGCCCAGTCGATCGGGCTTGTGAACCCCTCGGTCACGATCAACCATAACGTGAAGAGCGCGAACAGGCCAGGTACAACCCACATCCTGCTCGGCTGGAAGCGCTGCTCTTGTGACATGCGCATGACGCGCACGCCAAGAAGCACGACGATGGCGGCAATGGTGATGAGAGGCACGAGCTGCGTCTGGTTCACGTTCCCGCTTTCCCGTGCGATCCGCGCGCTGCTATTTTAGGTCACGTCGATTTGCTTGAGCAACCCAACCAAGTCATAAAACAACTTCTCTTCGACGATCTCACCATTGACCCAGTGCGCGACCGTACAGAACTCGATATGAAAGCTTTTGTTGGTGGCCGCGATCATCTTACCGTCGGCTCCTTTCATCGGACCTTTCATCGTCCCAGTGAAATCGGCAACGGTGCAGGTCCAGTCACCCTGGGCAATTTCTACTTTGTACGGATGGTTAATGAGATGATTGTCTGGAAATGTTTTGAAGAACTCGATCGATTCCGCTTTATGATTCGCACGGCCTCGGGTCGCTTCGGGCTGACCGGGCCAAGATACGGCAGTGTCGGCCGAATGGCGTTTTTCAAACGTCTCCCAGTCTTGCCCATTCCACGCATCGTCGAGTGTTCGCATTAGTTCAAGGTTAGCTTGTGCCATATTTGCTCCGATCGTCCTGTTAGCGACTCGAGTAATAGAGTTTAGGTTGCGGGCGGATGTCGCCGCCAGGGATAACACCTGCTCGGATGCTAAAGGTTTGAAGGCTCATGGCCGACCCGGCGGGTCGTTACGCTCGATCTCGTCGACATGCGGTATCGGAAGCCGCAGAACCCCAGTCGTTGCGATCCGGATCTTTGAGCTACATGGAGCTCTTGCCCCCCGCGCGCTCGGCAAGCTTTCCAAGCTGTACCATGACGACAACGGCGATGATCGTGATGATCACCGCGTAGATGAACTCCGAAATGATGCCTTGGCCTGGAGGTAAGAGCTGTTTAATAAGGTCTGAGATCGCGGTGTTCCACGCGAGCGCCGCGATGATTCCGAAGGCCACGCTAGCGAGCGCAATCATGGTGGCGAGAAAACTACCCCTATCACCCATAGCGAGACACTCCTCCTAAAGGAAGCAGATGAGAACCTCGCACTTCGCCAGCTATCATCAATGCCCTCGCCCAATACATGTCCCCATCTCAACAGCAAATCAGCGTCCACTCACGGTGCCGTCTATCCAAGGGGCAGCGCAATCCGCACAGTACGTCTTGCCTATCGGACCGATTATTGTCCGCAAACCTGAGTGATAACGGCGGTGTTAGGTGTACGTGACACTCGACGCCAATGGGTAATTGTATTCGGGTCACCCGTGTTGTGCTCGACATCGATGATGCCACCTGATTCCAGTGTTAGGTCGCCGTACAAGTCGGTCGCAAACCTCAGTGAAGGGTTTGGCTGTCTGTAGTCCGCCGCGACGCCGTTAACAGCCACAAGCCCGCCGTCTGACCGACGAGCAATCCAACAATGCTTCCGGTTCTCGTCGGGAAGACGCCAGGCCAAAAGGAGATGGCCTTCGACAAGCTCCACATCAAGGTGTTCGGTGCTCCCAGCCTCGCTTGCAATGTACGCGCCCACAAACGCAGCCAGCGATGGACTAGCACCCTTGCCACTTGTGCCAACAACCAATGTTACAAGCACAGATAGCGCCACTACTAGGACTGACCGAGGCGCGAGTCCGAACCAGTTTAAGAATAGCGTCATTACTGCTCCAGTACGAATCAGGTTTTCTGCAGGTTGGGGCTGGAACCGTGCATCGTGATACATTTCTTGGGACAAATACTTTGCGTAGCGAAAGAACTGAGCCCGTAAGCGCTTTGTATATAGGCGCTACGGGCTCTTTATCTTGGCTCCCCGAGCTGGACTCGAACCAGCGACATTCTGATTAACAGTCAGACGCTCTACCAGCTGAGCTATCGGGGAATATCGGCTGGAATCTTTTAGTTACTTGACATCGTAAGCCCATCCTGCGGACCCAAAGGGGTCCGTTGCTTCATAAGCCGCTTGGCTCGGGTCAGCGAAGGAGTTTGAAAGCGTGATGCCAGGTGTTCGTCCGAGCGCCGTAGATCACCCAGAGGATACATAGTGGCTCGAGCAGGCGCGCGCCCTCAATGCCGCCGATGTCGATCGCGGGCCAGCCGAACTGCTGGAGGAACCCGGTCACGACTCTCTTGGCCGCATCATCGTTGCCGGCGATGAACATGTCGGGCGGCCCTCCCTCGAACTGCGGACGGAACATGTACTGGTTGCCGACGATGTTGAAGCACTTCACCACGCGGGCGCCCGGCAGCCAGCGTTGGACCTGTTCGCCGGCGGAGTCTGTATGGCCGAGCGCAAGGCGCGGTGGTTTATTCTCCTCGAAGATCAGCGGGTTCGTCGCGTCGATGACCACCTTGCCGTCGAAGTTCTTCTGCCCGGCGAGCTTGAGCGCGTTCTCCGTCCCACTCCACAAGGTGGCAACCACGAGCACCTCCCCGAACGCCGCTGCTTGTTCGAATGTGCCGACCGACGCTGCTTTGCCACTTGCCGCAGCCCACGCTTTCACTTTGTCGCTGTTCGGGTCGCGCGTGCCGAGCATGACCTCGTGTCCGGTCGCGACAAAGCCGTTGCCGAGCTTTTGGCCGACGTCGCCTGAGCCAAGGATGCCGATCTTCATTTGCTGTCCTCCGTGGTGGGGCCGGAGCGGTTCGATGGCCGGACCTGAAGGTCCGCTGCTGCAAGACCCTTGCGTTTACACAAGGGCCTGATTCGGCCGGTCGCATATCTAGCCAATCATGGCCAGGTCTTCGTCTGTTGCACATGTGGTGCTTGCCGCTTTGTTCATCTTGGCGTTGTGCGGCGCAGCGCCTCGTCCCAAACCAAGCCCGTCGCCGTCGCCGACACCCGACCCGGTCTTCGGACGGCTGCACTGGCGCGAGGTCGGTCCGGCGGGAGCGGGAGGGCGCGTCGCTGCTGTCGCTGGCACCGCTGCCGATCCATTTTTGTATTACGTCGGCGCGGCGGGCGGCGGCGTCTGGAAGAGCGATGACGGGGGAGCCTCGTGGACTCCGGTCTTCGACAAGCAACAGGTCGCGGCGATCGGCGCCATTGAGATCGATCCTACAAATAAGAATATCGTCTGGGTCGGTACGGGCGAGGCGAATCCGCGCAACAATGTCTCCTACGGTGATGGCATCTACAAATCCACCGACGCCGGGACGACCTGGCATAATGTAGGCCTCTCCGGTGCACGCCACATCGCGCGAATCGCCATCAACCCCAAGAACCCCAACATCGTCCTCGTGGCCGCCTTCGGCGATTTCTTTGGCGACAACCGCAATGGTGGCGTGTGGCGCACTCACGACGGCGGCCGCACCTGGCAGCACACGCTCTACGTCGGCCCGCAGAGCGGCGGCTCCGATATTGCGATCGATCCCAAAAACCCGAACATCGTCTTCGCCGGGGTGTGGCAGTTCCGCCGCGTGCCTTGGACGTTCACGAGCGGGGGGACCGATGACGGTCTCTACCGTTCCACCGACGGCGGAATGACCTGGACGAGACTTCGCGAGCATGGCCTGCCAAGTGGGCTCATGGGCCGCATCGGTCTTGCCATCGCCCCGAGCAACCCGCGACGCGTGTATGCCTTGATCCAATCGAAATCCGGCGTGCTGTGGCGTTCAGATGATGGCGGCGATAGCTGGCGGCTTTTGTCCGATGATACGCTCGTCAACCAGCGCCCCTTCTACTTCAGCCACATCGCCGTCGATCCGGCGAAGCCGGATCACGTGTACGGTGTATCCGAGATGCTCTCGGAAAGCAAGAATGGTGGCAAGACATTCAAGAAGATCGCGGATGAAGTGCACGTCGACTACCATGCGATATGGATAGCTCCTAACGATCCCCAGCGGATCATTGTGGGCGAAGACGGCGGCTACGCGCTGAGCGTGAACGGTGGCAAGACGTGGTCCTTCTCGGCCAACCTTCTCATCGGTCAGGTCTACCATGTCGGCCTCGACGACCGCAACCCCTACCACGTCTGCGCTCCGTTGCAAGACAACAATGTGTTCTGTGGCCCCTCGAACAGCCTCAGTCCCGATGGCATCCTCAACGCAAAGTGGCAAGGGTTCACGGGTGGCGACGGCATGTGGGCCGTTCCTGATCCGACCGACCCGCACCGCGTGTGGTTCGATAATCAGGATGGCTTTGCCGGAATTTTCGACGACCGTACGGGCCTAGAGACATATCTAAAGCCGTTCCACACATCATCTGCAGGAAGTTTTGCGCTCTACGACCAGCCATACCGCTTCAACTGGGATTCGCCGATCGCGTTCGCCCCATGGGACCCGCACACGGTATGGTTGGGGGCCAACGTTATTTTCCAGACGATGGACGACGGCGCGCACTGGACGGTCATCAGCCCGGACCTCACCCGCAATATCAAGGCGCATCAGCATCCGTCAGGTGGCCCGATCGGCCTCGACGTGTCGAGCGCAGAGTTCTCCGATAACACGTTAGATATCGAGGGCTCGCCGATCGCCACGGGAGAGATATGGGTCGGCACGGACGACGGGTTCGTTCAGCTCACCCGCGACGGCGGCCAGCATTGGACAAACGTCACGCCGAGCGGCGTACCGCAGTTCGCGCGCGTCGAGAAGGTGGCTCCCTCAGCGCTGCGCGACGGCACAGCCTACGCAATATTCGACGACCATCGCTTTGGGAATTACAAGCCATACCTCTACGCCACGACTGATTTCGGGGCGACATGGCGTAAGATCATAAACGGCCTCCCGCAGGACCAGTACGTCCGAACCGTGCGGCCCGACATCCATAATGAAGACGTCCTCTACGCAGGCACGGAGCTGGGCGCGTGGATCTCCTACGACCGGGGAGACCACTGGCAAAGCCTCGAGCTCAATCTTCCCTCTGTGTCCGTCCGCGATATCCGCATCCAGCCGACCTTTGACGACATCGTCATCGCGACCCATGGGCGAGGCGTGTGGATACTCGACGACATCCAACCGATCCAGGGCCTGCGCCATGCGCAAGCGGAGGGCGCAGCGCTCTTCCCGCTGCGCGCCGCGTATGAGTATAACGAGCATAGCGACATCGAGGATCTGTACACCTGGTATGCTGCGCCTAATCCACCTCGCGGCGCGATCATCAACTACTATCAGTCGGCACCGCAGAAGCGAGCGCCGATCATCCAGATCCTCGACGTCCAGGGAGTCGTCATCCGCACGATCGGCGGCACGCACGAGGTCAAAGGCAAAGAGGTCCCCGTCGTCAGCAACGATCGCAGCCTCAATCGCGTTGTCTGGGACTTCCGAGAAAACGGTCCCGTGCTGTGGATGGGTGCGCCGAAAGCGACGGCCCGCGGCCCCAAGGCTGGAGCGGTCATGCCGCCGGGGATGTACACGGTGCGCGTGGCGATCGCAAACCGCGTGCTCAGCCAGACGGTCGACGTGCGCCCCGACCCGAGGCTCACATTCACCCAGGCCGACTATCAAGCGATGTACGACTTCCAGCATCAGCATTTCCTCGAGTACTCAAACGTCGACATCGCTCTCAACTCGCTCGACGCCGTCAAGAAAGGCCTCGACAGAGCGATGCCCTCGCTGCGCAAGGGTGGGTCGAAGTCGCTCGACACGTTGACGACCGCCGAGGCCGTATCGCAGGCGCGTGACCGGCTTTTCGCACGACTCACGGCGAATTTCCACAACGATGAGGACTCCATCGGGAGACCCGGCGCCTTGCGCGAGGACTTGGATGGACTGCTGGATTTCCCGTCGCCGCCGCGGCCGCCGCTTATCGCGTATGCCGCGACGGTGGACGCGCAGTATCGCGACGTCATGCGAGCGTACGACGAGTTCGCAGCGTCCGTGGGCACGCTCAACAGCGGTCTCAAAGCCGCTGGTGTGAAGGAGATCCCGGTCCCGCGAAGCGTGAAGCCTTAGAAACCGCTCGTCACTCCAGGCTTGCGGCGACGTCGCGTGCGCGCTTGATGCAGTCGGGGACGGACGGACCGCTCAGATAGTTACCCGCAAGGCGGACATTCGGCAGACGAGCCAAGCTCGTCTCGATCGTGCTCAGCCGTCGCGCATGGCCGAGGTTATACTGCGGGATCGCCTCTTGCCAGCGAAACCCGGCGACGACGTGTGGCGCGACTTCTTTGATCTTAAGCGCGCGCGTGAGATCCTTGTGGACCGCTCGGGCTAGTTCTTCATCGGACTGGCCGGCGACACCGGGATCGGTCGCCCCACCGAGAAACGATGTCACGAGCACCTCGTCTGCCGGGCAGCGATCGGGGAACATCGCCGAGTTCCAGACGCACCCTAAGATCTTCAGACCCTCACGGCGCGACGCAAGGAACCCAAAACCGTCGAGCGGCACGCCGACGGCATCACGTGGGTAGGCGATGGCGATCTGCACGACGGTCGGATGCTCGATGGCGCGCAGCGCGCTCGCCGCTCTCGCTTCCAAACGATCAAGCAGATCAGCGCTCACCCGGGCGGGTGTCGCGAGGACGATCGTCTTGGCCATGTGGCGCTGGCCCGGTTGCCCGGCGACGAGGAGCTCCATCCACTGTCCGCGCTGCCATATCGCTTCTACTTTGGCGTTGACGGTGAAGTCCGAGGCGAGGCGCGCGGCAAGCATGCGTGGGAGCACGTCATTACCGCCGCGGAAGCCGATGCTTTGCCGTCGTGGCGGAGCATGTGTGGTGGTTGCGGCGTTGCGGCGTCGCGCGACGGCCCCGCGCACAACGCTGCCATGATCGCGCTCGAACTCTGCCATCATCGGAAAGGCGCTGCGCACCGAGAGCTTCTCCGCATCCCCAGCGAAGATGCCCGCGACAAATGGCGCCACCATGTTGTCGAGCACCTCGCGGCCGGCTCGTCGGGTGACGAACGCCGCGACCGATTCATCCTCGGCGTCGTTCCTTGCGACGAGAAGGTCCCCGACGATGCGCAGCTTGGCCAGTGGTGAGAGCAGCGGCGTCGCGATCAGGGTCTGCGGCGAGCGCGGCGCGGGCATGAGCCGACCGTGGTGATAGATGTACGGTGTCGCCGCGGCCGGCGACGCGAGCAGCACGACCTGTTCGAGCCCGGCATCGCGGATCAATTGCGTGAACGCCTCGGAGACGAGAAAGCTCTGCGGACCGCCGTCGGCGATGTAGGGTCCGCTGCGCAGCGTCGTGATGCTCCCTCCGACATCCGGCGACGCCTCGAAGAGCGCCACCGAGCGCCCGTGCTGCTTCGCCCAAAAAGCGCACGCGAGGCCGGAGATGCCGCCGCCGACAACGGCGACGTCGAGCGGCTCGAGTCCTTCGCTCACGTGGTGGCGCGGATGAGCGGCGTCATGGTCATCGCCTTCTCGGCTTGATTCGCCAGACAGGTGATGTACGACGGGTGGCACTTGACCGTGCAGGCGCGGCGAAATTCTTGGATGCCGCTGCGCCGAGCGATGTCCCCGTATTGGATGTCGATCTCATTGAGCGTCTCGACGTGCTCCGACACAAAGGCGATGGGCACGATGCAGACCGCCTTGGCGCCTGACCGTCCGAGCTCGCCGATGAGCTTGTCCGACGCCGGTTCCAGCCATCGCTGCGGACCGAGCCTGCTCTGAAACGAGGTGTGGACGGGGCCGGGGTGCTGCAGCACGGCTTGCACCGCCGCGACGCTGCGCTGCACGTGTCCGAGATATGGATCGCCCTCATCGATGTACGACACCGGCAAGCCGTGCGCCGAGAACACCAGATGAACCTCGCCTGCGGGCGTGGCGAATGCACGCAGCGCGCGTCTGCTGACATCCACAACTGCGGCGATGAAGTCGGGATCGTCGCAGTACTCCTCGACCGCGATGATCTCTGGATGGTACTCAAGCGCGTCCATCGCGTTTTTGAGTCCGGTCAACCCCGACAGGGTCGTGCTGAACGAGTATTGGGGGAAAAGCCCGATGACGATGAGCCGCCTCAAGCCCGCTTCGCGGGCGGCGCGCAATGCCGCCATCGAGTTGGGCTGGGAGTGGCGCATGGCCACGAGGACCGGCATCGGCCGCCCGCGCCGGCGCAGCTCCCACGCAAGAGCCCGTGCTTGCGCCTCGGTCTGGCCACGGGTCGGAGAGCCACCGCCGATCGACGCATAGAGTTTGCGGCTGTACGGCGCGCGAGCGGTGGACAGCGACCAGGCAAATACCCGTTGCAGAGGCTTGGCCCAAGCCGGCAGCCTGATGAGGTCGGGATCTGAAAAGAAGCTCTGTAGGTAGGGCTGGACCGAGGCGAGGTCATCCGGGCCACCCACCTGGGTGAGCACGATGCCCGTCTCCACTCGCGCGTGCGCGCCGTTGCCCAACATGACTATGCTCCTACGCCGTGACCGGCGACGCTTTCGGAGCGTCGATGAATGCGCGCGCGCACTCCAGAGGCGTCGGGGGCAAGATGCCATGGCCCAAGTTGAGGATGTGCCCGGTCTGCCCCGCGGCACGCATCGCAGCGCGCGCGTTGTCGCTGACGGCCTCGGGGGTAGAGAGCAGGACGGTCGGGTCGACATTCCCTTGCAACGCGACCGCAGCGCCGACGCGCGCGCGTGCGGCGTCCAACCCGATGCGCCAGTCGATGCTCAACACGTCGGCCTGCGTCTGCGCCATAAGCTCCAGCACCCCAGCGCATCCGTTGACGAAGAGGATCGCCGGAATGCCACGGGCACGGATGCGCTCGATGATGACCTTCTGGTAAGGCAGCGCGAAGCGCTCGAACGCGTCGGGCGCGAGCTCTCCCGCCCAGGTGTCGAAGACTTGAATCGCTTGCGCCCCCGCGTCGATCTGCGCCGCCGCAAAACCCGCGATCGTGTCGGCGAGCTTGGCGAGCAGCGCATGGAGCGTCGCGGGTTCTGCATACATCATCGTCTTGACCGTGGCAAACGATTTCGACCCGCCGCCTTCGATGAGATAAGAGGCAAGCGTGAACGGCGCACCGCAAAAGCCCACGAGCGCCGTCTCTCCTTTGAGCTGGGTGCGCAGTCGGCGCAGCGTCTCGAAGACGAATGGCACGTCGGTCTCGGGCTCGGGGATGCGAAGCGCATCGACGGCAGCCATCGACCGCACGGGCCTTGTCAGCGTGGGCCCTTTGTCCGTGAAGGCGAGCGGCGCGCCCATCGCCTCGACCGGGATGAGGATGTCGCTGAACACGATGCAGGCGTCCATCCCGAAACGGCGGATGGGCTGGAGCGAGACCTCGGCGGCGAGGTCAGGCGTCTTGCACAGCGCCAAGAAATCGACGCGCTCGCGTACGGCGCGGTACTCGGGCAGGTAGCGTCCGGCCTGGCGCATCATCCAGACGGGGGTCCGGTCCACCGGCTTGCGCGCGCACGCGGCTAAGAAACGCTGGGCGCCGTTCATCGAGTCCTTAGCTATGTGGTCCGTTGAACGGACCTAAAGGTCCGTTGCGTCACGAGTCCGTTGCGTCATGGTCAGGAGAAGACGGGAAGTGGGAACTTCTCCTCGTCGATCTTGATGCCGGCGGCCTCGCGCAAGGCCAGCGCCACGTCGGTCTTCTCCCAGGGCAGGTCGAGGTCGGGCCGGCCGAAGTGGCCGTAGGCCGCCGTCTGACGGTAGATCGGGCGACGCAGGTCGAGCTTCTCGATGATCGCGCCTGGGCGCAGGTCGAAGTGCTGCGTTGACCAGATCGGCGATCTTCTCTTCTTCGACCCGGCTCGTGCCGAAGCTCTCGACGAAGATGGAGACCGGCTTGGCGACGCCGATCGCATAGGCGACTTGGATCTCGCAGCGGTCGGCCAGACCTGCGGCGACGATGTTCTTGGCCACGTAGCGCGCCGCGTACGCCGCCGACCGGTCGACCTTGGTGGGATCTTTGCCGGAGAACGCTCCGCCGCCGTGACGGGCCATGCCGCCGTAGGTGTCGACGATGATCTTGCGGCCGGTGAGGCCGGCATCGCCCATCGGCCCGCCGATGACGAAGCGCCCGGTCGGGTTGACGAAGATGCGCGTGTCGTTGTCGCGCAGCTGCCCGGCGATGGCCGGCTCGATGACATGCTCGATGATGTCTCGACGGATGACGTCCAGGGGACGTCGTCAGCGTGCTGGGCGGAGACGACGACGGCATCGACGCGCACCGGCTTGTGGCCGTCGTACTCGACCGTGACCTGCGCTCTTGCCGTCCGGCCGCAGATACGCGATGGCGCCGTTCTTGCGCGCGGCGGCGAGCTGCGGGTGAGCTCGTGAGCCAGCACGATCGGCAACGGCATGAGCTCCGGCGTCTCGTGGCAGGCGAAACCGAACATCATGCCCTGGTCGCCTGCGCCCAGCGCCTCGAGCGCGTCTTCGTCGCTGATCTCGCCTTCTTCGACCTCGAGCGCCTTGTCAACGCCCATGGCGATGTCTGGCGACTGCTCGTCGATGGAGACCGAGACGCCGCAGGTGTCGGCGTCGAAGCCGTACTTGGCTTGTATAGCCGATATCGCGCGATCGCCTGCGGACGATCCGCGGTATGTCGACCTAGCATCGTCGTGCGTGATCTCGCCGGCGATATGGACCAGTCCGGTGGTGACGATCGTCTCGCACGCCACCCGGGCGTTCGGGTCATCCGTGAGCCAGATGGCGTCGAGCACGGCGTCGGAGATCTGATCCGGCGATCTTGTCGGGATGGCCTTCGGTGACGATCTCCGAGGTGAACAGCCTTCGGATACTTCGACATCTCGTCAGGTTCCTTCCTGCCAGGATGCCAGGTACTTCTTCTGCTCGGCGTCAGCGTGTCGATCTTGACGCCCATCGTGGCGAGCTTGAGCGCGCGATCTCCTCGTCGATGTCGTCGGGCACCGGGTAGACGCCCTGCCCAAGCGCGCGCCGTTCTGGACCATGTACTCGGCGGACAGCGCCTGGTTGGCGAAGCTCATGTCCATGACCGAGGCCGGGTGGCCCTCGGCGGCCGAGAGGTTCACGAGGCGGCCTCGGCCAGCAGGTAGATCGAGCGGCCGTCGGCCAGCGTGAACTCCTCGACGAAGCGGACGGACCTCGCGCTCGGAGACCGCCTTGCTCGCGCAGCGCCGGGATGTCGATCTCGACGTTGAAGTGGCCGGAGTTGGCAGATGATGGCGCCGTCCTTCATGGCGTCGAATGCGCTTCGCGTCGATGACGTTGATGTCGCCGGTGACGGTGATGCAGATGTCGCCGAGCGTGGCGGCCTCGACTGCATCGGCATGACGCGGTAGCCGTCCATGACGGCCTCGAGCGCCCGCAGCGGGTCGACCTCGCGTGACGATGACGTTGGCGCCCATGCCCGTCGGCGCGCATCGCGACGCCGCGCCCGCACCAGCCGTAGCCGGCGACGACGACGGTGCGTGCCGGCGAACAGCAGGTTCGTCGCGCGGATGATGCCGTCGAGCGTGGACTGGCCGGTGCCGTAGCGGTTGTCGAAGAGGTGCTTGGTGTTGGCGTCGTTGACCGCGATGATCGGGTAACTCGAGCACGCCGGCCGCCGCCATCGCGCGCAGGCGGATGACGCCGGTCGTGGTCTCCTCGGTGCCGCCGATGATGCCGAGCGCGAGCTCGGCGTCGCTTCGGTGGGATCGCGGCCGACGACGTCGGCGCCGTCGTCCATCGTCATCTGCGGCTTGTGGTCGATCGCCGCGTCGATGTGCGAGTAGTAGGTCTCGTTGTCCTCGCCCTTGATCGCGTAGGTGCGGATGCCGTAGTCGTGCACGAGCGCCGCGGCGACGTCGTCCTGGGTGGAGAGCGGGTTGCTCGCGCACAGCACGATGTCCGCGCCGCCGGCCTTCAGCGTGCGCATGAGGTTGGCGGTCTCGGTCGTCACGTGCAGGCAGGCGCCGACGCGCAGGCCGGCGAGCGGGCGCTCCTCGGCGAAGCGCTCGCGGATGGCGGCCAGCACCGGCATGTCTGCGCTGCCCATTCGATGCGCCCCTTGCCTTCCTCGGCGAGCGCCAGATCCTTGACGTCGTACTTGTTTTTCGTGCCGAGTTGGGTCGACAAGAGGGCTTCCTCCAGTGGATAAACGCTAGTGTATCATGCCGCGTGCGAGTGTGACATGCGGTCTTTAGGCCGGGTCTTGGAGTCTCCTGGCATCATCGTGGGCGCCTTGCGACGTTGGTTGGCGGGCATCCGCGCGGTCGCGGGAAAGGACCTCGCTGTTGCGCGCGCCAAGCGGCCTCAGGCCCTGCCGCCGGAAAGAGGTCAGCTTGTCGCTCACCACGCTCACCATGGACGCGTTCGCACGCAAGCTCGCGTCGGCGGATCCGACGCCCGGCGGCGGCAGCGTCGCGGCGGCGATCGGCGCTTTCGGCGCCGGTCTCGTGCGCATGGTCGCTCTCCTCACCGCCAATTCGCCGAAACATGCCGCAGTCGCGGATCGCTGCAAGAGCGCGGCGGCGGCGGCGAACGATCTGACTGACGAACTGCTGCGGCTCGTCGATGAAGACGCTTCGTCATTCGATCGCGTCAGCGCCGCATATCGCCTTCCCAAAGGAAGCGACACGGAGAAGGCCGCGCGCAGCGCGAGTATCCAAACTGCGCTCGCCGGCGCGATCGAACCACCGCTGCGCGTCATCGGCGCCGCGCGCCGGACCTGCGATCTCGCGGCCGAGCTCGTGGACATCGGCAATCCCAACGCGCTGAGCGACATCGGGTGCGCGGCCTTGTGCGCGCACGCGGCGGCGCAGGGCGCGGCGCTCAACGTCGAGATCAACGCAAGCGCCCTCAAGGACCGCGAGCGAGCTCGTGCGTATGACGAGCGCATGCGTGCTGAGCTCGCGCAGGTCGGTCTCCTGGCCGAGGTGATCCTCGGCAAGCTGCGCGCACGAGCGCAGAGCTGACCATGTCAGGCCTCGTGCTCGACGGACGTCCCATCGCCAAAGCCATCCGCGAGCAGGTCAAGGCACGCGCGCAGGCGCTGCGTGCGCGCAACATCGCGCCGACGTGCGCGATCGTCGTGCTCGAAGGTGATGAACCCGGCCGCTTGTACGCCGAACAGATCGCGAAGAGCGCTGCCCCGCTCGGCGTCAACATCGATATCCGCCAGCTCCCGTCCGGCGCTTCGACCAACGACGTGCTTATCGCCGTGGCGAACATCGTCGACGATCACCACATCCAAGCGATGATGGTGCAGCGCCCACTGCCGCCGGGCCTCGACGCCGAGCGCATCGCTGAAGAGATCGATCCGCGCAAGGACGTCGATGGCGCCCATCCCTACAACCAAGGGTTGCTCGTGGCCGGCGAGACCTTCTTCGTCCCCGCCACGGCGGCGGCGGTGATGGAGCTCTTACGCCAGCCGCAGGTCCCCACGCTGGATGGTGCGCGAGCGGTCGTGCTCGGCCGCTCCGCGGTCGTCGGACGACCGGTCGCCTTGCTGCTCACCGCGGCGCATGCGACCGTGACCATCTGCCATTCGCACACGAAAGGTCTTGCCCAGATCGCCGCGGAGGCGGAGATACTCGTGGCCGCGGTCGGCCGGCCGAAATTCGTGACCGCGAATATGGTGAGGCCCGGAGCCACGGTCATCGACGTGGGCACCAATTATCTCGACGGACATTTCGTCGGCGACGTCGATTACGACGCCGTGCTGCCGGTGGCCGGTCTGCTCACGCCTGTGCCCGGCGGCGTCGGCCCGGTGACGACCGCGGTGCTGCTGCGCAGCGTCGTCGAATCGGCGGAGCGCTCCCGCTAGAACCTTTTCGGCGGTAGGATCCAAGACGCGGCTAGCTGGCGAGAAGCGCGAGGAAACCGGCGAGGTCCTCATCTTCGATCTCGACGCCCGGATATGGGTTCGCTTCCGTCGGACCGTGGAAGTCCGTGCCGGCCGTCATGACAAGTCCAAGGCGCTTGGCGAGCGCGCGAAAACGTTCTGTGTCGTGCGGCGTATGGCTCGTCGAGTACGCCTCGATGCCGCGGAGCCCACGCGCACGAGCTCTTCGAGCAACTCCTCGGCCTTGTTGCGCGTCGGGTGCGCGAGCACGGAGACGCCACCGCTCTCGTTGATGGCCCGGATCGCCTGAACGGGGGTGATGGCAGACGACGGAAGATACGCGCTGCACCCCGATCCGAGGTAACGGTCGAATGCGTCCCCGACGTCGCGAGCGGCACCCAGATCGACGAGGGCGCGGGCGATGTGCGGACGCCCGATCATGAGGCCCGTGGCATGGCGGCGCACGTCCGCCATCGTGATCCTCACTCCCTGAGCGTTGAGCATCTCCACGATACGTTCGGCGCGCCGCGACCTCACCTGCGTCCTATCGCCCAATATCGCGTGCACCGGGCTTGACCCGATCGGGATGCCGTAGCCGAGGATATGGACTTCGCGATCGCCCGTGTTCGTGCTCACCTCGACGCCCGAGACGACGCGATTCCCGAACGTTCCGAGCAGGTCCGCATTGCGCTCGTACGCCGCGAGCGTGTCGTGGTCGGTGATCGAGAAGCGGTCCATGCCGACGGATGCCACGGTGCGCAGCAAGGCGGGAGCGTCGAGGACGCCGTCGGATTGGGTCGTGTGGAGATGGAAGTCGACGTTCAACGTTCTCTCCTGCGCAAGGGATTGCAATTCGCTCTTCCAAAGCCGAGTGCGTGACCGCAAGACCACGTCGCCACGACGAGCCGCCGACGGAAGACCAGACTGCCTTCCTCGAGCATGCGATGGCGACGTACGGCAGGCAGACCTACAACTACGCCTACCGGCTGACCGGCAACGAACCCGATGCCCGCGATCTCACACAGGAAGCCTTCATCAGAGTCTTCCGCGCCTGGCGCTCTTTCCAGCCGGGCACCTCGTTCCTCTCTTGGATCTACCGCATTGTCACGAACCTGCACCGCGACGAGCTGCGCAAGCGCAAGGGTGTGTTCTTGCAAGAGCTGCCGGATGACAACATGCCGCACGAGCTGCCCAAGGAGGCCGTCGGGCACGACCCCATCGCCGCCATCCACGACGCCCAGCTCAGTCATAACGTCGAGCAGGCGTTGCGTGCCCTCACCCCTGACCAGCGGGCGGTCGTGCTGCTGGCGGACGTCGAGGAGCGGTCGTACCAGGAGATCGCCGGCATCATGGCCTGTTCGATCGGGACCGTCGCTCGAGGCTGCATAGGGCCCGCCTCCAGCTCCGCAAGCTGCTTCCAAGGCTTCGGGAAGGTGAGCAGCGGCAGGGGTCATCCATCTGATGTCCTGCACAACGAAACGGCTACCGTCTAGTGGAACTGACAGACGAGAAAATGCGTTATCTGGAACGAGGGGATTGCGAAAAGCTTCTCAAGTGAGATCAATGCTGTCATGACGTGCCAACACTACCGCGAGCTTCTGACCGACTACCAGCACCGCGAACTCGACGCTGCGTCCGATGCTGCCGTCTACGCCCATCTGCAGGGGTGCGCGCAGTGCCGTGAGGAGCTCGAAGCGCAGACCGCGCTGTCCGAGTCGCTGCGAGCTGCGTTCGCCTCGGAACTCGAGCTGCCGACGGCGGTGCTGGCGGGGGTTCGTCAGGCGGTCCGCCGCGAGAAGGCCCCTGGCTTCATCGATGCGGTGCGTGCGCTCTTGCGTCCGGCGGTCCTCGCGCCGGCCGCCGCGGCGATCGTGCTGACGATCGGCGTCTTCTCGTACGTCCACAACACGAACGGGACGCCGCAGCTGCCAGCCGACTATTTCGTGCAGCAGCACGTCGCGCACACGATGGATTCGCAATCGGGCGATCGTGCCTGGAACGCGTACCTCCTCACGTCGAATGTCGACGACAGCGCGAATGCACCGTCGCACTGACCGTCAGCTCTTCTTCGTTCTCATCGCTGCCGCGCTGCTGCTCGTTCCGTTCGAAGCGGCGCGCGGCGCTACCGATGGCCGCACGCTCTATGCGCAAGCCGTGGGAGCAGACGACCACATCTCGTATTCAGGCACGCTGACGTCGGTCGTCTATGAAGGCGACCACGCAGCGTCGACGCTCACGCGCATCGAGCACATGGCGCCCAGCTCATGGCGCATCTGGTATCTCGCTCCGGCGGACGCATATGGCCGCATGATCGTGAGCAACGAGTCGCTGACCTATCAATACGAGCCATCGCGCAACCGAGTCTACAGCCACGACTGGAGCCAGACCGCCCTGGCGTGGCCGAGCCCGTCAACATCGCGCAAGTGGAGTCCAACTATTCGTTTGAGATCGGTCCGGCGAGCTCGCTTGCCGGCCGGGCTGTGACGAGCCTGTCGCTCGTCTCCAAGCACACCGGCACCCTCGTACAGCGCATCTGGGTGGACAACGACACGAACCTCATCCTGCGCCGCGAGAGCTACAGCGCCGATGGCTCCGTCGCCGCCAAGTCGAGCTTCGACAGCATCCGCATCGGCGTCGATCTGCCGCAAGACCTTTTCCGCCTGACCGTGCCTGCTGGGATGACGCTCGTCGCCACGCCGAGCCTGGGCAAGTCCACGACCGACACCGACAGCCTCGTGCGGTCGCTGGATTTCAAATTCGCCGCACCGAAATATCTGCCCGATGGTTTCGCGTTCGAACATGGCAGCGTCGCATCGCACAAGGGCGTCAACACGGTCGAGTTCGTCTACAGTGATGGCCTGCGCACGTTCTCGCTGTTCGAGAACGCGACCGGGCGATTGCCGAGTTTCGGGGGGACGACGTCCAAGCCGATCGAGATCGGTGAGGTCGACGGCGTGGTCGCCGACCTGGCCGGCCAGACGCTTGTGTCGTGGAACTCAGGTGGGCTCAACCTGACGATCGTCGGCGACCTCTCCGCCAAGGAGATCGCGAAAATCGGGGCATCCATCCATCCTTAGGGTCTACTACGACCCGATCCACGAGCGGCACCATACGGGCTCGGGCCACCCCGAGCGGGCAGCGCGCCTTGAGGCGTTCGTAGCCGGTCTCGAGGCCGGCGGCGCGGCGCGCAGGACATTCGAGCAGCCTCACGCGGCGGATCCGGCGGCGCTCGCAGCCGTCCACCCCGTGCGGTACATCGAAACGGTGGAGCGCGTCTGCGCGTCGCTTGCCGAGGGTGAGATCGGAGAGCTCCCCACCGGCGACACGATCATCTCGCACGATTCGTTCGCCATAGCGCTCCATGCGGCGGGAGGTGCGCTCGGCGCCGTCGCTGCCGCGCGCCCAGGCGCTCCGGCGCTCGCCGTGATCCGGCCACCCGGGCATCATGCCGAACCGAGCCGTGGCATGGGCTTTTGCGTCTTCAACAACGTGGCTGTGGCGGCAGCCTGGGCGCTGCGCGAACGAGGCAACGTGCTCATCGTCGATTTCGATTATCACCATGGCAACGGCACGCAGGCGTGGGTCGAGAGCGCGCTCGAGGGCGATACCAGGGGGCTTGGCTTCATCTCGACGCACGCGTACCCGGCGTATCCAGGTACCGGGGCCTTTGGCGAGTCGCGCACCGGCGACGCGGGCTTCGTCGTCGACATCCCGCTATCGCATTCGATCGACACCGACGATTTCGTCGCGGTGTGGGCGAGCCTGCTGCCGGTCGCGGCTCGGCGCCTGCGTCCCAGCTCGATCATCGTGTCCGCAGGTTTTGATTTTCTCTCCGGCGATCCGATCGCCGGATTGCCCGTCGCCCCTCGCGCTGTCGACGCGCTGTGCGGCCTGCTCGGTGAGGTCGCCGCACAGGAGAACGCGAGCCTCGCATTCGTCCTTGAAGGCGGCTATTCGCTCGACAACCTGCGCGCGAGCGGATCGTCGCTCGCCTACGATTTCGGCAAGCACGCACCCGACGTGCACGTGCCGGAGGCACACGAGCCGCACGACGTGCGCCTGCGCGAGATGGTCCACGAAGCGACGGGATGGCTGCGCTGAGCAGCCCCTTAGGGGCGCGAGTGAACTCGCGTTTTTCTATCAGCCGCCGAGCTGTTTGATGTACGAGCGGGCCTTATCGGCGCCGTCACCGCTGGGCACGTAGCTCAGGTAGCGCTTGTACGCCGCGGTCGCGTCCTTCTTGTCGCCGAGGTGGCGATACGTCTCGCCGAGCACGAACCAGAGCTGCGGATCCGGGTGTGCCTTGTCCTGATGCGTGGCCAGCGCCTCGAAGATCTGACGCGACTGCTTGTAATCCTTGAGGTTGAAGTACGCGAGGCCGAGGTTGAAGAGGCCCTGGTAGGTGTGCGCGATCTCAAAGGATTGCTGGAACTCGTCTCTGGCTTGCGCCCATTGCCCTTGCGCGGCGTACGCCTGGCCGAGCCAGAAGAGCGCCTCGGCGTTGTTGGGCTGCGCGTTGACCATGCGGGAGAACGCATCTTGCGCCTTGGTGGGGTGCTTCAGCACGAGCAGCTCGAGCCTGCCGTATTCGAAGAGCAACGCTAGGTTGGTCGGCGCAAGGGCGATGGCTTGTTCGAACTCCTTCTCCGCCTGTAGGTAGTTCTTCTCACGCACGTCATACTCGCCTTGCAGCTCCCAGGGCTCGGGCGCCTTGGGGTGGTCCTTGATCGCCTGCGCGAACTCTTGGCGTCCTTGGTCGACCATCTTCTTGTCGAGATAGAGCTGCGCGATGTTGTCTTCGGGTTCGACGCTATCGGGCTCGAGTTTGACGATCTGCTGCAGCACGGCGACTGCGCCTGCCACGTCGTTCTTGCGCGCCAGAGCATCGGCTTTGCCGGAAAGGGCGTCGACATTTTTTGGGTCGCTCGCCAATATGGCCTCGAACTGGACGAGCGCCTTGTCCGGATCGGGGTTCTTCTGGCCGAGATACGACCTACCTAAGAGCAGCTGCGCGCGGACGTCCTTGGGGTCGATCGTGATCGCTTTGCTGAGCGAGGCGCGGCCGGCGTCGAACTTCCCCTGATTGAGCTGCACCATGCCGAGCGCTTCGTAGCCGAAGGCTTCGGTTGGGTGGAGCTCCACGGCCCGGTTTGCGATGCGCAGCGCGTCGTCAAGACGGCCGACAGCGAGATAGGCGTCGACCAGGCTCGAGAGGACGGCTTCGTTGCCCGGGTCGAGGTTCTCGGCACGCTCGAATGAGGTCACCGCGTCGGGAAGGTCATCGAGCTCGCGGTCGGCCATGCCGACGAAGAACCAGACCTGGGCGTCGTTCTGCCCCAGACGGATCGCGGTCTCGAGGTGGTCGCGCCCCTCGGCCGGTTTGCCTGTTTCGACCAACAATTCACCGAGTTCGGCGTGCGCGCTCTTGTCGTTGGGGTTGTCCCTGACCGTCTGGTTCAATGTCGCGATGCGCTCTTCAGGCGTCGGGGTGGGCGAGTAACTCGGAGACGGGCTTGGCGCTGGACCACGCGGTTTGGCCGACGCGCCGGTCGGCGGCGCGAACGCGACGATCGCGAGCACGAGCATTATGAAGAGACCGGCGAGGATGTGGCGGGGCAAGATCCTTCCTTTCGAGCAACGGCCTGAAACGTCCGTTACTCCATGCAACGGACCGCACGGCCGATTGGTTCAGGCGGCGCCTTTGCGTTCCTTCACAAGCCTGGTGAGCTCGGGAACGATACCGAACAGGTCACCGACCACTCCGAGGTCGCAGAATTCGAAAATAGGTGCGTTGCTATCCTTATTGATGGCGACGATAATGCCTGCACTTCGCATGCCGACTTTGTGCTGAATGGCGCCCGAGATGCCGCACGCGATGTACAGTTGCGGCGTGACGGTCTTGCCAGTCTGCCCGACTTGATGCGCGTGCGGAATCCACCCGGCGTCGACCGCCGCGCGCGACGCGCCCACCGCACCGCCGAGCGCATCTGCCAGCGCCTCGATGATGTCGAAGTGCTCGGGCCCGCCAAGACCGCGCCCACCGGAGACGACGATGCTCGCCTCCTCCACCGACACCTTGCCGGCCTCTTGGACGACCTTCTCCTCGACGCGCGCGCGATGCTGCGCGGCGGCAGGCGCCGCGAGCGAGACGATCTCGCCTTTGCCCGCCTGGGCACGTGCGGCGAAGCTGTTGGCCCGGCAGACGACGATCTGATACTCGCACGCGGCAAAGCCGATCGAGCTCATGACCGATCCGCCGAATTTGGGAGAGCGCACGACAAGCGCTCCGTCCTTCACCGCGATGTCGCTCGCTTCCGTGACCACTCCGGCGCCGAGCCGGACGGCGACCCGGGCCGCAGCGTCCTTGCCGGCGTTCGTCGCTGCGACGAGCAGAGCTGCGGGACCCGTCTGTTTGAGCAGGGCTTCCAGAGCATCCACGACTGGATCGCCGAGGAACTGGTCCGCGGGAACGTCCGCGCCCGAATAGATCCTGTCGATCGGGGTCGTCTTGAGCGTGTTCGCCGCATCATCCGCGCCCGGTCCGAGCAGGACGGCTGCAGACGTCGCGCCGAGCTCGCCCGCGAGCTCGGCGGCCTTGCTGGCAAGCTCGAGCCCGCTGCGGCGCACGGCGCCGCCTTCGTGCTCGATCAGGGCGACAACGGCTTTCATCTCCCTACACGACCTTCTTGGCGATGAGGAAGTCCATGATCTTGCGAGCCCCCTCGAGCGGATCTGCGGCCGTGAAGACCTCGCCGCGCGCGCGTGCGCCGACCACCTCGAAGGACTCGACGCGCGTCTTGGCCCCGGCGTCGCCGATGCGGCTCGCGTCCGCGCCGATGCCGGCGAGGGTGAGCGTCGTGATCTCCTTTTTCTTCGCGCCCATGATGCCCTTAAGGGTGGGATAGCGCGGCTCGTTGATGCTCTTGGTGACCGAGACCACGGCGGGCAACTGTGCGACGACACGCCAGTATCCGTTCTCGGTCTCGCGCTGGATCTCGCACGCTGCTCCCGTTGACCTGCA
This sequence comes from Vulcanimicrobiota bacterium, assembly GCA_963806005.1. Taxonomy (GTDB): domain Bacteria; phylum Vulcanimicrobiota; class Vulcanimicrobiia; order Eremiobacterales; family Eremiobacteraceae; genus JAFANK01. The sequence continues at coordinate 691,582 of CAWDWJ010000001.1, read as the reverse complement.
GCTTCTTGGCATAGGTCAGCGCCGGGACTGCGAGATGCTCGGCGATGGCGGCGGGCACGATGCTGTTGATGGCGTCGGTGCTCTGGGTGCCGCACAGCACGAGATCGAAGCCGATGTGTTTCAGGCACAATGCGAGCAGATACAGCGGTCGACATCGTGTCGCTTCCGCCGATGGCGTCGTCGGAGAGCATGGCGGCGTTGTCGGCGCCCATGCCCAACGCCTTGCGCACGACGTCGACGCCGCTCTGCGGCGCCATGGTCAAGATGGTGACGGTCGTCTCGCCGCCGAGCGACTCTTTCGAGGCGCAATGCCTCTTCGATCGCGTATCTCGTCGAACGGGTCGAGGACGTTCTCGATCGAGCTGCGGTTAAGCCGCTTGGTCTGCGGATCGAACATCTTTTCCGCGCTCGTATCCGGTACTTGCTTGACGGCGACGACGATCTTCAGGCGCGGCGTCTCCTCAGACGCGGGCGTATTCGCGACGCTGCTGGAGCAGCATGCTGAGCCGTTCGATGAGGTCGGTCGCGGCATACGGCTTGCGCAGCATCATGATCGGCCAGCGCTCCGCCGTCCGCAAGACATCTTCTTGCTCGAGGTATCCGCTCGCCACGATGAGACCGAGCGACGGCCGGTTGGTCTTGATGTGCTCGACGATCTCAAGCCCGTTCATGTCGGGCAGGCGCAGGTCGAGCACGATCGCATCGTAGGGCTCGCGCGTCTTGAGCCTGGCGAGCGCGTCGCGTCCGGTGAGCGACACGTCGACCTTATGGCCGTATTCGCGCAACGCCGCGGCGACCGTCTCGCACAACACTTCCTCGTCCTCGACCAGGAGGATCTTGCCGAAGCGCTTGTGGTTGCGCCGTGGACCATCCACCACAAAGGTGCCGGCGCCGTGGCGAGCTTCGACGGTTCCCTCCTGCTCGAGCAGCGCCAGCGCCTGGCGGACGGTCATGAGCGCCACGCCATATTGTTTGGCGAGGCTTGCCGAGGCAGGCAGCTGCTGGCCGGGTTTGAGCGATCCACGCGCGATGCGATCGCGGATGTCAACGGCGATTGACTGATACTTCAATACGCGGCGATCAGAGACTGGCATGGTGAACTGGAAGGACGTTCAACCTCTCCGTGCGACTGGGAAGAGGCAGTTTCTGGACTTTTCCAAACATACCCTCGTCCCGGGAGGTGGGCAAACGACCGTGCTCCAGAGCGCTCTGACCGTGCTCTCGTGCTCCCGCTGTGCGCGCGAGGCCGACCCCGACCGCGTCCAGCAGCTCTGCCCGTGTGGGGCGCCGCTCCTCGCACTCTACGATCTCGCCGCCGCCGCGGCGTCGCTTGCCCGCTTCCCGCTTGGCACGCGCGCGCACGACCTGTGGCGCTTTCGCGAGCTTCTGCCTGTGCGGCACGAGGACTCCATCATCTCGCTGGGCGAGCGCCCGACACCGATCCTCGAGCTGCGCCGAGCCAATGAGGCGATCGGCGTGGCGAGCCTGCACTGCAAGGATGAGGCCGCCCTGCCGACCGGGAGCTTCAAGGCGCGCGGAGCCGCCGTCGGGCTGTCGCGTGCCCGCGAGCTCGGCGTGCGCAGCTTCGCCTTGCCGACCAATGGCAACGCCGGCAGCGCCTGGGCGCTCTACGCAGCTCGCGCCGGCATGCACGCCGCCGTCGCCATGCCCGTGCAGGCGCCTGCGATCCATCGGCTGCAGTGCGCGCTTGCCGGGGCGAGGGTCGTCCTCGTCACGGGATCGATCTCCGATGCGCGCCGCGTGATCGCACGCTCGGTCGCGGCGAGCGGCGTCTACGACGCCTCGACGCTGCGAGAGCCGTATCGCATCGAAGGCAAGAAGACGATGGGCTTTGAGATCGCCGAGCAGTTCGCGTGGCATCTCCCCGACGTCATCGTCTATCCGACGGGTGGCGGCGTCGGGCTCATCGGCATGCATAAGGCCTTCACCGAGCTGGCGGCGCTTGGTCTGCTCGCACCGCGCTTGCCGCGTTTTCTCGCCGTGCAATCCACCGGCTGCGCGCCGATCGTGGAAGCCTGGCGAGCCGGACGCGATGCATCCACTGCCTGGGAAGAACCGGCGACGATCGCCTTCGGGATCAACGTTCCCAAGGCCATCGGGGATTTCATCGTGCTGCGCATCATCAAAGAGACTGGCGGCGGCGCGATCGCAGTGGAGGAGGCGGATCTCCTGGAATACCAACGCATGCTCATCGATCGAGAAGGCGTGCTCGCCTGCCCGGAGGGCGGCGCGACGCTTGCCGCCGTGGCCCAGGCACGCCGCGATGGCACTATCAGCGAGCGCGAGCGCGTGCTCATCATCAACACCGGGAGCGGCGCGCAATATCCCGATGTTCCCTACCCGCCCATCCAGACGATCGGTCCAGATGACGACTTCACCATCGCTGACCTTTGAGGATGTGCGCGGCGCCGCGCAGCGCCTGCAAGGCGTCGCGTCGCGTACGCCTGTCGTGCGCTCGCCCGAGCTTGACGCCATGGCCTGCAACTCGCTCTTCATCAAGTGCGAGAACCGCCAGCGGGTCGGCGCGTTCAAGTTTCGGGGCGCCTACAACCGCCTCGTGCAGCTGTCGGAGGACGAGCGCCGGCGCGGTGTCGTGGCGTTCTCGTCCGGCAATCATGCCCAAGGCGTCGCCCTGGCCGCACAGCTGCTCGGCCTCGCGGCGACGATCGTCATGCCCGCAGACGCACCCGCGACCAAGCTGCGGGCCACCCGCGAGTACGGCGCGACGGTTGTGACCTACGACCGTTTGACGGAGGATCGCGAGAAGATCGCCGCCGAGATATGCGCGAGGACGCAGGCGACGCTCGTGCCGCCCTTCGACGACTATCGCATCATGGCGGGCCAGGGCACGGCCGCGCTCGAGCTGCTCGAAGAGGTTCCCGATCTCGACGTGCTGCTCGTGCCGCTCGGCGGCGGTGGGTTGCTCGCGGGCTGCGCGGTGACAGCCAAGCACGAACGGCCGCAGATCGCCATCTACGGGGTCGAGCCCGCAGCGGGAAACGACTGGCAGCTCTCGTTCGCAGCCGGGCATCGCCAGCGGATCGCCGCGCCCGAGACGATCGCTGACGGCTTGCTCGCGCCGTCTCCGGGCGCATTGACGTGGCCGATCGTCCACGCGCTCGTCGATGGCGTCCTCACCGTCTCCGATGACGAGATACGCGCGGCGATGCGCGCGGCATTCGAACGCGCGTCGCTTGTGCTCGAACCGTCGGGATCGGTGGCGCTTGCGGCCGCGATCTTCCGGCGGTTGCCGCAGCGTGGCAAACGTGTCGGCGTCATCCTGAGCGGCGGTAACGTCGATCCCGATACTTTCGAACAGCTGGTGCGCGAGGCGGGTCCAAGCGCGTAAGCGCGAGAGGTGCGCCCGCGGGGCGGATGTAAGACCACGATGCGTTCGTGCGACGGGATGTTATGCCCGGCGCCCTTACCGTTTGGAGGTTTGACGTATGGCAAAGACCATCGCGCTTGTCTTCGGTATCATCTATACACTAGTCGGGGCCCTGGGCTTCTTGACGCCGCTCGGCGGCACGTTTGGGATGACGCCCGTGCCACTGCTCGGCCTCTTCTATATCAATCTTGTCCATAATATCGTCCACTTGGCGATCGGCATTCCCGGCTTGCTCATGGCGGGGACCGAGCAGAGCGCGGCGCAATACCTTCGCGTCTTCGGCATCATCTTGGTCATCGTCGCGGTGCTCGGCTTCGTCAGAGCCATTGAGGCCAGCATCCACGGCTTCATCCCCATCGGGGGCGGGGACGTGTGGCTGCACCTCGGCAGCGGCCTCGTCATGCTGTGGGGTGCCTCCACGGCCGGCAAGGCCGCCTCGGCGTCCTGAGGGGGCCGGGCCTCAAGGTCCGTGGGTCCGTTACTAAAAGACCCCAGGGGCGGCGTTCGCGCCGCCCAATCCATGAGTGCGGTCCTGCGCGGGCCATGGCCCGGGCGCGAACCGACATCTCTGAAGAGAGCTGATGCCCGATTTCACCTTCGTCACCTACGCGCAAATGCCGTACCTCGACCCCGACGATCGACTCGCGCTCGACCTGCTCGTTCAGCGCGGCTTCGACGTGGCCACGGCCGTGTGGGACGACGCGACCGTTGATTGGTCCCATGCGGGCATCGTCGTCATCCGCTCTACCTGGGATTATAATCTGCGGCACGAGGCGTTCTTGGGCTGGGCAGAGTCGGTCGCACGCCAGGCGCGGCTCTACAACCCCATCGCACTCGTGCGCTGGAACATCCACAAGAGCTACCTCAAAGATCTCGCGGCCCATGGCGTTACGGTGGTGCCGACCCGCTGGCTTGAGGCCGGCTCGCGTACGGACATCCGCCGGTTGCTGGCCGACGCCGGCTGGGAGACGGCCGTCGTGAAACCGGCGATCGGCCTGTCGACGTACGGCGTCCGGCGCGTCAGCGGCTCGCACGACGACCAGGCGCACGTCGATGCGCTCCTGCTCGAGCACGACGTGATGCTGCAGCCGTATGTGCGTTCGGTCGAGGACTACGGCGAGCGCTCGCTGATGTTCATCAATGGCACGTACTCGCATGCGACGCGCAAGACGGCGTTCCAAGCACTGCTGCCCGCCGGTGAGGCGGGTGAGACGCCGGCCGAGGCGACCGGCGCAGAGATCGCGGTCGCATCCAAGGCGATCGAGGCGTTGCCGGCGCCAGCGCTCTACGCGCGTGCAGATCTCGTGCATGACGATCGCGGCATGCCGCTCGTGCTCGAGTTCGAACTCATCGAACCCACGCTCTTTCTCGGCATGCATCCGCGCGCGGCGCACCGCTTCGCCGATGCACTGGCCGGGCTTGTCGTGGGGGCATCGACATGAACGGAGATCGGGAGATGCGCGTCGCGAGGAAGACCTTCATCGGTGCAACGGCGCTCGCGGCGTCGGCCGCCGCAATCGCCGGATGCAAGGACAAGACCTCGGCCGCGCGCGAGCGCAAACTCGGCCGCGTCGTCTACCCCGTGCTCACCCCCGACATGTACGACTACGCCGGCATGATGGCCACGCTGCGTGTTGCGACTCCTCATAAGCAGGTGTTTCCGGCGACCGCCGCCTCCGTGCAGCCCTCCTCTGACATCGCGGTCATCTTCATGCACATGCAGTTCGCGCTGAACGGCTTTGAGTTCTCGCTTCCCGGCGGCGCGCGCAGGCTTGCCACGCTCGGCGTGTTCTCTGGACCCTCGGTCGTCTTCAGCCTGAACGACACGATGTGGCAGACGTATGCGATCGGTGAGCGCTTCGGGCTGGCCGAGACCAACGTCTACTACCGGGCGACCTCGGACCTCGACCCGCATGCCCCGCCGGACGATCCCAAGGGCATGTATCAGGATTGGAGCGGGCAGGCCGTCCTCAAGCGCGGCGGCGCGCTCATGGTGTGCCACAACGCGCTCACCTACTTCGCGGCCGACTGCGCGATGCGCCGTGAAAAAGACCCCGCGGTCGTGCTCAAAGACTGGATGGCGAATATGCTGCCGGGATTCTCCATCGTGCCGTCCGGCATCATGGCCATGCAGCTGGCGGCCGAGAACGGCTGGAAGATCTACCCGGTCGGATAGGCCCCGACGAGCGGGTTATAGGCGTCGCGGGCGATCTCGCCCGGGCGCAGCTCGCGGATGAAATGGGCGGGGACACCCGCATACAAGCAGTTCGCCGGCACATCCTTGATCACGACCGAGTTGGCCCCGATCATCGCATGGTCGCCGATGTGCACGCTTGGACCGATGACGACGTGCGCGCAGATGATGACGTGATCGCCGATCACGATCTCACCGAAGTTGATGTCGAGCGGTTTCCAGACGTCGTCGTCGTCGGGCTTGATGTGCTTGGCGGAATGCGAGGTGATGGTCGTGTGATCGCCGATGTGCACGTTCTTCCCGATCGTCACGGTCCCGGCGCCCCAGATCGCGACATAGGGCCCGACCTCGCAGTTGTCTCCCATGCGGATGAAGCCGCGCCCACCCGCCCATTCGGTGCCCGCGCAATGCAGATACGCACGGTCGTGGATGAAGACCCGCCGGCCAGGGTAGAAGCGCTCCATGCGCTTGACCATGACTTCGCGACCGAAGACCACCTGCGGGAAGCGCCGGTACAGCTCTTCATCGTGGTAGGCGTCCTGCATGCAGCGGACGTACGCCCGGCGCAGAGCCCGCATGCCGCGCCCAACCTTGGCGAACAGATCGGAAGGCATCGTAAAATGAACCTTGCATTTGCGGCGGCAGACGCCATGCGGCCCTAAGTCCTAATTGCCATATGACAGCGCCCCTTAGGGAATAGGACCTCGCGGGCGGGCGAAGAAGCCCATGGCTACTATGATGACACGCACTCGCGCGGCGTTGGCCGCTGGGTTCTCATGTATTGTCTTCGCCGCTGCGCTTTCGTCCGCCCGCGCGGACGCGGTATGGCCGACGACGGTCAACGTCAACGGATACACCTTCACGTGGTACGAGCCGCAAGCGACCGCTTGGCAGGACCACACAAAACTCTCGGGGATGATGGCGGTGTCGATCACGCCGCCCGGTAAGACGGCGGTCTACGGCGTCGTGGACCTCACCGCAGATACGGTCGCCGACGTCGAGGGCGGCACGGTCGTCGTCTCCAACATCCAGGTCGCCTCCACGAAATTCCCCACGCTGAGCGCCGATCAGCAGCAAAAACTCGATCAGTACATCAGGACCCGGGCGCAGGACCTCGGCAGCCGCGTGCTGCCGCTGAACACGATCGTGCTGAGCTTGCAGTCGAGCGAGAAGAGCGCCGCGCGCCAGGTGAACATCAACACGACCCCGCCGCAGCTCTTCTATAGCGAGAAGCCGGCGATCTTGGTCGCCTTCGACGGCGCGCCCGTCTTCGGTCCGATCAAAGGACTGACCGGCGACCTGACGTTCGCCGTCAACACGAACTGGAACGTGTTCAAGACCGGATCGACCTACTATCTCCTCAACGGCTCGTACTGGTTGCAGGCCCCGGCGCTCAACGGACCGTGGAAGGGCGCTGGTGCGCTGCCGGCCGTGTTCGGGCAGCTTCCCGATGATGATAACTGGAAACAAGTACGCGCTCAGCTCAGCGCCGGACCAGTGGCAGCTGCGCAAGTGCCTACCGTGTGGATCGCAAACGGCCAAGCCGAGGCTATCGTGACCGACGGCGCGCCCAAGGCGGTCGCCATCGCCGGCACGTCGCTCTCGTACATCGACAACACCGATGCCGCACTCTTCTACGACCGCGCCAACAAGCAGTACTACTATCTGACGTCGGGCCGCTGGTTCGCCACAGGCGACCCTTCGACGGGACCCTGGACGTTCGCGAGCAAGAGCCTGCCGGGCGACTTCGCCAAGATCCCGGCGGATAGCGCTCGCGGTTGGGTGCTGGCAAACGTGCCTGGAACCGCGCAAGCCGCTGCGGCGGTCGGCGCGGCGAACGTGCCGCGCGAGGCGTCGGTCAGCCGCACTGCTGCCACGCTGAGCGTGACCTACGGCGGTGAGCCCCAGTTCAAACCCATCCCCGGCACGACGCTTGAGTACGCCGTCAACACCTCGTTCGACGTGCTCAAACTCAACGACACGTATTACGCCTGCAGCGACGGTGTGTGGTTCACCTCAGGCTCGGCAACCGGGCCCTGGACCGTCGCCGACAGCGTGCCGCAAGACGTCTACACGATCCCGTCGGACCAGCCGCTCTACAACGACACCTATGTGAACGTGGTGAGCTCCGATGCCAACACCGTGACCTACGGTTACTCAGCCGGCTACATGTATAGCTATCCGTGGTATGGCGGCTTGTACTATGGCACGGGTTTCTGGTTCCCGCCGTATGTCGGATGGTACGGCGGATATCCGGCCTACTATCCGTGGCCGCGCACGTACGTGGGCGGCGCCTACTACAACTCCGCGACCGGCGCGTACGCACGCGGATATGGCGTCTACGGACCGTACGGCGGTGCTCATGTCACCGCCGGATATAGCGCGGCGACCGGCACCTACTGGCGCGGCGGTTCTGTCTACGGACCGTACGGCGGTGTTGGTCACGGCACGATCTATAACCCCGCAACGGGCAACTACTATCACGGTGCGGCGGCGTGGGGTCCGGGCGGCGCCGTCTATCGCGGTTCGGGCGGCAACGTCGGGGCTGTGCCATACGGCAGCCGCTACGGCGCGACGACGTCCTCCAACGCCTACAAGAACTGGGGCAGCGCTGCGACCATGCGGACAGCGTCGACGACGCAGTTCAAACCCGGCTATGGCGGCAACGTCTACGCCGGCAAGGACGGCAATGTCTATCGTCCGACTTCGACGGGCGGCTGGCAGCAGTACAACAACGCGAACGGTGCGTGGAAGACGCCGAGCGGGGGAGGATGGAACAGCGTTTCCGCCAAGGGCAGCGGCTTCAACAACACCGCAGCCAGCCAGCAGTATCGCGGCTTCACGAACACCGCGGGGGGCGGCGGCTGGAATGGCGGCGGCGGCGGCCCTCGACCGCGAGCCAGCTCAACCGGGATAGCTATGCGCGGTCGGCCGGATACGGCGGCGGCGGATTCAGTGGCTCTCGTGGTGGCGGCGGCGGTTTCCGCGGCCGGTAAGAGGAGATATCGACTGTATGAGATCTTACGTAGTGCTCGCCGCGGCTGTCGCCGCGCTGCTCGTCCCCGCGCTATCGTCGGCGCAACCGTCTCCCACGCCGCCGGCCGTGACCGGCCCTGCGGCGAGCGGGTCGCCTGCCGCGCCGAGCCCCTTTGCCATCCCTATCGGTAAGGAGATCGGATACCGGTGTCAGTCATCGCAGCAGTTCGGAGCCGAGTGGTTCTTCACCGGAGCGATGGTCTTCAAGGTGGATGCGAACGGCAAGATCACGGGCGGATACCTGGGCGACTCTGAGTCGAACAACCCGTCCATCCGCGATCCGATGTTGGGACGGGAGAATCCGGTCACGGGCACGATCACCCCGGATAACAAGATCCAGCTTGTCATCGGGACCGGCAGTCTGCAGTGGACGATTCAAGGCACCGCCACGCCGACCGAGATCCACGGGCATTTCACCTCGACCCAGTTCGGCATCATGATGTTCTACGCCGCGCACGTCCACATTCCGAAGCACCCGGCGAACATCCAAAACCCGGGCTGACAGGTTCCGGCGTCGCTACGCTCTTGGGATGACCGGGACTCGAACCCGGACGCCCTTTCGGGCAACAGATTTTCGCACCACTATGGCTTTCGCCACCCCCTACGGGTTTGTGGTCCGGACTGTGCCTTGGCCATATCGCCTGCCGCGACGTAGGCCGCGCCCGTCCAGTCTCTACACCTTCTCCGCCTTCGCGGAGCTTGGCTCGGCGTTGTCACGCCCCTTGGGGCAAAGAGTTCGCCGACGTTGAGCGCATCCCGGAAGCGGTTTCCCATCCTCCGGCTCCAATCGAGAAGTCTGTCGTGTCTGCCGATTTCACCATCATCCCACACGCTCGAGCGGCCGGGATCACCCAACCGCCCTTGGCGCCTGCGTTTGCGGCTTGTCGCGTGAAACCCTAGGCTGTTCGTGCGCGCCTAGCTGCGCCCCATGTGGTCGTACCGGCGCGCGAGCGGATAGAACTTCATGAAGCCCACGCACGAGACCACCGCCCATAGTATCGCGGACAGCGAAGGTAATTGCCCCGCCATGATGTCGGGTAGACCCCAGATGACGGTCCAGAACACGAGGTCGAGGGCGAGCGCGACCCACCAGACGATAAGCATGCGAGTTGAACCTCATCCACGTTATCGGCCTCGCAAAAGGCCGGCCTTATGATCGCCGGTCAGACCCGCTGTGTGATGGTGAACGCCATCGTCAGTCCCGGCAGCGAGTAGGCGTTCGTCGGCACGGGACCGCTCGGCGTCGGGTAGGTCGGCCCGGCGTTGATGAGGGTGAACTTGTCGGCGAACTCGTTGCCGAGGTTTTGCGCCGAGAGCGACAGCGCGGTGTTACCGAGCTGCTTGCCGATGCTCGCGTTGTACAGCCAATACGAGGGCCGGTTCAGCTCGTTGTTCGAGCTCTCCCACCCTGCGCCAAGCGCATAGCCCAAGCCGGCGGCGCCACGACCTTCGATCGAGACGAGGGCTTTGTGTGGTGGGATCCCTTGGAACTGCTGACCCGACACGACGTTGGGCGCGGAGGGGTCGAAGGCGGACGGATCGTTGGCCGGGTACGCGATGTCGATCCCATACGACGCCTTGAGCGTGGCGAAGGGCGAGAGCGGCTTGTCGGCGCGCAGCTCGATGCCGCCGTAGACGACGTCCGCGAGATTTTCGATGAAGCTGAACTGGCCTTGTGCCGGATTGGGATTGGGCACGAAGAAGATCGGATCGTGCAGGTTCGTGTGATACGCATCGACCTCGATGGTCGGCGCGAGCTGCGCGCCGCCGAAGCGATGCTGATAACCGAGTTCAAATTCGCTTGTGTGTTCGGCGGTGAGGGTCGGGTTGATGGCTTTCTCGGTGAGCAGCGGCGAGCGGAATCCCGTGCCGAACGATGCGCGCATCATGCTGTCGGCGCTGGGCGTCCAGACGACCGCGAGCCGTGGGTCGGTGCTCGACCCGAAGGTCGAGTACTCGCTGAGGTAGACGACCCCGCTGTAGTGCAGGTGCGACGTCGGATCCCATTCGTAGCGGCCGGCGTACGACGCCTGATTCTGCGATTGGTCCAAAACGCCCGAGGCGAACGGCGCCGACGGCGGCAACGTCAGCTGCTCCCGGCGAAAGTCCGCGAAGAGGCTGAGCGTGGAGTTTGCGAGCGAGCGGTCCCACTCGGCGGAGTTGTCGTAGAGCACGTCGCGGTCGTCGAGCAGATACGGGTTGTATCCGGGCGGAACGTTCGGCGTCGACTGATCGAGCGTGCTCGTCATGTGGCGGACCGTGAGGCCAGACGGCGCGATGCCGGACGCGCCGCGGTCCCCGAGCGGGAGTTGCAGGTCAAGACTGTAGGCCGGCGACAGCGATGATGCAGACGCGCCCGGGAACGCGGTGAACAGCGACCCTTGGGAAAAGTTCTGCGGGTCGCTCGGGAAGCTCAGCGGAGCGGACAGATCCCGGTAAGCGACCGTGTTCCAATAGGTCGCCTCGACGAATCCGCCTGCCGACCCGAAAGAATAGCGGAGCTTGCCGAGCGTCGAGGTGGCGTTGATGGCGCTGCCCACGGTCGTCTGCGCCGTGGCCGGCAGGGTCGGATCTGGCTCGTAGGACACGAGATAGTCGTTGACGGCTCCCGCGCTATAGTAATGATGGATGGAGAGCGCGTAGCCCAGGCGCTCGTCCGCGGTGCCCGTGGCCTGCAGCGTGTAGCCCGTCGTGTCGAAGCTGCCGGCCGAGAAGCGGACCAGGCCGTGGTCCGTGAGCGTCGGGTCGAGCGTATGGAAATTGATGGTCCCGCCTTGCGTGTTCGCGCCGCCGAGCGAGGACGGTCCAACGCCGTAGACGACTTGGATATTCGAGAACTCGGATGGGTCGAGCAGCTCGAGGTCGACATCGCCCGTGTTCGCGTTGTTCATCATGTGTCCGTCGATGTCGATGAGCGTCTCGGATGGGTCCGGTCCGCGCAGGCTCGCCGTCTGCGGCAGTCCCGGCGCGCCGCCCGCCGGTCGCGTCATGGTGAGGGCGATCTGCTGCGCCAAATCATCCGTCACGTTTTGTATGCCAAGGCCCGCCAGACGCTGGGGGTCTAAGACCGCGCTTGGCGCAGACGAGGTCGAAATGGTCTGACGGCCATTGACCGTGACGCTACCGAGCGTCGCGATGTTCCCGGTGCTCGAGCGCGCGAGCTCGAGCTTCAGCGTGGTGGTCGCGGCGGGTGCGACCGCGACGAGGCGGGCGCCCAGCGGCAAAAAGCCCTTCGCCTCGACCGAGATGACGTAGGTCAGCGCCGGGATACCGGGGAGGCTGAAGCGGCCGCCAGCATCGCTCACCGCCTGTTCTTCAATGTTGCCGGCTTTCAGGTATACGTGCGCGCCGGCAACGGCCGCACCGGACGAATCAGCGACCGACCCGACGACGTCGCCGGACGAGGTCATTGCCTGCACCGGTGCGGCGACCAGTTGCGTGACCGCGCAGACCATTGCCGCGAGGACGCCGACCTTTTTCATATATCACCCTTGCGCGCATGGTTCCCACGCTCCTTCGCCAAACGTCTAGCTCTTCAACCCATGAATGTATCGCCACTTGCTGCTCCTCATCGCGCGACGACGCTCGTCCGCCTCATCACGCTGGCAGCGGCTATCGTCGTCGCAGGCTGTGGTGGTGGTAACGTCGTCGTCAACCCACCGCCGCCCGTGTCGACGTTACCGCCGCCGTCGCTCTCCAACGTCACCCTCATCAGCGCCGATCCTTTCAGCAACGCGACGAGCCAGCATGCCACCGAAGTCGAACCCTCGATGAGCGCCGTCGGCACGACGATCGTCGCCGCGTTCCAAACCGGCAGGTTCTTCAACGCGGGGGCGTCCGACATCGGTTTTGCGACGTCGCATGATGGTGGCGCGACGTGGGTCTCAGGTTTTTTGCCCGGCACGACGCATTACTCAGTACCGACCGGACCCTTCGACAGCGTGAGCGATCCGGTCATCACCTACGATGCAGCCCACGGGCTGTGGCTGCTCGCGTCGCTCCCCGTCTTCTTCACCATTGCGCCGGCGCCGGCCGCGCTCGTCAGCCGGTCATCCGACGGGATCCACTGGAGCGTGCCGATAGCGGTGGCTCCGGGTCAGACCAATAGCGACAAGGATTGGATCGCATGCGACAACGCGGCGACCAGTCCGTTCTACGGCCACTGCTATGTCCAATGGGACGACCCGAGCGCCAACGGCGTCATCCACGTCAGCACCTCGACGGATGGCGGCGCGACCTGGAGCGCTCCTGCCAACACGGTCGGCAACGCGACCGGCATCGCCGGCCAGCCGATGGTGCAGCCCAACGGAACCGTGATCATCCCGATCGACGATTTCTTGGAGGCGAACGTGCTCGCGTTCGTGTCGCACGACGGCGGAACGACCTGGAGCGCACCGGTCGAGGTCGCGCCGATCATCCTGCACTTCGCGGCGGGCGGCATCCGCAGCGGCCCTTTGCCGTCGGCGGCGATGGATGCGGCCGGCACTGCGTATCTCGTCTGGCAGGACTGCCGGTTCCGCGTCTCGTGCTCGGCGAACGATCTTGTGATGAGCACGTCGGCTGACGGGATCAGTTGGACGGCGCCGGCTCGCGTGCCCATCGATCCCACGACGAGCCTCGCCGACCATTTCATCCCCGGTGTCGCCGTCGCGCCCGGCACGAGCGGCAGCGCTGCACACCTCGGCATCACCTTCTACTACTACGCGAACGCGAATTGCGGCTTCGTGACCTGTCAGCTGTCCGTCGCCTACCTCTCCTCGCATGACGGAGGCATCACGTGGACCTCGCCGACGCCGATCGTCGGCCCGATGAGCCCGTCGTGGCTCGCCAACACCGATCAAGGCGTGATGGTGGGCGACTACATCGCGACCACCTTCGTCGGCAGTCAGCCCTTCGGGGTCTTCGCCGTCGCCCTGCCGCCGTCGGCGGGTTTCTTCCATCAGGCAATGTATGCGTCGAGGCTTGGCGTTCTACCGGCGCGAGCGCTCTCGCATCTGCGCTCGTCGGGCGAACACCCGGTGCCAGGCGCCCATTCGGATCGCATCGTCAGGCTGCGTCCGCCGTAGCGGCTTGCGGCTTTAGGGTGCTGCAGGTCCGGGGGCGAAGACGAGCAGTTCCTGCGCTCCGTTTTCTAAGGCCTGCTGGGCGAACGACTTCGGCCCAAGCCAGCGCGGCTTCGTCCGGATGCCTTCGACCGCGAGGGTCGATCCTGGGCGTAGGTCAGCCAAGCGCACGAACGCCCGCGCCGGATTGGCGTCCACTTCGAGCACAAAGCGCGCCTGCAGCGTGCGTGCCGTCTCGCGCAGCGTTTCGAGCACGGGCGCTTGGGCGGCCTGGCGCGTTGGCGCGACATGGATGACGCTGAAATCGGCGTCAAGGCGTTTCGCCAAGCGCGCCGCTCGCTGGATGAGGATCGTATCGCGCTCGCGGGCCGCGACCCCAAGGGCGATCTCGCTCACCACATGACGCCGGCGAGTGACGGCCTTCGTGCGCAGCGCCTCGCGCAAGGCGAGTTCGCGCAGCGCCGTGAGGTTCTCGGTGCGAAAGAACGAGCTCAGGGCGGCTTCGATCCGTTCTTTTGGATAGATCTTGCCGGCGCGCAGCCGGTCGCGCAGCGTCTGTGCGCTGGCGTCGATCAGCACGACGTCATCGGCGAGCTCCAAGATGCCGTCAGGCATGGTCTCGCGCACCGTCACGCCGGTGAGCCGGCGCACGGCGTCGTTTAGCCCTTCGAGGTGTTGGACGTTGAGCGTCGTCAAGACCGAAATGCCCGAGCGCAGCACGCTCAAGACGTCCTCATAGCGCTTTTCGAACTTGCTGCCGGGAGCGTTCGTGTGAGCGAGCTCGTCGATGAGCGCCACCTGCGGACGGCGAACGAGCAGTGCCTCGCGGTCGAGCTCCGTGTAGCGCATCCCGCCCGCATTGAACTCAAGGCGCGGCAACGCTTCCAGGCCTTCTAGTTTGCGGGCCGTGTCTACGCGACCGTGCGTCTCGACGAAAGCCACGACGACGTCGACCCCTTCTGCCTTGAGCTGGTGCGCTTGCTCCAGCATGGCATAGGTCTTGCCGCAACCTGCTGCCGCGCCGAGGTAGACGGTGAGCCTGCCGTATCCCACCCGAAGGCGATCGCCGGCGGTTTGCGCGTATGGGTGCTGCCCGATGCCCGTCCTGGTCGGTGCGGTGTGCTTGAAGCCCGGACCGACGATGAGCAGGTCGCGATCGATCGGCGCGCTCACGAAGGTGGTGGCGATGCCGCCCTTGGGCACGGCGACGAACGAAGCGTTGAAGGCCCCGAGTTGCGGACGGTCGAGGTCGAGGTTCGTGAGCTTTGCGACGCGGGCACCATGGGTTTGCGCCAGGCGCGCTGCGGCTGCTTCTTCGCTGGGCGGACCCGCGATCTCGAGGGCGAGGTTGAACGCGTCTGCGAAGGCGGCGCTGCGGTCGACGAAGGCATCGCCGTCGATGCCCGGGAGGAGCAGGGCGATGGCTTTGGAGACACGGGCAGCCGGCAACGCCGGTTCGGTGAGTTCGTCCACCGTGCGCAGCATCATCTCGCGTAGCGCACGCAGCGTATGTGGACGGAACGGCCCTTGGAGCGCGCGGTCGACGTCTTCTTTGCGGACGATGAGGCCCGCGTGCAAGCGGGCTTCCAGCTGCTCGGGCGCGACGTCGATCGCGATGACCTGGTCGGCGGCCTGCAGGAACGACAGCGGCACGATCTCGCGGACGGGAAAACCGATGAGCGCCTCTGCGGTCGGCGCGACCGTCTCAAGGTGGGCGATGTTGAGGGCGCCGAGGACGCTGATGCCGGCATCGCGCAGCGCGAGGGCATCTTGCCACCGTTTCGCGTGTGCTGACCCGGCGAGATTCGTATGAGCGAGTTCGTCGAGGACGATCACTTGCGGATGCGCTGCCACTGCCGCCTCATAGTCGAACTCTGGAAACGTCGAGCTTCCCATCGCCACCATGCGGGGCGGGAGTTGCGGAATGCCTTCGCAGAGCCGTTCGAGGTCCGCGCGGCCCTTGGTCTCGACCCAGCCCAGCACAACGCGGGCACCGCTCTGGTGGAGCTGGCGCGCCTCGTTGATCAACCGGTACGTCTTGCCCACGCCGGGCGCGAACCCGATATAGACTGTCAGACGTGCCTGCCCGCCGAGCTCTTTGAGGAGCTCCGCTGCTCCTGGGCGCCTTGCACCCGTATCCATGCGGCGCAGTTCGGGTTCGCGCGCGCGATTCCCAGCCGGAGCATGCCGCTGGCGCGCAGAAGGCAGCCCACCATGAGTGCACGCCTCACGCTTGCCCTGTGCATCGTCTTATTGTTGCTCGCCTTCATGTTCGATATGCTCACGCCGCAGGCGCTCGTCGCCGCGATCCTGCTAACCGTTCCCGTCGCGCTGTCGAGCCTCGTCCTCGATCGGCGGATCACCCAGGGATTCGTCGTGGCCGCGCTCGTCGCAAATGTCGTGGCCGGCTACTACAACGGGGTCCACGAAGGCCATCATTGGGACGCCATCGCGATCGCGAACCGGGCGCTCGCCGGCTTCTCCATCGTCCTCGTGGGGTGGTTGGGCACCGTCGCTCAGGCAGCGGCCGAACGCAGCGGGCAGCTCGTGGCGCGGCAACGCCAAGCGCAGCGCGAGCAAGCGTTGCGCCGCTCGATGGGGACGATCCGCTCTTCGCTCAACGTCGAGCTGGTCGCGCGCGCGATCGTGCGCGAGGCGGTCACTGCGCTCGACGTCAGGGGGGCGAAGCTCTTCACGATCGAGGGCCACGCGCTCGCTGCGACGACGTATTCGTGGGAGCGAGGCGACGAGGATGTCGAGGTCAGCCGCGCTCGACCGGCAGCGGAGCTGCTCTCTTTGCTCCAGGTCGCCATGAGCGAGCGCCGTCTCGTCATCGTGACCCCATCGGATGCCCTTGGGCGGTTCGCGCTGGACACGCTCAAGGCCGGACATGCCATGCTCGTCCCCTTGATCAACGACCAGATCACCTTCGGGATCCTGCTGCTCGTCGCTGCCGAGGCGCCCTCGAGCGCGCCTGAAACCGAACAGTGGGTGCAGGCGTTCGCCGACCAAGCCACGGTGGCGGCGGCACAGGCGTCGCTCTTCGTCGAGCTCGCCGATCGAAACCTCGAACTGCAGCAAGCCGTCGAGACGCTCGAGCACCGCGGCGAGGTCATCCGCGACCTCGTCTATGCACTCTCACACGATTTGCGCACACCGCTCACGGCCGCTGCGGTGACGTTGCAGCAGGCGCTCGATGGGATGTATGGGTCCCTGCCGGAAGGCTATCGTGAGATCCTGCGCCGGTCGCTTGCGGCGAACGACGAGCTGCGTAATCTCGCCGAGACGCTGCTGCTCGTCGCCAGGTACGAATCGGGCGATCAGGCCAAAGATCGCGTGGTCGTGCAGGTCTATCCGCTGATCGCCGCGGTGATCGCCGAACTCGAGCCGATGTGGCGCATGAAGCGCATCGAATGCGTCGTGACCGGCTCGCAGGATGCATGCTGTGCTCGGGGACCCAGGCGAGTTGCGGCGCGCCATTATGAATCTGCTCGCCAACGCGATCAATTGGACCCCCGAAGGCGGCACGATCAAGGCTGGGCCGCGCGAAGGAGGCGGCCGGGTGATCATCCGCGTCGAGGACAGCGGCTACGGCGTTTCTGAAGCGCAGCGAGCGTTGCTCTTCCAGCGCTTGGTGCCCAACGACCACGCACGCCAAGGCGGCGGATCGGGTCTTGGGTTGTACATCATCCGCCGCATCGCCGAGAGCCATGGCGGGACGGCGCGCTACGAGCCCAACGAACCGAGCGGCAGCGTGTTCATCATGGATCTGCCGGCGGCGCCGCGAGTCGAGCGCGCGCAACCCCCTCTCTCGGGAGCGGTCGAATCGCTTCGACCGTCCGGCGCGTAGCATGTCGTCTATCGTGCTCGTTGAGGATCACGCGTTGACGCGCGCCGGTTTGCGCGCGGCGCTCGTGGATGCCGGATTCGCCGTGGTCGGTGAAGCCGACGATGGACCGCGCGGATTTGAAGAGGTCTGCCGTCTCAAGCCCGACGTGGCGGTCATCGATCTTGGCTTGCCGGGCATGGACGGCATCGAGCTCACCCGCCGGTTGCGGCAAGCCGTTCCTCAGACCAAGATCGTGATCCTCACGATGCACGATCTCGACACCGAGGTCCTCGCCGCACTCGCCGCCGGCGCAGATGCCTACTGTGTGAAATCCAACAAGACCGACGGCGTCATCGCCGCGGTGCGCGTCGTCGCCGAGGGTGGAGCATATTTCGACCCAGCCGTGGCGCATATCGTCTTGCGCAGGGTCGCAGACCCCAAGGCGCATCCCAAGCCGGGAACGTCGCCTTTGACGCCGCGAGAGACGGAGATCCTCGCGCTCGTGGCAGACGGTGTCGGCAATGCCGAGATAGCGGAACGGCTGTCGCTCGGTTTGGGCACGGTCAAGGGCCACGTGCGAGACATCTTAGAGAAGCTCTCGGCGTCCGATCGCACGCAGGCTGCCGTCGTCGCGCTGCGCCGGGGCATCATCTGAGCGAACGGACCTCAAGGTCCGCTGCTTCAACCATCTGGTTGCTGCGAAGTCCGAGCCGTCCTCGAGGGCGGGCGGGGTCCTGGCCCCACCACGTGATGCGCCGTGCAGGGAGCCGGCGCATCAGCGCACGGCCTTGTCGAGCGCGAGGTTCAATTCGAGCACGTTGACGCGTGGCTCGCCGAGAAATCCCAGGGTCCTGCCTCGCTCGTGCTCACTGATCAGGGCGATCACCTGCGCCACCGCGATTCCGCGAGCCTTCGCGATCCGCGGTGCCTGATAGACGGCCGCTTGCGGGCTGATGTCGGGATCGATGCCGCTGGCGCTCGAGGTGACGAGGTCCATCGGGATCGGGCCGCTCGCGTCCGGATTCTCCTTCTTGAGCGCGGCGATCGCGTCTCGCGTCGCATCGATGAGCTTCTTCGACGTCGGACCGAGATTCGTGCCGCCGGTCGAAGTAGGATCGTATCCCTTGCCTGCAGCCGACGGACGGCCGTGGAAGTATTGTGGCTTCGCCCAGAGCTGTCCGATGATCGAAGAACCCACCCTTTGTCCTTTGACGTACGCGAACGATCCGGCGGCTTGGGTCGGGAAGACGAGTTGCGCGAGCAGCGTCATGACGATGGGATAGACCAGCCCCAGCGTGACGACCGACAGGAGGGTGTAGACGACAGACGTTCCTGTGTGTCGCAACGTGTTGTCCGCGATCTTCTGCGCGTTCATGTGTGCATTACGCTCCGTTGAGATGGAAAGCGGTCAAGATCATATCGATGAGCTTGATACCTACGAACGGGACGATGACCCCGCCGAGGCCATAGACCAGCACGTTGGTCCGCAGCACGACGTTTGCGCCCAGCGGCCGGTAGGCGACGCCGCGCAGCGCCAAGGGGACCAGCGCGATGATGATCAGGGCATTGAAGATGACAGCCGACAGGATGGCGCTTTGCGGCGTGGAGAGGTGCATGACGTTCAGCGCGTTCATGGCCGGATATGCGGTCGCAAACATCGCCGGCAGGATCGCGAAGTACTTGGCGACATCGTTGGCGATCGAGAACGTCGTCAGCGCACCGCGCGTCATGAGCAGTTGCTTGCCGATCTCGACGATTTCGATGAGCTTGGTCGGATCCGAGTCGAGGTCGACCATGTTGGCGGCTTCTTTGGCCGCTTGCGTGCCGGAGTTCATGGCCACGCCGACGTCGGCTTGGGCGAGCGCGGGCGCGTCATTCGTGCCATCGCCCGTCATGGCCACAAGCCGGCTTGACTCCTGCTCGCGCTTGATGAGCGCCATTTTCGTCTCCGGCGTCGCCTCAGCCAGGAAGTCGTCGACACCTGACTCGCGGGCGATCGTCGCGGCGGTCAGCGGATTGTCGCCCGTGATCATGACCGTGCGGATGCCCATCTTGCGCAGGCGGTCGAAGCGCTCGCTCATGGCGGGCTTGAGGATGTCTTTGAGGTGGATGACCCCTACGATCTTCGCGTCGGTCGCGAGCAACAGCGGCGTGCCGCCCGAGCGCGCGACGCGTTCGACCTCGGCGGCAAGCACCGTCGCGCCATCGCCACCGCGTTCGCGCACCCAGCTGCGAATGGAATCCGGGGCGCCCTTGCGGATGGAGGACCCATCCGGCAGATCGACGCCGCTCATGCGCGTGTAGGCGCTGAACGGCACAAAGGTCGTGCCCGTCGGGGCCTGTCCTTTGAGGGTGGCGCCGAACTGTTCTGAGAGCGTGACGATGGAACGGCCCTCGGGCGTCTCGTCGGACAGCGAGGCGAGGTAGGCCGCCCGGGCCGCGTCTTCGACCGCCGCTCCCGGCGCTGGGATGAATTCCGTCGCTTGCCGGTTGCCGAGCGTGATCGTTCCGGTCTTGTCGAGCAGCAAGGTGTCCACATCGCCTGCTGCTTCCACCGCGCGACCGCTCATGGCGAGCACGTTGCGCTGCAGCACGCGGTCCATGCCGGCGATGCCGATGGCGGACAGCAGGCCGCCGATCGTCGTCGGGATGAGGCAGACGAGGAGAGCGATGAGCACCGTCACCGACTGGGTGGTGCCCGCGTAGATGGAGAACGGCGATAGCGTCGCCACCGCGATGATGAAGATGATGGTGAGGCCGGCGAGCAGGATCGAGAGCGCGATCTCGTTGGGTGTCTTCTGACGTTTTGCGCCTTCCACGAGCGCGATCATCCGGTCCAAGAACGTCTCGCCGGGATCGGACGTCACCGCGATGAGGATCTCATCGGAGAGCACGCGCGTGCCGCCGGTCACCGAGCTGCGATCGCCGCCCGCTTCACGGATGACCGGAGCGGATTCGCCGGTGATCGCGGACTCATCGACCGATGCCGCCCCGTGGACCACGTCGCCGTCCGCCGGGATCAGTTCGCCAGCAGCGACGCGCACGGTGTCGCCCTTGCGCAGGACCGTCGCGCTGACGACCTCCTCACGGCCATCTGTGACCCGGCGCGCTTTGGTCTCGGTCTTCGTGCGGCGTAAGAACTCGGCTTGCGCTTTTCCCCGCCCTTCGGCCATGGCTTCGGCGAAGTTCGCGAAGACGACCGTGAACCACAGCCACATCGAGATCGCGAAGTCGAATCCCGCCGGCCCGTGCGTGCGCAGATCGCGGATGAAGAATAGCAATGTGACGAGCGCGCCGACCTCGCACACGAACATGACCGGATTGCGGAACTGCCAGCGCGGGTCGAGCTTGCGAAACGACTCGAGCGTCGCCGTCGCGAGGATCTTGCTATCGAAGAGCGACCGCGCCTTTGGCCGGCGCTCGATGCGGCGTTGCGAGATCATCTCAGAACGTCTTTCCTTGAAGCATGAGCAGGTGTTCGACGATCGGACCGAGCGCATCGGCAGGGAAGAACGTCAGGGCCCCCACGATGAGGATCGTTCCGATCAACAAAACGACGAAGATGGGCGAGTGCGTGGTGAACGTCCCGGCGGTGACCGGAGCTTTGACCTTGCCGGAGAGCGACCCGGCCAGCAAGACCGCCGGGATGAGGAAGGTGAAGCGCCCGCAGATCATCACGACGCCCATGAGGATATTAAAGTAGATGTTGCCGCCCAGTCCGGCAAACGCACTACCGTTGTTCTCGGTCGTCGACGTGAAGCCGTAGAGCAGCTCCGAGAACCCATGCGCGCTGCCGTTGCTCAGCGTCGCGGTGCCGAGCGGCACGAGCACCGATATGGCCGTCGGGATGAGCGCGAAGACAGGCAAGACGAGCGCGGCGAGCATGGCGAGCTGGACTTCGCGCCGCTCAATCTTCTTGCCCAGATATTCGGGCGTTCGTCCGACCATGAGTCCCGCGATGAACACGGTCAGCACGACGAAGACGATCATGCCGTAGAGACCTGTGCCCACACCGCCGAACGCTATCTCTCCCAGTTGCATGTCCGCCAGCGGCACGAGACCGCCCAGCGGCGTGAACGAGTCATGCATCGAGTTGACGGCGCCACACGACGTGTCGGTCGTGACCGTGGCGAAGAGCGCCGACGCGGCCGTGCCGAAGCGGCACTCCTTGCCTTCCATGTTGGCGCCCGTGACGCCGAGCGCGTGCACGATCGGGTTGCCGGCAGCCTCAGAGGCATATGCGACCGTGAAGCCGCCCAAGAACAAAAGCGCCATGACCGCGAATAACGCCCACCCTTGACGCTGATCTTTGGCGTAGCGGCCATAAGTGTACGTCAGGCCGGCGCCGATCGCGAAGATGAAGAGCATCTCCAATAGATTGGTGAGTGGGTTGGGATTCTCGTTGGGCGCTGCGGAGTTGGCGTTGACGAAGCCGCCGCCGTTGGTCCCCAGCTCCTTGATCACTTCCTGCGACGCCATAGGGCCGCCCGTGATCGTCTGTTTGAAGCCCTCGATCGAGACGACGTCTTGGTACGAGTGGAAGTTCTGCGGCACGCCCTGCCAGACGAGCGCCAAGCATCCGACGACGCTGATGGGCAGCAGCACGTACAGGCACGAGCGCGTGACGTCCACCCAGAAGTTGCCGACGGTGTTCAGGCTCGTTCTGCACACGCCGCGGATGACCGCGATGGCGATCGTGATGCCGACGCCGGCCGAGACGAAGTTGTGCCAGGCGAGCCCTGCCATCTGTGAAAGATAGCTCATCGTGCTCTCGCCCGAGTAGAACTGCCAGTTGGTGTTCGTCATGAAACTGGCAGCGACGACGAACGCGTTGTCGGCCGTGAGGTTGTCGAAATGCTGCGGATTGAGAGGTAGCCACTTCTGCGTGCGCAGCAAGACGTACAGATAGATGAGACCGACGAGGCTGAACGCAAGCGTCGCCAAGAGGTACGACGTGGCGGACATCTCGGTCTTCGGGCTGACCCGGCAGATGCGGTAGATCAGGCCCTCGACCGGAGCCAGAATGGGGCTGAGGAAGGTGCGCTCGCCGTCGAAAACACGGGACATGTAGGCGCCCAGCGGTTTCGTTATCGTGAGGATGATCCCCAAGAAGACGACGGCTTGAAGCCAGCCGATGATGGTCACAGCTATCTCCTAGAACTTCTCTGGTCGCAGCATTGCATATGTGAGATACGCCAGGCCAAGCACGGAGAGTATGAGGCCCAAGATCTGATCGAACATCTAGAGCCGCTCCAGTCCGACCGTGTAACGGTCTAGCACCCAGAACAAGATGAGCGTCAGGACGATGATGGCTACATCGAGCATCGGTGTATCCTCTTGCATGTCGGCGTCATGTCAGAACTGCAATCCGGCTTCGAGGCCGGTCCTGAACTGGTTGGACTGCGTGCCGCTCGTGCCGAAAGCGATGCCGGGCGTGAAGTTGGTGACATTCACGTCGGACGCCTCGGCGCGGGCGAAGAACACGCCTTTGCGATAGGTCGGGGTGAGCGTGTAGGTCCACGCACCGCTGCCGGGGCCGTAGCCGAGAAGGTTGGCGTTAAGGCTAGTGTCGCCCGGTGCGCTGCCATTTTTGCCATACTCCACTCGCAGCGGCAGCGACCAGGTCGAGCTCAGCGTGTACGTCGTCAGGAATGCGGCGCCAAAGGCATGCTCGTCGCTCGTGTAGCCGAGCGCGGCGCTCGCAGGTGAGTTGACCCACAAGACGTAGGGCAAGAACTGCCACTTGCCGGTCGTGTAGGTCAGCATCGGATCGATGAGCTGCTTGTTGGCGATGGACGCCGTGGCGTTCGGGGGTGCGCTCGCATTGGGAAGCATGAAGACGACTTCGAACGTGGTGCTCGAGCTTGGGGTGTTGGTGACCTGCCCCTCGAAGCCCAGGCGGTTGCCCGAATAGTAGCCGTCATTGACCTCGAGCGCCCCGTTGAATTTGGAGCCGGTGAAGGTGCCGCGCACGCCTCGGCTCACCGCAGGCTCGATATTCCAGATGATGCCGCGCTGGATGTTGATATTCTCATAGGTGTAGGTCGACTCCTGACCGGTCATCGTGGCGAGCTTCCCGGCTTGGAGATTGAAGCTGCCGGTCGGCGCATATTCGACGTAGGCGGAAGGAAGCGCGCCGTAGAGGCTTGTGTTCGCTCCGGTCTGGATCGTCTTGTTGAGCGCGAAGCCAACGACGGGGATGTTGTACGCGCCGGCGGCGAAGCCGTAGCGGAACGTCCCTGACGACTTATTGACGATGAGAAACGCGTTGCTGATATCGGTGCGGTTGCTCAGATCGACCCCGTTCGACGTGTCGAGCGCCCCCGTCGCGTTGACGCCGCTCGTGAACATCGTGAAGGCGCTGAAGACCCCGTCGACCGTCAGAGGGCCCAAGGTAAGGCTCGTGGACGAAGGGGCCGGCGACGGCGATGGAGAGGCGGTCGCGGCCGGAGCTGGCGTCGGCGAGGCAGAGGCGGCCTTGGGTGTCGGCGGGGGCGAATCGGCAAGGGCCTTCCCTGAGGCCGTGGCCATCACAAGCAGGCCGAGCCCGCTGGCGAGGAGACGTTTGTGCATGAACATCGTCCCTATCGTAACGGCCCAGCCGCACGTCCGCCATCCGCCGAACGGATGAACCGAACGGATGCGTTTGCTAGAAAGATAGCAGCCTCGTCAGCGGACGAAAAGAAACGCCATCCCTAAGACCGCAATAAACGAGCCGCTGATCACCTCGCCGTAACGCTCGAGCGGTCCGAGGTGCATGCGCTGGAGGCTGGCCGCCGACGCCGTGCATAGCACGACGTACGTGCCGATGGTGGCCACGGCGAACACGGTCGCCATGACCACGATCAGCTCCACCCCGTAGCGCGCCGCCGCGAAGAACGCGGGTATGCCCTCAACCATAGGTGAGGAGCCAAGCACGAGCACAAGCGCGGTCCTACCCGATATCTTATGCTCGTGCTCGTGCAGAGGTGGGGCAACGGCGACATTGCCCTCGACGCTGTGCCAATCATCGGGTCCGTGCGAGTGCCAGTGGATGTGGACCGGGCCGCCATTATGTCGGTGGATGTGCACGTGGCCCCGCGCCGCAGGAACGGAGTGATGGTGTGCGCCCTGAGGGTCATGATCGTAATCGGGGGGAGCGCCATCGTTGTGATGCGACCCGGCCCGGAGCTCGCGCCATGCGCCGATCGCGACCCACGCACCGAACCCGATCAGGGCGACGCTGGCCAGCACGTCGACGTCGTGCCCGAATCGCGCGGCAAATGCGACGCCCGCGACCCACAGCACGGCGGCGATGAGGAGCGTTGAAAGCGTGTGGCCGAGTCCCGCCACGGCGGCTGCCCGAGCCGTCTGCGCGGTTGACCACCCACGCTGTCTTGCGATGAGCGTGATCGGCACCCAGTGATCGGGCACGAGCGTGTGCAGCACGCCTACCACGAGCACGGCGAGGATGAGCAGCTGGCTAGACATGGAAGCGCTGCTCGACGATCAGCATAGTCCCGTGGTAGTTCGGCGACGGTCCGCCGATGATCGAGGGCAGTCCGCTAAACGCGCTGGACCGCACCTGAAGTAGCACCGTTGCGTGGGTGGATTCCGCCAGTTGAGCACCGGCAAACCAAACGTCCTGTCCGTAATCCACGTTTGTAAGGCTGCCTTGCGCCCAGGACCCGCGCATCGCATAGCGGCCGTAACCGACCGATGCGATCGCGGACTTGCTCAACGATCGGGATACCGTGAGAAGGACTTGCGGGACGACGAGGCTGACGGCATCTTGCGGTGCGCCGATCAGAAAATCTCGATGCATCGTGTCATCGACATAATCGAGCGTGATGTCGCCAACTCTTGGATGCCAGCCAATCCATGCGGCGTATTGATGCGTGCGGCCCAAGGTCCCCGCGCCGAGCTGTTGTGGAAGGAAGAAACCCTCAACGAAGCCGGTCTGCGTCACGTTGTTGGTCGTCGCTTGCTCGATTTGCTGGTAGGCTCCATACGCGGCGTGGATCTCAAGCGGACCCCCGTTGAGCGCGTAGCGAAGCCGGTAGCCCTGCCGGTTGGCGCCGACGGTTGTGTTGTCCGCCAGCTGATAGTTGGACTTGAGCCAGACGCCCGGCCACGACCAAGCAACACTCCATACATTCTCCGGAGCTCCATAAGGCAAGATGGCGGTTGCGTAGCGCGGCTCGAACCTAAAGGCCTCGATGGCGGTGGTCGTGCGGCGGGCAGTATGGCTCAAGAGGATGTGATAGTAACCGCCCGGTTGCGAACTCCCTGGGGCGACAACCTGCTGAGCATCGTACCAGGCCCGGCCTACTTCGACGACACCATCGTAACTTGCCGTCCAGTGGAACGCGCCGCGTAGCCCTGCGATGGTTTGTTCTTGACCACCGAGCGTGCTCGTGGGCAGCTCACCTTGCGGACCGGAATGGAGTTTGGGATCTTCTCCAAACAAGGTAGTCGTTGCTATGGCGTCGCCGCTCGTGGCCACATGCAGCACGTCGGCGGAAAAGCGCGTCCCTTTGCCGCGATCGAGGACGATCGACCCAAGCGATATCCGTGCCGACGTTCCGGGAAGCGAGGGCAGCGCGGCGTTCGTCATTTCAAACGTCGTCGACTTCTCATGGAGCGTGAGGTCGACGCCTTGCAGCGGTAAGCCCGACACTTGACTCAGCCAACCCGCGAGCGTAGGGGAACCATTGCCAAGGCTTTCCGCTGCCTGCGCAAGCAGAGACGGAGAAACGTTCGTCAAGGGCGGCTGCACGAAGACAAAGCGATCGTTTTGGTCCAGGTCGAACCAGCCGCCGCGCAGTTGCCAGGCGCCGTCGTGCGCTCCGACTGAGCCTTGCAGGATGGAGCCGCGTGTGTTTGTGCCATCGTCTTGTCCGGCATGCGTGGGAAAGGTGATGGAGTACGGGAGCGCCTGCGAGCCGACGTGTGGGTTGAGCGTCGGCAGGAGCGACTCGGACCAGTAAGCTCCGTTCGTGATGCTGCCGTCGACATACCCCAGTCCCGATTGCAGCGAAGCCTCGAATCTCCGACCCGAGTATTGCGTCGTGAGGACGAACTGCGCGATACCCGCCACGCCCGGCGTGTTGGGCGCGCTCGAAAAGGTGTCGTACGGCGTCATGGGTGAGAGCGGGTTACCGCTCGCGAAGCCCGGCCCTTCAGGCGGCTGTATACCGCGTCCGTCCGTGGCTTGATCGACAAGTGACCCGAACCCGTCGAGCGAGTTGGTCCATCCGAGGTTCTCGGCCGGCGATGCGCTCGGCAACGGACCCGGTGAGGCCGAGGGCGTAGGGTCTGCCAGCGCGGGCGCTGTCATGACGGCGACGAGCGTCACAAGGGCGATGAGGCGCATGTGGTGAGTCACCTTCTGCGCGCCGATGATGACTATCTTCTGGGAATTCTCGGCTCCTATGGAGAGAGCGGCGCCAGCGCCTTGTCAACCCGCGAGACGACCATATGCGACGGTTGCCACTGCATCCACCATGGCACAGGGTCACGCTACAGGCGCGATAAACGGCCCTGGAGAAAACCATTTGCGATATGCCGCTACGGGCTGACCGAGCGGGTCAGTCGCTGCACGAGGGGTCCAACGCCATGGCCGTCTTCACCAAGACCAGCGTCCCAGAGGGTGCCCGCACCCTGCCGAGAGAGTATTACACCTCGGCGGACATCTTCAAGCGCGAAGCCGAGCAGATATTCGCACGCCGCTGGTTGTTCGTGGGCCGCGAAGAACAGGTCGCAAAGCCCGGGGACTACTTCCTGGCCGACCCGGCGGGTGAGAGCCTCATCATCGTGCGCGGCCAGGACGGACAGCTGCGCGCGCTCTACAACGTGTGCCGGCATCGCGGCACCCGCATGTGCACGGAAGACCGTGGGAAGTTCGCGGGCTCCATCATGTGCCCGTACCATGCCTGGACGTATGCGCTCGACGGCCGGCTCACCGCGGCGCGCAACATGGACGGCGTGCCCGACTTCGACAAGACCTCGTACCCGCTCAAGCAGGCCGCGCTTGCGACCTGGGAGGGCTTCATCTTCATCAATCTTGCCGACCGGCCCGAGCCCTTCGAGCAGGCGTTCGCGCCGCTTTTGACCCGCTTCTCGAAATGGCACATCGGCGAGCTGCGCGTCGCCAAGACGATCACCTACGACCTGGCCTGCAACTGGAAGCTCATCATCCAGAACTACTCGGAGTGTTATCACTGCCCGCTCGTGCACCCGGCGCTCGACAAACTCACGCCGTTCGACAGCGGCCGCAACGACCTCGGCGAGGGGCCCTTCCTCGGCGGATACATGACCATGCGCACGTCGGGTATGCGCATGTCGATGAGCGGCACGTCGCATTATCCGGCGCTGCCTGGGGTCGAGGGCGAAGAGCTCGATCACGTCTACTACTACGCGCTCTTCCCCTCGATGTTGCTCAGCCTCGAGCCTGACTACGTCATGGTGCACCGCGCGCTGCCCGTGGCGGTCAACCGCACGACCGTCATCTGCCAGTGGCTCTTCCACCCGGACACGATCGCGGCGCAGGGATTCGATCCAAGCGACGCCATCGATTTCTGGGATATGACCAACCGCCAGGACTGGCACGTCTGCGAGCTGTCGCAGCTCGGCGTCGAATCGCGCTCCTACACCCCGGGACCCTATGCCAACCAAGAAGGACTGCTGCACCAGTTCGACCGCTACTATCGCAGCGCGATGGAGTCCTGATTTGGCGCGCGGCCGGCTAGCCAGAGCGTTATGCCCCGCCTTGTTGTGCGCGGGCATATTTTTTTTGACCAGTGCGGGCGTGCGGGGTGGCGCTGTACCAGTGTCGGGCAGGACTGAAGTCGCGCCAACCACAGATTTCGGCGCGATGCGATGGAGGGCCATCGGCCCGGCTATCGCCGGCGGGCGGGTCGCGGCGGTCGCCGGGACTGACGCCGATCCGCTGCTCTATTACTTCGGCGCTGCCGGCGGCGGCGTATGGCGCACAACCAACGGCGGCGTCACCTGGGACGATGTCTTCGGCCGCCAACCGGCGGCATCCATCGGCGCCGTCGCCATCGCCCCCTCGAACAAGAACGTCGTCTGGGTGGGCACGGGCGAGTCCAAACCTCGCAATGACGTCGCGCTCGGCGACGGCGTATGGAAGAGCACGGACGGCGGGGCGTCGTGGCAACACGCGGGCATCGACTCGCCGTCCATCGCTCGCATCTTGATCGACGCCCGAGACCCGCGGCTCGTCATCGTGGGCGCGCTTGGCGATCCGTACAAGGACAGCCACGACCGCGGCGTCTACCGGACGACCGACGGCGGCAAAAGCTGGCAGCAGACGCTCTACGTTGGACCGTCAAGCGGCGCGAGCGACCTCGCGTGGGATAGGCGCGGCGGCAAGCTTGTCTTCGCCGGGATCTGGCAGATCCGGCGCGTGCCTTGGAACTTCACGAGCGGTGGGCCCGACGATGGGCTGTATCGCTCTCGCGATGGCGGCATCACCTGGCAGCGGCTCTCGGGCCACGGCCTGCCCACAGGCATCATGGGCCGCATCGGCGTGGCGGTCGCGCCGAGCGATCCGCGCATCGTCTACGCGCTGATACAATCGGCGCAAGGCGCGCTATGGAGATCGGCCGACGGCGGCGACACCTGGAAGCTCGTGACAAAAGACTCCTACGTCAACCAGCGTCCGTTCTACATGAGCCGGCTCGAGGTCGACCCCCGCAACCCCAACCACGTCTTCTTCCTCTCCGAAGACCTCATCCAATCCTACGACGGCGGGCGGACCTTCCGCATCATCGACAGCCAGACGCACCAGGACCATCACGCGATGTGGATCGCCACGAGCGGCCGGCGCATGATCGAGGGCAACGACGGCGGCGCGCCCATCAGCCTGGACGGCGGCAAGATCTGGGACTGGCGATTCAATGTCACGATCGCGCAGATCTACCGTGTGGGCTACGACATGGCAACGCCGTACGACGTCTGCGGCGGCATGCAGGACAATGATTCATATTGCGGACCGTCCGACTCCTTAAGCCAGCTCGGCATCCTCAACCACGACTGGCGCGACGTGGGCAACGACAGCGATGGTTCCTGGACGTGGCCCGACCCGCTTAACGGGAACCTTGTCTGGAACGTCGGCGTGCGCGATCTTAACGGCCAGCTCACCATCTTCGACCGCCGCACGCGCGAGAGCTACGACATCACTCCATACGTCCGCGATACGAGCGACATCCCCATCGCGACGATCCCCTACCGCTTCAACTGGGAGGCGCCGATCGCGTTCTCGCATTTCGATCCGCACGTGGCGTGGTACGGCGGCAATGTCGTGTGGGAGACGCACGACCGCGGCCGTCATTGGCGGCAGATCAGCCCAGACCTTACGCTTCACGATCCGGCTCACGAACAGGTCGCTGGCGGGCCGATTAACACGGATTCCTCGGGCGCTGAGTTCTATGACACGATCCTGGACATCGCGCCCTCGCCTGTGGATCGCGATGTGATCTGGGCCGGCGCGGATGACGGGCTCGTGCAGGTCACGCGCGACGGCGGGGCCCACTGGCACGACGTGACGATGGCGGGTGTACCGCCCTACGGGCGGGTCGAGACGGTCGAGGCGTCTCCTCACGCAGCGGCAGCTGCCTTCGCGATCCTCGACCGGCATTTCTCAGGCGACGACGCGCCATACATTTTCGCCACGTCTGACTTCGGCGCCACCTGGAAACAGATCTCGGGCGATCTGCCCCCAGGCGAGATCATCCACGTGGTGCGCCAGGATCCCCGCAATGCAGACCTGCTCTACGCCGGCGGCGAGCACGGCGTCTGGGTTAGTTTCAACGGCGGAGCCCATTGGCAAAGCCTCAACGTCAACGTATCGACGGTGTCGGTGCACGACATGCGCATCCATCCGCGCGACAACGATCTCATCATCGCCACCCATGGACGCGGATTTTGGATCCTTGACGACCTCTCGCCGCTGCAGGGCCTGACACAAGCCCAAGCGGCCGGCGCGACGTTTTTCCAGCCGCGCACGGCGTACACGTATTTCCGCTGGTGGGCATACGAGTACGGCTCGGGTGGCCCCGGGGGCGCCGAATGCTGTCCGCCGGCCGACCAGTTCTCGGGCGAGAACCCTCCCGCCGGCGTCATCCTCAGCTTCTATCTGCCCCAGCCGCCCAAAGCTGCGCCGGCGCTGTCATTCCTTGATAGCTCGGGGCGGACGGTTGCCCACGAAGACGCGCCAAACGGTGCCGGTCTGAACCGAACGGCATGGGATCTGACCGAGGACCCGCCTGTGCCGTGGCGCAGCGCCAGGCCCTGGAATCAAGGCCCAGCCGGGCTCACGGTCATTCCCGGCACCTATACGGCCGAGCTGCGTGTCGATGGGACGACCCTGACCAGCTCGTTTGCGGTCCGCCCGGACCCGCGCGCGCAGTGGACGCAGGCGCAGTATGTTGAACGCCACGAGTTCCTCAGCGTTCTGTACGACGAGGTGTCGCAGATCGACACAGCGCTCAACAACCTCGATGCGATCCGCGCCAAGCTCGCGCGCAAGATCGAGTCGCTCCAGACGGCTCACGCTCCCGCAGCCCAGATCCTCGCTGCACAGCAGCTCTTGCGCCGAGCGCAAGACGTGTCGCTTGAGATCTCGTCGAATCCGCGCAACTCCGAGGATAACCAGTGGAAGCCCGACAAACTACGCGAACGTGTGTTGACGCTCATCGACGTCTACGCTGCGCTCTCGCAAGGTCCGCCGCTTCCCGCCCACAAACGTGAGGCGGCGGAGATCAGACCTGTCTACGACAAGGCGATGGCCGACTATCGCAGTTATGTGCGATCTCTGGAGAAAGGCTGGTAATTGTGGACACCTTCTGGACCGTTTTCATCGTCGTGGTGTTGATCTTGATCCTGCTCGCCGTCACCGGCCATCTCAAGCTCTAGCCCCATCGTGTCGTGGCAGGTGTGCTCGCCATCACCTCCACGGCGTTTCGCGGCGCGCCGAAACTGGTATAATAGAGGTACAGAAATCGATCAACCAGGACTGAGGAGGTCGGCGCCGTGGATGTTCTCATAGTCGTGCTCGTGATCTTGATTCTGCTCGCGGTCACCGGGCATCTGAAACTGTAGACCGCAGCGTTCAAGAAGGAAATGCGAAGGGGCGGCACATGACGTGCCGCCCCTTCTGTTCGTCGCTTGATGGCGACAAGCCGAGCTCGGTCAGATCTTCGCCGAGATGCTGAAGACGAACTCGCTCAGCGGCATGATCGCCGACGGCGCGTAGGGCGAGTAGTTGTCGCCGAAGTACTGCGGGATGGTCGGCACTCCCGTATCGAGACTCGTGCCCAAAGGGAACGAATAGAACGAGTTGTCCCCGTACGACAAGACCTGATACTTCGTCGGCAGCTCCCACGCGTAACCTTGGTTGTGGACGACCGAGAAGACGTTGGTCCACAAAAAGCTCGCGACGGTGCTGTGACCGACAGCGTGCGAAAGCCCGAGGTTCATGGTGAGCCACCACGGCCCTTTCAGCGAGCCATACTGGTCGAACTGTCCTGTGTATGGATCCGGTCCGATGCCCCCGAGCGGCGCCGAGACCCCGGCGGGCAAAGGCACGCAGCCCGAGTAGTTCCCGGCCGCAGTCGCAGGTCCGGGGACGGGGCAGTGCTGGTCCGGGAAGTTTTGCGGGTCGCCATACGGGTTGCCCGACTGGTAGTTGAACGTCGGCGTGATGTCAAAGCCATTGACCCGTTCGTCGAAGTTAAGATTGATCGCCCAGCTCACATCGTACGAAGGACCGGTCCCGCCCGGCGAGAGCGCGAGTGACGGCGAGTAGAGGCCGTTTGGATCTTCGAGCGGGTAATTGGTGTGGTAGTAGGCGTTGTAGCCGCAGATCCCGGTCCCCGTGCACACGCCGTTCGCGTTGATGCCATTGATGACGTTGATGACGTTGCTCGTGCCTGGTATCGTCGACTCGAAGCGCATCTTCGAATCTGTGTAGGTGACGGCGAGGTTCGTGCCCAGACCGTTTCCGGCCGGCACCGCCTTGGTGACCAAGAACTCGAAGCCCTTGATGTTGGCCGCACCGAAATTGTACCCGGTGACGAATGTCGGCTGCAGCGGGTTCACGGGGATGCTGAGTATCTGATTGCGCGTCACCCGAGCGTAGGGCGTGATCTTCGCTGACCAGCCCTGGGAGAAGCCTTGTTCGAACGAGAGGTCGTAGTTCGTGGAATCTTGCGGCACGAGGTTGTGCACGGCGGTGAAGTAGAGCGGATCCCAAAAACGGTTAAGGATCGAGACCGTTCCACCGGCGCCAAAGTATGGCGCGGATATGTACTCGTTGCCAAAGGTCTCGGGTTGCTGCACGTACCGGCCGACCGAGAAGCGCAACACCTGCAGGGGCGATAGCGTGTAGGTCATGCCGAAGCGCGGGCTGAGGTAGTAGAAGTCTTGCGAACCGCTGACGTTGGTCCAGGGTGCATCTCCCGGGGCGACGAGCGGCAGGCCGGGCAGATTCGATGGGTTGAGCGAGGCTTGTAGGAGGTTGAGGAAACCGAAGCATGGCTCGCTCGGCGCGTAGGCATAACCATGGAGGCACTCGCCATACGAGTTCTGGCCCTGCTCGGCGACGCCATTGGGGCCGGTGATCTGCAGCGGCATGAGCGGCACGCCGAAGTGGTCCCAACGCAACCCCAGGTCGAAGAGCCATCTGTCGCTCGGCTTCAGGCTGTCGACGATCGCCATGTCGGTGTTGACCGGATTGATATCGTTCCAGTACGCGTATGGCGCGCCGATGAAATCGACCGGGCCGGACCCAGGCACGGTGCAGTCGTTGAGCTGGCCAAGCGCCAGGCTCCCGCACGCCACCACGCCGTCCGGGAAATAGTTCGAGGCGTAGTTGTAGCGCAGTGTCACGTCCCTTGTGTAGTCGGCGTCGAGGCGGAGCAGGTTCTGGGCGTTGATCTGGTTCTGGTACTGCAGCGTGTAGCCCGTCGCGTTGTCGTGGAGCTGATAGAACGAATCGCCGAGGAAGCCGTTCGTCGCCTGATCGAAATTCCACGATGAATAGAGCGAGTAGGCGTAAAAGCGCAGGAACGACGAGCTTGAGAACGACCGTGTGTAGCTGAGCTTGGCGACGGACTCTTCGGTGCTCTGGCTATCGACGTACGAGGGCGGGATCGCACCCGTGCCGCCGCCGGCCGACGGCCAGGTGAAGTTGCCGAAGGCGGCTGGTTGGTAGGGTTGGTTGATGGGGGCTGTGTAGGGTGTTCCCGTCGGCCACAACAGCTGGTTTTGCGCGTTCACCGAGCCGCCGACGCCCTCGAAGAACAGCGCCGGGTCGATGAACGCACCGGCGTAGAGAAACGGGTTGCCGGTGCCGCCGACCACGTAGAGGCCCTGCAGGTCGTCTTGGAGCCCGTTGTGGTCGATCGTGTAGTGAAGGTTGGCGACCGTGTCACGTATCGACGAGGATGGGTTGACGAACGACTGCCAGGAGCCTTGTGAGATCGGCATGTTCCAGATGTGTGGGACCGAGCAATTCTGCACCCAGCTTCCGCCGTCGATGGTAGGATCGGTGTTCTGGATGAGCCAGGTGTTGAACGCACCGCAGCCCGGATCGTTGGCCGGAACGTTGATGCTCGTGTTGTCCAGATTGGACCGGTTGCCGAACTGATAGTCTGCGTTGACGGCGAGCGTTGAGACGTAATAGGAGAAGCGCCGGTCGGGCGTACCTCCATAGACATCAGCCTGGAGCGTGTGGTTGAAGGCGGGAGCGCCGGCGATCACCGTGAGATCAGCGCCGCCCGGATACGAACCGCGCCTGATGGTCTCGTTGATATAGCCTGACATCGAGCGTCCGGCATCGGCCGGCTCGCCGCCCGTGTACACCTCAAGGCTTCCCAGGCCGTTCGTCACAAACGACGTCGCGTTCGCGGCGTCGAAGCCGCGATTGAGCGGAATGCCCTCGAGCTCGAACCCGATCTGATCGGTAGAACCGCCGCGGAAGCTCAGGCTGCCGTTGCCTGAGTAACCGCCGCCCGTGCCGACCGTCCTCACGACGCCCGGCAGCGAGCCCGCGACGGCGTTCTGGCTGTACAGCGTCTCAGCACCGCCTGCGCTGCCCTGATACCCCTTGATGGCGTTTGCGTTCACGGCATAGAGGTCGCCGGTCACCGTCTTGCTCACCACGCTCGCCGTCGCCGTCGTCAGCACCTTGCCGATGGTCTTGGTCGTGGCCCGCAAGGAGATGCTGACACCTGCCGTCTGATTCGTCTGAACGGTGACGCCGTAGACGGTCGACGTATCGTAACCGTCCTTACTTGCGGTGATGCTGTACGTGTCGGGTGAAAGGTTGAGGACCGAGTAGAAACCGTGCGAGTCGGTCTGGGCGGTCACCGATTGCGAAGGCGAGGTGACCGATACCGTGACGCCGCCCAACGGGTTGTTCTTGTCGTCGGTGACATGCCCGGAGATGTTTCCCGTGACGCCAGCAAGTGATGGTGTCGTCATGCCGAGCGCGACGATCAGTGCGCAAACGAAAAGGCGTCCAAGCCTTGCTACCGACATACAGCCCCTCCCACGGATACGAAGCCAGAAGTCTATCAAAAGCAATTCGCTCAGCGTCGCAACGGCGCCGTTCTAGAATTGGTGGTGCCTCGTCCGGGCGTGGGATTCCTGCGGATGTTCAGCGGCGGCGGGGGCGCTTACGGGTATCCCGATATTGGCGCGGTGCGCGTTCTTCAAACGGCCGCAGACGATCCGCGTGACGAAGAAGCGGCTCTTCTTCATCCACGCGCCCAGCATTGCGGTCCCAATCCGACACTTGCCGCCAGAAGTCGATGATCTTCTGTTCGAGCGATGAGGAGAAGCGCCCCGGCGCCGACGGGCCGGCAGGCGTCGCGTCGGTCGCGGCGTTCTCCGGCAGAGCGGCGAGCGCGACGCGGACGCGCCGTCCGCTCTCTTGCGCGATCACAAATGGAAATTGTGGATGTCGGCCGGCGCCGAGCGCACGTTTGACGATCTCGATCCCGCGTTCGTTCGCGGGGAGCGTGGCGAGCCGCCCGTCATCAAGGCGGACGACGCAGCCGAAACGGCTGCAATGCACGACGTTGCCGCGGACGTGCTCCATGGCTAGCGGTTTGGTGCCGGTACCGGTGTGGCTTGGGTGACTTCGACGAAGACCTCATGCGGCTTGGCGAGTCCGAGCTGCTCGTGGATCAGGGGCACGAGGTACTCGGGATCGCGCAGCCGATCGACCTGCGTTGCGAGTCTTGCGTTCTCCGTCCCCAGAGCGGCGTTGTCGCGTTCGACTTGGCCGAGCTGTTCGTGCAGCTGCATGTTGCGCGCGCCGGCATGCCAGATCTGCACCGCGATCGTTCCGCTGACGAAGAGGACGGCAAGGACCATAAGCGAGCGGCCGGCGACGGTGGCCGCGAGTCTGGCGAAGCGCCGCTGTTTCGACGATGTCTGGGCGCGCACGCGCGGAGCGCGTGCCAGACGGACGATTTTGTACTGAAGGCTACCGCGCCGCGCTGTCATGGACCAGTTCGATGTGGGCGCCGATGCGCCGGAACTTCTCGTATCTGCGGTCGACGAGCTCGTCGGCGCTCAGGCGGCGAAGGCGATCGAGCGCGCGGCGGTCGGCGGCCAGCGTGTCGCGGATCGTGGCGAGCGGATCCTGATGCGCCCCGCCGAGCGGCTCGCGGATGACTTCGTCGATGATCCCGAACTCGAACAGCTCGTCTGAGGTGAGACGCAGGCGTTGTGCGGCTTCTTCGGCCCGCGTCGCGTCGCGCCATAAGATGGACGCAGCCGCTTCGGGCGATGCCACGGAGTAGATGGAGTGCTGCAGCATGATGATGTGGTCGCCGACGCCGATGGCCAGCGCGCCGCCGCTGCCGCCCTCGCCCGTGATGTTGACGACGACCGGTGTGCGCAGGCCGGCCATGACCTTGAGCGAGGTGGCGATGGCCTCGGATTGCCCGCGTTCTTCGGCGCCGATGCCCGGGTAGGCCCCAGGCGTGTCGATGAAGGTCAAAAGCGGCCGCTTGAATTTCTCGGCGAGGCGCATGATACGCTGCGCCTTACGGTAGCCCTCGGGATGGGGCATGCCGAAATTGCGGTAGAGATTATCCTTGGTGTCACGGCCCTTTTGCTCACCTATGACGAATATCGGCAGATCCCCTAAGTATGCGTAGCCGGCGACGATCGCCGGGTCGTCGCGGAACGTGCGATCCCCGTGCAGTTCGGTGAAGCCTTCGAGCGCGCTGATGTAATCGAGCGCAAGCGGACGCTTGGGGTGGCGTGCCAGGTGCACGCGCTGCCAGGGTGTCAGGTTGCCGAAGATCTCGAGCTTGAGCTGGCGTGCCTTCTCCTCGAGCGCGGCGATCTCGGCCGAGAAATCCACCCGTTGGGTCTCGTTGAGCTTCTTCAGGCCGGCGATCTTGGTCTCGAGCTCGATAAGCGGTTTTTCGAGTTCGACGATGACGTTCATGCGGGCACCGCCTTCTCAGAAAGGAAGGTGAGCAGCCGCCCGAGTGCGCCCTTGAGCTCGGCGCGGCGCACGACCATGTCGACCTGGCCATGCTCGAGCAGGAACTCGGCGGACTGGAACCCTTCAGGGAGTTTTTGCCGGATGGTCTGATCGATGACCCGGCGGCCGGCGAAGCCGATGGCCGCCCCGGTCTCGGCGATGATGACGTCGCCTTGGAAGCCGAAGGAGGCGGACACGCCGCCCGTGGTCGGGTCGGTCAGCACGGTGATGAGGGGCAGCCCAAGCGCCGAGAAGCGCTCCACTGCCGCGGTCGTCTTGGCCAGCTGCATGAGGGCGATGACGCCCTCCTCCATGCGCGCACCGCCGCTCGCCGTGACGAGCACGACCGGCAGGCGCTCGCGCGCGCATTCTTCGATGAGCAGAGTGACCTTCTCGCCGACGACGCTGCCCATCGTGCCGCCGCGGAAGAAGAAATCCATGACGCCGAGACCTGTGCGAACGCCTTCGATGGCGCACAGCCCGACGACGATCGCCTCGAGCAGTCCCGACTTCGTGCGGTCGCCCGCGATCTTGCTCGCATACGGCACGCGGTCGCTCCACTGCAGCGGGTCGCCGGTCGCGAGCAGAGGGGCGAGCTCGTGGAAATCGCCGTCGGCGAGCAGCGCGATGCGGT
Organism: Vulcanimicrobiota bacterium; assembly: GCA_963806005.1. Lineage (GTDB taxonomy): Bacteria > Vulcanimicrobiota > Vulcanimicrobiia > Eremiobacterales > Eremiobacteraceae > JAFANK01. The sequence goes on along the minus strand of CAWDWJ010000001.1, from coordinate 653,904 downwards.
CGAGCGCGCGCAGACGGAAATGATGACCGCAGCGCGAGCAGACGTAGAGGCGCTCAGAGAGGTCCTTCTTATAGAGGCGCTCGCCGCACGATGGGCAGATCTCCCACAGCGCGTCGTTCGCCGGTTCGGGTTTCGCGCCTCGGCGGCGCAGCCAGTTCGGGGTTGGTGCCAACTCGTCTACTCCTGCTCTTTGAGCGCGTGGGTGGACGTCGCAGGGCCCCGTGGCCGTCCGGCACCGGCGTAGATCTTGCCTAATTGTTTGAGGTAGTTGAAGATTTCGCCTGAGTTGAGCTTGCTCGAACCGTGCCGGCGGTCGGTGAAGACGTACGGCACTTCCTTCGCCTTTGCGTACTTACCTTTCATGATGACCTCAAGCCCGATCTTGAAACCGATGGGGTCGAGGGTCACGCCGTCGATGACCGAGCGCTTGCAGAACAGATATCCGGAGGTGATGTCCCTGACGCTCGTGAGCGGCATGGCGAGCATGATGGCGACGCGCGACGTCACGCGCCTGCGCCACGGCCAATTGGTGATGCCGCCGCCTGCGATGTAGCGGCTGCCGATGGCGAGCTCGCACTCGCCCGAGCGGATGGCGCCGACCATGGCGGGGATGATTTTCGGGTCGTGGCTGAAGTCGGCGTCCATGACGCCGAGGATGGGCGCCGAGCAGGTGGCCCACCCGTCGATGACCGCGGACGCGAGGCCGAGCTTCCCGGCGCGGTGCACGCAGCGGACCGGGTAGCGCGCGGCCAGAGAGTCCACAAGCGTCCCCGTTCCATCCGGGGAGTTGTCATCGACCACCACGATCTCTCCGTCGATCTTCGCCTGGGAGAATACACCGGTCAGCGCCGAGATAAGCTGCTCGATGCCGCCTGCTTCATTATATGTCGGGATGACCACGGAGACTTCGTATGGGTTCGCCACCGGCAAGTGGTTCCGGATTAACGAAATCTTAACCTGCGGGACAGCGCGACGTCACCACCATGCGCGCAAGGCGGCGATCGCGGCCAGCATCGCGGCTGCTGCGGTCTCCGTACGCAAGATCGTGGGGCCGAGCGACGCGATGTCGCAGCCTGCGTCGCGCGCCTCACGCAGCTCGTCATCGGTGAAGCTTCCTTCCGGACCGACGGCGAGCGCGATGGGCCGCGATGCGCCGTTGCGCAACGCAGCGGCGAGCGAACCGGGTTGCGCGCGTTCGTGTGCGAGGATGACCTGCGAGATCGCCGCAAAGCGCCCGATCGCCTCGCTGAAACTCAAGGGTTCCTCGACGACGGGCACAATGCTGCGCTGCGATTGCTGCGCCGCCGCGCGGGCGATGCGCCGCCAGCGCTCGATCTTGTTCGCTGAATCTCCGCCGTAGGAGCGCGCGCAGCGCATGGGCACGATGCGCGACGCTCCGAGCTCCACGACTTTCTCGACGACGTCATCCATCTTCGTCCCCTTGGGAACGGCCTGGAGCACCGTGACGTCGATGGGAAGCTCAGGCGATGCCTGCGGTCCGGGTTCGATGATGCGTGCGCTCGCCCGGTCGCCGTGGATCTGGGTCAGCTCCGCGCGCCAGGCGCGGCCGCCGGCGACGATCGTGATGTGCTCGCCGGGCTTCATCCGCAGCACGAGCGCCAGATGACGGCTGTCGTCGCGCTCGAGCTCGACCTGCGCACCGAGGTCGCACTGCGCGCTCACGAAGACCCGCGGCTCGCTCATCTGCGCTTGCGCTTCTTGTGGACGTAGGCCCGCCAGATCCCCGTGACGATCGGCCGTTCGTCCTCGATGACGAGCTGGGCGCGCCCGCCCGTCTCGACATGCTCGAGACCGTGGCGAGCAAGCTCGCGCAAGATCCGCGGTCCTGCCCCCTTGATGATGCCGCTTGAGACAAGGGTACCGCCGGACGCAAGCCTGCGCGCAAGCGCGGGAGCGAGCTGCGTCAGCACGCGTGCCGTCATGTTGGCGACGATCAGCTGGGCTTTAGGAAACGATGCGGGCATGCCCCGGGCGCGCACGATCCTGGCAGCGCGAAGCCTGTTGGCCCTGAAATTCTCGCGGGTGGCCTTCACCGCGATCGGGTCGATGTCGCTTGCATAGACGCGAGCGCCGGCTTGCGCTGCGGCAAGCGCGAGGATGCCCGAACCGCAACCGATGTCGAGCACCACCGATCCTCGTTCTACGTACGGCAGCAGCAGATTGATCGCCAACTGCGTCGAGGCGTGCTGACCCGTGCCAAAGGCCATGCCGGGGTCAAGGCGCAGCACGCTCGCGCCGCGTGGTGCGGCAAACCGGCGATCCCAGCTGGGCACGATGAACAGGCCAGGCGCGATATGGATGGGCTTGTAGTACTTCTTCCACGATGAGGCCCATGACTCGTCGCGGACGTCGCGGGCGGCAAGGGTCGCGCCGCGCAGGATCCGGCGCCGTCGCGCGGCGGCGAGCATCTTTGAGAGCTTGGCCGTCGCACGGCGCGAATCGGCCTTCGGCACGTGGACGCTGATGCGGGTCAAGGGAGAGACGAGGCCGTCGGCTCCGCAGCGGACACCGGCCGGCTCGATCGCGGCGAGCGCGCCCGTGGCAGTCTCGACGAGCGCGGTCGCCGGCACGGCGTCTTGCGGCCGCACGGCCAGCGTGAAGCGCCGCCAGACAGATCCTTGCCTACTCGGTGCCGAACGCTTTGCGGACTTTCTTGAAGAGATCCCTGTCCTCGACTTCCTCGCCGCCGGCTTGGGCGAACTCTTCGAGTATGTCGCGCTGCTTGCGCGAGAGCTTGGTGGGGACGACGACGCGCACGTCGGCGACGAGATCGCCGCGCCCGTGGCCGCGCATCTTGGGAAGACCGCGCCCGCCGATGCGGAAGGTCGTCCCCGCCTGCGTGCCGGCCGGGATCTTGAGCGTCGCCGTGCCGTCAAGCGCTTCGATCTCAAGCGTGGCGCCCAGCGCGGCCTGGGTGAACGACACGGCGGTCTCGCAGTGGAGGTCCGCTCCCTGCCGTTCGAAGATGTCGTGCAGCGCGATGTTCACGTAGATGTAGAGATCGCCGCTTGGGCCGCCGCGTTCGCCCGCCTCGCCCATGCCGGCATAGCGGAGACGCGTGCCGTCGTCGGCGCCGGCCGGAACCGTGACCTTCATCGTGCGTTTGTGATCGGCACGGCCGCGGCCGTGACACGTCTTGCATGGATTGCGCACGACTTTACCGGTGCCGCCGCAGCGCGCGCAGGGCGCCGTCGTGATGAACTGGCCGAGCATGGTGTTGCGCGCATGGCGCAGCTCGCCCGTGCCGTGGCAATCGTGGCAATCCACCGGTTCGTGGCCGTCGGCCGATCCGGACCCCTTGCAGGTCTCGCAGCGCGCGAGATGCGTGAAGGCGATCTCGTGCTCGCTGCTCGCCAGCACGTCAGCCAGCTCGATCTCGAGGTCGTAGCGCAGGTCGGAACCACGGGCGGGACCGCGCCGTTGCTGCATGCCTCCGCCGAAGAAGAAATCGAAGATGTCACCGACGCCCGCGCCCGCGAATCCGCCGGCGCCGAACTGGCCGTCGACCGTGCCGAAGCGGTCGTAGTGCGCGCGTTTTTGGGCATCGGAGAGCACGGCGTACGCCTCGTTGATGTCCTTGAAGCGCGTCTCGGCATGCTTCTTGTCATCGTCATGCACGACGTCTGGGTGCGCCTTGCGCGCGAGATTGCGATAGGCGCGCTTGATCTCATCGTCCGATGCGGTCTTGGGCACGCCCAGGATCTCATAGTAGTCGCGTTGGCTCGGCACGGCTGCTCTTTGCTCGTTCCTTCCGGCGTGTCCCGGTCAGCCGCCGAACTGCGACGCTTCGCCCTGGAAGAGCGCGTTCAGGCTGTCCGCCATGCAGTTGATGAGGGCGATGAGCCGCGCGTACTGCATGCGCCGCGGCCCAAGGATGCCGACCGCGCCCGCATTGCGATCGCCGACTCTATAGGGGATCGTCACGACGCTGCATTCGCTCATGTCGGCGCTCGGCAGCTCGTGGCCGATGCTGATGCGATGTCCTTCGCTCTTGAGCGATCCGTGCAGCAGTTTGTACAGCGTCTGCTGCTCTTCGAGCAGATCGAGGATGGCGCGCAGCTTGCGGAGATCGCGGAACTCCTGCTGGTCGAGCAGATTGTGGGCGCCGCCGGCGAAAAGCCGGCGCTCGACGTCGGCTTCGGAATGTTCGGCGAGGATCACGGCGATGGCGCGCAGCAGGTCGTCGGGCACGCGCGTCTCGCGCGCGAGCGCGTTGAGCGCCTCCATCGTGATGTCGGCCAGCGCCTTGCCTTGGAGGTTGGCGTTGAAATTGTTAGCCGCGCGCAGCAGCCGGTCGGCGTCGACCTCGAGGTCGGTCTCGACCGTGCACTGCGCCGCCAGACCAAGGTTCGTGACCAACACGACATGTACTGCGCGATCGCTGAGGCGGATGAGCTCGATGTGGCGGAACACCTGGCTGCTGAGGCGCGGTGCAATGGCGAACGCGATGCTGCGCGTGAGGCTTGAGAGCACGTGCGAGGCGTGATCGACGACGGAGTCGAGCTGGTGCGCGGCACGGCGCACCTCGGCTTGGATGCGATCGCGCTCTTCGGGTGTCAACACCTCCGGGAGCATGAGACGATCGACGTAATATCGATATCCCCGGTCGGAGGGGACGCGGCCGGCCGAGGTGTGCGGCTGGTCGAGATAGCCTTCCTCGTCGAGGCTTGCGAGCTCAGCCCGAACGGTGGCCGGGCTGATGCCCAGATTGTACTTCTGCGTCAGCGTCGCCGAGCCGACAGGTTCGCCCGTGGCGATGTACTCGTAGACCACCGTCCCGAGGATGGAGGTCTTGCGACGGTCAAGCTCAGGCTCGCTCGGCGGGACCTGGGGTTTGGTCGGGGTGTTTTTCGGCTTTTTCATGTTATTAGCAATCGGCACCCTAGAGTGCTAATCGGCTTGTACGCCGGACGGTCAGCCCCTCCCTTGTCGAGAACAGTGCCCTGTCGTAAAGACGGCGCCACGTCGCGCGACCGACTGTCGTATGGAGTGATCAAAGGTGAGCGTTTCACAGACCACGCCTCGTACTGCGCTTGTGACTGGTAGCGCGAGCGGCCTCATGCGCGGCGTGTGCGTCGTGCTTGCGCGCCGTGGCTATGCGATCGCCGCGAACTACCGCGCACCGCGCACCGATGCAGCCGAGACGGTGCGCGCGGTGCAAGCGGCGGGCGGGCGCGTGCAGGCGTTCCCTGCGGACGTCTCCGACCCGCATCAGGCCGCCTCGCTCGTCGGCGCCGCGCATGCCGCCTTTGGCAGTGTCGACGTGCTCGTCTGCGGCGCAGGGCCGATGATCGTCAAGGATGTCGACAACACGACGCTCGATGAGTATCGCGAGATGGTCGACGGCAACATGGGCTCGGTCTTCTATTGCGTCAAGGCCGCTCTGCCGCTCATGCGCGAGCGCCGGTTCGGCCGCATCATCACTTTTGGCATGACCGGTAGCGACGTGACGATGGGCTGGCGCCATCTCGCAGCCTACGCCGCCGCCAAATCGGCGGTCGTCGCCTTCACGCGATCGCTTGCGCTCGAGGAAGGCCCGCACGGCATCACCTGCAACGTCATCAACGTGGGCGACATCCGCGACAAGGATGCGGACCGGGCTGCTGTGCTCGAGCGCCGGGATTACCGAAATCCCTTGATGCGCCCGGGCAGCTGGCAAGACGTGGGCGACGCAGTCGCCTATCTGGCGAGCGATGAGGCGTCGTTTGTCACCGGATCCGTCTTGAGCGTGACCGGCGGCTGGCAAGGCTTCCTCGCCGAATTCTCGCGCTGGCCGTAGAGCAACCTACGCCGGCTCCATCGAGGCCGGCGCGAGGAACTCGCGGATCGCGGAGAGTGAGTGCACGCGTTTGGCAGGCGGCAGCGCTTTGAGGATGCGCTCGCCATACCACATCGTCTCGATCCGTCCGTCGAGGATGCACATCAGGCCCTTGTCGGCGTTGCTGCGGATCAACCGGCCCAGTCCCTGTTTGAGCTTGGTGATCGCCGCCGGGATCATGAGCGATTCAAACGCGTCGTGCCCCGAGGCGGCGAGCGCCTTGGAGCGCGCCGCGATGAGGGGATCGTCTGGCGGCGGGAACGGCAAGCGGTCGATGATCACACACGAGAGCGCGCTGCCGATGACGTCGACGCCTTCCCAAAACGACGCGGTGGCGAAGAGCACGGCGTTCTCTTGCTCGCGAAACCACTGCAAGAGCGCGCCTTTGGGCATCTGGCCCTGGACCCGGTATGGGAAGGGCAGACTTGGGCCGAGCAGCGTGGCGACCGATTGCATCATCGCGATGGAGGTGAAGAGCACGAACGCCCTGCCGTGCGTCGCCTCGAGGACCTGCGAGATGATGGGCACGGCGTCGGCGGCGAAGTGCGGACGCTTGGGATTGAGCCGCTCGGGCGGCAGATAGAGCATCGCTTGGCTGCCGAAGTCGAAGGGCGAATCCACGATGAGCTCGTCGAGTTCGGCGCCCTCGAGCCCGACCTGCCTGCGCAGGTATGAGAAGTCGCCGCCCGTGGAGATCGTCGCCGACGTCATGATGACGCTGCGCGTCCGCTCGAAGAGCAGTTCGCGCAGAAGGTCGGCGACCGAGGCAGGCGCGCAGTGCACGGCCTGGGTGCCGCCGCGCTCACCCGTGCGCTCGACCCAGGTGATCCAGTCGTCGCCCCCGAGCCGCAGGCGCTCGATCGTCTGCGTGTGGGCCACGATGAGGTGCAGCAGCAGATCGCGCCGGCGCTTGAGCGCTTCATCGTCGGCGCCGGGAAAACGGGAAGCCTTGCCCCACTTCTCGGCGACCCAGTTCTCGGTTCGGTAGAGCGCTCGCTGCAGCGGTTCCAATAGATCGACGGCGCGCGCGTTCTGCTGGAACGGATAACGCATGCCCTGTTCGTGCGCTAGCGCTGCGCTGAATTCGTCGGCGGCCTGGCTGAGGCTTGCGTTGAGCAGCTCGTCGAAGACGTAGGCGCGGGCGAGCTTGCGCTGCAACCTGCCGATGGTCGGGCGCGAGATGCTCGACGCGAAAGCCGCGCTCGCCCAGTCTTCGATCTGATGCGCTTCGTCGAGGACGACGTAATCGTACGGCGGGATGATGCCGCCGCCTACGGCCAGGTCGCTGAAGAACAACGCATGGTTGACCACGACGATGTCCGCGTGGCGGGCGGCCTCACGCGCGTGCATCTGATGGCAGCGCTCGGGGCCGAAGAACTCGCACGCCTCCATGAGGCAGTCGTCGGCGTCGGCATCGACCTCGCGCCAGAGGACCTCGCTTGGGACGAAGTCGAGCTCGGCTCGGTCGCCTGTCTGCGTGCGATCGGCCCAGCCGAACAGCCTTCGGTCGTCCTCACCCTGCGCGAGCACGAGGCGGGCGCGCAGCTGCTCGAGCTTGTCGCGGCACAGATAGTTGTTACGCCCTTTGAGCTGCACGACGCGCGCGCTCGAATCGAGGACGGCGAGCACCTGGGGGATGTCTTTGGTCAGCAGCTGGTCTTGGAGCGCGAGGGTCGCCGTTGAGATGACGACGCGCTGACCGGACAAGATGGCGGGGACGAGGTAGCCAAACGACTTGCCCGTGCCCGTGCCGGCTTCGACCATGACGTGGACGTGCTCGAGAAAGCCGCGGTTGACGATCTTGCCCATGGCGATCTGCGCCGGACGATATTCGTAGCCGGCTATGGCACGGGCCATGAGGCCGCTTCGGCCTAAGACTTCATCTATAGTGAGCATTGCTCGAACATCACGGCGAACGGGTGTTCGAGCCAATTCGGTTCGGCCTGGAGATGCCCTGCGAGTGGGCCGCAGCGGACCTCAAGGTCCGTTGCTTCTAAAGATCAGTCGGGGCTTAGAGGTTCTCCCACTCGCGCCGCTGTCTGCTCTTCTTCTCCAGCCTGCGCTTGCGCTCGACAAGCGACTCGCTCACCCGCGCTTGCGTGTTGACGGGAATCGTCGGCCTCGCCGCGCGGCGGCGCTGGACCTCGATCTTGTCTTCCAACTGCTTGAGCCGCTTGGCTGAAGCGGGCTTCTTCTTGCGTGGCATGACTCGGCTTCGTTGGGCGTTCTCAAGCAAGCCCCCTACGAAACCGGCCCGAAGCGACTTCGCTGCGCGCAGGGATTCAAAAGGTCCGCCGCTACGTATCGCCAGAACCTGGGTTTTGTGGCTCTCACCAAAACAAACCCCGAGCGTGCAGCGGTCGTCCATGACTCGCTGCCCACGAGCATGCGCGCGCTCGTCAAAGAAAAGCCTGGACCTGGGCTTGCTCTCAAGCAGGTCCCCGTGCCCCGCATCGGTCCCACCGACGTCCTCGTCAAGGTGCGCAAAGCGGGCATCTGCGGCACGGATGGCCATATCTGGGATTGGGACAAATGGTCGCAAGGCCGGATCGTGCCGCCGGTGATCGTCGGACATGAGTTCATGGGGACGGTCGCTGCGCGTGGCGACGCCGTCCGCAATGTCGCCGTCGGCGACCGGGTCGCCGCTGAAGGCCACATCTCGTGCGGCGCATGCCTGCTCTGCCGCACGGGCCAGGAGTACATCTGCGAACGCGTGCGCATCCTGGGCATCGACCGTGACGGCGCCTTTGCCGACTACGTCGCCGTGCCCGAACACAACATCTGGAAGCTCGACCCCGCCGTGCCCGATGAATGGGCCGCTGTTTTCGACCCCTTAGGCAACGCGGTCCACACGGTCATGACCGCCGGCGTCAGCGCCAAGAGCGTCATCATCACGGGTGTCGGATCGATCGGCCTCATGGCCATTCCCGTGGCGCGCGCGGCCGGCGCTGCGCGCCTGATCGCCATCGACGTCAACCCGCAGAAGCTCGCCCTTGCCAAGTCGCTCGGCGCCGATGAGGTCTTCGACGCACGAACGCCCGACCTGCACGACAAGATCTTCGCCCTCACGGGCGGTCACGGGGCCGACGTGCTGCTCGAGATGAGCGGCAGCGGCGCCGCCATCAACCAGGGGTTGAGCATGGTGCGTAACGGTGGGCGCGCGGCGCTGCTCGGGCTGCCCTCCGACAACGTCAGCATGAACCTGGCTGAGAACATCATCTTCAAGGGCCTGACCGTCCTCGGTATCAACGGCCGTAAGATGTTCGAGACCTGGTATCAGATGGAAGCCATGGTCACCGCCGGACGGATCGACCTCACACCCATCATCACGCACGTGTTGCCGCTCGAGCGCTTCAGCGAAGCGTTCGATCTGCTCAAGGACGGCAAGGCGGTGAAGATCGTCATCGACGTCAACAAGGACCCGATATGAATCAGGCCTACGACCGCAAGCTCAAGACCGACCTCGACGCGCTGCGTGCTGCTGGCACGTACAAGACGCTGCGCCATATCACAACCCCGATGGCGGCAGAGGTCAATATGGAGGAGGCCGGCGAGACGATCGTGCTCTCCAGCAACAACTATCTCGGCCTTGCGGACAACCAAAGAGTCGTCGAGGCTGGGATCGAGGGCTTGCGCACGTACGGGGCGGGCACCGCAAGCGTGCGCTTCATCTGCGGGACCTTCGACATCCACCGCCGCGTCGAAGAGAAGATCGCCTCATTTCTCGGCACCCCCGCCTCGCTGACCTACGTCTCGTGCTGGACGGCCAATGAAGGGCTTATCCCCACCGTCGCCGTCGCAGGCACCGCTATCGTCTCCGATGAGCTCAACCATGCGTCGATCATCGACGGATGCCGCCTCGCCACGCAGGCGCAACGGCTGCGCTATCAGCACTCGGACATGGCGGATCTCGAGGCCAAACTCGCCTCGTTGCCGCCGGACATGACCAAGTTCATCATCACCGACGGCGTGTTCTCGATGGAGGGCGACCTGGCGAAGCTCCCGCAGATCGTGGCGCTCGCCAAACGCTACAACGGCGTGGTCATCGTCGACGATAGCCACGGCACGGGGGTCATGGGGGCGACTGGACGCGGCACGGTCGAGCACTTCGGCCTGACGGGCCAGGTCGACGTCATCACGGGCACGCTCGGCAAGGCCCTAGGCGGAGCTGCGGGCGGCTTCGTCGCGGGTTCGACGAACCTCATCGACACGCTCATCCAGCGATCGCGCACGATGCTCTTCTCCAACGCCTTGCCCGCGACCGTCGCCTGCTCGGCGCTTGCGGCGATCGAGGAGCTCGAGACGCACCCGGAGCTGCTCGCCAAGCAGCGCGAGAACATCCGGTATTTTCGCGAGGGCCTGAGCGCGCTCGGCTACAAACCGCTCCCCGGGGAGAGCGCCATCATCCCCATCATCGTCGGTGAGACCGCGTTCGCGATCAAGATGAGCGAGCTCTTGCTCAAAGAAGGCGTCTTCGTCACGGGCTTTGGCTATCCGGTCGTCCCCGAGGGGACGGCCCGCATCCGCGTGCAGATGAGCGCGGCGCTCGAGCGCTCGCATCTCGACACGGCGCTCGCCGCGTTCGAGAGGGTGGGCACGCAGCTCGGCGTGATCCCGGCGAGGGTCTAACCGCCGGAGAGGATCTGGCCGAGAGCCGTGTAGATCGTCGCCGCTGCATCCCAGGACTGGGTCTCCGTCGTGATGCGCGGCGGTCCGTAACCAAAGGGGAGCAGCTGGGGAAGCGGATTTGTCGCCGGCGAGGCCGGTGGGAGGTTCGCGACGCAGCGGAAGATGAGCTCCGCGTAGAGGGCATTGGCCCAGCCGAAGTCGCTGCGCGTATAGCGCCACGGGCGGTCGGGGTCGATGCTCTCGTAGAAGAGGCCACGCTCGCCATCGAGCGTGTGCAGCTGATCGAGGGATTCTGCGACCTCGGCCCCCGTGGACGCGGTCATCGCCTCACCGATGATGCCGAGCGGCCACACCCATCCCGTGCGGGTATGCGGGCTGCCCAAGCCGTCTCCGTATCGGCCGCTGTAGTAATACGGGTTGTCGTGGGAGAGCACGAAGCGCCGCGTGTTGGCATACAGCGGATCGTAATGGGCGACGAGTCCCATGAACGGCATGGCCAGAAGATTGGGCAGGTTGGCGTCGTCCATGAGGACGTAATCGCCTCGACCGTCGACCTCATACGGATACATCCAGCCGTAGCGGAAGTCGTAGACCTCTCCATAGCGCGCGACACCAAGGCGGATCGCTGCGGCAAGTTCGCGGGCGCGCATGCCGAGGCGATCGTCGCCGTAGCCGACCTGGACCTGGTGCGCGAGATCCTCAAGCTCTGTGGCCGCGAAGAGCTGCTGGGGGATGTTGTACGGGTAGCGCACGGGATCGTCCGAGGGACGAAACGCTCCCCAGATCATGCCCGTGTAGGCGTAGTCCGCTCCCTTGCCGTGGTTGGAGAGCAACCGCGAGCGGTAGCCCGAGCAGGTCGCGTGTTGCTGCTCGCACTCGTAGGTCTCGACGATGTGGGTATAGGCCCAGTGCAGCCGCTGGGTGTACATCGTGCGGTCGTGCGTCGCCCGCCAGTACACGGACGCGAGCAGCACCGGATAGGAGAGCGAATCCACCTCCCACTTCTCTTCCCACAGCTGGTATGCGGCGGTGAAGGCGTTCGCATATGGTGAGGTCAGGATGTTCTTGGCGTTGCGCTGGATGACGCCGCTTGCGATCTGGGCGACTTGCGGGTAGGCGGGAGCAAAACGCACGTACGGCAACGTCTGCGACGAGGAGTCGCGCAACCACATCGCGGGGATGTCGCCCGTCTGCACGTAGACCGTGCCGTCGTCTTGGAAGAAAAAGTCGGTCATAAGCGTGTGGAAGAGCGTCGTCGCGTCCACATCGACTTTTCGATGGGTCATGCCGGGCAGCGTCAGGCCGATGGTGATGGTGGCCCCGCTTGTGCCCATGCCGAGCGCGGATCGCATGGTGAGCAGCGCGAACCCGACCACGAGTGCGAGCGTCGCGGTCGCCGGCCGACGCGGTTTGGCGAGGGCGGCGAAGACGGCGGCGACCGGTGGCACGGGTGACTACCTTCTGTTGCTCAGGTGACTCACCTGCGCGGGCGACGCAGGTGCGGAACGAACAAAACCGGGCGCCCTGCAAAGGTCGCCCGGTCGAGATCGGTACGGACCTGGAAGTCCGTCGCTGGAGAAGTCTCTTGTCTTATGAAGCCTGCTGGCGAAGCGGCGGGAAGAGCAGGTCGATCTCGCGAGTGGCGTCGACGATCTCGAGCGGCCGGGGTTGCCGTTTGGCCGGCGCCGATTTGTGCTCGGACGCCCGGAGAACGATGAGGAGCGCTATCGAGCTGACCGCGGTGAGCGCCAGCGCAACGATCGGACCTTGCATGTATAGCACGGCGGCTATCGTCGCCGCGCTTGAAGTGATTGCTACCCACATGTCGTGTTACCGCCTCTGACTCTCATTAGGAAGATTATTTCAGCCTCACGGGCTGCTCGTAAGACCGCGTCTCGATATCCGTGTTACCTGGTTTTCCGCCGCCTGTCGTAGCGCGGCGCCACGTGTGATGCGAGTCAATGCCCCGCCGGGCAAGGTGTGTGATGTAGGCACTGCCAACTCATATGACCGCTCATGCTGACCCGCCTCTTGCCCATCCTGGGCGTCACCTTTATCGACATCTTGGGGTTCAGCATTCTGCTGCCCATCCTGCCATATTTCGTGAAGAGCTTCGGCGCATCCGACCTCACGGTCGGGCTGCTCTTTGCGACCTTTGCCGCCTGCCAGTTCTTGGCGGGTCCCGTCTGGGGCAACGTGAGCGACCGCATCGGCCGCAAGCAGGTGTTGATCGTCAGCCAGATCGGCGCCACCATCGGCTGGTTCATGCTCGCCTTTGCGCACAGCATCGGGATGGTGTTCTTGGCGCGCGTCGTCGAAGGGACCTCAGGCGGCAACCTCAGCGTCACCCAGGCCTACGTCGCCGACCTCGTCGAGCCCAAGGAGCGCGGCCGGGCGTTCTCCTACGTCGGCGCTTCCTTCTCGGCAGGCATCGTCTTCGGCCCGGTGCTGGGCGGTCTGCTCTTCGAGCACTTCGGTTATGCGGCGCCGTTTCTCGCCGCCGCGACGCTGCAGTTCGTCACCCTCATCGTGACCATCATCATGCTGCCAGAGTCCCGCAATCCCGAGGGCAGCCAGGTCGCCACGCTCGCGCACATCCGCGCGTCGCTCGCCGACCCCCTCATCGCACCCATCCTCTTGCAGATGTGGGCCTTCTCGCTCGCGCTCTACGCGTGGTTCGGGGTCTTCGCCTTGCTCATGCAGGCGGCGCTCGGCTTCACCGCGAGCAGCACGAGCTTCTTCTTCGCCTCGTTCGGGGTGTTGAGCGTCATCATGCAGCTGGGTCCGGGGCCGCGCATCATCGACACGATCGGTGACCGGCGCAGCTCGAACATCGGCATCGGGCTCGCGCTGTGCGGTTTTCTGCTCGTGCCGTTCATCCACACGATCCCGACGATGCTGCCGACATTTCTGCTCTTCGCGGTGGGGATGGCCATCGCCCGGCCGGCGCTGTCATCGATACTCACCGCAGGTGCGCCCGAGAACCAGCGCGGCACGATCCTCGGTGTCAGTTCGGCGCTCGACAACCTCTCCGGTGTCGCCATGCCGCCGTTGTCCACCTCGTTGCTCGGCCGTTTTGGCCCGTCGTCGGCCGGCGCCGTTTCGAGCCTATTCGCGTTCGTCGCGCTGCTCATGGGGCTCGCCGCGCAACGCAAAGCGGCCGCTCCGGCCGAGAGCGAACACCCGGCGGAGGCGGTCGCGAAGTAGCGTCAGTGCGAAGGCGCGGGGGTAGCGGTCGCCGGCGGCGAGGGCTGTGGAGAGGTCGGCGTCGGATGCCCCACGTTGACGTTAGCGGTGACGGTTTCGGGCACTTCGATATAGTCCTCGTAGAGCAGACCTTCCGCGATCTCCATCGATTCGGTCAAGAGATTGCGCTGCAGCGCGAGATCGGCGCACGAGAGACCGCCGTCGTGCTCCGTGCGCATGAGCTGCGTCATCGGTTCTTTTGTCTCGTAGCTGAGCCAGGCATCGCAGCCGAGTTCGCCGGGCGTGATGCCCCCGCGCAACACCGTGTCATAGTCGGGCATCTGCACGCCGGGGAAGCGGAACTGCATCGCCTTACGGTAGTCCGTGTAGCGCTCGTTCGACGAGTAGAGGTCGAGGAGCGTGATATTGGCGGAGAGGGTGCGGGTCTGCGCCCCATAGGTGAGGTTCGCCGCGCGCTCCGACATCGCAAAGGCGGCGTCCCAGGCCGAGCTTGCTGTGGCGAGCGCCGCCTGCACTCTGGGCATGTCCTTGGCGGAGATATCGCCGCTCGTCGTGTCGAGCGAGTTGAGCACGGCGAAGTAGTCGGCCAGCGAGCGGATGTTATCCGCGGCCATGGAGATCGAGGCGCGCGCGTCGTCGACGCCGGTCACGAACTGGTCCGCCCCTTCCGAGAGACTCGCGGCGAGCGAGGGATAAAACGGTAGCAGGGCGCGCGTCTTCTCGGTCGGCGGCCCGCTGCTGATCGCGTCCGCCATGTCCTTGAGCGGCCCGAGGTTCTCTTGGGTCAAGCCGGGCGCGGCGCTCACCACGTCAGAGCTATTGCCGAGCACGCCGTTGATGTCGCGGGTGATGCGTTTGAGGCCATCGACCGCGACCCACAGGTTGTTGCCCTTCTTCTTGGGCGACCCCAGATTGGGGATGGCGTTTTGCTCCTCGTTGAGCTGATTGTAGAGCGTCTCCAGGTCGTTGTGCGATGCGCGTGCGCGCTGTGTCGCGAGGCGCGCACCGTCGGCGGCGATGGCCTGCGCCTTGGCGATCTTGGTGGCGATGTCGCCCATGCTGAACGCGTCAAGGGTCAGCGTGTAGGCGACCGAACGTTCGTGCAGCGTTCCGGGCGCACCTGATTCGCGCAACGCGATCTGGACTTGTTTGAGGTGTGCGAGCGCGATGGCGTTGCCGGGCGACTTCTGCAGCGCCAGCGCGAGGCGCGCGCGGGCGTAGGCATAGCGCCCCTCGCTCTGGTCGTGGATGGCGTCTTCGATGATCTGCTCGGCGGGCGGATTGTCGAGCTCCGGATATCCCTCCAGATGCGCGATGCGGTCTTGCGGCGGCGGATGGTCCTCCATGGCTTTGTCCGCGCGGCTATTGGACTCGTCGGCTTCCATCTTGCCCAGATGCGCCATGAGATCGATCGCGGACTGCGGATCGTACCCCGCACGCGTCATGAGCAAAAGCCCATACTGATCCGCCTGCAGCTCGTCTTGGCGCGAGAATTTGTAGGCCACGAGGTCGCCGCCCATGCCGCCAAGCGCGGCGGCGATCGGCGAGAGGATGGAGAGGACGCCGATGAGGATGCCGAGCACCTCCTGCTTCGCTTGCAGGGTGACGACGTGACGCCGCTCGACGTGGCCCATCTCGTGTCCGAGCACAGCGGCGAGCTCGTCGTCCGAGCCGACGAAGTTGAGCAGACCCATATCGGCATGCATGAAGCCGCCGGGCAGCGCGAAGGCGTTGACCTCGTCGGTGTCGAGGATCTCGAACTGGTAGTTGATGTCCTGACGGTAGCGGTTTGCGGCGAGCTTCGCGCCGATGCCCTTGACCCAGTTGACCAAGAACGGATCGCTGATGAGGACGTTCTCGTCGTCGATCTGCTGGTTGATGCCCTGGCCGAGCGCCACCTCTTTAGCGGTCGACATCGCCGCGGCGCGCGTCGCAGGCATAGCGATACCCCAGAGCAGCGTCGCTGCCAAGACGATCGCGGTGAATCGCATCAGGGGGATTCCTTTGAGGTCAAGCGCCATGCGCGCGGTTACGCCCGTTTGGGAAGTTTCGCAGCCCGCTGCGCCGATGCCTTGCGCGAAGCTGAGAGCCGGCTGAGAGCGCGCGACATTTTCACCACTCGATAGGGCTCTTGTCGTGCCAGAACAGGCCGGTCTTGTCTGACGCGGGCCGGCTGGCGAGGAAGAGCGCGGTCTGCGCCGATTCGTCTGGTTCCACGGTCGCGCGCGGACCGCCCATGTCGGTCTTCGCCCAACCGGGATGGAACGCGTCGACCATGATCTTACGCTCGCGCATATCAACCGCGAGCATCTGCGTGTACATGTTGAGCGCCGCCTTGCTGATGGAGTAGGCCGGGCCGCGCGAGTCGGGCTCGCCCGCGAACTGCCCCATGCGCGAGGAGACGTTGATGATGCGGCCACCATCTTTGATATAGGGCGCAAACGCGGTGCAGATCCGGATCGGGCCGAAGAGGTTGACGCCAAGCGTCTTATCGAGGACGAGGGGATCCATCTCCGAGGGGCGCTGACGGCGGTCTGCTTCCAAGAATATCCCCGCGTTGTTGACGAGGACGTCGATCGCCGGATAGCGCTGGGTGAGGTCGAGCACGAGCATGGAGATCTGCGCCGCATCGGTGACGTCGGCGACGCCGAAATCCGCGTCGAGCCCCTGCTCCTTGAGTTCGCGCACGATCGTTTGGCCGAGCGTCACGCTCGCGGACGATGAAGACGCTGCGCGCGCCTGCCCGCGCAAACGCGGTCGCGATCGCCCTGCCGACTCCTCGCCCCGCTCCCGTGACGATGGTCGTCTTACCCGTGAGCAGGCCCGTCCCCGGGCCTTTCTTCTGCGTGCTGGTCGCCACGTCGAGGCCTTCCCTTCGTTCGGTCGAGTCGGTTTTACAGGTGTTGCGGCGACGCAAGACTTCGTGCCGCAGCAGCGAATGACCCGCGCGTTATGCCAGACCAGCACGACCAAGCCATCGAAGCGCTCTTCGACGAGCATCGCAGCTTCGCGCCATCCGCGGCGTTCGCCGCCCAGGCCAACGTCAGCGACCTGGATATCTATACGCGCGCGGCAGCGGATTTTGAGAAGTTCTGGGAGGGCGAGGCCGAGCGCCTCGAGTGGTTCGAGCGCTGGCGCAAGGTCTTGCACTGGGATGACACGACCAAGGTCGCGCGGTGGTTCGACGGCGGCAAACTCAACGTCAGCCACAACTGCCTTGACCGCCACGTGGCGGCTGGCCACGGCGAGCAGGTCGCGTATCACTGGGAGGGCGAGCCCGGCGATGCGCGCACGATCAGCTACGAAGAGCTGCTGCGCGAGACGTGCCGTCTGGCCAACGCGCTGCGCGAGCTCGGCGTTCGTCGCGGCGATCGCGTGGCGATCTACATGGGCATGGTGCCGCGAGTTGCCGGTGGCGCTGCTAGCCTGCTCGCGCATCGGCGCTATCCACTCGGTGGTCTTCGGCGGATTTTCGGCCGAGAGCTTGCGCGATCGTATGATCGACGGGGAATGCAGGTTGCTCGATCACCCAAGACCAGGGATGGCGCCGCGGTGGCAAGATCGCTGCTCAAGAACATCGCCGACGAAGCGCTCAAGGGCGCGGACTGTGTCGAGAAGGTCATCGTGCTGCGACGCGTGGGCGACCCGTGCGAGATGGTGCCCGGGCGCGACGTGTGGTACCACGACGTCGTCGATCGGCAGCTCGACGTCTGCGCGCCCGAGCGCATGGACGCCGAGGACGTGCTCTACATCCTGTATTCGAGCGGCACGACGGCCAAACCCAAGGGGATCGTGCATACGACCGGCGGCTATCTCACCGGGCATCACCTCGACCCACCGCACCATCTTCGATCTGAAGCCCGACACGGACGTCTTCTGGTGCACGGCCGACATCGGCTGGGTGACCGGGCACTCGTACATCGTCTACGGCGCCGCTCGCCAACCGCGCGACGAGCGTCATCTACGAAGGCACGCCTGATTTTCCCGACAAGGACCGCTTCTGGGCGCTCGTCGAGAAATACAAGATCACCATCTGTTACACGGCACCGACGGCGATCCGCACCTTCATGAAATGGGGACCAGAGTATCCGGCGCGCCACGACCTCTCGTCGCTGCGCCTCATCGGCACGGTGGGCGAACCCATCAACCCTGAGGCCTGGATGTGGTACCAGGAGCACATCGGCAAGGGACGCTGCCCGGTCGTCGACACCTGGTGGCAGACGGAGACCGGCATGATCCTCATCTCGCCGCTGCCCGGGATCACGGCAACGAAGCCGGGTTCGGCCACCTTCCCGTATCCCGGCGTCTTCGCCGACGTCGTCGACAACGAGGGCAGGTCCGTGCCGCTCGGCGGGGGCGGATATGTCGTCATCACCAAACCGTGGCCGGCGATGTTGCGCACGCTCTGGAAGGCTCACGACCGCTACCTGCAGACCTACTGGAGCAGATTCCAAAAGCAAGGCTACTACTTCCCCGCCGACGGCTGCAAGCGCGACAGCGAAGGGTATTACTGGCTGCTCGGCCGCGTCGACGACGTCATGAACGTGTCGGGCCACCGCATCTCGACCACCGAAGTGGAAAGCGCGTTCGTCGACCATCCGCGCGTCGCCGAAGCGGCCGTCGTCTCCAAGAAAGACGACATCACGGGCGAGGCCATCGCGGCTTTCGTCACGCTCAAGGGCGGCAGCCTCGGGTCGACGACGGATGCGGACGAGCTGCGCAAACATGTGGCCGGAAAGATCGGCGCGTTCGCGCGGCCCAAATACATCACGTTCACGCCGGAGCTGCCCAAGACGCGCTCGGGCAAGATCATGCGCCGGCTGCTGCGCGACGTCATGGAAGAGCGGCCGCTGGGCGACACGACGACGCTCGCCGACGCGGCCGTCGTCAAGAACCTGGCGGACGCCGCGAAGTCAACCCAGACGAAGGACGAGTAGCCCCGAGACGCTACGCGCCGGCCGCGGTCAGGATGAGATCCGTGCCCAGGCCGATGGCGAATCCGACGAAAACGCCAACCGTCGCCAGTTCCTTGTATCCGATCTTCGCGCCGACGTTTGTCATCTCGCCGATAACGTAGATGATGGCTCCTGCGGCCAGCGTCAAAAAGAGCACTGAGAGCAGCGGCGAGACGAAGTGATAGCCGATCACCGTGCCAAAAAACGTCGGCCCGCCGCCGATGAGACCGAGCCGCACGATCGTCGCGGCGCTCACGCCGCCAGATCCGGCGAGCGGCGCTGCGATGCCGAACCCTTCCGTCATGTTGTGCAGCCCGAAGCCGATGATGAGCAAGAGCGCCAGTTGGACCGCTCCGGTCGCCGCCGACTGGCCGATGGCAAGTCCTTCGCTGAAGTTGTGCAGACCGATGCCGGCCGCGATCATGGTCGCGAGCGCCGCCGGATTGACACCGCCGAGCGGCGTCTTGACCATGAACCGCTTCGAGAAGAACACAAGGCTCAGCAGGCCGGCGGCGAGACCGCAGAGATAGATGGCGAGCAGACCCCGAAAACCGAGCGGTGGGGCTCCGAGCTGCATCTTGTGCAGGGCGTCTTCGATCGGCTCGCCGGCCTGGCGCAGGATGTCGAACAACAAGAAGAACAGCACGCCGACCGCGATCGCGTTGAGCAGCGCGATGCCGCGCTTGGAGACGCGCCGCAGCGCCGCGAACGGCAAGCCGAAGAATATCGTTAGACCGGCGATGGCGCCGAGGATGTAGACGGTCGTGGGACGCATGGCCGGCGCGGCCTGTCCCTGGCCGCTCTGGGACCTCGACATCTTCATCGAGTTGGCGGTCGCCGCGAGTCCGCTTCTGTCAGGTGCGCTCTCGTATTGCACGGCCGTCATGAGGCCGCCCGGCCCGACGGGCCCGTTCATGAGGTGGTCGAGGACGTGACAGTGCACCATCCAGGTCCCTGGCTTGGCATTGGCCGCAAAGGCGATGTCACGGGTCTCGCCGGGACCGATGGTGAGCGTGACCATGGACTGCCGGTTGGACACGGCGACCGGCTGGCCGTCGATTGCGATCACTTGGAAGCGATGCCCGTGGATGTGCATCGTGTGGAACTCGGTGCCGCTGATGTCGATCTCGCGGATGCGCACGCGGTCGCCCTTTTTGACCATATATGGCTTGGTGAGCGGATAGCTCTTGCCGTTGATGCTGAAGAAATTCTCGCTGTCCGACATGATGCGCCACGAGGAGATGAGCATCAAGTAGTCGCGGTCGTAGTGCGTCTGCGGCCGCGCATCGTCCACCACCACCGCGCCGTATAGCCCCCGGTCGAGCTGGTTGAGGTCGTCGTAGTGCGTGTGGTAGATGTACGTGCCCGGGTCGCTTGCCGTGAACTCGTAGACGAACGCCTGCCCGGGTTGGACGGCGCTTTGACTCATGCCGGGGACGCCGTCCATGTCGGGGTCGACCGGCAGCCCGTGCCAATGGATCGTCGTCGGCGCCGGCAGCTCGTTCACGAGGACGACACGCACGCGATCGCCCTGGCGCACGTGGATCGTCGGTCCGGGCACGGTGCCGTTGTACGTCCACGCTTGCGTGACGATGCCGGGCGCCACTTCCCATGGCTTGACCTCGGCGAAGACGTAGAAGGTCTTGACCGCGCCGCTCTGCAGCGCCGGTAGGTTGGGGAGCATGTCAAAAGCGCGCTTGGCTTCGGCTTCCGCCCCCGGCTTGAAGCTCTCGTAGGCAGCGGCGGATCCTGGCCCCGGGATCGAATCGGCCCGTGCCGTGCTTGCGACGCCACCCGCGATGACGGCGGTCGCGATGGCGGCGAGGACGAGCCCTGCGGTGTGCTTCATTTGATGGCCTGGACTTTCGCCTTCTTGCTCGTGCCCCCGGGTAGCCGGACGAGGATGTCACCGGCCAGCTGCGCGCTGACCGTGTGATCGCGGCCGTCGACGCTGACGGTGAGGAGTCCGGCTGCCGGCTCGCGGTGCTTCACGGTCAGCTGTGCGCCCGGCCGTATCTCGATCTCGCCGAGGAACTTCAAAAGCTCGGGGATGTCGTGCTTGACCTCGAGCACGACCGCGCGCACGTCGAGCGGCAAGTCGATGAGGTCGACCGCGCCGTCATGACGCCACAGCGTGCCGTCGGCATGCGGGATGGGATGGCCGTGCGGGCAGGTCGTCGGGTCGCCGAGGAACGCCGCGAGCTTGCTTTCCACAGCCGGTGAGATCGCATGCTCGAGACGGCACGCCTCGATGCCGGCGATCTCCCACGACAGACCGAGGTGATCGACGAGCAGCCGCTCCGCCAAGCGCTGGCGACGCAGCGTCACCGCCCCGATGCGTGCGCCTTCAGGGGTGGGGATGACGCCATGGCGTCCTTCGTGGATGACGTAGCCATCCGCGTCGAGCTTTTTCAGCATCGATGACACAGAGGCCGGAGAGATGGCCAGCTCCTGTGCGATGGCCGATGTCGAAACCGGCTCCTCGCCGTCGTATAGACGCACGACCGACTTCAGATACATCTCGACGTTGGGACTGACTTCCGGTTCGTGCGAAACGGACGACGGAGGGAACTTGAGCGCTGAGTTGTTCATGGGTGTGTGCTCGCCTCATCGGGAATCCGAATTAGGCAAGCCTTATTCTCCACTTAGGCTTGCATGTTCTTCTGGGTGAGGCAGGGTTCTGACCTTATGTAGCAAGGCGTCCGTTGTTGTCGTCGTCATGATCTGAGTCACTTTGCGGGACAAAAGGCGGCTTGCCGATTATGGATGCGTAACCTGGGCGATAAGTGAACCGTTGAGTGAGTGCGGAGGTAAACACGCATTTCTATGAAGACAAGAGCTTTTGTGGCGATCTCGTTGATCGCGGCGTTGTTCGTGTCGATGGCGCCCGCGCCCCAAGCGCTCGCCGACGGCGCTGCGAGCACGCGCAACATCCTGTTAGGCATCGGTGCCGCGGCGGGCACGCTGATCATCATCAACCATAACAAGAAGGTCCATCAGAAGTACGCGGAAGATGCGCAGAAGCAAGCCGCTTTGGCAGCGCAAGCCAATGACGCACAGGCCGCTTACAAGGCCGAAGTGAAGGCCTATAACAACCAGCTCGCCGTGACCAACGAGCTGAAAAAGGAAGTCGCGGTCAAAGACAACATCATCCAGCAGCAGAAGACCGCGCTCGCGTCGATGGGCGTGCAACCGCTAGCCGTGGTGCCCGTGCCTGTCGCGAAGCCCGCGCCGGCCTTGGGGCACTCGGCCCAGATGCTCTCCTACGGATGGGGCACCTTTTGAACGCTGACGGAGGTCTCATGCGACGATACATCCTGGCCGCCACGCTTGCCATCGCGCTTGGGCTCGTGGCCTGCAGCAACGCAGGCAGCGAGCAGAAGCTGGCCGATAGCGTGACGCGTGCGGTCTACAATAACGACATGGCGGGAGCGACCGCGAATTTCTCGAGCGACCTCACGCCGCAAGTGACCCGGGCGAGCCTTGGCATCCTCTCCGACACGATGCACAAGATGGGCAACTATCAAGGGCTCACCGAGACGGCGACGGATACGCCCGCGCGCCGTTACACCTTCGACGCCAAGTTCGACAACGGCGACATGACGGTGCAGATGCGGCTCGATGCCAGCGGCAAGATCGTGGCGTATCGGGTCAGTCCGGGTACTCCGCGTTAGGCTAGGGGCGCGAATTCAATTCGCGCCCTTCCTTCTCTACAAGATGTGGAAACCGACTTTGAAGCAACGGACCTTCAGGTCCGTTGCTGTTTGACGTACGCATCTAGCTCTTGCAGCCAGCTGCGCTTTTCTTTCTCGGGGGCGAAGGACGCTTCGAAACTGTTCCGGGCTAGGCTCACAAGCTCGCTGCGCCCCAGGCCATGCCGCGCCGCGCTCTCATATTCGTCGAGCAGCGACACCCCGAAAAACGCTGGGTCGTCGCTGCTCAGCGTCACCGTCAACCCGCTCCTGAGGAACTCGGCGATCGGGTGGACGTCGTCACGCTTTAGGGCGCCGGTCACCGTGTTGCTCGTCAGACATGCGTCGATAGCGACGCCACGGTCGCGCATCAAACTGAGGACGTCTTCTTCTCCTGCCGCAGCGACCGCGTGACCGATGCGCTCTGCGTGAAGAAGCTCGATCGCATCGACGACGCTCTGACGGCCGTCGGCCTCGCCGGCATGCGCGGTGCGGCGCAGTCCCATGCTTTCGGCTCGGCCGAACGCCGCGATAAAATCGCGAGCGGGAAATCTGCGCTCGTCGCCGCCCAGGCCGACGCCGACCACTCCGTATTCCCGGCAGCGCTGCGCGAGGTCGAGATCGGCCATGGCAGCGGCCTCGCCAAGATTGCGGACCATGTCGAAGATGAGCAGGCTTGAGATGCCGTGCTCGTGTCGTGCTTTCGCGCTCGCGTCGTGGATCGAGGCGACGATGCCCTCAAGGTCGACCTTCTCATTGAAGTAGCGAAGCGTGGCAGGGGAAAAGAAGAACTCGACGTGACGCACGCCCTCATCCACGCTCCGCTGGAGATAGTCGGCGGCGATATCGGCGAAGTCCTCCGGGGTCCGCAGCGCCTTGACGACTCGCACAAACGCGTTGAGAAACGTTTCGAAGTCGCTGCACCGGAAGAGGCTTGCCGGGTCATCCGGGATCTCGATCCCGTTTCGTCGCGCGATGCGGGCGTAGGTCTGTGGAGCTCGTCGTCCCCTCCAAGTGGACGTGGAGCTCGGCCTTGGGAAGGTCGCGCAACCAGGCTCGATCGCTCAACGGGCCACGTAGGAGCGCAGATACTTAAGTGTCTGTCGGTCGATCGTGCCGTCGGCGCGCACGCGGTCTTCCAAGTTCTCGGCGTGCATGAAGTCGACGAGCGCCTGTCGCGCGGCGGTGTCGAACGTTGCGCCTTGTGGCACTCGACCCGCTCTGTTCAGCAGCCCGCAGATCTCTGCTCCGAGCTCGGCGTTGATCGTGAGAACGTCCTCCGGTGCATGGGCTTGAAGAAATAGAGTTTGTGGAGCTCGAGGATCCGCGCGAGCTCTTCGATCGGGTCTGGGTGATCGTCCACCCGCAGGTCGACGTAGCGGTCGTTGAAGCCACCGTACCCACCAGCGGGTTTTGCGATGTATAGGGCGGCGCTTTGTTTGCCTCGGCGGTCGCCACCGGCGGCTTGGCCTGCGCGCAGCGAGGCGATGAGACGGTCTGCGAGACAACCCTTCGTGCGGACAAACGTGTCGGCCATTCCCTGCACGACCGCGGGGCCGGCTAGGATGTTGCCTTGTGCGGCGAAGTTGCGCTGGGCGACGCCGCCCGCCCACTCCATGCACCCGGCACCGGTGAAGCTGGCCGACCTCCCTTGCGCGTCCACGATGCCCGCTTGGCGCTGGTCGCGCTGCTCGTCGCTCGCGGTGAGCATCTTGATAGCCGTCTTCGGGTCGTGTCCGGCTTCGAGCAGGCTGAGACCACGTGGACCATAGGTAGTGTTGGCCCACGCCTGTGTCGCGATCGCGCCGACACCGCCGATCACCCACGGAACGGCGGAGCCCACGGCGAGAAACTTCGACTGCACCGCCACGCCGAGTTCGTCTGTCGTTTCGTCAAATGCCACAATGGAAAAGGTCGAAGCGCTCATGCTTCCGGTGGAGGTACGGCGTCATGGCCCACCTAACCTAGGAGACGCGGGGTGGAGCAGTCCGGTAGCTCGTCGGGCTCAAAACAACGCGATCAAACATGAACACAAAACAACGCGGTGACGTAGCCGAGCAGGCAGCCGTACTCGAAGCGCTCAAACGGGGATGGGGTGTCCTCCGGCCAATCGGAGACAACCTTCCGTACGATTTGGTCTTCGATATCGGCGGCCGGCTCGTGAAGGCTCAAGTGAAGTGCTCATGGTTTGATACTCCAAGCCAGAACTATGTCGTTGATAACCGACGCACGAAGACCAATCGACGACAGATGCTCCGGGAGGAGTACAAGCCATCCGACTTCGACTTTGCCTTAGTGTATCTTCCCGAGAAGAGCATCTTCTATGTCTATCCTGTTGACGTGTTCATCAGTTTCGGCAGTGAAATACACATGGTCGAAGCTGACAGACGTCAACGAAGACCTCGGTCATCTGCTTACCGTGACGCCTGGTACTTGATCGCACCGTGGGCTCCACAGGAAGAGATTCTTGTGGGAACTCCTGTCAAAATCGGGGAAGCCGCTAGCAGGGTAATCCCGAGCCAAGTCCCATCATATCTAATGATGGGAAAGGTGTAGAGACTTGATGGCAGGCACCCTCAGCCTCATATAGGCCGGGTGAAGGGAAAGTCCAGACTACGAATCCGCCATTGGGCGGAGCGGCGAAAGCCGAAGTAGTACGCATAACCCGAAGGTCGGTGGTTCAAATCCATCCCCCGCAACCAAAATTGGCCTGGGCCTTACAGCCCAGGTTTTTTTGTTGCTCAGCGCATCAGCTGGGATTAGTGTGAGTGCAGCCTAATCAGACGGAAGACGTAGTCCGGCCCCTGACCCCGTTGGTTTCTATCAATTCTCGTGGTTCGGGTGATTTAGCCCCTGCATCCGTGGGTTCGTCCAGTGGGTCCCGTCGTCGTATGTAACCTGCAGCGGAACGCATTCAACGTTGGTCGGGATCGGCGGGACCTGCGCATCGAGGGTAAGCGCGTGCTTGACGTCAGCCCCTGGTAAAACGCTATCCTTATCCAGGACTTCGCCGAGTAGATTGTCTCCAACCATGAGGCCGAAGTCGACAGTTTTCACGATGGTTCTCGCCCTATTCGTGTAGGCGATTGCCAGATATGGTCTTCCGTTGACGCTGTTAGGAGAGTGAGAAGGGCCGTAGGGGTATTGGGCTAGGACGTTGTTTGGGCTCACCGTGCTTAGGTCACCTGGTGGGTAAACGTCCGTTGCGACATCATACCCAGGTATGGGCGCGAGCGGATAATCATTCCTGTTCGGGTTCGAAAAATTCGCGCTGAATAACGGTTGACAGCGGGTGACGTGAACGGGATCCGGCGTCGTGCTAGAGGCATCCAACCCAGTCGCCGCCTGCGCGACTCGCCCAACGAGAAGCACCACTGCAGCGAGACCGAACACGAGCAATTTTCTCATGTCACCTTCTCCCGGGTGGGCGACGTCGATTTGATAGAGAGGAGCCTACGTGGCTAAAGTATATAGCGTTAGGAATCCCTCCCGCAACGCTCTTGTCCCGGCACAGTCAGCGGCAGCTTCTATGAGTCTGCTAGAATATTATCCCCTGGTCGTGGTCCACCCATAGACATGGGAGCCAGGCTCTGCAACCCGGACCCGACGTGGCAGCGGACGGATGACTAGTGGCCGGCCAGCGCGACCTAGTCAGCTCCAGGTCTTCTCGCCATATAAGGTCCTGCGTTACGGAGTGCGTATTTCGTTTGGTTGCATCGGCCTGGCCGTAGAGAAGGCACCGCCCTGCGTATAAGTCGCTATTTCGTTCGGCCGTACTTCGACCGTCGAACCGTTCTTGTTCTGCTCTACGACCTGCGCCTCGCCCTTGAACACGGCGACATAGCCGCCGCCGGTTGTGAGACCGGCCTGTATATCGCACACGCCAACGCGCACGCGGCCTGGGCCGACTTCGATGCTGACATGCTCGGCGCGTGCGGAGGTCACGTCACCGCTGACCCAGTGCAGCACACCCTTGGTCAAGACAAAAGAGATGCGACGCTTCGCCGGGGCAGGGTCATTGACCATCGTCGCAAGCGTGACGTCCGACTGCGGTCCGAGGATGAACTGGCTCTTGTCGGGCAGCTGGAACGCCGCGCGGGCGTGGGCCGCAGTTGTGATGCGATCTCCGCTCGTGAGTTGCACCACCCGGGACGAGGTCAGTGTTTGCTGCGCACCGGATCGGGCGAGGTGCACGCTTCCCTTCAGGACGACCCGCGCCGCGTATGCGTTTGCAGCGTGCGCTCCCGCGGCGATCGCCGCATCGACCGCATTGCGATAGGCGGTTGCATCTGCTGCGTACTGCTTGACCTGTCGGTCGATCTCAGCTTGTTCGGCATCGCAGCGCTCTTTCAAAACGGCTTCGCTGGGGTCAGGCGTCTGGCCGCTCGGCAGCGGTAGCCCGACATGCGCGCACTTCGCGTGATGGTCCTCGACGGCGATCTGCAGCTTCTTCCCTTCGGCGACCACCCGCTCCCGAGACTTGCTCAGAGCGCTCGTCTGCTGCACCGACAGCCCCGCCGGCACCGGCGGCACTCCAGTTGGCTGCGCAGCCATGATCATGTCAGCGACCGTCATGCATGCGACGAGTGCCACGACGAAGAATGCGACACGCACGTTCCCCTCCGTCCGCGACCGAAGCGGCCAGCGGCCTCAAGCCCTTCCGTTGAACCACGCCCCTCGCCTGCTGTCGCTGCACGGGCGCAAGACCCAAGCGGAAGGCATCCCTCGTTCGCGTGAGCACAGCAGACGGCGCCGTGGGCGCAAGCGGCAGGCCAAAGAAGTGTGTTGTTATTTCCAAATCGAAGATTGCGAACAAGGATTATGAAAAGGTTACCACTGGCACATCTGCTATTCGCGGCCCTGCTTTGTGTCGCGCTCGTGCCGCGTGGCGCGCTCGCCGCCAGCCCGTACGACCCTCCCACCGGCATATCACCGACGAACCTCAAGCTTGAAGATGTGCTCGCTGCCGCGAGGAAGTCGGACGGCAAGAACACGCCGTTCTCGAACAGCGTCGAGGAAGGTCAAGTCTCGGCGTGGGGTCTCAAAGGGAAATTCCATGACGTGATCGCCGGTCACGATTTCAAGTTCGCAACCAATATCGGCGATCTATCCTGGCAAACCGGAAATGACGCGGGCCAACCCTGGCGCCGCAACCCTAATGGAATCGTGACCCAAACTCACGGGCAGCACATAGATCAGATGATCGACGCAGCGCGTATCGTGCAATACCGCAACTATAGCGCTGCGAATCTCACGCTACTTGGAAGGACCTCGGGCGAGGACGCCGCGTTCGTCATCGAGGCGCATCCCGGTGATGGTGCTCACATATGGTACTTCTTCGACGCGAAGAGCTTCCTCTTGACGCGCGTCGAGGTGGGTTTTCCAACACAGCGCGACACCTACGTGTTCAGTGATTTTCACGAGACCGGTCCGTATTCGGATCCTTGGCACGTCCACTCGAGCGACGGCTACGCACCCAACGATGTGGACCGAATCACCCAGTCGATGCGATACAACGTTGCAGTCACCTCAGCCGACACCGCCATGCCGCAGACCAATGACAAGCTCGTCGCGTTTCCCGCGGGTAAAAACGTGGTGAAGTTGCCGTCGCAGATGATCAGCGCGGACTATTCTCCAGCGATCGTCAGCAGCATGGACGCCGCGCAAAGCACGTTCCAGAAGCAGAGCTGGTCGGATATGACCGAGGGCGCCGGCTATGAGGCTCGAGGGGTGACAGGCGTGGGGGCTCCGGGTCCCCTGTCCGCTTCGATGGGGGCCACGATCGTCAACAAGCTGGCAGGTAAGGATATCCTCATCCAGCTGACGATCGGCGGGCGGGCCTTCTATTTCATCTTGGACTCAGGGGCGAGCGGCATCTTGATCGATTCTGATACCGTCGCCGGGTTAGGTTTAAGCTCGTTTGGGCCCCTCGTTCAGACGACGTTGGGGAAGTGGACCCACTCATACGCGTTGATTCCGCAGGCGAGCATAGGGGATCTTGTGATGACCAATGTCATCGCGCGGAGCGTGCCGTACAATGAGGGGTCGCAAGTCGGCACGAAGATCGCCGGCTTGGTCGGATATGACTTCATCGCCAGCTCCGTGCTCGCGATCGACTACGAACGTGGTTCGGTGACCGCCACGAACCCCTTCATGTTCGTGCCACCGGCCGACGCGATCGCCGTGCCCATCACGCTCGACAGTGGTCAGCCGCATATCCCAGTGCAAATCGGTCAGGCATCGAGCGACCGTTTTATCCTCGATACGGGTTCGCCCAATTGCTTCATATTCTCGCCGTTCGCTGCGGCAAACCCAGGTGAGATTTCCGATCAGGGCAAGGGTGCCGACACGACCCGCATCTCGCTGCCATGGTATGGGCTATCCGGCATAGGAGTTCCACAGCTCAAGCTGCGTGCCACGGATGCGAAAAGCCTCACAGTCGCCGGTGTCACGTTCAATGACTGGTTGATGTTCATGACGCTCCCGCAGAGCCGTGGCTGGGAAGGCCAAGGCAACGATGGCATCATCGGCTACGATTTCTTGAAATATTTCACCGTCTACCTCGATTACCCGCAAGGCCAGGTGTTCTTGGCGCCCAATGGTCTGGCGCGGAGCAAGGCGGGTCACTAAAGGTTGTCCAGGGCAGACAATGCGTGCGAACGGTCCATCAAATGTGCTCGTGGACAGGTCTGCGCGCGAAAAGCGCCCAAGCCCTTAGGCCGTTCGCCACGTCAGGCATTCAAGAGGCACCCTCTTGGTTCGAACGACTACCTTGGCGGTTGCGACCTTCCTCGCCGGCTGCGTGCTCGCCACATTCATCGTCGCGGCGGCGCTTGGCGATTCTGGCCCGACACCAACCCCGAGCCCGGTTGCCACGGTGAGTTCCACGCCGGCGCCAGCTGGGCTGGACAATGTCGCCTTCGATCAGATCGATCGCATCATCGCCGGCACGGGAACGCCTCCGCCAGTAAATGGGTTCGATGCGGACGTCGCCGCGATCCAGGCCGCGCAGTCGGCTTCCTTTATGCCATCAACTTCGTCCATGACGCAGAGCCTGGTCAGCAGCCTGGGGTCGGCTGCTCTCGGAATGATTCCATTTGTGGGCGGTTTTCTCGCCGGTGCCGCGGCACGAGCTCAGGCGAACGCGCAACGCAAGAAATACGAAGACCAACTGAACGCCTGGACGGGGCCGAACCCCGGCGTTCTCAACCACTACGCCTTCTACAATGGCTGGATGCGCATCGAGGTCCCAAATCTAGTCCTCATCGTCAAGCCGGAACAGCATCTCAAGATCTATCTCAATCCGGTGAAAAAAACGTATCGCATCGAGGATGCGGCGAACACGCTGACGCCCCCGCCCGACGACAGCACCCCGGATGCTGACGCGACGCCGTCGACGCAGAGCACGCCCGCACCGCCTCCGCAGGCCGATGTGACGATCGCATACAGCCAGACCGATGCGACGAGCATCGCAGCTCAACCCGTGGTCGGCTATGCCGCCGACGCGACGGTCCGATTGACCAACGGCACAGACCCGTGCCACGATGGCACGTTCACGGCCAAGCAAGTCGTGTATGTCGATCAGTCTGCAGAGCCGCTGGACCAAGCGACGGCGGACGAGCAGACGTTTTACGCGCTTGCGCTCCCCGACGGTTGTGACGTCGCGCTGCATCCGCAGATCACCGGGGCCGTGCCTCCTCCCGGGCGGATGTATATCTATCGCCTCGTGACGGTCATCCACGATCCGACAGCCCTATCGACCCCAAGCGCACCGACGTCCGGGATGCCAAACGCCGCCGCGATGCAGCGCGCTATCTTCGGCAGCAACGAAGGACCAGGACCGAACTACATGGTGCTGTCCGAGCGCTCTAACATACGGGAGTTGGGCGAAGCCGACGCCGCCCTCTTCGAGGTTCCTGCGGATTACGCGGAGACGAAGTAAGCCAAACCGTCAGCGCAACGCTTTCGTCGCCGTGCGTCGTGCCCAAGCAATCGCGTCGTCCAGCACTTCTTCTCCCCAGAACACCTCACCGTCCACGACGCAGTTAGGCGCGCCGAAGATGCCGAGCTCGATCGCACGAGTCGTGTTCGCGCGCAAGAGCCCACGCTTCGCTTCGCTCGTCGCCACGCCGATGAGCGATGCTCCTGGATGGCCGAGGCCGTCCATGATGCCGGCCAGGACGTGGCGATCGTCGATCTCACTATCATCAGCGAAGTTGGCGACGAACACGCGCCTGACATACTCGGCGCACCACGGTTCGTCGACAAGCACGCACGCGACGCGGGCTGCAAGCGTCGACGAACGCGGAAAACGGGTCGGACGGCGAAATGGGAAGCCGTGCTTATCGGCGAGGCGTTCCAGATCTCGCCACATGTAGGCGCCGCGGCGCGGATAGACGTTGAACGGCGAATCCTTGAGCCCTTGAAGTTCGAAGATCGGCCCGAGCAGGAACGGTTTCCAGGCAAGCGAGACGCCCGCCGCCCGGCACAGTCCCTCGATCTGCATCGCCGCCACGTACGAGTACGGGCTTGCGAAATCGAACCAGAACTCCAAGGATGCCTGCGCCATGCTACGGCCCGGGCGTCTTTCGCGCAGGGTCGTTGGCCGGCAGCACGTCGGCCACGTAGTCCTGACGCTTCCAATCCGGCACGGGAGTCGTCACGTTGGCTCGCGGCACGAATTGCGAGCGCTCCACCCGCTGCATGCGGTGGATGTAACGCCCGCAGTTGGGAAAGACCTCGCGGACCTTGACTCGGACGATGAACTGCGCTTCGGGATACGCCGCCAACAGGGGATCGTCGAAGCGGACAACTGCTTCACCGTTCAGCCGCAGCCTTTTCGCATTTTCGAAATCGATGAAGAGCAACCCGATGCTCCGGTTGTTGAGCAGATTGCCGGTGGAGAGGTACATGCCGTTGCCGTCGTAGTTGGGAAAGGCGATCGTCTGGGCGTCGACGACCCGCACAAAACCGGGATCGCCGCCTTTGTACGAACAGGTGGGGTAGCCCCGCGGGTCCACCGTGGCCATGAAGAACATGTCGCGCGCCTCGATGAACTGCTTGTCCTCATCGTCGATCTCGTCAACGACGATGCGCTCCTCAAACCGGTCGGCTAGCCGCCGTGTGTCGAAGCGGTCTTGGAGCTGGCGGTTGCCCTCGTGGTAGAACATCTGCTCGCCCTCATGGTCAAGCGCAGGGGATGTGGCCGCACTGGCAGGTCCCCTCGCCGCGACCCTGGCCTTCTCCCTTGCAGTACTCGCCACAGTAGTCCGACGTCGCGTCGTGCGGGATCACACACGCGCAGACTTCGTTCGCGCAGGTGCGCTCGCTTGCCAGCGGATCTTTCTCCAGCTTCTCGTGTTCTTGCCAGTGTTGCATGGCTCCCTTTCTCTTAGGTTCGTGTCTTCCACGGATCGCCACTGCGTCGGAGGATGCGCAGCACGCTTGTGATGTTCCAGCGTGCGAAATACCGCGCCGTGTCGAGCTCGCTCGAGCCGAGCATGCGCGTGACCTGCCCCCAGGTCAGTGGCATCGACACCGGTGCCTTGGCTCGCGCACGCACGACGAATGGCATCACGACCGTCTTCCCTTTGGCCACTTGCGCCCAATCCATGTAAACCCTGCCGCGCGGGCGTTTCGCGATCATTCGCTCGAGGGTGACGAGCTTGGGGAGTTTCGACTGCACGCGCAGCGCCATCTCCTTCGCGAACGCTCGCGCCCGGCGAAAGTCGTAACGGCCGCGCAGCCAGACGACGACGTGCAGCCCCGATCCGCCGGTCGTCTTCACCTGGGGGCGCATGCCCTTGCGGCGCAGTTCGCCCGCCACTGCCAGCGCGACCGTGGCGAGCGTCTTCACCATGCACCCGTCACCGCGATCGAGGTCGAAGAGGATGAAGTCCGGCGAGTCGAGCGAGCCGGCGCGAGACATCCAGGTGTGCAGCGCGATCGAGGCGAGGTTGGCGAGGTAGGCGAGCGTCGCCTCGTTGTCGCAGACGATGTAGCGGACGCTGGCACGCTTGCCGCCGCTCTTGAGGGCGATCGTCTTGACCCACGGCGGTAGACCGGCCGGCGCGTTCTTCTCAAAGAAGCCGGGCTTGTGGATCCCATTGGGATAGCGCTCGAGGCTGACCGGCCGGCCGCGCAGATAGGGCAGGATCCATCGCGACACGGACCGGTAATAGGCGATGAGATCGCCTTTGGTATAGCCATCGCCCGGCCACAGCACTTTGTCGAGATTCGAGAGCACAAGCGACCTGCCGGCGATCCTCGCGGTGGACTTCGCGCTTTTGACCCGCGGCATTTCAGCCTCCTACGATCGCGGGATCATGCTCTGCTGCTGGTCGTACAGCGGGGTGAGGTTCACCCGGACAAAACCGCTCTGCGGACTGTCGAGATCGATGATCGTATAGACCAGCATGGTGAGCAGCAGACTGAAGACGATGGAGACGAACGCGTTGCGAAAAGCCGTGTAGCCGAAGGCGAGGCCAATTGCGAGCGCGCCGACCACCGCGACGAGGAAGACCAAGAACAGTGCGGATCCGCGCAGACGGAAATTCAGGGCCGCTCTCTGTTCTGACGAGATGTCGATCGTGTCATTGGTCACCTGCATCAAGAGGGAGACGCCCAGCTGTCGAGGACTTGTCCGCATCGCGTCGCTGACGATCCTCCACATGCGATCTTGCAGCGTTTGGGTCTCCGCCTGGGCTCGGCGCTGAGCCCCAGGGTCGCTATCGTTCTTGTAGTAGTCGATCCGGTCTTGGGTATAGACGCGCAGCAGCGAGCGGAGTTCGTCGCCGGGTGCCTTGTCCAGCACCGATGTCCGTAGGTACAGGGTGCCGATGTTATTGGCCTCCTGCACGACGAGCTGCCAGCGCTGCTCGTAGCGGGCCAGGGCGAAACTGAACGAAAAGCTCAGCACAAGGGCGACGATGCCGAAGATCGCCGCCAGCGCCGTGGTGAGCGCCGACATTGCGGCCTCGTCGCGCGGATGTGGTAACAGGCGGCCGGCCCGAAACCCCAAGAACTCGACGACGAAGAGCGAGGCGAAGACGCAGATGATGAACGCTATGGGTGAAAGGCCGTCGATGAAGTTTCCTGACATCGCTCTCCTTTCGGATAACGGACCGCAAGGTCCGTTGCTTCAACGCTTAACTGACCTTAAGGTCTGTTGCTTCAACGGTCCCGTCACTCAGAAGCTACGCGTTGACCGTGCTCATGTCCGCGTAGCGATCGCCGGCGAACGCCCCGGGTGGAGCAGCGGCATCAATGCGGACGAGATCCTCACCGCTGAGCACGACGTCGACCGCCGCGCAGTTCTCTTCCAGGCGCGCGCGACGCTTGGTTCCGGGAATCGGCACGATGTCCTGGCCTTGGTGCAGGAGCCAGGCGAGCGCGAGCTGAGAAGGCGTGATGCCGTTCTTGCGCGCGATCGCGCGCAATTGCTCCACGATCTTCATGTTCCGCGCGAGGTTCGCGTCGTCGAAGCGAGGCTGGCGGGTCACGCGGATATCATCAGCCGCCAGGTGATCCCGGTTGGGGATCGCGCCGGTCAAGAGTCCGCGGCCGAGCGGGCTATAAGGGACAAAACCGATCCCGAGCTCCCGGCAGACCGGGAGGATCTGCGCCTCGACGTCGCGCGCGAAGAGCGAATATTCGGTCTGCAGAGCGGTGATGGGATGCACGTGCGGCAGCCCGCCTGATGGTCGCAGGCGCAGCCTCGCTCAGACCGAGGTAGCGCACCTTGCCCGCACTGACGAGCTCGGCCATAGCGCCGACGGTCTCTTCGATCGGCACCGACTTGTCGACGCGATGCTGGTAATAGAGATCGATATGCGCTATCCCAAGGCGGCGAAGCGACGCGTCGCACGCGGCTTTAACGTACTCGGGCTTGCCGTTGATGCCGATCCAGCCGCCGTCTTCCACGCGCTCGTTGCCGAATTTCGTAGCAACGAAGAACTTTTCTCGCTTGCCTTCGATCGCACGGCCGACGAGCCGCTCGTTCTTGAACGGACCGTACATATCGGCCGTGTCGAGGAAATTGCATCCCAGTTCGAGCGCGCGATGGATCGTGTTGATGGACTCGTTGTCATCTGCCGGCCCGTAGAACTCGGACATCCCCATGCAGCCGAGCCCGATGGCGGACACCTCCGGGCCGGCCTTGCCGAGCGTGCGTCGCTTCATGAGATCCCCTCCGTGCCGCTTGGTATCGCGGCACGGGAGGGTCGCGATCACGAAGCGCTAGCGGTTTGTTTGCTTGGCCGGCGGATCACGAGGTTACCGAGGGCCAACACGACTGCGGCGCCGAGGACGATCCATTGAATGTTCGCGGGCCAGATCGCGCTCAGCTGTAATAGCCCATCGACTGAGTAAGCTCCTGGACCTGCGAAGAGGACGAGCAGCGAGCCGGCGATGTAGGTCAGCGGGAGCTCGACGCCGTTCGAGCTGACGAAGAACCCGTGACCCCAATGCACGCTGAAGATCGCCACCAGCATCACGAGGATGATCAGCGCAGGACCGATGGGGCCGCCCAGACCAAGCGCGGTGAGCATGCCGCCGGCGAACTCGCCAAGCCCGGCAGCTGCGGCGAAGAGCGTGCCCGGACGGAATCCGAGCCCCTCAAAGAATCCACCCGTGCCCTTGAGGCCATAGCCGCCAAACCATCCAAAGAGCTTCTGCGCGCCATGGGCGGCCATGCCCAGGCCGAGGAACAGACGCGCGATCAGTAGAGCCGTTACCATTGTTTAGAACTTCCCTTTCCAAGCCCGCCGTGCGGGACGTATATCTTACTAGTTACTTATTAATAGTAACTTATGGAGGAAAAGTTAGCACGCGGAGGCAAGCTTGTCAAGCGACGAATCCTATGAAGAGCACAAAACACGCCGCCGCCTTGAGCGGCTTCTGCCCTCGCTATCACCGTGCGGTCGAGCTTATCGGACGCCGCTGGACGGGTGCTATCATCCGTGCGCTCTTGTCGGGCGGACGCCGCTTCAGCGAGATCGCGCTCGAGGTGCCGGGGATCTCCGACCGGCTTCTTGGCCGAGCGGCTACGAGAACTCGAAGAGGCTGGAATCGTCCAGCGAGACGTCGAGGGCGGACCGCCAGTGCGGGTGAGCTACATGCTCACCGAATCGGGCGCCGAGCTGGATGCCACGGTGCGGGCCCTCGCGCACTGGGCAGAGCGATGGGTACCGGTGCAGGCGCGCGCCTCGCGCAAACGCGCCTGACAAACCTTTCCCACAAAGCGAACCTCGCCGCCGGTCAGTTTGCGGCTTGTGTCGCGATGCGCACGGTGACCATCTTGTCATCGCCTGACGGCACCGTGACAAATCCGAGACGCCGGCAGACACGCAACATCGACGTGTTATCGGCGAGGATATAGCCCACCACGCTTGCGATGTTCTCGCGCCGTGCGATATTCACGAGCCGGCGCAGCAGTTCGGCTCCTATGCCAAGGCGCTGACAGTCGTCCTCAACCGTCATCGCGAACTCGGCCTCGTCGGCTTCGTGCTCGCGGATCAGCCGCCCGATGGCCACGATCCTCTCCCCCTGCGCGGGATCGTTGTCGATGGCGACGAGCGCGATCTCGCGATCGTAATCGATGAAACATACTCTCGAGAGCCGTTCGTGCTGCACCCTATCGCTCAAACGCATGGCGATCGCATAGCGCATGTAGACGGTGGTCTGCGAGAGGCGCTCGTGGAACCTCGCGACCTGTGGTTCGTCTTCGGGCCGGATCGGGCGGATCACAAGTATGCGCCCGTCGCGGGCCGTCCACGTGCCGGCGTAGTGCGAAGGGTAGGGGCGGATCGCCGAGCGCGGTAGTTCCGCATCGGGGATCGAGGGATCGTGCAAGATCGCGCGGGCGTCGAGGGAGAGCAGACCGCGTTCCGAGACGAAGAGCGGATTGATCTCGACTTCTTTTATGCGGCGCTGTTCGATCGCCAGTTCCCCGAAGCGGACGAGGATCTGTTCGAGCGCGGCGAGGTCGATGGGCTTTTTGCCGCGCACGCCCTGCAGCGCGCGGTAGACCTTTGTGCGTTCCATCATGCGCCGTGCCAAGGTCGTGGTGAGCGGCGGCAATGCGAGCGCACGATCGCGGAACACGTCGACGAGCCTGCCGCCCAGCCCGAAGAGCAGCACGGGACCGAACTGCGCATCCGCGCTCGCGCCGACGATGAGCTCGTACCCTTCGAGTTCGACCATCGGCTGCACGGTCACGCCCCCAAAGGCGCCTTGCCCTGCGCGTTCGCGCACGGCCGTCTCGATAGCTGCGAATGCCTCGCGCACGGCAGCCGCATCGGGCACGTCGAGCACGACCCCGCCCACGTCGCTCTTGTGCGTGACGGTGAGCGAGTGCAGCTTCACAGCGACGGGAAAGCCGATCTCGCCTGCAGCGGCGACCGCGGTATCCGGCGTCGTGGCAAGACGCGTGTCCACGGTCGGGATGCCGTATGCGGCGAGCAGCCGTTTTGATTCGTACTCCGTCAAGAGCGTGCGCCCGGCGGCCGACGCAGCGGCGATGAGGTCATGCACGGCAGCGCGATCCGGCGTGACGCTTTCGGCGAGAACCGGGGTCTCATAAAGCCCCTTAAGCGCGTCGTCGTATCGCCACATATAATTGAAGACGCGCGCCGCGGTATCTGGATAGAGGTAGGTGGGGATGCCGGCCTTCTTGAGCACGGCTGCTCCTACGGCCACCCCGTCGCCGCCCATCCAGGCGGCGATCACGGGCTTGCCCGGGGCGTCCCCAAGGGCGCGATAGCGCTCGCGACGTCGTCGGCTGCGGCGACTCCTTGTGGAGCCAGCACGACGAGCACTCCATCCACGTTCTCATCGCTCTCGACGACGGACAGCGCCTTTGCGTAGCGCTCCGGCGTCGCGTCACCCAGCACGTCCACCGGGTCGCCATGGCTCCAGTGCTCGGGAAGAGCAGCATCAAGCACTGCGATCGAGCTTGTCGAGAGCGGCGCGAGCTCGCCGCCGCCGAGCACGAGCGTGTCGGTGGCGAGCACGCCAGCGCCGCCGGCATTGGTGATGATGGCGAGCCGCCGTCCGGGGGCCCGCGGCTGTTTAGCGAGCGCCTCGGCCATGTAGAACAGATCCGAGAGCGATTCGACGCGCAGGACGCCGCAGCGGCGGAAGGCGGCATCGGCGACGTCGTCGCTCCCGACGAGTGCGCCCGTATGGGATGCAGCGGCGTGGGCGGCGGCTGCCGTGCGGCCGCCTTTGATGACGATGATCGGCTTGCTCATCGCGACTTCGCGAGCGGCGGACATGAACGCCCCGGCATCGCCGATCGACTCCATGTAGAGGATGATGGCCTGCGTGTAGGGGTCGTCGCCCAAATAGTCGATGACGTCGCCCCATCCCACGTCGGCCATCGAGCCCAAGGACGCGAAGTGGCTGAAGCCGACCGACTCGCTCAAGCTCCAGTCGAGGATCGCCGTGCACAGCGCCCCGCTCTGGCTCACAAAGCCGATGCCGCCGGCGAGCGCCATCGTATTGGCGAACGTCGCGTTGAAGCCAAGCCGCGGGGTCATCACGCCAAGACAGTTCGGACCG
The DNA here is from genome assembly GCA_963806005.1 of Vulcanimicrobiota bacterium. GTDB lineage: Bacteria > Vulcanimicrobiota > Vulcanimicrobiia > Eremiobacterales > Eremiobacteraceae > JAFANK01. Next base: position 616,021 of record CAWDWJ010000001.1, on the reverse strand, counting down.
ACGATGCGCATGCCCGTCGCCCGCGCGTTGTCCAGCACACGCCGTTCGAGCTCGCTGCCCCGCTCGCCGATCTCCTTGAATCCCGCCGAGATGACGATCGCGGCTTTGACTCCGGCGCGCCCACACTCGAGCACGACGTCGGGGACGCTGAGCGCAGGAGTCACGACCACTGCGAGATCGACGCGCTGTGGCACTGCGGTGATGCTCGGGTAGCAGTCGTGTCCGAAGAGGCTCTCGTGCTTTGGATTCACGGGATACACCGTGCCTGCAAAGCCGCCGCTCGTGAGGTTCACGAAGATGCTGCGCCCGACGGTCGCCGGCCGCTGCGTCGCGCCGATGACAGCGACCGAGCGTGGAGCGAACACGGCATGCAGGCCCTTGACCGCCACGCCCGCGCGAAGGATATCGTGCGCCGGTTCTATGGGCTGTGCGTGCTGACGCTCGTCCATGCGCCCCGAGTTCTCGCCCAACATGCATCGCCCCGTATCGACCATACGGGGAGCGCAGATCGAGGACTGTTCGATGTAGGGTTTGTCTCATATGAACGACCGGGAACAACGATTGGTGCATTTTGCTCAGCCTTCAAGGAGCCGTCGATGACAGGTGAATGGCCTCTAGAAGACTTAAGCGTTTGGGATGCTCGCCCGGAGCTCGCTTGAGCTCTTTCGTGCGCGGGCATTTCCAATGATGGAGAATGGTGTGAAAAGCTCTCGTCTTCTTGCGTTGCTCGCGCTTCCGCTCTGCGCGACGCTTATGGCCGGCCCGGCCGGCGCGATGACCCTTCCCGTGCGCCCGGCACCGGCGGCCCTTTCCCCGAGCGCCTCGCAGCCGCTCGCAGCCGCCGCGCCGCGCGTCGCGATGCGCGACCTCGGTCGGGCATCGGCGAACACGCGCGTACGCTTGGCCGTCGTCCTCAACTATCGTCATGACGCCGAGCTGCAGCAATTCGTGGCACTGCAAGGCGAGCAGCCAGCGGGTAGGCGCATGATCCTCAGCGCGGAGCAGTTCCGCGACTATTTCGCACCAACGGCGCAGGACTACGCCCGCACCGGCATGGCGCTTGTCGGCAAAGGTTTCACGATCGAGCGCACGTACGCCAACCGCACCGTCATCGATGTCAGCGCTCCGGCGCCGGTCGCCGAGCGTGCGTTTGGCACCGAACTGCACCTCGTCCGCCAGACTGACGGATCGATCCACTACGCGAACCTCAGGCCGGCCTATATCCCTGCCGACCTCAAAGATACCGTCTTCGGAGTGATCGGCTTCGATAATCTGCGGGTGCTCCACACGACAAATGTGCGAGGCACCGCTGCGCACACGCTTGTGAAGATCGGTCCGCCGATGCAGGGGCCCGATCTTGGACTTGGGCCGTTTGCGATCTCGACTGCGTACGATCTACCGGTGCAGCACGCGGTCGTGGGTGGCAAGGCCGGTCAGACCTACGACGGCATCGGCCAGGCCGCTGCCGTGGTCATCGATGCGGACTTCCTCGACAGCGATCTCGCCGGGTTCTTGAACTACTTCCACGTCAAGCGCACCGGACCCAAGACGGTCCGCGTGCCGATCAACGGCGGTCCGCCGCCGGGCCTCACGGCGGACTCCGGCGAGACGACGCTCGACGTCGAGACGATCGTCAGCAATGCACCGGGCGTCTCGCTCTACGTCTATGAGATGGATTCGCTCGCATTCACGAGCACCATCGACGCCTACAACCAGGTCAACGCTGACGACCGCGTGGGAGCGGTCAATTCGAGCTTCGGCGGGTGCGAGGACCAGACCGACCCGGCGAACTTCCCGCAGCTCACCAACCATCTCGCGCTTCAGGGCGCGGCGCTCGGCATCGTCTACGCGGCGTCGACCGGCGATTCAGGCTCGAACGAATGCGGCTTTGACTTCTTCAGCCCGCAGGGCGTCTCTTCACCTGCCAGCGGGCCAAATTTTGTCGCGGTGGGCGGCACGACGCTCTTCCCGCACATCAACGGGACGTACAGCCGCGAGATCGGATGGTACGCCTCGGGCGGGGGCATATCGGACATCTTCGCGATGCCCTCCTACCAGGTCGGCGTCAAGAACGCGATCCCCAAATGGCGCAACCTCCCCGATATCGCCTTTGACGGCGACCCCAATAGCGGCACCGCCTTCTACATCGCCGGCGGATGGTACGGCCCGATCGGGGGCACGTCGCTCTCCGCACCGATCTTCACCGCGCTCGCCGTCGAGCTCGCGCAGTATGGCCACTGCCGTCTTGGCAACATCCATCCGGCGCTCTATCACGCGTTCGCGACCTACCGCTACAATCTGCCGGTCGGCGCCACGCTCTTCCACGATGCCATCGGCGGCAACAACGGATACTACACGGCGACGCCTGGTTTTGACCAGGTGACCGGCATCGGTTCCATCGACGGCTGGAATTTCGCCGTCACCACCCATCTGTGAGGAGTGACGCGAACGTCATGAACATCTGCAAGACCTTCATACTCGCGTGTGCGCTGGCTCTTGTGACCACGAACCTCGCGCAGGCAGCCGGCCTCACCTCCCTCCCAGGGGGCGTGCCGCTCGCCTTCACGCTGAAGTATCACCACCAGGCCGATCTGGACACGCTCGTGAGCAATCAGAGCGATCCGTCGTCGCCGCTGTACGGCAAATACCTGACGGCTGATGAATTCCGCCGGTATTTCGCACCGACCCCGACGGAATACGCCCAGACCATCGCCCAACTGCAGCGCGCGGGCTTCACGATCGTGCGCACCTCTGTGAACCGGACGTTGATCGATGCAGCCGGTCCAGCCCCGCTGGCGAACGCGATGGTGAGCTCGTTTAGCACACGTCGCACCCTCCAAGCAGGCCGCACCGGTTTCGCTCGACCCGCGATCGCCGCTGCGCTGCCGTTCGTCGACAGCGTGGTCGGCGCGAGCCCGGGAACCTCGGGCATGGCGCCGCGCCTGGCGGCTGCGCGCAGCCTGGCCGCTTCGCACATGAATCGCGGTCACCACGATAACGACGCAGCCGGACCACTGGTCGGCCCGGATGGCGGGTACGCCCCAGCTGCCGTGGTCGGTGGTCTCGATTTCCCAGGCCGTCACGGCTATGACGGTCGCGGCGTGAAGGTCGCGGACATCATCGACGGCGCGCCCCTCGAAGCGGACATCCAGATCTTTCTCCACCAGTTCGGGATCCCTCGCACCGGACCGCCTACGACCATCATCCCCGTCGACGGCGGCAATGGACCCGACCCGGATCTCGCCGACATCGACGCCGAATGGATCGTCGGCTCAGCTCCCGGCGTCTCGCTCTACGAGTACGACATGGCGCAATTCAACGACCTCACGATGGTCGATGCGCTCAATCAGGTCGTCTCCGACAACCTCGTCGACGTCGTGAACACGTCGCTCAGCAGATGTGAGACCGACGCGGTCCTGCTGGCGCTTGCCGTGCAGCCGGTCCTCGAACAGGGCGCGGCGCTGGGCATATCGTTCGAAACCGTGTCCTTCGGCGGCGTCAACGTGTGCGGCATCCCCGACATCCTCTTCCCGCTCGTGCCGGCCGATAGCGCCGACGAGCTTGCCGTCGCGGGCAGCAACGTCATCGAAGACGGCGACGGTGAGATCATCGCGCAGACGGGCATGCCGGGCAGCGGCGGAGGCATCTCGGCCATCGTTCCGGTCTTCCCGGAACAGCAGAAGGTCCGCGGTGTCGACCCGAGCGGCCGCAACGTGCCGGACCTCTCGATCGTCTCGGAGGTCAACGGCAGCGGATCATCGCTCTACATCGAGGGAGGCTGGAACAACAGCTTTGTCGGCGTCTTCGTCAATAACGCGCCGATGGCCGGCCTGATCGCTGAGTACGACCAGATGGCGCATCATCGTCTCGGCGCCGTTGACCGCACGCTCTATCGGATGTTCGCCAAGCGAGGATATGGTCCGGGCTTGATCGACATCCGCTCGGGATGCAACGGCACCTACCTGGGCGCGGCAGTCTGCGGCATACGTGGCTACGACCTGACGAGCGGTGTCGGATCGATCTCAGACGCATACCGTCTGGGGCGCTGGCTGACGCGCTAGAACGCGGGCGCGAAGAGATTCGCGCCCTCCGTCGGGTTCAGCCGACTGGGCGAGCGTCCTGAAAGAGATCAGCTGCCTTGTACGGTCGTGACCTCTCCAGTCTCGAGCGAATAGTATGCGCCGACAATATTGAGCTCGCTCGACTTGACAAGTTCGGAGATCACCGGGCTCGTATGCAATTGGCTGACGACCCGGCGCACGTTTTCTTTCGTCGCGTTCATCAACCAGTCACCGGCCATGCCTTTCGTCGCCTCAGCCGCGGGTTCGATGATCCCCGCCAGTTGCTGAATATCACCGGGAAGAGCCTGGCCCTTCGTTGCATCGATGGCCGCCTTCACCGCGCCGCACGACGAATGACCCATCACGACTATGAGCGGCGACTTGAGCACGGCGGATGCATACTCGAGGCTCGCGCGCTCTGTCGCCGTCGCAACGTTGCCGGCGACCCGAACGACGAAAATATCGCCGAGGCCTTGGTGAAAGATGATCTCTGGAGTCGTTCGCGAGTCGGCGCACGAGAGGATTGACGCGAACGGCGCCTGGCCGGCTCCAAGAGCTTCACGCTCTTCAATCGTCTGCATCCGGCGCGCCATAGAGCTGACGAAGATGCGATTTCCCGCCATGAGTTTCTTCCAGGCATCGGCCGGGCTCATCGGAGCGTGTTGATTTGCCGCCGAAGCTGGGGCGGAGCTCGCCGCTAACGCAGCGAGACCGGCGATGAAACTCCTCCGCGAGAGATTATACGGATGGTCGTGGTTCATGCTCAGCCTTCCTTATCGACGAAGAACGTATCACTGCACGACGCCGACGCGAGCTCCCTCGCCGCCGAATCGGACGTTTTGTGCCGTTGATGAGCCGTATCGTGGGCCCGAATGAGCATTGCCCTGGATCCCCCAAAGCCCTGGACGACGTCGTGCCGAAGGGCTACCTAAGGTTTTGGCCCACTGCGCCGCGAACGGACGGGCTCGGTATTTTCCACTCGAAGAGGTCGTTCGACGATGTTCTATTTCAACCCCGTCTACTACATGTTCGCCCTGCCAGGCCTGCTGCTCGCACTGTGGGCTCAAGGCATGGTTCGTTCGACGTTCGGCCGCTACGCGAAGGTGCCCACGGCGAGCGGCGTCACGGGCGCAGACGTGGCGCGGCTCTTCATGGAGCGCACCGGCCTGCGCTTTGGGGTGAACAACATCCCGGGCGTGCTCACCGACTACTACAATCCAGGCAACAAGACGCTCAACCTCTCGCAGAGCTCCGTGCAGAACTCGGTCGCATCGGTCGCGGTCGTGGCACACGAGTTCGGCCACGCCGTGCAGGACGCGCAGAACTATCTGCCCCTGCGCTTGCGCGGCGCGATCGTCCCGGCGGTGAACTTGGGCGCCTGGGTCGGACCGCTGCTCTTCTTCATCGGCTATATGTTCAATCAATACAACCTCGCGCTTGCCGGAGTCATCGCCTTCGCGGCAACCGCCGTCTTCGCGATCGTCACGTTGCCGGTCGAGCTCAATGCCAGCGATCGCGCCATGCAGCTCCTGGCGTCGAACGGCGTGCTGGCGGGGGAAGAGCTGGTCGGCGCGCGTAAGGTGCTCAACGCCGCGGCGTTCACCTATGTCGCCGCCGTAGCGCAGTCGTTGCTTCAGTTGCTGTATTTCGTGAGCATGCTCGCCGGCAGGCGTCGGAGCTGACGCCCCGGACTCAATAAGGAGACCATAAGCACAATGCTACAGCTTCTTTCACGGAACTGGTGGACGCTCGCGTTGCGCGGCGTCGTCGCGATCCTCTTCGGCATCGGCGCGTTCATCTGGCCCATGGCGACCGCCCTTGCCCTTGTGTTCTTGCTCGCCGCGTTCGCATTCGTCGAGGGCATCTTCGCATTTATCGGCGCGTTTGGATGGGGACTTCCCGGCGGCCAGCGACTGCTGTTGATCCTCATCGGCTTGCTCGGCCTCGGCGTCGGCGTCTTCGCGGTCGCCTCCCCCGGGCTGGCCGCCGTCACGATCGTGTTATGGGTCGGGTGGTGGGCGATCATCTCCGGCATCATCTCGGTCGTCTTGGCTATCGAGATGCGCAAGGAGATCGAGAACGAATGGATGCTCGTGCTCGGCGCCCTGCTGTCCGTGGCCTTCGGCATTCTGCTCCTGTGGCGGCCGCTCTCCGGAGTGCTCACGCTCACTTGGCTCTTCGGTTTCTACGCGATCATCTACGGCATCATCATGCTCAGCCTCGGTTTCCGGGTGAAGTCGCTCGGGTCGCGCCTCACAGGCTGACGCAACACCAGCGCTGTGGCTCCGCCAGGGTCCACGTGACCTGGCGGGGAATGCGCGGGAACTCATGCATGTGCGCAACGGCTTGAAGTCGCAGCTCGAAGCCACGCTTCCTCGTGCCTACTATCTCTCCGAGGAAGTCTACGCTCGGGAGAAAGAACGCATCTTCCACAGCGAGTGGTTCTATGCAGGCCGCGACGAGCAGCTCCCCAAGGCCGGCGACTACTTGGTGCTCGACGTCGCGGGCGAGCACATCCTCGTCGTGCGCACGAAGAGCGGCGACCTGCGGGCGTTCTTCAACGTGTGCCGGCATCGCGGGTGCGAGCTCGTGCTCCACGACCGCACCGAGCCCAGCGCGGCGAGCGGAAATGGACCGCTCGGCGCCTTTGCAGGCGCCATCCGCTGCCCGTACCACGCCTGGACGTATACCCTCGACGGCGACCTGCGCACGGCGCCCTATCTCGCATCCGAGGACTCCCTCTCTAAGGAAGAGTTCTCGCTGTACCGGGCCGGCATCCGAAGCTGGGGCGGGTTCTTCTTCCTCAACCTCAGTCCCGATGCCGCGCAGGCTCGAGGCTATGATCTCCTGACCCAGCTCGGACCGATACCCGAGCGCGTCAGCCGCTATCCGCTCGCCGACCTGCGCATCGCACGACGCATCGTCTACGAGGTGGAGGCCAACTGGAAGGTCCTCCTCGAGAACTACAACGAGTGCTACCACTGCGCAGGCGTGCATCCCGAGCTGTGCGATATCGTGCCGGCCTTCAAGAAACAGGGCGGCAGCGGTCTTGACTGGGACCGCGGCATCCCGCACAAGGACGGCGCCTTCACGTTCACGCTTTCCGGAACGACGACGCGCGACCCGTTCCCCGGCCTCGACGATGACGAGAAGATCCGCCACAAGGGCGAACTCATCTATCCGAACTTCATGCTCAGCCTCGCGGCCGAGCACGTGGCGGCGTTTGGCCTGTGGCCGCGCGGTCCATCGCACACCACGATCGCCTGCGACTTCCTATTCCATCCGAGCGAGATGGCCAAAACTGACTTCGACCCCTCAGATGCCGTCGAGTTCTGGGACCTGGTCAATCGCCAGGATTGGAGGATCTGCGAGGGCGTGCAACGGGGCATGCAGTCGAAGGTCTTCGAGTCGGGCTACTACGCGCCGATGGAGAGCATGAGTCTGGATATCCGCAACTACATCCGCGAACGCCTGGGCAGCTGAACCGAACGCATGGGCACGGACTACGAATACATCGTCCTCGGCTTGGGCGGCATCGGCAGCGCCGCCGCCTACTGGCTGTCGCGCCGTTTCGGCGCCCAGGTGCTCGGTCTCGAGCAGTTCGAGCTCGGCCACGTGCGCGGTGAATCGCAAGACCATTCGCGCATCATCCGTCTCTCCTACCACCGGCCGGACTACGTCGAGTTCGCCAAACGCGCATATCAGGCATGGGCAGACGTCGAGGCCGACTCGGGCGAGCAACTCGTCCTGCGCACGGGCGGCCTGGATCTCGGACCACGCGCAGAGCGCCATCCCGCTCGAGGGCTACATGGACTCCATGCGGGCGTGCGGCGTGGCCTTCGAGCATCTTGACGCCGCTGAGATCATGCGCCGCTGGCCGCAGTTCCGCGTCGGCGACGATGTCCACGGCGTCTTCCAAGCGCAGAGCGGCATCGCCATGGCCGCCCGCGCCAATGCGACGCACCAGCGCATGGCCCGTGAACACGGCGCCACGCTGCGCGAGCGAGCCGGGATCACGCACATCGTGCCGGCGAACGGTGAGTTCGAGGTCCTCGCCGGCGAGACGCAGTACCGCTGCCGCAAGCTCGTCATCGCCGCAGGGCCGTGGTCGAACGAGGCGCTGTCGTTCTTCGGTGTCGCGCCTGCCGCTTGAAGTCACAAAAGAGCAGGTCACCTATTTCGCCTCGCCCGACATCGACGGCGTTCGAGCCGGGGCGCTTCCCCGTCTGGATCTGGATGGACGATCCGTGGTTCTACGGCCTGCCGGTGTTCGGCGAGCGGGTCCGAAAGCGGCGCAAGACGCCGGGGGCAGACCCGTCGATCCCGACACGCGCAGCTTCGAACCAGACCAGGAGAATTTCGCCCGCCTCACCGCGTTCCTCGAGAACGCATATCCCGTCGGCGCTCGGCCCGGTCATCTACACGAAGACCTGTCTCTACACGTTGACGCCGGACCGCGACTTCGTCGTGGATTCGATCGCCGGACAACCGGGAGCGGCGATGGCGATCGGCGCAGGCCACGCGTTCAAGTTCGCTTCGGTCATCGGAAAGACGCTCGCAGAGCTCGCCGCCGACGGCAAGACGGCACGCGGATATCTCCGGGTTCTCGCTCAGCCGGCCGATCCTGCGCGAGGCGAACCCGCAGAAATCGTATATGGTGTGAGGCGGCCCTCGCAAGCAGGTGAGCGTGAATAACGAGCCCGTCCTGCGTCGCAGTCTCGGGCTCGCCGACGTCGCGCTGTTCTTCGTCGTCGCCGCCTCGAATCTGCAGTGGGTGGCGGCGGCGGCCTCGACCGGCGCCAGCTCGCTTGTGATCTGGCTCTTGGGCTGCGCCTGCATGTTCGTGCCGCTGTCGATCGTCGTGGTGTTCTTGTCAGCTCGCTATCCCGACGAGGGCGGATTGTACGTCTGGAGCAAGCGCGCGTTCGGACCGTTCGCGGGCTTCATCTCCGGCTGGACGTACTGGACGTCGAACCTGCCCTACTTCCCGGCGCTGCTCTATTTCATGGCCGGCAACGCGCTCTTCTTCTACGGAGGGAGCTCGGGCTCGTGGTCCGGGTCGCCTGCGTACTTCATCATCGTGTCGCTCGCGGGTCTTGCGCTCGCCACCATCCTCAACATCCTTGGGCTGGATATCGAGAAATGGCTCAACAATGTCGGCGCTGCCAGCCGCTGGGTCGTCACGATCGTGCTCATCGCGCTCGGCGCGCTCGTCTGGCACAAATTCGGCTTGGCCACGCCCATCAACGCCACGACCGTGCGGCCAAGCGTCCACATCACGGACCTCGTGTTCTGGTCCACCATCGCGTTCGCGTGGACGGGTCCTGAGGCGATCTCGTTCTTGGGCGGCGAGATCAAGAATCCGCGCCGCACGATCGCACGCGCGCTGGCGCTTGGCGGCGCCGGCCATCGCCGTCATCTACATCGGCGGCACCGCCGCCGTGCTCGCCACGCTCAAGCCCGATCAGACCAACGCGCTCTACGGTGTGATGCAGGCGATCGCCACGTCCGCGGAGCGTTTTGGCTGGAACGTGGTCACACCGCTCATGGCGGGACTCGTGATGATCAGCTGCCTGGCAAGCGCCGGCGCCTGGCTTGGCGCGGTCGCCCGGCTGCCGTTCGTCGCCGGCCTGGACCAGTATCTGCCCAAGGCGTTTGGCCGGATGCATCCGCGATGGGGATCGCCTGTGATCGCGCTTGTGACGCAGTCTGCGATCGCGGGGTGCTTCATCTTCTTGGGCCAAGGAGGCACCTCGGTGCGAGGCGCCTACGACGTGCTGGTGAGCACGACCGTGATCAGCACGCTCCTGCCCTTCCTCTTGCTCTTCGCATCTGCGTTCACGCTGAGCGCCGGTCCGCCGCGGCCCGAGGACGTCCGCATCATCGGCGGCAGGACCTCGATCGTCATCGCGGCGACGGTCGGTCTGCTGACGACGTTCGGCTCTGTCGTGCTCACCCTCATCCCTCCCGAGAACGAACCGAACAAACCGCTTGCCGTCGCGAAGATCCTCGGCTTGACGGCGATCATGTTGGGGAGTGGCGTCGTGTTCTACCTCGCTGCCGCACGGCGCAAGCGTCGCCTTGCCTTGGCGGAGGCCGGGGGATGAACGGCCGGAGCCGATCATCGTCGTTTCGCATCGGGGCGTTGCTAGCGTGCATCGCGCTGCTTCTGGCGTGCAGCCGCGTCTCGACGAGCGGGGAGCAGACGTCGAACGCGTCGACCATCCACGGCGTCGTGCGCTATGCGATCTCGAACGATCTCAACACCCTCAACCCGGTCCTGGGCGGACTGGCGTATGAGAACGCCATCGAGGAGGCGATCTTCAGCGGTCTCGTCAAGCTCGATGACCGCCAGCGCCTCATCCCCGATCTGGCGACCGAAGTGCCAAGCCCGAGCAATGGCGGGGTCAGCGCCGATGGCCGCACGATCACCTACCACTTACGCCGCGGCGTGCGCTGGCAAGACGGCGTGCCCTTGACCTCAGCCGACGTGGCCTTCACGTTCGCCAAGATCACCGATCCCAGCGTGAACGCCCCCAATACCGCACCCTACTCACACGTCCAACGGATCACGACCCCGGACGACCACACGGTCGTCGTGCACCTGCGGGCGCCATGGGCGCCTGCCGTCGGGCAGCTCTTCTGCGACGGTGAGAACGGCTCGATCATCCCCAAGCACCTGCTCGAGCATTCCGCGGATTTCAACCACGACGCATTCGGGATCCACCCTGTCGGTTCGGGGCCGCTGCGCTTGAAGAGCTGGGAGCGGGGCTCGCGCATCATCTTGGTGTCAAACGCCGATTACTTCGCCGGCGCTCCCAAGATCAAAGAGGTTGATATCTCGATCGTCCCCGATGAGAACACACGATTGACGCTCGCCTCTTCCAAGGAGCTCGACATCACCCCGATCGGTAGTCCGAATCTGCTGGCCCGGCTGCGCGGCATTCCCGGCTACAGCCTGCGCCTCGTCCAGTATACGGCGGGCACGTTCCTCACCATCAACGTGTCGCGCGATCCCTTCCGCGACGCCCGCGTGCGCGAAGCCCTCGCGCTCGCGCTCGACCGCGCCCGTCTGCGCAGCACCGTGTGGGCGGGGACGGCGACTGCCGCACTGTCGTTCACACCACCGTCCAGCTGGGCGTATGCGGCGGACAACGGCTCGCCCCCATACGACCCGGCGCTTGCCGGTCGGCTGCTCGCCCAAGCCGGCTGGCGTGCCGGACCCGATGGAATACGCTCGCGCGGCGACCGCAGGCTCGCCTTCGCGCTCTCAATAGCGTCGGGCTCGACCATCGCGCGCGAGCTCGCCCAGCTCATCCAGCAAGAGTGGCGCGCGGTCGGCGCCGACGTCGCCATCCAATCGCTGCCGCTCAACGTCTTGCGCAGTCCGGACGGGCTGTGGACGATGGGCAGATTCGACGTTTCGCTCGGCAGCTTCATCTTCGACCCCGATCCGGATCGTTCGGCCAATCTCGGCAGCCAGTTCATCGGAGCACGTGGATTCAATGAGGGCCGGTACGTGAGCGCGCAGTCGGACCGCTTGACCGCGCAAGCCGTCGCCGTCTACGCGCATGCCGCGCGCGCGCCGCTCTACGCACAGCTGCAGCGCCTGTGGAACAGGGATCTGCCGGTCGTGCCCATCGCCTGGCCCCAAGCGATCTACTTGGTGAACGCGGACCTTCATGGTTTCCGGCCCGAACCGGTCAACTCGGATTTCTGGAACGTCCAGGACTGGCAGATATGAGCCACGACATCCTGCGCCCGCAAGCGCTCTATTCGTTGCCGATCGTCGGCGGATGCGCGCTCCATCCCGGAGGGTCCTCGGTCGCATACGTCGTCACGACCGCGGACGAGGCGAGCAATGCCTATCGCGGCAGCGTGCGTATCGTCGACCTGGCGAGCGGGGAGATCCGCAGCCTCACCCAGGCGAGCGCGCGCGACGGCGCACCGCGCTGGTCCGCAGACGGGTCGGGGCTTTTCTTCACGAGCGACCGCAGCGGTTCGACGCAGCTGTGGCGCGTCGACGCGAGCGGCGGCGAACCGTACGCCATGCCGACCGTGCCGGGGAACGTCTCGGAGTTCGTGGTGGCGCCCGGCGGCGCCCACGTGGCCGTCGTGGCCACGCCGACGACCGGGCGCGAGGAGGTCGAGCGCCGCGGGTGGCGTCGGATCACGCGCCTGCGCTATCGCGCCGATGGGCCTGGGTTTTTCGACGACCTGCCGCAGATATGGCTCATCGACCTCGTGACGTGCACCACACGCGCGCTCACCGACGGCACGGGCTTCGTCGGCTCGCTCGCCTGGGATCACAAGGGGCAGACGCTAGCCTTTGCAGGCGAGCACGACCGCGATGCCGACTCGCTGTGGCGCCGCGAGCTGTGGACCGCGTCGGCCGCCGACGACTGGCAGCCGCGCAAGGTCATGCAGTTCGGTTCTGCCATAGACGTGCCGTCATGGTCGCCTGACGGAGCACGCATCGCCTTCTGCGGAAGCCAGCCTCCCAAAGCCTCAGGCGGACTGCACAATGTCCGGCTCTTCGTCATGGATCGTGACGGCCGCAACCTCAAGTGCCTGACCACTGACGAGGAGTGGACGTGCGGTAATTTCGTGCTCAGCGACGTCGGCGTGTCGGGAGGCATCGTCCCGCCTGTTTGGCTCACGCTTCACGACATCGCCGTGCTCGCGTCGAGCCGTGGCGTCGCGCAGGTCTTCAGGGTGTCCGCGGGATCCCGGGGCATCGCGCTGACTTCTGCGACCATGGCCGTGACCGACTTCGCAGTGGCGGACGGGCCGAGCGTCGTGTATTGCGCCTCGAGCCTGGCCACACCGCCGGAGCTGTATCTGGCAAGCGGCGCCGACGTGCGGCGCCTCACCCATGAGAGCCAGGCGTGGTGCGCGGCGATCGACGTCAAGCCAGCGACCGCGTTCCAGGTCAAGGGTCCGGCGGGCGCGATCGATGCGTGGCACCTGCAGGGCGCGGGGCCTGGGCGACACCCGTGCGTCTTGCAGATCCATGGCGGGCCGCATTTCGCCTACGGCGACGCGTACGTCTTCGAATTCGTGCTGCTCGCGGCGGCAGGCTTCGACGTCGTCTACTGCAACCCGCGCGGAAGCCAGACCTATGGCGAGACGTTCGCGGGCGCGATCAAAGGCGATTGGGGCCGGCCCGCGTTCGATGACTGCATGGCGGTGCTCGATGCCGCACTCGCTACCTTCTCCATCGATCCGCTGCGGCTCGGCGTCGCGGGCGGCAGCTATGGCGGGTATCTCACCGGCTTCGCCATCGGACACACCACGCGTTTCGCGGCGGCGGTCGCGATGAGACCGGCATCCAACCTCGCGAGCCTGTGGGGGACCTCAGAGGTCGGCAGGATGCTGGCCGAGGATTTCGGCGGGCGGCCGCTCGATGTGCCGGCGGTCTACCATCGAGACTCGGTGCTGACGTATGCCGATGCGATCGAGACGCCGCTCCTCATCATCCACAGCGAGAACGACTACCGTACCCCAGCCGAGCAGTCCGAGCAGCTCTTCACCGCGCTGCGCGAACGCGGCGCGACCGTGGAAGTGCTTCGCTTCCTGAAATGCGATCACAATCTTTCGCGCAGCGGGCCGCCGCAACAACGGGTCGCGCGCCTCGGCGCGATCGTCGAATGGTTCGAACGTTTTTTGGGGGAAAAACGGACCTAAAGGTCCGTTGCTTCAAAAGTCTGTGTCTGCAGCGGACGCGGGGTCGCGCGTCAGCCGGTCACGCTTCGCACGTCGAGGGCGATCTGCCGCACGAGCGCGGCGCGATCGGCAAAGCGCTCCTGCGCGCGGATGAAGCGCCAGTCGGTGAGGGTCAGCTGGTCGCCATAGATGCTGCGCGCGAAGCCGGGCAGGTACGTCTCGACCGTCAGTTCTTTCCCGCCGAAGGTGGGCTTGTCGCCGATGCTCGTCACGGATGGATAGGTGGATCCCAGGTGGTGAGCGACGGTCGCATACACACCGGCGGGTGGGATGAGCTTTTCCGGCACGAGCGCGAGATTGGCGGTGGGGTAGCCAAGCTCGTGCCCGCGGCCGTCGCCTGTCGTGACGATGCCGCGCACCTGATAGGGAGATCCAAGCAGCGTATCGGCTTCCACGAAACGCATCTCGGCGATCAGCGCCCTGATGCGCGAGCTTGAGACTTTTTCGCCGTCGCGTTCGAGCAGCGCGGCCGCTTCAAACGCGCAGCCGTCGGCCCCGAGCACCGTGCGCGCGAGCTCCACGTCGCCTTCCCGCCCTTTGCCGAAGCGCCACTCGGCGCCGACGATGAGCGTCCGGGTGCGCAAGCGGCGTAGCAAGATGTCGCTGAGGAACGTCCTTGCCGCGACGCTTTGGATCCGGGCGTCGAAGGGCAACAGGAAGAGCACGTCGAGACCCAGGCCGGACAGCAGATTGATCTTCTCGTCAAGCGTAGTGAGACACCGTGGCGCCTGGTCAGGATGCAAGAACTCTTGCGGGTGGTGTTCGAAGGTCAGCGCGCCGACGAGGGCGTCGCCTGTACGCAGCGCAAGCAGGCGCGAGAGTATCGTGCGGTGACCGATATGGACGCCATCGAAAACGCCGATGCTCAGCAGGAGATCGGCGCCGGCTTCATAGCTGTCGATGGAGCGGACGATGCGCATGACCGGCTACCCGTTCGCTTCCTCAGCCTCGGAGCCTTGTGATGTGGCGGCACCTTGCGGCTGCGCGAAGACATGCGTCGGAGCGAGCAGCTGCGCGCCATCGCGGACGACGAGGCAGCCGCAGCCGACGAGCGCTCCCCGACAAGTGACGAGGACGTCGGCTGCGCCTCCGGCGGCGCGCATATCCGCGCCCACCTGTCCGTCGCCATCATTCCCTGGTGTGGGTGCGCGCGCAAGACGGACCTCATTGCCGTGCGCGAATCGTCGCATGGTGGATTCGTCGAGCGCTACGCGCGGTTGCGGCAGGACGGTGATCGGATCGATGAGGCATCCGGCAAGATCGGCGGCGATGCGGTCGGGGCGGACGCTGTCGCGCAGGACGAACGGCCCAGACGCGACGCGCAGCAGCGCGCCCATACGCGCCGCGACGTCAAGACGCCGGCCGATCTCCTCGCACAAGACGCGGACGTACGTCCCCGCGTCGCAATCGACGAAGAGCCGCGCGCTCGACCCCTCGCAGGCGATCACCGAGAGCGCATGGATGACCGTCGCGCGTGGCGCGCGCGGCAGCTCAAGACCCAGGCGCGCGGCCCGATAGAGCGGCCGCCCATCGATCTTGACCGCGGAATGCATGGGCGGTATCTGGGTCATCGGTCCGACGAGCGATGCCGCCACCGCCGCAAGCTCGAGCGCCCAATCCGCAGGGACAGGTGATGTCGCGACGACGGTGCCCGTGGCGTCGCCCGAGTCCGTCCGTACGCCGGCGACGAGCTCGAAGACGTACTGCTTGCGCGCGTGCGGCAACAGCGGCAGGAGCTTGGTCGCCTTGCCGACGGCGAGCACGAGCACGCCGCAGGCGGTCGGATCGAGCGTGCCCCAGTGGCCGACGGCCACTCCGCCGGCGAGGTGTTTGACCCAATTGCCGAACGCCGCTGAGCTAGGTCCAGGCGGCTTGAAGGCGGTGATGAATCCGAAGGGCGTGTGTGCGCTCACGCGGTGGAGTTACCTACACGGACCTAAAGGTCCGTTGCTGCAGAGTCCACCTACGTGTGGGAACGCTCTGCTGCCATCTCGGCGCGAACCGCATCGAGCATCCGTGACAGCGCGTCGGGCAATGGCCCGGCAAGCGTCGCGCCCGCGGCGCGGAAGTGACCGCCACCCCCCAATGCCTTCGCCGCCTCCATGACGTTCACGCGGCCGCGCGAGCGCAGGCTCAGGCGATAGCTGCCGTCCGGGGATTCCTTAAGGAGGGCGGCCACCTCGCAGTTGTCCACCGCGCGCAAAGCGCCTACCACATCCTCGAGGTCTTCGTGCGTGGCCCCGAACACCTCGAGCAACTCCTGGCTGACGCTCGAGTAGCAGATGCCGTCATCGGTGAGCACGAAATCGTCGAGCACGCGACCGAGGATCTTCTGCCCGCTGTAGCTGCGCGTCTGATAGAGCTGCTCCGTGATCAGGTCCTTGTTCGCCCCGACGTTCACGAGACCGGCTGCCAGACGAAGCGTGTGCGGGCTCGCGTTGCTATACAGAAAACAGCCGGTGTCGGAGATGATGGCGGTGAGCAAGCAAGTGGCGATGTCGCTCGTGATCGGCTGACCGAGCGCGGTGATGAGGTTGAGGACGAGCACGCCCGTCGCCGCTTCCTCCTCGAGCACGTAGTTCCAGCGGCCGAAGCGTTGGTTGCCCAGGTGATGGTCGATGTCGATGATGCGGTCGCCCGGCACCCAGGCGAGCGCCTCGCCGGCGCGCGACTGATCGCTCATGTCGAGGAAGACATAAAGCGCCGACGGATCGACGCCGTCGAACGTGCGCTGGGTCTTGTCGGCGTCGGGCAGAAAGCGCAGGTTACGCGGCATCTCGTCATCGAGGAAGTAGTGCACGGTCTTGCCCATCGCCGTGAGCGCAAGACCCAATGCCAAGCCGCTGCCCAAGACGTCGCCGTCCGGCTTCTCGTGCGCGCACATCACGAAATGCTGGTGCTCGCGAAAGGCCGCAGCGACCTGTTCCAAGGCTGGCCCTCCGGCGGAGACGCCGTTACCGCTCACTGTTCTTGCGCTCATCGCGTTTGCGCACCTCGTCGATGACATGGCTCACCCGCACCGCGTGTTCGATGGAACTGTCGCGCACGAAGGTGAGCGAGGGCGTGCGTCGCGTGTGCAGACGTTTGCCCAGCTCGGTGCTCAAAAATCCGGCCGCCGACTGCAGACCTTTCATCGTCTCTCGAGAGACGCGCTCGTCGCCCATCGGACTTGCATAGACCCGCGCCGAGCGCAGGTCGGGACTGACCTCGGCGCCGAGGAAGGTGACAAACCCCACCCGCGGGTCCTTGAGCTCTTCATGCACGAGCTCGCTCAGCTCGCGCACGATCTCGTGCTCGATGCGCATGAGCCGCTGGCTCTTGCCTTCCGGCTGATCTGGCATTATATCACCACACAGGCGTTCGACGTCTAGGGGCGTGTCGTGAAGGTCGTGCTTGGCAGGCCGGTCGTCACTGGCGATGCCGGCTCACGACGGCTCGGGGTCTGCGTCCTCGTCCTCATCATCTTCGAGCCACTGCCTCGCAGCATCATCTTTGACTTGCGACTTCGCCCACTCGCGAACCGCTCGCGAGCGCTCCTCTTCCCCGCATTCGACCAGCGCATCGACGAGCTGGGACGCCGTCATCGCCCAGCGCTCGTCCGGGTCGTCCGTGCCGAGCACGACGGCGGCGGAGAGGTGCGAGACCGCCGCAGACCAGCGGCCCAGATTGGCATACGCGGCACCGAGATCGGCGTGCAGCCCAGCGGCGCCGGGATAGGCCTCGACGCCGGCGCGCAGGAGATGCTCTTCGCGCTCGTCGTTGCCAAGCTCCAGGCACAGCGACGCCATGAGCTGGATGCCCTCGGGCCCGAGATCGCCGGCCGACTCGACCGGTTCCAGCAGCGTGAGCGCACGGCGCAGCTCGGAGCGCTGCTCGGGCGTCCAGGGATCATCGCCATCACCGTGCGCGACGATGACGTTGAAATAGATCTCGTGGGCTTGATCGACGACGTCGCGGTCCATGGTCATGAACGGACCAAAAGGCCCGTTGCTGCATCCCTTCTATGAGGCGGTGACGGGAGCGACCTGTTCCATCGTGAAGGCTTCGATCACGTCGCCTTCTTTAAGGTCGTTGAAATTCTCGATCGCCATGCCGCACTCGTAGCCTTCCTGGACTTCGCGGACGTCGTCCTTGAAGCGCTTGAGCGAGGCGAGTTTGCCGTCATAGATCTTCACGTTGTCGCGCAACAGCCGCACGCCTGCATCGCGCACGATCTTGCCGCTCTTGACGTAGCAGCCGGCGATCGTGCCGACCTTGCTGACCTTGAAGATCTGGCGCACTTCGGCTTGGCCGAGGACAACCTCGCGCTCTTGCGGCTTGAGCATGCCCGTCATGGCGGCTTTGACTTCGTCGATGACGTTGTAGATCACGTCGTAGAGCCGGATGTCCACACCTTCGGTCTCGGCCTTGCGCATGATGGTCTGGTCCGGCCGGATGTTGAAGCCGATGATGATGGCGTTCGAGGCGCTCGCCAACATGACGTCGCTCTCGTTGATCCCGCCGACGCCCGTGTGGATGACGCGCGTGCGGACCTCTTCGTTGGCCAGTACGTCGAGCTGCGAGCGCAGCGCCTCGGCCGAACCCTGCGCCTCCGCTTTGATGATGAGGTTGAGATCGCGCTGGCCGCCTTCTTTGGCCTGCGCCAGGAAGCCGTCGAGCGTGACCATACGCTTGGTGGTCGCCATGCGTAGCTCGCGCTTGCGCTGGCTTCGCTTGGCGGCGAGCTCGCGCGCGTCGCGCTCGTCGGAGACGACCTCGAGGACGTCGCCGGCCGCGGGAACGTCAGACAGACCCATGATCTCGGCGGGAATGGACGGCCCGGCACGCTTGATCGCCTTGAGCTTGTCGTCGAACATCGCTCGGACGCGGCCCCACGCCGAACCGACGACCACCACGTCGCCGACGCGCAGGGTTCCGTTCTTCACGAGCACGGTGGCGACCGGGCCGCGCGAACGATCCAGCTGCGCTTCGATGATGACGCCTTGGGCGCGGCGGTTCTTGTTGGCCTTGAGCTCGGCCAGGTCGGCGTTGAGGAGCACCATCTCGAGCAGTTCGTCGATGCCGGTCTTCTGCTTGGCGGAGACGGGGATGAATTGCGTCTGGCCGCCCCAGTCCTCGGGCGTGAGACCGAGTTCTGAGAGCTGCTGCTTCACGCGGTCGACATTGGCGTTGGGTTTATCGACTTTGTTCACCGCGACGACGATCGGCACGCCGGCTGCGCGGGCGTGATTCATCGCCTCGACGGTCTGGGGCATGACACCGTCGTCGGCCGCGACGACCAAGATGGCGACGTCTGTGACCTTGGCTCCACGCGCACGCATCTCGGTGAACGCCTCGTGGCCGGGGGTGTCGATGAAGGTCACCTTGCGGTCACCGGTCTCGACCGTGTAGGCGCCGATGCGCTGCGTGATGCCGCCCGCCTCGCCGGCGGCGACCTTGGTGGAGCGGATCGCGTCGAGCAGCGACGTCTTGCCATGGTCGACGTGGCCGAGCACGGTCACGACCGGCGGACGCGGGGTGAGCGACCCGGCCGGATCTGAATCGACGACGATCTCAGCGGCTTCTTCGCCCGCTTCCTTGACGATCATGTTGAAGCCGAAGCGGCGCGCGACTTGCGACGCCACGTCCGGCGGGATGTGCTGGTTGATCGTGGCCATCGTGCCCATCTTGATGAGCTGCGCGATGACCTGGCCCGCGCCGACTTCCATGGTGGCGGCGAGCTGTTGCACGGTGATGAGATCGGGGATCTCGAGATCCTTGAGGACCGCAGGCTCCGTCGTGGTGGCGGCGACCGACGCAGCTTTATGGCGCGGCTGCGTCTTCTTGAGCAGATCCTCGCGCTCACGCTCCTTACGGTCGCGCTCGAGCTCCTCGCGAGATCGCTTGCGTCCGCCGGAGGGCGCCCCGCTCGTCGGCGGCGGTGCGGTCGCTGGACCTGCGCCGGGCCGAGCCGGCATGGGACGTCCGAGCGCGTCGCGGCGCGGCATAGGACGCAGTGCAGGTGCCCCGGCCGGTCGCGGCTGCGCGATGAAGGGGCGGGCCGCCGGGCGCTCCGGGCGCGGCACGACCGGGCGGGCGGCCGCCGGCACGGGTGTGGAAGGTGACGCAGATGCTGCGGGGACCACTTTGTGCGGCGCGGCCGGACGTGGCGTGCGCGGCGCGGAGCTGGCCACCGGTCTGAGCTGTTCCACTGGGGCGTGTTCGACTGGTGCAGCGGCAGGCTTGGGCGCTAGCACGGGCGGCGCCTCGGCGGCGGCTTGGACCACAGGGCTTTGCGCTTCTTTGGCCACTGCGGGTTTGGCGGCCGCAGCGGCGCCATTGCCGCCGACCTGCTTGGGTGCGGGCTTGTGGGTCTTGGCGGCCTTTGCCAGATTGCCGAGCAGCACGCCCTTGACGATCTGGGCGCGATGCTGGTCGATCACGCTCATATGCGTCGAAGCGCTGATGCCGACTTTGCCCAGCAGCGCTATCGTGTCTTTGCTCGAAAGGTTGAGCTCCTTAGCGAGCTCGTGAACCCGTACCGTTGTTTCCATTCTTTCCTTTATAGCGTCCTAGTCCGTATGACCGGCCAACTCGGCCAGCGCCCTATAGCGCTTGTTCTTCTTCACGGCCTGCGCGCACTCCGGTGAACACAGGTACGCGCCACGCCCCGGCCCCCGGCCACCCGGGTCCGCCGCCCAGCCGGTGACGCCGTGCACGAATCGCATGAGCAGCCGTTTCTCGATGCGGCTCTTGCAAGCCACGCACTGCCGGATCGGCACATGCCGTTTGTTCACCTTGCCTAGTTCCCCGCACCAGTCCTGTCATCGGCTCGCTACGAGCCTTCCTCGTTCTGCGCTGCCTCGTCCGGCTCGTCTTCGTCCGCTCCCCGCTGCAGCTCTTGCAGCTTGCGGATGAGGTCCTCGTCCTCGGCGAGCAGCTCCGGCGTCAGCTCGACACCCGTCTGCTCGGCCGCGATCTCGGCCATGGCCGCGACGTGTTCGTGCTCCTTCTCCTCTTCGGCGCGTTGCTCGACGAGTTCGGCCCATTGCTCTTCGCTGTGGATATCGATGCGCCAGCTCGTGAGCTTGGCGGCGAGCCGCACGTTTTGCCCTTCCTTGCCGATGGCCAGCGAGAGCTGGTGCTCGGGCACGACCGCCTCGGCCAGATGTTCCCGCTCGTTGAGGTGCACCGAGACGACCTTGGCCGGCTGCAGCGCGTTAGCGACGTATGCGGCTGGATCGGCCGCCCACTGGATGACGTCGATCTTCTCGCCGTGCAGCTCTTCGCTGATGTTGTTGACGCGCGAGCTGCGCGGCCCGAGGCAGGCGCCGACCGCGTCGATGTCCTCTTCTTCGGTCCAGACGGAGACCTTCGACCGCGACCCGGCCTCGCGCGCGACATCTTTGATCTCGACGAGGCCCTGATCCACCTCGGGGATCTCTTGCTCGAAGAGCCGCCGCACGAGATTAGGGTGGCTACGCGAGAGGATGACTTGCGGGCCCTTGTTCGTCTTGCGCACTTCCATGACGTAGACGCGGATGCGCGAGCCGATGCGGAACGTCTCGCCCAGGACCTGCTCGGAGAGCGGCAGTATCGCCTCGGCCTTGTCGAGGTCGACGAACATGTTGCGCTGCTCGTAGCGCTGCACCGTGCCGGCGACGAGCTTGTCGAGCCGCTCGTTGAACTCGTCGAATACCATGTCGCGCTCGGCCTCGCGGATGCGCTGCACGATGACCTGCTTGGCCGTCTGTGCGGCGATGCGTCCGAATTCTTTCGGCGTCACCTCGACGTCGAAGTTGTCGCCGATCTTGTAGGCGCCGCCGGCCTCAGTACTGCCGATCTCGATCGTCGGTTCCAGCACCTCTTCCACGACCGCTCGGCGCGCGAACACGCGATACGAGCCGTCTGTGCGGTCGATCGTGACGATGGGGTTTCCCACCGCTTCGGCCTCGCGGGCGAAGTTGCGCTTGTAGGCGGAGACGAGGGCGGCTTCGAGCGCCTCGATGAGGGTCTCGGCGGGCAGATTGCGGTCCCGCTCGAGCTCCTTGAGCGCTTCGATGAGCTCGGGGTTGGGAATGGCCGGGGCGACGGCGGATGAGCCGTTGCCGGAGGCCGTCTTCTTGAGCGTCTTACGTGGCGCCATCGTCGTTCGTTCCCCATTTGAGACTACGAAAGGAGTGGGCGACCCACTCCTTTTCAGGATATCATAGGCATTCTACCAGATGGAGGCCCGGGTCTGCAATAGGGTTTGACGACTCTCGTACTAGTTGTGATACGGCCAAAGGCTCGTGCCACGATGGTTCCGGCTCGGATCCGTCAAGCCGAAAAGCCGCCGGTTCGATCCCGGCTGCCTCGAGGCTCCGCGAGAAGCACGGGGGCGGCGCCAACGGACTCGGGCGCCGCTTCGATCACCCTACGTCTTGCGCTTGAGGTCGACGCGCGGATCGTAGACCAAGTTGGCGCGCTTGATCGCCGCATACGGCAGCGGCGTCGAGCCCGCGTACTTGTCGTCGACGGTCACGGCGGTGTCGTCCGCCTGCGCGATCGCGCCCGTGAACTCGACTCGGTTCTTGATGCGCAGCGTGGTGATGACGTTGACCTCGCGTCCGCGAAAGCGCACGAAGTGCTCGGGCCGTAGGAGCGGGCGGGCCAGGCCGGCAGAGGCGACCTCCAGCTGGAAGAGCGGCACGGGCTCCGGCATCTCTTCGATGCGGTTCTCGACAAAGCGCGACACCGCTTCGCACAGGTTGGAATCGACGCCCGACTCGCGATCGATCGTGATGCTGATGTGGTGCACGCGGTGTTCCTTGCGCACGACGCACTTGAGCACTTCGATGTCGCGGAATTCCGGCACGCCGATCATCCGCCCGCAGATGGCCTCGACCTCGGGCTGACCAAACCGTTGCATCATATCAACAGCTGCATCTCGGCGATCTCAACGCCGGCTGCGGTGAGCGCCTGACGGATGGCCGAGGCGACTGCGACTGGATTGGGACCATCGCCATGGATGCACAGCGTGTGCGCCGTGATGCCGACCGGTCTCCCGTCTCGCGCAGTCACGCGTCCGTTGATGACGATGTCGACGGCTTGCGCCGCAGCCCGTTTCGGATCGTCGATGAGGGCATCGGGATGCGAACGGCTGCGCAGGCTGCCGTCGGGTTCGTAGGCGCGGTCGCAAAAGGCCTCGGCGGCGACGCGCAGACCGGCCGCCTTCCCCGCTGCCAGCGAGTGCGAGCCGGCCAGGCCGACGAGGATGAGGTTGTGGTCATACGCGGCGACCGCAGCGGCGACGGTGGCCGCCAGGGCTGCGTTCCTCGCCGCATCGTTGTAGAGCGCGCCATGCGGTTTGACGTGCACGAGCGAGATGCCGAGCGACCGCGCGAGCGCGTCGACCGCCCCGATCTGATAGATGATGACGTTGCGGAGCTCGTCCGCGGGAATGTCGATGGATTGGCGGCCGAAGCCCGCGCTGTCGGGATAGGAAGGATGTGCCCCCACCGCGACCTTGTGCTCGGCGGCCGCTTTGAGGGTCGCTGCGATGACGCTCGGGTCGCCGGCGTGGATGCCGCACGCGACGTTCGCCGAGGTGACGAATCGGAAGATGGGCTCGTCGTCGCCGGCGCGCCGGGCGCCGAACGATTCGCCGACGTCGGCGTTGAGGTCAACCCGCCGGGCTGGGATCATCGAGAGCCTCGCTGAGCGCTTCCATCTTCTCCGCCAGGGCGATGGCGGCCTCGGCGAAGCTCACCCGCGCGAAGCGGAGCTCGTCGCCTGGGCGCAGTTGCGCGGCGTCAGGGAGGTCGGCCGAGATGAGCGCGAGCGGAACCGCGTAGCCCCCGGTGCCCTGATGCTCGGCGAGCAGGACGATGGGAAGGCCTTCACTCGTCATCTGCACGCAGCCCGCGCAGACGCCGCTCGAGATGACGTCGAAGCCGTCGTGCCCCACGAGCGGCCGGCCATCCAAACGCAAGCCCTGACGGTTGCTCCTCGGCGAGACGCGATATGTCTGCGCGCAGATGCGCTCGAGATCGTCAGGGGCGAAGCTCGCCACATGGGGACCGGGGAGCACGCGCAGCGTCGCCGGCTGGCGCCAGAACGGACGCGCCGACGGGCGGATGCAGGCGTCGCGCTCGGGCATCTCGCCCTCGACCGCATGGATGCCGAGCTTGTCGCCGCGCGCGAGCGGGCGGCCGAGGCCACCGAACGCTGCGCTCACATCCGTGCTCGCGCTTCCCAGCACGAGCGGCACGTCGATCCCGCCGTAGAAGGCGACATAGTTGCGGAGCCCGTGTTCTGCGGCGC
Organism: Vulcanimicrobiota bacterium; assembly: GCA_963806005.1. Taxonomy (GTDB): domain Bacteria; phylum Vulcanimicrobiota; class Vulcanimicrobiia; order Eremiobacterales; family Eremiobacteraceae; genus JAFANK01. The sequence goes on along the minus strand of CAWDWJ010000001.1, from coordinate 591,950 downwards.
TGACCTTCACCTCCGCGCCTGCGCGCACGCGCATGGATTGCCACAGCGGTTTTTTGCCGCCGGCCACCATGAGCTGCGCGCCGGCTCCCGTGACCGCGATGTGCACGGTCTGCAAGGCGGTGAAGCTGAACCCGGTCAGCGTCGTCTCGATCACCGCGGCTCCATGCGGGTTGCCCACGAGCCGATTGGCGGCGCGAGCGCTCAGAGCATCCGCAGCACCTGATGGCGACACGCCGAGCTCGCCGACACCCGATCGCCCGAGATCCTGCACGGTCGACAGCAGGCCGGGATCGAGGACCTCGATAGCGGGCGCGAGGTTGGTCACGGCGCCCCTTCATCATGGATGTCGGCCAGCGCCTCGTCGAGCGTCGCCACCGCGTGGAAGCGGACCCTGTCGCCCGAGCGAAACGTCGCCGGGCTCTCGCGCGACGGATCGAAGATGGTCGCACTGGTCTTGCCGAGGATGCGCCACCCGCCGGGTGACGTCCGGGGATAGATGCCGCATTGCCCGGCCGCAAGCCCAACGCTGCCGGCCGGCACGCGAACGCGCGGCGCCGGCAGACGTGGCGTGTCGAGCGCCTTGGGAAGACCGATCAGGTATGGAAACCCAGCGTTGAATCCAAGGAAGGCCACGCGGTAGGCCGGCCGGCAGAATTCGCTCACGACGTGTTCGGGCGAAAGTCCCGCGTGCGCGGCGACGCTGTCCAAATCCAAGGCATGCTCGGCGGCGAAGCATACTCCGACGTCCACGGTACGCGATGGGCTGGGGACGCTCTCGCCCGTCGCCTCCATCGCACCGCGAATGGTGGCCATGACGATGGCTTGTTGCGTGGCCGATGGGTTGAAACGGACGAACACCGACGCATACGCCGGCACGATGTCGAGGACGCTTGCAGCAAACGCCGTCTTCAAGGCGGCATGCAGCGCCCAGACGCGCGAGACCGTCTGCTGGTCGATCTCAGCGCCGACCACAGCGAGAACGGCGGCGTCTCCTACCGGACGTACGTCGCCCACGATCGCCATGGGGAATCGTCCGCGCCGCCCGACCGTTCTTCCTCTTCATGCCGTGCTGCGCGAGTAGATTCGCCGCGCCGCATGGAACGGTCAAGGCCTGATGAGCACCTTGCATTTCTCGCCGCGCAGCAACCGCGCTGCTGACATCCGTTGGCGCCCCTGGGGCGGGTCTGCGTTCGCCGAGGCCAAAGAACAGGGCAAGCCGGTGCTTCTCGCCATCTCGGCGGTGTGGTGCCACTGGTGCCATGTCATGGACGAGACGAGCTACTCGGATCCGGCCATCATCGAACAGATCAATGCGCGCTTCATCCCTGTACGCGTCGACAACGACCAGCGGCCCGACGTCAACGCTCGCTACAACATGGGCGGCTGGCCGACGACGGTGCTGTTGACGCCGGAGGGCGAGGTGCTCTACGGCGGCACCTATATCCCGCCGGACGCCATGCGCCAGGTGCTCAAGCAGATCGACGGCTTCTATAGCGAGGCCGACAACCGCCTCTCCATCGCCAAGCGCGTCAACGAGATGAAGACGGTGCGCGCGGCGCGCGCTCGCACGCCGCGCGGCGGCGACCTCGATCCCGACACGGCCAGTGCAGTGATGGAAGTGCTCTCGTCGGCCTTCGACGAGGAGTTCGGCGGTTTCGGCACCGACCAGAAATTCCCGCATGTGAGCGCGCTGCAGTTCCTGCTCGACCACTGGGCGCGCAGCCGCGACGACCGGGCGCGCCTCATCGTGCAGAGATCGCTGCAGGCGATGGCCGGCGGCGGTATGTACGACCACGTGGAAGGCGGCTTCTTCCGCTACTCGACCACGCGCGACTTCTCAGTGCCGCACTTCGAGAAGATGCTCGAAGATCTCGGCGGCCTGCTCCAGCTGTGCGCCCGCGCGGGAGCGATGTTCGACGACGCCGGGCTGCGTGACGTCGCACACGACGTCAAGCGCTATCTCGACGAGCGTCTGTGGAACGAAGCCTTGGGCGGATATGGCGGCTCGCAGGATGCAGACGAGGAGTATTACGGGCTCGACGCCGCAGGCCGCGCACGGGTCCGGGCGCCCTACGTCGATCCCACGTTGTATACGTCGTGGAACGCGCAGGCGGCGCACGCGCTCATCTCGGGCGCCCCGCTGCTCGAAGCGGACGGGCTCGACGCCTCCGCCTGGATACAGCGAGGTTGTGCCATCCTCGCCACGCTGTGGAGCTCGTTGTTCGAGGACGGCATGATGTGCCGCTATTTCGACGGCTCGGCGCACGTCCGCGGACTGCTCGTCGACCAAGCATGGAGCGCCTGGGCGGCGCTTGCCGCATTCGAGACGACGGGTGATCCACGCTGGCTCGAGCGCAGCCGCGGCCTCGTCGAGCGCGCCGAGGTGCTCTTCGATGCCGATGCGCAAGGCTATCTCGACCGGCTGGTCGGCGATGACGATCCAGGCCGGGTGAGCGAGCAGATCGTCGTCGCCGAAGACAACGCGCTCATGGCTCGCGTGCTGCTGGCGCATGCCGCGCTCGAGGGGGAGACAAAATACGCGGAGCGCGCGCACGCCATGCTGCGCCGGTTCGCACGCGACTACCCGACGCTTGGCATCTTCGCAGCGGGCTATGCGTCGGCCGTCGTGGACGTCACAAGCCCCCCGGTCGACGTCCACGTCGTCGGCCCAGTGGGCGATGCTCAGCAGGCCGCGTTGCGCCGAGCGGCGCTGCGTATCACCTCCCCGCCACTGCGCGTGGATACCCTCGACCCGGCGCGCGAACCAGATCGCGCAGGCGCTCTGGGCTATCGGTCAGACGCAAAGACCGCGGCGTATCTGTGCCGGGGCACGACGTGCTTCGCCCAGGTCACAGGCGCAGGCGAGCTCGGCGCGGCGCTCGCGAGCGCGCAGCTCACGTAGGGCAGCGGGTTCAGCCGCGGCTCGAAGCGGTCGCGCGCAGCTTGTAGCGCTGGATCTTGCCGGTCGCGGTCTTGGGCAGCTCGTCGACGAAGTAGACGTGGCGCGGGTACTTGAACGGCGCGATGCGGTCCTTGACGAATGATTGCAAGTCCTGCGCCAGTTCGTCAGACGGTGCGCCGCCGCGGCGCAGCACGACGTAGGCGACGGGTTTGGTCAGGCCGGCTTCGTCTTCAACCCCGATGACCGCGCATTCGAGCACGGCCTCATGGGCGACGAGCGTGTTCTCAACCTCGACCGGCGACACCCATTGCCCGCCGACCTTGAGCATGTCGTCGCTACGGCCTGCATACCAGTAGTAGCCGTCCTCGTCGACCCGATACGAATCCCCGGTGTCCAGCCACTTCCCGAGAAACGTCGACGTCGTCTTCTCGTGCTTGTTCCAGTAGCCGGCGGCGATGCTGTCGCCGGCGACGCGCAGCCGTCCGATCTCGCCCACGGAGACTTCGCCGCCCGCGCCGTCGACGAGGCTGACCTCGTAGCCGTCGACGACCTTGCCCGACGAACCCGGCCGTATGGCGCCGGGCGCGTTGCTGATGAACATGTGGCAGGCTTCGGTCGTGCCGATGCCGTCAAGGATCTCAAACCCGTAGGTCTCCTTCCAGCGCCTGAATATCTCGGCCGGCAGCGACTCACCCGCCGATACGCCATAGCGCACGCAGCGCAGGTCGAAGCGCGCGCCGCCGTCTTTGACGTCGAGCATCGCCGCGTACGAGGTGGGCACGGCGAAGAAGAGCGTCGGCTTCGTGCGCGCGGCGAGCTCGAGGACGGTTTCCGGCAGCGGGCGGCCCGGATACAGTATCGTCGTCGCACCGACGCCGAATGGGAAGTAGAGCGCGTTGCCGAGGCCGTAGGCGAAGAACAGCTTGGCCACGGAATAGGTGCGGTCGTCCTCACGGATCTGCAAGACATGTCTGCCATAGTGGTCGCAGCAGTAGACCATGTCGTGCTGCAGATGGATCGTGCCCTTGGGAAATCCGGTCGTGCCCGAGCTGTAGAGCCAAAACGCCGCGTCGTCCGCGCACGTCCGTGCCGGATCGAGCTCGGAGGACGCAGCGCCGATAGCGTCTGTGAGATCGACGATGTTCGCGCTCGACACGTCCGGCATGCCGCAGTTCGCATCGTCGACGACCGCGATCGTGCGCAGCCATTTCGCCTCCTCGATGATGGGTGCGAGCGACGGCCACAGCGACGTCGCGATGACGACCACGCGCGAGCGGCTGTCGTCGAGCATGTAGCGATAGTCCTGCGGACGCAAGAGCGTGTTGGTCGGGATAGGGATGGCGCCGATCTTCATCGCGCCGAAAAACGCGGCGACGAGCTCCGGCGAGTCGGGGAGCAGCAATGTCGCCCGCTGCTCCATGCCCAGGCCGAGCGATCGTAAGGCATTGCCGTAGCGGTTGACGAGGATGCGCACCTGCTCGTACGTGAGGCGCCGCTCGCCGGCCTCGATCGCGACCTTGGCGCCGCGTCCACGCTCGACGTTACGGTCGATGAAGTATGATGCGGCGTTGAAAACCGTCGGAACGTCGGTGGCTGCAGCCATTTCGCCACGGTACCACTTGCCGGAGAACGCCTCCTCTTATCGTCGCAGGCGTGCGGGTGCGTGATTCGTCGCGCGGCGGCGGTCCGTACACAGGTGGGCGCAGGTGAGGCGGTCAAGAATCGGACTCACGCGGCACGCGGGCGCGAATGAGTTCGCGCCGCGACAGCATGCTCTTGGGTCGTGGAGGAACCGTGGCTACATACGACGCGATCATCATCGGCGGCGGGCACAACGGCCTGGTCGACGGCCTGCTATCTCGCGCGCGCGAATGGAAAGTGCTCGTCCTGGAGCGCCGCTACATCGTCGGCGGCGCCTGCGTCACCGAGGAAGACGTTCCCGGGCTTCAAAGTCTCCACCGCCGCGTACGTCAACAGCCTGTTCCGGCCGGAGATCATCCGCGATCTGCGCCTGAACGACTACGGCTTCGAGCTGCTCGAGCGCAATCCGTCGTCGTTCTCGCCGTTCCTCGACGGCCGATACCTGATGCTCGGCCCCGACAGCACGATCGAACGTCGCGAGATCGCCAAGTTCAGCGCAGAAGGACGCCGAGAATTATCCGAAGTACGAGGAGATGCTCGAGCGCGTCGCGTCGGTCATCGAGCCGACGCTGACGCAGACGCCGCCGAACCTGCTGCAGTCCCGGGCTCGGCCGATCTGTGGCAGATGGTGCAAGCTGGGCCGAGCGTGCAAAAGCTCGGCCCCGGCATGAGCGAGGCGATCGAAGTCCTGACCGGCGCCGGCGCGGCCGATCCTCGACCGCTGGTTCGAGTCCGAAGAGCTCAAGGCGACGCTCGCCACCGACGCCATCATCGGCGCGTTCGCGTCGCCGTCGATGCCGGGCACGGCCTACGTGCTGTTCCATCACGTCATGGGCGAGACCAACGGCAAGCGCGGCGTGTGGGCCTACGTCAAGGGCGGCATGGGCGGACTCACGCAAGCGCTCGCGCAAGCCGGCCAAGGACCTCGGCGTGGAGATCCGCACCGAGGCCGAGGTCGCGAAGATCCTCGTGCACGAACGGTGCCGTCACCGGCGTGGCGCTGGCCAACGGCGACGAGTTCTCAAGCCACGCGCGTCGCGAGCAACGTCGACTGCAACGTCACCTTCAACCGGCTGCTCGACGCACGCAGATGCTGCCGCCCGACTTCGTGGCCGCGATCAACCGCATCGACTACGGCAGCGCGTCGCTGAAGATCAACGTCGCGCTCGAGTCACTGCCGAACTTCACCGCCTGCCCGGCACGAGCCGGGTCCGCAGCATCGCGGCACCATGCATCTCGTCCCTGACCAGGACTTCATCGAGCGCGGCTACGACGACGCCAAGTACGGCCGGCCTTCGAAGGACCCCATCGTCGAGATGCATCTGCCCTCGGCGGTCGATCCCAGCGTCGCGCCGCCGGGCAAGCATCTGCTGTCGATGTTCGTGCAGTACGCGCCGTACAAGCTCGACGGACGGCGCGTGGGACGAGCGCGCGCAAGGACGCGTTCGCCGATCGCTGCTTCGACATCATCGAGCAGTACGCGCCGGGATTCAAGCAGTCGGTCATCGCCCGGCAGATCCTCAGCCCGCTCGATCTGGAGGAGACCTTCAACCTGACCGGCGGCAACATCTTCCAGGGCGCGATGGCGCTGCACCAGCTGTTCATGTTCCGTCCGGTCCCCGGCTTTGCGGGTTACCGCACGCCGATCCGCGGATCTGTACCTGTGCGGCGCGGCAGCGCACCCCGGGCGGCGGCGTCATGGGCGCATCGGGCTGGAACGCCGCGCGGGAGATGTTGAAGCGCTAGCGTGAGACAGCGATGACGCCGGAGCATTGGAACGTCGTCATATCCGTCGCCACGCTCGCCGTGCTGCTGGCCGCGGCGATCGCGGCGCTCGTGCAGCTTGGACACATCCGCGCGAGCAACGAGCTCAACACCTTCTCCGAGGCGTTCGAGCTGTGGTATTCGGCGCCCGTCCAGCTCGGATTGGCCTTCATCAACCGCGAGCTTTCGGCCAAGATGCAGGAGCCTGAGTTCCGGCGCGAGCTCGAGACCGCTGGTCCTGTCGATCGCTCTCGCCATCCGGAGCTCCATGTCATCGATTTCATCGACAACTTCGCCATCTACATCGTGGTCGGGAAGATGCGCGAAGACATGATCATGCATGCCGCCGCCCAGCTCATCGAGCATTTCTGGCGCATACTCGGACCTACGATCGCCATCATGCGGCGCAAGCGCGGACAGCAGCTCTACGTCTCCTTTGAATACCTCGCGTATCGCGCCAGCCTGTGGAACGCCCGCTACCCGAATGGCTATACCCCACAAGGCTTCACCCGTCTTCCCAACCCCGACGTGTGGCGCGACGCGGACATGCGTGCGGACGCTCCCGCCAAGCCGACCCCACCTTAAGAGCTCGTGAAGCGGCTCATCGTCACCGGTGACGATTTCGGAGCGTCGACGCTCGTCAACGAGGCGATCGAACAGGCGCACCGCGGCGGCATGCTCACCACGACCTGCCTCATGGTCGCAGGTCCGGCGGCCGAGGACGCGGTCCGCCGAACCAAGCGCATGCCGTCGCTGCATGTGGGCCTGCACGTCGTGCTCGTCGACGGCACGCCATGTCTCGATCCTGCCAAGATCTCAGCGCTCGTCGACCGCGATGGCACATTCTCCCGGCGGCTTGTGGCTGCAGGGTTCAACTTCTTCTTCAACCCCGCAGCGCGCGCGCAGCTCGAAGCGGAGATCCGTGCGCAGTTCGAGGCCTTTGCCGCGACCGGCCTCACGCTCGACCACGTCAACGCGCACAACCACATGCATCTGCACCCCACCGTGCTCGACGCGATCATCCGCGTCGGCCGCGACTTCGGCATGCGAGCGATGCGCGTGCCGTACGAGCCGCTTGGCCCCTCGTGGCGCGCCGCGCATACAGATTTGGCCGGGCGCTTCGGCAACGCCGTGTTGCTCGCGCCGATGCTCGGCTACATGCGAGCGCGGCTGCGCGCCGCAGGCATCGTCTTCAACGATCGCGTGTTTGGCCTCGGCGACACGGGCCGCATGACGCGCGAACGGGTCGCCGCACTCGTCGGCCAGCTCCCAGGCGGTGTCACCGAGATGTACTTCCATCCGGCGACTCGCCGCTGGCCCGGGATGCCCGCATGGGCGCTCGGCGAAGACGAGCTCGCCGCCTTGCTGGACCCGACGATCGCGGATGCCCTGCGCGATGCGGGCGTCCAGATGACCACCTTCAGCGACCTCGCGCAGGCAGCGCTCTCCGGATGCAGCTGATCGCAGGCGCGCTGCTCGCGCTCTGCGTGGCCGGACTCGGCTATCTCGCGCTTGCCGTGCAGCGCACCGTCGCCTTTGGCGAGCGCCGACGGCGAAGCGCCGTGCCGACAGATTTCACGCCGCCGGTCACCGTCCTCAAGCCGCTGTGCGGCGACGAACCGGACCTCTACGAGAACCTGTGCTCGTTCTGCGACCAGGACTATCCAGACTTCCAGGTCGTCTTCGGAGTCCGCGATGCGAGCGACCCGGCGGCGGCCATCGCCCGCCGCGTCGGCGAGCGCTTTGCCGAGCGCGACACGATGCTCGTCAGCGACGATCGGGTTCGCGCCCCGAATCTCAAGATGTCGAACGTGTTGAACATGATCGCGCACGCCAAGCATGACATCATCATCGTGGCCGACAGCGACGTCCGAGTGGACCGGTCGTACCTGCGCTTCGTCGCCGCGCCGTTCGCCCGCGAGAGCGTCGCAGCGGTGACGTGTCTGTATCGGGGGGTTGCACGCGACGGACCTGAAGGTCCGGTGCTTGCTACGCTTGCGCCGGAGCTCGGCGTGATGTTCGTCAACGAACAGTTCGCGCCATCGGTCCTCGTCGCAGTCGCGCTCTCGCGCATGGACTTCTGTCTGGGCGCCACCATGGCGGTGACGCGCAGCGCGCTCGAGGAGATCGGCGGCTTTGCAGCCATCGCCTCGCATCTCGCGGACGATCAGATGCTGGGCAGGCTCGTACGCTCGCGGGGACATGGCGTCGAGCTGAGCTCGTATGTCGTCGAGACGACGGTCTGCGATCCGGACCTTCGCCATCTCTGGGAGCACGAGGTGCGATGGGCTCGCACGATGCACGCAGCCCGCCCGTGGGGCTACTCCTTCTCCTTCATCACCTTCGCGCTGCCGCTCGCAGCCGCGTTCGCGCTCGTCTCGCGAGGCAGCGTCCTCGGTCCGCGCTGCTCGGCGCTGCCCTCGTGCTGCGCCTAGCGCTGCACTACGCGGCGCGCAGCGCGTTTGCGATACGCTCGGCGGACGCTCCCTGGCTCATCCCGATCCGCGATGTGCTCGGCTTGGCCGTGTGGGCGGCGCATTTCTTCGGGCGCAAGGTCCGCTGGCGCGACGCTCGGTACCAGGTGGATGCGCAGGGCCGGCTGAGCGGCGCTGACTAAGAGCGCGTCGCCGCCGGGACCACTTGGCGCGCATCGAGGGCGCGAGACACGATATCTTGCAAGCTCTCGAGATGGGCGCGGGTGAGCTCGTCGAGCGTCGAACGGCCAAGCGCCGCCTTCACATCTCCACGCAGGGAGACGAGTTTGGCGCGCGCCAGCGACTGGGCGTCGTACGGGGTGCCCGGGTCCGGAGCGAGCCAGATCTGGGCAAGTTTACGCGCATACCACTGCTGTAATGCCCGGTGCACTTCGCCGATCGCACGCACGCGTTGATCCCGTAGATCGCCGTAGAGCGAGGCTTGCGTCCAATCGAAGAGGTCGGCGAGGCTCATGGTCGCGCCCGGCTTGGCCTTGAGCCCAAGATCGTTGAGGCGCTCGAGCATGAGCGGTTGGAACATGATGGTCAGCTGGTTCTCGGCGAACCCCTCGACGATCTCCGCCACCGGTATGTCGTGCCGCGGCTGCGGATCGTACGCCCACTGCGCGTTGACGAACGGCTCCCACTCGCTGTAGACGAGGCGGTTGAGCGTCGCCGGCGAGAAGTTCCACGCGCCGTCGGCGAGGATGTAGCGGTCGATGAGGCTGAAGGCGCGCACCTCGTCGGCTCGCGACACCTGGACGAGTGGCGGCCCGGCGCCCGCAACGCCGGCGGCTTGGCGCGACAAGTACTCGCCGCCGATGAAGTGCTCGGGCTGCTGGGCGGCGGTGAGCCATGTCGCGAGCACGAAGCTGAATGCGGCGCGCTCCTGATCGTAGCTGTGGCCCGGTTGCGGCCAACGGCTATCCAGCCCGCGCATGACGTCGGTCGTGAGCTTGAGCTGCGCGCCGCCCCATGCCAGCGGATCGTTTGTAAGATCCCACAGTGCCACCCGCGGGTCGATCGCATGCGCGTCCCCGTACGAGACGTCTTCGTCGCTCGCGAATCTGTAGAGCGGATTCGACCAGGCTTGCGCCCAGCGGTCGAGGGTGGGCCGTTCGTCGCGCGGCGTTCTCGCCCCGGGTATGTGCGCATACCCCCAGTGGATGACGTGGTAATCGTACGGACCAAGTGCGATCTGCCAGTAGGTGCCTTGGTGAGTGCCTTTGGGCCACAGATTGATCGGCGAGTATTCCATGACCGAGGTGGCCACGCCGTTCTTCGCGGTGAAGTCCTTGCTCTGCAGCTGTTTGGCCGTGTAGGCCATCGAGCTGATGAAGTTGTGCTCCAATCCGAAACCATGACCGGATTCATGGACCACGAACGAGGTCAGGAGGTCGTCGTTGTACTGGGTCAGCGCGCTTGGGTCGAGCGGTCGTCCCATGGCGGCGAGCGCCACTTTGCCGAACTCGGCTTGTTGCCGCCGTCCCAGCGCGTAGGCGTGCTCTCGCGCCGCAAGGCTGTTCCCCGCCGCCCCGGCGGTCGGCTCGGTTTCGAACTGCCAGGAGATGTTCGAGAACTGCATGACGTCGGCGTCGACCACGATGTTCGTGCGGATCATCTGGCCGGTGCGCGGATCGATGACCGAGTTCTCGGCGGCGTAGCCTCCGTTATTGGATTCGGTCATCCAGATGATCGTGTTGTAACGGATGTCGTCGGGATCCCAGTTCGGGTCGTCGGGCTGGTCCTTCACTTGCACCGCGCCCTGGATGCCGATCTTCTCGAATGCCGCATTCCAGGCGAGAACGCCCTTGCGGATGGGCTCGCGGTACTCGAGCGGGATGTTGTTGGAGAGGTAGTACACCATGGGATGCTTGGCCGGCGAAGGTCTGTTTGGATCTGACGGTTGCATATCCCAGCGGATGACGTAGCGTACGATGCGCGAGAAGTTCGCATCGCTGGCGAAATCGAGGTAGGGGGAGTCGTAATAGCCGACGCGGTCGTCCGCGATGCGCGGCATGTACTCGCCGATGACAGGTGCCTGCGTGATGTTGTAGGCGATGCGGAACTGGATGGCGCGCGGGTCGGGGACGTTGTCGACGACCACCGGGTTGTCCGTCTTCCAGGTCTGATCGGCGTCGATGATCACGTTGCCCGGGAATGCTTTGGTCGGACCGAAGAGCGTGCGGTCAGAATCCAGGCTATAGGCTTGATCGGGAGTGCCCGCGCCTGTGACTTGTTTGAGCACCGCCGCCAGATTGTAGATATCGGTCAGGAAGAACGACGCGTCGAACACCAGGTGCCCAGTCTGCGCATCTGCCGCCACCACGGGCGCGACGGCGACCGTCGAGTTCGCGAAGGTGCGCTTGATGGCTCGCTGCGCCGCGCCGTTGCCCGGGGCGATGAAGTACGTGTTCGGCCAGGTGACCACGATCTTGTCGTCGCTCCGCGTGAAGCGGATGATGCGCGTCCAGGCGGAGATACCGCCCGGTATGACGTTCCAGCCGCCGAGCCCGTTGATCTGCTCGGCTGATTGGATGAAGTCGGTGTCGAGTTGCGAGGGCGCAAGCTCGATGTAGACCTTGCCGCTCTTGCGGATGATGTTGAACAGCCCGTTTTGCACTTGCGCCCCGGCGACGAACTTCGCGTAGGGCGCGGGGCCAGCATCCGCGTCGTCGGCCCGCACGGCGACGGGCAGCGCGAGTGTAGCGGCAACGGCGCAGGCGGCCAGGAGCTTGGCGGCGTTCATCTACTGCGACCCTTTCGTCTGGATGATCTGGCGGGCGTCGAGCGCTCGCCCGACGACGTCTTGCAAGCTCTCGAGGTGGGCGCGGGTGAGCTCGTCGAGCGTCGAACGGCCAAGCGCCGTTTTCACAGCTCCGCGCAGGGAGACGAGTTTTGATCGGGCGAGCGACTGCGCATCATATGGCGTGCCCGGGTCGGGGGCAAGCCAGATCTGGGCGAGCAGGCGTGCGTCGTACTGCTGCAGCGCCCGGTGCACCTCGCCGATCGAGCGCAGCTTGGGATCGCTGAGGTCGCCGTAGATCGAGGCTTGCGTCCAATCGAAGAGATCGGTGATGCTCATCGTGGCGCCGGGCTTGGCCTTGAGCGGCAGGTCGTTCAGCCGCTCGAGCATGAGCGGCTGGAACATCGTCGTCAGCTGCCCTTGCGCGAACGCTTCGGCCATCTCGGCGACCGGAATGTCGTGACGCGGCTTTGGATCGTATGCCCAGCTGGCGTTGATCCAGGGTTCCCACTCGCTGTACACGAGCCGGTTCAGCATCGCCGGCGAGAAGCTCCAGGCGCCGTCCGAGAACACGTAGCGGTCCATGAGCCCGAAGGCGCGCCGCTCGAGCGCTCGTGGGACTTGCTGCAACGGCGGCTGGGCGTTCGGGTCCCCGGCATGGGAACGCGATAGGTACTCCGCCGCGACGAAGTGCTCGGGCTGCGCGGACGCCGCCAGACGCTCGCTGAACACCCAGCCAAAGGCGACTCGTTCCTGGTCGTAGGTATGCCCGGGTTGTGGCCAGCGGCTGTCGAGCGCGTGCATGAGCTCGTCGCTCAGCTGCAACCGTGCCGTGCTCCAGGTCAGCGGATCGTTCGTGAGGTCCCAGCGCGAGACGCGTGGATCGATCGCGTGCGCGTCTGCGTAGCCCGCATCTTCGTCGCTGGCGAATCGGTAGATGGGAGTGCTCCAGGCCGACGCCCAGCGGTCGAGGGTCGGCACCTCATCCTGCGGCGACTTGACGCCGGGGATGCGAGCGTAGGCCCAGTGGATGGCGTAGTAGTCGTACGGGCCGAGCATCGTCTGCCAGTAGGCGCCACCCTGCCCGTAGCCCTTGGGCCAGACATTGATGCCGACGTAGTCCATGACCGACGACGACAATCCGTGGGTCGCCGTGAAGTCCTTGCTCTGCATCTCGCTGACCGTGTACGCTTGCGTGCCGATGAAGTTGTGGGCCAGGCCGAGCGCGTGGCCCGACTCGTGCATGATCGTCCAGAGCAACGCGTCATGGACGTAGCTGTCGAGCGCAGCCCCTGAGAGCGGCTTGCCCCCGAGCTCGCGCGCCACGAGGCCGAAGGCGGCCTCGCGCGCGACGCCGGTCGAAAGCTCGCGCTCGCTGGGAGGAAACGTCGCCCGCACGGCGCGGACCGTCGGGTCCGCGACATATTGCGCCGACGAGTACAAGACGTTGAGCCAGTCGGCGTCGATGACGATGTTCGCGCGGAACGACTGGCCCGTGCGCGGATCGATCACGGGGCCCGCCGCGGCGAAGCTGCCGCTGTTCGACTCGGTCAACCAGATGACGGTGTTGTAGCGGATGTCATCGGGATCCCACTGCGGATCGTCGGGCTGGTCTCGGACCACGATGGCGTTGCTGATGCCGGCCTTGGCAAAGGCGGCGTTCCAGCGCAGGATCGCCTCGCTGATGGTCTCGCGATACCGGGTCGGGATGTCTTTGGAGAGGTAATAGACGATCGGATTCTTCGCCGGGGAGACCGCTTGGCTCGGGTCGGAGGGCTGCAAGTTCCAGCGCGTGACGTAATGCACGACCCGCGTGTAGTTCGAATCGGTGGCGAAGTCCAGATGGGGCGCGTCGAAGTAGCCGACGCGGTCGTCAGCGATGCGCGGGATGTAGCCGTCGCTCGGCGGCTGGGCGATGTTGTAGGCGATGCGCATGAGCAGCGTGCGCGGGTCGGGCACGTTGTCCACGGTCTGCGGGTTGTCGCTCTTCCACGTCTGGTCGGCGTCGATGATGACGTTCTGCGGGAAGGCCTTGGTGGGACCGAAGAGCGTGCGATCCGTGTCGAGGCTGTAGGCTTGGTCGGGCTTATCGGCGCCTGTCACCGTCTTGAGCAGGGCTGTGAGGTTGTAGATGTCGGTGAGGAAGAACGAGGCGTCGAAGACGACGTGGCCGTTGCTGGCATCGGATGCGGCGATGGGCGCCACCGCCACCATGGAATTGGCAAACGTCCGTTTGATGGCGGCTTGGGCCGGCTCGTTGCCGGGGGCGATGAAGTAGGTGTTCGGCCAGCTGACCACGATCTTGTCGTCGTTACGCGTGAAGCGGATGATGAGGGCGGACGAGCCGATGCCTCCAGGCAGGACGCCGTAGCCTCCGAGGCCGTTGACGAGCTCGCTGGTCTGGACGAAATCTTGATCCAGTTGGGCAGGGGCGATCTCGAGGTAGACCTTGCCGCCCTTGCGGATGACGTTGAAAAGGCCGTTCTGCACCTGCGCCCCGGCGATGAACTTGGCGTACGGAACGGGCGCTGAGTCTGAGGGTGACGAGTCGTCAGCCAAGGCCGCAAGCTGCGCCGACAGACAGCATGCGGCGATGGTTGCGATCACGGACGGCTTGAACCTCACCTTGGTCTTCTCCCTTCACGCGAACACGTCGTCCCGCGTCCGGCATCTCGCGAGGCTGCGGTGATATCGCAAGCCCTCGCAGCGTTATGACATCGGGCGACGCATCAGTACCCCTGCCAGACGCGGGTTCGGGCGGGCTGTGAGTCGCCCTTCATGCAGTTCTGGCCACCGCGGCGATGCCGATGACCGCGGCGAGCATGGCGATGCTGCTGGCCGCAAACCAATAATCGCCCGTGCCCAGCACGTAGAGCATACGGTCTGCCGTGACTGCCGCCATCGCGGCGATGAGGACGGCCCGCCAGCGCCTCAGGTTCCCAAAAGCCATGGCGGCGCCTGCCAAGAGCGCGGCATTGAGTGCCATCGCGACGGCGCCAAGGACGTCGACGCCGTGCGCGGTGACGGCGGCCAGCGCGTCACCAAGGCCCAGCAGAGCCCAGATCGTCGCCACAGCACCCGCGGCGACGCGCGCGATGTTGGCGATGGATATTGGCGTTGCCATCGTGCGGATTCTTGCATGCTTCGCGCCGGCGAACCTCCGAAAAGAAAATCTTGGGATTTGTCTCATGTCGGGTAGGAGAACTTTCGCCACGCGTCAGAACTTGGGCGTCTACATTTTTTCTCTCGCGCGTCTGCCGATGGCGGCATTGTGGTGCCGCCAGCGGCTTGATGTTCAGGAACGTCCTTGCGGAAAGGCTATATCCGTGCTCCAAGAATTGCGAAGCGACCTCGGTCTCGTCGAAACGCGGAACGAAATCCGCGAGCGCATGCGGGAATATGCCGACATCGGGTCCGAACCGCGCACTCCCCAGGAACGTGCCGACGACGCTTGGCGGCTCGTGCAGAACGTGCTCGCCGAGGAGATCGCCGAGCTCAATGCCGGGCTTGACGCGACGGCGCAGATCCACGAACGGGATCGCCTCGCGTTGCCCGATGGCAGCCAGGCGATAGAAGTCGTCTACCGCGACCAGAAGTTCTCCATCGCACGTTCGAAGGACCGGCGTCACCTCGCGCTCGTCGATGAGACTGCGGGGAGGTTCCCCGTCGAGGCGGTGGGCAGCAAGCTGTTCATCGCAGGCGAGCCCATCGGCGCGGCCATCGTCGAGGCCATCGGGCGCCTCGTGCGACGGGCCACAGCGGGCATCCGGCACGCCGCCGGCAGCAGCGGCCGCTACATGGCCTTCGAGCTGTCCACGCGCTGCGCGACCAAGGTCGAGGCCGCGCTCAACCTCGCCGATGACAACGGTTTTCGCTTCGTGGAGTCGTACAGGACGAAGGTGCCAGACCGCCGCGTGTTCCTCTTCGAACGCCGGTCCTGACGGAGCGGACCTCTAGCTGCGCGTCACGTTCTTCAGACGGGCCGAGGCCGCTGCCGCGCTGTATTCCGCCACCACGTCCTTCGGACACAAGCGCACGAACAGCCAGGCGAGCAGCATGAGCATCACCGTGTCGTCGACCGCGCCGAGGACGGGGATGTCGCCAAACAGATCGACGGGCGACACGACGAGCAACGCTCCAAGCGCGGTTATCGCTTTGAGCGAGACGGGGACGCGCTGATCGAAGAACAATCGCCCGACCCGCGCCGCGTTGCGGCGCAGCGCCCACATCGTCTTCATCCGTAGCCAAAATGCTATCATCGTCGTGCGGTCCCCCAGAGTGGGATACTTCGACGCGTGACGAGATGTTTCATCGCGTGCCGCGACCGGCGCGCATACCGTGACTGCATGGCGGAAATCGCGTCAGGTCGCCGACTGGACCGCGGCGAGGTCCCGGGCGACGGCGCGAGCAGCCCGATATCCCGGGGCTCCGCTCACGCAGCCGCCGGGATGCGCGCCCGACCCGCACAGGTACAGCCCACGCAGCGGCGTGCGCACGGCGAAACGATCCTCGAAGATCTGTCCGGGCAGGAGCTCGCCGTGGAAGATGTGCCCTTTGGGCAGCCCGAAGCGCCGCTCGAGGTCCGGCGGCGTGAGTATCTGCCGCGCCTCGACAGCGCTCGGCACGTTGGGTGCGTACTTGCCGATCGTCGCCACGATGGTGTCAGCGGCCGCTTCGCGCTTGGCATCGGTCCAGGGACCGTCCTTGCGCGTGTACGGGAAGTACTGCGCGAAGACCGAGAGCAGATGCTTTCCTTTGGGCGCGAGCGTCGGATCGCTTGGCGTCTGTAAGAAGATCTCCAGCATGGGCTCGGTCGATGGCAGGCCTGCCCGTGCCTCGTCGTAAGCGCGCTGCAGGTAGTCCACGTCCGGGGCGATGTGGATGGTCGCGTTGTGGTGCGGGGCCGATTCGCCCGATGGCCGGCAGCTGAAGTTGGGAAGCTCGCCGAGCGCGATATTGAGCTTCATCGACGGCCCCTCGCAGCGCCAATCCCGCACGCGTTTGACGAATGCAGAGTCGAGCGTCTCCTGGGGGACGAAATCCAAGAACGTGGTGAGCGGGTTGGCGTTCGAGAGCACGTAGCGGGCCTCGATCTCAGTCCCGTCCTCGAGCACGACCCCGCACGCGCGCCCATCCCGGACAAGGATGAGGCCGACGGGCGCCGACGTCTTGATCTGGGCTCCGAATCCGCGCGCTGCGGCCGCCGCAGCGCTCGAGATCGCTCCCATCCCGCCGCGCACGTAGCCCCACGCTCCTTGGATACCCATCGCGCGGCCGGCGTAGTGATGCGCGAGCACGTAGCCTGTGCCTGGATTGCGGGGCCCCTCGAACGTGCCGACAACCCCGTCGTTGGCGATCGCGGCTTGCAGCATCGGTGTCTCGACGTAGCGCTCGACGAACTCCGCGGAGGACCCTAAGAACATGGCCTGCGCCGCGCTTGAGAGGCGGTCGAAGCGCGGCTCGTCCGCGAAGAACGAATCGTAGATCTCGCGCGCGTACCGGCACAGCGTCTCGTCAAGCGCTTGCAGACCTGCAAAGTCCGAGGACGAGTATTTCTCGAGCTCTTTTTTGGTCTCATCGGGGTTTCGCCAGAGCAAGAGCGAACGTCCGTCGAGCGTGGCCGTGAACGAGGTCGGATCTTTGAGGTAGGCGTGGTAGCCATGCGCCTCGAGCGCGAGATCGCGCACGATGTCCGGGTGCAGCAGGCTCACGACGTAGGACGCGGCGGAGACGGTCCAACCCGACCAGGGGTGCTCGCTGATCGCCGCGCCCCCGATCTGCTCGCTGCGCTCGACGACGAGCACCTTCTGGCCCGCTTTGGCGAGGTAGGCGGCGGCGATGAGGCCGTTGTGACCCGCGCCGATGACGATGGCGTCGTATGGCATAGCGCAACGTTTGGGCGGCTTTGTCCGTTTCTCATGCAAGTCTCACACCCGTCTCAAGCCGCTCTCACGGGTTTGACGATACAATGACATAAGACCGCACGAGGGGTCTACATGAGCGTACAGACACAACCGCCTGCGGAGTACCGCCCTTCGGGCGAGATTGACGTCGCGACGGCGTTGCTCGAGTACCGCGGAGCGTGGAACGCGCGACTGGCCGCCCATTTGCTGCGCCGCGCCGGCTTCGGCGGATCGCCGCAAGAGATCGCCGCGGCATCGAACGTCGGCATGCAGGCGACGGTGAGCAGGCTCGTGCACGCCGGACCCGATCCGCTCCCGCAGGCGCCGGTGGGCGACATCACCTACGACATGGGCCCAGCCGCCGACAAGCTGGAACGCCGCAACGCCATCATGCTCACGCAGTTGTGGTGGCTCAACCGCTGCCTGCTCACCCCGAATCCGCTCCAAGAGCGCATAGTCTACTTCTGGAGCAACCACTTCACGAGCGGCATCGGACAAAAGGGCATCATGCCCGCGATGATGGTCCAGCAGTACGGACTCTTCCGCCGGTACGCGCTCGGCAACTTCGCCCAGCTGACCCACGAGGTGTCTCGCGATCCGGCAATGCTCCACTACTTGGATGGCATCGTCAATCGCGCGCAGCACCCCAATGAGAACTACGCGCGCGAGCTCATGGAGCTCTTCACGATGGGCGTGGGCACCTATAGCGAGGAGGATGTGCGCCAGAGCGCTCGCGCGTTCACGGGCAACACGGTCGACCGCCAGAGCGGCCAGTACGTCTTCAATCCGCGCGCGCACGACGACGGCACGAAGACCTTCCTTGGGCAGACCGGCGACTTCAACGGCGACGACATCGTCGACATCATCATGCAGCAACCCGCTACCGCCCGCTTCATGGCCCGCAAGTTCTTGCGCGCTTTCGTCTACGACGACCCGGAGCCCGCGCTCGTCGACGCTGTCGCGGCGTCGTTCCGCGCGAGCGGCTACGACGTCGGCCGGCTCATGGGGACGATCCTGCGGTCGAACGTGTTCTACTCCGAGCGGGCATATCGCGCGCTTGTGAAAAGCCCGCTCGACGTGACGATCGGCGCGATGAAGACGCTGGGCGCGAACGAGGTCGGCGCCCGCACGCTCGGGTCGCTCGCGGCGATGGGCCAGGTGCCGATGCAGCCGCCGAACGTCGCCGGTTGGCCGGGCGGCAGGCTGTGGCTCAACACGGGGACCTATCTCGCCCGGCTCACCTACCTCCACCAACTCGTGATGTTCAAGCCTGCGTCGCAGCCGGCGATGGCGATGGCGATGACCTCGCCCGATCAGTCGGTGCCCCCGGGCATGGACCCGCAGATCTTCTTCTCGCCGGCCGGCCATATATCACCGCCCGCGACGTGGGTGGCGGGTGCTGCTCCTAGCGACCCGATAGCTGTGACCGACCGCGTCCTCGACGTCGTCGTTCAAAACGATGCCACGACGCGTCAAGCGCAAGACATCCTCAACTACATGAGCACGGACGGCGTCGGCAACCGGGTGGCGCTCTCGACGGAAAACCTCGACGAGAAGGTCCGCGGCGGCGTGAGCCTGGCCATGGCCTTGCCGACGTATCAGCTGGCTTAGAGGCGCGAGGAACGAGGATCATGTCAAATCGCAGGCAGTTCATCCAGCAAGGCGTGGGCGCGTTCGCGGGATTCCTCGCGATCGACTCCATCTTCGGCCGCGCGGCGCGCGCCGCGGGCGCGATCAGCGTTCCCGGCTCGATCGGCAACCGCACGCTCGTGGTCGTCAATCTGCAAGGCGGTAATGACGGACTCAACACGCTCGTGCCGTACGGCGACCCGAGCTACTACCACGTGCGACCGACGATCAACATCCCGGCAGGCGACGTGCTGCGTATCGATAGCGCCATCGGTCTGAACCCCAATCTCGCGGGCATGAAAGCGCTCTACGACCAGCAGCGCGTGGCCATACTGCAAGGCGTGCACTACCCCAACCCCAACCTCTCGCACTTCCGATCGACCGAGATCTGGCAGACGGCGGCTCCCGAGACCATCGTCGACACGGGCTGGGCAGGCCGCTATCTCGACAGCGCCGGGCTCCCCAAGAACAACCTCTTCAAGGGGCTCGCCATCGGCCCGATCCTCCCCAAGATGCTCGTCTCCAACGGCACGGACGTGCCGACCGTGGAAGGCTTCCGCACGGGCGGCTTCCGCGGCACGCGCGACGAGCAAGCGCACGCCGACCAGATCCTTAACGGCGGCGGCGACGCATATCCGTTCCAAAGCCCATATCTGCAGCTCGTGCAAGAGGTCGAACACGACGCCAACGCGAGTTCGACGGAGCTGCCCCATCTTGTGGCCGGCTACAAGCCGGCGATCGACTACCCGAAGACGCCGTTCGCGCAAGGACTCAATCTCGCCGCCGCCGTCATCGGCTCGGGCGTCGGGACCAAGGTCATCTACATCAGCCTCGGCTCGTTCGACACGCACGCTGCTCAGCGCGGCACCCAAGACCGCTTGCTGCAGCAGTTCGGCGACGGTATGAAGGCGTTTTACGACGACCTCGCTGCGCACCACCTCGACGGCGACGTCCTGACCATGACCTTCTCAGAGTTCGGCCGGCGGGTCGAAGAGAACGCCAACCGTGGCACGGACCACGGCACGGCAGCCCCGATGTTCATCATCGGCGGCGGCGTGCGCGGCGGCATCTACGGCGACCATCCCAGCCTCACCGACCTCGACTTCGGCAATCTGAAATGGCACACGGATTTCCGTTCCGTGTATGCCACGGTGCTGCAGAGCTGGCTCGGCGTGTCGGCCGCGCCGGTGCTCGGCGCGTCCTTCGATACGCTCACCTTCGTCTGAACCAAACGCCACGCGGGGGACCAAGGAGACGAGATCCCAGATGGAACGCAGACACTTCCTCACCTCGGTCACGAGCTTGGCGGCGATCGTCGCCGCGGCCGGCGCGGCGCTCGCCGCCTCACCGGCGCCGCAAACCACGACGTACCCCGGCTCCTCGCCGTTTCCCGGCCGCTCGCCGCGGCCGGGTTCGCCCGCTCCGCTGTCCGGGCATCGCCGTGCGCACGGCGCGGCGGCGACGCCGGATCTGGAGCACGTCCACCGCCGCCTCGAGAGCCTGATCGATATGCTCGAACGTGACACGGGCGACTACGGCGGTCACCGCAACCAAGCCATCGGGTTTTTGCAGCAAGCCGACTCGGAGATCGTGGCCGCCCTATCGCTCGCGACCAGCAGTCCTTTCCAGCAGCTGTAGTCCGCTCCAGGGTGGCTTGCCGGCGGAGGTCGACCTTGAGCGTCACGGCGAACGCGCGTTTGGAACATGATCGTCAGGCCACTCGCGCCAGATGACGTCACCGCGTGGAAGCGCATGCGGGTGGACCTTTGGCCGTCTCTCACCCCGCCTGAGAACGACGCAGACTGCGCCAACATCCTTGGCAAGCCAGCGCGACTTGCGGTCTTCGTCGCCGCTACGGACGAGGGACATGCGTGCGGCTTCGTCGAGGTCGGTCTCCGAGATGTCGCTGACGGCTGCGACTCAAGCCCGGTCGGATATATCGAGGGTTGGTTCGTCGAGCCCGCGTCTCGTCGCAGGGGCATCGGCCGCTGGCTCGTGGCGGCTGCCGAGCAATGGGCTCGGGCGCTCGGATGCACGGAGATGGCCTCGGATGCGCTCCTCGAGAATCGCGACGGTCAGCAAGCGCACGTCCGCCTTGGCTACGTGGAGGTTGACAGGATGATCTCGTTCCGCAAGAGCCTGCGCTAGGCTCGATGATGCGCTGAGGGCGACTTCGCAGTCGCCCTCAGCATTTCAGGTGTTGTCCGTGCGGCCGCCGGTCACTCGGTTTCGGCGTCGACCTCCGTCGCGGGGACTTCGCGCATCGGGTTGTTCGGGCAGCGGCGGCAAGCGTACGAGGCGAGGTGGCGGAAGACGGGCCGGCTGACCTCACGGCGCGCGGTCAGGCGGAAGCGGGTGTAGGCGTCGTCGAATGCGGACTCGATGCGTGCCCCGTCGAAGAGATCGCGGGTGAAGTGCTCGCAGCAGGCTTGGCACATCGTGTCGGTCTTGAAGAGCGGGCAGCGGATGCCGTGCTCTGCATGTTCGCCAAAACGGTTCCAGGCATCGGCGTTTGCCTCCGCCGGTCCGCTCAGGAGTTTCTCTAGGAATGCCTCGATTGAGTCTTGCATGCCCATACGACTTGGCATGCAGTGATTTTGTGTCGGCGGTGGGAAAGTGGACCGAGTGGATGAGACGACGTTCACCGTCGGCCAGCTCGCCGGACCCGGCACGTACCGCTGTCTGGCCTGCGGGAAAGAGACGGTAGAATACGCTTTGTCGTTTGAAATCGAAACGTGCCCATGCGGCGGTGTAACATTTCGGCGGGTCGACTAATCAAAGGGGCTTGCGCGTGAGCTCCGCCGGCTGGACCGTTCGGGTATGACGCCCATCATATTTCGGTCAGGCGGAGCCGGTCAGGCCCTCCTCGCCCTGCACGCCTTCCCGCTCAACTCGGCTATGTGGACGGGTCAGATGGAAGCCTTGGCCACGTCGGCCTCGTGGCTGGCGCCCGACCTGCCGGGATTTGCAGCGTCGGCCGCGGCCCCGGCCTGCGAGGACCTGGACACCCTTGCCGCCACTATATATGAAGCGCTGCGCGCGCGCGGCGTCGTTGCAGCGGTCGTCGCGGGGTGCTCGATGGGAGGCTATCTCGCCTTCGCGCTGCTCCGGGTCGCGCCCGGCTTCGTCCGTGGGCTTGCCCTCATCAACACCAAGGCGACGGTGGACCCCGAGCCCGCCAAGGCAAAACGGCTCGCCTTCGCGCAGCGGGTCGAGGTTGAAGGCTGCGGCTTCTTGGTCGACGAGTGGCCGCCCACGGCATTGTCGCCGGCGACGATCGCACGCCAACCCGAAGTCGTCCGCTCGATCCAAGCCATGATCCGCGACGCGACCCCGCGCGGTGTCATCGCGGCGCAGCGAGCCATGGCCGGGCGGCCCGATTCGACCCCGCTGCTCGGGGCCGTCAGCGTGCCGACGGTTGTGATCCATGGGCTCGACGACACGTTCATCTCGGAGGCCGAGAGCCGGGCAATGTGCGGGGCGATCAATGGAGCGACCTTCGTCGGCGTGCCGCGCGCCGGTCACCTGCCCAGTCTCGAACAGCCTGCGCTCGTGAACGAAGCGCTCTCCGAGTTGTGCGCAGCGTGCGAACGGTCGTGACCGGCCAGGCCTTTAGCGCACCTTCTTGCCGGACTTGAACTCCCAGGGAAGGTTCTCTTCACGGGCGTAGCGCCGCCAGCCCGCAAGCTTCGCTTTTCCGTACTTGACCAAGATGTGCACGCCGGCGGCAGCTTTGCCCTCGCCGAAGCCCGGCAGCGCGCGCAGACGGTCGTAGACCTCTTGCGCGGTCTTCACATCCTTCCAGAGGCGAGCTCCATCATCGCGATAGTCCGTCGCGATGATCGCGCAGAGCGCGCGCACGCGCTTGGCCATCATGCCCGGGTATCGATGCAGCGCGGGCGTCCGCCGGAAAGCGGCGTCAAGCGACGATGGGCGCATCGCGGCGATCTTCTTGGCGTCGAGATGACCGATGCGCTCGCGCAGTTCGTACGGCCCGCTCATCGCCTTTTCGGTGCGTACTTGCTGATCGAGACACATCCCGATGAGTAACGCGGTGCCGCTTGTGGCGAGCAGTTCGTTTTTGTGGGCGTCGGGCGTGAAAGGGTAGCGCTCTGTAGCCGGCCGTACGGTCATAGCTGATCATCCCTCCGTCTCAAGGCTCGGTTGCTACGCATGCTTTTCATTTGCCTTTCAGCGCCATTCGCTACAGTGCGGACCATGGGTCTACGACGCGTGTGGCCGATCGCCGTCGTTGCGGTCATTGCAGCGGGCTGCACCCCCGGGGCGCAGTCCGCGCCCGCCGGCGCGCAGCAGCACGTGGCATCAGCTGTAACCGTGGCGATCAGCCTCATCAACTACCCGGATATGTCGAGCGCCTATGGTATGGTCGGCGGGTTCAACCCGGCGATCGTGGTGGTCGCGCACGGCACCGCGATCCAATTCCACAATCAGGACGGCTTCAATCACACGGCCTCCAGCATCGCCGGCTCGTCGTTCCCGGCTGGCTCCCCGATCCCGAGCAGCGCGCTCACGCCCAGCGGCTCAGACGTGTCGCAGGCCAACTGGTCGTCTGGGCTGCTCCCGGGCGGCGCCTATTCGAGGACGTTTTTGACCTCGAGCATCGGCCAGTATCTGTTCGGGTGTTTCTATCACTACTCGAGCGGCATGCGAGGCGTCATCGTTGTTCAATAACGAAGGCGCGAGTCGGCTCACCTCGCTTGCGCGGCTTGTCGTGCCGCTTGCCGGCGGCGTGCTCTTATCCATGTGCCGGCCGGCCTTTGCCACACCGATCTTCGCAGAGCGCTACGGCTTTTCGTGCCAGACCTGCCACACGGCCGTCCCCGAGCTCAACGCGTTCGGCAACGCCTTCCGCAAGGCCGGTTTCCAGCTGCCGAAGCTCCCTCGCCGCAGAGAGTTCCCGCTCGTGTTGCGCTTCCAGGAAGATTACATGAAGGATCTGCCGCCTGCGCAATCGCGCCGCTTCAACGCGCTGGCTATCTTGATCTCGACGGCGAATTTCGGACCGAACAACTCCTTCTCGTATTTCGGCCGCTATTTCTTCGGCAGCCAAGGCGCACCGGGCAGCCTCTATTACGCGTGGGTGCAGCATGTCACGGCCTCGAGCGGCGTCTTCGAGCGCGTCGGTGAATACAATCTGCCGCTCATCCAAAACGCGACGCAGCGGCTGGACACATTCACGCCCCAGGCCGCATACGTCTACACCGTAGGCCACAACAGCGCGAACTTCACGACCCCCCGCTGGGGAGGCATGTTCGGCCAGCAGAGCAGCCGTCTCGATGCCGAGGTCTCGTTCGACTTCGCGGAATATCAGGGAGCTGCGTACGGCGCTCCCACCCCGCCGAGCAATCTCACCCAGCTCTTCGCGATACCGGAGATCTTCGCGTCCGCGACCTATACGCTGCCCGGCGACATCCAGTTCGGTGCGCTGCGCCTGGCCGGCACCCGCAACTTCCAGTCGGGAACGCCCGGGGCATCGTTCTCCGACCGCTACTACCGTGACGGGATCCAGGCCGGCTGGTCCAACCGCCATTTCTCGCTCATCGGACAACAGCTGTGGGGCAATGACACGAACGCCGATGGACTGGGGACGTCCGTGGCGTCGAGCGGCGGTTTTGTGACCTTCAAATACTATCCGACCCCGCACTCGTATCTCGGCGTGCGCTATGACGCCGCGGCCAATCCGTTCGCGACACGTGATTGGGACTTCTACGGCGTGTTCGCGCCCACCGTGCACTCGCGATTCGTGCTAGAATTTCTGCAGCCCATCAACCAGCCCGGCGCGCAGACGCAGACCAACGCGCAGCTGCTCCTAGCGCTCCCCTGGCCTGAGTGGGTGAAGTGATGCCGATGCCTGAGGCCGTGCGGCATTAGAGGGTCGCGCAAGCGGTTTCTCGGACCTACCCGTGCGTGACCAGCACCGTACTCCAAGAGCTCCTCGAGTTCGCCGAGCGACTCGCCCATGACGCGGGCGAGATCGCCCTCCGCCATTTCGGCAAGAACCCCAGGTCAGAGCGCAAACAAGACGGCTCGATCGTCACCATCGCGGATCGCGAGGCCGAGCAGCTCATACGTCTGCGCATCCAAGCGGCCTATCCTGACGACGGCATCGTCGGCGAGGAGTTCGGCGTGCAGACCGGCACGTCCGGGCGGCGCTGGATCGTCGATCCCATCGACGGCACGTTCTCGTACGCCCGCGGTGTGCCGCTGTTCGGCACGCTCGTCGGCGTCGAAGTCCATGGCGATCCGCAGGTCGGCGTCGTGCGCCTGCCGGCGCTCGGCGAGACCGTCATAGCCGCCCAAGGCCTTGGTTGCCACTGGAATGGCATTCGCACCCGACGTCGTCCGTCGCGACGCTCGGCGAGGCGCTTGTGGTGTGCGGTGATTTCTACGAAGCTCGGGCACACGGCCTCGAGGCGGCGACCGCCCGCATCCAGGCTGCGGCCCGCGCGCGACGTGGCTGGGGCGATTGTTACGGCCACGTGCTCGTGGCGACGGGCCGCGCCGATGTCGCGCTCGACCCAGTCATGAAGGTGTGGGACTGCGCCGCGCTTTTGCCCATCCTCGAAGAGGCCGGCGGCACCTTCACTGATTGGCATGGACGCCGCACGATCGAGGGCGGGAATGCGATCTCGACCAACGGCCGGTTGTTCCGCGATCTCCTGAAGTCGATCGCTGCGAGCTCATGAGCAGCCGCATCGGAACCATAGCTCTCTTCATCATCGTCTTGGGGGTGTGGAGCAGCACCTGGCTCGCCATCAGGCTCGGGCTTGAGGGCGTACCTCCCGTCACGGGCGCCGCCATGCGCATGTTCGCCTCGGGGCTCATACTGTCGAGCGTCGCCCTCATGCTGCGGGCACCGTGGCCGCGCGAGCGCGTCTATCTCGTCCACCTGGCAGTCCAGGGCTCGTTGCTCTTCTGCTTCCAGTACGCGCTCATCTACTGGGCAGAGCAGACAGTCCCAAGCGGCCTCGCCGCGGTGCTCTTCGCCACCATGCCGATCATGACAGCCGTCAACGCCGCGTACCTCTTCAAGATCGAACGCTTGTCGCCGATCAACCTGCTGGGACTCGTCGCGGGGTTCCTCGGCGTCGTCATCATCTATTGGTCGGAGGTCATCAAATCTGCGCACGCTCCTGCCCTCGGGGTAGGGGCGTTGCTCGTCGCCGCCGCGGCCGCTTCGTTTGCGACCGTCTTCGCCAAACGCTACGCGCACGGCATCTCGCCGCTCGCGACCGTCGGCCCCGGTCAGCTCCTGGGCGGCAGTATCCTCGTCGTCGTCGCCCTCATCGCCGAGCACGGCCGTTCCATTCACTTCACGCCGGTCTCTCTCGGCGCGCTCGCCTATCTCACGGTGTTCGGGTCGTCGATCGTCTTCTTGGCCTACTTCACCCTCATGAAGCGCATGCCGGTCACCCGGCTCTCGCTTTTCACCTACGTGACGCCGGTGCTTGCAGTCGCCCTCGGCAGCATCGTGGCCCACGAACGGCTCGCGGCGACGACCTTTCTCGGCGCCGCCGTGGTCCTCGGCGGGATCTGGCTCGTCAACCTGCGCCGGGGGCGCGCTACGGTGCAACCCAGCTCGGCTTCTCCCGCGAACCCGCCATCGGCCGCCGCGGGCCGCTAGGAATGAATCTCGACCGTCCCCCCGGTGACCCCGCCCAGTGCTCCACAGCCTTGCGATACGGGCCTTTGCGATTGTCCTAAATTATTTTTCAAAGGGCTTGACAAACGCCTTGGATTGTACTATTGTACTACTGTACTAGTACAATAACTAACTAGTACAGATGAAGAAGAAGGAGCAACTACCATGAACACGAGCGTGCGCGTACTTCCTACCTCAGAGCGGATCGACATCGACCACTCGTTCATCCCGATGCCCAAGTTTTTGGACAATTCGACGTTGTTCAGCGGCTGGGGTCCGAGGCTCTAAGCAACATGACCGCCATATTCACGGTCGACCCGCACACCGGGGTCCCCCATCTACCTTCAGCTCATAGAGCAAGTGAAGCGATCGGTGGCTCTCGGTGTGCTCGCGCCCGGTGAACGGCTGCCCACCGTGAAACAGCTCGCGACCGATCTGACGATCAATCCCAACACGGTCGCGCGCGCCTACCGCGAGCTCGAGCGCGACGGCGTCATCGAGACGAACGTCGGCCGGGGATCGTTCGTGAGCCAAGACGGCGCGCCCGCAAAAGCCGCGGCTGCGCTCAGCGATGTCGCTTCTTCTGCCGTCGATGCGGCGGTCCGGGAAGCCAAGTCCATGGGGCTCAAACGCACCCAGGTGCGAGAGCTATTCGCCCAGGCTCTGGAGCGCTGGTATGCGCCGGACGAGCCGAAGGAGCATAAGAATTCATGACCGTCGAGTTAGAAGCGCCGGCGATCGATATCCGGTCGCTCACCAAGTCCTACGGGAACACCGTGGCCGTCAACGATCTTTCGGTCGAGATCCCCAAGGGGTCGATCTTCGGCCTGCTCGGCACAAATGGCGCGGGCAAGACGACCACGTTCAAATGCGCGCTTGGTCTGGCCAGAGCGACGTCAGGCCAGATCATGTTCGGCGGCTATCCGCTGCAGCCGGCGATGTTCGAATCGATCTCCTATATGCCCGAGCGCCCCGCGCTCTACGAATGGATGACGGGTGCGCAGCACATCGAGTGCGGGCGGCGCACCTTCGCCAGCTTCGACCTCGCCCGCGCTCGCGAGCTCGCAAGTCTCTTCTCGCTCGATCTGCGCAAGCGCGTCAAGACGCTGTCCAAGGGCCAGCAGAGCGCCATGGCGCTGTGCCTGGCGTTTGCCACCCATCCGCAGATCCTCGTGCTCGACGAACCGTCATCCGGACTCGACCCGGTCCATCAGCGCCACGTGCTCGATCTCATGATCGACGCGGCCGCCGGCGGGGCCACCGTGCTCTTCTCCTCGCATCAGATCGGCCAGGTCGAACGAGCCGCCGACCGCGTGGCCATCCTCCATCGCGGCGGGCTCGTGCTGCAGGGCGTGGTCGAAGATATCAAGGCGCAGGAGAAGATCGTCGAAGCGACCTTCGACGGGGATGCGCCGAGCTTTTCGGAGCTCGATGCGGATCCTAACGTGCGCCACGTCATGCGACAAGGCCGGCTCATGCGCGCGTACATCCGGGGGGCAGGCGACGGAGTCGTGGCCGTCATTCAGGGAGCCTCGCCGACAAGCGTGCGCGTGCTCGATCAAAACCTTGAAGATATCTTCCTCGTCGCGGTTGGGGGTAACTGAGCATGTACTATAAAGAGTTCTTGCGTGTCCGCAACACGTTTATCGGCTTCGCCATCGCTATCGCCGCCCTTGCGCTGCTCATCTTCGCCTTGAGTGGCCATGCCCAGGTCAACGTCGACCTCGTGACGCCGGCGCAGGCCGCCACGACAGAGCATAGCGCTCCTGTCCGCCCGAGCCCCTCGTCGAACGCGAGCAACGGCCCGACGGTTGGCGTCGTGGTCGACGACGCCCATCGGGCGCCTTACTCCTTATTGCTCGCGCTGGCAGGCTTTGTCGCCGCGATCTTCGGCACGGTCATGGGGACGTGCTTAGCCGCGGAGAATTGCGGACATCTTGAGATGGCCTGGACGCGGCCTGCCTCACGGCTCTCGTATGCGGCGCGTCTCATGCTTGTGGACGCGGCCGGTATCTTCGCCGTGTTCGCCTTCACCCTCCTGATCGGCCTGGCGCTCGTATACGCGCGGGGCTGGCAGAGCCACATGTTCATGGATCCACAGTTCTGGCCGGTGGCCGCAACCGAAATCGCCTTTCCGCTGGCTTGGTTCGGTCTGGTCGCAGGATTGAGCGCATCGGTGCGCACGAAGGCCGGTGCCATCGCCGGTTTCACCTGGCTCGCGAGCATGGTTCTCCTTGTGCTCCTCTCGCTCGACCTGCCGCCGGTCATCCACGGGCTCGTCAACGCGCTCAACTACGTCAACCCATTGTTGTACGGTAGCTACTCCTCGTCCGGTTCCGAGACGGCGCGTCACCTGCTCAACATGACGCCGGCGTTCGCCATCGGAGGATTGACCGGCATCGCGGTGCTCGGCATCGCAGCCGCGCTCGTGCAGTGGCGCAGACTGGAGGCATAGATCATGCAGCTCTTCGGATTCGATCTGAACCTGGGCGGTTTCCACCTGCGCTTCTCGATCGCCGCGGACGACCAGGCGGGCGATACCGGCAGGGTGCGCCTGGCGGACATGCCGCGGCTTGAGCTCACGCACGACTAGGCGGTCGCGCGCTCATCCTCGATGAGACATGACAAGAAGAGGGCCCGGTTGAGGGCCCTCTTCTGTGTGGTGGCCGTGGGGTTATCGGACCACGTGCCAGTCGTAGATGAGCGCCTGTTGGCCGTTGGCGAAGGTGATGATGCCGTCGCCGTTCTGGTCGACCGAGAACGTGGCCACGCTAGCGCCGGAGGGGTCGGTGATCGTGCCGTTGATCGAGACGCCGGGCGGCGTGCCCGAGCTCGAGACGCTAATCGAGTCGCCGTTCCACAGCGTACCGGTGATCGACACCGCGACGATGTCGCACAGGTTGTTGAACTCGACCGAGCCGCTGACGTTGTTCGTGCCAAGCTCCGATCCGCCCGAGACGGTGAAGGGCGGCGTGGACGAGAGCGTCAGCGCGCCGAGCGGGCCTTTGAAGAACGTGCCGGCATGCGAACCGGCGAAGGTGATGTCACCGGATCCGTCGGTCGTCATGGTGCCGTTGGAGAGGACGCCCATGTGACCGAAGGATTCGTTGATGTGCGGGTTGCCGTTGTTGACGACGCGGCCGGAGTTGGCGGCGATGGTCGAGACGCTGGCGCTTTGCGGCGCCACGGTGAACTGGTGGCCGAAGTCGACCGCTGCGCTCGACGACGTGCCGATGTAGACGTTGCCCGTGATGACGGCGGAGAAATTGCCGGGCGCGCCCGTGATGGAGTAGTTCGCCTTGCGGGTCGTGAGCAACAGACCGGCGAGGTTGTAGGTCGTGGCCGTGCGCACGATGGTCTCGCTCGACGAGCTGTTCATCGTGGCGATGGCCAGCACGTCCTTGGACAGCTGCGTGCAGGCCTTGTCGTAGAAGTACTTGGTCTCGTAGGTGGTCTGGTTCGCACCGGGGCCTGCGGTCACGGTGTACTCGACTCCATTGTTGCACGAGCCGTTCGGTGACGCTGCAAACGTCGAGAGCGGAGCGCGTGCGCTCGAGAGCGGCACGCCCATGTCGCCGTTGAAGAGGCCGACCTGGAGGCCGCCCAGTTCGACGGGTGCGAAGGCGGCTTCCGTGCCGGCCTGCGCGATTTCTTGCTGGGTCGCTTGGCTGTTCTGGCTCTGCGTCCCAAGCCCAAGACCGCCGCCGCCGCTGCAACCGGCGATGGCGATGGATGCCAGGATCGCGAAGATGACGCGAGTTCTCATGTCGTTTGTTAACCCTTTCTCATGGACTTCTCATACGCCGATGATGGTCAGCGCCGCGCCCTCAAGTCGCGCGTTGGTCCTTCACGGTGAGCATAGACGAACGGGGCCGGGCCCGCATGAGGCCCGCCTGAGGCGCGTATGAGACGTCGCTGAGAGTCTAGCGGGTGAGGATCTTCTCCATGATCGTGACGTCGGCGAAACGGCCGTCGAGCTTGCCTTGTTCTTTGAACACGCCGACCTCGCGGAATCCACGCTTGGCGTACAGGCGCAATCCCGCACGGTTGAGCGAGAGCGCGAACAGCACGATCTTGTGGAAGTCGTGCCGGCGGGCGCGCTCCTCCAGATCTGAAAGCAGGCGTGCGCCGACGCCTTTGCCTCGAGCGTCGCGCTCGACGTAGACCGAGAGATCGGCGATGCCGGCGTAGGCGCAGCGGTGCGAGTACGGCCGCAGCGCCGCCCACCCGACAACCTCGCCCCCGGCCAGGGCCACGATCACCTCGTAGCGATCCTGGTCGTCGCGGAAGAGCCAGTCCGCGACCTGCTCTTCGTCTTTGGGGTCGGGCTCGAAGGTCGCCATACGGTCTTCGATGCCCTGGTTGTAGATGCGGGTGATGGCGGGAAGATCGGCCGGCATGGCCGTCCTCGTGCTCACTGCAAGACCCGATGGCTGCATTCGTCTGTCGTTCTCGAGCGGGGCGCGCTGCTCCTTATATTGACAGCCGTTGATATAGCTGATAACATCGAACAATGTCGATACAACGACGCTGCCCTCAGGCACGAGTCGATAAAAACCGGCGTTCTGTTGAGGCTGACCTGTTCAAAGCGTTGGCCGACCCCTATCGGCTCCGTATCCTTGCGACCCTGAGCCGCGCGAAGCATGAGGTCTGCGTCTGCGACTTCACCGATGCGTTCCCGCTTAACCAACCGACCGTATCCCATCACCTCAAGGTCTTGAGGGACGCAGGGCTCGTGACATGCGAGCGTCGCGGCACGTGGGTCTACTACCGTTCGGCGGCCGATCTCGACGATCGGATCGCCGCCGCGCTTGCTGACATCTTCCCTCAGCGGAAAAGGATCGCTGCATGAGAACGCACCTCAGCCTCGCAACGCACGACCTCGACAGCAGCGTGGCTTTTTACCGCACGCTGTTGAACGCGGAACCGATGAAGCGTTACGACGATTACGCGCTCTTTTTGACCCAAGACCCGGGGCTCGAGCTCGCCCTTTCGCTCGATCCTCACGCCAAGGCGTCGGCTGACACGCACTTCGGGATCGCGGTGGACGCCCCCGACCTGGTGGATGGCGCAATCGAGCGCCTCACGGGTGCCGGGCTCCCGGTCGACATCGAGAGAGGGGAGACATGCTGTTACGCCACTCAGGACAAGGTGTGGGCGACCGACCCTGATGGCCGCAGATGGGAGACGTACTTCGTCGTCGAGGAAACCGCAGAGCGCGATGGCGAGAACTCGACCTGCTGCCAAAGTCGCGGCGTGGCCGCTTCGGGTTGCTAGCCGATCGTTGAAAGAAGGCGAAAATAGTGGCTCACGATCGCAAACAGACTCTTATCGATCTCGCTCTGACTGGAGCCTCCAACCTGGGGCTTGAGTTCAAGGGAGTGTTTTCCGAAGAGACTATTCGACGTTTTCTTGCGGAGAGCATAGCCTCGTTGCAAGAATCCCAGGTGACTGACTACCTGCCGATATTCGCGTATCGGTTTGCACGCGAACGCCTGACGGCCGCGGCGCAAGCAGCGGGAAGCATCCCGAAGACCATGCCCGAGGTGCTCTTTGTCTGCGTGCACAACGCCGGCCGAAGTCAGATGGCCGCGGCGTTGCTCGATGCCAGAAGCCAGGGCAAGGTCCACGTGCGTTCAGCCGGGAGCGCACCGTCGAGCGCCATCAACAGAGACGTGATCACTGCGATGTCCGAAGTGGGGCTCGACCTGAGCAAGGAGTTCCCCAAACCGATGACCGATGACGTGGTCCGCGCGGCCGACGTCGTCATCACGATGGGCTGTGGAGATGCCTGCCCGATCTATCCGGGTAAGCGGTACGAGGATTGGGATGTGGATGACCCCGCTGGCAAGGACCTGGAGGCGGTCCGCCGCATCCGCGATGATATCGCGACGCGTGTCGACCGCCTGATCGTCGACCTGACCTCGGCCAGACAGCCGTCGTAAATGCATCTGCGTCAGGCGCTCGCCGCCGAGCTGATCGGCACGTTCTTTCTCGTCTTCGCCGGAACCGGCGCGATCATCGTCGACGCAAAGACCCACGCCATAACCCATCTCGGCGTATCTCTTGTCTTCGGTCTCGTCGTTGCGGCGCTGGTCTACGCGCTCGCTCACGTCTCGGGTGCTCATTTCAACCCGGCCGTCACGATCGGCTTCTGGACAGCCGGTGAATTCCCAGGCAGCCGCGTTCCTGTGTACGTCATAGCCCAGGTGCTGGGCGCCATCGCGGCGAGCGCGGTGCTTCGGATCATGTTCGGTACTACGGCGTCCCTTGGCGCGACGGTGCCCAACGGATCGGTCAGCACGTCGTTTGGGCTAGAGCTCTTGATGACATCCCTTTTGGTCTTCGTGATCCTGGGTTCCGCGGTGCACGGTCGCGCGGTCAAGAGCTTTGCCGGCATCGCGATCGGGAGCACGATCGCTCTTGATGCGCTGTTCGGCGGTCCGATCTCCGGTGCATCGATGAACCCGGCGCGGTCGCTCGGCCCTGCTCTGATCGCCGGGCTGTGGCAGGATCAGTGGGTGTACGTGATCGCACCCATCATGGGAGCGCTTCTCGCAGTTATCGGCTATCGGGTGGTGTCTGATCCGACGACCGAAACCGGTGCTTGAGAACGGCGTTGGCTGCTAGCCATGGACGCATGCCTTGCCCTGCACCGCTTCGATGCCTTCGCGGATGACGATCGGGACCATGACGAGCCCCGCCCATGGATCGGCCCACCAAAAGCCGGCGACGGCATTGAGCGCCAAGCCGACAAGCGCGATGCCCGACAGGTAGGCGCAGAACTCGGTCTGCTTTGAGTCGGCGAAGAGCGCGTCGCTTGAGAGCGAGGTCGCCACGGTGCGCTTGGCGCGCCGCAGCCACAGGTTGGCCCCAAGCGACACTGCGAGCACGACCATGCCGAAGACCGTGCGCTGAGGTTGCGCATGGCGGATCAGGCTCGAGATCGACTCGATCGCGATGTACGCGGCAAGGGCGAGCAGTAAGACACCCACCACCTGCAGACTCACCCGCTCGCGGTGCTCGCGCCGCTCGTCGCCGGCAACGGACATCCCCCACAGCACGGCGGCCGAGGAACCGACCTCGATAAGGCTATCGAGCCCGAATCCGAAGAGCGCGATGCTGCCGGCGGCGAGGCCGGCCGGGATCGCGAGCGCCGCCTCAAGCGCGGCCAGGACGATCGACAGGACGCTCAGCCGCTTCCCGTCCGCCAGCGCGGCTCGGCCGCTGGGCGCGACGTTCAGACGAGCGCCTTGGCCAGCTCGGCGAACGAGCGGTCGTATCGGTACGAGATGCCCATGTGCGAGTCTTCGAACTCCTCGTAGATGTATGGCACCTTGAGCTCGTCCAAGCGGCTCGTGAAGATGCGCGCTCCGATGTGCAGGCTCCACTCGTCGCGCGTGCCGGCATCGAGGTAGATCTTGGTGAGGGAGCGCAGCGCCGCGGCATGCTCGCGCGCCATGTGCACCGGATCGTTGGTCTCCCAGCGCTTCCAGACGTCGCCTCTGATCTCGCCGCTTGGAAGCTTGACCGGGATGTCAATGCCCAGCGGGGCCGAGGGGTTCGGCGAGTAGCATGCGGCCATGGCGAGGATGTTGAGCACCTCCATCGCCTCGTGCGTCTTCTTCGGCAGCGCCAAAAAATCGCGGAGGAAACCTTCCACACCGCCCGCTTTCTCGATGCCCATCGCGAACTTCGGGAAATCGGGGAGATAGCAATACGCGAAATACGCATCGCCGGCGTGCGAACCGAGCGCGGAGAAGATGTCGGCGTGACGCATGGCGAGGCGCATCGCGCCGTAGCCGCCGCTCGACTTCCCGGTGACCCCGCGATGCTCGCGACCAGACTTCGTGCGCAACGTCGCATCGACGAACGGCACGAGTTCCTCCACGATGTACGTCTCGTACCGGCCGGTCGCGCTCGAGTCCAGGTATTGGCTGCCGCCGAGCCGCGTGAAACAGTCCGGCAGAACGCAGATCGCGGGCGGCATGGCGCCCGACGCGATCAGGCGGTCCAAGCGGCGGTCGATCGGTTCGACCCACGGGTCGGCGTTGAACATCAATCTCCCGAAGCCGGTGAAACCCGAAAGCCAAAAGATCACGGGGTATCGCTCGCTCGACGCATCGTAGCCGGGGGGCAGGTAGCAGTACAGATCGCGGTCGGCGGGATCGCCGAGCGCGTTATCGCGCAAGACAACCGATGAATGGTGCAGGATGCGGGTCTGGCCGCGTTCGTTCGTCTTCATGGCGGGCTTGATACGACGAACGGACCTGAAGGTCCGTTGCTCCACAGGCCCGTCGCGGTCCGCTCGCTGGCAGCGCGGCCTTCACGCTTGGCTCCCTCAGGAGCCGTACGACACTCGATAGATGAAGCCGAGCTTGTCGTCGCTGATGTAGAGCGCGCCGTCCGGACCCACCGCCAGGCCGACGGGTCTGCCGCGATAGCTGCCGTTCGCATTCATCCACCCGGTGACGAAGTCGTGATAACCGGTCGGCATGCCATCGACGAAGGTCACCTCGATGACCTTGTCGCCGACCGGCACGGTCCTGTTCCAAGAGCCGTGCAAAGCGATGAACGCGTTGCCGCGGTGCGTGGCCGGGAACGCGGCTGCGTCATAAAACGTAGGCCGAGCGGCGCCGAGTGCGCAGGGAGGTCGAACGTGGCGGGCGTTTGGCCGGAACAATCGGCGTGCGGATATTCGGGGTTGGGCAGGCGGCGTGCGGCGTGAGGATCGGGATAGCACGTCGGCCAGCCGTAGTCGCCGCCCGGCCGGATGAGGTCGAACTCGTCGGGCGGCAGATCGTCTGTGATCGCCTGCGTCGGCCCGATGCTATCGCGCTGGTTGACGACCGCCCAGAGCCGGCCACGCGGGTCGAACGCGAGCCCCGAAGCGTTGCGCAGGCCACGCGCGTAGATCGCGCCGTGCGTGTCGCCGGCGCCGTAGCGCAGGATCGCGGCGAAGCGCGGGTCGCGCTCGTCGCACAGGTTGCAGTTCGACCCCGATGAGACGAAGATCGTGCCGTCCCCGGCGACAGCGAGCGCGCGACGGTTGTGGTCGATGCTCTTGGGCATGTCGTCGAAGAGCGTGACGGGCCTCTGGGCCGGATAGTCGTACCGCAGCACGCCGAACCAGGTCGCGAGATAGAGGTTCCCCTCGAGGAACGCCACGCCGTGCGGCAGGCTCACCCCGACGTCGAACTCGTCGGGCTGCGCGTCCGGCGAAGCTCCCGGATGGATGACGACGACCTCACCCGGTTGCGTGAGCGCGACGACCAGATCGCCGTTGGGGGCGAACGCCAAAAAGCGCGCGCCCGGCACGTGCTTGGAGACGTAGGTGACGTGGAAACCGGGCGGCGCGACGAGGAACGCAACGGCCTCGCCGCTCGGCGCCGGTCCAGGCGCCACGCCTGCGCCGAGCGCTCCGAACGCCGCTGCCGCGATCGCGAGGATAGGGCCAATCCGAGGTGCGGATCTGAGCACGAGGCTGGCGTTAGGCGCCGGTCCCGATGCCGCCTGTACAAGCAATCGGACGGCCTGACGGCCGCCCGATGAGCTCTCGCCGGCGCCTCTTGAGCGCCCGGCGTTATTGGGGTTTCGGGTTCGGGTTGTTGTTGAGCAGCGTTTTGAGGAACTCTTCGCCGGCGTTCGGCGCGCCGCCGATGACGCGCTGGCCCACGTTGGCCTGGCCCTGCGCACCCGGTTTCGGTTTGTATTTCTTCAACATCGTCATGCCGGCACGGTGGGAGGCGTCGATGAGCTGCTCCTGCGATTCGTAGCTACGCGCTGCGATGAGGCCCATCACGAGGCCCAGCGCGACGCCCGCGATCTGGATGATCGCGAAGATGCCATCGTGCGCGACGTCGGGCGTGCGAGTGTTCGCGTAGACGAAGAGGCCGACGATGCCGCCGAGGACCGCGCCTGCGAAGATCCCCATAGCGATCATCGCGCCGCCACGGAACATCTTGACCCGCTCGTCGAATTCCGATCTCTGCCCTCCGCCTTTTCCGAGCTGGCCTGGGGCTTGCGTCTGCAACATCAAGGATGCTCCTGCACGATCAAAGCGTTCTCTTCATGTAATCGGCGTCGCGCGCTTTTCCACCCGCAGGCCAAAGCCCGGTGTGACGCCACTCACGCCCGTTTTCGCGAGCCCACAGGAAGAGCGCCGGTCGCGGGCCTAACTGCACGGCATGATACGCCAGGACCGTATGACGGACGCCGTCTTGGACCTCGTCCGTCTCGACAGCCATTCCAAACAGGAAAAACCGGTCGCCGACTACCTGTTCCGCGCCTTGAGCGAGCTCGGCGCCTCCGTGCGCGTGGACGATGCCGGCGCCGCTGTGTCAGGCAATACCGGCAACGTGGTCGCGCGGTTGCAAGCCACCGCTCCGAACGCCGCCCCGCTCTTGCTCTCATCGCATATGGACGTCGTCCCCCCGGGCACGTCGGTCAAGCCGGTCCGCGAAGCGGATCGCATCCGCTCCGACGGGACGACGATCCTCGGCGGCGACGACAAGAGCGGCCTCGCCATCATCCTCGAGGTGCTGCGCACGCTCAAGGAGCGCGAGCTGCCGCACGGCACGATCGAGATCGCCTTCACGATCTGCGAAGAGATAGGTCTCTTGGGCGCCAAACATCTCGACTTCGAGTCGCTCGAGTCGAAGGAGGCCATCGTCCTCGACTCGGCGCATGCGACGCAGCTCGTCACCGCGGCGCCTTCGGCCGACCGCTTCACCTTCACAGTCCATGGCCTGGAGGCCCACGCCGGCATGTGCCCCGAGAACGGCATCTCCGCGGTGCGCGTGGCCGCCGAGGCCATCGCCGCCATGCCGATCGGCCGCATCGACGCCGAGACGACGAGCAACGTCATCATCTCCGACGGACCAACCGCCACAAACGTGGTGCCCAACTTCTGCGTGGTGCGCGGTGAGGCGCGGTCGCTACGCGACGAGCGGCTTGACGAGGTGATGCGCTCGATCCGTGGCGCCTTCACGGACGCCGCAGCACGGGCGAAGATATCTTTGGGCGGCGAGGTCCGGCGTGCGTGGATCGAAGAGCGTTGCGAGCGCGAGTACCACAGCTTGCGCATCCCGCCGGACGCACCCTTGGTCCAGCTCGTCATGCGAGCAGCGCAGCGCCACGGGGTGGCTGTCGAGACCGTCACGATCGGCGGGGGCTCGGACGCCAACGTCTACAACAGGCATGGCATCACGAGCGTGAACCTTGGCACGGGCATGCGCGACATCCATACGGTGAACGAGTGGATCGATCTCCCCGACTTCTACCGCTCGGCAGAGATCGTGCTGGAGTGCGTCAAGGAACGAACTGCGGCCTAGGCCAAGGCTAGCATATGCGACCGGTGTGGTCATCTCCCTATCGCGGCGTGGCTGGAGGCGAGACGCCTGCGGTCTACGCTTTGCTCTCGCTCATGGGGATCGCGTTCATCGTCGACTGGCTCATGCACGACGCGCTCACCGCGCTCTTGGGCTGGCCCGTATCCCTCGCGTGGCTGCCGACCGGCATGCTGTGGCAGCCCTTCACCTTTCCGCTCGTCCATGGCGCGAATTTCCTCTATCTCATCACCGATGGCTTGGTCCTCTACTTCTTCGGCAGCTCGCTTGAGCGCGCGTGGGGCTCGTGGAAGTTCCTCTTCTTCTTCTTGGCGAGCGGTGTCGTGCCGGGACTCGCCGTCATGCTGCTCGCGCCATGGTCGCACGCGCTCGCGCCTTATTTCTCGGGCATGGTCGGCAGCTTTCTTGGGCTTGTGGTCGCGTTCGCCGCGATGAACCCCTTTGCGACCGTGCTCTTGGTCATCTTCCCGATCCAGGCGCGCTGGCTGGGAGTGCTGGCGGTCGCCTTCGAGCTGTTCGGCCGGACGGGCTATTATGGCGGCCCGATGTCGGCGCTCGCTGCGGTCGCGGCGACGGTGATCTTCGCGTATGCCTTCACGACGAGCCGCATCTCCTTCGCCACGCTGTTCCGGCGGGGCGGACCGGGCATCCGCGAGCGCATGGAGCGCTGGCAGCAAAAACGCCGCTGGCGCGAATGGCAAAAGCGCGTGTCGCGCATCGAACGCCCCGAGGACCTGTTCAAAGACAAGCGCTGATCCGCGGCTAGGTCTTCCCGTGCGCGAGCCGGATCTGGGTGATGACGTCCTGGGCCGCCGCGTAGAGCGGCAACAGTTCCGCCCCCGGCGTGCGCAGGGCTGCTTCCTCGACTTCGTCCGAGGCGTAGACGCCATCCGTCATAAGGGCGTAGAAGCGCGCGCGGCCGGGAGGCGGAGTCGGGTAGGAATCGACCTTGCGAAATGCGCCCGCGTGCTGACCTGTGATCTCGAGAAAGCGCCGATTCGCAGCGCGGACGGTTTCGCTCTTGCCCGCGCCGATGATGCCGCCCCCGCTGCCGAAATACAGGCTCGTCGTGCCGTCGAGGATCGCGACGAGGCTGACCCACGTCTGCTCCGCGGCGAACTCCATGAGCGCTCCCCACACGCCGGAGGCGAGCGGGGTCACGCCGACGTCGCGGGGTGTCGCCGCAAATGCGAGGGCTCGCAGACCGAGGGCGACTTCGGCTAGGTCCGGCACGCTGGATGGATCCGCCTAACGTCCGGTGCGGACGATCTCTTGGAGCTTGGCGCGGTCGAGCTTGACCACGCGGCCGCGGCGCAGCTCGAGCGCTCCCATGTCCTCGAGATGCGAGAGCGCGCGACTGCCCATATCGCGCACGGTGCCGACGCGCGCTGCGAGGTCTGATTGCGTGATGCGCTCGACCCCCGCTTCGCCGGGCGCCATCCCTTCCTTGGGCGAGGCATAATCGAGCAGCACGCGTGCGATGCGGGTGAGCACCCGGCCGAACGCGAGGTTGCCGGCCGCGCCGCTCAGACGGCGCTGGCGTTGCGAGAAGAACCGGCCCATGCCGAGCGCGATCTCGGGGCTGCGTTGCACGAGTCCGCGCACGAACTGCGATGGCAGCTCGATGATCTCCACCTCGCCGCGCGCGATGACGGTCGCTTCCGCCGTCCCCTCGTCGAACACCGAGGCTTCGTTGAACATGCTGTACGGTGAGACGTCGTAGAGCACGATCTCGCGCCCTTCGTCTGCCGCACGCGTCACCTCGACCACGCCGCGCCGCACGATGCCGAGCGTCGGCCAGTTGGTGCCCTCGGCGACGATCACCATGCGGTCGTGATAGTTGCGCTCTTTGGCAGCACGATCGATCTCGCGCAAGAGGTCGACCGGCGCGCTGCGGAACATGCGGACCTGGCGAAGAAAGGCGATGCGTGGCGTGTCGCCTTGCATCGATGGGTCGGGCAGACGGGTGAGCCGGATGATCCAGCGCCCATCGCCGGCGTTGCGCACGTCGAAGATGGCGATGCTCTCCCGCTCTGCTTCGAGATGGGTGCGCAGCGCTTTGGGCTCGTAGTCGTTCGTGAACTCTGCCGATTGCCCGGGCGTCAGCCGGTCAAATGACGCTAGTACCCGGTCGTGCCGTTCCCACGACGGGAGTTCGCGCAGGTCGACGCGCTCGACCGGTTGAGTTGTCGCAGCATCGGACATGGCGTTCGCGTATTCGCGCCCTACCAGTCAAAGGCCTGGATGGCGGCCCACGCATCGGGCGGCGTTCCGGCCCAGTCGAAGAACGTCTCGCCGATGCCCCCAGCCGACTTGGCGCCGCCGAGCGACCACTGGATCTCACGCCCCGATGGCGCGCCCGTGCCCTCCAGGTCGACGCTCTGTCCGGCCACGTCCACCGGGATGTCGCGCCCGGCGAGCGCGCGGGTGCGCGCCACCGCCGCGGCAGATGCCCCGGCCACTTCGCGACGCGCATACTCGTGGTGCGATGCCTCGTCGAAATAGTGCCAGTACTCCATGGGCTGGAGGACGTCGGCGTATGCGGCGATCTTGGCGTAGGGGTAGTCAGCATTTGTGTGGTTGCCCATCTCGGGCGATGCCACGGTGGCGACGATCAGGTAATGGGGACCGGTCGCGGCTCTCACGAGCTTGATGTATTGGACCATGCCTGCGCTCGCTTTGAGGCCATAGCCCATGTAGCGGTCGCCCGACTCGAGGTCGAGCGCGACACCGACGAAACCGTTACCGGCCGGCGTGGTATACGACGCTGCGGCGACGGTCTGTGCGAGGTCCTGCGTCGTCACGCGCCGCGGCACGGTCCAGGCGACGAGGCTGATGTTCGCCCGCGCCGCTGCGTCGATGAGGCGATCGAGCCAGGCTCGCGCTTGGTCCGTCTGCGCCATCTCGCACGTGCCGCGCGCCATGCGCAGCTCGATGACGTGGATGCCCGCCTTTTGCGCTTCGCCGATCACCGCTTCCGGATGATACTGTCGGAAGCTGCGCGCGTCGCCGCTGAGCGAGGAGAAATAGAGGAACATCCCTTTACCGGCGAGCACAGACGACGGCGCTATCGGGAGGTCGTCGGGCGTGCTGACCGGGAGAGCATTCGCTTCGACCGCCCCGTCTTGGGTCTCGGCCACCACATCGTAACGATATTGCGATCGCGAGCGGACGTGGACGTCGTGCCAGGCGTGCTTGACGGGCGGCAGTTCCGCGACGAGCTGCGCATCGTCGCCGCCGGACGAGGACCGGTAGACCTTGTAGTCGGCGACGGCGGCCGTTGCCGAGAGCGGGGTCCATCCGACGTTGACCAAGTGAGGACCGATGGCGCGCGCCGTCGCCGCGAAGGCCTCGGCGCTGTCGTCGGGGGCCGGCAGGTCCACGTTAGCCGTGTCGCCGCCCGATGAGATCGTGACCGCGACCGGGCGGGACCATCCGATCGTGACGATCGCTGCCTCGCCGTCGACCGGCGATCGCTCGAGGCTGATGATCTGTCCGGTCGACGCTGCGAAATTGGCATCGTGCATCCCGGCCGGGGCGCGGACGAGTGCCGTCCACGTGCCGTCCGGACCAAGCGTCCACGCAAGCGCCGGCCTGCGATGCGCAGGCAATGCCGCGCTGCGCGAAGGCGCAAGCGCTACTTGCTCGATAGGCGACGGACGCGGTGCCGCCGGCCGCGCCGGCGCGTGCGCCACGACGGGCTCGGTATGGAGATGCACGTCCGCCTGCGGCGGCGCGATCGCGTGCGCACCCTGCGGCCGAGCCGGAGGATTGATCGCCGCGAGCGCAGCCTTCGAGCTAAAGTGCGGTGCGCTATGTGCGAGCTGCGGTCGTGCCGGGTTAACGGGTTGCACCTGACGCGGCACGGGCGCACGCGCGACCGTGCGGGGTTGCGCCACCGTGCGATGCGCGCGGATGCGTGCGACGATCGCGTTTGGCGCGTGGTGGGGCATGAGATCTGCAGCGATCGCCACGATGAGCGGCAGCACGAAGGCGACGGCCAGCGACGCGAGGATCGCACGCTGCGGGATGAGCGTGGGCGAAGGTGCCGCGATCTCGACGTACTCATGGCGCCGGCGCTCGATGACGGGCGTGCGAGTCCGGCCGGTCGTCGCAGCCGAGCGCCTGCGCGCCGCGGACAGACGCGCATGATCAGCGCGCTGCCTGCGCTCGAGCGCCTCGTAGAGCGCCGACTGCTTGGCGCGCCGCTGGCGTAGCGTGGCGAAGCGCTTCCTCGCCTTCTCGCGCCGGTTGTCGCGCCGAGTTCTCGTCGCCATCGATTGGCCACCACCACAAAGAAAGAACAGCGCGACGGCGCGCATATGGCGTCGCCGCCCCGTTCTTTGAACATCGGCGGTTTTGCGCTCAGCGCGGTCGTGCAGGTCGGCGTCATTTAAAGGTAGCGAGGTCGTTTCCTAGCAAATCGAACGTGTGAGTGAGCGGGCTCATGACGATCCGGTCCACTAGGGCGCCCCGAGGATGAAGGCGCGTGAAATCCGACTCGAGCGCGTGAAATAGGACTTGGGTGGGATGAAGCGCCCGATATTGCCGTTATTCTAAGGAAAGTGTCGTACAGTAGCGTGATGCGTGCATCGAAGGGCTTGCTCGCCCCCCTGTTCGCGGGGTGCCTCATCCTCGCCGTCGGGGTCGGGGGGCTCGCCCAGCCGTCGTCCTCACCCGGTGAGTCGCCGTCGCCGGGCGTCGCGGCGTCCGCATCGCCAAACGTCGAGAGCGTCATCGAGCTCGTGCTCGCCCGCAATCCCGGCCTTCGTTCCTACCAGGCGCACGCGGTCCTCGACGTCAGACAGACGAATTTCCCGTATCTTCATCCCGTGCTCGACGGTAAAGTGTATTACACAAGCCCCGGGTACGCGGTCTACGATTTCCCACACACCCCATCATATCTGGAAGGCATAACGAAGGTCGAAGGAGCGGTCGGCATGGCGAGCCGCTGGCGGCACTGCTACAACATCACGCTCGAGGTGCAGCCGGACACGTACGTGCTGCACATGGTGCCGAAGATCCGCGGCGAGGTCTCGCAGATGGACGTCAACGTCGACAGGAGATCCGGCAGCCCGGAATTCTTCAATTGGACCTATCACAACGAAGGCGACAGCGTCCAGCTCTGGCAGACGTTCGCGGTCGTCGGCTCCTACGACGTCGTCACCGCGCAATCCGCGGCGATCTACAAGCATCACATCCGCGCCAAGGCAACCGGGACTTTCGACACGTTTCAATACAACGTTCCCGTGCCGACGCCCACCCCGACGCCAAGCGATCCCCTCCATCAATGCGATAACTGACACGTCGCGCCGCGCGGAATACCTTGGGCGTGCACGCGTTTCACAGGCGCGTCGCGCCGCCGGCGAGAAGTGATGCGCATGACGCATTCTGACGAAGGCTTTGTCATCTGGTTCACCGGGCTCTCCGGTGCAGGGAAGACGACGATCTCACGCATCCTCGAAGAGCGGTTGCGCGCTGCCGGGCACAACGTGGAGTCCCTGGACGGCGATGTGGTGCGCACCAATCTCTCCAAGGGCCTTGGCTTCTCCCGGGAGG
This sequence comes from Vulcanimicrobiota bacterium, assembly GCA_963806005.1. GTDB lineage: Bacteria > Vulcanimicrobiota > Vulcanimicrobiia > Eremiobacterales > Eremiobacteraceae > JAFANK01. The sequence continues at coordinate 548,321 of CAWDWJ010000001.1, read as the reverse complement.
ACCGCGACACGAACATCCGCCGCATCGGCTTCGTCGCGCACCTGCTCGCACGCAACAGGGTGGCGGTGATCTGCTCGGCGATCTCCCCCTACCGCTCGACACGCGACGAAGTGCGGGCGCTCGTCGGCCCACAGAGGTTCGTCGAGGTCTTCGCGGATTGCCCGCTCGACATCTGCGCCACGCGTGACGGCAAAGTGGAGATGTACGAGCGCGCGCGCCGCGGCGAGCTCAAAGAATTCACGGGGGTCTCCGACCCGTACGAGCCGCCGCTCACGCCTGCTGTGCACGTGCGGACCGACACAGAGACGCCCGTGGAGAGCGCGCAGCGCGTCCTCGACTATCTGAGCGCATCTTCGTTCATTCGCGAAGCGCCAGGCCGGCCGCGCTCGAGCGCCTCGTAGCGATGGCACGCACGCAACTCAACACGCCGCACGGCGGCGTCCTCGTCGACCGCACGGTGGCTGCGGGCGACCGCGAGCGTCATCGTGCTGCCGCCGCCGGACTCCCGCGCGTGCGCTTGAGCGATCGTTCGTTGTGCGACGTCGTCTGCGTCGGGACTGGCGTCTACTCGCCGCTTGAAGGCTTCATGGGCAGCGCCGATTATCGCAGCGTCATCGGGTCGATGCGTCTGGCGAGCGGACTGCTCTGGCCGGTCCCGATCACGCTGCCGGTGCCGAGCGAGGTGCGCGCCGGATCGCGCGTCGCTCTTGTCGGACCCGATGATGAGATCGTCGCCACGATGGAGGTCAGCGAGGTCTACGAAGGCGATCTCGACGCAGAGGCGCAGGCGATCTACCGCACGGACGATCGCGCGCACCCAGGCGTGGCCGCGCTGCACGAAGCGCCGCGGACGCTCGCCGCCGGGACCATCGCGCTCGTGCACGTGCCCGATTTCGGTTTTCCTGAGGAGTACCGCACCCCGCAGCAGACACGCGCGCTGTTCGAGCGTTTGGGATGGCGTACGGTCGTCGGTTTCCAGACGCGCAACCCGGTCCATCGCGCGCACGAGTACTTGCAGAAGGTCGCCATGGAGGTCGTCGACGGTCTCATGCTGCACCCGCTCGTCGGCCTCACCAAAGGCGACGACATCCCCGCACCGATCCGCATGGCCTGCTATCGCACGCTGCTCGAGAAGTACTATCCGCGCGACCGCGCGATCCTGTCGATCTTCCCTGCGGCGATGCGCTATGCGGGGCCGCGCGAGGCAGTGCTGCACGCCATCGCGCGCAAGAACTACGGCTGCAGCCATTTCATCGTCGGCCGCGATCATGCCGGGGTCGGCTCGTATTACGGATCGTTCGACGCGCAAGCCATCTTCGACGATATCGAGGACGAGCTGGGCATCGCCATACTGCGCTTTGACAACGCGTCGTGGTGCCCGGTCTGCGAGGCCATGGTGACCGACAAGACCTGCCCGCATCCGCAGTCCGAGCGTGTCAGCTTGTCGGGCACGAAGGTGCGTGACATGCTGCGTGCCGGTCAGCGTCCACCGCCTGAGTTCACCCGGGCGGAGATCGCCGACATCCTCATCGACGCGATGTCGCCGGCGAAGAACGCCTAAGCCTATAGCCTCGTTTCCCAGAGGATTCTCGCGATGACCGCCATCACCAAGTCACCTGAAGTCACCTTTGAGGGCGAGTTCGTCCGCCAGCCCGACGCCTTTCGCGCATGGGTGTCCGCCGATGGGCGCTCCGAATACCCGGTCGAAGCGGGCCGCTACCATCTCTACGTCTCCTATGCCTGTCCGTGGGCGCATCGCACGATTATCGTGCGGATGCTGCGCGGGCTCGAGGAGGCGATCGGCATGACCGTCGTCGATCCCGTCCGTGACGAGCGTGGCTGGGCCTTTCGCGAGGGGCCGCGCCACACGAAAGATCCGATCAACGGGTTCACGTTCTTAAGCCAGGCCTATCTGGCGACCGACCCCGGCTACCGACACCGGGTCACCGTGCCGGTGCTCTGGGACAAGAAGACCAAACGCATCGTCAACAATTCAGAGGACGACATCCTGCGCATGTTCGAGATCGACTTCGACGCGCTTGCCAAAGACCACGTCGACCTCTATCCGGTCGAGCATCGCGAGGCGATCGACGAGCTCAACGAGCTCATCTATCAGACGGTGAACAACGGTGTCTACCGCGCCGGATTCGCCACGAGTCAGAAGGTCTACGAGCATGCGGCTCGGCGCGTCTTCGAAACCCTCGATCTCCTCGAGGACCGGCTCGCCTCGCGGCGCTTTCTCTTCGGTCCGCGGCCGGTCGAGACCGACTGGCGGCTGTTCGTGACGCTCGTGCGCTTCGATGCCGTCTACGTCGGCCATTTCAAGTGCAACCTGCGCCGCATCTTCGACTACCCGAACCTCTTCGGCTATCTCAAGGACCTCTATCAGATGCCGGGCATCGCGCAGACCGTCGACTTCGATCACATCAAGCGGCATTATTACGTCACGCACGACGACATCAACCCCACGCGCATCGTGCCCATCGGTCCGCTGCAAGACTTGAGTGCGCCGCATGGCCGCGAGAAGCTCGGGTAAAGAAGCTCAGTAGAGAAGGGTGTCGATGTCGTCTCGTTCCTTAAAGAGTACTGCCTCGTATGCGATAGCGCACGTGGATTACTCCAGTGCCGAAACGGCGCGTCTCAAGGAGTTCGAGATTCCGTCGTAAGGCGGCTCGGAATGCCGGCTTTCCGCCGCCGACGATCACCGGGTTGAGAAACAGGTGACATTCGTCGACGAGATCGGCTTCGAGCGCAAGCCCCGCAAGCTCGGCGCCGCCAATGCTGATGTCGTGCTCCGATTCCCGCTTGAGCTTCCGAATAGCCTCGAGGTCGAAGTCCCGCTCGACACGCGTGTTGCGTGTCGTAGCGCCTGTCAGCGTTCGTGAAAAGACGATCTTCTCGGGCTTCTGCCAGATCCGTGCGAAGTCGCGGTGTTCGGGTGGATAGCCCTCCACCGGCGCATCCCAGTAGGCCATCGTCTCATAGAGTCGCCGCCCCAAGAGAACGGTTCCGATCGGCCGCAACAACTCAGTGATGAACGCGAATACTTGATCGGGATTGACCCAATCGAAGGCACCGGTTTCGTCCTCCACGTAACCGTCGAGCGACGTACTGGTGATGTAGATCAACTTCGACATACGAAAGAAGTTTCGTGCGGGATACACATCTCACCCACCGCTGCTTAACCCACTCGAAATCCCCAAACGCCGAAAAAAAAGCGCGACCGTCCGGCCGCGCCTCGTGCGAGCGCAAGCGAGCTCTAGGAACCCGCGTTTTCCACCTTGGTGAAGCCCGCCGGTATCTCGAAGAGCGACTTGTCTGCAGCTCCTAAGGCCCGCAGATTCCCGCGCGAGACGATCGTCGAGAACTGGCCGCTTCCGGGTCCTGCTTGACTCGTCTGGCCCGCGGCAGCGCTCAACGTCACGCGCTGCCACATGGCAAGCTTACCCGCCGGTGGCTTGACCCCGAGATTCGTGTGGGTGGAGACCGTCGGCTTGCAGCCGGGCTTCATGGCCATCATCTCCGGATGCGAGCTGAGGCTTTGCTTGTGCACGGGCGGGCCGCTCATCTGGGCGACCGTCGGCTCGTTGTAGCGCGAGAGATATTCGCTCATCGCCATCTCGAAGGTGCCGTTCGAGCACGAGCCTGTGGCCTGGGTCGTCACCACCTTGAGGTCGGTCTTGTAGCCGCTTGTCGGCTGGCCATCGATCGACTTGGATCCGAGCGCCGCGGTCGAGGCGGTGATGGCAAGCTTGACCGTGCCCGGTGCTTGCGTGGGCGGAGGCTGGCCCGGGTTTTGCGGCCGCTGGTAGGGCGGCGGGGTCTCTTGCATCGATTGCGCGTTCATGTCGATGATGCTGTACGTCTTGTTCGCCAGATTGAGCTCGATGGTCTCGTGCAGGTCCGCCCGGTGGATGGTGGCGGTCTGGTGCACAGGGTCGTCGGTACGTTCCCATCCGTTGAGGAAATAGTGGGTGGAGGGCGTGCCGACGCGGATCATGGCCATCGCACTCTTGGCCATCGCTTCCGCGTTCAGCACCGAACCGAACAGGCCGCCGTGGGGCTTGGGCGTGGCGCCGGCGTTGACCGCGGCTTGGAAGTCGGCTGCGAACGACCCGTTCTGATACACGCCGGGTTCGGGCGGCGCTGCGGGCGCGGGCGTGGCGTTTGAGGATTGACCCGGGGGTGGGGAGGTCATCTCGCCCACGTTGAGCCCGCCCATGTCGATCTTGACGATCTCATCATAGGCAAGCCCGCCTGAATCAGCCTGCGCAGGGCGAGAACTCCCCATGCCGATAGCGACGACCGCCAGGACTATGGCGATGGCCGCGGCACGAAGCGCAAGAGCACTCCATCCGAGTCTATGGTTCCTAATCATGTTGCCCTCCACGAGCCGACCTCAAAGGTCCCTTGCAGGAGCGACTTGACGATCGCCCTTTTCTAGTTCCTGACGAGTTCTACGCGGCGGTTCAACGCTCTGCCTTCCGCCGTGTCGTTGGATGCCTTGGGGCGAGAGTACCCGTAGCCCACGGTCGTCAGCCGGCTCGCCGCGATATGATACGTCTGCACTAGTGCCGCTTTGACCGCCTGGGCGCGGCGTTTGGAGAGATCCAGGTTGTAGTCTTGTCCGCCGACGTCGTCGGTGTGGCCTTCGATCGTGAGCTTCCACGACGGGTTAGCCTTGAGCGCGTCGGCGATCTCTTTGAGCACGGGAGCGGACTCCGGCTTGAGCGTGGCGCTTGCGAAGTCGAAGTAGATCCCATACACAGCCACGCGCTTGGCGTTGGCCAGCGATTTCGCGATCTTCGGCGTCGCCGGCACGGACGCGGGGCGAGCCGCGGGGGCGGGGGTCTGCGTTCCTGCCGAGGCGAGCGTCACAGTCGCGCTCGCGGTATGTCCGGCGGCGTCGCTGGCCTTGACGACGAACGGATAGCTGCCTGGCTTGGCATTGCCTGGAACGCCCACCGTGAGGTTGAAGTGGGCCGCTCCCCCGTTCAATGGAACCTGGCTTTTCGACAACGACGCCGGCCACGGTGCGTTTGCGGGCGCTTGCACGGCGAGATTCACACTGCCCGAAAACCCGTGGCTGGCATACAGCGACATAGGGAGCGTCATCGTGGCCGACTTGCCCGGCGCCAAAGTCGTTCCCTGATTCGGGGCGACGAGGGTGAACGGATCCGATACGTGATGGCTGCAGGGGAGCGCTGCGCCAGCCGGCTGGCGCAGTTCGAGGAGCGAGATCTTCTGGTATTGCGCGATATCGGCGTCGTCGCTGTCGAGGCCGTCATAGATGATCAACCCCTGCCCGAACGGCGCGAACATCTGGATGAAGCCGTTTTGGTCGAGCACGTTCGTCCCGTACAGGTGACCGCACCAGTGACTGTCTTCGGTCGTGACGACATTGGAATCGCCGAGCTGCTGTGGAGCAGCGAGGTACGCCTTGACGTCGACGAAGTGGGCCGGGTCGGTCGCGTCACTCCCCAGCGTGTTCGACTCGACCAGCACGAGGTTGGTCCCACGCGCGGCGTTCTTGCCCGGATTCGATGACGTGAAGGCGTACGGCAAGAAGCTGTAATCGGTCTGCGTGCAGTCGTCAGCGTCATGGATGATCAGCTTGCCGCCGCTATAGACCCAATCGGTGAGCCCGAGCGCCTGCGTCTTGCTGAGCATCGAGGCGGCGTTGCAGACCGCAGAGAGCACAGCGATCTGGTAGCCGCTCAACACCTGCGGATCGAAAAACGCTGCGAGCTGCGGCACGACCCGGTAGCCCGGGTAGATGGGAGGGCCGACATTGACAAAGCCGGTGCGGTTGAACCCATACGGCCCGTAGCGGTCGGGGTTGCCGTCATACAGCTCGAGGACAGCAGTGCCGTTGCCCCGCGGCTTGTCTCCGGTGAAGACAGAGTAGCACGTGCCGCTGCCGCCCAGGCGCATCGCGACCCAATCGCTCTGGCCCCCTGCGCCGACCATAAGCGTACCTTCGCTGTTGACGACCGCGGGGCTCAAAGGGCCGGCTGCGCCGCTGAGGTTGACCGTGAATCCTGCGGCGGAGCCTCGCAGCACGGTGGCGGTGTCCTGCGAGCAGATCGCAGCGCTCAGTGCGTTGCCGGACTGACGCACGTCGAGCACGGTGTCGCCTTTCGCTAAGTCTTTCAGCAAAGGCGCGCTTGGAAGGACGCCGGCCGCGTCCTTAGGCAGGCCGAGGTTGGGATACGGATCGCCTGCATAGTACTTCCACAATCCGGCGACGGGAGACGCTGACGGTCTGGGATCGAAGGTGCCCATGGCCTGCACATCCTGCAGATGCGTCCCTGGTCCACCTGCATCAATGGTCAGCCTGACCCATCGTCCTTTCGCTTGGGGGGTGAGGGAGATCGTCTGATCTTCTGGCCCACTGAGCTTGTAGGTGCCGACTCGGTGAATCCTGAGGTCGCGCTGTCAGATGACACAGCGACGTGGACGGTTTCGCTCGCGGGTCCCTGAGGCTGCCCATTGACCTCCACGTCTCCCAGACCGAGCACGAGTTGCTGGATCGTCGCAGAAGTCGGCAGCTCGTACACGAACTCGTACGGGCCGGTCGAGCCTTCTTTGGCCATCCAGCCGGTCTGACCCAACAATATGCTCTCTGGTGCGCTGTCCAGCGAGGTCGCCGGCCAGGACCGAAGCACCGTACCCTGCTGCCAAGAGAGCAGGTTGACCGGGCCGCTCGGCGTCGCGGCAGATGTCGGCTGGGCTTGCGGCGATTGCACTTGTTCAACCGCCGCAGACGGTGAGGCTGCGCCGGTCGGAGCCGACGGCGACGGCGCCTGCTTCGTGCAGGCGGTCAATGCGACGGCGATGGCGAGCATGAGAAGCACGCCACGGGGGTTGGCACTGGATAACAAGGGCGCCATCACTTATACTAGGCCCATGATCGTGGCTGCAGTTCTCGCTGACGGCCAGATCGGCCTACCCGCAGACGTTTCCCGCGTCTCCCGCCACGGCTGCGGGCGCATATGCTCCCAGTCCATCTCACGGTTTCGGAGGTGTGACGCACATGAGAACTTCTGCAAAGCAGCTGTCCATCTTGGCGGCCACGATAGGCCTCTTGTTGGCCTGCGCATGCAGTCATGCGAGCAGCCCGAGCAGCGGCGGGGCTGCGACGTCTGTCTCGTCCGCCGGGGCGAGTGCCGCGCCGACGGCCATGACGCTTCCCTCGCTCGCCTCGCTCGTCGGCGATCCCCCCGAAGGAACGTTCCAAGGGACCTATGACCCGAACACGGTGGTCGTCGATAAGGACACGGTCGCCCGCATCCTCCAAAACGTCAGTGCAGACGGGGCGACGTACACCTTCGATTCTTCCTCGGATCAGATAAAGAACCTCAAAGTTGGCAACATCCTGCTGCTCTACAACCGGGCGCTGCGCAAGGTCACAAGCGTCAATCCGCAAGGATCGCAGATCGTCATTCAAACCACAGATGCGGCCATCACCGATGCGGTCAAAGATGGGACCTTCAACTACGACGGCCGGATGAACTTCGCGGCCGCGCGCACCTCGTCGCTCGAGCTTCGACCAGATGGGCTATACGCATTCCTCGCCCAGCCCGCGCTCGCCGATGGAGCGCAAAGCTTCAGCGGCAAGGTCGGGGACGTCGACTACACCGTCACGTTCACCCCGAACGGCGAGCGCTTGGACATCGATCTGGAAGCGACGTGGGATAAGCCGTACGGCACGCTCAAGATCAAAGGTCAAGGCTGGTTGGACGGATTCCGAGCGCTGACGCAGGTCGTCGTGAAGGATCACAGCCTCGACGATTTCCACTATCAGATCAAGGATATGAACGGCCAGCTCAATCTGCACTACGTGGCGACGAGCAAGATGGCCGGCAACATGATCCACATCCTCGACCAAGAGCACCTTCTGAAGATCCCAGCGGGCTTCAAGATGGTGTTCTTCGCCGGCGGTATCCCGTTCTATCTCGAGGTCTCGAGCTCGGCGCTCTTCCACCCCGCGTTCACGTCGAAGGAGGCGGTGGTCGAGGGCGACTTCAGCGTGGACTACAACAGCGTCGAAGGCGTCAGCTTCCACAAAGGAGCGCTGACGTCCGAAGGCCACACGGATGAGTCCAGCAAGATCGTCGGCGACACGAGAGCCATCAGCGTGGGACCGATGGGCTTCATCGTCGCCGTCGAGTTCCCACGCATCGACGTCGGTCTCGGCGCGTTCGGGACCGGGGTTGGCCCGTACGTCGACCTCGTCGCGTCGACGTCGGTCTTCACGTCGGGCGCGGTGGCCATGATCGACTGCACGAAAGGGACCATCAAAGTCACCGGCACGGTCGGCGTCAGGGCCAACGCGTTCGGCTTCACCATCAAGACGCAAAAGCTGAGCGAACGATCGACCGAATTCAACGCCTACAAGGGCGGCGTCAAGTGTCCCGGCGGCGTCTAGGGAGAGGCCACATGAAACGTGCATCGATCCTTGCGTTGTTGCTGCTCTGCGCGTGTGTATCGTGCGAACGCTCTTCCGCTCCGACGTCGAGCGGCACAGGTCCGGGGGCCGGCGCTCTCAGCGACGCCGAGATCCGCTATGGCATGGCGCCCACCCATGGCCCGAACATCGTCTATCAAGACGATGTCATCGTCTTCGACCATGGCCCCGACGCCGTCCACTCGGTGAGCTCGAACGGGCTCACCTGGACGATCGACGCCAACGCGCCGCATGCGGACGAACTGCAGCCTGGCAAGGTGATGTTCTTGACCAGCCGTGCGGTGGGCCGCGTGCTCGGCGTCCAGCGCAGCGGTGGGGAGCTCGCCGTGACCATCGGGCCGGTCGAGATCACCGACGTTATCAAAGAAGCGCACGTGTCGGTTACCCAGCCCATCGACCTGAACTCGATGACCGCTTACAGCGCGCCTGACTATCCGAACAGCACAGGCGGCGGCTCGTCCCAGATCCCGATGCAGACCGCACGCCTGACGCCGCAGACGTCGTCTGTGATCGACGCGTTCGACGCGCTCGTCGCCCAGCCGGCGCTCGCCGGTCCTCCGCCCTTGGCCGGCGTCGGCGATTTCAGATTCACGCCGTTCTGCTGCGGCGGCATCGGGCTCAAGATGGAATACAACCGCGGCGGCCTCATGGTCAAGGGCCTCATGGTGGTCTACTTGGACGCCCCGTCGCTGCGCTTCGTCTTGGACATCAGCGGTGGCAAGGTGCACACGGCGGAGCTCCAGCTTCAGGGCGTGGCGGGCGTCAAGATCGCGTTCGACGCGGGCACGTCGAGCGGCCTCAGCGGGAATGTCAGCACGAAACCGATCTGGATCCCCGTCGACCTGAGCCTGCCGGTCGTCGGCTCACCCCCGTTCGCCGTGACGTTGCAGCAGCAATTCCTCATCAAGACCGGCTTCGGCGCCCGCAACTCGACCTTGAGCGCAGGCGGCGACTATGCGTTCACCGGTTCGTTCCACATGGGCTATCACGAGGGCTCGTGGGACGTGGGCGCACCGCTCACCTTCACGGTGCGACGCAGCCTGCTGGATTCGATCAGCGGTGTGTCGCTCGGCGCGGTCGGCCTCGTGATGGGTTATCAAGCGCGGATCATCGTGGGTATTGGCGCGTTTGGTTTTGTCACGGGACCCTATTTCGGGTACGGCATGGGGGTCGGCATCGTCAACGGTGCCGGCACGGTGGCGCTTTTGGGCGCGCCCTGTCGCGCCGCGACCTTCGATGTCGACCTCCACGTCGGCATCGGCTATTCCATGCCTGCGCCTGTGACCGGGGCCATCAACTTCATCTTGCGCAAGTTGAATCTCAGGGAGATCGAGGGTAGCGGGGGTCTCGACCATCGCGAAAAGCTGATCGATAAGCACGACGAAGTACCAAAAGGATCGTCGTGCGGCGGGGGCAACCCGGCCTCGTGAGCGGTTTAGAACGCTGCGAGTTCGTGGATCTGGTCGAGCCGGTCAGGCGTCTTGGCAGCGCTCTCGCGCAAGAGTGCCGGCACGACGATCGATGCAGATGCGACGACGAGGGCGATCGCGACAAGCCATTTCATAAGAACATGATACCTCTACTGTGATGACCCCGAATTGAGGCGTTTGTGACAGCGGACGGCACGAAAGTGCCGTCCGCGCATGGTCTGAAGGGGCCTAACGGCGGACGCCCGGCTAGGTGGAACGGACCTAAAGTCCGTTACTGCACGGCCGTGGCTGCGCCGTGTGGCCTTGTAAGTCCGCTCCCGCAAGGTCCGCCGCCACGAGCTCCTTAAATCGGCCCGGATGGAAGTCGGACAGCGGGTGAGGGCCTTGCGCTCCCTCGATCTCGGCGATGCTGGCAAGGTCGACAAGGGTGCGGTCGGCGTTCTCGAGAGCATGAACAACGGACCATATATGCCATACCTCGTCCGGTTCCCGAGCGGCACCTTCGCCTTCGAAGAGGGTGAAATCGAGGAAGCGGAGCAGGACGTCTAGAGCTTCCTGAAAGGGCCCTGAAAGGCAGAATCTGGCGGCGCAGGCTGCCCGTTCTCTGGGTGGCGAACCCTAGACCCATGCGAGTCCTTTTGGTCGAAGACGATCCGAGCCTAGCCTCATCGCTTCGCCGTGCGCTCGAGGCGCAGAAGTTCGCCGTCACCGCGGTGACCGATGGCGAGAACGGCCTCTCCGAGCTGTGCGGCAACGACTATCAGGTCGCGATCCTCGACGTCGCTGTTGCCCAAGCGCGATGGGCTGTCGGTCTGCGCCGAAGCCCGGCGCCAGGGGATATCGACGCCCATCCTCATGCTCACCGCGCGCAACGCGGTGACCGATCGCGTCACCGGGCTCAACAGCGGTGCCGATGATTACCTGCCCAAACCCTTCGCCTTCCCCGAGCTGCTCGCGCGGGTTCATGCCCTCTTGCGGCGGCCGCAAAACGAGGTCAAGCCGCGCACGGTGACTGTCGGCAGACTCGCGATCGACGTGCTGCGCCACCAGACCACCTGCGACGGCAAGGTCATCCATCTGACCCGCACCGAGTACCGTTTGGCTCTCTACCTCTTGGAAAACGCGGGTATCGTCCTCACCAAGGACGCCTTGCTGGACCGCTTATGGGGCGGGGAGCACGGGGGGAACAGCAACATCCTCGAAGTCTACGTCAAGATGCTGCGCCGCAAACTCAGCGCCGCCTGCGGCGATCAGATCATCCGGACGGTACGAGGCGTGGGATATACCGTCGACAAGACATGATCGACAAGCGGGGCGTGATGAACAACATCGGTGCGCCGCGCGTGCGCCTGACGCTGGCGTACGCCGGCCTGCTCTTACTGCTGCTCGTCATCTTCTCGGTGATCGTGTATGGCTTGCTCTCCACCGTCGTGCTCCAAGATGTCGAGCCGTTCCGCGACGACCCCGCAATGCTCGCGGCCGCCAACCACATGCTCAAGAACTACGTCGTCAAGCTGGCGATCGCCAACGCCGCGGGCTTGGTGTTGGTGGTGGCGATCTCCGCGTTTCTCGCCAAGATCACGCTGCGGCCGCTCGAGCAGGCCATCGCCTTGCAACGCCAATTCACAAACGATGCCTCGCATGACCTGCGCACTCCGCTCGCCGTGATCCGCACCGAGACGTCGGTGGCGCTGCACGACTGCGTGTCGCTGCCCGAGGAGTACTGCGAGCGCATCCGCATCATCGACGAGCAGGCGCAGCGCATGCAGCGGCTCATCGACCAGCTCATCACCCTCTCGCACCTCGACGCCGACAGCGCGCTCGACCGCGAGCCGACCGACTTGCGCGTGGTCGTCAACGGTGTCGTGCGGGATCTGCGGCCGCTCGCGGCGGCCAAACGCGTCGACATCACCCTCGGCCGCGCGGAGAGCGCAGTCGTCATGGGGGACGAGCTCAAGCTCTCCCAGCTCGTCGGCAATCTCGTCGACAACGCCATCAAGCACGGCAGAGAGGCGTCGACGATCGGCATCTCGGTGTGGCAGACGCGCGACACCGCCTACGTGGCGGTGAGCGATACGGGCGATGGGATAGCACAGGCCGATCTCGAGCGCATCTTCCAGCGCTATCAGAGCAGCAACGGTGCGACGGGCAACGGCCAGAGCGAGGTGCACGGCCTGGGGCTGCCGCTGTGCCGCTGGATCGCCCGCGCGCACGGCGGCGAGGTGACGGTCCAGAGCACGCCCGGCGAGGGCAGCACGTTCACGGTGCGCCTGCCGGCGATGACGGCATGAAGGTCAAGATTTTCAATGGGGCAGATCGGAGATGAATGATATGCGAACTCAAGAGTTGGCGAGGCGCGCGGCGAGGGCCCTGCGGACTGCCGGGGCATGTCTTGTGCTGGTCGCCGCCGGCGCGACGATCGGCCGTGCGCCGACGCCTGCGAATGCGTCGCCGCCGACCATCCAAGAGGTCATCGATCATGCCTTGACGCTGCCTGCGCTGCTCGCGGACGAGAGCCCGTACGAGCTCATCGACCCGATCGGGCCGGGCGGCATCACCCGCGATCAAGCCGTCGGTGAGGTCACGGCGAGCACGATGATCGGCGGCCTCTACAACGACGGCACTCACAACGGCGGCGGGTACGGCGGCGGCGGCTATCTGATGCCGGCCATGCCCTACGGCCCCGAGCAGCACGCTTACGGCGGCCAGCGCGCGTCGCGTGAATACGGCGGGGGTACGGACGATGAAGCGCCTTACGATCGTCGCCCTCGTCGCGTGTCTGGCCTGCGCATCGGCCGGCATCGCCTCGGCAGAGGGCTTCTTCCACCGGCTGCGCGTCGACTCGCTCGTCAATGACGGCGTGGCGCTCTACCATAGCGGAGACTACAACCAATCGGTCAGCAAGCTCAGCGATGCGCTGTCGATGTCGAGCGACAATGTCGACGCGCGCTATGACCGCGGGCTCGACTACTACGCGCTCGGCCAGTACGATGCTGCGGCCGAGGATTTCCGCCAGTGCCTGAAGCTGCAGCCCGATTTCGTGCCGGCGCTCTTCAACCTCGGGGTCACCGAGATCGCGCTCAACGAGCTCGATGATGCGAAGACCATCTTCCAGCAGATCATCACCGCGCATCCGACATCGGTACGGGCGCACTTCGACATGGGTCTGTCTGCGTACATGTCGGGGCAGGCCGATAAGGCGGTCGATCAATTCGCGGTCGCAGCGCTCTTGCATCCGCAATACGTCCAGGCGCATTACGACAAGGCGCTCGCCGAGTACCGGACCGGCAATCTCGTCGCGGCCGACGAGGAGACGGCAGCCGCGCTCAAGCTCAACAACTCGTACGCCAAGGCGTACTTCTTGCGCGGGGCGATCCGGCTGCGTCAGGGCAACAACCTAGAGGCCAAGGCGGCGTTCGAGACCGCTGCCAAGCTCGCGACGGACCCGGTCTTGAAGTCGCTGTGCGCGCAGATCATCGCGCAGATCGGCGCTTAGGGCAGGCGCAGGGGCGCGGATCTTTTCGCGCCCTTGGACCGTGCAAGTAGTCTCTTACGGCGATGGCAAAGAAAGCCGTCATGTATACGCCACCGCATAACCGAGAGACCCGGGCCGCAAAGCTCCACGAGGCGATCGCCGGCATCCGATTGGGCACGTTGATCACTGTCGGACGGGATGGCCCGATCGCGAGCCACGTCCCGATGTTCGTCGACCCTGACCGGTCGCCGAGCGGCACGGTCTTCGGCCACATCGCCCGCGCGAACGGCCAGTGGGAACAGTCGGATCCGAAATTCTTGGCGCTCGCCGCTTTTGTGGGACCGCACGCCTATATCACGCCGTCGTGGTACGAGACCAAGAAGCTGACCGGCAAAGTCGTGCCGACATGGCAGTATCTGGCCGTACAAGCGCGCGGCCCGATCTCGTTCTTCGACGATCGCGACCGCTTGCACGAGGTCGTGCGCGTGTCGACGAGGATCCAGGAAGCCTACCGAGAGCATCCTTGGGAAGTCGAAGATGCACCGCTTGAATATGTCAAGCGGATGCTGGGCGCCATCGTCGGCTTCGAGATCCAGATCGCAACGCTTGAGGGGGCGTGGAAATTCAGCCAGAACAAGAACGAGGCCGACCTGTGCGGCGTCATCGATGGGCTCGACGAGCGCGGAGACGTGGAGGTCGCTGCGCTCGTGCGGGAGCGCGGCGGGGTCGACGGACCGCGCGATCCGTTGCAGCCATGATGTCGAGGATGAAAAAGGGGCCGAGTGAACTCGGCCCCTTACGTCTTTTTAGCTATCTATTAATTGTATGATTGCAGTTTGAGCTTCTTACGCACCACGGCCAGCGTGGGCGATGAGATCAGCGCGATGTAATACGCGTGGAGCTCTCGCGCGTTGAGCGTGGTTCGCACGAAGTCGGGTTTCGGTCCCTTGGTGGCCGGCGCATCGCTGCGCTGGCTCCTCTTCTCGAATGGTCCGATCTCTCGCACGGCTGGCTTCCTCCCCCAGGCTATCCCGCCAGGCGGTGGCCCGGTCAGTACTTCAACGTACCGACCGCAGACTTCGTTGCTTCGCTGGGGCGTCGCGTCCTTAGGGACGATGCTTGTCGAATTCCGCCTCGCTGAAGTACCAGTCTGGTAGAGTATTCGGAAAACCGAAGTCAGAAAAATAGTATTCGTAGTGGCCGCTATCGGAAATAAACCCGAAACGTCCCTCTCCGTCGGCCGCGGCCTGCTTCACCATCCAGTAGTTTCCGATAGGCGCAAACTCCACATCTGCCACCGCGTGGCCCGAAAGCGGGCCGACGCTTCCGCCCGCATCCGCATGCGCCTTCCAGACCTGGAACGTGTCGATGTCAACCCACAGGTCCTTCCAAGGATGCTTGCTCTCGTCTTGGACCGCGCGCAGGGTGAGATGATAGACGGTATGCCCATCGTATCGTTCCAGGCCCGCGTCAGAGACGACGTAATAGCGGTCCCCACTGACGTGCTCGTGTGAGATGATCGGCGCCGTGTTGCCGGGGGCCGGCGAACCGACGGGCGGCGGGGGCGTGCTCACGGGCGGCGGCGTGGCATAGAGCAGGATGTTGTTGTCCGGGGCTGACGGGAACGGGTAGCCGAAAAAGGTCTCGTTGCGCCCGCGCCGGCCGGGGGCGAGATTCTGCATGAGTCCCTTGCCGTCGCTACGGTACCACACCTGATAATCGTACTCGTGGGTCTTGCCGTGGTGCACGAAGATCTCGTGCATCTTATAGGTGATGTATGGAGGATCCGGGTTCTGCCGCAGCGTCTCTTCCGTGCGCGACAGGATCTCGTCCGGGGTGAGCGACTCCTTCGGCGTCGGGAAGATGGTCGGCGTCGGGGTGGGCGAGGGCGATGTCGATGGCGTGGGCGACGGCGAACCCGGCGCGGCCGCCGGGGCTGCGGTTGTCTGGCGGCCGCCGCTTGCGCCGATGAAGAGCGCCATCGCCAGCACTGCCGAGGTCAAGAGCCGGGCCGAGTCGCCTGAGGTGGGATGTCTCACGGTCAAGGAACGTGTTCGCGGGCGAGGTCGTCTTGCCCGGCTCGATCCGGCCGTGCAGGACGGGCCTCCTGACGCGCTTCGGGCAGTTGCGGCGATCACGGATTGGGTCCGGACGCCCAATCTGAATTTGAGGGTGGGGAATCACCTCTGCCACTGCGAAAACCGCCTTCTCATCGCAGGGACAGACCACTCATTTGCTTCCTTGCGGTGCGTTTGATGCATTCCTATGCATCGCTACATGCCTTTGAGAGAGCGACGGGCAGTTATGTCTAGAGTTCGAGTTCTTGGTGTCGTGGGCGTGGCGGCTGCGGTCGCCCTTTCGATCGCGGCATGCGGCGGAGGTGGTGGTGGCGGAGGCGGCGGTATGAACCCGCCGCCGACCAACCCGCCGCCCACCGTGCCGCCGTTTGTCTGCCCGTCCGGAGGATGCACGTCGTTCACGCTCAGCGGCACGTCGAGCGAAACCGTCACCCGGACGTACCCGACGCCTGTGCCGCCGCCGGCGGTCTTCAAGAGCACGGTCGCGCAGAGCATCACCGTGCTTGCCGGCAAGGTGTTCCACGGGCAGGCGGCCACCGACTATCAGTCGGTCGAGACCGACACGGCACCGACGCAGACGATCACGACCAACACCGACAACTACCTCGTGTTTCCGGCGACGACGGGCAACGTCGTCAATATCGGCTACCACTCCACCGATAGCAATGGGGTTGTGGACGACGTCCAGTACCTGGCCGGAAACGGCATCACAGGGCAGATCCCGCTCGGATCGGGATGGACGAACACCGCCGCTTCGATCATCGCGGAGACCGACCCGGACGGCACGACGATCAGCGAGACCATCAACGCCGACGGATCCTATAGCCTGACCAAGACGGAGGTGGCCGGAACGACCATCGCGACCCTCAACCCGGATGGCACCGGCAGCGCGATCATCCCCGTCAACTATTTCTTCGGCGTCGGCACGGCGACGCAGATCACCATCCCCGCGCAAGCCGGCGGCAACATCAACTTCACGATCAGCTCCGTGGGTGCGGCTCCGCCGCCGACGCCGGTGCCGATCGTCATCCCCGTTCCTGCGTGGTACGCGCCATCCCCGACGCTAGCGAGCGATACGACGACGAACGTCGGCGTCAATGCGATCCCGAGTGGTTGTGTCGCGGCCGCGTTCGGGACGGTCGGAGCGGACCTCCGCCAGCAAGAAACCAGGCTCGACACGATCTTCGGTCTGCTCGATGCTGAGACCACCGATACCTGGGTGACAACTGTCGGCCCTGTGTGCGAGCGCATCTCCGACACGCTGAACGTCTTCTACGATTTCACCGGTCAAGCCGGAGGCCCGGTGCTCGGCGGTCCTGGTTCCATTCAGACGAACGTCTTCAGCGAGTTGATCGGGGTCAAGGCGGCAGCACGATCGGACGCCGCGCCTCGTGCGCTCGACGTCGCCGGCCACGCGCCGACGCTCGAACCGCAACTTGCGGTCGCACGCGAGCGCTTGGATCGCTGGCGCATATCGATCCTCAAGAAGCAACTCACCCGGATGCACGCCTTCCTGAAGCGGGGGAACATCAAATGAAGCGCTGGCTGCTCGGCATCGTCTTCCTCATCATCGCATACCCGGCAGTCGCCCTGTCCGCACAAGTGAACAGCCCCGAGTGGCAGACGCCGATCATGCGCAGGCCGGGCTTCGGATTTACGGCCACTGCCGGCGCGACACCACGCGCCCCTGTGTTCACCGCGCCCTACGGTGGAGAGGATCTGGTGGGCGCACGGTATCTCGGGCCCGCGCATCTGCAAGTCATGAGCGTCAACGTGGCGCTGCAGCTTCGTGACGAGGCTGCGTTACAGCGCTATGCGGCGCTCGTCAACGACCCACGGTCGCTGTACTACCGTCGTTTCTTAGCACCGCAGCAGATCGCCGATGTCTTCGCAGCCGCACCTGCCGATCAGGCGCGCGCCGTCCAGTACTTCTGGGGGCAGGGGCTTGCCGTCAGATGGTGGGCGCAGCGCGAGATGATCCGCGTCGTCGGGCCGCAAGCCGCCATGGAGCGGGCCTTCGGCACGCATTTCGGGCTGTTCCGCAAGAACGGCGTCACGTTCTACGCGCCTATGTCTGCGCCGCGCTTTGCCTCGCCGCTTTCCGTGCGCGGCATGGGCGGCATGGTGACCTACCGCCGCTTCCGCCGGCACCTCGACGTCGGCGCGTCGTTCACGCCGTACCAGGGTTTCGGTCCGGGGTTGCTGCTTGGCAATTCCCCGTTCGATCTGGCGTCGGCTTTCGACTACACGGGCGCCTACGCGCTGAACGGAACGTGCTGTCAGGGCGACGGGATCACGATCGGCATCGTCGGCACCGGGCCTATCTCGGCATTCGACGTCCCTGCCTACCGCTCGACCTTCAATCTGACCGGTGCGACGGGCACGGTCAATCAGATCAACGTGACCGCGGTGATGGCGTGCTGTTACAGCACGGGTCTTGTGACGCCGCCTCCGGTGACGGCGCCGTGCAGCGGATCGCTCCCGGCCTGCAACCCCGAAGACGTCGAAGCACAACTCGACACGGAGCAGACGAGTTCGCTCGCGCCAAACGCGACCGTGAACTTCTATCTGGCCTACAACCCGAACGAATGCTTCGCACCGGGCACGTGCGCTCCCGGTGCCGGTTCGCCGCAGCTCGGCATCGGGGAGACCGATGATGAGTGGCAGCAGGTCGCAAACGACAACGTCGCCGACGTCGTCTCGGCGAGCTTCGGCATCGGCGAGCTGGATTTCGCAAGTCCGAGCAACCCGCTCTTGACCTGCCCGGCGGCCACGCCGACCGGGTGCTCGGGGGGCGAGCCGGCGATCTTCGCGACGCTCGCGGCCGAGGGTATCGCCGTGTTCATCTCGTCAGGCGATACGGGGGCTTCCGGGTGTCAGCGCGACTTCACCGCAACCCCTGAAGCTCTGTGCGTCTCGTATCCCAGCGGCGACACGAACGTGGTCTCCGTCGGCGGTACGACGACGCCGATCGGGAGCAACGGCAGGCTGACGGGCCTGATCACCACATGGGGAGTCCAGACACAGACGTTCGGGGGGAGTGGTGGTGGTTTTTCCAAGTACCTCACCCGCCCCGGTTTCGAGCAAGCGGGGTCGATCTGCGCGACCAACGGAGCGTGCGATTCCACCCACCGCCTACAGCCCGACGTCTCGCTCAACGCCGATCTTGCCACCGGTGACGCGGTCATCATTAACTGCGGCAGCGCTCCCCCTGGTTGCGCGGGCCTGGGCGGAGCTCAAATCGGCGGAGTTGGCGGCACAAGCGCCTCTGCGCCGGACATGGCGGCGATGTGGGCGCTCGTGCTCGAGGCGTGCAAGCAGACCTCCTCGTGCAACAAAGGTCCGGCGGGTCATACGTACCGACTTGGCAATCCGGCTCCGCTCTTGTACGGGATGAGCGCAGCTTCGAAAGCGGCCGCCTTCTACGACGTCTTCTACGGCTCCAATCAAGTGCCGCCGCTGACGTCTCCCGACTACTCGGTTCTCGATCCGGGGTTCAAGGCGCACGCCGGCTGGGACGCGGCGACCGGCCTGGGTGCTCCATTCGCGCGTAACCTGATCAAAGCGATCGTCGGTATTTGAGGTCGGACCTTCTCCGTGAAAGGGCGGCGCATGACGCGCCGCCCTTTTTTGTGCTATGGCTTGACGAGCGGGTTGAGGTCGGCAAACGCGCCGTTCGGATTGGGCACAAGCCAAAAGCCCAGATCCCATGATTTCGGGTGGTAGTGGGCCCATAGCAGCGTCGCTTTGGCAGGGAGGAGCTTCGCTGCGGTGAGCTCGGCCGCCGTCGGGTCGCCCGTCTCGCCGGGTAAGAGCTCCGCGCCGCGCCGCTTGACCGTGCCATCCGGCAGTTTGTAGGCGAAGTGGATGTGCGCGTCGATCGTGGTCCAACGGCTCGCCATCACGGAGTAGCTGCCCGGCCCCGGCGGTTTGACGTATGCGCTCACGCGATACTGATAATCCAGACCGACCAGCTTGCCGTTCTTGTCGTACCATAAGAAGTTCGGGTCGTACTTGCCCACCTCATCATCCCACTTGCCGTTGAACCAGATGACGGTACCGTCGTCCTCGAGCCTGGTCATCTGGAAATAGCCGGCCGCCTGCGCTGCGCCGGTCGTCGGGTAGCGCTCCTGGAGCACCTTGGTGACGTCCGCGATGAAGCCGGCTTCCGCCGGATTGGGCGTGGGCGGTGGGGTCGACGTTGCCTTCGGCATCGCCATCGAGTGCGACATGGGCGCCGGCGAGGCTGCGTTCGCACCGGTGGGGCGCGCGATGATGACCGTCCCCACGGCGACGATCCACAGGGTCGCACAGATCAAAATGCGTGACAGCATGGGTGATGTTCTCCTCAGCAGGGTGCGAATGAATTCGCGGCCGACATTTCAGGGGGGCAGTCCGCGTCGTCTTTGAAGATTACCTCCCTCATGGACCCGTTTCCACCGACCGACCAGCAGAAAGCGGTCATCGCCCATCGCGCCGGCAACCTGCTCGTCTTCGCGGGCCCCGGGACCGGCAAGACCGAGACGCTGGCCCGCCGCTTCGCCGCGCTCGTCGCCGAGGGCGTCGCGCCGAGCCGGATCCTCGTGCTCACCTTCTCGCGCCGGTCGGCGGACGAGATGCGCGATCGCGTCCTCCTGCGGCTACGGCAGTCCACCCGCGCAGGTCTTGCGGTCTCGGAGCTGTTCGTCAAGACGTTCCACAGCTTCTGCGGGCGGCTGCTCGACGGCGAGGACGCGCGGGTGCGCGCTCGAGCGCTCCTGACCCCGGTCAAAGAGCGGTTGATCTGGCGGCGGATCATGCGTTCGGGCGCCCTGACGCTGTCGTCGTTCGACGAAGGCGTCGTCGAGAGCGCGCAATTCGCGACCGATTGCCTCAACGTCATCGCTCACCTCAAGGGTCAGGGCGTCACCGCACGACGTCTGGTCGAGCTGGCGCGCGGCGACGCGAGACTTGCCGACCTCGCGCAGATCTTCACGCTCATGGAGGCGGAGCGGGCGCGCCGCGAGCTGCGCGACTATCGCGATCTCGTCAACGAAGCCGTCAGCGCGCTTGGCGACGAGCGCAGCGCCGCGGCGCGCTGGCTGCGGGATGCCGCCTTCCTCCATATCCTCGTGGATGAGTTCCAAGACAGCGACGTCATGCAGCTGCGTCTGCTCGAAGCCATGCGCAGCGTGATGAGGCCTGCTCCGCTCTTTTGCTTCGTCGGCGACATCAACCAATCGATCTATCGCTTCCGCGGTGCATCGCCCAGCAACGTCGAGGCCGCCCGCATCGCCTTTGGGTGTGCGACGCTGCCCTTACGCGACAACCGGCGCTCGGCGCAAGCGGTGCTCGACGTCGCCAATGCCGATGTCACCCTGGACCGCGACTCCCTGACCACAGCGGCCGATCCCGAAAAGCAGGGGAGCGTTCGCCTCGCGCGTCCGCGCACGACCGACGACGAGGTGCGGGCGATCCGCGACGCGGTGGTCGAGAAGGTCGTCGCCGGAACGCCGCCACGAGCGGTCGCCGTGTTGCTGCGCCAGACCCGGCCCTATCAGGAGCTCATCGCAGACGCGCTCGCGCGGGCCGGGGTGCCCGTCGCCGCGCTGCCGGCGGCCGGGTTCCACGACGACGCCTGCGTCGACGCGGTGCTCACCGCCCTGCGTCTTTTGGCGGCGCGTGAGGACGAACGGCTGTGGCGGCGCCTGCTCGCAAACCCGATCGTCGGCTTCCGGCCGATCGACGTGCGCCTTGCCTTCGATGCCGGTCGCAGAGCCGGCATGACCGACCCGCGTGCCATGCTGCGTTCCAACCCACCCGGAGGCCTGCGTCCGGTCTCGGACCTGCTCACCGCCTGGAAGCATTGCGGCGAAGCATCCCTCAAGGCGACGCCGTTCGAGCTCGTGCAGACGATCGTCTACGAACTCGACCTTCTGCGGCCTGTGCGCGAGGGCCATGCCGTCAGCGGCTTCGACCCAAGCGCGTCGCCGCTTCGGCTCGACGCCCTGCTCCAGGCCGCCGAGGACTACAGCGAGGAGGCCGGCGCTGGAGCTCCTGTGCAGCACGGGGCCCGTGCCGATGTCGCGGAGTTCATCGCGCGGCTCGACGAGACGGTCGGACTGCTCGCCGATGCGACGCAGCCACCGCCGGGCGGAACGGATGGCGTCCGCGTCATGTCGATCCACGCGGCGAAGGGTTTGGAGTTCGACTTCGTGGTCATCCCACAGCTGATCGATGGGATATTACCGGCGGACGAACGGCCCAACCGGCTGCTGACCGCGCGAAGCGTCCGCACCCTGGCGGGCGCGGGCATCTCGGTCTTCCTCGGCGGTGACGAGGCGCGGCGCGAAGAGCACTCCTTGTGGTACGTCGCACTCACCCGCTCGCGCAAGGACGTGCTCGCCACCGCTGCGCGGGTGGATGACGAGGGGGTGGATCTCGAGGTCTCGCCCTTTGCGCGAGCGATCGCGCGCACCGACGACGAGGCGATCGAGCTGATCCAACACGAGCCAGCGCCGGAGCTGGAAACGCCCAGTCAGGCGGACGATCGGGCAGCTGCGATGCCCGCACGGGCGATACGGCTCCCCATGGGCAAGCTCTCGCCCACCGGCGTCAATGATTTCATCGCGTGTCCACGCCGGTTCTTCTATGGCAGGGTGGTACGGTTGCCGGCCGACGATGACGACGTGACTCGGTACGGCCAGACCTTGCACCGGGTCTTGCGGCGCTTCCACGAACTCGAGACGGATTTCGAGCACGTCAACGATCCAGACGTCGCGGCTGCGCGATATGCGACGACGCTACGCGAGATCGTCGCCGAGGAGACCGCGAGCACGTCGGCGGACGCCGAAGCGACACCGCTCGCCCGCTTCGAGCGCGACGATCTCGGCCGCCGTCTGGAACAGTACGCAGCACGCCTCGCCGAGGAGGCGATATCCGATCCGTTTTCCGTGGTCGCCTGCGAGCATGACATCGTCTCCTCGTTCGGCGGGGTCGCCCTCCATGGCAAAGTCGATCGCATAGACCGCCTCGCGCGCGGCGGACTCGTCGTGCGCGATTACAAGTCCGGGCGCTGGCGCGGGGACCTTGCCGCGGCGCTCCGGCGCGCCTTCGAGCGGATCGATGGCGGCGATTCGATCTTCGGCGATCCACCAGCCGGCCTCAACCTGCAGACCATCCTCTATATACCGGGCGTGGAGCGGGAATTT
This sequence comes from Vulcanimicrobiota bacterium, assembly GCA_963806005.1. GTDB lineage: Bacteria > Vulcanimicrobiota > Vulcanimicrobiia > Eremiobacterales > Eremiobacteraceae > JAFANK01. Next base: position 525,678 of record CAWDWJ010000001.1, on the reverse strand, counting down.
GCAGACCGCGTGCGCCGGCTGGATTTTCTCTATTTCCGGGGCAAGAACGTCAAGAACGGCGCACTGTGGTTCGACAGCACGCATATCGCAGGCGCAGGCGCCGCGAACACGTTGTCACCCGCCGAGGTCGAGCGCGTGGAGCGCGACATCGCCGCTCGGATCGTCGCCATGTGCAGCCAGGGCGAGATATCGGCCTTTCCGACCACGCAGGACGAACAGCTCTGCCGCTTCTGCAGCTTCACGCGGATCTGCCCCGGCCCAGGTGCCGTCGCATGAGCGAGCGGATCGAGCTGACCGCCGCCCAGCGCGCGGTCGTCGACCATCCGATCGAGCACCCGGCGGTCGTCGATGCGGGCGCCGGCACGGGCAAGACCTTCACGATCGTCGAGCGCGTCGCGACGCTGCTCGAACGCAAGGTCTGTCGTGCGGACCAGATCCTGTTGCTCACCTTCGGACGCAAGGCCGCGGCGGAGCTGCGCGCGCGCATCGCGCGTCGCTTGGGCGAGGCCGCCCCCGAGTGCCACACCTTCCATAGCTTCGCATGGAACGTCGTGTCGTCGCATCTCTACGACGCCGGGCTCTCGCCCGAGACGGCCGTCATCGAGGACGCCGACGCGCGCGTCGAGTTCAAGACCGCCTTCGACGACTTCTTGAACGACGCGAGGTCCCCCGAGAGCGGCTTCCCGCTGCGACCGTTCAACCGCGACGAGATCCGCAGCCAGCTCTTCTCGCTGCGCGAGAGCCTCAAAGAACAGGGATTGACGGTGGAGGCCTTTCGCGAGCGCGCCCGCGCCGCCGCCGACCGCTTTGCGTCCGTGACATACCGCGAGCTGCGCCGGCCGTACCTCAAACGCTACAGGGGCAAGGACTACCTGTCCGTAGCGCAGGTCAGCGATGAGGAGTTCACGAGGCAGATCCGCGAGGAGAAAGTGCGGGTCGAGGCGGTCACAGACATCTTCCGGCGCTTTGACGGCAAGCTTGCCGGCCGTCACGCCTTGACCTATGCCGACATCCTCGAACGCGCGGAGGGGATGCTTCGCACCGACGAGACCCTGCGCGGCGAACTGCGCGCGCGGTATCGCTGTTGCATCGTCGATGAGTACCAGGACACGGACCGCGCGCAGCACCGCTTCTTGGAAGCGCTCTTCGGGAGCGGTCTCGAGCGCATCATGGTGGTGGGCGACGTGCTGCAGAGCATCTACAGCTTCCGCGGCGCGAACCCGGGCAACGTGCTGGCGTTCAAACACGCGCCGCGGGCCAGGGTCTATCCGCTGCTCGAAAACCGGCGCTCGCTGCAAGAGATCCTCGACCTCGCCCATCACGCAGTGCTACCCGCCCACGCAGACGCGCAGCCGCTTGGCGCGCAGCGCGGCAGCGCGGGCGTGCAGAACGTCCACGTTTCGAGCGTATGGCTTGACTATCGCTCGGAGACCGGCGCCGCAGGTGAGACCGGCTACATACCGTTCGGCGAGGCGCGCACGCTCGAGGCGAAGGCGGTCGCGCGCCGCATCCGGTCGCTGCTCGCCAGCGGAGCGCTCGTGGAGACAGGCCAGGGAGTGCGGGAGCCGATAGCTCCCCGCCATATCGCCATCCTGTCGCGGACCAAGACCAACGTGGGGCCTGTGACCGACGCGCTGCTAACTGCCGGCATCCCCTTCCGGCTCGTCGGCGGCGTCGGCTTCTACGACGCTGCCGAGATCCGCGATACCTTGGCCTGGCTGCGGCTGCTCGCCGATCCGTTCGACTCGCACGCCGTCGCCCGCGCGCTCACCTCTGCGCCGATCGGCGCCGACGATGCGGCCGTCGCAAAGCTGGCGCAGCGCGACGCCCACGACGCGACGTCATTCGCCCGACACGTGCTCACCTCCGATATCCCGGCGGACGACGACGAAGGCGTCGCCGCCCGCGACGCGGCGCGCAAGCTTCGCGAGCTGCTCGACGACCTCTCGCCATTCGCCGCGCTGCCGCTCGTCGGCGCGCTGGGCGCCGTCTTCGACCGCACGGGCATGCGGCGGCACTACGAGATGAGCCGCGATGTGCGGGCACCTCAGGCGCTCGCCAACCTCGAGAAGCTCGAAGCGCTCGCTCGCGGATTCGCCCAGGACAACCTCGGAGCGCAGCCGGCCGATTTCGTCGCCTTCATCGGCGAGCTCGAAGGCATCGACTTCGACGAACGCGAGGCCGACGTCCCATCTTCGGATGCGATCACCATCTCCACCATCCATTCGGCGAAGGGACTTGAGTGGCCGGTCGTCTTCGTGCTCAGCGTCTGGCCCACGCCGCATGCCAAGCCTCGTCTGTGCGTGGATGCGGATGGAGCGCTGCTCTACGCCGAAGGGGCGGATGGATCGCGGCCCTTCCACTTCGAGGCGGTCGACAAGGGAGCTGACGAGCACGGCAACGTGCCCCGCAAGGACGAGGAGAAGGGCGACGAGGACGACGACGAAGCTGATGCAGAGGAGTGGCGCCTTTTCTACGTCGCGCTCACTCGCGCTCGCGATCGTGTTTTCGTCAGCGGCTTGCGCAACAAGCCGTCCAAACAGAACGCGCTCGGCTCGCTGAACAAGTACCTGATGCGCGTCTACCAGTGGCTGGAGCGGCGCGCCTGGGCGCCCGACGAACACGTCCCACACGCGGACGGCCCCGCGTGGGCCGGCCACGAGCCCGCGCAGCGACTCGCGCCGAGCGTCGCCGCGGCAACCACCGCGATCGCGAGCACCCTTGCGACGCCCTTGTCGTACTCGCTCATCGCCACGTTCGAGCAGTGCCCGCGACGCGCGACATATCGTACGGTCTTACGCGTGCCCGAAGTCGGTAGCGCGCAGCGCCGCCGCCGAGCACGGCGCGGCTGGGAGGCGCTCGACGTGCGCGAATCTCTCGTCCGATGACGCGCTGCTTGGCTCTGGCGACTACGGCCGGGCCCTGCACAAGGCGCTCGAGCTGTGGGCTCGCTCGCGAGGGCCGGGCGCCGTCGCGTGCTCGGCCGCCGGCCTCGTCGCCGACGCCGCGGCGGCGCTTGGGCTGTCGCTTGCGCCGTCGCAGGCACAGACCGCGACGAAGGCGCTCGAGCGCGTCGAGAGCCAGCTTGCGGACTGGACGCCGCTTGCAGTCGAAGCCCCGTTCACGCTCGATTTCGGCAGTGAGGGCAGTCCGCTGCTTGTATCAGGATTTCTCGACCTGCTCGCCACGGACGCCACAGGACGCGCGTGCCTTATGGACTACAAGACGGGAGGCGTGCGTGGAGCACCGGTCGGTCTGCAGCTTGGCCTGTACGCGGCTGCGGCCAGACGCGCCTACGGGGTGGACGTGCAGCGCTGCTTCGTGGGCCGCATCGCCGATGATGAGTTCACGCTCGAGCCCGTGCTGCCCGTGCCTGACGACGAGCTGCAGGCGACGATCGTGCGCGTGCGTGACGGTCTGCTGCAGCGCGACACGCGGGCGATCGCCGGTGCATGGTGCGGCACGTGCGGGTATCGCGCTGCCCCGTGCATGGACTATCAAAAAGCAAAACGGACCTGAAGGTCCGTTGCTGCATAGGCGTGTTGCTCCCGGCCGAGACGTGTGTCTACGTGCGGATCTTGGAGGCGACGTCGGGTGCGGCGCGCAGCGTGGCGAGCTCGCCAGGCGTGAGCGCCCGCGGGCGGTCGCGCTCGGCATCGACGATGCACAAGAATCCGAACGGCTCGTCACCAGCGTTGACGAACTGGTGCGGGGTGCCCGGGGGGACGAGGATGTGGTCGAAGGCGCCGACGTCGTGCGAGGCCGTGCCGACGATCGCGTACCCCTGGCCACGCACGCACACCACCGAATGGATATGGTCGTGGCACTCGAGGCTTGTGAACCCGCCACGCGCGACCTCGAAGTAGCGCACGTCGAAACGGCCACCGTCCTCTTTACCCTTGATGATGTGACGGGTCGTGTCGCGCCACGAGCGGCCGCCGCCGTCTGTGTGCTCGTCCGCGTAGCTTGTGGGGGAGACGCCCGACCAAGTGAACGACTTGGCGTCGAATTTCCGTTTCATGTCGCCTTGTTCGGATACACGATGACCTTGAGCGAGGCCTGCGGGTTCTTCACCATCTCATAGGCTTCTGCTGCTTGGTCGAGGGTGAATCGATGGGTGAAAAGCCCCTCGACGTCAAGCCCCCGGGCGAGAAGGTCGAGCGCGTGGCGCGTGTCGTCGGGCCCGGCCGAGTAGCTCATGACGACCGTGACGTCCTTGAAGAACAGTTCGTTGTGATGCAGCGGCCAGAGCTCGCCCGGCGCGAGCGGCGTGAACGCGACGAGCGTCCCTCCGGGCGCCACGCAGAAAAGCGCGCTCTCGAGCGCCGCACGCGACCCCGGCGTGACGAACACGATCTCGGCCCCCTCGCCGCCGGTCGCCGCAAGCACCTGGTCGCGAAGCGGTGCCTGCTCGACGTCGATCGCATGGTGTGCGCCGAAGTCTGCGGCGCGTTCGAGCCGCGACGCCACCCGGTCCGCTCCGATGATGACGCCCGCGCCGTGCTCGCGTGCGACCAGCATGTGCATCATCCCCATCGCGCCCAATCCGACGACGAGCACGCGGTCGCCCTGGTGCATGCGCGAGCGCCGGACCGACTTGACGACGGTGGCGAGCGGTTCGACGAGCGTCGCCTTATCATCGCTGACGGAGTCGGGGATGCGCAGCACGTCGTGGCGCACGTTCTCCGCCGGCACGATCGCGAACTGGGCGAGCGCGCCGGGATCGAGCTTGGTCGCGCGCCAGGTGGTGCACTGCACGTAATCGCCGCGGCGGCAGCGCCGGCAGGTCATGCATGGGGCGTGGTGATGCACGAAGACGCGCTCGCCGACGACGAAGGGCTGGCCGTCTTTGGCCGGCATCGCGCCCTGGCCGCAGGCGACGATCACCGCCACCGGTTCGTGACCCAGCACGAAGGGCGCTTTGCCATCCGCATACCAGGCCAGCGCTTCACTGGCGCACAGACCGCAAGCGCTCACCTGGACGAGCAGCTCGCCGCGCGCCGGAGCCGCGATCGGCAGCTCTCGTACGCTGATCCGTCCGCCGCTCTCGTAGACCGCCGCGCGCGTCGAGGTCGGCAAGGCACCGTCCGTCGTCATATCCAGGAGGGCTCGCCGGGTTCGGGGATGAGCGCGTACTTGAAACCCTCGCGATTGTCGAGGCGTTCGAACGCCTGCGCGAGCGAGGACAAGGGCAAGACGCCCGAGATGAGCTCGCGTGCCGGCACGCTTCCCGTCACGAGCACGTCGCGCGCTTCGCGCACGTCCGCCGGCGTGAAATGGAAGCTGCCCAGGATCGTGAGCTCCTCGTAGTGGAGGCGCGTCGCGTCGATCGGCACGTGCGTGCCTTTGGGCAAGCCCCCGAAGGCGAGCACCCTGCCGCCCGGTGCGGCGAGGCGCACGGATTCCTGCCAGGACTCTGGGGTGCCGCCGCATTCGATGACCGCGGGAAACGATCCGGGCAGGTGCGCGGGCAACGAGTCGAAATCGGCGACGACCGTCGTTTGGGCGCCGAGCTTGGCCGCAAGTTCCAGGCGGCTGCCCGTCCTGGCGAACACGGTCGCCGCGACGCCGAGATGTCGCGCGTACACGAGGTGCAAGAGGCCGATGCTGCCCGCCCCGACGATGGCGATCGCGGAAGGCACGGGCGTAGCGGCGTTGGCGCGGCGCAACACGTTCCATCCGTGGACGACGCATGCGAACGGCTCCAAAAACGCGGCTTCGATATAGCTGAGCGCGTTGGGCTTCGCGAAGAGGTTGCGCGCGACGACGTGCGCCGGCAGGCGGATGAAGTCCGCATAGGCGCCGAGCGCCATCTCATCGGTGAGATGCTCGCACAGGTTCTCGTCGCCGGCCAGACAACGGGCACACCGGCCGCACGGCGCGGTCTGCACCCACATGACTGCATCGCCCGGTCGCACGCCGCTGACGCCGGCGCCGACCGCGATGACGTCGCCTGAGGCCTCATGGCCGAACGGGCCGAACGCGAGCTTGGGATGCCCACGCCTGTAGGTCTTCAGATCCGTGCCGCAGGTCAGCGCCACCCGGATCTTGACCACGACCTCACCGGCGCCGGGCTGCGGCGTCGGCCCGTCGTGCCAGGAAAGCGTCTTGGGACTTGCCAGCACGGCCTGACGCATCGCCGTCAGAGCTCCCACTCCCAGGGATTCCAAAACGTGCTCACGGCATGCGACGGTTTGTAGTTCTTCAGGTCGCTGTTCATGGCGCTGACACGGCGGGTGTAGTACATGATGACGGCCGGTTCTTCGTCGGCGAGGATGTCCTGGATCTTGTAGTAGGCCGCTTGACGGGTCTTCTGGTCGTACGACGTCAGCGCCGTCCTTTCCAGCGCGTCGAGCTCCTGGCTGCAGAAGTACTCGGTGTTCTGGCCGGCCGGAGGGATCTGGTCGCACATCCAGTTCGTCGAATCATCCGGATCGATGCCGTTCACCCAGCCCAGGAACACGACGTCGAACTTCCCGGTCTGGACGATGCCGCCTTGGCCGTAGGTCGCGAAGTAGATCGGCGTCGCATAGATCTTCACCGACGCATCCACGCCGATGTGCTGCCAGTCTTGCTGGATGATGAGCTGCGGCGCGCCGCTGCCCCCGGGCGTCGTGGCGATCTGCACGGACAACCGCTGCCCGTTCTTGTAGCGGAAGCCGTCGGCGGCGAGCTTCCAACCGTCGGCGTCGAGCATGTGTGCGGCGAGCGCTGGTTCGTAGGGATATGGCTTCACGTTTGGATTGTACGCCCACAGAAACGGCGGCTGGTCGGAGTTGCCTGGGATCGGGTTACCGTGGTAGACCTTGGTGCGGATCGTCTCGCGGTCGACGGCATAGGCGAGCGCCTGGCGCACGATCTTATCGGCGAGCGCCGGCCGCTTCAGGTTGAATCCGAGGTAAGTGTAGGCGGTGAACGGCGTGCGATACACGGTGACCCCGGGGATCGTGGTCAGGGTGGGGAGATATTCCGACACCGCCTCGGGCCACGCGTCGAGCTCGTGCGTCTTGAGCTGCGTGACGATCGTGTTGGAGTCGGGCATGAAGTGCCAATCGATCTCCTTGAGCCGCGGCGGCCCCCGGAAGTAGGCGGGATTGGCGACGAACTTGATCATGACGCCTTTTTCGTAGCTGTCGATCGCGAACGGTCCCGTGCCGACCGGGCGGTTGTTGTACGGCACGTGGTTGATGTCGCCATACTGGGAGAGCAGGTGCTTGGGGATGATGCATACCGGCGTGCCGCTGAACGAGAAGAACGTCGAGATGAACGGCGAGTACGGCTTGCGCAGGTGCACGACGATCGTGAAATCGTCCTTGCGATCGATGCGCACGATGTCATCAAATCCCACGCGGCTGCCGACGTTGTTCTTGGGGTTCATGACCTGCTGCCACGAATAGATGACGTCGTCCGCCGAGAACGGCGCGCCGTCGTGCCACTTCACGCCGGTGCGCAAGTGATAGGTGATAGCCAGGCCGTCGGGGCTGATCCCGCCGTTATGCACGGTGGGCACCTCGACGGCGAGTTCGGGCACCCACTCGTTGCGGTCGTTCACGCGCAACATCCAGGCTCCCCAGAACATCGCCAGATCGACCTCGGCCTGCTGGTTGCCCACCATCGGATTGAGATTATCGGGCTCGGCGATGTCGGCAGCCCGCAAGACCCCGTGGATCGTCCACGGGTTGCCGGCGTGCGTGGCGCTCGTCTGCGTGGAGATCTTTGTGCAGGCGGTCGCCGTCGCGGCGACTGCGACCATGATGGCGGCGCACAGGACGCGCCATGCCGCCGTGCGGAGTTGTCGTCTAAGTCGTCTCATCTGATGCTGTGATCTCATCTCTCTACGATCTGCGTGCCGGCGGCGCTCTCGTAGACCTCGGCGACCGCGCTGTAATCTTCGGCGCCGTGCCCGGCCAGCGAGGCCTTGGTGTACAGATCGTACGCGAGCGCCGAGGAGGTCAACGGCGCCCCGATGGCGTGCGCGGCCTCGAGCGCGGCGCGCAGATCTTTGCGCAGCAGATCGAGCGCGAAGCCGCCCTTATGATGCTCCTCGAACCACGCCTTGGGCAACCAGGTGTTGAGCAGATAGTTCGATGCGGTGGCAGTGCCCAGCACTTGGCGCAGCAGGCCGATGTCGGCGCCGGCTTTTTTGGCGAACACGAGCCCTTCGACGTCGGCGATCATGACTGTGGAGATGATGATCTGATTCACGAGCTTGAACGTCTCGCCCATGCCCGCACGACCGACGAGCGTCGGTGTGCCGAGCGCTCGCAGCACAGGCTCGCAGCGGGCGAAGGTCTGCGCATCGCCGCCCGCCATGATCGTGAGTTCCCCCGTCTTGGCGCGCGCCGGCCCACCGGACACGGGCGCGTCGAGCATGTGCGCGCCGCGCTCGGCCAGGCGCTCGTGGAACGAGCGCGATGCGACCGGCGAGATGGTCGACATGTCGACGATCGTGCCGCCCTCGCGCAACCCCAGGGCAACGCCTGTCGGAGCGAAGATCGCCTCTTCGACCTGCGGTGCGTCGGGGACCATGGTGATGACGACGTCGCTGCCGGCAGCGACGTCGGCCGGGGTCGCATTCTCGATGGCGCCCGCGCCGACCAGGCGCTCGACACCGCCGCGATTGCGATGAACGCAGACCCGCAGGGAGAAGCCTGCGCGCAGGAGCGACTCGCCCATGGGTTCGCCCATCGCTCCGACGCCCACGAGCCCGACGTTTGTGATCATGTGCGGCCGTCATTCGATGAACGGACCTTAAGGTCCGTTGCTGTAAGGTCCGCCGCTGCAAAGGTCCGTCGCCATGCCGGACAAGAATGCGCAGGCATGACGTCAAAAGCGCCGCGAGAGTAGAGACACCTCATGACCACAAGCGCCTCGGATCGACCGGCTCGCCCGCTTGCGGCCGATGAACTGCGACTGCTCGACGCGTACTGGCGTGCGGCGAACTACCTCGCGGTCGGCCAGATCTACTTGCTCGACAATCCGCTCCTGCAGGAACCGCTGCGGCCGGAGCACGTGAAGCCGCGGCTGCTCGGGCATTGGGGCACGACGCCGGGTCTCAATCTCATCTACACCCATCTCAACCGCATCATCAAGCAGCGCGACCTCAACATGATCTTCGTCGCCGGGCCCGGGCACGGTGGGCCGGCGGTCGTCGCGCAGACCTACCTGGAAGGCACGTACAGCGAGCTCTACCCGGGCGTTCCCCGCTCGACAGAGGGCCTGCGCCGCCTCTTCAAACAGTTCTCGTTCCCGGGCGGCATCCCGAGCCACGCTTCGCCGGAGACGCCAGGCTCGATCAATGAAGGCGGCGAGCTCGGATATTCGGTCGCCCACGCTTTCGGTGCGGTCTTCGACAACCCCGACCTGATCGCGACGGTCGTCGTCGGCGACGGCGAGGCCGAGACCGGCGCGCTCGCGGCGAGCTGGCATTCGAACAAGTTCCTCAACCCGGTCCGCGATGGAGCGGTCTTGCCCATCCTCCATCTCAACGGCTACAAAATCGCCGGACCGACCGTGCTGGCCCGTATCCCCGCAGACGAGCTCGTCTCGCTCCTTTGGGGCTACGGATATGACCCGCAGATCGTCGCGGGCGACGAGCCCGAGCCCGTGCATGCACAACTGGCTGATGCGCTGGACCGCGCCTTCGACGCGATCCGGCGCATCCAAGAGGACGCGCGCGAACGGGGCTTTACAAGCCGGCCTCGCTGGCCCATGATCGTGCTGCGCACGCCCAAGGGATGGACCGGTCCGAAAGTGGTCGACGGCCTCGCGATCGAGGGAACGTTCCGGTCGCACCAGGTCCCCGTGACCGATATCCGGACCAATCCCGAGCATCTGCGCATCCTCGAGACATGGATGAAGAGCTATCGCCCAGGCGAGCTCTTCGACGCTGACGGCGAGCTCACAAGCGGCCTGGCCGCGCTCGCACCGGCGGGCGTCCGCAGAATGGGCGCCAATCCCCACGCCAACGGCGGCTTACTGCTGCGCGATCTCGCCATGCCCGACCCGTGCGACTACGCGGTCGCAGTCCCGGCTCCGGGCGGCGTCCGCGCCGAGTCAACGCGGGTGCTCGGTGGGTTCTTGCGCGACGTCATGCGTGGCAACGACCGCACCTTCCGGGTCGTGGGACCGGACGAGACGAGCTCTAACCGCTTGGACGCGCTGTTCGAGGTGACCAACCGCGTGTCGACTGCCCAGATCCTGCCAAGCGACGATCACGTCGCGGTCGACGGGCGCGTCATGGAGGTGCTCAGCGAGCACCTCTGCCAGGGATGGCTTGAGGGCTATCTGCTCACCGGCCGCCACGGTTTCTTCTCCTGTTACGAAGCGTTCGTGCACATCGTCGATTCGATGTTCAACCAGCACGCGAAATGGCTGAAGGTCACGCGCGATATACCGTGGCGCCGTCCGATCGCCTCCTTGAACTATCTGCTGACCTCGCACGTGTGGCGTCAGGACCACAACGGCTTCAGCCACCAAGACCCGGGCTTCATCGACCACGTCGTCAACAAGAAGGCTGAGATCATCCGTGTCTACCTTCCACCGGACGCCAACACCCTCTTGGTCGTGGCCGACCGGTGCCTGAAGAGCCGTCACAAAGTCAACCTGATCATCGCCGGGAAGCAGCCGGAGTGGCAGTGGCTGGACATGGATGCGGCGATCAGACATTGCGCGAGCGGCGTCGGCATCTGGGAGTGGGCGAGCAACGACGACGGATGCGAACCCGATGTGGTCATGGCATGCGCCGGCGACGTGCCCACGCTTGAGACCCTCGCCGCGGTGGATTTCTTGCGCACGCACGTGCCCGATCTGCGCATCCGTGTCGTCAACGTCGTCGACTTGATGACGCTCCAGCCCGAATCCGAACATCCCGATGGCCTCTCGGACGCCGATTTCGATTCGATCTTCACGACGGACGCGCCCATCATCTTCGCGTTCCATGGCTACCCCTGGCTCATCCACCGTTTGACGTACCGGCGGCACAACCATGACGGCCTGCACGTCCGCGGCTATAAGGAAGAAGGCACGACGACGACGCCCTTCGATATGACGGTGCGCAACGACCTCGACCGCTTCCACTTGGCCGGCGACGTCATCGACAGGGTACCCAAGCTGGAGAACCGATGCGGTCACGTCAAGCAGCTCATCCGTGATAAGCTGACGGAGCACAAGCTGTACATCTGTGAGGCCGGCGACGATCTGCCCGAGATCCGCGACTGGCAGTGGAGAGCGCGCGACGGCGCGCGCCCTTGAGCCGTGCGCATCCTGAGTCTTGACGCCGGGTCGTCGAGCCTGAAGTTCGCGCTGTACGCAGGCGGGCCGGGGGCGTTGCGCCCGTCGGCGCGAGGTGCCGCCGATGCAAGCGGCGGGAGCCTGGAGATCACGGCAGCGGACGGACGCGCGGGCACGCAGATCTCTCTCGGCGGCGGGCAGTCGCCATGGAGCGCCCAAACGGCGCTTGCGGCCCTCTTCGCAGCGCTCGACCGCCACGGCATCGAGCCGCCAGATGCCGTGGGCCATCGCCTCGTGTTCGGGGGACCCGACCGGATGGAGCCGACGCTCGCGAGCGCCGAGCTGCTCGCCGAGCTCGAAGGTCTCGTGCCGCTCTATCCGCTGCACTTGCGCAGCGAACTCGACCTCGTGCGATCGGTGCACGAGCAAAGCCCGGACATCCCGCAGGTGCTGTGCTTTGACACCGCGTTCCATCACCCCATGCCGGAGATCGCCAAGCGCTATCCGCTGCCTTCGTCGCTCAGCGCGGTCGTGCGCCGCTACGGCTATCATGGTCTGTCGTACGAGTACATCGTCTCGGTGCTCGGGCCTACGCCGCCGGCGCACCTCATCATCGCACATCTTGGCAACGGCGCGAGCCTGGCCGCCGTGCGCGATGGGCGACCCGTCGACACGACGATGGGCTTCTCCACGCTCGGCGGTCTCATGATGGGAACGCGGCCCGGCGACCTCGACCCGGGCGTGCTTTTGCATCTGCTCAACGTTGAAGGGCTTTCGGCGGCGCAGCTCACGACGCTCGTGAACGAGCAGTGCGGTCTCCTCGGCGTCTCCGGCACGAGCTCTGATATGCAGACACTTCTCGCCGAGCGCGACGCAGGAAGCAAGGCCGCCGGCGCTGCCATCGACCTCTTCGCTTACCAGGTGCGCAAATATGTCGGCGCGCTGTTCGCCGTGCTCGGCGGCCTCGATATGCTCGTTTTCACCGGCGGCATCGGGGAACACGCCTCGCCTGTCCGGCAGCTCATCTGTGACGGGTTGGGGCACCTCGGCGTCCGCATCGACGAATCGCGCAACGCGGATAGCGCCGACATCATCTCGCGATCGGACAGCACGGTCACCGTGCGGGTGATCCCGACCGATGAGAGCCTGATGGTCGCGCGCCACACGCTGCGGCTGCTGACGGAGGGCGCACACGCGTGAGGAAGCGACGACCCGTGTCGGACGGTACCGGGCGATCCTTGCGCGCGACCTGGATCAGCCGCCGCCGGCGCCGACCCGGTCCGCGCTCGGCTCGACCATGAGCGCAGGATCGAGGATCCGGTCGAGCTCGGCGTCGCTCAGCTTGGTCTTCGCGCGCGCCACCTCGCGGATAGACTGGCCCGTCTTGGCCGCTTCTTTGGCGATGGCGGCGGCTGCGTCGTAGCCGATGATCGGCGCGAGCGAGGTGCAGATGGCAAGACCGCGCTCGACCATCTCCGGTCCGCGCGCGGTGGCGCGCAGGCCGTCGACCGCTTGCGTCGCGAGGTTGCGCGAGGCGTTGGCGAGCAGCTCGATCGACTGCAAGAGGTCGTAGCCGACGAGCGGCATGGTGAGGTTGATCTCGAAGTTGCCGCTCTGGCCGCCGATGGTGATGGCCGCGTCATTGCCGATGACTTGCGCACACACCATGAGGACCGACTCGGCGATGACGGGATTCACCTTGCCCGGCATGATGGACGACCCCGGCTGCACGGCCGGCAGATCGATCTCACCGATGCCGGCACGTGGGCCTGAACCAAGCCAGCGGAGGTCGTTGGCGATCTTGGTAAGGGAAACGGCGATGACTTTCAGCGCCCCGCTCGCCGCCACGGCGTTGTCGAGCGTCGCTTGTGCTTGGAAATGGTTCGAGGTCTCGTGGATAGGAAGGCCGGTGAGCTTCGCCAGACGAGCGGTGGCGCGCTTGGCGAACTCGGGATGCGTGTTGATGCCGGTACCGACCGCGGTGCCGCCGAGCGCGACTTCGCTCAACTCGTCGAGCGCCTGGCGGGCTCGCGCGATGCCTCGCTCTATCTGACCGGCGTAGCCCAAGAACTCCTGGCCAAGGCGGATCGGCGTCGCGTCTTGCAGGTGCGTGCGGCCGGTCTTGACGATGCCCCAGAACTCCTTGCTCTTGCGCTCGAGCGAGCTCTTGAGGATCTCGAGCGCGGGAAGCAGCTCGTTCTTGATGGCGATGGCGGCCGAGATGTGGATGGCGGTCGGGATGACATCGTTTGATGATTGGCCGAAGTTGACGTGGTCGTTGGGATGGATCTTGGCTGCGTCTGCGCCTGCCCGGCGCGCAGCCTCGTGCGCGATGACCTCATTGGCGTTCATGTTCGTCGACGTGCCCGAGCCGGTCTGGAAGACGTCGAGCGGGAAGTGCTCGTCAAGCGCCCCATCGACCACGGCCTGGGCCGCGACGGCGATGCGCTCGGCGTGCGACGTGTCGATGAGCCCGAGCTCGGCGTTCGTCTGGGCGGCCGCCAGCTTGATGAGACCTAGCGCACTGATGAACCGGCGTGGAAGACGCAAGCCGCTGATCGGGAAGTTGAGGACGGCCCGCTGCGTGCTCGCGCCATAGAGGGCCTGACTGGGCACCTGCATCTCGCCCATAGAATCGCGCTCCGCGCGCGTCCCGGCCTGGTCGTTCGCCATCATACCCACCCCGAAAACGTCCGATGATTACCTCAAGAGGACAAAGGCGTTCGTCGCCGCTTCGCAGCGGCCCCTGGGGGCGCTGCTACAAAGGTTTCATGAACGATTCGGGTTCGCTGTTCGAATTCATCGAGCCGGATGGCGCCGGGCGCTGGGTCGCCACGCCGGGCAAACAGACCATGTTCCCGCTGTCGATCCGCAACGAGACGGCCGAGGGCCACGAGGTCGCGGTCCTCGTCGAGGATCCGACGAATTGGGCCTGGGCAGATCCGCAGCGCGTGAGTCTCGACCCCGGCAATAGCGCGACCGTCTCCATCGTCTTCTCGCCAAACAGGGAGACGACGATCGCCGCCGGCGTGCATCAAGCCGCCATCCGGCTGCGCGATCTCGAGGGCGTCATCTTCGCCGAGTGCATCCGGCCGTTTGAAGTCGAAGAGCGCCAGGAGCTCGCGATGACGGTCAGTCTGCGCGGGCCGCTCATGAGCTTCGGCATGGCGGAAGGTTTCGTGCTGCATTGCACGCTCGCCAACCGCGGCAACGTCGACGTGACCGCAAAACCCGCCGGCGACCCCCATCCGACCTTGACCTTCAGCGAACGCGCGGTCTCGGTGCCGTTCCAGGGCGAGGTCGCCTTCGACATCGAGGTCCGTTGGAACGCGGCCCGGCGGAACAACCATCCCGACATCGTCACGCTGCGCGCGCCGTACAGCGGCGGCGAGGCGAAGGCGACGATCGAGTGGCGCTATATCGCCGAAGCCCTCGAGCCGTTCATGCCGATCTATTCCAACCCCGAGGAAGAGGATGAGTTCCTCTCGTTGTCCTGGCTACCGCAGCCCGGTGAGGACGTGCTCGACCGGCGCTTGCCGCAACTCCCCGGTCACGATCTGGGCGAGCCTGCTCTCCCGGGCGACGGCACAGGCAGCGCCGTGCCGGTCGGCGCCGAGGGCGCCGCGTCCGAGGCGGCGAGCCCACTGCTCCAGCCTCCCCCGCTCAGCCCAGCGCTCATCGCCGCACGGCGCGGGGTCGTGGGTCCCTCCAAACGCATCAGCCCGTGGTGGCCCGTCGTTCAGCTCATCGGTGGCCGCTGGCGCGTCAAGCCGCTGCCCATCCTCATGCTGATCATCGCCGTCGAAGGCTTCATGCTGGGCATGACCCAGGCGCAGCGCAACTATTACGCCTCGCCTGAGCTGCGCCGGCCCGTGCCGCACATCTCGCGCGTGGTGCAGCTGGGTCGGCATGCGGCGCAGGCGCTGGTCGGCGGAGCCGAAAACGCGATCGTGCTCACCCTCAACGCAGGCAAGCAGCTCGAACACAGCATCCACTTCGGACATCGCACGGCTGCATCGGGCGTCGACTCCGCACCGACCTTGTGGGGCCTGACCGCGCACTACCGCGATCCGCACACGCTTGCGGTCTCCTTCAACGAATCGGGATGCACGGGGCTGCAGCTCATCGTCGCGTCGGGCCCCGCCGTGCTGTACAGCAAACCCGTGACGAGCCGGCAGGTGACGGTCGCCGTGCGGCCTGGCTTGAGCGATCCGCTGCGCATCACGATCGTCGGCACGGCCCCCGGGGGCATCGAGCTGCGCCAGCACGTGTTCATGGCGCTGCCCTTCGCCAACCGGTCGACCATCTAAGAGTGAGCCCTCAGCGGGGAAGCGGCCTGCCCGGGCGCTGGAACGTCATCACCTCGGTCCCGATCGGCAGCCGGGGGACGATGTCGCCGACGACCGAGAGCGCGCCGGCGAGCGCCGGCGCATCAGCGCCGGCGGCAGCGGCGACCTCTTCGTAGCACACGCCGAAGTACGGCAATGCGTTGCTGTCGACGAACTCGATGGCGGCCACGTCGAAGTCCGCGTCTTCTGACCCGCCCGCTTCTAGCGGCTGCCCCTCCCAATACTTGGTGAACGACCACGTCGCTTGCGCATCGCTGTAGGCGAGCGTCATCGTCTCCGCCGCCAGAAGCTCGGAGAGCCCTTCTGCCAACCCGCCGTCGTCGAGCGACCCGCCGTCCTCGAGGATCGCCACCCAGCCGTCGTGTTCGGGCATGAGCGCGAAACTGCGCACGCGCTTGTGGGCTGTCGAGACCTCTGGAGTCGGTTCGAGGCCGCGCTCGTGTGTGGGCAACCGCTCGGTCTCACCCATGAGCTCGACGAGCGCATCGCGCATCCTTGCCATGTCCACGTCGTGGACGTAGACGGTGCAGAAATGGAACCCCATCGCGCGCGGCGCAGGCATCGCTATTTCCCGAACAGATTGCGCAAGACGAACATGACGTTCTCTCTACGTTCGGCAAGGCGGCGGTAGAAATACCCCGCCCAATGGGTCCCGAAAGGCACGTAGACGCGCATGCGATACCCTTCGCGCACGATGGCCCGTTGTGCTTCCGTCCGGATGCCGTAGAGCATCTGGAACTCGAAGGCGTCGCGGCCGATGCGCTCGCGCTCGACGAACGCCCGGACCGCGTCGATGAGGAAGGCGTCGTGGGTCGCGATCCCGCAGTAACCGCCGCCCGCGAGCAGCCGTTCTGCCAGGACCATGTAGTTGCGACGGATGAGCGGCATGCGGGCGATCGCGACCTCCGGCGGCTCTTTGTAGGCTCCTTTGCACAGGCGTACCCGCATCCGCTGTTCGACGAGGTGCTCGACGTCGCTGCGCGCGCGGTGAAGGTACGCCTGGACCACGGGCCCGATGTGCTCGTAGGATGCCCGGGCCCGCCACAGGATCCGGTAGGTCGAATCGACGGTCGACGAGCCCTCCATGTCGAGACGGATGAACATGCCGCAAGGCCTCGCCGTCTCGATGATCCCGGCGAGGTTGGCGGCGGCGAGGTCTTCGGAGATGGATTGGCCGATGGCGGTGAGCTTCACCGAGACGTTGGCGTCAAGACCGGCCGCCGCGATGCGGCGGATCGTCTCGCGGTAGACCGCCGCGTTATTCGCGGCCTCTTCTTCCCGGAAGACGTCCTCGCCGAGGAAGTCCAGCGAGGCCGACATGCCCTCGGCGTTGAGGCGCTGCACGGCGTCGATAGCGTCATCCACCCGCTCGCCCGGCACGAACCTGCGAGCGAGGAAGAACAGGCGACGTTGTAACGCCGGATTGGCGTTGAGGACGTCGGCGAGGGTCGGCATCGCCCGCTTAGCGCAGGTAGGGGTGGCCGGAGGAATCGACGAGCTCGGCGGGGGTCGTCCAGACCACCGCATGGGTGAGTTGTCCGCTCGTCACGCGCAGCTGCACTTCGATATCTTCATGATCCCGGTAGTAGAACGGCTGCACGTGCTGGACCGTCGCCTGCGCGCCGTTGTCCACGGTCAGCGATTTGGCGAGCACGAGCTCCATCTTCTTCTGATAGTCCTGGTACGACGTGGCGCTTAGAGCGGCGTCGATCGTACTGCGCAGGAATGCCTCGAGGTAGTTGAGGTTGGGATACGCCCAGGCCATCTTCTCACCCGCCGCAGATGCGTCAAAGCGGACGTGATCGCCGACTGCCGGCACGCGCGCATATGGATTTGTAGCGCAGCGTGCGTCTACGGTGAACGCCACGATCGAAGCGGCGAGCATCCCGAGCGCCGCAGCGGTGGCCAGTCCCCGATGCGACGCTGCGCGCTGCGCCATCACGGGCCAAGCCGCGGGGTGATGGTCGCGACTGGGTAGCCGGTGGTCTGCATCGGTTGCGGCGTGTTGATGTTCGTGAGCGGTGAGGGCGTCGGCGTCGGCGTCGTGACCCCGAGCGGCGCGGGCGTCGTGGCGCCTGCCGGTGCGTGCCCGCCGCACAAGGTCGTGAGCGAATGCCGGGCTGCTCCGATAGAGGCTTGCGTGGAAGCGCGCGTGTAGGTCGCGGCGTATGCCGTGCTGCCCCAGATCGTCAGCATCTGCTCGTAGACGAGTTCCTCGCCCTTGACGTTCGCCGCGTAGGTGAGATAGGTCGCCGGGTGGCCGCCGCAGACGGTCGCGCTCTGCACCGAGCCCATTTTCACGTCGGGATGCTCGCTCTTGATGTGGTTGACCATCTTTTCGGTGAGCTTGAGGAGCGTGTCGTTCCAGTGGTCGCCGCGGGCGCTGATGTTCTGCGTATAACCGGTGCTGGTCGGATGCAACCAGATGCCGAGGCCGAGCGTGGTCGCTTGCACCCGGGTCCAGCCATAGGGCGCTGCGAAGATGTACTCGGCGCCGCTGATCGGGATGAGCGGCGATGCCGGCGCCGTGCTTCCGGTCCGCGCGCCGACGACGAGCGTCAGCCCCAGGGCCACAAGCATGCTGCACGCGGACACAGCAGAAATCTTCGTACGCATCACAAGCGCTCCTTCGGCGAGGCCGTAGCTACAGGGGCCTCCATTCGTCGCCGAGCGCGATCTTCCCGGCGGTGAGCACCCGGCAGTACAGCCCGAAGCACTGATTGTGACGCTCGACGATGAGGCGCAACAAGCTTGGGTCGCGAGCAAGCGTCCGCGGGTCGATCGTGGGGAGCACGCAG
Organism: Vulcanimicrobiota bacterium; assembly: GCA_963806005.1. Classification (GTDB taxonomy): domain Bacteria; phylum Vulcanimicrobiota; class Vulcanimicrobiia; order Eremiobacterales; family Eremiobacteraceae; genus JAFANK01. The sequence goes on along the minus strand of CAWDWJ010000001.1, from coordinate 507,299 downwards.
CGCTCGTCGCGCGCCACGCCTTCGAGGACCGCGTCACCCGCTGTGAAGCGGCGGCCCACCCAGTCGTCTTCCGCGTATGGGGGCAGGTCCTCGCCGTCAAGCATGATGTTGGGCCGGAAGCGCACTGGGTCGAGGGGCTTGGACCACTCTTCGGAAAGCGCGCGTACGGACGCCGCATTGATGACGAGGACGTCGTGCGCGTCGTGGAAGGGCAAAGCGCCAGCTGGCGCGGCATCGATGCGCAGGGGACGTCCAAGCGCGCTCGCCATAGCGGACGACAACGTCTCGTCCACCGCAAAGCTGCGCCCGTCGGGCGCCGTCACGCGCACGGCATCGCCCTCGACCGCGGCTCGATAGCCAAGCAGGTCAGGGACGACCCGAGCGGTCAATGCATTGCCTGTGCGCGTGGCTTCGTCATCGGTGATGATGTACTGGCGGTCGAATGGCACGCCGCCGCGGTCCAGGCGGGTCTGCGCGAGCGGCTCGCCGGCAAGCGATTTCACGGGGTAGCGCCACAGGTGCGTGATGCGCATCTTGGGGGGATTGTGCAGGAGCCGGCGTGAGACTTCCTTTGTCTGCGATCGTCGCCGCTTCGCTTGCGCTGACCGGTGGGACGAGCACGGTGCCGCCGAGCGCGAGTCTCGTCATGGCGTTGCCGGACAAAGCATACCTGCATATGCTGGCGATGCCCCTTGGCCGCCTCGAAGGCGCGATCAAGGGGCAGGCGGTCTTCGACGCCGGCGGCACGCGTGCGGTCTTCCTCGCCACCTTTCCCGGAGCCACGCTGTCGGGCGATTGGCGCTCGCTCGATCCCGTGCAGGCATTCGTGCTCGACACCGGGCGCAGGACCCTCACCCAGCTCACGATTGACGGCCAGGCCCGCGCGGCAAGCTGGGACGGCGACAAGACGGTCGTGGTGCAAGATGGTGACCGGCATAATCGTTTCTCGGTCGGACCGCCAGCCGGCGCTGGGCTGCCATCCCGGCGCATGACCGACGCCTGGAGCGCCGCGCACGCGCAGGTCATCGCTGTGGGCGGCGACGGCCGCTTCCTCGTCGTCAAGACGGCCGCGGGCCGCTACGGGGTCGAGCAGGTGGGCGCGCGCACGCTGCGGGCGCGCGGCGTGGCGGGCAACGGTGCCTACGCCATCGTGGGCAGCTTTGTGGTGTGGGTGGACGCCTCGAGCGCGCGCGGCCCCGACATCGCGCGTCAGGGCGCAGTCGACGTGGCACCACCGTCGTTTGCGGGCTCCGCCTACGGCGATGTGCTGGCTCCGATCGTGCCATTAGGCCACGCCGTCTATCAGGGCGCTTATCGCAATGGCGCTGCATACTTCGCCTTCACCTACGGCGTGCGCCGCATCGTCGCGCAGACGAGCGATCTGCTCACCTATTCGTTCCCGCAAGTGCCGGCGGATCTGTCGTACACGGTGGGCGACGGTTTCGGGGCCGACGCGAACGGCCAGATGTACTTCGGGCGCCCGGAGAGCGACGAGGTGACGTTCTGGCGCGCCGGACATTACGTGCACGAGACGCTCGCGTTCCCCTCGCAGGCGGGCAGTGAAGCGGCGCTCGAGTGGTCGATGCAACACGTCGCGCCCGGCGATCCGTTGTGGCCCGCGTTGCGGCCGGATCAGGATGCGCTCGACGCCGCGCTCTTGCAATGGCGGCTGTACCCGATCGGTGACTCGGTCGGCGAGCGCTGGATCGCCTCATATCTCGGGCGTCTCATGATCGGCGATCAGCACGGCCGCTTCCGCTTTGCCAACACGCCGCAATTCCCGTTCGCCGTCCTCGGCCGGACCGATGACGGACGCCTCTGGGGCGCATCGCCGCTCTTCCGCTATTTCTCACAGTCGGTCTTCACCGATTCGTCGTCGACGCTGTGGTGGAGCCGCGACGGCGTGGCCTGGCTCGAGGCGGGGACGATGCCCGGCGACGCGGGGGCGGTCGGGCTCGACCACCGCCGCGTCTGGGCGGCGATGACGCATCCGTGGCTCGGGCGCGCTTCCATCTCGGTGATGCCGCTGGGCGAGCCGAGCGCGGCCATCACGGGCGGTGCGTATGACGGCGAGCAGCTCTTCTTCGCCTCCTTGCCGTCGGGGTTCTACCTCGTGTGGGGAGCGACGCCCGGACGGCGGCAGAACGGCGACCAGGGTCCGCTATGCGCGTACCGGGTTGATCCAGAATCGCTCTCCGACAACGCGGGGATGGGGCTCAATATCTTCGCGCAGCAGCTCTTCGAGCCGGCGAGCGATCCCTCGTTGCCACCCGCCTCGTTCGACGTCCGCGACGGACTGGCGTTCGCGCAACCGACGCTCGACGCCATCGGCGCACTGCCGCCGGCGGCTCACGCGACGCTTGTGACCAACATCGACGGCCTGGCCGTCGATCCATCGCGCATCACGCTTTTGTCGTTCGACCAAGAGCGCGCCTACGAGATCAAGTACGCCGTGCGCCCCTTTCCCCTAGCGTCCGTGCGGGTGCTGATCAACGGCGACAGCGCGTTCGTGGTCCGTCAGTTCTCGCGTGGTCCGCTCGCCTCTACCGTCACGACCGAGCGGTGGTCGCGAACCGAGGGCCGCTGGCAGCGCGTCGCCGCACCGCGCTAGCGCGCAGCGGCTTTGCGATCGGCTAGTGGCTGGGGCTGGGCGACGGCGGCGCCTGCACCACGATCTGGCCTGCCATGTTCGGGTGGTAAGAACAGACGTAGTCATACGTGCCGGCCTTGAGAAACGTGAACGTGAAATGCGCGCCGCTGTCGAGGTTGCCTGAGTCGAAGCCCTGCGAGGTCGAAGTCACCGTGTGCGCTGCACTGTCTTGGTTGCGCCAGATCACGGTCGCGCCCACCGGTATCGTGACCGAACTCGGCGAGAACGCGAAGTTCTTGATGATGATGACGGTCGGCGTTGCCGCGGGCGCAGGCGACGACGGCGTCTGATCGGCGGCCGCATGGTTGACGATGAATGCGGTAAGGGCGCCCGCGGCGATGGCGCTCAGCAGGAAGCCGCGTGTGAAGGTTTTCATGCAGGCGAGTTCGCGGGAAGCTCGGCACAAATCATGCCGGCGGGACCAGGCCTGAGAGCGGCTGCGCCCTTCTCATTTCAGCCCGTTTTCAGGAGCGCCCGGCCGCCGGCGCAGCGCAAGCGGGGCGAGCACGACGACCCCGGCTAGGCAGAGCGCCGCCGATGTCCCGAACGCCACCTTTGGTCCGCAGAGCTGCCACAGCGCGCCCACACCGACGCTTGAGAGCAGATCGCCGACGCCGTTGACGGCGGCCAGCGCACCGAAACCCGTGCCGCGGCGCGCGCTTGGCAGCAGCTGCGTCGCGAAGGTCCCCTCCATCGGATCCAAGATGGCGATGCCGAGCCCGGCGAGCACGACCGCCGCGACGACGGCGAGCGGCGCTTGCGACGCGGTGGCGACGAGCACCCCGACGCAGGCATACATGAGGAAAGCCACGAGCAGGAGCCGGCCAGCGCCGACGCGTTCGCTCAAGGTCGCCGCAGGATAGGCGAACGTGGCGTTGAGCACGTTGTGCACGAGATAGAGCGCAGTGGCGAGCACGGTCGCCTTGCCGGCGCCCACGTAGGGAGTGAAGGCGCGCAGGGCGACGAGCACGAGCAGCGTCGCCGAGAAATTGCCCACGCCGAAGATGCCGGCGCCGAGCAGATACCGTTTGAAATCGGCGGGCAGACCGGCAAGCACGATATGCACGGGCTCTTTGGGCGGCACGGTGCGTGGCCGCTCGCGCACCCACAAGTACATCGCCCCTGCCGCAAGACCGGGGATGAAACCATAGAGGATCGCTGTGTGCACGGGGACGTGCGCCGTGATGAAGAGGATGGCCAGGATAGGTCCGATCACCGCACCGACGCTGTCGAGAGCGCGTTGGAAGCCAAAGGCGCGGTTGACGTAGCGAGGGTCCGTGTCGTCGACGAGCAGCGTGTCGCGGATGGGGCTGCGGAACCCGCGGCAGATCCATGCTCCGGCGCGCAGCATGACGACGCTCGCAATCGACGTCGCAAAGCCGATCGCCGGCATGAAGATGCCGACCCCGAGGTAGCCGCTCGCCGCCAGCGCGCGCCGGTGTCGCGTGTGGTCGGCGAGCGCTCCGCCCCAGAGCTTGAAGACCGCGGCGAGGCCATCTGCGATGCCTTCGATGGCGCCGAGCGCGAGCGCCCCGCCGCCGAGCGTGGTGATGAGCGCCGGGAGCAACGGGATGATGAGCTCGTAGCAGGCGTCCGAGAGCAGGCTCGCGACCGCGATGGCGGCGACGGTCGTGGTCAGCCAGGTCGAGGCCTTCACGCGGCCAGGCACGTCAGCCTTGCCACATCTCGCCTGCGCCGGAGCGCCGGCGCCGTTCTGCTTCGATGAACGCGGCGATATCGTCGATGCCTTCGCGCCCGGCGGCCAGGAAGCTGAGGCCACCCGTGTAGTGGAGGCCTTGTGGGTCGCGCCTGCAATAGACGATCTCTGCCGACAGGTCCTTGCGCGAGCCGGTGCCGAGCGGCACCGTCAATGTGATGCGCTCGTGCTCCTCAAAGGCGAATGACGAGACGATGCGCGCCCCCCCGGCGGAGAGGTTGGCGAGCGTCACCGGCTGGCGTTGTCCGCCGGGGAGCGAGACGGTCGTGGCATCGGTCATGACGATCCGCGGCCAGCGCCGGGGCATCCGGATCTCCTGCTGCCGTTTGAAGAGCTTGAGAAACGAATCGAGGATCGACATTGTAGAAGTAATCCTCAGCCGGGTCTTCTAATGAGAGTCGATGCGCGGCTGTCTTCTATAACCTTCCGGGCTCGACCTATGGCGCGCAGGCGTCAATCCAACGTCGAACTCGAGCGTCCGAAACCGCGCGACCGCCGTTACCTATGAAGACCGGCGCACGCGTGATGGGCACCAAACCCCATCGCGACGTCGACGAGAGAGAGGGCCGCCCATGACCTTGGAAACGCTCAACACCATCGCGTCATTCGGCGCGGACTTCTTGATTCCTGGCGACGGCGATCGCAGCCGTCATCCAGCTGCGTCACCTGCGCAATGCGAACGATCTGCAAGGGCTGCTCAAGGTCCTCGAGATGGCCTACGAGCCGGCCATCCAAGACGCGTTCGACTTTTTGACCCACGACTTCCCCGACCGGATCCAGGACCCGCAGTTCCGCCAAGAGCTCTTGATCCACCCGATCGACAGTCACGTCCATAAGGAGCTCATCGCCATGGAGTACTACGAGCGGCTGGGATCCTACGTCAAGAACCACCTCATCCCGGCGGATCTCTATCTGGATTGCAGCTCGCCCGAGCACTACTGGGATATTCTCGCCCCGATCGTGGCCACGCTACGCCAGAAGAACGGCCCGGCGGCCTACGAGAACTTCGAGTATCTGGTCGCACGGGCACAGGATTGGGATGATGCGCACCCCCATGGCAACTATCCCGCGGGCCTGCGGCGGCTCGTCTTGCCGCCCCCGATATCAGCTTGATGCCCGGGCGAACATCCGCATGAAGCGCAGCAACCACACGAGCATGATGACCACAAACGCCCCGGTGAACCACCAGACAGCCGGCCCGAGCTGCCCGTTCGAGCCGGGGAGGTTCGCGCTGATGGCGAGCTGGCTCATGAAGATGATGAACCCGATCTGCACGACCCCGATCCAGGCCACTTGATCGCCAACCATATGCGCCGTGAGCAGTCGCCGCTGCGGGGCGAGCCAGTACGCCTTGTTGGGCAGGTTGATGAGCGACGCCGGCACGGACATGATGAGCTGCGGCATGAGCAGATACATACCCGCGAGCAGGGCGTAGACCAAACACATGAGCCCCACGAACGCCCCTTTGGGCTGCCACGAGTTCGCGATGCCCGACACGTTGAAGTGCGAGGCCATGACGGCGGGGAGCTGCGGATAGAAATAGGCGATCTGCACGGCGGCGACGGCGAGCATCACGACGATGGCGATCTGCGGTACTCTCATGTCCCTTGACTTCGCACGCCGCGCGCTCGTTCTCTTCTGCCTTGCGGCGACGCTCGCCATGGCGGGTTGCGGGCAAAGGCCGCAGCCTATGGGCACGATCGCCTTCAACGTCTCCGAGGACCCCCATAGCCTCGATCCGATCCTCGCGCGCAGCGATGACGAGCGCCAGATCGCGCATCTCATGTTCGACCTCTTGCTCGACGTCGACGAACGCGGGCGCCTCGTCCCCGCGCTCGCGCTCGCTGTGCCGACCCGTGCCAACGGCGGCGTGAGCCCGGACGGCCGCACGATCGTCTACCATCTGCGCCATGACGTCCGCTGGCAAGACGGTCAGCAGCTCACGGCGTCCGACGTCGTCTTCACCTGGCAAGCCATCACGGACCCCGACAACGACGTGGCGAGCACGCGTGATTACGATCTCATCGACCTCATCTTCGCGCCCGATTCGTACACGGTCGTCATGCGCTTAAAACATCCGTGGCCGCCGGCCGTGGCCACCTTCTTCACTTATGGCACTAACCCGATGCCGATACTCCCCGAGCATCTGCTCGCCGAGCAGGGTGCCTTGCGCAAATCGTCCTTCAACGACCATCCGGTGGGGTCGGGGCCCTATCGCCTCGTTCGCTGGGAGCGCGGCGACCGGCTCGTCTTTGCCGCCAACGACGGCTATTTCCGCGGCAAGCCAAAAGCGCGTACGGTCGTCGTCGAAGAGGTCCCCGATACGAATTCCGCATTGACCATGCTCCGCACGGGCCGGCTCGATTGGTCCTTGCAATCTCCCGCACAGCGCCTTGCCGTGGGGCAGGCGCCAAGCGTCCGCTTCGTCTTCGCGCCATTCGCCGGGTTCGGCGCGATCGCGTTCAACTGCCGCCGGCCGCCCTTCGACGACGAGCGCATGCGCCGCGCCATCGCGATGGCCATCGACCGCGAGCGCCTGAGCCGCGGCATCACGGCCGGGCAGTATCCGGTCGCCAATAGCGATCAGCCAGTCTTCTCGTGGGCGTTCGATGCGCGCGCGCGGCTGCCCGGATTCGATCCGGGCAAAGCCGATCGGATGCTCGACGCGCTCGGCTGGCGCCGCGGGAGCGACGGCATGCGCCGCCGCGGCGGCACGCTGCTTGCCCTGACCTTCACCACGTTCCCCGAAGGCGACACGGCCGTGCGCACGGCCGAGTACGTGCAAGCGATGCTGCACGACCGCGGCGTTGCGGTCGCGGTCAAGAAGATCTCACTCGCCCAGTTCTATCTACCGGCATCAGCAGGTGGGCTTTTGCTCTCGGGGCGCTTCGACATGGCGTATATGGTGTGGCGTGGCGGGGTCGACCCGGATGATTCGGATCTCGTCGCTTGCCGCGGGATCGCCAACTATGCTGGCTATTGCGATGCGCAGGTCGACGCGCTTGAGGAGCAGGCGCTGGGAAGCGACGATCGGCACGCGAGGCGGGCGGCATATGTCGCGATCCAGCGCGCGCTCGCCGCCCACGTCCCGTATGATTTCCTCTACGCGCCGCGCTATGGGTTCGCCGTGCAGCGGCGGGTTGTGGGGTTTCGTCCCACGGCGTTCTCGCCTACCTGGAACGCGTACGAGTGGGCTACGTCTCGCTGACGCGCGTCCACGATTCGTCGTCGCCGCTCGGCGCGAGCAGCCCGACGTCGCAGAGCGCGTCGAAGAGCGCTCGGGTGCGCTTGCGGTCGTGCTTGTTGGGCATGCCCTGCCACAGCATCGCGATGTGCGACACGGTCACGGTTCCTCCGGCTGAAAGCACGTTCTTGGCGACGAACTCAAGGGAAAAGCCGAGCTTGCCGAGGAGCGCGTCGACGTCTGAGCGCCCGCGTGCTGCGAGATATTCGTCGAGCTCTTGCGTCGTCATATCCTGCTCCTTGTAATCTAGAATCCCTGCTACCTCTGCACATGTGGCTTTCCACGTGTGCGTTGGTCGAATATCCCGGCAAGATCTTCGAGATTCTTCACGCCGTGCATTGAAACAATATGAGCCCCACCAGGTACTAATGGACGTAGCAGCACGACAAAGGAGTCAGACAAGACCATGACACTCACTAACGGCATCCAGAGCCTCGTCAGCGCCGACCGCCCCACGGTCGTCGTACCCCCGACCACGGATGGACCCTTCCAGGGCTGGGGCACGCGCATCGGCTAACGCGCCAAGATCTCACCCATCCGCGTGCGGCGATACTCGAATATCCGCCGCACGTCGCCCCGTACCAGGGGCAGCGCGACGCCGGAGAGCGGAGCGAGCGGCAGCGCATAATCAACCGTATCCCGCACGACCACCTCGTCACCTCGTGTGTCGAAGGCGTGCTCGTGGCGCCACACAAGATACGGTCCGCGCAGCTGATAATCCACAAACCCGACCACGGGTGACCATTTCGCGATGAGCGTCTTCCAGCGCACTGGCACGCCGTGCACGCGCAGCGCGTACTCGATGATCGCCCCGCGCCGCATATCGATCGGCAGCGGCGTGATGGTTCGGAAGTCGAGTTTCGGCGGCGTCAGCGCGGCGAGATTTTTCGCGTCGGAGAAGAACGCGAAGACCGCTTCAGGGCGTGACCGCACGGTCGCTGAGGCCTCGAAGCGGGTGGTGGCCGGTCTGCGGCCCGATCCGGGGTCGAGCAGATCGAGCAACGCCTCGTCGAGCGATTCATAGCGCCAGACAAAGCCGAGATCCTCCGCCCTGGCGGGCAACATCAACTGGCTTGCGAGCAGCGTGTCGGCGAACTCGCCCAGCATCGCCTTGAGAGCGATGCCCGGTGCGTAGGCGAGCGACGGGCGCCGCAGCGCGTGGCCGAGCGCCTGCGAGAACCGCGCGTTGCTCGCGATATCCGGAGAGACGGCGTTGATCGGACCTGTGACGTCAGCGCGGTCGATCGCCATGAGGAAGAGCGCCACGTCGTCTGCGAGGTGGATCCACGGCCACCACTGCGCGCCCGAACCGAGCGGCCCGCCGGCGCCGAAGCGAAATGGCGCGAGCATCGCGTGCAGCGCGCCGCCGTCAGGCCCAAGCACGAGCCCCTGGCGCATGCAGACCACACGCATGCCGAACTCGGCGGCGGCGCTTGCCTCTGTCTCCCAGTCGACGCACACCCGCGCGAGAAAATCGTCGCCGGCCGGCGCTGTTTCCGTCAACGGCTCGTCGCCGCGCGAGCCGTAATAGCCCGATGCCGACGCGCAGACAAGCGCGCGCGGCCGCACCGCACATGCGCGTAGCGCAGCCACGAGATCGCGCGTGCCGATCCGGCGCGAATCGGCGATGAGCGCTTTTTTTTCGGCCGTCCAACGCCCCGCGACCGTCTCGCCTGCGAGATGGACCACGACGTCGAGCCCCTCCAGGGCCGCCGTGTCCATGGGATCTGCGCGGAGATCGAGGCGGCGCACCTCGACGCCCGCCGGAAAGCGGCCCGCTTCTGGATCGCGCGTGAAGACGCGCACGGCATCGCCACGTGCGAGCAACGCGGTCACAAGCGCCCTGCCGACGAATCCCGAAGCGCCCGTGATCCCGATCCTGCGCATAGTGGACTCCCTTTGTGGACGACGTCGGCGCGACCCCCAGGCGACCGCGGAAGGTCCGTCGCGTCGCCTGCGATAACGACGTACCCATGGTGCAGTCAGCCGTCACCGCCGCGCTCCTCGCGCTTGTCGCCCTTGCCGCACAGAGCGCAAGTCCGCCGTTCACGATCGCAAGCGAGGCGTTCAAAACGGGGCAGACGATCCCGCACGTCTACGCGTACTCGGGGTATGGGTGCAATGGCCGCAACACGTCTCCTGAGCTGTATTGGGATGGAGCTCCCGGTGGGACGAAGACCTTCGCCCTGACGATGTTCGACCCCGATGCGCGGTCAGGGCAGGGCTGGTGGCACTGGGTCGTTTTCGACATCCCGGCGAGCGTGACGAAGCTGCAGACGGGAGCAGGCGGCGGTGGCGGCGACTTGATGCCGTCGGGCGCCGTGCAAGGGCGTAATGATTTCCAGACCGTCGGCTATGGCGGACCTTGTCCTCCGGCCGGCAGCCCGCCGCACCACTATCACTTCACGCTCTACGCGCTCGACGAACACGTCGATGGGATGAGTCCGCTGACGTCAGGGCCGACATTGCTCAAGGCCATCCGCGGCCACGTAGTCGCCAAGACCGAACTCGTGGGCCTCTTCTCGAGGTAGGCTATCCCGCGCCGGCGTCGAGGTCGGCGAGCGCCCCGTCCAGACCGTGCTCGATGTGCCGGCGCATGGCACGCACCGCCTCGTCCACGCGCTTGTCGCGCAGCGCCTCGATGAGCTCCACGTGCTCGCTCGCCAGCTCGCCGATCGAACCGTAATGCTTGCTCGTCAAGCGGATGTAGAGCCGTATCTCGTTGAGCAGTGAACGATACGCGTGGCGCAGCGGCTGGTTGCCGGTGAGCTCGATGAGCAGGTCGTGCAGTTCGAGGTCGGCTTGGATCGCGCCGTCGAAGTCGCCGGCCTTGGCCCGGCGGGCGAGAGCGGCCGTGGCATCGCGGATGCGCTTGAGCCCCTGCTCGTCGAGGCTTTGGGCGAGGTGGCGCACGGCGAACTCCTCAAGCGCCAACCGGAAGTCGTTGAGCTGGCGAAAGCGCGACGGGTCCAGCCGTCTGACGAACGTGCCGCGGTAGGGCACGCTCTCGACGAGTCCTTCGAGCGCGAGCTGTGCGAGCGCCTCGCGCACCGGGCTGCGGCTGACGCCGAGGCGCCGCGCGAGGTCGACCTCGAGCAGCCGTTCGCCCGGTTCCAACTCCTGGCTTGCGATCTGCCGGCGCAGCAGCTCCACGATGCGCCCCGACGTCGACGAGCGCTCGAGCTGGTAGTCGCGCGCGTCCACTACTTCGTCGCGCCGACCGCAGCGGCGATCGTGTCCACCACGCGTTGCGTCTCATCCCAGCGCGCGTCCGTGTCGGGCTCCGGCCACGCCGCGGCCTGGACGATGACCACGTGTTTTTTCGGATTGACGTAGATCAGCTGTCCGTAGATGCCCATGGCTTCGAAGGCATGATCCTTGCCGTATGGGATCCACCACTGGTAGGCATAGCCCTGGAAGGCCGCATCGTTCTTGCCGGTGGGCAAGGGCGCAAAGGCGGGGGGCGGCGTCGTCGCTTGCGCCATCCACTTGGCGCTCACGATGCGCGTGCCGCCGAGCTCGCCGCCGTTCATCGCCATGAGGCCGAAGCGGGCATAGTCGCGCAGCGTGGCGTTCATGCAGCCGAAGGCGCAGACATCGGCTTGGGTCTTCGCACCCCAGATCCACTCGTCGCTCTGCGCGCCGAGCTTGCTCCACAGCTCGCGCTCGAGGTAGACGTTGAAGGGCTGGCCTGTGACCTTTTCGACGATCTGGCCGAGGACTTGCGTGTTGACGCTTTCATAGTCGAAGGTCGTTCCCGGTTTGACCTTCGGATTCGCCCGCAGCTGGGTCAAGAGCGTGGTATAGGACGGCGTGCCGTGGATGCCGGCCCCGACCCACTGCACGACGCTTGAATGCGGGTCCAAATAGTTGCCCTCATCGCCGCCGTTGACGTTGATGCTCTCGCTTGCGGCGATGCCGGTCGCCATGAGCAAGCACTGGCGAATCGTGTTGCGAGCGAAGCCGCTCGACGCGAGATAGGGCAGATACTTCACGACCGGATCGTCGAGGCTCGCGATCTTGCCCTGCTCGAAGGCGATGCCGACGAGCGTCGCGGTGACGGACTTGGCGTTGGAATTGGAGAGGTAGCGCGAGTTTTGATCGGCGCCGTAGAGATATGTCTCGGAGAGGATCTGATCGTCACGCACGACGAGGAATCCGGTGATGAAGTTGCGCTTGTAGTAGTCGGCGAGCGTGTAGCGCTTGCCGCGGTAGACATAGGTCACGGGCAGCGGCGCCGTCGCGTCTTTCAGCGGGTACACGGGGCTCGCGCGGTGCGACCAGTGCTGGGCCAAACCCAGCTTGTCCATGTTGTGCAGATAGTAGAAGCTGGCCGGCTGCGTCATGAAGCTCCGGCCGGGCTTGAAGAAATCGGCGGCCGTCATCTTGACCACGTCGATCTTGGGCACGGCGTTGGGCGCGGCGGCGGTCGTGGCGAAAGCGAGGCAGAGGCAGACCGCCGCGGATGCAAAAGCGGCGTGGAGAGAAGGCGCGCGGGACTTCACAGTTTGACCTCCATGGAGACGACGGCGTTGAACGGCATCTTCGTCGCGACGTAGCCGTTGTTGATACCGCTGCCGTACGTGCCGTACGGATAGCGGAGCTGGAGCGGTGCGGACGCGAGCGGCACCCAGTTGCCGGCGCCGGGAAGATGGTTGGAGGCCAGCTGCGCGTAGCTACACGACACCGAGCTATCCCACGGGTAGCCGCGCTGATAGCAGTGATCGATGAGGTTCATCATCGTCGCGGTGAAACCGACGCGCGGCGTCACCTGATAGGCGATCTGCATGTTCACGACGAGCTGGGATGGCTGGACGAAAGCGCCTTGGGCGTCGAACTGCCCCGTGTAGGCGTCCGGGATGAAGACGAGACCGTTATTGAGCGTGCAGGTCTGTGTGTTCGCCGGGCCGCTCGTCGCGCCGGGCGCCACGGGCAGCGTGGCCCCGCAGGCGGACGGGTCGTAGCCCATCCACTGCAGGGGCGAGCCGTACTTGGATCCCGCCGTGAACGTGGCGCTCGGGGTGAGCGTCAAGCCGTGCGTCTTGTAGTTGACGACGACGTTGAGATTGTTGGGCAAGGCGTAGCCGTTCGCGCCTTGCAGTGGGAACGGCACGACCGTATAGGGCGTGTACCATCCGTTGCGAGCCAGCAGCGGCTGCAGTTTTTGGTTGTAGTAGGGGTTGACGATGGCCGGACCGCCACCCAGCGCGGGGAAGGTCGGCTGGGAGAACAGATTCCCATAAATGCCGCACGGCGCGCTCTGCGCCGCGATGACGCTGGTCGTCGGCGTCGCGCTCGCGCAGGCGCTCGTGTACGAGTTGTAGAGCTGGATGTACGAGTTCTGGGTGTCGATCGCGTTGAGACCGTTGCCCAGGTCGTTGTAGCGGATGACGCTGTTCGTGTAGGTGTAGCCGACCTGATAGGACAGCCCCTCGCGGCCGAAGTCGCCCTTGCGGAAGGTGAACTCCACGCCCGAGTTGTGTTCGACGTCGGAGTTAATCGCCGAGAAGACGCCTTGCGGGCCGATGGGTGTGAGCTGGATCTGGTCCTGCGTGCTGCGATAGAACGGGGTGATCTTATACGACTCGTCGGTGCCGCGGATGTGCTTCTCGAGCGATAGGTCGTAGCTGTTCGAGTACTCGGGAGTCTCCTTATGATACGGCGAGTTGTAGCCGTACGGCAGGAACTGCCCGAGAAACGATGCGAGGTTCTGCTGGTAGGTGTTGAACTGCTGGTAGGTCGAGAGCGGCGCCTGCGCGTAGCGGCCGGCCGAGGCGCGCAGCACCGTGTCGGCGTTGATCGTGTAGGTCGCACCCACGCGCGGCTCCCACACCGTGTACGAGACGCTCGCCGGGCTTTGGTTCACAAGGGGTACGCCGCCGAGGCTCGCGCATGACGTGGGCGTTCCCAGCGGGCCGATGGAGGCGCCGCTCGCCGGATCGATGCCCAGCGGCGTGATGAACGCTTGGCCGGGGATGAAGCAATTCTCCCGGTTCCATGCGTCGAACCAAAACGCGCGCGCCGGATAGCCGCTCACCGTGTTCGGGAGCGAGAACTGATATTGCTCGACGCGCAAGCCGGCGTCGACGTTAAGCCTGTCGTTCGCGTGCCAGTGATCGCCGATCGATGCCGCATAGCTCGTCGGCACCACGCGGTCGTCCGTGCCGGATAGTCCGCTATCGGTGACGAGCCAGCGAGCGCCGGCGGCGGCGGCAGGGCTGCCCGGCGGCGGCGGGGCCGCCACGGGAAATTGCGCCTGCGCGCCGGCGATGGTGTTCGGCGTCGACACCTGGATGACGCCGTTCGACGCGAAGCACGACGCGTACAGACCGGTGGCCGGGTCGAAGCACTGGCCGTTGTTGCCGACGTAGTTGAAGACCATACCGCTGAAGTTGTCGCGATTGGCGGTGAGGATCTTCTGCGTCTCGCCCGAGAGGCCAGCCGTGATGAGGTTGTGCGAGCTCAGCTGATCGGAATAGGTGAGAGCGCCGCCCCACACGTTGCTGTGCGTCTCGTAGTCCTGGTTGTACGCGCCGTAGATGAGATCCGCGCTGACCGGCCCGTTGACGAACCAGTTGGTGTACTGGCTGTATCCGAGGAATCTCAGGTACGAGCGGTCGTTGATGTTGCGCTGGTACTGCAGCTTCGTGATCGAGAAGCCGTTGTCGGTCCCGTCGTATTGCTGCAGCGGGATGGGCGCGAGCGGCGGGCGTTGCCCCGGGCTGCTGGGCTGGTAATATCCGGAGAGTTGCGCGGGATCCGGCGGCGCGAAGAGCTGACCCGTATACGAGACCGAGTCGAAATACGGCAGCTGTGAGGTCCCGAAGTACGTCTGCGGGATGCCGTAGGCGATGAGCCCGAGATCCGTCTGGGTGTCGTATCCTTGGCTCCAGATCTCGCCCGTGACGTAGAGCAGCTGGATGTCGTCCCGCCCGCCATCGTGCTTGTGCGGCACGCCGAGGTGGAAGTTGCCGATCGTCTCGCGGTTCTGCGTCGCCGCCACCGCGTTCGCACCGCCGGCGACGAACGTCGTGGGACCGCTGCCGTCGTAGGCAAGACCGTTGTTCGACGGGATGACGATCGGATATGCGACGAGCGGGTAGCTGACGCCGTTGAACTGGTCGACGTAGCGATATGACTGGTTGAGACCCTCGCTCCCGACGTAATAGCTGAAGAGATGGTCCGGCGTCGCGCCCCCGATCTCGAAGCTCACGTCGTGGTACGCCGTCGGGAAACCCAAACCGATCGTCGCATTGGCGTAACCGGGGAACGTGCCCGTCTTGACGACTTGATTGATGAAGCCGGCGAGCGCGGAGGAATCGGTGGCCGGCGTTCCACCCGTGTAGACCTGCACTTCTTGCTGGCCAAGCGTCGACATGCCCGTCGCCGTGCCGAGGTCCGAGGCGCGGGTGAGGGGCACGCCGTCCAGCTCGTAGCTCACGTCGCCGACGTCTCCGCCGCGCACGTACACCATCTGGTTCCAGCCCATCTGGCTTGCCGGCAGATAGGCGCCGGGGCTCGTCGAGATGGCGCTATAGGCCGTGTTGAGACCACCCGTTCCGGCGATCGCCGCGACCGCCCGTTGCGTGGCAGCGTTGACCGAATACACGTCGCTCGTCGTGCCGGGGCGCACGAGGGAATCGGCGCGCGGCTTCACCCGCACCGTTCCCAAGCTCGTCACGCTCTTGCGCGCTTCGAGCGCGATGTTCTGCAGCTGGTCGGCCTGGACGGTCAACCCGGGCAGCGACGACAGCTCGTAGCCTTGTGCGCTGACCGTGACCGTGTACGTGTCAGGCTGTAAGCTGATGAAGACGAAATCGCCGTGCACATCGGTCTTCGTGGTTGCGCTCTGCGATGGCGAGACGATGCTCACCGACGCTCCGGCGATGCCGCTATGCGTATCGGCGTCGACCACGCGGCCGCGAACGGTGCCGGTCGTGCCGGCGTGCGCGACGCCGCCCAGCGCCAAGACGAGCGCGAGAACGAGCGTTCCGAGCTTCGAACGCAGCACGGACAAAAGCAAATAACGAAATCGCTTTACTGCCATTTCACGGCCTTTCGATGGGCGGCTGCTTGCATATTGTCGACAGTGGCCAAGCCTCCTTCTAGAAGACTTGGAAAATCTGCGATGCGCCTGTCCGGCCCCGCCCCATATACGTGAAGGGGCGGCACCCTCGTGCCGCCCCTCGCTCCTCAGCCCTTGGCAGTCATCGCCTCACGTGACGAGCCCGAGTTTGGCGAACTCGTCGACCATCGCGGCCACGTCGCGGGCCACGGCGTCCTTGTCGGCTCCGGTCTCATCGCAGATGCTGGCCACGATCTGCGCCTGCGAGTGCTCGCCATTGCACATCTCCAGGATCTGGCCGGCCGTGCGGTTGAGGATGTGCACCTTCTGGGTGGATGGGTGGTGCACGAGGACTTCTTCTCCGACCGTCCGGATGTCAAGATCGCCTGCTTTTCGGGGACAGTCCATCGTCGTTCAACTCTCCGTCGGCCGGGTGTTCCGGCCGCTGCAGCGGGCGTTAGTAGTGGCCAAGCGTGCCGTCGATCTTCGCACGGCGCACCGCCGTCGCAAACGCCACAAGCGAGATCGGCAAGAGCAGCACCGCACACCCCGCCATCCATATCGCATCGGGTGCGAGCTGCGCGACGGTCGCACCGTTGACCGCTCCGCGAATGCCGTTGAGCGCGTGGGTGATAGGCAGCATCCACGACACGTATTGCAGCGCAAGCGGCAGTTTGCTGACCGGGAAGAGCACACCTCCGAGGAGCATGGCCAGGCCGTTGGCGATCCAGTTGGTCGGTCCGAGCTGCTTGAAGGTCATGATGCTCGCGGCGCTGAGCACACCCACCGGCGACATGCACGCCACGGTCAGCACGAGGAACGTCCCGGCGGTCGCGAGGTTCGTATGGGTGAGATTGAGGCCGAGCAGCGAGGCGATGCCGAGGTAGACCGCGACCTCGACGACCGTGAGGGCGAAGGCCCAGAGCCCCGAGGACAGCACGATGAGCGGCAGCCCCGTCGGCGTGGCCAGCACCGCTTCGAGCGTGCCCAGCATCTGGTCGCTGCGGATGGCGCGTTGGAAGCTCTGGATGGCGACCGTCTGGAATTCGATGAACGCCAGGTTGACGATGACGTAGTCGAAGTAGCTGCTCGCGTGGCCGCCGAAGCCGAAATTCTTCGATGGCCCGATCAGCTTCGACATGAAGTAGAACGCCAGCACCTGCCCGGCGATGCTGATCCACCCCAACCAGAACGACATCGGATACGACATCGCCAGGCGCGCGTCGCGCACGAAGATCGCGAACGCTTTGTGATAGTTCGAGGACCGCTGGCCTTGTCGCCCGATGACCGTCGTGCTCGCGCTCATGTGGGTTCCCCACCCGTCGTCGTGCGGAAGAGCTCGAGCAGCCCATCGTCGAGCGGCCTCACGCCGAGCACCGTCGTGCCGTTCGCGCTGACCGTGTGCAGCACTTGGGTGAGCGTCCGCCCTCCGGCGACGAGTTCGACCGTGAGCGTCTCGCCACGAGTCCCGCCTTCTTGCGCATGCAGGACGCCCTCGAGCGCGCGCACCCGGCCCACGAGATCGGGTCCAACGCGGTCGAAAGTGATCGCATAGCGCACCCGGCCGCCGATCTGCCGGTTGAGCTCGGCTGGAGCGCCTTTGGCCACAAGCGTGCCCGCATTGAGGATGGCGACTTCGTCGCACACCGCCCAGGCCTCTTCGAGGATATTGGTGGTGAGGACGACGGTCTTGCCGCGCCGCTGCACGAGCTCGTCGCGCAGCAGCTTGCGCATCGCATCCGCGTGCACGGGATCGACGCCGCGCGTCGGCTCGTCGAGCAAGAGGATCTCCGGATCGGCGATCAGCGCGCGCGCCAGCGCGAGGCGGACGCGCATGCCCGATGAGAAGGTGTCAAAACGGCGGTCGAGCGCGGCGCCGAGGTCGACGAGCTCGACCACCTCGCCGATGCGGGCGGCCAGGCGCGCACCACGCAGGCCGGCGAGCGCGCCGAAGAACTCCAGGTTCTGCCGCGCCGTCAGACGGAAATAGAAGCTGCGCTCCTCGCTCGTGCACAAGCCGATCTGGCTCTTCACGGCGTTCGCCGCGACCGCACAATCGAGGCCGTTCACGAGGATGCGGCCACGGTCCGGGAGCGACAGCGTCGCCAGCAGCTTGAGCATCGTCGTCTTGCCGGCGCCGTTTGGGCCGAGGAGCCCGAAGAGCTGGCGCGGCCGGACACTGAGAGTGACGTCGGCGAGCGCGATGCGACGCGGAGGCCGGCCACGATGTTTGATCCATGCGGACAGGCCGTAGACGCTCGGAAACGACTTCGTGACGTTCTCGCACTGGATCATCGCCGCGCCGCTCAACGAACGGGCCTCATCGCGCGCGCATAGAGGTACGCAGCGATGCCCGCGACGACGCGCCCCGCGGCGGCGACAAACGCGGGCTTGTTGCCGGGCTCCGTGCCCAGGCCCGAACGCGGGTCGAGCAGCCGCCAGAGCAACGGCGTGACGCGACGATTGCCGCCGTACCAGCCTTCTGCCAGCTGGCTGCGCCGGCCGAGGCAGAGCGGAACGTCTTCGCGCCTGATCGCCCAGCGCAGATATTCCTCGACCGGTCCGCTCACCGGCCAGGCAACGCCGCCGAGGCGTGCGGCAAGGGCGATAGCCGCATCGAGGCGGATGGCATCGATTCGCTCGGCTTTGACCAAGGTCCGCAATGCGTCGAGATCGGCCTTGCCGAGCGTGCGCAGGCGGCGCGCCAAAAGCACCGTGTCGCGCAGGCGATACAGGCCGATCGAGTGCACGGCGTAGTGCAGCGCCTGGGCGACGTCATCCAAGACGCGCACTGGGCCCGCTGGTCCGTCGACGTGGGTCACGTGCGCTTCGAGCGCCTGCCAGTCAAGCGGGATCGAGAGGTTGCCGGGCGGGGCCAGCGCGACGTGCAGCTCGATCGCGCAGCCGGAGGCCGGGGGGAAGAGCGGCGCCGCGTGGTGGTGATGCTCGCGGTAGTTGCGCTGGCGGCGCTCGTCGGCGCGCTCGTAATAGCCTTGGTCCCTCAGCGCCTGCGCCGCCGCGTCGAGATCGTCTGAGCGCACCAAGACGTCGAGATCGGAACTGGCATGCAGCGTCGCGCCCGGCTCGTCACGATACAGCCGCGCTGCACCTTTGAGCAGCACGAACGGGATCGCTGCAGCGGTGAGGCATTGCGCGACCGCGATGACCTGAGCTCGGATCGCGATCCCGCGCAGGACCACGTTGCGCCCCGAACCCTGGAGCGCGCGTTGCAGATAGGCGGCGGGAGCGGACGTGCTACGCAACCGCGTGGCGGCTTCGACGAGCGTGGCCGAGCAACCATGGCGGCGGGCCACACCCGCGATCGCGCCCGCCTCCGCGAGCCCGAGCGCCCGTTCGAACCCTCCTTTGTCATCACGCACGGCGGCGGACATCGCCTGCACGAGTGCGACGTATGGTCGCGGGCGCAACCACGGGAGCGCCCGGACGATCCGCCGTCCCAACATCCGCAGACGGAACGGCGCAGCGCGTAGGCCGCGCAGGTGCGCCTTGAAGCGGCCGAGCCGCCAGAAGGCCGGCGTGTCGACGCGCGCCGCATTCGGGCCATCGTGAGCCATGACCGCGACGACCTTGCCCACGACGGATGCCGGGTCGGGATATTCCGGCGACCACGGGACGGCGTCTCCGCACGTCTGGAGCACACCGCCACGCCGGCTCGTGATACGGTGGGCCACGAATTGCCCATCACGTTCGAAGACCACGATGTCGCCGACGCGCTCGCGTCCGGCGGCTGGTCCGAGCTCGAGCACCATCGGCTCGTGCAAGAGGGGCAGCATGCTCGAGCCGCGCATGGCCACACGCGGCGTCGCATTGGCACAAGCCAGCATCTTGACGACTTCCAGCGCTCGCCTCGAATCGTTGACCGCCTGCTCTCCGAGCGCCATCAGCTGCCCACCGCCACGAGCGGCCGAGCGCGCTGTGTGGTCGCCGCGACGAGCAGCGCCGTATCATCCGGGGTGCCTAAGGTGAGCGCGTACATACGCGCCCGGCGGCACAGCGCCGCTGCCGCGGCGACGCGATCGATGCCCGGTTTGGGCCCGCACAATCCGGCGGTCAGCAAGCGCACGACGGCGTCTTCGAGCGGCATGGGTGTGACGCGGGCGACGTCGCTTCGGCCGTCGATGAAGAAGACCGCCTCAAGCGTGGCCGGCCGTGGCATTGACCGATCGCCGAGCAGATCGGAAAACGACGCACACTCCCAATCGGCGCCTTTGTGCGCGCGCAGCCGCCGGCCGATGCCGCCATCAGCGGGGACCTCTTCCGAGGTCAAGAGCTCCAGGCCGCCCTTGCGCAGGTTGACCGCTCTTGGAAACGCCTGCACCGCGTGGTCCTTGAGGACGCAGCGTTCGTCCGAATACAGCCCCATGCCGCGGCGCGAGCAGGCGAGCGCCGTCGTCGACTTGCCGCCGGTCGAGATGGCCGAGATGGCCGCCGCGGCGTCGCCGATGCGCACGGCTGCCGCGTGGAGCGACACAAGCTCGGCATTCACGTCGAAGAACGCGCGGTGCGTCACCGCATCGGCGAGGAACGCCATGACGTGCGCGGCGCGCAGCTGCGCCGGATAGCGGTATGCCACGCCCGGCTCCGTCCAGAAGATCGGTTCCCCCGCCTCGTTGGCGCTGCGCACGGCGCAGCTCCATAGCTCGGGGGTCCCCGTGCTCGCAAAGCTGGCATACCGCTGACGGAAGCACTCAGCCTGCGGGGCTTCGTCGAAGCAGGCTGCGATCCGGCGGCCGAACCATTCGATAGTCACGACGTGGCGAGCGCGCTCGAAGAGCGTCCTGCGCTTTTCGGCGTCGAGCTCGATCTCGACGAGCTCGCGTGCGGTCACGTACATCAACGCAGCAACTCCTCGACGGCGTCCGCCGCGCTCGCGGGAGAGCTCGCTGTGACGCGATAGCAGGGGACTCCGGACAGCAACCGGG
Organism: Vulcanimicrobiota bacterium; assembly: GCA_963806005.1. Taxonomy (GTDB): domain Bacteria; phylum Vulcanimicrobiota; class Vulcanimicrobiia; order Eremiobacterales; family Eremiobacteraceae; genus JAFANK01. Next base: position 486,680 of record CAWDWJ010000001.1, on the reverse strand, counting down.
CGGTGCTCGTCAACCGGTCGAATGCTGCGAGCTCGACGTTGACCCGTTTGGTGAAATCGGCGGCCGCGAGCGCCGCAGGGACGCGTTCGACGACGGCTGGGCCTATGCCGGACCCACGTTCGAGCATGATCGCTGCGGCGAGCGGCGCAGGGCCGGCGAAGACATGCTCGCCGAAGACGTCGCCCGGGTCGATGTTATCCCAGACCGGATCGCCGTGCGGCATGCGTGGTGAGGATGCTTCGCACACCGCTTTGAGGCGCGGGTCGCTGAAGACCGACAGCGTGCGTTCGCGGATCAGGAGCGCGCGCGGGAGACCGGAGACCATGCTATCGGATTTTCTGATGAAGACGAACTCGTCGCTGAAGAAGCCCGCGCCGCGCGCCATGAGTTCGAGCGCCAGCGTCGTCTTGCCGATGCCCGATTGCGCCGACACAACGACCGCTTTATCTCCCAGCCGCAGTGCCGCGGCGTAGAGCGAGTGCCAATCGTCGTTGCGGCGGAAACTCAGGCGGATGAGCTTACTCGAACCGTAAAAGGCGAGCCGGAAATTGGTGGTCGGCTTCTCTTCCGCATACGCGACGGGCTCGCCCTCGAAGACGAGCCAGTCCGTGCCGTTATTGGCAAGGATGCATCCGCGGTCGACGGACGATCGATCGCCCTCGAGTGGGAGCGGCACGCGCGCGCGGCGGTATGCCGAGCACAAGTACTCCAGGATCTCCGGCGCATCGCAATGGACGACGAGCCGCCGCTCGAGCGTGGTGAAGGCGGCGGCGTGCGGAGCCTCGTGTGGGAGTGCCTGCGACGGTGCGAGCACAGCGATCCATCCCGAGTCGGTGAGGGCGAGCGTCCGATGATGACGGCAGCTCGCTCCCCGCGTTGTCGCTGGCAGACCACGTGACAGGGGAAGAGTTTGCTGAACGCCTCATCGCGCTCGGGCACGGGGGACGAGCCCCGATCTCCAACAGATACCTTCCTGGATGCCGGATAGTCTCCTAACGGTATTTTGGGGACCTGATTGGTCCAAAAGGCCCTCGCTTGGCTGCTCACGATCACTCCTTTGCATGGAAGCGATCGAATATGAAAAGGGTAGCCGGGCGCGGCGGCGCTCTGTAAGAAAAAGGGAGCCGAACGCGCTGGTTGGGCTCCCGTGAGGTGTTTGGCTTAGGAGTCTTGACTGGCTATCTAAAGTCTGTGAAGCTTAGTGGTCGCACTCGCAGTGGCTGCCGCCGCCGTCCCACTTGTGACCAAGCGCGTCGGCGAGCACGATCGTCGCATCGAGTGAAGCGATGATCTTGGGTGTCGTGTACACGTTCGGATATCCCCTTCCTTGTGTTTGCCGAGCGCTTCCGTCGCGCTCAAGCTGCCCCCGGATCCATCCGGGCGCGTCTTCATCTTCTCTGTGACCCGGACTGCTCCTCACGGAACTTCGATGTGCGGTTGTGGGAAGAAAGACCGCCTCATATGGACGGGCGACGCCGGCCAGCGTTTTCGAGGCATTCAGGCTGTGCTTCATTGTCGGCCTTGGCTTGTGTCCCGGTGCTATCGCGCATGCGATTCGGAACCGATATGTCATATAAGACATGAAGCCGGACAGCGGACTAGCGGTCGAGCACCTGACTCGACGCTTTGGAAGACTGACCGCGGTCGACGATCTCACGTTTCGCGCCGACCGCGGTGCTATTTTGGGTCTGCTGGGGCCGAACGGCGCGGGCAAGACCACGACGTTGCTCTGCCTTGCCGGCCTGCTCCGGCCAGACTCCGGCGTCATGACGCTTGACGCAAAGGCGCTCGGCGCGGATCGCGGCCGTCTCGTCGCGCTGATCCCCGAGACGCCCGAGGTCTATGCCATGCTCACCGTCTGGGAGCATCTCGTCTTCGTCGCCAAGAGCTGCAAGCTCGCCCCCGGCTGGCAGCAAAGAGCCAACGAGCTGCTCTTGCGCCTCGATCTGTTCGAGAAGCGCGACACGCTCGGCGAAGCGCTCTCCAAGGGCATGCGTCAGAAGACGCTCATCGCTTCGACCGTGCTCGCCGGCGCGCCGGTGCTGCTGCTCGACGAGCCGATGATCGGCTTGGATCCCAAGGGTCAGCGCGAGCTGCGCAGCATCCTGCGCGAGTTGCGCGACGCCGGGACCGCCATCGTCTTGAGCACGCACCTGCTCGAATCCGCCGAGGCCATCTGCGATCAGGTGCTCGTCATGAACCGGGGCCGCGCCGTCATCAGCGCCCCGATCGCCGAGCTGCGTTTCGGGGAGTTCGGCCGCAGCCTCGAAGACGTGTTCCTCGAAGCCACCCGATGAGCGACCTCGTACCGCTCCTGTACCTCGAAGCCCGCCTGGCGGTTCACAAGTTCAAACACGTGCTGCAGCAACCGGCACGGCTGACGTTGTGGATCATCTTCATCATCTGGTTCGGCGCGTTTTTGATCACGAGGATGCAGCGCGGCGCCGACGGGCAGTATGCGCTCCTCATCCCGGACGGCGCACGCCTCTTCTATGCGTTCGTGCCGGCGGTCTTCGCCGGGATTTTGGGCCTGCAGATCTACTCCGGCTCGCGCCGGCCGCCCGCGGCGTTCGCCTATCCCGCCGATGCCCGCTTCCTCTTCGGTTCGCGTCTGTCGCACGCGGTCGTCGTCCTGTGGCTGCAGCTGCGCGAGGCCGCGTTCCAAGGAATCCGCGTCTTCTTGGGGCTCTTCTTCTTGTCATGGAACTTCGCGGCCACGACCGGCGGATTTTTCTTCGCATCGGTCGCGCTGCTCTCGTCGTACGTCATCTGCTTCGGCATCAGGTTGCCGGTCTTTTTGGCGCAGCGGCGCATGCCCGGCCTGCCCCTGTCGTGGCTGGGCGCCGCGCTTGTCGCGGGAGCGGCCCTGTCGGTGTTCTATCCGATCGGACTCGCGGTCGCATCGGGCAACATGGATCTCGGCTTCATCGCCGCGCATACGTTCGTCTTCCCGCCCGGCACGTGGGTCGTGCAGTCGCTGACCGGCAGCGTGCCCGCCACGTGCGTCCTCGTCGTGCTTGCTGCGGTGACCATCGCCGCCGGCTCAGCCGCTGCAGCTGACGCGTACCCCGAGCTCTGGGAGGCGTCTGCCCGCAAGTACGCGCGCCGCGCGCTGGCCGCGAGCGGACGGGGCTTGTGGAACCGCGAGGCGTGGCGCGGCCTGGAAGACCCCGACCACGAGCGGCCGCCACTGGCGCTGGAATCCGTGCCATCGGTCAGGGGCGATCGTGCGCCGAGCGGAGCGCTCATCGTGCTGTGGCGCGAGTGGATCGGCTTGCAGCGCACGGCCGGCGGATTGCGTTGGCCGATCCTGTGGGTTGTGGGAGCGTCGCTCTTCGGCTACCTCGGCGGCCTCGCCGCGCAGGGCCGCTCGCTCACCGACGTCTTAGTGCCGCTCGTCGCCATCGTGAACATCGTCATCATCATCGGCTCGCAGAGCACGGTCAGCCTGGGCAGCGAGCTGCGCCGTCCGATCTTCTGGCTCGGCGATTCACGCCTGCGCGATCGCGTCCTGGCGTGGATCGCCGGCACGACCCTGCGCATCGGCCCGCCGCTGTGCGCCGCGGCGATCATGGCCGGCGTCGGCATCGGCTCGTGGCCCGTCATCGCGGCTGCGGGCCCCGTCGTCATCATCGGACTCTTCCTCGTCCAGAGCATCGGCGTCGCCTCGTACGTCGCGCTGCCGGGACGCAACGACATGCGCGGCCCAGGCTTCATGTTGCGCATCTTCACCACGTACACGTCGCTCGGCATCCCGGCGCTCGCCTGGGTGCTCGTGCAGTCGCTCGCGACGAGCATGCTGCTCGGCGTCATCGCCGGGCTGTCAGTGGCCTTCGCCGAGGCGTGGATGCTGCTCTCGTTTTCCGCCGCACGTCTGGAAGAGAACGCGATGGCCTACGCCGCCGCAGAAGAGCACTAGCGGCGACGTCGGTTCCGCGAGGTGGTGACGACCGGGGCGAGAATCGAAAGCGTCATGAAGAACGACGAGTACTACGCCGGCAATATCCTGCGGGTCATCGATTACTACGCCTTCCCACGCACCGGCTCGCACTTCTTGGGTCATTGCATCAGCGGACTGTTCGACCACGTCACGATCCTGCCGGCCGAGATCCGGACCGATCCGGAAGCGGCCTCGCGCAAACAAGAGCTCTCCGAGCTCGCCCTTTATGCGCTCGATCTGCGCGCGCCGGGCGTGCGCTACCAGCCGGTCTGGTTCAACGTATTGCGCAACGGGCCGCACGGCGCCCCGATCCCCGGCGAGAACCCGATCCTCATCGTCATCCGCCACCCGCTCGCCGCTGCGTACAGCGCGTGGCGGTCGCGCAAGCGCCTGGGGTGGCGCGTGGAGACGCCCCCTGAGATGAAAGCGCACTTGGACGGATACGAGAGCTTCTACGACACAGGTCTTGGGCTCGCGCGTGGGGGCGGCGCGGAGGTGCTGATGATCCGCTACGAGGACGTCATCGCGAGCGCCGAGCCGCTCGAGCGGCTGGTGCGCTTTGTGGGCGTCACACCCAAGCTCAGCCCGCAGTTCGTGTTCTGGGTGACGCGCTTTGAGAATTTCGTCAAACCGGGAGAGCGTTCGTTCTACCGTGGGGGAGATGACGGCGCCTGGCAGCGCGATGCGGAATTCGCACGGTTGATCGAAAGCTCGGGACCGCCGCGCGATTTTTCGCGCTTCGGCTACGACGTCGACTATGCGGCGCTGGCGCGCTAGGCCGCTTTTCCGTTCATCCGAGCAGCCCATCCTTGAACTTCGCCTTGAGGTGGCTGCCGTCGCAGAACGGCTTGTTCTCCGATGCGCCGCAACGGCAGAGCGTCATACGGTTGCGCACCTCGTAGCTCGCTCCTGACGATCCGACGATCTTGATACCACCGCGCACCCATAAGGGCCCGCTGCGGTCCCGGGCGGGATCTTCGACGAGCCCGATCGAGGGTGGGAACTCCGGCTCCACGGGTTTCCCGGTCTTCTTGTCGCGCAGAACGAGGCGGCCGGACGGACAGCTGACCACTTCGTGGATGACGAGCTCGCGCTGCTTCTTCTTGTCGCTGTGCGTGACGAGCTCCCATGCCGATCCGAAATTATCGCAAAAGCGCGCGCTTGCGCAGAATGATTCCGCGTCTTTAAGCACGAGCGTCGGCCCGTCGGTCGTCTGCGCCTGCTGCGCATACGGCGCGTTCGACGCGGTCTCTGTCCCATCGAAGCCGATCTCGTTGTGGGTGCCATCGCAGTAGGGCTTGTTGGAGGAGTGTCCGCAGCGGCACAGCCGATAGCGGTCTTTGGCCTCGTACGTCTTCGGCGTCTTCCATTCCCACGATTCGCCCTCGTCGTTGGGCGTGATGACCTCGATGCTCAGCGGCACGTGACCCGTGACCACGTACGGTCCGTGCTCGATCACCTCGATCTTGGGTTGCTCGCTCACGACATGACCTCCAAGGTCCGGCAGGCGGTAGACAGCTGGGTCGGAGTGAGGTTCGCGACGCCAGAGCGGATTTCCGCGGAGGCATCTGGGGCGGATCGGACACGCTCACTACGACCTATCGGATCTCGATCTCCTCAAGCCCGCCGGACTCCGCCTCCAGCACCTCGTGCGTCGGCGGGAAGTGGAGCTGGGCGATCAACGTCGGGATGATCGCTGTGGCGATGACGACCGTCACGAGCTCGCTGTACTGGAGCCGGTCGATGTAGTGGTGCGCCAGTCCGTACAGACTGGAGATGGTGCCGAAGGTGAGTCCGGTCGCCATCATCAGGGTCAGGTACGTGGCATCGATCGTGCCATAGCGAAACGAGCGCGCCGCCGGCCACACACCGATGAACTTGGCGAGGACCTTGACGGCGAACAGCGCTGCGATCGTCTTGGCGCCGGCCAGCACTTGGACGAACGACACGTACGTGCCGGCCTTGATGAAATAGAACGGCGTCAGCAGGCTCATCGTCGTCGTGCGCAGCCGGCGTGCGAATTCGATGTGCGACAGCAGAAAACCGGCCGAGGCGAAGCCTAAGACGTAGGCCGGCAGCACGCCCTCGCTCTTGGCGAGCGTGGCGAGGCCGGCGAGGGCGAAGATGATCCCGAAGAGCAGACGCGCGCCTGGTTCGCTCACCCGGTCGCCCAGCGTGGTGAATGCGACCGGCAAGAAGCGGGGCACGATGGCGACCGCTGCCGCCGACACGGTCAGGAAGAGCACCAGCCAGGAATTGAAGTTGGCGAACAGCAGACCGAGCGCGATGACGGTCCCCAGATCGGTGATGAAGCACGCCGCCAGGATCATCTGGCCGAAGTCTTTGCCGGCCAGTCCGGATTCGAGCATGACGGCATAGACCACCGCGACCGAGGTCGTCGACATCGCCACACCCGCGATCTTCGACGCTTCAACCGACCAGTGCGCGATGAAGAACACGTAGGCCATCGCGCCGAGGAACGGCAGGCCGAACGAGAGCACGCCGATGAGCGCAGCCGGCCGCCATTGGCGGCGCAGCACGTTCGGATTGATCTCCGAACCTGCCAGATAGGTCAGCATGATCGCACCGAAGCCCGCCACGAAGTCGATCCAGGTATTCGTGGCGAGCGCGATGAGGTTGCCGGCGATCATGCCAAGCGCGATCTCGACGAGCGCGGCCGCGACCCGCAGGCGGATGGAGATGAGAGCCCCGACGAACGCCAAGCCCATCCATATGGCGGCGACCAGCCAGGTGTCGTGGAGCGTGGACACGTCGAAGAGGGGGTGCATGAGCGGTACTCCTGAAGCGTGAGCGCGTTTCAGGAGTCATCGGCCGCATGTCGGCGGTTTGGCCTCGCGCCTGGAGCGCCAGCCGGGCGAACTCCTCCGCCCCCGTGAAGCTACGCGCGGTGCCGTCCGCCCTCCTTGCGGACGAGGACCGTCGGGCGGCCTAGCGGCGGCTGCGCACGGACCTGCGCAAGCTCTTGACCGCTTTGTTGATGTGACGCTTCACGACGCCGCGCACGATCGATTCGACTTCGCGCCGCTGCGGGAACTTGGCGAGCTGCGGCACGACGCCGATGACGACCCCGCACGAGGTGCAGGCCACCGTCCAAATCGTGAGCTCGCCCCCCGCGCGCTCCGGGCGGGCGCGGAAGCGCACGGCTTTGAGGCAGTGCGGGCACTTGCGCTTGAAGATCTCGGGCGCGTTGTCACGAAGCGTGCTGCGACGGCGTTTGCGTGCTGGCATCTTCGCCTCCTCAACCTATCGATGGACCAGCCGGTTCGCTATTTGTGGCTCAAGTCCGTGCCGAAGTACTGCTTCGAGAGCCGGGTCAGCGTGCCGTCACGGTGCATGTCCGCCACCGCCTGCTCGACCGCGGTGTAAAAGCTCTTCGGATCCAGCGGACTGTTCTTGTCGATGGCGATCGCCGCATCTTCGAAGAACACCGGCCGGCCCAGCGCTCGAAACGGCTCGCCGAGCTTGATCTGGAACAGCGCGAAGGGCGTCGAGGTGAGCACTGCATCAAGCCGCACGCCGTCGCCGAGCGCCAGATCTCGCAACGCGAGCTGGTCGGTCGAATACGGCACGGCACGCGCGGCGGGAGCGGGCACGAGGATGTTCTCCCCGGTCAGCGTCAGATGGCCCTCCAGGTACGCTTGATAGGTCGTCGCCTCACCCACCCCGACCCGCTTGCCTTCGAGATCCTCGACCGACCGAAAGCCGCTCGTCTTGTAGACGAAGAAAGCCCCCGGGATATAGTAATAGGGCTCCGTGAAATAGAGCACGCGCTGGCGGTCGTGAGTGATCGACATCGAGTTGACGTTGAGGTCCCAGCGTCCGTTCCAACTGCCGCCGGTTATCGCGTCCCAGCTGATGTCCAGGAATTCGGCTTGCACCCCCAGACGGCGTGCCACCTCGCGGGCGACGTCGGTGTCAAAGCCATGCCAGGACCCGTCCGGGGTTCTGTAGCTGAGCGGCTCGTAGTTGGCGTCCGTCGAGACGATGAGCTTGCCGCGTTTGCGGATCTCGCTGAGCAAGTCCGTCACGCCGGCGGGGTTGGTCGGCGCCACTCTGGCTCGTCCGCCCTGCTCCCCTTTCGGCCCACAGGACACTAGACCGGCAAGCATGGCCGCGGCGATCAACGCAAACGAGAGGGCCCGCAGAGGTCCTGAGGCTGCAGCTAGCATCTATACGCTTAAGGCTATTGAGGCATGTTCTGGCAGCGTCCTGCTCGCGGGAGAAATCACGGGCTTTCCGGCTTGGCCGGCCCCGCTTGTGGGTATATAGGAGCCTTGAGAAAGGTGCGTGCCGGCATGGTCGTCGCGATTTGGAACGGTAGGATCGTCGCTCAAAGCGAGCGGACGGTCGTCGTGGAGGGTAACCACTATTTCCCGCCCGAGGCGCTCAACTCGGAGTACTTCTCGCCCTCGAACCATCATTCGTTCTGCCCCGGGAAGGGCACCGCGAGCTACTATGACGTCGCGGTGGGTGGCGAGCGCAATGCCAATGCGGCGTGGTTCTATCCGCACACGACTGAGGCGGCCAAGGCCATCGAAGGTCACGTCGCCTTCTGGCATGGCGTTGAGGTCACGATCGCCGAGCCCTTCACCGCCACCCTGAGCGCCTGACCACGTCCTCTCAAGACGTGACGCCCGAGGCGCTCGATCTGTCCACGCGATCTATCTAATGAAGGAACTCATCGGCGTCGGGCTCACCTGGACACGGAGTGCACGTACCAGAGCGCCACGAGCACGCCGAAGGCCAGGCCGCAACACGCCGTGACGGCCCGCCCCGCGCGCAGCCGCCGCGCGCTTTGCGCGGTGACCGGGCTCGCCATCTGGCCAAGACGTGCGGTCGTCTTCGCGGCCCACCACATGTTCAACGACGTCAAGCACAGATATGCCGGCAAGATGACGAGCAGCGGCAGGATGACGTCTTTGAACGCGTGGATCTGGTGGTCGAGCAGGATGAAGGTGACGAGAAAACCGAGCGCGGCAGCGCCGAGAATCGTGAAACGCCAAACAAACGTCTCGGGGAGGTGATCGCGATGCTCGGTGGATGCGGACGTCACACTTCGGTCGGCCACGAGAAGAATTGTAGCACGCAACGTCAATGCTGGGAAGCACGAGAGTCCCACGATGTGCGGTGTGATATAGACTACGCCGGGCGATTTGCCGATACTGTTATATATGTGTCTGGATTGTGGTCGCTTGCATGGCGATCGCGAGCGGCAATCATCTATAGGTCGTCGCGGCTTCCTCGCCGCCGGATTGGCCGTGGTCGCGGCGGGCAGCCTACCGCTTCGCGCTCTGGCCGCTGCGTCGCCGGCGCACCGATACACCCTGTTCATCGAGCGGATGGACACAGGCGAGTTCGCCGCCGAACCATTCACGCTCGACGGCACGTCGCTCTATTGGCCTGGATATAAGAAGTTGTGCGCCGTGCTTCGCGACGAACACGTCGCGCCGAAATACGGCTACGTGCAGATCAATGTCCGCACGATCGAAGCGTTGTGGGCGGTGCAGCAGTATCTGCTGCGCGACGGCATCGACGAGCCCATCGTGGTGCATAGCGGCTACCGCACGCCACAGACCAATGCGATGGTCGAGGGCGCCGCGCGGCGCTCGCTGCACATGTGGGGCAAGGCCGTCGACTTCCACGTGCCCGGAGTGCCGCTTGCCGATCTGGCCGGCATCTGTGTGGCGTGCCCGATCAGCGGCGGCGTGGGCTACTATCCCGAGGGTTGGGTGCACCTGGACACAGGGCCGCGACGGGAGTGGACGGGGTGAGACGGACGTAGACGCGGCAAAGGCCGGCTGCTACAGAGGTCTTGTCCTGGCCGGCGTGGCGCATGAATTAGGCCCGCCGCACAGAACCCTCACATACTATGCCCGCCGTTGCGATGCCGGTCGACAACGGAACCACCGTTCGGCCGCACACCCCACAGCTCGAGAAGCTCCAAGCGCACATCCGCGCACTGGCCAAGCGCCGCAACGCCGTCGTGATCTCCCACATCTACCAGCGCCTCGAGATCCAAGAGGTCTCCGACTTCATCGGTGACAGCCTCAACCTCAGCCGCGAGGCGGCCCGGACGAAGGCGGACATCATCGTCTTCTGCGGGGTCCACTTCATGGCGGAGACGGCCAAGCTGCTCTCACCCAACAAGCTCGTGCTTTTGCCCGACATGAAGGCTGGTTGCGGCATGGCGGACATGATCACGGCCGACCAGGCACGTGCGTTCCGCGCGCAGTACCCAGGGTTGCCGCTCGTCTCTTACGTCAACACGTATGCGGAAGTGAAGGCTGAATCGGACATCTGCTGCACCTCGACCAACGCCGCCGATATCGTGCGCTCGCTGCCGGATAAAGAGATCCTGTTCGCCCCCGACAAGTATCTCGGCGGCTGGGTGCAAAAGCGGCTGCCCGAGCGCAAGATCATCAGCTGGAACGGCTATTGCCCGACGCATTTCGTCATCAAGCCGTCGATGGTGATCGCACGCAAGAAACTCAACCCCGACGCGCTCGTCCTGGCCCACCCGGAGTGCTCGCCCGAGGTGCTCGAGCTTGCCGATTATGTGGGCAGCACCCAGGGGATCATGGATTATGCGGGCAAAAGCGACGCGCGCGAGTTCATCATCTTGACCGAAGCGGGCCTGCTTCTGCGGCTCAAGGCCTTGCATCCGAACAAGCGCTTCCACTCGATCGCGCCGTGCCCGCACTGCCCGTACATGAAGTTCGTCGAGCTCGAGAAAGTCGCAGCCTGTCTGGAAGGCGATCTTAACCCGATCGAGATCCCCACCGACATCATGATCCGCGCGCGCCGCAGCATCGAGCGCATGATGGCGGTCTCGAGGTGAGACGGACCTAAGCGGTCCGTCGCCACACCGATAAGGATGATGCGCACAGACGTCGTCGTCATCGGATCGGGTGCTGCCGGCCTGTTGCTCGCGCTGCACGCCGCCGAGCGAGGCCTCTCCGTCACCATCGCCACCAAAGGCACGATCGAGGAATCGAACACGGCCTGGGCGCAAGGCGGCGTCGCGGCTTCGCTCGATCTCGAAGAGGATTCTGCCGCCGCCCATCTCGCCGACACCCTTGCCGCAGGCGCAGGTCTGTGCAACGAGGCCGCGGCTGCGCTCGTCGCCGCTGAGGCGCCCAAACGCGTCGAGGAGTTGCGCGAGCTCGGCGTGGCCTTCAACCTCGCGGTCACAGGCGAGCTCGCCTTGACGCGCGAGGCTGCGCACAGCCACGCACGCACGGTCTTCTCTGAAGATGCGACCGGCAAGGCGATTTCGACGACGCTCGCGCGCAAAGCGCTGCACCACCCTAAGGTCAAGGTCGTCGAACGGGCGACGGCCGTGTCGCTCATCGTCGAGGACGGGCGCTGCCGCGGAGCGTGGGTCTTCGCCGACGGCGCGCTCTTGCCCATCATCGCCTCGTCGGCCACCGCGCTCGCGACGGGCGGTATCGGCCAGGTGTACGAGCGCACGACCAACCCGCCCGGAGCGACCGCTGACGGCCTCGCGCTCGCCGTCGCCGCCGGCGCTGCGCTGGCGGACGTCGAATTCGTCCAGTTCCACCCGACCGCGCTCGCCGTCTCGGGCGCACCCGCCTTGCTCGTCTCCGAGGCGGCGCGTGGCGAGGGCGGCATCCTCATCAACAAAGACGGCAAGCGCTTCTGCTTCGACGCCGACCCGCGCGGCGAGCTCGCCCCGCGCGACGTCGTCGCGCGCGCGATCTACCGCGAGATGCAGCGCAGCGGAGCAGGCGTATGGCTCGACCTGCGACCGATCGGCACTCCCAAGCACATCCGGACGAGATTCCCGAACATCGCAGCGGCCTGCGCCCGCTTCGGCGTCGACATCGGCACGGAAGCGATCCCTGTCGGACCTGCGGCTCACTATCACATGGGTGGCGTGCTCACCGACCTGAACGGGCGGACGGGTGTCGCCTCGCTCTATGCGGTTGGCGAGTGCGCCTGCACGGGTCTGCACGGTGCGAACCGGCTGGCCGGCAACTCGCTCGCAGAGTGTCTCGTCTTCGCCTGCCGGGCAGCAGACGACATCAGCGCTGCCGCAGCCGGCGCGGCGATCAACCCGCGCGTCGAAGAGCCGCGCGGCGTCACTTGTATGGATCGCGTCGAGCCGCTGCGGGTCCTTATGTGGGAAGGCGCAAGCGTGGTGCGTGACGGGCTCGCCCTGCGCGCGCTGCTCGACAGGCTCGACGCCTGGCCGCTTGCCCAGTGGCCCCTCTCGCGTGCGGCGCTCGAGTCGCGCGCGCTGCTCACCGTGGCTCGCTATATCACCCATGCCTCGCTCATCCGTGAGGAGAGCCGGGGGGCGCACTTCCGCACGGATTTTCCCGAGCGCGACGACGAGCACTGGCGCGCCCGGATCGTCTGGAATGCGGGCGGCTATGCGGTCGAGCCGATCGCGGCGCCGGCTGCGACGTAGGGGATGCGCCACCCAGCACTCGTCGCGCCCGCGTTCGAACCGCTGACCCTGCAAGGGGCCGCGCAACACCGCGCGACGGTCGTCGCGGCACTGGCTGAAGACGCCGCAGACGCAGACGTCACCTCGCTGTCCACCATCGACCCGCGGACGCACGCGATCGCCGACATCGTCTACCGGTCCGGCGGCGTCGTGGCCGGGTTGCCCATCGCGCGACTCACCTTCGCGAGCGTGGATCCCCAGATCAATTTCGAGGCCCGCGCGGCGGACGGCGATCTCGTGGCGGCGGGGACGGCGCTCGCGCGGGTCAGCGGGCCGGCGCGCAGCGTGCTGGCCGGCGAGCGCGTCGCGCTCAACTTCCTCGGACGGATGTGCGGCGTCGCCACGCTCACCCATGCCTTCGTCGAAGCGGTACGCCCCCTGCACGTCCGCATCTGCGACACGCGCAAGACGACACCCGGCTTGCGCGCTCTCGAGCGCTATGCCGTGCGCGCGGGCGGCGGTTCAAACCACCGCTTCAACCTGTCGGACGCGGTGCTCATCAAGGACAACCATCTGGTCGCGGCGGGGTCCGTTGCGAAGGCCGTCGCCGCCGCACGCGCGAACGCACCAGCAGATCTCATCGTCGAGGTCGAGTGCGATTCGCTCGAGCAGGTGAAAGCCGCGCTCGATGCGGGCGCAGATGCCGTATTGCTCGACAACATGGCGCCACCCCAGTTGCGCGAGGCGGTCGCACTCGCGCGCGGACGAGCGATCAGCGAGGCATCCGGCGGTGTCACCATCGACAACGTGCGCGAGATCGCGCAGACCGGTGTCGACGTCATCTCGGTGGGAGCGCTGACCCACAGCGCGCCGTGTGCAGACGTCGCCCTCGACTTTGTTCAGCCGCCCCACGTCGAGCTGGGCGTTTAGTTCAAGGACATACATGAGCGACGACGATAAGCCCAAGCCTGCAGACCAGCGAGACGATTGGGTCAACATGCACATGGGGCGGACGTCGCAGGAGACGGCCAAGCGTCTGCTCGCGACCGAGCAGCCGCGTCCTCCGGCCGATGCACCGACGCTGACGCTACGCGCCGTACAGGCGCGCTGCGTCGCCGGCGGCGCCTCGAACTTCTGGATCGTCGGATCGGACGCGGGCGAGCCGGTGCTGACCGGGGAGTACCCGCTCATCGGCATCTCGCCGACCGCATATTTCATCCAGGCGCCGGAGTTCAACGACTTGCCCTATGCGGTGCAGCGAGCGCAGCTTACCGCGGATAACCACTCCATCGGCGGCGATACGACCAAGCTCGAGGCGCGGATGCACGACGTCTATGGCTAAGACGTTGCGCTCTGAATCGCGGCTTTTGCCTGTCTTGACGATCGTCGCGCTTATCGTTTTGCTCCTCTCCCTGCCCAGCCGCTATGCCCTGCTGCCGCCGGCATTTTCATATCTCATCGGCGCCGCCTTGGTCGGGGCGTTGACTGCTGCCGGCTTGAGTGCGCCGGGCAGCGCGTGGGCCCGGGTCGAGGGCTGGATTGTATGGCTGTTCGTGGTGTTCGGCACCGTGGTCGAGGTGGTCGTCTTGAAGCACCTGATCACCGATATCGTCTTCGGCAAGGAAGAGATCGGCGCCGTCACGCTCTTGACCACATCCGTCGGGCTGTGGGTCGCAAACGTCATCATCTTCGCCTTTGTCTACTGGCGCGTGGATCGGGGCGGCCCTGACGGCAGGGCACAAGGGTGGGACGGCCGAGCCGACCTGACCTTCCCCCAGGGGAATCCGTCGGATGCGGTGCCGGCGGACTGGCGGCCGGGCTTTGCGGACTATCTGTTCTTAGGATTCAATACGTCGACGGCTTTCAGCCCGACAGATACACTGCCGCTCACCGCGCGTGCCAAGATGCTCATGATGGCGCAGAGCGCGATATCGCTCATCACCATCGTCATCGTCGCGGCGCGAGCCATCAACGTCCTGGGCCACTAGACGCTAGAGTTCGCTGCGCTCGAGCTAAGGAGCGGTCCGATCGAGAGACGATTTGCGGGCATCGCGCTTCGCTATGACTTTGTTGTCGATCCAGTCGACGAGGGGCAGGAAGAACACATTGAGCACGATGATCACAGCGGCGGCGATCGCTGCTTCATAGAGCAGGCCCACACCTGCGAGCGCTCCGATGGCGGCCGTCGCCCAGATGGTGGCGGCCGTGTTCAGGCCGCTCACGTTGAGCCCTTCCTTGAGGATCACGCCGCCCGCGAGGAAACCGCAGCCGGACACGATACCGGCGATGATGCGGAAATCATCGCTGCCCAGGGCGGGCCCTATCGTGGCATACAGCGTCGCGCCGGTGCAGACGAGACTGCTCGTCTGGATGCCTGCGGATCGCCCGCGCCACTGGCGCTCCAAGCCGATGCACACGCCGAGAAGAGCGCCGACCGCCAAGCGGATGATGATCTCTTCAAACGTCAGCACGTGCGCGGGTCTCATCCACTGGCTCCTGTCTGCGGTGCGAGGCCGGCCTCGCGGATGTCGCGTGCCAGCGTGAAGTTGAGCAGCTCGCGCAGCACGACGATCGCGGCGAGCTGACCGAGCTCGGGCCAGCTCGGAGCGACCGCCGTACGGATGATGTCGCTTGCGATCATGAGCTCGAGCCCCATGGTCAGCCGGCGCGCGAGAAGCCAGCGTATCGGGCTATACGCGTGCAGCACGGGGCCTTTGAAGAACGCCAAAAACGCGCGCACGAGCGCGTCGAGCGACGCAAGCGCGATGAACGCCACGGCTCCGAAATCGATGAAGAGCGCCGCTTGTTCCGCCCAGCGCCCGATCAGCTTCTTCCACGCTCTGGCAGTACGCGCAAGCCGCACGTCACTCCCCCCTTCAAGGCTTGTGCCGCCGTTTCGCTTCGGCCTAGGCGGGCACGCGGCCACGGATCGCCCAGGCACGCGCGGGCAGGTGAAATGGGCCATCCTTTTTCTCGCCCAGCAGCCTGCGGCGCAGCTCATGCCCGATACGCTCTCGTGTCTGCGGGGAGACGCCGCTCAGATACGTGCCCGCCGGGCCCTGCGCAAGCCCGAACGGCTGCCAGTAGTCATCGAAGGATGAAAACCGCATGTCGAAATCGAGCGCTGCGCTTTCGATCTCGCGCAGACCGGTCGCTTCCCAAAGCGCGATCAGGCCGTCGCGCTCGAGCATGGGCTGTGGCTCTTCGATGAGATGCTTGTCCGGATCCACCACATCTGCAACTTCCCAGAAGATGCGCAGCATGTGCATACCCTGCGCGTGATCCCAGACGGCGGCGGCTATCGTGCCGCCGGGCTTGGCGACACGGCGCATCTCGGCCAGCGCTTTGCGCTGATCCGGGATGAAGTTGAGCACGAGCAGCGCGCAGCACGCGTCGAACGAGCCGTCTGCGAACGGCAGCTTCTGCGCGTCTCCTACTTCGAAGCGGGCTCGCTCTCGGATATTGGCGCTCGCATGCTCGACGAACGTGGGCGACGAATCGATCCCGACGACACAAACGCGCGGTGACGCGTCCACGATCGCACGGGCGAGCGAGCCGGTCCCAGATCCGACGTCGAGGACGCTTTGCGCCCCGTGCAGACCTGCAAATGCCAGGAAACGCTCGGCGAGTATGTGGCTCCAGCGGCCCATGAAGCGCTCGTACCCGAGAGCCTGGGTGAACATCAGCCCTTGATCAGTCGGGTCCAGCGCGCCAGAGCGTCGAGGAACTCGACGAGCTGGGCGCCGAGCGCTTCGTCGGTCAGCTTGCCCTTGTCATCGAATTTGGTCTGCACGCGGGTCACGCGCACCTCCGGGTCTTGCAAGAAGTAGACGCCTTCGACCGTGGCTATCTGGCGGATGTTGAGCTGTGCTTTCACCGTGCCGAAACCGCCGGTGCTGGCCCCGAGAACGGCCGCCGGCTTGCCGTCGAGCACCGAGTCATCGGGCGGACGCGACGCCCACTCGATGACCGTCTTGGTCACGGCCGGTATGATGCCGTTATGCTCGGGCGAGACGATGATCAAGCCGTCGGCTTTGCGGATCGTCTCTCGCAGACGCTTGACCGCGGGCGGCGGATCCTTCTCCAGGTCCATGTTGAAGAGCGGCATCTCGCGCAGGTCGAGGACCTCGATCCGGATGTTCTGCGGGGCGCGCCGGACGAGCTCGTCGAGCAGCATCCGGTTGTACGACCCCGTTCGCAGGCTGCCGGCGAAGGCGGCGAAGGTCAAAGGCGTGTCGGCCATGCGAGGGGGTTCGTGAGAGCCACGTCATTTCCGCCGAGCGCACAAGGCATCTGGACCTGGCCCCCATAAGGTGGGTGCGGGAGGCTCACACGCATGCCACGTCTTGCAGTCGCTTATGCCCTGTGTTGCGCGTTCATTCTGGCGAGCGCCGCCGCACCGCTCGCCGATACGACGGCGAGCCCGCTGCCGGCGTCGGCGTTGACCGAGTATCCGATCAAGACCGCGCAGAGCAACGCCCGCTATATCACAAATGGGCCGGATGGAGCATTGTGGTTCACCGAAGCCGACGCGAGCAAGATCGGACGCATCGCGACGGATGGGACCATCACCGAGTTCCCAGTGCGTGGCGGGTCGTATCCCAACGGCATCACGACGGGGCCCGATGGGAACCTCTGGTTCACCGAGACCTCGGCCGGCCTCATCGGCGTGATGAAGCCGACGGGCGTGGTGAAAGAGTTCAAGCTGCCGATCAACTATTCTGGCCCGGTCGGCATCGTCACAGGGCCGGATGGCAACCTCTGGTTCACCGAATTCGTGACCGACGAGATCGGCCGCATCACCCCTGACGGCAAGGTCACCGAGTTTGCGCTGTCCCCGCCGCAAAAGCTAACGAACACCGCGACGTCGGTCGCCACGCCGATGCCCAGGGGCCCGTTCGAGATCACGGTCGGACCCGACTCCAACTTGTGGTTCACGGAGCAAAAGGGCAATCAGATCGGGCGCATCACCCCGGACGGCACGATCACGGAGTACCCGCTCGGCGGCGACAACAACTATCTCAATAGCATCACGAAAGCTCCGGACGGCAACCTGTGGTTCACCGAAGTGGGCACGGGGAGGATCGGGCGCATGACGCCGGCCGGCACCATGACCCACTACTTGATCCCGACCCGCCACAGCAGCGCGAGCGGTATCGCCGTCGGCCCTGGCGGCAACATCTGGTTCACGGAGACGAACGTGGGGCAGCTCGGCGTGGTCAACGTGAAGACGGGACGGATCACCGAATGGGCGTTGCCCGCCCAGGACAGCCAGCCCATCGGCATCACGCTTGGACCCGACAGCCATCTGTGGTTCGTGGAGTCGGCGGCGAATAAGATCGGGCGCTACGCGCCGTAAGGGATCACTTCAGGTAGTGGTCGAGCCAGTCGAGCCAGATGCGATACATGTCCTCGACGCGCACTGGCCCGCTGACCTCGTGGCCCGGCTCAGGCCAAGCGATGAACTTCACCGGCACGTGGTTGTCCGCCAGCGCGTGATACATAGCGTACGATTGCGTGATGGGCACGCGCACGTCACCGGTGTTCGAAAAGATGAGCGTCGGCGTCTTGATGCTCTTCCAATAGGTGATGGCTGACTGCGCGCGATAGTCGCGCATGTGATCGGCGGTCCAGGGCGACCCCGACCAGTACGGGCCGTCCGCCACGTTGCTGTCGCTGAGATCGTAGTCTTCGACCGCGTCCATGAACGCGGCGCCCAAGACCGCCGCTTTCCAGATGGAATAGTGCCCGATCAGCCAGGCGGTCATGAAGCCGCCCTGAGACCAGCCACCGACTGCGATACGCGACGAGTCGACGATGCCCAGCTTCTCGACCGCCGCGACGCCGGCCATGACGTCGCGCCCTGGACCGACGCCTTCGTCATTCCAGTTGGCGCTCTCGAAAGCGTCGCCGAGATTGTCGCTGCCGCGATAGTTCGGCTCGAAGACGATGTAGCCGTGCGCAGCCACCAGCTGGACGTAATCATAAAAGCTCTTGTAGGAGCCCTCATTGGGACCGCCGTGGATGCGCAAGACGAGGGGATACTTCTTGCCGCGGACGTAGCCAGGCGGGTACGTGATCACGCCGTTGTCGGTGAAGCCGTCGAAGGTCTTCCATGAGACCACCTGGTTGTCGCCGAGATCGAGGCTGGCGATCGGCTGGTTGAAGTCGGTCATCCGGCGCGGCGTGCTCTCAAGCGAAGCCATGTAGTACAGTTCCGTCGGGTGTTTGAAGCCGTCTCCCGTGAACGCGATCGCTCCGTTCTTGGCGACGCTGACCTCCGCATACTCGGGGATCGACAGGCTGATGTCACCGAGATCGATCTTGTGCGGGGCGCCGTCGAGCGGCTGCAGCCACAGCGAGACGCGCGCGCCATCCGGCGTGCCGATGAGCATCGACGTTCCGTCGGGCATCCACAGCGCAGCGTAGACATCTCGATCAAGCGCCTGCATGATGTTGCGCCCCTCACCGCCGCTCGCCGGCGCGACGAAGACGTTGGATTCGTTGACGAGCCGGCCATGCTTGGGACGCCAGTAGGCGATGTGCGAGCCGTCGGGTGAGAACGACGCGAAGTCTTCATAGCGCTGCTGCGACGTCAGCTGGCGAATGCGTCCGCTCGCGACGTCGAGGACGACGATTGTGGAGTGGTCGGCATCCCCCGTGTGCGCGCTGGGCACCCGGGTGAGCGCGATCTCGCTCCCGTCCGGTGACCAGGAGAGCGGCACCGACACATCGGGCTCCGCGATGCTCCAGCTGCCGAAGGTGAGCTGTCGGGCCTTTCCTCCGTCCGCCGGCGCGAGCCACAGATGCAGCGGGGTGGGCGCCGCGGTGGTGAGATAAGCGTCGTTGCCGATCTCGAAGTAGTCATGCCCGCGAGCGATGGCATCCTTGTCCGCCGGCTCGTCGGCGCTCACGTAGGCGATCGCTTTGCCGTCCGGGCGCCACGAGAACACGTCGACGCCGTTCGGGGCGTCGGTGATCCTGCGTGCATCGCCGCCATTCATGGCCATGACGAACAGCTGGTCTTGGGCGTCGGCTGCGTCGCCGGCGCGCGCGATAAAGGCGATGCGGTCTCCGCTCGGCGACCATTGCGGCGACGACACGTCAGCGCGGTCATGGGTCAAGACGCGCTGCGCTCCCGTCGCGACGTCGACGAGCAGCACTTCGCTGTCGTAGTCGTTCTCGGCGTACACCGCCCGGGTCACGATGCACACGATCTGGTGGCCGTCGGGCGAGATCTTCGGGCTCGAGACGTCCACGATGCGCCGCACATCGGAGATGGCGACCGTCCGTGCCTGCGCGCCACAGGGCACAAGGCCAGCGAACACGAGGAGCGCGAGGACGAGCGGGAGACGCATGTCTTCGTCAGCCTTTCTGGGTGCGAGCGGGCTTTGGCTGCCGCTTCAGGTGAGGTAGTGGTCTAGCCACTGTAGCCATATCAGATAGCGGTCTTCGAGTCGAACCGGGCCGCTGATCTCGTGTCCGCTCTCCGGCCAGGCGATGAACTTCACCGGCACGTGATTGTCTTTAAGCGCGTGGTACATGGCGTACGACATAGTGATGGGCACCCGCTCGTCGCCCGTGTTCGAGAGGATGAGCGTCGGGGTTTTGATGTTCTTCCAATATGAGATCGGCGACTGAATCCGGTAGTCGCGCAGGTAGTCGCCGACCCACGGCGATCCTTTCCAGTAGACGACGTCGGAGACGTTGGAATCGCTGAGGTCGTAGTCTTCGACGCCGTCCATGTATGCTGCGCCCAAGACAGCAGCCCTCCACCCGGGATAGTGGCTGATGAGCCAGGCCGTCATGTAGCCGCCGTAGGACCAGCCGCCGACCGCGATGCGCGACGAGTCGACGCTGCCCGTCTGCTCGACCGCTGCCAGACCCGCCATGATATCGCGCCCGGCGCCGTCACCGGCGTCGTTCCAGATGGCGCGTTGGTAGGCGTTGCCGAGGTTGTCGCTGCCCCGGTAGTTGGGGCGAAACACGATGTAGCCGTGCGCCGCCACGAGCTGCAGCCAATCCCAGAACTCAGTCGTGTCGGCCAGATCGGGGCCGCCGTGGACCTCCATCACCAGCGGATACTTCTTGCCGCGCACGAATCCGGGCGGGTACGTGATGACGCCGTCTTCGCTGAATCCGTCCGGTCCTTGCCACTTGACCGTCTCGGTGTCGCCCATGTCCAGGCTTGCGATAGTCGCATTGAAGTCGGTGAGCCGGCGGAGCGGTGCATCGGCCGAGCTCAGGTAGTACAACTCGGTCGGGCGCTTGGGTTCACCGCCGGCAAAAGCGATGGCGCCATCCCGGCCGACCGTCATGTCGACCCAATAGTCGTTATATGGGTTGACGTCGCCGAGATCGAGCTTGCGCGCCGGCCCGGCCAGCGGTTGCAACCAGAGCGAGACGCGCGTGCCATCGTCAGCGCCGACGAGGAGCGCACGTCCGTCGGGCATCCAGCGAGCCCCGTTGACGTCGCGATCGAGGTCTCGGGTCGCATCGAATCCGTCGCCGCCGTGCGCCGGGGCCACCATGAGCTCGCGCTCGTTGAGGTAATCGCCGTTGTGCGGGTACCAATAGGCGATCTGCGAACCATCCGGTGAGAAGTCGGGATAGAGCTCGTTACTATCGTGGCTCGTCAGCTTGCGCACCTGCTTGCTCGCGACGTCGACGACGACGATAGTGGAACGGTCCCCGTCGCCGCTATGGGGTGTCGGCACGCGGGCCAGCACGAGCGATCGGCCATCCGGCGACCATGACAACGGGACCGACGTGTCGGGCGCCACGAGGCTCCAGCTCCCCGAGGTGATCCGTTGCGCCGCGCCACCCGTGGTGGACGCGAGCCAGACATGCACCGGCGTCGGCGCCGCAGTCGTCAGAAATGAATCGTTGCGGATCTCGAAGTAGTCGTGCCCCTGCGCGATGGCCGCTTTGTCCGCCGGTTCGTCCTCGGTCGTGTAGGCGATGGCGCTGCCGTCCGGCCTCCAGGCGAAGACCGTCACGCCGCTCGGGGCCGAGGTGATCTTGCTCGCGTCGCCGCCGTTCATCGGCATGACGAAGATCTGGTCCTGCGCGTCGTCACCGTCGCCGTCGCGGGCGATGAAGGCGATGCGGTCGCCGCCAGGCGACCATTGCGGCGACGAGACCTCCTCTCGATCGCGAGTGAGGATGCGCTGTGCACCGCTGGCGACGTCGATCAGCACCACGTCGCTGCGGTAGTCATTGTCCTTGTAATCCGAACGGGTCACGACGCAGACGATCTGCTTCCCGTTCGGTGAGATCTGCGGACTTGAGACATCGACGATGCGGCGTACGTCGGAGATCGCGATGGTGCGCGCCTGTGCGCCGAACGGGACAAGGATCGCGAGCGCGCAGAGCGCGAGGGCGATGGAATATCTCACACTATTCCTCGATCCGCGGACGCGTCCGGCGGCTATAGCGGTGTGGTTTCGAACGCCGCACGCTTTTGCTCGATGAGGAGCGAGGTCCTGGAAAAGATTTCGCACGACTGTGGATAAATTGCAGCAGCAGCATGACGTACGAGTTCCAGCAGGTCGATGTCTTCACCGACAGGCGCTTTTCGGGCAACCCTTTGGCCGTCTTCACGGATGCCGTCGGACTCACCGGCGAGCAGATGCAGCAGATCGCGCGCGAGATGAATCTCTCCGAGACGACCTTCGTCGTGGCCTCCGCCCGGCCCGACTGCATCGCGCGCTATCACATCTTCACCCCGGGTCGCGAGCTGCCGTTCGCCGGTCACCCGACCGTCGGCACCGCATACGTGCTCGCGTGCGCCGGCCGGGTGCCAGGCGAGGCGACGTCGTTCAATCTGGAGGCCGCGGTCGGCCCGGTGGCCGTGCGCATCGAAGGACCGGTCGGCGATCCACGCGCGCTCTTCTTCACCTCACCCGACGTCGTCTTCGGATCCAAGTTCGAGAACCGGGCGCGCATCGCCGAGGCCATTGGCGTCACGGAAGCGGACCTGCTCCCGGGGGCGCCCGTCGAGTGGGCCGGTTGTCCGGTCCTCCACCTCAACATCGGCCTCAAGACGCCGCAGCTCGTCGACCGCGTCGTCATGAACGGCGCGCTTTTCTCCCGTCTTTTGGGCGACGTCGAGGCGGATGGCGTCTATGTCTTCGCGCCGTCCGGTTCGGCCAACCGCTTCTACGCGCGGCTGCTCTGCTTTGAGAGCGTCGGCATCGTCGAGGATCCGGCGACGGGTTCGGCGGCGAGTCCGCTCGGCGCGTATCTCGTACGCTACGGGCTCGTCAAGGGCGGCGATGAGATCGAGCTTATGATCGAGCAAGGCGTGAAGATGGGCCGGCAGAGCTTCCTTCAGGTCCGCGTGTTGCGCGACGGTCCGGCGCTGCAGCGCATCGAGGTCGGCGGTCCGGTAGTGCCCGTGCTCGTAGGTCATCTGACCGTATAGGTGGTGCCATGGTGAAGCTCTTCTATTTCCTGGACGTCTTGTCGTCATGGTGCTTCTACGCTGAGCCTGCCGTCGAGCGCTTGCGGTCGAAGTATGGGCAGCGGCTGTCGTACGACTGGCGTATCTCGCTCGTCGTGGACCTGCCGGTGGGCCGCGAGCAGGTTGAGTGGTTCTACGACCGTTCCGGTTCTGTGTCCGGCATGCACCTCAACCCCGACTGGTGCCAAGGGCCCTACACGAGCCTCGACGCGAATCTCGCCGCCGAGGCAGGCCGAGAGCTCGGGTTCACCGATGACCGCGTGCGCCTGGCTTTGGCTCGTGCGGCGCTCGTCCAGGGCATGCCGGTCTACCACAAGGCCATCGGCGCCGACGTTGTAGCGGCCGTCACAGGTGTGCAATCGGAGAAGGTTCTCGCCCTGATGGACGATGCAAGAATCAAAGAGCGTGTCAAGCAGAGCGACGCGGAGTTTGCGGCATTCCAGATCGATCAGCGGCCGGCATTCGTGCTGCGCAGCAGCATCGGCGACACCGCGATCTTCTCGGGGCTGTGGTCCTTCGAACCGCTTGACGCCACGATCGGGGCGATGCTCAGCGATGTCGACAAGTACGCCAAATTCGCGGCCAACAATCCGCCCACGCCGGCGAGGCGATAGCGGCGCGGCGAGATCCACGCGACGGGATCCAAGGGTGGTTCGCGCCATCGTGCTGGCAGTGCTGGGAGCGACGTGTCTGTCACCTCCTCAGTTGACGGCGTCGGCGTCGAACGCGGCGCAAGCGCGGACGCTGTACGGGGTCTCCATCGGAGAGAACGCTTCGTACGCGCTGGCCGATCTCGGGCTTGGGCCGTCGCGCTTCCATGCGGCGCCGGCCGGCTCCGCGCAGCCCCAGGCTGAATACCGCTTGGCGCTCGCCGACTATGGCCGGGCCGTGCTCCAGCTCGTCTTCGACATACGCATCAAGTCGGTCATGGTGCGCCAGTATGGCTCGAGAGAGCCGGACATCACCGACCCTTATGGGATCCATCTCAACGACACGGTCAGGCGCTTGACGGAAAAGCGTGGTGCACCCGAGTCGATCGACGCTCACCACGACTATATCTACGGGCCGGCAGCGCAGCTGCACTGGGCGTATGGTACAAATGGCGGTCGGGTGACGAGCATCTCCGTCAGCGACGGAACGCCCTAACGCGCGGCACAAAAGGAAAGAGCGCGAAACTTCCATCCTGGTCCGCGCTCCCCACCTGGTAAATTGACAGGGGTTGACAGTTCTAGTCCTCACCGGACAAATGGTGAGCAATCTCACACGGCAGCATGCCGCTCGCCCGTCGTGGCGGTCCCGGGCTGTCGCCGCTATGGCGGCGAGGGTGCCAGCCGGGCGCTGCAATAGGCTGCGAAGCCTCGGCGCAGCTCGTCCGCCTCCTGCTCGTCCAGCTCGCGCTCGGCGGTCTCGAAGACGATCTCGTTCTCCTTTTCTATGTGACCGCGGATGAACTGCGCGTAGTCGAGCACGGCCATCCGAAGCCTGTCGTGTCTGACCGGCGCGGTCAACGCCGCCTCGATCGCCGCCACGAGCTCGCGACCATCGTGATGTTCCTCGGCGAGCATGTCGGCCAGCCTGGCGAGCATCTGGTTCTTACGCATGATGGGGAAGAGGACGTCCTCTTCCTTGCCGTGATGGCTGCGGTCCGCGTACTCTCGCAAGAACACCACCATCTCGCCGAAAAACGCCGTGTCGATGTCGTGCGTCTCCGGCAGCACTGCGGCCCGCTCCATCAAGCCGACCGCGTCCAAGATGACGTCGTGCTCGTGGCGGAGCTCGTCGAGCGCCCCTTTCACGCCGCGATCCGTTCGAGGCGCCGCTTGGCGAGCAGCGCCGCACCAAGCGCATTGACGATCTGCGGATCCTCAGGCACGTTGACCGGCATCGCCAGCGCCTCGGCGAGCGCCTTGACCATGCCGCGCTGGCGCGCCATGCCGCCTACCAGAGTCACTTCGGGCTCGATCCCAACGCGCTTGAGCAACGCGATGGCTCGTTCGGACAGCGAGTTGTGGATGCCGCGCAGGATGTCTTCGACGGAACGTCCCTGACTGACGTGGTTGATGATCTCGGATTCCGCCAGCACCGCGCAGACGCTCGAGATGGTCACAGGATCTGAGGCCGACATGGCAAGGTCGCCGACGTCGGACAACCCGATCTCAAGATAGCGCGCGGCACGCTCGACAAAACCGCCGGCACCGGCCGCGCACTTGTCGTTGGACTTGAACTCCTTCACCCGCCCGCTCTCGTCGATGTGGATGGCGCGCGAGCTCTGCGCGCCGATGTCGATGACGCAGCGCGTGTTCGGGAAGAGCGTGCTGGCGCCGTAGGCGCCCGCCGTGATATCGGTGACTTGGGTGTCGCGCTCCTCATAGCTCGAGCGTCCGAAGCCGGTGGTGATGATGTAGCCCACGTCTGCCCGGCAAGCCCCGATACCGGTCAGTGCCTCGGCCAGCGCGCCGTTGACGAGCTCGTCGAAGGGGGGCTTCGTGCGGGTGGCGTGCGCCGCGCGTAGCGTCCCGGCGCGATCGATGAGGGCCACCTTGGTCCCACGCGATCCGATGTCGATACCGGCGATGAGGTCCATCCTCTTCCTTTCCGTCACGCGACCTGCGCCAGGCCGCGTTCGAGCGCGAACGCAGCAGCCCCGATCGCCCCCATGTAGTGCGAGTCATCGCAGACGTTGAGGCGTAGCCCGAGCTTGTCTTCAAGCGCTTGCACCATGCCGAGGTTGCGCGACACGCCGCCCGTGAACGTGATCTCTGGCTCGAGCCCGACGCGGCGGACGAGAGCGACGGTGCGCGCGGCGATGGCTGCGTGGATGCCGCCAAGGATGTCAGGCACCTTCTTGCCCTGCGCCAGATACGCCATGATGTCCGACTCGACGAAGACGGTGCACACGGTCGAGAGGCGCACGGGGTTTTTGGCTTGCAATGAGAGGCCGCCCAGCTCGCCCAGCGGCACGGAGAGCGCTTCGGCCGCGGAACCCAAGAAGCGGCCGGTGCCGGCGGCGCACTTGTCGTTCATGACGAAATCGAGGACCTCGCCGTCTTGCACCTTGATGCCCTTCGCGTCCTGACCGCCCATGTCGATGACCGTGCGCGTGCCGGGGAAGACCGAGCAGGCGCCTTTGGCGTGGCAGCTGATCTCGGTGATCTGCAGATCGCCGAAGGTCACTTTGAAGCGCCCGTAGCCCGTACCGGCGACGCACACGATCTGCGTCCGGTCGATCTGGGCCGAGGTCAGCGCGGCGTCGAAGGCGCGCTCGGCCGCACGGATCACATTGGCGCCCGTCTCGATAAGCGCACGGGCCACGATCCTGCGCTGCTCATCGATGATGACGCATTTCGTCTGGGTGGATCCGACGTCGACTCCGGCTGCGTAGGGCACGGGCTCTCTCCTATTCCCGCTCGGGACGATCCGGCCGCTGCCTCATGATGGCGCAGCCGTGAGCATGCGGTGTTTCAGCGATTCGAAGAACGCGTCGATGCGATTGCGCATCTGCGCCTCCGAGAAGTAGCGTGGGTCCTCGAGATCCGACTCGACGAGCAGCGTCGGCACGCCGCGTTTGGTGAAGTACTCGCGCATGTCGCCTTGTCCGGCGGAGAACAGCCGACAGCTCTTCACCGAGTGGATGATGAGGGCATCCGCGTTCCACTCGTGGATGTAGCGCTCGATCTGCTCGTAGCGCTGCAGGAAGTTCCGGTTGGTGAGATTCCACTGCAGCATGTGCTCGGCGATGCTCTCGAGTGGGCGGTCCGGGTCGTGCGCGAAGCCGAACTCCCACAGCCCGCCGACCGTCGAGTACGTCGAGGCGACGGCGACCGCGCCCCAGCGCGTGAACATGTCGCGGAACACTCGCAGGTAGGGCCACGGCGGTGGGCCCTCGATGACATAGCGGAAGGTCTCGCGCTCGAGCGGGCCTACACCGGCCTGCGCTTTCTCGCGGTACTCGTCGTACGCCGTCTGGAAGAACTCAAGGCCTTGCTGCGTGCCGCGCAGGCAGTACAGCGGTGCCATCATCGTCACCGAGTCGAAGTAGGCGTCGTAGGGCGCAGGCGAGCTCTTGGTGAGGTGCTTGACCTTGGCCCACAGCTCGCCCGTCTTCGAGGACAGCTCGACCGCGTGGCGCAGCTTGTCTTCATCGAGCTTGCGGCCGCTGATCTCCTCGCATACCCGGACGAGTTCGCGCAGCTGACGCATCACGTAGTCGAGGTCGTCTTTGGTCGGCGTCCCCGACTTCGTGCGGATGAACGGGATGTCGAGATGGAAGATGGGGCGCTTGGTGAACTCGGCGAGGTGGTCGAACCAGTGCAGGTACACGTTGCAGCCGACGTAGTTGCAGAGCAGGAGCGACGGTTCTGGGATCGTGGCGAACGGCGTGACGCGGCCCGAGAAATACATCCCGATGTCGGCTTTGACGTACGCGCAGTTATCGGTGGAGTAGCCCATGCCTTCGGCCATCTGGATGTGGCCGAGCGACTGCTTCTTCACGGCCAGCTGGAGCGCGTTGACCTCGGGGTAGACCGGCAGGATGTCAAAGGCGCGCAAGAGCTCGACCGGACTGCCGCCGATGAGCAGGTAAGCGGCCGGCGTGCCGCTCCCCGCAGCCGCTGCCGTCAGCTCGGCGTAGTACTGCGCCATGAGCTCTTTTTGCAGGTTGTGCAGGCGGCTTTGGTACGCTATCTGGGGCATCGACGCGTTCCGGTCGGGCGGGCCGACCGCTCCCTTCTCTTGGATCATGTGAACAGCAGCGATTCGACGAAGGTCTCGATCTCGGTCTTGACCTTGTCGAAGAGCCACATCTTCTCTTCGAACTCCAAGAAGACGTGCGGCACGTGCGCGGCGTGCAGAGCGTTACGGTAGAGCACGTAGTCGAAGAGCGCCGGTTCGCAGAACTTCGCGGTGAGCACGACGACGGCGTCGGCCTCGTATTCTTGGGCGCGGTGGACCAGGCGCTCTGCCTTGGAATGCGTCAAATCGTGCTTGACGCTCGCGTCGACGCTGCGGCGCACGTACGCCTCGGCCAGCGATCGTAGAGGCTCGGATCCGTTCCCTCCGATGTCGTCCGCGAAGAAGCGTCTTCCGAGCACGAAGTCGTCATCGACGACGTAGCAGCCCGCGCTCTCGATCGATGCGATGAGGTCGAGCGGCGGCTGCTCGCAGAACGACCCGACGATGAGGATGCGGGCGCGGTCCTTGGGCTTGCCTTCGCGACGCTGCAGCTGCTCCATCGCATCCACGAGGACCCCCAGATGCCGCTCCGGCGGCACCACGTGGCCGTAGCGCACGAGCGCGTACAGCTCGCGGGTCGACAGATCCTGCGGCCGGTCACGGCGGAACTGATAGAGCTCGCGGATGACGCGACGGATCTCGTCGTACAGCGAGATGCTTGCGTTCAAGTCCTCGCGGGTCGGGTGGTGGCCCGTGAGCTCGCCGGCCCACCGCGCCACTCGCTCGTACTCAGCCGTGAGATAGTCCGTGGCGTCGGGCGCGTCGATGCGCTGAGGGAAGTGGATGTATTCGATCTTCTGCCGCTCGAAGTTGCGGGCGACGACGCTTGCCAGATTGCGCGCCGGATCGCAGATGGAGTGGAAGACGAGCGCTTCGAACTCGTCGAGCTTGCCTTGCATGCCGAGCTCAAGCGTGCTCTTGACGATGGAGCAGACGAACGACTGGAAACGTGCATCGGCGTGCGAGATCTCCAGGCGGTTGCCGCCGCCGGCCAGCCCGACGGGCAGCGCTCCCGCAGCATGGAAGATCTCCGCGGGTGAGTACACGGGGAAGCAGCCGACGAGGACGCGCCCGGCGGCCGCGCGCTTCCAGGCCACCGCCTCTTCGAATTCAAGCGATTCGATGGCCTGCGTGCACTGTTCGACGACTTCCTCGATCGGGGCGGCAAGCTGGATCACCATGTCAGTGCTCCTCGGCGCCGGGGACGACGATGTTGCGCAAGCCCTGGCCGCTGCGCAGCATGTCGAGCCCGGCGTTGATCTCGGCCAGCGCGAAGCGTCCGGTGACAAGCTCCTCGACACGGATGACGCCGCGGCGGGCCATGTCGATGATGCGTGGATAGTCGGCCGGGCGGCAGCCGAGCGAGCCGCGTACCTCCATCTCGTTGAACATGATCTTAGCGGCAGAGAGCGTTACCTCGCGGTCGGAGTACCCGACGATGACGAGACGCCCGCCGCGGTGCAGGCTGTCGAAGGCTTCCCGCATGGTGGCGGGGTTGCCGATGACCTCGAACGCGACGTCCGCGCCGCCGCCCGTCTCTCGTTTGACGGCTTTCGGGACTGACTGCGTTTGCGTGGCGTCGATGACGTGAGCTGCGCCGAAACGCAGCGCGGTCTCGAGCCGCGACGCACGCTGATCCACCGCCCACACCTCCGCCCCGACCGCCGCCGCGATCTGCACGACGTTGACGCCGACCCCGCCACAGCCGAAGACGACGACCTTCTGCCCGGCGCGCACGTCGCCGCGGTTGACCACAGCATGATACGGCGTCGATACGGCGTCGGCGATGAGACACGCTGATTCAAGCGGCAGCTCCTCAGGCAGCCGGAGCGCGTCTTTGGCCGGCACCGCCACGAATTCGGCATAGGCGCCGTCGATATGGTTGCCCGGCATCACGCCGCGCTCGCAGATGTTCTCACGGCCGCGCCGGCACGCATCGCAGGCGCCGCAGGTGAGCAGGGCGGGGATGAGCACGCGATCGCCGGCGCTCCACCCCTCGACGCCCGCGCCGACCTGCGCGATCCTGCCGGAGGCTTCATGGCCGAGGACGAGCGGTGGCTTGTGGAACGTGGGGACGTCGTGGTCGATGTAATGGAGATCGGTATGGCATAGACCACAGGCGGCCACCTTGACGACGATCTCACCGGGGCCCGCGACAGGAACTGCTCGTTCTTCGATGACGAGCGGCTGGTGCGGGCCGAAGAAGACGGCGGCTTTCATCGCTGCGCTCTGCGCTTGCGGATGCCGGCGTAGTCCGGCGTGCGCTTTTCGACGAAGGCCTGCATGCCTTCCACGGTCTCGGGATGGGCGAAGTGCATGGCCAGCCATTCGCGCGCGTGGCCGATGGTGGCGTGCCAGGCCTGATCCTTCCAGTAGTTGACCTGCGCTTGCGTGTACGAAAGACAGCTCGGGAATTTCTCGAGCAGTTGATCGCACAGGTCGCGCACGCACGTGTCGAGCTCGTCGAAGCTCACGACCCGGTTGACCAAGCCCCACTCAAGGGCCTGATGTGCGGAGACCGGGTTGCACAGGTAGAGCATCTCGCGCGCGCGGCGGTCGCCGATGACGATGGGCAGCCACTGCGTCGCCCCACCGGCGGCGACGCTGCCGACCTTCGTGCCGACCTGGCGGATGGTGACATGATCGGCCGCGACGGCGAGGTCGCAGGCCAGGTTGATCTCGTTGCCGCCGCCGACCGTCATGCCGTTGAGCCGTGCGATGGTGGGCTTGCCCATCCCGCGGATGGCGTCCAGGCAGTCCTGGAAGAGCACCATGTACTTCCAGAAATCGTCGGGCTTGCGCAGATAGCGGCGCTCGTATTCCTTGACGTCGCCCCCGGTGCAAAACGCCGTCTTGCCCGCACCCGTGATCACGACGACGCCGATCTCATCATCCCACATCGCCGTGCGCAGCGCGGCGTGGAACCGGCGCAGCGTGTCTGTGGTGTAGGCGTTGTACGCCTCAGGGCGGTTGAGCGTGATGGTGGCGACGCGGTCGGCGACCGCGTAAAGGACGTCATCCGCGATGTCGCGGTCCTGGGCGCTCGTCCGCGGCTTGGGCTTGTC
Organism: Vulcanimicrobiota bacterium; assembly: GCA_963806005.1. Taxonomy (GTDB): domain Bacteria; phylum Vulcanimicrobiota; class Vulcanimicrobiia; order Eremiobacterales; family Eremiobacteraceae; genus JAFANK01. The sequence goes on along the minus strand of CAWDWJ010000001.1, from coordinate 456,045 downwards.
GGCGACCTGCCTCATCGGGCCACCTCTGCGTGCCGGCGGGAGTGCCAGTGGGGGTCGCGCTTCTCAAGGAAGGCGCGGATGCCTTCGTTGGCATCGTGCGTGCGCAAGAGCGAGTGTTCGTAGAGGTGGATGGAGTCTTCGATGGTCTTGGCGCGGGCGGCGCCCTTGCAGCTCGCGAGCGCATCCTCAGACATGCTCAGCAGCTCGTGACAGAGCGCGTCGACGCTGAGATCCAGTTGTTCGTGCGGAACGCAGCGCGACGCGAGACCCCAGCGCTCCGCGGTCGGACCTTCGATGCTGCGGCCGGTGAGGATGAGGTCGAGCGCGCGCTTGTCGCCGATCGTCTTGGCGAGCAAGACGCAGGCGACGGGCGGCAGCGCTGCGAGCTTGACCTCGGGCAGCGCGAAGCGGGCATGCTCGGACACGACGATCATGTCGCACAGCAGCGCGAGCTCGAAGCCGCCGCCGATGGCCGGGGAGCCGATCTTGGCGATGGTGACCGGGGTCGCGGTCGAGAGCGCACGGGCGAGGCCCGCGAAGGCGCAGAGCATCGCGTGCGCGCGCTCCGGGATGTGGTCCGCGACATCCATCCCGGCGCAGAACGCCCGTCCCTCCGCCCCAAGCACGACGACCGTGCAGTCGCCGAGATCGTGGACCGCTTGGGTGAGATCGCGCAGGTCGTCCGTGCCCAGCACGTTGAGCGGGCCAGCCCGCAGCGTGATCAGCCCGAGGCGGCCATCGCGGACAACGCCGATGCGATCGCTCATGAGAATGCCTCCACAAGAGACGGCGTGGTGACGCCGTGCAGGAACAGGCGCGTCATCTGATCGGCGACGCGGGTCGCGTCATGGTCGCTGACGTCGTGATGCCACATGGGCGTCCAATTCATCATGCCGAACAGCGCAGCCGTCGCCACCCGAGTCGAAACGGTCGATGGCTCGAGCTGCTGCTGGAGGGCGATGACCAGGTCTGCGGCACGGGTGAAATACTGGCGGCGCAATTCCATGACCGCCGCACGGTCGTCACCTTCCAAGGCATCCATGTCGCGCAGCAGCACGCGAAACGCGCTGGGATGCCCGATGACAAACCCCAGATGTCCGCGCACGAAGGCCTTGAGCCGCTCGTGCGGGTCTTCGGCCGTCGCCACCGCGTGGTCGAGGCGCTTGAGCAGGCGGCGAAACGCACGCTCGCAGGAGAGGTAGAGCGCGCGCTGCTTGCTGGGGAGATAGTAATACAGGCCCGCGATGCTGGTCCCGGCGGCGTCGGCGATCTCCCGCATCGTGGCATTGCCGAACCCGCGGCGCGCGAAGACCGCTTCGGCTGCATCCAAGGCGCCGAGCGCTCGCAGATGATAGGTAGAATCCGCCATTGCACGCCCCATAGTTCGTTCGAGCGTTCGTTCGAACTTCAGCATAGGGCTGCGCACTGGCGGCCGCAAGACGCGGCTGTATGGCTTTTCTAGTGTAGATGCACTAGGCCGGCCTGGAGCGCGAGGACGACGGCTTCGACGCGCGAGTGCACGCCAAGCTTGGTCTGGATGTTCTGAATGTGGTTGCGAACGGTGTTGCGCGCGAGGCTGAGCCGCTGCGCGATGTCGTCCGTGCGGACGCCCGCCGCAACGAGCTGGAGCACTTCGACCTCGCGCGGGGTGAGCGCTTCGCCGATAGCACGGCGGGCCGCTTCCGCCGGCGTCTGCGCGACGCCGGGTCGCTGTGATGCGCCGGCGCCTTGGCTCTCGGCGAGACGACCCGCGACTTCCTCGGCGATGACCGCCAGTCGTTTCGCTGAGACGCTCTCGGTCAGCACGTGGACCGAGACCGGGTGACCATCGTCGTCGAGCGTGACGCTCGTGACGTCGAGCCACACCTCGGTCCCGTCAGGCCGTTTGGCCACCATCTCGTAGCGTCGCGCGGCTTTGCCTTCCCGGCACAGCGCGATCACCGCACAATCAGCGCCGCAGATCGGTCTGCCTGCAGGTGAAGAGCCATGCATCAGTTCGTAGCACGGTCTGCCGATGGCGCCCGCGGCGGCGCGACCGAGAAGCTTCTCAGCCGCCGCGTTCCAGGCGACGACGAGACCGCGCTCGTCGATGGCGATCGTGGCCTCCGGGCTGGGGCCGATCTTCAGCGGCATAGATACCTGATCAGCATATCGGCCACGCAGACGGGTTTTGCTTCACCGTCGCGTTCGACCTGGACGTGGACGAGCGCTTGCGCGCCGTTTGCGACATCGGTCACCTCATCGACCCGGAAGCGCGCACGGATGCGTGTCGGGATCGTGACCGGCGCGGGAAAACGGACCGAGTTGAGCCCGTAGTTGATGGCCATCGCGAAGCCGCCGACCTGCGTGCTCTCACGCCAGAAATACGGGATGAGGGAAAGGGTGAGAAAGCCGTGGGCCACGGTCGTGCCGAGCGGGCTTTGGGCTGCCCGGACGGGATCAACGTGTATCCACTGCTCGTCTTTGGTCGCACGGGCGAACGCATCGACCTGCTCTTGGGTGACCTCGCACCACGGACTGGGCGGCAGCTCGGAGCCGACGAGCTTCTTCAACCCTTCGACGCCGTCGACGGTCGTGACCACGGCCTTAGCCCGGTCCGATGGCCTTGACGATGGCCGGCATGAGCTGTTGCACGCCTTCGACGATGAGCTGGATGGCGATCGCGGCCACGATGATGCCCATGATCCGGCCCACCGCGTCGACGCCCGTGGGACCGAGCAACTCGGTGAGCTTCTGCGAACCGCGCATCGTGACGTAGGTGATCGCGAAGATGACCACCGTGATGATGATGAGGTACAAGATGGCGATCCAGGGATCGGGGCGTTCGTGCGCTTTGGCGAAGAGCGTCACCGCGGCCGTCAGGGCGCCGGGGCCCGTGATGATGGGGATGGCGAGCGGGAAGACCGACGGATCTGGACGCTGCAGGTTCTTCTCTTGTGACGCTTCCTCTGTCTGCGTCTGCTGGGCGAAGACCATGTTCGATCCGACTTTGAAGAGCAGCAAGCCGCCGGCGATGCGAAACGCCGGGAACGAGATGCCAAGCGAGCGCAATATGAGCTCGCCGGCGAAACCGAAGACGAGCAGGATGCCGGCGCCGACGACGGTCGCACGCCAGGCGATTGCCGCCTGACGCTGCGGCGAGTCGCCCGCGGTGAGCGTGTCGAACGCCGCCGCCGCCTCGATGGGATTGACCATGACGAGCAAGGTGATGAAACTATAGACTGCCAGGCTTCCCAAAGATCCCTCCGGCGTACGATGGAGAATCCAGATTCCCTAGAGGCGCATGGGCCTCTTGCCTAAAAACCTCAAGGGCATGAGAACTTCACGTGCCCGGTTTCGAGTGGTCGTCCTCACCGGATGCTGCTTGCTCGTGCTGACGCCGGTCCTTGCGCAGCAAGTGACCCACACGCCCAACGGCGTGCTGGGCACCTACGTCTATCCGAAGAACGGTCAAAGCGCGGATCAACAATCAAAAGATGAGACGGCGTGCTACACCTCCGCCGAGCAGAAAACCGGCTACTATCCCTACGGCCAGCCCCAACCAGTCGCAGCGGCCACAGGCTCAGGCGGCGCCGTCCGTGGCGCGGCGCGCGGAGCTGCTGCAGGCGCCGCGATCGGCGCGGTTGCGGGGGACGCAGGCCAGGGCGCGGCCATCGGAGCGGTGACCGGGGTGTTCGCCGGCCGGCGGCAACAGAACGCAGCCAACGCGCAGGCGCAAGCGCAGGCACAGGAGCAAGCGCAAGCGCAGCACGCCCAGCACATGGACGCTATTCGTCGCGCCTACGGCGCGTGTCTCGACGCCAAAGGGTACTCGGTGAAGTAGGAGCGCCACGTGCCCGAGCCCGGCGGGGCCGCTTGCACGAGAAACGGAGAAGGCGCGGTATGACACCGCGCCTTCTCTGCGATTTGCCCGGCCTTATCGCCCTTAGAAGCGGAAGGTATAACCGAGGGCGGGGCCGCCCATGCGGACGCTCTTGACGGCGGTGTTCGTGCTCGTGTAGGCGAGGTTACGGAAGAGCAGTTCGGCGCTTCCGCGTCGGCCGTAACCGATGCCGATGATCTCTTGCGCGGTCGAGCTGTTCGTGCCCGAACCTGCATCGACGTAGTAGGGGACGTAGAGCTTGTCGGTGAGGTTCACCCGGCCCTTGAGCCCGACGATCCAGTCGAACGGTCCGGTGTTCGCCGCGAGGCTCCCCGATCGGCCGAAAATCTGATATGGGCCGCCGAAATTGTAGTCGGTTCGCAAGGTGAGCGCGGTCGAGCGAAATCCGCCGATGAAATCCGCGTTGAACATCTTGTCCTGGAAGACTGAGTAACCGCCCTCAAGCGTCCATACCGTGCCGGTGAAGCGCGACGAGGTGCTGACGCTGATGGGGATATGCACTTTTCCGAAAGGCCCGCTGAAGTCAGTGACCGTCCCCACGCCAGCCGACATATTCATGTTGATGATGTCGGTGGCAAGATCCCAGCGGCCCTTGCGCGCGTCAGCCGCCAGCATGATGGCGGAATTGAGATGCGAAAGATAATTATTTGGGCCGACATTCACATCCGCCTCGCACAAAGGCGCACAGGTGATGACGGTGCCGTTACCGGGCAGTGACGGTACGGTATATCCAAGGTGGCCGTTAATGGTGGGCAGCCACAGATACGGGGTCGCGCTGAACTGCCAGTCGTCGGCATTCGACGGCGTCGACTGGGCGAGCACGAGCGCACAGCCGAATGCCGCGCACGCGGCCACCGCGGCAAAGGGAAATCGTTTGGTGAGTTTCTTCATCATAGTAGGTGCTCTTGCGGCTGCGAATAGGGGGCTCCTTCCGCGCCGCGACGCACCGCACAGCAGCCTGCTACAAAGGTCGAGAGCACATCGCGAGCCGTGTTGATTTATAGATTACGTGCCGGCGCCACCACCGATGCGCCACAAGAACTTCGTGATGAAGCGATAGAGCGTCTGCGGCGCAGCCGGGCTGCCGTAGTTCATGAAGAGCTCGCTGCCGCTATGGAACCGCAAGTGGAATCCACCGGCGAAATTCACGCCAGGCGTCGCGAAGCCGCCCGTGCCGTTGATCGAGCGCAACGACAGCGAGACATTGGCGTCGGGGCTGAGCGATGTCCCCAGCGTCACGCTGCGCAATATCTGTCCGTTGACGCCGATCTGCTCCGACCGTTCGTGCGTTCCGGCGTAGACCGCCGCGAGGTTGAAGCGCGACCCGAGCGGGCTCGTCGCCGAGAGATTGAACTGCTGCAGATAGTAGTTCGACCAGGGCCCGGCGCCATAGCTGAAATCGATCGGTGACGAGGTGCCGTCACGGTAGCCGATGATCCCCGTCGACTGATGGAACGGTTGGTTCTGACCGAGCGTGATGTTCGGATCGTCGAGCGAGCTCGTCTGCTGCTGCAACGTGATATGGATCAGGTCTTTTGTGGTGAAGTCCGTCGTGCCGAAGAAGTCGGCCGCGTGCACGACGCCAGAGCGCGTCAGGTAGCGGTCGACCGTCGCGTAGCCCGTCCATTCCTTGAACCCGGGCGTCTGGGTCGTGAAGTCCGCGGAGTAGACCGGACCGCGAGCGTCGTTGTAGTTCGTGAACCCGTCGAGCGGCGCATAGCCCGGGCTGATGTCCTGCCAACCCACATACCACTCGTAATTGGGCCGGTGATCGTCGACGAACGCGTTGCGCGCGTAGGCGAAGGTCTGATCCGGTGTGGCGACGATGGCGGTGTCCTCAAACGCCTGATCGACGCCGTAGACGAAGCCCGATTTGATGTTGCGCGCCGCCACCCCGCCCTCGTACGTGCTGTCGTTGCCGACGCCGCCGTGGTGCGCGAGCACGCCGTCGGCCCAGTACAAAAAACTGCGATCCGACAGCGCGTGCTTGAAGCCGAATGCTTGGTCGTCGAGCGCTTCGTTATCACCGGTCAGCCCGCGCATCTGCATGACGCCGAACTGGTCGGTTCCTTGCGTTCCCTCCACTTTGAAGGCGCGATCGAAGGTGCCGATGCTCGGGGTGTACAGTATCTGATCGACCGCGCCGAAATTGCCGTTGAGGGCCATGGGATTGGGGTTGAAATACGGAGCGCCTTGCGCGAAGAAGGGCCGATACTCGGCGAGGTTCTGCTGGAACTCCTGTGGCACGATGGTCTGCTGGTCGACCTCGACGTTTGAGAAATCCGGCCTGAGCGTGCCCACCAGGCCGACCGTGCTGGCGAACGGATACACGAAATCCAAGCCGTAGTTGCGCACGGGCTGCGTGGCAAACGTCTGGTTGGCTTGCTGGAAGACGTTGCGGTCGAGCCCGATGCTCGAAAGCCCATAGATCTCGGCGCGCGGCTGCGGTTTGGCGGCGGTCGACGGGAATGCGAGACCGCTCAGGGTCGGCCACCATCGTACGTCGGTGAAGAACGGGTAGTTCGGCGGCTGGCCATCTGCCATGAGCCCGTCGTACGACCACGAGTAGTGCTCGCCCACGCCCGCGACGATGCGGATGAAATTGAAGCGCCAGGTGACGTTCTTGCCGCCTGCGGCGCGCAGGTCTTTGAGCGGGATGACGAACATCGCGGTCCAGGTCGTGCCGTTGACGGCGGCTTTGGCTTGCCAGTTCGGAGCGAAACGCGACGATTCAAGCGACTGCTGGTAGCGTGTGCCGCGCGGCGTCGCCTCGAAGTAGTAGACCTGGGAGCCAGAACCACTCGTGTCGATGCCGATCCCGACCGCATCGTCCTGGCCGAAGCCGACGCCGTTGGTCGTCTGCTCGGCATGGATGGCCACGCCCGGTTGTTCGGCGCGGAAGCCGACGTAGAGATTCTGGTCGTCGTAGAGGAGATAGGCCGTCGTGGGCAGCGTCGCGGGCTTGTGCGTCGTGATGTCCATGAAGCCGGTCGCGCTGACCGCCGTCTGCCAAACAGGATCTGCCAGCGCTGCGTCCAGTGGGGGATCGGCTGTGATCTTCACCGCCTTGAACGAGTCGCCGTGCCCCACGGCGGCGGTGGCTTGCAACGGCAGTGCGACGAGGATCGTCACCGCGATGGCGACGACCCAGCACAGAGAAAACCTCATCGAAATCCTCTACTGCTCGAGCAAAGCCATTGTTTCATCCAGAGCGTTCCTTCGCTGCCTCTCACAGCATCGCCGCAAGCCTATCAGAGATAGGCACGGTTGTGATATCCGATTCGCGCGGTTGAATCACGCCCTCGTGGGGTCGTGTTCTAGAATGAAACGGCCATCGCCGCTGGCAGAGCGGCGGCATTTTTCATATCGCGGTGCTGGTCTCCGCGTCTGCGTCGAGCGTCCTACATCGAGGTGAGCGACAGATTCGACGAATCGAGATTGTAGTTCCCCGCGGCGACGAGATTGTTCGGCATGGCGCAGATCACGCTGTCGTTCGGCCCATAGACGACCACGAGGTTCGGCGGACCGCACTGCGTCTGGGTCAGCTGGTAGTTCGACAACATCGTCGCACCGGGACTCCCCGGCTGCACCTGATACGAGGTGACCGTCTGGTGCGTCGTCGAGTTCACGATCGCACCGAAGACCGCGGCCGACCCGACGCCGATCGCGAACGCGCCCCAAAAACCGCCACCCCAGTATCCGTACGCCGGTGCCCAGACGACACCGTGGTTCCATCCCCAGGCGGCTCCGCCGTGGTAGACCGGGTTCGAGACGACGGTCACTGGCCGGTTGACGTTGACGTTGTTGCCACTGCCGATATTTACATTATTTCCGTTGCCCGAGCCGTTGCCGTTCCCCGGGCGGTTCACGTTGCCGTTGCCCGAGCCGTTTCCGCCGCCCGGACGATTGCCACCGCCAGGGTTGTTACCATTGCCGCCACCAGGACGATTGCCACCGCCAGGGTTGTTGCCATTCCCGCCGCCAGGACGATTGCCGCTGCCGCCACCCGGCCTGTTCCCGCCGGGATTCGACGTGTTCGGGCGTCCACCGCCACCGCTCGGACGTTGGGCAGCGCTGACGTCACGGTTAAAGTTGAAACCGCCGCCGGCTTGTGCACCACGATTGCCGGCCGGTGCCTGCGCTGAAGGTCGCGGGTTCCCCGCCGGTCTCCCGCCGCCGCCTGCCGGCCGCCCGCCGCCACCACCACCGGGTGTCGGCTTTGCGAATCCCGCAAGGGGCGCGCTGACCAAAAGCGCGAGCGCGAGAAGCACTGCGACGTATCTCATTTCGACACCTCATCGATCAAGCCGGTGATGTCGACGATCGTCCCGATCTTCGTCGTCAGCGAGAGCATGATGCCGCGCGGCGGGATCTGCTTCGACGATAACGGGAGGGGTTGTTTGACGTCGGTGAGATTGAGGTACACCGTGCCTCGTTGGAAATCCAGCGGATGCGTGCCACCGCCTTGGTTGAGCGTCATGCTATAGGGCAGGCAACGCATGAGGTCGCCGAGATACGAGCACGCGGCCTTATCGATGATGAGCGTACCCTTGCCGTCTGCCGTGGTCACCCGTAACGTCTTATTCGTGATGCGTATCGTGGCATCCGGATACAGCTGGACCGAGCCATCTTGTTGTTGGACGCGGACGGTGCCCGTCGCCCATGCGTGAGATGAGCTCGCCAAGATGATGGCAGCCGCCACGATGATAGCGCCGAAGAGCGTTCGCAAGGGACACCTCTTTTTTTGGATCCGGATGGACTTGACCAGCATTTCCACACTGGCTGGCCCTCTCCCGCCCTTCACCGGAGCGGTTTGCGACCGCTCGCGCGCGGCAGACTCTTCTTCAAGTCTTCTTCATCAGCTTGGAGCAACTTTGCCGTACCGTATGCGGTGTGAAAGAGATGCCTATCTCGGAAGCGGATCTCGCCGCCGTGCCCGAACCCGTCGCGCGATATCTCAGACGGGCGGGGGTGGTCGGGAGGACGCGCGTCCAAAACGTTCGCCTGCGACAGCGCGGCACGTTCAGGATGAGCGAGAAAGGCGGCTGGGCCGCGATGGCCGCCGAGCAGCGCTACACGGTGCAACCGCCGGCGTTTGTGTGGCGCGCGACGATCGCTGCATTCCTGCTCGCGCAGGTCAAGGTCACCGATGGCTTCGCCGACGGACACGGCTGGCTTGCGGCCAAGCTGTTCGGACTTTTCTCGGTGGCCGATGCGCGCGGGCCCGAGGTCGATCAAGGCGAGCTGCTGCGCTTCATGACCGAGATCGTCTGGTTCCCGACCGCGTGGCTGTCCGGCTATATCACCTGGCAGCCTGTAGACGCGCGTTCGGTCAAGGCGACGATAGACCATCAAGGCATCACGGCGAGCGCCATTTTGACATTCGATGAGCAAGACCGTATGGCCGCGATCGAGGCGCAGCGCTTCCGGATGGTGGGCGCACGATACTCGCTCGACACCTGGGTGATAGAGCTCGCACGATACGAGGAGCACAGCGGTCTCCTCATCCCGACAGCGGGCCGCGCGTTGTGGAAGCTGCCGGCCGGAGATTACGACTACTTCAAAGGCGAGATCACCGATCTCGAGTACGACACGCCTGCCGCTGCAGCCGGGGGATCTATATCCGGTACAGCGCCGCGATCCGCGGCGCGATGACGTAGTTGAGCTGCGCCAGCACGATGAAGCCGATGCTGAGATACGTGCTGTACACGCACAAGAGCGCACCGAAGGCGTAGAGCGCTTGGGCGATCAGGATGCGGCGCGCAACCGCGGCGAGCAGCTCGCCGGTCACCGTTTCCTTGATCAAGCCTGCGCGCTTCGCGTAGCTCTGGCTCCACAGCAGCGTGAAGCCGAGCAGCACGATGTTGAGCCAGTACACCACAAGCGCGATGCGAAACGTGATGAACTGTGCGAGCAGCGCAGTCGAGAAGGGCGTGATCGTCACGACGAGCCAGGAAGCCTATGTTGATCCAGGCGAGGTTGCGGTCGCTGCGTTCGTAGAAGTTGAACTGCGTCTGCTGGCCGACCCAGAAGATTCCGACCGTCATGAACGTCATCAGGTACGGAATGAGGCGTGGCGCCAGCGCGACAAGCGCATGCCAAAGATCCCGCTCGTCGCGGATGGCCGCGACTGCCGGCACGCGCAAGTCCAGCACGAGCAGCGTCATGGCGACGGCGAACACACCGTCGCTCAGCGCCGCGAGGCGATCGAGGTTCTTGCCGGCGACGAGATTGTAGCTCACTGGCGCACGAGCTCCACCCGGCGGTTGAGCGCCCGGCCGAAGAGCGTGTCGTTGCTGGCCACCGGATGCGTGTTGCCGTATCCCGCGGTCGTCAAGCGATCGGCTGCGATGTGATGCCGTGATACCAAGGCCTCTTTGACCGCAAGAGCACGCCGCCTCGACAAGTCCATGTTGTACTCGTCGCCGCCGATGTTGTCCGTGTATCCCTCCACAGCGAGCCTCCACGCCGGGTTCGCGCCCAGCGCGTCTGCGATCTGCTTGAGCATAGGTTCGGACTCGGCGCGCATGGTCGCCTCCCCAAAGTCGAAATAGATGCCGTAGATCCTGGCTCGGCCTGCGGTGGCGAGTTTCTTCTGCACGACGTTGGTGCTCGACTGAACCGGAAACGTGATCCTCGTGGCCTGCCAGTGATACCCAGGTCCCCATCCGGCGATGGATATCGGATATGCCGGGTTGTCGAGCAGGTATTCATCGTCTTCGACGCCCTCGTGATCGCCGACCGCTGCACCGGGCACGCGCTTGATATGGATCGTGGGCAGCGCCGCTGGTTCGTTGTTGACGATGACCGTGATCGGGATGTCCACGGGCTCGACCCGATGCAGGTCGAGCCGTAGCGAACCGCCGTCTTCGTACTTCAGCACGAACCACGACTTGCCGGTCCTGCGCAGATCCTCGAGCACCGCGTTGGACGGCTCGATCGTCGCGTCTGCATATTCGTTCCCGAAGCTGAAGCCGCCATACACGGCGTGTAGATGCTCGAGCTGAGCGCGGGTGATGGTGAATCCGGCGGAGCCTGTGAGGTTGTCTTCCTCTTTGTGCAGGTTGGATGTCGTGAGGTGGAAGGCGGAGGCGTCCGCACGATCCACCGTGGTGAGGTTGTCGAAGTCGCCTTGCGGCGGCTCGAATCTCGTGCTTGCCCTCGTCAGACCGACGACGAGCGGGATGGCGACCGGCGCGGGCGTCTTTCCACCCGGCATGGCGGTCGGCATCGGTTCAGGCGTCGCGGAGGGACCTTCGCTCGGCGACTCTTCGGGGACGGGCGTCTCGGGTGAGGCGCCGGCTGGCTCCGACGGCGGTCCTCCGAAGCTGAGCGGTTCGGGCGACTCGGACGGTTCCGATGATTCGCCCGACCCTTGCGCGGATGGCGATGCGGACTCCATGGTGGTGGGAGCGCCCGCGCTCGCTTGTTCCGTCGCTTGCTCGGCCGGCGGCTCGCGATGCGCACACGCCGTCATAAGAACGACGAGCAACAATGCGACACGCAATCGCGCAAGCATGGTTGACCCTTCTGCCGCGTTCAGAGCCACCCTCTCGGCGCCTGCCGCCGGCTCTCACCGGCGCGCGGTCACACCTGGGCAGCGACCGTCATTTGCCGGGCGGCGAGTATTTCACTTTCCGTTTGGTCGCCTTGTCGACGTCTGCGGCGGTCAGCAGCATCGTCGATTGCAGGCGCGAGATCGCTCCCGAAGCGCCGACCTGCATCGAGACCGCCGCCATGGCGACGGCGTCCGGCACGTCGACGATGAGATAGAAATCATCGGTGCCGAGCGCCCAATAGAACGATTCGAGCTTACCGCCGACGCTGTCGAGGAGCGTGGTCACCGCTTTGCGGCGGGCGCTCCCGCCGCCACCTTTGATGATACCCCGATTTCCTTCGGTGCTATAGGATCCATGCAATAAGTATTTCGGCATTCGTCATCCTTTCCGACCTTAGTGTACCTTGATCGTGCCGATCATCCCGCTGTCGTCGTGGAAGAGGCAGTAGTACGTGAACGTGCCGGCCTTGGTGAACGTGAGGCTGAAGGTTCCGCTCGGGAAGAGCGGCCCTGAGTTCACAAGCGTCGTGCCGTCGTAGCTCGATGGACCTGACGGCGGCGCGAACGGGCTGAGCGTGGGCGGCGGCGTCTGGCCGGCCACCGGGAAGGTCACCGTGTGCGGAGCGTTATTGGTTTCATTCGTCCACGTGACAGTCGTCCCGACCGCTACGTCGACCGATGTGTCGCCAAGCGTTGGACCGTCGAGGAAGCGGAAGACGGATTGATTCGTCGGCGGGCCGACGAGTCCGGGCGCGATGCCGGCGACGAGGTGCGTTCCACCCGGAGTGTATGGGAAGAGCGCAACTGATGCCCCGGCCGCTGAGAGATCGGATGCCTTCGCCGCAGCCGCTTCGGCGTCGTAGCTCGCTTGCGTCTTCGGGTAGCTGCTGCCCGCCGTCTGCACGACGACTGTGCCAACCATCTCGGGCTGGTGGATGATGCACCAAAACGTATAGGTGCCCGGTTTCGTGAAGGTGAGCGAGTAGGTCATCCCCTTGAACTTGAAGCCCGAGCTCGTATAGGTGCTTCCGTCGTAGGTCGAGCCTCCCGCGGGCACCGGCGCCGATGGATCGGTCGGTGGCGGCGGCGTGTGGCCCGCGATCGGGAAGGTGATTGTGTGCGGTTCGACCGTCGTGAAACGCCAGGTGATCGTGTCGCCCGCATTGATGGTCAAGGTATCAGGGTACATGCGGAAGCCTTGCAGCGCTTCCGCGTTGCACGACGTGCCGGCACCTGCTAGCCACGTCACGCACGAGACGGTGCCTGACGACGCTGGTGCGGGTGTCGGCGAGGCGCTGGTCTGGCGCACGCCATTTGTGGTGTTCGGGACGCCTGAGATCACGGTACCGCCCCCTCCGGAGCCGCCGCATCCGATCATTGTTGCGATCGAAAGCGATAGGGCGACACCGAGATAGACGACACCATGGTCGCTCAATCGACGCATTGCTGTTCCCTTTCTACTGATCGAGAGCTGAAGGGGTGAGGTTGGTATTTGCCGCGACGCGGACCGCTCCCGCGACCAGTTGTTCGAATCGCCTCGGCCGCTTTCGCGGTCTTATAGATTCGTGGGACGAAGAAGAGAGCGCGACGTGCGCCGCGCTCTCACTCGTATCGCGCGCGAATCGACTCGCGCGTTCTGTTCTGCTATTGCATCATGTTCATGGTGAATGGACCGGGGCCTGTGATCTGGACGGTGGTCTCGCCTTTGGCCATCGCATAGTGGTGCACACCTGCGGGCATGAAGACGAATGAGCCGGGCCCGAGCGCCTTCATGCTTGCCATGTCGAAGCTGTGGCCGACCCCAACCATGAACGTGCCGCTGAGCACGGTGACGCGCTCGTCTTGGTCATGCCAGTGGATGGGGACCTTCGTGCCGTCGGCGAGCTTCAGGCGCATGGTGTAGACCCCGGTCTTGGTGGGATCGCCGTAGACCACGGCCATCGTCGCCCCATTGACGCCTTTCACCGGCGTCCACGTGAGGCTGTCGGGCGTGACGATCGTCGGTGCCGCCGCAGCCGTCGATGACGACATGGTGTCCGCCGATGATGCGCTTGCCAGGCCGATCGCGACCGCGGCCACAAGACCGGCGAGAAGAGCTGTTCTTTTCATGCGTATCCTTTCATAAACTGATGCATGAGCGGGAGGGCATCGCAAAGATGCGCCTCTTGAGCATGCCTGATCGAGTGCTAGGTTGCACGCCGCGTCTAATCCTTTGGAGACTGGTACGTCTCCAAGCAAGAGAGGGCATGCAAGGACTCGCGCCAACTACGCCGCGAGGATCATGCGAAGCAACAAAAGCATCCAGATATCCAAGGGCAGGTTCGAAGCCTTCAGCGACGGCGTCTTCGCCATCGCCATCACGCTGCTCGTGCTCGGATTCCAACCTCCCAAGCTCGCTGTCGTCAGCGACGCAGCGATGACTGCAACACTCCTCGCGCTCTGGCCGCAGTATCTGGTGTACGTCGCCAGTTTCGTCACGGTGGGCATCATGTGGTTCAACCACTACGCGCTCTTCCATCACGCGCGGCATGTGTCGTACGCCGCGCTCATCACCAATCTTGCCTTGCTCCTGCTCGTCGCCTTCCTCCCCTTCCCCACCATGCTGCTCGGCCAGTACGGACTGCTGGCGACGTCGGTCTTCTTCTATAGCCTCATCATGTTCGCGATCTCCCTGTGCTTCGGCGTCCTATGGTATGTCGCCAAGCTGCGGCCAGACGAGGGCGGAAGCTTCGCCGGTTATGTGCGCTCGCGCTCGGCCTGGAACACGCTTGGCCCCGCGGTCTACGCGATCGCCATGCTCCTCTCGCACTACAGTCCGCTGTCGAGCGTGCTCCTCATCGCGGCGATCGCCATCTTCTATATGCTGCCTCAGACGGTGAGTTCGGCACTCTCCGCCGACGGCGCAAAGACCGTGGACTAACAGACGCCGTCGGGGCGTGGGCGCTCCTCAAGATCGCTGGGAGTGGTTCCGGTCTGACCTGATCACCAGTGCTGCGTCACGGTCACAAGCAACGACGGGGCCTGCAGCGAGTAGGCATCGGTCGGGATCGGCCCTTGCAGACCAGGGTATGGGATGCCGGCGCCGGCGAGCGTGAATCTGCCTGCATAGACACCGGTGAGGTTATAGCCGGCGAGCGTCAGGCTCGTGTGCTCGAGCGAGTAGGTGACGTCGGCGTTGCATGCCGCAAACGGCCCTTGACTGAGGTCGTTATTGGCGGCTTCATAGGCGAGGGCCACGCGCCATGACACTTTGCCGTTCTGCTGCTGAAGCGAGAAGGTTCCGCGCTGCAGCGGCACGCTTTGGTATTGCTGGAAGGGCACGATATTGCCGGACGATCCAAGCAGATCGGCCGGCAGAGCGAGCGGGTAGGCCGCGTTGATGTCGTAGGCGGCCTGCAGGGCAAGTCCGCGGGGCAGCGGCACGACCAAGTGCATGGCGGCCCCCTGCCAGACCGAATCTGCGATGTTCACCGGATAGCTGAGCTTGGGCGAGGCCGGCGATGCGCCCGCTGGGATGAACTGCAGATCGTCACCGCGCTGGCTGACGTGGTAGAGATCGAGCTCTGCGCTCGTGGCGCTCGGACCAGGTCCGAAGGCGTGCTCGGCGTCGACTTCATATTCGGTCGTGTGGTCGGCGGTGAGGTTGGGATTGCCGACGTTGATGAGGCCGTTCGCATCGGGCGGCGGCAATGGCGCCGGCACGACCTTCTCGGCGAGCAGCGGTGCTTGGAATCCGGTGCCGAGCGAAGCGCGGACGACGGTCTGCGACGTCGGCCGCCACACGACTGCGGCGCGCGGATTGAAGCTCGTGCCGAAGGTGCTGAACGAGCTCTCATACGCGACGGCCGTGTATTCCAGGTGCGCGCCGCCGTTCCACTGGTAGCGTGCGAGGAAGGTGTGATTGTTCTGCGCTTGGGTCGGCGCACCGGCGCCGAAATCAGCAGGCGCGGAGAGCGTTTCGTCCTGCGTTCTGGCGGCGAGCGTGAGCTTCGCATTGGGCAGCAGTCGATCGTACTCGAGGCTGCCGTTGTGGATGAGGTCCGTGGTGTCGAGCAGATACTCGCTCAGCCCCTCTGCGGGGCCGCTCAACGTTTTGGCGGGCGTTTGACATCATGTACGAGGCGGTGATGAACGCTCCAGGAGCATCCACGCTCTGATGGCCGAGCGGCAGGCGCAGGTCTGCGTTGTAGAACGTGCTGACCGCGCTGCGTTCCGATCCGGCATAGCTCGTGAAGAATGCGCCAGGGTTGACATCGGCCGGGTTGACGGGCGTGCTCAGCGGCGCCGACAGGTCGCCATTGGATCCCAAGGTGAGCACGGACGCCTCGATGAGGCCGCCCGGGCCGAGCGTGTACGCGAGCTTGGCGAGCGCGTTCGTCCCCGTCGTGCCGCTGCTCAAGCTCGCGGGCTGGGCCGTCTGCGCGTCGACGACCGGGAAGTCGTTGACCTCGCCCTGCTGATTGTAGCTATGCAGCTCGATCGCATAGCCGAGCCGGTCGGCGCTGCCCGTCGTGGCGAGCGTGTAGCCATGCGTGAGGAAACCCCCGAACGTGTAACGCACAAGACCATGCGGCACGACGGTCGGTTCGAGCGTGAGGAAGTTGATCGTGCCGCCTTCCGTGTTCGCGCCGACGAGCGCGGTGGGGGCGAGGCCATAGACGATTTGGATCCGCGAGAAAGCGGACGGGTCGAGCAACGAGAGATCGAAATCGCCCGTGTTCGAATTGTTGATCGGCTGCCCATCGATCTGGATGATCGTCTCCTTGGGATCGCTGCCACGCAGCATCGCGCTGACGGGCAAGCCGGCGGCACCGCCGTTGGGCCGATTGAGCGTGACGCCCGGCTCTTGGGCGAGCGATTGCGCCAGATCCGCGCCTGTCCGCGCTAGCGTCGCGGCGTCGATCTCCCGGCTTGGCGCAGAAGCCGTCGAGAGCGCACCTGCTTTTGTGATGCGGATCGTGCCGAGCGAGACGATGGTGGCGGCGGACCTGCCGCTGACGCGGACGAGCATGTGCCGGGCGTCCCCGGCGAGCAGCGAGATCGTGCCGGGTAGCGTCGCGTTCGCGGCAGCCGTATGGACGGTCAGCCGGTAGACACCGGGCGCAATGCTTTGCGCACGGCACTCACCACGATCGTCGCATGGCAGCTCGAGCAGCGCTCCTGGCGATGTTGGTGATGCGCCGGCCGGCGCGACGTCGACGACGGCTCCCTGCATCGGCCGATCGACGTCATCGATGACGACGATGTCGAGCTCGGCGGTCGCTTGTGCCGCCGCGCAAACACGGCCGGAGGCGAACACGGCGAACGCGAGAGCGAGGCCGATCGCGAGCGCGCGTGCGCGGATCGTCGCGGTCAACGTTTCCAATTCCATGCTGGAGGGATATTGGCGGGCGGGGTGGGAGACGCCCGCACTATGAGCACGAGAATCCCACGCAGCACGCCGCTACCCAAACATGCCGAGCAGCACTTCACCGCGACCGCTTCCGTGCGCGACGTCGTCATCGGCATGTCCGATGGCTTGACGGTGCCGTTCGCGCTCGCCGCGGGCATCTCAGGCGCGATCGCCTCGTCGCACATCGTGGTCACGGCCGGTATCGCCGAGCTGGCCGCCGGCGGCATCTCGATGGGGCTCGGCGGCTTCCTGGCCGCGCGCACCGACATCGAGCATTATGCGAGCGAAGTGCGCCGCGAGGAGCGCGAAGTCGAGGAGATCCCGGCGGCAGAGACGGCCGAAGTTCTGGACATCTTCCGCGACTACGGCCTGAGCGACGACGACGCCCGCAAGGTCACGGCCGGCATCACGACCGACCGCAAGCGCTGGGTCGACTTCATGATGCGCTTCGAACTGGGTCTGGAAAAGCCCGATCAGCGCAGAGCGCCGGTGAGCGCGGCCACGATCGGCGGGTCGTATGTGATCGGCGGTCTCGTTCCCCTCTTGCCCTACATGCTGATCCACGAATCGACGCCCGCGCTCTACTGGTCGGCGGCGGTCACCTTGTTCGCACTGTCGGTGTTCGGCGCCGTCAAAGGCGCGCTGACCGGTGTTTCGTGGGTGAAGAGCGCGTTTCAGACCGTCGTCATCGGTGGCGTCGCGGCGACGGTTGCCTTCGTGATCGCGCGGCTGGTCTCGGGCTAAAGACGGGAGGCCTGCACGCCGCCTCAGGCGACGACGGGCCCGGACAAGAGGGCCGGGCGTGGCGCCGGGGAATCCATCCTGCCCCATCCCACGAGGACGACGGACCTGGAGGTCGTCGCCACCGCATCAAGAGTCCGTCGCTGCCATCGCCGTCTTTGGAGGTTCATGTGTTCCCAGCAGCATTTGAGTACGTGCGGGCTCGCTCGGTCGACGAAGCGCTCGCAGCGCTCGCCAAGCACGGCGCCGACGCGCGCATCCTCGCCGGCGGACAGAGCCTGATCCCGGCGATGCGCTACCGCCTGGCGCGGCCGGCCGTGCTCGTCGACATCAACCCGATCGAGGAGCTTGCCTACATGCGCGAGGACGAGCGGAGCGCTCGCCGTCGGCGCACTGCCGCGCGATTTCGCGCTCGAGACGCTGCCCGTCGCTTGCAGCGCTATCGGCTGATCGCCGACGCCTCGGTCGTCGTCGCCGATCCGGTCGTGCGGCAGATCGGGAACCGTCGTCGGCAGCCTGTGCCACAACGATCCGGCCGGCGACTGGCCGCGTCGCGGCGCTCGCCGCCCGCGCGAGCGTGCGTCGTGCGCGGCCCGAAAGGCGAGACCGCGTCGTCCCGATCGACGACTTCCTCGTCGACTCGTACACGACCGCGGTCGGCGAAGGCGAGATGGCGATCGAAGTCCGCTTTCCGACGCCGGGCGCGCGGACGCCGGCGCCGTATTACAAGATCGAACGCAAGGTCGGCGATTTCGCGACGGCCTGCGCGCGGCGTGCAGCGTGACGCTCGCCGCCGACGGCACGATCGCCGAGGCGGGCGTCGCGATCGGCGCCGTCGGCCCCAAGGCGATGCGCGTCGCCGAAGCCGAGAAGCTGCTGCGCGGCGCGCAGCCGACCAAGGACCTCATGCGCGCCGTCGCCGAGGCGGCGAAGAAGCTCGCCGACCCTGTCGCCGATAATCGCGGCTCGGCGGAGTACAAGAAAGACATGGCCGGCGTGCTCGTGGGCCGCGCGCTCTGCCGCGCGCTCGAACGTGCTGGCATCGGAGGTCTGAAGTAGATGAAGATCAACGTCACGGTCAACGGCACGGACTACGAGCGCGACGTCGAGCCGCGCACGCTGCTCGCCTATTTTCTGCGCGAGGATCTGCGGGCTGACCGGCACGCACGTCGGCTGCGACTCCTCGAGCTGCGGCGTGTGCGTCGTCGTGCTCGACGGCGACCGCGCCGTCAAGTCGTGCACGATGTTCGCGGTCAAGCCGACGGCCACGAGATCACGACCGTCGAAGGGCTCGCGCCAGGGCGGCAAGCTGCATCCGCTGCAGCAAGGCTTTTGGGATCAGCACGGCCTGCAGTGCGGCTACTGCACGCCCGGCATGCTGATGACGTCGTACGCGCTGCTCAAGCACAACCCAAATCCGAGCGAGCACGAGATCCGCGAAGCGATCTCCGGCAACCTGTGCCGCTGCACCGGCTATCAGAACATCGTCAAGGCCGTGCAGCAGGCCGCGAACAGAGCTGCGCCGCACGCACCGGCTGCCGAACCCGAGCCGCGTGAGCAGCGTAGAGGAGTTGTCGAGATGAGCACGAGCGACTGACGGAATTGCAGAGCGGCATTCGCTGGGCATGTCGATGAAGCGCAAGGAAGATCCGCGCTTCATTCGAGGCCGCGGGCAACTACGTCGACGACTATCACGCTGCCCAACATGCTGTATCTGGCGCTCGTGCACAGCCCGTATCCGCACGCACGCATCAAGAACATCGACAAGACCGCCGCGCTCGCGTCGCCGGGCGTGAAGGCCGTGATCACCGGCAAGGATCTCGAGGCGGCCAAGCTCGCCTGGATCCCGACCTTCCACGGCTACGACAAGCAGATGGTGCTCGCCGTCGGCAAGGCGCTCTACCAGTACCAAGAAGTCGCCGGCGTCGATCGCAACGTCGCGCGAGGCGGCGCTCGACGCGGCCGAGCTCGTCGACGTCGACTACGAGCCGCTCGATGTGGTCGTCGATCCGTTCGACGGCGCAAGACCGACAAGACCATCCTGCGCGACGACCGCGAGAACAAGACCAATCACATCTATCATTGGGAGGTCGGCGAGCGGGACAAGACCGACGCGGCGCTCGCCAGTTCCGAAGTGCGCATCAAGGAGCGGATCTGGTTCCAGCGCTGCCATCCGGCGCCGCTCGAACCGTGCGGCATCGTCGCCGACATGAACACGGCCACCGGACGGCTGACGCTGTACATCACCTCGCAGGCGCCGCACGCGCACCGCACCGTCGTCTCGCTCGTGACCGGCATCCCCGAAGACAAGATCCACATCATCTCGCCGGATATCGGCGGCGGCTTCGGCAACAAGGTTCCGGTCTATCCGGGCTACGTCGTCGCGACGGTCGCATCGGTCATCTCGGGCGTACCGGTGAAGTGGATCGAGACGCGCACCGAAAACCTCACCACCACCGGCTTCGCGCGCGACTACCACATGGACGTGGAGATCGGCGCGAGCAAAGACGGCAAGCTCACCGCGCTCAAGGTCACGACGGTCGCCGACCACGGCGCGTTCGACGCCGCGGCCGATCCGACGAAATATCCGGCCGGCCTGTTCGGCATCGTGACCGGCTCGTACGACTTCCCGACGGCCTTCACCGAACTCGACGCCTACTTCACCAACAAGGCACCGGGCGGCATCGCCTACCGCTGCTCGTTCCGCGTGACCGAGGCATCGTACGCGATCGAGCGCGGCATGGATATCCTGGCGCGACGAGCTGGACATGGACCCCGCCGAGCTGCGGCTGAAGAACTTCGTCAAGAAGGAGCAGTTCCCGTATCCGTCGCCGCTGGGCTTCATCTACGACAGCGGCGACTACCAGCACGACGCTTGCAGAAGGCGCTCGACAGCATCGGCTACGACGACCTGCGCCGCGAGCAGGCCGAGAAGCGCGCGCGCGGCGAGCTCATGGGCATCGGCATCTCGACCTTCACCGAAGTGGTCGGCGCCGGGCCCGAGCAAGCACTTCGACATCATGGGCATCAAGATGTTCGACAGCGCCGAGATCCGCATCCATCCGACCGGCTCGGGCATCGTGCGCGCCGGCACGAAGAGCCAGGGCCAAGGACACGAGACGACCTGGGCGCAGATCGTCGCCGAAGAGCTCGGCCTCGATCCGCAGAACTTCCTCGTCGAGGAAGGCGACACCGACACCGCGCCCTACGGCCTGGGCACGTACGCCAGCCGCAGCACGCCGGTCGCCGGCGCGGCGCTCGCCATGGCCGCGCGCCGCATCCGCGAGAAGGCGCGCAAGATCGCCGCGCATGTGCTCGAGGCGTCCGAAGACGACGTCGAGTGGAAGGACTACAAGTTCCAGGTCAAGGGCGTGCCCGGCAAGAGCGTCACGATGAAGGAGATCGCGTTCGCCGCGTACACCAATCCGGCGCCCGGCAGCGAGCCCGGCCTCGAGGCGACGTACTACTACGATCCGCCGAACCTGACGTTCCCGTACGGCGCGTACATCGCGGTGGTGGACGTCGACGCGAGACCGGCGTCGGTGAGCGTGCGGCGCTTCCTGGCCATCGACGACTGCGGCACGATCATCAACCCGATGATCGTCGAGGGGCAGATCCACGGCGGCCTCACCGAAGGTTTCGCCATCGCCTTCATGCAGGAGATCAACTACGACGAAGACGGCAACAACCTGAACACGAACTTCACCGAGTACCTCGTGCCGACCTCGCTCGAGACGCCGCATTGGGAGACCGACAAGACCGTGCACGCCCGAGCCCGCATCATCCGATCGGGGCCAAAGGCGTCGGCGAGAGCCCCAACGTCGGCTCGCCGGCGGCGTTCGTCAACGCGGTGATGGACGCGCTGTCGCCGCTCGGCGTCCCGCACATCGAGATGCCGCTGACCCGCGAGAAGGTCTGGCGGGCGATTCGCGACGCGCAGGCGAAGCGGCCAAAGCGTGAGGATGGGCTGACGTGAATCTGCAGTACAACGGGCAGGAAGTCGTGCCGGCGAGCAAAGCCGCGGTCTGGGCGTTCATCAACGACCCGGCAAAGATCGCATCCTGCCTGCCGGACGTGCTCGACACGCAGGTGCACGACCCGCACGACTTCGACGCGACGGTCAAAGTCGCGGTCGGGCCGGTGCGCGGAAAGTTCAAGTTCAAGATCGCGCTCGATCCCGGCAGTCCGGTGGCGGATCACATGAACATGAAGATCAGCGGCGGCGGCCTCGGCAGCGTGGTCGACCTGCTGGCCGGCGCCGATGTCAAAGACAACGGCGACGGCACGACCACGCTCGACTGGACACGGCCAAGGCATCGATGCGCGGCCCGGTCGCGACGGTCGGCGGCCGGGTGCTCGATGCGCAGGCCAGACGCTCATCAGCCCGACCTTCGCCAACGTCAAGACCAAGGCTGACGCGGCGGCCGCCTAGACGGCCCTCGAGAGCGCGATGCAGTTCTTCGAGCGCGTCGCCGCGCTCGAACGCGACGCGCGCCGCGTTCGCCGTCGCGACGGTCGTCGCCCGGCGCTCGCCGGTGAGCTCGCATCTGGGCGATCGCGCGCTCGTCATGCCGACGGGCGCATGGAAGGCTTCGTCGGCGGCTCGTGCTCGCGCGACATCGTGCGCCGCCACGCGCTGCTCGCCATCCGCGCGCGGCAAACCGCGGCTGCTGCAGATCCGTCCTGACGATGCGAGCCCGATGCGCGAAGCGCCGGCCGATGCCGAGCGCATCAGTCGTGCCGATGGGCTGCGCTTCCGAAGGCGCGGTGGACGTGTACATCGAGCCGCACGTGCCGCCGCGGCGTGCTCATCGTCGTCGGTTTCACTCCGGTCGCCGACGCGCTTGCCCGCATGGCCGCCGCCGCGCTTGAGTTCGAGGTCGTGCGGGTCGTCGCGGGTGAGGAGCTGCGCGATGTGGAGGCGGTCGGCGGCTCGCGTGTCGTGGCGCTCGACGCGCTTGCGCGCGTTCCTGGACGGCCTGGACGAAGGCGCCCGTGCGCGGTCGGCCGTCGTCGTCGCGTCGCAAGGCCACTATGACGAGCGCGCGCTCGAGACGGTGCTCGCCGGGACCGGCGGCGCATTCATCGGCCTTCTCGCCAGCCGCAAGCGCGCGACGATGGTGCGCGGCGTGCTTGCCCAAGCCGGGATGAGCGAGACAGCGCTCGGCACGATCCGCAATCCGGTCGGCCTGGACATCGGCGCGCGCAGCGCCCCGCGAAGTCGCGGTCTCGATCCTCGCCGAGATCATCGCCGCGACCGCGCTCGAGCCGCGTCGTCGGCGCGAGCCGCAGTCTCCAGCGACTTGCACAGCGACCTCGTCTGCGGCATGGACGTCGAGATAGCGACGCGCTCGCTACCGCGCAGACCACGGCGGGCAGAACTTCTTCTTCTGCTGCGCCGGCTGCCACGCGGCGTTTAGCGCCGATCCCGAACGCTTCCTTACGCCCGCACAGCTTTGCGTGATCGCCGATCGCATCCGCGAACGGTTCGCGAAGACGCGGCTACATCGCCAACGACGATCTCGCAACCGCGCTCGAACTGACGCTCGCGCTTGAGAAGCCGCTGCTCGTCGAAGGCCCGGCCGGCGTCGGCAAGACCGAAACCGCCAAAGTGCTGGCCGACGTGCTCAGACACACGGCTCATCCGGCTGCAGTGCTACGAAGGACTCGATGCCGCGACCGCGCTCTACGAATGGAACTACCCAAAGCAGCTCCTGCGCATCCGTCTGACCGAGAACGACGACGACGCCGGTCGAGGCCCGCGAGGCCCAGATCTTCAGCGAGCAGTTCCTGTTGCGGCGCCCGCTGCTCGAGGCGATCACGCAAGAGCGCGCGCCCGTGCTGCTCGATCGACGAGATCGACCGCGCCGACGAAGCGTTCGAGGCGTTCTCTGCTCGAGCTGTTGGGCGAGTTCCAGGTGACGATCCCCGAGCTGGGCACGATCCGCGCGCGCGCACGCGGCCCGACGGTGATCCTCACCTCGAACCGGACGCGCGAGCTCTCCGACGCGCTGCGCCGGCGCTGCCTCTACCTGTGGCTCGGTTACCCGAGCCGCGAGCAAGAGATCGCGATCTTGCGCGCGCGCCTGCCGGACATCGATGCGCGGCTGGCCGGTGCAGATCGCGCGCTTCATGGAGTTCTTGCGCGAGCAGCCGTTCCAGAAGGTTCCGGGCATCGCCGAGAGCTTGGACTGGGCGCTGGCGCTCATGCGCTGCACCGCGATGCGCTCGACGAGCGGGCGATGGAGCAGACCCATGGATGCATCCTCAAGCTGCAAGAGGACTGGGAACTGCTCGCCAGCCAGCACGAGCGCTACGCCCCCCTGCTTGACGGTGAGAGCGCTGCTGAAAAACCGCTCGAGACCGATTACGGGCTGGGCACCGTGCGCGCGCGGCGCGGCTAGGGTCACAGGCCAGGACATGCCCAGATCCGGCGCGCTCAGCGCCAACGTCATCGATTTCCGCGCGTGGCTGCGGGGGGAGTTCGGCTTCCTCGCCGGTCACGCCGAAGCACGCGATGCGCTGCGCGCGGTCGAAGCGCTCGGCGTCGCCGACCCGGCGCGCGTGCGTAGCGCGCTGCGGCTGACGCTGTGCAAGCGACCCGACGAGCTCGACGTGTTCGAGTCCGCCTTTGACGCGTTCTTCCTGCATCCCGAGCGCGGCGTGCCGCAAACCTCCTACGCACCGCGTCACTCACGCGCCCGAGCCGCCGCGGCCGCCGAGGAGAGCGAGCAACGCGCCGGCGGGCGCCCGGCAGAGGCTGGCAAAAAGACGCCGACCGATGCTGGTTCGTCGAGCGCACAAGGCGAGCTGCGGGCGGTGGAGCAGAGCCCAGCTGATGCGGCGGGCTGGGAAGCGCTGCGAGCCACGTATAGCCCGCAGGCCGGCGCGGCCGCTCCGCCACGCATCGCCGCCGCCACCGTGCGCGAGCGAATCGCCGCTGCGAGCCGTCTCGTGTCAAGCGTGCGCCTTGGGCGACTACGCCGCTTTGAGCCTCATGTCCGGGGACCTCGCTTCGACATGCGGCGCACGCTGCGCACGAGCTTGCACACGGGCGGCGATCTCGTCGCCCTGCGTTTCCTCAGATCTCCCTTGCGCAATCCGCGCTTTGTGATCCTCATCGACGGCAGCCGTTCGATGGCGTCGTACGGTCCGCTCATGCTCGAGTTCGCCTATGCCCTCGTCCGGCGGTCGCGACGCGCGAGCGTCTTCCTCTTCAGCACGCAGCTCCGCGAGGTGACGGTCGATCTGCGCCGCGCTGCGCAAGCGCACGAGCACCGCCTGACGGACATCGGCGAGGCATGGGGCGGTGGCACGCGGATCGGCGCGAGCCTCATGGAGTTCGTGCATCGCTTCGGTGGACGCCGGCTGGACGACGATACGGTCACCATCATCTACAGCGATGGCCTCGACGTGGGCGCGGTCGGAGTCTTGGAACGCGCCATGCGCGAGATCCACAGACGCAGCGCGGCCGTCATCTGGGTGAATCCGCTCGTTGGCACGGCGGGCTATGCTCCCACCGCACGCGGGATGCGGGCCGCGCTGCGCCATGTCGATGCGTTCATCGGGGCGCGCGATGCAAGCGACCTTGTCGGACTCGCGCACGAGGCCGCCTTGGCCACGCGCTAACCTTCATCGCCCCACGATCGCGATCCGGCGCCGGTAGTCGAGCGTCAGCATGTTCCGCCCGAAAGCGCTCGGGCCGAGCTTGAGGCTCTCCCGCTCGCCAGAAAAGACGTCGTCGCTCGGGCGCGTCGTGAACCACACACCCGAGAAGCGGACCTGGCCCGCGGTCACCGTCGGCACGAGGATTGCGGCGACGCCCTGCTCGCTGCCGGCGTCTGGGATGTACGTCCACTGCGGATGACGAGCGTGCCACAACCGGACGAGCGCTTGTGTCGCAAAACTCGTCGCGCGGACCGCAGGTACGCTGTCGTGCATGGCCGCTTTGGCTCGCGTCGAGAGCGAGACGCTCGCCGCGGTATCGACGGATGCAAGCAGGTCAGCGCCATCGATATGCACCCGGAGCTGCGGGTATTGCGCCCCGCCCTCGAGCCGGCCATGGTCGTCGAGCGCGAATGAAAGCGCGATCTCCTCGGCGCGCTCGTGAGGCGGGTCGCTTGCGTCACAGCGCCAGACGATCGCAGCGTGCGGATAGTCAAACGTCCAGACCCGATGCTCGAGCCAGCTCGCGCCGAGCTGGCCGGCGAGGCCCGCGAAAAGCGCATCGCCGGCCACGTCGGAACGCCGCAGCACCGGGAGCGTCGCACCGGACGCGGCAAGGCCGGGGATCGCGCCGCGCGATGAGAAGGCCGGCAAGCTCGCGCGTGGCGCGGAGTTGCCAAGGGCGGGACTCAGCGTGGCGTAGCGCCGCGCGACGTCGTCGAACTCAAAGCCGCTTCCGTCGCTGTCCACCCAGAAAAAAAGCGAGCGGCCGTCTGCAGCGGCAACCGGGGTCGCGAAGCTACGGCCGGCGCTGAACATCGATGGGATCGCGACCACGCCGCAGGCTCGTGCCATCGCGGCCTGCGTCAGAACGGCCGCGAGCAGGCAGGCCACGCTTGATGCGAGAGGTCCGATCCTTAGGTGAGATTGCGCGCTCATCTTAGGTCCTGGGGAGGTCGCTCTGCACGCCGGCCGCGAGCGGAACTTAGTAGTCCACGGGATACTAGACATCCTCGGCCCCGGCCCCGCCGTCTCTTCCCTTCCTTCAAATTCTTGCATTTCTTGCCCGCAAAGGTCCATGCAAGCGCGCGCCTAAGATGCGCGGACAATGAGACCAGCAGCTGCCGCTATGTCGGCCGCCCTAATCACCCTGTCACTTTTCGGATGCGGTCACCGCGGCGGACCGCCTGGAGGCATGGGCTCTTTCGCCATGCCCGTGGCCGCCGCCCCGATCACCCGCGGTGACATCTCCTCGACCTTTTCGGTCACGAGCACGGTCGTGCCGCTGCAGCAAGCGTCGCTGTCCTCGGTCGTCTCCGGCAACGTGCTGGAGGTGAACGCGCAGATCGGCCAGCGCGTCCGGGCGGGCGAACTGCTCGTCAAGATCGACGACAGCACGCTGCGCGCGCAGCGCGCGACGGCGGCAGGCCGCCTGGCGCAATTGCAAGCGATGTATTCAGGCGGCACGACCTCGGCACAGGCGAATCTCGACTCGGCGAAGGTCGCCTACGACAATGCCGAGACCAATCTGCGGCGCAACGAGACGCTCTTCAAGCAAGGATACGTCGCGCAGTCAGACCTTGACGCGGCGCGCGATCGGGCATCATCGACCGAAGCTGCCTACAAGACCGCGCTCATCGCCGAGCAAAACGCGAGCCTGGTCGGCGGGACGAGCGCCGCGTCTGCCGATCTGCGTGCAGCGCGAGCCGCCGTACAGACCATCGACGCTCAGATCGCCCAGACCAACGTGAGCTCGCCGTTCGACGGCGTGGTCACCCAGCGCAACGTCGATTCCGGGAGCCTGGCGTCGCCGGGCATGGTGCTCATGCAGGTCAGCCAGCTCGACCCCGTCTTCGTCGACGCCGGGATCTCGGGTGACGATCTCGGGTACGTCCGCGTGGGGACGCCCGTGACGATCACGGTGAGCAGCATCCCCAACCGCGTTTGGCACGCGCAGATCAGCTATCTCAACCTCTCATCGGATCCGGGCACGCTCACCTACCGGGCGCGCATACGCGTCGCAAACCCCGACCTCGTGCTGCGCGGCGGCCTGATCGCCGACGTGGCCATCGTGCGCGAACGCAAATCCGGCGTGCTCATCGCTCCGCGCGCCGCCGTGTTCCAGACCGAAGCCGGGTACTCGATGTTCATCATCGACAAGGGCAAGGCAGCGGCGATTCCGATCGAGCTTGGTCTCTCCAACGACCAGCAGGCTGAAGTCTCGGGCCAGGGGCTGGCGCCCGGGGTCATGGCCATCCTCAATCATTCGGTCACGTTGCAGCCGGGCTCGCCCGTGCAGGCTTTGCCCCCGGGCGGCGGCGGTCCGCCGGGTGCCGGCGCGCCGGCCAAGAGCGGCGGCGCGAAGTCGCAGCCGGGCAAGCCCAAGCAGAGCTCGTCATACTGATCTCTCGGATGGACGAGGCGGCGCTCATTGTTCACTAAGTTCTTCATCACGCGGCCGATCTTCGCATCCGTCCTGTCGGCGCTGTTGCTGCTCGCGGGCGCGATCTCGCTGCCCACCTTGCCGATCGCGCAGTATCCCGACATCGCGCCGCCGGCGTCACCGTCACCGCCACCTATATCGGCGCGAGCGCCGAAGCGGTCGAATCGTCCGTCACGACCCGCTCGAGCAGGCGATCAACGGCGTCGAAGGCCTGCGCTACATCAGTCCTCGCAGTCGGCAACGACGGCACGAGCACGATCACCTGCACCTTCGATCTCGAGCGCAACCTCGACCTGGCCGCGACCGACGTGCAGAACGCGGTCAACGCGGCGCACGGCGCTTTGCCCGCGCCGGTCAAGCAGACCGGCATCACGGTCAGCAAGAACTCCGGCGATCTTCGTCATGGCGTTCGGCTGCTCGTCGCGACAACCCCGAATACGACAGCGCTCTACCTCGAGCAACTACGCCGACCGTCTACATCAAGAACGCGCTCAAGCGCATCCCCGGCGTGGGCGACGTCATCATCTTCGGCGAGCGCAAGTACGCGATGCGCCTCTGGCTCGATCCCGCAAGCGCCTGGCCGACAACGGCCTGACCGCCATCGACGTCGTCTCGGCGCTGCAGCGAGCAGAACGTCCAGGTCGCCGCCGGCGCGATCGGCCAGCCGCCGACGCCGGCCGACCAGCCCTACCAGATCAGCGTGCGCGCGCTCGGCCGGCTCGACGACGCCCGCCGAGTTCGACAACATCATCGTCAAGTCGACGCCCGACGGCGGCCTCGTCCGCTCTGCGCGACGTCGGCGCGCGTCGAGCTGGGCGCGGAGGACTACTCGACCGACCTGCGCTTCAACGGCAAGCGCGCGGTCGGCCTCGGCATCCTGCAGCTGCCCGACGGCGAACGCGCTCGACGTCTACCAAAGGCGTGCGACGCCGCGATGAACGAGCTCGCCAAGCAGTTCCCGCCGGGCGTGCACTACGACATCGCGTTCGACTCGACGAGTTCGTCAGCGAGTCGATCCAGGAAGTCATCATCACGCTCTGATCGCGATCGCCTGGTCGTGCTCGTGATCTTCCTGTTCCTTCAGGACTGGCGCACGACGCTGATCCCGGCGATCACGATCCCGGTCTCGCTCATCGGGCACCTTCGCGCTCATGAAGGCTGTTCGGCTTCTCGATCAACACGCTGACGCTCTTCGGCCTGACGCTGCGACGGGGCTCGTCGTCGACGACGCGATCGTCGTCATCGAGAACATCGCGCGCTTCATCCAAGAGAAGAAGATGCCGCCGCTCGAGGCGGCGCCGCGCGGCGATGGCCGAGATCACGAGCGCGGTCGTCGCGACCTCGCTCGTGCTGCTCGCCGTCTTCGTCCCCGTCGCGTTCTTCCCGGGCACGACCGGCCAGCTCTACAAGCAGTTCGCGCTCACGATCGCCTGCTCGATCACGATCTCGCTGTTCAACGCGCTGACGCTTGACGCCGGCGCTCTCGGCGCTGCTGCTCGAGCGGAGCGAGCCGGCCGCACGGCAGGTTCTTCCGCGCCGTCAACGCGGCATCGCCGCGCTGCGCGCCGGCGTATCACGCGCGCTCTGCCCAGGTCGTTGCAGCGGCGCGCTGATCGTGCTCGGCGTCTTCGTCGCGGCTGCTCGGCGCTGACGGGCTGCTCATGCTACGCATCGTGCCGACGGGCTTCATGCCGGACGAGGATCAGGGGTTCTTCATCGTGCACGGTGCAGGCGCCGCCGAGGGCTCGTCGCTGCAGTACAACGACGAGATCGATGCGCGCAGATCGAGGGACCTGCGCACGGAACCCGGAGGTCGTCGACATCTTCAGCGTGTCGCGGCTTCAGCTTCACGGGCGACGGCCCCAACAAAGGCATCGATGTTCGTGCTCCTCAAGCCATGGGCGCAGCGCCAGGGCGCCGAGCACTCGGTGACGGCGATCGCTGTCGCGGCTCGCGGCACTCTTCGGGCTCGCCGGGCGCTCGGTGTTCGCCGTTCAATCCCGCCGGCGATCCAGGGCATCGGCAACGTCGGCGGCTTCCAGTTCGAGGTCGAGGACACGGGCGAATCTCGGGATCGACAAGCCCTCGCCGCAGCACGGCTATGGCCTACATCGAGTACGGCGCGTATCAGACCCCACAGCTGCGTCGCTCGTCTACACGACGTTCCGCGCCGACAGCCCGCAGATCTAGTCGTCAACGTCGACCGCGACGCGGTGCAAGGCGCTCGGCGTCGACGCTGAGCGACGTCTTCAACACGCTGCAGATCATGCTCGGGCTCGCTCTACGTCAACGACTTCGACTATCGGAACCAGTCGTATCGCGTCTACGTGCAGGCCGACGCGCCGTACCGCTCGACGTCGACGACCTGCAGCCGATCTACGTCCGCTCACAGCAGACGGGCACGATCGTGCCGCTCGACGACGCTGATGACCGTCACGCAGACGCTCGGCGCCGCCGGACATCACCACTACAACCTGTTCCGCTCGATCGAGCTCAACGGATCGGCCGGCGCCGGGGCATCGGCTCGGGCCAGGCGATCGCGGCGATGGAGGGGATCGCGCAAGCGTGCGCTCCGCGGGCATGAGCTACGAGTGGTCCGGCCTCTCGCTCGACGAGATCGAGTCCGGCAGCGCGACGCTCGATCTTCGGGCTCGGCATCGTCTTCGTGTTTCTCGTGCTGGCCGCGCAGTACGAGAGCTTGGTCGGACCCGCTCATCATCATCATGTCGGTGCCGCTCGCGATCCTCGGCGCGCTTGATCGCCGTCTGCGCTGCGCCGGATCTGCAGAACGACATCTTCGCCCAGGTCGGCTTGTCATGCTGATCGGCTTGGCGAGCAAGAACGCGATCCTGATCGTCGAGTTCGCGCAATCAGCTTGCGCGAACAGGGCATGCCCGTGCGCGAGGCCGCGTCCAGGCGGCCGCACCCGGCTGCGTCCGATCCTCATGACCTCGTTCGCGTTCATCTTCGGCATCGTGCCGCTGGTGTTCGCCTCCGGCGCCGGCGCGGAGAGCCGTCATTCGCTCGGCACGGCGGTCTTCGGCGGGATGCTCGTCTCGACGCTGCTCAACTTGTTCCTCATCCCGCTCTTGTACATCATCATCGCGGGCGCCGAGGAGCGCATGCGCGAGCGGCGCGCCGCTCGTAAAGCACAGGTCTAACGCACCCAACACCGTCCGGCGACGGACTTCACGGCAAGCGCGGCAGGCGCCTCACAGCCCGTCGTGCATCAGCACCATGCATGCCAGGACGATGATGAAGCCCAGCACCGATACGCCGGCCATGCGCACGACCGTGCTCAGCAGCCTGGGCCGCTCCGCTTCCGGCGCGGTCGCGATCGATGCACCGATCCTGCCGGTGCTTGCGCCGTGCACGGCGAGCGCGATGGCCAGGACGAACGCCACGCTCACCGTGATCCCGTACGCCGAGCTCCACAAGAACGCCAGGGTCTTGACCGGCCCGAACAGCGTCGCGTTGAGGATCCCGAAGAGGATAGCGAGCCCGCCGACCGGCGCGAGCACCTTCGTCATGCGCAGCCCGATCTGATTGCCGACCTCGCCTGCGGCAGCGGGACTGCTCGCGTGCAGCGCGGGGCTCACGACCACGAACATGAAGAGCGTTCCACCAAACCAGAAGATCGCGAAGAAGATGTGCAGCCATTGGACGAGCATCGCGATCCATATCATGCGAATTCACCCTCCGTCTGAAAGCGCAGAAGTTAGAACGGATGGTTCTTATGCCGGGCGCGTCCGCCCTCGCGCGCTATTTCAGCCGCGCAGCGGTTTCTGGGGCGCGAACGGTCGGCGGGCCGTCAGGCGGGGTGACCACGTCTGAGAGCACGACCTCGCCAAGCTCCTTGGGGACTTCTTCCGTCGCCGCCATGCGCTCGGGCGCAAGGCGCATGTAGACGACCGGGACGAGGACGAGCGTCAGCATCAGCGAGCTCGCCAGACCACCGATGACCACGATGCCCAGTGCTTGGCGGACTTGCGACCCGGCGACGAGCCCAAGGGCGAGCGGCGTCATGCCGGCGATCATCGCGCACGTCGTCATGAGGATGGGCCGGAAGCGGATGCGAGCGCTTTGCCGGATGGCGTCGAGTCTTGAGTAGCCGCGCCGGCGCAAGGTGTTGGCATAGTCCACGAGCAGGATGCCGTTCTTGGAGACGAGGCCCACGAGCATGATGACGCCGATGAGCGAGAACAGATTGAGCGTCTGACGCGTGATGGCGAGCGCTCCGAAGGCGCCGACGGCGGCGACCGGCACGGCGAACATGATGATGAAAGGCGTCGAGTAGCCGTTGTAGAGCGCGACCATGAGCAGGTAGACGAGGACCATCGACAGGGCGAGCGCGGCGCCCATGCCCGCCATCGTGTCGCTCAGATTTTGCTGGTTGCCGTTGGGATTGGCCCGTACCTGGACCCAGGCCGGCAGGTTCGCCGCCCTCAGACGCTTGGCGAACGCGCTCTGCACGTTCGACAGCGCATAGCCTGGCGCGATATTCGCCGTGATGTGGATGACGGACTCGCGATTGGTGCGCGTGATGACGGGCGGAGCGGGCGCGTATTGCAGGGTCGCGACCTGACCGACGGTCACGATCGATCCGTTGTTCGCCCTGACTTGGATGTTGCGGATCTGATCCAAACTCGTCTGGCTGGTCAACGGGAAGATGACGTAGACGTCTTTGAGCCCGTTGGTGGCCTCGAACTGCGTCGCGATCACACCCCCCATCGCCGCGCGCACGGCTGTCGAGGCCGCGCCGATGCTGACGTTGAGCGCTTGGGCCGCCGCCCGATCGAATTCGACGTTCACTTGCGGCGCCAAATTGAGCGCCGAACTATTGATGTTCGCCGTGCCGGGCGTGCTCTTGAGCACCTGGTAGACCTGGATCGCGTACTGCGTCGGGTCGCCGCGCACGCTCGTCACCAGGTAGTCAATGGGCTGCGCGTTGCCGCCGCCCGTGCTCGTGGAGGGGATGACGACCACTGTGGCGCCGGGCGCGGACGAGCGCAACTTCGTCTTCAGCCAGTCGACCCAGTAGATGGTCGAGCGCTTGCGGTCGTCCTTGAGCCAGAGGTGGATCTGACCCAGGTTGCCTTCGCTGAGAAAGCCTCCAAAGGGTGAGGAGTACGCGCCGGCGACGGCGATATCCGTGCGGACGTCTGGAATCTGCCGAGCGACGGTCTCTAGGCGGCGAATGGTCGCGACGACAGTCGTGAGGGGCGTTCCGGTCGGATAGGTGAGTTGGATGAAGATCTCCCCGCGGTCAACGGTGGGGATGAACGTAAGCCGACGACGCCGAAGGCGACGAGCGAGAAGGCGACGACCACCGAGACGGCCGCGATGGCGACGACGCGCTTGGGAACCTCAAGCGCCTTGGGCAAGAGCTCTTCCGCGTACCATGTCCGCAACCGTTCGAAGACCCGCTCGAAGGCCACGATCGGCCGCCATGGCTTCCACGTGCTGCGCAGCGACCAGCGAGCGGCCAGCGCAGGTGTCACCGTGAAGGACGTCCACAGCGACGTCAGCGTCGCGGCGACGACGACGAGCGCGAACTCGCTCATGAACTTGCCGACGACGCCTGGCAAGAACGCGATCGGCAAGAACACGACGACGTCCACGAGGGTGATGACGATGGCGGCAAAGCCGATCTCCGATCTTCCGGTCACCGCCGCCGAGAGCGGTGGTTCGCCGTTTCGGTGATGGCGCTCGATGTTCTCCAAGACCACGATGGAGTCGTCGACCAAGATGCCGACCACGAGGGTCATCGCGAGCAGCGACACCGTGTCGATCGTGAAATTCGCGGCTTTCATCACCACCATCGTGATGAGCAGCGAGAAGGGGATCGCGATGAGCACGACGATCGAGCTGCGCCACGACCCTAGGAAGAACAGCATGACGATAGCGGTGAGGAGAATGCCTTCCTCGAGGGTCCGCACGACACCGTCGATCTGCTGGCGCGTGTAGTTTGACTGCACGTTGACAACGTCGAAGGAGACACCCGGGAACTGGCGCTCAAGTTTCGGCAACGCCGCGATGACGTTGTCGGAGGTCGACACCTCGTTGGCCTGCGAGGTCTTCTGCACGTTCATGGTCAGTCGCGGCACGCCGTTTTGGTAGGCGTAGATGCGGCGCGGTTCGTAGGAATCGGTGATCGTCGAGACGTCGCCGATGCGCGGCACGTTGGACGTCGTGCTCCATGGGTTGGTGGAGGCCGGCGCCGATGATGTGGACGACGAAGGCTGCGCGGCTGCGATCCCCGCGCCGCTGCGTTGCAGAGGAAGGTTTGCGACGCTATCCGTCGTCTGGATATCCCCGCGCACGTCGACGAGCGTCTCACGGGTCGGCTGATAGACGATGCCGCCCGGCAGCCGCAAGTTATTGCCCGAAAGGGAATTGACGACGTCGTTGACGGTGAAGCCGCCGCCTTGCAGTGCGACCGGATCGACTGTGACCTCGTAGGCCGGCGTCACCGTGCCATTGGCGGTGACGAAGCCGACGCCGTCGACCTGCTCGAGCGCCGGCACGATCTGATTGGTGACGATGTCCGAGAGACCGGCGAGTGAGTACGCCTTCGAGCGGGCGGCGATGGTGACAACCTCCGATTCGCCCGGGTCGACCGTCGAGATGCTCGGCGTGCGCAGATCGGTCGGCAGTTGCGATTGCGCTGCCTGGACGCGCTGCTGCACTTGGACAAGGGCGGTGGTCTGATCGGTGCTGAGGTTGAACACGGCTGAGATGACGCCCCGGCCCTGCACGACGGTCGAGTTGATGACGTTGAGGTTTGGTGCGCCGGCGATGGAGTCTTCGATCGGCCGGACGATGTTGTCGCGCATCTCGGTCGGCGAGGCGCCCGTGTAGTTCACCTGGACCGTGACGGTCGGAAGGTCCACGTTGGGGAACTGCTGCTGCGTGAGGTTGACGTACGCGATGATGCCCGCCACCGCGACGAAGGCGATCATCACGAAGACGAGCGGGGGCCGGTTGACAAAGAGCCGGGTCAGCCACATATCAGAGGGACGCCACGACCTTCTGGCCGTCGGTCACGTTGGTCGAGCCATTGGTGACGACGTGCGTGTCGGCAGGCAGACCGGTGACGACGGCATAGTGGGCATCCTCGACCACCTCGTTCACCTGCGCGATATGCGCGGTGTCGCCCTGGACCATCATGACGCTCTGGTGTGTGTCATCGAGAAACGCGGTCACCGGGATGGTGACGCCGGTATGCGAGGGCAACTCCACATTCCCGGAGACGTTCATGCCCGGCCGCAGCGCGCCATCTTTGTTCGGCACCACGATTTTGACGATGAATCCCGACGTCGAGGGCGTGGTGGGTGATAAGATGGAATAGATCGTGCCGGTGAAGGTGCGGCGCGGCACGGCCGCCGCCGTCAAGGTGGCCTTGCTTCCTTGGCGGATGCCCGCTATCTGGGCGCCGTATGCGTTGAGTTCGGCGTATACGTCGGAGACTTGCTGCAGCGTGAATATCTGTCGCGTGCCCGGATACTCGCCGGGGTTGAGGTTGCGGTTGACGACGATGCCGTCCACCGGCGAGGCGATCGTCGCCTTGGCGATCTGCGCTTCAAGCTGCTGGACCGCGGCGGCTGCCTGGTCGACGTTGGCCCGCTGCAACCCTGCGCTTTTCGTGCCGTTGGCCAGCGCGTTCTCCTTGGCTTGCGCGAGCGCCGTCTCGGCCACGGTCGTGTCCGTGCGCTGCTGGTCGACCGTCTGTATCGAGATATACCCCTGTGCGAGCAGCTTCTCGTCTCGCGCGAGGTTCGCGCGAGCGTTGTCCAATGCGGCTTGCGCTGCGACCACTTGGTCGTTGCCCTGGCTTAGAGCGAGGGTGGCCTGGTAGCGCGTCTGCTCGAGATGCGCCTGGGCTTGTGACAGACTCGCGTTCAGATCGGCCGTGTTCAGCCGTGCAAGAACCTGGCCGCGACGCACCGCATCGCCTTCGTTCACGTAGACCGCATCGGCTGGTTCCTGAAGTTCGGTCGAGAGCGTGACGTTTTGCAAGGGAGCGATGAGCCCCGAGAGGTTGAGCCCAGGATGGACCGTGCGGACGCTCGCTGCCGTCACCTGCACCGGCTGGGGCGCAGGGGTCGCCGCTTGCTGCTTGGCACAGCCCGAGAGCACGACAAGGCAAATGGCGACCAGGCACCGGCGCATCGATCTCGACCTATTCATAGCTGTTAGTGGGACAGTATATCACGCCGGCCTGGGAAGACCTTGGGACCAAGACGGACCGCAAGGTCCCTTGCTGCAAAAGCCGTTGCTGTAAAGGTCGGGGGCGGCAACGACTGCGACCGCAAGGCCCGTCGCGATCTTAGTTCGCGGCACCGCCCCCGCCGGGCGTGGCTTGGGGTTGCGGGCGCCGCTCGATGTACAAGCCCAAGGCCGAAGCGAAGTTGATCGAAGGCAGCACGGCTGCGCCGAAGCCCGTGGCCTTGATCTCATCCGGCGTGCCGGACGCCACGCGTGCGCAGTTGAGCAGCGCGGGAACCGCGGCAGGCGTTTGCGGTTGCAGCTCGAGCCAATATCCCTTTGCCACGGCATGTGGCGTCACCGTCCAGCCGGCGGGTTGCGCGGGTGTGGTCTGACCAGCATCTTTCGCGCTCACGTACTGCGTCAGCGAGGCGAGCAGTTGCTGCGCGACCGGCTTGAGATCGCTCGTACAGCGCTCTGAGTCCACGAGCTCCAGCGGATGCGGCGGCGGCGCTGCCGGCAGTTTATAGACACGGAACTGCTCCTGGCCCGGCGGCGGCGGTTGGCGCACGATGTACAGACCCGCTGCAGGCGTGTAGGCGAGCGGCGTGCGGAAGAACGAACTCGCTTGCGGCACGTAGAGATGCAGCGCATCGGCTTGGTCCTTCGTGCCGACGTGGATGGTCGCACATCCGAGGAAGCCGCGCATCCCGGCGAAGGTCTGCGGCGTGAAGGTGAG
This sequence comes from Vulcanimicrobiota bacterium, assembly GCA_963806005.1. Classification (GTDB taxonomy): domain Bacteria; phylum Vulcanimicrobiota; class Vulcanimicrobiia; order Eremiobacterales; family Eremiobacteraceae; genus JAFANK01. The sequence goes on along the minus strand of CAWDWJ010000001.1, from coordinate 419,416 downwards.
CGCGTACGTGCCGGGCAGCGCGTGGTAGGCGACCGTGAAACCTGGCACATCCGGCGGCTGGCCGGCAAGCGTCTGCGGGTATCCCGCAGGCGTCTTCTGCGCCTCGACCGCGGCGGCGTAGGCCCTCATCGCCGCCAGCGTTTGCGTCGCCTGCGGCGCCGCTTGCGCGCTGCAGCTCGGCCGGCTCGCGTCGACGGCGAATGGATCCGTGGGCGGCGTTTGTGGGAGGCTTGGGGCGTTCGCGAAGACGCCGCGAGCGCCGCCTGGACCTTGGGGCCCGCCCGGTCCCGGCGGACCTCCGGGTCCAGGCTGCACCGCGCCCCCGCGCGCCGCCGCCGTGCTCGCCGTCGCAGCCTGACCTTGGCCATATCCGATCTTCACGGAGTAGGTCACGGTCAGCTGCCGTGGAGCGAGCGGTCGCCCGATCTGCGGCAGGGGACCCGCGTCGACCGTCGGCGGCCCCACCGCATACGATGACGACGCGAACTCGTAGCCGAATTTGTTGAAGATGTTGCTCTCGGCGACCGTGAGCGATCCATGCGTGAAGTCCATCGCAAGACCGACGTCGGCCGTGACGTAGCCCGGCAGGTAGTTGCGGTTGCCGGGACTGACGTAGCGCGCGTCGGCGAGCCACTCGAGGGGCGAGTGCGGCGGCCGCAGGTCGAAGGTGATGCCCGCCTGGTGCAGCGGCACGCCCGGGAGCTGCTGTCCGGAGATGACCGGCGAGTACGGATCGCCGAGCAGCCGATCGCTTGAGATCGGCTTGGCGACCTGCGTGACGTATGACGGCTCGACGGCGAGACTGCGCGTCAGATTGAAGTCGCCCGTCAGCTGGATGCCTTCGTACACCATCGTCACGCCGCCGACCGGCACGTTGAGGTAGAGGTTCTGGGGGCCGAAGGCCGCGGTCGGTTCGCCGCACACGCTGTCGGATTGGAAGACCGCCTCGGCCGTCGTGAGATAACCCGGTGGGAGATATCCAGGCGGGAGCGCCGTGCCGTTCACGAGCGCGTTGAGCAGGGTGTCGTTCTGCCGCTGGCTGTAGAGCGCGCCCGTCAGTTCGCCGGCCGTGCCGAAGCGATGCTGCCAGGTCGCGCGTGCGGTGATCCCGGTCTGATTGCCCGGGCTATCGCCCGGGCCCGTGCCGAATCCCGCCGGGCCGCTGCACTCGAATTGCAACGACGCCGGATCGGACAGCACGCCGAAACGCGCAGGCCCGGAGCCGTTGCTCCCATAGTCGAGGTTCCCGGCGAATGCGTCGGTCGAGGTCGGGGTCCACTGCGCGTTGATGCCGGCGAGCGCCGAGGCCCCCATGCGATTCGAGCTGGCGACGCCGACGTGCTCGCCCAGGGTGAGACGATCGTTCGAGCGGATGCTGTCCGTGATCGAGAACGACGAGTACGACGTCGAGCTCGTGCCGCTCGCGAACTCGGTCGCGCTCGGCACGAGCGGCGTGGACTGCGCGTTCGCCGAGGTGGCGTTCAGCTGGAACGAGATGGTGTGCCGCTCGCGCGACGGCAGCTGGGCGGAGAGCGCGGCTCCACGCGTGCTTCCTTTGGTCGCTTGCCCGAATGGCGCGTAGACCAGATCGATGTAGCGGTTGAGCAGGTCGCGGTCGGAGCTCGTCTGCGAGCCGAAGAGCGAGAGCTGCAGCGTCGTCATGCCGACGAGCGCGGTGTCGGAGAGCGACTCGAGCGCCGAGTGGTGGTAGCTCGAGTTCCCTGGCCCGTAGCCGCAGGGCACGACCCCGTTGAACACCGTGCACAGCGCGTCGTTGTAGCCGTTGGACGAGAGGTACATGGCCGACAGCGACTGGGTGCCGCCGAGCAGCGTGCGCAGCTTGACGAGATCGCCCCCCGTCTGGTTCGCGCCCTGATGGATGTAGTCGAACCCGCTCGCATCGAGGTACTGCTGTCCTGAGAGCAGGTTATCGCTGCCGCGGATCGCGTGCACGTAGGCCAGGCCCACGTCGCCCATCGAGCCTTGCATCGAGAGGATGGTCGAGGCGGCGCTCAAGTTCCCGAAGCTTTGGTTGACGCCGAACTGCCAGGTCCGCGTCGGCTCGAGGGTGCGGTAGTTCAGCGACCCGCCGAGCGCACCGGCCACGGGGTTGAAGCTCACCGACGCCCCGGAGAACAGATCTGAGGTGATGGAGCGCAGGTCGCCCGCCACGCCGGGGCTGGAAAGCGGAATCCCGTCGAGCGAGACCTGCGTCTGCGAGGGATCGTGCCCCTCGAGCGAGATCGTCTGCGCTGCGTCGTCGCTCGTGCTGTCCGTGCCGACCGAGACGCCGGCCACCTTGTTGAGCGCGTCGTTGAGCGTCGGGGAGAGCTTGCGGATGGCGCTGTCCTGCGACACGCTCGTCGTCGTGATGTTCGCCTGCGACTTGACGGTCACGGTCCCGAGCGACTTCACGCCCGAGGCGACGGCGGCGAGCTGCACGTCGATCTGGACCGCTTTACCGTCGACGAGCTCGAACCCGGCGGTGGTGACCGCCTGATAGCCCGACTTGCCAACGCGCGCCGTGTAGACGCCGGCGGGCGCATCGCGGAAGATGACCTTGCCGTCCGACGTCGTGACCTCGCTCGTCATCATGGGGCCATCGAGCAGGACGCGTGCAAGCGCTATCGGCTTTTGGGTCGTGGCGTCGACCACGGCGATCGTGATCAGTCCGGACTCGTTTTGCGCAAGGGCGCGAGCAGGGACGAGAGCGACTGCCAGCACGGTACAGACGAGCGAGATCGCGGTGAAGCGGGGCACGATCCCGAGCATTCGACGGCCCCATCGCCGCATCAGTGGGGCATATGGTATCACGCGCCTAGTCTACCCGGGACGCCTTTGACGAGACTGGGAAACCGGCCCCCGGGCCTTGTCCTTCATTAAGTGACGATGAGTCTTTGAGCCCCCGTAGCTCGCGGCAGGTGCGAAAGCTCTGAGGCTTTCTTAAACTTGCCATCGTATACTATCCCTATAATGTCTCAGCAATCGAAGATTCTCGTCGTCGACGACGAGCGCCCCATGCGCGACATGCTCCGTCTCGGGCTCGAGCGCCACGGCTATGCCGTGCGGGATCTCCCCGACGGCCGCGGCCTCGAACAGGTCGTGGTCGAATGGCAGCCCGATGCGATCGTGCTCGACGTCATGATGCCCTTCGCCGACGGCTTCACGCTTCTGCCGATGATCCGGCGGACGACCCAGGCGCCGGTGATCATGCTGTCGGCCAAAACCGAGGTCGGCGATCGCGTCACCGGCCTGACGCTCGGCGCCGACGATTATGTCCCTAAGCCCTTCGCCTTCCCCGAGCTCGTCAGCCGCATCGAAGCCGCCTTGCGCAGGCCGCATATCTCGACGCCCGAGTTCTTGCGCTACATGGATCTGTCCATCAACCTGCGCACCCGTGAGGTGGAACGCGCCGGCCGCGCGGTCCAACTCACCAATAAGGAGTTCACCCTGCTCGTGACGCTCATGCGCGAGCCGCGGCGCGTCTTCGGCAAGGAAGAGTTGCTGGCGCAGGTGTGGGGCGAAGACTTCGAAGGCGAGGTCGGCAACGTCGAGACCTACATCTCGTATTTGCGCGCCAAGGTCGACACCGACGCGGCCAACCGCCTGATCCATACGATCCGCGGGGCCGGGTACTCGTTGCGGGGCGAGAAGTAAGCTCTTAGACCTGGACGATGACGATGCGCGCGTGTCGCGCGAGGCCGGTGAGCTCGAGCAACCCAACGAGCCGCGCGCCTGCGACCACCGTCACCGCGTGGCCGTTGCGCGCGAGATCGCGGACGACCTTGACGAGCGTCGCCCACGGACCGGACGAGGTGGTCGTGGTCCGACGAAGGTCGATCGCCGTCGCGCAGTGCGGTGCGCGCCGAGCGCGTTTTTGAAAGCGTCGCATCGCATTGCAGCTGGCGGCGTCGAGCACTTCGTCGAGCACGAGCGTTGCGGATGTCGAGGTCAAAAGGTCGTGGGGGGTCTTCGTGATGTCCATCTTCTTGTCGGTGCGTTCTCTCTTGTGGGTGGGCGGCGAATCGGTGTCATTCGCCGCCACACGTGCAGTGTACACCCGGTAACTCAAACGGAACTGAGAAACCGCTGGGGCGGCCAGCAACCGTTCTAGTTCTGAGAGAGATGCTGCCAAGCAGGCAGGCGTAGCTCGACCGTCGTCCCCTTGCCCAGGGCGCTCTCAAGCGCGACGGAGCCGCCCGCGCGCTGCACCGCACGGTCGACGATGGCGAGGCCGAGGCCGGAGCCGGCGATCGATCCCCCCATCTCGCCCCGGGAGAAACGCTCGAACGCACGGGCCCGGACCTCGGGCGTCATCCCCGGTCCGCTGTCCGAGACCGCGATGAGGACCGCGTCGCCTTTGGATCTGACCCTCGCCTCGATGCGCGCGCCAGGCGCGTACTTCAGCGCGTTGTCGATGAGATTGCCGATCGCTTCGTAGAGCTCCGACTCCGACACTTGCACGAACGAATCGCGCTGTGCGTCGATGCTGAGCACCGAGCCGTTAGCGAGCGGCCGGAACGAGTCGACCACGCTCGTGGCCACGTCGGCTGCATCGAGGATCTTGACGTCGTTGGGCTCTTGGCTCTCGAGGCGGGTGAGCAGCAAGAGCTTTTGGATGAGCGTGCTCATGCGCTTGCCCTGGTCGTCGATCTCGGTGAAGACGCGTGACGACATGGCGTCGTGCGACTGGCCGCTTTGGCGCAGCAGCTGCACGTAACCCATAATGACGGCGAGCGGCGTGCGCAGCTCGTGCCCGGCGTCTGCCACGAACTGCCGGATCTTCGTCTCGATCTCGGTCCGCTGCTTGGAGACGGTCTCTACTTGCGAGGCGGCCGCGTTGTACGCTTGGACGAGATCGCCGGCCACGTCGTCATGCGTGCTGAACGTCTCGAAGCGCGCGTAATCACCGTGCGACAGCCGCATGAGCGCGCCGCGCAGCCGCTCGATGGGACGCACGCTGCTGGCGAGCATGCGGGTGGCGAAGAACCACACGAGCAGGAAGGTGACGGCGAGTATGACCATCATGATGCGGCGTTCCAGCCGCTGGATCGACGTCAGCGCGTCGCGCGGCGGAGCGAAGACGACCGAGGCGCCGTCGATGCGCACGATGGACACCGGGGAGGCGATGGTCGTGAATGGCCAGCGCAAGAACGCGATATCGTGTGAGACCGGCGGGTGCATGCCATAGATGAAACCGCGGAACTCTCCGGAGCGGTCGCGGTCGGTGTCCGGCGGCGGCAGAGGCGGCATCCCCGCGGGGCGGCCTGGGGGCATCGGCATGTTGGGCGGACGATCGCCGAGCAGCTGGGCATTGCCCGCAATGAGCGTGCCGTTGTCGTCGATGACCGCGGCGCTATAGCCTGACACCTGGCTGACCCGCTCGACCAGCGCCTGCGCCACCTGCGTGCGCGACTTGTGCTCGGCGGCGAGGCGGGTGGCTGTGTGCTGGATGTCGTCTGCGATGCGGGCCCGGTTGTTCGCGTCGAACCACAGGTTGGGCGCGGCGATGGAGAGCGCCCATGCGGCCACGATATAGACGGAAAAAGCACCAGCCGCTGCGATTGCGGCGATGCCCAGACCGGCAAGCCAGGTCCGACGGATCACACGCTATCGTTCTGCCTGGCGCGGCCGATTCTTGCGTGTACTTCTTGAGAATTGGCTGAGAAAGGGCGCCGGCTAATGGTAGAAGAGGCCGATGATCCGCTGGATGAGGTCCTGCTTGCCGCCGAAATCGAACGTGTCGGTGTTGGTGATCATGACGACCGCGAAACGTTCGTCCGGCAGGGTCGCATTCTCCCCGGTGAATCCGGTCCACCCACCCGTGTGCGCGACCTCGCGGTGCCCGGCCATCGTGTCCAGACCCACGCCGAGCGCGTAGCCGCCCGGCCAGTCCGCATGAAGACCCGAAGGTGCGAACATCAGCTTGAGCATCGCTGGGTCGATGACGCGACCGCTATCCAAGGCGTAGTCCCATTTGACGAGGTCGAGGACGTTCGTGTTGATGCCGCCGTCCGGGAAGTCGAGGATGACCGCGCTATCGTCTTTCGGGTCGACCAGGACCGTGCGGCCTTTGACCACCGTGTACCCGACCGAGCCGCCGGGTAGATCGAGCGGGCTCGTGCCGACGGTCGTCGAGCGCAGGTCGAGGGGCGTGAGGATGCGCGTGCGCAAGAACTCGTCGAACGGCATACCGCCCACTTTTGTGACGATGAGACCGGCCACGATATAGTTGCTATTGCTGTACTCGTACCTGCTGCCCGGCGGGAACTTCAGCTTCAGTTTGTAGACCGCGGCATCCACCTTAGCGGGCGTCAGGGTCGTGTTGTCGAGCAGGTCGAGATAATCGGTGAGCCCTGAGGTGTGGTCGAGCACCTCGCGGATCGTGATCTTGTCGCCATTTTGGAAGCCGGGGAGATATTTCGAGACGTGGTCGTCGATGTCGAGCTTGCCGTCTTGCTGCAGCAAGAGCACGCAGGCGGCGGTGAACTGCTTGCTCATCGAGGCGATGTTGTAGATCGTCTCGGGCGTGGCCGGCAATCGCCGGGCGAGGTCGCGGTATCCGTAGCCCTTCGCGAAGATGACCGTGCCGTTGTGACCGATGGCGAGGGAGATGCCGGCGAGGTGCTGCTGCGCCACTGCGCGGCGCATGAGCCCGTCGATCTGCGCGGCGATGGCGGGCGTCACCGCGACCTGGCTGGGTGCGGCGGTCGTCTGCGCTGGACCGGCGGACGGCGCCGGCGTCACGGTGCGCCCGCACGAGACTAAGGCGATGAGGACGGTCGCCGCAGCGGCGAATGCGAACGGGCGGGATGGCGGGGATGGTCGGCGCATCGTGGCTGCATTTGGGACGGCCGCGTGCATGTCTTCTTGCGCTCTACGGCTTGGTGGTGCGGTTAGGCGTGGGCGTTTGGCGGACCGGATCGAGCGGCTGGCCCGACGGCATCGTGGCTCGATCCGCAGGCGTCGGCCTCGTCGCATGTGCCAGCATGTCGCGCCAGGCGCGCTCGAACGCGGCGTCGATCGAGCCGATGGCATGCAGCCCGCCCGGCTGCTCGTAGTAGTGGGTCTCGATGCCGCTTTGCGTGAGGAGGTCGGCGTTCTTGCGCATGTAGCCCTTGGGCACGATCGGGTCGTCCGACCCGACGACGAGATAGACGGGGATGCCTTGCAGCCCTTTGAGCGCGGCGGCGAGGGTCTGCGTCGTCATGCCGCCCGAAGCGGCGAGCACGGCGGTCCAGTCGTTGGGATGCTTCGGCGCGACGATGAAGACGCCGTAGCCGCCCATCGAGTGGCCGGCGAGGTAGACCCGGCTGCGATCGATATTGAAGGCTTTGAGCGCCAGGTCGAGGGCGGCATACACGTCGGCCGGCGCGGGATCGACGTACTGGCTATCGCCGCGCGCGTAGGGCGCGATCACGATCGAACCGGTCGAGTCGGCCGCCGCGCGCACCCAGGGCTGCGCGATGAGGACGTTCTCCGACCAGGTCCTGCCGTGCAAGAAGACGACGAGCGAGGTGGGCTTGTGCGGGTCGTATGTCTTCGGCACGTACACGCCGAGCGGCTGCATGCTGCCGTCCGCGGGCGACGCGAAGACGGTGTCGTCGGCGCCGCGCACGCCGGCCAGCGGATGGTATGCCCCGCTTGCGTACTGATCGACGAGGCTTGTGTCTAGTCGCGCGAGACTCGTCATGAAGTCGATGTAGTCGACGGTGCTCATCCACGCAGGTTTGTCCGACATGCCGGGCTCGGGTGCGTCGTCCTGCAGCCGCTGCTGCAGATCGGCGGCCATGCCCGAGCGCGCGTTTACGGCTTGGAAGTTGCCGGACAGCGTGTCGTGCGCGGCAGCGAGTTGCTGGCGGACCGGCTGCATCGGGTCGGGGCTTGGGGTTTGTTGCGGCGAGGATGCCGACGCGATGAAGGCGGCGGCGAGGAGGGCGAGCACGGACATGGCATGGATCATCATAGCAAAGTCCGCGCGGCGCCGGAAGAGGCGCAGGGACGCTACACGTACTCTCGCAGCACGAAAGTCACGTCTTTGCTCGTCTCGCCCGTCTGGACCGTCATCGCGAAGCGCGTGCCCGGCGCTTCGCGCAACTGCGCGCGCAGGCCGAGCAAGCCGATGGACGTGGCCTTGACGCCGTTGACGGTCGTGATGACGTCGCCTGAGCGGATGCCCGCCGCATACGCTGGCGTGCCGGTGAGCGCGCCGATGACGCGGATGCCGGCGTGGGACTGCACTAAGAAGAGGCCGGACCGGTCGTAGGACTCGCGTGCCATGGCGCCCGGGCCCTGCGCCAGATACATGATCTGCCGGCGGTAGTCGAAGGTGACCGTGAAGCGCTTGAGGATGCCGCCGCCGATGTTGCCGGCCGTGCCCGGCTCGGTGAGGGCGCCCGAGGTGTCGAGCGAGAGCGTCGCGATCGGATCGGCGATCGTGACAGTGCCTGCCGTAAACTCCGGCACGCGCACGAGCTGGCCCAGGCTGGGACCGCCCAGCCCGAAGCCCGTGATCCCGCGGACGCCTGTGGGATAGGTCGCGGTCAGGTCGTGTGCGACGACAAAGGGGCTATACAGGACGAGCGACTGGCGATTGCCGGTGTCGATGATGAACTGTCCGCGCAGCTTTCCGACGTTGCCCGCGATCTGTGGCACGCTCTGGTCGTAGACGAACGGTATCGCCGTGCCGGGCGGCTGAGAGGTGACTCGCGTCGCGAAGGTCATCGCTTTGTGCGGGTAATCGATCGTGGTGATGAAGCGCCGGGCGATCTCCACGCCGACGATGCCGTCGATCTTCTCGCCTTCGACCGCTTGCATGATGCGACCGATGGGCAGCACGGCGAACGACTGGTGGCGCAGCGTGGCCGCGCCGATCGAGAGGGTCGGCACCCAGGCGAATCCTGTGCTGACCGTCGCCGAGCCGGCGCCGGACATCTGCAGCGAGCCCGTGACGGCGCTGCCCAGCTGCGAGGCCACCTCCGGAGTCATGACGTTTTGGCCGCCGGTGTCGAAGATGAAGCGGAACGGGCCTTTGCCGTCGAGCTTGACGCTGACGTAGAGGTGGTTGTTGACGAGATCGAAGGGGATCGTCGTGGCCGTCCGGCCACCGGCGATCGAGAAATCGGTGACAGGCCCCTGCGGCATGGCGAGGTGACGGACGACCGGTTCGTTGACCGAGATCCGCGTGACCTTGGTATCCACCACGTTGCCATTGGCCGTCGTCTGGGTCGCAAAGGGCACGACGAAGTCGCCGGCGTGCCGGTAGTCGCTCATGGTCGCGATGGAGTCCCGCCCGCCGGGGATGCGTACGACCTCGCGATGGATCAGCGACGTCGTCGTGTCGATCCAGATGTCGATGGGGAAACCGCCTGCCGGCGTCGCGCGGATCACCCAGTACGTGCCGCTCGCGTCGTGCGCGGTTCCCGCATACGCGGTCGCGCCCGGGCGGCGCTGCGGATACCAATAGGACAGCGACGTCAGATAGGCGGCGGACATTGCGGCGTGCGTCGAGGTGAAGTCGCCGACCGGCCAGGCATCGCCGCTCGGGTCTTGGACCCACGCCTGCCTGCCGTCAAAACCGTTGCCATTGGAGATCGGTCCGAGCTCCATGGTTTGGGCGAAGTGCCCAGTCGTCAGATCATCGTACTCCTGCCCCGTTCCAGAAGCGCCCATCACTTGGACACGCTCGGTGAGGTGCACCGTCTTCACCGTGTCGAGCGCGCTCCCGCCGGCCGCCGCCTTGGCCTGTGCGAGGATCTGGGATGCGCTGGGTACCGGCGCGGCGGTTGTCGCGTTCGCGGCCAGGGCGATGAGCGCACAGCACGCAACGGCTCGTACGATGGCTGACATAATTGCCTCCACGGTCTGACTGGAGGGCCGGTGCGTTGCACTGGTCCTCCCGATCCACTGTACCACACAGAACCGGGGAAGTTTCAATAACCGTGCACGCCGCCCGAGCCGGGTGACTCTAGCGAGGCGGTCAGGCGTAGGCGGTTTGCAGTTCGGCGAGGCGCGGGTCGATGCGTTCGACCGGCAGCGAGGAGATGGCCGGGTGGTCGGCGCCGAGCACGAGCGCGTCGAGCGTCGGGCGGATCTCGCGATAGAAGATGCCGAGCGGGATCTTGCCCGGCTGCGTCAACGTGGCGAACGCCTGATGCTTGTCGCTTGGATCGTACCCCGGTGCGTCGTCGAGGTGGTAGACGTTCTCTTTGAACCATTTGTAGGTGTTGATCTTGTTGAACGTCACGCACGGCGACATCACCTCGACGATGGCGAAGCCGGGGTGGCGCACCGCCTCTTTGATCATCTCGGTCATCTGCTTGGGCTCGGATGAGAAACCGCGCGCGAGGAACGTGCCGCCGGCGGCAAGCGCGATGGCCAGGCCGTTGATCGGCGCGTCGGGATTGCCCTGCGGATGCGTTCCATCCTTATATCCGAGCATGCTCGTGGGCGATGACTGGCCTTTGGTCAAGCCGTACGTCTGATTGTCCATGACGATGTACGTCATATTCGGGTTGCGTCGCACCGCATGCAAGAAGTGGCCGGCGCCGATGGCATACCCATCGCCGTCGCCGCCGGCGACGATGACCGTCAGGCCGTTGTTCGCGAGCTTGACGGCGGTGGCGGTGGGCAGCGCCCGGCCATGCACGCCGTGGAAAGCGTACGAGTGCAGGTAGCCCGAGATCTTGCCCGAGCAGCCGATCCCGGAGATGAACGCGACGTCTTTGGGCTGCAGGGCCAGATCCGCGCAGGCCTGCTTGAGCGCTGCGAGCACCCCGAAATCGCCGCAACCGGCGCACCACCATGACGGGGTCGCGGTGGCGAAATCTTTGGGGCTGAGAACCGTCGCCATGTGCGTATTGCCTACCTCGCCACTGCGCTGGCCGGCATATCCAAGGGCTCTTGCCCTGCTGCCGGACGGACGATATCCGTCACCGCGGTCTCGATCTCGATGGGCCGGAACGGACGGCCATCGTACTTGCGCACGGGATGCATGTGCGGGAGCGGGCCCGTGACATAGCGGATGAGCCGCTCCAACTGGCCCGTGATGTTGTTCTCGACGACGAAGACATGCGAGGCGCTGCGGATGAAATCGCGCACCTCGTCTTCCGGGAACGGCCAGAGCGTGCGCAGCTGCAAGAAGCGCGTCGCGACACCGCGGGCGGCCAGGCGGTCTTGCGCTTCTGCGATCGGACCGCGGTTGGAGCCGTAGCCGATGAATGCCACCGCTGCTCCCTGGTCGCCGAGCACGTTTGGCTTGGGCAGCTCCGCTCGCATGGACTCGAGCTTGTGCATGCGCTTTTCCATCATGCGGGCGCGGTTGCCCGCGTCCTCTGTGATGACGCCGGCATCGCTATGCTCCGAGCCGGGTGCGAGGTGCATGCCGCCTTCGACTCCGGGGATCGTCCGCGGCGAGACGCCGTCCTCGCTGAACGCGAAGCGTTTGTATTCGCCGAAGGTCACTGCGTCGCGCACGAGCTTGCCGCGGTCCACGGTCACCCCATCGAGCTCGAGACGCGGGATCGACTCTTTGCTCTGGCAGAGCGCCTGTTCGGAGAGCACGAAGACGGGCAGCTGATATCTCTCGGCGAGATTGAACGCGGCGACGGTGAGATAGAACGACTCCTCGACCGTGCCCGGCGCGAGCACGACTTTGGGTATCTCGCCGTGACCTGAGAAGATGAGGTGGTTGAGATTGCTCTGCTCGGTCTTGGTTGGCATGCCGGTCGACGGCCCGGCCCGGGCGCACTCGATGACCACGATGGGTGTCTCCACGACGCCGGCAAGCCCGATGCCTTCGGTCATGAGCGCTTGGCCGGGGCCCGAGGTGGCGGTCATGGACCGCACGCCCGCATACGCGGCGCCGATCGTCATGTTGATGGCCGCAAGCTCATCTTCGGCCTGCACCACGACGCCGCCGTACTTGGGCGCATGCTTGGCCATCCATTCGAGGACGTCGGTCGCCGGGGTGATGGGATAGCCGGCCATGAAGCGGCAGCCGGCGACGAGCGCCCCGTAGCCGATGGCATCGTTGCCCATCATGAGCAACCGTTCGCCGTCGGGCCGTGCCCGCATATCGTAACCGGACGGCCGGGTGAAATGCTCTTTGACGTATGCCTCGCCGGCGTCGATCGCGGCGACGTTTTGGCCGACGACCTTCTCCCCTTTGCGCTCGTATTGCTTGGTGACGAGCTCGCGCACGACGTGGGGATCCATGCCGACGAGCGCGGCGAGGGCGCCCATGGAGACGGTGTTGCGCACGAGCTCGAGGCCGAGCTGTTCTTTGGCGATCTTGGCGAGCGGCACTTCGTAGACGAAGACGTCGTCTCTGCGGACCGCATCGGTGAGCTTTTCGGTCGAGTTGTCGAAGATGACGAAGCCGCCGGGCCGCATCTCCGCGATATGCTTCTCGACGCACTCAAGATCGAATGCGACCATCGCGTCGACGAAGTCGGCGAGGCCGTAATGGCGCTTTTCACCTGCCCGGATGACGTAGTTCGTGTGGCCGCCGCGGATGCGCGAGGGGAAGTCCTTGTAGGTATAGAGCTCGAGCCCCATGCGCTTGAAGGCCATCGCGATGAGGTCGCCCGTGGTCAGACTACCGTCGCCGGCCTGGCCGCCGAACAGCACTTCGATGTTATTGACGATCACTGAATCAAATATCGGCCTTTTGTGGCGCAAACGCCTGGGCAGCGTCCAAGGTGTTGGTACATTTGGCCATTGCGCCACCCGCGACCTACCCTCAGATGGACCATTCCCACGGGTTCCAATACGGCGAGAGGGTGCGGCCCGGGCGGTAGCCGTGGAGATCCGAGTTGGCGAGGTCTTCTTCTCGCACGTACCACAGCACGTAGAACGGCAATCCGCGCGTGATCGATTCCTGGATGATCGCGTAGGACGCGCGCCGCTCGGCCAGGTCGTACGAACCGCGAGCGGTGATCTCGGCTCGATCGAGCGCTGGATCGCAATAATGGTAGACGTTCCAACCGTTGGGCGGCGCCATGCGGCAGCCGTAGAGCTGCAGGTTGTCCGGCTCTGCCTGCTCGGTCCACCCTTCGAACGCGACGTCGAAGTTGCCCGACTGCTCGACGCCCGTCCCGAGCGCGTAGAGCACGTCTTCGGGGAAGTTCTTGATCGTCGTGTCGATGCCGACGGCGCGCCACTGCTGCTGCAGCACCTGCTCGGCGCGCTGTGCGGTGGCATCGTTGGCCAGCCCGACGAGCGTGAGCACGAGCGGTCTGCCGCCTTTGGCCCGCATGCCGTCTTCGCCCGCGCGCCAGCCTGCCGCGTCGAGCAGCATCGCAGCAGCGTGCACGTCGTGCGGGTAGCGCTTCACGCCTGGGTCGTATGTCCAGCGCCAAGGCGGCTGATCGCTGTCCGACATGAGGTACTCGCCGTGGGTCACTTGCCGGATGAGCTCCGGCACGTCCGTCGCATAGGCGATCGCTTGGCGGACACGGAGGTCGGAGAGCGGCTCGTGCCCGCCGTTGAATCCGATATCCGCGTAGCGTGAGAACGGATAGCGGTAGACCGTCGTCTGCGATATCTCCGCAAGCTGCGTCGCCTGCTCGGCCGGCACATCCCGATAGAAGTCAAGCTCGTGCGTGCGCATCTGGGTGAGCAGCGTCGTGGGATTGGGCACGAAGTGGTAGTCGATCTCCGCAAGCCTTGGGGCGCCACGCCAGTAGTTCGGGTTGGCGACGAGCTTGATGAACACGCCCGGCTGGTTCTCGACGATGCGGAACGGCCCGGTACCGATCGGCAGACGATTGTATTCCGCTTGGTTCAGGCTGGCGCGCCCCCGCAACAGGTGCTCGGGCACCATGCAGTAGTCGTTGAAGAACGTGGCGATGAAGCCTGCCTGCGGTTGCTTCATGTGCACGACCGCTGTGAGCGCGTCGGGCGCGCCGATGCGGTCGACTTGGTTGTAGAAGTCCTGCGATTGCACGAGGTTGTTCGGGTTGACCACCTGCCGCCATGAGAAGACGACGTCCGCCGAGCCAAACGGCGCCCCGTCCTGCCAGCGCACGCCCGGCCTGAGGTGGTACACGATCGTCCGGCCGTCTGCGCTCACGCCACGATTGGCTCGCGTCGGCACGGCGACGGCGAGTTCGGGCTGCAGTTGCTCGCGATCGTCCACCACGAACAAGCGCGCGCACCACAAACTCCCGATCTCTGTGTCGACGGAGAGCGTGCCGAGCATCCGGTTGAGGTTATCGGGGACGCGGGTGTCGCCGATGCGCAGGACGCCGTGGCGGGTCCAGGAATTGCCCCCGCGCGCGATGCCTGCGTGGCTTGAAACTCTCGTGCAGGCCGCCAGGCCGAGCGCGCAGGCGCAGGCCGCAAGCCAGAGCGGCCACGAGGTGATGCGCGCCCGGGTCAGCGCGCGTGGACGGTCATGCGCTTCCACTCTGGATGGAGCGACGTCAGCGTGATGTCGCTGAATCCGCAGGCGCGCAGCATGCCGAAGAGCGCCGCGGGGTTTGGACCGAACCAATTCGTCACGTCACCGCCGGCTTCGTTGGTCGGATAGAAGCCGAGCGCGGGCACGTCGAGATCGAGCATGTCGCAGTGCGTCTCGATGATGGCGAGTCCGCCGGGCGCGGTGACGTCCCTGACCTTCTCGAGCGCGAGCATCGGGTGGCGCAAATGGTAGAGAACACCGAAGAAGAGCACGACGTCGAATTGACCGACGCGCTCGCTGCTCAGGTCCATGACGTCGATGTTGACGTCTTCGACGTCCACGCCGAGCGCCTCGCGGGCGGTACGAAATGCGCCCGGATCTCCCCAGCCGTCGCCGCCCCAACAGAAGTGGTCGGAGGCGACCACGCGCGACGCGCCACGCCGCTTGGCCTCAAAGCTCCATGCGCCATCCCAGGCGCCGATATCGAGGACGCTCTTGCCTTCCAGGCTCTTCGGCACGCAAAAACGAGGGCCGTGGAGACCGCTGACGGGATCGTACATGCCCGGGGTGATGACGCCGTTGCCCAGGTCGATGATGTGGAACCACTTGTGGGCGTTGACGCGCCGGAGGAGCTCTTCTTTGTCCATCGTCTGCATGGCACAGGCGGTCTTCGGACGGTCCGCGTAGAGCCCTCCCATGGGTGAGACTAGCCGCACGCCAAGGCCCGAGCTCCGCTCGGATTTCGACTCGCTGGCCGGTGACTACGCCAAGTTCCGCACCTCGTATTCCGGCGAGCTGTTCGATGCGATTTTGACCTACGGACGCATCCCGGTTGGCGGCCGCGTGCTCGACCTGGCGTGCGGCACCGGGCTTGGCATGGCGGCCTATGTCGATCGGGGATTCGAAGTGGTGGGCGTCGACGTCGCGCCCGCGATGATGGAGCAGGCGCGGGCAGCGCTGCCCGCCGGAGCCCGCGTAACGTTTGTGCCGGGCCGTGCGGAGACGCTTCCCTTTGCGGACGCATCGTTCGACCTGGTCTCGTGCGCCCAGGCGTTCCACTGGTTCGAGCCGCAGGCAGCATTCGCGCAGTGCGCGCGCGTGTTACGCCCAGGCGGCGCGCTCGCCATCTTCTGGAAGCACGCGGCGCGCAGCGATGCTTTCACGCTCGCGTGCGAGCAGATCATCCGCGAATGGCTGGGCGAGCCGGCCGCGATCGATTCGCGAGACCACGCTGCCGAACACGAGTCGGGCTGGCCGGCCTTCTGGGAGCATGTGGCCCCGGCCAAGACACCGCCCGGGGAGCGCAGGTTCGTCGATGGCCAGACGGTCGTGATCGAATTCGAGCTGCAGCGCACGGCGGATGAGTTCGTCGGGTATCAGCGCTCGCGGGAGAAGATCCGCAAGATCTTGGGAGAGCGGCGCGCACAGTTCCTGTCCGAACTCGACCGCAGGCTTGCGGCAGCAGCACCGGCAGGCGCGCGGGTGACGCAGCGTCAGATCCAGTACGCTTTCCTAGCCCGCAGACGCGCTTGAACCTTACCTACTGACGTCAACGCGGACGGGCCAGACGCGCGCCCAGCAGCACGCCCAATCCGGCGCCGAGCACGAGCGCGGCGAAAACCCGCCGGCGCCGGTCGATCGCGACGAATCGCGTCCCCTCGCGGCTCGACTCGATGAAGCCTTCCGGCAAGACCGCCACGCCGCCGCCACCTCCGCCGCCACCTCGCCCTTCATCAGAAGGCTGATCCTGAGAAGGCTGATCCTGATCCCAGCCGCCGCCGGCGCCGAAACCGTAGGCGACCCGTGCGACGGGGATGATCGTCGTCTCCCCGATCACATACGGCTCTCCGAAGATCGTTTTGACGGTGGCTGCGCTTTGCGCGCGCTCGGCCACTGTCTTGAGCACGTCCTTGAGAAACACGACAACACCTCCGCCTGCACGAGCTTGAACCCGGGCGTTGCACGCACGAGTCAGGATCTCCGGCAAAGGTCAGGGAAGGCTAGGCGCGCGGAGTCGCAAAGCCGGTCTCCCGGCGTTTGCTCTCTTCCTCCACGTACTCGTTGAGCTTGCGGATCTCTGAGGGTCCGGCGTCGACGAAGCACAGGCCGTAGCGCCAGGCAAAACCGTCGTCCTTTTGCGCGTGCACCACCCGGGCGCTCAAAGAATGGTGGTCGCGCAAGCCTGTCTTGAAGCCGATGTCGATGACCGCGCCGGGCGCCAGGCGCTGCGATGACTTCACCCGGGCGCCGCCGGCGCATATCTCATCCAGCATGGCGGGGTGGGATTCGCCGCGCCGGATCATCCGGGCGGGCTCGCTCATGAGGAGGCGCTGCCAGCGCCGGTGATTCGATGACGGCGCGGGCGCTACGAACATCTTGCGCAGTGAGTCCAGCATGGTCGTGCCCTTGCGTGGGTTCGTCATGGCCTGGTCCCCCCTTTTGAGTGAGACTTCAGGCAACGTGATTTGTGTCACTCAATAAGCCATATCCGGGCATGTTCATGCGCGCGCATCTCATATGCGACCGGCGTGCCCGCACAGGAGCTGACCCCGCTTTGGCCCGCTGTGCTCCTAGCTCTCTGCGGCCTGAGGCTCCCCGGCGTCCAGTCCTTGCGCGGCGGCTTGGGCTGCGAGGCTGCGGCGGCGGGCCTGTTCGGCGGCGATGAACGATGCCAGCCACTGCGTCTCGTGCGGCTTGAGGCCGAGAAAGGCCAGCCCGCAGGCGAAGTAATAGCCCGGATTCTCTTTGAGCGAATAGACGATACGCGCGGCGACGCTTTGGCGTTCCCCCGCGATCTGGTCGAAGTGGAGCTCGACGCTGTCACCCGCTTTGAGCGGCGCGGTCGTCTGGATGCGCGCGCCGCCGACCGAGAGCTGATTGACGATGACGGGCTTGTCGTCGCCGTTGGGCAGCTTTACCTGCGCCGGCTCTGCCACGGCGATCCGTGGCCAGCGGCGCGAATACCGGTCTGGCGCCCTGCGCAGCAGAAATCTCTTGACCGAATCGAACAATGCTCGAAGACCCCTAAAGGATACCGCGATGCTATGGTATCGGCTAGACGTGGGACTTGCAGGAGCGCGGGTTTGTGTCAGCGCCGGTCTCGAGCGCATATGCGATGGGACCTGTAATGGCGGCCCTGTAACCCAAGTCATACCCCCGTGAGGTTGCTGAGCGCGCTCGTATGACCAAACCCGAACGCCTCCTGGCCGTCGTCGGCGTGGCGGTCGTTGCGAGCGCGCTGCTGCTCGTCGTCTACGTGCGCGAATCCAACCCTGCCGACGCGCAAGCGGCGGGCTGTTCCGCGCAGCGCACCCGGCTCGGGCAGACGCTCGACCAAGTGCGTTTTTCGACCGCTGCCGCGCATTCCGTCTCCATGGCGCTTTTGGACACCTCAAGGACCAGCAACCAGTATTCGGAGATGATCGCAAGGACGCGTCAGCAGATCCCTGTCAGCCACCTATCGCCGCCCGTGCTCAGCGCCGTGACTCACGAACTCGGTGAAGCGAGCTGGATCCTCAGCGATCAGGACGCTCCGCTCGCGCAGGCCCGCGCATTGCTCGCGCAAGATCAGCACGAACTGGCGTCCGCGACTCCGCTCATCAGCGAGGCGAACGACGACGTGCGTGCGGAGGATTGCCCGGCCCTCTCCCTCACCCTTGCCAGATCCGCCTGGCCGAAGGACCGGCTGCTCGCCGAGCTGTCCGATGCGGCGCGTCTCAACTCTCAGGTGAGCGACAAGCTCGACTCGGCGCTCGCCCTGATCATGCAGGCGCAGACGCAGGTCCACTCCGACTCCGTCGCGGCCAGATAAGCCGCTCTTCCTTCACGGCCGCAGCCGGGCGAGTTTGGCCGCGAGCTCGGCCGGCGTCAGCGTCGCCACTGCGAAGAGCTTGATCCGGGCGCTACGACCCCGCACGAGCGTCAGCGTGGACGGAGCGACGCCGAGCGCTTTGGCCAGCGCGACGCGGCAGGCGTCGTTGGCTTTGCCTTCCCGCGCCTGCGCCCTGACACTGACGTGGACCTCGCCGTGCGTCATCGAGACCACGGTAGCGGCAGCGTGTGGCTTGACGGTGACGGCGAGCGTCGTGGGACGCAAGGGCGCCATGATGCACCGATTATAGCCGGGCGCATGGATTTGCGCCAGGACGTCAGAACGGGGGCGCATGTGGTTGAACGAACGACGTCGCGAGATCTGGGCGGTCGTGCTGATCTCTATCACGGCCATTTTCTCCGCGTGGTGCGCGTATCAGGCCGCCCGTTGGGGAAGCGCCCAGGCGGCGAGCTATGCCCGCGCAAACGCCTCGCGCGTCGAATCGCTGCGACAGAACAACCTCGCCAACAGGCAGATCACGATCGACGTCAGTCTGTTCGTGGCCTATGCCAATGCCGTCGCGACCAAGGATACCCAGCTGGCCGACTTCCTCTCCGAGCGTTTCCCGCCGCGCCTCAAGGTGCCCATGAAGGCGTGGCTTGCGACCCACCCACTCCGCAACGCCTCGGCGCCTAGCTCGCCGTTTGTGATGAAGCAATACCACCTGGCGGCGCTCGATCAGGCCCAAGTCCTGGAGCTCGCTGCGCAGAAGTATTACGACGATGGCACGGCGGCGAACGAGACAGGCGACCGCTACATCCTCATGACCGTGATCTTCGCGTCGGTATCGTTTCTCGCGGGCGTGGGCTCGAAGTTCGAACGGCCGCACATCGTCGTCGTGGCCCTGGGCTTGGGCTCTATCGTCCTGCTGGTGGCGGGCAGTATCGTGCTCACCGGCTATCCGGTCCGCTAGGGAGTTGCCGGTGTTGCGAGTCAGATCGCGCACTGTGAGCCGCACGCTGCCGCTTGTGGCGCTGCTCGTCGTGCTGGCGCAGCCGTGCATCGCGCTCGCCCAACTGGTCCCCATCCCTCTCCCGACGAGCGCGGTCACAGACGTCACCCGCAAGTATCAGATCAAACGCGTGGGAAGCCTTGAGGTCGCACCGGTCTTCTTCGAGGGCATCCGGCTCTTCGACGTGTCGGCCCCGGCCAACCGCGATCCGCAAGCGTTCCCGGCGGTCGCTTCGCGCGTCGACGTCATCCAGGAAAACCTGCATGAGGTCGTGCCCACGGTCAGCACCTTCATCGACGTCTTCCGGCCGGCCACGACCCGCTACGACCCTGAGACTTTCACGGTAAAGATCGGAGCGCACAACGGGTACGTCACGCTCGTCGCAGCCGATGGCAGGGGTGCGAAAGAGACCCCCCTGCTGACGCTCACCGAGCAGGACGCGAGGTACAACGGGGCCACCGTGCACGAGCTCGCCCGCACCTGGGCGGATACGCTGCAGAGCGTGCTGGGCAACGCGCTGCGCGAGCGAGAGCCAGGAGCGTTCGAGCGTCAGCTCAGCGCGGCCGCGCTCGCGCTGCTCGTGGTCCTCATCATCACCGTCCTGTTCGCCGGCATGCGTTTGCTCATCTCCCGATGGCGCTCGTCGCTTGACGAACGCTTGGAGCCCGACGAGCCGGCGGAGATGGAGAGCGAAGAATCTCCCGCCGAGCTATCGCGTCTGCGCGTGTTGCGCACCGCCACCGTCGCGCTCGAGTGGATCCTCGGTTGGGGTCTTATCATCGCGTGGGGGCTGGGTGCGCTGTACGTGCTCTATCTCTTCCCCGCCACGCAAGGCATCGCCCGTAAACTTGCCACCCAGCTCGCTGCGATCTTCGTCATCTGGTTTCTGGCTGGGTTGCTCAGCCGGCTGGGAAGCTTTCTCATCGTCCGCGTTACCCGGTCGTGGGAGGAGCGGCCGTTCCTGTCGCTCGATGATGCCGGGCGACGGCACCTGCGTTTTCCGACGATCGTGCGCTCGGTCGAGTACGCCAAGACGATGGTCATCTATTTCGTGGCCTTCGCGCTCACCCTGGGCGCCGTCGGCGCATCCGCCTCGGCGGTCGTCACGCTCGGCGCCGCCGTAGCGTTCGCCATCTCCTTTGGAGCCCAAAGCCTCGTCAAGGACTTGGTCAACGGCTTTTTCATCCTCACCGAGGATCAGTACGCGATCGGCGATTACGTGACGATCGGGACCGCCGCAGGCTTCATCGACGGTATGACGCTACGCATCACGCAGCTGCGCAGCGACGACGGCCGGTTGATCACGGTCCCCAATAGCCAGGTGGGCGTCGTCGAGAACTGGACGCGGAGCTTCTCCCGTGTCGACTACCGCATCGCCGTGGCCTTCGACGCCGACGCGCAACGGGCGCTCGAGGTCTTTGAAGGAGTGCTCAAGGACGTGGCACGCGATCCGCAGTGGAGCAGGATCGTCACAGAACCCCCCAAAGTCCTCGGGGTGGAGTCGGTCTCCTCCCTCGGCATCGTGCTGCGCGGCTGGGTGCAGACGGTGCCCGGGAAGATGTTCCCGCTGACACGCGAGATCAACCGGCGCATGCACGAGGCGCTTGCCGCAGCGGACATCCAGCTCGGCATGCCGGTGAGCAGGGTCTATCGCACCGAGCCCGATCCGGCCGCTGCCCCGGCTCCGCCCGAAGAACCCAAGGCGTAAAGACACGAGGGGCCCCAAGCCCGGGCGGTCCGCATGGCGGCCGCCCGGGCGCTCTTCACGACTTTATCTGCTGCCCGTTGTTGAGGATCACGATCTTGTCGGCGTGACGTGCGCCGAGCAGGTCTTGATCGTAGTACACCGTGACCCAGGCCCCCGGCTTGAGGTCGGCCATTTGCACGGTCGTCTTCCCATCGTCGGAGAACACCTGCTTGAACTTGGGCACGAGCAGGAAGCTCAAGGTCTCGCCTCCGTCTGTGTTATGCACCTTCATGTTTGAGGTGGATACGTGCATGACTTGACCTGTCCAGACGTGCGTGTCGGCTTGGGCCGGCGCTGTTGCGAGCGACGCTGCCAAAGCGATCAGAGCGGCGCACACCGCCGCGAGCGTGAAGTGACGCATAGAGTTCCTCCTTATGAGCCATAAGTATGCCCTGCACGCTTGCAACGTAACAGCCGAGGAGCGTGTTTCAGCGCAAGCGTACGGTAGCTTCGAGCGTAAATGACGTCTCCCGTAGAAGTCCATCGCGTGGGTGGCCGCGAGAGAGGCCCTGCTCAGCGCGCCCTGGCCGTGCTTTCCCGCTCCAGCGCGTCCGCCGTCTCTTCGTCATCGCCTGCGCGCTGCGCCGCCGGGTTGATCTCTTCTGCCAGCTGAGTCAGCCGCGCGTCCGTCTGCTTTTCCTCCTCCAGGGTCTGCTCGAGCAGGTCGACCGCATCGCTGATGCCGAGCAGTTCTGCGTGCCGGCGGGCGGTGCCATAGGCGGCGATCTCATAGTGCTCGACGCGCTGCGCCGCGCCGATGAGGCCGGCATCTTTGGTGTCGGGCTGCAGATCCTTTTCGAGGATCTCTTTGCCCTCATCGATGATGCCTTCCATGCCGACGCAGCGTTTCGCGCGCGCCGTGACGTCGATGGCGTCGAAGATCTGCTCGAGCCGCGCCACGTGTCCACGCGTCTGCTCGAGATGTTCCTCAAAGGCGGCGCTGAGATCGCCGGAGTCTGCCGCCGTCGCCATCTTGGGGAGCGCCTTGACGAGCTGGTGCTCCATGCTGTACAAATCCTTGAGCTCTTCCACGAACAGGTCGCGCAAAGTTCCGTTCTTCATCTCTCTCCTCCGCGGGCTTTTGAGTGCATCGCTTGAGCTGGCGCTGCCGCATGGGCGGCAGCGAGCCCATTGTTTCCTCGCGCTCAGCTGCTCAAACACCGTTTGAAGCGTCAGATTCGGGGAATTCTCTGCTTGCCCAGAAAGGGGGGCCTCATGGGAAACGTCTTGTGGACGATTATCGTGATTCTTTTTCGTGTTGTGGCTCATCGGCTTTGCCGCTCACATCGGCGGGAGCCTGATCCACCTGCTGCTTGTGGTCGCGCTCATCGCGTTCGTGTTCAACCTCATCACCGGGCGGCGCGAGGCCGTTAGCCATGCTTGGCACGCGTCTGCGGCCGGCAATGGTGCGCGTCAAGGCGCCCATCGTCGGCGCTGTCCTGTGCCCACCTGGGCTTGTGCCCGGGTAGGCACGGGCCAGCGGCAGCTGACTCAACTGTCGTCTGAAGATCGCCGGGTAACACTTCGAGCAGCCGAGCCGCCGAGGCGAGCGGATCGCGGCGGGAGGTTAGGTGGGCGCTGTTTGCGTGACGGAATCGGTGGCGTCTTGGAGCGCTGAGAACGCCGGGACGATCTGGGAAAGCCCCGCGATCTCCAATATCCGCGCCGCGAATCCGCTTGCCGGAGCGACCAGCGCGACGCGCTGGCGATGGACGCGCATCTTCGTCGCGACCTCCGCCAGCAGTGCGATCGTGCGGCTGTCGAAGTAGCTGGCCTTGGTGAGGTCGACGACCAACCCGGCTCCCTGCTCTTCTATCGCCTGCTCGAGATAGAGCCGCAATTCTCCGACGTTTGCGATGTCGACTTCTCCCTCGATGCTCACGACGGTGACACCGTTGGCTGACTGGCTTGAGAATCTGGCCTGGTGTGTCACTGTATAATCCTCCCCACAGGTTGTCTAAGCCGTACGATCGTGCCGCTGTCGGTGCGGTTCAATTCGACGTGCTGGACGATGCCTTTGACCACGCGCAAACCGTATCCGCCTCCATCATCGTGCGGCGAGCGCCAGCGGCCGCGGTCGGAAATATCGATGATGAGATTGCCGCCCTCGACCCAAGCGCGCACGCGGACGTTACCACCTTTGACCCCATATGCGTGCTCGATGGAGTTCATGATCGCCTCGCCGACGGCGACTTGGAGAAGTTCGATGCGCTCAGCGCTCAGGCCCACTGCGAGGTAGAACCGCCGCAGCGCTTGGCGGAAGAGACGGCTGCTGCCGGGCGTTGCCGGCAAGATGAGGTCCAACTCCAAGAGCGGCCGGGCTGACATCTTAGCGGTCAGCACTGCGACATCATCCTTGGGCGCTGCGCTGATGAGTTTGCCGGCGATGGCGCGCGCCGGGTTGGACTGCTCGGTTTGCATGGCTTCTCGAAGAGCGCTGATGAGCTGCATCTCTGCGTCGTCCGCACCCCGCGCATCTTCGATGAGTCCATCCGTGTAGAGAACGAGCATCGATCCCTGCGGCACCATCATCGTCTGTTCCAAGAACAGCGTGCTCGCATTCACCCCCAACGGAGGCGAGACGGAGGAAGCCGGGTGGCTTCGCCCTCAGGGCTGATTACAAGCGGCGGGGGATGGCCCGCAATCGAACACGTGTATGTCAGCTCTTCGGGATCGAGAAACCGAAGACAGCGGTCGCCATCTCCGGACGGTCGTTGAGCAACAATTGATTGGCGCGGGCAAGCACGCGTGACGGCGGAATCCCTTCGAGCGCGCTCGCGCGGATCATGAGGCGCAGGGCGCTCATGATGGAAGCGGCTTGCAGCCCTTTTCCTGCGACGTCGCCGATGGAAAGCGCGATGCGGCCGTCGCTGAGCTGAAAAGCGTCGTACCAGTCTCCCCCGATCTCGGCCTCCTTGGCGCCCGGCTGGTAATGCGCTCGGATCTCGATCCCTGGGATGTCGGGCAGGGCGACGGGCAGGGATACCCGCTGGAGCATGTCTGCGACGCGGTGCTCGCGGGCGTACAGGCGGGCGTTGTCGTATGCGAGTGCGATGCGCCGGGCCATGACGTCAGGAACCCCACATCCTCGGCTTCGTACCGCTGATCCGATCGGGACACGAGTGTCAGCGCACCGATCGTCTTGCCACGGGCGTCGAGCGGGACCGAGATGAGCGACCCAAGCCCCATATGTTTCAAGAGCTCAAGCTGCTCGTCGCTTCTGGCCATTCCCGATGGAGAGCGCTGCCAATCGGGTTGGCCCGTCGCGATCACCTGCTTTCCCCGATAGCCGAAGAGCGCGGCTTCTCGAGGATCGGGCAGTAGTTTCTTCATCGCGGCGGTGAGTTCGGGATCGCGGTGGACGGCGAGCACACGCTCGATCTCTGTGTCGTCCGCGACGATGTCGATCGTGCACCAATCGGCAAAACGCGGCACGATGACGTTTGCCGCCTTCTCTAAGACGATGGGGGGTTCGAGCGATGACGCAAGCGTGCGGCCGATATCCGCCAAGAAAGCGAAGCGCTCTTCGTTTCGCTTGCGGCTGGTGATGTCAAGGTTGAACCCGGCCCAACCAGTCGTGGCGCCATCATCGTCCCTCAGGCGAGCGCCACGCGAGAGGATCCAGTACGTCTTGCCGTCTTTGGCGCGAATCCGGTACTCGCCCTCGAAGACATCCTGCCTCTCTCGCGCGCGCCACGCGGCCAAGAAGCGCACTTGATCCTCTTCCGGAACCCGTTCCCTCCAGCCGCCGGCCGCGATCTGCTCTCGCGTCATGCCGAAGAGCGCGCAATACACCTCGCTGATGTACGTCAGTTCTTCGCCGGCGGCACTTGTCTGCCACACGCCGAACGGCAGCGATTCCCCGACCACCCGGTAGCGTTGTTCCGAGCGGCGCAGCGCCGCTTCTGCAGCGTTGATCCGCTTCAGGTCGACGAGCTCCCGGTGCGCTCCGCGCAAGTCGTCGTCGATCGCTTTCTCGCGGTTGATGCGTGAACGCAGGCCCTCGACCAGGACGACTGCGGCAACCAATCCCAGCGCCGAGAAGGCGGTGTTCCACGCGATGTTCGTCGGCTCGGACCGGTGTCCGCCGTACGCCTCGATGGCCGTGAAGAAAAGAGCCGAACCGACCCCGCTTGCGATGCCCCACCCGTAGCCCGCGATCGCCGTGATCGCGATGACGAGGACGATGGCGAGCGGGCGCAGCTGAATGGCCGGGAGGTAGAATCGAGCACGCCGATCGCCACTAAAGAGCATATGGACGCGACGATCGTGAAGACCTTTTCGCGATGCGTCAGGCTAAACGTGCTATTACTCCCACGACTCCATAGTACTTATCCAACCTCGCAGCGAGCTGCGCCGGATCGTCGAAGATGGCATCCGCCTGTGCCAGGGAACGGTCGTCCCAGCCCCCGCAGCGCAGGGCGATGATGCGCACGCCGGCACCGTGCGCCGCCGTGATGTCGTATGGGGTGTCGGCCACCATGAGCGTCTCTTCCGGCGCGAGCGCCATCTTCTGCAATGCTGCGGTCACCACATCCGGCGCCGGTTTGGCGCGTTCGACGTCGTCGGCGCACACGCGCAAGCGAAGAATGTCGTCGATGCCGGCGACGGCTAAGATCGCGGCGAGCTCGTCAGCACCGGCGGACGTCGCTACTCCGAGCACACAGCCCTGGTGCTCGAGATCCAAGAGCAGCTCCTTGCACCCAGGAGCGGGTGTGATCTTGTGAAGGTAATCCTGGCGGAAAATCCGCCCGTGGTTGTGGATGATCTCGTGCTTGATCGTGGGCGGCAGCTTCGGCTTGATCGAGGCGACGAGCTGCTCGCCGCCCATGCCCACAAACGGGCGTACGACCGCGGGAGTCACGTCGAAAAATCCCGCGCGGGCGAACGATGGTGCCCAGGCCGCCGCGTGGGCAGCGTTGCTGAGCACGAGGGTGCCGTCAATGTCGAAGATATATCCCCGCGTGGTCACGCCGAGCATGGCAAGTGTTTACCCCCGGTAGGGTCCCTCAAACGGCGGGCCGACGCGACGGTCGGTCAGGCGCGCCACGGCGATGATCGCGAGCAGCACGCAGGCAAGGGCGATGTCGTGGGTCGTAGCAGGTACCATGGTTTCTCCTCTCACCGCTCGGACGAATGTATCCCGCCGTACGGTCCACCAAACGTGGTGTGCTTGGTGGAGAAGTGGGTATACCCGCCTCGCGTGGATTTCGGCGCGTGCCCGATGGAGGGAAACGATGGACGTCGTCAATCAGGTGAACGATTTCGCAGACGATGCGGAACAACTCATGAAGAAGGCTGCAAAGACGGACGCTGTGAAGACAGCGACCCGCATCTCCGAGCGAGTCGAGCGCATCGTCTCGGACAAACCGGCCAACGCGGTGTGGCGCGCTGCGCTGCTCGGCCTGGCTGGTATCGCGACCGCGTCGTCGCTTGGCTTCGCGGTGCTTGGCAAAAAGCACCATGCGCTCGTCGCCGCTCAGTGGGTTCCTGCGCTCTTGCTCGCCGCGCTTTGGGGCCAGGTGATACGGGACTGACGGCGGGGTATGTGGTTCACGACCGGCCCGATGCTGCGGCCGGTGCTCGCAGGAGGAGCTATGGCTAGGAAATACGGTGCCCAAGCCGGTGAAAAAGTCGAGCGGGCCATGCGTGAGATGAAGCGAGGCGAGCTGCGCTCCGGCCGTTCTGGCACGAAGGTCACAAGCCGCAAGCAGGCCATCGCCATCGGTCTCTCGGAAGCGCGCAAAGCTGCGGCGGCAAAGTGCCGTCGCGCCGACGCTCCGGGAGCGGCGTACCGGCGAGCGCGGCCATCGAGCACGCGCAATCGCGCGCGCCGCCGCTAGAGGACAGGTGATCGCGAAGCTCGTGAAGAGCGTCGACGACGTTTGACCACAGGCGCAAGAGCGGCCGGACGCATTCGATGTGACGATGCCCAAAGACCCAAGCTCGTCGCGGCGATGCGGCTGACGGCCTCTGCCATCGGGCATCATGCCGGCTTGTCGATCGATGCGATCGACGATCTCAAGATCATGGTGGGCGAGGCTGCCAGGCTTGCATCCAGCAGGGTGGGCCCGGGCGTCTCAGATCTTCGTTCGTGCAGAGCGGCGCCGCCCTCACCGTCAACGTCGAGGATGCAGGAATCACACACGACCGGCGAACGGATCGGTCAAGCGATGCGTTCGAGACCGACGACGGTCTCTTCATCATCAAGAGCCTTGCGGACAGCGTTGAATACGACATCGATCCGCAGTCCGGTTTGCGGCTCACCTTCCGGACGAGCGTGGGATAGCCGGACATGCTCGCGGGCCGACCGTATGAAGATGTCGCTGCGCGTCAAGACCGAAGGCCGCGTGGCGAGCTCGTCGCCGAATACGCGGCCACTCGATCTGAGTCCGCGCGCGAACCGCTCGTCATGGCTCACGTTCGGGCCGTGCGCTATCTGGCGTTGCGCTTCGCCAATCGAGGAGAAGCGGATCGAGGATCTGATCCAGGTGGGCTTGGTGGGTCTGCTCAAAGCGGTGGATCGCTTTGACGTGCAGCGCGGCGTGGAGTTCAACACGTTTGCCCTGCCGACGATTGTCGGCGAGCTCAAACGGCATTTTCGCGACAAGGGGTGGGCGCTGCACGTCCCGCGCCATCTGCAACAGCTAAGTCTCGCCATCGGCTCGACGTCGGAGGCGCTGACCGGGAGCTCGGGCGTTCCCCAACTGTCGATGAGATCGCCGCACGGTTGGGGGCAACGACCGAGGAGATCCTCGAGGCCAAAGAGGTCGGTTATGCCTACGCACCTCGTTCCCTTGATGCCGACCAGGGCTCGGACGACGACGCACGGTCCGGCAGCCTGCTCGAGCGCCTCGGCGAGGATGACAAAGCGCTGGAGCGCATCGAGGACAGCGAGGGACTGAAGCGCGCCTACGATGCGCTGGATCCGCGCGAGCGTGTCGTCATCCACCTTCGCTATTTCAAGAACCAATCGCAGGTCGAGATCGCCCGCCGTCTCAACGTCTCGCAGATGAGCATCTCCAGGCTGCAGCAGCGCGCCGTGGCGAAGCTACGGCAGGCGCTGCTCGGCGAGACTGCTCCGTCAGAGAGCCGCTAAACTGCGCGTCCCCGCTTGTTTGAACTCCGCTCGGATGGGAATCTAACGCGCTAGAGAGGAGTTCACCATGGCTTTGATGATCGCCGGTCACGCCGTCGCGAATCAGGATTCGCAGACGGATACGACCACGAATAGCACCAACACTACGGATACACAGACGTCCATGCCATCGACGCCGTACCCGCAGAGCACGAGCGCGACGACGACGCAATCCACCACGACCACCTCGACGACGACATTCAGTGTGACGGACTGGACGGTCGTGATCGCAGTGGTCGTCGTGGTCCTGGCGATCGTCATCGGCATGGCGATGCGGTCGAACAGAGACACCACGACCGTGGTGCGCTAGCACTCACGTCTTCTCAAACGCTCAATGGAGGACATATGAAGACCGATCGAACCCTTCGCCGCGCGAAGAAAGACCTCAACGACGCCTCACACGAGTACTCGCACCGCGTCAAGGCGGGAGCCGAACGCGCCAAGCGCGACCTCGCAGGCGACTCGATGACGGCAACGCAGAAGACGGCGTCGGCCGTCAAAGAAGCCGGGCATCGGATGGCCGCAGGCGTCGACAAGACCAAGCGAAACCTTCGCGACAAGGCTCGGTGAGTGAGATGAGCATACTCGCCTGGATCGTCGTAGGGATAGTCGCAGGCTTTTTGGGCAAGGCGGTTGTGCCGGGCGAAGGCCCGGGGGGCGTGCTCGGAGATCTCGTCGTCGGGGTCGTCGGCGCCCTCCTTGGAGGCTGGCTCTTCAACGCCTTTGGCAACGCGGGTGTGACCGGGTTGAATCTCTGGAGCATCATCGTCGCCTTCGTCGGCAGCGTCGTGCTCCTGCTCATCTTCAGAGTGTTCACACGGCGAACGGTCTGATCGCCTTTGCATCACCTCGGTCGGAGCGGGAGTGACCCAACCGGGTCGCTCCTGACCTTTGTGTGGGCAAGAAACCCAAGGCGGTAACGCGCGCGATGGACGTGGTGCCGGCGGCCGAGCTCGGCTCGCGTGAGACGCATCTGGCGCGGGAGCCAAACCGCCTCGTGCGCTTTCTCAAGATCCTTGGACCGGGCATCGTCGTCGGCGCATCAGATGACGATCCATCGGGCGTCGGCACCTATGCCATGGCCGGCGCAGCGATGGGCTTTTCCATGCTCTGGACGACGCTCGTCACCTACCCGATGATGACCGCCGTCCAGTACATCTGTGCGAAGATCGGTTTGGTCTCAGGCAAGGGGCTGAGCGCCGTGCTGCGCCAGCACTACCCCCGTCCCCTCGTCTACGGCGCGGTCATCGCGCTCGTGGTGGCCAACACCATAAATGCAGGCGCGGACATCGGGGCGATCGCCGCGGCCTTCAACCTGCTCATCCCCGTGTCCGTCGTGGCGCTCATCGTGCCCATCGCTCTCGTCTTGCTGGCCCTACAGATCTGGGGGTCTTATCGCACGATCGCCGCGGTGTTCAAATGGCTGTCGCTGGCCTTTTCACATATATCGGCGCTGCGTTCTTCGCTCATCCGAACGCCGTCGAAGTGTTGCGCCGGAACATTTCCTCCCCACATCCATTGGGATGCACGATCGCTGACCATGCTCGTCGCGATCCTGGGAACGACGATCTCGCCTTACATGTTCTTCTGGCAGGCCAATCAAGAGGTTGAGGAAGATATCGCGCTTGGGCGCAAGTACCACTGGCAGCGCAAGGGCACGACCGATGCGGAGCTCACCTATGCGGCCTGGGATGTCAACGTAGGCATGCTCTTCTCCAACGTCGTGGCGTATTTCATCATGCTCGGCACCGCGGCGACCTTGTTCAAGGCGGGGCAGACGCATATTCGGCGCCGCGGCCGAAGCGGCCAGAGCGCCCGAACCGCTGGCCGGAGAATGGGCGTCCGCGCTCCTCGCTTTCGGGCTGATCGGGTCGGGTTTTCTCGCCGTCCCCGTCCTCACCGCATCATCGGCATACGCCATGTCCGAAGCCTTCGGCTGGAAGTTCGGCTTGAGCAGGAAGTTGGGACGGGCGCCGCAATTCTATGGCGTGATCGCGCTCTCCACGCTCATCGGCATCGAGCTCAATTTCCTCGGCATCAGCCCGATCGACACCCTCTTCTGGACGGCGGTGATCAACGGCATCTTGGCGCCGGCCTGCTCGTCTTCGTCATGCTCGGGCCAACAACCGCGCGATCATGGGGGCACGGGTCAACACGCCGCTCTTGAACGTCATCGGCTGGACGACGACGGTCGTCATGGGGCTCGCCGCAATCGGCAGCCTCCTCACGATGGGAAATGACTTGACCATCCCCTAGGACGAGAACCACCCCGAGGGCGAGCGGACCTACCATAACATGCTTGTGTATCATTTCGTAAGACCGGAAGGTCCGGTCTGCCCTAGGTTGACGTCGGCGGCTCGTCGGCCTTTAATTCGGCCATTCCTTGCAAATCGCCATTATCTGGCCGTTAAAGGGACGAGCTTTCTGAGGGGCCGGGCTAGCCCGCGGATGAGCGCGCGCTGATTCAGCTATGACATTAGAGGGTAAACCCACGATCAGGTTATTGGTACGGGAGGCGAGCGCATGGCACTCTCCACATGTGACAACAGGCTTTGTGCCTGCGTGGTCACCGACCACGAAACGAGCCCAAGCTTTTGCAGCGATACCTGCCGACACCAAGGGCCGGCCGCGAGCGAGTGCAAATGCGGTCATCCGGAGTGCATCGACAAAGACCCACCAAAGCGCCAGGTTCGTTGAGATATTGCGTCTGTGCGATCGCGGCCATTCTCTGTGCATGCTTCAACGGATGCGCGAAGGCCCAGCCACCGCCGCCCTCCTCGACCAGCCGCGCCGCGATGTCGCGATCCGTCCTCTTGAAATCGCCGACCACCCACCCACTCGGCAAACCGCGGTTCAACCACGTGACCATCGTGGTCATGGAGAATAAAGGCTACCAGGAAGTCATCGGAAATCCTGAAGCCCCCTACATCAATAACATTGCCGATAGCAGCGTCCTGTTCACCAACAGCTATGCGGTCGCGCATCCAAGCGAACCGAACTATCTTGCGCTGTATTCAGGTTCCACGCAGGGCTTGACCAGTGACGACTGCCCACTGACCTTCGCTAGTCCCAGCCTCGGCGGTGAGCTCGAGCGTGCGCATAGGTCGATCAAGGGGTACATGGAAGACCTCCCGGGTGTCGGGGCGCCCGTTTGTGACGACCACGAGTATGCACGCAAACACGACCCTCTGCTAGACTTTTCTGACACGCAGGCCGGAAACGTTGTCCCCTATTCTCAAATTGTGACCGACATCGCGACTGACACCTATCCAAGCGTAGCTTTCGTGATTCCAAATCTCATCCACGACATGCACGATGGGACGATCACCATGGGGGATCAGTGGCTCGCCGTGAATCTGCCGCCTATCCTCGCTTTTGACGCAAAGCACAACGGGATTTTGATCCTCACCTGGGATGAAGACGATCGCAGTGAAGGCAACCACATCCCTACGATCGCGGCCGGTCCGATGCTGAAGCCGGGCGCGGACGACCAGCGCATCGACCATTATGCGGTCCTCAGGACCGTCACGGACCTCTTCGAACTGCCGCCGCTTGGTAACGCGGCACCAATCCAGCGCCTCGAGGCTAGCTATTGAGGACGATGTCGACGGTCTTGCTCTGATTGGTCGAAGGTGCAACCGAGGTGATCCGGATCGTTACCTTGCCTCCGGGCACGGTTTGCACGTTGACGGATTGGGAGAAACTTCCGCCGCTATTTGCCGCAACGTCGGCGACGAAGGTGCCGTTTGTGATCGCGAAGACTCCACCGATCACAGCGGTCGGAATCACCACAATGTGAACTGCGGAATCCGGCATTGTTGTGCCTGAAACCGTGAACGTGCCGCCGACGGTGCTGCCGTTTGCAGGACTGAGGTTCGTGATGTAGTTCGAGCTCTTGCTCCCGCCCGACGTAAACGACCAGCTTTGGTCAAACGTCGCGCCCGCCGTTGAGGTTCCCGTCACGCGAACCGTGTGCTGCGTCGCGACGAGCGCATATGGCGGTGTGAAAAGGAAATTCGTCCCCGAGATGTCGGTCGTGCTCGAGACGTCGCGTCCATCGAGCGTGATGCGCACCGAATTTGGATCGACCGGCGAGCTGAAGGATCCTGATACGGCAGGCCTGTCCGCCTGGACGATGGCATTGGCTGCCGGGACGACATTCTTTAGTGTCACTGCGGCGCTTGGCTGATTCGCGGATGATATGTTCACCGTCTGCGAGTTGTAATCATAATTCACAGCCGCCCCAAGCGCCTGGGCGACAAAGCGCAGTGGGACATAGGTCCGAGCCCCCACAAGAAAGGGAGCGACATCGAGCTGCGTGGGGCTCCCATTCACGAGCGCCGCCGTCGAGCCGATTGTCAGCTGGGCGGTTCGTCCATTACCCGTCGCATTGATCGTGCCGTTATCATAGACGACGCTTGCACCGAGCTTTTCGAAAACGCCACGTAGCGGAACGAAGACGCGTCCTGAACGCTCAACGGGCGGCTGGTCGAACTGCACCTGCTGCCCGTTGACGATGACGGGGATGGAGGCGGCGTGCACCTGCGATGCGGCAAGCACGGCAAGGGCGACACCCAGAGCGGCGGCGAGGGGTCGGGCGCGGACTTTGGCTTTGGTCACGTTCGACATAGCTGGTCAGGGGATTCCCCTGAGAAGAGAGCCTCAAACAGCGGGTGGACCGCTAGCGCAAGCTCGCAAGCGCCTCGTCGTCGTTTTCAAATACTTCGACCGCGAGGTCAATGCCGGTCAACCGCAAGATGTGGCCTGCGGCGCAGTCTCTTGGTGCGGAAATCAATAATCGCTGTCGATTCGTTCGCAGACGCTTGCCTAAGTCAGCCAGCACCTCGAGCGTATGGCTGTCAAGATACGAGACGGCTCTTAGAGATACAATCAGCGAGCCACTTTCATGTGCCGCGGCATCGGTTACAAATGACTTGAATTGATCGACATTGGCAAGGTCGATTTCACCGCCGACCACTATGACGGGAACGCCGTCAACGACCTCGAGCCGAAAGCTGGCTTGTTCGGTCATGCGCCCCCTCCGCAAGCGACATCCGTAAGGAAACGGTGGTTCCAGTCTGGTCGCGCTCGACCTCGACCTTATCCATCAACGCGTTCATCAGCGGCAAGCCTCTACCACGGCCCTCCGGACGGGGGGCGCGCCATCGTCCGCGATCCTTCACGTTGACGATGATGTCCTCTTCTTCTCGGAAGGCGCGAAGCAAGAGCGGACCTTCGGCGATCCCATAGGCATGTTCGATGACATTGCTGATCGCCTCGCCGCAGGCAACCAAGAAACTCGTCGTTCGCAGCTCGTCGAGTCCGACGCCGGCTGCAAAACGCCGGAGCGACTGACGGATGACGCGCGCGTTCGCTGGTTGCGAGGCAACGACGAGGTCGAGAGTCTCGAGCGGCGTTGCAGAGACCGAGACGGTGAGCACGGCGACATCGTCCTGTGGAGCGCCGAGAATTACCCTTCGGGTGATCGTGGCTGACGGGTCAGGCGATTGTACCGCGAGTTCTCCCGCGACGGCTTCGCGGAGTATGCGTTCGCCTTCGCCGAGATCGCGATTGAACTCTATAAGACCATCTGTGTAGAGGACCAAGAGGGAGCCATTGTCGAGCTTGACTGCGACCTCATCGTAGGCATGGTCGCTGAACAAGCCGAGCGGCAGCCCCTTGCAAAGCAGCGTCTCGACCTTCCCGTCCGAGCGAGCGAGGAGCGGCGGCGGATGACCGGCGGAAGCGAAGGAGAAATTCATGGTCAGGGGATCGAGGACACCGAAGAGGGCGGTGACCATGCCTCCGCCCTCGTACGTCAGTAGCCGATTAACCCGGCTTAACACCTGTCCAGGAGCCGAACTCTCAAATGCTGCGGAGCGAAGTGCTTGACGCGCGCTCGCCATCGAGACCGCCGCGCGCAGGCCCTTGCCTGCGACATCGCCGATCGAAATCGCCAGCTTCCCATCGGGCAAGGAGAATGCATCGTACCAATCCCCGCCGATCTCCGATTCGGTCGCGCCAGGTACATAGGTAGCGCGCAATCGAACGCCCGGAACCCGCGGCAACGATCTGGGAAGCGATGCGCGTTGGAACGTGTCAGCCACGCGTTGCTCTTTCGCGTAGCTCCTGGCGTTGTCGTAGGCGAGCGCCGCACGGGCCGCGAGTATCTCGCCGAAACGGACGTCGTCTTCTGAAAAGTTGCGTCCGGACTCGGCTTGCGCCAGCGTCATGACGCCAAGTATACTGTCGCGCGCTCGCAGCGGCACGATCATGACCGAGCGGAGCTGGATCCCTTGCAAGAGGTCCAGGAAGCGTGTGTCACGCGCGCTTTGGCGCAAGAGCTCGTCGCTAATAACCTCATAAAGTTCGGACTTTCCGGTCCGCAGGACCTTAAGAGTTCCCCGCGATTCATCGACATCGCGCGGATATCCGCGGAGCTGGCGAAGCACTTCAAGTTTCTCTGGGTCACGGTGTCGCACAACGGCTGTCTGCAGATCCGATTCTTGTTCGCCCACGATATCGATGGAGCACCAGTCCGCATACCTTGGAACCACAAGATTGGCGACGCGCTCTAAAATCGAAGCCGGGTCCAGGGAGAGGGAGAGCAGGCGCCCGGCGTCCGCGAGGAAGCGCAGCTGATCGCGGGCCTTGGCTCGCTCGGTGAGGTCGAAATTGACGCCTGTCCAGCCGATCCGCTCCCCACGTTCGTCCTTGACCTCGCGACCTCGGCACAAGATCGTGTGGAGTCTATCGTCGACGCCACGAATGCGGTATTCATCTTCCCACAACTCGGACCACGTATCCCGGTTACGCCACGCGGTGCGGATGCGTTCGGCATCTTCGGGAACGACACGCTCGAACCAGCCACCGTTGCGCACGTCGGCTAGCGTCATCCCGGTCAGCTCGAGAAAGGACCGACTCATGTGGATGACGCGTCCTTCTGCATTGCAATGCCACAGACCGAATGGGATCGACTCGCTGACCGCTAGGAATCGCGCGTCCGATTCGGCAAGCTGCCCCTTCAGCTGCGCCAGCTCCAACTTGTCGCGCTCCCGTTCGCTTTCGGTCAGCGCGCGCGCCTGTCGCACGATCACTTCGACAAGCAGCACCGTGACGAGAAAGACGACCAAGCGCGAGAAGAAGTTCGGGAAAGCAAACGTTCGCTGTCCCATGCTATTCGCGAACCACTCCGCCGCACTGAAAAGCAGGGCGAGTGACACCGCGCCGAAGATACCCCAGCGCAGGCCAGCCAGCGCCTCGATGACGACCACATAGACTATCGCGACCGCGCTCAATCGGAGCAGCGGGTAACTCGCGCTGAAAAAGGCCGTCGCAACCGCTAGCACCGCCGTGCCGGCGACTAACGCAAGCCGGGCGCGAGGAGAAACGTCTCCTCTGAACACCTTGTACATCCAATTGAAGCGCATCATGCTCACCCTAGCAACCAGGCGTTCGAGGGACGCCACCGTTGGCTCGTGTACCCATTTCTGGATCCCCCTTACACCTTCATGGGACGTATCCAGGCTAGGCGCACGGAATAGAGTAGCCTCTTGCTTCGAACAGGCGTGTGCGTAACCTTAAAAAGGGGTGAGGCGCCTACGATGGAGATCAGGCGGCCGCCGGACCGCCCGATGCCAATATACGCCCTAATTCAGCGTCGGTCTCGCGTAGCTGTTGAAGTCATCAGCGTCGTACTTCAGGAGGATCTCTTCTGCCCCGACGCGGTCCACATCCCCGGATGGCAGAGCGACTGCGATGATCGCGCCGCCCTTATTGACCGTGTCCTCATAGCGAGCCGCCGCTGCCGGAGGCACGCCTTGTTCCTTCAGATAACCGCCGATCGCGCCTACCGCAGCCCCGGCCGCGGTCGTGCCGACGAGCGCCCCTAATGCCGTCGCCAGCGCTCCGGCGCCAGTGACAAGACCCAGTCCAGGGATGAAGAGCGATGTGATCGCGGCAGCAGCGCCCACCACTGCGCCCACACCGGCGCCTTTGGCCGCGCCTCGTGCGGCGTCGCCGCCTGTGGTCGTGGTGACGCCTGCCTTCGCGGTGCGCTCAACGGCTTCAGGGCTCGGCGCTTCCCCGTCGTAGGCGCCGGTCGTCAACACGACAGTCAAGTCTTCGCGTCGCACGCCTCGATCGAGCAGTGCTCCTGAAGCCTTCTGCGCGTTCCGGTAGTCCGCGAACGAAGCGTAAAGCGTTTCTTGCATGTGCAAAACCTTGCTTTCTTTACTTATCCGATGACGAAAGCCGCCATCAGTGGGCTACTTTCCCCCGAGCGCAGTCTTCAAACAGCTCGGAGAACTTCACATGGTAGGCATCGGAGTCGGCGTCCACCTAATGCAAGTGAGCGGCTCTCCCCCCGTGGAGCTCGTGAGCGTGCGGTTCAACGCGAGATGTGGTGTTTCAAGACAAGAACTGCCGGGTATTGTTAGACGAGTTCATCGAGTGACTTCACCGCGCGCGCGTTTGAGGCCATTGAAAGGGGTAGCAGGATGGGCAAATGCGGACATGCCGCCTGTAAATGCACGGATTCGACCCACGTCGGGTATTGCAGCGACTCTTGCTAAAGATAGCATGATGGACGGCAATAACTGCGCCTGTGGTCACGCCGACTGCGCGGAGCCGCTATCCGGTCATGCCTCGTGGACTGCTGTTCATTAATCCGCGTTCACGCTCGGGTCGCGAAAGTAGACAGCTCGCCATCAAGGAGCTGGCCGCTCGCGATATTGTGGTCGATGATGTTTCCACCACGCCTCCGGGCTCGCTGCCCGATGCGCTGCGGCGCTCACGCGCCAGCATCGATCGCCTGATCGTCGGGGGAGGGGACGGGACGCTCAATCGACTCTTGGAATCTATCATCGATCTTGCCGTGCCCGTCGGCATCCTGCCCCTTGGCACCGCGAACGACCTTGCGGCGACACTGGGCATACCGCCCAACCTCGAGAAGGCGTGCGACGTTATCGCCGCGGGCAATGTGCGTCGCATCGACCTTGGTGTGGTCAACGGCAAGTATTTCGTCAATGAGGGCAGCCTTGGCTTGAGCACTCGGATAGCGCGTGATTTGGATTCACAAGCCAAGAAACGCTGGGGCATCTGGGCCACCCTCTGCAATGCCGCGCGTCTGGCGTTGCGGAGCCGGCAATTCATCGCCCATCTGCGATGCGACCAGACGATCCACGATGTGCGGACGCTCCAGGTGACCGTTGGGAACGGCGAGCGCTTTGGCGGTCTTATCAAGTCCGCGGATGCCGATATCGGCGATCATCAGCTGGACCTCTACAGCCTCGAGGCGAAGAGCTTTTGGGACACGCTAGCGCTGCTGCCGAGCCTCGTGTGCGGCCGCTACTCGGATTGTCCAGGGGTGAGACTAGAACGCGGTCGCGAGATCGAGGTTCGGACGAAACGGCCACTTCCTATCTACACGGATGGCGAGCTCACTGCGGCAACGCCGGCGCTGTTCCGCGTGGCGCCCTCGGCGCTGTCGGTGTTCGCTCCGCAACCGCAGCCCGACACGTAGTTCATGTTCCGCCCGCATGCCTTCGCGCCTCGCATTAGCGCCATATCCATCGAGGAGCTAGATGCTGCCGGCGTTCGCGGTATTATCGTCGACCTCGACGACACGCTCGTAGGCCACCGTCAAACGGAGCCCGATCAACGCGACGCCGCATGGATAGCCGCCGCTATCGCGCGCGGCTTGAAAGTGGTGGTCGTCTCCAATAACACGCGCGCCTGGGTCGAGCGGTTCGCCAGCAGCCTCAAGGTGGGATTCGTCTCCAAGGCGCTCAAGCCGTTTCCGGGCGGATTCAGACGGGCGCTGGGATTGCTCGGCACCGATGCACAGGCGACGGTCGTCATCGGCGATCAGGTCTTCACCGACTTTCTCGGCGCACGCCTGCTCGGGCTGCGATCGATTCTCACCGATCCGCTCGTTGTCAGGGATGACCTATGGATGCGACTCTTGCGCTGGTTCGAGCGCCGGGTGACCTCCCGGCCATTGTGGCCGGGGGACTAACCTATTCTGGTTGCAAATCGCAGGGGCGTCTCGGAAGACCACGGGACCTCATGTTTCGTGCCGAACTGATCGGTGCCGATGGCCTGGGAATTCCCTCCGTGTCTAATACGACGCCGAATCGAACTTGCCGCCGGTTATCGAGAAGAAGCAGCCGAGGCTTCCGTCATTGGTCGACAGCGAAATGGCGAATCGCATTGAGTTACCGCGGTGATCAACGGCATCTTGGCGCCGGTCCTGCTCGTCTTCGTCATGCTCGCGGCCAACAACCGCGCGATCATGGGGGCACGGGTCAATACCCCGCTCCTCAACGCCGTCGGCTGGACGACGACGCTCGTCATGGGGCTTGCCGCGATCGGCAGCCTCGTCACTATGGGGAGATGAGATTGGCCGAGGCGGTTTCGCCCCTACGACGAGAACCAGCCCGAGGGCTCCACGTCGAGGTTGACGTTGATCTGCTTGACTTCGGTGTAGGCGTCGTAGCCGTAGGTGCCGAGTTCGCGGCCGATGCCGGACTGCTTGTAGCCGCCCCACGGCGCTTCGTTATAGGTGGGATGGTAGGTGTTGATCCACGTGATGCCGGCGCGCAGCTTTGCGGATCACGCGGTGCGCCTTTGCCGACGTCTTGCGTGAAGACCGCGCCGGCCAAGCCGTAGACGGTGTCGTTGGCCAGTTCGATCGCGTCGGCTTCGTCTTCGAACGTCTGCACGACGAGCACCGGGACCGAAGATCTCCTCTTGCACGATGCGCATCTCCGGCTTCGTGTCGCTCGAAGATCGTCGGCGCGATGAAGTTGCCGCTTTCGCCGAGCTCGCCCGCCAATCGCGTGCCGCCGCACAGCAGCTTCGCGCCTTCGGCTCATGCCGGTCTTGATGTAGCCCTCGACTTCGCTTCGTGTGCAGCGGCGAGATGATCGGCCCCATCTCGGTGTCCGGATCGAAACCGTCGCCGACGCGGATCTTCTTCGCGCGCTCGACGAGCCGCTTCGACGAAACGGTCGTGCATCGACTCCTCGACGAGCAGGCGCGAACCCGCCGAACAGACCTGGCCGGCGTTGGCGTAGATGCCGAAGAGCGCGTAGTCGACCGCGGTGTCGAAATCGGCGTCGGCGAAGACGATGTTCGGCGACTTGCCGCCGAGCTCGAGCGAGATCTTCTTCAGGTTGCCGGTCGCCGCTTGCATGATGCTGCGGCCGGTCTTCGTGCCGCCGGTGAACGCGATCTTGTCGACGAGGTCGGCTCGCCGCGATCGCGTGGCCGACGACTGGCGCCGGCGCCGAGCACGATGTTGACGACGCCCGCCGGGAACTCGAGCTCTTCGAAGTCGCCAGGCGAAGCGCCGACAGCGGCGTCAGCTCGGAGGGTTTGAGCACGCAGATGTTGCCGGCGGCAAGCGCCGGCGCGAGCTTCCACGCCGCCATGAGCAGCGGGTAGTTCCACGGAACGATCTGGCCGCAGACGCCGATCGGTTCGCGCACGGTGAACGTTTGCGACGGCGCGGGACGTCGAACGTCTGGCCGCTGCGGCTTGGTCGCGAGGCCGGCGTAGTAGCGGAAACAATTGGCCGCGTCGGCGACGTCGTACTCGGTCTCGCGCAGCGGCTTGCCGTTGTTGAGCGTGTCGATGCGCGACGAACTCGTCGCGTGCGCGTCGATCTCGTCGGCGACCTTGAACAGCAGCGCCGCGCGGTCGTGCGGCGAGCGATTCGCCCCACGGGCCGTCGTCGAACGCTTTGCGTGCGCAGCCGCGAATCGCGCGCTCGGCGTCTGCTGCGCGCCCTCGGCGACCGTGGCGATACGCCTCGCCGTTGGCGGGATTGACGAGCTCGCGCGTGCCGCCGTCGGAGGCGAGCGGACCAGCGCCGTCGACGTACATCAGGAACGACGCCGCCGTTGCGCGGGAGGTTGCGCAGCATTTCGTCGGCGCGCGGTCGCGCTATGCGGTTTGACGTCGACGGTTGCCATGATATCAGATCCCGTTTTGACGACGGCGCGCGAGCGATTCGGCTGACGCGCTTGGCACACGTAGTCGGCCTGCTCCTCGGTGATCGTCAGCGGCGGTTCGACGCGGATCACGCGCGCGTTGACGAGCGTTCCGGAGACGAGCACGCCGCGGTCGAGCATGCGCTTGCCGAACTCGAAGCCGGTCTCGTCGTCGGCGGAATTCGATGCGCCATCAGCAAGCCTTTGCCGCGCACGTCGACGACGATGTTGCTCGTAGCCCGCGACCGCCTTGCGCAGGCCGGCGAGCATGCGCTCGCCCATCACGGCCGCGCGCTCCGGCAGCTGCTCTTCGATGCAGCACGTTGATCGTCGCGAGCGCGGCCGCGCACGCCAGCGGATTGCCGCCGAAGGTCGTCGTGTGCAGGAACGGATTGTCGAACAGCCGCGAGAAGACGTCTTGCGCCGCCGACGACGGCGCCGGCCGGCATCACGCCGCCGCCGAACGCCTTGGCCAGGCACATGAGGTCGGGCGCGACGCCGTAGTGTTCGCAGCAGAACATCTTGCCGGTGCGGCCCATGCCGGTCTGCACTTCGTCGAGGATGAGCAGCGCGCCGAACTCGTCGCAGAGCTCGCGCACGCCGGGCAGATAGTCGTCGTCGGGAATGTTGACGCCGCCTTCGCCCTGGATCGGCTCGAGCAGCACCGCGCCGACGTCTTCGCCGACGGTCTTGCACGACGTCATCATGTCGCCAGCGCAGCGCGGCCAGATCGTTGAACGGCACGTGCTCGATGTTCGGCAGCATCGGACCGAACGGCCGGCGGAACTCGGCCTTGGCGCTGGCCGAGAGCGCGCCGTAAGCTCTTGCCGTGGAAGCCTTTGGTGGCCGCGACGATCGTCTGCTTGGCGGGATCGTATGCGCGCGCGAGTTTGAGCGCGGCTTCGACCGCTTCGGTGCCGCTGTTGCAGAAGAACGCGTATTCGAGCTCGCCGGGCGTGAGCATCGACGAGCGTTTTCGCGAGCATCGCGCGCAGCGGGTCGAGCAGATCCTGGCTGTGCAGCGGCTGGCGCTGCAGCTGATCCATGACCGCTTTGACGACTTTGCGGATGGCGGTGGCCGACGTTGAAGATGCCGAAGCCGCCCAGGCAGTCGATGTACTCCCTGCCGGTGACGTCGCGATAAGAGTTCGGGCCCGGCGTCGGCCCACTCGACGACGGCGCCGCGCGCTCGACCGTCGTCGCCTTGCGGTATTCGAGGAAGCCCGGGTTGATGTGATCGCGAAACCGTCGACGGTCTCGCGCGTGATCCAGTCGGCCTCGTCGGGCGTGATCTCGGCCTTGGCGATGAGATCGAGGACGCGTTGGGTGTACTCGAACGTCTCGGCGTTCGCGGCTCTTGCCGTGGCTGTTCTTGATGTCTTTGTCGTCTCTATCGATGATCTGCATGATGCTTTCTATGGATGACGTCTTAGCTGAGTACTGCGTCGCAGGATCGCCAATCTCTGCAGCGCTGTGTCGAGGTCCGCGTCGCTGATCACGAGCGGAACGAGGATGCGGATGACGTTGCGCTTTCGCCGGCGGAGCAAGCAGCAGCC
The DNA here is from genome assembly GCA_963806005.1 of Vulcanimicrobiota bacterium. Taxonomy (GTDB): domain Bacteria; phylum Vulcanimicrobiota; class Vulcanimicrobiia; order Eremiobacterales; family Eremiobacteraceae; genus JAFANK01. The sequence continues at coordinate 377,752 of CAWDWJ010000001.1, read as the reverse complement.
CGCGCTCGCGCGCTGCATCGACGATCTTCGGCGGTGGCTTGACCGCGCCTTCGTCGTCGACGAACTCCATCGCCATCATCGCGCCCAGGCCGCGCACGTCTTCGATCTGCGCGGAGACGCGCTTGCAGGGCACGCAGCGCTTGCCGCGACCTGCGTCGCCGATCGCGTCGCGCGCGCGCGAGAAGTGCGCTTCGTCCATGACCTCGAACGTCGCGAGCGCCGCCGCGCAAGCGACCGGATTGCCGCGCGAACGTTCCGCCCAGACCGCCCGGCGCGGGCGCGTCCATGATCTCGGCTTTGCCGGTGACCGCCGCCAAGCGGCATGCCGCCGGCCAGCGTCTTGGCGACCGTGATGAGATCCGGCTCGATGCCGGCATGCTCGATGGCGAAGAACGTCCCGGTGCGGCCGAAGCCGGTTTGGATCTCGTCGGCGATCAGCACGATGCCGTGCTCGTCGGCGATCGCCCGCAGCGCTTGCACGAACTCGACCGGTGCGGGAACGAATCCGCCTTCGCCGAGCACGGGCTCGATGATGATTGCGGCGACGCGATCAGGCGCGATCGCTGCTTCGAAGAGGTCCTCGAGCGCGTCGAGCGCGCTGCTTCGTGGTCCAGCCGTGGATATTCGTACGGAAACGGCGCGTGATAGATCTCGCTGCAGAACGGACCGAAATGCTGTTTGTACGGGCTGTTCTTGCCGGTCATCGAGAGCGCGAGCAGCGTGCGTCCGTGGATAGCCGTGCTGGAAGGCGATGACGCCGGCCGGCCCGTATGCATCGCGCGCGATCTTGACCGCGTTCTCGGTCGCTTCGGCGCCGGTCGAGAGCGAGCAGCGGTCTTCTTCGGCGTCGGCCCGGGCGCGAGGCGGTTGAGCGCCTCGGCGACTGCGACGTACGGCTCGTACATCGCGACCTGAAAGCAGGTGTGGGTGAAACGGCCGAGCTGTTCCGTGACCGCCATAGCGACTTTGGGGTGCGCGTGGCCGACGTTGAGCACGCCGATGCCGCCGACGAAGTCGATGTATTCCTTGCCGTCGATGTCCCACAGCTTGGCGCCCTGGGCGCGCTCGGTGAAAATGGGGTGGCTGTTGCCGACGCCACGGACGACTTCGGACGCGCGTAAGTCGAGCAACTCTTTAGTTCGAGAAGCCGCGATCGCCACGGTTATCGGGTCCTTTCAGGACGTCTGGAGGTGGTTTGCGTGCGATAGAGGCGCGAATCCGTCCGCGCCCATCACTAATAGTGTACCCGGTCATAGAGGCAAAGGCTATGTGAGCGGCATACAAAAATCGCACGTTGTTTCATATGTTCGCACGAATATTCGGCAGGATATCGCACCTCATGTTTCGGGTTGAGCCGCGGCCATGACGATTCGGGACGCCCTCGGCCTTGAATCCTTGCGCAGCGCGACCGTGGTCGCGGGCGCGGCCGGCTTGGACCGAGACGTGCAATGGGCTCATGTCATCGATATGCCCGACCCGGCGCCGTGGGTACGCCCAGGTCAGCTCTTGCTCACCACGGGCTTTGCCTGGCCGACGCAAGAACGCGAGGTCCGCGAGCTCATCAGGCTCCTGCGCAAGCGGGGACTCGTCGCGGTCGGGCTCGCCGTGCCCGGCTATCTGAAGAAGTTCTCCGACGCCGCCCGCGAGGAGGCCGACCGGCTTGACCTTCCGCTCATCGAGATCCCGTTCGACGTGCCCTTCGCGCAGATCACAGAAGAGCTGCACCGCCTGATCCTCGCCGAGCAATACAAGATCATCGAGCGCTCCGATCAGATCCATCACGAGCTCACCCGCGCCGCCGCCGAAGGGAGCAATCTCAGCGATCTGGCGCGCACCCTTGGCCGGCTGCTCGAGCGCTCGGTCACCTTCGAGGACCCGGACGGCAAACTGCTCGCCTCGTACGAGACCGGCCTTCACGAGGACACGGTGCGACGCCAGACGCTCGCCGATGCCCAAAGCCCGGCGGAGATGCAAGACGCGCTCGCGTCGTCCGGCCTGCTCGACGAGATCCGCGCGAGCGCTGGACCAGTGCGAGTTCCGGCCATGCCCGAGATCGGGCTTGCCCAACGAGTCGTCTGCCCGATCCGCCTGGGCTCAGAGCTCGTCGGGCTTGTCTGGATCATCGAAGGCGGCCAAAAGCTCACCGAGCTGGATTTCCGGGCAGCCGAGCATGCCGCGCTCGTCGCGGCCGTTCACGTGGCGCACCAGCGCGAGCTCGCTATGACAGAAGCGCGCCTCGGCTACGCATCGTTTCTCTCGCTGCTCGAGGCGGAGGGGGATGACCCGCAAGCCGTGGAGCGAGCGCGCCTCTTGGGCTTCGAGCTCGATGGCCGGCACCGCGTCGGCATCTGCGTCATCCCCGAGCCGCTGCCGCTGACGCGCGAGGGCTTCCTCCATCGCGAGCGGGTGGCGGGCAAGCTTGCCACTGCCCTGCGGACCGCGGGCAAGCAACCGCTCCTCACCGCATCGCTCAACTACGTCACCTTCTTACTGCCGGCGGGCATGGACCCGCAGCGCCTGTGGAGCGATCTCGATGACGAGGCGGTCGTCATGGTGCTGGGCCGGTCGCACGCGGGCACGCAGGGCGCGCGGCGCAGCTATCGCGAGGCGCAGTCGCTGCTCACGTATTCCGATTCGGCACGCGTGCGCCGCTTCGAGGACGCGCTCGTTCCCCGCGTCCTCATGGGAGACACGGGAGCGCACGAGGCTTTCATCGAGCATATGCTCGGGGGCTTGCGATCGCGTAAGGACGGCAGCGCGCTTGAAGAGGTGGTGCTCGCCCTTGCCCGGCATGGGTTCAACCTGAAGGTCACCTCCGAGACGCTGGGCATCCATCTCAACACGCTGCGCTACCGTCTGGCCAAGGCGCTCGAGGCGCTGCATCTCGACCTTGATAATCCCGAGACCCGTTTCCAGCTCCAGCTGGCCGCCAGAATTTTGGACTTTTCTTCCAAAAACTGACAGGTAAATTGGTCTGCGGATAACATAGTCTTAACCGCACGTTAAGAGTACACTGGGTCTGGGAGAGATACGGGGCACCATAGGGTCGCGTCGTCATGCTCGTTGCATTCGAGTCGTGTGAGGAGATGAGCCGGTGTCATTTCAAAAGATAGCGTTGTCGGCATTTGTCAGCGCGGTTGCACTCATATACGCGCTTCCCGGCTTTGCGGGCACCACGGGTGGTCTGCACGGACGGGTGACCGATGTCGAAAGCGGTTCGCCGTTGGCCGGGGTGTCGATCACCGTGGTGGCTCCGGGGCAGACGGAGACACAGGCGACGAGCGCCTCGGGAGCCTACAACTTCCTCTCGCTGTCCCCCGACACGTACATCCTGACGGCGAGGAAGGACGGCTACAGCCTCACCCAGATCCCCGGCATCACGATCATCTCCGACCAACAGCGGTCCGTCGACGTGCGCATGCAAAAGGAGACCAAGACCATCGGCAAGGTCGCCGTCCGCGGCAGTGCCGGTCTTGTGCGCTCGGGCGTGGTGAGCGACGTGTACTCGATAAACGCCGCCGCTAACAAAGTCGCAGCTCCGCTCGGCGGTGCCGGCGCGCTCAATCAATCGTACGGGGCGATAGCGAGCGCGCCCGGCGTCAACTACGATCAAGGCCAGGCGGGTTGGTATCAGAACATCTACATCCGCGGCGGCGACATCGACCAGGTCGCGTATGAGTACGACGGCGTTCCGGTCATCCGCGAGTCCGACCAGGGCGCAGTCGTCACGCTGTCGAGCCTCGGCCAAGCCGAGGTGCAAGTGTACAACGGAGGCACGCCGGCGTCGGTCGATGCGCCCGGACTGGCGGGGTATATCAACCAGGTGGTCAAGACCGGAACGTATCCTGGATATGGAAACCTGGTCGGCGGCATCGGAACCCCTACGTTGTACAACAAGGCCATGATAGAGATCGGCGGCGCGACACCCGATCGCAACTTCAGCTATTATGTCGCCACGCAAAACGTGTATCAGAACTACCGTTTCGGCGATCAATTCAACGGTGCCAGCAATCCGCTCTTCTTCTATCCTACCGGTTTTGCCGGCTTCGCTGCGCCGGCCAATGGCACGGTCTATGACGGGTCAGCACCATTTATCTTCGCACCTGGCACTTCCAACATGATCGCCAAGGTGACCGATCAGGAAACCGTTGCCAATTTCCATTTCGGGTTGAACCACCATCACGATAGCGGGAAAGATGACATCCAATTCTTGTACGACAACGGCAGCATCTTGCAAAAGCTCTATGGCTCCATCGAGGATCAAGGCATCGGCAACGTGGAAGCCGCGTATGGCGGCGTGATGCCATATCTCGATGGCACGGCGTATAACGGCGCGGTCTTCGCTCCGCCGAACCCAGCGCTCGGTTCTTATGCTCTGTTCCCGAATTCACCGCAAAACCGTCCGCCGTGCGTCCCGCCGCTCTATGTCGATCCGACCGTCGGATGCCCGGGCGCGAACATCCCGGTGAACGAACGCGAAGGCGAGATCAACACCGTACAGCTTGGCAAGCTTCAGTACCAACGCAATATCAGCTCGAATTCATATTTCCGGATCTTCGGCTACGAGGACTATGCCACGTGGACGATCACAGGACCGGTGAGCTCCAACCTGGTCTATGGCGGCCAGCTCCCGGATTACGAGGTCTTCGAGCACAAGTTCGGCGGTAAGGCGATCTACTCGAACCAATTGAGCGACAAGAATCTCATCAACCTGACGCTCTCCTATCTCACCGCTCATCTTGAGACGCGATCCGGCCAGTTCGCGAATTTCAGTTACTACGCACAGCCGATCACCAATCTGATCGACGGTGCCGGTAATTGTTATAGCCCCGTCAACGGCGTTCGGATCAGCTGTTTCCCGGGTACTGGATCTTCAGCAGCCACGCCCGACGCTAATTGCACCACGAGCAATGTCTGTTACGGCACCATCGACCAGATCTCGGGCGGCCTCGCGCAAGGTCTCACCCAGGGCGCACCGCCCGCGGGCAGCCCGGCCGCACTGGCGCGCGCCCAGTGGATCGTCACCGAGCCTGGGTCGTACGCGCAGCTCGATCAGGTGACTCCGTACTTCACCGGCTCATCGATCACCGATCAGTGGCGCCCGAACGCGCGGTTGACCATGAACCTCGGCGTGCGGATGGACGTCTTCACCTACCGGCTAGACAACCTTGTGGACGGCTATCCGGCGCGCGCGTTCTGGTACCACGCGTACAATGCGGAGAACTGTTTTGGACCGGGGTTCATCAATCCGGTCCAGCGGACGTTCGATCCGGTGACCGGTGCAGAGAGCCCGTGCCCGGCAGGCAGCGCGCCTACCGATCTCATCAACAACGCTCCGAAAGCGTTGAGCGAGACGATCTGGCAGCCTCGTTTCGGCGCGACCTACCAGTTGAACCCCGACCTCGTCTTGCGGTTCACCTACGGACGTTATCCGCGGCCGGCCGCAACATCGTATCAAGAGTACAACACCGTTCAGCAGAACTCGGCGACCTTCGTCGGACAGTTCCTCAACCTGGGATATAACACGCCCATCCACTATCTGCACGCAGACGTCGCCGACAACTACGATCTCTCGGTCGAGCAGCATCTGCACGGCACGGACATGTCGTACAAGCTGACTCCCTACTATCGCACGACGCAGGGCCAGATCCAGTTCCTCTCCCTCAACGCGCAGGGTGTGCTCGCCGGCGTCAATGCCGGGCAGCAGACCTCAAAGGGTGTGGAATTCGCCTTCACCAAAGGCAATTTCGCCAACAACGGGTGGGCGTTCCAGCTCGGGGCGACGTATCTCAACAGCACGATCAAGTACGGCAGCTTTCCCAATGGCAACAATGTCATCGATCTGTTGAACAACTACATCACGCAGTACAACTCGTTCACGCTTGCGGGAAATCCAGCGCTGGCCGGTTTGCCGTGCTTCAACGCCGGATCGGCGGGCGCGCCTGGTACGCCGACGGCCTGTTCGACGCCGAATTCAACGGCGAACCCATACTATAACCAACCTGCCCAGGCGCTGTTCGATAGGAACGCCCGCTATACGACCTACAGCGTCATCCCGGCACCGTTCAACAATGCCAACGGCTACGCGACGCCGTTCTCCTCGACGCTCATCGTCAACTACAAGCACCAGAGATGGAGCGTCTCCCCGAGCTTCACGTTCGCAGATGGGGAGTCGTACGGGTCGCCGCTCGTGTGGCCGGGGTACGATCCCAGCTCGTGCGCGTCCACCTCTACCACGAACAACGCCACCACGTGCTCGAACTACATCTTCATACCGGACAAATACACGGGTCGGTTCGACAACTTGGGTTCGTTCATGCAGCCGTCACGGCTGACCATGAGCCTCAGCGCGACCTGGCAACCTTCTGACCGCATCGGCGTCACCGCGACGGCGGCCAACCTAATCGACCATTGCTGGCAGCGCAATTTCCCCTGGGATGCCAGTACGACGTGCATCTACGCTCAGCTGGCCTCCAACCTGTTGGCGCCGGCCGGCAACTTCGTCTCTAATCCTCCGATCCAGCTCGCGTACCCCTATGGTAGCTGGTACAACAACACCGAGATCGGGCAGACCGGACAGAAGATGCCCACCCAGCTGACCGTGGAAATGAGTCTCAAGCTCTAGGGAGCGAACGACGGGGCGGCCGCGAGGCCGCCCTCATCATAATCACCTCCCCAACACGAGGGACCATGGCACGCACCGCACTCACCAAGCTCCTCCAACGCATCCACGCCGCGCACACCGAAGCCGCACACACGAATATCCCCGTCGACGCCGTTTTCGAGCAGCAGGGTCAGGCCCGCTTGAAGCGCGCAGAATTCATCGCCGGCGCCGCGAGCGCCGGCCTGCTTGCCGCGTGCTCCTCTCAGCCGGCGCAGACGGTGGGCAAGACGGCCGGCGCAGCGCGCGTCGTCATCGTCGGCGGCGGCCTGGCCGGTACGTCCTGCGCCTACCGGCTGTGGCAGGCCGGGGTACCGTTCACGCTGTGCGAGGCCAACTCGGCGTTCGGCGGGCGCACCTGGACGCTGCGCAACTTCTTCGACCAAGGGCAGATCGTCGAACACGGCGGTGAGTTCATCTCAAGCGAGCACACGGCTATCCGCAAGCTCGCGCACGAGCTCGGGCTCACGCTCCTTAACCTGCGCTCCGGGCAACCCAAAGACACCGACGAGATCTATTGGGTGCGCGGCGAGAAATACACAGTCCCTGAGATGCTCGCCGATTATCGGCACGTCTATCCGGCGATGGCGGCGGCCGCCAAGTCCGCTCCGTTCCCCGTGCTCTACAACCGCCACAACAAGGCCGGCTACGAGCTCGACCACATGTCGGTGCGCCAATGGATCGAACGCAACGTGCCCGGCGGCCTGGAGTCCAGACTTGGCTGGCTGCTTGACCTGGACTGCACGACGGAGAACGGCGGGGAGTCGAGCGTGCAGAGCTCGCTCGAGCTCGTCCAGATGCTCGGCTACTATCCGGCGCTGACGACGCACGGCCAGTTCTACCTCGTGGGCACGGACGAGCTCTACGGAGTCGCCGGCGGCAACGACCAGATCGTGCGACGCATGATTCAACAGCTGCCCGCCGCAGCGCTGCGACCCAACACGGCGCTGCGCGCGCTAGCACGCCGCTCGGACGGCTCGTACCGGCTGACGTTTTCCTCGGCACTGCAGACGATCGAGCAGGACGCCGAGTACGTGCTGCTTGCCCTGCCGTTCACGACGCTACGCCGCGTCGATCTCAGCAAGGCGGGCTTCTCGCCCCTCAAAATGACGGCCATAGACAACCTGCCGCTGGGCACGAATACCAAGCTGCACGCTCAGTTCAAAGACCGGCTGTGGTACAAGCTCGGCTACAACGGATATACGTACTCCGACACCGACTACCAGCAGACGTGGGAGGTGACGCGCGAGCAGTCGGGTGCGGCCGGTATCCTCACATCGTACTACGGCGGGAACTGGGGAGCGAGCTTCCAGGCACCTTCGTTCGCGCCCGCCAAGCCCGCCTACACAGGCCAGTTCCTCAAAGGGCTCGAGTCGTTATATCCGGGGTGCACGGCTGCCTGGAACGGCAAGGCCTATATGGATTATTGGACCGGCGATCCGTGGCATCGTGGTTCCTACTCCTACGGCAAGGTTGGTCAATACACCCAATTCATCGGCATCGAGGGCGTGCCCCAGGGCAACGTCCATTTCGCAGGCGAGCACGTCTCGATCGACTTTGCCGGATTTATGAACGGTGCGGTGGACACCGGTGAAAAAGCCGCTGCCGCCATGCTCAAGGCGATGAACATCCCCGTGCCCGCCGCATCGGCGGCGAATGGCTAGCGCAAGAGATTACAGACGGACGTCCGGCGCGATGACGTCTTCGACGAGTCTACCGGCGCGCAGCCCCAGACGATGCGCGCGCGCCGTGCGCCGCGACGACACGATGTGCGCGAGGCGCCCGTCGATGTAATGCAGGCCAACCTTGTCGTCGGCCGCGTAGCCGCCGGCGAGCTTGCCCGATCTGACCAGGCGCCGGTATACAGGCTTGCGCTTGGCTTCGCTGTCATAGTGCGGACAGAAGCTGCCGCGCAGCCAGCCGAGGCAGCGCAGCTCCTGGTAACGTCCGGGGAACGAGTCGGTGATGCCCGCGCCGAACCAGCACAACCCACCCGCGCTGCTCCCGGCGAGCACGATGCCGCGCTCGTACGCCTCGCGCAGGATCGCGTCCAGGCCCCACGTTCGCCACAAGACGAGCAGGTTGCGGGTGTTACCGCCGCCCACGTAGATGACGTCGTGGTGCATGACGAACGAACGCAACGGCTCGAGCGGTTGGTTGAAGAGCGAGAGGTGCGACGGTCGCGCGCCCAGCCGCTTCGCCGCCTTGTGGAAATGCTCGATCGAGCGCGCGTCGTCACCGCTCGCTGTGGGCACAAAACACACCCGGGGTCCCGGCCGGCCCGCTTGCGCGAGGATGTACTCGCACATCTTGGGGTCGGGAGAGCTCCGCGAAAAGCCGCCTCCGCCGAGCGCGATGATCTGCTTGCGCGCTTTCATGCTGGGCTGGCTACGCTACTTGCCGCGCAGGTTCCGCCCGTGTTACCCTCGTGTCATGGTGCTCGTCCATGACTGAATACGCTGCGACCATCCGCGCCATCCGGCCAGAAGAGCTCGAGAGCATGGCCGATCTGCGTCGCGAGATGATCCTCGAGATCGACGGCCTGGACTACGATCTTCTCCACCCTGGCTGGCGCGAGCGTTTCGTCGCCTTCTTCCGCGGGCACCTGGAGAGCGGGCGAGGTGAGTTCTACGTCGCAGAGATCGGCGGCGAGGTCGTGGGAACGGCGGCCGTCTACCTGCCTTCCACCCATCGCAGCGAGATCGTGCTGCGGCGCTCGGCATATGTCTGCGACGTCTACGTGACGCCGCAGTGGCGCAGGCGTGGCATCGCGACGTCGCTGACTCAAGCGACGGTCGACTGGGCGAAGGACAGCGGCTGCGAAGTCGTGCGGCTGCGGACCTCGCGCATGGGCCGCCCCGTGTACGAGACTATCGGCTTTAAGCCTTCAGAGGAGATGGAGCTGCGGTTTTGACGTGGAGCCACGGGCCTGTGGCATAGGATCCTCATCTGTGTCTCATCCGCGTGACAGGATGGCCGATCTTCCTGGCTAACGTGACCATCATGCAAGATCCAAACCAATCTTTCTCCCATCGCCTAAACGTGTGGGCCATGTCCGTATCCTTTGCTACCGCGGCGTTCGCGTTCGCGGTGCTCGCTTTGCCGTTGACCTTTGTGCTGCACCATCGCCATGCTGGCTATGGGATGACGCACGGTGGCGGCTATAACATGGGGCCGGGCGGTGGCGGCTATCCCATGGGGCCTGGCGGCGCCGGTTATGGCATGATGCATGCCGGTGGCGGGATGCCGGTGCTCTGGCACGTCGGCATGCTCCTCGCCTTCGTGCTCTGGGCGGGTGTCGCCGGAGCGATCGTCGCTGCGGTGTACAACGCCGTCGCCGGGCGGCGCGCTTAGAATCCCTTCCCGAACCGTTAAGCGGAGAGCTCCTCGACCTCGCTCACGAGGTCTGCCTGGATCGTCGAGACGATGGACGGCTGTTTCGCGCGCAGGTAGATGAAGCGCGCAAGACCCAGGCCTAAGAGCGCGACGAAGAGATACGGCAAGATGTTGTAAGGCGCAGCAGGGACCGGATAGACGCTGCCCACGACCGGCACCATCATGGCGATGACGGACAGGACAGCGATCACGGTCGCCACGCCTGCGGGCTCGCCGCGAGCGCGCAAGTACAGCGGGGCTGCGATCGAGACTAATATGTAGGGGAGCACGAGGCCGAACGTGCTGAGCGTGCCGGTGATGCCGTAGATGTCGAGCACTTTAACTTTGGCGAACAGCATAATGAGCGGCACGAGGATGACGATGAGCGAGGCGACCGAGACGGCGACATGTGGGGTCGCATGGGTCTTGTGCGTCACGCTGGCGGCTTCGTGGAACAGCCCGTGTCGCGACATGGCGAAGAGGATGCGCGCTCCCGCGGTGACGCAGGCGAGCGCGCAGGCGAAGAAGCCGATAGAAATCCCGACGTCGATGAGCGGTCCCAAGAGCGGGATGCCGACGAGCTTTGAGAGCACGTCGAGCGGGGCGTTGGACTGATCGAGTGTCGGCGTGTGCCCGTGGAACGCAGTGACGAGCGTGTAGCTCGAGATCACGAAGTACGCGCCGGTCGCGATGACGGTGAAGAGGACCGACGCGGGGATCGAGTGCTTGGGATTCTTCGCTTCGTGACCGAGCGCGGTGGCGCTCTCAAAGCCGACGAAGCTGAAGATGGCGAGCACGAGGCCCTGGCGCAGACCGGATGCGTTCAAGCCCGCAAAGGCGAACTGCGCCGGATCGACGAGCCTCTTGTGCTGGGCGAAGAACACGACGACGAGCAGCATGATGATCGAGATCGAGACGAATTCGGTTGCCAGCATGAACTGGGTCGACAGCTTGACGTCGCGATAGGCGAGAAACCACGCCACGAGCCCCCCGGCGAGCATCGCGCCCACCGTGAGGGGGAAGTCCGCGTCGCCGCCCGTGAACCGGTGCGCCAAGACCGTCACGTAGTTGGCCAGACCGGCGAGCACGGAGCTGCCGATGATCGTGTAGGCGATGACGAGCGACCAGCCCGAGATCACTCCCCAGGTCGGACCCAACCCCTGGGCCACGAAGGTGTAGAGCGCTCCGGGCGATGCCGACCTACGGGCGAAGACGTTGATGTTGGTGGCGACGAGGAGCAGGGCGATCGTGGCGAAGCCGTATGCGAGCCATGCGCCATTGCCCGTGATGCCGAAGACGAGCGGCACGATGAGCGCCGGTGTCGCAGAGGGTGCGATGTTCGCGACCGACTGCGCGGCGATGTTCCAAAAACCGAGGTAGTTGCGGCGCAGGCCGGACTGCGGTATGGGAAGCAGACCTTCTTTGATCATCAGACCTTCTCGCGCTGGTCGACAATGAATAACGCCAACCCCAGCCGATGGTATCCGCTTGCGCTCCATCGGCCTAAACGGGGCCGCTCTAATGGTCTAGAGGGTTCTCCACCACCATCGACCGGCCTTTCATGCGTGGCGGACAGCGTGCAGACGCCAAACCCTCGTCCTCGGGCGCAGCTTAGACCCCGTTGAGCGAACCCGTGCGGTAGCCGCGCGGGTCGATCTCCACCCGCTCGTAGCCGACTGCGCGCAGCGCCCGCTCGATGCGTGGCGCGCTCTGGGCGAGCTCCCAGACGCGGTCGAGCGGCACTTCGATACGCGCCGTCGAGCCGAAATGACGCACGCGGACCACGCCGTAGCCAAGTGCCCGTAGGTATCGTTCCGCCAAGTCGATCCGCTTGAGGTCATCGACCGCTATCGCCGTTCCATACGGTACGCGCGATGAAAGACATGGCGTCGCCGGTTTGTTCCACACCGGGAGCCCGAGGCGTTGGGCGATCGCGCGGACGTCGTCTTTGCCGAGCTGTGCTTGCGCGAGCGGGCTGCGCACGCCGAGGCGCATGCCTGCCGTGTGGCCGGGGCGGCGATCGAGCGGCGCGCGGCCGTCATCTGCGTTGGATCCATCCACCACGCAGGCGAAGCCGCGCGCTTTCGCGATCGCCGTCAATCGCGAGAACAGCTCGTCCTTGCAGTGGAAGCAGCGATCGTGCGCGTTCTCGCGGTAGCGCGGATTGTCGAACTCATGCGTGTCGATGATCTCATGCCGCACGCCGATCTGCGCGGCGAGGGCCGACGCCGCATCCACTTCTCCCTGCGCGACCGACGGTGAACGACCGGTGACTGCGAGCGCGCCTGCGCCGAGCTCTTGGTGGGCGACGGCGAGCAGGGTTGCGCTGTCCACGCCTCCCGAATAGGCCACGACGACCCGTCGCATGTCACGCAGGATCTCGCGCAGGCTCGATTCGCCGGGGTGCATCGCCGCGCCGGCGGCGCCGGGCGGATGGATGCGCGGCGCTACGTCATCGGGCATGGAGGTGGTTGATGCGCGAGGCGACGCAGGCAGCGCCGAAGCCGTTGTCGATGTTCACGACCGACACGCCGACGGCGCAGGCGTTGAGCATGGCGAGCAGCGCGGCGAGGCCTTGGAACGATGCGCCGTACCCGACGCTCGTCGGCGTGGCGATGACCGGTTTGTCGATGAGACCGGCGATGACGGACGGCAATGCACCGTCCATGCCGGCGACGGCGACGATGGCGTTCGCGCTGCTCAACAGATCGCGATGCTCCATGATGCGATGCAATCCCGCGACCCCGACGTCGTTGACCCTCGTGACCCGGTTGCCCATGAGGTCGAGCGAGACGGCGGCCTCTGCGGCGACCGGCCCATCCGACGTGCCCGCCGAGACGACCGCGACTGCGCCCACGCGCGGCAAGGGCGCACTTTCCCATGCGATGATGCGAGCCTCTTCGTGGAATACCGCCTGTGGCAACCGCTCGCGCACCGCCTCGAAAGCGCTGCGCGGGGCCCGGGTCGCCATCACGACCCGGCCCGTCTGGGCCAGGGAAGCGGCGATCTGAGCGATCTGATCGTCGCTCTTGCCGGGGCAGAATATCACCTCGGGAAAGCCGGTTCGCGCCGCGCGTTCGTGGTCGATCGTGGCGAAGTCAAGCCCGTCTGACTGACCGCGCGTCCAGTGCTGGAGGGCTTGTGCGAGGGAGAGAGGGGTTTCATCGGGCATATCGCTGCCTTTGCAAACCTGAGAAATTCGTCCTTCTCGTGCGATTTAGCAACGGAGTCCGGTCCCGGCACGTCGAATCAATATCGTCCAAGATAAGGGAGATTTTTTGTGGAACCCGATAAGTATATCCAGAGCTTTTTTGAAGCGATCCGGACGCAGCTTGACGAGACGAAGGTCGGTAAAGACGGCACGACCGCTCGTTATCGCGATGCGGTGGTCGCGGCGACCTGGTCGAACGAGCTGTGGGAGGTCGAGCTGCGCAGCGCCGAGGCCGAGCCGCTGAAACGGCAATACGATCCGAACATCGCTCGCTCGTCCGAGTCGGCGGCGAACTACTTCGTCGATGCGCTCTTGCGGGCGTCTGGCCAAGAGCCGGTCGCCAGGCCGGTCGTGGCGACCCGGTTCAATCGAGGCAGGCGCTAAGCCACAGGCATTGGCAGGCCTAAGGGCCGGTCAACCACTGGTCCCGTGATTTCGGGAACCCGTCCCAGCAGAGGTCCGTCGCTCCATGACACAAAAAGTCCGCTCTTTATGGGCGGACCTTTAAGTGTCGCTTAAACAGCTTTTTGCGGTCCAACCCCTGGACCGCGTCCGGCCGGACGACGAAGGGCCGAAACTTCGCCGCGTGCTCGGCTGGCCGGGCCTGGTCGCGATCGGTCTCGGAACGATGCTCGGCGGGCTCTTCACCACGATCGGCGTCGGCGCGCAGGTGGCCGGCCCCGGCGTCATCATGAGCTTCTTCCTCTCCGGCGTCGTCTGCATCTTCGTGGCGCTATGCTACGCAGAATTCGCATCGATGGTGCCCGTGGCGGGAAGCGCATATACCTACGCCTACGCCACCTTGGGCGAGCTGATCGCGTGGGTCATCGGCTGGGATCTCATCTTGGAATACGGGATCAGCGCGGCGCCGGTCGCCTCCTCGTGGTCGGGCTACGTCCAGGATCTGCTGCGCAGCATCGGCATCACGCTGCCCGCCTGGGCGCAGACCGCCAAGCTCGACGCCGTCACCGCCCCCGCCCATATCGGCTCGTTTCACTTCACGATGCTGCACTCGATCAATCTCGCCGGGTCGCAGATCGACGTCGTGGCCGCGCTCGGCGTGCTGGGCATGAGCGTCTTGCTCGCCATCGGCATCCGCGAATCCGCCGGCACGAACGCGGCGTTCGTCGTCCTGCAGATCATCGCGTTCGTGGTCTTCATCTTCGGATCGATCGCGTTCGTCTCGGCCAAGCATCTGCAACCCTTCGCGCCCAACGGCTTCCATGGCATCGTGCAGAGCGCGGCGCTCGTCTTCTTCGCCTACATCGGCTTCGATACGGTGACGGTCGCGTCGGAGGAGTCGAAGAATCCTCGGCGCGACGTGCCCATCGGCATCATCGGCTCGCTCGTCATCGGCGGCATCCTCTACATGATCATCGCCTACATCACGGTCGGCATCGTGCCATGGCAACATATCGACTCGAATGCGGCCATGTCCCAGGCCGCGCGCATGGCCGGCAACGCGCCGATCTTCGTCGCATTCGTGACCGTCGGCGCGATCGCCGGCAACATCTCGGTCATGCTCACCTCGCTGCTCGGTCAGACGCGCATCTTCTACGTCATGGCACGAGATCGTCTGCTGCCGGCAGCGGTCGCCAAGATCCACCATCGCTTCCACACGCCGGCCCGCATGACCATGATCACCGGCGTCATCGTCGCCATCATGGCCGCGCTCATCCCGCTCGAAAAGCTGCTCGAGCTCGTCAACATCGGCACGTTGTCGGCCTTTGGGATCGTCTGCTTGGGCGTGCTCATCTTGCGCGTCATCCATCCCAACGCCAACCGGCCGTTTCGGGCGCCCGCCGGACCGCTCGTCGCCGTGCTGGGTCTGGCGGGATGTGCGTATCTCATCGCAGGTCTGCCCGTTGCGACCTTGATCCGCTTCGTGGTCTGGTTCTCGGTCGGCGTCATCATCTATGCCTTCTATGGCTACAGGCATAGCCGGTTGCGCAAAGAAGCTGTCCTGCCCGCCCCATCGCCAGGAGAATAGACCATGGAACCGCTCGACCTCACCACACGCCCGCCGCGCAGCGCCCGTGCGGCGCTTGACGGCCTCGTCATGCTGCCGCGCACGATCGACAAGATGCGCGCGCTGCTGCCCGGCGGGAACATCGGCGTCTACCAGGTCGACGGGTTCAGCACCCGGATGATGAAGCTCGTCGGCATCGAGCAGGAGGCGTTGCAGGCAATCGTCGCGCGCGCGGCTTCGGAGGACGAGGTCGCAGCCTGGGTGCGCGCGCACGCCGACGCCGGCGCCTATGAAGAGGCCAACCGCGTCCTTCTGAACCGCTCCGTCGACGATATCGCTCCCGAGCGACGCGCCTGGTTCGAGGAGAAGTATCCCGGGCACGGCGATGTTGCAGGCGGGAAGATCTGCGACATCATCGACGCTGACGACGCGGCGATGTTCGGTGACAAGACGGCGAACTGACAAGAAGGGTCCGTCGCTGCCGGCGGTGGGCGGCGCCACGCACAAACAGATCCCGGCCCCGACGCTCTGTGACTACCTGGCCGTGATGAGCCGGGCCGTCTTCCAAGCGGGACTCAGCTGGGCCGCCATCGACCGTCAGTGGGATTCGCTATGCGAGGCGTTCGATGGGTTCGATCCGCGTGCGGTGGCGCGGTATCGTGCAGCCGACGTGCGGCGCATCTTGGGACATCCCGGCATCCTCCACAGCGAGCGCAAGGTCCTGGCCACGATCCATAACGCGCAGGTCATGCTCGAGCTGGACCTGCAGCATCGAGGCTTCCGGCGCTACCTGCGCTCGTTCGAGGGCTACGATGACGTCGTCGCGGATGTGCGGAAGCGGTTTTCGCATGTCGGCGAGATCAGCGCCTACTACTTCCTCTTCCGCGTGGGTGAGAAGGTGCCGCCGTTCGCTCGCTGGATCACGACTGTCGAGGGCGAGCATCCGCGCATCCGGGAGATGGTCGGTGCGGTGAAGGAACGGACCTGAAGGTCAGTTGCTTCATCGACTCTTCGAGGCTCAGCCGCCACACGCTGTCTTGAGATCGGCCCAGTAGAATCCCAGGCCCACAAGCGTCATCGCCGCGCTGATCGGCAGCAAGGTGACGAGCGCCTCTGCGATCCAGACGGGCACGGCGCGAAGGTAGCCCTTTTGCACGGGGATGAGCGAGACCATCATGATCGTGATGGCGAGGAGCATGGCGAGCGGGAGGTAGAGGCCCTCGCTATCCAATCGCGCGATCGATGGCGTCTCGCACTTGCGCAGCACGAGCACGCCGAGCAGCATGAGATCGGTCTCCCAGCGGAACGCGACTGCCACGAAGACGATGTATGCCAGCCAGGGCACAAAAAATCCCCGGTGAGCGGGCGTCATGAGGAGCCGGTACCGCTCGCGAATGCCCTGGACGTACTTCTCCCACTGGAGACGCAATCGGAAGAGCACGTTTGGGCCGTTCCCCGGTCCGAGCGGCCGCGCCTTTAGCGCGGTACCGTGAGAGCGCTCTCGCTAGAGTGGCCGAGCCGAAGCTGACCTGCGCGGCGCAGACCGCGCGCCGTTGCGCCTTTAGTGCGCCGCTGGGTCAGTCTACTTGTTGCAGCCGAGCTGACCGACGAGCGAACCGTTGCGCCAGGTCTGAACGGTCATCGCCCGGTCTGCGTTTCTCGTGATGACCTGCCGCTGGGATAGCCCTTTTCCGGCGAACGTGTACGTTCCGGTGAACGTCAGCTGCGAGCCGTTCCAGCCGCTTGAGGTCATCGTCCAGAAACCGCCGGCGCTGTCGACGCCCACGTTGGCCCATCCACCACCGACGTTATCGCGTGAGAGAAACGCCTGCGCCGTGTTGCCCGAGCCAGTGCTCTTGTAGTTTAGCCACGGGCCGAAGGCGGACGTCACGTTGAGCGTATTCCCGTTCGCACAACGCCAGTATCCTTCGAAGAATGGTTGTGACGCGGCCTGGACCGGTACGGCAGACGCGACGAGCGCGACCAGAACAAGGGATGATACGAACCTCACCAAGCGGCTCATACGAAATCTCCTGTCGGGAAGAGTGCGGTTCAAGGCCGCCACATTTGCGTCGCCTGACGCCGTCTCCTCGCAGGCGGTGGGCTAGGCGCTCTGCGCGGCGCTCAGCAGGTCCCACATGCCGGCGAGCGTGGCGGCGGCAGCTGCCGGGGCAGCGCTTGGATCGCAGGATCCGACGAGCGGATCGCGCTGCGCAATTGCGCCTCGTGGTCGCGGTCGAGCTCCTGGTGGACCGCGAAATACTCGGCGCCGCCATGGGCGTCGATCCCATAATGCGCGCGAAGTCCGCGCAACTTCTCGGCCGAGACTGCAGGGGATTGTGCCTCGATCGACCAGACGACGGCGGCGCCGTGTCCTCGATCGACGAGCGCATCGCCAGAGGCGATGAGCGCTGCCGTCGACGCGTTCGCCGGAGTAGCGCGCAGGGTCGCAGCGTCGATCCCAGCGTCGAGGCGAAACGTTCCCACAGCGCGATGTGATCGGTTTCTTCGCCGGCATGGCGCGCAAGCTGCGCGGCGTTGTCAGGATCGCTTGCGGCAGTTCCCTCGAGCCAGCGAGGGATCGCCCGCACGACATGTGCGTACTGGCCGGCGTAGTAGGCGAGGTCTGCGCGCGAGAGCTCGCCGGCCGCCCAGCGCTGGTAGAACGGATGTTGCAAGAGATCGAAACGTTCGCAGACGTCCTGGAGTTCGCGGTCGATCGAGCTTGTGTGCATCTTCTTCTCCTTCATGCCACGGGGGTGCATCGGGCGCTTGCCGGCGCATTCAAGCCACGGCGCGTCGTTCCATGCCGGTCGAGCCCTTGGGATGTACCTGAAGGTCCGTGGCGACGGCGAGGCCGAAGCCGGGGACGGACACATGAATGCCGTGGGCCGATTCTGCATAGCCTTCACAGCGGCCGGTTTATCGCTTGCCGGCGCTATGGTTTGTTCTCTGCCTCAAGCGCTGGCCGATCAGAGCACGGTCGACGATACGACGGGTCTCATGTCCAGCGCGGCGATCGCCCAGATCGATGCTCGCAACGAACGGCTCTACGGAGCGACCGGCCGGGTGGTGGTGGTGGTCGTGACGCGCGGCACGGGAGGGGCGACTGCCGGTGGCGCCGGCATAGCCGCGGCCGACCGGCTCGCCAAGGGCTACTATGGCGCCGTCATCTGGGTGGCGACCGACGCGGCGAACACCGACATCGCCTATACCGGTAAGGCGCCTCATTGGATCCCCTATGACGAGCAGCTCTCACTGCGGGAAAATCTCAGCGCCACCATGCGGTACTGCTGCCCGAGCGACACCCTCCCCGGAATCGTCGGTCAGGTCGCAAACGCGATGGAGGCGGGTGAGAGGGTCGCACCGAGCCCGAGCAACTATGTCCGCGATCGGCTTGGCGTGCTCAACGCCCAGCAGACGCAGAACATAGTGGCGCGCGACCAGCGGCTCGAAGCCGCGACCGGCAAAGGTATCGCGGTGGTCCTGTTCCCCGAGCAACCCGGCACGGCGTCGGGCGCGGTCGCGTATGCCATCGCCCAGACCCTCAACGTCGGCGGGCAGATCGCCGCGGTCGTCTGGGTGGATCGGGGGCAGGACGCCTCGCATTTCGCGATGTTCCAGACGCCGGGCTTCGACACGATCCCACAGGCGACAGTGGATTCCATCAGCTCGAGCTTCCAGGCCGACATGCAGACCGGAAATTTCGGCGATGCGATCGTGGCGGTGGTCGACCGCACGGCGACCACGCTTGAGGGCACCTCGACCCCGATGCCGACCCTTCCGCCGGAGCCTGCTGAGACAGCGGTGCCCCAGGAAGCGTCGAGCGCAAGCCCGGCTCCCGGGTGGGTGGGCGCACTGCCTGGTCGCAGCGCCTCGAGCACGGGCACGGTCATCGCCATCTTCGTCGCCTTCGGCATCGTCGTGGTCTTCGTGACCATGGCGCTGCGACGGCAGCAGGAACGCGACTAGCCGAGGGAGCGCCGCGGCGCGACGTACAAGTAGTCTCTATCGTGCCGAGAATAGTCGTCATCGCCGTGGCTGCCGGCCTCGTCTGGTCGTTCGCCGCTCTCCAGCCCGCACTGAGCGCTGAGACGGCGTCGAACTGCGATTACTCGTTCCTTATCCGCCAGCCAATCTTCCGGCTCGTCGCTCCCGAGGAGAGCGGCACCGACGTCTCGCTCGTGACGCCGATCGGCGTCGCCACCGAAGGTGACAATTTCAACATCATCAAGGCCCTGCAGCTCATCCCCGAATCGGGCCCGATCGTCACGCTGCCCGCCAAGTTCAGACCACTGCCGCCATCGGCCGCCACGCACCGCAGCCAGCACTTCGCCAGCCCGACGACTGAGGTCGCGACCATGGCGATCCCCGAGCTCAAGCCCTCGACGACCTACGATGTGGTGTTCACCGTCAAGGCTCTCGACGCACCGTCGGGGTGCCCGAAGGTGTTGACCGAGCACATCGCCCGCTTCACGACGGAATCGGAGACCTCGCTTGACGCGATCGCGCTCGCTCATGAAGCCGCGCAAGTCCCGGTGAAAGGAAAGCTCAGCGGCCCCGAGATCTTCGAGAATGCGCTGCACATCTTGCGCACTTTTGACTACCCGGCAGTCGTCTCGTTCCTTGTGACATCGCGATCGACCGTGAACGGCAAGCCGTTCGTGGAATCCTTCCGCTCGAGCGCGCGGACGAGTGACGGAGTCGTGGTCACCCATTCGGTGCCGGTGGCCACGACCAACCAACCGGAGAACCCCTGGGGATGGCGGATCAACATCCCCCTCATCGGTTCGCTCTTCCCCAACCAGCGCAAGGGCAACTACTCGCAGCCCTTCGGCGTGCCTGAGATCTCGCCCATGTACGCGTTCGGCCTGTTGCCGCGCAAGCCCGCCGAATTTCCCGGCATGCGGACGCCGGAGCCCGATGTCGACGCCCAGTCGCTCGGACGCATCTTGACCGTAGCACGCGACTACGATGCGAGCCTGATCGGCGTCGAGCAGTTCCGCTCGCGCTGGGCATACCATCTCAAACTCGTGCCTCTCGACCGCCCCGACTTCTACCGTGTGCGCGAGGTATGGATCGACACAGAAGCCTTCATCATCTGGAAGGTGCAAAGCGCGGGTATCTTCGATGAAGGGCCGGCGACGACGGTGCCCTGGGATGCCGAGTACACGATCGTCGACGGTCACTGGTTCATGGCATCCGAGTCGACCGCGTCGACGATCAGGACGGGCGGGTTTTTGGCGAACACGCCGGCCGTGAACTATGACAGCGTGCAGTACACGTTCTCGGACTTCACCTATCCGGAAGACACGCTCGACGTGGATTTTTTCAGCGAAGCCAAGACGCAGGCGATGCAGTTCTAGCCCTCGCTAGCGCAGGCCCATCACGTTTCGTGATGCGATTGCACTATGGATGTTAAGCTTCGCTTAATCATTCGTCCCAGCCGTTAGAGTCTCACACGGGCCGCGTACGAAGAAGCACACTAGCTTTTCCGTAGCAACCCACGTCAGGAGCACCTCGATTGAAAACCACGCCGGTCGTCGTGATGTTGTGTTCCCTTCTCATGGCCAGTTGCTCTGGCGGGGGCGCGCTTAGCGGCGCGATAGGACAGCAGGTCAATAGCGGGGCCGCGACGATCCGCCACGACGCACCGCCCGTCTACGGTTCCGGCTTCGGCAAGATCCAGCACGTCATCATCATCTTCCAAGAGAACCGGACGCCCGACAACCTTTTCCACGGGCTACCGGGAGCGGACATCGCGTCCTCCGGCCTCAGCTCCGCTGGACGCGTCGTGCCGCTCGTCCCCGTCAGTCTGACGGTGCGCTACGACATCGAGCACAGCCACCGCGCGTTTTTGACGTCGTATAACGGCGGACAGATGAACGGCTTCGACAAGGTGCGCATCGTCTGCCCTGTCGGATCGTGCGCAAATGCGACCGCCTATGGTTACGTGCCCCCGGCCGAGGTTGCGCCCTATTTCTCGATGGCGCAGCAGTACACGTTCGCCGACCGCATGTTCCAGACCAATCAAGGTTCGAGCTTTCCCGCGCACCAGTTCATCGTCTCCGGTACCTCGACAAACGTCACCGGCAGCACGCTCTTGGCCGCGGAGAGTCCACGTTACGCCAACCGCGATGGAGATAACTGCGACGGCTCGCCGCTCTCACGGGTCGCGATGATCGACCCGGCGGGCAGCGAGAGCATCACGATGTGGCCGTGCTTCGAGCACCTCACCCTGTTCGACCGATTGGACGAGATGGGCGTGTCTTGGCGGTACTACGAGGCGCTCCATGACGGTTTTTGGTCTGCGCCCGATGCCATCGCGCACATCCGGCGCGGCCCTGACTGGGCCAACGTGGTCAGCCCGCAGACACAGATCCTCAGCGACATCTCCGGTGGCACGCTGCCGGGCGTCTCCTGGGTGATACCGACGGCGGCGTCCTCCGACCACGCGTCGGGGACCGACGGTTCCGGACCGGCATGGGTCGCGTCCATCGTCAACGCGGTCGGCAAGAGCCCCTACTGGAACAGCACCGCGATCTTTGTGACGTGGGATGACTGGGGCGGCTGGTACGACCACGTCAAGCCGCCGATGTACGATTCCTACGAGCTGGGCTTCCGCGTGCCGCTCATCGTCATCTCGCCCTATGCGCGTCGCGGATACGTATCCCACACCCAGCACGAGTTCGGCAGCCTGCTCCACTTCACTGAGGCGGCGTTCGGTCTGCGCCCGGTGGGATACACGGATATGCGCGCAGATGATCTGGGCGATTGCTTCGACTTCACGCAGTCGCCGACGCCTTTCACCACGATTCTGGCTCCTCCGCCGCCAGTCGGCACGGCAGGCGGAGACGGCCCTCCCGACACCGACTAAGCCGCCTCTCGACGGCGCAGCGGCGACGTCGGGCTAGCAAGAACGGCTGCAGCCATGTGGAACGATGCTGCTCCACGATGTGAAGCAGGAGGGTATCATGCCACTACGGACTGCCGAGGCTCAGTGGAGCGGGGACTTACGCGCAGGATCAGGCCGCATGCGATTTGGCGGCGGAGCATTCGAAGGCGCCTATTCATTCAGCTCGCGTTTCGAACAGGGCCAGGGAACCAACCCGGAAGAGCTCATCGCCGCGGCCCACGCGGGGTGTTTCTCCATGGCGACGGCTGGCGGTCTGGGCAAGGCGGGCTTCAAGCCTGAGAGCATCTCGACGAAAGCGACCGTGCATCTCGACTCGGTGAGCGGCGCCTTTTCGATAACGCGCATCGACCTCGACATGGAGGCCGACGTACCCGGCATCGACGAGGCCAAGTTCCTCGAGATCGCCGAGGCCTCAAAGAAGGGCTGCCCGGTCTCGCGGGCGCTCGCAGCGGTGCCGGAGATCAAACTCACCGCGCGGCTACGCCAAAAGACCGGCTAAGGTTGTGAGGCCGGGCGCCCTTTAGGCAGGGAGCCTGCGTATCTGGGGGATCGGCGCGTCGGCGATCTTTGAGCCGTTGCCCGACAGGGCCGCGAACAGCTTGCCCAGCGAGCTGCTGAGCTCGTGGCGCTCGCGCGCGTTCATGCGGCCGAGGTGGCCATGGATCATCGTACGGCCAAAGCGGCTCTCCATCTCGGCGGCGAGCTTACGCCCCTTGGGGGTGAGCTGGAGCAGCCGGACGCGCCGGTCGGCGCCGCTCTTCACCCGCTCCACGAGATCGGCTGATTCGAGGCGGTCGAGCGAGCCCGAGAGGTTGCCCATGTCGCACGACATGGTACGGGCCAGGTCGCTTGCCTTCATCTGGCCGGCGCGATGCAACTGCCAGAGCGTGCCGGCCAGGCCGTCGGACAGCCCGCTGTCGGCCGCGATCTGACGGAACTCCGCCATCAAGAGCTTGGCGATGCCCACGATGGAATGGACGATGTTCTGCTCGGGGTTGCTGGAGTTCGGGCGCGAATTCGGGCTTGACATTGTTGTCTTTTGCAAGTATATTACTCCTACCCCATAAGTTGTTGATTACAAATATAACACAAACACATATAGAACGCAAGCTATCCCGGAAAGGCCTAGATTCCCTGGTGGATACTCAGATGCTCCTCACGCCGGTCGTCACCCAAGTCGCTGAGCCGCTCCACGACCTCGCCGGCGAGCGCCTGCGCAGCGCCGTGCGCGAACACGTGCGGCGTGGCAGGCGCATCCACGTCTTCGACATCCGCACGTTGCCCGAACTCGACTCCGTCACGCTCGGTTCTTTGATCCGTGTGCTGCGCGTCGTGCGCGAGGCCGGCGGCTCGGTGGCGCTCATCGTCGATCAGCCCAACTTCTTGCGCGTCTTGTCGATCACGGGACTCGATCGGGTCTTCCCCGTGTTTAGCGATGAGGCAAGTGCGCTCGCATCGTTCGGCATGGCCGCCGCCGTCCCGGCGCTGGCCTGAAGGAGGTCTGCACGTGGCTGGCATTTCGGTCTTCTCATCGCTCGACGAGGCTGAAGCCGCAGGCTTCACCTTTTTCCTCAAGGCTGCGGACGCGATCATCGTGCAACGCACGAACGGCCATTTCCGCGCGCTGGCAGTCGTCGATCCCAACGCTTTGGCGCCGACCGCTCTCGTGCGCTCCTAACTCGGCGACACTCACTGTGGAGGGGGCAAGAGCTACCCTCTAGCGGTCGCGACGCTCGTCTGGTCGAGGGAAATGCGCCGCAAGCTCCTTGCCGGCTGCGTCGATGCCGTGGATGAGTCCGTCCGTCAAGTCGCTCGCCTTGATGGTCGCGCTGATCGCACAGACGACACGGTCCCAGAACTCCTGACCGACCTTGGCGTGAATCGCGGCGTCGCCAACGACGGCGAACTCGCGCCGAGCGGGGACGACGAATAGCAGCACGCCGTTACGCTCAGGCGTTCGGTCGAGGCGCAGCCGTGCGAACGCGCGCATGGCATGGTCGACCGTCGCCCCTTTGAAGTTGTGCGAGAGCGTGACGTGGATCTTGCCCGTCGTCGGCGCTTCTGCGGCCTCGATGGCCGCGCGGATGCGGTCCTCATCCACGTGACGGGCGAGCTTATGCCGTCTCTTGTGAGGCGCTACCACCGCTGCCATCACCATCCTCCCGAAGCTCCGCCGCCACCACCCATGCCTCCGCCGCCGGAGAAACCGCCGCCTCCGCCGCCGGATGAACCACCCCAGCCGCCACCCATGCCCCCGCCGCCGAACCACATCGGGCCTGAGCCGATCGTGTAATAGCGGCGAGCCCGAGCGCTGACGGCGATGATGATCAAGAAAATCGCTAGAACGAGACCGAACACCAAGATACTGTTGGCGTCCAAGCCGCTCCCGCCGCTGTAGGGCTGCGGTGTCGCGCCGTTCTCTCCACCTATCGTGGCGAGGATCGCGCTCACGGCGGCGGTCACCGCCCCGTCCCCGTCGCCCGACCGCATCCGCGGAACGATCTCGTTGCGGATGATGCGCGACGCAGTCGCGTCGGTGAGCGTGGCTTCCATGCCGTAGCCGACTTCGATGCGCGCCTTGCGGTCTTGCGTGAAGATGAAGAGCGCGACGCCGTCGTCAAGCCCCTTGCGGCCGACCTTCCATGCGGTGAAGGCGTGGATCGTCCAGTCCTCGAGCGGTGTGTCGCCGGTCGTCGTGCCGATCCAGACGATGACTTGGTGACCGGTCGCCCGGTTGTAGGCCGCAAGTCGCGTGTTGAGCGAGTTGACGGTCGACGGCGTGAGCAGCCCCGCCGTATCGGTCACCCACGCCGTGGGCGACGCCGGGATCGGCACATCGGCCGCGAGCGCGTGGGCAGGCGCGACCCAAAGAAGAGCGCCAACGGTGAACGCGAGGAGCATTGCCCCAAGGGGTGCAGTCGCCAACATCGGACCGCGACGCCGCACGGTCTTAGAACGTCACCTTGGGAGCGTTCTCGGAACCGGGTTGCGCTTGGAAGTATGCCTTGGTCTTGAACTTGTCGCCGAAGAAGTTGGCGTAGAACACGGTCGGGAACATCTGGCGCGCTGTGTTGAAGGCTTTCGCCGCGTCGTTATAGCGCATGCGCTCGACCGCGATGCGGTTCTCGGTCCCCTCGAGCTGTGATTGCAGTTCGAGGAAGTTCTCGTTGGCCTTGAGCTCGGGATAGCGTTCGACCACCACGAGCAGGCGCGAGAGCGCCGACGTCAGGCCGTCCTGTGCCGCCTGGTATTGCGACAACGCCTGCTGGTCGGTCGTGATCGCTTGAGGACTCGGCAGCTGCACCTGGCCGACCTTGGCGCGGGCTTCCGCCACGGCGATATAGGTGCTCTTCTCGAAGTTCGCCACGCCCTTCACCGTCGCGACGAGATTGGGGATGAGGTCGGCGCGGCGCTGGTAGACGTTTTGGACCTGGCCCCACTGCGCCTGGACGGCTTGATCGAGCGTCACGAGATTGTTATACGCCCCGATCGCGGGAAGAGCGACGATCGCGACGACGAGCACGAGCGCGATGAGGCAGCCGATAGTGCGATTCATATCGTTTCTCCTGGCGCGCATGCTTCGTGGGGCGGCCAAGGTCATCCCTTGAACTTCATGCGCTCCTTCGCTTCCTTATGGATGGCCTTCCAGCGTTGCTTGTGTTCGGCGCGTGCCTTCACGTCCGTCTTTCGCTCTTGAAACTCGAGCTCGCGCTCGAGCTTCTTGTAGTTGCGCAGACGCGCCTCATCGAGTCCCTGGCCGAGCGCCTCGCGCACCGCGCAGCCAGGTTCCGACCCGTGAGCGCAATCGGAGAAACGGCATCGCCGGCGCAGCGCCTCGATGTCCGCGAACGCCTCGTGCAGACCATCGGATGCAGACCACAGCTGCAGCTCGCGCATGCCCGGGGTGTCGAGCAGCAGCGCCCCGGATGGCAGCGGCACGAGGCTGCGGTGCGTGGTCGTGTGGCGCCCGCGGCCGTCGTCGCGGATCGCGCCCGTCGGCATCGTGTCCGTGCCGATAAGCGCGTTGATGAGGGTGGACTTGCCGACTCCTGAGGACCCAAGCATCGCCACCGTCTGTCCTGGATCGAGGTAAGGCAGCAGCGTGTCGATGCCGTCGTGTTGGATGGCCGAGATGATGTGGACCGGGATGCGCTGTGCGAGCGGTTCGATGTCGTCGAGCCGCTGCGCGAGATCCGTGCACAGGTCGGCCTTGTTGAGGACGACGACCGGTCGCGCGCTGCTCTCCAGGGCAAGGGTCACGTAGCGCTCGATACGCCGAGGGTTGAATTCTGCGTTGAGCGCGCTCACGAGGAATATCGTGTCGACGTTGGCGGCGATGACCTGCTCGCTCGTCGCACTCCCAGCCGCTTGGCGGACGATGCTGTTGCGCCGTGTCAGCACGGCGCGGATGAGCGCGACGCCATCTCCGCTGCGCGTGAAGACGACCCAGTCGCCGACGGCCGGATAATCGCTGCGTCCGGTCGCTTGGTGACGAAACCGGCCGTCGATCTTGGCCGTGCACTCGCCGTCGGCCGAGAGCACGCGATACGCTTCGCGAAACTCGGCCGAAATGCGTCCGGGCATGAGATCGGGGTATGCGGCCTGGTGCTCCGCCGCGAAACGCGGCGTCCACCCAATATCCGATAGTTGCACTGCTAGCTTCCTCATAGGTCTGCGGGCGAAAAACTTCTACCGCGGAGCTACGGGGAGCTGTGCAACCGGAGAAGGTGCTGGTGGAGCGGCCCGGTGTTCGAGTTAGACTCGAGTCTCTTGCGAGGGCCGGCTCTTGGTCGCTTTGATCCCGCGACGTCCGCACATGGCGGCGACGACATGGACAGTCATGAGTCAGGCCCTCCTTTCTTCACGAAAAGGCTTTTGCGTTCACGTGCTCTAGAGTGTGGCGAGACTCCTCCTGACGAGCGATCGAACAGTTGCGAGGGCTTCGCTCACATCGTCGGCCGAAACACAGGTTCCGCCACCCCTGAGCCAGCCGTTGCAATGCAGCCACGAGCCTCCGAATGTCGCCTGTGGAGCGCGAGCCTCGCGCCGCATGCGCGCTGGCTCCCCGCCTATGAGTTGGCTATAGATCTTCTTCATCTTGGACCCTCGTGGGGAGCACTGCTGCGCTCCCCTGTTTCAATCACGACGCAGGTTATGCTTTGCGCTGGTGGAGCATGAACGAATTGCCTTCGCTATCCTCCACACCGATCATGTGGCAAACCCCGGACTCGAAGGGCTCGTCGTCCTGCAGCTTCACTCCTTGCGAGCGCAGTTGCTTGACGGCTTCTTTGAGATCCGGCACAGCGAAGAAGACGCCCGCGCTCGGGTGCCAGCTACCGTCGGACATCTTCCAGACGCCGAACGTGGCGCCGTCCCCGAGCTCGAATTCCGCGCCTTGCTCTTCTTCCCATGAGGTCGTGAGCCCAAGCGTGTTCTTATAGAAATCGATCGCGCGTTTCGCGTCTTTGACCAGGTAGCAGTGGATGTCGATGCCGGTTGCCTTGATGCCGGTTGCGGTGGCCATGGTCTGACCCTTCCTTTCTGGCGTGCGTGGTTTTTGAGGCTGGCTTCATTCTACCCATCAATAGTTGACATCTAATGTCATATTTATGTAGGATACTAGGAATATGAAGTCCGGACGACTGCTTGCTATGCTTCTTCTGCTCCAGGCCCGTGGCCGGATGTCGGCACGCGAGATCTCTGACGAGCTCGAGGTCTCGCAGCGCACGATCTACCGCGATCTTGATGCGCTGAGCGCCGCCGGCGTGCCCGTGCACGCCGAACGCGGCGTCTCCGGCGGGATCGTGCTCGCCGACGGCTACCGCAGGGCGCTGACCCAGTTCAACGAGGACGAGATCCGCGCGCTCTTCATCGCCGGGGACAGCCTGCTTGCCGACGTCGGCATCGAGGACAGACGGCCCCATGCGCTCGAGAAGCTCGCCGGCGCCTTGCCGCACGCCCAGCGCCGCGCGGCGGAGATCATGCGAGGGCGCATCTACCTCGACCACCGGCGATGGAAACAGTTGGCTCAGCCCCGTGAATATCTCGCCACCTTACGCGTCGCCATCTGGGAGGACCGCCGTGTCACGCTTCGTTATCGGGATCAGAACCGCAAGGTGAGCGAGCGCGTCATCGATCCGCTGGGGCTTGTCGCCAAGGCAGGCATCTGGTACCTTGTCGCCCGATATGGGGCTGACATGCGGACCTTCCGGGCCGAGCGGATCTTGGGCGTGGATGAGCTGGATGAGCGCTTCACGCGTCCCGATGGATTCGATCTCGTCGAGTACTGGCGTGAGTGGACGGCCAAGTTCGAGGATAGCCTGCCGGCCTACCCCGTTATCATCCGCGTCGCGAGCGACGCACTTGAAGAGGTGACGGGGTATTGGGAGACACATGTTCTCGACCAGGCCCAACGATCCGCGAAATCGCTCGTCAAAGTGCAGTTCTCCGGCGAGGGCGTCGCCATTCATCAGATCGTCGCCTGGGGACGCAAGGTCGAGGTCGTCGAGCCGCACGAGCTGCGCGCCAAAGTGCTCTCATGCGCGCGGGAGGTCATCGAGCATTACGCCGCAAGCCGGAAAGAATAGGCACGCGTCCCTATGATGGCGAGCGAGCGTCTTCGCCTGGTATTCGATCGCCAGCGGGCCGCCTTCGAGCGCGATCCACTGCCCAGTCACGACGCTCGGATAGCAAGGCTGAAGGCTCTCCACGGCGCCGTGCTTGCCAAGCGAGAGGAGATCGCAGCCGCGGCGAACGCGGATTACGGTGGGCGCTCGTGGCACGAGACGATGTTCCTCGACGTCTTCGCCATGCTCTCCATCATCCGCTACACCATGGGGAACCTGCGCCGTTGGATGAAACCGCGACGGCGGTCGGTCGATCTCTTCCTTCAGCCTGCGCGCGCTGAAGTGGTTTATCAGCCCAAAGGCGTTGTCGGCATCATCGGACCGTGGAACTATCCCGTCTATCTCTCCGTCGGCCCGCTCTGCGCAGCGCTCGCTGCCGGCAATCGCGCGATCGTCAAGCCTTCGGAACTTGTGCCCGCGACGTCTGAGGTCATCGCGCGCATGCTGGCCGAGGCCTTTGACGATGACCTCGTGGCGACCGTGACCGGAGGCCATGACGTCGCTCAGGCGCTGAGCGCACTGCCGCTGGATCACCTCTTCTTCACCGGCTCGTCGACGGCCGCGCGCTCGGTCATGCGCTCGGCGTCTGAGAACCTCACACCGGTCACGCTCGAGCTTGGCGGGAAGTCTCCGCTCATCGTGCATCGGGACTATCCCGTGGCCAAGGCCGTCAAGCGCATCGTCGTGGGAAAGTTCTTCAACGCGGGGCAGACGTGCGTTGCTCCAGACTACGTGCTCGTCCATGCAGATAGGCAAGAAGAGCTCGTCGGCGAGCTGCAACGAGAGATCACTCGCTCGTACCCCACGCTTCGAGATAATCCCGACTATACGGCGATCATCAACGAAGCTCACCGATCGAGACTGTTCGAGATGGTCGATGACGCGCGCGCTAAAGGAGCGACGATCGTCGAGGTCAATCCGGCCGCTGAGAATTTCCGCGATGGTACTGCTAAGATCGCACCGACGCTGATCGTCGGCGCCGATGAGCGCATGCGCGTGATGCAAGAGGAGGTCTTTGGGCCGCTTTTGCCCGTCATGGCCTATGGCGACCTCGATGACGCCATAGGATTCGTCAACCGCCGGCCTCGGCCGCTCAGCCTCTACTACTTCGACAACGACGGCTCGCGCTCGCGCCAGATATTACGGAGAACGACATCAGGTGGCGCCGGCATCAATGAGACCGCGATCCACGTGCTCGATGCCGATCTGCCGTTCGGCGGGATCGGTGAGAGTGGCATGGGGGCCTACCACGGTGAGGTCGGATTTGAGACGTTCTCGCATAGAAAGTCTGTGTTCGCACGGGGCCGCGTGAACTCGGCAAACCTGCTGGCCCCGCCATATGGGCGCCTCTATGACCGCCTTCTGCGCTTTCTTATCGGCTCCTGACGCCGCGTTGTAATGAAAAGAAACCGGCCGCGAAAATGCGGCCGGCTCGAAGAATAATCCGGCACCTACCTACTCTCCCAACAACCCTGCGGTTGCAGTACCATCGGCGTTAGTGGGCTTAACTGCCGTGTTCGGAATGGGAACGGGTGTGACCCCACCACCATCGGCACCGGAAACTTTATAAATTTTCAAAGGGCGAGCGTGGGGCCGAGGGCCCGAGTGCCTCGCTCTCTGAAAACTGCATAGCGATAAGTAATAGAAGTCTTTATGCAACTTTGTCCGCTCATAGTATTTGAACTATTATTGCGAACGAATAACTCTCTGACTGATTAGTACCGGTCAGCTTCACAGATTACTCTGCTTCCACCCCCGGCCTATTGCCTGGTGGTCTACCAGGAGTCTTCACCTTGCGGTTCCAGACCTTATCTTGGGGCCTGTTTCACGCTTAGATGCTTTCAGCGTTTATCAGATCCGAACGTGGCTACCCGGCTCTGCCACTGGCGTGACAACCGGTTCACTAGCGGTTCGTCCGACCCGGTCCTCTCGTACTAGGGTCGGCACCCCTCAAGTCTGTAACGCCCACAGCGGATAGGGACCGAACTGTCTCACGCATGTTTCTCCACCATTCCTGGCGGCATAGACTATATCTTCATCCTCACACTGGGTAAGGAGTCGGCGTGTGATCACGGCCGTGAATTTATCACCTCGCACTTGCATGCTTGATGACAGTGACACATGATCTCGAGCTTGCGCTCTCAGTCGTTACGGGGTCAGGGCGCTTGTCGCGCCCGACTTCCCTCGGTATTGCCCCGTCAGCGTCGGTCGATGCTGACGTCGGGTTTCACCGATATAGCCGATGTTCATCCCTCGATTACTCGAAGGAGACGCAGTAATTCTACGTTCTGAACCCAGATCGCGTACCGCTTTAATGGGCGAACAGCCCAACCCTTGGGACCTACTACAGCCCCAGGATGCGACGATCCGACATCGAGGTGCCAAACCTCCCCGTCGATGTGGCGTTCTGCAATCACTTGCAGCCTAGACTATACCTTCATCTCTTTCGAGATGGTGACGTATTATGGAGGTGATAGATTTGCGCTTTTCAGCGCAGCACTTCCATCTCTCGCCGATGCGAGAAGTCGTTACGGGGAAAGCTCACAAAGCATATCTGAATCTGCATCCAGACGTAGCTCGCATTGCTGCGGTGAACTTTCTTCCCTCGGTGTTGCCCTACACGCTGTAGGGTTTCTCCGATATGAGTCACTCTCGAGTTGCGTCTCATGTTGCTGACGCAACTCATCCCCACTCGATCGCTCGAGTGGCGAGCCCAATTGACTCTTGGGGGAGATAAGCCTGTTATCCCCGGGGTAGCTTTTATCCGTTAAGCGATGGCTCTTCCATTCAAAACCACCGGATCACTTAGCCCGACTTTCGTCCCTGCTCGACATGTACGTCTCGCAGTTAAGCCGACTTCTGCCTATGCACTCTTACGGTTGATTTCCGACCAACCTGAGTCGACCTTTGGGCGCCTCCGTTACTCTTTGGGAGGCGACCGCCCCAGTCAAACTGCCCGCCTGACCATGTCCACCGACCGGATAACGGCCGAATGTTAGATTCCCGAAACCGACAGGGTGGTATCTCAAGGGTGGCTCCACCACAGCCGAGGCCATGGCTTCGAAGTCTCCCACCTATCCTGCGCAGTCAATTTCAAAAATCAAGATCAGGGTACAGTAAAGCTCCACGGGGTCTTTCCGTCCTGCTGCGGGTAACGGGCATCTTCACCCGTATTGCAACTTCGCCGAGCTCCCCATTGAGACAGTGCCCAAGTCGTTACGCCATTCGTGCAGGTCGGAACTTACCCGACAAGGAATTTCGCTCAGTTTTGTTACGACCGGCGTGTGTTACGACGCCGGCGGATTCATCATTTCTGTGAACCTCCTCGCATCGCTGCGAGGCTCGGACTATATCATCATCCGCCCTGCGGCGGAGTTCGGCATGTAGTCTCTGAGGGGATCCACATAGGATCTTCCCTGCTGATTGTCCGCACCGATCGGATTTTCACGCGCTCCTGAGAGCTCGTACCGTCGGATACTATCGGACCCAAGAGAGTCCGATGCTTGATTAGCCACGGATGTTCCAGCATATAGCCGAAGACTCGCACGATCTTACGACCATGCGGGGCAATCGTTAATTACCTTAGGACTGTTATAGTTACAGCCGCCGTTTACTGGGGCTTCAATTCAAAGCTTTGCCTTGCGGCTAACCTCTCCTTTTAACCTTCCAGCACCGGGCAGGCGTCAGCCCCTATACGTCCGCTTTCGCGTTTGCAGAGACCTGTGTTTTTGTTAAACAGTCGCTTGGGCCTGTTCACTGCGACCCGTTCGCGCCACAACAGCAAGTGCGTGTACGCTACTAGGGCACCCCTTTTCCCGAAGTTACGGGGCTAATTTGCCGAGTTCCTTAACAGGGATTCTCTCGTCGCCTTGGCATTCTCTGCCAGTCTACCGGTGTCGGTTTGCGGTACGGGCACCAATGACCCTTGCTAGACGCTTTTCTTGGCAGTTGAGTATCGTTCACTTCGCCGCGTTACCTTGGCTCGTATTCGCTC
>CAWDWJ010000001.1:0-340000 GCA_963806005.1 Vulcanimicrobiota bacterium | reverse complement strand
AACGCAGCGACAAGGGGATCGAGCGCACCACGCACATCGAGATAGATGATCGGCTGTCCGGTCTTGCCTTGCGTCGGGAAGCCATATTCAAAGCCGAGGGTCGGCGGCGCTGGCACGGCGCCTGGCAGATTCTGGAACGCCACACCCGCGGAGATCGCGAAAGATCCTGGGCTGCCATCGGCAAGCGCGG
This sequence comes from Vulcanimicrobiota bacterium, assembly GCA_963806005.1. GTDB lineage: Bacteria > Vulcanimicrobiota > Vulcanimicrobiia > Eremiobacterales > Eremiobacteraceae > JAFANK01. The sequence goes on along the minus strand of CAWDWJ010000001.1, from coordinate 339,810 downwards.
GCTGGGCGGGGCCAGCTGCAACTGCAGCAAGCACGACGGCAAAGTTCGCTATCCGCCACAGGAGCGCGACGCGTTTCCAAGCAGACACGACCCTCTCTGGAACTACCCGGTGATGCAACGTCATAGGCCCTCTCCTCTTAGGAATGGCCCTATCGTAGCGCTCTAGGGTAAACGTAGCGTAAAAGGGCCGCGAGCGCCACACCTATCTGCGCGCAACGTCCCGCAACGGGTTGCGCCCGCGAAGAAGGGCCGCCCGCTTTGCGTACGCAAGAGCGCGAACAGTTGGGGGCTAGGAGCACCACGATATGCGTATTGGCGTGGACATCGGCGGCACCAAGATCGAAGTGATCGCGCTAGCGGACGACGGCTCGACGCTCATGCGCGAGCGCGTGCCGGCGCCGGGTGGTCAATATACAGAAGCGCTCGACACCGTGAAGTCGCTCGTCGACATGGTCGAGCTCGAAAAGGGCAAGGGAGCCAGCGTCGGTATCGGTCTCCCGGGTGCGGTCTCCGCCAAGACCGGGCGCATCAAGAACTCCAACAGCGCGTATCTGATAGGAACAGATTTTGCTGCCGACATCAGCAAGAAGCTCAACCGTCAAGTCAAGATCGGTAACGATGCCAATTGCTTCGCGCTCTCGGAGGCGACAGACGGCGCCGCAGCAGGCGCGCACGTGGTCTTCGGGGTCATCCTCGGCACCGGGGTCGGCGCCGGTATCGTCATCGATCGCACGATCATCGAGGGGGCCAATGCGATCGCGGGCGAGTGGGGGCATAACCCGCTGCCCTGGTCGAACGACGCCGAGTCTGCGCACGTGCGCTGCTATTGCGGTAAGACCGGCTGCATCGAGGCGTTTCTCTGCGGAGCCGGCTTGCAGCGAGCCTATAAGCTCCTCTCCGGACGGTATGTCGACACCTATGAGATAGCTCGGGCTGCTGCTGCAAACGAGGCGGCAGCGACGCAGTGCCTCTCCGAATACGAGGATCGGCTCGCCCGCGCACTCGCTTCTGTGGTCAATATCCTCGACCCGGACGTCATCGTGATCGGCGGCGGCCTCTCCAAGATCCCATGGAACTACCGGGCCATACATGACGGCATCGCGCGCTACGCCTTGACGGACAGGCTCGACACGAAGATCGTCCAAGCGCTGCACGGCGATTCGAGCGGCGTGCGCGGTGCAGCCATGTTGTGGCCATAGGCGAGGGAGAGGGCAAGAACCGGTCGACGGGCACCGTCATTCTGCTCGCCTCCGTGGCGGCGCTCGGCGGCTTCTTGTTCGGCTACGACAGCGCCGTCATCAACGGTGCCGTCAGCGCCATCGGCGACCATTTTCACGCTAGTCCCCAGACGCTCGGGCTCACGGTCTCCTCCGCCCTTCCCGGGGCCGCGGTCGGCGCATTGGTCGCCGGACGAGTGGCCGATGTCTACGGCCGGCTCTACGCGATGCGCCTGGCAGCGGTTCTCTTCGTGATCGGTGCGATCGGCCCAGGCCTGGCGAACTCACTGCTTGTGTTATCGATCTTCCGGATCGTCGGCGGCGTCGCGGTCGGCATCGCCTCGGTCATCGCGCCAGCCTACATCGCCGAGATCGCACCGGCAAACATTCGCGGGCGGCTCGGGTCGCTGCAGCAGTTGGCGATCGTCACCGGCATCTTTCTCTCGCTGCTGGTCGACTACGCGATCGCCGCCGCGGCGGGAGGTTCTCGAGCTCCATGGACTTTCGGGCTCGAGGCATGGCGCTGGATGTTCGTCGCCATGACCATCCCCGCCGTCCTCTACGGCGTCCTCTCGCTCACGATTCCCGAGTCGCCACGCCATTTGATGGCGAAGGATCTCATCGATGAGGCGCGCGAGGTCTTGAAGCGCATCCTCGGCGAGCACGGGCTCGCCGCGAAGATCAACCAGATCCGCGACTCCCTCGTACGGGACCACGAGCCGAGGTGGAGCGACTTGCGCGGACCGGCCTTCGGGCTGCTTCCCATCGTCTGGGTTGGGATCGGCTCTCCGTCTTTCAGCAGTTCGTCGGTATCAACGTGATCTTTTACTACTCGAGCGTGCTGTGGCAAGCGGTCGGGTTCTCGGAAAAGAACTCACTCATCATCACCGTCATCAGCAGCGTCGTGAACATCGTGACGACCATCGTCGCAATCGTGCTGATCGACCGGGCGGGCCGCCGGCCATTGATGCTCGTCGGGTCGGCCGGCATGGCCATAACCTTGGGCATCCTTGCGTATATCTTCGCGCACGCGCCGCTCAACGCGCAGAACCAGCCACAGCTGCAGGGCACACAAGGACCGATCGCCCTGCTCGCGGCGAACCTGTTCGTCTTTGCCTTCGGCATGTCGTGGGGTCCGGTCGTGTGGGTCTTGCTCGGAGAAAAATTCCCGAACACGATCCGAGCAGCTGCGCTATCGGTTGCTGCGAGCGCTCAGTGGATCGCCAACTGGGTTGTTTCTACTTCGTTCCCAACACTCAAGGATGTCGGCCTCGGCCTTGCCTATGGGCTGTACACGGCGTTTGCGGTCTTGTCGTTCTTCTTCGTGCTGCGCTTCGTACAAGAGAGCAAGGGGCGAGAGCTTGAGGAGATGACCGGCTGATCTTCTAAAGGGCGAGCCGCTCAGCGTGGCTTTCGAGGTCCAAGAGCGTCCGCTTGCGATCCAAACCGCCGCCGTAACCGACGAGGCTTCCATCGGCCCCGATGACGCGATGGCACGGAACGATGATCACGATCGGATTGGCACCGTTGGCCGTTCCGACAGCGCGAGCCGACCCTGGGACGCCAAGTTCGGCTGCAAGCTGGCCGTACGACACCGTCCGCCCGTAGGGGATCTCGCATAGTGCGGTCCAGACGCGGCGGTGAAACTCCGGCCCCTGGAGATCCAAGGGCAGCTCGAATTCGGTCCGCTCCCGTGCGAAGTACTCGCCGATCTGGGCTTCGACTGCGTGCAGCACCTCGGCGTCGCGCGGATCCACGACACCATCCTTGCTGCCAACGCGGGGAGAGCGGCAAAAGCTCAACTCGACGAGCTTGCCATAGGAGGCTTTGGCGAGCAACGGCCCGACCGGGGTGTCGAAAACAGACGATGCATTCATCATGTCACGAGTCTAGCAGCAATCGAACGGCAAGAATATCCGGTTAGTGCGCTCGAACCCGATTCTCCGCCTCTTCCAATGCGGGACCGAAGTCTGACTCCTCGTACATCTGGCGGATCTCGATCTCGGCTTCCCCGGGTAGTGGATTTGGGCAGCGCTTGACCCACTCGATCGCCTCTTCTTTCGACTTCGCTTGGATCAGCCAAAAGCCGGCGATCAATCCCTTCGTCTCGGCGAACGGCCCATTGACGACCGCGCGGGTCGCGCCGGAGAAGCTCACGCGTGCGCCCTTCGAGCTTGGCTGAAGCCCCCCGGCGTCGAGCAGCAGCCCTGCTTCCATCAACTCTTCGTTGTACTTGCCCATTTCGGCGAGGAGCTGCGCGCTCGGAAGGACGCCTGACTCCGAGTTCTTGTCGCCTTTGAGCAGGAGCATGAAACGCATCGCTCGGTCTCCTTTAGGTGTGGGGTTTAGGGTTTGCCCGAGACGGGCGTCGCGTAAACTCCTTACTCCAGCGCGTACACGGTGCCGTCGGTGCTGCCCACGTAGACGACACGGTCCGCGACCACCGGTGACGATAGAATCGCTCCCACGGTCATCATCTTATTGAACCCCACGACGATATCGTCGTAGAAGTTCGACGCGTAGGCCGCTTCGTAGTCCGGGCTTCCATCCGGCTTCGTATAGACAGCAGCGTTTTTCCTCGCTCCATCGGTCGCAAAATCCCAAGCGACGCGCTGCCGTGATAGATCTATCGCGGTCAGCTTCCCCGACCACGAGCCGAGATACAGCATATCGCCGGCGATCGCCGGCGATGCGAACGTCGGCCAGCCATGGAACTTGATCGAGAAGATGACGTCTCCGCTCTTGGCCTGGACTGCAAAGAACAGTCCAGAATCAGATGTCGCGAAGTAGACCTTCCCGTCGTTGACGGCAGGTGAGGCGACGACCCACGAACCCTTGGTCGCAATGGACCATACCTTCTCCCCGGTGACGGCGTCTAGAGCATAGAGATGCGAGTCGCGACAGCCGAAGATCACCATCCCATTGAGGATCGCGGCGGAGGATTGGATGCCGACCTGGTTGTGGATGTCTGGATCGTCGCCTGTTTTGAAGCGCCACTTCTCTTTGCCCGACGTCGCGTCCAGGGCATAGAAGTAGCTATCCCAGCTCCCGACGTACAGCGTGCCATTATCGATCGCCGGCGACGCGTGGACCACATCGCCCGTCGTGAATTTCCACTTCAGCGCACCTGAGTCCCGATCGAGAGCATAGATGTTGCCATCCCCGCTGCCGAAGTACACGGCATCGTGCCAGAGCGTCGGCGAGGACAGATAGACGTCAAACGGGTCAGGCATGGACTCTGCTGCCGGCTCCGATCCATGCAGGTGGGTGCCCGCAAATCTCCGCTCTCCCGCGGTCTTGAACTTCCATTTGAGCTTGCCGCTTTGCGTGTCGACCGCGTAGAAATAGCTGTCGTAGCTTCCGAAATACACGACCCCGTCAGCGACAGCCGCAGTTGAGACCACCCGACCCTTGGTCGCGAACTTCCAGCGTAGCGTGCCGGTATCGCGATCGATCGCGTAGAGATTGCCGTCCGTGCTTCCAATGTAGACGCTACCGCCGACGACCACTGGAGACGCCACGACGGATCCGCCCGTGTGAAACCTCCACTTGACGCGGTGGAACTCCGTGAGAGCACCTGTGTCATAGACGCCCGTGTGCTGCGGACCGGCTCGGAACATCGATGAGTCGAGGCAAAATGCTGGGCGGCAAACAGCCAGCACCAGGGCTGCCGCGAAGAACACCGTCAGGCGCATACGACGTGGTCTACCTCTCTCGATGGGAGTGGCGATATACAAGCCGCTTCGGCCTTCTCGCGGCGAACACTCTGGAGGCACCTACCCGTGACCGGGTTCATTGGTTACAGAGAAGTGCCGTCGTGCTGCCAAGGGTTTGCCGCGAGCCCCGCTGAAAGGCCGCGCGTCGTTTCTGCTCGTTGTCGGAGGTTTGATGATGCGTCCGATTCTTCTAGCATTGGCTCTCGTGTTTATTGCCACCGCGGTTCCTGCATTGGGAGCGGAGAGCAGCGCCGCCAAGATCCAGCGAGCTCTCTCCGCGGCACCCGCATCGATCCAGGCGGGCGCGGCAGTCGTGGACGTCGATGCGCACATGAAGATGACCACCCTGCGCAAGGGGACCAACGGATACACGTGCTTTCCCGGTCATCCGGGGGTCGTCGGCGATGACGCGATGTGCGCAGACCCGCAGGCGATGATCTGGATCGGCGACTTCATGGCGCACAAACCAAAACCGACCAACACCTCACCCGGCGTCATCTACATGCAGGCCGGTGGCACCGATTGGAGCGCCGACGACCCGTGGGCGACCAAGGGAACACCGATCCACGAGCCGCCGCATTGGATGATCATGTGGCCGTTTGACCCCAAGACGTCCGGCCTGTCGTCGAAGAACAGCAACACCGGCACCTGGATCATGGATTCCGGCACGCCGTGGGCCCACCTGATGATCAACCAGAAGCTCTAACACCGCGCGCGCGAACTCTCCGAGGACCGTTTCAGCGGCGAGCTCGAGCACGCACGCTCAGCCCGAGAGAGTCAGCCACGTAGCGGGTCGGCTTTACGACGACTGCGAAGGTCGTGGCCCGCGGGTTTGATGATGATCGTCCAAGCAAGCGGTGCAACGGAGGCTACGATGGCCAAGATGCGGGTGGTGCAAGTCGCGCGGCCGGGCGCGCCTTTTGAAATGGTGGAGCGCGACGTCCCCGAACCCGGCGCGGGGCAGGCACGAATCAAAGTCCAGGCATGCGGTATCTGCCATAGCGACTCGCTGACCAAGGAAGGTCACTGGCCCGGCATTGCGTATCCGCGCGTCCCCGGACATGAAATCGCGGGTGTCATCGACGGGCTCGGTCCTGGCGTCGCAGGATGGAGCGTCGGCCAGCGCGTCGGCGTCGGATGGCACGGCGGTCACTGCGGCTATTGCAATTCGTGCCGGCGCGGAGACTTTGTCACCTGTCAGGTGGCAGCCCAAGTGCCGGGCATCTCCTACGACGGAGGCTACGCCGATTATATGATCGCCCCCGCCGGAGCGCTTGCGCTCATCCCTGATGACCTGTCCGCCGTCGAGGCGGGGCCGCTCATGTGCGCGGGCATCACCGACCTTCAACTCGCTGCGCAACAGCGGCGCGCGCGCCGGAGACGTGGTGGCGATACTCGGCGTGGGCGGCCTTGGTCACTTAGGCGTGCAGTTCGCGGCGAAGATGGGGTTCCGCACCGTCGCTATCGCCCGGGGCACGAACAAAGAACCTTTGGCAAAAAAGCTGGGTGCGCAACACTACATCGATAGCCAGACGCAAGACGTCGCCGCCGAACTCCTCAAACTCGGCGGAGCCAAGGTCATCCTGGCAACGGTCACCCAAGGGAAAGCGATGACCGCAACGCTGGGCGGGCTTGCGGTCAATGGAAAGCTGATCGTCCTCGGCGCTGCGTCAGACCCGCTCGAAGTGCCCCCACTTCTCTTGCTCGGCGGACGCCGCTCGATCGCTGGCTGGCCGTCGGGCACTTCGATCGACTCTCAGGAAACGATGGCCTTCAGTGCGCTGTCGGGCGTCCGATCGATGAACGAAGTCTTTCCGCTCGAGCGCGCCACTGAGGCCTACGACCGCATGATGAGCGGCGATGCGCGCTTCCGTGTCGTGCTGACGACCGGGAAGTAGACACGTTCCCTCCATCTGAGCGCAGCGATGGCTGAAGTTCAAGCGCACTTCAAGCGTCTCGGCATCATCTTAGAACCCGATGGTCCTCCAGACGCGGCCGAACGAGTCCTCAACCCGGCATGTGCGCGACTGCGCGACGGGACCTTGCAGCTCTACCCGCGGATGATCTCGCCGGGGAACGTCTCGCGCATCGGATCCTACCGGGCGCGAGAGCGAGCCGATGGTACGCTTGTCTTAGAGCGATGCGGGTACGTCTTAGAACCTGAGGCACCGTATGAGATGCGCGACGAACCGGGCGGCTATGGATGCGAGGATCCGCGAGTCACGTTTGTGGCCGCGCTCGATCGGTACGTGATGGCATATGTGGCTTTCGGACCGCGCGGACCCGAAGTCGCGGTGGCCATCTCGGATGATGGGTTAGCCTGGAAGCGGCTGGGACTCATGCGTTTTGGTTCGAGCGAGGAGCCCTTTGCCGACAAGGATGCAGCGTTTTTCCCCGAATCCGTGCGCTCGCCCGCCGGAGTGACGTCTCTGGCATTATATCACCGCCCCTCGATTTGGAAGAACGCTCGCTACGAGGCGGGCGCGCATACGATAGCAGCGGGTCGAGCACCCGAACACTATGAAAACATCTCGATCGGTTACGTCGCGCTCGATGCCGTACGCCGCGATGTGAGCGCTTTGTGCGAAGTGGCCGAGACACACTACTTGGGTATGCCTGCCGCCACGTGGGGCGGTCTCAAAGTCGGCGCTGGAACGCCACCCGTCCGCATACGGGAAGGGTGGCTTTCCGTCATCCACGGCGTTGATCTGGTCGAACCGCCGGGCGCCCCAGCGTATGTGCGGTATTGCGCGGGCGTCATCGTGCACGATTCGGATCGGGTTGATCGCGTCGTGTATCGTTCCCCAACCCCGCTGTTCGCGCCCAAGGCTCGTGGAGAGATTCGGGGCGCGGTCGGTCATGTCGTGTTCCCGACCGGGATCGACCCCCGGCCTGATCTCGGGGATCGGGTTTTTGATGTCTATTATGGGATGGCCGATGATGAGATCGGCCGAGGCCGCCTCACCCTCACCTGACGAGGGCGAGATAAAGAAAAGAACCAACAATCCTGTTGGTTCCGGCCCGGACCCGTCGTCGACAGTATATCGCAGATGCGAATTCAGTGCAATAGGGAGCCGCAAATTGATTTGTCAACGCGTTAGAGCGGTAGCTGTCAGTTAGTCTGAACTTGAAAGCTTTCGGCCAGTTTGCCCCTGCCGTCTAGGCAGGCGCACTAGATTTAAGGAACGCTGTGAAAAAAAAGAAACCAGCGCGATAGCTGGTTGCGGCACGGACCTGTCAAAGCGATTATATCGCATATAGTATGGACGAAGCAATAGGCCCCTGGGGCGCGCTCCCCGCGCGGTATCGTCTAAAAAGTAAGAACCGGCGAATGCCAGTCCAGCGTAGATTGCCGTGAGCACAAAAAAAGAAGAACCAGCACTTTACTGATTCCAGCTCAGACCCGTCGCGTAAACTATATACTACTTTGCGCCATCCGCAATAGGGAGGCGCGTCAGACACGTGGCCGCGGCCCCAAGGCCTCGCCCCATTGAAGCCGCAACCGCGAGCTTTACCCGGAAGAATTTGTGCGTGAGTAATAGAGCGGTTGGGGGTGGGCTGGTGCCAACATAGGTCTGTCAAACCGCATGTTGCGGGTTCGATTCCCGCCGCCTCCAGCCCCGGGGTCGCCCGGAGGAGTCAGGGCGTCAGACCTCCTGACTCCCGATTGCAAATGAACATTAGTTGTGATATTATGCTTTGTGACAGACCTGTGTTGGCACCACCCGCTATGGGTGGTTTTTCTTTTGAGGCAGCATCGTTCAGCGAGAGCACGGCCGCATCGCATCTTTTGTCCTAGCGACCACCGAGACGCTTTGGGTAAGATCTGTCGGAGCAATCAGCCCACTCGGGGTTTTGCGCGCGCGATAGTAGACGCCTTCAAGGCGTGTGTGTTGAAGCCGCATCAAACGCCGCGATATGTGAACAACCGGTGAAGGTAGGCGTAAACGCGGTCGACGCCATCATTCGCAATGGTTTGAAGGATCGACTTATCGTCGAGCCAGGAATCCTTGCGTCGCACAATCTCCGGGATGTGCGTAGGAATGATTTCGTTGCGCAATACCTTGGCTAGACCAGCCATATGCTCAAGCGTGGCTATGCGTTGGGCCGGCATCCCATGCTCTCGCCACTTCGCGACGGATTGACGTCGAACCCCAAACAAACAGGCAAGATCGCTTTCGGTGAGACCGAAGATCGAGCTGATTTCATCGAGAAGGCGCTCAGTGCGCAGTCGGCGGGTAGCGACCGCTTTCACGTCTGCATCATACCTTAGGCCACCTAGACAAAGGAACCGGCTTTGTCGCCGGCTCCTTCGATGAGAACGCTACCTTGTCATTGGCCGTTGTCGTCTTCGTGTTCCCCATGATGCGGGTTACCTTCGCCCTTATTCCAACCTTTGTGCAACCCCTCACCATGCCAGTGGTCGTCGTCGTCGTAGCGCCACGGATGCCCTAGGGCGCGTGGACCGCAGCGCACTCCGACTCCGTAGTAAGCGCATAGATGCACGCCATCGTTGCTTGCGTACACGACCACGCCACCAGGGTACAGGATGCGCCCGTCGCCATACACCACACCGCCGTCTCCCGTATGGCCGACCACGGTGCTTTGACTGACCTGGTGGTGCTCGTAGTTATTGTACAGGATGATCCCGACGGTCACGGCGGCCGCGGCTAAGACGATGTTGCGTGTCGAGATCTGACCAGCCGTCGCGGCTGAACTTGATTGGACGCAGGCTCCAGCCATTGCGAAGACGAGCGCAAGCGCGATCAGCGCTTTGGGCCAGCGAAATTCAGTTGCAATTGTAAGCACAGCAATCACCCCTGCTTGAGTTATCGAGAATCTGGTGAGTGATTCGAGTGCTTGGGCCCAAGCACGAGGGTGCGTGCAATCACATTTCCACGCGGTATCCGGAATCATCGCTTTCCCGGCAGCTATTTCTTGCTCGATCCTTGGTACGTCTTCTGCCCTTCAGGCAGGCGCAGATGCCGGCGATGATTATCTTTTCAAGCGCGCCAAGGCTCCCGCTCCGAGCGCAGGAAAGTGGCAATGTCTCCGCCGGATTTGAACTCGTCCTTCAACGCGCCTCGATACGTACCCCGGACCGGCCGGAGGGTCGCACGGTCATGCTCGACGGCGACGATCAGCACATCACCTTGACGCAAGTTGAGTTGCATAACCACTGCTTTGGGAAGCGTAATCTGGCGCTTAGCGCGTAAGGTTGTCTTTATCACCTCAAACTCACCTCAGATCGTTCTACATTACCGGGGATTTGAAATACTGCGCTAGCTTCATTCATATCCTAGAAAGCCTCACATCAAAGTTCGCTGGGGCAGGCTTTCCTTGCGTAATCCGCTGGAAATCAGGATGCGCCGGGTTAAGCAGAAAGTTGTTCTCTGAGGGCACGACCGCTGAGGGAACTTCAAGTATCGCAGTCCTCGCGGCCCTAACCCAACGATCGCCCATTTCACGCAGCTTCTCTACGGGCGGCTCATAGCGACGCCAGGACTTGGGTAGGCGAGCTTCGGTGAGCGATTCCCTCGCGATATCATCTGGAATCTCCGCCCACACTGAGTAGACGTTCCGGGGAGCGCTAAGGGCGTTGGCATGCACCAAGTACTCTAGGGTGGCTAGCGATAGGCTCGCGCTTACATACACAACGCGCATGCCTGGACTATTCCACCGCCCACCAGCCTGTCGCGAACCCTCTCCCGTAAATGCGTCAGGCAGTCGTCGCTTTCGGACGAGCCGCCAAACCCGCACTAACTTACGCCACCATAGTCCAGGCGCATGAGGATCCGCTCAATCTGTCGGAGACCAGCATCGGTATCCAAGAACTCCACCGGTGCTTTGCCCCCGAGCGCGACAATTGGGTCGTGAAGCCAGGCGATGGCGCGGACTCTTTCGTTGTCAAAGACCTCAAGCGCCAGGGCAAGCACGCGTGCTAGGCGGACAGCGCGATCCGATTCCACGGAGCTGAGCCGGCTCTTCGCTTTCTTGCGTGCTAACGTGCGTGTCGAAATACCGAGAGCGGCGGCCAGCTGGTTGACACTCAGGCCTCCCGCCTCGGCGAGCCTTGTCGCCGACCTCGTGGGTAACCCCCGGCGCGTTGCGTCAACCCAGTCTGGGTCCGAACCCAGAAAGCCCAGGACTCTTGCTACCGCAGCGCTAGTCATCTTAGGAAACCCTCATATCTCTTTGACAATTGTCCCATAGTTTATGACAGTTGTCAATATGCGATGAGGATCGGAATTATGCTCGTTCGCCGGCGGACAGAGAGACAGGATGCCCCCAGCCGTTATGAAGAGTAACCGATTTCACGGATCCTGGCGCTGCCGCTCCTACCCCTAGGGCAGGAACACGCTAGCGGCCCTGGAGGTACCACGCGGGTGCACCCGAACGTTACGAATCCGCTCGCCAGCCTTTGCTGATTGAACCATTACCCGTGGCGAAAGGAGTGGACCATGCACCATCATCCCTTTACGGAGCTCGTATTGAGGCTAGTCAGGGACCCTATCGCGCGCGATGCGTATCTCAACCACGGCACGATACCGGCGGGCTGTGTAGCGCCCACCGCTGCCCAGGCTGATATTCTTCGTCCTCCGGGCAGCCCATTAGATGCGCAAGCGCACTTGATCAACGACGAGATCGACGAGGAGTGGGAGGCGGCTGGGTCGCCCGTAGCGGCCACCGTGGTCACTGCGGCCAGCGAGGTCACTGAAGCCACTGCGACCACTGAGGTCACGGCGGCCACCGTGGCCACTGCGGTCCCACGCGTGACACACGGCCCTCGACCGAACTGGCCTTCGCGGCCATAAGGGGACGCTCAGGCGCAATGTGGCCCGTAAACTTCGCATGGGCCCGTCACCACAGCGCACCCTCAGCGACGACCATGTAAAGAATCGGGCCGAGCCCCCAAATCAGGCTCACGATAAACCAGACGACCTTCTTGTACGTCAGCAGATCTGTTCGCTTGATAAGGTTGATCCACATTAGGATCATGGCGATAGGATGGAGGACGATCGAGAGCAAGATTTCGAGCAGTAGTTTCATGCGAGGTTTTTTCTGCGTTTCACAGACCTTAACCCATGCGACGGGGCCCGCCCGCGTTAGGGGCGATGATCGCCTCCATGCGATCGGCCGCCTCGCGTTGCAATGTCGGGAGCGCCCGCGCATAGACATCCAGGGTCATCTTCGCGCTCGAGTGGCCGAGGCGCTCGGAGATGACCTTGACGTTGACCCCGCTTGAAAGTGCGAGCGTCGCGGAGGTGTGGCGTAGGTCGTGAAAGCGGATCCTCGGGATGTCTGCTTTTCGCAGCAATGGGTGAAACACACCGCGCACGAACAGGTCCTTTTCCAATGGCTCGCCATCTTTAGCGGTAAATACCCAGATACTCTGCGGGTATTGCCGTTTTTGAAGCTCGCGCAACATGCGCACCAGATTTTCTCCAAGATCGATTCGACGCCGCCGTGAGCTCTTCGGAGGCAATAGCTGAGGAGCTCCATCTTGGTCGCGCGTAAGGGTTGCGCGCACGTACAACGATGAGCTGTCGAAGTCGATCGCGTCCCAACGCAATGCGAAGATCTCACCCTGGCGCATCCCGGTCGCAAGCGCGAGGAAGAATAACACGTAGTAATCTCCCGGCTTTGCGCACTCCAGGAATCGCTGCACTTGTTCTGGGTCAAGCGTGGTCCGGTAGGCGGCTTCATGGCGCGGCTTGTCCCCCCGCACGCACGGGTTCTGCTCGATGAGTTCGTCCTCGACCGCCTCGCGGAGAGCGTGGCGGAGCGTTCGATGCACCAGTTGTAGCGTGCGCGAACCGACCCTATCGGCCAAGAGGTCAAGCAACTCCCGGATGTCCCTGCGTTTGAGTTTGGCAAGCGGCTGTGAACCCAGATAGGGTATAACGTGGTTTCGCACTAGCCCTTCGTACAACTCGTAGGTCCTGCGGCGACGCGTCTTGGCTATGTGCTCAAGCCAGGCTACCAGGTACGATTGAAGAGTCGGTGATCGACGGACAGAGCGTGCTCTCGTGCCGCCCTTGGTTCGCGTTGGCATTGTTTACGTCATCACGCGCGCCTGCCATGCGGCAACCCTGGTTTGCTTTAGGCTAGGGTCTTTTACTCAGACGAATCGTGCGTGAGTAAGGTAACGGTTGGGGGTGGGTTGGTATCGGCATGGGTCTGTCAAACCGGGTGCCGCGGGTTCGATTCCCGCCGCCTCCAGCCCCGAGTTCGCTCGGAGGAGTCAGGGCGTCAGACCTCCTGACTCCCGATTGCAATCACACGCGGGTTGTGTTAATATCCTTCATGACAGACCTGTGCCGGTACCACCCACCAAGGGTGGTTTTTCTTTGCCCGTTCTTGTGGCATTTAAGGACCCACGATCTGGTGCGGACAGGGATCAACGTGCGAATCCACAGCCCCCTGGGCGGCCATAAGGGTTGGATCTCGATGCAGTTCAACACGCCAGGGGGCTGGACGCGTGTCAAGATTCGGCCCTTTGCCCTATAGGCAAGCACTGCGTAGCCCGTAACGTTCGCGAGCCTCTCTCCGTTCAGGGGGTTAGAAAGGGGGAGTCCGCGATGAGGAAGTTGCTTTTCTTGTTGGCCGCTGTTGCCGTTTATGGCGCGATCCCCGCGAGTGCACAGACCGAGGAACGAACTGTCGCTATGGGCACCGAGATGCGCGGCATCATGACAGAGTCGATTAGTTCCAGTAGCGCGTACGTCGGCGAGGTCTTCTTGTTAGATGTCGTGCGGCCATATCCACAGAATGATGAAGAATTTGGCGGCGCAAAAGTCCGCGCCCGTGTGGTACAGGTGAACCGAGCGAGCCAAGGACGCGAAGCGAAACTTGAATTCGTCCTCGATAGAATTGCGCTCACCGATGGAGCCTGGGCGAACATAGCTGCTGCACCAATTTCAGTGCAAGCGAGACGCCCAGACAACACCGGTCATGTGATCCTCACGACCGCTGGTGGCATGGTCGCTGGCAACATTATCGGCAAATGGCTGGGGACAAATAGCGGCGGCGCCATCGGCGCGGCGGCCGGTCTGCTCTACGGCATCAATCAAAAAAAAGATCTCACGGTTCCCGCCGGCTCCGAAGTCACCTTTCAGCTCGAGCAGGCGGTGACGCTGAGGACGTAGACTCGTAGCGATCATCGTCTGCCCGTTGTCAGGCGCACGCTCCGATATAAAAAAAACACCACCGAGAGTGGTGGTGCCCGCACAGGCCTGTCGCTACTTATTCTATTACAGTCTGCGAGAAATTGCAACTTCGGAGTCAAGAGGTCTGACGCCAAGACTCCTCCGGGTGGCCCCGGGGCTGGAGGTGACGGGAATCGAACCCGCCGCTCGCGGTTTGACAGGCCTGAGCGGACACCAGCCCACCCCCAACCGTGGCATCACTCACGCGAACGAAGGGGAGCGGAAAGCTTTTTCAAGGAGAAATCGCCACATGCGGAGGCGACCAATGATCGTGGACTTGAATCGGTGCCTCTCCCGCCCCTTAGGCAGTTTGCGCCTGCCTAACAGGCAGGCGCGCCGGAAAGCCATCAGTCTTCGTCGTCGCTTTAGGTGTTCGATGCCTTCGCGGATGTCTTGAGAGCAAGACTGCTAGTCATCCTCATAGTGCGCGCCGTTCTGGCCCAAACGCAACCGCTAGCTGAAGCCTGCAAACTAGAGTTGCGCGGTATAGAAGGAGCATATGGCGAGCCCGTGTTCGTATCATAAAATCGCTCTACGTGTACGGAAATATAGAAGCGGCCGGTTGTGTCCGGCCGCTTCTCGTCCTTAGTGCATGTCCCGTTTAGTCCTGTGGTACCCTGATTCGGTTGCCCCAATGAGTCAACGGGCTGCGGGCACCGTATCGTATGACCCGAGATCTTAGCGTCTTCCTGAGCCCACTCATCGCCCGAACACCCACACTGATACTGCGGCAGCTCTCGAACTCATTTGGGCTGCACGGAACAAGCAGGAAAGCATGCGTATCGCCGTTCGCAAGGATTCCGTTCCCGGCGATCTCTCCACGCTCATCTATGTAAAGCCCCAGGGTCAACTGCAGACCGGAGCCCGGAGCGATCAGGGTGTTCAAATCGATCGCGGGCTCTCCGGCCTCCCAAAGCAGCGCGTGTGAGGCCGAGCCACCGCACACTGACACTGAGAACCCGACGATTTGGCCCCTTGAGTTGATCGACTGCGCGCGGCTACACGGGTCCCCTGCACGGTCCCTAGGTCCGTCATCGAGCCATGTCTCCAAAAGAATGCATGGTGTACGCAATGAAGATCCGTGCAAGTACCCGGTAAGTCGGCGTAGCCGACCACGTCTCCGGCATCATTGAGCCATTCCGCCGATGCGTTTTGTCCTCCTAAAGTGCCGAGGTCGCGAAGCACTCCTCGGTCCCAAAGAAAGGCGCGGGCTATGATGTTTCCAAAAGTGTAGGATTGGCCGACCACCTGCCCTCGATTGTTGAGCGCATTGGGGATCCCACACGTGCCTCCGATCCCTCCGATCCCCACCATGACCCCGTTGCTCCAGAAGAACGGTTCCTGCGCTGGAGCGTCAGGTTGACACTGACCGTTGTCCGCGATCGGCGTTGAGTTTGGGAATGAGAATCCAGCCACTTGCCCACGTTCGTTCACAAGGGTCGCACCGGCATCGGGCCCTCCCAGCGTGCCCAGATCCCGCATCACCCCGTTCTGCCAAAGAAACGCTCTGAGCTGTGCTCCCAAGAACGAAAATGGATCCGGGGTCCGGTTGGTCGCTATGCCCACTGCTTGCCCACCGTTGTTGACGGCGAGAGCAAGGCTCTCGTATCCACCTTCGATCGTTCCGAGGTTGGCGATTCTGCCATTCCGCCACAGCACACCCCGCATCTCGGGGACGCCGGCCAGCGGATCGGTTTCGCCGTTTTCGGAGAATCCGGCCGTCAGGCCGTTGCCGCTGATCCAGAAGGCTTGGCTAGACAGACTGTTTGGAAGGGTGCCGAGATTGGTGAGCGCACCCCTGCTGAACTGAAAGGCGTTAGGGAACAAGCAGTCGTCAAAATAACAAAGGGGATCGGCTGTGGCCGTATCGGCGGTGCCGGCAGCTGCCCCATTCGTCGCTGAGGACTCGGACACTTGTCGTACCGTTCATCTCTTGGAAGGCTTCGGCAAAACTGCTGTTTGGCCCACCAAAAGTACCGAGGTCAATGAGTTTGTATCGAATATGGTAGTGCGTCGCGTTGAGCATCCGATTCGGCAATTGGGCGCCGAGTGCGGCCGGAAACAGCACGCTCTCGTTCGTGGCACCCGAAATACCGACTGCCGCGTAGAATCCGGCCGCGGCGACGAAGAGAAGTAAGGCACGTCTAAGCGCCTCAAGGCTTGGTCTATTACGTCTGAAAGTCCGTAACATGTCTGCTCCTTCACTTGTATGCTTGGCAGCGATTTCGCGTTTTTCCTAAGACGGAGCACTGTGCAGTAGAAACATAGGTTGCGGTTTGTGTTTCTATCGCAAAGAGCGGGCTTTTCCGATGAAAAGCTGATCACGGGCGCTTCGGAACGGGACACCCGCGATGCGTTGACCCACGGGGGAAATAGAGAGTGCGTTCGAATTCTCTTTCTTACGATTACGACGGACTTATAAACATCATTTTACCTGAGTAGTCGGAGCCGCGTCAGTATCTATTGGTTCACAAGTAGGATAACTGCATGGATTTCGTGTTGCGAAGTTTCGCTGAAGACGACCTAGACAAGTGCTTGGAACTCCTCGTCGACCGCTTCCTGTACGATGCGGCGCACCTGGCCGCATTGCGACGTATGTTGTCGCATATCGTAGCTTCGAAAGCCGGTTTGGCAGGCGTCGTTGCGGACGCCCATACGCGATTGCAGGTAGTCCACTTTGCCGTCGCGGTCTTCGTTTCAGATGAGCGCGCAGAGGAGTACCAGAATTGCAAATGCCCGGGCATCAGCTTGAGAATCTTGGAAGACTGGGATTCCGGGGGATCTCCTTTTCTTACTCGAGAGGAGGCGGCGCTCGCGAACGCTGGTGCTGGCCTTAACCTGGTGGTCGCATACTATGGATTCAGCGACCCGGGAGACAAACGTGTCAGGTTCATGGCCAGCGAATTAGCTTCGAAACTTGTTCTCGGACTAAACTTCCGAAGCTACACTTGTGAAGCGTTTGTAGATGCAAAGGCGGAGGGTGAAGGGATGGGACTTCGCTTGGGGTACTACACCGATGAGCAGCTGCAGGCGGCACACATACCGGCCGATCGAGCGCCGATAGTATGGTCAGCAACGCGCGAATATGCCCAGGCGCGCAGCAACACCAATGGCCTTGGGCCGTTTTTTCGACCGTTTCTCGCCGCCGCGCTTCGGTTTCTCTTTTGCCGAGCAGGAGATGCTGAAGCTCGCCCTCGACGGGCAAACCGACGAATCGATCGGGAAGAGCATGGGCATCTCTCTGCTACCAAAAGTCGCTTTCGATCAATTAATGAGAAGGTCGAAAATTCAGGCGCTGGCGCTGAGGCATTGCGATTCTCTGAAACACCGACCGCAGCTTCCCGCGGCGCAGAGTGGCGACGGCACTTACTCAATTATCTCAGGGAGCATCCGGAGGAACTTCAACCATATAACGCCGATAGCCGCAAAGCGCCAACGACTGCCCTGTGATATATCAGTATTCGACAAAACTTAAAGGTTAGTCTTGGGTCAGCAGCTATGGCCCTCCTGACCTGAGGTGGGAAAATAGCCTAAGTTGAAATTGTGAGTCCCGGCCTTTTGACCAAGGAGACTCACGTGAAGAAAACCCGCTTCACCGAAGCGCAGATCGTCGGGATCCTCAAGGAGCTCGATGGCGGAACGCCGGCGACGGAGCTGGCCCGCAAGCACGGCATTCATGCCAATACGATCCGCCTCTGGCGCGATAAGTATGCCGGAATGCAAACCAGCGATCTCGTGCGCATGAAGCAGCTGGAGGCCGAGAACGCGCAGATGCGCCGCATCATCGCCCGGCAAGCCCTCGAAATCGACACCGTCAGGGAGTTGATCTCAAAAAACGGCTGGGGCGGAGGCCCGAGACCTTGCCGATGCTTGGAAAAAGGACTACAACGAGACGCGCCCGCATTCATCGCTCGGCGGCCTGACGCCGCTGGAGTACGCGAACAAGTTATAAACCTAGAGGCGCGAACTACCGTGTCATGGTGGAATGACGGGGGCCTAACGAATGTGCAGAAAGCTCGCATCATCCGCGCGTACAAGCCGCGACTTGATGCGTTACGAGGAGGTATGGACATGAAAATACAACTTGGCGCGGTCTGGCATTTCAGCCTTGCCGTCAGAGACCCGGAGAAGAGCGCGCAGTTTTGGACCAAGAACTTCGATCTGCAGGAAATGTTCCGGTCCGATGAGGCCATCGCGCTGACGAACGACGCGATGATCATCGGGTTCTTCAAAGGCACACCACATCCGGACACGATCGACCACTTGTCGTTTCACCTCGACAGTATGCGCGCGCTGCGCGAAGCGCTCGAGACGTTGAAGAAAAACGGCGTAGAACTGGAAGATCCGGGCGACGAGATCGGCCCTACATCGCCGGGCTCGCCGCATATGGGCCTGTGGTTTCACGATCCGGACGGGTATCGCTGGGAGCTCTCGGTTCAGAACGGTGCCCGCGAGCGCTAACCGCGCAGCGCTAACGAGGCGATATGCACTAGAATGATACCCTGCTCACAATTCCTCCTTATGCTAAGCGCCACCTCAGGTCACTCCCCTCACAATTCAACTTTCGCCCTCAAACGTCTTATGAGAGGAATGATTGCGCGGAGCCGCTCGTATGTTGCCCTGCGTCCTCAGCCACTAGCGCTGAGATTAGCTCAGCATTTCTGTCAGCTTTTTTGGAGCCTGGACTCTGATCGCTTGCCAACCCATGTTGTTTACGCCGCTCGGCCGGCTTCGCAACGCGCATGACACCTAAATGGGTCTGTGCACGCCTCTCGACTGCCCATGCTCCGGCGTCTGCGGTTTAGTCTCCCTACTGGTCTCCCATCACAACAGAAAAGGGTACATTTGGGCGGACCGCAATGATTTTCAAAAACGCTCGCCTTTGTGGAATGAGCATCTTCGGTGTAATAGGCGAATCTTTAGTTGAGCTTCTATTGCCCCTTAGACAGTTTGCGCCTGCCTAACGGGCAGGCGCAGGATCTAGACAGAGATTGGTTGGACTTCCTTGTCAACTCTTGCCCGTCCATCTTCTACCATCTCCAGTTCAAAGCGAGTTTGGAGATTCAACCAGAACTCTGGCGTGGTGCCAAAATAGCGGGCTAGTCGTACAGCGGTATCAGCCGTGATGCCACGGCGTCCATTGACAATTTCAAACATTCGAGTGGCTGGTACCCGGAGAGCCAAGGCCACCTTATTTACGCTCAAACCATATTCGGCCATGAACTCCTTGTGAAGGATCTCACCAGGGTGCACTGGGGGCCGCTTCTTTGTTGTCGACTTAGACATTGGTACTTCTCCGTTCCATCAATTAGTGGTAGTCAACGATCTCAGCGTCGTAGGGCTCTTCATCGCGGTTGAGGTGACTTTTTCGGGTGACCGAAAGTAGTATGCGCAACCCCGCGTCCCCAGGCGGGTGGACTCGGCTCCCCGGGCCGAAGGCTACGCTGGCTCTCGAGTCTTGCGTCCAAGGCCCCATAAGATGAGTGAAAAGGCGACGAGGCCGGTCGGCGCGGATGAATAGGCAACGATTTTGATGACGATTTCTTGGAAGGCAGTGCCGCGAGCAGCACCGGCAGCCAACGGCATTGTCTCGTTGCCAGCGCCCCACACGGCAGCCATGACATAGGCGGCCAGAATGGCGAAGTTAGAATAGATAAGCAACCACAACGCTGTCCTTACAGGCGTGGCGCTCAGATTGAGCTTGGGCCACACCAGCCCGAGCGCAAGCAGAAGTACTGCTTGCAAGGCGCTGAGCGTATGCACTGATAGTCCCAGCCGAGGCGCGGCCAAGTAGGGGATCGCAAAACCCTCAAGCGAGCAGAACAGCAAGAGAGCAACGCCGATCTGTAGCAGGCGACGGCCTTGGCCGGATAACAGGTTCACCAAGCTCGCCTTACTCCTCGTATAGCCATCGGTATGTTCCGGAGTGCGTCGCGTTCTCCGTTCGGTTCCAAATCTCTAAGATTTAACCGACCCAGCGAATGCGCAGCTTCTCTGCTGCCCCTCCCAGTTTAGCGTCGCGAGTCATGACCTTCATTCCCCGCCTCAAACCAAGCTCAAGGTACGCGGCGTCATAAACGCTCAAATCCATCCTGCGCGCAGTATCGAGCTCTCCGCCAAATGTTAGAGTAGGTCCGACGGGCTCGATCTCGATCGGCAACGCGGCGAGCTGATGCAGAATAGTTGCCACCTCCGCCACCGTAACCCGTTTGCGCCGTTCCGCGGCGAGGAGCGCGTTTTGGATTTCCAAACACCAGATCGCCGGAACCACTGCACCCTCGTCGAGCACGACTCTTGCGCTCGCTCGCGCCTTCGCATCGCGTTCATCTACGAATGACCACGACAAAACAGTCGACGCGTCCAGGACGACGGGCATTAGAGGCGGCGCCCCTCTTCGATCAACTTTCGGATTGAGAGCCCGCCGAGACTTGTCTTCATCGAAAGCAAGGTCTTCATAGCATCAGAAGGCCTAACTTTCGCGCTCTTCGGCTTTATCGGCCCTATCTGGGCGACAGGCTTTCCCTTTTTCGTAACGACTATCGTTTCACCGCGCTCTGCCTCTTCAAGCAAGGACGAAAAATGCGTTTTGGCCTCGAAGGCACCAACCGTTTTCATTTGGTTATCTTAGCAAACTAGTTGACTAGTTGCAAGTGCCGATTCTTTGTCATCCCTTGGGGGCCTTGCCCGACACTTTAAGCATTGCGCGACTGGCAAAGCAGGACATGGCTTTCTAAGCTGGCAAGGCGGTCTAAGAAATCGAGTCAATTGCGTACCAAGCTGTCTGCGCCTGCCTAATAGACGGGCGCAGAGCCGCGCCCTCCCGAGGAATCAGCTAGATTCCGGTTCCGAAGTGACCCGCCACAATCATATAGCCTGCTCAATGAGGCTTCTTGGAGGAAGTCACCAACTGTAGCAGCACTGCTACACATATGTTATAATGCCAATTATGGATAGTTTATTTGGATCCAAGGTGCGAACTGATGCTTTGGTGGCTATCGGTAGGCTCGGAACTACATATGTTTCGGAAATCGCACGCGTTCTAGGGAGGCGCCCCATTGAGGTGCAACGGGCGATCGCAGCACTGGAGATGGCTGGCGTAGTTCAGACACGTCGGTTAGGGAATCTTCGAATCGTTGAGCTTAGCCGACGATTCCCTGAGTGCGAACAACTAGCGGCTTTGCTATTGAAGATGAGTGAAAGACCACTATATGCGCAACGCTGGAAAGCGTTACGTCGTCGCCCTCGCGCAATGGGTAAGTCTCTATGACGCTTCGCAGGGCATCCCTAATTGAGGTTGCGGCGCAGGCAGCTCAGTGCCTCGAGCGCGCTGGAATTCCGGTTGCCGTAGTCGGCGGAAGCGCGATAACGGCTTATGCACCCAAAGTCTATACTTCAAAAGACATTGATTTCGCGGCGATCAAAGGCGCGAGGCGCCGAGAATTCGCGCAGGCGGTCGGCGAGCTTGGATTCCGAGCCACAGGCCGCGACTTCGTGCACCCTCAGTCGCCCTTCTCCTTGGATCTGGTGGCTGACACACCCTACGTCGATCAAAGACCCATCACCAAGTTCTCGACGATTAAAACCCGTTTTGGCCCCGTGCGTGTTTACACTTTCGAAGATGCCATCGCCGATCGAATCGCCGCTTTCTTACATTGGGGAGATTCGCAGTCTCTCGATGTCGCCGAACGAGCCGTCACCGCTCGGGCCGATCTGAGCAGCTGGGCTCGCCTAAGACGCACCCTAGGCAAGTTGGACGCTAGTGACCCTGAAGCAGTGCAACGCCTTGAGGTAGCCGCAGCGCGACTGCATAGGGCCTACCTAACCGGACGATCCAAGCCAAAACGCCGACGCTGATGCACCCAAAATTTGACAGGTAGGCCAGCCTACAAACAATCACAACAATATTTCGCTAGCTCGGGAGGTCCAGTATTGCGCCGCTTGAGATCGGCCCTCAACGATCTCTCGGGTTTGCTCACAAATGTCGATCGGGCCCACGCGGTGCGGCATTATCTGCATCATCTCGATGATGCTGATCGCACATTCGGGGCTGGATGAACTTGATCGGGCGACAGCTCGTCAAGAAGACCGACAGGGCTTAGGCGTTAGTCGCAGTGGTCGTTAGAATGTCGCGCAGAGGGGCCACCGGCGATCGCGATCAAATCGAGGGCGGGCACCAAGCTCCCTGGAAGACAGGTTGGCTCCGCAAGGTTAGGAACATTGAGGCATGCTGAACAAACACTGGGAAGAGTCACCGGATGAACCCCGCCCACGCGTCGCAATCATTGCTCATGACGCTCGCAAAGAGGAGATGGCGCAGTGGGCTACTTTCAATCGGGGTACGCTTGCACGTTGCACCGTCTTTGCCACGGCGTCGACTGGCTCCATCATTGAGAAGCGGCTCGGCGTCCCGATCCACAAGCTGCTGTCGGGGCCGCTGGGCGGCGACTCGCAGACCGGCGCCCTGATTGCCGAGCGGCGCATCGACGTCGTGTTCTTTTTCTGGGATCCTTTGACGCCTCAGCCCCATGATGTCGATGTCAAAGCGCTCCTGCGCCTTGCTGTTCTATACGACGTGCCGCTTGCCTGTAATCGCAGTTCGGCGGATCTGCTCATTTCCTCGCCCTTGTTCGCCGACGTTGGCTACCATGAGGGAAAAGACCAGTCTGGCGCGCGGTCGCAACAACCTCAATAGTTCTATTCAACATCAGGCGTCTGCCCAATAGGCAGGCGAACAACGACTTACGCAGCCTCGGTTTACTCAGCTGGCCAACTTCCTTCGCTAAAGGTGCCACGACCACTTGATTCGGGCTAAACCCTCTACTTCTGCCTGCTTAGCCAAATCCCGGTGCATGGAGGGTGGTCGGAAGAGGAAGCCGAAACGTGCCGCGCATCTAGCACGATTGTGGAGGGTGACATGAAAGTACGATTCGGTGCGTTGCTCGGCGCGATCGCCCTCATCACGTTTTCTGCATCGGCCCTCGCTTCACAAACAACGGTGCCGTTGAAGGCGTTCAGCGGATCAGGGCAGAGCGGTACCGCGAAGATAACGCGGACCAGCGGCGACATATCAGCTTGACGGTCCAGTTGAGCGGCGAGCCGGCCGGAGCGAGCGAACCCGTGATGATCCAGGGCGGCAGTTGCACGGACCTCAATCCTGCTCCGCGCACGGTCCTCAACCCCGTCGTCGACGGTAAGTCCACCACGACGACCACCGCCCCGGCACTCACTCCCGGAGATTATGCGATCGTCGTGCACAAAGGCGTTGGAACGGGGATGGACACAATCGTCGCCTGCGGAAACATGCATATCAGCTGAGACAGTTACGTCGTCGCCCGCGCGCGATGGGTAAGCCTCTTTGATGCTCCGCAGGTTTCTACCGACTGCGCCTGCCAATAGGGCAGGGCGCCCAATCCCATGATTAGTGCCACGTCATGGGCATGCTTAATTTACGGCGGGCAGGTACTGGACCGCGTAACGTGCCACGTTGCGATCAGTCGATATGAGGGTCATTCCCTCACACCTTGCCTGCGCAATCATCAAACGATCAAACGGATCATTGTGATGTCTCGGCAAGACGCTATCGTTAGAGCGTGTTCATGAGTTATTGGAAGCTGGCTAAATCCAAGCTGAGCAATCAGAGTTGGAATGAAACTTGCTGGGCTCGCTGGTAATTGCAGTTTCCCGAGCGCATGCTTGATAACGATCTCCCACACTACGGCAGAAGAAATGAATACCTCGTTTCTAGGGTCTTCGATAGCATCTCTGGCCGCAGGCGAGAGACGCTCCGGAGCGCTCGCGGCCCAAAGAAAGACATGCGTGTCGAGCATGACACGCCTACCGCTTCCCACGTCTCGCCTTAGCGACTTCGAATCGCTCGCTTTTGAGCGGCCTGCGGTCATCGCTTTCCATGGCCTGCGCGACGCTTTGCCTTCGAAGAGGTCCGTATCTCCTTGTCAACGGCATCGAAGTCATCCGCTATCTCGATGAGACCCCGATCTATGCCTAGGACCCGGCGCGACGATCCTAAGTATGGCACGAGGCGCGCAGCGGGGGTGTTACCGACGGCTATGATGATTTCAGGTTCCTTCCCCTCGCGTATTTCCCGCACAAAGCGTGAGAGGTGTGTTTTTGCCTCATGCATGGTTATGGTTTTCACAACGCCTAGTTTAACAGCTTAGTCTTAGTTAGTCAAGGAGTAGACTAAGTCAGCCGGCCATCTTCTGTGCTGGGTTAGGTCTTATTCGCCATGCCACTAAGGCAGGCCTTAGGGCGTGCCGGTGCGTTGAAGTTCATGTTCAAGACTCGTGAGTTCACCGCCGCCAGCCATATGGTAGGTAGCTGCTCGAGCGGCAGATCCTGGCGGGGCGAGTCAAGTTCCACCTGGCCGAGCTTGAGGACGACAAAATGGTTGCCAACCAGATAGGCATGATGAGGATTGTGCGAGATGAAGATAACCCCGAGACCAGCGTCGCGAGCCGCGGCGATGTTTTTGAGCACGATCCCCGATTGTTTGACGCCAAGTGCAGCCGTGGGTTCGTCGAGTATCAGAACCCTCGCACCAAAGTAGATGGCGCGAGCAACAGCGACCACCTGGCGTTGTCCGGCAGAAAGCCTGCCGACGGGTTGTTCGATGTCGACCACGGCGATGCCCATCTTCTTGAGCTCTTCGTCGGCGATCGCGCGCATCTTATCCGCATTGAGGCGTCGCAATACACCGTGGCCGGTACTGATTTCGCTTCCAAGGAAGAAGTTTCGCCATACCGACATCAACGGGATCATGGCAAGGTCTTGGTAGACGGCGGTGATGCCGCGTTCCAGCGCATCGCGTGGAGATTGAAAATGCACAGGCTGGCCATCGACGAGGTAAGAGCCGCTGTCGTGCGTGTGCAGTCCGCAGATGATTTTGATGAGCGTGGACTTGCCTGCGCCGTTATCACCAAGGATGCACGCCACTTCTCCGGCGCGGACTGTGAGGTCGACTCCGGAAAGGGCGGTGATGTTGCCGAAATTTTTGCCGATGCCACGCAGTTCGACAATCGGGGTCTGCGTAGGGGCTCCAGTGCCCGTGGCTGTATCTGCCGTCATGAGAGAGTCGATCGTTTTCCGACTTGCCGGCGTACGAGAGCGTTCGTGATGGTGGCGATCAGAAGCATCACGCCAACGAAAAACAGCAGCCAGTTGTTGTCCCAGCCCGCGTACACGATGCCGAGTTTGGTCATGCCATAAATCAAAGCGCCGATGCCTGCCCCGATTGCGGTGCCGTAGCCGCCGGTGAGCAGGCAGCCGCCCACAACGGCGGCCATGATGTACAGCAGCTCGTTGCCCGGCCCTTCGCCTGATTGCACGACGTTGTACGTGAACAATTGAATCATGGCGGTGAACCACACGGTGAAACCAACGGCGAGGTAGAGGCCAATCTTTACTTTGGCCACTGGGACACCGACTGCGCGTGCGGCGTCGGCGTTACCACCAACAGCGTAGATCCAGTTACCTGCCTGCGTGCGCAGCAGCACCCATGTGCCGACGGCGATAAAGGCCAGCCACCACAGCACGGCGACGTGCAAGTGGATGCTCCCAATAGTGAATTCGGTGGCGAAGATAGCTTTGGCAGTCGCAAAGCCGCCCAAGTTCGAAATATCGTTGGATGCCACGCTACCAGTGAGCACTTTGGTCAGTGCGATGTTGATGCCTTGAAGCATCAGAAACGTCGACAATGTCACCAAGAAGCTCGGAAGCTTGGTGATGATCAACAGCCAACCGTTGACGAACGCGATGAGCAGCGCCAGCGCCAGCCCGACGACTACCCCGACCCAGACGTTAACTGACAGTTGATAGGAGAACATCGCCGCCGCCAGGGCTGAAGAAAATACTGCTACGCCAGCCGACAGATCGAACTCGCCTCCGATCATCAAAACCGCCACTGCAACTGCTGGGATGCCCAACGTTGCGGACTCGTACAACATGTTCGACCAGGACGTTGGTAGACGAAACGCTGGCGCGAGCGCATAGAAAACAGCGAACACTGCGACGGCGCCGACGAGCGACCCCATCTCGGGGCGCCCCGCCATACGCCAGAATAGCGAACTTCGCGCCGCCTGGGGCGATGCGACCTCAGGGCCGCCCGCCTGGGCTGGAACGTGCTGCAAAGTAGACAACCCGTTCTGCAGTCTTAGCGCCGCGCTAGCGGGTTCCGCGTGCGGCGAGCGTCGCGATTTGAGCGACGTTGCTCATGTCGACAAACGATGGCCCAGTCAATACCGCTTGCGCGTCACCGCCAAACGTGTCTCCATTGGCCTTGTACAGCGCCAACGCCTCGACCGCAAGATAGCCCTGCAAGTAGGGCTGCTGGTCAACAGCCCACTCCAACTTGCCTTGTTGGATAGCCTCGACTGCTTGCTTGTTCGTGTCGAAGGTGGCCACCTTAGCATGGCTTCCAGCCTGGTCGACTGATTGCAACGCGATCATCGCAAAGGGTGCACCCAGCGTGACGATCTGATCGATCCCGGGATCTTGCTGGAGCTTCGACGTGATGGAAGCTTGCACGTCCGGCATGTTCCTTCCGCTCACGTATAACATATCCGTCTGCCCGCGGAATGCCTTCTTCAATGAGCCGCATCGTGTCTCCAGCGCCACTTGACCTTGCTCCTGGATCACACACAACGCGTGCTTCGCGCCGATCGAGTTCAACCGCTCCCCAAACTCGGTGCCTGCGACTGCTTCGTCAGAGCCGAAATACTCCATCGCTCCGACTGACTTCCAATTCGGCCATCCCAGAGTTGAACGCCACCACCGGAATGTTGTTGACCTTCGCCTTTCGAACGACGTCCACCATCGCATTTGGTTTCGCAAGCGTCAATGCGATCCCATCAACCTTCTGATCGATCGCGTTCTGCACCAACTCCGCTTGTTGCGCAGCCGATGGATCAGAATAGTACCTCAACGTCACATTGTTCTTGGCCGACGCGTCCTGCGCACCCTTACGCACCAGATCCCAGAACGGGTCGCCCGGTGTCTCATGCGTGATCATCGCCACGGTGATCGGCGATAAGGTGACCCAACCAGTCACGTGCCTATTGCTCTGCGAGCTGCAGGCGGTCAAGGCGACACATACGACAACAACCAACGCAGCCAGAGCCGACGCTCTCGAAGAGGGCATGAAAGCAAGTTCCTCTCAGCCGTAGCTAGCCGATGATCGGCGGCTGTGCTGTTAGGGAAATCCTGTATCAGCCCTGCTTCTGCCCGGAGCCCAGTCCACAGCTGTTCAGGTATTCGCGTGTGCGAATGGCAATCGGGAGCGGCACATCGGGCGAACATGGATACATGTCCTGTTCGACGACGACAAACACGCGGGCATCAACTTCCCGGAGCGATGCGATCACGGATGCCGGATTCGGATCGCCCGCTGGCGGCTCAACGCACACCCCACGTTGTACTGCCTCGGCAAAGGAGAGCTTCCGTTCGGTCACGGTCTTCAGCTTCTGCCGGTCTATCTGCTTTATATGAACGTAGCCGATGCGATGCGGATACCGGCTGATGAGAGCGACGGGGTCGCCGCCTCCGTAGACCACGTGGCCGGTATCCAAGCATAGCCACACGTAGTCTGGATCCGTGTGATCCAGGAAGCGTTCGATCTCCGGTTGCGTCAAGATGTGGCTATCGGCATGCGAGTGCAGGCACAGCCGGATATCATACTCGTTTAAGAGGACCTTGCCGACCTCGTTGGCCGCGCGGATAAGCGTGGTCCATCCAGCGTCGTCCAGCGTGGGGGCATCGCAATATTCGCCGGTCCTCTCGTCGCGGAACATCTTTGGAAGAAAAACAACGTGGTGTGCACCGAGAGCAGCGGTCAGTTCTGCAACTTTGCGTGCGCTGCCCAAGATCTGTTCAAGCTCGTCTGCATGCTGCAGCGCGCCAGCCACTGTACCGCCGGCGACCTTTAGTCCGCGCTCGGCCAGTTCATGAGAGAGTCGCGCATGGTTTGTGGGCAGATAGCCGTAGGGTCCCGAGCTCAAGCCACTCATAACCGGCTTTCGCCACTTCGTCGAGAAACCGGCTCCATGGAATCTGTCGCTCGTCTTCAGGAAACCAGACACCCCAAGAATCCGGCGCCGCACCCAGGTCCAGCTTGCCGCTCGCCCTCGCAGTCATGATCTCGCTGCCCCTCTTCGTACATTTAGGCTGGTTGGATCTGCGCCTCTGCGATGACGCGCTCCAAGGACTCGACCCGGTTACGGAGCGCCTCGGCCTCGAGGTGGTCGTACGCTGCGGCGGCTCCGGTCGCTAAGCCAGCGATAGCCTTGACCTCGTCGGGGTCGAGCGCTTCGCCGTGGGTGTGGGAGCCGTAGAACACGATCGCCGCGATCTCGCGCCGGACAATGATCGGTAAGGCTAGCACAGGCCTCGCCGGCCCTAACGGCACCCCCTCTGAGCGCCATGGATGGTCGTAGAGCGAGAGCGGGCCATTCTCCGTCTGGGCAAGCGCCAGGAGGCGGTCATCATCCTCGTCCAATCGGCTGACGTCGCTCGGGCTCCATCCTTCAGACGCTTCGCGAACGAAGTCGCCGGCCATATTGCGCCTGAAGAGCGCAGCAGATGCGAGGGATAGTGCTCGAACCGGCTCAGCCACGAGCGCCTGCGCCACGGCCTTAGTCGTCGTCACGACCGGCAGCGCCGCGGCGTTGCGCGCGAGCTGCACTTCGGCTTTATGGCGTTGGCGGAAGAACGTCGCGTCGATGAATGAGTCGACTCGTCGGTGCAATCCGTTAAACCAGATGCCGAAAGCGACAACGGCAATCACTTCGGCCACGGCTCCCAACCGAGCGAGATGAAGGTAGACGGTGAAGAACCAGTCGATGATAGAGAAGATACCGACCAGCATCGTGGTCAATATTCCGTAGACCAAGGCGCGGCTCACCACGAAGCTCACATCGATGATCCGGTGTTTGATGACCGCGTACGCGACGGTCAGCGGAACCACGACAGGCACGAGCAACAAGCTTGCATATAACCAATATGGCGGGTTGAAGTAGGTGTTGAGCGTGCCGAGAACTATGTTCGCGACAAGAGCTATCCCAAAGCCCACGACGACCCAGCGGATCCGCTGCCGGTCGCTACCCTGCGCCGAGACGTATGTCGCGATCAAGGCGTACATTGCCACGATCACGCTCGCCCATTGCAAATACAAGAAACCGTCTTGTGCTATCCTGGTCCGCCATCCGAACCATACCGAAAGCCACCAGTAGGTGCCAAGGCAACTAAAGACGAGCCAGGCAAAAGGGGCGAAACGAAGCACGTTGGCTCGCCAGCCACCACTCTGTTCGTGCAAGAAAAGCGCGGCGAACACGACGACGCCCACATACGCTGCAGTGTACAGAAGTCCGCTCGAGCCCAAGATGCCTATGAGATAGTTCCAGGGCAGACCGAGTGACATCCCCGCTACTTGAGACGGTGCTCCGTGCAGCCCTAGACAGAAGAAGTAAAACGCCCATGTCGCGATGGACGGCCGGAGAAGCACCAAGGCTGCTCCGATGCCCACGAAGAGCAGCAAGGCCAGTTCCCGAGCCACAAGGAGCGCCTTGGTGGTGGGTGTGAGCGCTTCCGGTTCGCTGACCATGGTGACTTGGCGGACCGACCCGCCACGATCGATCGCCACCGTGAGGCGCTGGCCTGGGACCAGCGTCCCCGGCGAGGTCCCGGAGATGACCCAGAAGCGATGTTCGGGGCTTGTCGATGCTACATCTATACGGTCGCCAACCTTGATGCCGGCTTGCGCGGCGGGAGAATCGGGCGCCACAGCTGTGATGACGGCATCTTGGTTGGTCCCAACCACGCCGAACGTGCCCAAAGGCAACCACACGCGTCGTATGTCCGGAAGCGACTGCGCCAAGACGAATGCCGCCAAGGCGATGACGACTACCGTTCGAAGGGTGGCTCGGCGAGATAAGTTCTCTGACGACATTTGTGCCTCGTACTCAAAGATGGTTCCCGTCTAGGCTCTCACCAGCAACGGGCGAGCGCGCCACGGGTGAACCGAGGCATGCGCTGCCTGTCGGTTTGACGTTCGGGGGGTAGTCTCTTACCAGCACGCCAGGGTGATCACGATATCGATGGTTGCGCCTGCCACCACGGCAAACGCCGTCAGCAAAGCAAGGACGCGGCTGCAAACCGCGTCCTTTGTTGTTTCTCGCTCGTCGACCCGCGCGCGTCTTAGGCGGGTTGGCAGTCGGACAACGCCTACGGCAGGGTCTTTGCTATCCGACCCGAGAGATCGTCAACGAGCACGGGCGTCTTTTTTCGTTGTCGGGACGCATCCCACGATCAACGTTTGTTGGAGACTACCGCTCATGCTGTATCCGACCGCCCAAATATTATCGGTGGTCGGTACGTTCCCAGCCGCGTTGAGAATATTGTTTCCCGTGCCGGCATTCGGACTCGCTACCGTCGTCCACGCGGTACCGTTCCATTGCATCATGTACGTTTGGAACGCGCTGCCATTGTAATAGGTGCCAACGCCCCAGACGTTGTTCGTGTTGATTGCCGCCGCTCCGAATAGAGCGGTGTCGTCGCCCGAGCCTTCGGCTCCTCCATTATCCGGGCTTGGCACGATGGTCCAGCTCGTTCCGTTCCAGTGCCACGCAAGCGTTTGGAAGGTTTCCCCGCTATCATCCCAATCGCCAACGCCCCACATGTCGTGATCGCTGATGGCGGCTAGGGCATTGACCGGGCTCCCAAGCGTACCCATTGTGGCCATTTCCGTCAGCGCCCACGATCCGTTGTAGAACCCTGACTCCGGATGGAGAAACCCGGTCCCATTTTGATTGACTGACCAACCATTCACGGAATACACGTCGGAGGGACCGAAATCGGCAACCCCAACAGCTGCATGGTAGGGCTCGGCCAAGCTGGCATAGGTCACGACCGACCACGTCTTCCCGTTCCAATGCTCCGAGAGCGGTACGGTGTTCCCTGTCGCTGCATCCACATACTGGCCGACCGCCCAGGCGTCCGTGCTCGAATGTGCTGAGACTGCCCTCAGTAGACTATAGACAGTTCCGAGGCCATGGCTCGGTATGACGCTCCAGGACGTGCCATTGTAGTGGTCGATGAGTGTGTCGTAATATCCCTCGGTCGGATTGAAGTAGGTGCCGACGGCCCACACGTCGCTGGAAGACGTTCCGGCCATGGCGGAGACCTCGTCGTTGTTGCCCGCGAGAACGGGAGGAGTTCCCAGCGACCACGTGGCGCCGTTCCAATGCTCTAGCAGGCTGTGATTGACGCCGGATGAGTCGGTGTAGTACCCGCCTGCCCAGGCGTCCGCTGCGGAATTGGCCTCCGTCCCATTGAGCACGTTGTTTCCTGTGGAGGTCCCGTTGGGACTCCCAGCAACTCCAAGGGCGCATGCAACCGCGCTAGGACTTGGACTCGGGCTCGGCGCGCTCTGGGTGACCAGTTCCCACAAGTACGTGTGCCCCGTTTGCGCGATGAATGGGGAATTGGTGCCCGGGAACGATTCGCTGACCGGGCTTGTGCCCGAACCCGTGCCCGTCTCCGTGTCAAGAAGCACACCGGTCGTGAGGTCAAATGTCTCCAGCTTGAAAGTCAGGCCGCTTGTGTCGAAGCCGGTTGGGAGATCAAACTCCACCGCGGGATACTTGGCAAAGGTGATGCCTGAACTCGTACTCGCCCTGATATCCTTACTCGAGCTTGAATACTTGCTGCTGACGAAGAATTGTGATGTGGGCGGCCTCGCAAACATCGGATGCACCATCGCATCCGGGCTCGGGGCGCCCGCCGGCGCTTTGACGGAGCTCGTCAGCGTGACGACGGTGCCCGCAGGCGCATCGTTGGACGCGGCCACCCAATCTCCAGAGAAACCGCCGAAGGCTGGGATCGGCAGCGGCGTCGCCGCCGCTAGGGGGACGCTCGTCGAGGTCGAGGTCGGACTCGGGCTCGGCGATGGCGACGGACTAGGCCCGCCGCAGGTGTAGGTGATCGCATAATAGATCGCATTCGCGTTGAGGGTGATGTGAGTGCTGCCTGTCGGGGTGAAGGTCGCGGTCGAGCCCACCAGCGTGAGATCGCCGACGTGCTTCCAGCCGGTGGCGGGATCGTAAAATCCGATCTTCACCGGTAGCGCGTAAGGCGTCACGCCGGCCGGCAGTTTCATCGTGAAACCCGGATAGTTATTGAGGGTGAGGCTGTGATTGGGCTTCAAAGCAAGATACAGAAAAGGCTGTGCGACGTGCATGTCAGCAGCGAGCGCTGGCATGCCGCTCGGGGTCCGGCTTGAGATGGTCAGGGCGAGTGTCGTCCCTGATGGCGCATCATTGGCCGGGAACGAGATCGATTCCGAGAACCCATCGACGCCGGGGAGTGCGGCGTTGGTCACGCCTGCCGGCGGTAGTGACAACGAGAGCGTTCCCGCCGTTGGGATGGCGGGTTTTTGCGGTGCGGGCACCGGCAGCGGAAGACTGCCACCGCCACCTCCGCATGCGCCGAGCACCAACACGGCAAACGCGATGCTCGCGATTACCACGAGCTGTCGACTCTTCTTCTCTAAGAACAACATGCGCACGCCCCTCATAGCCCCAATGGTACCAATGTTACTTTCAAACGAGAACTCAACCGGCCTCTGCCAGCTCGTCTCAATTAGAACACACAGCCAGAGAAATGAACAGCATTAGCCGGAAGTTGAATCGAAAGCCCCTAAGAACACAAGTTCCCCAGCCTCGACCGTCGCGCGCATCACTTATAGAGCCCGCACGCGTATCGATACGACAGACCAAGCCCCCCTGCAGGCAGCTCGGTTTCACTCTAACGTATCTGCGAAAGACCGAGTATGGGGGAAAACCCTACTCCCCGTCAGGGTTATATCGCCCTTTTCGCCTGCCCGCAAAGCGGTCGAGACTAACCGATGGTCAAGCGATAGCCGCGGTACATCGCTTCTTGTTCCGCTATCGACGTACTCGGGCTTGACAACGTTGCCGTTTTCGTCCTTCACGATCAAGTGTACCATTAACGAAATCGGAATTTGCCTGATACCTCAACCGGAGTTGTTCCGAGGTTTATCAGCGTAAAGCCGCGAGATAACTACTGCTTGCCGCGACCCCTGGTAGAGACTTGTAGCTCCGCAAAGCACCATCCCCAGTGCAGCGACGATTCTCAACATGCTCAAACTCAGCTGCCTCGTCAAGTTAAGCGGGAAGTGGGGTTCGACGACCTTGACGGCTCTATTACGCGCTGGACTATTTACCCTGGGTTCAGTCTTGACCTCGCTACGCCGCAATATTTCAGTTTGAGCGAAGTGGAAAACTCGCGCCCGGCGCGAACATCCACCGCGTCACCTACCAGAGGAGGTAGTATGAGCATATCGCCAGAGGCGGTCACACCCGCGACCCGCCAACCATCGAGCGGCCTCGCCACCTATCTCAAGGTCCTCTATGCGCCCGGTGAAGCGTTCGCAACGCTGGCGCGGATTCCGACCTGGGGCTGGGCTGCGATCATCGGAATAGGCTTGACCGTCGTCGCGACGGCGATCGGCATCCCCGCCATCGTACATCTGATCCAGGCCCAGCAAGACAAGGCGATGCAGCAGTTGTCCGCCGATCAGGCCGCAGCGCAGCGCGCCGTGCTTGCGAAAGTGCCGCAGATGCTCTACGTCGCGCTCTCCTTCATCCAAGGACTGCTCATCCCGTGGTTCGCGTGGCTGATCGGAGCGGTCGTCTTCGTCATCGGCGCAGCTCTGGGCGGCGGCGAAGCGCGCTTCAAATCTGCGTGGGTCTCCGCTGTCAACCTCTATATCATCGGTGCCATCGGGGCGCTCGCGACCTACATCATCGTCGCTCTACGCGGCACCGCGAGCGTGGCTTCCTCAGCAGACCTTTACGCGCTGCCGTCGCTTGCGATGCTCGTCCCCGGCTCGGTGAAACTCCAAGCCTTCCTCTATAGCTTCAACGTCTTGAACCTGTGGTACTACATCGTGGCAATCATAGCGCTCGGACAGATGATGAAGATGAGCCGTTCGGCGTCGATCGTCACCGTCGCCGTGCTCGCAGTTCTTGGTGGCTGCCTGGGCGCAGCCTTCGCGAAATGAGCCCCGCGGCACTCGCGGGTGCACGACCGGTCGCGCTCGCGGCGGTCGCCTGCACGGTGCTGCTCTGCGGAGCGCAAGTGCGAGCGAGCAACGCCTCCGACGCAGGCTCGCCGCCGCAGGTGATGACACTCGAGCAGTCGATCGATTTCGCACTGGCGCACAACCCCGCCGTGCTCAAGGCCGTCGCCACTGCAGCCGATGCCGGTGCATCGCTGGCCCGCGAGCGCTCGGTGACACTGCCGACGATCAATGGCGTGCTGCAAAGCGACCTCGCCAAGAGCGCCAACAGTGGGCAGTACGCGCAGATCGGTGCGCAAGTGACTCCGACCTTCTCGCAAAACACCGCCGCGCTTGAGGCGACCTTCAGCGGTTTGAACCTCACGAACATCTATCAAGCACGCTCGGCCAAGGCGGCCTACGATCAAGCCAACGATCAGCTGTTCTTAGCCCGCGAGCAGACCACGCTCGACGTCGAGACGGCGTTCTACCGTGTGGTGCAGGACCAGCAGATCACAGAAATCGCCAACGAAAACGTCAACTACAACAAAGTGCTTGAGGAGATTGCTGCCGTCAACTTCCATGCCGGCAAGGTCGCGGGCCTGGACCAGCTCAAGGCGCAGGTCGCGTACACCTCGGCGGTCGAGCAGTACACCTCTGCAGAAGCCGACCAAGAAGACGCACGCGAGGATA
This sequence comes from Vulcanimicrobiota bacterium, assembly GCA_963806005.1. Classification (GTDB taxonomy): domain Bacteria; phylum Vulcanimicrobiota; class Vulcanimicrobiia; order Eremiobacterales; family Eremiobacteraceae; genus JAFANK01. The sequence goes on along the minus strand of CAWDWJ010000001.1, from coordinate 304,886 downwards.
TGGCGCAGCTCATCGGCGCTCCGATGACGCAGCAATTCGCGTTGCCCGCGGCGCCCCCCGAACCACCGCTGCCCGATCTTGACAAGAAAGTGCTCGACGTCGTGGCCCTCGCCAACCGGCCAGAAGTGGCCATCGCGCAGGCACAGCTTGATTCCGCCTACATCTCGAACAGCTTGGTGGACGCGCCCAACCGCCCAAACGTCCAGATGACGGGTGCATGGGGGAACCAAGTCTCTCCGACCAACAACGCGCAGCTCTTCAATGAATGCACGGCAGCTGGCTTTCCCGCCTCGCAGTGCCAGCCCGGCTCATCGCACTTCTACCAGCTATCGGTCATCTCGACGTGGTCGTTGCCACTCGTCGACTATGGAACCGTGCACTCCGGACACGTCAGCGCCCATCGCGAGATCGACGCGCAGACAACTGGGCTCGCAAGTGCGAAGCAGCAGGCGCTCATCGACGTCGACCAGGCAGTACGTCGCTTGCTCGTCGAACGAGATAATCTAACGCTCGCGCTCAAGAATGTCGACGTGGCAAAACAAGCCGCCTACATCTCTGCCGTGCAATACCGGGTCGGCATCATCAGCCAGACAGACGTCAGCGCGGCACAACAGACGTATTTGACGGCGGCCAGACAGCTGCTGGACGCCCAGGTGGCCTACGTGCTGGGCATCGTGAGGCTCAAGAAGGCGACCGGCACCCTGACTGGGGCGATATGAGGAAGATCTGGAACACCCCGAAGTGGCGCATCGCCTTCTTGGTATTGGGCATGGTGCTGTTGATCGCCGTCGGCGTCATCGGTCATCGCGGACCAGCGCCGGTCGAGGTGGCGACGGTCGTCGCCAAGCCGACGACACTGACCGTCAAGCTCCCTGAGAACGGGGTCCTGTCACGGCCGCAGACGACGACCATCGCCGCGGCCGTGGCCTCAAATATCATCCACATCTATGCGCGTGAAGGGCAGCCGGTGCGCCAGGGCGACCTGCTCATGCGTCTTGACGATCGCCAGATCGCCACGGCGGTCGCGACCGATCGCGCTTCAGCGGCCGAAGCTCGCGCGACGCTCTCCGGAGCACAGGCGCGCTTGCAGGCGGACATCAACGCCAAAAGCGAGGGGCAGATCTCCGGTGGTCTGGGCGGCGCATCGATCGGCCTTTCCGGTGCATCGCAGCTCGTGCAGGCCGAGCAGACGCTCACCTCCGTGCGTCTCAGTCTGCAGACGGCCAAGGAGGCATACGACGCCGATCAACAGCTCTACAAGATCAACGGCCTGGCTCGGCAGCAGCTCGACCGCGACAAGGCCGCATATGACGATGCGGTGGCGAACGAGAGCACCGCCCAACGGCAGTACGATCTGCTCAAGCAGCAGCTGCGCGAGACCGGCGGTCAGCTCGATTCGCAGATCGAGGCGGATCGGGTTGCCGTCGCAAGCGCGCAGGCGCAGCTCGAATCGGCCAACGCCAGCCTTGCGTTGCACTCCGCGAACCTTGCCGATACCGAAGTACGCGCCCCGTTCGACGGCGTCATCCAGCAGCTCGGCGACGCGCCCACCACGAGCGTGACGGTGCCGCTCGCGGCCGGCGATGCGGTGACTCCGGGCGAGGTGCTTTTCACCATCGCCGGCGCCGGTCCGATGGTCGTCAAGGCGCAAGTCGACGAACAAGACGTCATCAACGTGAAGCTCAAACAGCGTGCCCTCATAACGGGCGAGGACTTCCCAAACCGCACGCTCACGGGCAGCGTCAGCAACATCGCCGCGGTCGTCGTGCAGGTGAGCCAGGCGGGCAATAGTGCCAAAGACGTCGAGACGACGATCGCGCTCGATCGCGACGTTGCGTTTTTGCGACCGGGCATGTCGTGCGACGTCGACATCATCACCGGCCAGGCCAAGAACGCGCTCGTCGTGCCGCTCGCGGCCATCGTCGACGATGGCGCCAAGCATTATCTGTTCGTCGTCAAGGGGAACAAAGCGTCGCGGGTCGAGGTTCACAAAGGCCTGGCGAGCGACACCGATGTCGTCATCACCACGGGCATCGCGAGCGGGGACGTCGTCGCCACGACCAACGTCAAGGACCTCAAAGACGGCTCGGCCGTCAAAGTCCAGGCCGCAGCGTCGCCGGCACCCAGCTCGTCACCCACATCGTGAAGCTCTGGGAGTTCTTCGGCGCGGCGTTCGAGACGCTGTGGGCGAACCGCATGCGTTCCATCTTGACGATGATCGGCATCGTCATCGGCACGGCTGCGGTGATCACGATCTTTGCTCTCGGGCAAAGCGCTTCGTCATCGATCCGCTCGAGCCTGGGGCAGTTCGGCAATCAGGGAATCTTGTTCTTCCCCGGCGGAGGCACTCGAAGCCTGGAGACGGTGAGCCTGGAGTGGCGCGACTTTCTCGCCGTTCGCGCTGGCTGCTCGCGCTGTCTCTCGGTGGCGCCGATCTACGAGACCTATATCAACATCCGCTCCGGACATACAAGCGACACCTTTGATCTCTCGTCGGACACCGACTATGTCGTCGACCGGCTTGCGATGGCCGAGGGACGCCGCTTCAACTCAGACGATATCGCCGGCGCTCGCGCGGTCGCCAATCTCGTCATGCCAGCCAAGCTCAAGCTCTTCGGAGAAGGCCCCGCTGTCGGGAAGTACGTGCGCATCGAGAACCGACGGTTTTTGGTGGTGGGCGTGTACGCTCCGGTAAGTCTGGGACTTCTTGGCGGCCTGGGCGGCGGCAGCGCATCCACCATCAACATCCCCTACACCGCATACCATCACCTACCCGGCGCGCAGATCGAGTATCTGCAGGTGTGGGCCCAGCCGGGCGTGCCGACGCCCGCGGTCATCGACGAGGTCCAGGGGATACTGAAACATCTCCACGGCCCGCACGCGGCGTACGAGGCGCAGGACTTCACGCAACAGGTCGATCAGTTCCAGGCGGTGATCGAAGCCATCGCCATCGGGATCTCGGCGATCGGTTTCATCGCGCTCGTCGTTGGCGGCATCGGCGTGATGAACATCATGCTCGTGTCGGTCATCGAACGGACCCGCGAGATCGGCATCCGCAAAGCGATCGGCGCATCGCGGTTGGATATCCTGTGGCAGTTCTTGGCAGAGGCAGTCGCCATCACGATCCTGGGCGGCCTGATCGGCACGGTCATCGGCGTCGGCGCCGCGCTCCTCACAGACGCGCTCGTCATCAGCAAGTTCTCGAACCAGGGCGTGTCGATCGATTGGTTCCCGATCCTCATCGGGTCGCTGGCCTTTTCGGTGATCGTCGGGATCTTCTTCGGGACCTATCCCGCCACGCGCGCCGCCGCGCTCTCGCCTATCGATTGCCTACGCCATGAATAAGCTGGTGGAGTTCCTCGGCCAAGCTCTCGACGCCATCTGGCGCAATCCGCTGCGCTCGCTGTTGACCATGCTTGGGTTGATCATCGGTGTCGGCTCGGTCATCGCGATCTTGGCCGTCGGGGATTCGACGACCAAGTCGGTGCTCAACATCCTGTCGCCGTACTCGCTTGCATCGGGCTTCATCTTTCCAAAGCAGGAACAGCCCGACCCTCAACTGGCGCTGATCCGCTACGACGACGCGCTGCGCGTTCGCCAGATGGTCCCGGAGGCGAAAGACATCCTCCCCATCCTCTCGATCGCGATAGAGACGCGCGTCAACCATCAGGACAAGACCGTGCGCGTGGTGACCGCCGGCGTCGGCCAAGGCGTCGATACGACACCCCTTGCGGAAGGACGCCTGTTCGATGCGCATGACATCGCGGCGCATCGCAAGATAGCGATCCTCTCAAGCCGTGCGCGCACCGACCTGTTGCCGGACGTCGTCTCGGCCGTCGGGCAGCACGTCCGGCTCAACGGTAGTGATTTTGAGGTGGTCGGGGTCCAGGCGCCGCCGATCAACCCCGGTCTGCTTGGCGGCAGCGCAAGCGGACTCTCGACCATCATCGTTCCATACACGCTCATACCGCAGCTCGGCTACACGTATGTCCTCGGTCTCACCGTGGTCGCACAGAACAGCGCCGCCATGCCACGGGTCAATGATGCCGCGATCGCCGCGCTCAAGAAGATCCACGGTCAGCGCGCGCAATACGAGGAGCGCGACTTCAAGCAGCTGGCCGACATCATCACGAAGATCTTCAGCGTGCTCACGGCGATCATCGGCGTTGTCGCCGGGATCTCGCTCGTGGTGGGTGGGGTCGGGATCATGAACATCATGCTCGTCTCGGTCACCGAACGAACGCGGGAGATCGGCATTCGCAAAGCCATCGGCGCCACACGAGGCGATATCGTATTGCAGTTCTTCATCGAAGCGCTGCTGCTGTGCATCATCGGAGGGCTCATCGGCTTGATCTTCGGGGTCCTCGTCGCCGAACTCGTCATCCACACATGGATCAAGCTGCTCACGCCCGCGCTTGTGTCGTTCGCCTGGGGCCCGATCATCGCGGTGGCGGTCGCCTTTTCGGCCGGCGTCGGCATTCTCTTCGGCACCTACCCGGCAGTGCGCGCCTCGTATCTCAACCCCATCGAGGCACTGCGTTATGAGTAAGCCGGTCGTCGAGATGACGCAGGTGACCAAGACCTACGAGCTCGGAGATATCAAGGTGCACGCATTGCGCGGCGTCTCGTTCTCCGTGGCGCACGGCGAATACGTGGCGATCATGGGGCCGTCGGGTTCGGGCAAGTCGACGTTGATGAATCTCATAGGCTGCCTTGACAAGCCAACAACCGGAGACTACCGGCTCGACGGGGTCGACGTCGCCGAGCAGTCAGACCAGCAACTCGCAGCGATCCGGCTGAAAAAGCTCGGCTTCGTCTTTCAGGGTTTCAACTTGCTCGGGCGCACGTCGGCGCTGCGCAACGTGGCGCTGCCGCTGTTCTACGCAGGAGACAAGCAGCGTGATGCCAAGGCGCTGGCGGTGCTCGATAAGGTCGGGCTCGCCGACCGGGCGCAGCACCGGCCGAGCGAACTATCGGGCGGACAGCAGCAGCGAGTCGCCATCGCTCGCGCCCTCGTCAATGATCCGGCTCTCGTGCTCGCCGACGAGCCGACGGGCAATCTCGACTCCGTCACCGCCGAAGGGATCATGGACCTCTTTGCGCAGCTCAACGATGAAGGGCACACGATCATCATGGTGACGCACGACGACGACATCGCCAATCACGCCAAACGCGTCATCAAGCTGAGAGACGGCCTCGTGGTCCTCGACGAAGCAGTGGCGAAGAAAGCATGACGATGAAACGAGAATCTTCGCAACGGTTTTCTGGTTTTTCGCCTGCAGCGCTGAGCTTTTTGCGCGGCCTGGCGAGAAATAACAAGCGCGAGTGGTTCATGCCCCGCAAGCACCTCTACGAGAGCGAGCTGCTCGAACCGCTCGGTTCTCTCGTCGCCGATGCCAATGAAGCCCTGCGCAAGGCGAAGATCCCGATCAGCGGAGACCCCGTGCATTCGAGATTTCGCATTTACCGCGACATCCGGTTTTCCCACGATAAGAGCCCCTACAAGACGAACCTCGGCGCCTATTTGGCACCCGCCGGCAAACACGATGATAGTGGTGGCCTCTACGTGCATATCCAGCCAAAGAAATCGTTCATAGCGATCGCCTTCTATCAGCTCGATAAGGACGTGTTACTGCGGTGGCGCGCCGCCATGGCCGGCGATCCCAAGCGCTTCCAATCGATGCTCCGGGCGCTCGAGCGCAACGGCGTGAAGATATCCGACGAGAGCGAGTCGCTCAAACGCATGCCGCGCGGTTTCGAAGCCCATGCAGACAGCCCCATCGCACGATATTTCCGACTCGGCTCGTTCATCGTCAGCGAGCGGCTCTCGGACAAGGACGTGTCGAGCAGGCGCCTCGTCGACCGGATGGTCGCGCTCGCAAAGAAGGCCAAGCCGCTTTTGGACTACGGTCGCAGTGTCCGCTAGCAAGGCGATCGACGCGGGCGCAGTGGCCTCCCTCTCGCAGAGCGCGCTCGAGTACGCACGCAAGCACTCGCTGCATGCGCTCGTCATCGCGCAACATGGTCGCATCCAAAGCGAGGCATATGGTGAGGGTCACGATGGGTCGACGCCGCACGCACTCTACAGCGGCACGAAGAGCTTTTGGGGCGTCACCGCTGTCCGCGCCCAGAGCGACGGGATACTGCGGCTCGACGATCGCGTCGCCGAGACGTTCCCGCAGTGGGAAGCAGACGAGTGGAAGCGCCGCGTCACGCTCCGGCATCTACTGCAGCTCACGAGCGGCATCGGCTTCGGGGGGTTGGGCTCTGCCGTTCCCACGTACGAAAAAGCAGTGGCGGTCGAGCTCAAGAACGAGCCGGGAACGACGTTCGCGTATGGCGGGATCGCGCTGCAAGTCTTCGGAGCCGTTCTTGCGCGCAAGCTCGAATCTCGCGGGCAAACGCCTCATGAGTACCTCCAGCAGCGGGTGCTCGGCCCGGCCGGCGTGCGGATCGGAAAGTGGCGCACGCTCGCAGATGGAACGCACCCTCTCCCAACCGGGGCGTTCGTTTCGGCGCACGAATGGCTGAAGTATGGTCAGTTCGTTTGCGAGCACCGAGAAGAATTCACGCAATGTTTTCAGGGCTCGTCAGCCAATCCACGATACGGTCTCGCGTGGTGGCTGGGTTGCGCCAACGCGCCTCCCGACGTGATCTATGCGAGCGGATCGGCAGGTCAGGCCATGTACATCGTTCCCTCGCTCCAGGCCGTGGTCGTGCACTTCGGTAACTCGCCATCCTTCAAGCACGAGCCGTTTCTGAAGCGCCTCTTCTCCCCAGCCGTTCAGACATCGAGCTGAGCATGCAGATAGCCAATACATTGGAGTGTTGATATGTGCAGGAATATACGAACCCTCTTCAACTTTGAACCGCCCGTCACTGCTGAGGAGATCCAATCCGCCTCACTTCAGTTCGTGAGAAAGATCAGCGGTTTCAACAAGCCGTCGAAGGCGAATGAAGACGCGTTTGCGATCGCGGTGGATGAGGTGGCCCGCGCTTCGAACCGTCTTCTCCGCGCGCTCGAGACGAACGCACCGCCCAAGAGCCGGGAAGAGGAAGCAGCGAGAGCCAGAGCGCGTGCCGCCCAGCGATTTGGCGCCCCGCACCGCTCCGTCAGGGCCGCCCGCTAGATCCAAAACGAAAACGCCGGATATCATAACGATATCCGGCGGATGCTTGGAAGTGGCCGCTTCTCTTACGCGCGTTTCTTCGCGAAGCAATCGCGGCAGTAGACTGGACGGTCACCGCTCGGGTTGAACGGAAGCTCGGCCACGCCGCCGCAATCGCTGCATGTCGCTGTGAACATCTCGCGTTTCGGGCGATCGCTCGTGCTGTAGTTGCCGCTACCACCCGAATTCCGTTGCGACTTGCGCGCTTCGCGGCAGTCCGGACAACGGCCGGGATCTTGGGTGAAGCCCTTTTGGGCGTAGAAGTCCTGCTCTGAAGCCGTAAACGTGAACTGCTTGTTGCAGTCGCGGCACGTCAGAGTTCTATCAGTGGTTATCATGTTTTCTCCTCGCGCATGTCGCGTAGCGACACTCGCTGTCGTGTTGATATGTTTCAGTGATGGGATTACGACGACCGCGAAGAGGAGATTGGAGACTACCTAATTCTGACCGCCGTGGCGACCTCTAAGGCCAAACCACAGACCGAAACTATCCATATTGTACCTTATATCCGTGCTTATGGCAAATCGCTCGGGAAACGCAGAGTCCTTCTGTCCCAATAAGGATTGCGCGCGCCTATTTCACCAGGCGCTTTGCTTCGCTGATCGCCGCTTCGAGCTTCTGCTCGCCGGCCTTGGCCTGCGCATCGAGCTCGTCAAAGACGGCATACTGGGCCGTCGTCGGCCGCTCGTAGGCGAGGTCGATATCCGCTGCGAGATAGGTGAGATAGCTGCGCAGTTTCTGTTCGTGCAGCAAAGAGCCTTCGCTCGAATGGATGTCGAGTTGCACCAATTGGTCGATCTCGCCGCTCAGCGCCGCGATCGGTGCCTGAGCCTGGGATTCGCTCAGGCGGCCTGCTTTAAGCGCGTCCTTGAGCTGGTCGCGCGCGGCCATGGCATCGTTGATCGTCCGGTCGAGCGTGTCAACACTCGAGTGGATGCGCTGCTCGAGCGCGAGGCGCGCGGCGAGCGCGTCCGGCGTCGCATCGAGCCGCGGATCCAGAGCGACATCAAAGGATTGCTGGCTCTTCACTCCGCCGTAGTCTAGGATAACCGTGTAGTGGCCCGGCACGACCGTGGGACCCCTGACGCTGTCTTCCAACCCCCCGGCGGCGATCGGCGGATAGAATCCATTGACCTCGGCGGCATCAGGGTAGCGCAGATCCCACTGAAAACGGTTCATCCCGGGTTCGATCGCGGTGAGCTCCTCGTACTTCAAGCTCCTGAGCTGCATCGGGGTCATCTGCTCGCGTGCCTGCTGGCCGACGTTCCCCTTCCCCTTCGGATGCAAGCTGAAACTGCGAATCACTCGACCCTGAGCATCTGCGAAGGTGAGCGTCGCCTGGGTCTTGCCATCATAATGAGAAGCGATCTTAAAGAAGACTGTCGCGCCGAACGGCGGATTCTCACCGACATTTGGCACCTCGCGCTCCGAATCGCCCTTGCCATAGGCATGCGTCAGCCAAGCGGTCTGCGGCGCGAAAAGCCCCATGCCTGCGCCGTCATCAGGTTTTGCGAGTTGCTCGAGCAGCGCGAGATTGTCGAGCACCCAAAACGCGCGTCCATGTGTGGCGACGACGATATCGCCCTGGCGCGTGTCGATCGCGATGTCTCGCACCTGCACGGGCGGGAGATTGAGTGCCAAAGGCTGCCACTGCGCGCCGCCGTTCAGGCTCACGTACACGGTGTTCTTCGTGCCGGCGAACAACAACGCCGCATCGCTTGGATCCTGACGGATCGCGAAGACGTATTGATCCCCCGGCAGGCCGGCCGTCAGCGCCGTCCAGTGACGGCCGTAGTCCGTCGTCTGGAAGACGTAGGGGTGGAAATCATCCCACATGTAGCGCGACGCGGTGAGATAGGCGGTGCCCCCGTCGACGTGCGAGGGTTCGATGCAGCTGATCTGCGCCCACTGCGGGAGCGACGGCGGTCTGACGGAGTTCCAGTGCGAGCCGGCATCGGTCGTCACCCACACCAAGCCGTCGTCGGAGCCGGCCCAGAGCACCTTGCCATCGAGCGGCGAAACCGCGAGCGCCGACACGCCGGGGAACACCTCGGCACTCGTTTGATCGAGATCGACCGGTCCGCCCGTCGGCCCTTGTGTGCTCGGATCGTTGCGCGTCAGATCGGGACTGATACGCTCCCACGTCTGCCCGTAATCATCGCTCTTGAGCACGTACTGTGCGCCGATCAGCAGCTCTTTTGGGTTGGCCGGCGAGAACAATATGGGATGCGTCCAGCCGAACCGATACTTGAGCTCAGCCGACGATGCGCCTTGCTGATAGTTCGGCCACGGACTGACGCTTTGAAACTGCCCGGTGGTCATGTCATAGCGCAAAAAGATGCTGAAATACCCACTGCCGTAGGTGACGTTCGGATTGCCCGGCTGCGGCGCCACAAAGGTGCTCTCCCCGTAGGCGACGTCGTGCCAGTCGTCGAGCGGGATGAATCCTTGTTGCGATGCGCTCGGACCCTCAGTCGACCCCTCATCTTGTTGCGCGCCGTAGATGTGGAACGGGAACTGGTCATCGAGACTCACGTGGTAGAATTGGCCGGTCGGCTGGTTATGCTCGCCGCTCCACGTGGCACCGCCATCGGTCGAAACGGTAGCGCCGCCGTCGTTGCCCTCGAGCACGACGCGTGGATTGCGCTGGTCGATCCACACGATGTGGTTATCGCCGTGGGGCGTGTGCAGTCTGGTGAACGTCTTGCCGCCATCGCGCGAGACGAACAAAGCGTCGACTTCGGGGACGTAGGTGATAGCGGCGTTCGTCGGGTCGACGTAAATGCTCATGTAGTAGAACGCGCGCTGGCGCAGTTTCCATTCATCGTTGACGCGCTTCCACGTCCCACCGCCGTCCGTCGAGCGGAAAACACCGCCCTCTTTTGCTTGGACGATCGCGTAGACGGTGCGCGGATCGCTCGCCGCCACTGCGACGCCCATCCGCCCGAGCACCCCTTGCGCAAAGCCGGGGTTATGCGAGAGATTGGTCCAATGCTCGCCGGCGTCGGTGCTCTTGTACAGCCCGCTGCCCGGGCCGCCGCTGGAGAGCTTCCATGGCGCTCGGGAGGCCTGCCACATCGCCGCGTACAGCACGTCTGCATTCTTGGAATCCATCGCAAGGCTGATCGCACCGGTGTCGCCATTGACGAACAGGACTTTGCGCCAGGTCTTTCCGCCATCGACCGACTTGAAGACGCCGCGCTCCGGATTCGGCGCGAAGACATGCCCCATCGACGATGCATAAACGATATCCGGATGCTTTGGATCGACGAGGATGGCGCTGATCGTGTGCGTGTCGCGCAAGCCAGCGTACGACCACGTCTTGCCGGCGTCGGTCGACTTGTAGACGCCATCGCCCGTGATCACATCGCCGCGGATGTCGCTCTCGCCCGTTCCCGCATAGATCACATTGGGATCCGATGGCGCGACCGCGATCGCGCCGATGCTGAAGCTCTGGCTTGGCAGGGTGCCGTCGGCGATGCTGACCCAGCTGACACCGTAGTTCGTGCTCCGCCAGATGCCGCCGTCAACCGCGCCCATGTAGAAAAGGTTGCGCCCGGGCACCCCGGCGACCGCGACCACGCGACCGCCGACCCACGGGCCGACGTTGCGCCATTGCAGCTTGCCGAGCGGCGTCTGCGCCTGCGCGAGATTGTCAGCAGCACGAGCGCTCGTCCCGAATGGAGCAGCAGTCAGGACGGCGGTCAAGGCCAGCGCAGCGACGTACGGTCTACAAGAACGATGCGAATTGTCAGCGCTATTCATGCCGGCACGTTTGACGCGCGTCAGCCGACGCCTACCCTCGAAAGCGCCAGAAGGTCAATTTCCTCGTTCCAGCGCCCGCATCGCCTCGGCCCAACGCTCCATGCCGTCTGCGATCGTGGCCGCGAGCTTGTCTTGAAAGGCCGGGCTGCGAAGATCCATCTCCTCAGGCGGCCACATGATGAACGCAGATTCCGTGAGGACGGCCGGCTCCTCGGTCGGCCTGGTCAGCGCCAAATTGTCGTAATAAAGCCCGTAATCCGGAAGCTGCGTGTCGCGCCGGTACGCGTTGTGTATCGCGCGCGCCAGACCCAGGCTCTGCGGCTGATAGTAGTAGACGGAAAAGCCGTGATGGGTGAACGGGTCGACCCCGTCGGGCAGGGCGTTGTTGTGCACGCTGATGAGGATATCGGCTCCCACCCGCGCTGCCAGATCCGTGCGATCGTAGAGCCCGACGGGAACGTTCGCCGTGCGGGTGAGCACCGTGCGAGCGCCGAGGCCCTCCAAATGCGTCGCAAGACGCTTGGCGATGGCCAGGTTCACATCTCGTTCCTGCGTGCCGAGCGGTCCGATCGATCCGCTGTCCGGCGAGTGCCCAGGATCGATCGCGACCAGCAGGCCGCTGAGCGCAGACGCCGGCGCGGCTCCAAAACGCGGTGGCTTCTTCACGACGAGCTTGAGATCGTTCCCATCCCACTGCATATGGTAGCCCCACATCGTGCGCTGGCGCAGCTTGATCTCTAGTGTAGCGACACCGCCGCCAAGTTGATCCCAGCGCACCTCGGCGACGTTGCCACGATCCGCGCCGTAGCGGACGAAGTCGCCGCCTGACGCGGCGCCGAACAGCCGGATGCGCAAACCCGGCGGGTCCACGGATTCACTGACCCAATACGGCACTCGTCCGCTCAGATGCACGATGATGGCGCCCGCTCTTGCATCGTCTTGGATTATGACTCCCTGGACCGTCGTACGCGGTCGCGGTGTGCCCGGTGCATCCAGCTCGATCGAGCGCTTGTCGATCCAACCCTGCTGGCTCGTCCCTAAGGCGACTCGATAATAGTCACCCACGCTACCTGTCACCTCAAACGGCGTGCGTTCGGGCGGGTAGAACAGCCATCCGCCATCCGGCTCCGATTCGACGATCCCATACGGCCGAGCGTCGATATCCTTCGTACGGTCGGCGAGCACGATGTGCCCGACCTTGAACGAACCGGGTGGTGACACGGTGATGATGCCTCGTGCCGCGGCAGTGGCGACGGATCCATCCGCTGCCGTCACCGTGTATTGCACGGACAGCGTGCCGGGCGCCGCCGGGATGCGGAGCTCACCTTGGTACACACCGCCGACAAGCTCACCGCCGGCCATAACATCGCCCAGGATCCTCTCCTTCTCCGTGGGGCTCAGGCTCGGAGAACGAGTCTCGACCATGGGCACTCTTGTGATTCCGCCATCGAGAGAGGCCGTCACGTGCGCACCGGTGCTCGCTTTGATGAACAGATCCACCGTATCGCCAATATTGAGCGTCATGTTCTCCGCAGGGCTCGGGGACACGGCAGCATCCACGCGCGCCGGCGATGCCGGCAGCGTTACCGGAGGCGCTGCCACGCTCACGACCCGGTCGACCGATGCGGTTGCTCCCCCGCTGCGCGCGACCACATGCAGATGGAACTCACCGCTCAGAAACGGCACGTAGGCGATCCAACCACCGGACGGCGCGACGAGCGCTGATACGCCGTTCACGGCAACCGTGGAGCCGGGCGCCGTCGAACCGAAGATGAATGACTTCCTCACATACGGGAGCTTGTCGCCTTCTCCCGGATAGACGATGTCCAGGGGAACGGTTGACGCAGACGCGACGACCAGCGGGCGTTGCGACAGCCCACCCAACGCAAGGAGAACGGCGATCATGGCCAAGATCGACCGGCTGGAGTGTGGGCGCATGGGCGCGATTGCCATCGCGTCAAAGGTACTGTCATCGCGGGGCGTTCACCCGCGTTGGAAAGCGGCTGTCCGAGGTGCCACGAGACCAATCCGGGCCAAAGAAAAAGGAGCGCACCGTATGTGGTGCGCTCCCTACCCTAACTCGATGGGCTAGACTGGGCAGCTGCTCGGGCAGACCGGGGTGCCAAGAGCCTCTGACAAGACAACCTTTGCATCGAGCGAGGCGAGGATCTTCGGTGTCGAGTACATGAGGGATATTCTCCTTTGGTTTTTTCTGGAGAGAGCGCCTCATCGCGCCCGACCGCCCGGCTCAACCGGGCGTCCGGCTATCACTTCTTGGCACGCAGCTCTTTTTCTCGCGCAATATAGGGCAGAGCACTGGTAAGAAAGGCCCTGTTTTCAGCTGCCCGGCGATCAGGAATCCGTCGGCGAGGGCATTGGCGTCGGGCTCGGCGGCGGCGCCGTCGGCCTGGGGGTCACAAGCGGCGTGGTCACGGTTCCACCGGTGTTGATGATGGTATTGCCGCCGCCACGTCCTGAATGGCCCCTCACATCGAAGTGTTCCTTCGCCGTATCGGCCCCACCGCTAAACGTGCCGTCGAGATTCCAGACGGTATAGGTGAGCCCCCCGACCGTGACCGTGCCGCCGGCCGCGAAGGTGCCGTGAAAATCGTTGAAGATCCTCGTGCCGAAGGCAAACGTGCCGATGAAATTCGTGTTGGTGAAATAGCTGACGCCATCGGTGTAGCCGATCGTTCCCACTTGATGGCCTGCAGAGAGCAATGGCGCGTGAGTGCAGTACGTGATCAGGCAGGCTCCGGCTGGGACCGTATACGCCCGCAGGGAGGTCGCGGGCGCGTCCCTCTCAGACATCGGCGCCGACGTGGAGTATGTGGCAAGGGTCGAGCCGCCGCCACAGCCAGCGAGCGCGAGTGCGAATACCAAGAGCAACGTCGCTTTCATCGGATCTCTCCTTCGGTGGTCCGAAACGCATTGTCGATGGTCCGGGCACGCCCGTGCCCTGACCACGACGGTTCCCGGCCGCGGCGTGCGGCCCTGTCAGCGGTATCGTCACACCTGTGAGCCCGGGAGCCAAGCATGCGATTTGGAGGTTGGCGTACCGGATCGAATGAGGTCCTGATTACTAGTGAAGCGCGGCCACTCGGCCGCCTCAGTGCGAGAAGACGAACCCCAGGCCTATCCAGGCCGCCAACATCATGAGTGCTAGCCCCGGTATGACCTGCACGGCGAAGCGCAGGCCTCCGAGCCACGTGGCGATGATCGCCTTGGTCACCGTGTTCGAGGTCAGCCCCAAGAGAATTGGGATCGCCGCATCGTGCACCGCGATCTTGTTCGCCGTCACGAGGGATGCCACAGACACAGCTGCAGAGTGGGTATCGGCAAAGCCTGCGATCGCCGCTGCGACGACGAGCCCTCGTTCGCCGAACCATGCGTTGCATGCAGCCGACGCGAGGACGATTGCCGTGATGGTGCATGCCAAGCCGAGCGCCGTCTTCAGGTCAAACGCTCGCCCCGGATCTTTCATATCCGGCACTTGATGCCGTATGCTCATGAAGGTCAGCACGGTTCCGTATGCAGTCACCGCCACGCCGGCGGCGACGAGGGGAACAAGCAGCTCCTTGAAAGTGGGTTCGCTGATCACGGCCAGCACGATCGCCATCTGAACGACGGTCGCCACATTTGAGACCATGGCACCGGCAACCGCCGATCGCATGAGCGCCGGCTCTCTCTTGGCTCGCGTTGCCATGGCGCCGATGGTCGCGGCGCTCGAGACGAACCCCGATGCGAAACCGGCGAGCGGGAGCCCGAAACGAGGGCCAAGCAATCGAAGCGCGATGTACCCGCCGGCGCTGATCGAGATCATAAGGATGACGATCATCCAGATAGTGCGAGGATTGATGGCGTCAAAGGGACCGAGGTACTGGTTCGGGGTGAGCGGCAGCACGACCAGCACCGCAGCGGCGAAGATGAGCGCGTCCGTCAGTTCTTGCTCGCTCAACACGTGTCGGACGAAGTGGTGGAGACGAGTCCGCGCAGCCAACAGGATTGTAACCACCACGGCGACCCCCGAGGCGATCGCAACCTCGCGCTGGGCTAGCCCACCGAGGAGAACGGTCAGCACGAGAGCGGTTTCGGACGTGATCCCCGGATCTTCGTCGTGACTCCGCAGATACGCCGCGACGCACAGGCCGGCGGTTGCAAGCGTGCTGACGGCAAGCAAGCCGTAACCACCCATCGTGACACTCACGCCCCCGAGCAGCCCGGCGACCGCGAATGTCCGGATTCCCGCCGCAGAACGCGCCGGGCTCTCGCTCTTCCTGCGTTCGCGCTCGGCTCCGATGAGCAAGCCGATGGCGAGCGCGGTGCCCAACCGGAAGACCGGTCCATCGGCGATCAGCAGGAGAGCGTGCACGGCACCACTCGCTGTGGAAAGCGTCGACCCATACGTGGTGCTACGAGTACGCGCTTTCTGCGCCCTCTTGCGCCCGTGACGCGCGGCATCCGCACATTCATTTGCCGATGCACGCTATCGTCCAACACGTCGATCGAGCGTCGACATCTGCGCGCGCCACGCGTTGTAAGCGCCGCTCCTTTCCAAGGGCGTGAAGGTGCTGGGCGCGGGTGCGCCCGAACTATGCGAATCCCATCACCAGCCCTTGCCGATTGAGGCTATCGCCCTTGTCGAAAGGAGCCCACCATGCCCGGTGTTCCACACAACTTCACCTTACTCGTGTGGGAATTCGTCAATAACCAAGCTGCGGGCAAGAAGTATCGTCTCAGCGACCCCGATAAACCTGGACCGGTCCCGGCTCCCTTGAAGGCGCCCAAGGTTCACAGCAAACAGGACAAAGCTTTGCGCGGCAACAGCGCAAAGGCTGTCAACGCGGAGATCAAAAAGGATTGGCCGGCGGCGGCCGTCGCTCCACCGCTCATCAAGCCAATCCCACCGAACTGGCCGTCGCGTCCCTGAGATATGCTCGGTCGCTTGCGCGTCGTCCCTATCCGAGGCGTTGCTGCGATTCCGCGACGCGTGCCACTATATGACTGCGCCGCCCGATGGTGATCCCGACGCTCCCTCCTGGGTGCTGATGAGCCCATTTGCCGGTCGATGAAACACACGAAGCCGGTAAGAGGCCGCAAACGCCCGGGAAGCGCGCCGACGGGCACAGTCACCTTCCTCTTCACCGATATCGAAGGCAGCACGCAGCGCTGGGAGGCCAATCCCGGCGCGATGGATGACGCGCTCAAACGTCACAACGCGATTGTGGCGTCGACCATCACGGCCCATGACGGCTATATCTTCAAGACGGCAGGCGATGAGTTTTGCGCGGCCTTCGGTCGCGTCTCGGACGCGATCCGAGCTGCCGTCGATGTGCAGCGCGCCCTCAGCGGAGAGGATTTTTCCGCTGTCGGCGGTCTGCGCGTCCGCATGGGGCTACATGTGGGAGAGACCGCGGAGCGCGACGGCGACTACTTCGGCCCTGCGGTGAATCGCGTCGCCCGTCTCATGTCGATCGGCCACGGCGGGCAGGTGCTCATCTCAGACGTGGCCAGAGGACACGTGCGCGGCGACCTTCCCGCGGGTGCTTCGCTGATCGATCTCGGTCGGCACCTGCTCAAAGGCCTCGGCGAGCCCGAGCGCGTCTGGCAACTCACCATCGCCGGAGTGACCGCCAAATTCCCGCCGCTGCTGTCCGTGGACGCGCTGCCCAACAATCTGCCGGTGCAGGTCACAAGCTTTCGGGGTCGCGAGCGCGATCTTGAAGAGGTCAAATCGCTGCTGGCCAAGCACCGTCTCCTGACGCTCTTCGGCGCAGGCGGCGTCGGTAAGACTCGCCTTGCGGTGCAAGCCGGTGCCGATCTGCTCGAACAGCATCCCGATGGCGTGTGGTTCGCTGACCTCGCGCCGATCTCCAACGAACGGCTTGTGCCGAGCGTGGTCGCCAAGACGCTGGGCATGCACCAAGCCGAAGATCGACCGGTTGACGAGGCTATCTCGGCCTGGCTCAGGGACAAACGCCTGCTGCTCATCCTCGACAACTGCGAGCACTTGCTCGCCGCCATCGCCCCACTTGCGGATGCGATCCTCCGCGGCTGCCCAAACGTCAGCATCCTGGCAACCTCACGCCAGGCGCTCGGCATCACGGGCGAGGTCGTGCATCGGCTGCCTTCGCTTTCACTACCCGAGACGCAATCAGACTTGACCGCGCAAGACGCGATGGGCTACGGCGCCATCGCGCTCTTCGTGGATCGCGCGCAGGCCTCAGACACGCGCTTTGTTCTGACCGACGACATCGTCCCCATGGTCGTCGAGATCTGCCGTCGTCTCGACGGCATACCGCTTGCCATCGAGCTCGCCGCCACGCGGGTCAAAGTGCTGAGCCTGTCTGATTTGGCGAACCACCTGAGCGAGCGTTTCAAGATCCTCACCGCCGGCAGTCGTACGGCGTTGCCTCGTCAGAAGACGCTGACCGCCCTGATCGATTGGAGCTACGACCTCCTTTCTGTCCGGGAGCAGATGCTTTTCCAGCGGGTCTCGATCTTCGCGGGTGGCTTCACCCTCGACGCCGCCACGGCCGTGTGCGGCGGCGACGGGGTTGCCGAGGACGAGCTGCTCGATGCGGTGATCTCGCTCGTCGACAAGTCGCTCGTGCTCGCCGAGACGGGCGCTGAGCTCGAGCGTTATGACCTGCTGGAATCAACCCGCGCCTATGCCTTGGCAAAGCTCGCCGAGCACGGCGAGCAGCAGCGTCTGGCACGGCGCCATGCGGCGTATTTCGCCGACATCGCGCGAGCGCAAGAGCAGGTCAAGAGCGCGCAGCCGATGGCCGCCTGGATCGCACGCGCCGAAGGCGAGCTGGACAACTTCCGAGCGGCGCTGGAATGGGCGCTCAAGGACGGTCACGACATCGCGCTCGGCGGTGCGCTTGCAGGTGCGCTCGAGCGGGTGTGGTTCGGTGGCGGGCTCTCAGCTGAAGGGCGGTGGTGGATCGGGGTTGCGCTTGAGAGAACCGACCAAGCCGAACATCCCGCAGTTGTGGCTCGGCTGTGGCGGGCGCTCGCGCTGCTCTCCTCGGGGAGGCGCAGCCACGATTGCGCGCAGCACGCCCTCACGCTCTTCGAGCGGCTCGGCGACCGCCATGGAGCTGCGCAAGCGGCCGGCTCCCTCGCGTTTAGCCTGATGGAAATGGGTCGCATCGAGGAGGCTGCGTCCGCGAACGAGCGCGCGCTCGCCACACTATCGGAGTTCGGCGACGATCGAGGCGTCGCCAGCGCTCTCTGGCTGCAGGGGCTCATCTTGACGAACCGTGACGATCCGATCGCGGCGCGCGATCTCTACGGGCGGGCGCTGGCAGCTTTTCGGGGGCTCAATGATGACGCCGGCGTCGCCAGCGTGCTGACCGGCCTCGCCGAGCTTGAGTTTCAGCAAGACAACGCCGAGCACGCGCTCCGCTATGCCGTCGAGGCTCTCGAGATCGAAGTCAGGGGTAAGAACGCCACCAATATCGCGAACAGCCACAACAACATCGCGGCCTACTGCCTAGCCCTGGGCGATCTCGAGCGGGCGAGCCAAGAGGCGCGCGACGGACTCGCCTGGGCGCAGAAGGTGCAAGGCGCCACGCAGATCATGTGGGCATGTCAGCACTTGGCGCTCGTCGCAGCGCTACGCGGGCAAGCTCCTCGCGCTGCACAGCTCTTGGGCTTCGTCGACGCACGGCTTGAAGAGCTCGGATGCGAGCGCGGCCCCACGGAAAAATGGAGCGGCGACGAGCTCATGGACTCGCTGCGCGGACGGCTCGCCGACTCCCAGCTGAAAAAGCTTGCGGCCGAGGGCGGCGCCTGGAGTGAGGAGCGTGCCGTGGAAGAGGCAAAAAGCGTGTAGGTTCTTCACTCACAATCGAGGGAGCTACCTGTCGCGGCACCAAACGTCTGCTACTTCTGCTTGTTCCCAACCTAGGCGTTCACTCGTGCGCTGCCTCTGACTCTGGAGACTCGCGATGCGTGACGGGGACGACGCCCCACGCCTTGGCCTTGGGGTTTGGCTCCAGGCTCATGATGCGTTTGACTTCGTCCTGGAAGTCCTGACCGAAGACGTAGCTCCGCTCGTGCCAGAACGCGGCTCCTCCGCGCGTGTTCACGAGGTTCATCATGAGCGCTTCCCAGCATGCCCACAGTTCATCCGCCAAATGACCTTCGCGCCATTGATGAAATGCGTTTTGTGAGTGGGAGAGAAACGCCATATACTGGCCGACGAACTGCGCCTTCTCGTCCGGTGTCAGCTCGTCAAGATCCACGAAGCCCTTGAGGGAGGTCGCACGCGCGCGCTCGTTATTGGCGATCGATAGGTACCAGCTCGCGTAGTTGTCTTGAACGGCCTGCGCTGTCGCGAAGCGGACGGCTTTGGCACTATCTCTCACCTGAAACCCGACGAAGATCAGCGAACCGATGACGCCAAGCGCCGCGACGGTCTGACTGACGTAGAAAACCTGCTCGAGCGTCATCATCACACCTCACGATACAGGCGACGAGCACGAGATCTTAAGAGTGCGTCCGATTCTCGCACCGGTCTTTGTTGCCCCGCGGATCAGGATGGTGAAGTCTTCGCCCGTACCCACCGGCTGGGCGACGGACTTGCTGAGAGTGGAAGGAAATCGCGAGTATGCTGGCGAAACCAGGCCATCGGCGCTGCCCGGAAGATCTGCGGGTGGCAAGCCCGGCAGCGGGGCATGGGCCGGCACCTGGGCGGCGGCTGAACTGGCGGTGGTCGTCGGCGTCGCAGAGGGGGCGCCCGGCGCGAGCGCGCCACAAGCGGCCAGCAGGCTCGGCGTGCAGATTCTCAAAGGTGGCCTGCTCCAACTGGGCGCGGAGCTGGAGGAAGCCTCGCGAGTCGCCGGGGGTTCATGGTTCGTGACGTTCCGCCGCATCGTGTTGCGCTTGCTCTCACCGTCACTGCTCACCGTGGGGCTGATTGTGTTCGTGGGCGCGGCGCGCAACGTCAGCTACGTGGCGCTGCTGTCGACGACGACCAATCAACCGCTGTCGATGCTGCAGTTGAATTATCTGGCGCAGGGCAAAAACGAAATTGCATCCGTCATCGCTTTCATCGTGATGCTCGCCTCGGTAGGCGGCGCATTCGTGGCGCGCGCGGCCGGTTTCCGCGGCGCGGCCGTGTGAAAGGGGAGCCCATCGTGTCGCAGGAGCGATTGCACATTCGTCGACGCCAGCTACTGTTGTTGGCGGGACTATCCGGCGCCGCGGCGGTGATGCAAGCGTGCGCCTCGGCGCCGGTGCCAGCGCCAGCGGCCCCCGTCGAACCCGCGGCGACGGTCGCGCCGAGCCAGGCCTCCGCGGGCGCGGTCGGCGCCCCTGGTGACGACTGGGACAAGATCCTCGCCGCTGCGAAGTCCGAGGGCGGTGTGACCGTCAATACCTTCCCTGGCTCGGCCAATCAACAGGCGCTGGCCGAGTTCGGCAAGGCCTATCCCGACATCAAGCTCGAACAGACGACGCTGGTCTCCTCGGCGCTTGCGCCGCGCATCCTGCAGGAACGCCAGGCCGGCATCTACACCTGGGACGTGCTGCACCAGCCGACCACCACGTCGCTGCAGGTGCTGCAGCCAGCCGGCGTGCTCGACCCGATCAAACCGGCCATCGTGCGCACTGACGTCCTGGACGACACGGGCTGGCGCGACGGATTCGCCGCCGGACTGGCGCTGACCAGCGACCAGCAGTTGGCCTATCAGAGCACGCTGGTCCGATCGCAGAGCCTGATGATCGACACGGCGCAGGTTGGAGCTACGGAGATCCAGTCGGCGCAAGATCTGCTCGATCCAAAGTGGAAGGGCCAGATCGTGATAACCGATACGCGCATCAGCGGCTCCACGTTCTTCCCGTTCACGCTGGCACGCATGAAATACGGCGACGACTGGATGACCCACTTCTTTCAGGACCAGGATCCAGTCATCATCAACGATGGCGCACAGATCGCCCAACTGTTGGCCCACGGCAACTACCCGGTCGCCATCGGTGCCATCTGGACGGTCTTGCAGGATTTTCAGAAACAAGGCATTGCGCCCAGCATCCAGCAGCTCGACCTGCCAGACATTGACTCGGCTGGTCCGTCGACGAATGGCACGCTGTGGCTGGTCAACAAGGCACCGCATCCGAACGCGGCGCGCGTCTACCTCAACTGGTTTCTATCGAGGGAGGGACAGGAGGCATGGACATCCATCACGGTCGACAACAGCCGTCGATTGGACGTTACGCCCAAAGACGAGTCGACCGTCGTCCCAGCGGGGCTGGTCCTGCCAGACCTGAACGAAGAGAAGTACCTACCGGAGATTGCCAAGACTCAAGAGCTGGCCAAGCAACTGATCAAGTGAGGACCGCATGCTGAGCAAGGAACTGAATGAGCTGCTGACTCGTGTCGGACCTGGTACGCCGATGGGCAATCTCCTGCGACGGTACTGGATGCCCGCCGTGCTGTCGAACGAAGTGCCCGGTCCGGATTCAGACCCGGTTCGGGTGCGGCTGATGGGCGAGGACCTGATCGCTTTTCGAGACTCGAATGGTCATGTCGGGCTGATTCAGAACAACTGTCCGCATCGCGGCGCCTCGCTGTTTTTCGGCCGCAACGAGGAAGCCGGACTCCGCTGCGTGTATCACGGCTGGAAATTCGATGTGAGTGGCCAGTGCGTCGACATGCCCAACGAACCGGTTGAATCAGATTTTCGCAGCAAAGTCCGCGCGACCACCTATCCGACGCACGAGTCGGGCGGCATCGTCTGGACATATATGGGTCCGCCCGAAAAGCGGCTGCCTTTCCGCAACTTTGGCACGGACGACCTGCCGCGCGAACAATGGCGCGCCAGCAAGACGTTGACATACTGCAATTTCGTCCAGGCGATGGAGGGCAATCTCGACACCGCGCACATCTCGTTTTTGCATCGCAGTCTGGACGACGGCTCCCTCCAGGATGACGGCACCGACCGTCCGGGCTACTCCAGCCAGGACGTGTCAACCCGCGTCAAGGCGCAGAACCGCGCGCCCACCGTCCAGGTCCAGGACACGCCTTACGGCTTTCGCTACGCGGGCATTCGCCGCACACCGAATGGTTTCGACCAGATTCGGATGACTATCTTCGCCATGCCGGTCATGACATTCGTCTCGGCGATTCCGTTTGGCGGCAACTGCGGCATGTTCGTGCCCATCGACGATCACCGTTGCTGGCGAATCCAGGTACGGGTACATCCGACGGAGGGCAGCTCGGGACGCGGCTACTTGCTGCCGATGCCGGGCGGGCGTCGAGCCGGGCCGCCTCTCGGGCAAACAGGAGCGATTGGTGATGCCCGACAACGACTATCTGATGGATCGCGAGCTGCAGCGTGCGACGACGTACACCGGCATCCCGGGGATTCAAGAACAGGACCTGGCCGTCACCGAGAGCATGGGTCCGATCTACGATCGAAGCCAGGAGCGGCTGGGCACCACCGACCGCGCCATCGTTCGCATGCGGCAATTGCTCATCGGTGCCGCGCAGGAGCTCGAACGCGGCATTGACCCGCCCGGGCTCGATGCCACCTTCGACTACACCTCGCTGCGCTCGACCGAGAAAATCATCGCCGCCGGCGAGGACTGGCGCGCGCTGGCGACCTCGGATGATCCCGCGTACGTCGAGCTGCTGAGCACTGGCCAGCTGCCACTTACCGGGCTGACGCCAGCCGGGGCGCTACGAGCTGACTGATAGACAGATAACGATAGATAGATAGATAGATAGATAGATAGATAGATGGCCACCGACACATGGGACCGCGTCCGTCTCTCGCGAGCGTCCGATGAGATCGTCTCGCAGTTGTCCCAGGCACTCTTCGACGGACGCCTGCAGCCAGGGCAGGTGCTGGGCGTCGAAGCTGAGTTGGCCGAACGCTTCGGCGTGAGTCGCTCCAGCGTCCGCGAGGCGATGCGCACGCTGGAGGCGTCTGGCATCGTCGAGATCGGGATGGGGCCCAAGGGGGGCGCGCGCATCGCCCAGGGTGACCCGAAACGGTTCGCGCATGCGCTGGCGGTCCAACTGCGCCTCGTCGGAGTAAGCCCGGGGAAGTGCTGGACGTCCGCGTCGGTGTCGAGTGGATGGGCGCGCAACTGGCCGCGCGCAACGCGCGCGCCGACGAGCTCGACGAGATGGCCGCGCTCGTCGAGGCAGCCAAACGCGCTCGCGAGCCAGAGCGGGTCGGCACGCTCGGCCGCGAATTTCATGCGCTGGTAGCCGAGGCCTCGCACAATCGGGTGCTGGTTGCCACCCTCACCTCGATTCGTGAAGCGCTGCACACGCATCGCCCCGGCGCGCCGCCGGAGCCCAAACGCGTGCTAGCGATCCACACCGCGCTGCTGGAGGCGCTCCGCCAACGCGACGCGCAGCGTGCCGGTGAGTTGATGCTGGAGGACGTCCAGCGTCAGCGGGACTGGTGGCACCGGCGCGAGAGACGGCCGCCCGAATGAGCGCGGACCTGTATGCGATCCTGCACGTGGAGCGCGGAGCGTCCGACCGCCAGATCCGCAGCGCCTACCGTCGTTTGGCGCGTGCGTTCCACCCGGACCACAACGCGGCGGACGACGCGGCGGAGTGCTTCAAAGCGATTTCCGAGGCCTACAGCGTTCTCTCGGACAGCAGGCGGCGCGCGGCATACGACGCGTGGGGTCACACGTCTCCAGCGCGAGCCAGAAAGACGGACGACTGTGATGACCTCGCGTTCGAATAGTTGAGGAGGAGAACGTGAATGCTCAGCGCCGACCCGGCCCACCTCACCCAGGCCTCGGGTGTACGCTGCGAGCATCGCATGGTCGATAAGCGTACCTCGGAGGAGGACGAGTTCTATGAAATATGCCGTCATCTCAGCCGACAACCACGTGGTCGAACCGCCAGGCACCTTTGTCGACCGTGTTCCGGCCAGCCTCAAGAGCCGCGTGCCGCGGGTTCTGCCTGGCGCCGACGGCGGGGATGGCTGGAGCTTCGATGGCAACCCGCCCCCAACGACGTTCACTGATCGCCGCCGCGGGTCGACGCTGCTCACGGCGCGAGGCGGCCTGAGTTGGACCGAGATACCGAAAGGCACCTACGACGGAGCAGAGCACCTGAAGGACATGCACCTCGACGGTGTCGACGCTGCCGTGCTGTACCCCGACTTCATGCGGCAGGTTTACGAGTGGCCTGATCGCGAGATTGCCCTGGCCTGCCTCAAGGCGTACAACGACTGGCTGCTCAAAGACTTCTGCGCGGTCGATCCGAGCCGGCTCATCGGCATGTGTATCTTGCCGACCGACGACGGTGCGGACGAGCTGCTCGACGAGGCGCGGCGTACGCTCGAGGCGGGGGCGAAGGGCTTCTTCCTGCCCTATTTCCCGGCCCGCCCCCTGTACGATCCGTATTACGACACGCTGTGGGAGGTGATCAGCTCCAGTGGCGCAGTCGCGTCGCTGCACAGTGGTTTCGGCGGCAAGCGACCATTCACTCCGCCGCCGGTGCCGACAGGCGTGGACGCGGCGAATATCGGAACTTCCCGCGCGATCCAGTCATACTTCTCTGCCATTGGCCCGCTCACCGACATCATCTTCGGCGGGACATTCGAGCGGTTCCCGTTGCTCAAGATCCTCGCGGCAGAAGTCAACGCGGGCTGGATGCCGTACTGGATGCAAGAGATGCACGACACGAGTCAGCGCGGGATCCGTCGCGGCACGCGTCCGAGTATGCCGACACAGCCCGAGGAGTACATTGGTCGCAATGTCTTCGTGACCGTTCTCGCGGATCGTGTCGGCTTTCGATTTGCGAGAGAGGACGAGCCGGCTGGCTAACGCCATGCTGTACTCCACCGACTATCAGCACTCGATTACGTTGTGGCCCCACTCGCAGGAGATCATTCCAGAGCTCACGCAAGGTATGGACGAGGCGACGAAGCACAAGATACTCGCGGGAAATGCTGCCACCATCTTCAACTTGAATTGAGCCCGGGCGCGCAGTCAGGCCCGGGATAGGGGAGGAGGTGGCAGACATGTTGAACGACGAACGCGCGTCGCCCGCAGCCAACGTCGGCCGCAGCTCGCTTGTACTTTCGCGTCGCCGAGCGTTGCGTTTGGCGGGCGCTGGCACAGGAGGCATGCTGCTCTCGGCGTGCGCGCCTGTCGCTTTCGCCCCGTCCGCGTCACCCTCGCCAACCGCCGCGACTAGGGCTACGCCCACCGCCGCGCTGCAATCGCAAGCCACCTCGACTCCGACAACGTCGCCGAAGGTCGCTGCTCCGGCCGTACCCACCGCGGATTCGCGCAATGGCGGCACCCTGCGCTACGGCATGGTTGGGGACCTCACCACACTCGACGGCCACGTGCTGGTCGTCCCGGCCTATGCAACACTCTGGCAAGCGTACGATCGACTCACGGCGTACGACTTGAAGCTCGAGCCGCAGCCACAGCTCGCAGAGAGCTGGGACGTGAGCCCGGACTTCAAGCAGGTGAAACTGAATCTGCGAAAGGAAGTTCAGTTCCACTCGGGCCGTGAATTCACGAGCGACGATGTCAAATACAACCTGCTGCGCGTCCGGGATCCCAAGGTTGGCGCTGGTCAACTGGCCAACGAGAGCAACTGGTTTTCTTCAATCGACACGCCCGACAAGTACACCGTCATTCTGGGTGCAGATGCCTCCCGGCCGGCGTTGTTTGATTTCTTCGAAAACTTCAACATGCTCGATCGCGACACGATGGAGGGACCCAACGCCAAAACGGCGGTGGTCGGGACCGGTCCATTCACATTCGTGGAATGGGTCCAGGGCGATCATCTCTCGCTGGCGAAGAATCCAAACTACTGGCTCACTGATCGCCCGTATCTCGACGCGTTCCAGGTTTCCATTCTGCGAGATCAAGCGGCGCTCTCCGCGCAGTTCGAGTCCGGCGCGCTGGATGTGATCGACAGCCCGTCGATTACAGATTTCATTCGATTGAAGGACGATCCGAAGTATCGCACGATTGTCCACCCCGGCAACGATCGCGTCTACATCGTCGGTGCCAATGTCCAGAGCCCACCCACGGACAACAAGCTTGTGCGCCAGGCCCTGTTCTACGCAGTGGACCGTCAGCGGTTCGTCGACACGATCCTGCACGGGGTTGGGCAGGCGCAATCGCTGTTCTGGAACGCGAGCTCCCTGGCCTATGAGCCATCGAAGGGCTACACGTTCGATCTAGATAAGGCCAGGTCGCTCCTGACCGAGGCCGGAGTCTCGCAGCTCGACGTGGACATCTACACGTCGACGACCGGCGAGATCACCGATTTCTGTCAGATCTACCATGCCGATCTGGCGAAGATCGGGGTGAATCTGAACATCAAACCAACGGACAACGCGGCGTTC
Source organism: Vulcanimicrobiota bacterium (assembly GCA_963806005.1). Lineage (GTDB taxonomy): Bacteria > Vulcanimicrobiota > Vulcanimicrobiia > Eremiobacterales > Eremiobacteraceae > JAFANK01. The sequence continues at coordinate 278,599 of CAWDWJ010000001.1, read as the reverse complement.
ACGAGCCTGGTGAACACGCGAAAGTACACCGGCCTGTACACGGCGAGCGCCACAACACCGAGCGAACCCAGCACGACGATGATTTACAGTGCCGGCTTCAATTACACCGGTAACAACAACTCGGGCTTCACAAGTGACATGTACCAGCAGTTGGTGATGGCGGTGAGCACGGAGCCAGACGTTGACAAACGCAAGCAGCTGTATTCCCAGTTGAACGATCTTCTCGTGGACGAAGCGTTCGTCACCGCGTTAGGCACCCTGACGATCCGCATCGCCACGCTGGCCAAAGTCCAGGACGTCATGCCCCTGATGCATGACACGTTCTCGTATACCAATGCCTGGCTGTGATCGATCATGAGCAGACTGCGAGGCTGCAAGTCGTTGTCGACTGCGCGGACGTACAGGTGATGGACCGGGCCACCCGCACGCGAGGCGTTGGCCTGGTACAGCGTCGTCATCGGCGCAACGACGACAGTGCGCGGGGGCACTCTCTCAGTCGCTGAGGCGCGGCAGGACCTCCTTGCCGAGTAACTCCACCGCGTGGTGGACCAATCGATCGTCCATGCCCTGCCAGCCGACGCGGCAGTGCACGTGATTGACGCCGAATTCGGCGGCGTAACGCCGCAGCTCCGCTGCCACGTCCTCGGGACTGCCAAAGATGACCCGCCCCTCGAGCATGGCCGAGAGGTCCGGTACGTCGGGTCCCCCGTTGCGAATGATGTCGCGAAACAGTCCCCAGCCACCGAACTGCTGGTAGTACGACTCGATGTACGGCGCCACCTCACGCAGCGCGGTCGCGCGGTCCCTCGCCACGTAACAGTGGCGAATGATCGAGAACTCAACCGGGCGACTCTTGCCCAGCGTGGCCAGCTCGTCGTCGTACGCGGCCACCAGCGGCTGCATGCCTGCCCAGGTGGTGTGGCCGCTGCCGATCCATCCGTCGCCGACATGCGCCGCGCGACGCGCCATGCGCTCGCTGCTTGGCCCGATCAGAATCGGCGGTCCGCCCGGCTGCAGCGGTTGCAGCGAGGAGACCGGTTCGCTGATCTGGAAGAATTGACCGTCGAAGGTGAAGTCGCGCTCGCGCCAGCAGGTGCGAATGAGCGCGATCTGCTCGAGGAATCGGCTGACGCGCTGCTCGCGGGGCACCCCGAACGTGTGAAACTCCGTCTGGCGCCAGCCGAGTCCGACACCCAGGCGGAAGCGGCCCTCGGTCAGGATGTCGAGCGTCGCTGCCTGCTCGGCAATCTCGACGGGATGGTGCAGCGACAGGACGACAAACGCGTACACGTCCATGCCCTCGGCCTCGCCCGCAATACGGGCCAGGAAGGGAATGTTCTGAAAGCACGGGTGCGGCGTCGAGAGGTAGTGCTCGCCCATCGTGACGGAATGGATGCCTGCCTCGCGGGCAGTACGCACGAGCGCCAGACGCTGGCGCATGCCCTCCATCGGGGACTCGGTCCGCACGAACTCAGGGCTGATGGAAAGACCGATTTTCATGCAGCATCGCTCACCCTTTGATGGTAGATGCCGTCAGCATCGTCCGCGCGAGCACCCACGTAGTCAGCGGCCGCGGCGCTGGAGAATTTCCCGTACCAGCGCTGGCTTCCCTCGCGGAGGTGGGTCATCAGCTGCACCATCCGCTCGCGGTCGCCTGCGACGAGCGCTTCCACCATATGGGCGTAGTACGTCACAGCCGGTGAATCAGCCGCCTGCCCGACGGCGCGGTTCAGGCGTCGATAGATGTTGCTGAGCAGCCACAGCCGCTCGAACTCGGCCCGCACGAGATTCATCGACGACAGGGCGTAGAGCTGCGAGTGGAAGTCGTGCTCGAGCTGGTTCCACGCTTCGAAGTCGTCGCCCATCTTCGCGCGCATCGCCGCCTCGCCCACCTGGCGCAACGCCGCGAGCGCCTTGGGCGCGGGGTCCACCAGCGAGCGCAGCAACTCCGTCTCGAGCAGGCGGCGCATCACGTAAATCTGCGCCATCTCGTCGGCGCCGAAGCGAATGACGAAGTAGCCGCGGTTGTGGTCATGGCTGAGCAGACCCTCGGCGGCAAGGGCTTTGAGCGCCTCGCGCACCGGGATACGACTGGTGCCCAGGCGCTCGGCCCACTCCGCCTGGCGGATCTGCTCGCCGGGCGAGAGGTCACCGTCGAGGATCGCCTCCCGCAGCGCGCCGGCAACGCTTGGCGGCGCCGCTACTGTAGCCACTGCCACGTGATTGTATACCATCGTGTCTGTCGTCATAATATGCGCGACGAAGTGGGGAGGTCAGCGATGTATCAGCGACCGATCGCTCGAACGCTCCGACGCCGGGCTTTCCTGCGCCACGCCGGCGTGGCGGCCACGGTGGCACTCACCTCCGCCTGCGCCAGAGTGGCCGTGCCCTCCACGCCGAGCACGGCCACCGCGGGCGTCTCTTCGGGAGCCACGTCCGGGCCGACCTCCGTGGTCGCGACTCCCGGAGCCACGCCCGTCGTCGTACCCGTGCCGACGACGTCGGCGGTCACGAAGTCCGGCGGCGTGACCTTGCCAACTTACATCCCCTTCACTGGAGGTCCCACCCCCGATATTCCGGCCGCTAGTCCGAATCTTTCGGATGGCTTCTTCAACTACCCGGTTGCACCGTTCAAGGCCAACTCCGGGGCAGCGCCGGGCAAAGCCAGCACGGTGACCACCTACGTGGGCGCCTACTATCCACCTGGCACGCAGGTGGATCAGAACCCGGCCTGGCAGGAGGTCAACCGCCAGTTGAATGCCACGGTTCGCATGGATCCCACACCACTAACCGAGACCAACACCAAGACGGCCGTGATGATTGCCGGGGGTGGCAACGACCTGCCGGACCTGCTCAGCCTCGGCATGGGCATCACCAGCATCAACAACCTGCCGCAATTCGTCGAGGCCACGTGCGCGGACCTGACGCCCTACCTCAGCGGCGACGCGATCAAGGCCTACCCTTATCTCGGCGCCATCCCGACACTCGCGTGGAAGTGGTGCGTCTACAACGGCAAGATTCTGGCGATTCCGATTGCGCGCCAGGCCATCTACACCGTCGTCTACAAGAGCAGTCTCGTCTGGGACAACGAGATCGGCGCCGGGGTCGTGCCGAAGGACGCCGCGGATTTCAAGAAGATCCTGCAGACGCTGACGCATCCCAACGACGGACGCTGGGGCTTTGGCGCCATCGTCACCTCGGCGGGCGGCAATCCGTGGGACGTGGGTGCCTTTGCCAAAATGTTTGGCGCGCCCAACCAGTACCACTTCGAGTCCGGCAAACTGACCCACATGTGGGAGACGGACCAGTTCAAGGCCGCGGTGGACTACACGCGTGACCTGGTGGCGTCTGGCGTCTTCAACCCGAATTGCCCGAATTTCACCAGTGTGATCCCGCACGAGTCGGCGATGATTGCCGGCCAGTCGGTCCTCGGGTCCCACAACATGAACTTCTACAACTCGCTCTGGCGACGCGGCTTGCAACAAGCCAATCCGTTCGTGCCACGCACCCTGCCCGCCTTCTCTTCCGACGGCGCCAGCAAACCCGTGTTCTGGTATGGCACCCGCATGGTCGCGACCGTCGCCATCAAGAAGTCCAGCCCAGAGCGTGTGCAGGAGCTGCTGGCGATTCTTAACTGGCTGGCGTCGCCGTTCGGTAGTCAGGAAGACGAGCTGCTGAGCTTCGGCTTGAAAGACACGGACTACACCCTGGACGACAAGGCCAATCCGGTCGTCAATGATCGGGGTGTCAACGACGCCGTGGATATTCCCTGGCGCTACCTGTCACAGCGACCGTTTGTCATCTACCAACCGGATTTGCCGAATTACACGAACGTGGTTTCGCAGGACGAAGCGTCGCTGGACCCGTATGGCATTGAAGACCCGACGCTGGGCCTGTACTCGGCGACCAAGGCGACCAAAGGCGCCCAACTGGTGATGACCATGGGTGACGTCCTCAACGACATCGTCGCCGGTCGTCGGCCGCTGAGTGACTACGACTCCGCCGTGAAAGACTATTTCAACAATGGCGGCGAACAGATCCGCACGGAGCTGTTGCAAGCGCTGGCGGCCTGAATGGGAAGGAGAAAGACCACGTTTCTGCACACTGACCGCGAACCCAAACCGGCAGACGTCGACACTGCCCAGTTCAAGCAAGCCGCGCGGCATTTTGCCTCCGGCGTGACGGTCGTCACCACGCGCTGCGACGAGCTCCACCATGGCGGCACCGTCTCGGCCTTCTTTTCGTTGTCGCTCGAACCACTGCAGGTGTTGATTTCGCTCAACTCCACGGGACGCCTGGCGGAACTCGTCGAGCAGAGCGGAATCTTCGCCGCCAACGTACTCAGCGCCGAGCAGGAGTCGCTTTCGCGACTGTTTGCGTCGCCGCAGCGGCCGACTTCACTGGGTGGCTTGTCAGGTGTAGAGTCAGATGTAGCCGCGACGGGAGCGCCCATTATTCGGGGCTGCCTGGCGTATTTCGACTGCGTGGTGGCGGAAGCGATCGTTGCCGGGGATCACACGCTGTTCATCGGCCAGGTGCAGGCGGTATCCGCCAGCGACGGCCAGCCGCTGCTGTACTTCGACGGCGCGTATCGCACGCTCGCGTCAGCCCCCGTCGACCCTGTGAACCTGTAACAACTGGAGACATGCGATGGCAATTGCAGTTGATCAACGTCTCGGCGCGATGACAGGCCAACGTTTTCTGGAGAGCCTGCGCGACGGACGGGAGGTCTGGCTCGATGGCGAGCGCGTCACCGACGTCACCACCCATCCCGCGTTTCGCGACTTCGCTCACGCCTTGGCCGCCATGTATGACCTGCAGCACAATCCACGCTTCCAGGATGAGATGACGTACGTCGATCCGGACTCCAGCGTGCGGACCAGCGTCTCGTGGTTGCTGCCGCGCTCGCCGGCCGATTTGCAGCGAAAACGTCGCAACAGCGAAATCTGGGCCGAGCAGTCGTGGGGCCAACTGGGCCGCCACCCGGACCTGCTGACCGGCTTCGTGCTGGGGCTGTACGCCAACCGTGCGACCTTCGGCGCCGTGCAGAATCCGCATTGCGACTTCGGCGAAAACATCGCGAAGTACTATCGCGAGTGTGGGGATAACGACCTGTTTCTGACCCACGCGCTCGGCGACCCTCAGGTCGATCGCAGTGCGCAGCCTCAGAACGAGCAGCGCCCGACGCCCGAGGATGAAGAAGTCGCCCTGCACGTGGTGGAGGAGACCAGCGAGGGGGTCGTGGTGCGGGGTGGCAAGCAGTTGTCCACCGCGGCGCCGTTCAGCCACGAAACGTACATCGCGCTGTCGCAAACCTTCGTGCAGCGCAATGACCCGCGCTTCATGCTGGCTTTTTCCGTCCCGACCGCGACACCGGGCTTGAAGATCCTGTGCCGCGAGCCGATCTCACGCTGGTATGGCAGTTGGGGCCACCCATTCCTGGACCTCGACGAGCAAGACGCGATGCTGTTCTTCGACAACGTCTTGATTCCCTGGGACCGGATCTTCGCGCTGTACGACAGTACGCCACTCCGCCGTGGCGTTGGCGCGCGCCAGCTGAACTTCATGGGTTGGTCCAACCTCTGCCGCGCACATTTTCGTATGCGGCTCATGACCGCGGTCGCGACACTGGTGGCTGAGGCGATCGGGGTCATGGAGTTCCGCGAGGTCGCCGCGAAGATTGGCGAGATGGCGACCTACTGCGAGATGTGGCGGCTGGCGATGGACGGCGTGGCGTATGGCGCGACGGAAAACGAGAATGGCTACTGGTCGCTGGGTGGCCCATTCCAGGGTATGGGCATCTTCTACGCGCAGACGTCCAGTCGCATCGCGGAGCTGCTGCGCCAGGTGTGTGGCTCCGGAGCGCTCATGCAGCCGTCCGAACGCGACCTGGCCCACCCTGAGCTGCGGCCGTTTCTGGACAAGTACATGCGCGGCAAAGGCGTAGAAGTCGAGTACAAGTCGCGCCTGATGCGGCTCGCGCACGAGCTGACGCTGTCTTCGTTCGGTATGCGGCAGGAGCTCTACGAGTACTGGCACGGCGGCGATCCGAACCGCAACCGCATCAACCTGCTGCGCGGGTTCGACCAGCACCTGGTCACGGAACGGATCAACGAGCTACTGGCGCGCCCGCTCAATAACGGTGACGGCTTCGCCCGGTAACTCGCGGCGTGTGGGGTGCTCAGCGCGAACCGAAACTACGCTAGAGCCCATGGGCAGGTCAAGTTCCTCGGCGCGTTTCACGGGTAGCTGGGCCAGGGGTGCCATCGCGCAACCCGCGGTCCGCGACCCGCCCATTACCGTCGACGAGGACGGCTATGTTGAACTCACGGTGCCGCGGGCTTGGCGGCTGAGGTAGCCTCCATCCCAGCATAAACTGACAAACCTTGGCACGTTCGGGAGTGCAGCATGCCTTACACCGTAGACTTCCACACTGTTTCGACCGTCGGCCTGGAGTCGTCCCCCGTCGCCGCCGCGCTCGCCGGTCTGCGGGCGAATGAAGCGCGCTACTTCAAGAACAAGTACAACCACGACTTCACGGTGGAGCCTGCGAGCAACGCCGAGACGACCGTCGACTGGGTGCACCGGATCCTGAAGGAAGAGCGCGACATCGTCATCGCGTCTCGTCCGCTCGAGGCCACGGCCTTCCAGGTCGAGAACATCCGAATGGCCTATGTCTTTTACGAGAGCGGATTGTCGATCAACGTGATGTACACCGTCGACGCCCCCACGAAGCGGGCGGTCGGGTTCAAGCTCTCCGATGGGATGGAAGTCCCACTGGAACTCGCCGCGCGGTTCAAGTTCGCAAGGCAGAAGTCGAGGCTGGCCGGAACTATTCGCGGTTCCTTCTTCGAGATCAAGCACGAATACTGACCCGGCCCGGCGAACGTGGTTCGACCCATGGCGATGCGTGCCAGCCGCCGGTCCGCATCGCACGTGAAGGAACAGTCGGGGTGCCGTCCGGCTGTCGCACGCGAGCAGGACTTACGCGGAGACGGGAATCCCTGGCGGCGGGGGTGTTCAGGCGCGTCGTGACCGATCGTCGGCGTTGGCGATACCCTGATCTGAACCAGGAGGTTCGATTATCCGATGCTCGTGAATTTCGTGAAAGTCCGCATCAAGCCCGAGCAGCGTCAGCGCTTTCTCAACGCCATCGAACATGACGCGCTCGGCTCCGAGCGAGACGAGCCAGGCTGTCTTCGTTTCAACGTGCTCCATGATCGCCAGGACGACAATGTCTATTACTTCTACGAGGTGTACCTGGACGAGGCGGCTCTGGAATTGCACCGCGCGACGCCGCACTATGCGGTGTGGCGCGAGGCAGCCGCGGAGGTGCTCGACGGCCCGACGGAACGGACGCTGTGCGAGTCGGTCATTCCATCCAACCGTGCCTACTGGGGCAAAGTCAGCGAAAACTCTGGCTAGAAGTCTGGCCGACAAGCCCGTTTTGGCCCGGTCACAAGGCGTGCGAAGGTCATGTGGAGCGCCGCAAGCGCCTGTTCGGCACCCAACCCTCCTTCAGCGAGAAGACCGCCCATCGATCGGACTTCGCTCGCCGGTACGCGTGACCCCAGGCGCTGACCAGGTAACGACGACCGGAAGTACCCTGGCTGCGTGCCCGCCGAGCTCATACTGCGGCCTGGATCGGCGCTTCTGGACGATCTCTCGCGTGCCGCTCGCGACGACCGCTGCGTCTTCTTTGCAGGCCTACCGGGCGTGGGAAAAACGCTCCTCGTGCAGCAGCTTGCGGTGTTGGCCGACAGGCTTGGCCGTCGGGTGCACCTGCTCCAGTGGGACGTCGCAAGGCTCGCGTTCGAAACTCCTGCGCTGCTGTCCCGCTATCCCGAAGTTGACGGCGTCACCCATGCCGCGCTCCGCAAGGCGGTTGGCGTGTGGGTGCGGGAGGCCATTCAGGCATGGGATCTCCGGTATCCCGACGCAAGCAATCTGCTCATCGGCGAGACTCCGCTGATCGGTAACCGCCTGATTGAGCTGGTCCGTGTTCAGGACGATGGCGCGGAGCGCGTGCTGCAGAGCGCTCGCACCGAGTTCCTGGTACCCGCGCCATCAGAACGCGTCCGCGAGGCCATAAAGCAGGCACGCGCCCGCGAAATGGAGCGTCCGTCCCATGAACGGGAGACAGCCAATGCGCCTGTGAGCCTGCTTCAGGCGCAGTGGAGTCAAGTGCTTGAAGCCGCGTCTCTGCTGGACATTGCTCCGCCGCGGTTACCAGGGGATTATGAGCCGGCCTTGTACGCCGCCGTGTACGCGCGGCTGCTCCGCCACCGTCACCATCACGTGTTGCTCATCGACGCGATCCTGGTCCCGCGGGGGTCCGCCTATGCGCTGGACCTTCCCATCCAAAGCGAGCTGCGTCCCGGGGTGGATGAGGTGAAGGACGCAATGGCGGAGGTCGAAAACTGGCCTCCCGATCGTCTGGCGACGGAGGTCGAGCGCTGGTATGCGCTCTGAGTCGGAGCGCGCACTCCCAGTCTCATCTGGGCGGATGAAGTTTACTCCGCGGGACCGCATGGGTCCCGTCGCCGCGCGTGAAAAAGCCGTGAGCCGTGAGCAAATGCCAACGCCACGGCCTTCGTACCTGACAGCGGATCCCGCTTATGGGTTATCTCGCGTCAGCGTCCACGTCGCCCAATACTGCGAATTGCTCCCGCAGCCGCTGGGCGAGTCGGTGCCGTTGTAGAAGTGGAACTCGGAATGCGGCCCGGACGCTGTCATGGCCGCGAGTGTGCCGCCGGTGTACGGACCGATCTGGTCGTTGACCACCACGCCATCACAGTTGGCAAAGAACATGTTGAGTAGCGATCCGAGGATGTTGCCGCCGGCCGCGCCACCGAACGAGTTGTTCGTTTGCGTCGAACCTGAACCGAAGGTTCCGATGGCGGCGCCGGCGCCAGCGATGCCCGCCTGAATCATCGCATTGATGATGTCATCGCGCGAGGAATGCCCAGAATTCACGATGCTGTAGTTTGCGACGATGGCATTGTTGGCGTCGGGCACGCTGTAATACGGTCCGACGACCAGCGGTGGAAAGTTGAACGTGCCGTTGTTCACATCCTGTGGACCCCAGTTGGCGTTGAGAGTCAGAGAGCTCGGCTCCTGCTCCGCGCTCAGCACCGCGTAATCCGTGTCGAGGTGCCGCGCTCGCGTGTTGTCGACGGCGAAACTGTTCAGCTCGAAGTAGTAGGCAGCCGCGACGTCTACGGATGTGCTTGCCGCCGCCGTCGTTGGCGTTCCACTGCAATCACTGCAGGTGACGCCGCCACCCAACGACGCGCCGGGTGTACCGTCATCGAAGTGGCCCTGGAGCGTGAGTGTGATCCCAAAGCCGGTGCGTGCCTGTGGGGCAGTATCGGAGACCGTACCGGACATCGTGGCGCCAGGCGCGAGCTGGTTGACGCCCTGATCTCCGCCGAAAAGGTCCGACCCGTTGCCGCTCTCGACGACATTACCCGAGAGCGTGTAGGTGCTCGAGTTGTTGGTCAGGTTGAAACTCACCTGGAGTGGCTGTCCCTCAATCGCCGGCGTGGGCTGGACCTGGGTGACTGTCAATGTGACGGCTTTGTAGGCGTCTGGCGGCGGATTGACACTCTTGATGATGCTGCCAGAAGCTTCGCTATTGATCCCGGTGTTGGCGATCTCTACCGGGTTGGTGTTCGTCGTTCGGTTTCCAGCCGTGTTTGCGAGTTCGGCTGTGGTGGTGGTGTTGACGACCCTGTTGACAGTGAGCGCTGTAGCCGGCTCGGCCTGGGGCGGCCGTTGCGGCGTCGACGCGGCGATGACCGGCACGTTGACCTTCGTCGCGGCGGCGTCGAGTCGGTGTTGGACCGGCAACGATTGAGCATATGCGGGGGCGACCCCGCTGCCGACAACGGCCACCGCGAGCGCTAAACTCGCTACGCGCACAAGTCGGCGTTGTTGGTTGCCGGATAAAGTCCGTGCTTCGATACCAAGAGGCCACATCTGTGGTGTACCCTTCCGCCCGCCGGAAGTACGAGTGATGGAGCCCGGCGGACTTACCTCTCGGTGCGGCAGACTGATCTCTGACTACCATCGCGGCGCTAAACGCGTCTTGCGAGATCCTGAAGAACGCCCGAAGATCCGCGACAGCTTCGTGCTGTGGCATGCCGAGGCACCTGGCGGCACTGGGCAAGGAATTCAAAGCGTCGTTCGACTGCTGACGTTCCGCATGGGACGTTGTCTCCCCATTGTGACGCCGATCGGGTATCGGTAGCGCTTTCCGAAACAACGTCTCGTTCCGTCAGGCGCCCGCCCGCGCTTCGTTCGGCCTCGAGCGCCGCAGCGTCTCATTCGTCCCGTAGGTCTGGCAGTGTGCTGAAAAAGGTCTGCTTTGTACCTCGAGACGTTACGGCCTTAAAGGTCAGCCTCCTCCCTTCGAGGCCGACTGCGACTCAGGCTAAAAAAACGGGCTTGTCGGCCAGACTTCTAGTCGGTGGGGAGGCCGGGGAAGGATCGGTCGACGAACCAGAGAAGCGCGATATAGGCCAGGATCAAGAGTGCCGTGGTCAGGGCCACCAGACGCGGGTGGCGGTCGAGGAGGATGCCGGGGGCGGTAGTCAGGCGGGCGGCGAGCTCCCCGAGCGGACGGCGCTCGCGCTCGTGCAGGCCGTGCGTCCAGAGCCGGACCGCCAGCAAGCTGGCCACGACCGCGGCCAGGTCCATGCACAGGAAGTCGGTCATGGTGTCCGTGTTCGACTTCTGCAAATCGGTCTTGAAGACCCAGTCGATCATGAACGAACCGAACTCCCAGCCGAGGCCAATTGCCACGCCGAACATCATCGACGCCAGCGCCACGAGCGGGGTCGGTATCTGCAGCCCGTAGCAATCGCGGTAGGCGAGCAACAGCAGCCCGAACAACCAGGCCAGGGCAAAGACGTCGACCGCGTGCACGACCTTGCCCCAGAACCAGATGCGGTCGTACAGGTCGAACAGTGCCGAGACAAGCGGCACGACCACCGCGACGGCGACGCCCACCCAGACCAGCCCCAGCCCCAGACCCTGCGCCTGACGCTCACGAACCAGCGTCACGTAGGTGCCCCCGTGCTCCGGTCGAGCGCCGTCGCGTCAGGCATCACCTGGACGTCGGCCTCGCTGAAGCAGGTCGCGCTCGCGGTCAGGCCGAAGACGCCGATCTCACCACTGGCATCCTGCAGGCCGGGCACGGCGTAGAGCGGTTTGCCGTCGATGCTCGCGTCCATGGCGCCGCCGTCGACGTCGAGCGAAAGGGTGTGCCACTCGTTGCCACGCGTGCGGTAGACCTCCTCACGCACGTCGCGTCGACGGCCGTGGATGTAGCGATCCAGGCGCACGATGTCGTGAAGGGCGTTCACTTCCAGGAGATAGAAGTCATCGGGGCTGCGAATCCCGAAGGCGAGGCCAGCATCCATCTGCGAGCCCTGGCTGACATCTGGGCGCTGCTCGAAGTAGCTCGCGGTGAGCGTGAAACGCTGGTCCTCGGTGCCATAGATGCTGCCGGGCGCAAGCGCCAGCAAGCCCGGCTTCTCACTCCCGGGCTCCGGATTTTCGGGATTGGTGCGACAGATGCCGCGCTCGTCGGTGGTCCAGTAGCCGAGCAACGGCATGGTGGCCGGCTGATCGCCGGCGGTGAACTGCCACTGGGCCGACGCGCCCGTCGTCAGATCGGAGGCAAGCGCTGGCGGGTTGCGATCGACGGCGACGCCGGCAGCGATCAGGCCAACAACCACAACGCTGAACGCGGCACCGACCAGCCGGCCGTGGCGCTCCAGCACGCGGCCGAGCCCGCCCGTCAGCCACTCGGCGAGGCGTCCCATTTCCTCTCGCTCGGACTCAGGCACCCAGTGGTAGTAGATCCAGACCGCGAGCAGCGTCGCGACCAGCGCCCCGATGCAGTTGGCCAGCAGGTCGGTCATGGTGTCGGCGTTCGACTTCTGGAGGTCGGTGTTGCCGAACCAGTCGCCCGTGAACTCGACGAACTCCCAGAAGGCGCCCAGGCTAGCCCCGAACAGCCAGCCCAGCACAGCCGCCAGGCGCGTGCTGAGGCGCGCGTCGCCGCGCTCGCGGTAGCCCAGAATCAGGTACGTCGCGGTCATGCTGGCAAGCGCGATCAGCGTTGGGTGGACGAGCTTGTCCCAGTAATAGAAGAGCTCGAACAGTTTGAACGACTCGGAGATGAACTGGAGCGCCATGGCGAGCACGAAGGTGAACTCGACCACGCGCGGCACTCGGATGTGGCTGAGCCGCTCGATCGCCACCGGTATGAGCGATGCGACGAACCCCTCCGCGGCCACGGTCGCTCCCGCGCGGTTGCCCGTGGTGATCTGGTAACCGAACGTGGCCAGGAGCAGCAGCCGCAGTGCCCACGATTCCCACTTCACGCTCCCGCCTCAGATGCACGGCTCGTGCCGCGGTCGTGCATCTGAGGCAATCCGCGGCGCACTGGAACCTCCCGTGCACCCGTCGGCGAGCAGCTCGCCTCGACCACGCGCCGAGCGTCACATGAGGCTCGGCACCGTCCTGGACCGAACGACTAGCGCAGACGAGGTACGGCGGAACTGTCGGCCCGCGCGCCATCGAAGAAGCTTGACCGGCGCATCCCCCGGGCCTAACGTACAAGCTGCTGTCAGTAGCGCGCAAAGGGGACCTGACATGACCGTCGCCCCAGGCAGACAAGTTGTCGCTGCCGAGCAAGGTGTTCCGCTCGACCTCAGCAAGAAAATTGCCCTCGCTGTGGTCTGCGTCTGTGCGGGCGTAACTCCGCTGGCGGCTAAATGGATACCGGATGACGTTGCAAGGGTCGCGTTCGGCTTGCTGCTCGCCGCCGCCTATCTCGCGGTTGCTCTGTTCATCAGACGACACTCCTCGCTCCGCCAGTTCTCGGAGTTGTCGCTGGCGTTCTTCGTCCTGGCCTTTGCCCTGGCACTCAACAATTTCCTTCCCGGCTATGTTGGAACCGCCGTCTTGCACGACCCACCCAATGCTGGAAACCCGCTTGCTTCCACCGTGACTGGAACGGTTGCTATCCAGCTCCTCGAGACATGCATCCCGATTGTGCTAGTCATTGTCGTCACCCTGGTTTCGGGGGGGGATCTCGCGTCAATCTACGTTCAAAAAGGGCTGACCGGCAAATGGTTGGTCCTGGCCATTGGTTTCTTCGTCGTCTTTTACCTGCTGGTCCTCACCATTCCACTTCGGCCGGATAGCCCTGCTCGACAGATCTTGCCAAGTAGTAGCGCGCTGTCGGTCGCTCGCGTTCTGGCGGTGACTCCGGCGTTGCTCGTCGTTTCGATTGCAAATGGCTTCGAGGAGGAGTTTCTCACGCGGTGTCTCTTCCTCCAGAAATACGAGCGGTTCTTCGGCGCACGGGCGGCGAATGTGCTTCAGGCGATGATCTTTGCCGTATTCCATATCGGAATTACGTACACGCCAAACGCTCTCCTGTTCATTCTTGTGGCGGTCTTCCCCCTCGGACTGGCCGCCGGGTATCTCATGCGGGCTACCAGAAGCGTCATCACTCCAGGCATCTTCCATGGAGCTCTTGACATGGGCATCTACCTGGCATTTCTCTCCTACGCATCATAAAGCCGCGCTGAGTTGCGCAAGCGAATCGGTGGTGCGTAGGCTCGGCGCAGCAGCGCCACGCACGGCTCCCAACGCCAGCGTCAAGGTCGTCATTGCCGGCAAGGATGGAAGTCGACAGCGGAAGGGTGGTTCGGCAATCCTCGCTGCTGGGAGGTCGATTCCGCGGTCCGCGCGAGTGGCTCGCTGCCAAGTGCGACGCGTTGGCAGCCCGCCCCGATCGCACCATCCGCTTCGCGCAGCCTTGAACAAATCTGACGCAAAGGCGTCTCGGCGTTTATACACCTGATAGGCTTACGACGACACGAGCATGATGAACAGCGACATCTCCGAGACTCCGCTGTACAACATCGCGGCCGCTGTCCAGCAGACCGGTGTGCCGGCGACGACCATCCGCGCCTGGGAGCGGCGGTATGGCTACCCCGTGCCCCACCGAGACGCGGCGGGCGTGCGGCTCTACTCCGACAAGGACATTCACACGATCCGCGTGTTAGTCGACCAGACGGCGCAGGGTGTCTCCATCAGCCGTGCTGTCGAGATCGTACGCGGTGGCCACTCGCGACCCGGCTACGCCGCGCGCGTGGCAAGTATTCGTTCGTTCGAAGCGTTGCGCGACGATCTTGCCCGATCGCTACTCGGTCTCGAAGCTGGTCGGGCTGACGCGCTTCTGGCGGAGGCGTTCGCTCTATATTCGGTCGAGGATGCCTGCATGCAAATCCTCGAGCCGCTGCTGGTCGACGTGGGCGACCGCTGGCACGCGGGACAGTTGTCCGTCGCCGAAGAACACTATGTCTCGTCGTTCGTGCGCAGCCACCTTTTTGCGTTGTTACTGGCATATCAGGGGCCAGATCTCCACACGCCGCTGGTCTTCACGGCGTGTGCGCCCGACGAATGGCACGAGGTCGGCATCCTGATCGTCTCGATATTTCTGGCACGCCGCGCGTACAACGTGCGCTATCTCGGACCGAATCTCCCCCTGGAAGATCTGGCAGCTATCGCGGCACGCCACCACCCGGCGGTGGTTGTGCTGTCCGCCCAGAGTCGCGAGACGGCGCGCAAGCTGCGCGGCGTCCAACAGGCACTGGAACAAGGAACTGGACCTCACCCGCGGTTGGCTTTCGGCGGACAGGCGTTCAATGCCGACGCTCACCTCCGAGGCAAGGTGGACGGCACATACGTTGGTCCGGATGCGGCCGCAAGTGTCGCGGCGATCACCGAGATGGTGGATCGCGCGGACAACGCAGCGTCGCCGCGTGGGCGTTCAAGCGGTCGCCGCCTGGGATAGACGGCGCGCTTCGACCTCCACCACCGCCAGCGATCGACGCTCGCTTGGCACGCGCCCGAACCGGCTCGCCGACGTGCAGCCAGACCGTCCAGGCGCCACCCGGTCGTGACGCGTAGCACAGACCGACCGGCACGAGCGGCGCACCAGAAGGTGCGCGCCCTGAGCTGAAACACGTCTGGCATGCGGCCCACCGCTCAGGCCGCGGATATCGAGCACAACAACCTGCGCGTCGCCGCCAGGTGGCTGGGTGAGACCCCGCAAACCGCCGAGCACGGCCTGCGGTTGGCGTCGGGACTGGTCCAATACTGGTCGCGCCGCGGTTACCTCGGCGAGGGAACCACCTGGTTGGAGTCAGCACTGCAACGCGAGGGTCCGCCTTCGCTCGCACGCGCATGGGCGCTGCGCGGGCTGGGTGGACTGCGTCTGACCCGCGACAACGCGGCGCACACTACGTGGGCCTCCGCATTGCATGAGAGTGCCGCGATGTTCGCTCTGCTGGGCGATTCGGCCGGGGAGTCCAGAAACTCGACAATGCGGAAAATCGTGCCGTTCTCGACGGTAATGCCAGTCTGTTGCGGAGCCGCGTCGTCCAGGCCGTTGGTCGACCCGGAAAGCCACGCGTGTTCCACAGCCTGGCACCACCGAAGCGCATCTCTTCGCGTGGCGCGATCGTGACGATGTCATCGATCACCGCAACAGCGCGACGGCGGTCAGGCGTCGCCGGTGATCGCTGGCTCCAGCTCGGGATGGGCGGAGAATGCCTGACGCAAGTCTTGGGTCTCGGTTACCCAGTTGGCGTCCTTCGGCAGGAATAGTCCGCCAGACCGGACGCGGTAGACCTCCGGGTGCTCGACGCCAGGGGGCACCGTGCCGCCTTCGGCTAGCGCCAGCGCCGCGGCAATGAGTCGACGTCGAACGCGAATAATCATGACATCCGTCGTACCCAGGCGCTCTCGAGTCCGATCGTAGATCGAACCCATGCTCCAGGTGACAGCGGCGTCCTGCATTGCCGCTCCGCCTGGAATACCCGAATACCCCGCATGCCCTTCGTTTCGACGCTGGATCTCGCGGTCCTGAAAAAAGTTGTTGTCCGGGCCAGCTTTGGTCCGGAATCGCCCGAACCACGCGGTGGTGTTTGGCAACGTTGGGTTACCACCGAATCGATCGCCGCCCTGCGCCGCCATGGGCGCGTGCGCGTTCATGAAAAACGACATGGTGTGTTCGTCGTCCATGGGCACGCGGCAGATGCAGCTGATCTTGTAGCCGAGCAAGCCCGGGGCGGGCATATCGTAGAAGGGGAACAGAAAGTAGGCCAGGCGCCAGTAATTCTGCCCAGGCGGACCGTCGCGATACGCGCCGTACAACGAGCCGCACTCGGTGTCGATCACCTCGAACTTCGCGGCACGGTCGCGGGTCATGTAATACCGGAATGTGCCCGGTGGCATGTCCTCCAGGCGGTACGATCCGCCGTGCAGGAATCCGGCGTGCACTGTATCGATGTCGCCCTCCAGGACTTGCAGCCAGTTGCACTCCTGTTGTGTGACGCGCACCGCCAACCGCATATCGTCGCGCATATTGGGCTCGAGGTCCGGCAACGGCGGAGGGGTCTCGCGTGGACCCAGGTACGCCCAGACCACGCCACCGCGCTCCGTGCAGGGGTAGGCTACCGCCTTGACTTTCTGTTTGAAGTCCGATTCCACTGGCTCGTTCGGCATGTCGATGCAGTTGCCGCGGGTGTCGAACTTCCAGCCGTGATAGACACACCGCAACCCACCTTCTTCGTTTCGACCGAAGAACAGTGAGGCACCCCGATGTGGACAGTTGTTGGCGATCAGTCCCACCTGACCATGCGAGTCGCGAAACGCGATTAACTGCTCGCCCAGAAGCACGACCCGCACTGGATCACAGTCGGGCCGGGGCAGCTCACTGGATACCATGGCTGGCAGCCAGTACTGTCGCATCAGGTTACCCATTGGTGTGCCGGGTCCCACCCGACTGACCAGCTCGTTCTCCTCAGCACTCAGCATCGGTTACTCCTTGGGTAGGAAGAATTCAGGCGTTCGTCGCGAACGCGTCGAGGTATTCCTTGCGTACCTGTTCGCCCGCTGCGCTCCGCCAGTCGCTGACGAGCTGGTCATAGTCGGTCATGGGCCGTCGCCCGACCACGATGTCCACCGCGCCCTGGCGAAACGTGGTTTCCGCAACAGTGCCCTTCGAGTAGTACGTCGGCGAGTAGTAGCCCAGCGTCGGATCCAGGACGCCCTCGTTGACCTGGAGCGTTTCCGCATCGAAGGATGCTTTGGCATAGCCTGGCAGGTCTGCCTGATATTGCACGTACGGGTGTTGCGACATGTAGCGCCACGGCACGTAACCAGCACTCGAGATGCCCGCTGGCGTGGTCTGCGGCTGATTGTTGGCGTCCAGGGTGTAGTCGCTTCCTGCCAGACCGTAACTCAGCAACAGGTCCTCCTGCGTCCCGAACGGAGCCGCCAGCCAGTCCAGGATGCCCAACAGCTCTTTGATGCGGTCGGGACTCGCTTTTTTCATCACATTCGTGGAGACAAAGCCGCCCGTCAGAAAGGCCTCAGGTGTATCCTCGGCCGTGGCCCTGAACGGCGGAATAAAACCGAAATGACGGGGTGGATTGAGTTGCAGGCCACGTCGCCAGAAGTCATTCCACGAATTGCCGAACGCTTCTATCGTCGTTGCGAACTTGCCTGGCACGAAGCCATCCGTGCGCGGGTCCGCCAACTGCAGACTGTTCGGGTACCAGAGTCCCGCGCTGTAGGTATCGCGCATCCAGCCGCACAGTGGTCTTGAGCTCTTCCGTCTCGAGGTCTTTCGTCAGAGTGCCATTCGCATCGAGCCGCCAGTTGTTCGGCGCGCCGAACATCGCCGAATAGCCATAGAGCCCGAAAAATCTGGGCGGACCGGGCGCGCCCCCCATCGCCCACATACCACCGTTGGGATCGTTGATGGCCTTGAGCATTCGGTTCCAATCGTCCAGATCGCGGGGGACGTACCCCGTTCCGAATGCCTTGTCGTACACGTCGCTGACCATGTAGTTACCGAGCAACGGCAGATAGCGATGAATCGGCCATTGGTACAGGTGGCCGTCGATGGCAGACAAGGAGTTGAACCACGCGTAGGTCGGGATTGCGGCCAGATTTGCATAGTCGTGTGCCGCGTCACCCGACAGGTACGGCGTAAGATCGGCACATTGAGCCTTGAAGAAGTCTGGTAGATTGGGGGCCGCGCTGATTCCGTTATAGATGTGGATGATGTCTGGCAGATTGTTCGTGTCGGCCAGGACCGTCGCGACCTTGACGGGATAGTCAGAGCCAGGCACGGCATTAAACTGTACGTTCGCATTGAGTTGTTTGTTGATTGCCTGCCAGGTAGGATTCTGCTCGTACGGGGTCGATGCAGGATAATAGGCGACCATGAAGACGTTGACATTGCCCCCGGATCCAGGCGGCCCTTTTGTCCACGATGTGACGGGGTTTGCCGGGTACTTGTCGTAGCCGTCGGTTATCCGCGGATCGGAGCTATGGTAGTCGGGTTGGGAGGCGATCTGGGGCGGAATGTACGCGGGCATCGCTCCCGCGTTCTTGCCTTTGATAGCGCCGCCAATTGTCGTGCCGGCAGGCGCCGCTGTTGCCGGTGCGGTAGCGGCTGCAGTCGGTGTCGTCAGAGGAGCGAGCGCGGTGGTCGGGGTTGGGTTACCGCAAGCTTCGATGAGCAACTGGGCGCCCGCCGCACCGGCAAGCAGCCCACCTCCTGTCAGCCGTACAAACGCGCGACGATCGAGAGCTTTCCCAGAGGAACCGTTGCCATCAGGCTTACTGCGCATGCCATTCCCCCTTTCCCCTCTATGCCATCCAGCGCATGTAAACCCTTCAATTCGGGCGCGTCAACCCTTCAATCCGGCCGTTCATGAGTTGCAAGGATCAACGGTCGCGCCACGGCGCAGTCCCTCCGGGGGTCAAAGGGTCAAAGCGTAGTTACCCGCCCCACAGCTTCTGCGTCGCGAGCTGTGCGCCTGCCACCAGCGCTTCGAGCTTCGCCCACGCGACCTCACGGTGCACGCGACCGCCCAGCCCGCAGTCCGTGCCGGCGACGACGTTTTCTCGGCCGACGAGACGAGCGAAGCGCACGATTCGTTCGGCCACTAACTCCGGATGCTCCACCACATTCGTAGCGTGGCTGACCACGCCGGGAATGAGAACCTTGCCAGGCGGCAGCTGCACGTCTTGCCACACGCGCCACTCATGCTCATGTCGTGCGTTGCCAGCTTCCAAGGAATAGGCCCCGGCGTTGACGGACAGCAGCAGGTGCACGATGTCGCGAAGAGGGATATCCGTCGAATGTGGGCCGTGCCAGCTACCCCAGCAAATGTGGTAGCGGACGCGGTCCTCCGGGATGCCGTCCAGCGCATGATTGATCGCCTCGACTCGAAGCGCGGCGTAGCGCTGATACTCCTCGACCGTGAGCGCCGGATTCAGCGAGTCCCAGCCGTCGGAAAGCCCCGGATCATCGATCTGGAGCAGGAACCCGGCGTCGACAATGGCCTGGTACTCGGTCTTCAGGGCCTCGCCCAGGGCGCGCATGAATTCCTCGTCCGACGCGAAGTACCTGTTCTGACCTCGCCCGAAACTGCCGGGCGCCACGGAGGTGATGAAGGCTTCCTCTGCCGTCCCTGCCGCGGGTGCGGCTTTGAGGTTGGCCAGGTCTGCCTGCAGCGCCTCGTGGCCGGTGTACACCACCGGTTCAGTAAAGAATTGGGGGCGCCCAGATGACGGGTTGCTGGAGGTCAGCGAAGGCTGGTTCAGCTCCGCATAGAAACCGGCGAAACGCTGCCAATCACGCCGCCGCGCCAGGCTCGGCATCAAGCCAGGCTCCCCAAATTCCCAACCGCCGAGCCGGCGCCACGCGTAGCTGACCCATGGACCGTAGTCGGTTGCGCCGCGGCTGGCCTTGCCGAACTCGCCGTCATTGATGATGTCGATGCCGATCTCGGCCTGCTTACGAGCGATGTCGGCGACAGCCCGCGTAAGCACGCTCTGATAAGACGCCTCGTCGTACTCGCGTTCCGAGTAAATGGCGCTGTTTACGGCGAGCAGGTCGTCGGGCCGCGGGAGGCTTCCGACATGGGTGGTGAGGATGCGATTCGTGCTGCGTTTCATCGCGCGGGCCCTTACTTACAGGTCGAGGTGTGACTCAGCATACAGAGATCGCTGCGCTCGCCTGTGAGTTGATCTGGATCGCGGTCGGCACTCAATTCAGACGAAAGTCGCGGTGATGGCCGGGGTTGTGTTTGGAGTCCGGGGGCTCAATCCACACGCGGCACGTCGCCACGCAAGGTGGCTGCTACCTTCTCGGCCATCATCATCACCGTCGCGTTGAGGTTGACACTCGGGCAATCGGGCATGATTGAGGCATCGACGACGCGCAGGTTCTCGACGCCATAGACCTGGCCCGTCTGGTCGACCACGGCCGTCGGATCGCTCGACGGACCCATGCGACACGTGCAGGAGAGGTGGTGGTTGGTGTTGACCCTGGCCATGATCCAGGCATTCAGCGCGGGATCTGAATCGATGATCTCGGCCGCCGGCTCCAGATGGCGGACTCGCAGCGCATCGAACGCCGGGTGCTCGCCGATCTGAATGGTCATGCGGACGATCGTGCGCAGGTCAGCCAGGTCGGCCGGGTTCGAAAAGAAACGCAAGTCGATAACCGGTGCGACGAGCGGATCGTTGCTGCTCAGCCGCACTTCGCCGGTACTCGCCGCGTACATCAAGCTGCCACAGATCGAAAAGGCCGGCTCGTCGTCGACATCCGCGGTGCAGCCCACCATGGTGATCCAGGCGCTGTCGGGATACCGCGCGCCTGACACGTTCGCGCGCAGCTCCAGCTGCGCGTGCAGTCCGAGCGGCGGATCTTCTGCCGTCAGCGGCTGGCTCGCCTGCCACAGCGTCGCGACGTAGGGATGGTCGCGCAGATGTTGCCCAACCCCAGGCAGGTCGACGCGCGGCTCGATGCCGAGCGCCGCGAGTTGAGCCGTGGGCCCGATCCCGGACAGCATCAGCAGTTGCGGCGAGCCGACCGCGCCGGCCGACAGGATGATTTCGTCGGCCTCGATGACCTCGCGCTGCCCATCGCGCACGAACTCGACCCCAACTGCCCGCCGCCCGTCGAAGCGCAGCGTGGTCACCTGCGCGTTGCTCGCGACAGTCAAGTTGGCCCGCGGCCGACTGGGAATCAAGTAGCCCACGGCCGTGCCGTAGCGGATGTGGTTGTGGTAGTTGATAGGAATCGGTCCCACGCCGCGGGCATCCGGTCGATTCATATCGGCACAACCGGCGAATCCGAGTCCGGTGCACGCCGCATGGAACGCCTGCGTCAGTGGCAACCACTCGCCCTGCGGCGAACGGCGCACGGGAATCGGTCCGTCACTCCCGTGGCCTGGCTGGTCGCCGAAGTCGTAATCTCTTTCCATCCGGCGATAGAACGGCGCGCAAGCGTCGTACGACCAGTCGCCATTGCCCATCGCCACCCACGTATCGTGATCGCTGCGGAGGGCGTGCAGCAGCACCATCCCGTTGATCGACGAGGTGCCGCCCACGACGCGGCCACGCGGCAGGGACACCTCGGACTTCGCGTCGGTCGCCCGCGCCGTGTAGCCCCACTCGTGCGACCGGATCGGGACGCCGCCGTACACGCGTGCCCCCTGGCCGTGCGTCCGGATCCGCTCGGGGAGATCGTCGATGCTCGTGTAGTCGGGGCCGGCCTCGAGGAGGCAGACGGAGCGTGTGGGGTCTTCGGACAGGCGCGTCGCGAGGATCGCACCGGCGCTGCCCGGCTCCCACGATCAGCGTGTCAAAACGGCTGGCGTCACTCAACGGGTTCAATCTTACGCATCTCAGCTCCTGTACGCCGCGTGTCCACCGACGGGAGCAACCGCGCCAATGTGCCCGATACCGTTTGAGCGGTCTTCTCTAGTTAGTATTCTCAGTAGAGTATACTGTAGCTATCCAACGAAAAGCTTCCGCACGGAGGGATCGAGCATGGTAGTCAGCGCACGCCGTCGAGGCCGCGTCGCGGGTGTTCCCGAAGTGGCGGGATCTGAGCCCGACCACCCGAGCGAACCTCCTCCGCCGGTGGGGCGACCTTTGCATGGAGCACGCCGAGGACATCGCGATTCTCGAAGCGATCGAGGTCGGGAAGATCTACCAGGGACCGTCCAACGTGGGCGATCGGGCGATCTACTACGCCGGTCTGGCCGACAAGTTGACTGGCGAGACGCTGCCGTCCACCGATCCAAAGGTGCTGGGCATCACCCTGCGCGAGCCGTTCGGTGTTTGCGGCAGGTGTACATCAACCAGTACGGCTCGAATGGCGTCATCGGTGCGCCGTTCGGCGGCTACAAGAACAGTGGCTTCGGCCGGACCAACAGCGCGAACGCGATTCTGGAATACACCCAGATCAAGTCGGTTATCTTCAACGCCGGCCAGCAGGCGCCTCTGCGATAGGGACATACGCCTGGCTAGGGCAACGGGGGCAGGGCTGCGTGCCTCACATGCCCAGCGTGACGGGAAGCTCACGCAGGCCATACACGATGGTGCTATTCAACGGCTCGAGGCGAGTCTTTGCGACAACGCGTACGTGAGGGAAGCGCCGGTACAGAGCTTCAAGCGCGATCCTCGCTTCGAGGCGCGCCAGCGGTGCCCCCAGGCAGAAGTGGATGCCAAAGCCAAACGCGAGATGTTTCTGGGCATTGCGAAGCAGATCAAACCTGTCCGGGTCATCGAACACACCAGCGTCGCGGTTCGCCGAACCGATCCAGGCGACGATAGCTGCGTCTGCAGGTATCAGCTGGCCTCCGAGTTCCACCTCCCGTGTTGAACTACGGAACATCGATTGCACCGGCGATCGATAGCGCAAGGTCTCCTCGATCGCGCCAGGCAACAGGGACATGTCCTGGAGCAGCTGCTGACGCTCATCCGGAGCGTCGTCCAGGCTAAGCACCGCGTTGGTGAGCAGGTTTGTGGTCGTCTCGTTGCCTGCAACGAGCAGCAGTGCGCAGAAGCCCAGCAATTCGAGGTCCGACAGGTGCTCACCGTCGACTTGCGCCTCGAGCAAGCGACTGATCAGATCCGCGCGCGGCTCGCGCCGCCGCGCCGCCACCAGTTGCATGAAGTAAGCGCCCATTTCCCGCATCGCCTGCCCGAAGCTCATGCCACCGCTGCGGTAGGAGTGGCTCACCACTGCGTCTGACCAGAGCTTGAACAACGCCCGGTCGGAGACAGGAATCCCAAGCAACTGCGCAATCACCGTGACGGGCAGCGGGGTTGCGAAGTCCGCAACCAGGTCCATTTCGCCACGTGCCTCTGCCTCACGCAGCAGGTCGTCCACGATGCTGCTGATGCCCGGGGTGAGGTCGTCGACGGCCTTTGGCGTGAACGCCTGCGTAACCATGTTGCGCAATTGGCGGTGGCGCGGCGGGTCGGAGCTGATGAGGCTGGCGCTCAGGGCGGATTCAACGCCGCCGTCAGGCTCGCGGCGCTCGGAAGAGAAAACCTGCCAGTCTGACAGGACGCGCTGTACGTCCGGGTACGCAAACACATGCCAGATGCCGGAGGGGTCACACCATACGGGGTTTTGCTGCCGCATTGCGGCGTACCAGGGGAAGGGGTTCAGTGGGTCGCGCTGCACGCCCTGAGTCATACGCGATGTGGCCACACACGGGACCAGCCGTGGAGAGGGCACGCCGACTGCGGCATACGCGGCAGCGCTCAGCCCTTCAATTGCGCGAGCCTCGAGTCGATGCAATTCACGCCGTCGGCATTCAGGTCGTACGCGCCATATTGACGCGCTCGCCGCCCAGCCGGCCGGTCACCTTGTCGACGTCGATGAGGATGGCCACTCCTTTGCGCTCCGGGTCCGCGCGTTTCTCGACCACCGGCGAGTGATCGAACACGTGGTCGCGTACGACGGGGTCGCTGTCAGTACGCGCCCGGCCTTCGAAGATGAGGTTGCCGATGCCGTGTGCGTAGTACACCACGGACACCTGAGGATTCTTCTGGATGGCCGTTGGCAACCCGGCGTCCTCATAGCGCGCCCACATGGCTAACTGGTCGTCGCTGTAGGCCTGGGTCGTACCGCGGAACGACAGCCGCGGCTGTCCCTGCTCGTTGACGTAACCCAACACGGTAGGCGTGCTGTTGTCCATCGCTTCGTTGATGGCGGCCGCCATGGCCTCGCTGATGCGCAGGGGGTCGGGCTTCGACGGCGCTGGCCGCAGGCGGCTTTCCAGTACCTGCGTGATCTGACCCTTCGGGTCGAAGGCCAGCAGCCACGTGAGGCCTGGGAACGGCCCGCCGGGCGTCCTGGCCGTGATGCGCACGCCGTGCGCCTCCTCCGTTGGTCCTTCCCACTCGGTCACGCCGGCCGGCTGGGCCTGCTTGAGGTTCTCGATCACCGCGTCGCGACCCGTCGCCTCGCCGCGGATCGGCGCCATGATGAATGCGTTCGGCGCCAGCTCCGGCCCCAGCGTGTCGAACGCTTCGGGCGTGCCCGCTTTCAACGCTTCCAGGAGCTTGCTGCCGGATTCCTGCTTGTTCATCAGTCATCCAGTGTAGGAGCTAAACGCGGGCGACGACGGTCAGAACGCAGGAGCTTCAGGCCCGGCGTGGGGCAGCGACGTTGCATCCGTCGAGATCGGGGGCGCCCATATCGCCGGGGAAGGGAAAACGCGGCCGACGAACCACCCGATCTTGCCGTTGGGGCCGTACACCTGCCACGTAGACCCGTCGCGAGGATCGGTTCACACGCCAGCCTGCAGTGCCTCAGGGGCAACCTCGTCGACTGGCGTGCGGACTGCTTGCAGGTCGATGGTGATGGTCACCTCGTCGCTCACGAGCCAACCGCCGCTGTCGAGTGGAAGATTCCAGGTCAATCCCCACTCGCCGCGGCGAATCATCGCACTCGCGCTGAAGCCAATCCGCTGGGTCCGCTTGGAGTCGTGCAGGACTCCGAGCGTCGAGACCTCCAGCGTGACCGGTCGCGTCACGTCGCGTATGGTCAGATCACCCACCAGCTCGTACTGTCTGGCGTCGCGGCGAACGACAGAGGTGCTCATGAAGGTCAGGTGTGGATACTGCCCGGCGTTCAAGAAGCGCTCGGAGCGCAGGTCGGCGTCGCGACGCGGCTCGTTCGTATCAATGCTAGCGGCGCTTACCACTACCTCTACCGAGCTGCGCGTGAGGTCCTCGGGGTTGAGATCCAGGCGGACCTGGGCATCGGCGAAGCGACCGTGCACGTTGATGATGCCCATGTGAACCGCCGAGAAGCGCACGCTGGAGTGGGCGCGATCCACGCTCCAGGTGCTGGACGGCGCGGCGGTGAGGCCGCCGTCCGCGAGAACGGCCGCCACCTGAACGGTTCCGTCTTTCAGCAGCGACAACAACTCCTGGCGAACCGCGACGACACTCGCGTGGGCGCCGAGCATCTGCCCATGCCAGTGGCGACGCGCGTCCTCTGCCAACGTGGCGCTGGTCTGGCTCGCGTTGAGGTGTCCCGCGAGAGCGTTGTATATGCTGGCGGCGCCAAGCAGCTCCAGCAGTGCCTGAATTACGCCGGCGTCGGTCTTCCAGTCCAGAGTCTGTCCGTCGAGCAGTTGAGCGCCGGCCGTGGTGCGAATAGGCGGCAAAAAGCTCGCGACTTCGGCGCGGTACGCGGGAAGCTCGGACGGGATGAAAGACAGCTCGCGCTTCAGGCTCTCGAGCAACACGTCCTTGCGCTCGCGGCGGTCCAGCGCAGCGAGGCGCCGCTCGAAGAAATAGGTGAACAACCCCGCCAGGAAGCCGCCAACCACCAGTGGGATAGCGATACCCAGCAGTCCAAGAGCAGCGCTGGCCTGCATGACCGTGACAGGGTAGAGCGGCAAGGTCCCGAGCGTGCGATTTCTGACTGCGCAGATCGCACGCGTGGTAGCCATAATCCGCTCTCACCCACGGCTGTTCACCGGCTGGATCGGGAATTTCGTCACTTCACTGGTTTGCAATCCGCGCACGTATCTGGCGTTCCACGTTGGCCGACCGAAGCACGGTCCCGCCCATGGGTAAAAATATCCAGCGCCCAGCGGTCGGGCTCACGTAGCGTCAGACCATGGATGCAGTTGGCTCAACCGGGTTGCTAGTCGCCGCGATTCGCGCGGAGGAGTCCGGGCGTAGCGATCGACTCTTCAGCGATCCGTTCGCCGATGCTCTGGCCGGGGCCGCGGGGCAGGCAGCGCTGCGCCGCTATCGGACTGCCAGCGGCGCGGCGGTGCCCATCATCGAGGTCCGCACGCGCTGGTATGACGACGCGCTGCATTCGGTCCTTGGCTCGGGGATCGCCCAGTGCGTCATCGTGGCGGCCGGAATGGACACGCGGGCCTTCCGTCTGGCCTGGCCCCAGGGGGCACGCGTCTTCGAAGTGGACCGGCCGCAGGTGATCGCCTGGAAGGAGTCGGCCCTGGCCGGCGCGACGACGCGCGCGAGCACGCGCGTCACCATCGGCGCGGACCTGTCGGAGGATTGGGGCGAGCGACTGCTGAACTCGCCGCCGATGGCATCGACGCTGCAGATGATGCGCGAATTCGGGGCGCCCTGGATCTTTGGCACGGACACGCCGGAGATGTTGTTGCCGAACTGGGCGGTCCACACAGACGATATCGCCGAAGTGGGCAACCGGCTGGGGCGTTGGCCCTTCACTGCCGCGCCGCGTAACATGCCAGACGTGCCCCGCGGCTATCTCGTGACGGCTACGCGGCGGTAATCCACCGGTTGGGTGAGCCAACCAGACCGCCAGCACCGCCGGCACCTGCTGCAGGGGCACCGCGGGGCACCAACTCGCGGCGTCATCCTGGTGAACGTCTCCCATGGTCCGATCGTCGAGAAGACGCTAACTTGTCGAGGCGCTCCGGTCCGCTCACCTCGCCGGTGCCGGTTTCGTGGAGCAGGAGGACTCCACGTCTCACCGATCGGATCAAAGCCTGCAGCTATGGCGGAGCTGACCGGTACCCAAGGACATCGTCACCTCCGAAGCGACGCTATGTCGCGTGAGTCTGTGAGATATAAGGCGTTATTTCCTCTGCGAAGCGTGCGAGCTGGCGCAGAAAGTCGTCCAGCTCGGTGGACTCGAGTTCGATCACAATGCGGTCGGCACCGGCTTCGCCGTACTGCTCGATTCTGTGCAGGATCGCCTCGGGCTCACCCTGGAGTGTGGTCTCGGGATCGGTGTTAGCGCTGCCGCCGCCGACGCGCGTGACCAGGCGCACTGACACCTCGAACTGCGGCTTCCGCCCGAAGCGGCCAATCTGGGCGACAGCCTCGCGCACCTGCTCTGGCGATTGCCGCAGAGCGTACCAGCCGTCTCCAAGGGTCGATGCGCGCTTCAGCGCGGCCGGGCTGCCGCCTCCAACAAAGACGGGGATGCGTGTCGGCGGTCGCGGGGAGAAGATGACGTCAGCATAATTGATGTGCTGGCCGTGAAATTGCGGTGCGTCGGACTCGAATAATTCGCGCATCGCGGCGATGTATTCGTCAGCCAGGCGGCCGCGATTCCGGAAGTCTGCACGCAGGTAGGCGTACTCCTCCTCGATGTAGCCGACGCCGACCGCCAACGCCAGGCGTCCACCGCTCAGATGACTGATCGTCGCAGCCTGTTTCGCGACAAGCAGCGGATCGCGCTGGGGCAATACGAGAATCCCGGTCCCGAGTTGAATCCGGTTGGTAGTGGCCGCGAGATAGCTGAGCGTGGTAAGCGACTCCAGAACGTTGCCGTATGGCTCGGGCCGAGTAGTTGGCAGCAGCACATGATCGTTCGTCCAGAGCGACGTGTAGCCGAGCGCTTCGGCCGTTCGGGCAATCGCGACGATGGCATCCCGGTATCCGAGGCTGCTGTAGTTTGGCAGATTCAGTCCGATGATCATCAGATTGCCGTCCGACCGCCGTCGGCCGCGACGATGGCACCGGTCACGTAGCTGGCTCGCGGAGAGGCGAGGAATGCCACGACTTCGGCAATCTCCTCCGGCTCCCCGGCACGGCTAAGCAGGGTAGTCCGGCCTAACGCTTCGACCCGTTCGCTGCCTGTCGAGCCGCCGGTGCGCACCGGGCCGGGCGCGACGGCGTTCACGCGAACGCCGCGCGGGCTGAATTCCGCGGCCCAGGCGCGCGTCATCGATGCCAGCGCCGCCTTGGTCCCACCTTCAGCCGCCGCGCCCGCCAGTCCGATCTGCGCAGTCATGCCACCCACGTTGATGATACTGCCCGCACCTCTGGCTGCCATCTGCGGAGCAAAAGCGGCAACGAGGAGGAACGGTGCGCGGACATTGCTGGCGAACATGGCATCGAAGCTCTCGACGTCGAAGTCGGCGGTCGCCCGCCAGACGGAGAAGGCGGCGTTGTTGACCAGGACATCAATGTCGCCGACGTCGTCCGCCAGGCGCCGGATCTCGGTTGGATCCGTGAGGTCGGCTGCGACGAACCGCGCGACGCCGCCCGCCGCGGTAATCGCCTCAACGGTGTTGGCGCCACGCGCGCCGTCGCGACCGTGGACGATGACCTCGGCGCCTTCCTCGGCCAGGTGGATCGCGATCGCGCGACCGATACCGAAGGTCGCGCCGGTCACCAGCGCGTGCTGGTTCTGCAGGTCGCGGTGATGAGTGGAGGACATACTGGCTCCAAGTATGCGCACCACGCTGTCGTCCGCGGGCTCGGGCGCCCACCGATCTACTCTCGCAGTTGCTCGACGGCGTGGGACGAGCGGTAACAATCGAGAATTACCGGTTGTTCTGCCTCGTCTGATCGCCGTCGGCTGTCCAGAGAAACGCCTGACTGTCGGCGATCCAACTACCATGGAATCCTAAAGGAACGCGAACCGGCAGGTGAATGCGAGCAACAGATTCGCCCGCGAAATCCCGTGCCGCAAGAATCACCAGGTCTGTGGTGCCTCCGGCGAGATCGTGAGCACAGGTCATGACGTAGCCTTCGCCTTCGCCTTCGTCGTGGACGTATTTGACCGGGCGGGGGGAGACCGCCGCCAACGTTCCCACTCGCCGAGATCCCTCCGTTCGACGCGTTGCGCCGGCAGGTCACTTTGCTGACCGATCAGTGACCAACACTGATCCGAGGTCGCCGGCGGTGGCGCGTCTTGAGCACTGCTTCCCCGTCCACCAGGCCACGACCGACCGAAACGTCTCGTGAGATCGGCTGCTCCAGATTCCCGTCGCGCGCGTCGTCGTCGAGCCGAGCATGCTGTCGCGCCGCTCTCGTCCCTTCGATGAGGTGAGTAGCCCGGCCATGGCTGCTTTGCTCTTTTCCGGCTAGCCTCGTAATGAGCCGGGCCGCTTACGGCCGGATCAATGCGAGTGCGCCCCTGCTGGGTGGGAGTGCGTACGCCAATCCACTGTCGCTACGGTTCAGACGCAGGGCCAGGAAGCGTCCCGTGTTCGACGATGTGGTCGTATATGGCTTCGAGGGCCTGGCTCAGTGGGGCGAGCAGCTCTTTGGGCAGGCCGCCAAAGAAGAGGTGCCGGACCAGGTCGACGTGGCCGGGGGCGGCGTCGACGATGGCTCGCTGGCCGTCGGGAGTCAACCTGATTTCGGTCGCCCGCCGATCCGAGGCAGCAACGTTGCACTGGACCAGACCGCGGCTTTCCATTCGCCTGGCGTGATGAGACACGCGGCTGCGCTCCCAACCGATCTGGGCGGCCAGGGCGCTGACCTGCATGCATTCGCCGGGTACTCCGCTCAGGGCGTTGAGGACGTCGTAGTCGGCAAGCGATAGCTCACTGTCTGCCTGGAGCTGGCGGTTCATCTCGTACCCCAGCCGTTGCTGAACCCCCATGATAGGCGAGCCAGGTACGGAGTTGGTCGCGATCGCAGCCAAACGTCTGACCGTGCGTCGTCTTGCTTGCCCTTACGTGACATATCACACACACTTTACCGGACCGTTCAGCGTCGGAGTCGTGACAAGCGGCGCCTTGCCGGCTGGCGTGCGATCTGAAGAGTTGACATTAGGTGATAAATCACCTAATGTACGTGACATATCACGTACGTACGGTGTGGCGCTGTCGATCGATCGAGCCGGTCCTGTCGAGTCACCGCCAAACCTGAACCTCTGTGGAAGGAAAGGAAGCGACATCCATGCCCAAAGCTGTCGTCCTCACGAAGTACGGACCCCCAGACGTCCTCGTCTGGAGCGAGGTACCGATGCCCGAACCGGGCCCCGGCCAGGTGCGCATCCGAGTCAAGGCCGCCGGGGTCAGTCCGACCGATCCGAAGATCCGTCGTGGCGACCTCGAGGCCGTCTTCCCACTTCCCGCTGGGGCGGTGCTCGGCTTCGAGGCGGCCGGCGTGGTCGACGCCCTTGGGCCGTCCGTCTCCGGGGTCCAAGAAGGGGACGAGGTCGCCAGCCTCCTGCCCGGTCTCGGCGGCTACGGCGAGTACGCGCTCGCCTCGTCGTGGACGCCCAAGCCACCGAACGTCAGTTGGAGCGACGCTGCCGCCCTGCCCGCGTCGGCGGAAGCCGCGGTGGGCATCTTGAAGCAGCTTGGGGTCGCCACGGGCGAGACCTTGCTCGTTCTCGGTGCCGCCGGCTCGGTCGGGATGATCGCCACCCAACTCGCCGTCTCTCGGGGCGTAAAGGTCATCGGCGCCGCGTCGGCGCGGGACCACGATCTTGTGCGCGACCTTGGCGCCGTCCCGGTCAGCTACGGCGCTGGCCTGGCCGATCGGGTTCGCGAGATCAGCCCGTCGGTGGACGCCGTGCTCGACGCCGCCGGTAAAGGCGGGCTCCAGGATGCCATCATCCTCGCCGAGGTCCGGCCAGGAGTGATGACCCTCGCCGATGAGCATGCAGCCGACCTGGGCGTTGCGCTTTCGGCACCGACACCGGACCGAGCACCCGAAGCCGTCGATCAGACCATGCCGCTCCTCGCCTCTGGTGCCCTGCGGCTCCGCCGCCAGCGCCGACTCTCCATGGCCGACGCCGCCGAGGCCCATCGGCTACTGGAGAACGGCGAGGCCCACGAGAAGCTTGTCCTCGAAGCGCCATGACACCACGGCGACTGGTGAGCAGGTTCATGCTCGTGCTGCTCGGGCGCCGGGCGACGAGCCGATGTGGTCGGCGATAAACGCATCGCTGATCGCCAGCGTACGGAGCCGGTTCACCCCACGATCAAGTGCGCGAGTTCGTCGCGCCGCGCGGCAGCCCGCGGATAGGCCGCGTCATTGTTCTCAGCGGATACGGAATCCGCTGCCTGTCCCGAGGCAGCTCCGACGTGCAGGAGTGAGCGGAGCTGTGCTGAGTGCAGCATTGCCTTGCTGGGAATACAGGCAACGTACGAACAAGCAAGCACCCCCGACACGGCCATCGCTAATGACGGCCACAGATCGTCCGGCTGCGCGGAGCGCTCACCGCTCAACCGCCGTTGCTGCCCCGGAGCCCCCCCCAGGATGACGACGTCGAATGCATGCATGTGGCGAGACGCTAGCACTCGAGCGGCGTCCTGCCGTGTCGTCGTGAGCACCATGTTCGCTCGCTCGCACCATAAATTTACTGTCGGGTGGATCGTGATCCCATGGCCGCGAGCAGTTCGAGGTACGCGTCGTCGCGCGTCCGCGTCCCGACCTGAGTCGAACGCCGAAGCTGCAGAAGATTCGTCAGGTTCTCGACCTGGGTGTGACGGGACAGCACGTCATAGGCCAATGCAACTAGCGTGCCGCGCGAACGGTACCCGCTTTCCTGACGGCGAACAACCGTGGCAACTCTGCGCGTCGCGGCACTCAGGACGGGGTAACCGCGAGATCGCTCTTCGACAAAAGCGCAGACGGGCGAGCCGCCAGATCACTGCAGGCCCGGCGCTGCGATGGGGGTGCTCCTCAACGAGGTGCCCCCCGTCGCGACCAGCGTGAGTCGACGTTTCACAGTGGATGAGAGCGGGCCCCGGGTCAGAGCGCGAAGCCAGCACCGTCCAGCCGGCCCTACGCGTTCGTTCGCGCGGTACGTCCGCCCATCACGAAGTGCGCAATCACCAGTAAGACGGCCAGGATGAGTGCCACATGGACAATCGGCCCGAGCGCCAGTATGAAAAAGCCGGCGCCCCAACCGAACAAGAGGATGACCGCGAGGATGAGTAGGATTGGCATGGTGCCTCCTGAGTCGTGAATTAGCTACTACTGAAAACAGACACGCGACAGCGCGTCGAATGCAAGCCAGTGCGATCGGACTACTTCGCCGACGAAGTCGACGATGATGCTGTCCATCACTCCGACGCTGATACCGTACATTACAAGCTGAAGACAAATCCGCCTGATCCAGCAAGGCAGTCACGCGCCGCGACGTTCGAACGAGCTCGCACTGCGTCCTCACCTCGCGGCGCGCGAACTATCGGGCAGTGTTACCCAGCGCGCTGGGCATCACCTTTCAGACGATCCGCCGTGCCGCTGGCCTGAGTCTCCTCGTCGCCAGTGACCTTGCCAAGCCCCTCTTTGACGCTGCCCTTGACCTGATTGGCAGCGCCCTTTACTTCGCGTCGGGCGGCAGCCGAGTCGTGTTCGGCTTTACCCTCGGCCTGCAGTTCGTCGTTGCCGGTCACTTTGCCGACTGTTTGCTTGACGTTGCCTTTTGCTTCGTCCATTCGATCACTCATGATTTGAAGAACCTCCAGGGAGCTTGTGAAAGCAAGAACTGGACCGTGACCGCGGATTGCGTTGGTAGTCATCGCTCAGGCGGCCAGCAGCGAAGTGACGGGCATGCCGAGGATGCGTCGATGTGCGTGAAGGAGATACCCCTGGCATTTGCGGTTCAAGAACCGGTCGACCCACGTTTCGCGTGCCCGACTGGCGTCCAGGCCACTAACCATGTTGCGCGACGTGTTCGTCCTGCTCGAGGCATGCGGCCTGGGGCTTCGACCAGGCGGCTCGTCCGGGTGTTCGTCGAGACGACCCAGGCCTGGGACATGCGCCGCGTTCTGCGCGCTACGCCCTCGACCGTACGCCGGCGCCGGCCGCCGGCCGAGCCGGATCGCTGGACGCTCCGCGCCCCCTGCGGCACGCGGCACGCGTGGGCACGTACCCTGAGTGCCAGGCAGGGTACGTAGCCAGTTCATGCAATCTGTCGGCGCATTGTCGCGCGTGAAAACGGTCGTCACCGTCAATCGCTTCTCGACGATGTTCGGCGCGCTGTCGGACAATCCCCACTACCGCCAGTACTGGTTCGGCAATCAGGCCAACACGCTGATGTGGCCGATGCAGGTCGTGGCCAACGGCTTCCTGGCGTACTCGCTGACCAATTCCGCCACCGCGCTCGGCGTCGTCAGCCTGGCGTCTGCACTGCCGCAGCTTGTCTTCGCCCCGTTCGGTGGGGTGCTGGCCGATCGCGTGGAGAAGCGCAAGCTCCTGCTGTATTTGCAGGGCGTGCTGTGCGTCACCTCGTTCGCCGTCGGCGCCCTGGTGGTATTGAACCTGATCGACTTCTGGCAGCTGGTCGTCGTGGCGGCCATCCAGGGGCTGGCGTTCAGCACGATGATGCCGACGCGTCAGTCGTGGATTCCCAGCCTGGTCAGTCGCGAGCATCTTGCCAACGCCATTGCGCTCAACAACGCGGGCATGAACGCCAGTCGGATCATCGGCCCGTCGCTGGCCGGGCTGCTGATCTCGGTGCCGTGGTTCGGAGTCAGCGGTATCTATTTCCTGCGTGTCATCGCGTTCACCTGGGTTCTGTATTCGCTGCTCAAGATCCCGATCGGCGGTGCGCCGATCGAGCAGAAGGACCGTCCTTCACTGGTGCAGCAGTTGACATCGGGACTCTCGTACATCCGGAACCACGTCACACTGCTGCCGCTGTTCACGTTCGCGCTGGTGATGATGCTGCTGGGTCAGTCGTATCAGCAGGTCATGCCTGCTTTTGCGCTGGGCATCTTCGACGTCGGGTCCGAAGGACTCGGCCTGATGCTGACGGTGGTCGGGATAGGGGCGCTCACGGGCTCGCTGACGATGGCCTACATCAGTCGCAGGCCTGACAAAGCCCGCATCCAGGCGTACACCGGGACGGCGCTGGGGATCGCCCTGGCGACGTTTGGTCTGTGCAGCGCGCTCAACTTCTTCGCCGGCGGGCTGGTGGCGCTGTTCGTTGTCGGCTTGTGCCTGGACTTCGACTCGACGATCAACAACACGCTGATCATGATCAACGCCGAGCCTGCCTACTACGGGCGCGTGATGTCGGTGTACATGATGACGTTTTCGCTGGGTCCACTCGGGGCGTTCCTGGCTGGCTGGTCGATCGATCACATCGGCGGTGCCCCCACCATGATCAGCGCCGGGCTGCTGCTCTCGGTGTTCGTCGTGTGCATGGCCACGCTGCACCCGGGCTACAAGATGATCCGCAACAGTCCTACGTAGGTCGCGAGGAATCGACCGAGTTATTCGGCCGCACAGCGTTCGCCATCGAGGAGACCTCAAAGCCGGCGACCACATACTCAGCGCCGACCTGCGCCTCACGACTGAAGTAGCACCTCAGGACACAATCTGGCCTGAACCCGGTCTAGGCTCGTGCGTATGGGACATGACACCCTGAGTGCACAGTGGGCCGGCGGGATACGCGACGGCTATCCCACTGGCGTACCCTGCTGGATCGACACGACCCAGCGCGACCCACGCGCCGCCGCCGACTTCTATCGCGGGCTGCTGGGCTGGGAGCTCGAAGATATGATGCCGCCCAACTCGCCTGGGCAGTATTTCGTCGCGCGATTGCACGGGCGAGACATCGCGGCGATCAGTTCGACCGCTGGTGGCGACGCCGCGCGCGCAATGTGGAACACGTATGTCTGGGTGGACAGTACCGACGAGACCGCACGGCGCGTCGAGCAAGCGCGGGGGCACGTCCTCGCGGCGCCGTTCGACGTGCCGGGCGCCGGGCGGATGGCCGAATGTAAAGATCCGTCTGGTGCGCCATTCCGGATATGGCAGGCGCGCGAGCACCGCGGCGCGCAACTCGTCAACGCGCCAGGGTCCTGGAACTGGAGCAACCTGAGTACTCCGGATACCGACGGCGCAATGCGTTTTTACACGGCGGTATTCGGCTGGGAATTCAGCGAGGTGGACTTGGGCGCTGGCGCGTCGTGGATGGTGCGCGTGCCCGGGTACGCGCACTTTCTCGAGGCGCGTAACCCAGGCATTCGGGACCAACACGCCGCGGCAGGTGCACCGCCGGGCTTCACCGACGCCGTCGGCTGGATCCAGCCAATTCCGTCCGCCGCGGAGGCGCACTGGAGTGTCACACTTTCGGTAGCCGACGCAGATTCGGCCGCCGCGCGCACCGCGGAGTTGGGCGGCACTGTCGTAAGCGGTCCGTTAGATGTTCCGTATTCGCGGGTTGTCCAGATCACCGACCCGCAGGGAGCATCGGTGACGCTCAGTCAATTCAAAATGCCTGACGAGAAGTCTGGCCGACAAGCCCGTTTTTAGCCCGAGTCGCATGCGGGTGGCCAGACAGCGACGGGTTCGGCGCTGGCAAACGCCACTGCCGTGCCCCGAGGTAATCCAGACAGGGGAGGCTGCGTTCGCCACCCGAAATTCTGCGCGGGGGCGGCGACCAAGCGTGCGCCACGCCGAGCCGGCGGAGAACTCGCTGCTGCCAGCCCCTTGCAGGCTTTGCGAAAATGTCCAGCATGAGCGGACCACATCACGACCCGAAGAACTCGCGCGATGACTGCTGACTCGCCGGTGAAGGTCGCGGCTGCCTACTTCGACGCCTGGCAGCGCAAGGAGATCGAGCGGGTGCGGCCTCTGTTACACGAGGACGTCGACTTCGCCGGTGCCCTCGGGGCGACCCACGGCATCGACCTGACGCTCGCCGGCCTGGGAGGCATGTTCGCGATGACCGACCGGGTCGAGGTGGTGAAGCGCTGGGTCGACGGGCCCGATGTGCTGACGTGGTTCGAGCTGCGCACCGCGACCGCGGGACCTCTCGCTATCGTCAACTGGAGCCACGTCGAGGACGGCCGTATCACCCGCATCCGTGTCACCTTCGACCCGCGCACGCTGCTCGCCTGAGGCAGTGGCGGTACGCGTTGCCGCGACGCTTCGCGGACGCGGGTGGATAGGCGCGCCGGCCCGGCGTGGGCGTGCGCGGCAGGCAGCGTCTCACGATCTCCGGCGCAGTGCTCTGTGTGGGCTGGGCTGAGAGACGGGGGGGGTCAGTATCGCTGCTCGAGCACGACAAGGCAGCACCACGCGCTGCCGGATGATCTGGTTCAGGTTGCGACGACGCGACCGAGACTCTGTGCTACTCTCGTGCCTCGGATGACGTGAAGTCATGACACGCTGGTACGTGGGCTGGCAAACTCATACCGAGTGAACTCTCGTAGGGGTCGCGGCGCAGCCGGGGCGGCGTGATGGAGCCAGCGATGAGTGGCCCTCCTGCGGATGAGAAGATGACGACCAACGGCACAGTACCCACCAGCCTGGCACCTGAGTTGATGGAAACGCCCGGCGTGGTGCTGCAGGAACAGCCGGTCATCGCCGTCGCCGACCTCACCAAGGATTACCAGCTGGCAGCCTACGTGGTGCACGCGCTCCGAGCCGTCAGCCTCCAGGTGCAAAAGGGTGAGTTCGTGGCCATCATGGGACCATCAGGTTCAGGCAAGTCCACGTTCATGAATCTCATCGGCTGCCTTGATCGTCCCACTACTGGCTCCTACCAGCTCGATGGAGTGGAGATCACCAGGCAGCCGTCATCGGCGCTCGCCGACTTGCGCAATCGCAAGATCGGTTTCATTTTCCAGGGGTTCAACCTGCTTCCGCGCATGGACGCGCTGGACAACGTCATGTTGCCCATGGTGTATGCCGGCGTGCCGGGTCATGTTCGGCAGGAACGCGGGATGCTGGCGCTCGAGGCGGTTGGGCTCGGCGATCGTGTCCATCACCGTTCAAACGAACTCTCAGGTGGCCAACAGCAGCGCGTGGCCATCGCCCGTTCGCTGGTCAATGCGCCCAGTCTGATCCTGGCCGACGAGCCCACCGGCAACCTGGACTCGCGCACCAGCGAGGAGATCATGGCCATCCTGCAGCAACTGAATCAGCGTGGCGCCACCATCGTGCTGGTCACCCACGAGCCCGACATCGCCACGTACTGCTCGCGCACTGTCGCGTTCAAAGATGGCGTGATCGTCTCAGACCAGCCCAATCGCGACATCGCTTCGGCTGCCGAGGCCATCGCGCGCAGACCTGCCGAGGCTGAGGAAGAGGAGGAGGTGGCGTCATGAGCATGGTGCACTCGATGCCTTGTGCCCGTGTCCCAGCCGTCCCCTTGACGTTGTCAGAGCGCAAGTAGCGGTCGGCGAAAGTCAACCTGAGTTCGACGGACGGCCTGGGTGACGTCGTGGCAGGAACACGAGCCGCGCGCGGTACTCGCCGTGGACGAGCGCCCAGTTGTCATCCTGGTGCTGCAGGTCGGTGACGTTTGCGCGCGCGAGACTCCCACCGCTGCAGGCCACGGGCCGCGCACTACGCCATCGCGCACACGCTTGAGGTCGTCATGGTGTGGCACCGCGCGAAACAGCAGCACCTCGTCTCGCGAGAGATAGCCGAAGTCCTCGAAGGCGCGCAGCGATCGCCTGGCGCCCGGACGCCGACGGCCAGATCGTCGGAACGTAGGCCGTCGGCGAGAGCGGCAGCGTAACGGCCGGCATCGGTGAGCACTCTTTTGACGCGAACCGGGGTGCGGGCGCCTCCTTTGCGGCTTGTGGTTTGCCCATTTCTCTCAAAGGGACGACCAGGCGCGCAGCGCACGACGGCCGGACTTCCGACACGCGCCGTGGATTGCGATGCCGCGATCGGAGTCACGTTCCCCCGCCGCCGACAATACCGGATCTCAAAACTTGCGGTGGTACCATTGCCCGCACTTCCGATGGCAATGACCGTGAGGGGGTTACTGATGACCTTCGGCGACACTTCAGACCAGGTCCGGGTAACCAGCAAGGGCGTCAGCCGCCGCTCGGCACTGCGGCTCACGGCCTTCTCCGCGGGTGCGGCGCTGCTCGCCGCCTGCAGTGCGTCCAACGTGGTACCGTCGGCGCCAAACGCGGCACCCACGCCAGTATCCGCTCCGGCCACGGCCACTGCCACACAGACATCCGTGGTGGCGACGTCCACCGGCTCGGCCACCGCGGAGCCTTCCCTCCAGCCACAGTCCGGTGGCACGCTGCGGTCCGCTATCTCGGTCGACCTGAGTAGTTTGGAAGTGCACAGCATCTCACCCCCCGCGTTTGAAAACCTGTGGACCGTGTACGAACGACTCATGTCGTACGACGACCAGTTGCAGCCGCAACCTGAATTGGCTGAGACGTGGGACGTCAGCACAGACTTCAAGCAGATCAAGATCAACCTGCGCAAGGGTGTGGTCTGGCATAGCGGTCGCGAGTTCACCAGCGATGACGTGAAATACAACATCCTGCGCGTGCGAGACCGGAGTGTCGGCGGCGGCACCTTCACCAACCAGAGCCTGTGGTTCGACACCATCGACACTCCCGACAAGAATACAATCGTTCTTGGCTCGAACCAATCGCGGCCGGGAGTCTATGACTTCCTGACCAACTTCAATATGGTGGACAAGGACACGGTTGAAGGTCCGGATGCGAAATCCAAAGCGGTTGGAACCGGCCCTTTCACGTTCGTCGAGTGGGCGCCTGGCGACCACATCAGCCTTACGAAGAACAAGAACTACTGGCAGAGTGGCCGTCCGTATCTGGACGGCGTGCGCGTCAGCATCGTGAAGGACGACCAGGCGATGGTCACCTATCTCGAGGCGGGAGCTCTCGACGCAATCAAGACACCTCCGCTGCTGGACTTCGTGCGACTGCGCGCGAATCCGTCATTCCAGGCGCTCAGTCACCCGAGCAGCGGCATCATCTGGTGCGTCGGCTGGAATGTGCTCAACGCACCGTTGGACAACAAGACCGTGCGTCAAGCACTCAACTACGCGCTCGACCGCAAGCGCTTTACCGACACCATCATGCAAGGTCTGGGTCGGGCGCAGTCACTGCCATGGCTGCCAGCCTCGCCCGCCTATGAGGCGGCAAAGGAAAATTTCTACACCTTCGACCTCGATAAGGCACAGTCGCTGCTCGCCGAAGCCGGAGCGGGTGGATTCAACATCGACTGGATCTTTGTGGAGAACGCCGAAGCCAATCAGTTCGCGCAGGTGTACCAGGCGGACCTGGCCAAGATTGGTGTCACGCTGAACGTGAAGGTCCTGGAACCGGTCGTCTGGGCGGACCAGGTCAGCAACAAGAAATACAATGGCGGCTATATCGCCACATCAACACGCGCCAACTTGCTGCCGGGCACCATGCTGAGCTCGAGCCGACTATCGGACCCCGTGCTCAACAACTCTGGCTTCAGCGACGACACGTACACCAGGCTCGTCACTGACGCCGGCGTCGAAGCCGACCCGGTCAAGGCCAAGCAGCTCTACTCGCAGATCAACGACGTCCTGCTCGATCAGTCGTTTGCAGTCTTTCTGACGCCGGCGCCGCCAACCATGATCGTCACGTCGGCTGTCCACGGAGTAAGTACCGAATCCTTCGGCGGATTCGGCTACACGGACGCGTGGATGGGGTCATGACCATTTGAGGATGGTGCGCGTCGTCCGTCCCAATAACCATTCTTTGTCGCTTTGAGATAGCCGGCTGGAGTCGAGGACATAGCGAAAGTCCTCGGCCCACGAGTGGTGGACTTTACTCACCGTATGGTCGCTGGCCCACGCCAGACGCTGTGGTCCAAAGGCCTCGATCAGGTGCATCAGGTGCGGTATAAGGTCGTCGTACGGGTACTCCTGGCTCGATAGGTGGCTGGCTGCGTGACACCATTTAACGGCGAGGTTGGGATATTGGCTCAGCTCCGCGATACCCCTGACATGCTCCGCCGCGGCCGGGCGGAACTCCTGAGGTCGCATGCCGTGTACGCCGACGTGGTCGAGAATGATCTGCAGGTTCTCGAACTTCTTCAGATACGGCACCAGCATGTGGGCACGCCCCGGCATGAAGACGAAGATGGGTACCGCGTGCTGTTGCGCCGCGGCAAAGATGCGCTCGTAGCCGCCCTGCTCGAACAGGGCCACCTGGCCGGTTTCGACCGTTGGGACGAGCCGGATGGCTCGCGCTCCAGGCGTCGTCGGGATGGAAGCAACGACGTCCTCGATATCAGGATCGTCTGGGTCGATGCGAAAGACATAGGCGAATCGATCCGGGTACCGCTTGACTGCTTGCTCCGAGACGGGATACGTGAAGCGTCGAGAGCCGTTGGGTAAGTCGTAACCTGGCTTCTGCCGCCGCTGCTCGTCGAAGCCCATGAACTCCGCCACGACGACTGCATCGACGCCGAGGGCGTTCATCACCGCTACCGCGGTATCCACGACAGCTTCGGGCCGGGCGGTTTGCCAGTCGGACACGATCTGGTTCAGATGCACCTGCGCATCGACGATCTCCATGGTGCCGCCCATTATGCACACCAAGTCGCAAGTTGGCCGAGCCGTTCCCACCAGGTGCGCTTGCTCAGACGGGCGTTGACCGTCCGCTCGACACCGAGCGGCGCGCGGCTTCGGTGTCGAGCGACGCGGTGGTCCCGATCCGTAAATGCCAGCGCC
The DNA here is from genome assembly GCA_963806005.1 of Vulcanimicrobiota bacterium. Lineage (GTDB taxonomy): Bacteria > Vulcanimicrobiota > Vulcanimicrobiia > Eremiobacterales > Eremiobacteraceae > JAFANK01. Next base: position 238,026 of record CAWDWJ010000001.1, on the reverse strand, counting down.
AACGGAGCGCGCGCAGCGTCTGTTCGGCTGAGGACCTGGGGTACTCGAGGTTCCGTGGTCCGTGGTCCGCCTTCGACGACGCGCTACCCTGAGAAGGTGTCCACGTCAACTCTTGTCCAACCGACGGACGGGTCCGTCAGCGTCAACGGTCTCGATCTCCACTATCACGACTGGGGCAGCAGTCCGGGGATGCCGTACCTGGTGCTGCTGCACGGTTTATCGGGCAATGCATGGGCGTTTGCGCCGTTCGCGCGACGCATGCGTGACCGACTCCACGTCATCGCCCTCGACGTGCGTGGACATGGCGACAGCGCCTGGTCGCCCGAGGGTGCCTATCAGTTCTCCGATCAGGCGTCGGATCTGGCTCGGTTTGTGGATGAGCTCGGGCTCGAGCGCTTCAGCCTGCTCGGTACGTCGATGGGTGGCATGATCGCGCTGCAATATGCCGGTGAGCATGCCGAGCGACTGGAGCGACTGGTGATCAATGACATCGGACCTGAGATCGAAGCCGGTTCGAACCGCATCACCCAGGCGACGGGCGAGCGGCCAACCAGCTTCGCCAGCCTCGACGAGGCGATCGAGTTTGGCGTTCGAACTCGGCCCAACCTCGCCATATTGAGCCCCGACGAGCGGCGTGAGGTCTTGCGCGGCGGTGTTCGGCAAGGAGCCGATGGCCGGTGGACGTGGAAGGTTGACCCGGAGTACGCGCGCCAGCGCGTGCAGGGCGGCGTCAAGCCGAGGCCCGCGTGGTCCACTCTGAGTCGCGTGACGTGCCCGGCACTGGTGCTGTGGGGTATGCAGAGCGACGTCCTGTCCGAACAGCAGGCGCGGCGTATGGTCGAGGCTCTGCCGCGTGGCGAACTCGTCAGCGTTCCCGATGTGGGGCACGCTCCCGTGCTGCTGGAGCCGGCCGCATTCGAAGCGCTCGAGCGCTCTCTGCCCTCAGCGACCGGTGAGGCTGGGCGCTAATTGGAGTAGGCCTCGCGCGGCGGCCGATTGCGGCGCGAGCGCCTGGCCGCGCGAATATCGGTCGTCCATGCATTGCTCCGACAACCACGGTTCCGTAAGGGGGAAGACGTGCTGACCTTAGACGCCCAGGTTCATACCTACGAACGCAACCACGCGGGCCGGCCCTGGGTCGGCACGCTGTACGGTCCGGCCGAGGTCACCGGCGATCAAATGGTGGCTGCCATGGACGCCGTCGGGGTGGATGCCGCGATATTGGTCTCACCCTTCAGTATGTACCGCTACGACGCCAGCTATGCCCTCGAGGTGTACGCCGCGCATCCCGACCGATTCAGGTTGATCAAACCGGTCGATCCGACTGACCCCGCCGTTGGCGATGCGATCGCCGAATGGGCGCGCACCACGGGCACGGTCGGCATTCGCGTGTTTTTGAGAGACGAGGTTTCAACGGATCCCGCGGATCCGGGCATCAACCGTGTCCTGGCCACGGCTGCGCAGCATTCGCTGCCGGTCAACCTGGCGTGTACCGGGCGCCTCGATCAGGCCGAACGGTTGGCGGCCCGCAACCCTGACACACGGCTGGTAATTGACCATCTCGGCCTGCAGCAACCGCGCGTCCCGCCGCCGCCCACGGAGCCATTTGCTGACCTTCCCAAGCTGCTGGCGCTCGCCGCCCACGACAACGTTGCCGTGAAAATCAGTGGGGCCTGTACGCTCTCGCGCGAACCCTTTCCATACCTGGACATCTGGGAGCCGCTCGGCCGCATCTTCGATGCTTTCGGCTTTGATCGCTGTATGTGGGGCACCGACTGGACTCGAGCGGTCGGAATGCTGACCTATCAGCAAGGGGTCGAGGCATTTCGCGTCACCGATCGTCTTTCTGACAGCGACCGCTCCGCGCTGATGGGTCAGACTCTCCAGGGGATTTACCACTGGCTGCCAACGTAATACTGACAGCCGACCGCGCCACGACGACGACCGACGCGTGGAGCGCTTCAACGCCGATCTGGCCGGCCGACCTGTCCTGCTCCCCGGAAGACCGCTGCCCATTTTCCGGCCGCGTTCACAGTTGGCGGCGGCAACGGTGGAGCGCGCCGCGGCGACCCTGGGTGTTCAATCGGACTCGGTCAGTCGAACTGCTACGAGGGGCGCGGATTCACCAGGTTCTCGACAAACGTGTTGGATCGCACGGTTTACCAGCAGCGTCGACCGGGCTACCCTGTCCCCTCGTCATGAGCGAACAGACAGGTAATGCCCTCAGCCCCGCGGAGCTCGAGGCGTTCCTTGCTCAGCCGCTGCTGCTCAAGCTCGCGTGTCTGCGGCCCGACAACTGGCCGTATATCGTGCCGCTGTGGTTCGCCTGGTTCGAGCACAAGTTGTACGTCGTCGGACGGGAGCGCGCAGTCTGGGTGGACTACATCCGCGGCGAGCCGCGTGTGGGTGTGCTCATCGACGAAGAAGCGCGGCGCCACCGTCGCGTGCAGATGACGGCGACCGCGGCGGTCGTCGAGGGGCCGGTGCCGCGTGCCCAGGGGAGCGCGCGCTGGAGACAGCTCGATCCGTTACTCGTGGACCGCTACATGTCGGATGCGCCCGGCCAGGCGTACGCCGAGCTGACGGCCGACCGGCCGCGGTATCTGGTGGAGCTGACACCAGTTCAGGTGACGACCTGGAGCGGCGGGCCGTGGCACCGACGCTACTACCAGGCAGCTCCAGACGCACCGCCGCCCACCGCCCTGATCGACGGGTGAGCGTCAACCACGTCTATCGCGCCAAACAGCACGCATCTGGCGATTTCCGCAGGCAATGAACGCGGGTCCACCCGCGGTAGCGCCCATGAGCAGGTCAACCTCCTCGGGCGCGTTCCACGTGCACCCCGCCAGCGCCGATGTCGCCGCGGTTGCTCGATGCGCGGCGGTCGGCACCTTCGCCGTGTTGCCGACTGCATGTGCGCCGCGCGTTGGCCGTCTTCCTCCGCCGGAGCGTGCCGCGTGCGCTACCGTTCAGCCACCGGCTTGCACCAACGCTGCCCACAACGCTTGCGCGCTGCTGTCCGATGCAGGATCTTTACCTTGCCATGGCTCCCCCCGTACATCCTTCCCCGGATCAAGGTGCAGACGCGGGTGCGCCGCTTGGCAGCGTGCTACGTCGCTGGCGGCAGCGAGCGGGTCTGAGCCAGGCGGCACTCGCCGAACGGGCCTCCCTGAGCGCGGCGGCAATCGCCGCCCTTGAGCAAGGTCAACGCCGCCAGCCATACCCGCACACCTTGCGACAACTGGCTCGGGCCCTGGAGCTCAACGCGACGGAGGAGGCTTCACTCTTCAACCTGGCGACTCCTCAGTCACCCGAACCCGACGCGACGGCCGCTCCTGCCTGGTCGGGTCCAACCTTATCGACGCCGCTGATCGGTCGCGAATCCGAGTTGCGCGCGGTGGTGGACCTGGTGTTGGGCACTCCTCCGGCTCGTCTTGTGACGCTTACCGGACCCGGAGGCGTGGGCAAGACGTGCCTGGCAGTCGCGGTCGCGGCCGAGGTGCGATCGCATTTCGCCGACGGCGCGGTGTTCGTGGAACTTGCTCCAATGCGTGATCCCCGCCTGGTCTGCCCGACGATTGCACAGGCGCTCGACGTTCGTGAATCTGCCGCGGATGATCCCTTCGACGCGCTCGCCAACACGCTCCGATCGAAGCACATCCTTCTGGTCCTGGACAACTTCGAACAGTTGACAGGCGCATCAACCTTGCTTGCCGCGATCGTGGACGCGTGCCCCGCTGTCAGCCTGCTGGTCACCAGCAGGACTGCCCTCCGCTTACGAGCAGAACGACGCTTCGCACTCGCCCCGCTGGGTCTGCCCGAGTCGTCGAAGGTGCCGCTGGCGGAGATCACCGCGGCGGCAGCCGTCCGCCTGTTCACCGACCGGGCGGCCGCGATTCAACCGGATTTCGCGCTCACCGCGAAGACGGCGACCGCGGTCGCGGCGATCTGCCGTCGGCTCGACGGGCTGCCGTTGGCAATCGAGCTTGCAGCGGCGCACGTCCTCGAGCTGACACCGGCCGCGCTCGAGGCGCGGCTGCGGCGTCGACTGTCGCTCCTGATCGACGGATCACCCGATCTGCCCGAGCGCCAGCAAACTCTGCGTGCGACCCTTGACTGGAGCTATGCGCTGCTTGCGCGGCCAACAGCTGGTCTTCCGCCAGTTGTCCGTCTTTGCTGGCGCGTGGACATCGTCCGCGGCGGAGGCCGTCTGTCGGGTCGAGCGTCAAAGCCGTGACACGCACGACATCGGGCAGCTCTTGCGGTCCCTGCTTGACTCCAGCCTCGTCCGACGGACGGAAAGCGTGGCCGACGACGCTCACTTCGAAATGCTCGAGACCGTACGCGAATACGCGTTGGAGCTCCTGGCGGCAAGTGACGACGAGACACAGGTTCGACGCCGCCTCGCCGTCTACTACCGCGACCTGGCTGAAACCGCTGAAATCGCCCTGCGCGGCGCCGATAGCTCGCGTTGGGTAGGCCTGCTGGCGAGTGCGCAGGACACGCTGCGAGAAGTACTGGCGTCCGCGGCCGAAACTGGCGACGTCGACACTGGCCTGCGCATCGCCAGCGCCATCTGGCAGTTCTGGTGGATGCGCGGACAGTTCCACGAGGGCCGACAGTGGCTGGACGAGTTCCTTGCGGCACCCGAACGTGGGAACTCGTCGCTTTCGGTCCGCGCGAAAGCGTTCAGCGCAGCCGCCAGCCTGGCGCTTGCCACGGGTGACTACGCGCGTGCACGCGAGCGTTGCGAACAGGCTGTGTCCGCGGCGACCGCGGCCGGCGACCGCGCGCGATTGGCGACCAGTCTGCAACACCTGGGTAGTCTGGCGGCGCAGGAGGGCGACGCTGCGCGGGCGATTACCTGGGTTGAAGCGAGCCTCACTCACGCGCGCGCGCTCGGCGCGTCGGATGTCCTGGCCATCGGACTGTGCACACTCGGCGGCGCGGTGCGACAACAGGGCGACCTCCCGCGAGCGTCGGCGCTCCTGGAGCAGAGCCTGGACTTGCTGCGGGTGCTCGGCAACTGGCTCTGGGAGCAGTCGGTCTTGCGACACATGGCCGAGGTTGCCCGTGATCTTGGTGACTGGCGTACGGCAGAGGCGCGGCACAAGGAGGCCTTGCGGATATCTCAAACGGCTGGCAAGGGCTACGCACTCGGCATCGCCAAAAGCTTCGAGGGGCTTGCCGACGTTGGGGTGCAGCACGGTCATCCAATCCACGCGGCCCGATTGTTAGGTGCCGCTGCGCGCTTGCGCGACGAAATCGGCAGCCCCGTGGTTCCGCTGGAGCGCGCCTTTGTGGACCACATGCATCAGGCGGCTCGCGCGAGTCTCGGCGAGGAGCAATTCGCAGATGCGTACGCGGCGGGAGCAGCGCTCGAGCGATCTGATGCCGTTGAGGTGGCGCTCACAACATCGATTGTCGAACTCGGGTCAGCCCGGTCAGAAGGGCAGTGGGCCGCACATGAGCGGGCGCATTCGGCAAGCCTGGCTCCGCCGCCTATTCGGGCGCAACTGCTCTCGCGTAAGCGCCTGCTCGACCAACTCGACGCCGCGCTGTTGCACCCCGTCACGCTGGTGGTCGCTCCAGCCGGTGCTGGCAAGACGTCGCTGCTGGTTGACTGGGCGGCCGGCGTAGGTGCGCGCGCGACCGTGGCCTGGTTGACCCTGGACCGTGGCGACGACGATCCCGCCCGCTTCTGGAGACATGTGCTGGCGGCTCTGGAAAATCAGCGTGTTGCCATTGGCGGTCGGGCGCACACTGCAGTCCGCAGTGGCAACCTCGCGTCCGAACTGCTCGTCGACGCGCTTCTGGCAGATCTCGATGAACTGGAGACCGAGGTTGTGCTGCTCGTCGACGACTATCATCTGGTTGAGTCGGCGCCCATCCATGCCACGCTTGGTGCACTGCTCACCAACACGCCGCGGCGGTTTCATCTCCTTCTCAGCACGCGTCAGGATCCACCGCTGCCGCTGGCACGGCGTCGCGCGGCAGCCGACCTGGTGGAGTTGCGCGCCGCCGACCTGCGTTTCTCGGACGCGGAGACAGGCAGCATGCTCAACGCTGTGATCGGGCACGATCTGGCGCCCGACCAGGTTCGCGCCGTCGCTGGTCGCACCGAAGGCTGGGCGGCGGGACTGCAACTGGCGGCGCTGTCCCTCCGCGAGGCTCCAGACATAGGCACCGCGATCGCGCGGTTCAGCGGCGGCGACCGGTTCGTTATCGACTATTTCGTCGAGGAAGTCCTCGCTCAGCTGCCGGCGCCAACTCGCCGGTTTCTGGTGGGCACGTCGGTCCTGAGCCGGCTCTGCGGACCGCTGTGTGATGCCGTTCTGGCCACGTCTGGCGGAGCCGCGATTCTGCAAGAGCTAGAACGCAAGAGTCTGTTCGTCACGCCAGTTGACGAGGGCCGCGAGTGGTACCGCTACCATCAGCTGTTCGCCGAGGTGTTACGCCACAGCTTGCGGCGCGACTCACCCGAGTTGGAGCGGGAGCTCAATACCCGCGCAGTTGACTGGTATGTGGCCAACAGCATGCCCGAGGATGCCATCGAGCAAGCACTCGCCGCGCACAACTGGGAGCGCGCCACGCCGCTGCTGGTCGAGCTTGCGCCAGGACTGGTCAAGGCGGGCGAGGAAACAACCGTTAATCGGTGGTTGGCGGCGCTGCCCGATGAAGTCACCCAGCGGCATCCGACGCTGGGTCCGCTGCGCGCGCTGGCGCTCATCCAGCTTGGTGAATTTTCGGACGCGGTCGAATTCATGTCGGCCGCCGAGCAAACCCTGCATGAGCTCGGCCAGTCGACGGCGCTTGGTGCCGTGCTGAGCCTGCACGCCGCGGCGGCGACGATGCGCGAGGATCCGACCGCGCGCGCCTACGCCGAACAAGCCCTGGCGCTGCTGCCCGAGAGTCTGGTCGCCTTTCGCGTGACTGCTCTGAATGCTATCGCACGGGTGCACCTGCAGGCCGGCGCACCTCGGGACGCTGCTCAGCTTCTCGACCAGGCACTGCCGCTCATGAATCACGTGGCCGTGCCACTCGCGAGCTCCCAGACGCATCATCACCTTGGCCAGCTTCGTCTGGCGGAGGGCCGGTTGCGGGCGGCAGAAGCGCAGTTTGACACGCTTCAAGCGATGGCGGCTGAGCGAATTGTCGCGCGCCAGCAGGCACTCGTCGGCCTCGCGGCCCTGGCGTATGAACGCAACCACCTGGACGAAGCCGCGGACCTCCTCGCGCGCCTGGCTGAAGCTCGCAAGGCGGCGGGGCGCTGGCTGGATCTGCCTTTCGCATGGCTGTTGCGGGCCTGGGTCGCGCGCGGTCGGGGCGACCCGTCCACCGCCCTGCTGGCGCTGGAGCGATGCGAAGCGGCGGCGCGACAGTTCAATCACGTACGGCTGCAACGGTGGGCCGTCGCAGGTCGGGTCCGGCTAGCACTGGACAGCCACGATCTGGAGTCGGCGACACGGTGGGCAGCCGAGCTCGATCGGACGGCCCACGATCTGGAGGCATACGCGCGTGAGCCGGAGCTGCTGATGCGCGCGCGCGTGTGGCTGGCAGTGGGCCAACCTCACCAGGCGCTCGCGCTTCTGGCTGGCGCGCTCACGCGCGCAGAGCAGACCGGCCGCGATTCGAGCGTGATTGCCGTCTCGACGGTGTTGGCCCTCGCGCACCTCTCGCTCGGCAATGAGACCGAGGCCGCGGAAAGGCTGCGATCCGCGCTGGTCCTCGCCGAGCCAGAGGGCCACGTGCGCACGTTTGTCGATGAAGGTGCGCCACTGGAGCCACTACTGCGCGCCCTGGCCAGAATCCGCGAGCAGCGTCTGGCCGGTTACGCGGCGCGACTACTGGCGGCGCTGGACGGGCGGGACCACGCTGGACCCGACGCCGCGGGACTGCTGACGGCCCGCGAGCGCGAGGTGCTGGACCTGCTGGCCCAGGGTCTGCCGAACCGGGCCATCGCCGCGCACCTGGTGACCAGTGAGGCGACCATCAAGTGGCATGTGCATCATCTGATCGCGAAGTTCGGCGTCTCCACGCGGGCCCAGGTGGTGATGTGTGCTCGCCAGCAGGACCTGCTGGCTTAGCAATCGTCGAGGCGTCTGAGCGCGAGCAGATCGATACCCAGGTCGCGGATACGCGCCAGCAGCCCGTGTAGCGCTGCCTGGTCGGGCAGCACTCCGATGAGCAGGGTATGCCCGTCGGCGGTCGAGTGCAGCTGTAGACCATCGAACCAGTCCGACCACGACGGGTCGAGACGACCTCGCAGGGTGAACTCGTAACAGGCCGCTCCCGACCGGCGGTCGCCATCGCCGGGCTCCAGCACGGTCATGCCTGAGTGGTAGCAGGCGCCGCCCACCCCGTCGCCTATCGAAAGGTTGGTTGTCGACCACCGTGTCGCTTGCCACGGCAGAAAGTGAGTGATTGTGGGGGTCGCGTGGCTGTGCGATCGGTATTGCCGCTGTCAGGCTGACCACACGCACATCCTCAGGAAGGACGTTGTCCGTGCAAGAGATAAGCGCATTCCAGAACGCGGGCGCCGCACAGGCCCGGACGGTCCCGACCGGGGTGAAGTGCGCAACCTTCGAAGCCTTCGGCGCCCAGCGCGGCAGCTTACCGGGACTACCACGGGAAATGGGTGGCAAGACGACCACGGACGAAGTCGTTCCGCTGCTGGAGCGCCTGCTGGCCTCCGCTGAGCACGCGGGACGCGCCACGAGCGTCGTGGCCATCCTGGTGCAGCTCTCGCTCGTGCATCATCAGCGGGGGGACGAGCGTCGTGCGCTCGACGCCCTTCGCCGTGCGCTTACCCAGGCGGAGACCGCGGGGTACGTGCGCCTCTTCATCGACGAGGGTGTCTCCATGCTGACGCTGCAGCAACACTGCGACCGTCGCCTCACGCGGGGTACTGTGCCTGCTTGCTGTCGGACCGTCCAATCAGGCCATCAGTGACCGCAAAGCCCTGCGGCCTGATCGCGAACCGTAGGCGACGTGTGGGTGCCGAAGCACCTGCACCAGACGGAGGTTGACATGTGGATCGCGGATCCAAGCAATCCACTCATAGCCGTCGCGGGCATGCTGCTGGTCGCTGGCCTGCTCAGCCTGCAATTCCGTCGGCAGCGCGTCTCTATTCGCCGTCTGTGGGTGACGCCGACCGTGCTCGTGGCGCTGACGGCCTGGACCCTGATCCAAAACCCGCCGCCCCAGGCGTCCGGTTGGCTGTGGCTCGGTGTGGCGCTGTGCGTGGGGCTGATCATGGGCGCGGTACGGGGCGTGCTGCTGGACGTCCACCGCATCGATCCCACCACTGGCGAGCTGCTGATCCAGAACACGCGCCTCGGCGTGCTGGTGTGGCTGGTGGCTTTCATCGCCCGCATCGCTCTCCGCCAGGTCTTCGGGCGCAGTGACCTCGAATCCTCGGCGCTTGCCGTGGTGACGACCGCGCTGCTGCTGGCCGCACTGGGGGTGGTTATCTCCAGATCCATCTCCCTGTATTTCTCCTATCAGAGTGTCAAGAGGAGCATGGCATGGTAAATACCGCGGGCGTAGCGCAAGCCCGGCTCGAGCCGATACCTCAGCCGCCGGCTAAGCCCATCATCGGCAACCTGCTGGATCTTGAGTCCGGTGCCGCGCTGCAGGACCTCAACCGCCTGGGGCGCGAATACCGACCCATCTTCAAGCTCGAGCTGCTGGGCCGCGAGGCGGTGTTTGCCTCGGGCTTTTCGCTCGTCGAGGAGCTGTGCGACACGCAGCGCTTCGACAAGAAGATCAATTTTGGGCTGCGGGAACTCCGCGCGCTGGTCGGCGACGGGCTATTTTCCGCCGACACCAGTGACCCAAACTGGCAATTGGCGCATCGCATCCTGATGCCGGCCTTCGGCCAGGAGGCCATGCGCGACTATCTGCCGATGATGCTGGACATCGCCCGCCAACTGGTGAAGAAGTGGGAGCGGTTGAACCCGGGCGACGAGGTCAACGTCACCGCCGACATGACCCGCGTGACGCTCGACACCATCGGCCTGTGCGGGTTCGGCTACCGCTTCAACTCGTTCTACCGCGAACGTCCGCATCCGTTCGTCGAGGCGATGACCCGCTGCCTGGTCGAAGCCATGCACCGCCCGACGCGGCTGCCGGGGCAGGACCGCATCGCGGTGCGCCAACACCGCCAGTTCGACGCCGATGTCGAGCTGATGAACGAGCTGGTCGACCGCCTGATCAAGGAGCGCCACGCGCAGGGCGACCAGGCCGATCGCAAGCCCGATCTGCTCCAGTACATGCTCACCGGCGTGGACAGACAAACCGGTGAAGGCCTGGACGACGTCAACATCCGCTACCAGATCATCACCTTCCTGATCGCCGGTCACGAAACGACCAGCGGCTTGCTGTCGTTCGCACTGAACGCCCTCTTGCACCACCCGGAGGTCCTGGCGAAAGCGTATGCGGAGGTGGACCAGGTGCTCGGCACGGACCCGTCGCAGCCGCCGATCTACACACAGGTCCACCAGCTGCGATATCTCTCGCAAATCCTGCGGGAGTCGTTGCGCCTATGGCCACCGGCGCCCGCCTTCAGTGTGCAACCGTTGGCAGCTGAGGCGGCTATCGGCGGCAAATACCTCATCAAACGCGAGCAGGGCATCATGGTCCTGACCGGCGCCTTCCAGCGCGATCCCGCGGTGTGGGGCGACGATGCCGAAGAGTTCAATCCGGATCACTTCAGCCCGGAAGCCGAGCAGCAGCGTCCCGCGAATGCCTTCAAAGCCTTCGGCAACGGCATGCGCGCGTGCATCGGCCGGGAATTCGCGATGCAGGAGGCGGTGCTGGTGCTGGGCATGGTCCTCCATCGGTTTGAGCTGGTGAACCACCGCGGCTACGACCTGACGATCAAAGAGACACTGACGCAGAAACCCGACGACTTCTACGTCCAGATCACGAAGCGCGCGCAGTCGCGCGTACCCACGGGAGGGCAGGTGTGATCCACGAGACGGACACAGCCAGTTCGACAAACGACCTGACGCCCATTCCACAACCGCAAGGTGTGCCGGTGCTGGGCAACCTGCTCAACCTGGCCGGCGGCGGTCCCGTCCTGGCATTGATGCACCTGGCCCGCCAGCAGCCCGAAGGCATCTTCGAGCTGCGCGTGCCTGGACGCAGGCTGGTCGTGGTCTACGGCCCGTCGCTGGTCGACGAGATCTGCGACGACGCCCGCTTCGACAAGCTGCCCCAATTACGCGTCGGGGGCCGCACCTCTATCGCGGGTGACGGGTTATTCACCGCCTGGAGCTACGAACCGAACTGGCAAAAAGCCCACAACATTCTGCTGCCCAATTTCAGCCAGTCGGCCATGAAGGACTACATGCCGATGATGGTCGACATCGCCGAGCAGCTCTCGGAAAAGTGGGAGCGCCAGAATCCCGGTGAGTCGGTCGACGTGCCCGCCGATATGACGCGTCTGACGATGGACACGATTGGTCTGTGCGGCTTCGGCTATCGATTCAACTCGTTCTATCGTGAGGAGCCGCATCCCTTCGTGACGGCTATGACGCGTGGGTTGGGCGAGTCGCAGGCACAAGCGACACGTTTGCCGGGTCAGACGAGGCTCATGATCCGCAAGCGGCGGCAATTCCAGGAAGACACCACGACGATGTACAGCCTGGTCGACACGCTCATCCGCGAGCGCAAGGGTCATCCGGAGCAGGTGGAGACCAGGGACCTGCTCAGCTATATGCTGGAGGGTGTCGACAAGCAGTCCGGCGAGGGACTGGACGACGTCAATATTCGGTACCAGATCATCACCTTCCTGGTAGCCGGCCACGAGACCACCAGCGGACTGCTCTCGTTCGCGATCTACTACTTGATCCAGAACCCGACGGTCCTGGAGCGCGCCTATCGCGAGGTCGACACTGTCCTCGGCAGCGACCCGTCGCGCATGCCGACCTACGAGCAGGTGCGCAAGCTGGCGTATGTGCTCGCAGATCCTCAAGGAGACGCTGCGGCTGTGGCCGACCGCGCCGGCGTTCTCGCGCTACCCGCTGGAGACGACGGTCATTGGTGGCAAGTACGAGCTCCAGAAAGGCCAGGAGATCCTCGTCCTGACGCCGATGCTGCATCGCGACCTGGCGACCTGGGGACCGAGCCCGGAGGCCTTCGACCCGGACCGCTTCACGCGCCAGGCCGAGCACGCGCGGCCGCCAAGTGTTTACAAGCCGTTCGGTCACGGCCAGCGGTCGTGCATTGGGCGCCAGTTCGCGCTCCAGGAAGCCACCCTGGTGCTGGGCATGCTGCTGCAGCGCTTCGAGTTTGTCGACTACAGCGGCTACGAGCTCAAGATCAAAGAAACGCTGACTGTCAAGCCGCAGGATTTTGTCATTCAGGTCCAGCCGAGGACGCGCCGCAACGGCGCGCTGCCAACGGCTGTCCCCGCGACCGGTCCGGCCCGTCGCGGTCGCCGCGCTTCCGTCCGAAGCCGACGCCGAAGCCGAAGCAGACGCAGACGCAGAGCCGGAGTCACCGCCGGTCGCGGTCCAGCACGCCACGCCGCTGCTGGTCCTGTTCGGCTCCAACCTCGGTTCCACCGAAGACCTCGCCCGCCAGCTGGCCGTCGACGGCACCGCGCGCGGCTTCGCCACGACCGTCGCGCCACTCGACGAGTACGTCGACCGCCTGCCCACGCAAGGAGTGGTTGCGATCGCCACCGCTTCGTACAACGGCAACCCACCCGACAATGCCGCCCGGTTCGTGGAGTGGGTGAGTGGCAGCTCACTGGCGCCCGACGCCTTGCGTGGCGTCAAGTACACCGTCTTCGGCTGCGGCAGTCGCGAGTGGGCCTCCACCTACCAGAAGGTGCCCGGCACCATCGACGCGCAGTTGGCGGCGCACGGCGCCGAGCGCGTCTACACGCACGGTGAGGGCGACGTCTCCGACGACTTCGATGGCCAGTTCCGCACCTGGGCCGGGCCGCTGTGGCCGGCCCTCGCCGCCGCGGTTGGCGTCGCCGTCGAGGGCACTGACGAGGTCGACGCCGGCCACCGCTATGAGGTCGTCGTCGAGGCGGCGGAAGAGGCAGCCGCTGCCAGCCCGTTCAGGGCCGAGTACGGAGCTCGCGCCTTCACCATCCAGGCGAACCGCGAGCTCCACCGCAAATCAGGCCCGAACCCGTCGCCTCGGTCCACCCGCCACATCGAAGTCGCGCTGGCCGATGGCGTGCAGTATCTACCGGGCGACTATCTTGGCGTACTGCCCCACAATAGCGATGACCTCGTTCGCCGCGTCGCGACGCGTTTCAAGCTGGAGCCGACCGCTCGGCTGCGGATCGTCAACAATAGCACCAGCAAGAGCTTCCTGCCGGTGGACCAGCCCATCGACGTGGCGACTTTGCTCGGCAGTTACGTGGACGTGCAGGACGTCGCCACGCGGTCGCAAATCCAGGTGCTGGCCGAGTACGCCGAGTGCCCACCGGAGCGTCAGCGACTGCTGGCCCTGGCCGGCGACGACGCGGACAGCACCGCCCGCTACCGCAAGGAGGTGCTGGACGCTCACATCTCGGTGCTCGACCTGCTCGAGGACAACCAGTCCTGCTCGTTGCCGTTCAACATCTACCTGGAGTTCTTGCCACCGCTGAAGCCGCGCTACTACTCGATCTCCTCCTCGCCGATGGTGGACGCGCAGCAGTGCAGTGTGACCGTCGGCGTGCTCGACGCACCGGCTCGCTCCGGCCACGGCCGCTACCACGGCGTGTGCTCCACGTACCTCTCCGGGCAGGCGGAGGGCACCATTATCGAGGGCTTCATCAAGAATCCCAGCACCCAGTTCCGGCTCGCCGGCCAATCCCGCAACGCCGCTGATCATGGTCGGCACGGGCACCGGGTTGGCGCCGTATCGTGGCTTTCTGCAGGAACGCGCCGCCTTGCAGAAGAGCGGCCAGACACTGGGTCCGGCGCTGCTGTTCTTCGGCTGCCGCGATCCGCAGCAGGACTACCTGTACGAGGACGAGCTGCGCGACTTCCAGCAGACCGGCGTCGGCAGTGTGGTGTGCGCGTTTTCTCGTCTGGAGAATCAGCCGAAGATGTACGTGCAGGACGCCATCAAAGCCCAGCCTGACGAGGTGTGGTCGCTGCTCGAAGCTGGCGCGATCGTCTACGTGTGTGGTGACGCCAGCCGCATGGCCCCCGACGTCCGCAAGGCGTTTGCAGCGCTGTGTCAGGACAAGCGCGGGGTCGATGCAGAAGCCGCCGACGCGTGGGTATCGGAGCTCGTCAATCAGCACCGCTATGTTGCGGACGTCTGGCCCTCCAACTGACCGCACGTTCCGACACATCCGAGTGGATTGGTTACTCGCCCACATCAATCGGTGTGGGCGAGTCCTTTTTCGACCCCTGGCGAAGCGGAGTGGCGAGACGAAGGCCTGAAGCTCGCGCGCCGAGCGATGTGTTCCCTGGCGGCGGCAACCACATGCTCGGCCAGCGGCGCACGAAGCTGCTTCCATTCCCATCCGTGTGCCGTATTCCTGCGACTGAAAGTACGTCCGGTGGCGGACGCAAGCGCCGAGAACGCGTGCGGTGAAGCTTGGCCAATCGACGCTGCGACCATCGCAGACGCTGCTCTGCATGCCTGACGCGCTGGGCAAGCCCGTCGCCCAACACGGACTCGGTTGACATAAAGATCTGGAGCCACGTCGGCGCAGGTACAGCCGTAGGGCTGGCGTTGGCGAGATCCCAAACTTGCGCGATCGCTCGACCGCGACGGTGTCCAGCCAGTCGCGTCAGCCGCGCGCCCACGGAGACACCTGGTTGCGTGAACATACTCACGATGAAGTCGCGATACACCCGTGCGTTGGCGGGTGAGAGTAATGGCGGACCTCGCTTGTGCAGTCTGAGCATGAGCGATTCGACGCGGGGCACGGGTACGAAATCTGTGCGTCGAAACGCGTGCACAATGCTGGCTTCGAAGAACGAGAAGAGCAGGACCGACGCAAGTGTCGCGCTCGGCTGGCCAGCGAACCGCCCGGCCGCCTCGGACTGAACGACGAGATACGCGTCCTCCGGAGGGTGCAGTGTGCGCGTCAGGCGGTTCACGATGTCGGCGGTGCAATTGAACGGAATGTTGGCGAAAACCTTGTAGGGCCGGCGCGGCAGGTCAATTGCCAGGATGTCGCCCTGGATCACCCGGATGTTCCGATCGCCAGCGAACCGCTCGCGCAACTGCGCAGCGAGTTGCGGATCCTGTTCGACCGCGACCACCAGGCAGCCGTGGAGAACCAATTGCTTCGAGACCAGACCGGCACCCGCTCCGAGGTCGAGGATGAGCTCGCCAGGCCGCAGGCTCGACGCGGCCAGCAGGCGATCTACCAGTGCGGCGCTCCGCAGCGCGTTTTGAGCATGGGCGATGGAACGGTGAGTGGGACGGTTCATGCAGGGCTCCTTTTCAGCAGTTGGGCACAAAAAAACCGCGCCACCAGATGGTGGTGCGGTGCTGAGCGGAACCCTCGAGGTCAGTTCAAGCGACCAGTACGCATCGAGCAGTCGACAAGCGTTCGCGACGCATCAAGTGACCGCCACTGTTCGACAAGGCCTGGCGAGCGGCTCCGCTCAGGCGATTCGCGTTCGGATCGAAGCACCCATATGCATAACCTGACAACAGCATGTTAGCGCATCCGTAGACGGGTAGGGCGCTTCGGGATGGATCCGGGGTTACCGATTGACGAGTCGTCCATCTCCCCCGGTCGCGGTGTTTGCGAGGCAACACCAGGCGTGACCAGGCAACACCAGGCAACACCAGGACGAGGTTCCGAATCGCCGCGACACGCGCATCGCAGACTGGCTTGTCGCCCACGTCAGTCGCGTACGGCGTGAGTTTTCAAAGACGCCACTTGTACCCCGGACCGGAGCAGGCCCCTGCCCGGTGGGCAGGCCGCGCCGAGATGCACACACGGTGCGCCCTTTCAGGCGAACTGATTCGAACCCACGCAACGATGACGTCACCGCCGTTTACGAGGCAAGTCAGCCGTCGCGCCGGGCCGTGGCACACAAATTGCCACAGAAAGTTCTCGGTATCCAAAAGGAACGGCCGGCTGAGACCCCGAGCAACGTGGGATGCCGGCCGTTTTGCTGCCGCCCGAAGCACCTGCACCCACTCCGCCACATCGAAAAATACGCGAGGTTGACCGTTGATCGATCTCTGGTACAAGAACGCCATCCTGTACTGCCTGGATGTTGGCACCTACGCCGACGGCGACGACGACGGGACAGGCGACTTTCGCGGCTTGTGCGACCACTTGCCATATCTAGCCGGAATCGGTGTGACGTGTCTGTGGTTGCTGCCGTTCTATCCGTCGCCGCGTCGCGATGACGGCTACGACATCATGGATTATTACAATGTCGATCCGCGCTACGGCACCCTCGGCGACTTTGTGAGCTTCATGCGCCAGGCGGACGAGCTAGGCATCCGGGTCATCGTCGATCTCGTCGTCAACCACACCTCGGATCAGCACCCGTGGTTCCAGGCGGCTCGCGCGGACCCCGAATCAGCCTATCGCGAATGGTACATCTGGTCGAAACGTAAACCGCGAACGGCGGCCAGCGGCGTGGTCTTCCCAGGCGTGCAGAAGACGACCTGGACACTCGACAAGCGCTCGCACGCCTACTACTTCCACCGCTTCTACGAGTTCCAGCCCGACTTGAACGTCGGCAATCCGGCCGTGCGGGAAGAGATCGAACGCATCATGGGCTTCTGGCTGCAGCTGGGCGTCACCGGGTTCCGCATCGATGCCGCGCCGTTCATCATCGAGGACAAGCTCAGCAAAGCGGGCAATGGTCCCGAGCAGTACGAGTGGCTGACAGACTTCCGCCGATTTCTCTCCTGGCGACGTGGCGATGCCATGACCCTCGCCGAAGCAAATGTCGAACCGCCGGAGACGCTGAACTTCTTTGGGAACGGCGATCGCATGAACATGCTGTTCAATTTCTGGTGCAATCAGCACTTGTTCCTCGCGGTCGCACGCGAGGACGCGACGATTCTTCGCACAGCGTTCGAGCAACTGCCGCCGCTTCCACCGACCGCGCAGTGGGCGAACTTCCTGCGCAACAATGATGAACTGGACCTCGGTCGACTGAGCGAGGAGGATCGCCAGGCCTGTTTCCAGGCATTTGCGCCTGAAAAGCGCATGCAGCTCTATGAGCGTGGGATCCGGCGGCGTCTCGCCCCGATGCTACAGGGCGACCGTCGTCGCCTGGAGCTCATGAACAGCTTGTTGTTCAGTCTGCCAGGGACACCCGTCATTCGCTACGGCGAGGAGATTGCCATGGGTGACGATCTCAGCCGCCCAGAACGCAATGCGATTCGGACTCCAATGCAGTGGTCCGCGGCGGTGAACGGCGGATTTTCGCGCGCGCCATTGAAGAAACTCGTAGCCCCAGTGATTGCTGAGGACGAATACCGCTATGAACAGGTCAATGTTGCTACACAGCGGTTGAACGGGGATTCGTTGCTGAACTGGACGGAGCGCGCGGTGCGCACGCGGAAAGAATGTCCCGAGTTCGGCTGGGGTGAGCTGCAGTTCCTGGATACTGACCATCCTGAGGTGCTGGTGCATGCTTGCACGTGGCGCGGCGAAACCGTCGCCGCGATCCACAACTTCGGTCGCGCTCGGCGAAGCGTGCGCGTGAAGTGGCCGTCGGGCACGAAAGCGTTGCGTTTACTGTTCGGTCGCAACCTGAACGAACAGACGTCCAGTTCCCCCGACATCATCGATCTGGACGGATACGATTATCGCTGGGTGCGTATCGAAAAATAGTAACCGGGACCACCCACAATGCCGCGCTGGCGTGCGGCGGCGACGAACGCTCTTACCCGCCTGGCTCAATCCAGGATGCGCGGGCGAACGCCACATTGTGCTGTACGACCTTGATGGCCTCCCAGCGTTCCATGACCGCGTCGATTGAAGGGCCGTCGCCCGATCAGTATCGAACCGCCCAGCGCCCGAGTGTGAAAGCCAGCGCATCCTCGCCGAGCGACAAGCACCGACTGCACCGCGCCGGGCATCAGCCTGGATGCCGTCGTGCGCAGCGTGTAGCCAGCAACTGAGCCGGCCAGCGCGCCCCGCAAGAGGCAGCGGATTCAGTCGACCGGCAACGAATGGCAGCGAGTCCCAGCGTGAAGACCGCCCACGACGAGGTCAGCACGTCGAGAGTCCAGCCGCCATCGGCAATGTCGGGCCCTTGGCGTTGGAGTTTGGCCGCCAGCAGGTGACGGACACACGACGACGCTAGCGAATTGCTGTCGCGCCGTTCCGTGTCGCGTAAAACATCAGGGTGAAGAGGGCGAAGCTAGGCAAGGTCGCACGCGATCTGGTCGTGGAATTTCTCCTCGCTCTCCTGGGGGTGTACGTGCACAGCGTGCCGGAGCAGCCTGGACCAGGCGTCCAGCCGACGACCCCGTCGCCTCGTAAAGCGTCACGCTAGCTGACTAGCACGGTACGCGCGCCTCGTCGCGAGGCAATCCAAAAAGGCTCGATCCCAGATGGTGCATCCCAGATCGCCGTCGGCGTTCACGTAACGTCGATGCGACTCCCCACTTTGAAAGTGCCGTAGATCCCTCCCGCGTGGCCCGCGGTTTCAACCGGATTCCGCGTCCACTACCCCAGCTGGTCGCGGCGGCGTATCAGGGAGGCGATCTCCGCGGTGTTGCCCGCCAGCTCGATGGCCCTGTCGTAGGCCACGCGCGACTGCTGGCTGCAGCCCAGCCGGCGCAGCAAGTCGGCGCGGGTTGCATGGTAGGCGTGATAGCCGGCCAACGTGTCCTCGAGACGGTCGACAGCCGCCAGTGCCACCTGCGGGCCGCCAAGCTCGGCGACCGCGATCGCCCGATTCAGGGCGACGATCGGCGAGGGGTCGAGGCACACGAGCTGGTCGTACAGGGCGACGACCTGCGACCAGTCGGTGTCGCGTACGTCAGGGGCGGAGGTGTGCACGGCGTTGATCGCGGCGAGGATCTGGTAGCGACCCGGAGCTACCCCGGCGGCCAGGCGCTCGCGCACCAGCCGGTGGCCCTCGGCGATCAGCGCCGCGTCCCATGCCTCACGGTCCTGCTCGTCGAGGGTAACCAGTTCGCCGCTCGCCGAAACGCGGGCGGTGCGGCGGGCCTCGATCAGGAGCATCAGCGCCAGCAGCCCGGCCACCTCACCGTCGTCCGGCATGAGGACACGGATCAGGCGGGTGAGCCTGATCGCCTCAGCGGTCAGGTCGTGACGTACGGGATCGGTGTCGGAGCCGGTCGCCAGGTAGCCCTCGTTGAAGACGAGGTACAGGACGGCGAGTACGCCGGAGACGCGTGCCGGGAGATCCTCGGCAGACGGCACCCGATAGGGGATGTGAGCCGCCTTGATCTTGGCCTTCGCGCGGGTGATGCGCTGCCCCATGGTGGTCTCGTGCACGAGGAAGGCACGGGCGATCTCGGGCATGGTCAGACCGCCGACCATGCGCAGCGTGAGCGCCATGCGCGTC
Source organism: Vulcanimicrobiota bacterium (assembly GCA_963806005.1). Lineage (GTDB taxonomy): Bacteria > Vulcanimicrobiota > Vulcanimicrobiia > Eremiobacterales > Eremiobacteraceae > JAFANK01. The sequence goes on along the minus strand of CAWDWJ010000001.1, from coordinate 218,530 downwards.
TCCATCGCGAGCGCCGGGTGACAGCAGGTGAAGATCAGCCGCAGCCGCTCGTCGTTGAAGGCGTCGAGCGGCTTGGGCGGGTCGTCGTCGTACACCATTTGAGCCTCCTCCTGCTTGCCGTCGCGTTTGTTCTCGCGCCGGATCCGGTCGATGGCCTTGCGGTTGGCGGTGGTGGTCAGCCAGGCGCCGGGGTTGGGGGGCACGCCGTCGGCCGGCCACCGCTCGACGGCGCTCACGAACGCCTCGGCGGCCGCCTCCTCGGCGATGTCGAGGTCACCGAAACGTCTGGTCAGAGAGGCGACCATGCGGGCCCACTCCTCGTAGTGGGCCTGGGTGATCGCTGCCCGGACGTCGACAACGTTCACAGGAACGGGCGCACCTCGATCTTCCGGTTGCAGGCCTTCGACCCCTCGGTGGCGAGCTTGAGCGCCACGTCGAGGTCGGGGGCCTCGATGATCCAGAAGCCAGCGAGGTACTCCTTCGACTCGAGGAAGGGGCCGTCGGTGAACACCGCCTGGTCACCCCGATTATCGACGACGGTGGCTGGGTCGGGCGACCCGAGGCCACCGGCGAAAACCCAGTAGCCTTCGGCCCTGAGCCGGTCGTTGAAGACATCGATGGCAGCGTCCTCGGTTGGGGTGGCCAAGCCCGTGCCGTCGTCGATCACGGAAAACAGATACTGCATCTTGGATCATCTCCTGTGGTTTGAGGGCCGACCCTCGTAGGCGTCCGCTCACCTTCACTACGAACGCATCTGTCCCGATCCGACACCGACTCAGGAGTTCTTGCGAAAATTTTTCTGGTGCGCCGGTTGCGAGCCATCCGACAGCGAGACGGTTTCGGGCGACCGGGTGGCAGACGGTGCCGATGTAGCGCCGCGCCTGGTCCTGCAGCAGTCCATTGGCGTGCTCTTCATGTTGTTTTGACCGCTAATTGTCCAGGTCTGTATGGGGATGTCCATGCCTTTGCGAGGTAAAGGTGCCGAACAAGGCGCCGCAGCGGACGTTTCGTGATCCGCGTTCGCCTGTCGCCTGTTCCGAAGGCCGCCGACGGCGGTTCAGTGGGCTGCGGCCCAGTCGTGGTCTACTCCGACCAGCACACAAAGGAGCCACACATGACGACCCCACCTTCACCGCCCCGAAAGTCCCGCGAGGAGCTCAAAGCCATTGCCACGGACTTCCTCAAGAACCACCGCTTGGGTATCGTGGCCACGGGCAAGCGAGACGGCAGCCCCCAGATGTCGATTGTCAGCTATGTCGTCAAAGGCTCGGACATCGTGGTGTCCACCGGTAGCGCGACCGCCAAGTACAAGAATGCCCGCCGCAACCCCAGGGTGTCCCTTGCCGTATACGACGGCCCCACCTGTGTCGTGGTGTACGGCGAAGCGCGGCTCCTGCAGGGTGCCGAAGCCGAGACCTATCTTGGCGAGGCCCCCAGCAGCGGACGCCAGCCCGGCACTCCCACGCTGATCGTCTTTCCCGCCACGACCTACCGCTGGGCGCGGATCGAAGGCTAACCAACGCGGGCAACTCATAGCGCCGTGCTGTTTACCGCGGCACCTGGCCGGGTCCGGCCAGGCGGGTCGCACTGCTGACCTCACTGGCCGACGGACGGCGTCGCCCGGCGCAGCCGATTGGCAAGAACGGCCCGCCGGCAAGCGATAACGGCCAGGGATGGAAGCGGCTGAAAAACGGCCCGTCCGTGAGGCAGTCGGCGTCCCCCAGGCTCAGCGCGAGCGCGCCACGAAAGTCCGTCCCAGCGACGGCCCTTTCTTGACACTTGCCGCGTCACCCACCTATATCCTGAGCACCGTGGATTCTGCAGCTCGCCCCTGGCCACGCGCCGATCTGCGGGTAAGTGATGCCGACCGTCGCGACGTCGTGGTTGAGCTCCAGCGGCACTTTATCGACGGCCGACTCGACAGCGATGAACTGGGCGAGCGCGTGGCGCAGAGCCTGGCAGCTCGGACGTTTGGTGACCTGGCCGAAAGACTGGTCGATTTGCCTGTGCTACCCGAAGCCGCCCCGGTTGAGTTGGAGCTCCCGCATGCCAACCGCTTGGCCGGCCTGCTATGGCTGCTAGTGAGCTTGATGTTCGTGCTGCTGATGTTCGCCGGCCCACCCCACAGGGCTGGCGTACCGATCCGCACTTCAGCGGATCAGGCTGCCATCTACCGAGCGGGTGGCTTCCCGGGTCAGCACTATCGGCGATATATGCCGGGCCTGGTTCAACGACAGCCTCCCCCGACCATCGGGAAGTAACACACGCGCACACACGTTCACCGCTGCTGGCCGACAAGCCGCGGCCGGAGGGCCGGAGCACGCTCGTCGAGCAGCAGTACGCCTCCGCGACACGGCACTTTGAGGCCAGCCTGAGAAGCGCAGGTGCGCTGGGCAATGGCCTGCTCAGCGCACCGTCACCGGTCGGAGGGCCAGGTCGGCCTTGAACTCGACGGAATGAGGCCCCCGTCGCCAGCCTGGGGAGTCACCTCACGGGGGCGATAACCATTACACATCAGTAGCGCGCGAGTGGGCAGGTGGGACTCTCTGAAACCGGGATGGGCCGCACGAGAAGGGTGAAAGCGGCTGCCAGGAACCAAAGCCCCTGCACGATCAGCAGCACGTCGACAACCAGCTGCAGCGGGCTGAAGAGCCCCACCAGGCCAAGGACCTGGAGCAACGCGCCGAGCGCGAGAGCCAGATAGGCGAAGGCACGCGGCAGCACGCGTGAACCGAGTAGGACCGCACCCAGGGGTAGCAGGAGCGCGGGGGCGATCAGGAAGACGTGCTGAACGGCTTTGATGAGCGCGTTGGCGATGGCGCCGGTCGCCACATCGCCCGTCACCGCCGCCTCCGCCGCGGCCAGGTAGAAAGTGACTTCGACCAGGCTGACAAGCAGGATGGCGGCGCCGGCGAGCAGAGTCGCCCAGCCGGCGAAGCGGTGGGTAGCACCGGCCAGATGCACCAGCGCCAGGGCGAACAGGACTGTCAGCAGTGAGCCGATGCCCTGCAGCCAACCGCCGAGCACAATCGTGGTTCTCCCACGCTCTCGGCTTCACCACCGGGGGCATGACCACAGTCATCGACCGCCTGGAGCAGGCTGGCTACGCCCGACGGCGCGCCGACCCGGCCGACCGTCGACGCGTGATCGTCGAACCGACCGACCTGCTCGTACAGCGCGAGGCCGAGATCTTCGGGCGCCTTGTCCAGACCAGCCAGGCGCTGGTGACTGCCTACTCGGATGCCGAGTTGGCCACCATCCGCGACTTTCTGAGCCGCAGCCGCGCGACGATTGCCGCCCACGCGGATTCACTTCGACGGCAGTCCAGCACGCCGAGAGCAGCCGCCTACCGCTCGAGCTAAGAATCCGCTGGCCGCCACCGGAATCGCCGTGAATCCAACGACGCACCACGTGTTCCTCACGCACCTGGTTGCCAACAAGGCCTCGATTATCGACGGCGCGACCAACAGCGTCATCTCGACACTTCCCGTGCAGGCGACTCCCCGGACCGGCCAGCATTTACAGCACGCCTCCCCCGGTTGGAGGCTGGGCGGTCGCGATCGCCACGGTCGTTACCTGAACGGCTTTGGTCTGGGGCACACGTGCGAGGACGAAGTGAGCGCCGTGTTGTCTGCCAACTATTCGACAACGCACAGGGCGACCGGCTCGTCCACCGCAGCGGGGTCGGTGAGTGCGACGAGCCCGACTCGGTATGTGACCATCAAGATGAGGAAACGACGATGCCCGAACTGCTCATCGACTTCATCACTTCGCTCGATGGTTATGGTGCCGCCGAGGGCTGGCCTGGCTGGTGGGGGCTCGAAGGGCCCGAGTACCTTGCCTGGTTGAGCAACCAGCCAGAAGCAAACTACACGGTATTGATGGGGGCAACTACCTACCGCGTCATGTCGGGATTCGCCGCCGAGGGCGAACAAGGCACTGACGTCCTGGCAGGCTTCTCGAAAGTCGTCTTCTCGAGCACGCTGCGCGAGCCCCTACCCTGGCCGAACACGCAACTCATTGCCCGCGACGCCGTTGAGGCCGTGCGGGAAATGAAGCAGCAGGGTTCCAGGTCCATGCGCACCATAGGCAGCCTCACCCTGTGTCGCTCACTCCTGACCGCCGGCCTCGTGGACCGCTTCCGAGTGGTCATCTTTCCCGTCATCACCGGCACCAGCGGTCGGGAACGCATCTATGACGGCTATCCCGATGTGGCTCTCGAGATGCTCAGCAGCCGGACCTTCGACGGTCGCATCCAGATGGTCGAGTACGTGCCGACGATTCTGGCTGGGCCGCCTGGCACCAGCAAGGCCAACGCGTGAGCCCCACGATCCGGCGTATCGACCGCTCAGTCGAGGTCGCCGGCGTCCGAACGCGTTCCCGTCGACAATCGCGCTCGCGGAACGGGGCGAGGAGGTCACCGCGTGACGATGCGGGCGCTGTTCAACATCAAGGCGCAGCGCGAGGCGGTGATCGAGCGGCACGGCGCGGACGAGAGTGCGAGACGCTCGGGCGACTTGCCGCGTATGTCGAATCACACGGGAGGAGGGAACGCGTGGGCAAAGTGATCGCCGATCAGTCGATCTCACTCGACGGCTTCAGCGCCGGGCCAAACGTGGGCATGAGGAACGGGCTGGGCGACGGCGGCGACGGGCTACACACCTGGATCTTTGCCGAGGGCGGCCGCAGCGCCGTCGAGGCATCGCCCCGGATGATGAGGCGGTCGGGCGCGAAGCCGCTGGCGTGGCAGAACACCAACGCCCTGGCCGCGACCATCCCGGCCTATGTCAGTCTCGACGACCCAGCAACTGCACACGGGCTCGACCAGGCCCCGGTCCAGGTGGAAATCACGACCGACGGAGTGGAGCGCGCCCTGAGCGTCCCGTTACCGCGCTCGTCGGGAAGTCCAGCGGTGGGTTCACGGTCGAGGTCGTGCGCGATGGCGGGCAACGCCAGCTAGTCCCTGTGGAGCTCGGCCTGTGCGATACCGCGGACGGGCGAGTCGAGGTCGACGGCGATCTTGCCGAAGGCGATCAGGTGGTGGTGCACTCGCTGTGAGTGGCAAAGCAGTCCTGGAGCTGGATGGGTTGATGTGAGTGGCAAAGCAGTCCTGGAGCTGGATGGGTTGACCAGGGTCTACGGTGCGCAGCCGCCGGTGCCGGCCCTCCGCGGTGTCTCTTTCTCCGTCCCTCGGGGCGAGCTGGTGGCCCGCCATGCCACCGTCGCGCGGGCCACAACGGCCTCACGACTTCGAGTCAGACCGCCACGGCGACCAGTCCCCCTCCGGGTCGGTGGTTTGACCCACTTCGATCAAATACCCGTCGGGATCGCGGATGTAGCAACGAATCTCGTACTGGTGCTGCTTGGGCGGCGTCAGGAATTCAGCTCCTCGTGCACTCCACTCCTCATACTTGGCCTGGATGTCCTCGACCCGGATATTGAGGAAGCTGCTGACCCGGTCGGGATCGCGTGGCGTCTCCAGCGTCACGCTGGGCTTGTCGTCGGTCGGGCCTCCGCCGGCATTGATGACGATGAAGCTGTTGGCCAGCGCCACATTCGTCACGCCTCGGGAGAACACCACCGTCCCGCCGAGCACTTCGGTATAAAACCGCCGAGAGCGTTCGACGTCGTTCGACACAATGAAGTGGGTCAACATCATTCCTTGCTCCGGGCCCATTGACTTCCGCCAACTCGCACCTCCTCAGGTTCCGACTCGTTCCGCTCAGGATTAGAGTCGATGTTGCGATGATCAATTGCTCTTGCACCTTGCCCAGTAGGTTCGCACAGCCGAGCTACAGGTCACCACGTATCGTGATCGTCCTGACTCAGTGTATCGGAGCGGCTCATCGCCGCTTCAGCACCTGGGCCCCTGCGCGCATTTGGGAGAGTGCCTCCCCGCGAGCAGCAGCCCATCGTTGAGTGAAGTCAGCAGGGCTGTTGCCAACGCCGCTACCGCGACGAGCACTAGAGTGGCGAGCCAGCCAACTACGACGATCAGACCTATCTGAGCAATGTGTTGCTCCGTTAGCTGAAGTGAGTGTCCGGCGACAACGTACCCTCCGGGCCAGGCTCGGGAAACGGTGGCTTCGCGAACGCCATCTTCAGGTTGCCAGGTCACGCGGTCTTCCCCGCGTTTGCGAACCACGTCGAAGACGCCGGTTGGATAGGCTGGAATGTGGGAATGCAACGTCGCGGATGAGGCCAATACCTGGCCGGTCGGGTCAAACACCATCACGAAAGGATCTAGCGTATTCGATAGCTCCACTGGTTCTGTGGGCAACACCGCTGTGGCGGGCACCCCGTCATCGAGACGCTGGGCCGTGCGGAGCGCGAGCGCAGCCGCTGCGTCGTCTGCGTCAAGCCGTAGATTCTGTTGCATGGCGGCGTACACAAGTCCCGCCAAACCTGTGGTTGCCGCGGCGATTGGTACCCACACGGCAATCGCGCGGACCAGAATTATGGGCCAGGCTGGAGTCCTCGCAACATGAGTCACGTTTGCCAGTCTCTCAGGCCAGTCGGAGCGATCCAATGCTATCCAGCGATAGCCACGCCACCAGATAGGGGCGTCATAAAAACTCTCAGGCTCCCGTGCTCTGCGAATCGCCGCCAATCGCCTGGCATACGGCGTGCCAGGCGCGACAAAAGAGCAATGGCGCGAGATCGGCGACGTTGCGATTTGCGGCACGATCAAAAATACGCTCCGGAGTTTCACCGTGCCGATGCCAGCCCACCGTGGTACGCAGCAGCCCTGCCTGGGACGGTTGCGGCCAACTGCACATCGAGTACGACCCTCGACGGTTGGCGCTCGAGTCCACAACTGGCGGGGACTCCGGATTTCGTGTGTCACGCCTGCTTCTATCCCACCGGCAAGGAGCAAAGTCGCAGACTCCAGGTACGGGCTGGCGCTGTCCCAGGTCCAGGTTGTTGGAGGCGATTATTCCTCCGGGAACCAGCCCTGTGGAGATCCGGTTCGAGCGCCGCGAAGGCACCGTGTCGATCGGGTTGTGAAAGTCACTCTACGGACTGAATTACCGGTTCGCCGTCACGTCCGACGGTTGCCCGTATCCGAGCGCTCTATCCTGCTGCACCCTGACGCCAGGATCGATCCCGTCGCAAGCCTCGGCCGCCACCACCGCGATAACGCCCGGAGCCTGCGCAAAGACTGTTTCCAAAACAAACGCTGCGTCAGCAAGGTCGTCTTCCCAGTCAACCATGAACTTCTGGACACAGTTTGCGCTACGGACGCGGCATGCGGTTTCGAGGTCCATCTCAGGCTTCGGCCGCGTCCCTAGCTAGCAGCGTGTTGAAAAAGGTCTGCTTTTATCCACTCTTCAGAGAAGCATGTTTTGTACCTCGAGACGTTACAGCCTCAAACGTCAGCTTCCGCCCTTCGAAGCACGCACTGTCAGCAATTCCACCTACGGTGGAGCCCTTCGACGGGTTTGTCGACGGCCTGCTGGGATGGATGGCCGCGTACATCCTGTTCCGTGCCTCCGAAGTCAGCGCGCGAAGGGCCGCTCCCGACGCCATGACGTCTCGCCAGCCAGCATGCGTGCCGTTACCAGCTGCTGGTCCCTGCTCGCGGCCTGGTTTGCGCCTTTAGCGGGATGCGAAAAAGTTCTTGATCAAGGCCCGCGACGTGGGGTCCATCTGGGCCCACGCGGCCCGTTCCGCCTTGCTCCTGACAACCATGACGGTGTTGGACTGCTGGGGTGTCAGACTGAGCTGACCGTTGTAAGACGCTGTGATCTGATCGCTCGTGACGCCTTTGTTGTTCGCCAGCGAAGGAGCAATATCAGCCGAGGCGGCGCGGAGCTCATTGAGGGCAGCACGGGTCGGCCCGTCCATCCGTGGCTCTTGTGCGTTCATGCCGACTGGGACCAGACCAGTGAGCAGCAGGATCAGCGCAAAGAGAAGGTGACGGGGCTTCATGGTGGCAGTGCCTCAAAAGTCTAGCGCCCGAATCTGGGCATTGCGCGCGGGAAACGGACGTGAGCCGTCCTGGACGCCGGGGGGGCGTCCATACGTTTCCTATCGTTTGCGTAACGGTTGGCGCAATAGGTAACCGCGGTTGGCGATGTGCAGCCGCCCGCCGAGCTGACAAATACCTTTCATGCCTTCTTCATGCGCCTCGTCTGTCACAGGCGACATGCTGTGGTCTGACATTCGTTCCTAGAACAACGGCAGTGGGCGTGAACAACCTGACCCCCCTAGCACCAGCCCTGACAGCGCTTCCGAGCGCTGCGCCCGATGGGCTTGCAAGCCCCGACCCGCCGGAGAGTCAGTACCTTCATGCACTGGCCCCGCTGACCGACCCGCTCAACAATCAGACCAATTGCCTCCGAAGAGTGGAGCTCCAACCAGTGACGTGGACCTGCAACGTTCACTGCGTCGACGGCAATCTTTGGAACTTCTTCACAACCGGGCGATGGCAGAGCTTTGCAGGCCTCCGCACCAGGCCGTATTCTCGGTGGTCCGGCTATGCTGCGCGCTTCTGTTACTGACGAAGTCCTGTCCGCCCTCGCCGCCTGTGCGCGGACCGATGAAGTCTGGCACGACCTGGACCTCGAGCTCTTCGAGCTGCACCTGCTCGACTCTCTGGCCGTCGTCGAGTTGCTGGTGCAGCTCTCGGATCGGCTCGGTCTGGAGTTGTCACCCTCCGAGTTTGACCCCGATGGCTGGGCAACCCCCCGCAAGATCATCGCCTATCTCGAGGGTCGCCCGATAGTTCCCTCACCCGGCTGAAAGCATGCTCGTCAGGCACATCCTGGGCGCGGTGATGGCCATCGGGCTGCTGGCGGGCGCGTTGGTTGGCTTCGCGCTGTACGCGCACTGGCTGGAAAATCAGCGAATCCATGCCGTCGCACCCAACCTCTTCGACTTGAAGAACCAGGGCACCGAGCTGCAAGCCGCCGCGTTTCAGCAGAGCGACCTGCTCGTTATCTATGGTAGCTCTGAGTTGGAAGGGCCCGACCCGTATCACGCCAGCACCGTCTTCCAGCACTACCCGACGGGATTCACGATCTTCCCTGTCGGTCGCGGTGAGACGACCAGCCTGATCATGCTGCAGGATCTCGCGGCAATCGGGTCGGATCTGCACGGCAAGAAGGTAGCCATCTCCGTATCGCCGCCGTGGTTCTTTCTCCACGACCGCACGCCGGATTTTTATACGCCCAACGTGTCGCCGCTCCACCTGAGCGCGCTCGTCTTCAGCACCGATCTCAGCTATCAGACCAAGCAACTGGCCGTGCGTCAACTGATGCAGTCACCAGATATATTTGCCAGCGATCCCGTGGTGGGTTTCGCGGCGCAACGTCTGACGGAGGACGGTCTGTTCAGTCGTGCTGCCTATCTGGCTGTGCTGCCGCTGGGCAAGCTTCACACCGCGTGGCTCAATCTGCAGGACATGTGGGCGACGGTCAGTTATCTGCGTGCCCAACCTGACCAAACGGTCGGCAGGAGCCCGTATGCCATCGATTGGGAGGCGCTGACGCACGAAGCCACTGTCGAGCAGCAGGCCAACGCCGACAACAATACCCTGGGATTCGACAATACGATCTGGACAACGAAGTACGCCCGGTTGGTTGCCCAGCGCACCGGTCAGTTTTCGGATCCCTGGTTTATCGACAATCTGCAACACAACGCTGAATACACCGATCTGGACATTTTGTTGCGCGGGCTCAACGACCTGGGCATGCAGCCGTTGCTGCTCAGCCAGCCGATACCCGGCAAGTACTACGACACCATCGGCATATCGGCCGCGGCGAGATCGGAATACTACGCCCGTTTGCGACAGGTCGCGAGTGCCAATGACGTGCCCGTCGTGGATTTCGAGGACCATGACAACGACATCTATTTCGTCACCGATCCCAACTCACATCTCAGTCGCGAGGGTTGGGCCTACTACGATCGCGCGCTGGAGGCATTTTATGACGGCAGCCTCGCGGCACTGGCTCATTCGGAGTGGAGTGCTGGCGCTGTATTACCTGCTGATTCTGCTCGCGCTGCTGCTGTTGTTCAGTAGCGGAAACGGCAGCTTCACCGCGCCGCCGTTCATCTACCAGGGCTTTTAGCCGGTCGCGTGGACCTGCTCGAGCAGATCCGCTGGTGGGCGCGTCGTCACCCGCAACGCGTGGCGCACCGGAGCGCCGGTCGTGAGATCACCTATGCGGATCTCATAGCCGGTATGGATGCGATAGCCGCCCTGGTGCGCACCGAATTGCAAGCCGACGGCTCGCCTGTCGTGGTCGTGGGCCACAAAGAGCCAGAAATGTTGATGGGCTTTCTGGGAAGCGCTTGCGCCGGCCACGCGTACATTCCACTGGATACGTCGCTGCCCGCCAAACGTCTCGAGCAAATCGTTGCGAGTTCCGGGGCAAAGCTGGTGTTGACTCCGCCACGCGTCCGCGACAACGTCGAGCGGTGGAGTGGGGCGACGCCTCCGCTGGCCTGCGCCGCCTCCGCTGAGGCCGCCTGCTACATCATGTTCACCTCAGGCAGCACTGGCACTCCCAAGGGTGTCACGATTACACATCAGAACCTGAGCAGCTTTCTCGATTGGATGCGACGCGAGCAGGTCTTTCACCCCGGCGCCGAAACATTCCTGAATCAAGCGCCTTTCAGCTTCGACCTCTCGGTGATGGATACCTACCTCAGCCTGACCACTGGCGGCACACTCGTCAGCGTGACCGCGCCAGAGATCGAAACGCCTCGCTTGCTGTTCGAGACACTGCGCTCGTCAGGTATCACGACCTGGGTCTCGACCCCTTCCTTCGCCCGCTGGTGTCTCGCGGAACAGAGCTATGACCCACGCATGCTGCCGCGATTGCGTCGGTTTCTGTTTTGCGGCGAGACGCTGCCTGTTGGGCTTGCCACCCAATTGCTGGAGCGTTTCCCGGAAGCTGTCATCTGGAACACCTACGGGCCAACTGAGGCAACCGTTGCGACCACCTCGATCCGGCTCGACGCGTCGCTGCTGTCGCGCTATGCCACGCTGCCCGTCGGCAGACCGAGGCCTGGCACGCGCATCGTGCTGATGGACCCCGACGGGCAGTGTCTGTCTGGCGAGGGCGCCCACGGCGAGATCGTCATCGCCGGACCGAATGTCAGTGCCGGTTATCTCCATCGCGCGGACCTGACCGCTGCGCGTTTCTTTGATCTCGGCGAGTTGCGCGCCTACCGCACCGGTGACGTCGGTCATTTCGAGGATGGGCTGCTGTTTTTCGATGGTCGGGTGGACGATCAGATCAAGCTCAACGGCTATCGGATCGAGCTTGGCGATGTGGAGTCGAATCTACGGGCACTTCCTGGCGTCCGTGAGGCGATCGTCATCCCAGTCGAGCGCGACGGACGCGTGGAATCATTGGTCGCGTTTGTCGCCGTCGCCGCAGTGGCCCCGGACGAGACCGAATTTCAGACCACACAGCGTCTGCGGCGCGCACTGTTCGAGCGCCTGCCAGCGTATATGGTCCCGCGCACGCTGAGACTGGTTGAGCGCTGGCCGTTGACAGCCAATGGCAAGGTCGACCGGCGTGCTCTTGCTCGATTCGCAGCATGATCCCGTACGCCGACCTCACGTACTGGGGCCTGTTGCTGTATCCAGCCTTGCCTACCTTCGCGTTTGCGTGGGGTCGGCGCCTGCGACAAACGTGGATTCTCCTCGCCACGCTGGCGATGCTCGCGGTGCAGTATGCCACCGAACAGACGATCGGCAACACTGCCGTTCGCGAGGTCTGGCTGGTCATCGGGGTTGCCGTGTTCGAGTATGTCGTGGCGGCCGCGTTCCTGATGCTTCGCCAGCGGACGAAGCTGCGCTGCCTGTTCTGGCTGGCGCTGGGTCTCGGCCTTCTCCCGCTGGTTGGCGCGCGGACGTTGCCAGTTCTGGCGCCCGCGTATGCCATCGGCTTCCTCGGAATTTCGTATCTGACCTTTCGGGCCCTGGATGTCACCATGGGTATCCAGGATCGCGTGATCCAGGAATTACCCCTGCCGACGTACCTGACCTATCTTCTGTTTTTCCCAACCATCTCTTCGGGACCAATCGACCGTTATCGCCGATTCGAAGCAGACTGGGTGCGCTCGCGCGGCGGACGCGACTTTGTGCAGGACCTGGACGGCGCCGTGCATCGGATCTTCACCGGGTTCCTGTACAAATTCGTGCTTGCGGAGCTGATTCGAAGCCATTGGCTCGAGCCGGCGGCGAGCATGCCGGGCCTGCTTGGAACGACCGCCTACATGTACGCGTACAGCTTGTATCTCTTTTTTGACTTCGCGGGCTACACGGCGTTCGCCGTGGGCGTGAGCTATCTGTTTGGCATCCACACCCCCGAGAACTTCCATCGACCCTTCGTCGCGCGTGACATCCGCGACTTCTGGAATCGGTGGAATATGAGTCTGTCATTCTGGCTGCGCGACCATGTGTACATGCGATTCGTCATGGCTGCCACGCGAGGGCGCTGGTTCCGCGGTCGGTATACCGCTTCGTACCTGGGGTTTTGCCTGTCCATGGGCGTGATGGGGCTGTGGCACGGTTTCGCCGTGCACTACCTGGTCTATGGCTTCTACCACGCGCTGCTGCTGATCGGACACGATGTCTTCAGTCGCTGGAACAGGGTGCACCGCGCGTGGGGCGACACGCGCGCCTGGCGTGTGGCAGGGATCATCGTAACCAGCCAGTTCGTGTGCTTTGGCTTCCTGATCTTCTCGGGGCACCTCATTTCGACATAAGGCCGCACCATCGGAACCGGATGCGAGCATGCCGCCGCTCGGCAAATATTTCACGGCAACCACGAGATTGGAAGTGACGCGCAGCAGACGGGCAGCATCCCAGCGACCGGACAGCGGCTGGACGTCGGAACCAGTTCTAGCGTGTGAGTTTCAACTCAGCGATGGCGGCGCGCGCCAGATCAACCAGATCGGTTCGGCGGAGAACGAGTTGGTCACATGGATCTGATCGGCCATTCGCTGGGCGGTGGCATCGCCCTCCAGGTGGCGGTTGACGGGCGTGTTCCGGTCCGCCGTTTGGTGCTGAAGGACGCGTGGCTGACACTGGGCGCCACGACACCGGACCAGCGCCAACGCCAGGCCACGACGGTCGGCCTCTCGGTGGAGTCAGCCGAAGCTCGCGCGCGGCTGGAGCGAAGCCGACGTGGCGGGCAAAGTCGACGTAGCAGTGAAAGTTAGTCCGGCGGCGATCGAGGCAAACGCCGGGGTCGACCAGGGTTCGCAGCTTGCGCTGCTAACGATGCCGGCGCTGTTCCTGCGAGCCGAACAGGCCAGTTTGCTCTCCGAAGAGACCACGGACCTCGCTCGCGCGAACCGGAATATTCAGGTGGTCACCGTCTCCCCGTCAAACCACAACATTCACCGCGGCCAGTTCGCGGCGTTCATGGCCGAGCTAGAGCCGTGCCTCGACGCCAGCTAACGTCGTCGTTCACGAGCCCGTGTGTGCGCCGCCATAGCATCTGGCCGGGCTGCGGTATACACGGCAGCCACGGCCGGTCGTTCGCATCCGGCACGAGACGAGCGCCGTCGTAGCTGCCGGTCGCTGGCGCACGGCGGCAAGTTTTTGCCGTGCTCGCCGCGGGCATTGGACTCGAGGCCACACTCGTGTGAACCCCGGATGCTCCCCTGTCATTCAGGATGAAGCCGTGCGAACCTGGCACAAGCTGATGGAGGAGCTTGCGTCGTGCGGAGTTGGCTGCTCTCTCCAGGCCTGCAGCCAGGGTTGGTCGGCGGGTGTTACATTCGTTTTGTTGGCCATGAAACGTCGCTTGCATCTGCCCAACTGGGTGTTCGGGATACTCATTTTTGTGTGGGCATGTGGTGTGGTGCTGATCTTCGTCGTACCCGCCTCGATCCTCACGGTCGTTATCGGCGTGGTCTTCGCCGCGCCGCTGATCATCGGTCTCACAATCAACGTCATAGGCAGCGTGCGCGACCAGCGCGCTACGCGCTAGGAGCGCGGCAGCCAGCTTCGAGGTGGACTACGGGCTTTCGGCGCGACGGTCATCGAGAGTTGGTGTGTGTGGTCATGCGGCGATCCTGTCGAGGTGATCGCTGAAGCGATGGCGACGCGGCGATCTTCGGCTTCGCGCTCGAGGTCCTCACCGCGTGTCGCCTGCCGGTAGTCCGCGTCGGGCTCCGAGCAGGATCGCCGGTGCTCGGGGGTCAGCCTGGCTTAGTCGAGGCCGCGTCAAGGCCAGGAACCGTGATGGTCGTCGATGACGATACTATCGCCAGGAAATCGATCGTTCAGTCGCGGGCCGCGTAGTACTGCGTGAGGAACTGACGCGAGCGCTCGATCATGAGCGAGGCCCACTCCTGGGGCGAGTAGTGCGTTCCAGCGGGGGCCGAGAACTCCAGGCTCAGTGGTTGGTCCGCGGGCAGCACGTCGAGCATCTCCCGAATCGGTGCGGACCCCTCGCCAGGGAAGCAGCGCTCGCCAGTCGCGTGCCCGTCGGCGAACTGGCTGTAAGCTATGAGGCCGGGCGGTACCTCCTTCAACATGTCGAGACTATGCCCAGCCCGGAAATACAGCAACTGATCGACGCAGATTACGCTCTCCGTGCGACCAGCGTCACCGATCAGCCTTAATGCTTTGGGCAGCGTGTTGATCTGCCAGATCACCGGTGCCTCCAGCGCGGGAATCAGGTCGCACGCCACCACGGCGTCACACAGCCGGCCGAAGCCATCAACCATGCGGGACCAGTCAGGATCGTCGCCGATAATCAGGGCGTATTGCGCGCCCAGTTCGGCGCCCAATTCCAGGGAGAGCCGCATCGCGTCGAGGTCCATGTCCGGCCGGACATAGAACGTCTGAATGTCCAGGACACCCAGGCCCGAGCTCGCCAGCGAGTGCTTGATGTCGCGGATCAGGGCAGCGTTGCCTACCACGGGAAAGTAGGGCATGCCAGTTGGCGACGGGTACAGCCGAATCCCGACCGCGTCGAAGCCCGCTTGACCGACGGCCTCGACATACTCCAGCGGCGGCGTGTCCTTCAGCGAGGTAGCGCAGATGGCGAGTTTGTTCATCTTCCCTTGCTCCTGATGTAGGCAACAAACTTTCGGCGAAAAGCGCGAACCCTGCCCCCGGAACGCCACCCGCTGCATCGGTCTGGCATGGTTATTTCTTCGAGTCCGCGTAGGCTTGCTGGTATTCTGCTCGGATCTGATCGCCGCCGCCATTCCGCCAATCCTTCAGGAGTTGATCCAGATTGCTCAACGGGCTGCGGCCGGTCACCATGTCGGCCACGCCGTCGAGAATGGTCTGCGTCAATGGTCCACCCTTGCTGGCGTCGGTTGCCGAGTACAAGCCCACCGTGGGGTCCGCCACCAGGTAGGGGACCATCGTCTGCATTTCCGTGTAGGCTTGCTTCGCGAAGTTCGAGTCATTGGGATCGAACAGCACCTGCGGCCGATCCGCGATGTATCTCCAGCTCACATTCAAGTCGGCCAGCCCTTTATCGGTTGGGACCGGGTTACCCTGCGCATCGAAATTGAAGTCGATGCCAGACACGCCGTAGTGTGTCAGCAGCTCCTCCTGACTTCCGAACGGCGAGCCCAGGTAATTCAGGATACGGAGAAGCTCCTTGATGCGATCCGGAGTGCCTTTCTTGATGACGGTGATCCCGTGGTTCAGCGTGTACTCGTGCCAGATCGGTGTACTACCGTCATTGCTGAACGGCGCCGCCGTCCGGAACGTGACGGGCGGATTCTGCTTGAGCGCCGTGTCCCAGATCTCGGTTGGATAGACAGCCCAGCCCTGATACATCATGGCGTACTTGCCGCCTTCGAAGTTGAGCTTCACCGTCGTCGCGGTCAGGGTTGGATCAGGATAGAACACGCCCGCGGCGTACAGGTCTCGGACGTACGCCAGCGCGGTGCTGAATTGCGGGGTCTCAACGTCCCGGGTGAAGTTGCCGCTGGAGTCAACTGCCCAGTTGTTGGGTACGCCAAACATGGCCGCTTGCGGGCAGTCCCCATGGCCGTTGTACAGGACGCCGAAGGTCGGACCCTGCGCGCCCATCCCCCAGTGGTTTTGCTGTGGATTGGTCAGCTCGAGGAGGATGCGTTTCAAATCGTCGCCGTTGGTCGGGCGCGGGGCGCCGACCGCGTCGAACTGGGTCTGGTTGACATACCACACGCTCTGTAAACAAGGCCGCGACACGGGTACCCCCCGGATCGCACCGTCGATCACCGTTTGCTTCCAGGCGCTCATTGGATATGCCGCCAGGTTCGGATAGTCCTTGATCGCGTCGCCGCTCAAGTACGGGGTGAGATCCGCGAAGGACGCCTCGAGGAATTGTGGGATCCCGGGTATCGACGGGTACGTCGCCGTCGTCAGATACAGCATATCCGGTAGGTCGTTGCCTGCCATGATGGTGGCCAACCGCGTCGGATAGTCAGCGGCCGCGACAATTTGCACCTTCATGTTGGCGTTCAACTCTTTATTGACGGCTTGCCAGGCTGGATTCTGATCGACTGGCGGCGGCTCCGAGCCGGTGATGGACGTGATGACCGTCACGTCGCCGCCCAGGCCCGGCGTTTCGGGTACCGCTTTCACTCGATCCGGAGGATAGGTGAAGTAGCCCGCCTCGAGTCCCGCATCGGTCGCGGGTAGGTCGGGTTTCGCACCCTGGATCGGCACATAACTCGGAAACTGGACTCCGGCGCCGGTTGACGCCGAGGCTGAGGCTGCGCCTGCGCTGGAGGCAGCAGAGACTGGGGTGGGACCGGCCGGTGCCGCCGTTGCAGCGCCAGCGGAACTCACGGTCGCGGTTGGGCTGACTCCAGCGGGAGTTGACACCGCGGCCGGCAAGCTCGAAGATCCCGCACTCGCACACGCGTCGAGCAGGAACGACAGGCCCACGGTTGCAGCCCCTGCCAGTCGCAGGAATGACCGACGGTCAACAGCAATTTTGCCA
Source organism: Vulcanimicrobiota bacterium (assembly GCA_963806005.1). Taxonomy (GTDB): domain Bacteria; phylum Vulcanimicrobiota; class Vulcanimicrobiia; order Eremiobacterales; family Eremiobacteraceae; genus JAFANK01. Next base: position 201,605 of record CAWDWJ010000001.1, on the reverse strand, counting down.
ATGCCTGACTGAGGTGGCCTTGCGGCGTGGATCTGTGCCACTGCTTCTCCCTTGGTGCAAACGAGAACTCCCCAGGCTGCATGGTAACGCAGGCGTCGGTGCGTGGCCACGATGGCGCGCGTGGCAGCCAGGCAGTCAGCGCGTGCCACTGGAGCAAGAGGGGTGCAGCGGCGTTCGTCCAGTCCTGGAGTGAGCTGATGGGCCGCGCTCGAGACGAGGAGGGGTCTGCTGGCCGGTGCGCACTGAGGGATGAGCCGATGATTGTCGAAACTCCGACGCCCACACGGCAGCCGGGTTGGGTCAACCTCGCCACCCATCATGACCGGCTCACCGAGGACGCGACATCAACAGTCGCCGTAAAGTGCTCAGTGGCACTGTGCAAATCAACCAGCACCGCCTCGTCCTCGGTTCACATAGCACGTATCCTCGAGAACAGTAGAAAGGTCCTCAGCATGACGACAAAGACTCCAATGCAACTCGGAATGGTCGGCCTGGGCCGCATGGGCGCGGGCCTGGTCCGACGGCTGATCCGTGACGGACACCGATGTGTCGGGTACGACGTCTCGCCCGACGCGGTCAAAGCGCTCCAGGCGGATGGCGCGGAGGGCGCGGCATCACTGGAGGAGTTCGCCGCGAAGCTCGAGAAGCCGCGTGCGGCCTGGGTCATGGTTCCGTCTGGCGAGATCACTGACCGGACGATCGCTTCGCTCGCACAGGTGCTGGAGCCTGGCGACACGATCATCGACGGTGGCAACAGCTACTACCGCGATGACCTGCGGCACGCCGCCGCGCTGAAAGAGAAGGGCATCCACCACGTCGACGTCGGGACGAGCGGCGGCGTATGGGGCTTCGAGCGCGGCTTCTGCCTGATGATCGGCGGAGAGGACGAGGTGGTCGACCGGCTCAGCCCGATCTTCGCATCGATCGCTCCTGGTGTGGACGCGGCGCCCCGGACGCCTGGACGCACCGGCGTGCCATCGCAGGAAGAGCATGGTTACTACCACTGCGGGCCCAACGGCGCCGGGCACTTCGTGAAGATGGTGCACAACGGGATCGAGTACGGGCTGATGGCCGCCTACGCTGAGGGCCTGAACGTGATCAAAAACGCGGATGCGGGCCTGCGACAGCGCACCGCGGACGCTGAGACGACGCCGCTCGAGCAGCCCGAGTACTACAAGTACCAGATCGACACGGTCGCGGTGGCGGAACTATGGAGGCGCGGCAGCGTCGTCGGGTCGTGGCTGCTCGATCTTACTGCCGACGCGCTCCACCGGTCCCCGACGCTCGACGAGTACGAGGGCCGCGTGTCGGATTCCGGCGAGGGGCGATGGACCTCGATCGCCGCGATCGACGAGGGCGTTCCGGCGCCGACGCTCACGACGGCGTTGTACTCACGGTTCGGGTCGCGAGGGCTTGACCGGTATGCTCGACAAGCTGCTGTCGGCGATGCGCCAGGAGTTCGGCGGGCATATCGAGAGATAGGGCTAGCAACGGGCTCGTCGGATAGACTTCTAGCGTCGCAGACGATCGCGACCGCACCGCCGCGCAATATGCTGGCTCCGTGCCCGAAGTTCGTTTCAGCCTTGAGGTTCGGGCGCTGGAACCCCGCTTTCTCTCACCGGGAGTTCGCGCCCACGAGGTGCGCCGTCTGGTTCAGCATGCCGCCACTCCCACTGAGTCCCAGGGTCCGGAGGTTGCAGTCAGAGCGTGTCAGTGCTCTTCGGCCGCGGCCTCGGATTTCGAATCGTGGCGACTCGGGCCAATGGCCAGCCGGCCGTCGGCGTCTACGTGCGCGACCCGCATGCCGACGTCTACCGCGCCATCGGGCTGATTGTCCTGACGCTCTCCGGCAACCAGATCAGCGCGATGACACGCTTCGACACCAGCGTTCTGTCCCTGCTCGGGCTGGCCATGACGCTGACGGGCTAGGACGGAAATGGCGTCCGAAACTTGCGCGCCATTCGCAAACCGGTTGAGAGAAGACGCCGCCGCACGCCCCGATGCGTTTACTCATCGACGTGAAAAACAGCCGCGACCGCATCACGCGGCTGAACGCAGCCGGTGACGTGACCCGCGGGCGAGGGGATTTGCTGCCCTCGGCATCCGGGAAAGCCCGGACGCTGGGGGCCGCACAGAGCTCCCGGCTGGAGGATTTTTCGCGACCATCGCCTGGCCTCGGTTCGCTGACCGCAAGAACGAGGCCTGGCGTGTACGTATTTACCCTGACAATGCGGTACGTGCGGGCGAGGAAAGGTGTCGCTCGCCGCGGGTTCTCCCGGACGAGTTGAGCGACGCTCGGAGACTGTTCGAGTAGGGTCCGCTCGTTCACCCGGCACAAGCTCACCAAATGCGTAACCCTCCGGATGCTCCCCGCAAGCTTCGGCTTCTATCGTCGAATGGTGAGGTGCGCGACGCCAGGTCACATGTACGCCGATGGCAACCCTGCCCGGCGCTCCTGGCGCCAGAGAGTGTGGTAGGGAGGCCGACGGGCAAGGCATGGGTCCGCTCGAGGTTCTGGTCGTTGAATGTGCGCCCGACCGGTTGAAAGGCGAGATAGTGCTTGCCCTGAACTCAGCGGTTGCTAGCGGAGGCTTGCGCATCATCGACGTGACTTTTATCGACAAGGATGCGTCGGGCACTGTCACCAGACATGAGCCCGCGGAGTTAGAGGAGCACGAGTTGCTCGCCTACGACGTGGTCGACGAGACACGCGGACTGCTCTCGCGTGGTGACGTCGCGAAGATTGGTGGACGCGTGACGCCGGGCTGCTCGGCTGTGCTGGTGGTTGTTGAGCACGTTTGGGCAACGCTCCTGGAGCGGGCGGTTCTGGCTGCCGATGGGCGGATCGTCGTGCACGAGCGCGTCCCGCCGGAGGTGGCGCTCGCGGCGCTGGAACATGCCGCGTCCAGGGATACGGGTCGCTCGGGAGCAGACTGACATGTTTGGAAAATGGTTGACGCTCGTGCGCGATGGTCACGACCTGCTTGCAAGTCTGTCCGCGGGCGCCAGCGCACACGTCCTGGACGGTCGCCATGGGAATGTGCATCAGCGTCCCGAGGTGTCAGGCACTGATCCGCGGCGGAGACGCAACTGTCAAGAGGCCGACCCAATCGACAGGAGCGGCGTGGCCAGCGACCTCGGCGGGCCGGCGACGCGAGCCAGATGTCCTGGTAGGCGAACGTGCCGAAGCGGTCCCAGGCGATGTTCTGGACACTGGTGCGCGCCACCTCCGGCCCGCTCAGCTGGCCACTACCTTCAGCAATGACGGCAATGAATGCCTCGTCCAACAAGGCGCCAGTGAGGGTTTGCAGTTCCTGCATGAGGGCCTGGTCCGTGGTTGCCGCAAACGTCTGAGTGATGGCGTCCTGATATTGCTGGCTGGCGAAATTCGAGACGTTCGGAATCCGCACCGCCAGCGAGCTATTGAAGAAGGTCGCCGGACTGAGATTCATCAAGGTCATCCAGTTGATCCAGGCGCCGTCGAACTGAGCCCTCTGGAAGCGGTTGATGAAGTCGGGTAAGTCCAGTGTCTGTACGGCGGCCTGGACGCCAACGTTGGCGAGGTCCGCCTGAACGATCTGGGCCATCTGGCCCGTGGTGGCGATACCATTCGGAACGCTGATCGGCACCACGATGTTGGCGTCCCAGCCGACTGCGTCGAGCAATTGCCGAGCGTGGGACGGATCGTACGTGTACGTTTGGTCCAACGTAGCGTCGTACGCCTGGGACTGTTGTGGCCATGGGATCGAGGCCGGCCGACCAAAACCGGACAGGGCGATGTCCACCAGTCGCTGACGGTTCATCGCATACGCCAACGCCTGGCGCACGCGCTTATCTGCAAGCGCTGGGGCCTGGACGTTCATGCCCAGGTAGTAGAACGTGCCGCCACTCGCGGTGAGCAGGACCTGGTAGCCGGGGTCGCTCTGCAACCGCCTGGCATCCTGGCCCGGCACGCCGCTCAGCCAGTCGATGCCACCGGCCTCGAGTGCGGCGACCGCGGCCTGCGGGTCCGACAAAACATGCAGCTCGACCTGATCCAGATAGGGCTTGCCGGGCTGCCAGTACGTCGGATTGGACACGACCGTGAGGTGGTCGCCAGGGACCCACTCCTGGAAGCGAAACGGTCCGGTGCCGACGAACTGTGCCCCGCCGGAAGACTGGCCAACCGTCTCGCGATCGGCCATGTAGGTGAAGGCCAGCGCGTCGAAGGAGCTGCGCGCCGGTGCGTCGTAGTTGATGACAACGATGTCGGGAGCGGGCGTGCTGATCTGCATCAGGTTGGCATAGTTGAGCCACTGAGACGCGACGGCCGGGTCGCGCAGATGTTCGACGTTGAATCTGACGTCGTCACTGGTAAACGGCCGCCCGGTATGGAAGGTCACCCCTGGGCGGAGTTGGAGCGTGAGCTGGCGAAAGTCGGGCGACCAGGTCCAGCTGGTGGCCAGTCGAGGCTGGGGGTTGAGTTGCTGGTCATAGACCAGGAGCGTGTCGTAGACGAGGTTGTAGAGCGGGTAATTGCCTGGCAGGAACAAATACGGCACGCCGTTGGCGACGATGTCCCCGGACATACCCACGCGGAGCGTCCCGCCTTTGTTTGGCTGGGATGCCGATCCCGAAGTGGCTGGGGTTTGTGCCTGGTCTGGAGTATCGGGCTGCTGCGCGGCGCCGGTACTGGCCGACAGCGCAAACGCCGCCGACGCCAAGCCGACTGCGCGCAACAGCCACGCACGCCGTGTCAGGACCAGCGATCCTCCACGGAGTGAGTGGTCTTCAGTCACCGGCCCGGAGCCTGGACGCGGTACCGCGTGCTTGAAACACCGGCTGGATCACGGCTGCGTCGACTTTCGGAGGAGACCCTGTTGACTGGCCCAGACCGCGATTTGCGCGCGCGATGTGAGGTCGAGTTTGGCCAGGATGTGCTCGACGTGCGACCGAACGGTCGCCGGGCTGACGACGAGTTCTGCTGCGATCTGCTTGTTCGTGAGACCTCGACCAAGCAGCGCCGCCACCTCCGTTTCCCGAGGGCTGAGTAAGCTGCCAATCGTCTGGGCAACACGTGCCTGTATGAGCGCCTCGGTCAGACTTACCGCCTGGTCTAACGTCGAGGCGTGTCCATCGTGCCAGGCCTGCTCGTAGGTGTGCGCGCCGAGCGTTCGTCGAGCGTTCGCCAACCAACGATCGAGGTAGCGGCGCTCGCTGGGAAATGCCGCCGCCCCGATGGTCCGGCGTTGGCCGTCGGTCGCGGCTGCCAGGCGGACCGCCACGTCGGCATCGCTACTTGCTAGCCAGCGAGCAACGCCTTCCAGCGCACGGATCACGCGGTGGCGCTCACCGGAAACACGGGCAAGCTTCAGCGCCTCGCCGAAGGCGGCGAGCCCCGCATCCGTCTGCCCGAGGTCGAGCCGCGTATGGCCCAGACTGGTCAGTATGACGACGTTCCCCTGCTGGTACCCCATCACTCGACTGCGCGCGAGCGAGTCCTCGAACAGTGTGGCCGCGAGTGGGGCGTCACCCTCGACGGCTGCGACCAACCCTCGTTCGTACACGGCGGTGGCAAGCACGTACGGATCCGACGCGCCGTTATCGACGCCCTCGAACTCCACGATGCAGGTACGCGCACGCTGCGTATCCCCAAGCTCGCAGGCGATCAGTGTCTGTTGGACGAGGCTGAGGACGACGCCCGGACTCCCCGCCTCACGCAGTTGCTCGACAGCTCTGGTGTGTAAGGCGTCCGCGTCGGCGAGGTCGCCCCTCTGCAAGGCCGTATTGCCCAGCACCTGGAATGCAAGCCCGCTGCCGCGTGCGTCACCCCGCGCCGTGTACTGCGCGAGTGCCGCTCGTGCGCTCGCCTCAGCCCCGGCAAAGTCGCTACCCAGGAGCAGCAGTTGCCCGTGGCTTGTCAAGGCTTTTGCGCGTGCGAGCGACGGTGTCTGCGCGGCAGGCAGCGCCAGAAGCCGCTCGAGCCAGGTTCGGCCCTCGGCATAGTGACCGCTGTAGACCCAGAGCGGATGGACGGCCGACGCCAGCCGCAGCCCGATCTCCACCTCATCGCGCTCCAGCGCCCACTCGAGCGCCGTGCGCACGTTGTCTTGTTCGAGTTGCAGACGAGCAGCGTCATGCCCGGCAATCGAGAGCGGCTCTGTCTGTTCAGCGAGCTGCATCAGGCAAGCGGCGTGCCGATACCGTAGCATCTCGATTTCGCCTGCTACCGCGAGCTGCCCCACGGCGTACGCGCGAACTGTCTCGAGCAGTCGGTAATGGACCTGCAGGTCACGATGGTCGGCAATCACCAACGACCTGATCACCAGCCGCTCCAGCACGTCGACGACAGTGGCTTTCGTCAGCGCCCCGCCGGCGCACACGGCTTCAGCGGCCGCCAGCGTCCAACCGCCGCGGAACACCCCGAGCCGCCGCAAGAGGACGCGTTCGTCTGCGTCGAGCAGGCTGCAGGTCCACTCCAATACAGCCTGCAGCGTCCGCTGCCGCGTTGGTGCAGCGTGGCTGCCGCCAACGGCCAACCGGAAGCGATCATCCAGACGGCCCGCGACCTGCACGAGGCCGAGGCTCTCGACGCGGGCCGCGACCAGCTCGAGCGCCAGGGGAAGCCCATCCAGCCGCCGACAGATCTCCGCCACGATCTGGGCGTTCTGCTCATTCAGCTCGAAGTCCGGCAGGTGGCTACACACCCGCGCGACAAACAGGCGCACCGCCTCGCTGCGCTGCAGCTCTTGAGATTCGCTCGCCGCGGCTGACCGCAGGGAGAGCGGCGGCAGGGAAAGCGGCGGCAGGGAAGGCGGCGGCAGCGAGAGCGGCGGCACCCGCCAGGTCGTCTCAGCACTCAGGCCAAGTGGTTGCAGGCTCGTTGCCAGCACGCGCAGGTTTGGACACGCACGCAACAGGCCAGTGACCAGGTCGGCACACGCGCCAGCCAGATGCTCGCAATTGTCCAGCACCACCAGCAACGTTCGTGGTCGGAGCGCCCGCGTGAGCGCCTCCAACCAGGACTTCCCCGGTTGCTGTCGGACACCGAGCACATCGGCGAGCGCCTGGGGAACGAGCGACGCGTCGCTGATCGGACTCAGCTCGACCAGCCAGGCGCCATCAGTGAAGGAACCCTCCAGAGCTGCCGCCAGGCGAAGTGCCAGACGCGTCTTGCCGACGCCACTTGGGCCAACGAGCGTGACCAGCCGCGTCTGGTCGAGCAGTCGAGATACACGCGCCAACTCACCTTCGCGCTCGATAAAGCTGCTGATCTCACTCGGTACATTCCCAGACTCACCGACGATGCGGGAGGTCGGGTCGACTCGTCGTGGGATGTGGCTGGCGGCCGGCGCGTTCTCGACGCTGATCGGAGGCACGGATCAGGTAGGCTTCGCGTGGGGAGCAGCACCACAGGCGTGATGTTCCACTCTCCAACTGCCTTGGCCAGCATTTCGCTGGCCACTCGACTGTGCGAGTGTCGGACGCAACGTCGACAATGCTAGCAGCGCCTTCTCGTCAGGATGCTGTTTTCACGGGCACTGCGCCCGGACTCACACAACATTGAGAGCATAGAGTTCGCCCGTTTCCAGCGCCTCCTCGCCGAACGGTGCGGGACCTTCTCGGTCACTCGCCGCATTTGGCTCGTTTGAGTGTGCAGGCACGCTCCCAATCGGGTGACTCCGATCCGTCCGACGCGGCATTCCTCAGTTGTCCGCACCCAACAACCGTTCCGCCATCGGTTATGGCGCCATAGATCCGTCCGCCCTCAACGTGATGTCGCAGGTCACGCTGCCTGAGATGATTGGTGGGCGTATCACGACCACGACCTACCACGGTACGAACGAAATCTACCTGCCGGGTGCGACCAACCTGTACCGCTACACCTACGCGAACAACCAGTTCGCGCCAGATTCCACGTGGGGCCCGGTGCCGTACCTGACCGGCAGCCAGACCGCGGCATCGGCAATGGCGGTTATTGGCGACGACGTCGTGACGATCTATGGCGGCGCACCTGCGCCAACCCCGATCGGGTCTAACCGAGATGTACGGCGAGCGGGATAGACACCGAAGAACACGCCCATCGCCGCGGCGATGGCGAAGGACAACCCGATGGCCTGCCAGGGCAGCACCGTCGCCCAGCCGAGTGCGACCTGGAACAGCACCGCCCCTACGCAGCCGATGACGATGCCGACTATGCTGCCCAGCACGGAGAGCACCACTGCTTCGACCAGGAACTGGCGCAGCACATCACTCGGCTGCGCTCCGATTGCCAGCGGGATACCGATCTCGCGTGTGCGTACTGTCACGCTCACCAACACGGTGTTCATGATCCGGACACCCTCGACGAGCAGAAAGATCGCCGCTGCGCCACCCGGTAGCGCGGTCAGCGTCTCCGTAATGACGGACACGCGCGAGATGATGTCCATGGACAGATAGTCGGGAGTGACACCCTGCACTAGCGTCGAGATCGGTGACGTTGGCGCGCGTGATTTCGACGGTGCGCCAATGCTTGCAGGCCAAGCAACCCCAGCAGCGCGCGATCGCGCACGTGCCTTGATCTCGTCGTCTTGCGGGACGGTACGGAACAGCAGCGCCAGCTCGACCTCGGAGAGCTAGCCGAAGTCCTCGGGCGCTCGACGATCGCGCGGAGCGCCAGCACCGATGGTCGGTTTGTCGGCGCGCAAGCCGGCGGCCATCGCGGCGGCAGAAACCCGGCGCAGAACGTTCAGGTTGTGGGCGACGGTGGTCGCGTGGCGCCCCCGAGCGACCAGGTGCTCGCGCTAGCGCTTGACGTCGTCGACCGTCGCGGTCCTGGCCTCGATGCCCCGATCGGCGCACCAGTTGACCCAGTCGGCGAACTGGCTGCGGTAGCCGCGAAGGGTGTCGACGGAGGCCTCACCGTTGGCCACATCTGTGTATTTTGGGCAAGGACCATCTGCCCTGAGAGCGCCGCCGGCCCAACCCCACGGGCTGCGCGACGCACGGCACACACCGCGGCATCTCGATCTGCTCGCTCGCTGAGCACAGCACACACGTCGCGAGGGGGGTGGTCGCGCCTCGGCACTGAGGTACCTCTCCCCTCCTGGGCCGGAATGGTGATTTAACTAGCGGGACCAGGCTGATCTTTCGGAAACTAGCTTCGAGGCTGAATGCGCCAGAACATGACGATTGTGCTGTACGTCCTGCTCATGGTGGTCGTGATCGTAGGGCTAGACCTGCTGTTTTTCCGGGATCTGTTCTGGGAACGCTTGCTCTCGAACGTTGGGGTGGTCCTGGTGTTTGCAGCGTTCGGCTTGAAGTTCCTGCGCTGAAGGCGAAGCCTTGAGACGCGCTCCGTTGGGAGGGGGCAACATCCACGAACGCTGATGGCAGGACTGGCATCACATGACAGCGGGGATCCTGCTCGGATTCAGATCTGAACGGCAGGCCGCCGTCGCCTGACTCCGCCGTGGCGTACTTTTACATGTAGCCGAGTGATATCCGCCGCTTCGCGAGCGTCGGCGCAGGTTTGACGGGACATGGCATCGCTCAAGATTTCGCTGCCAAAGGGCTACAGGTCCATCTGTACGCGCGCACCCAGAAGCGCAGGAACGTCCGAGCTCAGCGACACGAATGCGACGCACTCGAGCCTTGTCTTTTGTTCCGTCTGTTTGGCGGCGCCCGCAATCGTTCGTACCACCCGTCTCCGAATTGGGCACTTCATGCGGTCTCGAACGCGGCGGCGAACCTACCTCACCGATCTGACCGACGCTGAGTCTGCTCGGCTGGACCTGCTTCCGCCACCGCCGAAGCGCTTGGGGTCCCAGACCGTACCCGATCCGCGAGATTCTCGCCCTTGCGCCTCGGCGTGCACAGGTGGCGCAAGACGTATCGAGTGTTCTGCCCACTACGCGAAACGCTCCGATGCATGTGCGTGCCTTCGAGGCCCGTGCCACGGGTGATGGCACCCTTCAGGTCGACCGCCGACGAAGGTCGCGCTGCTTCATTGTCCAAACGCCCACGCCACCATCAGAGGGAACTCTTCTTGCCAGAACGCGTCGCCGTGCGATCCGCGCCGCTTATTCATGATCACGTCCGCACCTGCCTCCCGCAGCGCATCCGCCCACCGAGCCGCGTTCTGGAGGAAGAACGGCTCTCGCGTGCCGGCGACGAGGTACGTGCGCGGGATCAAGCTCGGCATGACTCCAGTCGGTCGGTAACCCCCGCCCGGTGAGGCGCAGAAGATCGCACCGTAGACTTCCGGATGCCGGAGCCCGATGGCGAGCGCGAGCTCTCCGCCCGCCGAGACACCGAACACCGCGGTTCGGCCGGCGGGCAGCGCGACTCCGAAACGCGTGCCCACCCACCGGCGCACATCCTCGACGAAGAACCTCTCGTGCGCGGCGAACCGTTGCGGGTCGAAGCCTGGTGAGTATTCACGCAGCCGCGGCGTCTCGTCTGCCAGGCGATGCGCACCGACGATCATCGTGGGCGGTACGTCGGCCACCTCGAGGACGAAGCCCCACGGCGAAATCAACTGGCCATCACCGGCGAACACGACTGCTTCGGGCGGCTCCGGTGGGACATACACCGTGACCTCCCGGCCACTGTCGTACGCAAATGTCTCTGTGATGAGCTCGCCTGTGATGGACATTGTCGATGTCTCCTTGTCGGTAGCTGCGTCGGCGACATCTGTAGCGGACCGTTTTGGCCAGGTCAAGCGGATCAGACGAGAACGCGTCATGTTCCGCCAGCTCGGCGGCGTGCTTTGTCGAGATGGCGTCCCTGGACGGCTTCCAACGCTCGCGCGACGTGACGGTGGAATCGGATCCGCCCGGGTGCCAGAACCTCGTCGTACAGCGTTTGCTGAAAGAACGCGTGGCTGAAGCGATAGGTGATCGCCGTTCCGGGGACAGATCGTTCTTCGATAGTTGCTGCTGCTCGAGCCTCCTCCAAAGCGCCGTCACCTGCTGGTGGTCAACACCCGGTGATCGGTGACGAGCTGCAGGACGGGTGCCGGTCCCCGTCGGTCAGCTGCGCCGACAGAGCAGCGACCGGCTGGCCCAGCCGCGCCTGGCGAGGGCGACCTGTCCGCCGGCGACCCCGGCCCGAGGAGTTTGGTTACGTCGAATGCCCATACCGTCGGGGATCGGTCGAGCGGTCTGTCGCTCCCGCAGGTTCCGGGCCCGGCCCCCTGAACAGTGAGGGAGGGTCTGACCAGGCACCTTCAACGTGCCGGGTCCTGTCGACCGATCTGCCGGGGCACGTGCCGCCCCGGACGTCTCTGATCGCCCATGCCTCGCCGGCCTCTCCGGAACCTCTTGCACGAAAGAAATCCGGACTTCAGCGCGATCCGTGACACACCGACGCGTGAACATGCTCGCGATGTTCGCAGCGCCGACACGCGCTTCGCTCGGCCCACGCTTTTCCCGCAGTAGGATGCTCATCGACGTGGAGTTGGACCCGGTCGTGAGCGCAGTACGTCGCACGTATCTGGAGTCGGTGGACGCGCCACTGCCGGCTTTCCATCAGGCCGACGACACCGCCGCCCCTTAGCCAGTGAGGAACGACGCCATGACCGCCGCCTCGCACACCTTCCCTCTGGAGCCCGCTCCAATTCATGTGTCCGACGAGGTCCTCGATGACCTGCGCGCCCGTCTTACGCTGACCCGTCCGCCCTGGACGAGGGGAATGAGGATTGGTTCTACGGCGTCCCGGCCAGCTATCTGCGCGGGCTGGTCGCCTACTGGCGAGACGGCTACGAGTGGCGCAAGGCCGAGGCCGCCATCAACGTCTACGAGCACTACCAGGTCAGCGTCGCCGATGTCCCGATGCACATCGGCTCCGGGCTGCCGCTGGACTTCTTCACCGGCCCCCGCGCCTGGGACCTCGCCCGGAACCGGTCCCCACCGACGAGCAGCCCGCCGACGTCCGTGCCCGCATCTCGAGCTGGACCACCGCTCGGCGTCCCACCTCGCCGTGCATATGCTCGACGGCGCCAGCCTGGCCCACGGGCTGAGCGACTCACCCGCCGGACTGCTCGCCTGGCTGCTGGAGCGCTGGAAGGCCTGGAGCGACAACAGCGGCGACCTCGAGTCCGTCTTCACCAGGGACGACCTGCTCACCCACGCAACGATCTACTGGGTCAACAACTCCATCGCCACCTCGCTGCGCTACTACGCCAACGCCAACCGGTACCCCTGGACCCCCGCCCACGACCGCATTCCCGTGGTGCAGGCCCCGGCCGGCCTCACCTTCGTCACCTACAAGAACCCACCCGGTATCCACACCGCCGACGAGCGCGTCCGCGCGTTCACGACCGGCCCGCAAGCCGCCTGGTTCAAACACGTCAACATCAACGCGCACGACCACGGCGGCCACTTCATCCCCTGGGAAAACCCCGACGCCTGGGTCATGACCTGCGCCGCACCTTCCACGACCGCAGACGCTGAACGACGCGGCGACCTCCGTCGAGCGACAGGCTAATCGGTACGGACTTCCGTGACTGCCGTTGCTGCTCGCGGTTGCCAACTGAACGCTTCAAATACCCCAAGCTAGCCGCGTGGGCAAGAGCCAGCACGGCGACCACGGATGAGCCCTCGCGCCCCAGCCGTCGAGTAGCCCTCCAACTCGGCTCCAGCCAGTGGCGCCAGACTCGACGCGAAAGCCAAGCGGTGCTGACGTTGCCCGGGACTCGGCACGCGTGTCCGCGAGTTCTCATCGAGACCTGCGAGCAACCGCCCTCGCCGGAATCGTGGCAGTTACACTCATTACGTGAGCGAGAGATTGACGTGCCACCGTTGAGCGCTCTTGACCGTTTGGAGATTCAGGAACTTGCCGCGCGCTATTGTTGGGCAGACGATACCGGCGACGGCGAAGCGTTCGCGGCGGTTTTCACGCCAGACGGAGTCTTCAAGAGCACCCGCCACAATGCCAGGGGCCGCGCCGAGCTGGTCGCGCTTGGCAAGAGCATCGCGCCGCCGAAGCCGGCCGGCATTCAGCACTGGGTGACCAACATGGTCATCGACGGCAACGCCGAGAGGGCACGAGCGAAGTTCTACTTCGTGGCGCAGCGTATAGACGAAAATGGAGTCGTCACGACGAGCAGCCTGGGCTACTACCTCGACGATGTTGTCAAACTGGATGGCCGTTGGCTGTTTGCCCAACGCCACTTTCGGGCATGGCCACCCGAAAGAGAGGCATAGGTAGAGCGGGCGACCCAATGCAAGCTGGCACGGACATCAGAGCGGCGGGGTTCGCGCCAGCGTGCGTCGCCTCCAATGTCGGCCAGGACGGCCACGGGCACCCCCCCGTACAGAGAGCGACCATAGTTCGAGTCGCACCCGGCCGTAGTGACAACAGTCCCTTCCCAAACGCCTGACCGGCGGCCAGCACGGGTCCAGCACCAGCGGAAACGGCTTTGGGATCGGAGCGCCTCCCGTCACTCTGCCGCACATCCGAGGCCGCGCCGCGCCGGCGAGCTCAGCGACCGCCGCGACCGTTGAAACCCACTTCGTGCGCGTTGGTGCCGCCCTGACTACCCACGAAGATCTGCAGCGTCGCCTCCTGGCTGACGGAGAGGGCGCGGCCCCATTTACGCCCGGCGGGCCTGCGTGCCGAGCTGATAGCTGGCGCCGCCCTGGGCGTCGTAGACGGCCATACGTCGCGCTCGTGACGCTGCGCCGCCGTCGGTCTCAAAGGCACCACCCACCGACCACAGCAAGCCCACGCCCGGCAGCGGCACGAGCAGCCCGACACGGCAGCGACGCCCGAACCTCAGTAGGTAGCGCACTGATCGGGTGCCAGTGCGTGTCCGGTCGGCACTTGAGCCAGCGTCCGCTGGCGTATCATCGCGACCGAACACCATCAGTTCGTTCTGGAGAGCGCGCGCCAGCAGGCGGCATGAAGGCGAAGGAGTAAGCAACGCATGGAGATCGTCGACGCACAGATCCACGAGCCGAAGCCACCGATTCCGCTCGGCGGCAACTACGGCAAGGACATCGAGTTGCTGGTGAACACCGAGATTGCCCGTGAGGCAATGGACAGCGTCGGCGTAGACGCTGCGCTCGTGTTCGCTCGCCAGGAGTATATCGACTCCTGCATCGCTCGCTACCCAGACAGATTTGGCGGCGTCGTGGTCTTCGATCACATGGCCCCTGACCTCGAAGAGCAGATCGCGAACTATCGCAAGAAGCCCGGAAACCTCGCCGGCCGCAACCTGGTGGGGAATGCGGCAACCGCTGAACTTCGCCCTGAATATGAAGAGGGCAAGTTCGATCGCTACTGGGAATACGCGGCCAAGTACGACCTGCCGCTGTTCTTCTCAACCCACGGCTGGTCGCACGTCATGGAGCCGGTGGCGCAGAAATACCCGAAGCTCACCATGATCATTGACCACCTGGGCGTGAGCCAGTCGCCCGTTTCGCCGCCGCGCGAGGACAAGTGGGATCGGCTGCCAGGTGTTCTGGGGCTGGCGAAGTACCCGAACGTCAACGTGAAATTCAGCGGTGTACCGCTGATGTCGGAGTCGGGCAAGTTCCCCTATGAGGACACCTGGCCGTTCCTGCACAAGATCATCGAAGCGTTCACGCCCGATCGCCTGCTGTGGGGCACAGACTTCACGCGCATGCGCTGGATACCGCAGACGAGCAGTCAGTTGCGGCCGTTCAAGGAGTGGAAGTACTACAGCGACTGCGTAAGCTACCTGCGGGATACGAACGAGCTCTCCGAGAGTGACAAGGAGAAGATGTTCGGCAAGACCGTCCGTCGCTTGCTGCGCTGGCCAAAGCCTGACGCTTCCTAGTTAGGAGCGCGGCCGAAAAGCCCGTAGTCCACCTCGAAACCGGCTGCCGCGCTCCTGGCGCAAACTGTCACAGAAGTCTGGCCGACTGCGACTCGGGCTGAAAACGGGCTTGTCGGCCAGACTTCCAGAGCGGTGGTCGCCCTGAGGCCGAGTTCTCCGCGCGGACCTTGAAGACGAAACAAGGTCTGATACATCTCATTCCCACTGCGCGGGTGGTCCCACCCAGTCCGCTCACGCGCGCCGCTGAGCGCGTGTCGCGAAGCAAGAGAGCCCACCGGCGTGATGCTTGCTGTTGGGCGATTGCAATAGGACCCGCGGCAATTCGGGGATGCGTCGCGACGGTGGACGCGGCGGCGGTCGGCGGCGCCCAAAATCTGGCGCTCAATGGCCTGAGACTCGCAGCGGTACATCGCGTGGCAACGGGCACACGAAGCGACCCGTGGAGCGGACAAGAGCGCCCGCCTGAACCTTCTGCGTTTCTGGTCCAATTGACAGGCTTTGCAAGCCGCAGCCTCGGTCCTCGCGACGGCAGGGCTCAGAGCAGGACGACAATGCCAGTCCCGAGAGGGCGGCCAAAGAGTAGTACCGTGGGATATCGATCATGGCAATCCACGTAGAACGGGCGATGCAGCTCATTCAGGCTGCGCACGCGGAAGCACAGAGCATCGACCTCGCGGTCACGGCGGTGGTTGTCGACGAGGCCGGCCGGCTGATCGCGCTCGGACGGATGGACACTGCCCGGCCGATCACCGTCGACATCGCGATGAACAAGGCGTACACGGCGGCCAGCTTTCAGCAGCCGACCGACGAGCTCAAAGGCGTCGCGGGGCAAGCCTGGTTCCAGAGCCTGATCGTCTCCAGTAACGGCCGCGTGACGGCCGGTGGCGGCGCGATCCCGATCGAGGATTCGGGGAAGGTGGTGGGGGCCATGGCGGTTTCTGGCGGCACCGATGAGCAGGATCACCGCTGCTGCGAGCTAGCGCTGCGTCGGTACAGCTGAGGATTCGAGCGCACGCGGCATCCCTACTTGACGAACGGCGGCAAAAGCGCACACTATCAAATCGGTTACGACGAAGGCCCGAGGCGGCGCAGGAGAGACCAGTATGCACGAAGCGATTGAGAGGCCAGCCGTCAAGATCGCGACGAACGACGACGTGAGCGCATCGACTGTTCCTGCCGGGCCGTCCACAGCGAACGACGACAACTCGGTCACCAGACGCGCACGCGAGGCCAGGAACGCCAAGGCGACCGCTGTCTACGAAGCGTCCCAGTCGGACACGGACATTGGCTCACCACTCGTTGCGCCGGACGGCTCGCTTCGGATGGTGCCGAACCTCGGCCGGACGGTCCACGTGGTAGGGACGGTCACCAACGTGGACGTCAACGATGGGCCACACCCCAAGAACGTTCGGGGTGAACTCGGCAAGGCCATGAACCACTGGTACACCAAAACCGTGGCCAAAGACCCGCTGATGCGCTGTACGGACAACAGCCACGCCGCCGACAAGCGAAACTTCCTCACGACGTTCACCAACGCGGCGTCCAGAGGGAGCGTCAACGACCAGCGTAGCGAGGTGGCAGACCCGAGGGTTCTGTCGCGGCACATCAAGCGCGTTGCGAAGCACCTCGGCGCAGACCTCGTGGGCATCGCGGCAGCCAATCCCGCCTTTATGTACGCCGCCGGCTCACGATACGTCCAGGACGGCACGGCGAACGACGCCTACCAGACGATGACCCCTGACGCGCTGGCGAAGCGGTTCCCCTTCGTGATCCAGGCGACAGTGGCGTGGGACCACAAAACGCTGCAGGCGCATCGACACCACGTGGGCGACGTGTCGTATCACACCTCGGCGATGCGCGCCGCGATGGTCCTCAAGGCGCTCGAGGGATATATCAAGGAGATGGGCTACACGGCGATTCGTGGGGCAGTGAATCCCCAGGGCGCCGGTCTGGCCGCCGGCCTCGGCGAACTCGGTCGAAACGGCATGATGATCACCGAGAAATTCGGCGCACGCGTCCATATGCCGGATCCGATCCTGACCGACATGCCGCTTGTGGCCGACAAGCCGCTCGACATCGGGGTCGAAGACTTCTGCAAGGTCTGCCGTAAGTGCGCCAGCAACTGCCCGACGAACAGCATCACCTTTGGCCCAAAGATCGTCTACAACGGCATCGAAAAGTACAAGATCAACTGGTTGACGTGCTACAAGATTCGCCCGTTCGTGGCGGATCACTACGGAAGCTGTCTGACCTGTGTCGCCGTGTGCCCGTTTACCAAGCCGGACACCTGGTGGCGGCGGGTCGGCGGCAAGATCCTCAGTTCCGCGCCGATCCCGGTCCGACCGCCGATCGTCCACGCCCTCAAGTGGATCGACGACAGCGTCTGGGGCAAGCGCCCATCGAAGCGGGTTCAGTTCATGGGGTATGACACGGGACTCCAGGTAGGCGAGCACGCCTGCACCGTCCCCGACTGCACCGCCGACCACAAACAAGGCCATAAGGACATCCAGGGCAACCTCGGCTACTACGCGCCCCTCAAGAAGCAAACCGACGCCTTCGTCAACCGGGGATAGGAGTTGAGACTCCTCTCTGGGCCGCTTCGGCTCCGATGGCCTCGGTCGGGTTCAGATGACGATCCGTACTGGGATGCGTTCATCAACAGGCCGCCTGCAGACGTCCGCAACATGGTCCCGGAGATCATCGGGAAGGCACCTGAGGGTAATGTCTTTCCTGCACCGTCGGAGCTCCACAGCCCGCAGGTGATGTCGAGGCATGTCAAGGAGTTGGCGTTGTATCTGAACGCCCAACTTGCCGGGATCGCCGACCTGGGCAGGCTGGACGCCGAACTCAGCCATGGCTACCCGTTCGCCCTCGTGTGTGCGGTCGAGGCCAGGTACGACCCGTACACCGCGCCGGGCTTTGGTGGGCAAGCGGCGGTCCAGGCCGGGCAGTTCGTGACCTTCATCCTCGCGTCGTGGATCAGAGAGCTCGGGTACCGGGCCACGATGAAGATCGAAGTGCCGCGCGAACAGCGCGAGCGGCTGGCCGTCGCGGCTGGCCTGGGTACGTTGAACCGCAATGAGCGCCTGGTGGTGGCGAAGCACGGCACGCGAATCCACGTCGCGGACATCATCTTCACCGATCTGCCGCTCGTGGCAGACGGGTAGCCAGAGCGCCAGTGACATACGTGATCACCGACCTGTGCACCAGGGACGGGGCGTGCGCTGAAGTCTGCCCGGTGATGTGCATCCACACCACGCCAGAGGCACCGCAGTTCTACATCGACCCGGAGATCTGCATCGAGTGTGAGCAGTGCGTGGTCGTATGCCCGGTTGACGCTGTCTTCCTGGATGTCGAGCTGCCTGCCCAACATCAGTCGTCCGAAGAAGTGAACGCCGACTTCTTTCGCAAGACCAGGGAACCCGTCGAACAGATCACGTTCCACGCGGCGATTGACATGATCCACGAGGCCGAGGCGTACGCACGGCGGATGGGGCACCAGATCTCCGTCGCCATCGTGGATGGCCGCGGCGTGCCGATCGCCGTCTCGAGAATGGATGGCGCCAGCGCACGAACCGCCGAGCTCGCCCTGAACAAAGCGTACACAGCCACCGTCTACAACATCGCGACGGACGCCAATCGGCTGGCGCACCGCAGCCTGACTGTCGTGACGCGTGGAAAGATCATGGCTGGCGCTGGCGGCATCGCGATCATGGGCGCGTTCGGCGCCGAAACGCTTGGCGCGATCGGCGTGGCGGGCAGCAGCAACGACGGGGCCGACGTGCTGTGCGCCCAGGCCGGCGTCACCGCTTTCGATGATGCCCATGGGGACGCTTGACAGCGGCGGCGCGCAGCTACTAGCTGTCGACGGCGATCGATGCTTCTCCGCGCTCCTCGGGCGCGATCGGTTCCTCGGACTCCCAGATAGCCGCGCACCGCTTGAGCGACGTCAGGCCTGAGGCAACCACACGTCGTGATCGTGGCCGTGTACGGGCAGTGCCCAGCTGTCGCCCTGGCGCTGCAGGTACCGACGCTGGCGCGCGTGTTGTCGACCGTGCGCAACGCCTGCAGGCCGAGGAGTCCGAGCAGCGCCCGATCACGCCGATGCTTTAGCCCGTCGTCGCGTGGAACACGCGCGGCAGCAGCGCCAGTTCGACCTGCGACAGGTAGCCAGAGTCCCCCGGGCGGTCGGCGACCGGTGGTTTTGGTGGCGCCTGGTTACCGGATTAATTGAGATTGAAGACCGAGCACCCGGTTCGTCCACCGCGAGTTGCGATAGTGGGTCGGGATCGTGGTGTACGCCTGCTTGTCGGATGGCGGTAAGGCTGGCGAACCGGTCGGCGGGAATGTCTGCTGGGCGTCTTCGCGATGTGGAGGCGCAGGCGTTGGCGGTCGCAGCGGACCTCTCGCCACCCGATGGTCTGATGAAGCGGCCTGTGCGCTCCGCATCCCACGTTCCAGCTGATGCACGCTCCGACGGGAGTTCGCTTGGGCGACGCATGTCCGAATCCGGCCAGGTGCAAGCGGCCAGGCGGCGGGACGGTTCGAGCTCCAGACTCGCGAGCGATGGTGACTAATGCACCTGGCCGCCACCGAGATTGCCTCACTTCTGAAAGCATTTCAGCGTTAACGCAAACCGCTCAACTGTCAACATATTCACCCTGCCATCCAACCGCTGGCCGACGTTCGTAAATACAACGATGGCACCTCGCCGTTCGAGGTCCGCAACGGGCGAATGCTCGCCAATCCTGCCGACCCGCTTGTCACCGAGCATGCGACGACGCTGCAGCTCAGCGTCGGCTGGATCGAGCGCTTCGGTGCACCACCGTTGGCGGCAGCACCTCGCGGTTAGCAGGTGCCCGGACTTCTGGATGAAGTTGCGTCGTGAGGAGCAGATTCATGCCTGGACCATCGCCCAGGTCCAGTGGAATCCGCCCGACCACCGGCGCGTGGAACCGCTGGTGCGCGTCGGCATCCGCGACGTGCCGGCCCGCGGCTTCAGTTCGTGGTCCGTCGACTGGAGCACTCCTTGAACCGTCGTCTGCGTCGCTGGCGGGGTCGCAGCGGTCGCCACCGCGGTGGCGATTCTGCGGGATCTGATCCGCGGCGCGCGGCAGGTGCGCACGTTGCTCGCGAGAATCGACGGACGGCGGCTGACCTGGAGAACACCCTGATCGCGTCACGCCGCACTCGCCTGATCAACTGGCTGGGCGCGCTGGTGGTTGCATGCCTGGCAAGCGCAGCGGTCGTCGAGCTCGAGGGTGTGCTGCGCGATGTCTGGCAGGTCCGCACGCTGCCTGAACGCGTCGAGGAGTGGCTGCTCCTGTTCGTGCCGCTGAATCTGTTCGAGCAGGGCCTGGGGGAATTTGGCGCCCAGGCCAAGGACTACGCGCTTACGGTCACGATCGTCGGCATGGTCCTGGTACTCATCGTCATAGGCACGCTGGCGCTGCATGCCGGTTGGCGCAGCTGGCGGCTCCTTGCAATCGGGATCGGCCTGTGGTTGTTCGCGATGCTGGTAGTCATGCCTGTGACGGGGGCTGGCTTCTTCGCCGCCGGGCTGCAGATCGTGCCGCTCCTTACCGACGCCGGCTATCTGGTCGTCTTCCTGGCCTACGCCAGCATCCTGATCGTGGGCCGCCTCGGCCTGGGTTACCTGCACGCGCCCGGGGAGCGGCCACCCCTCGCGGAGCGCCGCGCGCTGCTGGCCGGTCTCCTCGGGACGCTGGTGGCCGGAGTCGTCACCGCCATCGCCGGTCGCGGTGGCGGCCTGGTCACCAGCACCCTCCCACTCGCCGCCGCGCCCACACTCGTACCAACGCCTCCGTCGACGCCGGTGGCAATTGCCGGCCCGGCCCCGAACAGCCCACCAGCAACCACGGTGGTGCCGGTAACTCCCACGCCAGGACCGACACCCACCCCGGTGCCGCTGCCCAACCCGCCGCCGGAGGCCCAGATCGCGCGTGACGAGACTGGTTCACTCACGGCAGCCGGTCGTGCCAAGGGCCAGCTTTCGCCGCCGATCACCGCAAATTCCGACTTCTACATCGTCACTAAAAACGCCGTCACCGATCCGGTGGTCGACGCGAATACCTGGCGGTTGATCATCGATGGTGAAGTCAACAATCCGGTGCAGCTCGATTACGGCACGCTGACCGCGCTGCCGCCCGTCGACATCGTCAAAACCCTGGAGTGCATCTCCAACCTGACGGCAGCCTGCTACCTGACCACTTTCGGGTGTGACTTGCTGTCCACCGCGCGCTGGCGCGGGGCGCACCTCAGCGACGTATTGAGCCTGGCGGGCGGGCTGAAGTCGACCGCCGTGGGTATCGCATTCTTCTCGAGTGACGAATTTTCAGCCGGCCTGCCTGTCGACGTCGTCCAGGACCCAGAGACCGTGATCGTCTACCAGATGAACGATCAGCCACTACCCCGCGCGCACGGGTTCCCAGCTCGCCTGCTGGTGCCGGGTCGCTATGGCATGAAGAACCCAAAATGGCTCGTCCATATCCAGCCCATGGCACAGGAATACGTGGACTGGTACGGGCAACGGGGTTGGAATCCAGACGGCATTGTCAAGACCATGTCGCGCATCGACACGCCGGCGGACGGCGCCACGCTGCCGTCGGGCGAGCAAATGGTCGCGGGCATCGCGTACGCGGGCGACCGCGGCGTGATGACGGTCGAGCTCAGCAGCGACGACGGCACAACGTGGGAGCCGGCTCAGTTCATTGAGCCGATGCAAGGCAGCGACACGATGGTGCGCTGGCAGACCACGTTCCTCGTGCCGTCGACTGGTAGCGTCACGCTGACTGTCCGTGCCACTGACGGCACAGGCCAGGTTCAGACCGACGACTTCGAGCTTCCCCAACCGGACGGGGGAAGTGGCCAGGACCAGATTACCGTGACGGCGGCATAAGCTAGTCGAGGGCTGCGTCCCGCTCATTGTTGCGCACGAACTCGTTCGCCCCCGCCGGCGTGGCCTGGCGGCTGCTTCCCACGCCCAGGCGAGACCGGCCTCGATGGACGTCCGTCAGCGCCACTCGGGCGCTCTGCGCCGCGTCTGGTCATCGTCGTCCGCTGCCGTGTCGGGGAATGCCATCACGCCGCGATGCCCGCCTGCCCAGCGAACCGATTCCTTTGCTATTGCCGTGTGGTCTACATGAACATGCAGCTCGATGACACAGCCAGGGCACTGCTGGACGGACCGCATACCGCCGTGCTCGCGACTTCAAACGTCGACGGACGCCCGCAATCCTCGGTAATCTTCGTCAAGCGCGATGGGGACGCGGTCGTTTTCAGCACGATCAAAAGCCGATTGAAGACCCGCAACATGCGGCGCGACCCTCGAGTCAGTCTGCTGGTACTCGGGGACGCGGGGCGGTATATCGAGATTCGTGGGTCGGTAGAGATCACCGAAGATCCCGAGAAGTTGCTCCTGTATGAGATGTATGCGCGATACATGGGTGGCCAGACGCCGCCACCTGAGCGGGATGCGGAGCGACTGGTCGTACGGATAACGCCTGAGAAGCTCTACGTCTGGCCTCCAGTATGAGGCGGCCGTGACGAGTGACGCCGGCAGCGTCCCGGAGCGTGGCGAGTTCGCCAGACGCGCCGAGCCGTTTCGGCGCGAACTGCTCGCACACTGCTACCGAATGCTCGGTTCATTGGACGAGGCCGAAGATCTGGTGCAGGAGACCTACCTGCGGGCGTGGCGGTCTTTCGGCAGCTTCGACGGCCGGTCATCGCTGCGGGTCTGGCTGTACCGGATCGCCACGAACGCCTGTCTGAACGCGCTCAAGCAGCGCAGGCGACGCGTATTGCCGTCGAGCCTGGTGGCACCAGCAGAAGATCCTGATGCGCCCGAAACCCTCGCAATAGACGCCGGGCTGGCGTGGATTCAACCGATCCCCGACGCGCTGGTAGCGCCCGAGTCGGAAGACCCGGCAGCCATCGTCGCGGCGCGTGAGGGGCTGCGGCTCGCGCTCATCGCCAGCCTGCAGTACCTGCCCGGGCGGCAGCGGGCCACGCTCATCCTTCGTGAGGTGCTGGAGCTGCCTGCCAGCGAAGTTGCCGCGATGCTGGAGACGACGGTGCCCGCGGTGAAAAGCGCGCTGCAGCGTGCGCGCGCCAGACTCGACCAGGTCGGCTCGTCTGAGCAACAACTCGAGGAGCCCACCGAGCCGCACGCGCAGGCACTTCTGGACCAGTACATCGCCGGCTTCGAGAACGCCGACTTGACCGTCCTGGAACAGGCGCTGCGCATCGACGCGGCCATCGAGATGGTCGGCACCCGCACCTGGTTCGCCGGACGCGCAACGTGTCTGCGCTACCTCGCGCGCGTGATCGGAACTCCCGGTGAGTGGCGCATGATCGCGACAACCGCCAACGGACAACCCGCGGCGGTGGCCTATCACCGCGACCACGACGGAGTTCACCGCGCATTTGGCCTCGGTGTCCTCACGGTCACGTCAGCGGGCATCGCGCGTATTCTGGTCTTCGGTGAAGCCGACCTGGTGCCCAGATTTGGCCTCCCACCCGTGGCTGTCTCTAAACGACAACAGTGTGGATGACCGCGCCGGCCCTCGGGCAACGGCCACTTCACCGTCGCGCACCATCCGATCGGACAGACGCGGTGCGGCGTAGGCGGTGCAGGGTAACGAGGCCTGGGTGGGCCATGCCTGCCTTTCGCATTTGCCATCGCTTGCGCCTCTGGCGCATGCGCGCCCGCCGTCCGGCTTGCATGCTGGTGTGAGGAACGGTCGCGTCTGGCAGTGCCACCGCTGCAGTCCCCAACGTACTTGCCCACGCTCTGCTTCAGATGTTCGACGGAGACGGTGCCAGCTTCTGCCTCTACGTGAGCGACACCCTCAACGCCGTCGACATGGACGCCGCTTACCAATTGGAACGGCGAGCTGCCTTACATCGGTCTGGGCGCCTCTGTGTGCGCAGCGTGGTGGGAGCGTCTGCCATGGAAAGATCTCATGGTCGGTGGTGCACGGGCGCGATTGCGGACGTCGTCGGAGGTAACGAGCAGGCAACGAAGGTGAACTGCGAATATCCTGCCTTGTGGGAGCATGACCAGCAGGCCCGTTGCCCGGAGGTTGGAAACAATGCGTGCTGACGATCCACTTGCGATTGCTGCGGCTGCAGCGATTCACACCGGTGATCTGGCCGCGCTCGAGCACTGGCTGGCCGACAATCCGGATCTGGCAAACGTGCAGATCGAAGGACGCAGAGGTGGCTATCGGACACCGCTGCACGTCGTGGCCGACTGGCCCGGCTATTTTCCGAACGGGCCTGCCGCGGTGCGGCTGCTGCTCGCGCACGGCGCCGACCCCAACGGCGGCGACGAGGGTTTCGGTCGCCAGGAGACGCCGCTGCATTGGGCGGCCAGCAGCGACGACGTCGACGTGGCGGAGGCACTCATCGACGGCGGAGCCGATATCGAGGCGCCGGGCGGCTCGATTGCGGGTGGCACGCCACTCGACAACGCGGTTGGCTATAGCTGCTGGCGAGTGGCACGCCTGCTCATCCAGCGACACGCCCGCGTGGACAAGTTGTGGCACGCCGCGGCGCTCGGCATGCTGGGGCGGACAGAGGAGTTGCTGCGGGGCGCGAGCCCGGAAGAGATCAACAACGCCTTCTGGCAAGCGTGCGCCGGTGGACAGCGCCGCGCAGCCGAACTCCTGCTGGTGCATGGCGCCGACTTGAACTGGGTCCCGGACTACGCCAGGGGCACACCTCTGGACCAGGCAGGCAGCATCGACACTGGCCGTCAGGCGCTGGTCACGTGGCTGCGTGAGCGCGGCGCGCGCTCAGGCGGCGTGTAGCAGCACGCGAGGGTCGCACTCGAGCGCCGGCTTCTTCGATCCACGCAGGAATCTACCTGACAGTGCCCTGCCAACCGGCCGATTCGGGCAAGCCAACGCCCGCGCCGGCTGCCCGCGCCGGCCTCCAGGACGGCCACCCCGCGGAGGCGACTTCGTCACGCTGACCGTCACGACGGGTGCCGCGCCAGTCGCCGGCGGCCCGACGCCGCTCGGCCAGCACGCCAGTTTCGCAGGCTTGCCTCCCCAGTGGCGGACCACCAGCTTCGACGCCGGGCTTCCACGCGGTCAATGGGCCCGCCGCCGGCCCCGCCTACTTCACCAGGGGTGCCCTGGCAATGCTCTAGCCGCTGGCGCTCGACACGGAGGAGCAGGCGATGGCCGGCGCGGCCCCGACGTCGACCGGGACGCCGGGGACCGGGCCGGATGTGGTTGACCGATCAGTCGGCTGCGCGATTCAGCGGATGCGTCGCTTGCTCGTCGTGCTGAGCATCGCGATACCACCCGCGCCGTTGTCCGGGTTATCCGAGATTGGCAGGAACACCCGACCATTACCCGCGTCGACAGCAATGGAGTGGATCCCCTGCGCCCCCATCACCGGCGTGATGCCCAGCGGCGTATTGTGGACGACGTCCAGGATGCCGACGCCGGCCGCGATTCCTGGCCGCAGCATGGCATTCGCCGCCAGCGGGAAATAGGCGTTACCGTCGCCGGCGTTGAACCAGATCTCGTCCGCGCCCCCGAACTGCGGGAAGCTGGCTTCGACATTGCCGTTCGTATCCATGATTCGAACGCTATCGGCGCATTCCACGATCAAATCGTTACGAGGTCCAACCGCCAGCCCAGTGCCAGTACAGGCAGTGCCGGTGAGTGGGAACACCGCGGTGATTCTGGCCGTATTCGCGTCGAACTGATCGATCTCTCCGAACGGATTCTGAATGGTTGACGGCACATTCAAATAGAAATGATTGCCAAGAAATACCGACTGTTCCAGTCCGTTCTGTTTGCCATTGAAGTTCGTGTTGAACCCATGGCCCGCCATGGGCAACCCCGAGTGCGCCCCTTCGTCATAGACGACTTTGCCGATGATGGTTTGATTGCTGGTGTCAACCAGTGAGACGAAGGCCGAGTTCAGCTCATCCGGATTGGCGACCAGAATCCGGCCACCGGCGAAATTGCCGAACGCCAGTTCGTCCGCCCTGCCGGTTCCGCCGGTCGGGATATTCGCGAACATGGTGTTTGTGGTCGGATCGAAGCCCTTCAAGTGGCTCGTGGCATCGGTGTCAGCAGTGGTAGAGACCAGCGGGAAGCCATCGCCCACCCACACGTTTCCGTCTTTGTCGGTGACGACGCCGTCCGGACCGCTGCGATTGGTCGACGCTCCCGTTACTACGCCGGCGAACTTACCCTGGCCCAGGAACTGAATAAACGATCCATCGGTCGCATCCACTTCGTCAACCGCATCGTTTGAGCGATCCGCGAGGTAGTACACATCGCGCGCGTTGTCAACCCAGCTGATGTCGAAGCTGGCGAACAGGCCAGTCGGATTAGACGCTAGGCTCTTCCCGCTCGCGATTGCCTGGATAGCGGGTTCGGTCACCGTGCCGATATTGCTCATCGTCGGCGAGCCAGCCGCTGTCGCGGCGGTGGGAAACAAACCCATGCTAAGAACCGCAGTCACCACCATAGCGCGGTTCGAAACCCCATGTCTCACCCTGAACATGGACACCTCCCTGCGTATGGCGTCCCGCCCGTCAGGAACGCCCCTTCAGTGTAGGGCGTTAATCTCGTTGACCAGCGCGGCCCGTCCTGAGGGTTTCGTGTGTATCAATGAATCACATGTAACTTTGGTACGTACGGTCGTCAGCCCCTCGACGATCCCGGTAGTGCCGCACCAATTGATTGTGAGCCGTAGCTTGCTGGCGCAAGTACGGGCGACGTGCCGTCGTTCTTCAGTCTTTTGCTCGGCAATGCTGGCCGAACGTGGACGATTCGAGACCACGCCGTTATTCAGCAAAATCGTTCTCAGGACACGGTCGAAGGCAGCAGTTGCTGCCGCTGACCCGAGCACGAAATGTCCAGTCGTCAAGGACGGGCCGGGGCGCGTACGGACTGCCCGCGAGCGGCCAGGACCCGTTACTGGACGACTGCCAGAATTTGACACGCGCCGAGTAAGGGCAAGATTGAATTGGCCGCGCGGCGTTACATAGGCACACCTGTACGCTGCTACACCTGTACGCTATTGGCCCTGGTAAAGTACGGTCCCAGTGTGTGGCGGGAACGCCCAGCCCGAGGCGACGACAGAGGGCCGCTGTGGAAAGGTCCGTGACTGATTCTGCCTGTCAGAGCTCACCGGAACGTCGGATCGGAAACGTTGTCCGACAGTGGAAGGAGCGCGATCGGTGCTGAGCAAGCAAGGACGCTACCGAGTCGCCGTCCACGCGGCTGGCCATGCGGTCGCTGCGTACAACGTCAGTCGGGCCTTCAAGTCGGTCTCGATCGTCTCAGACGAAGAGCAAAGCACCGTGGCCCACGCCCAGTTCCTTCCGCGCCCAGACTGGTACTACCCCGGCACGGCCTCGATCGACGACGCACGCATGCGGAAGCGCCTCGAGTGCGATGTCATCACCTCGCTCGGGGGCGATGCCGCCGAAGCACTGCTGACCGGGCGCAACGCCTGGCACGGCGCTGACAACGAGATTCACGCTGCGATCAATGCGGCCACGTACTTGACAGGCAGCCAGGAAGAGGCTGAGGCGTACGTGCGTTGGCTGTACATCCGAACGAAGCGACTTCTGCAGCAGCCATGGAACCAGGCAGCGATAGGCGATGTGGCCGACGCCCTGGTCACCGACCAGAAGCTGAATACCACCCGGGCACGAGCGCTGATCGTTACCGCAATTCACCGCACCAGGAAAACCCATGGAGAGACGCCATGACAAAACAACTCGAGCGACCGCGATCGTTCAGGACCTGGCGGACTCGCGGCGGCGAGCACGGACCACCAATTGACGGCAACCGTCACCAGGCGCGTGGCGCAGCCGTTGTGGAGCCAATGAGTGGGAACCGCTTACAGGCGGATCTGACGGAAGTTCTAGCACTGAACGGTAAATGGATCCGAATAGAGTGGTGGGTTCCCGTACTCGCCGCCGGCGAGGTCGTAGTGGAAAACTATCCGGAAGGTGCCTTCATCTGGGTTGGCTGCGAAGGCACCAGAGTGGCAGACAACCACCCAGCCCAGCCAAGCACTTATTCGCGGGTTAAAGCGGTGGAGTGCCAGCGCGCCGTAGGGCGCCGCGGTGAGCCAATCGCCCACAGCCAGGCGATCGCTTGACGTAATGCTGTGTGGGATCCTGTGGGTCTTTTCGGGAAAATGTTCGTCGCCGTGCTGCGATGTGCTCAACAGATCACTCGCCCTGGCGAGGCACGGCTAGCCACTAACGACGCTGATGTTTGCGCCGACCGTGACCTGCGACGCATTCGCCCCGTGCCTTTCGTCCGTTCGCCGAGACCGAAAACGCATTCGTGACCTGGGAGAGCCACGGCGTCGACGGCAAGTGATCCTTCAGCGCTTAGATTCGGCGATACACGAGTCGCCAGATTGTGTCGTGCTGCTGCCACACCGGCGGACCCGGTGTGAAGCTTCGGCCACCAGGCTGTGCCGGCCTGGGCGCCGCCGGCCGACCCTGATTCGTGCGCGTGGTGGCCTCGTCCGCCTCATAGATCGCGCAGAACTGCGGGCAGCCGGGCGCACGGATGCGCAAATGCCTGGTATTGTTCGAACCTCGTCCCGCGAGCGTAACCGCCTACCGCCATCACTTCTGGCATGTGGGTGTTGGTGTAAAAGTCGTTGAATGCCTTCAGGCTCGCCTCGTCGGTATTCGCTGGCACATTCATACCGACCAAGAAGATCGACGTGGGCGGTTCAGGGGCGGTGCCCCGCTCCGTGAGCTGGCGCCAGATGATCCGCCAGGAGATGCTGACGTCGCGCCAACCTGGCGGGCCGGGCGTGTACGCAGGATTGCGGGCCGCTCTATCTGCCCCAGCCGTGTACGTATCCGCGGCGGCCTGATCGGCCATCTCGTACACGGCGAGCCAATGCGGGCCAAAGTCCCCGCGCGAGTCTTGCCCGACGAGCTCATAACGCGAGCCGCGCACGAACCCCGGGTTGTGCGCCACCACCTCTGGCACATGCGTGTCGCTATAGAAGCGGTTGAACGTGGCCAGCGTCGCATCGTCCATGGTTAGCGGCGTGTTCATGCCCACCCAGTACATGAACGGGTATCCAAAACCTTCTGTCATCAGTTCGTCCCGAGCCGAGTGTACGCTGTTGACAGCGTACGGTAGACCGCGCTCGGGCGGGGCTAGACGGCGGGCCAATGTGCTCGGCGTATGGCGGCGAAAATCGAGAGTCGGACTCTCGCGAAGCGCAGTTTCTCGCGAAAGCACGGCGACAGACACGGAGAAACGTTTGTCCGCACGCGACGAGGACGGTAGCCACAGTTCCGGTGAAAACGCGTGGTGACACGCTGAGCACCGCGGAAGCCTTGCCACTCTGCCTCTGCGTCGCAAGGCCTTCGAGACTTGATTGGGCGAGGCCACAACGGCGGGCAGTCCTGATGCCGACGTCAGATCCGCCGGCCACCACCAGCCACGTACCGCGCGGCTCGCTCCGTCGCGGAATCCAATGAAACAGCAATGCGGTCCACCTTGCACGATGTGTCGTTAGGCGCCCGGAATGCGGTCTACCGGCAACCGCGCGTTGGCGGTGGGGTTTGCGCGAGCGTTGCTTCCGTGTATCACGAGCGCGGGCGTTTGAATGCAGGGCAACCGAGTGTGAGCAAACACGCGGCGGCTTCACACTGATCGGAACAGGTCTGGCCGCCCAACGTTGCAGAACAACCCGCGTCTACGATCCCGGGGTAGTAGCTTCCTACCTCCTCGAAGCCCAGCAAGAGGAGGAAGCAGGACGTCGCCACCAGGTACCAACCTCCATCAACATGGCTGCGGTGGTCAGGCCGACGCCGAGGGTCGCGCGCTGGAGGTCAACACCTCTGCCAGGTCGCCGAGGGCCTCGCCAATGGCGGCGTGATCGTGGTAGTCGCGCGAGGCGATGATCATTCCGTCGCGCACGCGCACGATCATGATGTTGGCGACACGAAAGGTTCGACCCGTGGTCGTCACGCGACCGGCGTAGTCGAACTCGGCCACGATCACCTCCGGATCGGTCGTTTCATGGATGACCAGGTTGCTTGGTGTCAGTTCCAGCGGAAGATCGTGCGCGGCCAGGTTGCGCGCCTCGAGTTGTTGGCGGCCTTCGATGCGCAGTGGCGCGGGCCGATTGAAGGGCAGCTCGACGATGGCGTCGTGGGCGTACAGGGCCGCCATGCGCGCCCAGTCGCGGTCAGCCACCGCCTGGAGCTGGCGTTCGAACACGTAGCGTGGGGCGAGGGACTGAGAAGCAGACATGGCAAGGACGAGCCTCCGTGACCGTTGTCTATAATCGGAGTTGTGACTCCGCATCCAGAATACGGAGTGGAGACTCCGGTTGTCAAGCAGTTGCGGGCCGACGCCCGCCGCAATCGCGAGCGCTTGCTGGCTGTTGCCGACGAGCTGTTCGCCATCCAGGGCGCCGGCGCGTCCACCGAAGACATCGCCCGCGCCGCCGGCGTCGGCATTGGCACGCTGTTTCGTCACTTTCCCACCAAGGAGGCGCTGCTCGCGGCCGTCTTCGACGCGCGCTTGCGTCACCTCGCCGACCAGGCGCGGCACCTGAGCGCCACGCAGGATCCGGGTACGAGTTTTGCGACCTTCTTCCGTCAGGTCATCAGCGAGGCGCGCACCAAACTGACGCTGGTTGACGCTCTGGCTCTGCAGGGAATCGACATCAGCCTGCCCGTGGGAGATGCGAAACAGGAGTTCAACGCGGCGCTTGGGCAACTGCTGGCGCGCGCTCAACAGGCCGGCGCCGTGCGATCCGACGTTCGTCTGTCGGAGGTGGTGGCCCTGATTGTCGGCACCTCACGCGCGGTCCAGCACACCGGCACCGATCGGCAGGCGGAGGCGCGCCTGGTGGAGGTCGTCCTGGATGGACTGGGGGCGCTGCCGAAAACATCCAGGCACGTGAAGTCTGCTCGGCCGCGTCGCTGAATTCATCGTCATCCATGACCAGACAATGTGTCGAATCCGAGGACGCTGCTGACGAGGGTCAGGTGGCAGCGTCGGGCGGCGATGACACCGCGCAAACCGACGGCGCCAAGGCCAATGACGATGGCCGTCGCGCCTGGCCCCGACTTTCCTCGACACTCGACATGCCGCCCGTAGAAGGCGGCGCAACACTACTGACCGACGGCTGCGCAGGCGATCTCCGTAGCAGGTGGGTGCGCAAGAGCGTAGAGTGTGCTTCATGACTGAAACGGAGCAAGATTCGGACGATAGTGGGATTTTGAAAGCGAATGGCCCCGGTGTCGACCAGATTACCGTGGGCTCGGCGGTGGTAAGCATCGACGGTGAACACATTGGCACGGTCAAGGAGGTGCGCGGTGAAGCATTTCTGATCGATCGGTCGATGGCGCGCGACCTGTGGGCGCCTTTCAGCGCGGTGGTCCGCGCGGGGCCGCACGGCGGCGCGTTCCGCCGCGGGCCAACGATGGACACCAAGATCGTGCTGTTCGTGAGCGCCGACGACATCAACGACCAGGGCTGGCCACGCGGCTAGCGCGCTTGTCAGACGACTCGCCGGACCGGGTGACGTACTGCATAGCGTGGCGGCACGTACCCTCGCTGCAGCCCTCATAATTCGCGTGACCTGGTCCGCGCGGAGGCGCGTTGACGCGCCAGCAGTTGGCTCGAGCGACACCAATCCGGCGCCAACCAGACATCCGGCATTCGCCCGCGACGTTGTTCAGGTGGGTGATGCGCCAGGTGTCAAGTAGGCCAGAAAGATCAACATCGCCAGGTGCCTGCCTCTGCCCTGGCGCAGTTCACTCTCTAGTCACTTGGGAAGAGCATGGTAGGTGGCGTGACACGGCGCAGACACTGGACCACCCCTAACCCTTACCGCGGGCACAACACACATGCTCTACCGGCATCCACGGCGGCTCGAAATGCTCACCGGGCATCGCCCTGAACACGGATTGGCCGTTCATCCGCAGCTCGCGTACATGGGCCCTATTCGAAGCCGAGAGCGTGAAACATGTTCGCACTTTGCGAGATTCGCGATATTCTTTCCCGTGGAAGCGGACTCTGGTCCCGGCGCGCACGACCCGCGGCCCATCGCCCGCTAACACCCGTCGCAGGCTTCCACAAGACCGCATGCAACGGCCGGCCGCGCTCGTCGGCTCGTCCGGATCTGGAGAGGCTGCTGACGCCGATTCCCGTGTACCATGTGCAGGCAAGGAGTCGTCACATGCGTATCGTCGACGCTCATTTCCATTGGTGGCCTCGGTCCGTCTTCGATCAGTTGTGCGAGCGGAAGACCTACCCGCGGGCTGAGCGCAACGGCAAAGGCGGCTACACGTACTGGCGAAATGGGGACACCAGCACCGCTCGCTTCAATCTCGGCGCCGAGTGGTTCGACCTCGATCACCTGCTCGCACACATGGACACCCTTCCCTACCAGGTGGACGTCGTATGCTCGCCTGGCCCGTTTGCGGTGCACTTCTCCGATCTGCCCGCCGACGAGGGCCGCGATGCGGCGATATTGTGGAACCACGAAATGGCGGGTGCGACGCGGCGGTACGCCGGCCGCCTCTGGGCAACGGGCGTCATTCCGCTGGTCGACACCGCGGTCGCCCTCGACGTGCTCAACCACGCCGTCGGCGAGTTGGGACTCGTCGGTGTCAGCATCCCTGGAAGCGTCGGCAATGACCTCCGCATCGACGCCGACCGGCTCGAGCCGTTCTACGCACGCGTCGAAGAGCTCGAAGTGCCACTGTTCCTGCATCCCACTGATGCCGCTTTCGTTGACATTCTGGACGGCTACGATGGCGCGCTCTACAACAGTCTCGGGCGCGTGGTCGACGTCAGCGTCGCCGCGTATCGGCTGGTGCTATCCGGCATCATGGAGCGGCATCCCCGGCTGAAGGTGTTCATGTCACATACGGGTGGCGCGTTGCCCTACCAGTCCGGCGCATGGACAAAAATTCGAGGGCTGCCAGACTGCCCAGCGCGCCGAGCACATACCTCAAGCGCATGTCCACCGACACCGTGTCGCCGCACTCGATGGGTGTCAAGTTTGCGGTCGAGTACTACGGGATCGACCAGATCCTGTACGGCAGCGACTACCCGTGCTGGAACCCGGAGGCGGCTCTGGAAGTACTCGAGGGTGTCGAGTTGTCCGCGGAGGACCGCGAGAAGGTGATGTTCTCGAACGCGCGACGCTTCTTCGGACTACGCGACCCGCAGGCGGCGGACGAGGCCCACCCCGCCCACGAGCTCGCCGCCGTCTGACGCTAGCTCAGCTAACCTCCCCACGCGGCGCGTAGCTGGGCGGTTGCCTCGGCAGATCCTCGTCCTCGAGCTGAAGCCGACACTGTTGGCTTGCTGAATCGGCTATGGCGGCCCCTACCCCATCGCGGCGCCATGCAATGGCCCGAGCTAGAGCGAGGCCACATTCAATCCGAAGGAAGCGGCCCTTTGTGTCGGTATTCCGCGCGCACCGCGTTGCGCAGTTCGGCCGTCGCGGCAGGGTCCACGCTGGCGCCGTCTTCGGTCAGCACGACGCCATAGTCCTCGCGCGCCGCGTTCCGTGAGATGTAGCCTTCCGCCACGTCGCGCAGCACTTGATCCGGCTCGCGCTCGAGTGGATCCCCGTAGCCTCCGCCGCCCGCGGTCAGGTACATGACCTCGTTGCCGGGGCTCGGCCCCGCGAAACGCCCGCCACCCTGGTGCGGATGAAACTCTGACTCCGACACCCCCTTGACGATAGCGTGCGCGCCGTCATAGCAGGCTGGCCTCCCCACAGCCCCCAGGGTGGGCACTTGACGCGGCCACCGCCGCCTCCAGCATTCCAGCGGCCCTCGACCAGCGAACGCGCCCGCGTCCGCACGCCGAGCCCGCCGCGAAACTTGCCCGCTCCGCCTGAATCCTCACGAAGACTGCGCTCCAGAATGAGCACAGGCGTCTTCAGTTCCATTGTCTCAATCGGCGCGTTACGCACATCCCCCTGACAGACGGACATCGAAGCGTCCTCGCCATCCTCCGCGGGACGTCCGCCCCAACCACCGCTTTCAATGCTCTGCGCAATGAAGCTCTTGCCACTCTTCGGATCTCTTCCGAAGAACACGAACGACGCGCCGAGTGAGCCGCTTGATGCGGCCGGAATGCGGTCGGGAATGGCATTCGCGAATGCCTTCCACACGGTGTCCACCACAGTGGGCAGTGCACCGCTCCAGCCTGCCATCAGGATCGGATAGGTGGCCATCATCATGTTGCCCTCGGGAATGATGACCTTGAGCGCTCGAAACGACCCCTCGTTGACTGGTCCAAGTGGTGCGGTCAGGGCTTTGTAGGCGATGTACGCACCGGCAAACGTCCGCGAGTTCATCCCTCCCTCGCGCTGCGGCGAACATTCGGAGAGGTCGATGGTCATGTCGCCACCACGCACCGTGACGCGGACCTTGATCTCGTATGGACCCTGGGCATTTCCGTCCAGGATGCTCTCGGCGTAATACTCGCCGTCCGGGATCTGCATCACCATGGCGCGGCACCGTCGCTCCGTGTCGTCGTACAGCGCGTCGATCGCGCGCATCACTACGTCACGCCCGTAGCGCCGTAGCAGTTCTTCGAACCGCCGTTCGCCGAGCCGACAGGCGGCCAGTTGCCCCCGCATGTCGCCCATCGAGGCTTCCGGATACCGAATATTGTCCTGGATGATCTGCAGTAACTTTCGGTCCGGCACACCGTGCTCGTAGATTTTTAACTGGTCGAACTGCAGCCCTTCACTCCAGGGGTCGTATGCGGCATTGCCCGCGCCGAAGCCGGTGGATTGCCCGCCGACGTCCACCCAATGCGCGCGGACGACTGCGAATGCCAGCAGATCGCCCTCGTAGAAGCATGGGGTGTATACGACTACGTTATTGAGATGCTGACCGGCGACCCGCTGATGGTTGTGCAGTAGAACGTCGCCTGGCGCGAAGCCATCAATTCCGTAGCGCGCGACGCCGTCCTTGACGACTACGCCGAGGTCGGCGACGAAGTGAGAGACTCCACCCACGCTCTGAGAAATGAGGTTGCCCTGGGGATCTAGCAGCGCGGTGCAATAGTCCCGCACTTCGTAGATCATCATGTTGTACGAAGTGCGCTGCAGGTCGTAGCTCATCTCATCGGCAATGGCTGGCAGCGCGTGGCGAATGACCTCGAGCGTCACCGGGTCCAGCGTCGCGCGGGACGCTTCGGCAACCATACTGGGCGCCTACCGCGCCACGAGCCGACGCGCCCCGTCAGGTGTAACCTGAACGGTCGCGCTGGCGAGAGCAACTTTGCCCGCCTGCAAGCCGGCCACGCGCAATGAAAGGACCTGGCCGTCTATCAACACGTCATCACTTGTCGGGCTGATTGTAGGCTGGTCGCGAAGTGCCAGTCCGATTCCGTTTCCAAGCCCGTACATCAGTGCGTTCTGTGCCGAAGCCTCGGAGAGCGCGGTGAGGCCAGCCTGTGCCACGGCGCGCGCCGCCGCACCAGGGTGGGTGGCAGCCACCATCGCGTCGATGGCCCGCGTAGTTTCCGCGCCCGGGTCGGGGTCCGGCCACATCAGTGTGGTGTCGGCCCAGTACCCGTTGTATTCCACCGCTACCCACAGCGCGAGCGGCAGCCGGCGCTCGTCGGAGAGTCCCTCATACGGTGCAAGGCCGTCGGTTTCTATATTCGCCAGCGCGCGGAAGTCACGTGCCCGATTCACGCGCGCCGCGCGTTCGGCTTCGACTAACGCGCGCGCGTTCGACGCTCCGGCGGCGAAGCTTCGCTGTGCGGCCGTGGTCGCGTCGGTTGCGATCCGGAGTGCCGTCCGAATCGCCAGCACCTCGCGCGGACGCTTGCTTTCGCGCAACGTGCGGAACACGTGATCGAAGGCCTGCAACTGGTACCCATCGAAGGTCTGCTCAATCTGGGTATACACTGAGCGCGGCAGCCCCCCTGCACCGACCGTGCCGAGCGTCCCGCCGGTCACCTGACGCGCTTCGAGTATCTTGCGCACTGGCGCCCCGGTCACCACAAACCCACCGCCAGGCGTCAGTTCGTTGATCCATGTCAGCGTGCGCTGGAACGGGATCTCGCGGCCGCCGCCGGCGGTGACGATGGCTGGGTCTCCGTCGGGGGTGATAACAAGGATTCCGCCACCAGTTGCGCCCGTGATATACGGGTAGTCGCCGGTTTCACGCGTACTCACCGCCAGCCCGCCGCCCCACACCAGCACCGCGGCCAGACCCGCGCGCTGCATCTCAGATTTGACGGCAGCGACTCGTTCGGTGAATTCGTCGATCGGCAGCAGTCCGCGATCCCAGGCCGTGTAGCCGCGCTTGAGCACCGGCTCCATGTTGATCATCTCGGTCTCTCCAAGCTCACACTCACCCGATCGAGTCGAGCGTACCCATTTTGCTGGTCAAGTTCTCTGCCCCGCGGCTGGTGATGATCACCGGCTCGCCGCACATGAAATAGCCCGTTTCAGGGATGTACTGATTGGGATGCATGACAAATACTTCGTTTTCGTAGAGGACGTGGTCGCGGTCGGGAGCGATCTCTGGCTCCATCGATCCGAGCGACATGCTGTGGCCCCGCGTGCGCATGTATGGCGGCCGCGTGTACTGACTGTAGCCGGCGTCGTCCAACGGTCGATTGATAGCCGCGACCACGTCTCGCACCGGCGCGCCTGGCAAAGCCGTGCGCATGCCGTCGCGCAGACAACGATCCAGCAGCGCGAATTTGTCCAGTTGCAGCGAACTGGGCTTTCCAAGAACCGCCGTTCGGCAGATCTGGATATATTCGCCCTCGACGGCCGGCGTGATTTCGCCGAGCAGGATGTCGCCGACTTCGAGGATGCGGTTAGTTGGCGCGTGCACGCCGCGGTTGTGCATCGACGCTGACATGAGCTGGAAGTTGTCGTCAGCACCGAGTTCGCGCATGTACACATCCAACTCAGCGGCGACCTCGTGCTCGGGCATGCCGGGCCGTGCGGTTTCCAACAGATGGTCGTACCCCTGCTCGGCGATCGCCACAGCGCGGCGCGTGCAGTCCAGTGACCACTCGTCGCGGATCTTGGCAGTGTCGCTGACGATCTTGTCGAAGTCCTGCACGCCGGCATTGAACATGCTGGGCCACGCGTCAGCAATGACGCGCGGATGCCCTTCGCCGCCTGAGACACCGACGCGCTTCTGGCGCCATCCGCGGCGGTCGATTTGCTCGCCGACGAACGTGATGAAGTTGTCTTCATCTGTGGCGTACACATCTTCAATGGTCGACCTCGCCCTGGCGCGCGTGAGGTCCCAGGCGGGTGTAATGATCGCTACCGGGTCGCCTTCGCTCGGCAAGAGGACCGCCATGTGGCGGCCGAGTTGTTTGAACCCGGATAGGTACCACGCCGGGTTCATGTGAATGAACGAATGCAGACCCGAACCGTAGCCGATGACCAGGTCGAGTCCCAGTCTGCGCATGTGTTCTCTGATCGCCGCTCGCCGACGCTCGAGACTCCGGCTGCGAAGCGAGGTGTCGGCGGATGCCGTAACGCTGGTCATGACTGTCCCTCCAGACTCAAGTGGTTCCAACCGTGATGATGATCTCTCCGGTGTCGGCCACGGTTGCGGAGTCGCCTTCAAACAGGACGGTTGTCGAACCGTACTCCTCGATGACCGCCGGACCCGCGACTCGTGCGTCCGGTGCAAGGAGCATGCGTTGGTACACGGCCACGTTTGACGGCTTCTCTGCGTCGTCGAGGTAGATCGAGCGGGTGTCGATCCGTGCAGCCGCTTGGCTGCCCGAGACCCTCGGAAAATTGATCTTGGGTCGCGCGCCGCGGGCAGTCAGACGCAGGTTGACGAGCTCAACCTCTTCTTCGATGGCGGCATGGCCAAAGCGACGTTCGTGGATTTGATCGAAGCGTTGTTTGATGGTTTCGACGTCGGCGGCGCCGATCTCGATTTCAGAGACGGGTACTTGCAGCGAGAACTCCTGACCGACGTAGCGGAGATCCATGCTCCGCTGGTAGGTACGTGCCGCGGTGTCGACACCCTCCTGCGTCAACGTCGCCTCTCCAGTGTCAATCAACTCGTTGTAGATGCTGACGAGTTCCTCGAAATCCGAATCATGGAACGTCCGGTAGTACGTACGCACGTAGTCGTGGCGCACGTCCGACATTAGCATGCCGAGCGCTGAAAAGTGCGCGGGGAGGTTTGGAATAATGACCTGCGGAATGTGCAGGTCGCGCGCTATTGCCAGAGCGTGTGGCGGTCCGCCGCCGCCCATGGCGACCAGGGCAAAGTCGCGAGGATCGTAGCCGCGCTCCACCGAGACTCCCCGCACCGCGAGGGACATTTTCGCCACGGCGATCTGAATAATCCCGTGCGCGACGCGCGTGGCGCTCATCTCGAGCGGCTGGCTCAGCTGTGTCGCGATACCCTCGATGGCGCTCTGAACGTCGAGCGCCATCTCACCGCCGAGAAAACTTGTTGGACTGATCCGGCCGAGCACGACGTTGGCGTCAGTGACGGTGGGCTGCGTGCCGCCGCGTCGATACGCGATCGGGCCGGGCGCCGCCCCAGCACTGCGCGGGCCTACCTTGAGTCCTCCAACCTCGTCTATCCAGGCTATGCTCCCTCCGCCCGCTCCGACTTCAACAATATCCACCACCGGGAACATGACGGGGTGGCCGCTGGCATAGCCACCGACGTAGTAGCCCTGGGAGACAGAGACGTCGCCGCCCTGAACCAGGCTGGTCTTGGCCGTCGTCCCACCCATGTCGAAGGCAATGACATTCTGGATTCCCAGTCGCTTGCCGACCTCGGCGGCGGCGATCACCCCGCCCACCGGTCCTGACTCCATCATTGCGACGGGAATCTTCTTGGCCGTGCTGGGAGCCATCACCCCGCCATTCGATTGCATAATGAGGAACTGACCGGAGAAGCCATCCCGCGTCAGGCGGTCCTCCATGTGCCCGACATAATCACTCGTGCGAGGTCCGATATACGCATTCATGACCGTCGTGGACGTGCGCTCGTACTCGCGGTATTCGCGAATGATCTCGTGCGACAGCGTGAGGTACACCTGTTCACCGAGGACATCCCGCAAAAGGCGACCCATCGCGATTTCGTGGCTCGGATCGATGTACGAGTGGAGAAAGCACACCGCGACCGCCTCCGCGCCGGAATCGCGCACCGCCTCGGCAACTTCGCGCGCGCTCTCGGCTGTCAGTGGCGTCAGCACCGCACCTGACCCGAGGACTCGCTCATCCGCTTCGAACGTGCGCGACCTGGGTACAAGGGGCACCGGCCGTTTGAAGAAAAAGTCGTACGCGTCGGGTCGGTTCTGGCGTCCGATCTTGTACACGTCCCGCGTACCCCGAGTGACGACCAGTGCGGTTCGGGCGCCCTTCGCTTCGATGGCGATGTTGATCGCGATCGTGGATCCGTGCACCAGTGCCGCCGCGTCATGCGGCGCTATGCCAGCCTTGGCGAGGCAATCCCAGACCCCTTGTGACAGTTCGTCGGGCGTGGTCAGGGATTTAGCTTGTAGTACTCGGCCGCTGCGCTCGTCGAAACCGACGAGATCGGTGAACGTTCCCCCGATATCTACCGCGACGCTGAGCGTAGGCACCGATTCAGGCATCGAGCCACGTGTCCACGTACGTCGACACCTGGTTCATCGAGCGGATCAGCCCGTGTACCTTCTGCGCG
Organism: Vulcanimicrobiota bacterium; assembly: GCA_963806005.1. Taxonomy (GTDB): domain Bacteria; phylum Vulcanimicrobiota; class Vulcanimicrobiia; order Eremiobacterales; family Eremiobacteraceae; genus JAFANK01. The sequence continues at coordinate 162,129 of CAWDWJ010000001.1, read as the reverse complement.
TACAGCAGTGAACGCTGCGTGTGTCCCACCACCATGTCCAGCGCCTGATCCAAAATCGTGTCGTTGATCTGCGAGCTCATCTGGCGCCGTTTTGCCTCATCCGGTTCAGCGGTAATCGCCGCGGCGGAATCCGCGTCGATGCCGCCCCAGATGCGCGCACCACTGCCCGAGAGGAACAACGTGCTCGGGTGATACTGGGCACCGGCGCTGGTCGCCAGGCTGAGCTGATGCATGGCACCCAGGGTGTACTGCGCAAATACCGACGATTCCAATCCCTTGATTGTCAGTCTAACACCGATGGAAGCCAGGTCCGCCTGGAGGATTTGAGTGAACTGAGACGCCTCCGGGTCGGTGCCGCGGAACGCCAGTTCGAATTCAGCATTCGCCGCTCCCGCGGCCTCGAACATCGCACGGGCTTTCTCCAGGTTGAACTCCGGGTTGGCCTGTTTGGCAGCTTCATAGCCTTCCGAACCGGGCGGCCAGGGCAGATTCGCAGGCTCCCCCAATCCGTACAGCGCGGTCTGGTTGAAGCGCTTGCGGTCGATCGACAGGTTCAATGCCTGTCGCACGCGCTTGTCCTGGAGCATCTGGTTGGCGCCCGGGGCTAGCTGATTGACGCCCAGCACGTAGAACCCCCCGGACCGGACGGGGTAATGATCGCGCCATACTTCGGATCGTCCTTCAGTCGCACGAGTTGAACTAGCGGCGCGTCACAGATCGCGTCGAGGTTACCACCTTCTAACTGGACAACCATTGCCTGCGCGTCATTCGTCGGGTGCACTTCCACCCCGTCCAGATAAGGCCGCTCGGGTCGCCAGTAGTTCGGATTCTTCGCGAATTTGACGTACTCCCCCTGCTTCCACTCGACGAACGTAAAGGGTCCGGTGCCAATGGCGCTGGTCTGTGCATTGGGTCCTTGCATCGTTTGCGGATCGACCATATTCAATTGTCCGAACAGATCCAGCGCGGTCGGCCACGCGGGATCAAAGTTCACGAGGGCCGTGTACTTGTCTGGCGTCTCGACCGAGGCGATGCGCCGGGTGTATGAGACGAAGAACCCGCCGCCAACCTTCGGGTCGCGGATACGCTCGACGCTGTACTTGACGTCGTCAGCCGTAAACTCGCGGCCCGTGTGCCACTTGACATCCTTGCGCAGTTTGAACGTTAGCTGCTTGCCGTCATTCGAGAAATCCCAGCTCTCGGCCAGCATGGGTTGCGGAGCGACTTGCTGGTCATAGTCGATCAGGCGTTCGTAGACAGTGCCGTACGTTATGCCAATGGTGTTCGAGACGAACCTTTGGCCGTCCAGCGTCTCCAGTTCGTCAACCCGGCCGATCTTCAGCGTCCCGCCGAGGCGCGGCTGACCTGACGTCTGGGCCGGTGCCGCTGCAGGAGTCGACGGGCTGGCCGTCCCGGGTGTCGCCGTCACTGCCTGTGGTGCGGCCTGGCAAGCTGCCATGAGCGCCAGCCCTGCGCTACCAGCTAACCAGCCCAATGCCTGGCGTCGAGGAACCCCTGATCCTTTCATGTTCATGCCCCCCCAGGTTCAAAATCGAGTGCCGCCATCTCAGCTTTCCGCAGACAATCCCAGACGCCTGGGGACAGGGCATGGGGCGTCGTCATGCATCTGGTCTGCCGCACCTCACCGCGCTGCGCGTCGAAGGCGATCAGATCAGTGAAGGTGCCGCCGATATCGACGGCGATGCTCAATCGCGGGGAGGCCGTGTCCATCGCGCGCGCTTCTTCCCTTTACTCATGACAGCGTGTTCATGACTGCAGCGAGACATCCGCATAGGCCGTCACCTGGTTGATACGTCGGTCCAAACCATGGACCGGTTTCGCGAACACCAGCGCACGCTGTGTCTGGCCGATGACCATGTCCAGCGACTGGTCCAGGATGAAGTCATTCATCGTCGAATACATCGAGCGGCGTGTGACTTCGTCCGTTTCCGACGAGACCGCGTCCACCGTCGCCTGGTCGACTCCCCCGAAGTACCGGAAGCCGCCGAAATAAAACACGGTGCTCGGGTGGTACTGGGCCGCAGCGGAACTTGCCGCTGACATCTGATACTGGCGCTGATTGGTGACCTGCGAGTAGACCGCCGACTCCAGCGCCTTGATGACCAGGCTGACACCAATCTGGGCCAGGTCGGCCTGGTAAATCTGGACGAACTGCGCCAGCTCGCCGTCGGTCGAGCGGTACACGATTTCGACTTCGGCGTTGTCCACTCCAGCGGCGTTCAACAGCGACTTTGCCTTGTCCAGGTCATACGCGGTGACCGATTGCTTGGCCGGCTCGTAGGCTTCCGAATACGACGGCCACGGCAGGTTCCACGCCTCCGAGAGCCCGCCGAGCACCGTGCTGGTGAACCGTTTGCGATCGACGGCCATATTCAACGCCTGGCGGACGCGTTTGTCCTGCAGCACGGGGTTCGCACCCGGCGGGTCCGTATTGATACCGAGACTGTAGTAGCCAGGATTGGTATTCAGGATCCCCCAGCTCGGGTCCTGCTTGAGTCGAAGCAGCTCGCCGATTGGCGGATCGCTGATCGCCTGCATTTCACCGCCCTCGAGGCGCACGACCAGGGCTACCGCGTCATTGGTGACGTCGACCTCGACGCCGTCCAGATACGGTTTGCCAGTCTGCCAGTAGTTCTTATTGCGGGCGAAGTTGATGGAGCTGCCCTGGTTCCAGTCGACAAACGTGAATGGGCCAGTGCCGACCGCGCTCTTGGCCGCATCCGGTCCGCTCAGCGATTCGGAGTCGACCATGTTGAGCTGTTCGAACAGGTCCAGTACAGCGGGCCGCGGCGGGTCCATGTGCAGGATCACCGTGTTCTTGTCCGGGGTGTCGATCGCCTGGAACCAGGCCGCAAAGAGGTACCACTGCGCACTGGCGACCTTCTTGTCGCTGATGCGCTGCAGGCTCCACTTGACGTCGTCGGACGTGAAGTCGCGCCCGCTGTGCCAGGTCGCGCCCTTGCGGAGGTTCAACTTGAGCTGTTTGAAATCGCTGGAAAATTCCCAGCTTTCGGCCAGCATCGGCTGGGGCTGGAGTTGATTGTCGTAGTCGATCAGGCGCTCGTAGACCGTGCCGTAGGTGGAGCCGAGGGTGTTCGATTGGAAAAACTGGCCATCGAGCGTGACGATATCGTCGCTGCGGCCCATCTTGAGCGTGCCGCCACTCTTGGGCAGGTCAGCCCCGGCCGCCGCGGGGCCAGGGGTGGGCTGCGCCGCGGCGGCAGGCGTCGGCTGTGCCAGCGCGGTAGGGACTGGCGCGGGCAGCGCGGTGGCCGCGGAAGCCGTGGGCTGCGCCGCGGCGGGCGCGACGGGTGTGGGTTGTGTGCCAAGCGCGGGTGCGGTGGGCGCCGTGGTACACGCGGCAATCAGCGCGGACCCGCTGCCCAGAGCCAGCAGGCGCAGCACATCGCGGCGGCTGACGCGCCCAAAAACATGCTCCATGTCATCCCTCCCCATACTCCCGACGGCCCCCTTCTCGACCTGGATGCATGCCGATGTATACACTCCCCCTGGGAGGAAGTCAACCACCCGCATCATGACACTCAAAGATGGCGGGCCCGTCGCCGAGCAGGTCTACCTCGGGCTCAAGCAGGCCATTGCCGACGGCCGGATCGTCGCCGGCGAGCGCCTCCGCGAAATCGATCTGGCCGCACGCTACGGTGTCAGTCGCACCCCCGTGCGCGAAGCGCTGAAGAAGCTGCAGGCAGAGGGCCTGGTGACCGACGTGCCCGGACGCGGGCTGGCGGTTACCAAGCCAACGCCTGAAGAGATCATGGATGCCTACCTGATGCGCGAGGTGCTCGAAGGACTCGCCGCGCGGCTGGCAGCCGAGCGCTCCATCGAGACCGACCGCATGCGACTGGCCGTGGTCTTGCGCCAGATCCGTAATGCGATCGTCTCAGAGGACACCCAGCGCGCGATTGCGCTCAGCAACGAGTTCGACCGGGTGCTCTTCCAGGCCACCCGCAGCCAGCGCCTGTGGAACATGATCGAGGACGCGCGCGCCTCGCAGGGACGTCTCCTGCGGCTTAGCTTGCAGTACCCCGGCCGCCTGGCCCAAACGGCGGAGGAGCGCGCCGAGATCCTGCAGGCCATCCAGGACGGTGATCCCGAGGCGGCCGAGCGTGCCACGCGCGAGCATCTCCGCCGCGCCCGCGAGACGCGTATCGCGCAGAGCCTGGAAGAGGGCGCCTGGATCGACGACGAAATGGCAGCGATCTGAACAAGTCGAAGCGATGAGCGACTGCCGCGAATGGGCACGCCCATCAACTCGCACGATGGCGGCGGCGGTGGGCTGGTCCAGCAGGCTGCTGTCGGTGTCCTCGTCAGCCAGCGCCAGATGACGGATGGCCACCATCCACGGCAAAGCTGGAGTCCGCTGCAATACGATCGTCAGCGGTTACGTCTTGACGCGACCGGAGCATGGGGTTGCCGAACGACTGAACGTTTGGTTCCAGAACCAGCACTCCTGCCGGCTGGGCGAGCCCGAGGACGTCGCCAACGTTGTCGTCTTTCTGGCTTCGGATGAGTGCCGCTATTTCCAGGCGGCACTCGGTTGCAACCGTCGACGTTTCAGGCCGGACCCCGGCCCAGGCACGGTCACCGCGCAGTTGCGCAACCTGCGAGGCCTCACCGCGTGAAGCCGTGCACTGGCCCGGTGGGTAGACCCAGCACGTTCTTGGTCCAGGTCACGGCATGCCCGTCCCAGGTCAAGCCGTGGTGCGCGGATGCCGCGTTGGTGTCTCGCCACAGGCGCTGCAAGTCGGAGCGTTCGTAGAGCCCGCTTCCGCCACATTCCTCGTACAACATGTTGACCGTCTTGCGACAGGTCTGCGCGGTGAACGCCTGGTCGCGCCGACACCTGGCGCGCTCCAGCTCGGACACCTCCTGAACAGGTCGACAGCGGAGTCGCTGCGCGTTGGACATCAGCGCGGCGTACACCGAATCGACCTGCGCCACCGCCTGGGCGTAGCGCGCCATGTTCACGGTGAGCCCGTCGTCGATATTCTGGACCTTCGAGCGTAGCCGCTCCTCGAAGACCTGCAGGAATCCCCGCGCAGCGCCGACCGCCGGCGCGGCCATCGCGGCGCTGAAGTTTGCCACCGTAATAGCGCTGTACATGGGATGGGCGTTGACTTGAATGCCAGGCGCCTGACCGGTGTCGATTGCCACCTGCGCCAGCGTGCGGTGCTCGGGCACGAAGACGTCGTTTACGACAATGGTCTTGCTGCCCGTGCCCTTCAAGCCGACCGTATACCAATCGTCGATGATCTCGAAATCCTCGCGGGGCACGAGTAGCCAGCGTCGCTCGGGTGGTCCCTCGACTCCTTCGCGTTTGACGGGTACCGCCGCTGTCAACCAGTTGCAGTGGTCGACGCCGCTCGAGAAGAAGCCGCGACCCGTCCAGCGGTAGCCACCCTCCACGGGCACGACCTCGCCGACGGTATTGACTACCGACGAGGCCAGGGTGTTCGGATTGCTCCAGATCTCTGCCTGCGCTTCCTCGGCGAACAGCGCCAGCAGCCACATGTGGGCGGTCCATAGCATGTAGACCCAGCCGGTGGACGGGCACGCCGAGGCGAGCTCGATGGTCGCGTCGATCATCGCTTCGCTGCCCAGCTCGGAGCCGCCGAAGCGTCTGGGGGTCATCAGGCCATACAGGCCACTGTCAAGCAGGTCGGCGATGTTGTCGGAATGCAGTCGTCGCAGTTGTTCGGTCTCCAGCGCTCGTTGGCGAAGATTTGGCTGGAGTGCACGTGCGCGCGCAATGGCTTCGTCGTGTGTCTGTACGATCTCCGGAGCGTTGTGCCGCGTATATACAGGCCGGAAGTCGGCGGCCTGGTCCAATGTGACGCTTGCCATAAGAGCTGTCTATTCCTTTGTCGTGCCGCTCCCCCGATTACCGGGCGTCACCTGCCAGGGTACGCCCTATCGAGGTGCTGGACCAGTGACAAATCCGAGCGCAATATGTCAGCCGACCGCGCATATATTCGGCCCACATACAGGGCATGCAGTTCAGCTACACCGATCTCCAGGGGCTCGCGGGCCTGAGCCGTCCTGGGGATTTTCCGCGTGGCCGAGGTACACGGGCCGGTCCCAGCGTGAACCCTGGGTCTCCAGCGCGAGCGCGTTCGACGAGCAGCCGCACGGCGGGAAACGCCAGCGCGTCCGTTGCTGTCGCACCGGTGCCTGGAAGTCTGGCCGACAAGCCCGTTTTCAGCCTGCGACTCGGCTGGTCTGGCACGGAGCGGCCGGATGACTGCGGGTCCTTCCAGAGGAGGCGGGTACCTCAACGCGGCACGCGCGGATCCGTGGGGGTGAAAGCCAGCAATCGCTGATCTACCCGACAGCACCGCATGCATGGTTTGATGAGCGCGGACGGAAAGGGAGCACGGTCTCGGGACCGCGGCGCCTGCAGAGAAGTGCAAGGACAGCGCCGGACCTATCGGCCACCGCGCCAGCCCCCGACACTACCCCCAGTGGATCGGGGGCGTTGACACTCGAATTCCTGGCGTAGCACCATGGCGGCAGGAAGGAGTTCCCGATGCCTGATAAGGGACCCGGCAGCAAAGGCGGCGCCAAGAAGCCCAAGGGTGGCGGCAAGGCCGCGTCGAAGAACGGCAAAAAGTAGCTGAGCGCAGGGGGCAATGCGCCCCCCGCGAGGCGGCATCAGGAACGATCGCGGCACGGGTCGTCGGGTAGTCTCGGGGCCAGGCCGGACACAGAATTGGCCAGCGCCGCGAACGACCGTCGCCTGGCGAGTACCGGGTCCGTTGCCGGGGCGGCGATTGTCAGCGAGTTCGGGCAAGAGGGAAGCGACCTCCCGAGCAACAACTCCGAGCGCCTGTTACGACAGCGTCCGGCGATCTGTCCGCGAAAGCGTACGACCCGGGCGCGCAGCGGGTCGCGCACCACCGAGGACCACCCGACCGCGGTCCTGGTATTCTCGGCCCAGGCGCGGACATAGGCCGCCGTGCGCAGCCAGTCGATGCACGTAGAGGTCCAGATGTCGACGAGCACGACCTTGCCACGCAAGCCAGCCGCCGTCAGTGGCGGCGAGTTGAGCCACTCGGTCGCGCCATCGAGTGAAGGCAAGGCGCCTTCGATGGGAGGTGGACAGCTGCCGCTGTCATGCGCCGCATCGTGCGTTCGTCCTCCTCGCCCGTCGTCGCCGCTCAGCGGAGTGATCGGAATGCGGCTCGCACCTCAGTCGTGAAGAGCTCTGGCTCTTGCCAGGCGGCGAAGTGGTTACCCTTGTCGACCTGGTTGAAGTAGATGAGCTTGGGGTACGCCCGCTCAGCCCAGCTCCGCGGGGCTTGATAAAGCTCGCGGGGAAAGACACTCACGGCCGCCGGGACGGTGACGCCCTTGACGTCGAAGAAGCCGAGTTTGTTCTCCCAGTAGAGACGAGCGGAGGAGATCCCCGTGTTCGTCAGCCAGGTGAGCGTAATGTTGTCAAGCACCTCGTCTCGCGTGAGACCGTCTACGGGGTCTCCGTTGACGAACGCTCGGGTGATGTCGTCGTAGCTCGGCGCATCATGGTCGAGCATCCACGCCGCGAGGGCGATCGGCGAGTCCGCGAGACCGTATAGCGTCTGCGGGCGCAAACCCATCTCGAGTGCGTAGCCGATGCCCTTTGTAAAAAGTAAGCTCAACTGGTCGTACGCGCGGCTTTCATCGGCTGAGAGATCCGATGGCCGCGGGTCACCGGTACCGAAGACATTTGACGTCAGCGCCTTCGAAACGTTGGGTGGAACGGTACTGGGCATGTTGGAGTGGATGCCGAGCAGTTCGGAAGGCGCCTGTGCGCCCATCTCGTCCGTAATGATCGCGCCCCAGTCGCCGCCCTGGGCGACGTAGTTCATGTATCCGAGCCGTTTCATCAGCACGGCCCACGCACGTGCGATGCGCGGAGTGTCCCAGCCGGTGGTCGTCGGCTTGCCCGAGAACCCGTAGCCAGGGATCGACGGGATCACGAGGTGAAACGCGTCCTCGGCCTTGCCGCCGTGTGCCGTGGGATCGCTGAGCGGGCCGACGACGTTGAGCATCTCTACGACCGAGCCAGGCCACCCATGGGTGATGATGAGCGGTAGCGCATTGTCGTGAGGCGACGTGACATGGATAAAGTGGACGTCGACGCCGTCGATCTCGGTCATGAACTGCGGCAGGGCGTTCAGCCTCGCCTCGACCCTTCGGAAGTCGTAGTGCGTACCCCAGTAGCGCGCGAGTGCCTGCATCGTCGCCAGCTGCACGCCCTGCGACTGGTCCGCCACGGGCTCCTTCTCGGGCCAGCGCGCGGCTGTGATCCGCGCACGCAGTGCTTCGATTTCCGCCTCGGGGATCTCGACCGTGAACGGCCGGATCGCCGTAGCACTCGATCTCTTTTCGGTCGTGTCAGCCTTGTACCTCCTCGCTTGGTTTTCTAACGGCACGAAACCGGATCACTTCGCCTGCACATCTGTGTCGCGCCCGCCCGCTGTGTGGTCGCCTTCGTCGGGTTGTTTGAGGCGCACTCCGCGGAAATTGTCACCGGCATCGAAGCTCGCACCTTGCCATCGTTCGAACGCGTTCCTCGTTCAGCGCCGTCCGCCAGCTGTTATTGACCAGCAAAGAGCAGACGAAGTCAGTGCGCTGGCGAAGGTGGACTTCGGGGTTCTCGAAGCACTGACGGGCAACCGTGAAGCGGCCAGAGCCGTGCGATTAGGACGCTGCCTGATCCAACGTGGACCGAACCGGAGGTGAGGCATACCATCAACACTATCAAGGCAGTACATGTATCAGCGCATCGCCCATTCGTGCCTACGCCGCCCCTTCATTCGATGGAGCCCATGAGGTCCTCCCGACGTGCGAGCATTCCTACGTCCAACGGTCGATGTGTCCACCACGCACCTGCCGCAGACTGGTTGAACAGGAGCAGCAGTTGGAGTGAATCTCGATCAGAATCAACGTGGTGGTCCGTACTTACTCCGTCGAGTGCAATGGCATTGCCCGAATAATTGGAACACTGCTTGCTGACCTCCGTCGTAGGCGATGTGTAGGTAGAGGAGTGGAGGTGCCAGATGGCCGAGGTTACACCGCCCCCGGAGAGTATTCTCTTGACCCATTTCATCACATCGGACAACGTCGAGCGCTCTGCGCGCTCTGCCCTTCTACACCGAAGTACTCGGTGGGAGGGTGGTCTTCTCTCCCGCGCCGACCTCCGTGGAACTTGCTAACAGCTGGATTATCATAAACGGGGGCGGAGGCCCGACCGACGACAAGCCCACGGTCATCCTCGAGACGCCTCGGGATCCCGACCGGGTAAGCAGCTTCCTCAACATCCGGGTCAAAGACATCGAAGCCGTGTACGCCGAATGGAGTGCCAGGGGTGCCGAATTCCTGACACCCCCAAAGCAGCACCGCTACGAAATCCGTTGTTACATCCGCGATCCGGACGGTCATCTGATCGAGGTGGGGCAAACCACTGACCCCACGGGGGACAACGGTCGGCGAAGTCGACGGCGCGACGTTGCGCGGCGTCGGATACGCGGCCACGACGATCTCGGGCGCGGTGGCCGCCGGCACTTGCTGGACGGTAGTGTCGCCGAGTGGTGTTGGTTGCCCGACCGATCGCCGAGCAACACACGGAGGGCCAGGTCGGTGCGTTGGCCGCGCTCGCTGCGCGGCACGACGGCAGACAGGCAGGTGAGCTGTCTGCCGGTCACCGGTCACCGCCAACGGAGCACGTTGAGCTTGTGGGCGATAGTGCTCGTCTGGCGGCTCTGGACGACCAACACCTCGCGGTGATCAGCTGGCCGAGCAGGCCGAAGCAGACGTTGCTGTACTTAACCCGTATTGGGCGGGAGCCTACTTGCGTCGGGTACGAGCGCACGCAGCGTGGCGGCGTCCGGAGAAAATGCTCGACGCGCCTGAAGTTGGCGTCCAGCCCGTCGCGGATCACGCTGCCTGCGTAAGTCGAGACCTGGCGACCGGAAACCCGACAACAAGACCGGTCGACATCAGGCTAAGTCCCGGTTCCTCGCCGATGCCGTGAGCTTACCAACAATCCGTCTGAGAATTCTTCGAGAGGCGGCAATGCTATTGCGATAGGAGCTTCGGCCGCCGCATCGCGTCAACTCGACGTGAGGTCACCAACCGCCCGGGATTGCTCGCACCTCGGTGTCAGCCGGCACATCGAACTGGTGCAAGACTCCGTCGGTGAATATCTGGTCATCGATATGGCAGTAGAGCCGGTATTGAATGGTGTGCGCGTCAGGGCGGGCGGACACTCCCATGCCTGATGCTCCCCCCGAGCCCTGGTACACCTCGGCGTCCCAGAAGCGCAGTTCTGCGTTTGTCGTGGGAGGCTCGGCTTGCTCGAGAGCGATCGTGCCGGCATGAATCAGGTCTTCGCTCGCGTCGAAGATGTGGAGGTCAGCCCAGGCCACCGTCGACGCGGACGGGTCGTCAATGCGAACGCGAATGACCAGCCCCGTGCGCAGTCGTGCGCCGCTCGCGCCTATCGCAATTTGTTCCTTGAAGGCAGCATCCTGCACAACCTGAATGCGATTCGCATCGATCAGGGAGTCCGTGCGTAGAACGACTGAGCACTCCGGAATCGGTAGACCGTCCTCGGTCACAGGAAACAGGTAGTTGTCTCCGTAGCGGCTGTCCCAGCCAATGGTCCCTGTTGACCCGCGGCCCTCGAACCAGATCTCGACCCCAGTGGTACCGCTGGGGATTCGCACCTCGCACGCCAGTGGTCGCGCCACCTGGCTCACCGATCCGTCTTCGCGTACCAGAGTGCCGCTGTGCAGTTCACCGGAGGGTCGGTAGCGCACGTTGCATATAACGTCCCTCAGGATCGTCCCACCTTCAGACGGCAAGCGGCGTGGGTCGTACTCAATTTTCAACGAGTTGCCGGGGTGTAGCTGACCGCGCCGCGAGACCCCCGAGTTCCTCTGATCGTGCCTGAATTGGAGGGTTGGGCCGCCCGAAGCATCGTCGATCCGCGCGGCGTCTTCAAGATTTGATGATGCGTTCATAGTTCCTCCACGGAGTCTGTCACATACCGCAAGCAAGTTACGCGCCCGAATGACGCGGCTGAACGAGCCTAACGGTTCCGCCAAGGTCGACGTCGACTTCGTAGAGGACGTTGGCGTCGCTGACGATGACGTTACGGACGTTCGCGCTGTCAAGTGCAAACGATGGTGAGATCGACTCAGCTGCCGTCGCGCCGGGCCGTGGCACACAAAGTGCAACAGCTCTCGGTATTCAAGAGGAACGGCCGGCTGAGACCCCGAGTAACGTGGGATGCCGGCTGTTTTCGCTGCCTACGGAAGCACATGCACCCACTCCGCCAAATCGAACGTACACGAGTAAAGTGGCCGTCGGGCACGAAAGCGTTGCGTTTACTCTTCGGTCGCAACCCGAACGAACAAGCGGGCAATTCGCCCGACAACATCGACCTGAATGGATACGACTAGCGCTGGGTGCGCATTGAAACAATTTCACACAGGGCTGCTTGCGACGAGACTTTTGGCACCAGGATGTCCCGTGTTCGTGCGCTCGAGAACTGATTCTCGCTCGTGGCCGCGCGTTTACGCATGCGGATCGTACAGAGCGCGAGTTCTGTGGCGGCGTCGCGCTGAAGTCCTTCCAGGGATAGCGTTCGATGTGCTAATCGTCGGTGCGTCGCCGACGTATTGACGCTCCGTGTCGGCAATTGCCTGCCCGAGTCCACGGTCTCCATGAGCGCGCTGAAAGGTTTGTTCGCCGAGGATGACCGCCGCGACCCTCCACGGAACCACGGAGAGCGGTCGTAGTTTCTGGAAAGCGGCGCGGCGCCGCAACAAATCCGTCTGTCATAGCGTCGCATGTGGGCGATGTGGAAGCGTTGGCTGCCGCGTCACTCTGGAGGCAAACTCTGTATGAAATCGCTATTGCGTATCGGTGCGCTTCGCCTGCCGTGGAACTCGGCGCGCCTGTCGTGGCGACTTGTTCGCGATCCACGCACGCCGCTCAGCCGCAAGATGCTTCTGGCGGGAGCGATCGTGCTGATAGTGTCACCGGTTAACTGGATTCCCAACTTCGTCCCCGTGTTGGGACAAATGGAGGACTTCGCGCTACTGGCACTCGCGTTGAACCTGTTTGTGCGACTGGTGCCGTCAGAACTGCGTCTGGAGCACGAATCAGCGCTGGGTCTCTCCTGAACGTTGAGTGTGTCTTAGCAGGCCGTTGAAAAACCCGTCGAAGGGCTCCACCGTAGGTGGAATTGCTGACAGTGCGTGCCTCGAAGGGCGAAGGCTGACGTTTGAGGCTGTAACGTCTCGAGGTACAAAACCTTCTTCTCTGAAGAGAAGCTGACCTTTTTCAACACGCTGTTAGAAGTCTGCCCGACTGCGACTCGGGCTAAAAAACGGCGCTTGTCGGCCGAACCTCTAGCACTCATCGAGAAAGCGGTTCAGCTCTTGCTGCACAGGAACGCGTCCTTAACCGCCTTTGCGATCGTATGCACCGGTCCCGTTTTGTTCGGCGCATGCCGCCCGCATCCGTGCTGGGAATGGCAGCTACGTTCGGTACGCGCCAAGGCTCCCGACCACGGCGCACTGCAAGCGCTCATGGACTGGCTCACGCTGGAGTAGGCGCGTCCAATCGCCCGCAAGAAGAAACGCGCGCGCTAGGCAATGAGGCCGTTGCTCCCCGCAGCGGCCTGAATTTAACCAGCGTCGGGCACGAACGCGTTTGTGAGGTCCGTCTGAGTCAGCTCAGACGGGCGGGCGAGCCAGTTGGGCTGGTTTGGGGCGTATTGTTGCAGCAGTGGTGAGCTGGCGGCCTCGCTCGCCAGATCGGCTGGCAGGTTCTGGCCGGTCAAGACGTCTTTCAGAAACTGTCCGAGCGGCAGTGTCGTTCCAGCGGTCATGTCGTTGAAAAAGACGCCGCCTTGAAAACGCTGATACGCGAAATTCGGATTGGCGGGATCCGTCTTAGCGCCGGAGGTTGGCAGGCCCCAGACCGAAGCGCCACCGTTCGCGTTATAGGCGGACAGGAACGGATCGCTGACGACGGACTGGATGAAGATCTGCAAGCGAGCCGAATAGTCCGGTTGGTCCGGCGTAGGTGCGACGAATGCCATGGCGGGGTCGGCGGGGGGAACTGTCAGTCCGCCAAAGCCAGTGTACGGGAGCAAGCCCTCGCCAGTGAGCTGCAGGGCTTGCACCGAACCATCATGCTGCACGGCCAGGGCGGCGTTCTGAAAGAGTTGTGTCGCAGCTGCTTATGCCCCAGCAGGGTGAACTCGCGTGAGACCGGTTCCCCGAAGGTGTGGACGCCGCCGTACTGGTTGAAGAAGTTCCACACGGCGTCGTCACTGATGGTGAAGCCGGTGTCAGGGAACGAGCGGTTATCGTCCTGGGCCAGCACCAGGGGGGGCGCCAGGAACAGGGCGACCAGCATCGCCGCGATCGACAGACGCAGTTGCAGTCTCAGCATCGCTGCTATTCGTAACGCAGCGCGACGATCGGGTCCAGTCGTGCGGAGGTGCGTGCCGGATAGAACCCGAAGAAAACGCCAATGCCTGGTTGCCGAACAGCCGTTACCTGGCCGGTTCGAAATGGGATCAGTACCTGGTCATCCTGGTCACCGCCAGGGCCGGCGCTTGTGCCTTTGCTGACCAGCGCCCCGATGATGGTAAACGGCACATTGCGAATGCGGATCTGCTGCCCGATCGCTGACTGACCCGTCGGAAAGAGATTTGTTACGACGGTCTGGCCAAGGATGGCGACGTTGTCTGCGTTGGTGTCGTCCTCATCGGTAAACAGGCTGCCCTGGTCGATGGACCAGTCCTCGATGGGGAAATACGGCGGTGTGAGCCCCAGAATGCGGGTCGACCAGTTCTCCCCACCGGCGACCACCTGCGCGGTGCCCGAGACGACGGGACTGACGCCATTCGGGCCCGAGATACTGTCATTGATCGCGGTGGCGTCGGCGGAAACAGGTCGATTCCGTGGTCGCCTGGATCACTGGTCGTGGCGATGACGACCTCTGCATTATACCCCCGGCGGAGGTCCGCCACGCGGTGCGCCACCACCGCCCGCGCCGCCGCCCGGTGCGCCACCACCACCTGGTGCACCGCCACCGCCACCCGCGCCGCCAGCCGGTGCGCCACCAGCACCACCAGCCGGTCGAGCGCCGCCGCCATTGGTGTTGCCTCCGCCGCCGCCGCCGCCGCGGCCGAAGCCGAAGATGCTCGAACTGCCACTGGAGCTGGAGCGCTGCCCGGCCGTCTCCACGCCGGTGATTACCTGCTCACCGGGCTGCAATCCGGAGATGACTTGCGTGTTCACGGTATCGGTGATGCCGGTCTGAATCGGCACAGGCGTTGGCCTGCCATTTTGCAATACCATCACGGTCGTGCCGCCGCTGCCGGTGCCACCGGCGTTCTGCGCGTAGGTGATGGCGGAGTTTGGCACCAGGAGCGCATTGTCGGCTTCCTGCGTAATGATGGTCACCGTGGCGGTCATGTCCGGCAACACCGCGACGTCGGTCGGGTCAGTGTTGATCAGCACGTTGTAGGTGACCACGTTGGAACTGGTCGTGCCTGCCGGCACAATCGTCGCGACGGTTCCAGTGAACGTTCGATTCGGATACGCCGTGAGCGTGAAGTTCACTTTCTGTCCGGGTTGCACCTTGCCAATATCCGCTTCGCTCACTTGAGCCTGCACCTGGGGCGCATTCAGGTTCGTCAGCGTGATGAAGTCATTGCTCGAAGTGCTGGAGGTTGTGCTGGATGTGCTGCTTGTCGCGCTGGTCGAGCCACTCGTGGGACCACCCGTCAACCATTGACCGGCGTTGCCGTTGATAGCGGCCACGGTCCCAGGCTCCGGCGCGACCAGGACCGAAGCGGCCAGATTGTTCTGTGCCTGTTGCAACGCTGCCTGGGCATTTGCCACCTGGGCCTGGGCGGCATTGATCGCGGCCTGTGTCGGGGGTGCCGCTGTCTGAACGTACGACGCCTGCTGCGTGTTCAGCGCCGCCTGGTCCTGGTCGACCGCGTTCTGCGCCGATTGCAGCGTTGCATTCTGCTGGTCGCTGGTGTTCTGCAGGGCGGTCTGCTGCGTATTGAGCGCGGCCTGCGCCTGATCAACGGTGGCCTGGGCCTGCTGGACGGCCTGCTGTTCCTTGGCCTGATCGCCGTTCAGCGCGTTCTGCGCACTGAGCACGGAGGACAGCGCCTGATTGACGGTCGCTTTGGCCGAAACCAGACCCTGGCCGTTCTTGGCCTGATCGGCTTGCAGCGTCGCTTTGGCGCCATCGAGTGTGTTCTGGGCTGAGGTGACCTGGGCTTGAGCGGTGACCAGTGATTCCTGGTTCTTCGCCTGGTCGGCCGCCTGCTGCGCCTGCGCGGACTTCAGCGAGTTCTGCCCCGTCGTGATGGAGCCTTGCGCTGAGACCAGCGACTGCTGGTTCTTTGCCTGGTCGCTCTGGAGCGCCGCCTGGGCTGCGTTGAGCGCGTTCTGGCGGTGGTAACCGACGCCTGCGCGTCCGCGACCGATGCACTGTTCTGCGTCTGGGTCAACGTTTGCTGTGCCTGGGCTGTCGTGACCACGCCCGAGTTGGGGCCAGTGCTCGTTCCATTCGCGTTGGTGGTGGGTTGCTGCGCCTCGTTGACCTGTGCCGCCGCCACGTTGTTGCTGGCGGACGCGGTCGTTTCCGCGTTTGAGAGCGCCGTCTGCGCGTTGTTCAGGTTATTCTGCGCGCCCTGGATCGCGACCTGGTCCTGCTGGGTGGCCTGATTGGCCGCTTGCTGTGCGGCCGCGTACGCCGCCTGAGCGTCGCCCAGCACGGCCTGCGCGCTCTGGACCGCGACCGCATCCTGCTGGTTGGCCTGGTCGATCGCCTGCTGTGTCGCGCTGAGGCTGTCTTGCGCGTCCTGGAGCGACTTCTGGTCGTTCGTGACGTTGACCTGGTCCTGCTGCGTGGCCGCATCGACGGCCCCCCAGTTGGAATTGAAGCTCGCCAGCTGGTCCTGGTAGGCCCCCCGCCCGTTGTCGAGCGCGCTCTGGTCGGCCTGCAGGGTCGAAGCGGACACGCCCTGGGCGTTCTGCAGCGCCTGCTGATCGGAGTTCAACGTGGTCTGGGCTGCGTCGACCTGCGACTGCGCGCTAGCGTTCGTCGAGTTGGCAGTGGCCTGGTCGGCCGCAAGCGCCTTCTGCGCTGTGCTCACGGTGGTTTGCGCGGCATCGACCTGGGCTTGCGCAGCGCCCAACTGTTGCGGCGAGGCCGCCGCCTCGGTGGTGGCGAGACTCGCGCGTTGCTGGTCGAGTGTCGCTTGCGCCTGGGCGACCGCGGACTGCAGGTCGGTCGGATTCATTTTCGCCAGGACCTGACCCGTGTCGACGCGCTGTCCGACGGCCACGTCGATGTCGCTGAGCTCGCCGCTGTTCTTGAAGGTGAGCGGCACGCTCGACGGATTGACGATCGGGCCGGTGGCACTCACGGTCACCTGGACGTTGCCCTGGGTGACGGGAGTGGTCGCGTAGGTCGGCGTCTGTTGCTCGCGCGACTGGATCGTGTGCAGCACGAGAAAGCTGCCGCCCGCGAGCAGAAGTACTAGCCCGAGCAACAGGACAATACCGGGTACACCGGCGACAGTCCATGAACGTGCTCGTGGTGCGCTGGTCGCCATCGTGTGTGTGCCTCCTTCGTGGACGGATCAGGACTCTCAGTGGCCGCTACTCGCGCTCGTGCTACCGCTACTGCCACTACTCTTAGTGCTGCCAGAGGTACTTCCCGGGCTCCCACTGCTGCCGGAACTACCAGTGCTCCCCGTGCTGCCGATTGTGGTGGTGCTGCCAGTACCGCCGCCTGTCGTGCCGCTCCCCGTCGTACCGCTGCCACCCGTGGTGCCGCCAGTGCTGCCCCCGCTGGTGACACTACTGGAAATCGCTGGCGCACCGCTGCTACTTGAGCCACCAGTCCCACCCGAACTGCTGGCGCTGCTGGAAATAGACGGGGCACTGCTGCTCCCGCCGCTTGCCCCGCCGCCTGACGAACCGCCCGTGCTGCTGCTACCGCCCGAGTACACCGGCACGGCCTGGAGTGAACTCGGACCACCTGCGCCGCCCGCGGCACCCCCCGAGACAGCTCCTGTTGAACCTGCGGAAGCGGCGCCACCGCTGACCGTCGAGGACCCGGTCGACGTCGAACCGTTCGACGTGGTCCCACCCGCGGAACTGCTGCCGGTGGTGGGTGCGCTGGCAGATGTTCCACCAGTCGACCCAGGACTCGATGTCGCACCACCGCTCGCGCCTGAGGACGGAGCCGTGGAGCTGCCCGTCGACGTGGAGCCAGTACCTCCAGTCGGCTTGGAGACAGCACCTCCAGCCGACGTGGAGCCAGTACCCCCAGCCGACGTGGAGCCCGTTGAGGGTGAACCCGTGCTCGCGCTCGATGTCGATGGGGCGGCGCCGGTGCCGGCTCCGCTCGAGGTCGACCCTGTACCGGTTGTACCGCCGTTACTGCTAGCTGTCCCTGCCGGGGAACCGCCACTCGTTGTCGCACTCGTCGCCCCGGTGCCACCCGTCGACGATGCGCTGCTACCACCCCCACTGCTCGAGCCCGAACCCGTGTTGCCACCGGTTGAGCTCGTGGTCGTCGAGCCGCCTCCTGGCACCGACGCGGCAGGTGTGTTGCCCGTATCGAAATTGATGCCGAGCGCAAGTCCAACTGGCTGCTGCCCAACGGCGACGCTCTGCGTCAGCGTGTTGGAGGACAGGTCCCAGTACACGAGATGGCCATCACCGGTCGTGGCGTAGGCCACCGTCACCTCGGCGCCGGTCGCCACCGAGAGCACCCCCGCAGGCACCGAGAGACTGCGCACGACCGGTGACGCGCCCGCGGCGAGATTGAACAGGTCCACTTGATAGAGTGCGTTGTTCGGGTCGCTCGAAGTAAGCACCAGGTAATGGCCATCATCGGTGCCCGCCAAGTGGGTGAGATCCGGTCCAACCTGCACCGTCTGGAGCACCTGGGCAGTGTTGGGGTCGACCAGGTCGACCGTCCCCGCCGCGCCGTCAGCCACCCAGAGCTGACCGCTCGGATCCGAGAGCACGCCGATGGGGTCGCCGCCTACATCGATGTTGGCCAGGATGCGCGTGATACCTGAGTCAAGCACCGCGATGGTTCCGTCGCCAGCGTTGGTGACATACGTCTGTCCAGCCGCCGAGCTACCCGCGGCCGCGGGGGCGAGCGCGTGCAGTCCGGCGCCCAGGGGGACTGGGGCGCCGATGACGCCGCTGGCTGGGTCGACTGCGCGAATCATGTTGTCCGAGGTGACCACCGCGAGCGGACCGCTCGCCCCGCCCGGGCCGACGATCTGTTCGGGATTGCCACCCACGTTCAACTGCCCGGTTTCGCTGTCAGAGCTGAGTCCCGCCACCGCCAACGCCTGCGCATCAGAGCTGGCCGCCACGACCTGGTCCGAGCCCAGGCGGGTGGCGACGGCGTCCGGCGAGATATTCAGCTGGAGCGTCTCCAGCACACTGTTTAGCCCGATGGGTACGATGGACAGCGTCTGGTCAGCCTGATTGGCGGTCACCGCGTATTCGCCGAGCAGCGGTTGATTGAGCTGCGAGACCGCCGTCGGCGAGGGAACCGCGGTCGGCGTAGCAGCAGCTGCTTGCGAACGTCGCCCCGTGCGGGCCCCTCCGCCACCACCGCCATTTCCGCCAGCGCTGCCCGCGGCAGCCGCTCCAGCCCCACCCCCGCCCGCTCGCGGCGTCCCCACCGCGGCCGCTCCAGCCCCACCCCCGCCCGCTCGCGGCGTCCCCACCGCGGTCACACCGTTGCCATTCGACGACGCAGGGGTGGACGTCGAAGACGATGACGTGGAGGGCGCGCTGCACGCCGCGACCAGGACGAGCACCGCCACGCCGGTCATAGCGAGGCCGGCTCGTGCTCGACGTGTGATTTGCCTCATCCGCATGGGTCCACCTCTGTGAATTTCGGTGGGCATGTCGCATGCATATCTCATGCCGGCCACCCGTCAACTGATCGGTTTCACACTGGTAGCTGGCTAACATTTACAGAGTGTTTGCAGATTTTCAGCAACGCTAAGAGCCTTATTAGGAGTTCGGCGCAGACGCGTGACGCACGGCGCTCCCTCCGCCGCCAGCGCGGTGGCCGACGACGCTGCACAGCCTCAGGCAAGGCGCTTCGATGACAGGTCGTTGAGGCGCGGCGACCGAAGAGTTGTTGCAATCGGCAGACGGGTTGGCTGAAGCGGCGTGTACACACCTGGCCGTGGACATTCCGGGGTGGAGTGGGAACCGAGTTACGGCTCGTACGATTTGCGCCCTCGAGTTGCTGCTCGCAGACGCACCGTGGTCGCGCCTTATCTCGGCCGAACACTGATTGCTGGTCTGGTCTGGGAGCAATTAACTTCACGAGTGTGGTGGCGTAGCTTGGGCGAGGGGACGCTGGCCTGCGCCGTCACCATGAGCCCTGCACGCCGCAACTGCGCTCGGAGGCGATTGATAGCTCAGGCAACCTGACTCGCGCTAAGCTCCTTCTCAGGTTGGTGTTCCTGCCTTCCAGGATCACGACGTCAGGACATATGAATGATGCACACTTGAGAAAGCAGACTGGATCTCCTGCGTCGGATCATGGGCCCGGGCAGGGCACGTCATGTGGCGGAAACGCGTAAGCGTCCCGCTGGCTGCCATTGTCGCGGGCGCTGTGGTGGGGGGTTATATAGTGATCATCGGTCCGTCGAAGTTGTGTCAGCGCCGTCCAGGTCAGCAACTGGTAACGCAGGCGCTGATCGCGCCAACACCGGGAATGGCCGCCATCGCGGAGGCGTCATCTGTGGGCGCGCCCAGGAGGCCTAGCAGAAGACGCGTCGTCCATGGCACGGCGGAGACCCGAGCGGGTGCGTGGAAGCCCAAGGGTATGTCCAGTGCGGGCCATCCCCGCGTATGCCGATGCGACGTTGAAGTGTTCGGTTCCTAAGGCTGGAGAAGGGCTGGAGATTCTGACCAACCACAACCTCCTGTCGGACCTCGGCAGCTCCGCGACTTCGCCAGGCGGGTCAGTGTTGCGATGGCATGTCTGGAAGGGCGTGGAGTAAACGTGCTGTTGCAGTACCGGTGGTGCTCGGCAACATAAGGCCGTGTCGACCACACTTCCGAGGCCTTCAAAGCGCGACCGAGAGCGCAGCGGCGCGGACCCATGGTCGGGACTCCAGCGCGCCAAACATGCTGCTTTGCAGTTGCTGGCGGTCGTCGCCGGCGTGGGCGTTGGCTACGCCTCATTGCTGTGCCTGGCGATCGTCACGCAGCTTGTGACCAATCGTGCGTCGGGTCCGGCCGTTGTTATCGTCGCACCGCAAGAGACAGCCCCCCTCGATCCGGCCGACATCGATGCACTGACTCGAGCACTCCCGGGCGCGAACGTGAGCCGCGCCCTTGTACCCGAGTCCCTCGCCACGACAGGCACCTTACCACTGGTAAACGTTGAATCCGTCGACGCGGATTTTTTCAGTGTCTACGGGCTGCAGGCTGCCAGTGGCACCTTCTTCAGACCCGCGGATGATCTTCGTGCCAATCCTGTCGCAGTCGTTGGCGGACAGGTGGCGCAGACGTTGTTTGGCAGTGTCTCGGCAGCCACCGGCAAGTCACTCCGCGTGCAGAACGTCTCGCTCACAGTAATCGGCGTCCTCGCACCGCCAAGCAGTCCCGACCTGGCCAGTTTCAATCAGAACGTCTTCGTGCCGCTTCAGACCGGAAGGCTCCGCCTGGTAGGTGCGGGGGCGCCAACGGAGCTGGTGATCGGGCCTGCGAGCGGCGCCAACGCCTCGAATCTCGCCCGCCTTGCATCTCACGTCCTCGCGGTACGATACCCGCGAGCCACGTCCGCCTTCTCGGTACAAGTCCACGTCGAGACTCAGGCGCCTGCTTCCCTTCCGCGGCTGGTCTGGCAAGCCGCGGCCAGCAACCACGCGGAGTTCGTCGAGGCCAAACGCCTCACCGGTGGTACCAGCAGGCCAGGCCAACTGACTTTTCGTAAGCCATGGCGCCGGCGCCGTTGAATGCACGCCGGAGCACCTGGCGGAGTTGCTGTTGGTGGCTGCCGAACTCAGTGATGGCGACTGGCTTTGATTGGGCTCGACCGTGAGCGACGAAAGCGACGGATGTCGTCGCGGAAGCGCTTGTCATGGTGAGCCGAGCCCAAGTCGGTCCTGGAGCGACTCACCGGGCAGGAAGCCCCCGTTGAACAGACTCAGTTCCGATCCCGGCCAGCAGGACAATGGCGGTGCCTTGCTGACGCAGCGCTCGGCGCAATCGGCACAATCGGCGACAAAGGTGAGCGACTCGTCGATCGTCAGATCACAAGTGAAGGGGCAGAACCAGGCCTCGAGGGGCGCCGCCGCAGCGTGGTGCGCGGCGATTCGAGCCGCTTATGGTCGCCGTCGGTGAGACGCACCTTACTACCGCCAGGGGTATGGCGAAGAAAACTCCATCCGCAGGGGTACTCATCCAGTCCGGTCGACAGAACTGCCGTTGCGACCAGTGTTGGCTGGTACCTCGTGGCTGCCCGAGCCCCGGACGGCCGCCGTTCGCGCAGTGGAAGATGCGACGAACGAGCCGAACACCAGATGACCTTCAAACCAGATCGGCAGCTTCCCGCCGCGGCTGATACATCACGCTGGTGAAACTGACCCCTTACCCGACCTCGCGGACCATCTCGATGTGCGAGAGCTGATCCTCGGCGACCCGGACGAGACGCACGCGAGGCAAGAGACTGTTCGCTGCTTGCAGTCGCGGCTCCTCAACAACCACCACGACTACAGGAAGACGTGAGGAAGACGTGCCCATGGACCGAAACCGCGCAGGCACGTCAATTGGCTTGACTGACACTGGCATCCCGCGGGCCTGCGCCGCCGGAAGATGTTGGCCTGGGTGAGCGAGGTTCGCACTGAGTGGACCCGTGCGGGAGGCCGGGCGGCTGACATTGGGCGCGTCCCGCACCGAGGCTCACGGCGACAGGTGACGCTTGCCAGGAATGAGGTCAGACTGCCTTGACGACTTCCCAAAATACTGTCACGGGTACGGCGCCAACATGGTGGAACTGGTGTGGAAACTTGAGTCACCTGCCACCCACCGACGGCCAGGCCTACTACTTCAAGCCGACGAACCTGGACGAGCTGAAGGCCGTCGTCGCGGAGGCACGCCAGAAGGGGGTCAACGTGCGCGCGTCCGGGCAGCGCCACTCGCAGCCAGCCCTGGTCACCGATGACAACCGCTCCGCCCCGCCGGCGAAGCCCGACTGCTACGTGGTCGATATGTCTTGCTACATCGACATGGGTGACGGCGGAATCGCACTGGGGCCGGGCCCCGACCAGGTGACGGTCAACGCGGGCATCCGTGAGGACGCCCTCGACGCTTTCCTGACCAACAACAACCTCATGCTCCAGACCGTGACGGCCGGCGGCTTCTTCAGCGCCGGCGGTATGACTGCCGTCGACGTGCACGGTGGAACCGTCGACGCGCCGATCTTTGCCGAGACGGCAAGCTCGTTCACGATCCTCGGCCCCGACGGCAACCTGGCGACGATCGACGCATCGGCGTCGCCCGTCAACGGTTGGTCGCCGCTGCAGTTTGCACGTGTGTCCTTTGGTACGCTCGGCATTGTCACCAGGATCACGATCGACGTCCTGCCGCGGCCATATGCAACGACGCTCAAGGGCGGCACCCAACGATACCTGTACAAAGACAAGGAAGCCTTCATCGCGGGCATGCAAGAACTGTTGACCGCCGCCTCGAAACACACCCGCATGGAGGTGTTCTATACGCCATACGCCGCGGCGCCGAATCTTCCCTTCCCGACGTCCCTCCCGAACTTCCTGGTGCTCTGGTGGGACGTCGTGGACAACCCCGATCAGAAAACGCCGAACAGCGCTCCCATGCCAGAGTCGGCGTGTGAGCTCGCGAAGGAAAACGACTGGGGGGCGGCGGTGCTTGGCGGCCTGGCCGGCTACGCGGCCCAGTACGTTCGTGCGTCGCAGTACTACTCCAACCCCTACGACCCGTTGCACTGGCCACCCGTGCCGACCGCCGGGTTCGCCGCCATCGGGCTCGACGAGATCGAGCGCCAGGCTGGCGTTGCCAACGCGAAGTACTCGGACCTGTGGCTTGCCGAGGCTTCACAAGTCATGTTTATGTCGTACTTCGTCGAGCTGCCCGATCTCGACGCCGCCGGACTTGGTCTGCTTTGGGACGGCCTGGATGCCGTGGCCCGACGAACCATTCAGGATGACGTCTTTCACATCGCGGCGCCCATGGAGTTTCGCTTCGTCAAGGCTGGCAACTCCGCGCTATCCGGAGCGTACTCGACGAACAAGAGTGGGTACCTGGTCAACCTGGACCTGATCGGCTTCATTGAGGCGACGCAGGCCAAAGACTACCCGGCCGCACTGCTGCAGTTTTTCGCCGACGTCGAGCGGGACTGGGTCGCCATGGGCGGCTTCCCGCACAACGGCAAGATGTACGGGTTCTATGATCCAAACCAACCGGGCGGTACCTTTGCGGCGCCCTTCAACCCGAACTTCCTCAGTGCGCTCAATGCGCGTCGAACTGAACGCGTCGATGCGTTCAATGCGTATCGACTGAGTCGGGATCCAACGGGCGTCTTCTACAATAGCTTTCTCCGCCAGTTGCTTGGAGCATAGCCGCCCGTGTGTCGGGGAAGCCCGAAGCGTGGAGCCAGCCGAAAAGCTCGTCCTCAACCCGGTGAGGAGCGCCTGTCGGGTTGGAGAACACAAGGCGGTGGTGTGAAAGCGGTTGTACTTCAAGCAGGGCATGATCGAGGTTGCC
This sequence comes from Vulcanimicrobiota bacterium, assembly GCA_963806005.1. Taxonomy (GTDB): domain Bacteria; phylum Vulcanimicrobiota; class Vulcanimicrobiia; order Eremiobacterales; family Eremiobacteraceae; genus JAFANK01. The sequence goes on along the minus strand of CAWDWJ010000001.1, from coordinate 138,256 downwards.
TTCACCCCAGTGATGAGTTCGTCGCGCTCCGCCGCCGAATACCCGAGCTAGTCCGTCACCGTCGTCAGGCTGCGTAGATCCTGATGGGCATCAGTCGATGCGGCGGTGGTGATTCTCAACCTCATCCTTGGGGTTCACACAGTACTGTTCAACAACTCGAGATGGTTCACGTCGTCATGATGTTCACGGGTCTTTCCAGAGGAGCCGGGTGCCCTGACGGGGCACGCCCGGATCTGCGGGGGTGAAAGCCAGCAACGGCTGATCTACGCATCAGAACTTCATGGTTTGACGGCGCGCTGCTGGCGAAGCAGCGACCACGGTGAGTCGGATACCACGCCCATAACCGGGAAACCGACAGGACCGAGCCGGTCCACCTACCTTCTGCTGACCAGCCAGCGGCCTACCTTGCCGGCTGTACCTCAAGAGGGCGCTGAGTGGACGCTATGATGGGCAAATCATGACGAACGTTCAGACCATCATCGGGAAGGCTTTGTCCGATCGCGCCTTCTGCGAGCAGCTCATTAATGATCCTGAGGCGACGCTGCGGGCCAACGGTGTCGAGCCGACACCGGAGATGATTGACGCGCTCAAAGGTCTCGACCCAGATTCGGTACAGAAGCTCGCCGCCGCTTTCGGCAAGGAGTCGGTGGCAGGCTAGTCTTGTCTTGCTGAGGTACACATATGACTCGGCCCGCAACAAGCGCGACGAATGGGCCTCCTTCTCCGTCCTTGCGCGCCGAGCGGCGTGGAGCCGAGTTGAGTCGGCGCTTCGGGTCGCTGCCGCCAGCGCTGGGTGCCCTGGCCCTTCCCTTGAAAATCGTCCTCGGTCAGCCAACCGAAGACGAAACTTTCACGAAAGGCATCCTTCTGCGGAGCACGCGGTTGCCTCCGTTCCTCTGGTACGCGGACTGGGTGCTGGCCGACCTCGATGTTCCATTCGACGAAGCGCGTGTCGCAATGGAAGATGCGTTGTACCAGGTGGCCGCGTTCGGAATGCTCGCGGCGCTCGTCGTTGAGCAGGTCCAGGACCAGCAGCCGGGCGCGTCCAGTACGAGCCTTCTTCTGGCGCAGGTCATTCAGCGCTGGGCAGACGAAGCGCTCGCGACGATCGGTCAAGCCGGCGCGTTCGAGCTTGCAACCGAGTTCGCGACAGAGCAGGCCGAGGCGTCGGCGGTCTGGCGCCAGGCCCACGTCGGTCGGGTACTCGCGTTCACGGACGCCGAAGGCGCCAGCGACAGGCGGTTGGCAATCACCCGACTGGCGCCGGCGCTTGCGGCGCTGCGCTCCGGACACCCCGGCGTAGTATCGACGGTACTGGAGGTCGTGGATGAACTGAACGCCCTGCACCTGCTGCGGGGGGAACTGATGGGAATGCCATCGGACGCGGCACAGGAACGCTACTCGCGACCACTCACCGAGGCGCTGCTGGCGGTTGGATTTGTCGGACTACATCTGCCAGGTACCGAAGAGGCGGTGGGCGCGTCCATAACATCGGAAGCCATCCCGCCGCTGGCACGCGAGGGCGTGCGGCGTTCGACCGTCCTGGTCGAGCGGGCGCGAGACGCAGGCTTGGCGTCGTTCGCCGAGCACGCCAACACGCTTACGGCCGCTTTTCAGGAGATCGAGACCCTGTTCACGTTCTCGCGATCTCTGCGCGCGCTGCAACCGGCACCGCCAACGCCACGGAACGCACCCCACCGCCTTTCCGCATCGCCGCGTTTGCGCCAGGCGTCGTCGATGGCCGAAGGCTTCTTACTGGAGGACCCGGAGCTCTGTGAAGCGTGGGAGGTCCACCGCTGGGGGCTGCTGGGTGTTGAGGTCCTGACCGCGCGGACCTTTTCAGTCGGGTTCGTACTGGAGCACGCGGCAGCCGGGGGCGCCCCGGTCGCGGACCGGATTCATGCCGTGATCAATCGGTACGTGGCGAATCAGTTTCAGTACTTCGATGAGCCGAACCCCCTGCCACCCGAGATTGACACCCTGGGGATGATGCTTCGAGTGGCGGCGGCGGGCCATGTTGGTCCCGACTTGCTGGCTCAACTGGATCCGATGCTGGCGTTCGTCATGGCCTGCACAGCCCCTGATGGAGGCTTGCCGGTCTACATCCGCGACAGCTTGTCTCCGCTGCGCTGGAACGCCCCGAACCTCGATGACACCCTGCCGGATGAACGCTGCGTTGTTTGCGAGGCCGGCTGATCTGGACGGAATTCTCTTGCATGCGTCCGAGATCGAGGCCCACGCCGAATCCGTCGCCGGACACGTGCTGCGCACCGTCGCGTCGACCGGTGTCGGGGCGGCGCTCTATTACCCGCCACTGCCCGCCACCTGGATCCTGGCCCGCCTCATCGCCCACCTCGACCGTCGCATCGCCGAGGGGCACCGACTGCGAAACCCGCTCAACGCCGCGCGCGTCGCGCTGCTTGGCGTGCTCGACCGCGAACGTCGCCGGAGTCGAATCACGGCCCAGGAAGCCGCGCTCCTGGCGCTCACGACACGGCGCCTGCATTCAGGCGATCCGGAAGACGCGTGGCTGGACGTCCTGCTCCGCGACCAGCGTCCCGACGGTGGCTGGACCGCCGAGCCGCTGTACTGGATCCCAGCGCTCGGCGTGCCTGGCGGCGTGTACTCGAGTCGTCTGGCGACCAGCGCATTGTGTTTCCAGGCGATTCGAGAATGGGAGCGCTTGTGACCGAGCCCACGCGGTTCTACGATCCGCGGCTGTATGCGCTTGTTGAGTCGGCGATCGAACTGGTGCTGGCGCACCTGCGCGAGCGAATGCCCCGCACGGCGGAGCGTTTGTTGGTGTGGCTGGGCAGCCTCTCCGGTGGCTGACCACCGGCCGCGTACTTTACCCATGTCGATGCGTTTCCCACGCTGCTGTTCCCCTGGTGGTTGGATACGGCGCTCGGCCAGGGTCAACCGGAGCTGGCGCTGCAATCCGAACTCGTTCTCTCGTCGGTTTCGGGGTATTACGCTATCCGCCTGATCGACGACCTGATGGACGGGGTCGCCCCCGACACAGTCGGGTTGTTGCCGGTTCTTGGGCACTTTCACGTCGAGTTCCAGGCGCCGTATCAGCGCCTCTTCCCGGTGACTTCAGGCTTCTGGGCCGCCTTTCAGCAACAATGGTCGGCGAGCGCCGACGCCACGATCGCCGATGCCTCACTCCAGGGCATCGATGCCGCGCACTTCCAGACCATCTCAGCGTCGAAGGTGTCGGCAGCTCGGATCCCCATGCTGGCGGTCGCGCTCCGCCGCGGGCTGGACACGATTCCGCCCGCGTGGGACGGGCTGTTCGGACGCGTGTCCGCCTGGCACCAGTTGCACAACGACTTCTTCGATTGGCAGCGCGACCTTGCGGCGAGCGTAGACACCTGGTTTCTTTCCGAAGGTCGGCGTCGCGCGACAGCCGGCGAGTCGATCGAGTTGTGGGTAGTGCGCGAGGGCTTCGACTGGGGAGTGCAAACGCTCCACGCGTGGATGAGAGAAATGCGCCCGATAGCTGAAGAACTCTCGCCCGGAGCGACGGCTTACCTCGATGCCCGGGCTGCCCGCTTCGAGTCGAGGACGCACGAGGCACATGACGGCATCGTTGCCCTCCAGCGGCTGGCAGCCGCCGCCCGATCGTGATGGTACCGCCGCCGCCGCGGCCGACCCTGGACGGGCTGTTCGAGTTCTGTAATAGTGTGTTTGACGCCCTGATCGCGGAGTACGCCCGCTACGGGCTGCAGGCGGCGCCGGACGTTGAGTTGCGGCGAGGTGGCTTGCTTCTCTGTTCGTGTGACCTGCAGGATGGCCACCTGTACCTGAACCTACCGGAACTGCGATGCCACTCGGTAAGCTTCAGGCGCTCTTCCTGCGTTCTCTCATGGGCTGCGCGGACAACGCGGAACTGGCGGAGTTGCTCTACCTGCTCCTGCCCTTTGCTATTGCGCACGAATTGGCGCACCACTGTCGTCTTCGTCTGGGGTTGTTCGGCGCCGACTTGTGGCTCGAGGAGCAGGTGGCGAACCAGTTGGCTTCGGCCGCTATCGGGCAGCGCTACCCGCCTGTCGACCGGGAACGCGTCCTTGCGCTCTTGCGGCGTGCTTTCTCGCAGGTTGGGGTTGACCCTGGCCTTTCTGAAGACATCGCGGAGTCGCATTATGACCTCCTGCGCTCATTGGAAGTGACCGGCACCGTTGACGAGGAGGTGCTCCGACGCGCACAACTGGTGGGCCGGGCCTATGCTCTCCCCGAGGCCGAGGTGCTTCGCGCGACAGAATATCTCGCGGCGGCGGTGACCGACCGGCTGGAGCAGCGCTCCCGCGTTATTCGTGACTACAACGAGCGATACCTGGAGGACATCGCGCACAACTTTCATTTTCAGATCGGGTGGATGATCATCGACCTGGCTGTGGACCGCCGAGTGTACGTGGCAGAGGTCGTGCGCGAGCATTTCGGCATCCGACCCGCATTGCTGCCGACGCCGGATTCGAGCCGCTACCCGGACGACGGCCATGTCCTGGCGTTGTGGTCCGCCCAGGCCCACCTGGCCACGGGCACTCCGCTTCACCGCTATTTCTCCAAGCGGTATCAGGGGATGCTGGCGCGGCGCATCGATCTGGCGATGGTGGCGACGGGTCACACGTCGGACGATGCGGCCCAGCTGTGGGAGCAATGGGACGGGGAGGGCCTCGACTTACTGCCGCTGCTCGCGCGAGCAGCCCCCGCGTCGACGCAACACCTGTTCCCCGCCCGCATCTCGGCTCGCCAACTGGAGATCGCGGCGGTGGCAGGAGCACTCACCGAGGAGACGGACGCGCGACTCTGGCTCCACGGTGTCGACAACCAGGAGGATGCGTCCGCGGCAGAGACTCTGCGACTGGTGGCAGCGCTGGAGAGCACCGGGCTGCTGCGCCCGTTGCCAGTGGAAGTGCTACTCGAGCTGGCAGCGACGTTGTGTCCGCTGCATCTGCACGCGGGCGAAGTGCTGATCCACGAAGGCGCGCGGGACTGCGACGTGTTCGTCCTCCTGCAGGGCGAGCTGGAGGTCACGCGAGAAGAGGCAGGTGTTGTTCAGCGGCTTGGTCCGGGTGACATCGTCGGCGAACTGGCATTTTTTACACGGTCGCCGCGCGCGGCGACCGTGCGCGCACAGGTGGAATCCGAATGCCTGGTGATTCGGTACGCGGACCTTCGACTGCTGGGTATGCGCCAGCCTGGCATCCTGCTCCAGATGGCCGGCGTGATCGCCCGACGCTTCACGGCAGGGAAGACTGTTCCGGACGTGAACCGACCGCAATAGCGATGAGAGCATCACGACATGGGGGCGCTGGCCTCCGGCCACTGATGAAAGCCAGGTACCGTGACTGGATCCTTCACACCGCCTCCGGGAGTCACCGGCGTGGCGTTGCACGTCAAGCTGCAACTCGTGGTCAGATTGACGAGGGCGAGCAGGTCTCTCCGTCGATCAGTTCGGCCGGGTGAGCCGAGTTTGACCGGCCAATGCGCGCTCGGCCAGGATCCGCTGGATGGACTCGGTCATGTTGAGCCAGGATCCGCCGAGTGGCATAGACAGCGGCATGATGCCGTGTTCGAACAACCACACCACCACTCGTGGTGTGAAGTGTCCGGAGAGGTGATCCATGACCACTAGCAAGCGCAGAGGTGGAAGGTGCTCACACAACGTTGGCTTCACGGTCAGCCCGACCTGCCAATGCTCCCACGCTGCTCGGTTGTCATCCTCAGGCATGATCGTCGCGGGTGGTAAGGACTCCAGGATGGCCAACAACTCCGCCTCCAACCAGGCGTGCAACACCGCGTTGGGACTGCCGGTCAGGCCCTTGACGCGCACCTCGCCAGTGGCTGGGTGAAACAGCGTGAGCAACTCGGCGGTGCCGTGGCGAACGTGTTCATGTGGGTAACGAGCAGGCCGACCGATGGGTTGCCAGTGGATGCCAGGCTGAGGAATGGCCTGATACGGGCTGGGGCAGTTGCAACGCAAAGACGTCCACTGGCTACACGTCGCGACCGACTACGTGGACCGCCTGACTGAGTTGGCTGTGCCGACATCGCTCATCCACGGAGCCAACGACCCGGTTCGTGCCAGTGGCGTGGGCCGAACGCGCTCACGGTGTGATCCGCGGCTCCCACCTCGCCAGAAGACGCCGGGGTGGGTTGGAACTTCCGGTATCGCGCGCCTGCCGCTCTGGCTGGAGGACCTGGCGGTAGAAAGCGTCCAGGCGGTCGATGTCGGCGGTCAGCACGCAGGCGTAGATGCGGTCAGGCAGGGGTTCGCTCCTCCGAACATGCAGGAGTTTCCCACACGTCGTGGCCAGCCGCGGGTCCTCCAGCACGTGCGCGCGAGGGAGCGCAGCCGCGTGGGAGCGAGAGGCTACGCCGGAGTGGGCACCCGGAGCTGCGGATAGAGCCCCGCGACATCGCCCGCGAGCGCTGACTTCACGCGCCGCGCGGTTTCATCGGCGAGGACTTCGAACGCGCCGGCCTCGATCGCATCGAGCGTCTGTCGCGCGACGTCGCGCGGGTCGGCCTTGGGCACGTCGAGGCTCGCCACCATGTCCGTATCCATATACCCGACGTGGACCGCGGTAACGCGCGTGCCTAGCGGCGCGAGCTGCACACGCAGGGCATTGGTGGCCGACCACGCCGCGGATTTGGAGATCTCGTAGCCGCGACCCAGCGAGATCCACGCGAGCGCCGACAGCACATTGACCAACGAGCTCGTCGCGTGCTCGGCGAGCACCGGGGCGAAGGCGCGCGCGACGCGAATGATGCCGAAGAGGTTCGTGTCGAGCTCGGCGCGGATGTCGTCGAGGGGCGCATCGAGTACCGAGCTCCGCAGCGAAACGCCGGCGTTGTTGACCAGGATGGACACGTCCGACGCCACGCGAGCGGCCTCGCGCACGGCGGCGTCGTCGGTGACGTCGACGACGAGGGGAACGACGCGATGATTGGGGTGGGTATGCGCCGAGCGGGACGTGGCGTAGACGCGGGCGGCACCGCGGTCGAGGAATGCGTTGACGAGGGCGAGGCCGAAACCGCGATTGCCGCCGGTGACGAGGACGGAGGCGCCGTGGATGGTGGCGCCGGGGGGAGCGTGGTCATGTCGAACACACTCTACGCGAGTGACTTTCAAAACGCAAGTGATAGGTTTGAGTGTGCCACTTCGAGCGTTACCAGCTTCGACCCCCGGGCTTCCCCCGCCTGGCCGCGGGCAATTTCGCACACCCCAGCAGGTGCGGCCCGTCGCCGCGGCGGTCGTGGGCTTGATCTTTGGACTCGGCGGCGGAGCCGGCATCCTGCTGGGTTCGGCGCTGGCGCGTCGCTTGGGGCTGGGCCGCAACCTGGTCGTCTGGCGCTGGCCCGCCACCCGGGAATGGACCTGTCCCGAGGTTTGCGTGATCAGGCTGGCACTTGTGTGAGGCCCGAGCACGCGCGCCTTTGCCTGAAATAGGTATATCATCCGATTGACCCGTGGACCGTCGAGCGTAGGCTGGCAGTGAGGCAAAGTTGGGACAACTATCCAACGCCTTCCCACGCAGTGGCAGCGCACATCGCACGTTCGTCGTAGGCCACGCGTTGCGCCGAGCGCGGCTTTAGGCGCATCCGATCTCTTCGATGCTTCGCAGGCGACAATTCTGAACCTCCAGCGGAACCGCGGGTAACCAGGCGACGGTCGGTCTGCTCAGGTCGGTCAGTGGCGTCGTTCAGCGAGACAACGGGCAGGGCCCGCCGGGTCGGCCAGGACCACGTGGTCCGAAGGGCGACAAAGGGGATAAAGGCGATACAGGCGACAAGGGGGAGCGGGGCGAAAAAGGAGAAAAAGGCGAGAAGGGGGATGCTGGGCCAGGTATCGATGCCTTCTATCTGACCGAGTTCAATTCCCTGTACAACGAAGCGGTCGGGACGTGGGCCTTCATTTCTCAGAAGCAGGAGGGAGCGATCCGCTCCGTTTACACCGAAGCCGGCAAGAAGAAGCCTCCGGACGTCATGGAGGAAATCCTCATCTCGCTCGCTATCGGTGCCCTTGGCTTCGGTATCGGAACCATCGCCAGAGGCATTTCGACCGCCGTAGAAAAGCGACTGGAAGCGTTTGTGAAGCAATACGCCGCCGATTTCGAAAAGCAACTCGTCCAGCAGAACGAAGGTTGGATCCTTGATGAGCAGATCAAGAAACAGCTGGAGGAAAAGCTGCCGCTCAGAAAGGCGCTCGTGTCGGCGAGCGCGAAAGGCACCGGCGACGCCTTTAAGGATGGCGTCAAGAACCTGGTTGGACCAAAGGTGAAGTCGCTACTGGAAGGTGGCAAAAAGTCGATCGACGCCTTCTTCGAAAGTCAGATCAGCAGCGTTACCGATGCCAGCGCGCAGAACTTCTACCACTCGGAAGAGGCGCGCACGAGTCTACTCCAGCTGTGGTCAATTCGCCCGATGGCGCCCTTGATCGCTGCCAGGGCGCTGCGCGACGCGATGCAATCGCAGCTCGCTGAAGCTGAAGGTATCCAGAAGACGCAGACAACCATCCACTGGCTCAGCTACCTCGCGCAACAGAAAGTTGGGTCGGAGACGGTACAGAAGGGCAGCGACAAACTCGCGACGACGATTTTGCATAACGTGACCGAGCGCGGCGACTATCAGAGCAGGATCGACAACGTCCCGGGCATTCTGTTTGTCGACGCATACGTCGAGGCTGTTACCGAAGACCGGTGGAACGTCACACCTATCCAGGGGCACCTTGCCTCGGTCTCACAGGCCATGTTGAGCTCACTCCAGGGTCCGGCGAGCGCGCTCAAGCTCCCGACGGTGTACCGCGTGTCATCCCTGTACAAGAACGACGGACTGGGGCGGTCGGACCTGCCGCAATCCATGTGGCCTGGGCCGTACGCGTTCAACCTTGGCATCAACGAGGAAGGCAAACACTGGGCGAGCAAGCGTTACAAACGGCAGCGGGCGGCCCTGGACAAGATTGGTGGCGAGGACAAGATTTACGACCTGCTGGGCAGTCGGGACCTCAAAAGCCTGAATGTGACACCGGATCTCGTGTAGACTCCGCGACGCACGCACGTAGGGGCTGAGTGCACCAACGGCCTCCGGATCGACGTCAACACCATCAGCGCGGATTCGATGCAGGGCGCGCGTCATCACGCACAGGGTTGTGGAGGATCAGGGCAGCGTGGAAGACATGGTGTATCACGCTTGTGAGCGCGCTGCGCAGTGCCTGCCTGACAGACGGTCTTACCAGGTCCCTACCAGCAGCCGCCGCTCGGCGCCCTTGCCCGTCCGCCAGAACATAAACCCGCCGCCGCCGTCCCCGGCCGGGAGGGGCAGGCTGATCATGTCACCCAGCTTCAGCGGCGCAGGCCCTTCGGCCAGTTCGCCCGCCTCGACCAGCGCCTGTACCGTTTCCTGAGGGAGAAATACGCGACCGTCAGGCGCGCCGTCGACCTGCCGCCACACCCGTACCCAATACCCGGGGATGTCGCGCGCAAACAGCAGCACTGGGTACGCTTCACCGCCGATGCCGGCGATCACCAATCGATCGCCTTCCGCTTTGATTTCTACCGCTGCCACCGCCTTTGAAAGCGTTTGCTCGGCAGCCGTCGCGAGCGCTTCCTCCAGGTCCTTCGGTACGTCGTCGACAACCACCGTCGCCGCACGGCCAGTTGAGACCACGCGGCTCACGCTGCCATACACGAGCGTACCCATGTCTCCGGAGGTCGATGCCTCCAACGTGCTCGCCCATTCCGTAAGCGCTTGAAGTGGGGCTGACTCGAATCGGCCGACGAAGCGGCCAAGCCGCACCGGGTGGCGCTGCGGCAGAGACGATTCCGTCAAAACCTCGACCTCCAGACGGCCATCCTCCGCAATTTCCCACGTGAGGTCCACCTGCGAGGTTCCGCCAGAGACCGAGTAGCAGATAGGGAACAATCCGTCCATGCGCTTACTTGGTGAGGGTGAATGCCTGCTCGGTCGACTGGCGGTTCTGGTTCACAAAATCCAGAATGTTCTTGATGTGCCTGGGCTCGACCGTGGTGCCGCTGCCCATGAGGCTGACCGTGTTCCGGTAGCGCGTCTTGCCGGCGGTGTCTGTCTCGGGCACCGCGTTGGGATCGGTGGCCGCTGGCTGGCCGACAACGGCGACGTAGTGACTCGCGTCGACCGCGTATTCGTCCAGGTTGCCAATCAAATGCCCGAATTCGTGGATGGGCGCCTTGGCGACCGCATCTGCTTGACCTGGCTGCTGCGCCACGTCGGGCACGAACCAGTTGCCCGCATTTAGCGCCGGCCAGACCCATCTGCCAGAATGCACCGTCACCGAGTTTGACCCGCCGTTCAGATTCAGGTTGACGTGCAACGGGATCGTGCGCGTGGGATTGGTGAACTTGTAGACGCCCTCCCAGGCGCTGAGGATGTTGGCGCTCCAGGTCGTCTTGGCCGCGGGCAGTAGGCTGGCCGCGCGCGCGTCGCCGTCGGCAGGCGTCAAACTGATCCCAACATCGACGCTCACCTTGTCGCGGTCGTACGTAATGTGGAAGCGGTGGTCGCCGCCGAACTCGGTCTCTACGAAAACACCTGTCGCCTGGCCGGCTAGCAACTTCTCACTGGTGGAGACGGTCTTGTCGCCTGAGGCTATCTGACCGTTGAGCGCAGCAATCACCGGGTCGGCCTTGCTGCCGAATTCCTCGTGAATCACGTCGGCAGCCATGCTGTCTTTCTTCAAGCTGGCCAGCGCGCCGTCCGGCAGATTACGCAAGTATTCCTGTTCCTTGTCCGCAACCCCCGCCAGACCATTGACAAACGCCACCACCGCGGGATCGGTGATCTTGCCCTGCGCCACCAGGGCTGATGCGAGCTTGTGCTGTGAGGCTCCCTCCGCCAGCACCCACTCCTTCTGCTGATTCCAGGTGCCGCCCAGGTCGATCACCATCTGGATCATTTCGGCGTTATTGCACTCGGAGACCATCAGCTTGCGAATGTCAGGGTTGGCGTACAGCGCCAGCTTCTCCGCCGGGTCAGTGGTAGCGGCGATCTTGGCACGGATTAATTGCACGTTGGTGCCCTCCGCTGCCATCCACTTCAGCTTCTTCGTCAGATCGTTCGGGAAGAAGATGTCGACGAGCTCCGCCATGGTGGCATTGGTGCACACATCCATCCAGAACTTCAGCCACGAATCGCTTGAGACGGCCGCCAGATCCGTCGGCGAAGCCGACGTCAGCAGCGGCTTCATCTTGGCCAGAGTGAGCGACATCAGCGCGCTCGCCTCGGCTCGGATCCAGTTGATCTTGGTCTCGATATCGAAATGCAAGTCGTCGACCGCGGTGAAGATAGTGGTGTTGTCACACACGCTCACGAAGAACGACTTGAAACGCTCGTTCTTGAGCATGTCGCGATCGCCCTGGGGAGCAGCGGTGATCAGGTCGCGGATTTCGCTGTATGCGATGCCGCTCGTCAAGAACGCGGCGGCCTGCATCCAATCCAGCTTGACGGGAAGGCTCGCACCGAGGTTGATGGTTGCCTGTTTCATGTGGGCGAAATCGAGTGCGTGCGCCAGTTTGCCCTTATACCCGGCGAGGACGGTTTGTTTGTCCGGCGTAGACAGCTTGCTGATAATATCGACGACCTTGTCCTTGGACGTGATAAAGGCGCCGAGTTCCTTGTCCAGATCGGCGATCGTGATCGCGCTGGTGGGTGCCGTAGTTGGCGGCGGGTCGCGCTGGACGATGCTCCGCGACACCAGCGCCGTCACGGCCTGATTGCCGGCGCGCGCTTGCAACCTCGTCAACGTGCTGCGCGAGACGAGCCTTTGCGCGCTACGGCTGAGGATATCGCCCTCACTACCAGCCTGCTCCGGCGCGGGGACCCCTGCCTTCCGCTCAGTAAGCGACGGTTTCTTGGTGTCCGGCGCCACGGGCTCAGGCATGTGCGCCATCTTAGCGATGCTCGCGCCAAGCGTACAGCATTCGCGGTTGCCTTCTTGCGTCACCTCACCGCAGCTGTTAGCTGCGGAGGATCTCGCGCTGCTTCGCCGGTTGCGCATCGAGGCGGTGTGTTCGCCCCTCAGCGCGGCGCCGTCTGGGCAGAGCCGTTCGACGTCGCCCAGGTCGCCGTCGCCCAGGTCGCACGCCTGACCGACCCTTCGGCTCGGGGATCACACTGAAGACGAAAAGGAGCCGTGCGCAGGGCTATCACAACGCGGGGTCTCTGGGTCGGCACGGGTCACGTGGCAGGATTGCTCACTCCGGCAGCGACAGGAGCCTCCTGTGGGCACGGCCGCCGGCGCGCGGCTCTGACGAACGACCATTCGAGCACTTACCCGGTGCTGTTTGGAAATGACTAGCGGACTCCTGTCGGTCGCGATACTGGCCAGCGAGTTTCGTCCAAGCCGCAGGACAGTGCCGGCTTGAGCAGCTATCGCCATAGAGGGCGGTGTCCCTCCACAATGCAGTCTCGAGCGTCGCGTGTGTCGTCGATCGCTCGCAATGCCAGCCCATATCGCGAGTAAACGTGTCGGGCACCCTCGGGCCCGTCAATAGGGATCTCGACCGCCTCCCCACCGACGAAGACGCGCAGACTGTGAGTCGAATGCGGGGCCGCGAGGTCAAGACGTTTCGTCGGCCGCGAGACTGAACAGGCGCGTCTGCGCACACTGCTCGATCAAACACGATTGTTTAACCCTGCTCGGGCCAGATGGCGTGGAAAAGACGCGTCTGGGCCTGCGGCTGGCGTCCGAGCTGAGCCAGCGGTTTCCAGGCGGTCAGTGATTGGTCGAGCTCAGTTCGATTGTCGATCCGTGGCTGGTGCCCAGGCGCTTGGGGACGTGGTCGGGGTCCATCAGCCCCGGGAGGCACGTGGGATAGACGGAGTCATCCGTGCGTTGCGTCAACGGCCCTGTGCCGACAAAGCCACGCCCGGCGTTCGTCGCGTCGAGTGTCTGGGGATCGGCTGCACGCCGCCGCCAGGGTGTCGAAGATGCTCTTGAGGGCATGTCATCGTCGATCACGAGCGTGGCCGGAACTGGCGCGCTGACGTGCATAGCGTCAGGGCCGTTGCGCCACTGGGACGCGACGGCTGGATCGCGCAAGTGCTCAAGGTTGAATTTCGCGTCGTCGCTGGTGAAGGGCCGTCCGGTATGGAACTTCGCGCCTTGCCGCGGTCGCAATGTCAAGCGACGCGCGTCGGACGACCACTGCCAACTCGTTGCCAGCCGCGGATGCGGAGCGAGTTGCGGGTCGTACGAAATCAGCATGTCATACACGAGGGTCGGCATGCTGCGAGGGGACATCGAGCCGGCTTCCGTGCCAGTTGTGCTAGCTTTCGCGCTCGCGATCGGGCTGGGAGTCCACTTTGATGAACGTGCCGGGCACAAACTTCAGGTCGATCGCGGGGAACCCAAACGTATAGGCGGATCCCGGCTGGAAGAACCGCGCGATGCCATACGCCAGCGCGGCTGCCAGAATTAGCGGGACCAGAAAGCGCAAATCGCCCACCATCTCGAAAATCATCATGGTGGCAAAGAGTGGCGCATGGAACGTGGCGGCCAGCATCGCCGTGGTAGCGACCATCGCGAGCGCAGTGGGAGATATATCGATACCTGGAAATAGCTGGGTTATGACGGTGCCGTATGCCGCGCCGAGCCACGACCCGATCAGCAACGCCGGTCCGATGACGCCTCCGGTGAACCCGGCCCCAAGACTGTTGGGTGTCAGGATTAGCTTGGCAATGGCTACGATGAGAAGGAACCCGACGGGAGCCACCATCCCGCCGAAGACGGACTTCATCTGATTCAAGCCGGTGCCGAAGACGTCGGGCAGCCAGATGCCAATCACTCCCACCAGCAGACCGGCCAGTGCGGGTTTTGCCCAGAATGGCAGCGTCACGCGGCTCCACAAGGAACGGGTGAGGGGGAGCAAATTGACATACAGGATCGCAGCCAGTGCCGCGAGAATCGCGACGCCAGCGTAGACGAACAGCGCGGCGCCCCAGGTGTCTGCACCCGTGGGAGCTGCATACCGCGACGGCTGGCGTGCCGAGCGAGCTGGTGACCAGTGTGGAGAAAACAACGGCAAGCAACGTCGGAATGACGAAGACCGGACCACCGATTCCACCCAGAACTACCTCGAAAGCAAAGAACACAGCCGAAAGCTGCGCGAAATAGGTTGCCGCGATGCCAGCGCCCACGCCGGCCACGACGAGGGCGCGAACGAAGTCCTCGCGCCAGTGAAGTCGCTGCGCGAGCTGAGAGCCAAAATGGCCGCCGATCAACGCGGCCGGAGTGTCGGCCCCAACTGGCGCCCCGAATCCGATGCCGACGAGGGCGGTCACCACGAAGGCGACGCCATTGCGCAGGTCGAGTTTTCCGCTCTGCTCCGCGACGGCGTCGATCACGTGGGCCATGGCGGTGAGCCTGGCCGGACGGCTCAGTGTGTGCATGCCGACGGCAACGAGCACGCCACCCACGGCCGGAATCAGTGCTGTTGCCAGCCATCCGACTGGCGCGGGCAGCGCGCCAAAGGTTTCGAGTGTCAGGCGGTCGATCAGCGCAAAGCCGCGCAGGAACAGCCACACGCCCAGTGAGGTCACGACGCCGGTCAGGGCGGCGGCGAGCCACAGCGTGGCGTGGGCGGACAATGGAATGTCAGTCGAGGGTGCGACTGGTCGTGTTTGCGGTAGAGGTTCCGCGGGGCGCTGCGTCATGGATGGCTTGCCGGTAAGTGACAGCGTGCCTCTATTTTGTCAGGCTAGCATCCGGGAAACCCCTATGCTCTGGTGGATTTGCCGATAGCAAGTCGCTGCAACCGGCGGAGGCCACGGCAGAGGCTGGCAAGCCACATCCAGACGGCCGGCCCGCGGTTGCATCAGTCGACTGCACATCCCCACCGACAGCGTGCCCGCGACCGTACAACGCCGAAAAAGGCACATTCCGGCCATCACCATCACCACTAGCAGGCCGTTGAAAAACCCGTCGAAGGGCTCCACCGTAGGTGGAATTGCTGACAGTGCATGCCTCGAAGGGCCGAGGCTGACGTTTGCGGCCGTAACGTCTCGAGGTCAAAAGGAATTCTTCTCTGAAGAGTGGATAAAAGCAGACCTTTTTCAACACGCTGTTAGGGCTCTCCTGTACGTGTTCCGCCAGGCCGAACTCAAACGCATTTTCGGGGTTGTTTGCCGTGCTTCTAAAGCATGGCAGTGGGATTTGACCGTTCGTGGGTTATCGCTTGCCTTGTGCGTCAGAAGGTCGGCTTCGAGCGTAGAGAAGTGTTGACCAGTCGCATTCAGGAAGGCACCAGAGCCTCACCGCAGGGGTTTCTCCGTATTCGACAGGGGTACATACGGCTACGCAAGATCGGAGTTGCTTCTGTTTCGGAGATGTAACGATCGCGTGAATGCGTGATTCATCCGATGCCATAAACGGCCCCGCGCGTGGAGTCCGGTGCCTCGCCGCGCTCATCCGCGCCCCGTAATGCTCGAGTCCTCGGTCACATCAGACAGGTTGGGCGAGGCTTGTTGCCGACATAATGCGCCGTCAGCGCGGCGCCGTGCAGCATCGGTCCCGGTACGTACACGGAAGTGGAAGTAGTCCAGTCGAGCGGTGGCCGGGCGGACCTTTGCGGGTAGCACGCCTCGCCGTCCCGCTGCATTCTGCGCGCCCGCACATGCGGGCAATTCCGTACGTGCGATCCGGAACCTGTGTACATGGAAGCTCGGGCGGTCCGCGTCGATATCCCGGATGGAGCAGTCTGACGATTCGGACGAGTTGGGAATGCACTGATGCGCACTCTGTCGTCTATCCCTAGCCCTGGCGGTAGGTTGGTTTCGCAGGCGAGGCTACGCGCACGTGCGAACAACTCCAGGACCAGGGGGAAGGGGAAGAGGTGTGCGATGGCAATCACGCACGAACCTTTGACCACACAGCCACGTGCACAGCGCGGCAGCACCGCGCCGCTGATTGCCGATCACGGCCTGATCGGTGACCTCCAGACTGCAGCGCTGGTCGCGACAGACGGCACCGTCGATTGGTACTGTTGCCCGCGTTTCGACGCTCCAGGCGTCTTCGCGCGGATCCTGGATCACGCTCGGGGTGGGTACTTTCGTGTCGCGCCTGAAAATCAAGACTGCGTCGTCAAGCAACTCTATTTTCCAGACACGGCGGTCCTGATCACACGCTTTATGTCGGAAGAGGGCGTCTGCGAACTCGTCGATTTCATGCCTATCGCCGACGATCCGAAACAAGCGACCGATCGGCATCGCATCGTGCGCATGGTGCGCGGCATTCGCGGCGAAATGCGCCTCAACTTCGAGTGTGCGCCACGCTTCGACTCCGCGCGTGGACAGCACGCGGTGGCGATCACCGAACACGGTGCGGTGCTCAACGGAGGCAATCTCCAGCTCACGCTGGAAGGGCTCGCCGGACTGGAGCGCGCTGGCGACGACGTGGGCGTCTCACGCACGGTCCGCGCCAACGAGACGATCGGCGTCATTCTCGAAAGTGCCGCTGATAGCTGACCACGGCCGGTCTCGGCCGAGGAGGCCTGTCAACTGTTCGAAGGAACCGTGGGCTTCTGGCGCGCATGGCTCGCCAAGTCCACCTATCGGGGCCGCTGGCGCGAGATGGTGGGCCGGTCGGCGATGACCTTGAAGCTGATGACCTTTGCGCCGAGCGGGGCGTTGGTGGCGGCACCCACTACAGCGCTACCCGAGCAGCCGGGCGGTGAACGGAACTGGGACTATCGCTTCACGTGGGTACGCGACGCTTCGTACTCGGTTGGTGCGCTGCTGGCGCTCGGCTATTCGGAGGAGGCGTTTGCCTTTCTCACGTGGCTGCGCGACCGCATCGAAGAGCACGTTGGGACGTCGTCCGGCCCCTCAAGATCATGTATCGCGTCGACGGTTCGTCGGATCTTGTGGAGGAGTCGCTCGACCACCTCGAGGGTTACCAGAACTCTTGACCGGTGCGGATCGGTAACGGCGCGGCGGACCAGCTCCAGCTCGACATCTACGGCGAAGCGATGTTCGCTCCGACAGGCTGGCGAAGGTCGCCTCCCCATCGGGCACCGGGGTTGGAAGGACATTGAACGTATTATCAACTGGCTGGCTGAGAACTGGGACCAGCCCGACGAGGGCGTCTGGGAAACCCGCGGTGGTCGACGGGACTTCACCTATGGCCGCGCGATGTCGTGGGTTGCTCTCGATGGCGCGCTGCGGGTAGCTCGGGAACTCGGACGACCGGCTGATCTCGTCCGCTGGACGGCGGCGCGCGATGCCATCTATGAACAGATCACGGAGCGGTGCTGGAACCCGGCTCGAAAGGCGTTTGTGCAGTACCACGGCACAGACGTGATGGACGCATCCGTTTTGATGATGCCGATCACCGGCTTCGTCGTGCCGACTGACCCGATGTGGTTGTCAACGTTGGATGCCATCGAGGAGGAGCTCGTCTCGGATAGCCCGGTGCACCGCTACAACCCGAGCGCCTCGCCGGACGGACGGACCGGTAGCGAGGGTACGTTCTCCATCTGCACGTTCTGGTACGTGGATGCACTGGCCCGCTCGGGACGGTTGGACCAGGCGCGCTACGTCTTCGAAAAGGTGCTGACCTGCGCGAACCATGTGGGACTATTTTCTGAAGAGATTGGTCCAACTGGCGAGCAGCTCGGCAACTTTCCACAAGCATTCAGTCACCTCTCGCTGATCGGCGCAGCGGTGCAGCTCAACACTGCGCTTGACCGCGCGTCAGCATCCGTCAGCCACTGACTGCCATCAGGCGACAACAGGGGAAGGCGCTCGAGATGACCACGCTCGAAACGGAAGCAAAGCGTATACGATCCACCATTCCAGCTCGGCTAGATCGCCTGAGTTGGTCGCCCTTTCACACGCGCATGGTGGCGGGCTGGGCGCCGCGTGGATCCTGGATGGCCTGCAGATCACGATTGCGAGTGGGGTAACCGGCGTACTCACACAGCCGAGCACGCTCGGGATGACGTCCACGGAGATCGGGTTGATCGCCTCGATCTATCTCATTGGCGAGATGGTGGGTGCCCTGGTGTTCGGCAGAATGTCGCACCGGCTCGGCCGCAAACGTCTGCTCATCACGACCTTGCTTTTGTACCTGTTCGGCACCGGGGCGGCGGCATTCGTGACAGGTAACCACAGTGGCTGGCTCCTCTTCTTCTTCGCAACCCGCTTTGTCGCGGGCATGGGCATCGGCGGCCAGTACGCCGCGATCAACTCCGCCATCGACGAGATGATGCCCTCCAAATATCGGGGGCGTGTCGACATCTGGATCAACGGCACCTATTTGGGTTGGCGCGATCATCGGCTCGTTCGCCACGCTGGTCTTCCTGAATGCGTTTCCCCCGGATGTGGGCTGGCGCCTCGCGTTCCTCATGGGACCCGTGCTGGCGCTGATTGTCATCGTGGTGGGCCGCACGCTGCCTGAAAGTCCGCGCTGGCTCATGACGGATGGTCGAATCGAAGAAGCCGAAGCGGAGCTCGCGAAGATCGAGGACGCCGTCAGGTCGTCGGGGCAAACGCTCGATGCGGTGGCTGATAGCGAAGCGATCGAGCTCGTCCCCGAAAAGCAATACGGCTACGTCAAGTTCCTCGGATTGGTGTTCCACGAGTACCCGAAGCGGGCGGTGCTCGGTGCCTCGCTCATGGTCACACAGTCGTTCCTGTACAACGCGATCTTCTTCACGTACGCCCTGGTGTTGACGAACTTCTACGGAGTCAGCCCTACGACGGTGCCGCTCTACGGACTTGCATTCTCGATCGGCAACCTGATCGGACCACTGGTTCTCGGACCACTCTTTGACACGGTTGGCCGCAAGAAGATGATCTCCCGGACGTACATCATCTCGGGAGTCTTGCTCGCCGTGAGCGGTTGGCTCTTCTACCACAATGACCTGGACGCGGTCTCCCAGACCTTTGTCTGGGTGGTGATCTTCTTCTTTGCTTCCGCTGGTGCGAGCGCTGTCTACCTCACCGTCAGCGAAACGTGGCCGATCGAGATCAGGGCTGAAGCTATCGCCGTCTTCTTCGCCATCGCCCAGGTTTTCGGTGCGCTGGGACCGCTGTTCTATGGTGCCCTCACAGGTGACGGGTCCAGCCGGACTGGCCTGTTCATCGGCTACCGGGTGGGCGCGCTGATCATGGCTCTCGGCGGTGCGGTCGAAATTGCCTTTGGAATGAATGCCGAGGGCAAGTCGCTCGAAACCGTAACGAAGCCGCTGACATCCGTTGCGACCGAGCCTCCACCCGCGGCCGCACCCGCCGCGCAGGCTGCGTAAGTCTCCGAGATAACCCCATGCGCATGCCGCCGCGAGAACGCAATACGAGATCACGCTCGGAGCGCAGTGAGCGACCGTGGTCGAGGTCGGTGCTCTCGTGTGCGGGTGCGTCGTTGGTGGATTGCCCGGTGTTCGATGGTTTCGTACGTTTTGAACGATGGTCGCGGTAATTGTGACTGCAGCGCTGACCCAGGAAGCCTCGTGTCTCCCAGCGGGCTTCCATTCGGCTCGCGGCCTGTCAGCGTGCCGCGACTTTGATTACCCCGACCCACCTGACGGACCGGCTCAGCAAGCCAGATATCCTGATATCCGAATGTGCCGAACCGGTCCCAGGCAAATATCCCTCACACCTGCCCGTGCGACTTCGGGTCCGACGGTCCGACGGTGCATGCCCATCTCGCGTGCGATGCGCTGAATGCTGTAACCGGCCACGCGTCGAGCGCGGACCTCGTCCCAACGCGCACTCCGACGGCTCCGCCGTATTGCCATCTCCTGTTGCGTCTGACTCGGCGCGGACACGGGCGCCGTTAAGCAGAAGTGAACGGGCCTGCGCCTGCAGTCTGGACCGCTATCCGCAACGCCGTCGGAGCTGCCGCGGCGGCCGCCGCTGCCTGTGCGCCGACGCGCGATCGCGTCCGCAGACATCCCCCTGGCCTCCGCGCTTCCGTCAGTCCCCCAACCAGGGCCAGCCATCCGAAACCGCCGCAGCACCAGCCCACTCGACAGCACGGCCGCTGATGCCCAGGCATCGACCAGGGCCTTGACCCAGCCGGTAGCGGCTGGGTCCGCACACGACCGTCCCTTGCCGACGATATCGACGATGAACCAGCGTCCCTCGCGCTGCTGCAGGTCCTCCAGGGTCAGGTTGGGCCAGCTTGGTCGCGGCGCAGGCCGCAGTCGATCAGCTGGCCCAGGATGGCACGATCGTGCAGACCCACGAGCGTCCGGGGGGCGCCGCGAGCAGTTGTTCTGCCTGATCACGCGTTAGCCAGTTGCCGCTTCTCACCCTCTCCGCGCACTCGGCGGCCAAGGCGCGGATGGCGCTCAGGTGCTGGCTGATCGTCGACGGCGCGCGCTCGCCGTGTTCGAGGCTGCCGCCATAGCGCCCGCTCAGACGCCACTGGTGCGTCGACGGTTGCCTGCGCGCGGCCGGCGCCAGGCGCTCCACGATGTCGAGTCACACACTGAACACGGCGAGGGTCGCCGGCCAGCACGTGCGCTTCGCGGCAACCCACTCCGCTACCCTTCACCTAATGACCTCCGAGGCCACGGCCGCGCAGCTCCGCGAGCTTGACATCGCGATCGACACGGCCGTCTCCGACCGGGACGCCGCCACGCTCGACCGCCTGCTGGCTGATGACTTCATCTATACCCACGCGGGCGGTGTGCCCGAACCGAAGCCCGACTTCATTGCCACGGCCGTGGCGCGCGTCGATCCGCCGCGCCGTACCCTGCACGACCTCCAGGTGGAGCCGCACGGCGACGTCGCCGTGACCCGCGGCACGATCGAGTTCATCTACATCGACGCTCGACCCAACCTGTATCTGGGATACGTGCGGGTGTACCGCCTGCGCGACGGCGCCTGGCGTCCAATCTCGCATCGCAGCTTCTACGTGGTCGACCGCGGCTGAGCAGCACGCGGCTCGCGCTAAAAGGGTGGTAGCCCAGCGAGATGTGCCGGGCGCATCCAACTGGCATACCCGCTGGAGCGCGCCGCCGAGCTGGCTGGTGTACCTCGGCGCTCGTACGCAAAGCTCACCCCCGCTTCTCGATAGTTGCCCTCCGACCGTGCCTGTGCAGGCAGCAGATCGTGCCGCGCACCCGACGACAGTGCCAGCGTGGCGCCTCGGAGTTGGATTGAGGTAACGCTGTGGAGCGTCGCGCGCACAAGTTTTGTGTTCCGATAGAAGCTACTTATAGCAATTGACGTTTGACAGGGCGCTGCGCCTTTCAAAAGTAGAGATCACACCAGACGACCGCCGTATGGCGGCCTCAGACGGCGAAGCCCCGTCCGCAGCGGGCGCTCTCGAGCAGATAGCCGTCGAGGATGGCCTCTATGCCGCGGCCGTGCGTAACGGCCTGGTCGCCGCCGCCGACGATCGCCAGACGTGGGCGACGATCAAGAGCAGCCTGAGCGGTGGCATGCGAGAGCCAGTCAAGCTGGCCGAGGCCAGCTTGACTGGCAGGGGCACGTTGGCGCTGCAATTGCGCGAGCGTGCCATATGTGGCGCGACTTGCAGACCACCTGGTGAAGCGACCGCACTGGCGCCTGCCTGGCTACCTGTTCACGGAAGAAAGCTGGCGACCATCGCCACGATGAGTAGAAGGCTCAGTCGAAACCACAGCAAGCTCATGTCTCGCAGCGTAGGCGCGCGGCGGACCACCTTCCTGTGAACTACTTCACACGGAAACTGTGATCCTGTTCACAGGCGTGCAATATCACCGGTAACTCTGTTCGACACATTGACAGGAGCGACACCTGGCGGCGCTGTTTGCGGTCAATCCACGGGTGGGGGGAGTGCTAGGCACCCCTCAGGCCAGTCACCGCTGGCGCGCTCCGCCATAACCCCCGCGATGATGGGCGTCGCCATAGCCCCCGCGATGATGGGCGCCTGCGGGCGCGGAGAAGCGCACGGCGGGACCACGCTCGATGCGGGTCTGCGCTTGCTTGCGTGCCTTCCGCAACGTGCCAGCGCTCGTCGACCCGGCCAGGTCAGGCGCCCGTCATCCCGTCCAGTCGTTCGCGCAGCAGGTCCGCATGGCCATTGTGCCGCGCGTACTCCTCGATCATGTGGACATACACCCACCGCAGGTTCATCTCGCGTTTCGAACGCGGGTGGACGAACGATGCGTCGAGGTCGCGATCGCGCGCTGCTGTCCGAGCCAGATCGCATTCGCGTAGAAATGTCGCGAAGGTCGGCTCCGGGTCAGCATCGTCAGCGTAGTTGAAGGCGCCAGTCGGGTCCGCGTCGGTGCGATACACCCAGCCGATGTCCTGACCGAAGCGAATGCGGAACCAGACACGCTCGACGTCGGACATATGCCGCACAAGACCAAGTAGCGACAGCGTCGACGGCTCCACGGCTCGTTGTCGAAGCTGCTCGGGTGTGAGGCCGCTGCACTTCCACAGCAGTGTCTCGCGGTGAAAGTCGAGCCATGTCTCGAGCATCTCGCGCTCGCCAGTGGCAGTAGGTGGTTCGTGTCGAACGATCGCTGGTGCTGTCCAGGCCATGCGCCATTGTGTCTCCTCGGCAAAGCGCGGGACTGAGTGAGGGGCCAGTCACCCTCGCGGAAGGCACGCTCCGCGGGTTCCTACTCCACGGTTCCGAGAGCCGCGGGCCCCATTCCGCTCCGATCAGGGCGCGTTGTGCCTCTCAAGAGTGCCAGGTCCGCGTCAATCCCGGTCGGGCTCAGGAGTCATTAGAACCCATGTTCTATAGTATGCGGATGGAAGAGCGGTTTCCAGACGCGCCCTGCGATCTGTGCCGGACGCTGGCCCAGCTGTACACGGTCCCGCTGCGACTCATCCCGGCCGGCTCGCCGCCCTGGCAAGCGCTGTGCGGCGATTGCTTCCGCCATGAGCTCGAGACCGAGCCGTGGGACAGCCTGCAGATGCGGCCGATTCGCCACGGTCGCCGCGGCCGGCGATGACGAATCGACGGTGTCGGACGCGTTGTTGAAATATGGGTCAGGTCCACGATTCGATCGCGCGCGGCTGCAGTGAGAGCTGGATTCGCAGTCACCTCGGGCAGTGGTGACGACCTTCACGCCGTCGCGGTGTCGGGGTCTGCCCGAGCTACCTTCCTGGTGACTGACAAATCGTGTCAGTGCAGTCCAGCGGCCAAATTCTCGGGAAGGTGCCGCGGTTGTTCGGGTACGATCGCGGCTCGCCCGATCAAGGCCACGCGCCGCTAGCCTCAGCGCAACCGTGCTGGTGCTCGAGACTCCATCTACGCGGCCTGGCATTGTGTGTCTTGCCACGCAGGCTGTCAGAGCGCCGTGTCTGGTGAACTACAGCGTGGCGACCTGCTCCTGTCGGTACTGCTCATCGAGTGCCTCGAGTAATTGCAGCCCGACCGCCACGCAGCCGTTGAGTATTTGCTCGCCGTGCTCTTGCTGGGCCTTTGAGGGGTCACCCATGTCCGCCGAACGGCCCAACCCAGCGCTGGTCAAGCCGTCGGGTGAAGGTGATCTTGCGTTGGTAGAGGTTGCGTTCGCCATCCGTCACGCCCTCGAGTGTTGGGCTATTTGCTTCGGCCTCGGTCAGATGGACCAGAGCACCGTGTTCCGAAGCCAGCAGGATGGACGTCTCGACTTCGTCCGCGTGGGTTCCCCAGGTGTGGCCTTTTATGGATTCGATTTCTTCTGCGGCGGCGCTCCACCACTCCAGGATCCCAACCTGAATACGAGCACGCTCGCTGATTCGAAAAGCAGAGATTTGAAGCACGGGACTGTTCCCGGAGTGGCCGTTTACGAAGACCAAGCGCCGGCAGCCCAGGCGCGCCAGTTCAGTGCCGATGTTTGTGTACACGTCGATGAGCAGCGACGGTTCCAGGGAAATGGAGCCTGGCACATGCCGAAAGTCATACAGGACGTGCATGGTTCCCAAAGGCACAGGTGGAAACACAAGGCCACCGGAAGCACCGGCTACCCGTTCGGCAATGCCGAGGGCATTGAACGTGTCAGTACCCGTTGGCGCGTGAAATCCATGCGGTTCGACAGCCCCTATAGGGACCAGTACGATCCCGTTCGCCTGGATGTGCTCATGGACTGCCTGCCAGGGCAGAAAGTCCAGGCGCCGCGAGATCGAATCTTGAACATGTCCGTTTGCTGCAGTCATGCGAGCAACTCGCTACGTTTCATTGGCCTCTCCCTTGTTGACCAGGGCGCGAATGGTCATTGGCGTCAGAGGCGTCGCCGTGATGCGCGCGCCGAACGGCGTCAAGGCGTCAGCTATCGCGTTGGCAATGGCGGCCGGAGCGCTGATCGTCCCGACTTCGGCCATGCACTTGAATCCGCCAGGAACGGTCAGATCCGGTAACTCGTGCGCGATACGGACGTCAGCAATCTCGCGTGCGATTGGCAGGTGGCAGTCAAGCAAGCTCCCAGTGAGCAACTGACCATCGGCGTCGTACTGGATGTGCTCGTACAGGGTGCCCGCGATTCCCTGGTAGACCGCACCCTGGATCTGACCGTCGACAATCATTGGATTGATCGCGACGCCACAATCGTGGACGACCACGTAGTCGAGGATGGCTACGCGACCAGTAATTGCGTCGACTTCGACGGTCACCACCTGGGCCTGGTTGGCGACCGTGCCGTGCCGCATTGCACGCCCCTGTGCATCGGCGCAGCGTCGATTGCCTCGGGTTCGAAGAAGGCGGTCGCCTCCAGACCTGGTTCGAGATCGCGCGGAAGCTGTGCACGGCCAGCATAGGCGGCCCGCGCGATGTCGAGCAAGGAGAGCGAAGGCAATCGCCAGAAGCAGACCTGACACGGCCACACTCAAAACGGAGTTCTGCGCTGTCCATTTCCATCAGGTGTCCCGCGATCCGCATGTCCCGCGATCCGCATGATCTTGGCGCGAAGCTTGGCGCACGCGAGTATGGCGGACCCGCCGCCGACAACCGCACTCCGACTGCCCCATGCGCCCAGCCCGTAGGGTGTTGCCGCCGCCGTATCGCTGTCCCGGACCATGACCTGGTCTGGATGGAGGCCCAACTCGTCGGCGACGACCTGGGCGACGATCGTTTCGTGCCCCTGTCCCTGAGGCGACAGGCCGACCAGCGCCGTAACGTTGCCGTCTGACTCGGTGCTGATCGTGGCCGAATCGGCGCCGCCCCAGGCGCCGACCATGCCGAAGTAGCTCGGTGCAGCGGTCTCGGCGAAGGCAGTCATGCCGATCCCGAGCAACCGCACCTTCCTTACGCGCCGGTACCTGACGTGCGGGCAACTCGCTGTAATGTACCAACTCGAATGCTTTGTCGAGGGCTTCAGTGACAGTACCCGTGCTGATACGCGTGCCAGTCGCTGAGCGGTATGGCAGATCGGCACGCGACACCAGGTTCTTTCGTCGAATCTCGGCGCGATCCATGTTCAGGCGTTTTGCCAGCAAGTCGAGCGTCCGATCCACGACGAACACGCGCATGTTGTTGCCGAAGCCTCGATACGCGCCGGATGCGGACTTGTTGGTCACCACACAGCGGTAGTCATACGCGTAGTTCTGCACCCGCAAGCCGAGCGGCATGCCTCCAGCAAGCACGAGGGTGGAGCCGTAGCTGTAGGGGTAAGCCATCGCGGTGCCGACGTCCACTACCATTGACGCGCGCAGACCAAGAATGGTGCCGTCAGCGCGCGCGGCAAGTTCCAGACGAACGCGTTTGTCGCGCGAGTGAGTAGCCGCGGCAAGCTGTTCCCGGCGTTCCTCACGCCATTTCACGGGCCGACGCAACGCGCGCGCAAGCCAGGCAACCAGCACTTCTTCGCGGTAGATCTGGTACTTCAGTCCGAAGCCTCCGCCGACGTCTGGCGCTATCACGCGGATGCGCGGCTCGGGGATCGACAGCAGCTCCGCCAGCGTACTGCGCAGGATGTGTGGGCACTGCGTCGAGGACCAGACGGTTAGCTCGATTCCATCGAAGGTGGCTACGCAGCCGCGTGGCTCGAGCGGCAGCGCGGACTGGCGGCCCATATAGAACGTCTCGTCCACGACCACATCGGCCGAAGCAAACGCGGCATCCACGTCTCCGAACGAAGCCGAGCGGTGAACAGAAACGTTGTCTGGCCACTCAGCATACAGCGTCTGGGCATCCGCGCGCAGAGCGTCATCTGGCGAAGCGACGGTCGGTAGCGGCGTGAGGTGGAGCTCAACCTCATTGACCGCGTCTTCCACGCGCTCGGATGAATCGGCGACGACAGCCGCGACCGGATCGCCCACAAATCGTACGCGTTCAGTCGCCAGGGGGTAGTAGTAGACCGGGCGGAGGAGAGGCAGCCGGTTTGGAAACGCGTTCACGGTTGGCAGCATGTCCTCGACGGTAAATATGCCGACCACGCCGGACATGCGGCGAGCGCGCTCCGTGACGCAAGCGTCGATGGCACCATGGGCGAGCGGGCTACGCACCAAACCCACATGCAACATGTTGGGTAGGTGGATGTCGTCGACGTAGCTGCCTCGGCCTTGCAGCAGGCGCGCGTCTTCCCGACGCAGCACAGGCTGTCCAACCCAGCGGCGCGGTTGCTGGCTACCCGAGTCCATGAACCGCTCTATCCTGATCGCGCAAATCGCCGAAGTGTGGTGGCACGTACCTATGCGACCACAACGATCGCGCACCAGCGTGCGCACCCGCGTGACGAATTCAGCGTGAAGCCGATCGGATGCTCTCAACCGGCCCCGGCTCGCGATCATATTAGTCATATGTAATACAAAGATCTGGTGCCGTCAAGACCTCTCGGCCGAGCAACTCGATCTTCGGCGCGTCCGCCAGAAACGGACAGTGGCGTCGTCACGCGGGTGTCTCCAACCCCGATCGCCTGGCGTACGGACTGGCCAGACCGCCGCGTGGCAGATACTGACCGTATCCGGGCTTGCCGATCAGCTGGCCATCTCGAAACACGATCTCGCCGCGCACGGCTGTCAGGACGACCCCACCCCGTAGCGTCCGCCCTTCGAAGATGTCGAACTCGGACATTGTCAGAAGGTCTTCGACATGTACCGTGAGTTGCTTCTCGACGTCAATGATGACGAAGTCCGCGTCTGAGCCCGGCAACAACGTGCCCTTCTTTGGGTAGAGTCCGAACGACCGCGCCGTGTGGTAGCTGCCAATCTGGGCCAGCGTGCGCACCGAGATGCGGCCGGCGTTGACCCCTTCTGATAAGAAAACTGGCAGCGTCAGGCCCGTAGCTCCAAAACCAGCGCGTATCTGCCAGATATCGCCTGACTCCTTTTCCGCGACTGTCGAGGGCACATGGTCGGAGCCGAGGCAGGTGATCAGACCCTCCTGTATGCCCCACCAGACGCGTTCCACATCCTCGGCCGTACGAACGGGCGGCATGACTTTCGCGAGCGTGCCTGCCGAGCTTTCGATCGTCTGCCCGACATACTGTGGACCGGTCTCGGCAACGAAGCTTGTACCTTTGGCGCGCAAGTCGGCGAGCGCGTCGATCGCTTCGCGCGAGCCGATATGTGGGAAATAGATCGGCACGTCGAACTGCCGCGAGAGGTAGCCAACCTTTTGAATGGCGATCGCCTCGGAGATGCCCGGTCTGGCGGCGTGCCACGCGGCGAGACCAACCAGACCTGAGGCGTGAACTCGCTGCTGTTCTTGCAGCACGATTTCCGCCTCTTCGGCGTGCACGTTGATGCGGACGCGCTCGGGCATGTTGGCGGCGATGCGGAAGACTTCGAACAGGTGCCCGTCGTCGTAGTCGACATCCGCGAAGGAGCGCTGATCGGGCGCCTCGACGAGCAGGTCCATCATGGTGCGCTCGCCGAACGGCCGCCGCATGTTCATGTACAGCTTGAACGACGTCACGCCGAGCTCGCGGACGTAGGCGCGCATTTCGACGGCTTGCTCGCGCGTGTACAGCACCAGGTGGTGCGCAAAGTCCTGGTATTGCTCCTCCTCACCCAGGCGGATCTGCGCGGGGAGCGTTCCGAGATACGACTCGGGCCGTCGAAAGTAGCGGATAACGGTCGTGATGCCGCCACTCGCGGCGTACGCGGATTCGGCTCGCAGGCGCGCCCGTAATGGCGGAAACATGCCGTAGTGCACGTGCGGATCGATCAGGCCCGGCAAGACGTAGCGGCCACCGGCGTCGATCACCTGCTCCGCGGATGGGTTCGATCCGCCGTCGCGGAGTTCGGCGACGACGCCATCGCGAACGACGAGTGTGCCTGAGACGACGCCGAGCTCTGGCACCACGAAGCGGCCGTTGACGATGCTGAGCTGCGCAGCCATCAGCTGTTCGAAGGCACAAGCTGATAGAGCGTGACCAGGACGCCATCCGGGTCGCGAAGGCGGAAAGAACGATGCCCCCAGGTGCGGTCGGTTGGCGGTTCGACCACGGTGATCGGGTACTGTGAGAGGCGGTCGAACTCGGCGTCAGCCGAGTTGACCTCGAAGAGCAAGCGGGCATTCGCCGGCGGCGGACCGTCGTAGCGCTGCCCGTCGGGCGGATTGACGAGCTCCACCACCGCACCACGCGCGGCGCTCAGCAGCGTCCCTTTGTCGGTGGCTCGGTTCCAGTCGCGAATGAGCTCGAGTCCGAGCCAGTCCTTGTAGAACTGGACGGAGCGTTCAAAGTCGCTAGGGCTGAATTGGAAGACAAAGTTCTGGGCGTCCACGATCTCCCTCGCTCCCGGCTCAACCGAGCCTGGCAACCATACGCGCGGCCGAATCGG
Source organism: Vulcanimicrobiota bacterium (assembly GCA_963806005.1). Taxonomy (GTDB): domain Bacteria; phylum Vulcanimicrobiota; class Vulcanimicrobiia; order Eremiobacterales; family Eremiobacteraceae; genus JAFANK01. The sequence goes on along the minus strand of CAWDWJ010000001.1, from coordinate 109,567 downwards.
CCGCGTCCTGCAGGATGCGATCCTCGTCCACACACACGACCTGACGGCTGTCCATGAGAATCCGCCCATCGACGATGGTGGTCACCACATCGTGGCCGTTGGCGCAGTACACAAGATTGCTGATGACGTCGTTCAGCGGCATCAAGTGTGGCTGTTTCAAGTTCACGACGATGAGATCGGCCTTGTTGCCCGGGGCGCAGCGTACCGACCTCCGGCCAGCGCGCAGCCTGAGCGCCATCGAAGGTCGCCATGCGCAAGACGGTGGGCGCCGGCAACACCGTCGGGTCCATGCGGGCTTCCTTGTGAACCGTGGCCGCCAGATACATCTCACGGAACATGTCCAGGCCGTTGTTGTTGGGCGCCCCGTCGCAGCCGATGCAGACGCGAATGCCCATCTGCAACATCTCCGGGAATTGCCCCGCCACGGCTGCGCCATAGGCGCCGTGCATGCTTGCCCCCGGATTGTGGTTGATATTGACGTTGGCGTTTCTGAGCAGTTCCAGCTCACGACGCGTGTACCTGATCGCATGCGCGAACAGCATGCGGTCGCTCAAGACGCCGAGCTTGTCGAGTCGCTCCGCCTCCCCGAATCGACGAGTGCCCTGATGACCGTGAAACCCGACGTCAAACTCGTCGGCAAGTTGGGCGAGCGAGACAATCAACTCGTCGCTGACGTCCTGGCTGTGGCGGTACGACGGCCAGGCGGTGATGCGTCCGTCAGCCGCCCCGTTCCAGCGTACGAGCATGTCGCGAGTTGCTTGGATGTTGGTTTCCGCGTCGGCGAGGAAACTAGGCGGACCCTGCCACGTCGGGTCCGCGCGCTCCATCGTGGATCTGGTGAGCACAGCGCGCAACCCTGAGGCGGCAAGCACTTCGCCGACCACATCGACATAGGCAGGTGGTGCACATCCCTCGATCAGTCCGGTGGTGCCGCTCTTGATCAACTCGAGGACGGTGAGTCTCACGGAGGCTTCGACGTCCTGCGCTTCGAGCCGCGCCTCGAAGCCCAGGATGCGATCCAACCAGGTGGTCACGGGCACGTCGTCGGCGAGGCCACGCGCGGTCGTCTGGCAGGTATGCAGGTGGCAGTCAACCAGCCCCGGAAGCACTGCATGGTCGGTGGTATCGATCACACGCCGGGCGCTGTATCGCGCACCGACGTCGGTGGCGGCGCCAACCTCCACGATGCGACTGCCATCGACGGCGACGGCCGCATTCGAGAGTACGGTCGACGCGCTGTCCTCGGGCACGACAAACCCGCCCGTGAGCACCAGATCAACAGTTTGCACCTTGGAACACCTCACAACCTGTGTCGCTGCCAACGTGAAGCCGCGGACGGCAGGCTTGCTGGACCGCGAACTGACATACACCAGGGTACTTGACGCGGTCCAAAGTTTGTATTACATATGACTAATCAGCCCAAATCGTGACATCTTGGGCCAGACACAGCGAGGAGACTCTCAGTGAGCCAATCGGTCCAGGTCGGCGTCGTACTCGAGCCCAGGGGCGACGTCAGGAAACTCGTCGAGCACGCCAAATTGGCGGAAGATCTCGGATTCGAGTTCGTCGGGATTACCGATGGGCAGATGATCTGGAGCGATGCTGTCGTTGCCCTGACCGCAACCGCGCTGGCTACGTCGCGCATTCGCATCGGCCCGTGGGTGACCAATCCCGTCACACGGCACGTGACAGTCATCGCCAACTACATCTGCACGCTGGACGCGCTATCGAACGGTCGCGCGTTCCTGGGGATCGGCAACGGCGACGACGCGGTGCGGACCATCGGCGCGCCACCGGCCACAATGGACTCGCTGGCCGAGGTTGTCGACACGATCCGCGGGCTCGTTAATGGCGAGGAGGTTGAGCGCAACTCCGTCAACTGGCGGATTTCGACGGCACGCGGGCCTTCGCTCAAGATCTACTGGGCCGACGCCAACCCCAGGTCGCTGACGTACGGGGCGCGACACACCGACGGGCTGGTCGTGAGCGGGTTCGTCGACGACGAGTGGCTCGAGGAAGCCCTGGGCTTCATCGCCAGGGGTGCAGACGGCGCCCAGCGCGAAGTCTTCTTCAACTCCGCGGTCTGCGTCGCCGAGGACAGTGCCGAGGCCCGCGATGCCGTTCGACCATACGTCGCCTCGGGGCTCCGCTATGCTTCAGCCGCCAGGCTGAGCGGATGGTCGAAGGAAGACGTAAATCGAATGCAGCAAGCGTATGATTCGTATCACCATTTCCGCGATACGAACTTCGGGGCCCTGGCGCTCCTGCCTGACCACACGATTCCGCGCAAGTCGATCTCTGGAACCCCCGAAGAGTGTGCAGCACTGATGCAGACCGTCATGAGCCACGGCATCAATCAATTTGCACTGATGCCTATGGGTGACGTCGACTCAGTCATGCGTTTGCTGGCACAGCGGGTTCGGCCACTGCTCGCGGCGAGTCCTCGAGCCTCTGGAACGGAGCGTGTAGGGGTCTAGCGACGCATGCTCCATTGGGTTCACCGCGTTTGACCGCAGACGGCGTCGTTCAGGGTGTAGGTGTTGGGTCCCTCGTGTCTCGGGCCAAAGCCGCGATTCTGGAGTCAGTTCTGGCCGGTCGCTTCGAGGACGACCGACTACCGGCAGAGCCGGTCCTGGCCAGCATGCTCGGGGTCAGCCGAACCACCGTGCGCGCCGCCCTGCAGCGGCTGGAGCAGGACGGCCTGCTCAGTCGAGCGCCGGGGCGGGGCACGACGATCCGCCGCCAGGGCGTCCCGATGGTCGGATTGCAGAACCTGGTCGGGTTCACCCCGCTGCTCGAGGAGGGCGGTCACACCGTCACGCGGCAGTCCTCGTGGCGTATCAGCACCGTTGCCGACGCCCCACCTTTGGCGGAGGCCGGGTTCGGTCCAACGACGAAGTGTTTCATCTTCGAAAAGCTGCTCCTCGCGAACGGAGAGCCCGCCATCTGGTTGCGCGACATGTTTCCTGTGTCCGTATTCGCGAAGTTGCCGAGGAAAAACCAGCAGCTCCCGGAATCCATCTTCGAGATTGGCGACTTGCTGTTCCGCGAGCGCGTGGATTACGCGCGTGTCGTGCTGATTCCTGCCGCTGCAGATGCAGCAGTCGCGGAGCAGTTGCACCTGGAGCCGGGGGAACCCTACCTGCTCCTCAAGGAGGCCCACTATTCCGATCAAGACAACCTTCTCGGTGTCAGCGAAGTCCGCGTCCGCGATCGGTTCCTACGCTTCGAAGTTTTGAGGCGGCGCTAGACACCGACATTCAGACGACAGTACCGCGAACTGTCGAATCATCATTCACTCCGCCGGACAGCTGTTCGCGCCGCGCCGCGATCGATTTCTTGTGCACCGTGCGACATCCACGCATGTGTGCGTTGAGGCACGCCCACCAATGGTAGGGAGAAGTCCATGAAGCGAAACGTCGATCGTATTCTCACAACTCACACCGGTAGCCTTCCGCGGCCCACCGATCTCGAAGAAATGATCGTGGCGCGCGAGCAGGGGGATACTGACCCCAGCTTGCAGCCCTCCTGGATACGACCCGCCGCCGCGTCAGTGCTCTGCAAACGGGCCTGATCAGGCGCGGCTGGCTCAAGCAACTCACCGCGGACGCGTCGGTTCTCGATTCGACGACAGCAAGGCGTCTGCGGCTCTTCGATCTCACGCTGGCTGGAGCCCGGCAGTCGTTGCGCCGGCTCGGTCTCCCGTCAACAGAGGCCGCCCGGCACCACGGCTACCTGGCGCACAGCTCGCGTCTGCGCCGGCGCATGCTGCGCCATCTGGCCCATACCGTCGGGGCCAACCAGTTTTTCGTCGACCTGGCACTCGCCGCCCGGCGCATCACGTGAGCGGGGGGCGACGACTCGCTGCTCGAGTGGCGCAGCGCGGCAGCGTGTGCGCGCGGCAGGTGCCGACCGGATGGCTTCGGTTGCTACTGCCGCGGTGGCGCACAATACGGCTTCTTCCTCGAGTTCGACCGCGCAACCGAGCGTCCTCGTGAATACGCCGCCAAGCTAGATGCGTACTACCGGTTCCGGGATACCGGCGCGGCCGCCCGCGAATTCGAGAGCTTCCCGACGGTGCTGGTGGTGTCCACTAGCGCCCGTGCGGAAGACCTGATCGCGTACCAGGCATATCTCGCCGCGGAACGGCATGGGGGCACTCCACTTCCAATGCTGTTGACTACCACCGAATTGGTTCTGACGACGCCACTCCGGGTGCTTGGTCAGGTCTGGCGGGCTCCGAGTCTCGTGCGGGGTACGCGTGCGCGCCGAGGAGATTGGTTGCCAACCCCCTCCCGACCAAGTCGCCACCCGAGTAAACAATGAAAGTGGCCAGTTGTGACGACATATCTCTCGACAACCGGCGACGGACGCTGGACGTTAGATGCCGACGAGCACGTGATGGTGGACAACTTTTGCGGACACCAATGTACCGGTAAGAGCTCTCCCGCAGGCAGCGGGAGTTGGAACCTTTCTTGCCATTGCCAGCAAATGGCGATGGAGTTGAGCGTCTGTCGATTCCCCTGAAGACCAAGGCCCCGACAACATGGTTCGTTGCGAGCATGTCGGATCCGTTTCACAAGAATGTCTCGGACGATTTCATCGCGCAGATGTTCGCGGATCTCTGGCGAAGGCCGGACATCGCCAATTCGTACGGTCCCTATGCGGCAGTCGAGCTCATGTCGTGACCGACCAGCGGAACATTGTCTTCGATCCCAACTCGAACGCTCACCGACGCCATGAGTACGCCACGTCCGTGTTTCTTCCGGAGGCACGGCGCCGCATCCTCTCGGACTGGAGCATCGCGCGAGCAGTGGAGATCGGGCTGATCGAAATCAACCCGTTCGACCCATCGCACGTCCAAGCCGCGAGCTACGACCTGATGTTGATACGGGCCATCGAATTGGTGTCGATTGATGCAGTCCTGGCTGACGCAATCGAGCACCTATGGTTGCCGGACTCAAGCGTCGGCGTCCTGTCAGGCAGATCGAGCATCGCACGTCACTCTGTTGCGGTGCACTGCACTGTCGGCTACATCGACCCAGGCTTTGACGGCACGCTGACGCTGGCACTCAAGAACCTCGGTAAACAGTATCGCTCGTACCAACGAGGGGCCCGTCTTGCTCAGATCCAGTTTGCCTGGATCGACCGTCGAGCGGAAAATCCATACCAGGGTCGATACCAGCTCCAGTCTGGTCCGACCGAGTCACGATTCCAACACGGCGACCAATGACTACGCGCTACTACGGACCTAACTGGGAGCGCTCGTCTAGACACTTGTTGACGGAACCTGCTCCAATGGCTTCCGCCAGTGCTGCTCACTGGACTCAGAAGTCAGAGGAGGACATGAAACATCCCCCCGAAATGTGGACCGAGCCGGCCAATGCTGATTACCCACTCCCGGTGCTTTGGGATACCTACGCAGAGCACCTGGCGGGGCGAACCAAACCGGCCAGCCCGGACACAATTCGCAAGTACAAGTAAACGCTCATCCACTTCGAACGGTCGCTGCAATTGCACGGCGATCCGCTGGTCCTGGCGAGCGTCACGCCATCGGCTATCGAGCGCTGGTGTGGTGATTGCCGAGCGGGTCGGATACCGCGCTTCGACAATAAACCGCAGGCTCGCGTCGGCGAGGACACGATAGGTTCCATGCTGGCCGCGCTCAAGGCATTCACACGCAAGTTCGTGTTTCGCCATCTGGGGATGACGAGACGCGATCTGCTCGAACGCGTCGAGCGTTATGAGCCGAAGCCTCCGCGCAAGGATGGTCTCACAGTAGAGCAGCTTGAGACAGTACTCAATTGCTACAGCGACGATTCCTATGAGCACGTGCGCGACCGCGCACTGGTCGCTTTCTATGCGTCCAGCGGGCTGAGATTTGACGAAGTGTTGAAACTCAGCGTGCACATGGTTGATCAATACTCAGGCTGGGTAAAAACTACAGGGAAAGGAAATACGGAACGCATCGTCAAAGTCACCGAGCGCGCATCCAAGTATCTGCGGATTTATCTGCAACGGAGAGAAGCAATCAAAGGCTGCGATGCGTTGTGGACAACTCGACTTGGAACTAAGCTGACCTATTCTGGTGGTCAGATGGTTTTCAAGCGGTTGAAGCAGCGTTCGGGAGTTACGATTGCTAATGCGCATCGTTTCCGACATACGTGGACCCAGACAGCGTTGAAGAAAGGCGCCGAACGCGCACTTGTTCAGGACGCTATGGGCTGGACGTCGGACGCCATGGTCCGCCGCTACGGTGGCTGGGTTCGATCGGAGACAGCAGCGGCGGCAATGCCGCGGTTTGCGCCGATCTAGGCTTCCCGGTGAGAACTAGGTTTAGTTCGATTTCGGAAAAGTTCTCAGGTCAGGTTATCAGCCTGAACGGTGGACTTTTCGGTTTTGAACTCAATCGAACCGTGGAACTTAGGGTAGCCAGAAAACACGTGATTAAAAGTCCGCTGCTCTGCCATTGAGCTAGAGGGGCGCGCGTCACAAGTGTAGCGAGTTTGCGCGCGGGCGCTCGGGATGACGGGGCTTTCCTGACACAGCATCCTTCGTTTGCCTGACCCTTGTAACAGGCGCGTGGAGGTAGGTTTGGGGTGTGAAACGTGCAGGTCTGGGCCTGGTCCTTCTTCCGCTGCTTCTCGTGACACTCGCGCTGGTGGCGTGCAGTCCGACGCCCGCGCCGGCGGCTAGCGCGGCTTCCGCGCCGCCGCAGCAGTTGACCGTCAAGTCCATGGACACGATGATGTTCGACCCGAGCACGCTTTCGGCCAAGGCTGGGCAGCCGATTCAACTGACGCTCGACAACACCAGCGGCAAGCTGCAGCACGATTTCGACATCACCGACGGCGTTTCGCAGCCCGTCAAGATCACCGCGCAGCCCGGGCAAACCGCGAGCGTCACGTTCACGGTTGACAAGCCAGGCAGCTACACCTTCTTCTGCAGCCAGCCCGGGCACGAGCAGGCGGGCATGAAGGGCACGCTCACGGTTCAGTAGCCGCGCAAGCCCGAACGGCGCAGGCCCGATGCGCGGAAGCCCACTGCGCAGAAGCCCGCAGTGCAGAAGCCCGCTGTGCGGAAGCCCGCTGTGCGGAAGCCCGCTGTGCAGAAGCCCGCTGTGCAGAAGCCCGCTGTGCAGAAGCCCGCTGTGCAGAAGCCCGCTCATGCGGAAGCCCGCTGTGCAGAAGCCCGCTGTGCAGAAGGCCGTCGCAGAAGCCCGCGCAGCGGCAGCCCGTCGGGACGTACCCTGCTCTGCATCGACGCACGAAGGAGCGCATGGGTTCATGGTCGAAACGTCCCCGAACGGGACTTTGCCGCTCGCTGATATTCGGGTCCTCGATCTCACGCTCGCCCGCGCGGGGCCCACCTGCGTGCGACACCTCGCCGATTGGGGCGCCGACGTCATTCGCATCGAGCCGCCCGACGCCGAAACCGAGGACGCCGTCGGCTTGCGCCACGGCTTCGACTTCCAGAACCTGCACCGCAACAAGCGCGCCATCCGACTCAATCTCAAGAGCCCCGAGGGTCACTCGGCCTTCATGCGGCTGGTCGAGACCGCCGACGTCGTCGTCGAGAACATGCGTCCGTCCGTCAAGCATCGACTGCACGTCGCCTGGGATGACGTCCACGCGGTCAATCCGCGCGTCGTCTACGGCAGCATCAGCGGCTTTGGCCAGGACGGCCCCTACGGGCACCGCGCCGGGGTCGACCAGATCGCCCAGGGTATGGGCGGACTCATGTCGATCACCGGTTTTCCCGGGCAGGGGCCGGTGCGCGTCGGCGTGGCCATCAACGACCTCGTCGCGGGAACGCTGCTGGCGCTGGGCATCTCGATGGCGCTCATCGAGCGCGCGCGCACCGGGCATGGGCGGTGGATCACCACCAGCCTGCTCGAGGCGCAGATCTTCATGCTCGACTTCCAGGCCGCGCGCTGGTTGATGGCCGGCGAGGTGGCGCCGCAGGCTGGCAACGACCACCCCACCGGTGTGCCCACGGGCGTTTTTCCCACGTGCGATGGGCACATCAACATCGCCGCCAGCTCGACGCGGATGTTCGAGCGCCTGTGCGACGTCCTCGGGCGGCCCGACTGGAAGGAGCGCCCCGAGTGGCGCACGCAGTTCGATCGACGCGCGCAGCGAGCGGAGATCAACGAGGCGATTGGCGAGATTACCTGCAAGAAGCCCTCAGCCGAGTGGATCGAGGCGCTGGACGAGGCAGGCATCCCGTGCGGGCCGATCTACAGTATCGACGAGGTCTTCGCTGACGCGCAGGTGCAGCATCTGGGCATGGCGACGGCCATGCGTCGGCCAGAGACGGCTGGCGGCGACACGCTGGCGGTGGCGTCGCCGCTGAACTTCAGCGGGCTCTCGCGCGATATTCGGATGCCGACGCCTGAGGCGGGCAAGGATACCGACGAGGTGCTGCGCTCAGTCGGGTATTCGGACAGCGAGATCGCCGACTGGCGCGCGCGGGGGATCGTCTGACGCGCTCTTGCGCGGCGGGGCGGTGGCGGCGCGCGCCAGCGCTTCGCTGCGCCTCACGCTGAAAATCCTCGAAGGGAGCCGCGCGGGCGTCCCAAAGGCATGTCGTGCGGGTCTGATCGAATGATCTCGCCGACGGCGTTTCGGTTTTCGCCGCGGGCCAACCGCGCGCACCTCGTTCACTGGCGCGCGTGGGGCGACGCCGCCTTCGAGGAGGCGGCGCGATCTCGCAAGCTCATCGCGCTGTTCATCACGGCATTCTGGTGCGGGGTGTGTCAGCGCCTGGATGAGACGGCGCTGTCGTCCGACGAGGTCCAGCTCTTGTTGAACGCCTACTTCGTCCCGATTCGAGTCGAGGAGAGCCGTCGGCCGGATGTCGACTTGCGCTATACGCAGGATGGATGGCCGACCATCGTGTTTCTCACGCCGGACGCGGAGCCGATGCTCACCGTCAACGGCATGGAGCCCGAGCCGCTCATTCGGCTGCTGGTGCAGCTGGTGGACCTGCACGAGCGCGCCGAGGAGGAGGCTGCGCGGGAGCTCGATGCCGCGCCGGGAGCGTATGCGCCGAAGGGCGGTGGCTCGCGAGTTATCGAAGGCCACGATACGCCTGCCGCGGACGGGCCTGACGTCGCGCGGCCTGACGTCACGCGGCTCTCGCGGGCGACGGTCGGTGAGATCGTCGAGCTGCTGGTTGGTCTGGAGGATCGCACGCACGGTGGCTTCGGGGGGCCGGCAAAGTATTTCTATGCCGACGCGCTGCTGTGGTACCTGCAACTGGAGGATGCGCGGTTTCCGCGGCACGTGCGATTGACGCTCGACACCCTGCGCGAGCGCGCAATCTATGATCAGGTTGACGGTGGGTTCTTCCGCTACTCGTCGCAACCGGACTGGAATGAGCCACACCGTGAGAAATTGCTGGCGGACCAGGCCAATCTGCTGCGCATTGCGCTCTTGACGTTCGAGCGCACGCGCGAGGCGGAGTACCGGCGATTGGCGGAGCAGCTACTCGCGTATCTCGATGGGACGCTGAGCACGGGGGCGCGCCGTTTCTTGCCGGATGTGAGGACTATGTGCGGACCACCGACGGGAGTGGTTGGTCGTCAGTCATCGACGATGTCGTCTACTGCGATGCCAACGCGCTCGCGGCCACGGCGTATCTGGAGGCCGCGCGCGTGCTGGGTGACGTGCGGTGGCAGCAGCGGGGGGTGGAACTCGTGAGCGCGCTGTGGCAGACGCTGCGCGCGCCCGACGCTGGCATGTGGCATGACCTCGACGACAGTGGTGCGCACGCCGTGGGGCTGCTCGCCGACAGCGTTGCCGTCGGCAGCGCGTTGCTCGACGCCTATCGCGCCACCCATGACGATCGTTTCGTCCAGCAGGCCGCGCAGCTTGGCCACGACATCCTTCGCCTGCACCTCAATCCGGGTGGCGGCTTCTTTGACATCAGTCAGTCAGGTCCCGCCGCCCTGCAGCGACCCCTCACGGCGCTGACCCAGAACGCCGCGGCGGCGCTGTTCTTTCTCCGATTAGCCGAAGCCCGCGCAGATGCGCGTCTACGCGACGCCGCCCAGTGGGCGCTGCTGGCGTACCGGGGTGACGCCAGCATCTACGGCGCCTACGCCGCGAGTTTTGGCCAGGCACTCGATCGGTTTCTCAGCTCAGAACCGTAGGCTCCTCGACGGGCGTGGTCAGCGCGGCGGCGGCGCGCTCCAGGATGCGTCGCCGCAATTCCAGCTCGGCCTCCGGTGTCGCGTCGGCGGCACCTAGCGGATGCACGATGCCGTTGCCGGTCACGATGCGGTGCGAGCCAACCATTTCCGCGATCGGCGTCATGGTGCACACCTGGACGGTGGGAATGCCCGGCTCGTTCGAGCTCGGTGGTGATCGCTGCGCCGCAGCGAGTGCTGGTCCCTCAAGTGCTGGTCAGGATGACAGCGTCGACACCAGCTTGTTTCAGGTGATCGGCGATTTCGCGACCGAGCCGCCGACTGTTCTGCACCGGATTCGAGAGTCCGGTGGTGACCACGTAGTTGTCGTACAGACGCCCGATCCGCCCGTCTTTCTCGAGCTGGCGCGCGGCGTCGACGGGCACGAGCCGATTCGGGTCTGCCTTGACATAACGGTTGTCGTAGCCACCATGCGAGACGTCGTAGTCCTGGGGTGTCAGGCGCTCGAGCCCGGCGATCGAGTACACGCCAAAGTGGGTGGCCGCCGACGATTCGATGCCGTCAGGATTGCCAGCCGGCACCAGTCCACCGTCGGTGACCAGGGCGACGACTTTATTGCGCAAGTCGACCAGCGGTGAGGGCGCGGCCGGCGGGGGCTCGAATTTCGGGAGCGGGACCTCGGTCTCGAACGGCTGGCCAGCGAGTTTGGCTAGCAGCATGTCGCTGGCCCGCCGCGCGGCAATCGACGTACCAACCGCCGGGCGCAGCACGCCGTGCGGAAAGTAGCCCGCGACTGACGGCCGCGCCAGGGGGCGGCCGGCGACCAGCTCGCGTCCGAGACGCAGCATGGAGTCCAGCACCTGGCGCATGGTTGCCGCGTTCTGACCGGTGCGCACGATCGTCACGTCACGGCGGTACAGCTCGACGCCGGGATTTTCCTCGAACATGCCAGTAACCGCGGCGACCCCCAGTTCAGCGATCGCCCGACGGCAGAGCTCGCCGCACGCGACTCCGTAGCGACCAGCGTTGAAGGCCGGACCCGCCAGCAAGAGGTCCGGTTGCAGGTCGCGCACGAGCTCCAGGCACGTCGCGGTGGCCGCGTCGAGGTGATCGGCGAAATGCGAATCGCCGCAGACAAGCGTGCCGACGTACTCCTCACCGGGCTCCAGCAGGGTGGCCAGCGCACGTCCAGGTCCCACGACCTCGGTGACCAGACGTGGAGGCGCGTCGGCGACCTCCTCTCCACCAAGCTGACCGAAGAACTGGTTGAGGTACAGGACGATTCGCATCCGCCATGGCTCCTTTGCTGATCAGTATCGAGCACCCATGAACGCGCTGGCGCCCAGGTGGTCCGTGGCGCCGCACACCTGGTTGGAGGCAACGCGCATCGCCGCGTAAAACGGACTGGCGTCGCGATCTGGCGGCGCCACCAGGCGGTCCACCGCCGCGAGCTCCAGTCGGAGCTGGGTGGCTCCAATGCTGACAATGGCGTTCAGCGACGGAGCGTTGAAGAGCGTCGCGTCCTGGTCGCTCGCGCCCGGCGCCGGTTTCCCACAGGAGCAGCGTGGATTTCACGCCGAGCTCCTCACAGCGCTCGGCAATCAACGCCATGTCGACATTCGGCGCGCCCCCGCCGGATTTGGTGAAGACCGCGCCGTCGGCGCGCAGCGTGTGTTTCACCAGATTGCTGGCGATGAGCGTTGCGCGCTGGCGCTCCTCCGCCAGTTGATTGGCGACGTAGACCACCACGCCTACGAAGTTGAGATCGACGCCATGGCGCGCGTACAGGTCAGAGATGACGCCATGATTTTGAATGCTGTACGTCTCCATGTTCATGTGCGTATACGAGCGCACGACGGCACCATCGAGGACTTCGTTGGGGTGGAGGATAGTTGGCAGCAAATGGCGACAATTGTCGCCATACAGGAGCGGTTCGCCTGGCACGGTCGGCCGCTGATGGGAGTGGAGCTGATACACGTAGGCGACGCGCGGCAGGGTGTCGGGTACGGGCGGCAAGCTCAGGCTGCGTACGGTGTCCGGTTCCGCGTCGATACGGACCTCGCGCGCCAGCCACACCGCCGCGCGCAGGACCGCCATGCGCAAGACATTGTGCGCATCGTCGCCGACAACCCCCCCGGCCAGTGTCGGTACGAGGACCACGTGATGCAGGGCGGAGAACTGGCTGACCTCCGCGGCAGCATGACCGTCAAGGGGCGTCGAGCGCATGTCGATGACGTGGCCGGGCAAACGCTCCAGCGGATCGATGATGGTCACCGCCATGCCGCGGAGGACGCGCGTGGCGCCACTGCCAACACCGTGGATGGCACTCAGCGCGCCGGGGAAGTCATCACCCGCTGGGTCCAGTCTGGCGCGGGGCTCGACGATGTCGAAGACGCCCAGAATGCGACACGCTTCGCCCGGTTGGACGAGCTCGAGCTGCACATCCGCCAATCGGGGGTCCCGCAGCACTTCGGCGATCAGCTCGTCGCGATTGATGCCGAGTTCGGCGTTTGTGAGTGAGGTGCGATCCGCCCACGCGACGCTGCCGACCTCGTGCGTGCGCAGCTCGAGACGCACGGCGTCAGCGAGCCTCCAGCATGAACGACATGCCATCGGCGAGCTGCGTCATCTTGCCCAGGAACAGACTGCCCTTGGCGATGACCATCACGCGCTGCTGCTGGCCGGCCAGCATTGCCTCGCGCGCGTGGCCCAGATACGGCACACCCGATGGAATGTGGCCCTGTGTCGGCACGAAACCCGGCATACCGTGCTCGCGCACAAATGCTGGCATGTCCGCCGGAGTTAGTTGACCGTTCATAACGGCCAGCGCGGCGATGGCGCGATAGTTCACCAGCGGCACGTTGCCGCTGCCCGCCGGCTCGGTGACATCTGGATCGTGCAGCTCCACGGCGTAGCGGTCGACGTCGGCAAACCGCAGACCGAGTTTGCTCAAAGGTTGGCTGACGAGGGCGGTGTAAATCGCCTGGGGCGTGCTGCCGGCGGCGACGGTGTGGCGGCCGACAGCGTCCAGATTTACCAGCGGCGAGCGCCCATCGTCGGGGCCGAGCAGGAACGCCATCGACGCCAGGACGTCCTCCATCACCGGCATGTTTTTGCGCAGGTGACCCTCGTACTTCATGCCAAGCTTGGCGAGCGAGCCGCCGCCGACCACCAGCACTCGCTGGTAGAGTCCGGCGCGAATCGTGGCCGCCGCCAGGATCAGCGCGTGCGCCGGCGCGCAGCAAAATGCCTTCACATCCGCACCGGTTGCCGAGGTGCAGCCGACGGCTTCGGCAACCGCTTTGGCCAGGTTGCCGCCGCCGCGCTGGTAGCGGTCGCCGATTGCCTCCTCGCCGGTGTTGACGACGTAGTCAATGCTGGACGGGTCGTGGTCGGCCAGACACGCGCGCGCTGCCTCGATGGCGGTCGTCTTGCACGCGAGGTTTTCCAGCATGAGCTCGGCGGTCTGGCTCGGATCCTCCGCGTGGCCGGCCTCCACCCAACCGACGCGGCGCTCACCGTCGAACAATGCCGCTGCCGAAGGTGGTAGCGCATTTGCGTCGTTCAGGTGGACCAGGTTGAAGGCGTCCGCCTCGGCCAGACGCGTGTAGAAGGTCGACTGGTCCCGGATGCAGCCAAACCGACCCTCCGCGCGGGCGGACTCCATCGGCTGGCGAAAGCGTGGGCGCTCGATAAGCTCTAACGCTTCGGGCGCCAGATTGCCGATGAACGCCTGGTTGGGCGGGTATGCGACCACCGACGAAAAGGAGCGGAGGTGGCTGGTGATTGCCGTGAGCTGTTCAGGGTCGCGGGCGATCTGGCGCGACGGCTTGGAGCCGTAGCGCACCAGGTCGGGCACGTGGAACAGAGCGTAGGCCGCGCCGAGCAGGGCGGCGTCAGGCATGCTCATGCCTGATGCTGCAGCTCGGTTCGAATGCGGCGTACGACTTCGAAGATCTGCTCGGTGTCCAGCGTCAGCGCGGCCATCTGCAGCTGCTCGGCGTAGACGTCCGGCGCTAATTGACTCACGATGTCCGGTTCGAGAATGTGGTAAACGGGCAGTCCCAACGGGATGCCAGCCAGAGGCCCGGCGTACGTCGGATCACCCATGGTCACCGTGGCGGCGTACAACTCCGCCGATTCGGGGTTCGGTGACCCAAGCAGCACGACGAGGTCGTCAGCGCCAACCTTGTCGACGACTTGCTGGATGGTCGCCTGGTCGTCCAGGTCCATGGCCCCAGCAGACGTTCAAACGAAGCACTGGGTAATCGTGAACACGACCTCGGCGCCCAATCCAGCGGCAATGTCGCGGATGACCTCGCCCTGGATGCCGTCGCGCTCACCGATGGCGATGACGCGTTTGTTGTGCAGATCCACTGTCCTCTCCTTGTACGGACAACGCTTCAGACTAACACCGCATATGCCCACTCGCAACTCAGGCGAGCTCTGGTACTGTCTCGGGCGACGTGATTGTGCGGATCGTGGGCGACATCGACTCCAGGCGGCTCGAGATGGTGCGCGCCGGCGCGCAGCCCGACGCGGTGCAGTATGGCGAAGTTTCTGATGCATCGCCAGAAGTCCTGTTCGTATGGGCCCAGCGGCGGCCGGTGCTCGCCGAAATCCTGGCGCGGCATGGCGAGCACCTCCGGTGGGTCCACTTCCGTCGGGTCGGAATTGGTGAGTCCATCGTCGGTTTGTTTCAGGCGTATCCGCGCGTGCAGTTGAGTAATGGCAGCGGGGCCTCGGGTATCGCCGTAGCTGAGCATGGCATCGCACTCTTGCTGGCGTTGCTCAAGCGTTTGCCGGAGCTGGGTGACCGGCAACGCGAGCACCGCTGGGCGCACGAGTTCACGGCGGCGGAGCTGCACGCTCAGACCGCGTGCATCATCGGATTGGGCGACGTTGGATTGAGTGTCGCGCGCGTGCTGCGCCCCTTCGGCGTGCGGCTGGTCGGAGTTCGCCGCCAGCGCGAGGCGGCGGCAGAGGTGGATGAGACCTATGCGGTGGAGGAGCTTGGCGCGGCGCTGGAGCGGAGCAGCATCCTGATCGTGGCGCCCGCGCTCACGTCAGAGACGCATCATCTGGTGGGCGCCCACGAGCTCGCACGCTTGCCGGCGGGGGCACTGGTCATCAACATCGGACGCGGAGCGGTCGTTGACGAAGCGGCGCTGGTATCCGCGTTACAGGGTGGGCATCTCGGTGGCGCCGGACTCGACGTTGTCGAAGACGAGCCGCTGCCTGCCGCATCACCTCTCTGGGACATGCCGAACGTGATCGTGACGCCGCACTCGGCCGCGCACACCGAGGCAACCGACGATCGCGCGGTCCAGCTCTTTCTGGAGAACCTGGCGCGGCTGCGGCGCGGGGAAGCGCTGCGAAGTCTCATGTAGGCGTCGCACATGGCAGCCTATCGGCTCATTTTCGGTCGGCCCCTCAGAACCAGCGAGGGCGAGCACGAACGGCTGGATCGGCCACGCGCGCTGGGTGCGTTCGGACTCGATGCGCTCTCCTCGGTCGCCTACGGTCCAGACGAGATCCTGTACGTCCTCCTGCTGGCGGGCTCAGCGGGTCTGGTCTGGGACATTCCTATTGCGCTGGCGATCGTGGCGCTACTGGCCATCGTCGTTACGTCGTATCGACAGACAATCTTCGCTTACCCGCACGGTGGTGGTTCGTACACGGTCGCGCGCGAGAACCTGGGCGTCCGCGCCGGACTGATCGCCGCGGCTGCGCTGATGGTCGACTATCTGACCACCGTCGCGGTCTCGGTCACGGCTGGCGTCGAGGCGCTGATTGCCCTCGCGCCGGGTCTGAACCCGTATCGGGTGCCGCTCGACGTCGCCATCATCTTGCTGTTGATGCTGGTCAACCTGCGGGGTGTACGGGAATCCGGCGGCGTCTTTGTTATTCCAACGTACATTTTCATCGGGTCGCTGGGTGTATTGCTGGCCTGGGGGCTGTTCCAGATGACGCTTGGCGGAGGTGTGCCGAGCGTCGCCCAGCCCCCACCGGCACCCGTGGAGGGTGTCTCACTGTTCTTGGTCCTGCGCGCCTTCGCGGGCGGATGCACGGCCATGACGGGTGTTGAAGCCATCGCCAACGGCGTACCGGAGTTCGAGAAGCCGGAGTCTCCCAACGCGGCTGGCACGCTGGTGATCCTGGGTCTGATCCTGGGGGCTCTGTTTCTCGGAGTCGTGACGGTTGGCCACGCGATTGGCGCGATCCCCACCGACCAGGCCAATACCGTCGCACAGATTGGCATGACGGTCGCTGGCGGCGGGCCGCTGTTCTATATCGTGCAGATCTCCTCGGCGATCATCCTGTCGCTGGCTGCCAACACTTCGTTCAACGGATTCCCGCTACTGGCAGCGGTCATGGCACGCGATGGGTATTTACCGCACCAGTTCACCCATCGCGGCTTGCGGCTGGCGTACTCCAACGGCATTGTGGTGCTCGGGGCGCTGGCGGTGATTCTGGTGGTCGTTTTCGGCGGCCAGACGCACGCGTTGATTCCACTCTTCGCTGTCGGCGTCTTTCTGTGCTTCACACTTTCGCAGTCCGGGATGGTGCGCCACTGGCAGCGCGAGCACGGTTCGGGCTGGCGCACCAAACTCGCGATCAACGGCCTTGGCGCGCTCACTACGGGTGTCGTGACACTCATCGTCGTTGCCTCGAAATTCGTGGAGGGCGCGTGGCTGGTTGTGGTGCTGGTCACGCTGCTGGTGCTGGCGTTCCTGGCCATCCACGGGCACTACGCCGAACAAGTGCGCGAGCTTGACGAGGGTGATCCTCCGAAACCGACTCCCGAACCTCACACGGTGCTGGTGCCAGTGGCGAAACTCGACCGGGCCGTGTCCGAGACCGTGGCCTACGGCTTGTCCCTGGGCGCGCCGATGCGCGCACTGCACGTGGTGGTCGACGACGACGCGGCGAAAAAACTGCGCGAGGATTGGAATGCCTGGGGTGTCGACGTACCGCTGGTGATGGTGCCGTCGCCGTACCGCACCTTGATCGGTCCGCTGCTGCACGAAATTCACCGGACCCAGCGCGAAGCGGGCGGACTGGTGACGGTGCTGCTGCCGGAGGTCGTGCCGCGGCGCTGGTGGCAGGAGGCGCTACACAATCAGACCGTCTTCACGCTGCAGGTGGCGCTGCGCCGCCAGCCCAACGTGGTGGTGACGGCGCTTCCGGTGCAGCTCGAGAAGTAGACGCCCGTCTCGGGGGCCCGGCGGTCAGGCGGTCGTCGTTTTGACGGTGGCTCCGTCGGCGATCTCGAGCACCGCGGGCACCTCAGCCGTGCAGAACGCACAGCGGCGCGCCTTGACCGGGATCTTGCTCAGGCACTCCGGGCACTCGCGCGTCTTCACCGGCGGGGCGGGAGTGGGACTGAAGCGCTCCGTGAGCGTGTTGACCGGCAGCACGACCAGGAAGTAGATGATCACGGCCAGCACGATGAATGCGACGGCCGCGTTGATCAGATCACCGATGAGGAAGTGGCTGTTATTGACACTGAAATAGATGGATGAGAAGTCAGGAAAGCCGCCGAAAATGCCGATGATTGGCGTGATGATGTCCTTGACCAGGGCCGTAACCAGCGCGGCAAAGGACGCACCAATCACCACTGCAACGGCGAGATCGACGACGTTTCCACGCAGGATGAACTTGCGAAATCCGTTCATGGACGAGCCCCTTCGCGCCATGGTACAGGAGCCGCGGCTGCTGTCACGGACTGCGTGCGCGCTTCACCTGGGCGCGCCGTTCGCGCGCGCTGGTTCACGCGTCCCCGTCGAGCGGCAACCGAATCGTAAAAGTCGCGCCGCGGCCGGGCTCACTTTCCGCCGTAACGCTGCCGCCGTGCTGCTCGACCATCTCACGCGTCGCGGCCAGGCCAACTCCCGTGCCTGCAATGGTGCTCGCGACGTTGCTGCCACGCCGAAACCACTCAAAGATGTACGGCAGGTCGGCCGGGGGAATACCCAGTCCGCGATCCCGCAGCCGCAGCACCGCGCTCTGGCCGTCGCGCTCGACTGCAAGATCGATGCGTCCCCCGGCCGGGCTGAATTTGATGGCGTTGCCGAGCAGATTGTCCAGGACGCGCTCCAGGCGCTGCTCGTCCCAGTCGCCGACCAGCTCAGCCACCTCCATCGCACACGCGATCTCGTGCTCGCTATTTGCCGCCTGGTGATCCGCGACAACCCGCAGGATGAGCGGCACCAGATCCGAGCGCCGGCGGCGCAAGACCAGGTGGTGACCCTCGCGCAACCGCACGACGTCCTCCAGTTGCTCGAGCTGCGCACCCAGTCGGCGCGAGGCATTGTTGATGGCGTCCAGGCGCGTCATCAGCTCCTCGCTGCTGAGCGGCCCGGTGCGAGCCGCTCGTCGCAGCAGCTGCAGCATGCCACGGACCGCCGACAGGGGGTTCTTGAGATCGTGAGTCACCGCCGCGAAGAACGTCTCACGCTCCCGCATCAACGCGTTTCGTTCGCTGATGTCGCGCGCGATGGTCGAGGCGCCGATGACGCGGCCCGTGTCATCGTGCATGGGCGAGACGCTCATCAGGACCTCGACGCTTTTTGCGTCGCGGCAGACGTGCACCGTTTCGTGCGGCTCAATGCGCTCGCCGCGCTGCACGCGCGCCAGCATCTCATCGAACTCAGCCTGCCGATCGGGCCAAACGACGAATCTGACCGGTTGGCCGATCGCCGCGTCGGCCACATAGCCGTACAGGCGTTCGGCGCCGCGATTCCAGCTGGTGATCAGGCCATCGAGGCTATGGCTGAAGATCGCATCGTCCGAGGACTCGACGATCGCGGCCAACTGCGCGCGACGCGCGGTGAGCTCGGCGGCGATCTGGTGGTGACTGGCCTCCCATGCCGCGAGCGTGGACAGCGCTGTTTGAATCGCGCCGTCGAGTCGATCGTTGATCAGCAGCTCAGCCGCCAGAACGTCGGCTGTCGGAGCCGTCGGATCGAGATGCTCGCGTAGCGAGCGCCAGATTTCCTGGCGGAGGACGCGGAACTCGATGGCGACTTCTGTCGGACTCAGCTTCTGGGCGAAGCGGGCGCCCGCGTGGCTGCTGGCCGTGTCCAGGACGCGCGTATCGTCGCCGTTGTCGGTCGGGGACGCCGGCACGGAGCTGTGGCTGCGTAGCACCTCGACCATCGCATCGAACAGGGCGGGGATGTGATCGGCGACGGCCGCCTCGGGTCGCGCGCGATGGAAGGGTTGGTCGGCCACCGCGACGAGCCAGCGACCCAGGATCGTGTCGCGCTCGCGCTCGAGCACCTCCGCGACCGGGCTGAGGTCGGCTGGTGCCACCAGTCGACTGGCGCGGGCGCCGGGATTCTCTATGCGCACCTCCACGGTGATTCCTCTCCAGCCTCTGGGGTCGACCTCAAGCGCAAAAGACATGCCACGAGTGACGGTATGGGTCGCTCGGCAAGTCGGACGGTAGGCTGTCGTACCAAGCGGGGGTGCTCAGCGCCAGGCGTCGATCGACACGGTCTTGCTGTAGCTGCCCGAGAACAGCCGCCAGTAGCCGTTGGTCTCGCCGCCCACGACCAGCGTGTGCACGTCACCCGGCGTAAACACGGATACAAGCTCGTCGGCCGCCGCGGTCAGCCTGGATGCGAACGGCTCCTCGCCGACCGCGGCGCGCGGATAGATGTAGTTCTGCACAAGCTGTGTATCCCAGTAGTCGGCGGCGGGAATCTGGGCAACGCTTGCCGCCCATGCGGCCACATCCGCCTTGGTGCGAAACGCGCCGCGCTCGACGAACTGGCGGGCAGCGATTGGATCGAGCACGAAGAGCGGCTTGCACAGTGGGTCCATACCCAGCAACATGCGCTGGACGGCCTCCCGCCAATGCTCCTCACGCAGTCCAAGCGTGAAGCCTGTGTGCCAGACCGACCCGAAGATACTCACCGTACTGTCCTCGGGGGAAAAGCCCCGCTCGACGTGGAACGGTTCCCAGGGACTGCGCTCCTCGTTCTCTGCGAACGTCAGATTCGTGAACGAGTAGCCGTTGCCCTGCGAGCCCATATAGCTCAGATCCGGAACCGACCCGCCCTGCAAATTCTGGGACAGCAGGCTGTACGCGCGGCCGATGGTGGCATTCGCGTGGTTGTAGGGGCCGAGCGCACCGACGCCGCAGTTCATGCCGAGCTCCTGGCGGATCGGGCCGTTGACCACGACCAGCGAGGCCATCGAGCTGGTGCTGCTGCCCCGGGCGCTGATCCCGGTGGACGCCAGCGCCAGAATAACCGGGAAATACTCTGGCTCGGCACCGGCCATCACGGCGTTGACCGCGACCTTCTCGACCGTATAGCCCCACGCCTCGCGGTGGTGGGTCGGTCGCATCTGGCCGACGATCTCGTCGGGCGCATGACGTGTATGCGCCAGCATCTCTTGCACGCGCTCGTCGGTGGGCAGCACGATCGGCAGCCCATCGGTCCAGTTCTGCTTCAGGAACTGCCGGTGAAGATTGCGTTCGGTATCTGGCACAACGAGCCGCGGCGTCGACCGCTCGAACGACGCGCCCTTCAGATCAGACTCATCCAGACTGCCCGTCAGCCCATCGAGGATCTCGCGCATCACGGGCCGGCCAGTAACGGGATCACTGCCGGCGATGTAGGCGCGGAGCTCGGCTGGCGTTTTGCCCATTACCGGCATCGGCACGAACGCCGCGCGCATGCTGGGCATGCCGTTCATGCGCGCGGTCGAGCGAATGACGTTCTCGAAGGTCGCCGTGTGCAGCATGACCGTTGGCACGCCGTAGGCGTGGTCGAGCGTCATCGCATGAGCGGTCACGGCCGGGGCGCAGCTACTGCAGTGGCCGACGCCGATGATCGCAGCGTCGCCTTCGGACTTGATGCGCGTCCACAGCTGCGGGTCGTCCCTGGCGTAGACATTGGCCTTTTCGACCAGGCGCGTGCGAACGCGCGGCATGTGCTCGGCGAACCACACCTGGACCTGCTCGAGCAGCAGGCCCGAGTCGTCGAAGTGGCAGTCGACCAGAAACACGGTCTTGCCGTCGAGCGCATCCAGGCGGGGTGCAAGCGCCTTGCCTTGGACTCTGGGCGGGTAGCCCATCGGGTTGTGGACGTTGGTCAGGGCGTCGCTCGCATCCGCGGTGGGCGTCCCGGTCGCGGGCCGTTCAACAAGCACCATGCTGGCTGAGTTCCTTTCGCTGCCCGAGTGCAGATATGCAGAGTATCGAGCATCGCCGTGCGGGCCGCGCGACCGCTGGGCGAGGCTTATCGACCGCCGTTGGCCGCACGAACGCGGTAGCGTCGATAACATTGAACGTTGTGGCGCGTGGCCCTCGCTCGGAAAAACCGCGTGTGCTGGTTGTGGACGACGATCCGGTAATCCGGTCGACAGTGGCGGAATTGCTGCTCGACGAAGGCTACGAGGTCGACCAGGCCGGGGATGGGGCTGAAGCGCTGAAGGTGGTGGCGCGGTCGGTGCCGGACGCGATCGTGCTGGACCTGATGATGCCGGTGCTGGACGGCTGGGCGTTTGTGGAGCGGTGCCGGGCGGAACCGGCAACGCGGGAAGTGCCGATCGTGGTGATGTCGGCGACACACAGCCTGCACGAATCGGCGGAGCGGCTGCACGCGATGGGGGTGCGGGCGGTGGTGGCCAAGCCGTTCGACGTGGATGCGCTGATTGCGATCGTGCAGCGCTACGCGGGTGTCGATTCGTTCTCCAGAGGGGTCCCGTAACGAGCCGTCGCTGACATCTTGGGAGCACCAGTTGACACTTGTACAAGCGTGTGTTTGTATAAGGAGGTGCTCGACGCCGCCCTGCACGCGCTCGCCGATCCCAACCGTCGCCGCATTCTCAGCCTCGTCCGCGACCAGCCACGCGCCGTCGGCGAGATCGCCCAGCACGTCGACCTGTCCCAGCAGGCCGTCTCTCACCACCTGCACGTCCTGCGCGGCGCCGGGCTGGTCACCGAGCACCACGAACGCACGCGACACCTGTTCGTCGTGCGCACCGACGGCCTGCGCGTCGTTCGCGATTTCCTCGACGGTTTCTGGCCCAGCCACCTAACCGCGTTGAAGGCAGCCGCCGAGAGCGAGGCGCGCCGCGTCAACACAGACCAACGGACTGACTCACGGACGGACTGAGTGAGCATGGCTGAGTACTCGACGTCGATCGACATCGCCGCACCGATGGAGGTCGTCTTCGCGCACCTCACCACGCCCGAGCGCATGGTCGCCTGGATGGGCGAGCGGGCCGATCTGCAGCCCGAGCCCGGCGGCCGCTTTGCCGTCGACATTCAGGGCATCGCTTTCCGAGGCGAGTACCTCGAGGTCGAGCCTCCGCACCGCGTGGTGGTGTCGTGGGGCCTGGCCGGCAGCGACGACTTCCCGCCAGGTTCCTCACGGGTGGAATTCACCCTGTCAGCCACTCCCGGCGGTACGACGCTCAGCGTGCTGCACACCGGACTGCCGGACTCGCATGCCCGGACGCACGGCCTGGGCTGGGAGCACTACCTCGCCCGACTGGCACGCGCCGCACGCGGCGAGTTGCCCGGCCGCGATCCAGGATTCGCCTCGCGCGAAGTCCCATCCAAAGGAGCGTAAGCACGTGATTTCGGAGCCTACCCATACGGCCCTATCGAAGCCGGACGTCGCCGCCGCGGCCGCGACAACGCACAGGGCCTCCGCGCTGGTCGATGCGTACTACGCCTGCTGGATTCACGGGCTGGAGGCGTTCGACGAAGCGCGTCTGCGTGAAATCCTGGCGCCTGGTCTGGTGTTCAACGGAACACTCGCCGGCCATCGGATCGGCGCGGAGGGCTTTCTGAAAGGCGTCGCCGGTGTCGCGGCCGTCGTGCGTTCGTTCACACAGGTGCAGCGGGTCGAACAGGGCAACGAGGTTGCCGTGGTGTACGACTGCGAGCTCATCCGCCCGGCGGGCGTGTGCCGCTTCGCCGAGTTCTTTCGGGTCGAGGGTGGTCGCATCCAGTCGATCAATCTGGTGTACGACGGCACGGAGTGGCGCAAACTCGCTCGCTAGTTTCACTGCGAAACTGCCTTCGTGCAGACCTTTGGCCCTCTCAGGCGGGCACGATCAACTGATCTCCCCAGCGGGGACCCAGCGAGACCGTGCGTGCTGGAGCATCTCAGACACCAACCATGCGCGCGTTTTGCACCGCGCACTTGACCTGACGACGTGTGCCCGAACAGGGGCTGCCGAGCGCGGAGGTGCTGGCGGCTGACCGGGCGGTCAGTTCTGCGCCGCAGCCAACACCCGTACGCGCGCCAGCAACTGCTCCAGGACGCGATCCCACGTGAACAGCCGCGCCGTCGCCCGCGCCTCCGTGCGCAGACGCGCCTGCTCGTCCGGCCGGTCGGCCAGGTACGCGACGTACCACGCTGCTTCGGCAGGATCCGCCGTGTCGAGCACGACTGCGTTTTCGAGATGGCGCGCGTACTCCTCACCGGTGTTCCCGGTGAACGCGGTGCCACCAGCGGCCATGGCTTCGAGGCCGACGAGGCCGAACGGCTCACGACCGGAATTGGCCAGCACGCCATCCGCGGCGCGGTACAGCACACGCAGATCCTCCGGCGCGATGAACGTCGTCACGTTGAGAATGTCGGCATGGTCAGCCGCGCCGAGCGCTTCCGCCAGATGGTGGACCCCCGGTTCCCGGACGGTCACGTCTCGCACGCTCAACCCCAGTGCACGGGCGTGATCGAACACTTCCTCCCCGTGCGCTTCCATGCCGCCACGTGCCACCAGTCGTACCGGACGGTCCGCTGTTTTCAGCTGCGCGACGGTTTCGAGCGCCAGCTTCCAACGCTTGTCGGGATCAAAGCGGGCGACTTTCACCAGGATTGGTCCGTCGCCGAGCTGGTGGCGGACATCGTCCGCGGATTCGTCCGAAGGAGCGTCCAGCCAGCGGGTCGGAATACCGTTGGGGATGACCAGTGGATCGACACCGTAGGTCCACATGATGTGTTTCATGTAGCGGCTCACGGTGGTGATGGTGCTTGCGAAGTTCAGGCGTGGCCAGTCAATCCGGTCGAAGCCCATGGTGTTGTTGGCGTTCCACAACAGGACGGTGTGACGCCGAAGGCCGGTTTCCCAGAGACGATCGCCAATGTGGCAGAGTGCTTCGGCGGTGTGCCACTCCTCGCTGAGGATCACCACGTGGTGGTGGGCGCCAACGGCCGGACGAATCAGCTCGTCGATCACGAAGTCGACGATTGAGGAACTGAAGTCGCGCCACTTGCCCTCTTCGCCGGAGTAGACGCCTTCGGGGTGGTAAGCGCTGATCCACTGGCACCAGCGGTGGAGGGTCAACTGGCCGTGTGATTCGTGACCTGGCAGCGCGGGATCGCCGACGAAGAGCAGGTGGACCGCGTACCCGGCGTCGGCGAGGGCACGCGAAAGCTCAGTGACGCGAACACCGAGGCCACCGGCGCGGGAGTAGACGTCGGGTCCCTCGAAGGACAAAACGACGAAGGTCGTGTTGTCCGGAGCCAGGAGATCGGTGCCCATTGGAGGTGGTACCCGGCTTCACTGTAGTCGTTTGCCGGCGGATCAACCATGCTTTGTTGCGTGATGGTGCAGAGACACCGGTCGAAACCACAGCGAATCGTTAACTGAAACTGAATCAACGACGTTGGGCGTTTTGACGTTTGGCGTTTTGGGATGTTGAGGTTCGCGGGGCTCACCTCCATCTGCTCTGGGACTTCCGGGGCTCGCCACTTAGCGATAGGCGGCCGCCTGGATGCCGTACAGCTCGGCGTACTGGCCTCCGTGCGCCATCAGCTCCTCGTGACTGCCGACCTCCACCACGTGCGCGCCGTCGAGTACGACGATCAGGTCGGCCATACGTACCGTGCTGAAGCGATGTGAGACCAGCACGGTCAGCCGCCCGGATTCGGCGCCAGCCTGCGCGGCGCTGGCGTAGCGCTCGAACAGCGCATGCTCGGTTTCGGCATCCAACGCGGCGGTAGGCTCGTCCAGCACCAGCAGCAACGGCTGATCGCGCATGAAACCACGTGCCAGCGCCAGCTTCTGCCACTGGCCGAACGAGACTTCGACTCCCTCGGGCCAGGTCGGCCCGAGCTGCGTCTCGAGGCCGGCTGTCAGGCGCTCGACGACGTCCTCGGCGCCAGCGCGACCGACGGCCGCGCGCACGGCAGGCTCCTCCTCCAGGCGTGGCACGTCGCCCACCCCGACGGCGTGCCGCGCGCGAAACTCGAAGCGGAAAAAGTCCTGGTAGGCGCCCGCCAGCCGCTCGCGCCACGCGTCGGCGGGCAGGCGCGCCAGCGGCTGATCGTCGACGAGAATCTGCCCGGACGTCGGCTCGTAGAACTTGCTCAGCAGCTTGACGAGGGTCGTTTTCCCCGCCCCGTTTTCGCCGACGATGGCGATGACTTTGCCCGCGGGCAACTCGAGTGAGACGTCCTGCAGCACCAGCCGATCCGTGCCGGGGTAGGCGAAACTGACGTGCTCGAGGCGGATGCCGCGCTGAAGCTGCCACGGAACGGGCAGGTCCGCGTGCGCCACCAGCGTGGCGGCGTAGTCTTCGAGCCAGGCGAGGCGCTGCGAGCCGTCCATCCAGATGCCGCGCAGAAAGCCAATCTCCCCGACGGTTGCTCCGATGTAGGCGGACAGTCGCGCGCCCGCGGCCAGCACCAGGATGACGCTCGCGGCTGGCGCGGCCAGCACGACTGCCACGAAGACCACCGCGCCAACATAGGCCAGCCCGAAGACGGCCCACGCCAGCGTATGCCAGGCTGCCGATCCCCAGCGTGCCCGAGCCATCGGCGCGAACCAGCGCTCCCACGCGGCGCGGCGGTCGGCGATCAACCGCGGCCCAATGCCCGTGACGCGCACCTCCTTGCCAGGCGGCGCCGTCGTCGCCAGGGTGAACAGGTGCCGCGAAAGTCGATTGGAGGCCGCGCCGCGCTCCTGGGCGCGCCGCTCGACGGCCGGTCGCCAGCTGGAGGTCACCACCGTGGGCAGGGCGAAGACGGCCAGCAGCACGAGCGCCGGATGGATCGCCGCCAACAAGCTCACCGTGATGCCCAAACGCAGAATCCAGCCGCAGGTCGAAAACAGCGACAGGTACATGTGATCGAGCACGAAGATCTGATCCCGCAGCACCGACAGCCGGTCCAGGTACTCGGGCCGCTCCTGGTGCGTGATGGTCGCAATGGAGGCCTGCAGCCGCGCGACGTGCGACTCGAGGGCGATGGTCACGCGGTCGCGAAAACGGCGCGACAGGCGGTTGTTCAGGACACGCAGCAGCCAGGTGCCCGCGGCGGAGACGGCCAGCGCCACCGCGGCGAACTGGATGCGGCGCGTGTCCTGGGCCTGGACGCCGGCGACCAGCAGCGCCAGCCACAGCGCCAGCAGCGCGTCTGGCAGCGCGGCCAGCAGCGCCAGCGCAAACGACCAGAACATCAGCGAGGGTTCGTGGCGGTAGCCCAGCTTGCAGGCCCGCCACATGGAAGGTAGCGGCGGTGGCAGGTCGTCGATCACCTGGCCTTGCTGAGTAGCTCCGTTGCGCTCCGCCGCGGGGCTGACTGCGCTCATGTGGGCAGTCTCACACGGTCGGCGTCACGCCAGGCGTCACACGGCGGCGAGAGAGCGTCACACGAGGACTTCGTAGGACACGCCCTCCTCGTCCTGGGTCGCGTTGAAGCGCTGAGCTTGCAGTTCGAACATGGTGTGGTAACGACCGCCGAGGGCCATCAACTCGGCGTGTGTGCCCAGCTCCACCACGCGGCCGTGCTCCAGCACGCAGATGCGGTCGGCGTGGCGCACGGTCGAAAAGCGGTGCGAGATCAGGATCGTCGTCACCCCGCGTGTCGCGGCCAGAATGCGGTCGAAGATCTCGGCTTCGCCGCGCACGTCGAGCTGGGCCGTGGGCTCGTCGAGCAGGATCAGGCCGGCGCCCAGCCGGATCGCGCACAGCGCACGCGCGAGTGCCACGCGCTGCCACTGTCCGCCGGACAGGTCGGTGCTGTTGGGATAGCCGCGCGCGAGCACGGTGTCCAGCGGGGTCAGGTCGGCGGCGCCCGCGTCGGCCAACGCGTCGCGAATCATGGCCTCGGGCGCGCCGCGTGGCGCGACGTTGTCGCGCAGAGGCAGCTCGAACCGGATGAAGTCCTGAAAGACCGCCGTCAGCCGCGCGCGCCAGCTCTCGAGGTCGAGCTCGCGCAGGTCGACGCCGTCGACCTCGATCCTGCCGGTCAGCGGGTCGTACAGTCGGCAGAGCAGCTTGGCGAGCGTGGTTTTGCCCGCCCCATTCGGGCCAACGATGGCCAGGGACGAACCGGCGGGGATGCTGACGTCGAAGCCGTCGAGGACCAGGGGACCGCCCGGATAGCCAAAGCCGACGTCGCGGAAGCGGACGTCGCGTGCGGGCATACCCGCGGCGGATCGGGCACCGTTCGAGAGGGCCCCGGCCGTGCGCATGCCTGGCTCGAGCCGCAGCGCGGCCGCGACCGGCGCCGCGGCGCCGTCGAGCGCCCAGCTCAGACCGCCGAAGGCGATCATCGACGTGCCCACCGCGGTCTGGGCGAACGTCACCAGTCGACCCAGGTCCAGGGAGCCGACGGCCGCCGAGCTTGCCATCGACCAGAACACGACCAGGTTCGCGACGATGACGATCAGCACGCTCCAGATCAGCGAGCGCTCGCGCAAGCGCGTCGCCGTGTACTGCAGCTCGTGCAGACGCTGACGACGACGGACAAAGCGCTCCATCGTCCAGTCCACCAGGCCAAACAAGCGCAGCTCCTTGGCGGACGGCGGGTCAACCGCCAGGCGATAGGCATACTCGGAGTCGCGCTGAGCGCCGCGCACCGCCTCGGTATTGCGGTCGCGCCAGACGGCGCTCTCGCGCAACAGCCAGTGCGTGGACAACCAGGCGGCGGCCAGCAGTAGCCCTGCCCACCACGCGTAGCCGATCAGCACGATCGCCGACGCCAGCCCGCCGATCAGCTCCACGAGACCCGAGGCAATGAAATCCATCGACAACGACAGCGGAGGCCCGGTCATGCCAAGGTCGAAATCGCGGGCGACGACCAGGTCGCTGCTCAGCGTGGGATCCTCCAGATGACCCAGACCCGGCGGGCGGACACTGGCTTCGGTCAGGCGGTCGTAGAGCCAGGCCGCGGTGCGGTCACCCAGGTTCAGGCCAACGGTCTGATGGACAGGCGTCACCACCTGGAGCAGCACGAAGATGATGCCGACCGCGGTCAACGGGGCGGTCAGCATGTCGCCGCGCTCGATGGCGCCGACCAGCACGCCCATGGCCACGGCGAATAGCGGCGGCAAGACGCCGCGCAGCACCAGAATCGCGTACCAGACGCAGGCCAGCAGCGGGTCGGCACGTGGCAGGATGGTCGCCAGCTTCCAGTCGTTGCGCTCGGTGAGAGCCGCGAGCATGCGTGCTCACACACCGTAACACTGCCGCCTGGCTGGGATGCCGAGTGCATCGCCGCCGCAGGGTCAGATGCCAGGAAACGCATCAGCGGGTGCTTGCCACGCCATTCGGCTACTGTGAAGCGTGTGACGCGAGTACAGGTAGG
This sequence comes from Vulcanimicrobiota bacterium, assembly GCA_963806005.1. Taxonomy (GTDB): domain Bacteria; phylum Vulcanimicrobiota; class Vulcanimicrobiia; order Eremiobacterales; family Eremiobacteraceae; genus JAFANK01. The sequence continues at coordinate 80,848 of CAWDWJ010000001.1, read as the reverse complement.
CATCTCGCCCTTCGCGGCAGCGCGCGACGGGGCGTTGCGCCTGGCGCAGCTCGCCGCTGAGGCCGGCCTCGACGGGTTGATCCTTGGCGACGGGTTCGTCAGCACCCCCTCGTTCCCGATCTGGTCGGGTGGTCTGGACTGCTTCGTCGAACTCAGCTGGCTGGCCGGCCACGTGCAGGTCCCGAGCTATGGCATCGACGCCATCGTCCTGCCGGCGCGTGACCCGCGCCTGCTCGCCAAGCAGGCATGCTCGCTCCAGGCGGTGACTGAGGCCGACTGCCATCTGGCGCTGTCGGCCGGGTTCTGGGCGGAGGATGCGCGGTTGTTTGGCTATACCTTCGAGGAGCGCGGCGCCCGGCTGGACGAAGGCATCCGCGCGCTCGGCGCCGCGTTTCGCGGCGAAGACTTCGAGGGCCGATTCTGGACGTGGCAGGCGCCGCTCCCGATCTCGCCGTGCCACGCGACGCCGCCTCCTGAGCTGTGGCTCAGCGGCGCGGAGGCCACCATGCGGCGCGCGCTGCGCTACGGTCTCCCGTGGCAGCCGACGCGCATGTCCGCGGCGGAGCTCGAACCCCTGGCGCGTCAGTACCGCGATCAGGGTGGCGTGGGCCTGAAGGTACGCACGCGGATGTCCGTGAGTGCGCCCGCGGGTGATCCGCGCGCGTTTCAGGGATTTACCACGCTCGTCGGTCCGGCCGACTATCTTGCCGAGCAGGTCGACGCCTTCGTTCGCCTGGGGGCCAGCTATGTATCGGTGGTGCCGGGCTATGACGAGGCCAGCTGCGCGGCGACCATCGAGGCGCTCGGGGCAGCGGTGCGAGGGCTGAGCGCCACGTAGCAGTCACGGAGCACGCGGCGCGAGGCTATCGGTCGGCATTGACGAGCTCGCGGCGCATCGCGGCAAACGTTCGGGCACACGCTTCCAGCGCCTTTGGCACGTCCTCCTGCAACAGGGACAGCCCGATGCTCTCGGGTTGGAGCTCGCGCACCAGGGTCGCCAGGCGGGCGCCGATCTCCTCGGGCGAGCCCCAGAGCAGCATGTGGCGCAGGACACTGTCGGTCATCAACCGGCGCGCGGGCTCGCGGTCACCGTGCTGGAGCGCCAGCGTCGCCGCCTCGAACGCGCTGCGCGGCAGATCCGTGAGGGCCAGCGTCGCGTCCGACGAATTCACCAGGCCCCACGCCATCTCGGGCCGCGCATGCTCGACGTCCTCGGGCTCAAAGGCCACGCTGACGTACAGCGCGATCGGGATCTGGCGCACCGAGCGTGCCCAGCCGACCACTTCGGCGACCTGCGACACGGGCAGCCCGGCGACGAACGCGCCGTCCGCGCGCGCTGACGCCAGGCGATTGATGCGCCGACTGCGCGAGCCGACAAAGATGGGCATGTCCGGTGCCTGCAGCGCACCTTCACGCGGGACGTAGCTGCCGCCGCGTTCACCCCGCGTCGCGCCACGGAGCGTCTCGAGCGCCGCGCGCATCGATGCCAGGGGCCTGACGGCCGACAGACTGAGCGGGTCGAGGGCCATATTGCCGCCCACGCCCAGCCCGAGAATCGCGCGGCCACCAGACAACTCGTGAATGGTCATCATCGACACCGCCGTCGTCGCGGGGTGTCGCACGTACGGGTTGGTGACACCCACCGCCAGACGAATCGTGCGCGTACAGGGCGCCGCCGCGGCCAGGATGGACAGTGGGTCCCGCGCGGGACCCTCGTCGCCCAGCCAGATCTCGTCGAGGCCGAGCCCTTCGGCGTACTGGATGTACTCGACCATGCTCGGTGCCGGCGCGGCCGGAAACAGCCAGACGCCTGACTGGACGTTCACGCTTGCCACACCTGCGTGCGAAGATTACACGTCGATGGCTTGGATACAGACCGTGGCCTGGAGCGATGCAAGCGGCACGCTCAAAGAGGCCTATGACTGGCAGGCGAAGCGTCTCGGCCAGCCGACCGATTACACGCAGCTTGGCAGCCTCTACCCCGACCTGGTGCAGCTACGGCTTCAGCTGTACAAGGTCGTCGAGGCGTGCCCGTCAGGGTTGACCCCGATCGAGCGGCAGCTTGCCGCCCTGGTGACCTCGGTGCTGAATGAGACGCCGCATTGCTCGTCCGGATTGGTGCTCAAGCTGGAGTCGCTGGGGGCCGAGCGCAAGTTCCTGGACCGCGTGAGCGCCGACCCGCGGACGGCTCGCTCGGGAGAGCCGCGGCTCGACGCGATCATGGACTACGCGGTGAAGCTGACGCTAGCGCCCGGCAGTGTCACGGCGGACGACGTCGAGGCGCTGCGCGCGCAGGGGCTCACCGATCTCGAGGTTCTGGACCTCAACAACATGGTGGCGTACTACTGCTACACGAATCGCGTGGCCAACGGGCTCGGGCTCCGGACACCAATTGACAGTGCCCGGGAGGCCACACTCGCCGTACCGGTCTAGCGTCGCGCCACTAGATGCGGGCGAACTTCTGGAAGGTGTGGGTACCTTCGGGGACGACGCCGGGGCGCACGCCAATGGTGTCGGTCACCTCGGCCATGTAGATGTCGCCGCGGTCGTCGACCCAGATGCCGTGGGGCGCGACGAAGTTGCCTGGCTGGGCCGCGTCGGCGCCGCCCCAGCGGAGCAGGACGTTGCCATCGATGTCGAAGATGCTCAGCCGCGCTGGCTCCTCTTCGTCGATCGGGCCGCGGCGGAACGAAGTCATGCCCTTGCGCCAGACAAGCTCACCCACGTAGACACGGTTGTCCCTGTCGATGAAGATGTCCTGCGGACGCTGCACGTCCAGCCACTGGGTCAGGTATTCGCCCTTGGGACTGAATACCTGGATGCGGTCGTTTTCGCGATCGCACACGAAGATGCGACCGTCGGTGTGTACCCACACGCTGTGGGGCAGCCGGAATTCGCCAGGCCCGGATCCCGGTGTGCCGAACGAATCGCGCAGCTGACCTTCGGCGTCGAACCGGTGGATGCGTGTGTTGCCGTAGCCGTCGCTGACAAAAAGGTCGCCGTTGGGGGCCATCGACAGGTTGGTGGGGCGGTTGAAGGGCCCGGCAGCCTTGGTGACCGAGGCCGGGGTGCCGTTGTAGTCGCCGGTGTCCGACGGGCGCTCGGCCGGGCCGCACTGGAAGATCTCCTGGCCTTTCAGCGAGAACTTGCCGACCTTATGGTTCGAGTCGTCGACGAGGAACAGCTGATCGCCCTTGGCCATGTGCATACCGTGCGTGCGGTACGAGAACTGGCCTTCGCCCCACGCCTCGAGGAACTTGCCGTCACGGTCGTAGACCATGACAGGGTGGTCGCCGCGGCAGAAGAGATAGACGTTGCCACTCGAGTCGGAGCACACGCCCGCGACGTCGGCGTGACGGTAGCCGGCCGGAAGCTGTTCCCAGCCCTCGACGAGCTCGTACTGGAGCGAGCCGCTCCCCACTTTGAACATGCACCCAAGGGTAGCTGTCTCGAGGTCCCGTGAGGACGGAGTGAATTTTCAGGGGAGACGCACGAGCTGAGGGGCAAGGGCGCCGACGGCGCGCGCGGCGTCGACGTCGTCGTCCGCGCTCGAGCTGCCGAACTGCGTCGCCACATCCCGCGACAGGTCGATGGTGTAGCTCATGTTGGACGCCGGCTCGTACCAGCTCAGCGACCAGTACACGCCACTGCAGCACACGCGGTGCGTCGCGAAGGCGGGATTGTCGCCCACCAGGTGCTCCGGACGGAACAGCTCCAGGCCCGGCGGATCGGAGGCCGACTGCCCGACGCCTGGCCCCGCGCAATACGGCGCGTCAGGCGCGCAGTCCGCGATCTTCGGCGCCGCGGCGTCGAATGAGTTGCGGCCAATCAGCCCCGAGATGGCCGCGACGCCGGTGGTCACGTCGCCGTAATAGACGGCGTAGCGGGCGATGCCCTGACTGGTGGCATCGATGCGCATGATCGGCAAGTCGTTGAACGGCGCCAGCCCGGACGGTGGGACGATCACCACCCCAGGAAAGCTGCGCAGGCCGACATCGTTGCGCAGTCGGTCTGGGACGGTCAGGCTCAGGGTGTGGGGCGACGCGTCGGGATCGGTCGGCTCGGAAGTCGCGATCGGGTGAAGCGAGCGACGGTCAGGCGGCGTGGCGTGGGGGATGAGCAGGGCCGCGTACAGGCCGATGCCAATCAACAGCAGGATGCCCAGGACGGCGACCACGCGGTCCACGCGGCGCTGCAGCGGCGTCGGCGGCTCATAGGCCGGCACCACCACCGGTCGCGAGCGCGGCCGCGTCGGGGCGCGGACCACGACCGTACTTGCGGGCATCGGCCGCAAGTAACGCTGGGCGTCGTACGCCGCACGCTGCTGGGGGTCCGACAGGACGTGATACGCAGCGTTGATGGCCCGCATCCGCTCGGCGGCCTCAGGCCGCGGATTCAGGTCAGGGTGGTACAGACGGGCGAGTCGCCGGTAGGCCGCCTTGATCGCCTCCAGGTCAGCGTTGGGCTCGACCTGGAGGGTTCGGTACGGGTCCTCGGAAAGACTTAGTGTCCCCCGCACGAGCAGCCGCCACCGCAGCCGCCACCTTGCGAGGCGAAGTTTGGATTGGTCACCGTGAAGCCACGGCCCATCAGCCCATCGACATAATCCACCTGAGCACCTTCGACGTACTGCGCGCTCAGCGGATCGACCAGGATGCGGACGCCCGCGAACTCCGCAACACTGTCATCCTCGCGCGGATCGTCGTCCAGCGCCATGCCGTAGGCCGGGCCGGAGCAACTCATACCGCGCACGAAGATCCGCAGCGCGTGGTCGGCTTTGCCCGACTCTTCGAGCAGCTCTCGGACCTTGTCCGCGGCGGTGGGTGTGATATCGATCATCGTCATAGGATCCTCGCCAGCTCAAGGGTCGCGGCGCAAGTGTCGTCCCGAGAAGGCCCAACCTGCCGCGCTCCTTGAGCAGTCTACTCGATCGCAGTTCCGCTGCCTCGCATATGGCCGCGCGACTTGCGAACGGCTACGAAAGGGGCAGCGCCTTCGGCCAGCGTCGTTGACAGCCTCGCGCGCAAGAGGGCATAATTCCGAGTAAATCGGTAGGAATTTGACGACCACTCACAGCCTACAACCTGATAATGGCGACGTGACAGCATGAAGGTTTCAACGCGCGTCCACTATGGCCTCAGGGCGATGACCGAGCTGGCCCGCTCGTATCGCGAGGACCGGCTGCTGTCCATCGCCGAGATTGCTCGCAACGAGGGCTTGCCGCTGGCGTATCTCGAACAGCTCGTCGGCGAGCTGCGCCGTGGCGGGCTCGTCGAGGGCACCCGCGGCGTGCGGGGCGGGTATCGACTGGCCCGCGCGCCTGAAGCGATCACCGTCGGGGAGATCTACCGCATTCTCGAAGGCGAAGTGGCGCCCGTTGACTGCACGGCCGAGGACTATCTGCCAGGCAGCTGCGCACGCGAGCCGGTGTGCCTGTCGCGCGGCATCTGGGCACGGGTGCAGGCCGCCATCCTGGGGGTGCTCGATTCGACCACCCTGGACGACCTGCTCATCAGTGAAGCTTTGCAGCACCACTTCGTACCGCTTGAATCAGTGACGACGACTACTAAAGGTGAATTCGCGCACGCATGACCCACACTAACGGTACCGCACATGCTGGCGGCACGCCGCTCTTCGAAATCGACGACCTGCACGTGTCCGTCGAAGGGCGTGAGATTCTGCGCGGCGTCAATCTGACCATCCGCCCGGGCGAGGTGCACGCGCTGATGGGCCGCAATGGCTCGGGCAAGAGCACCCTGGCCAACGCGCTGATGGGCCACCCCAAGTACCAGGTGACCCGCGGCAGCGTGCGGCTCGACGGCGATGACATCCTCGGCCTCAAGCCAGACGAGCGTGCCAGACGCGGGTTGTTTCTGGCCTTTCAAAACCCGATTTCCATACCGGGCGTCGGCACGGGCAACTTTCTGCGAGCGGCCGTCAAGGCGGTGCGCGGCACGGAGACGATCAACGCCCTGCAGTTCCGCAAAGAACTGACCGAGCGCATGCAGCACCTGCAGATGGACCCCAGCTTCGCAACGCGGGCGCTCAATGAAGGCTTCTCGGGTGGCGAGAAGAAACGCGCCGAGATGCTGCAGTTGGCGATGCTCAAGCCGCGCCTGGCGATTCTCGATGAGCCCGACTCGGGGCTTGATATCGACGCCGTGCGCATCGTGAGTGAGGGCATCAACGCGGTGCACGAGCAGCAGCCCGACACGGGGATTCTGCTGATCACCCACTACCAGCGCATTTTGAATTACGTCCGGCCGGACACGGTCCACGTGATGGTCAAGGGCCGCATCGTGGAATCCGGTGGCGCGGAGCTGGTCCAGGAGCTTGAATCAGCTGGCTACGCACCGATCTTGCGTCGGCTGGGGATTGAAGACGAAGAGGAGGCGCCGATCAGTGGCCGTTAAAGCCCAGGATCTCACCAAGGATTACAAGTACGGTTTCAGCGATCCCGAGCAGTACGCGTTCAAATCGCGTCGCGGCCTCGATCGTGAGATCGTCGAGCAGATCTCCGCGTACAAGAACGAGCCGGACTGGATGCTTCAGTTTCGGCTGCGGGCGCTAGACATCTTCCTCAAGAAGCCGATGCCGACGTGGCCGGCGGCCAACCTGAGCGAGATCGACTTTCAGAACATCTTCTATTACGTCCGACCATCAGAAAATACCGCCGAAAAGAACTGGGAAGACGTGCCCACGTACATCAAGGACACGTTCGACAAGCTCGGCATTCCCGAAGCCGAACGCAAGTTCCTGGCGGGCGTCTCGGCCCAGTACGAGTCAGAGGTCGTCTATCACTCCATCCGCGAGGACCTCGAGAAGCAAGGCGTCATCTTCCTGGATATGGACTCCGGGCTGCGCGAGTACCCGGACCTCGTCAAGGAATACTTCGGCACAGTCATCCCGGCCGCCGACAACAAGTTCTCCGCGCTCAACTCGTCGGTGTGGTCGGGCGGCTCGTTCATCTACGTGCCGAAGAACACGCATGTCGAGATTCCGCTGCAGGCGTATTTCCGCATCAACGCGGAGAACATGGGCCAGTTCGAGCGGACGCTGATCATCGCCGACGAGGGCTCGCGGGTGCACTACATCGAGGGGTGTACGGCGCCGGTGTACTCGTCGGACTCGCTGCACTCGGCGGTGGTGGAGCTGATCGCCAAGCCCGGGGCGCACATTCGCTACACGACGATCCAGAACTGGTCCAACAACGTCTATAACCTGGTCACCAAGCGTGCCGTGGCGTATGAGGACGCCACGGTCGAGTGGGTCGATGGCAACCTCGGCTCCAAGGTGACGATGAAGTACCCGGCGGTGTACCTGCTGGGTGAGCGCGCGCGCGCCGAGATTCTGTCGGTGGCCTTCGCTGGCCAGGGGCAACTGCAGGACGCGGGCGGCAAGGTCATTCATGCCGCGCCAAACACCACCAGCACGATCACCTCGAAGTCGATCAGCAAGGATGGGGGGCGCGCGGCGTACCGCGGCCTGCTGAAGGTGGCCAAGGGCGCCGAGCACAGCAAGGCATTCGTGCGCTGCGATGCGCTGCTGCTGGACGAAAAGAGCCGCAGCGATACGTACCCGTCCATCGAGATCGACGAGGAGCGTGTCGACATCGGTCACGAGGCGACCGTTAGCAAGGTCTCCGATGAGCAGCTGTTCTATCTGCAGAGTCGCGGGCTGAGCGAGACAGAGGCCAAGACGATGATTGTCAACGGTTTCTTCGAGGCCTTCACCAAGGAGCTCCCGATGGAGTACGCGGTCGAGTTGAACCGGTCTGCTTGCCCTCCAGATGGAAGGCTCGATCGGCTGAGCGCGTTGTCCGAAAGCGTTGCAACCACACCGCGGCCGGCGACGAGCCGCGAAGCGGTGGAACAGTTGGCGCGCGCGCGCCGCGAGCCGGAGTGGCTGGTGGCGTTGCGGCTGCGCGCGTTCGATGCGTTCGAGCGGCTGCCGATGCCAGATCAGCGCACCGAAGGCTGGCGACGTACGAATCTGCGCGGCCTGACACTTGACGGATTGGCGCCGACGTCCGAGGCCGTCTCGATCAAGGCGTCCGCGCCGGCGATCGCCCTGCCCCTCGAGCAGGCCGTCCAGGACGCGCGTCTGGCGCCTCTGGTCGAGCAGTACTTCGGTCAGCTTGTGGCGCTCGACGCCGACAAGTTCGTCGCCTTCCACTACGCGTTTTTCAACACGGGCGTGGTCATCGTCGTGCCGCGCGGCGCGGTGGTGAGCGAGCCTATCGAGGTTCAGTACACCGCCAGTGGTCCGCTGCTGGCACACACGCTCTTGGTGCTCGAAGACGAGGCCAACCTGCCGGCCGTCGTCGAGGATGTTTCGGGCAGACCGGGCTTCACCAGTGGCGTGGTCGAGCAGGTCGTCGGCGCCAACGCGCACACGCGCTACGTCCAGATTCAGCGACTTGGCGACGAGACGTGGAACTTCTCCACGCAGCGCGCGCGCCTGGGGCCGGATGCGTCGTTGCGCACGCTGAACGTGGCCATGGGCGGGCGGCTGTCGCGCAACGCGGTGCAGGTGCTTCTCGAAGGCCGCGGCTCTCAAGCGGATCTGCTCGGCATCGTCGACCTGGCTGGCCGCCAGCATGCGCACTTCCAGACGCTGCAGGAGCATTCCGGCGACGCCACGCGCAGCGACCTGGTGATTCATGACGCACTGCGCGATCGGTCGAGCGCCAGCTTCACGGGTCTGATTCGCATCGACCGTTCCGCGCATCAGACCGAGTCGAGCCAGGAGCAGAAGAACATCCTGCTGTCCGACTCGGCCAGAGCCGATTCGGATCCCAAGCTGGAGATCCTGAACAACGACGTCATTCGCTGCACGCACGGCGCGGCGGTCGGCCCCGTGGACGAAGAGATGGTGTTCTATTTGCAGAGTCGCGGTCTGGATCGCGCCTCGGCGGAGCAGTTGATCGTGGAAGGCTTCTTCCAGTCCACACTGGCCAGGCTGCAATTGCCTGCCGTGGAGCAAGCCGTCTGGTCGACAATCGCCGAGGCCTGGTCGCGGCTGTGACGACATGGCAGACCATCGGTACGGCCGCGGACATCCCACCCGAGCGGGTGGCCGTGTTCCGCGTGGGCGACCACGACGTCGCGGTGTGCAACGTGAACGGAGCGTTGTACGCCATCGACGACCTGTGCACGCATGATGGCGGCTCGCTCGATCAGGGCGAGCTCGAAGGCAACCAGATCGAATGCCCGCGGCACGGGGCGCGGTTCGACGTCACCACGGGCGCTGCCGTTCAGTTACCCGCGTTCGAGCCCGTTGAAACACATGAGGTCCGCCTGGAGGGCGACACTGTCCAGGTGGGCTTGGAGCATCGGTGAGCACCGAAGACCTGTCCCGAGAAATCATTCTCGACCACTACCAGAACCCACGTAACCACGGACGGCTCGACGAGCCGACGGTGGCCAACCGCGGTCACAACCCGCTGTGCGGCGACGAGATCGAACTGTCGCTGCTGATTGACCCGTCCGATCGTATTGGGGAGATTCGCTTCGCCGGGACGCGGCTGTTCGATCAGCCAGGCGTCGGCGTCGATGATGACTGACGTGGTGAAAGGTCACACGCTGGACGAAGCTGAGGCTTCGGTGCAGAAGTTCACCCAGAACATGGCGAACCGCCAGGCGGCCCCGAACGAACTGGAGGACGAGCTTGACGCGTTGCAGGGGGTCAAGCGCTACCCCGCGCGGGTCAAGTGTGCGCTGTTGCCGTGGACGACGCTGCGCGAGTCGATTGATCTGTACAAGCATCGGGAGCCGACGCACGACGGGGCAGATGCACTGGCGCTGGATTGCACTGACGCGCCCTGAGACTTCAAACGGCGCCGCGCCGTCGAAGGAGCGATACTGGACTGCTATGACTGACACCGTTGATACCGAAACACTGCCCAGCGAGGATGACGTCCGCATGGCGCTGAAGTCGGTCTACGACCCCGAAATCGGCATCAGCATCATCGACCTCGGTCTCGTCTACGGCGTCCAGGTCGACGACGACGCCAGAAACGTCCTCATCGACATGACGTTGACCACGCCCGCCTGCCCGCTGGGGCCGATCATCAAGACCCAGGCCCACGCGGTCATCACCAACCGATTCCCGGCCGTCAACGACGTCGACATCAATCTCGTGTGGACGCCGCGCTGGGACCCGCGCATCATGGCTTCCGAGGAAGCCAAGGCCGAACTGGGCATCTGGTAGGGTCGGGCGCACACGTTCTTGAGCGCGCCTGTCCCATACCCGTCCGATCACGCGCAGATCGAAGAGAGCTACCACACTCCGCTGCGTCGGGTCGGGCTGCGCGTCCTGGCGCGCTTGATGGAGTGGGCCGACCGACCTTCAACCCAAGCAGCTCAACTACTCGCAGGTCACCGAGCAGCTAGCGGTCGGCGGCGCATTTCGGCGCAGCCAGATCAAACACCTGCGGGAGCACGGTGTCACGGCCGTCGTCGACTGTCGGCTGGAGGCGAGTGACGACAGCGCTGCGCTCGCTCAGGCTGGCATTGACTTTCTGCACCTGCCGACGCTCGATCGGCACAGCTTCACCTATGCGCAGATGGAAAGCGGTGTCAACTGGGTGCTCGAGCACGTCGCCGCGGGTGGTCGCGCGTTCCTGCACTGCGAGCACGGTGTCGGTCGCGGCCCGCTCATGACTTGCGCGGTGCTGGTAGCCCAGGGCAAGAGCGCGCCACAGGCGCTGCGCATGGTGCGCGCGGCGCGCTGGCAAGCGCTGCCCAACGACCGCCAGCTCGCGGCGCTGCTCGACTTTGAGCGCGTCTGGCGCGGCTCACACGCGGTGCACGATGTGCCCGTTCTGGACAACCACGCGGATGGTCTCAGTCGCGCGCAGCCGACCAGGGTCGGCGACGACGTCGCCAGCACATAGCACGAGGTCGGCCAGCTTGCCTGGCTCGATCGTGCCGAGCACGTCCAGCTTGCCCAGCAGCTCCGCCGCGTTGCGGGTCCCGGCGAGGAGGGCGTCCACGGGGTCCACGCCCACACGGACCATCAGCGCTAGCTCGCGCGCATTGTCGCCGTGGCGATTGAAGGGCGTGCCCGCGTCGGTGCCCAGGACGAGCTTGACGCCCGAGTGATACGCGCGTCGGACTGTCTCGTCGAGGGCCGCCCGCACGCGCATGCCCTTGGCCAGTGCCCAGTCCGCCACACTGCCAGGCGGTGCGTCATAGAAACCTTCGGCGGAGCACAGCGTCGCGGAATAGAACGTGCCGCGCTCGCGCATCAGCGCCATGCACTCGTCGGTCATGAATGAGCCGTGCTCGATTGAGTCGATGCCCGCCAGGACGGCGGCTTTGATGCCGTCGGCGCCGTGCGCGTGTGCCGCGGTGGTGCGGCCGGCCTTGTGGGCTTCCTCGATCCCCGCCGTGAGCTCCTCCAGCGTGAGCTGCTGTGCGCCGGGCTCGACGTCGGGCGTCATGACGCCACCGGTGGCGATGAACTTGATGCAGTCGGCGCCCGCTCTGAGTTGCTCGCGGACCGCTTTACGGACCTCATCGGCGCCATCAGCTTCGCGTCCAATCCAGCGCGCGTGACCGCCCGTCATACATACCGCTAGATTGGCCGCGACGATACGCGGACCTTCGATCAGCCCACTTCGCTGCGCGTCGCGCATGGCAGGGTCGGCACCGTCGCGGCCACCCAGCGTGCGCACCATCGTGAAGCCGGCGCGCAGCGTGTCGCGGGCATGGCGCGCCGCTCTCCAGCACGCGGTCGCGTACGGCTCCGTGACTTCCGTGAGCCAGTTCGGGCCACCGCTCATCGCGTAGTGGACGTGGCAGTCGATGAGGCCGGGCAGCAGCGTGGCGTTGGGCTCCTGCAGCCTCGTCGTGCTGGCGCCGGCGGGCGGTTCGCTGGAGCTGATCTCGACGATGCGGTCGTTCTCGACCCGCACCCAGGCATCCTGCAGGAGCGGGTCACCCTCGGTGGCAGTAAAAACCCGGCCAGCGTGAATCAGGAGGTCCGTCACTCGGGAATGCTACATTCGAGGGTACGGACGTCCATGGAGGCAGCGGCAGCGTACATGGCACGCGCTAGCGGCACGTAAGAACATGCCGGGCAGCCACTGGCTCATTACGCTGAGCCCCGAGAACTATGGCATCACCCGCGAAGGGCACCTCTCGCTGCTTGGGCTCAGAAGCCGGCACCGCAAGAAAGCGGAGCGCGTCGCCGTGGGCGACCGTGTCCTTTACTACGTATTGACCCAGCGAATCTTTCCCGCCACCGCCACCGTGACGTCAGCCTACTTCGAGGATCGGCACCCGATCTGGATCAACCACGAGCGGCGCGACGATCCATTCCCATACCGCGTGCACACGCACCCGAATCTGGTGCTCGAGCCAGGCGAGGGGCTCGACGCCGAGGCCCTCGCGCCGAGGCTGCTGTACCTGAAGCGGTGGGCGCCCGAACAGTGGTTTCTAGCGCTCCAGGGTGACGTGCATCTGCTGTCGTCGCAGGATTTCATACTCATCGAGCGTGAGATGCAGCGGATAGCCGAATCGCGCCGCTCGCGGCCCGAACGACTCCCGCACGCCCTGATCGCCGCCGCGCACGCGAAGTAGCGCGACTAGCTCGAAGGCGCCCAGGCGTCGTAGACCGCCTTCGAGATCGCCGCGACGATCTGATTGCCGGTCTCGGCATCTGGAATGTTCTGCGTAAAGACGGCGATCACCCAGTGGGTGGGCACCCGATCCACCGTCACGATGCCAACGTCGTTGGCCACGCCATCGAACCAGCCGCTCTTGTGCGCCACCTGAGCGTCCGCGGGCAACAGCCGCACCAGCTTGCTGCGATCGGTATTGCGCGCCATGAGCCCGCGGATGTCGCCGCTGACCTGCGCGCTGACGATCTGGTTATTGGAAATCAACTCGAGCAAGCGCGCCATATTCGCGGGCGTGGTCTGGTTCTGACCAGGGTTGGTGTCCTCGTTGAACAGGTTGACGAAGTGCGTTCCGGTCAGACCGATCTGGTTCATGCTGTCGTTGACCGACTGCGGGTGAATTGCGTCGGCGATCTCATTGGCGGCGGTGTTGTCCGAGATAGCGATCATTGCGCTGACTTCCGCGCGCAGGCTCTCTGTCCAGGACAGCTGGCCGGCGGCGATCTGGCGCTCGAGCTCGACCAGGATGGGCAGCTTCATGACGCTGGCCGACGGGAACTCGTCATCGGCGTGCCACAGCAGCTTCTCACCAGTGTTCAGGTTGGTCGCCGCCACCCCGATGTGGACGTTCGGGCCGCCAACCCGCTGCGCCTGTGAGACGACGTTCTGCAGCAGTGTGCCCGTCGACGCGCTCTGCGTGCCGGCGGTCGCGCTGGCCGCGCCCGGAGTGCCGTTGGGCCTGGGCTTCGGCGTGCTCAGCGTCGCCGAACGCTGCAGGGCGTTGGCCGTGACCGGTAAACGCAGCACCTCGCCCAGCGTGAGCTCATCGGCGTCAGATAGATTGTTGGCCTGAATCAAGTCGTTGACCGAGACGCCGTTGGCCTGGGCGATAGCCCAGAGGGTGTCTCCGTCTTTGACGGTGTACTGCAAGCCCGCCACCGCGGTGGGTGTCGCTGCTGAGGCGACGGCCGACGGACTGGCGTCCGGCGCCACGGACAGGGTTTGTCCCGCGACGATCCTGTTCGGATCCTTGAGTGAATTCTGGCTGACGAGTTTGTCAACGGGGATGCCGGTGGTGATGGCGATCGCCGACAGCGTGTCGCCAGGTTGGATCTGGTAGGTAGTGGCACCTTCGCGCGCCGATGCCAGTGACTGGGCCGACAGGACCGCGACGACGATGCCCGCCCCGGCCCCGACAAGCTGGAGTCGCCAGCTGCGCAGGGGCAAGAACATGCGTGCGCGTTCCCATCGCGAGGGAGTCTGGCGCACGCTTCGGCGTGGACGTGTGTGCCTCGACACCCCTTCACGGTAGGTAAGCGGGCATCACAAGGGCGTTGCGGTGGCGGGGGCGGGCATTACGAACGGCTCTCATGTGCGTCACACGGGCGTGGGGCGGGGGTGCCACGCGGGCGAGGGCGTGATATGTTCGGCTGCTCGTGATGGACGATCGCCGCGTTCGGCGCGTCGCGTCACGCGGGGTTCGGGGCGGGGAGTTTGAATCTAAACCCGCGCCTTGTGCGTACCTTCTAGTGAGGACGGTCGCCCGGGGTCATGGGACAAGCTCTGGCGATTCCAGGGTCATTCTTGCAGGGCTATACTGGCTACACGGTGGAACTTGGGCTCACCTACGGAGGCAGTGGGCCGAAGGCATCCGCCAGCCCAGCCTTTGATCCTGCGCGCGACGACGATTCGGCGCTGGTGGCCTCCGTCGCTCGCGGCGACGCGCGAGCGCTGGAACGTATCTACGAGCGGCACAGCCGCGGGGTCTACTCGCTGGCCGTGCGTCTGCTTGGCGACACCACCGCCGCGGAAGAGGTCGTCCAGGAGACGTTCCTGAAGCTCTGGCGACAGCCCAACGCGTACCAGCCGGCGCGGGGGCGACTGCTGCCGTGGCTGCTCGGCGTGGCCCACCACCACGCTGTCGACATGCTCCGCCGCCGCCAGCTCGAACTTCGCCACCGCGCGACCTCCAACGGCGATGGCACGCCGGCTGGTCTGGAAAACCTGGGTCTGCCGTCCGCGGACGACGACCCCCAACTGCGCGCCAGCGGTTTCGACCAGCGCGACGCCATTGGCCGTGCCCTCGCCGAGCTCCCGAACGAACAGCGCCTGCCTCTGGAGCTGGCCTACTACCGCGGCATGACGCAGTTCGAAGTCGCGACGCTGCTGTCCGTGCCGCTCGGCACGATCAAAACACGCATGCGACTCGGTTTGCAGCAACTGCGCAAAGTGCCGGAGCTGTCAGTGCTGTGGAGCGAGCGATGATGGCCAGCCCGGCGGCTCTCACCTGCGAAGAGTTCGTGGATCTGGCGGCTGCCGTCGTGCTGGACGCGGCTGACGCCGAGGACGCGCGGCGCGTCGAAGAGCACGCCGACACCTGTCCCGTGTGCCGCGGTTGGCTCGACGAGCTGCGCGCCGCGGCGGCCGGGCTCGGGACGCTGGTTCCTCAACTGGATCCACCACCGAAGCTGCGGGACGCGATCTTCGAAGTAGTTCGTCGCGAGCCGCGGCCGCTGGCCTTCGCACGCCGTCTACTGCCACGCAGGCCGCGCCGACCGAGGCTGTCGGCCGCGTGGCTGGTGGCGGCCGCTTCGTTCATTGTTGCTATCGTGTCGCTGGCGTGGGTGGCCATTCTGCAGGTGCAGATGACCGATCTGCACAATCAATCGGTGGCCGCCAGCGAGCGCGACGCGCGCATCGACCGTGTGGTGAGCGTGCTCGCTTCCGACAAACTGGCCGTCAAGCCGCTGCAGCCCGTGACGGCCACGCTCGGCTCGAGCGGCTACGTCTTTCTCGACCCGAAGTCAGGCACGGGCATGTTGATGTGTCACGACCTGCCGCCCGTCGAGCAGGGGCACGCGTATCAGGTGTGGTTCGTGCGCGGCAACGATCGCGTGAGCGGGGGCATGCTGTGGCCTGACCGATCGGGCGATGGTTACACGATCATCCAGTTGCCCGCGGATGTCCAGAGCTTCGACTCGATCGGCCTGACCGTGGAGCCCGGGAACGGATCGGCGTGGCCCACGACGCCCCGCGTGATGGGCGCGCCGATCAACGAGGCGAGCAACTAGCCAGCCGTCAGAAGTCAGACCTCAGCTAGATTTCTGAGTTCTGAGTTCTGACGTCTGATTTCTCGACTCAGTGGCAGGGAGTTGCTGTGCCACCGCCGAAGCTCGTGTCGAAACTCTGGCCGCAGGCACAACTCTTCACCGCGTTCGGATTGACCACGGTAAAGCCGCCGCCCATCAGCGAGTCGATGAAGTCGATCTGCGCGCCGTTCAGATACTGCAGCGAAAACGGGTCGACCACGACCCTGACGCCAGCCTGCTCGACAACCTCGTCGTCGTCCGCCGGCTCCGCCTCGAGCGACATGCCGTACGAAAAACCCGAGCAGCCGCCCGGTGAGACGAACACGCGCAGCGCCCCGGCGGGCACTTGCTGGCTCTCCAGGACGGTGCGCAGACGCACCACAGCGTCGTCGGTCAGGCTTAATGTATTCATCCGTAGCTCACAACCAAGTATACGCAGCCTGTATTCCACGTCCAGCGGCTTATGATCAGCACAGACGCATGGCGCGTTCGTACACGCCGTACCACCCCGGCCTGCTGACGGACCTCTACCACCCCGACGCGGTTTACGTCGCCTGGCGTTCAGGTCGCGCGCCGCAAACCACTTTCGACCTGTACGCGCGACGCGCACCCTTCGGAAGCGCCTACCTGCTCGCTGCCGGCCTGGAGATGGCCCTCGAGTTCGTGCGGAGCTTCGTCTACTCGGACGAGGACCTCGCGTTCCTCGCTCAAATCCGCGACTATGACCCTGCCTTTCTCGACTACCTGCGCTCGGTGCGCTTTACCGGCGAGATCCTGGCCATGCCCGAGGGCTCGATCGCCTTCCCAAACGAGCCGCTCCTGCGGGTGACCGCGCCGTTCAGCGAAGCGCTGCTGCTCGAAAGCGGGCTCTTGCAAGCTGTCAATCTGGCCACGCTCATCGCGACCAAGGCTAGCCGCGTCGTGTGGGCCGCCAGGGGTCGGCCGGTGTCCGAGTTCTCGCTGCGGCGCGCGCAGGATCCCTTCGTCGCCACGCGCTCGTCGCGCATCGGGGGGTGCTTCAGCACGTCTTTTCTGGGTGCGGCCTACCGCTTCCGGTTGCCGTCGACAGGCACCGTGCCACACGCCTTGATCCAGTTGTTCGACAGCGAACGCCAGGCGTTCGAGGCCATCGCCGACACCTACAACCGCTACACGCTGCTGCTGGATACCTACGATCCGCGCGCGGCGATCCATGTCGCCCTGGAGGTCGCGCACTCGGCTCGCGATCGGCTTGGCCACGTGTTGACCGCGATCCGCCTGGACAGCGGCGACCTCGCCAGCGACGCGCGGTACGTGCGCGATGTGCTCGATCGCGGCGGGCTCAGCCAGGTCAAGATCGCTGCCTCTGGCGACCTCGACGAGTTTCTGATCGCGGATCTGCTGGATGCCGGGGCGCCCATCGACTCCTTCGGCGTCGGGACGAGTCTCGGGGTGGGTGCTGGCTCGGTCGAG
The DNA here is from genome assembly GCA_963806005.1 of Vulcanimicrobiota bacterium. GTDB lineage: Bacteria > Vulcanimicrobiota > Vulcanimicrobiia > Eremiobacterales > Eremiobacteraceae > JAFANK01. Next base: position 63,682 of record CAWDWJ010000001.1, on the reverse strand, counting down.
CGCGACATCGAAGGCGCGGCGCTCGGCGGCGTGTACAAGGAAGTCTTTTGCGTGGACGAACGCGGCGGTCACCCCAAGCTGAAAGTCGCGGGCGAAAAGAGCACGTGGCCGGGCATCAAAGAGGTGTACCGCCTGGGCGATTTCGAGTCGGACGTCATCCAGCTAGCCAGCGAGCCCAGGCCGCCCGACGGTGAGCGACTGCTCAAGCCCGTGGTACTCGCCGGCGAGATCGTCTCGGGCTCGCTGCCACCCCTCAGCGAGATCTGGGAGTTTTCTCAGAGCAATCTTCGGCGTCTGCCGGACGCGTACCGGCAGACCTTGTCGCCGCCCCACTATCCAGTGCGCTTCAGCGAAGGAGTGTGTCAGATGCGCGATCGAGCCCTCGCCGACCAGCAAGCCGCGACGACCAGCTCCGAGGTGAGCGAGTGAGTCCTACCGTCCTGGTTGAACGGGACCAGCATCTTGCCACGATCGTACTGAATCGTCCCGAGGTGCTCAACGCGATTGACAATACGCTCGCCGTGGAGCTGAGCGGCGTGTGTGAGAGCCTCGCTAGCGACGAGTCGGTATGGTGCGTCATTCTGCGCGGCGCCGGTGAGCGCGCGTTTTGCGCCGGGGCGGACCTCAAGGCGCGTCGCGACTTCACGCCCGACGATTGGGCGCATCAGCGCGCGCTCCTTCGCCACCTGTTCGCGAGCATGCGCAACATGTCGCAGCCGATGATCGCCGCCGTGCACGGCTACGCCCTGGGTGGCGGCACGGAGTTCGCGATGCTCGCCGACTTCATCCTCGCTTCCGACGACGCCGTCTTCGGCTTGACAGAAGTCAGCCTCGGCATCATTCCAGGCGGAGGCGGCACGCAGAACCTGCCGCGCATGATCGGCCGCAACCGAGCCAAAGAGCTGATCTTCACCGCGCGACGCTTCCCCGCCGCCGAAGCGCTCACGCTCGGACTGGTCAACCACGTGGTCCCGCGCACCGAGCTGCTCCCGCGCGCCGTCGCGCTCGCACACGAGATCATGAAAAACAGTCCGTTCGCCGTGCGTCAGGCCAAGTGGGCTATCGATCGCGGCGCGGACCAGGAGTTCGACGACGGGCTCGAGCGCGAGCACGAGGCGTACATGCGCGCCATCGCTTCAGAGGATCGACGCGAGGGCATCCTCGCTTTCAACGAGAAGCGAGTGCCGCACTTCACGGGTCGCTGACGCGCCTGGGCGCCCTGAGCTCAGTGGCGGATGCCGTCGGGGAAGACCTGTTTCAGCAGCCGGTCAGACACCAGGAACGTCCGTCGTCGGGCTTCGACTTTCCTGCTCTGACTCCACGCCCGCAAAGCAACAATCGCCCACGCAGCGCCCGCGGCCAACCACAGCAGCGAGTCGATGCCCCGCGTGCTGCCCTCACGACTTCGACGAATTGACGGTGCTGGACTGCCATACATGGGTGTTGCCTTCTATTGCTCCTTGCGGCTCATGCGATCCTGACGGCGACCCCGCCGCAAGGAGCGGTGGTTCTGTCTTCGCGGCGAAGCCGGGGCGGCGCGGCCACTATACGTACCGCCCCGCCCCTCGACAAGTGCGTAAAGCTCGCTACTGCGAAGTGTTAGCGAATTTGAAACCAGAAGCGCATCGATCCTCAACCACCTGTGCCATGATTGCAACGCCGCGCATCGGGCCCTTGCGGGACGGGCCCTTGCGCGACGGGCCCTTGCGGGTCGGGATCTTCGGGACCGCTGGTCCGTCCGAACAGTCCTGTGAGCTAGGCTGTGCGAAAGGCGGCGATGTCGGACACCTACCTGCGCATCATCCCGTGCGACCCTGGCTGCGTGCCCTCGCCGCTGGCGCGCGAACGGGCGCTGGGCGTGCTGCAGCGCGCCGTGCCGCTGGCCGACGACGTCGCCAGCCAGGTGATGCCCGAGGTGCGCTTCGTCGACTGTGGCGACAACTTCGAGACAGTGCGCTGTCCGCACTGCGGCGCGGACGTGGGCGAGTGGTGGTCGGTCGCAATGGAGATGGGGCACGAGCAGCACTTTCGCGACCTGCGCGCGACGACGCCGTGCTGCGGGCGGTACACGTCGCTGAACGAGCTGGTGTACTCGTGGCCCGCAGGGTTCGCGCGCTACTCGTTGGAGGCGCTGAACCCGGGCGTGGGCAGCCTGTCAGCGCCGCTGGTCAGGCGCCTGGAGGACGTCCTGGGCGTCGCGGTGCGCATTATCTGGGCACACTACTGAAAATCTTTCCTCCAGCGGGGTCCCTGGGCGTACGCGTGAGCGTTCGAGCGGCCCGACGCGCCAGAACAAAACTCTCTGGGACCCCTCTGGGGAAAACTAGCTTGCTATGCGCTTCGACTTCTGCTGCAGGTAGTCCACGAGGATGTAGTCGCCCAGCCGCTCGGGGTCGGCGAAGAACGCTCGCCCTCGGTTGATGCGGGTGATGTCATCCACGAACCGCATCAACCCGTAGCTCCGCTCCAGCATGAACGTGTTGATGCGCAGTCCCTCGCGCGTGCAGCGCCCGACTTCCAGCAGCGTCTGCTGCAGCGTGCGTGGCGTCGGCGGGTACGAGAACACCGGCGTCGAATGCCCCGGCTCCCAGTACGCCGTCGGCTCACCGTCGGTGATCACCACGATCTGCCGCGTCCCGCCCTTGTGCCGCGCCAGCAGCTTGCGCGCGTGCATCAGGCCGTCCTGCAGGTTGGTGCCGTACTCCCACTCGCTCCAGCGCAGCGCCGTGAGCTGCTGCGGCTGAATCTGCCGCGCGTACAGGCTGAACGTCACTAGGTACAGGTTGTCGCGTGGGAACTGGCTCTTGATCAGCGAATGCAGCGCCAGCGCCACCTTCTTCGCCGCCAGGAAGCAGCCGCGATAGATCATCGAGCGCGACAAATCCAGCAGGAGCACCGTGCTGGCCTGGTTCATCTGCTCGGTGCGATAGACCTCGAAGTCCGACGCCGCGAGCTTGACCGGCGTGCCGGGCCCGTTGCGCACCAGTGAGTTCTGGAGCGTGCCCTTCAAGTCCAGCAGGAACGGGTCGCCGAACTCGTAGGCCTTGGTGTCGTCGCTGCGGTCGCCACCGCGGCCACGATGGTCAGCCTCGTGATTGCCAAAGCGATCGCGAGCCAGGTGTTGGAAGATGTCGCGCAGGGCCTTCTGGCCGATCTTGCGCATTGCACGCGGCGTCAGCTCGAGCTGGTCGCCTTTGCGCTCAACCAGGCCCGCGTCTTCGAGCAAGCGCGTGATCTGATCCAGCTGGTCGAGCTGGTCTTTGGCATCCTCGCCCAGCTGACGCTCGAGCATCTCGCGATCGATCGCGTTGGGATCGGCGGTGTCGATCGCCTCGCGCATCTGCCGCTCGAGCCGATCCATCTCCTGGAGGTCCTGCATCACCTGCATGGCTTCCTCGAAGTTCATGGAGTCCTCGCCGCGGAACGGATAGCGTCGGCGGAGGTCGTCCATCGGTCGCAGCTCTTCGAGGTTGGCGCTGAGCATCGCCAGCTCGTTGCGCAGCCCTGGGTCCTGCACCAGCGATTGCATGAGCTGCATCAGCTCGCGGCGCTGTTCGCCGCTCATCGAGTCGAGCATGCTCTGCATTTGTGCCTGCCGTTGCTGCAACTGCTCGATCAATTCATCCAGGGAATTCACCCCGGGGAAAAATTGGCCCCACTTGTCCATGAACCCCTGGAAATCGGGCTCGCCACCGCGCGCCTTCTCGTCCAGCATCTGGTTCAGGTCCTTGAGCATGTCCTTGACGGTCTGCAAGTCCTCGGGCGTCATGTTCTGCAGCGCCTGCTGCATGCCCTGGAACTGCTGCTGCATGACCTGCTGGCGCAGCTGCTCCATCAGCTCCTGGAACATCTGACGCGCATTGGGGTCCATGAAGTCGTAGTTCTGCAGACCCTGGATCTGGCCCGGCACGTCCGAGGGCAGGTCGTTCAGTTGCTGCTGGTGCTCCTGGGCCATGCGCTCCATCGTCTTCTGGAGCTGCTCGGGGATCTCACCTTTTTGCGCCTTCTCGCGACCGTCGGTGACCTTGTTGTCGATGCCCTCGCGCTCGGTCTTCTGGATTTCCTGCAGCTTCTCGCGGACGTCTTTGAGCGTGTCGTTCAGGTTGGAGCGCTGCAGCTGCTGCTGACGCCGCTGGCGAAGCTGCTGCATGAGGTCCTGCAGGCCGGGCATGCGATTGCCGTCCTGGTTCTGGGCGCCCTGGCGAAAGAGGCGTTGCAGCGCGCGCAGCAGGTCGCCTTCTTCGAGCAGGTCGTCGCTCATCGCGTCGAGGAGCGCCTCGGCGTCGAGATCCAGGATGTGCTGGCTGCCGTCCCAGGCGCCGTACCGGAAAACTGTCATCGGTGGGCTCCGTTTTGCGTTCGAGGCTGCACCGCTAGCTCCGGTAACGCATGCGACCGGCGGTGCGGTCTTTGTTCAGCTTGCGATTCAGATGGAGACCTTCGAGCACCAGCTCGATGGCGCTGGCAATCTGCGCTGGATTGCCCTGCCCGCCGAGCTTCTTGATCGCTGGGGTAAAGCCAGCCACCTCCGCCGCCTGCCGTACGTACTCCAGTGACGGCAGCGCGTCTCCCACTTCGATCTTCAAACCGTTGTCAAAGCCGACCAGCAGATCATCGAACTCGTGCAGCGCAAAGTGGCGGTTGAACACATTCAGGACCGCCTTTTGCAACAGCTTGTCGATGACCTTCTCCTCGTCGCGATCGCCAACCGTCTCCAGTTCGATCTTGCCGCCGGTGCTCTGCACCATCGCCATGAGGTCCGACACGCGCGGCGACACCTGCCGCTCGTGCAGTCGGATCGCGCGCCGCAGCGCGCTCGAGAGCATGTTCTCGTAATTCGCGACGCTCACCCGCACGCTGACGCCCGACCGCTGCGAGATCTCAGGGCTCTTGCGCGCCAGGTGCGTCACCTCCGCGACGATTTCCCGCATGTATGACGGCACGATCGTGTCGTACTCTTCGTCCTGGAAGACGCCGCGCTCCTGCTCCATGATGTCCATCTCGAGCTCGACCGTACGCGGGTAGTGCGTGCGGATCTGTGAGCCGAAGCGGTCCTTGAGCGGGGTAATGATGCGACCGCGGTTGGTGTAGTCCTCGGGGTTGGCGGAGGCGATCACGAACAGATCCAGCGGCAAACGCACCTTGTAGCCGCGAATCTGGACGTCGCGCTCTTCCATGATGTTCAGCAAACCCACCTGGATGCGCTCGGCGAGGTCGGGCAGCTCGTTGATGACGAAGATGCCGCGATGGGTGCGCGGCAGCAGCCCGTAGTGAATCGTCAGCTCGTCGGAGAGATAGCGACCTTCGGCAACTTTGATAGGGTCAACCTCGCCAATCAGGTCGGCAATCGTGATGTCGGGCGTGGCCAGCTTTTCGCCGTAGCGGTTGTCGCGCGACAGCCAGTCAAGGGGCGTGTCGTCGCCACATTCGGCCACCAGCGTGCGGCACTTGTAGCAGATGGGATCGAGCGGATCGTCGTTGATCTCGCACCCTTCGACAAAGGGCAACCACTCGTCGAGGAGCGTTGGCAACGTGCGCGCCAGTCGTGTCTTGGCCTGGCCGCGCTCACCGAGAAAGATGATGTCCTGGCCCGAGAGCAGCGCGTTTTCCACCTGGGGGACGACGGTCTCTTCGAAGCCGACAATGCCCTCGAACTTCGCTTCATCCGTTTCGAGCTTGTTGATCAGGTTGTGGCGCAGCTCTTCCTTGACGGATCGCGACCGATAACCAGATGCCTTCAGCTCGCCAAGGGTCTTGGGCCGGCCGGCCGGGGCATCGGCCGCGCCTGGCTGCGCCATGTTCGCCATATCCAGGCAGACTATCAGGCCGTGGCGCGGCCCGTGTCAATTCGACCTACCGTTAAGGGTAGGCAGTCCTGACCGTCGTGCTGATGCCTCCGCGAACATTCCACACCGAAACGACCCTCATTTTGCGTGGATCCAGGCAGGCCAGCAGATCGTCCAGGACACGGTTGGTGACGTCCTCGTGGAAGTGGCCTTCGTCGCGAAAGCTCCACAGATAGAGCTTGAGACTTTTGAGCTCGACGATTTTCGGGCCCGGTACGTAGGTGATGGTGAACGTGGCGAAGTCGGGCTGGCCCGTCATCGGACACACGCAAGTGAACTCGGGGCACACGCATTCGACTTCGTACTCACGGTTCGGATGCGGATTGTCGATGACGACGAGGTCCTTTGAAGGCTGGCTGGGCATGCGCGCGCCGCGAGTATATCCACGCAGCGCGGCACGCCAGATGCGACAGGGCCTGCAACCGCAATGGTGCGCTATCGCTTCCTGACAGCAGCCGCCGTGGCGCTCGGCGCCTACGGCATCTTCGGCGTGGTCATCGCCGCGGCTATGCTCGTCGTCGGCATCTCAACCTTCACCCAGGTCACCAACCTCCAGCGCACCCTCGAATCGGAGCGCACCACGCTGATCCAGTCCATACGCGGCGTCTCGACCACTCTCCACGACACGGCCGTCGCCACGACCAACTTCCAGCAGAGCATCGACCGTGCGCGCGCCGCCGCCGATCAGGGCTCAATGCTGGCCAGCAGCTCGGCCACGACGTTCCGCGGTCTGGGCACGGGTGTCTCGACCGTTAGCTTTTTCGGCCTGCAGCCGCTGGCGGGCCTCGGCCCCCAGTTCAACGCCAGTGCCGACCAGCTCCAGCAGCTGGCTACGCAACTCGGCGCCACCCGCGATGCGCTGTCCCAGAACGGCACTGACGTGCAGCACGTCGGCACCGATCTCACCCAGCTGCAGACGCAACTCGACAGCCTCGCAACGTCGCTGAATCAGCCGGGCGTCCTCGGATTGGACGCCCAGAGCCTGGTGCCTTTCGAGGTCGCCTTCTACGGCATGTGCCTGCTGGTGCTGCTGCAATCCGCCTTCAGCATCGTCGCGGGCATCGTGCTGTACCGTCTGTCGCGCGCCCTGGGCGGCCAGCCGCTCTTCCCGCACATCACCCAGATCAGGAGCATGGAGGTCAGAACGGCCACCACCATCGACGTGGCCGAGCGCGATCGCCTTCAACTGTCCTGATCAGGTCCTCGATGTTGCGCAGATGCTCGGCGCGCTCGCCTTCAGGCAGGTGCAGCGGCCTCTCCAGCGGCGCGCACGTCCTGGCATGCTGGACCACGCGCTCCGCGTCGCCTGGCGCGGACAGTCCGCCGTACCAGTCCCCGGGCGGATAGAACGCCACGTTGGGCCCGTGGTCACACTGACCAAAGCACGCGTACCCGAGCAACTGCACCTCCGCGTCGTGTTTGAGCAACCTGACCAGCCGTTTGCGTAACGGCATCGCGCCGCGTGCGCGGCAGTTCGGACCGCGGCACACCACGACGTACACGTTCCGAAATGTAACGCGCGCGAGGGGGCTTCTCCTGCGATTCCGGGTGAGACATAATCCGCTCGACATAGATGGGAGGCCCGATGCGCCTGCGCGACCACCGCGAGGTCCGCGCTGGACGCCCCTATGGCCAGTGGCGACTCGCGGCCGCTGGTGGCGTCCTTGCCTTGTTGATTGGGGCGTGTCTGGCGCCGCTCGCTCCCGGTGTGCTGTCGCCGCGCGCGACCGGCGCTGGCGACGCGTCTGCCGCCGTGCCGCCCACCGTGGCCGCTGTCGGTTCTGGCACAGGCGGTGGCGCGGGCGCAGGTGGGGTCGCGCCCAGAGCCACCGCTATCGTCCCGCGCACCACCGCGACACCCGCGCCGACGGCGATCCCGACGCCAGTCGCTATTCCGACCCTCAGCACCGGCGGCGCGGGTGTGCTGGACAGCATCCGCTCAGATCGCACCGCGCAGTGGGTCCGCAACACGGCCGAGACGCCATTGCGCTCGGGTCCGAACATGGACGCGTCGGTGTTTACGACCCTGCCGCAGTGGACACTGCTCAAGCAGATTGGCAGTCAGCCCGACTGGCTGCTGGTCCAGTACAGCGGCGACGGCGACACGCGGCAGCCTGGCCCCGGATGGGTCAAGGCCAGTGACGTCGGCGGGGTCGGCGCGCCAAGCGTGTGGCTCACCACCTCGCGCGCGGGCACGCTGTGGTCCGCGTCAGACGCATCTGCCAGAAAAGTAGTGGATCTGCCGAACTCCACGCTGATGGAGGTGATCGGCAACGACTACATTCAAGGCACACGCGTGCACGTGAGCTTGCCGGGTGATGGCCGTGCGGTGCCGCCCTCGGAGGGTTGGATGGACGGCGACAGCGTCGCCCGAGCCGCGCCGCCATCGCAGCGCGACCTGCCGCGCGCCTACCCCGAAGATCTGACCGCCGACGTGCGCATCCCGGTGCCGTACCGCACGCAGCTGGACGGGTCCGACTTCGCCGAGGCGAATTGCGGCCCAACAGTGCTCGGCATGGCGCTCGAATCCTTTGGCTTGAATGAGTCCGTGCCGGATTTGCGCGGCCAGGTGCTGAACTCGGAGAACTTCAGCAGCAGCGATACGGACGCTGGCTCGTACATCTGGGCGCTGGCCGATGTGGCCCACGACTACGGTCTGCAGCCGCACGGCCTGTACGACAGCGATGGCTCGCTGCACCACTGGTCGCTCGACGAGATCCGCGGCAGCGTGCGCAACCACCAGCCAGTCATCGTCCAGGTGGTCTACCGCGGCCTGCCCGGCCGCGAGGACTCGCAGTACTACGGCGATCACTACGTGATCATCACCGGGCTGATGGGCAACGATTTTCTGTACAACGACCCGATTGGCGGCCGCGTGGCCAACGAATCGCCGGGCTACGACCGCATGATGACGGCCGGCCAGTTGCAAGCTGCGATGCACGCGAGCGATACGCAGTACGCCTTCAGCGCCTTCGGGCTCGCCAAAAACTAAAGCAACGCTCGCGCCAGCAACGGATCCGGGTCGGGGGAGCGGTGTGTGCTCCCGACCCATATGCGTGGAAGACCGGAACGTTCCTTTAGAGCGGGATGTTGCCGTGTTTCTTAGGCGGATTCGCGTCGCGCTTGTTCTTGAGCATCTCCAGCGCGCTGATCAGCCTCGGGCGCGTCTCGCGCGGCTCGATCACATCGTCGATGTAGCCCCGAGCGGCGGCCACGTACGGATTCGCCAGATTTTCGCGATACTCGTGGGCTAGCTGCAGGCGCAGCGCGTCCGGATCGGTGGCCGACGCCAGCTCGGAGCGGAACACGATGTTGACCGCGCCCTCGATGCCCATCACGGCAATCTCAGCCGTAGGCCACGCCAGACTGATATCGCCGCGGATGTGTTTCGACGACATCACGTCGTAGGCGCCACCGTACGCCTTGCGGGTGATCACCGTCACCTTCGGGACCGTGGCCTCGCAGTACGCGTACAGCAACTTGGCCCCCTGCCGAATGATGCCGCCGTGCTCCTGCGCGACGCCCGGTAAGAAGCCCGGCACATCCACAAACGTCACCAGCGCAATATTGAACGCGTCGCAGAAGCGCACGAACCTGGCTGCCTTCACGGAGGCGTTGATGTCCAGCACGCCCGCCAGCACCGTCGGCTGCTGCGCCACGATCCCGACGTTGCGTCCGCCCAACCGCGCGAAGCCGACGATGATGTTCTGCGCGTACTGCGGCTGCACCTCGAGAAAGTCGCCGTCATCCACCACCGAGTGGATCACCCCGTGCATGTCGTAACTGCGCGTCGGCTGATCCGGAATGATGTCGTTCAGCACGTCGTCCATGCGGTCCACCGGGTCCGAACTCCGAACCGCGGGCGGGTCGTCGACATTATTCGAGGGCAGAAAACTCATGAGGCGGCGCACCTGCTCGAGGCAGGCCGCCTCGTCTTCGGCAGCGAAGTGCGCGACGCCGCTCGTGCCGCTGTGCACCGCGGCACCCCCGAGGCCCTCGAAGTCGACCACCTCGTGGGTGACCGTTCTGACCACGTCCGGCCCGGTCACGAACATGAACGACGTGCCCTCGACCATGAACGTGAAGTCGGTCATCGCCGGTGAGTACACGGCGCCGCCCGCGCACGGGCCCAGGATGGCCGAGATTTGCGGGATCACCCCCGAGGCCATCACGTTGCGCAAGAAGATCTCAGCGTACGCGCCAAGCGAGACGACGCCTTCTTGAATCCGAGCGCCGCCCGAGTCGTTCAGGCCGATGAGCGGCGCACCATTCTTGAGCGCCATGTCCATGACCTTGCAGATCTTTTCGCCGTGCGTCTCGGACAGCGACCCGCCAAAGACGGTGAAGTCCTGGGAAAACACGTACACCAGACGCCCGTCGATGTGGCCGTAGCCGGTGACCACCCCGTCACCGTAGTAGTGCTCGTTGTCCAGACCGAACGAGGTCGATCGGTGCTGCACGAACTGGTCGATCTCGACGAAGGACTCAGGGTCGAGGAGCAGGTCGAGCCGCTCGCGCGCGGTCAGCTTGCCTTTGGCGTGCTGCTGCTCGACGCGCCGCTGGCCGCCGCCCTCGCGGGCCTGCCCGCGCAGCGTGCGCAGGTGCTCGATCTTGTCCCGCGTGGACGCGGCTTGGACGCCCGACGTCACGTCACTGGCCATGTCGGTCCGCCACGGCGCTCAGCACCTCCTCGGCCACGGAATACGGGTCTTGCTCACGCGCCGCGATCGAGACGAAACGTGCTTGCCAGTCAGCTCCAGCGGTGACTGCTTCGAAGCGTCGCTGCACGCGATCTTCGACGATGGCGCGCACTTGCCGTCGCGCGCTTTCGGCGCGACGGGCGCGCCAGGTGCCCGTCGCCTCGAGGTACGCGCGGTGCTCGGCCAGGCGGTCCACGAGCTCGATGACGCCGGTGCCGTCGGTTGCCACAGTCCGCACAATCGGCGGCGTCCAGTCGGTCTGTGAGACTGGTGCAGCAAGCTGCAGCATGGTGCGCAGGTCGGCGACCAGGCGATCCGCGCCGGCGAGGTCCGCTTTGTTGACCACGAGCACATCAGCGATTTCGAGAATGCCGGCCTTGATGGCCTGGATATCGTCGCCAAGGTTGGGTACGCCGACGACGACGGTGCTGTCCGCGGCGCGGGCAATCTCCACTTCGTCCTGCCCGACGCCGACCGTTTCAATCATGATGACATCTTTGCCGAAGGCGTCGAGCAACAGCACGACGTCCAGGGTGCTGCGCGCCAGACCGCCCATCACCCCGCGGGTGGCCATGCTCCGCATGAACACACCCGGATCGCTGTGCAGCTCCATCATGCGGACGCGGTCGCCGAGAAGCGCGCCGCCAGTGAACGGGCTGGTTGGATCGACCGCTACGATCCCCACGGCACTGCCCCGCTCGCGGTAGGCCACGGCCAGCCGCGTCGTCAGCGTGGACTTGCCCGAGCCCGGTGGTCCGGTGATTCCGAGGACGTGGGCACGTCCCGTTCTGCTGAACAGGCAGCGCAGCGTTTGACGCGCGTCGGGGCGGCCTGCTTCGACGAGGGAGATCAGCCGTGAGAGCGCCAGACGGTCGCCGTTCAACAGCCGCTCGGCGAGCTGGTCGGCAGTGGCATCCCGCGGCAGGGACGTCGTCAACGCGTGACGGCCGCCGAGCGGTTGCGCGGCAGGCCGCGGAGGAACTCGATCGTCTCCGACGTCGGCGAGCCTGGACCAAAAACGGCGCGGATGCCCATGTCGCGGAGCTTGGGGATGTCGGCTTCGGGGATGATGCCACCGGCCCACACGACCATGTCGTCGAGGCCACGTTTGCGCAGCTCGTCGAGGATGCGCGGGAACAGGGTCATGTGCGCGCCCGAAAGGATGCTCAGGCCAACAGCGTCCACGTCTTCCTGAAGAGCAGCCTCGGCGATCATCTCGGGCGTCTGGCGGATGCCCGTGTAGATGACCTCGAAGCCAGCATCGCGCAGCGCGCGGGCGATGACCTTGGCGCCACGGTCGTGGCCGTCGAGGCCAGGCTTGGCGATCAACACGCGCAGCGGCGGCGCGGCGTCAGTCATGGGGTTCCGCGGTGGGCGGCGGCGTGCCCGTCGCCGTGCCGTTGGTCTCAGTGCTCGGCGCCGGCGACGGCGTGCCCGTGGTGCCGCTGGTCGCAGTGCTCGGCGTCGGCGAGGGCGTTTCCGTAGTGCCGCTGGTCGCAGTGCTCGGCGTCGGCGACGGCGTGCCCGTGGTGCCGCTGGTCGCAGTGCTCGTGCTCCGGTCGTCGTCTCAGCCGGTCGTGTCTCCGTCGAGGACGGTTCTGAGCCCAACGCACTTAACGATTCATGGCTAACCGTCGCATCGGCCGCGGGCACCGTCGGCGGCTCTGCCACTTCAGTCAACGTCGCGTTCGCGGGCGCCTGCACCCCGTCGAGCGTCCGATCGGTCGGCTGGATCAGCTCCACCAGCACCCCGAGACCAGCCGATGGCTGGAGGAAGGCTACTTCCCCGTGTGCCCCCGGCCGCGGCGCCGTGTCAATCAGCTCCACGCCCTTGTCCTCGAGATCGCGCAGGTGCCGCCGGATGTCCGGCGTGCCAAAGCACAGATGGTGCAGCCCCGGCCCGCGGCGCTCCAGAAACCGCGACACCGTCGAGTTCGGATCGGTCGGCTCCAGCAGCTCGATCAGCATGTTGGCCGCCTGCACGAAGGCTACTTTGAGCTGGCGGTCCGGCAGGTCAACGCTATCGACCAGGCTCAGCCCAAGCTTGTCGCCGTAGAAGTGCATGGCGTCGTCAATACTCGGCACCGCGATGCCGACGTGGTGGATCGCCAGTGCCGACTCGTCCATTCCAGGCAGTATCTCAGGTTTTCCCTTTTCGCAGCCGCCCGCGCCGCGCTGATTGCGATCGACGACCCACGGGCAAGCACTCGACCGAGGCGGCCAGGACGTCGACCGCCGCGTCTACGTCCGGCACCAGACGCAGGAACTGGAGGTCGCTCTCGATAGTGTGGAGCTCGTCGATCATCGTGCGCAGCACACGCTCCCAACCCTGCCCAACGACGACCAGCGGCTTGCCGTGGAGCGCGCCCAGCAGCGCCAGGTTCCAGACGATGCCCAGCTCGGCGAGCGTGCCCGCGCCGCCAGGCAGCACCACGTAGCCAGCGCCGAGCTCGACCATCTTGTCGATGCGCTCCAGGAGTTGGGCGGTACGCACTTCCTGGTCGAGATAGGCATTCGGCAGCCGCTCGAAGTTGCGAGCGATGACGTCGACCGTCACGCCAATGACGTGTCCGCCTGTCTCTTTCGCGCCACGCGAGACGGCTTCCATCACGCCGTTGTAGCCGCCGGTAACGACGGACAGGCCGCGGCGCGCGAGGGCGCGACCCAGCTCGAGGGCCGCCAGGTACTCATCGGTCTCGGGCTCAACGCGCGAGCCGCCGAAGACAGTGATTGCCGTCACGCTCTAGTGAGCGCGGCCGAAAAGCTCGTAATTCACCTCGAAACCGCCTGCCGCGCTCCTGGCGAAAACTATCACAGAAGTCTGGCCGACTGCGACTCGAGCTGAAAACGGGCTTGTCGGCCCGACTTCTAGACCAGGGCTGGCTCGCGGTACTCGCCGTAGACACCGCGCAACAGGTTGCACATCTCGCCGAGGGTGGCGTACGCGCGCACTGCCTCCACGATGTACGGCATCAGATTGTCGCGGCCCGCGCGCGCCACGTTCTCCAACTGCTGCAGCGCCGTGGACACCCTGGTCTGGTCGCGCTCGCGCCGAACGCGGCGGAGCCGGTCGAGGTGGCGCTGCTCGCTCGCATGGGTGATCGTGTGGATCGGAATCGAGATCGGCTCGTCGTTGCCTTGCGTGAAATCGTTCACGCCCACGACGATGCGCTGCATGCTGTCGATCTCCTGCTGATAGCGGTACGCCGAGTCCGCGATTTCCCGTTGCGGGAAGCCGCGCTCGATGGCGGGCAGCATGCCGCCCAGATCGTCGATACGCTTGAAGTAGTCGAAGCAGCTTTCTTCCATGCGGTTGGTCAGCGCCTCGATCGCGTAGCTGCCGCCGAGCGGATCGACGCTGTTGGCAACGCCGCTCTCGTGCGCAATGATCTGCTGCGTCCTGAGTGCGATGCGCACCGCCCGCTCGGACGGTAAGGCTATCGCCTCGTCCATGCTGTTGGTGTGGAGGGATTGGGTTCCGCCCAACACGGCCGCCAGCGCCTGAATCGTTGTCCGCACGATGTTGTTCTCAGGCTGTTCGACGAACAAGCTCACGCCCGCCGTCTGGCAATGGAAGCGACACCACAGGGACCGTTCGTTGCGAGCACCAAAGCGTTCCTTCATGACTCGCGCCCAGACGCGGCGCGCCGCGCGCAGCTTGGCGATTTCTTCGAGAAAGTCATTGTGAATGTCGAAGAAGAAGCTCAGCCGTGGTGCGAACAGGTCGACGTCGAGTCCCGCATCGACTGCCGATTGAACGTACTGGATGCCATCCGCCAGGGTGAACGCCAGCTCCTGCACGGCGGTCGCGCCGGCTTCCCGGATGTGGTAGCCGCTGATCGAAATCGTGTTCCAGCGCGGCACGTGGTTGGCGCCAAACTCGAACGTGTCGACGACGAGTTTGGTACTCGGGCGCGGCGGGAAGATGTACTCCTTCTGCGCGATGTACTCCTTGAGGATGTCATTCTGGGTCGTGCCGCTGAGTGCGCTCCAGGGAATGCCGCGCTTCTCGGCGTTCACCAGGTACATCGCCCAGATCATGGCCGACCGGACTGTTGATGGTCATCGACGTCGTCACCTGGTCGAGCGGAATCCCGTCGAACAGGATCTCCATGTCGGCCAGACTCGAGACTGCCACGCCACACGTCCCGAATTCACCCTCGGCTTTGGGATCGTCCGTGTCGTAGCCGTACAGCGTCGGCATGTCGTAGGCGACCGATAGACCGGCGTTGCCGTTGGCCAGCAGGTACTTGAAGCGCGCGTTGGTCTCCTCGGCGTTGCCGAAACCAGCAAACATGCGCATCGTCCACAGTCTGCCGCGTTGGCCAGTCGCGTGGACACCGCGCGTGTAGGGCCACTCGCCGGGAAAGCCGAGCTTGCGCATGTACTCGCTGTCGGAGAAATCTTCGGGCGTGTACAGGCGCTCGATCGGATCCGACGAGGTCGTCATGAAGCGGGTCTGACGTTCAGACTGCAGCGCGGATGTCGCTCGATAGTCCGCGAGCGCGTCGTCAAACAGCGGGAGCTGCACCGGGATGTCGACCATGCTGAATCAGTAGTCCAGGCCTTTGCGCGCCTGGTGGCCATCGTCGAACGGGTGTTTTTCTTTGCGCATCTCGGTGGCGAGATCTGAGATGGCGACGACCTGGTCGATGAACTTCTTCTGGTCGTCGTGACCGGTAAGCAGCAGGTTCAGTTCGCGCGGCTTGTCTCGGATGATCTCCAGCAACTGCTCGAGGTCCCACTGGCCTTGCGACACGGCGCCGATGGCCTCGTCGAGGATGATCAGATCGTACTCACCACTGGCTGCGCGCTCGCGGTAAAGCTGCAGGCCATTCTGGGCCGCCTTGCGATGCTCTTCGAACGTGTAGGTGTCGCCCAGGATGTTCACGAAACCGATCCCGGTCGAGATGACTTCGAAGTCTGGCGCGAGACGCCTGGCACCGTTGATTTCGCCCATCGGCTCACCTTTGGGCCACTCACCCATCTTGGTGTACTGGATCATCAGCACCTTCCAACCACGGCCGACCGCGCGGAGGGCGACGCCGAACGCCGCCGAGGTCTTGCCCTTGCCATCGCCGTAGAAGACGAGGGTCTGCCCCGCAAGATGACGTACGGCTCGGGTCGAGTTGGAGATTTCACGCGCGCAGCATGTGCCGCGAGATAACCAGTCGCTGGATCTCGCTGGTGCCTTCGTAGATCTCGGTGATCTTCGCGTCGCGGAACAGCTTCTCCACCGGGTACTCGCGGCAAAAGCCGTTGCCGCCGAAGATCTGTACCGCGGCATGGGCGCAGAACATCGCCGTCTCGGACGCGAACAGCTTGGCCATGACGCCTCTTTGGAAAACGGCTGCCCGGCGTCCTTCATCCGCGCGGCGCGATAGACGAGCAACCGCGCCGCTTCGATGCGCGTAGCCATATCCGCCATGCGCCACTGCAAGCCCTGGAAGTCGGCGATCGCGTGACCGAAGGCTTCACGCTCCTTCGAGTAGCGCAGCGACTCGTCCAGCGCGCGCTGCGCAATGCCGAGCGCCTGCGCGCCGATGCCGATCCGCCCGCCGTCAAGCGTCGCCATAGCGATCCGAAAGCCCTCGTCGACGGTGCCGAGCACCGCTGACGCCGGTACGCGGCAGTCCTCGAAGAAGATCTGCGTGGTGCTCGACGCGCGAATGCCGAGTTTCTTTTCTCTGGCGCCGGCGCGCAGCCCGGGCGTCTCGGACGGCATCAAAAAGGCCGTGATTCCTCGGGCCTGGGCCACGTCCACGTTGGTGACCGCGTACACGAGGTAGACGCCGGACTCCGCCACCGTTGGTAATCCACGCTTTGGTGCCATTCAGGACAAACTCGTCGCCGATCCGTTCCGCGCGCGTCGACATATTCGACGCATCCGAGCCAGAGCCCGGTTCCGTCAGGCAATACGCGCCAACGTAGCCGCCCTGCGCGAGCGCGGGCAGATAGCGCTCTTTCTGTTCCCGATTCCCGAAGCGCACAATCGGCTCGCACACCAGCGAGTTGTTGACCGACATCACTACCGAGTGCGATGCGTCAGCCCACGAGATTTCCTCCATCGCGAGTGCGTAATGCATCGTGTCGGCGCCGGCCCCGCCGAATTCCTCGGGCACGAGCAGCCCCATCAACCCCAGCTCGGCCATCTTGCCGACCGTGACCCGCGGGAACTCCTCGCTCTCGTCGAGCTCGTGCGCCACCGGCACGATCTCGTGCTCGGCAAACTCGTGAACCGTCCTGCGGAACAGGTCTTCGTCTTCGCTCAGACCGTAGGGCCCGCGAAACGCGGCGCCCGCGCCTCGCTCGAGAAGCGTCATACCAGCTCGAACGCCATCGCGACGGCGCCCCCTCCTCCGTGGCACAGGCCGGCGATGCCGCGTGATTTGCGGCGCTGCTGGAGCGCGTGCAGCAGGGTGACCGCCAGGCGTGCTCCGGTGGCGCCAAGCGGGTGGCCGAGCGCAATCGCACCGCCGTTGACGTTGACGCGGTCCCAGTCCCAGTCGAGCGCCTTGCCATTGGCCACGATCTGCGCGGCGAACGCTTCGTTGATCTCGAGCAGGTCCCAGTCGGCGAGCGTGGTGCCGGTCCTCTCGAGCAATTTCACCAGGACGAGCTCCGGCGCTTCGAACAGCCACAGGGGGTCGGTCGCGACGCTGGCATAGCCGATGATCCGCGCCAGAGGCGGCGTGCCGTTCAGGCGATCTTTGCCAGCCACCACCAGCGCCGCGGCACCGTCAGTGAAGCCGGGCGCGTTGCCCGCCGTGACGGTCCCGTTCGGGATAAAGGCGGGCTGCAAACGTGCCAGTGCCTCGGCCGTCGTGTCCGCACGCGGGGCTTCGTCCGTGTCGATGAGCGTCGTGGTCCCCTTGCGGCCCTGAATGGTCACCGGCGTGATTTCAGCCTTGAAGCGCCCGTCCTGTATCGCGGCGACGGCGCGCTGGTGACTGCGCAGCGCAAATTCGTCCTGCTCTTCGCGCGTGATGCCGCGCTTTTCAGCGATGGCCTCGGCGCTCATGCCCATGTGGTGATCGTCCCAGGGTGACCACAGCCCGTCATGAACGACCGAGTCCTGGATGGTGACGTCTCCCATCCTGTAGCCGAAGCGCGCGCCTGGCAGCAGGTGGGGACCCTGGCTCATGCTCTCCATGCCGCCGGCGATCACCAGGGTGGAATCGCCCGCACGGATGGAGTGTGCGGCCTGGTTGATGGCTTCGAGTCCCGACGCGCAGACCTTGTTGAGTGTCGTGGCGTTGGCTGAGGTCGGGATGCCGGCCGCGATGGATGCCTGGCGCGCGGGTGCCTGGCCAGCTCCGGCCTGGACCACCTGGCCCATGATCACTTCGTCCACGCTGTGGGGATCAAGGTGGGCGCGCTCGACGGCCGCGCGGATGGCCGTCGCACCCAGCTCCGTGGCGGGTACGGAGGCGAGACCACCCATCATCTTGGCGATAGGCGTGCGCGCCGCCCCGAGGATGTAAATATCGGTGTCAGTCATACGGAAAGCCCCATCTGGCGGGCGATCACCAGTTTCAGGATCTCGCTCGTGCCTTCACCAATCGTCAGAATCTTGGCGTCCCGATAGAAGCGTGGGATCGCCGACTCCTCCATGTACCCGTAGCCGCCGTGCACCTGCATGGCCACGTTCGCGGCGTGGACCGCGAGCTCGCTTGCCAGCAGCTTGGCAGTCGCCGCCTCTTCGGTGACCGACTTGCCCGCGTCTTTGAGAGCCGCGGCCCGAAAGACCATCGCGCGTGCGGCTGCGATGCGCGCCTTCAGCTCGGCGAGCTCGAAAGAGACGGCCTGGTAGCGCGCGATCGGCTGCCCGAACGCACAACGCTGGTTGGCCCAGGCGACCGAGTGCTCCAGGCAGCCCTGCGCCAGACCCACGCCCATCGCCGCGACGCCGACGCGGCCGCCGTCGAGCGTGGCCAGAAAGACGCGCGCGCCCGCGCCACGTTCGCCAAGCAGCGCGTCGGATGGGACGCGGCAGTCCTGATACGCCAGCTCGCGCGTGTCCGAAGCGTGCCAGCCCATCTTGTCGTACGGCCGCTGCGGCAGAAAGCCAGGTGCGTCGACCGGCACGATGAACGTGCTGATCTCCGCCCGATTGTGGTCGCGCCGGCCAGTGATCGCCGTCGTGGTAACGAACGAGCTCAGCTCCGTGCCGGCGTTGGTGATATAGGCCTTGGTGCCGTTGATCAGCCAGCCAGCGTGATCGGCGTCCTCGCGCGCCGTGGTCGAGAGCCCCTGCACGTCCGAGCCCATGCCCGGCTCGGTGCTCGCAAACGCGCCGAGCGTCTCGCCTCTGGCCAGCGGCACGAGCCAGCGCTGTTTCTGTTCCTCGGTGCCGAAGTTGAGGATGGGTGCGCCGCCGAGCGAGACGCTGGCGGCCACGGTGATCGCCACAGACGAGTCGACGCGTGCCAGCTCCTCGAGTGCGATGGCCATGGACAGCGTGCCTGCGCCAACCCCACCGTACTGCTCGGGAAACGGCAGGCCCATGACACCAAGCTCGCCGAGCTTTCTCACGGTTGCCGACGGAAAGTTCCCAGAGCGGTCCCACTCAGCGGCGTGCGGCGCAATTTCAGCCTCGGTAAATTCGCGCAGCGTCTCCCGCAACGCCCGCTGCTCGTCAGTGAGGTCCAGCGTAAAATCCACGGGTCTTTGGGCCGAATTCTAGCCAATGACCACGTGACGCCTCGGGCCTTTGCGGGCTCTGACGAGAAACTAGCGAAGCGAAGAGGGCAGGATCGCGAGCTGCATGCGGTACTTCGCCACGGTGCGCCGGGCGATGTGAATGCCCCGCTCTTTCAGCCGCTCCACGATCTCCGAGTCCGTCAGCGGCTTGCCTTCCTTTTCGATGACTTCCTTCATGATGTCCTTCACGCTCAGGCTCGGCGTGAAGAAGTGTGCATAGGGGATCACTTCGCCATTCGGCAGCATCACGTACTTGGAGGCCGTCGCCCGCGAGACGGTTGACTCGTGCACGCCCAGCTCCTGGGCCACCGCCGCGCGCGACAGCGGGCGCAGGTGGCGCACACCGTGCTCCAGGAACTCGCGCTGCTGGTCGACCAGGCAGCGGGTGATGTTGAACAGCGTTTGGCGCCGCTGATTGATGTTGGCGATGAACAGCTTGGCGCGCCCGACGTATTGCTGCACGTGGCGCCGTTCTTCGGGATTCATCGCCGCGCTGGAACGGTGCAGGTCCGCCGACAGCCGCGTGTACATCGGGTTGACGCGCAGCACGAAGCGTCGGCTCTCCACGACCTCGACCTCGAAGTCCTCCGGCCCCGACGAGATGACCACGTCAGGGATGATGTACATCGCCCGCGTGTCGCGGTCGCTCGCATTGGTCGACGAAAACCCGTGCGCGGGGTGCGGGTTGAGCTTCGTTTTGACGAACTCCCAGACGTCGGCCACCTCTTGCTGGGAGATGTGCAGCTCGTGGGCGATCCGTCCGAATTTGTGCTCTCCGAGCTCCGTCAGAAACTGACTGACGATCTCCCGCGCGTGCGCTTGCGACAGACCCCGTTCTTCGAGGTGGTCAATCTGGATGAGCAAACACTCGCTCAGGCGTCGGGCACCAATGCCGATGGGCTCCTGGGCCTGCAAGACGCGCAGCACGGCGCGCACTTTGTCGACCGGGACCGTCAACTCGTACGCCACGTCCTCGATCTTGATCGCCAGGTAGCCCTTCTCGTCCAGGCTGCCGACCAGGTACTCGGCGATCGGCATGTCCTCTTCGGGCAGTGCCGCGCCCATGTCCATCAGCAGCTTTTCGCTGAGGGTCTGTTCCGAGGCGACCCGCGTGAGCGGATCGAATTCCTCATCGTCCGGCGAGCGGTTGCGCGAGTCGCCGGTATCCTCGTAGCCCTGGCCATCGGCGCCGTACGGGCTGGTCGCGGAGCTGCCCTTCTGGCGCTGGATGCAGCGCGGGCAGATCGAGCCCTGCAGCTCGGTACCGCACACGCGACAGGTCGGTACTTCGACCAGCTCCAGCGCCGGGTTGTCGTTCAGCTCGCTGGCGATTTGCTGCTGGAGCTCCTGAGACGACAGCTCGAGAATGTAATTGGCTGCGACCAGTCTCGGCGAAACCTTGAGCGTCTGATTCGGCGAGTATTCCTGTCCGAGATCGAGCTCCAGCTCCATCGTCATCGTGGGCGATTCACTCCTTGTGGTGGCGTAGCGGAACGCGACCGGCGAGTGACTCGCGACGACGCGACGCTACAACTTTTTGATGTTTCGTTCTATGCGTCGAAACGCTTGATCAACAATCTCTTCGATCTCAGACAACGCCGACAGCAGTGCGGGCTTCAACTCGGGCACGATCTTGTCCATGACAAACTCGCGTCCAGCTTCGACCCCGTCCGAAGTCGCCCAGTCGCGCGCCAATCTTGCGAGTTGATTAGTTGGCTCTTCGACTACCTCTTCTTCCGCGCGAGATCGCCGCAGGATGTACGCGATGACACCGGCCGCTATCGCCGTGGCCAGCACTGTACCTACCGCACGTCCACCGCGGTCTTCCCATGGTCGCGAACTGGCGTACTCTCCACGGCCTTCGTCAACCATCGTGTCGACTCCCTTCCCGTACTCAAAACGGTTGTGCTCAAAAGACGAAAAAAGCGTCAGACGCGACCGTCGAGACCGTGTTCAGCCAGTTTCTTTTCCACAGTTGCAATATCCGTGCCAAGAAGCCTGGCGGCGGCGTGACGGTTGCCGTCCGAACGCAGCAGCGCACGCTGAATGTACCGCGATT
The DNA here is from genome assembly GCA_963806005.1 of Vulcanimicrobiota bacterium. Taxonomy (GTDB): domain Bacteria; phylum Vulcanimicrobiota; class Vulcanimicrobiia; order Eremiobacterales; family Eremiobacteraceae; genus JAFANK01. The sequence goes on along the minus strand of CAWDWJ010000001.1, from coordinate 42,374 downwards.
CGACCGCGGCCAGCACCTCGTCCAGCGTTTTGCCGTCCGTCAGCTGCTGATTCAAATCGATGATCGCGATTTCTCGATCGACGTCCATCGCCAGATGGTCGGCCGTGATCACGCCACCCTGGGCCAGCACGACCGCGCGTTCGACGGTGTGCTCCAGTTCGCGCACGTTGCCCGGCCAGTCGTAGGCGATCAGGCGGTTCAGCGCCTCCTCGCTCATGCGGGACGGCGCGCTCGCGTCGCTGAAGCGATGCTTCTGCAAGAAGTGCTCGACGAGCAGCGGGATGTCGTCCTTGCGCTCGCGCAGCGGCGGCACGTGGATGGTGATGACGGCCAGGCGGTGATAGAGGTCTTCACGAAAGCGACTCGCCTCGACTTCGGCGCGCAGGTCCTTGTTGGTGGCCGCCACGACCCGCACGTCCACCTTGATGGACTGCGACGACCCGACGCGCTCGAACTCGCGCTCCTGCAGGACGCGCAGCAGTTTGGCCTGCAACGTCAGCGCCATGTCGCCGATCTCGTCGAGGAAGATGGTGCCTTTGTGGGCCATCTCGAAACGCCCGATGCGCTGCCGGTCGGCGCCAGTGAACGAGCCCTTCTCGTGTCCGAACAGCTCGCTCTCCATTAGCGTCGCGGGCAGTGCCGTCAGGTTGACTTTGACAAGCGGTCCCTTCGAGTACGTCGAGTACTCGTGGAGCATCTCGGCCACCGACTCTTTGCCCGCGCCCGTCTCGCCGATGATCAACACGTTCGCATCCGACGCCGCGACCTTGCCAATCATCTTGTAAACGTCCTGCATCTGGGGCGTGTTGCCAACGATCCGCTCGGAGAGCGCCTTGTTCTCCTGCTTGCTGCGCACCAGTTCCTGGGCCAGCTGCTGACGCTCGAAGTAGCGACGGATCGTAAACAGCACACGCTCGACGTCGAATGGCTTGGTCAGGTAGTCGTACGCGCCGAGGTGCATCGCCTCGATCGTGGTGCTCGACGTGCCGTAGGCCGTCATCAGGATCACGTTGCCGACGCCGATGTCCTGGGCGGACAGGCGCTTCAAGATCTGGATGCCGTCCTGGTCAGGCATGCGCAGGTCGATCAGCAGCAGGTCGGGCTCCTCGACCGGCACAATGCGCAGGACTTCGCTGCCGCTCTTGGCTTCGAGCGTGTCGTAGCCCTCACTCTGTAGCAGCTCGACGAGCGTGCCGCGAATCGCCGCGTCGTCATCGGCGATCAGAATGCGTCTGGTCTGGATTGGGCGGGGGCTTTCCACCTGGCGCGCCTGCCGCTCTGCGCGTGCAACCATAACCGTGGGTCCTGATCCTCCTCCAGGCCTCAGCTCCGCCGGATTCCTCCGTGCCACCATCACGAGGCCGCGGAACGGTAGCGCAAGTATGCCATAGGCCTTTGCGACACCGTCCGAGTTCCGTGCTTGTGCATTGTCGCGCGAGCCCGCGTCGTACCGGGTCGTACACGCGGGCGGTCAGGCGTTAAGCTCCCGGAATCGTGAGTGGCCAGGCGCGCTTGTTCGGCGATGCTCGACAGTCGGGCCAACCCGGGCAGTCTGTCGAAAATATGCCGCTAGCCGCGCGTATGCGGCCACGAACCCTGCGATGAAATCCTCGGCCAGGAGCACCTGCTGGCGCGCGGCCGCGCGCTGCGTCGCGCCCTGGAAGCTGACCGCGTGCCGAGCATGTTGCTGTGGGGGCCGCCCGGCTCGGGCAAGACCACGCTCGCCGAAGTCATTGCCCGTTTGAGCCACTCGCGCTTCGTGGCGCTGTCGGCGGTCACCGCCGGCGTCGCCGACCTGCGCAAGGTCATCGAAGAGGCGCGCCGCGCCGCCGACCAGCGCACGATCCTGTTCATCGACGAAGTGCATCGCTGGAACAAGGCCCAGCAAGATGCCGTGCTGCCCCACGCCGAAAACGGAACCGTCACGCTCATCGGCGCGACCACCGAAAATCCCAGTTTCGAGGTCAACGCCGCGCTGCTTTCGCGGGTGCGCGTCTTCACGCTGCGCGCGCTGAGCGACGCCGACATCGAGATCATCGTTCGGCGGGCGCTCGCCGACGCAGAGCGCGGCCTTGGTGACCGCGGTCTCGACATTGAGGACAACGCGCTCAAGCACCTGGTCGAACGCGCCAATGGCGACGCGCGCATGGCGCTGAATGCGCTCGAGCTCGCGGCCAACGCGGCGGGTGACGCGCACACCATCGATCTGGCGTTGATCGAGGATGCCGTCCAGCAGCGAGCGCTGCTCTACGACAAGGGTGGCGACGCGCACTACGACACGATCTCGGCATTCATCAAGTCAGTACGCGGCTCCAACCCCGACGCGGCGGTGTACTGGTTGGCGCGCATGCTCGAGTCCGGCGAAGACCTGATGTTCATTGCCCGACGCCTGGTCATCCTGGCGGGCGAGGACGTCGGCCTGGCCGATCCGCACGCGCTCAGCGTGGCGGTCGCCGCCCAGCAGGCCGCCCATTTCATCGGCATGCCTGAAGCGATGTTCCCCTTGACCGAAGCCACGCTGTATCTGGCCACGGCGCCCAAGTCCAACTCGGTCGGCCGCGCGTACAGCGCGGCGATGGAGGCGGTACGCGAGACGCGCAACGATCCGGTGCCTCTGCACCTGCGCAATGCCGCGACTGGCCTGCTGCGCGGCATGGGCTACGGTCGCGACTATCGCTACAGCCACGATTTTGGCGAGGATGACCCGCGGCGCTGGACGCAGACGTATGTGCCAGACAACCTGGCCGGGCGGCGCTTTTACGAGCCCGGCGCGCAAGGTTTCGAGGCGAGCGACATCGGCCCGCGCGTCGAGCAGATCCGTACTCTTGGGCAGACACCCCATGATTGAGACCCCCCTGACGATTCAGCCCGCCGAGATGCAAACGCTCGTCGAGACGCTCGGGCGGATCGGTGAGCAGCCAGGTGGCGGCATCGTCCGCCACGTTTACGACCCCGCGTGGCGCGCCGCGCTCGACCAGCTAGCCGCGTGGATGCGCGACGCGGGGCTCGACGTCAAACAAGATGCAGTCGGCAACCTCTTCGGCCGGATCGAAGGCGACAGCCCGCGCACGGTCATGACCGGCTCGCACATCGACACCGTCGTCCTTGGCGGCCGCTACGACGGTGGACTTGGCATTTTGAGCGCGCTGGCCGCCTTGCGCAGTCTCAAGCAGCACCTGGGCAAGCCACGCAGGTCGCTGGAGATGGTGGCGCTGTGCGAGGAAGAAGACAGCCGCTTTCACAGTAACTTCTGGGGCACGCGCGGCATGCTGGGTCTGATAGAAGAGGCCGAGCTCAGCGAGCTGACCGACGCGGCGGGCATGTCAATTGGCGATGCCATGCGCGAGGTTGGGTTGCCAGCCGAACACGTTCGCGACGCGGTGCGCACCGACGTGGACGCGTTCGTCGAGCTGCACATCGAACAGGGCCGCATCCTGTACGACGAACAGCTGCCGCTCGGCATCGTGGACGCCATTACTGGCCTGTATCGCTTCCGCGTGAGCCTCGAGGGCCGCACCGACCACGCTGGGACGACACCCATGGACCTGCGTCGCGATCCGCTGCAAGCAGCGGCACAGTTCGCGACCGAGATGACGAAGCTCGTCGCCGACGTTGGCCGCCCCGCGGTAGTGACCAACGGCTGGTGGGATGTCCGGCCGGGCGCCTGGAACATCGTCCCGGGCCACGTGGAGTTCTCGGTCGACCTGCGGCATCCAGACGAAGCCGTCAAACAGCAGCTCGCCTCCGAGATTCGACGGCTCGGTCAGGAGATCACGGCCCGGCGCGGCATCAGTATCGGCTACGACGTCGCCAGCGACGTCCGGCCGATGCCTATGGACGCCGCGGTCAAAGCCGAGCTGCAAGCCGCCGCGGACGCGTGTGGTGTGCGCTGGATCCCGATGGTCAGTGGCGCCGGGCACGACAGCCAGGTGATGGCCACGGGCGTGCCGACCGCGATGCTGTTCGTGCCCAGCGTCGACGGTCGGTCGCACAGCGCCGCGGAATACACCAGTCCCGAAGACGCGGCGCGCGGCGCAACGGTCCTGGCCGTTGCCCTGCAGCGAATGGCGTACCGCTAGGGTGGGCCCGCTCGCCGGCGTTCGCGTCGTGGCCTGGGAGCACGCCGTCGCCGCGCCGCTCGCCACGCGGCACCTGTCCGACCTCGGCGCCGACGTCATCAAAGTGGAGCGACCCGGTGGAGGCGATTTCGCGCGCGCATACGACTCGGCGGTCCGCGGCTTGAGCGCGTACTTCGTGTGGCTCAATCGCGGCAAGCGCAGCGTCGTCCTCGATCTCAAGGACCCCCAAGGCCGCCGCGCGTTTGATCTGTTGCTGGAGCGTGCCGACGTCTTCGTGCACAACCAGGGGCCCGGTGCCGCCGAGCGCCTCGGCTGTGGTTACGCTGACCTCAAGCCGCGCAATCCACGCTTGGTCACCTGCGCCATCTCCGGGTACGGCGCAGACGGGCCGCACCGCGATCGCAAAGCCTACGACCTGCTGCTGCAAGGTGAGGCCGGGGTCATCGACCTCACCGGCACGCCCGAGTCGCCGGCCAAGATCGGCATCTCGGTCGCCGACATTGCCAGCGGCATGTACGCCTTCAGCAGCATTCTCGGGGCGCTGTATCAGCGCGCAACGACGGGCGGGGGCGCCGACATCCAGATCTCGATGCTCGAAGCCCTCGTCGAGTGGGCGATGCCGGCGGCGTATGTCACGCGCTACACCGGCCACGCCCCGGAACGCACCGGGACGCGCCACAACTTCGTCGTGCCCTACGGTGGCTACCGTGTCGGCGACGGCAGCAGCGTCAACCTCGCCGTCCAGAACGATGGTCAGTGGCGCCGACTCTGCGCGGTTGTCCTGCGGCAGCCGGAGCTGGCCGACGATGCTCGGTTTGCGACCAACGAGCTGCGGCTCAAGCACCGCGACGAGCTCGAGCCGCTCATCGAGCGGCTGCTGGCCGACGATACGCGCACGTCGGCCGAGGCGCGGCTCGTCGAGGCCGACGTCCCCTTCGGAACGGTCAACACGCTCGAAGACGTACTGCATCATCCCCAGCTTGCCGCGCGCGAACGCTGGTTCGACGTCGACAGTCCCGTTGGCGAGCTGCGGGCGTTTCACCATCCGATGAACATCGTCGGTTTGGAGCGGCCGCCGATGCGCGTGCCCGGTCTGGGCGAACACACCGAAGAGGTGCTGCGCGAGCTAGGTCTGTCGAGCTAGGCCTGTGAGGGCCGCAGGCGCGCCATGTAGTACGCGTCGACAAGCGCGCCTGCGCGCCGTCCATACTGGCGCCCGGTGCCTTCGATCACGAAGCCAAACTTCTCGTAGAGGTGAATCGCGGGCGAGTTATCGGTCCACACCTCCAGCTCCAGCCGCCGCAGTCCGAGCCACCCGTCGGCAAGCTCCAGCATCGCCGCCATCAGTGCCGATCCGACGCCTTGACGCTGAAAATCGTCGCGCACCGCCATCCCGAATTTGCCCACGTCCCGCCGCCGAGCACCGTATTCCACCTCCAGGTCGATCTGGCCGACGACGCGCTGATTGACCACCGCGACCAGCGCGTACGTGTCGGGTTGCGATTGTCCGAAAATTTTGCGGGTGTACTCGAGCGGCCGCCACGGCAACTGCAGCGTGTTGGCGACCACGCCCGGACAGCGCAGGATCGCATGGATCGCATCGACGTCCGAAGGTTCCGCTGCGCGAATGGTGATCTCAGTCGCGCAGGGACCGTCGTGACAGGAGCCAATCATGCGCGACGGGTCCGTGCCCGGCCCCGAGCGGCTGCGAGCGTCGAATGGCCTCGCTGACGTAGCGTTTGGCCTCGCCGACGGCTTCGGGAATGTCCAGACCCTGTCCAAGCCCGGCGGCGATGGCCGCCGAAAAGGTGCAGCCTGTTCCGTGCGTGTTGCGCGTGTCGAAGCGTTCGGACTCGAAGGCCGTGAAATCGCGTCCATCGAAGAGCACGTCAACCGCCGGGCCCTGTCGATGCCCGCCTTTCATGACCACCGTCCGCGGGCCCAGATCGACAATGCGGCGGGCCGCGTCCCGAATCGACGCGTCGCTGTCCAGCGCACGGCCGACCAGCACCTCGGCCTCGGGCACATTGGGTGTGAGCACCGTCGCCAGGGGCAGCAGCTCGCGCACGAGCGCTTCGACCGCGTCTTCTCTGAGCAGCCGATCACCGCTTTTGGCCACCATCACCGGATCGACCACCAGGCGCTCGAGCCCCCAGTGCCGCAGTCGCGCGGCGACCGTGGTGATGATCTCGGCGCTCGAGAGCATGCCCGGTCTTGACCGCGTCCACGCCGATGTCTTCGACGACGGCGTCGATTTGCGCGGCAATGACCTCGGGTGGAATCTCATGAACGGCGGTGACGCCGAGCGTGTTCTGTGCCGTGATCGCGGTGATGCTGCAGGTGCCGTATACCCCAAGTGCCAGAAACGTTTTGAGGTCGGCCTGAATGCCCGCGCCGCCACCTGAGTCAGAGCCTGCGATCGTCATGGCAACGGGTCGACGCTGCTGCACGTGCCGAGTGTATCGTCAAGCCGGAAGCGCGATGAAAGGATGGACGAAAAGGATGAGAGGGGGTGGCGTACGATGTCGGACGCTCTGCCGAGACTGACCAGTCTGAGTCACGGCGCGGGTTGAGCCTGCAAGCTCAGCAAACCTGAGCTGGCGCAGGTCCTGCGCCACCTACCCCCAGTTCTGGATGCGCGTGCGCTCGTCGGCGCGGCGCTCGCGGACGATGCTGCCGTCTATGAGCTGAATGCCGACCTGGCACTGGTTGCCACGGTCGACTACATCACGCCCGTCGTCGACGACCCCTACCTCTGGGGCGGCATCGCCGCGGCTAACGCGCTCAGCGACGTCTACGCCATGGGCGCATCGCCGCTGTTCGTGCTGAACGTCGTGAATTTCCCACGCGACACGCTGCCGCTCGAGGTGCTCGAGCGGGTGATTCAGGGTGGTGCGGCCAAAGTCGCCGAGGCAGGGGTGGCGATTCTGGGTGGCCACAGCGTTGACGACCCCGAGCCGAAGTTCGGGCTGGTGGCGCTGGGCACGGTGGCGCCGTCGCGCATCTTGCGCAACGTGGGCGCTCGACCGGGTGATGCGTTGATCCTGACCAAGCCGCTCGGCATGGGCATCCTCACGACGGCCATCAAACGCGGGCTCGCCTCAGACGAGACGATCGCGAGAGCCGTGCAGGTGATGTCGACGCTGAACCGCGCGGCCGGCGAGGCAGCGGTGCGCGCCGCGCCACACGTGCATGCGACCACGGATGTCACGGGTTTCGGCCTGCTCGGCCACCTGTCCGAGATGCTGGGTGACGGGACGGTGGGCGCGGCGGTGCAGTTGTCGCACGTGCCGGTCCTGGAGGAGGCCTGGTCGTTCGTCGAGCCAGTGATGTCGTGCCAGGCGGCACGCGGCGCAACCTGGCGGGTGTTACAGACTTCATGCGGTGGTCCGAGCGGATCACGCCCGACCAACAGCTGGTGCTGGCGGATGCGCAGACCAGCGGCGGGCTGCTCATTGCCGTCGACCCGTCGGCGGCTGACGCCCTGCTGGCTGACCTCCAGTCGCATGGGGTGGCGGTCGCGACACGGATTGGCGAGTTCACCTCGCGCGTGGGGATCATCGAGGTCTCTTAACCTGCCAGCGTACGGTCATCGCGCCCCGACGGCCGTACAATACGCGGCACGCAACCCCTCGAGCTCACCGTCACGCTGGATCGCGCCGCTGGACGGCGCTACCCGCTCGGCCAGCAGCTCGTCAACGAGCTCCGCCGACGCGTGCAGGCTGGCTCCCTCGGGCCCGGCGATCGCCTGCCGCCGGTCCGAGGCCTGGCCATCTCGCTCGAGGTCACCCCCGAGACGGTCGCCGGCGCCTACAAGCGCCTGGTCGACGAAGGCTACCTGCGCGGCGAAGTCGGTCGGGGCACGTTCGTCGCCGCCCCGCCGCTGCGCGCCGAAGAAGACCCACTGGCGCCGTTCGAAGCCGGTGGCAGCCTGCCTCCTTTCGCCGAGCCGCCCACCAGCAACGAGCTCCTGCGGCTGGCCAGCCGACCCGGCGTGGTGTCCTTCGCCGCGAGCGTCGCCGCTCAGGAGCTCACGCCCGTCGACGCGCTGCAGGCAGCCCTGCAGGACACGCTCGCCACCGAGGGGGCCAGCGCCCTCCAGGTCGGGCCCACACCTGGCTACGCGCCGCTGCGCGCCGCCATCGCCCGACTGCTCCAGCAGCGCGGCCTTGACGTCGACGCATCCATCGTGTGTGTGACCAGCGGCTGCCAGCAGGGCATCGACCTTGCGGCGAAGGTTTTTGTCGGCGCGGGTGACGCCGTACTGGTGGAGCAACCCAGCTTCCTCGGCGCTCTCGAAGCGTTCCGCGCCCGCGGTGCGCGGGTCGTCGGCGTACCGATCGAGGCCGACGGACTGCGCGTCGAAGCCCTGCCGCCGCTCATCCAGCGCTATCGCCCCAAGCTGCTGTACTGCATGCCGACCTATCAGAATCCGACGGGGCGCAGCCTCAGCTCAGAAAAGCGTCGGGCGCTGCTGCGGATCGCGGCGGCGTACGACCTGCCCATTGTCGAAGACGATTCGGCCGGATTCTTCAACCTGGAAGCCGAAGCGCCAGCGCCCGAGTCGATCAAGGCCGACGATCAGGCGGGCTACGTGATCCACCTGGGGACGTTCTCGAAATTGATCGCCGCGGGCCTGCGCCTGGGTTGGCTCGTGGCCCACCAGGCGGTCTTCGACAAGCTGGTCTCGGCCAAATACGCCAGTGATCTGTCCTCGGATGCCCTCGTCCAGCGCGCGGTGCACCGCCTGCTTGTCGACGGTGCCCTCGAGGCCCACCTCGCGCGTGCCAGACGCGAGTACCGCGTGCGGCGTGACGTGCTGCTGGACGCTTTGCGGCAACCGGACGCGCTCCCGCCGGGCGTGCGCTTCGACCCCCCGCGAGGCGGTTTCAACCTGTGGCTTGACCTTCCGCGCGAAGGGCCTTCGTCCACGGAGCTCTTTCTGGAGGCCGTACGTCGGGGTGTGGCGTTTGTGCCCGGGCCGTTTTTCTTCAGCGCTGGCAGCGGCGGGCCGGCGTCCGCGGCAGCACTGCGCGGGTTGCGTCTCAGCTACTCGGCACTCGCGCCCGGCGAGTTGCGGCACGGTGTCGAGCTGCTGAGCGACGCGGCGTGGGCGCTGGCAACCACCCCGCGCCCGGTCGCGTCCGTGGTCTATTGAACGGTGGTTTAGTGGACCGACGGCGTTTCCCCTGGCGCCACGCTGCCACTCACCAGCGTGTTTCCCGCAGCCATCGACGACAGTCAACGTGATGGTTGCCTTCGGGTAGTACTGGCTCACAGCGGCCAGTGCCGCCGCGGCGGCTGTCTGGCGCGTCTGCTCGTCGATCTGGGCAAGATGCCCCTCGGTGTCTGTCCCGTCGATCGAGACGTCGGTCACGTCGCTGGCCTGGGCGCCGTCAGGCATCGTCGTAATCTTGAGCGAGACATCCTGGAGCAGCCCCTGCACCAGCAAGATGACGGGCTGGGCCGTCGTGATCACGTTACTCACCAGCGTCGCCCCAGCCTGGGCGGTCGCCTGGGCGCCTGGCATGACAGTCTGTGCGGCGGTGACCGCGGTTTGAGCCGCTTCGAGGCTGTTGTCTGCCCCACACGCCGTGCCACCTGCCAGCAGGCCCAGGGTCAGCAGCGCGGCAACGACGGGCCGCGCGGCGCGTTGACGATCCGTTGCCACGCCGAAGATAATCCGCGACCAGGAGTACGGCGTCGCGGTTTCATGAAAGCCACAGTGGCGCGCGGTAGTCCGTTTGGAAGTGTTCTGATCAGAAACGCGGACCGTCACAACCTTCGGCATGCTACGTTGTCCGCGTTTCTGGATGGGTCTGTCCGGTAAAGCATCGATCATGCAGCTTGTTGCCAACCAGCAGCTGGTCAAAAACCGGATCTCGCCTGGGCCTTGTCTTCCACTTCGGCGCGATGGCCGTGCTCATCGGCGGCGCCCTGCTCTCGACGCAGCTGGATCGCGTCGCGCGAGATCGCCTGGCAGACCTGGCTTGCGTTCGTGGCCGGGCTCGGCCTGTACACCCTCGGCCAGACGCAGCTGCGGCGCTGGGGGCCGGGGAAGCACCTCGAGGAGCAGCTCGGGCAGGCCATCCGCGGTCTGGACGACCGTTACAAGCTGTATGCATTTCTGTCGTCGTCGCTCCCCGACTACATTCTGGTCAGCCCCGCGGGCGTCCAGGTGCTCATCACGCGGACCGACGGCGGCCAGATCTCCTGCGTGCGCGACAAGTGGAAGTCATCAGGGTCGCGGTTGATGACGCTGTTCGGGCCGGGTCTGGGCAACCCGACCGCCGACGCCAGTCGCCAGTTGCAGAAGCTGCGCGCTCTGCTGGTCGAGCAGGGCCTTCAGGATGTGCCCACCTCTAGCGTCATCGTCTTTAGCAACCCGAAGGCCCAATTGCGTATCGAGGGCTGCTCGATGACGATTACGCGCATCAAGGAGCTGAAAGACGTCCTGCGGCGCATGGCTGGCAAGGGCACGAACGTGGCGTTGACGACCGCCCGCATCCGTGAGATTCAACGCATGTTCGACGCACGTATGCGGGAGGCCCACAGCTGGCGCTGATTCGCGCCATACCGGCTCGTTCGCGCGTGCGCTTCATCAACTCGCGTTCCGCCCACATCTGGCTCATCGCTTTTGTCTCGGCCTTGCTGGCTTGTCTGGTGGTTGGCCTGGGCGGGGCGCTGGCGTCGCCACCCGACATCCTGGCGCTGGTCACGTTGCAGCCTCTGGCGGATCAGCAGGCCGCGCAGACGCTCGTCACCGCGGACGGGGGACGCTTGCTCGAGCAGCTCAAGCCGCTGTCGGTGTATCGCGTCGCCTTTGCAGCGGGCAGCGCCGACGTGGACCTGGACGCTCTGCGCGCGCGTACCGACCTGATCAAAGGTGCCGACCTCGACAGCGACCTTGACGCGCAGATCGTCCCCGACGACCCGCTGTACAAGCAGTTTCAGTGGAATCTACGCCGCATTGGCATGGAGAGCACCTGGGACCTGCGCCCGGAGCGCGGCGGATGTCATCGTCGCCGTGCTGGACACGGGTGTCGATTTGACGCACCCGGACCTGATGGCCAATCTGCTCACAGACCAGGGCTATGACTTTCTGGACGACACGCCGAGTCCGCAGGATGACGAATCACACGGCACCGCCGTCGCCGGCATCATCGGCGCCGTCGGCAACAACCACGATGGTGTGACGGGGGTCGCCTGGCACGTCAAGATCCTGCCCATCAAGGCGCTCAACTCGCAGGGTCGTGGTCCCGACAGCGCCATGGTCAAGGCCATCCTGTACGCCGCCGATAATGGGGCGAAGATCATCAACATCAGCTCGACTGGCACCCGCTACTCGGCCGCGCTTGAAACGGCCGTTCAGTACGCGCAGGACAAGGGCGCGCTGATCGTCGCGGCCGCCGGCAACACCGGGAATGGCGACAACTCCGTTGACTACCCCGCTGCGTTCGACGGCGTCCTGGCCGTCGCCGCGATCGACAACAACGACCAACTGGCATCCTTCTCGCAGCGGCAGTCGTACGTGTCGCTGGCGGCCCCCGGTGTCGATGTGCCGAGTACCGCGTGGGCGGGCGCAGGCCGCGGCCTGTACGCCAGTCAGTCGGGCACGTCGATCGCGGCGCCACACGTCGCCGGCGCCGCCGCCATCCTCTGGGCGCTGCGGCCCGACCTCTCGGCGGGCGACATCGCCAATGCCTTGCTGAATCAACGCCGACAAAGTCAACAGCACCGACCCCGGCTATGGCGCGGGCATCCTCAACGTGGCCCGCGCTGTCGCCGCGCTGCGCCTGGGCGTCACGCCACCAACCACCGACACCGTCGCGCTGCAACCCGCTCGCCCCGCGACCGGTGATATTCCCCAGCCGCCGCCGCTTCCCAACGAACAGCGCAAGTGGTATTTCGCCGAAGGCAGCACGCGCATGCCGTTCAACGTCTCGTTCGCGCTGCAAAATCCCAATCCGCAGCCGACAGTCGCGCATTTCCTGTTCCTGACGGCTGACGGCAGCAAACCGTCGCCCTACGACTTCCCGTTACCCGCCAATTCGCGATGACCCTCAAAGCCAGCGACCGTCATGCCGAACTCCGAATTCGCCACGATCGTCACGACCGACCTGCCCGTCGTACGTGGAACGGTCGATGTATTTTGGGCACGCGGGTCATTCGGCGGCTGGCGCACGCCAGCCATCCGAGGACCTGGTACCTGGCCGAGGGCTCGACTGTCCCGCCCTTCGATACGTGGGTTCTGGTCATGAACCCGAACTCCACGCCCGCCCAGGTCCAGATGCACTTTTTGCGCGAAGACGGGACCGTCGTCGACCACTCGGAGCTCGTCGCGCCCATGGCTCGCAAATCGGTCTACGTCAATTCGCTGTTCACGACGTCGGGCTTCGCGACGCAGGTCACCGCCGACCAGCCCATCGTCGTCGAGCGGGCAATGTACTTCGACAACGATCAGGCCGGGGACGACACGTTAGCGACCGCGACGCCTGGTCAGACCTGGTTCATGCCCGCGGGCTCGAGTCGCGGCGGCTTCGACACCTGGCTGCTGGTCGAAAACCCTGGCTCCACGCCCGCCAACGTCAAAGTCTCGTTCATCAGCGATATGGGTGCCGTCGTGACTCAGCCGCTGTTCGTGCTGCCGCACGCACGCACCAGCCTGTACACCGATCCACTCATGCCGAATGCCACCTATGGCATCCGCGTCGATTCCGATCAGCCCATCGTGGCCGAACGAGCCGTGTATTTTGACGGTGGCCGCGCCGGCTTCGACTCCGCTGGCGTCCCTGCCCCAAACACAGAGTGGTTCCTGCCCGAGGGCAGCACCACTGGCTCATTTGAGGAGCAGCTCAACGTGCTGAATCCCCAATCGCAGCCTGCCAACGTGCAGGTTGACTATCGACCCGAAGCCGCGGCGGCGACCCACCGCCGCCCCAACGCTTCAGTATCGGCGCCACGTCGCGGCTGACGCTCGACGTCAATCAACAGGTTCCCAGCGCGAATGTGGCGATGCACGTGACGTCCGACCGACCCATCGTCGTCGAGCGCGTGTCGTACTTCGCCCGGCCTGGCGGGCAGGGCGCAACCAGCTCGACCGGCCTCACACGGTGATCCACCCTCGACCGCTCCTCGGGGAGCCGAGTAGTCCCGATCGGCCGTTCCTTGCCATCAATATGGTCGCGACGGTCGATGGACGGGCCGCGCTCAACGGCTCGGCGGTAGGCATCGGCTCGGCGATTGACCACCGCTTGCTCTTCGAGCTGCGTGCCGAATCGGACGTGGTGCTGCATGGCGCTGGTACGGTCCGCGCCGATCCGCTGTCTGCCCGCGTGCCGCCCGATCTTGTCGCCCAACGTACCGCGCGCGGTCTGAGTCCGCAGCCGATAGGCGCGATCGTGACCCGCTCGGGCAACCTGCCGGCACACCATCCGTATTACGACTCGACGACGCTGGTCTACGTCACGTCGGATCGGAGCGTGCCGGTCGACCTGCCGACGGTCGAGATTTGCCGCGTGACGGACGTCCGAGATGTCGTCTGCGACCTCGCCAGGCGCGGTGTGCGGCGCGTGCTGTGCGAAGGCGGTCCGACGCTCAACTCGGCCCTGTTTCAGGCCGAGCTCATCGACGAAGTCTTCCTCACCATCGCGCCGAAACTGCTCGGCGGCGAGGACCCGCTGACCATCGTCCGCGGTCCGCGCTTCCCGACCGATGTTGCGTCGCTGTCGAGCTGCGACGGCGAGCTGTTTGTCGTACGGTCGTGATAGGGCCTGAATTCGGCCTATCGCCTATGATCCGGATGATGGCGCGGCGCGTGGCCATGGCCATCTCAATATTGAGGAGGTCATTTGAGCCGGTGAAACTGGTATGGCCACGGCAACGGCGTCCGCGGCGCCAACGAGTCCGGTCGGCGTTCAAGTCGGGCACGCCGGCTCGCGTTCACCGCAACCCCTTTGATGACGTTCTTGAGCAGATAGATCGCGCCGCTGCTGTTCTGCATCCCGACGCGGACGCACTAGAGCCACTGCGTCACCCGCGCCGCCAGGTCATCGTCTCGTTCCAGTGATGATGGACGACGGCCACCTGCAGCTTTTTCGAAGGCTACCGCGTTGTGTACGACAACTCGCGCGGACCTGGCAAAGGCGGTATCCGCTACCACCCCGAGGTCAATCTCGACGATTGCAAAGCACTCGCAGCCTGGATGGCCTGGAAGTGCGCCATCGTCGACATCCCATTCGGTGGCGCCAAAGGCGGCGTCGCCTGCGACCCGCTGAAGATCTCCGACGGCGAGCTCGAGCGCATCACCCGCCGCTATATCTCCGAGATTTTCGACCTGATCGGTCCGACCGTTGATATCCCGGCGCCCGACGTCGGCACCAGTCCCAAGGTCATGGCGTGGGTCATGGATACCTTCTCGATGAAGAAGGGCTACGTCGAGCCCGGCGTCGTCACCGGCAAACCCATCGCGCTGGGTGGCTCCGGTGGCGGCTCGAGGCGACCGGCCGCGGGCTCCTGTTCATCACCCGCGAAACGCTCAAGCGCATCGGGCGCGAGCTGTCGGGCAGCACCATTGCGATTCAGGGGTTCGGCAACGTCGGCTCCAACGCGGCTCGACTGCTGCACGCCGCCGGCGCGAACGTGGTCGCGGTCTCGGACGTCTGCGGGCGCCATCTACGACCCGCGCGGGCTGGACCTGCCGCGCCTGCATGGCGTACTACCGCGAGGCGGGTCAACTGCGCGGCTTCCCTGGTACGCAGCTGCTCGACAACGCCGGCGCTCCTGCGTCTGGACGCGGACGTGCTGCTGCCGGCGGCGATGGAGGGACAGATCACGCACGCCAACGCGGCCGAGATTCGCGCCAGAGTCATCGTCGAAGGTGCCAACGGCCCGACGACGGCTGATGCGGACGAGATCCTCGCACGCCGCGGAGTCCTGGTGGTGCCGGACATCCTGGCGAACGCCGGCGGGTAGTCGTCTCGTACTTCGAGTGGGTGCAGGACCGCTACGGGTACTTCTGGAAAGAAGCTGAGGTAAACGAGCGGCTCGAAGAGAAGATGGTAGCCGCGTTCGACGCGGTCTGGGCGACCCAGGAGAGGTTCGAAGTGGATGCCCGCACCGCGGCGTACATCCTGGCCGTCGATCGCATCATGGAAGCGCGCAGCCTGCGCGCTGTCGCCGCGTACGCCATCAAAGCGGCTGCCGCCCGAGGGCCGGCCGCGTGGCACGATCCTTGCACCAGGTCCGTCCACGCGACTGTGCCTCTGGAGGGCAACATGGTGGTCAGGGTTCCACGGCTGATTCAGGTCTTCAACGTCCAGTGCGTGATGTGTGGCCGAGCGTCAGGTCAGCTGATGAACGGCACATTTGTGCCCAACCAGCGCGTCAGCGTACCCGTGCCCGGGAAAGACGGGCCACGCTGCGGCGAATGTGGCGGAAACCTGTACCTCGAGCCAGACGAGTCCGTGACACCGTTCATGGCAACGCAGCTGGCCGCCCAACGCACGGCGGCGCAGCAGCAGGCCCAGGCCAGCCTGGAGAGCAGCGCGCTGCGAGCCGCCTAGACGCTCAGGCGTCGCCGAATGGCAGCGCGCCGCCCGCGCTCACCGCTTCCACCACGGCAGACAGCTCGTCAGCCAGAAGCGCAGTCGCCGACATCGTCGGACTGCTCGCAGCTCGCCGAGGCGTAGCTTCAAATTCGGCTGGCCGTCGCAGCCTCGTCGCACCAGGCGCAGACTCTCCATCTTGAGCCGCAGCGGGTGGCGCACGCCGTGGCCAGCCGCGCGCGACCATTGCCGCTCGTACTCGTGCATCACCGCTCGGCAGAAAGCCCGCGGCTCGGGCATACCCGTTAGTCTAAGAAATCGTGCCAGCGGCGCCTCGTTTTCGCCGCGGCGCCGATCGCCCCCACACCGCGACTGGCCTGGCGGCTGGCCGCGCTTCAGGTGGCGTCGGTGATTGCCGCCGACGATGGCGCATCGACGGCCCTGGCTTTTGGCTTCACCCCGCACCTGGTGATCGGCGACCTCGACTCGATCGCTGAAGGCACCCTGGACGAGTTGCGACGTCGCGGCGTCCCGATCGAGACCTATCCGCGCGACAAAGACGCGACTGACGGCCAGCTGGCTATCGAGCGGGCGCTGCACGCTCAGCCGGACGAGCTCTAGCTCCTCGGCTTCCTGGGCGGGCCACGTCTGGACCAGGCCGCTCGCGAACGTCCTGCTGCTGACCAGTATCAAACTGCCCGCAGTGCTGCTCGACGCTCGCAACGAGTGTCGCTTGCTGCGCCCGCGCACGCCGCTCAGCTGGCGACCGGAGCCGGTACGAAGTGGTCTCGCTCATTCCGCTCACCCTCAGCGTCGATGGCGTGCGCACCACCGGACTGCGCTGGCCGCTCAGCAATGAACAACTCCTTTTCGGCGACACACGCGGCATCAGCAACGAGCCTGTCGGCCAGCGAATAACGCTTGAAACAGACGCCGGGCTGGTGCTCGTGACGCGACACTTTCCCGACTGATATAGTCGGCAAGGTATGGTGGCCCAGAACCTGCGCACGCCAGGGCCGACTCCCCTGCCGCCGGCGGTCCGCGAGGCGCTCGGCGCACGACATGATCAACCATCGCGGCCCCGAGTTCGCCGCGCTCCTGCGCGAATGCGTCGACGGCCTCAAGTGGGCGTTCCAGGTCAGCGAGCACGACATCGTGATCCTGACCACCTCGGGTACCGGCGGCCTCGAATCGCTGGTGGTCAACACCCTCAGCGCCGGGCAGCGCCTGCTGGTGGCCAGCATGGGCTACTTCGGCGAGCGCATGGGGCAGCTCGGACGGGCCTTCGGCGTCGACGTCACGCAGATCGACGTGGAGCCAGGTCACGCCTGGACCCCGAGCTCGTTGTCGAGCGCCTCGAGGCCAACCCTGACATCGAGACGGTCTTCTTCACCCACAACGAGACGTCAACCGGCGTTCTGAATCCGCTGCGCGAGCTGGTCGGCGCGGTGCGGCAGGTGCGACCCGAGGCGCTCGTTCTGGTTGACGGCATCAGCTCGGTCAGCTCGGTCCCGATCGAACCAGAGGCCTGGGGATGCGATGTCGTCGTGGCTGGGTCGCAGAAGGGCTGGATGACACCTCCTGGGCCTCGCGTTCGTCTCGATCTCGCCGCGCGCCTGGGAGCGCCAGGCCCGCGCGACGCTGCCGAAGTTCTATTTCGACTGGCAGCTCGCCAGGCGTTCGGCCGAGTCTGGAGAGACGCCCTGGACACCTGCGGTAGAGCCTGTTCTACGCGCTGCGGGCGGCCTCCGGCTCATGCGCGAGGAGGGTCTGGAACACATCTTCGCCCGCCACGAGCGTCTGGCCCGCTACACACGGGATGGCCTGGCGGACCTCGACGTGCGCCTGCTGGCGGATCCGCGCTTCGCGTCGCCCACGGTAACAACCGCGTGGTTGCCGGAAGGTGTTAGTGGCAAGGCGCTGCTCAGTGCGCTGGACGAGCGGCACGGCGTCGTACTGGCGGGTGGCCAGGGCAGCCTGTCCGGCAAGATCTTTCGTGTGGGTCACATGGGCTGGGTCGAACAAACGGAACTGGACGAGGTTCTGCGCGCGCTCCAGATAGAGTTGAACTCGATTCGCACCACCGTCGCGCGCTAGGGATGAGCCTGGTCCTCGTCGCTGACCCGATCGCGGAAGACGGGCTCGCCCTGCTCCGGCGCCACGCGCGCGTCGAGGTCGTGCTCGGCGATCCGGAGCGCTCGATCGTCTTCTGCCCGAGGCGGACGCCCTGCTGGTCCGCAGCGAGACTCGCGTCACGGCCGACCTGCTCGGTCGGGCGCCGCGCCTGCGGGTTATCGGTCGGGCGGGCGCGGGCGTCGACACGATTGACGTCGACAGCGCGACCGCGCGGGGCATCGTGGTCGTCAACGCGCCCGGCTGGCAACGCGGTCGCGGCGGCCGAGCATTCCCTCGCGCTGATGTTCGCCCTGGCGCGTCGCGTGGCTGCCGCCGATGCGTCCATGAAGCGTGGCGAATGGCGGCGCGGCGCATACATCGGGTCGGAGCTGACTGGCAAGACGTTGGGTCTGGTCGGCCTTGGACGCGTGGGCAGCGAAGTTGCTCGCCGCGCCCTTGGACTCGACATGCGGGTGCTCGTGTATGACCCCTACGTGCCCGAGGAGCACGTGCGCCGTCCGGTCTGGAGCCAACCGAGCTCGATCTGCTGCTGCACGCCGCGGACATCGTCTCGGTGCACGTGCCCCTGACCGAGTCCACGCGCGGCATTCTCAACGCCCAGCGCATCGCCTGTATGCAGCCCCACGCGTTTCTCGTCAATTGCGCGCGCGGTGGTCTGGTCGACGAAGACGCCCTGCTTGTCGCGCTGGACGTTGGCCGCCTGGCCGGCGCGGGTATCGACGTGTACACACACGAGCCTGTCGCGGCAGGCGATCCATTGCCGCGCCACCCGAACGTGGTTGCCACGCCGCACCTGGGCGCGTCGACCGTGGAGGCACAGGCGCAGGTCGCGACGCAGGTTGCCAGCGAGGTCCTCGCCGTCCTGGACGGACGGCCCGCGCAGTTCGCGGTGAATGCGCCGAGCTTGCGGCCCGAGGATGTTGAGTTCCTCGAGCCCTATCTCGGACTTGTGGAGATGCTGGGGAAGTTGGCGACGCAGCTGTCGGATGGCCACGTACGCTCCGCGGAGATCAGCTATCGCGGCGAGATCGCTGAACGCAACGTGTCCGTCCTCAGCGCCGCCGCCGTGCAGGGGCTCCTCGAGCCAATCTCCGACACGCCTCTCAATCTCGTCAACGCGCGGTTGTTCGCGCAACAGCGCGGACTGGAGATCGTTGAAACCCGGTCGAGCACACCTGCCCATTACACCAGCCTGGTGCGCGTCACGGTCCATACGCGTGACGGGGCCACGAGTGTCGCGGGTGTGATATCTGACGGGCGAGCGAACGTGGTACAGATCGATGAGTATGAGCTTCACCTCCCGCCGTCGCCGGGTACCTGTTGGTAACCCAGCACGTCGATCGGCCCGGCATCATCGGCCGGGTGGGCACGCTCCTGGGCGAGGCCGACATCAATATCTCGTCGATGCAGGTCGGTCGGCGCACGCCGCGAGGCAAGGCGCTCATGCTTCTCTCAGTGGACGAACCGGTCCCGCTCGCGGTTGTCGAACGCATCCGCCAGGCGGCCAGTATCGAGACCATCAAAGTCATCAAGCTGTGACGCTCGACTCGCGACTTCGCGATTTCGGGAGTTCCATCGCGGGCCGCCGTGTCAGGCCTGCTCAGGGTCCGCCACTCGCGAGTTACCCGCCCACGCTGCGTCGCGTGTTCTTCTGGTACGACTCGCTCAGCGACTGGCAGCGCATCCAGTACGCGGGCATCACGATCCTGTTTCTGCTTGCCTGCGGTGGATACATGCTGGGCCTGGGCAGCGCCGTCGTCCTGGCGCGTGTCGACTCGGATCCGTCCGCCCTCGGCGCGGATGCTCTGCCGACCGACGGGCCGACAGACGCGCCCACGGCGACCGCGCTGCCCATCGTGGCGACCAGCGCCCCGACGAACACGCCCGTGCCCACGTTGCCGCCGACGCCCGTGCCGACGTCGACGCCGTTCAGCGCGCCAATCATCGCCGAGCCCCCGGCCGCGCCACGCGACGTGCCCGCCGAGCCGGCCGTGATTGCCCCTGCCGCGCCGCGTGCTACCGCCACGTCTGCCCGGCCGCGCATCCTCGAAACCGCGCCCGTCGTCGTCGCCACGCCCGCGGCACGTGTCGTGCGTACTGCGCCGCCTGAGACAATCGTGGCAACACCTGTACGCGAGCCTGTGCGCGACGTCACGGCGGTCCCGACGACACGCGCGCAGGCAGTTGTGACCGTCGTTGCGACCACCGTCGTGACGCAGGCCGTTGCGCCGACACCACTGCTCAAGCCCTCGGGCCCAACTGCCGCGCCCACCCGACCTGCGGCGGCCGTCACCCCTGCTGCGCAGGCGACGCCGCTTCTTCAACCTGCGCAGTCCCAACAGACACCAGTCAAAACTGCCGTGTCACGTTAGGCCCTATACTTTGCCCGTGTCGCCGCCGCTTGCGCCTCACGCGGCGCAAGCCGCGCCGCCGTCGTCCGCCCAGGACGCCAGCGCTCCGCCACGCCATTACCTGAGCGTGGCCGATCTGCCTGCGCCGGCCATCCTCGACCTGCTCGACCGCGCGCTCGAGCTGAAGCGCTTTGGTCGTCGCGCAGACACACGGCTGGCAGGCCGCACCGCGGCGCTCGTGTTCCAGAAACCATCGTTGCGAACGCGCGTGTCGTTCGAGGTCGCCATGCTGCAGCTTGGGGGCAGCGCGGTGTATCTGTCGCCCGCCGAGATCCAACTGGGACAGCGCGAGGGCGCGGTCGATGTCGCGCGTGTGCTCAGCCGCTACGTCGACGTCATCGTCGCGCGCGTGTTCTTGCATGCCGATGTCGTGGCGCTGGCCCAGAATGCGTCGGTGCCGGTGGTCAACGCGTTGAGCGACCGTGAGCACCCGTGCCAGATTCTGGCTGACCTGCTGACGCTCTACGAGCGCCGTGGTTCCTTGAAGGGCCTGCAGGTGGCGTACGTCGGCGATGGCAACAACGTTGCGCACTCGCTGGCGCTGGCCGCCCCGGCACTCGGGATCGACCTGCGGTTTGCCACCCCCGACGGATACGAGCCGGACCCGATCATCATGGAAGTGGCCCAGACTGGCGCGCAGACGGGCGCTATCGAGCTGTTCCGCGATCCACGTGAAGCGGTTCGCGGCGCGGATGCCGTCTACACCGACTCGTGGTACAGCATGGGCCAGGAGAGCGAGGCCGAGGTTCGCGCGCCGATCTTCCGTCCATACCAGCTCAACGCCGCCCTGCTCGCCGAGGCCGCACCGGGGGCGGTCGCGATGCATTGCCTGCCGGCGCATCGCAACCAGGAAATTACCGACGAAGTGATGGATGGCGCAGCGTCGGTTGTCTACGATCAAGCTGAGAACCGATTACACGTGCAAAAGGCTCTGTTGCTCAACTTGCTCGGTCAGGATTAGCCATGGATTTCGCAGCACCGGTCGATCGAGCGGTCGCGCTGCTGCAAAGCGTCTGGCTTTCATTCCCCGGTCGGTTCGGCTTCAGCGCGATCCTCGACATCGCGATCGTCACGGCCTTGCTGTACTGGTTGCTGAGCCTGATCTCGGGAACCTCGGCGGCGACGCTCGTTCGCGGCATCTTGATTCTGTTGACGCTCGGCTTCGTTCTGAGCAATGTCTTCAACCTGACGATGCTGCAGTTCTTGCTGCGCAATTCGATCCCCGCCCTGATCATCGCCATTCCGGTGTTGTTTCAGCCCGAGATCCGACGCGCGCTCGAGCAGTTGGGCCGCGCCGGATCCTTGATTCCGCGCACGACGGCGGTCTCACCCAATACGCGTCTCGCTGAAACGATTGCGCGTGCCGCTCAGCAGTTGGCCGAACGACGTTTCGGCGCGCTGCTGATCATCGAACGCTCCACGCCGCTCGGCGAGTACGCCACCAAGGGCGTGGCCATGGACGCGCTGATGTCGTCTGAGCTGTTGTTGAACATTTTCTGGCCCAATTCGCCGCTGCATGACGGCGCGGTCATCATCCACGGTGATCGGGTAGTCGCGGCTGGTGTGGTGCTGCCACTGTCGCAGTCGCCCACGGTCGAGCACATGGGCACCCGCCATCGCGCGGGGATTGGCATCACCGAGATCTCCGACGCGATTGCGGTGGTGGTCTCCGAGGAAACCGGCACCATCTCGCTCGCCAACGCAGGCCGCATGGTCCGCAATCTGGGCGAAGCTCGCTTGCAGAAGGTGCTGTCGATCCTGGATCGGTCCGCGACCTTTGGGACGAACGGCCGCTCGGTCGTCGGCTTGCCGAGTCTGCCTGGGCTGGGTCGGCATCGCGATTCACGGGGCGCGAGTGGAAAGTCGTCAGCGCAGTCAGGAAAAAGCGATGATTCCGAGACTGACGCGGCCTGACCCGTCGAGAAACTCTGTCGGCACCCTTCTAAATGCGACTCCCATTCACGATTGACGCGGGCCGAGCCGTGTTCGCCCTGGCGCTGGCCGTGCTGCTGTACTTCGTCGCCCTCAGCGAAACGAATCCCTTCGATCAGCGCGAGACGGGCTACTCGGTGCCCGTCCAGGTGGTGAATGTCCCGCCGGGGCTGGTGGTCACGACGCCCCAGCAGTCGGTGCGGTTGTGGGTTACCGCGCCGCAAAACGTGTTCACCCGCCTGCGCCCGGAAAACTTCACCGCGCAGGTCGACGCGACGGGTTCGTCGGCCAGCGACAACCAGCTGCCGATCAGCGCATCCTCGACAGATCCTGAGGTGCGCAGCGTCTCGCCTGACCCGGCCACCACGCTCGTGCACCTCGAGGAGGTGCGGGACCAGGTGGTCCCCGTGCGCGCCAACATGCAGGGCCAGGTGGCCTCGGGCTACACGGTGGGCACAGCCACGGTCGATCCGCCGCGCATCACGGTGACGGGCGCAGCGAGCCTGGTCGGTCGCGCCAGCGAGGCGGTCGTGGACGTCAACGTCGACCACATCACTGTCTCGGTGAATGGCGCCTTCACGCCGCGCATCGTCGACGACCGCGGCAACGATCTCAAGGATCTCAACCTGCGTGCCTCGCCACAGTCGGTAACCGTGCAGGTTCCGATTACCCAGCAGACGCTCTACAAAGAGATTGGCATCCGCCCGAACATCCAGGGCCAGCCGGCGCCCGGCTACGCGCTGCAGCCGGTGGAAGTCAACCCGCCGACCACGACGCTGGTGGGTGATTCGGCCAGTCTGGAGGCGGTGAACCTGGTCGATACGGCGCCGCTTGACATAAGCGGCATCTCGGGGACCGTGGTCCGCAACGTGGCGCTCTCGCCACCCCCGCGTACCTTGTTGCTCCAGGACGGGCAGACCGTCACCGTGACGATGCGCGTGACCACGCTGCCGGTCACGCAGACGGTGCGTGTGCCGCCGTCGGTGATCAACCTATCGGGCTCGGTGCAGCTTGCGCATCCGCTGGACCTGGTCGCGGTTACCATCGAGGGGCCAGCGCCGGCGCTCCAGAACCTGACCATCAATCCCAACGACTTCAAGGTGGTCGTCGATGCGTCGGGAAAGGGCCCGGGCCGCTACAACCTGGACGTCAAGGTCCAGCAAGTGCCGGCTGGCCTGACGATGCAGGATTTTTCACCCAAACAGGTCCAGGTCGACCTTTCCGAAGCGCTGCCTACGCCAACACCCGTGCCCTCGCCGACGCTGGTCGCGCCGCCACCGAGCTAGAGAGATGCCCATTGTCGCTCTGGTCGGCCGACCCAACGTCGGCAAATCGACCATCTTCAATCGCTTGATCGGCGAACATCGCGCCGTCGTACACGAGCAGCCGGGCACCACACGCGATCGGCTGTACGGCACGGCGGAATGGCGCACCCGGGAGTTCACGGTCATCGACACCGGCGGTATCGGCCTCGACACCGGAGAGGGTGACCTGCTGGCCGACGTGCGCCTGCAAGCCGAAGAAGCGATGCGCGAAGCTGATGTCATCGTCTGGGTCGTCGACGCCTCGAGCGGGCTGACCGCCGCCGACGATGTGGTGGCCGAACAGCTTCGCCCATCACGGAAGCCAGTCATCCTGACCGCCAACAAGGCCGACAACCAGCGTCGCCAGCTGGATGCGATCGCGGAGTTCGGCCCGCTCGGCTTTGGTGAGCCAGAGCTCATTTCGGCGCTGCACGGCGAAGGCACCGGCGACCTGCTCGACGCCATCCTCGAGTGGTTCCCCAAAGCCCCGGTCCAGGAAGAAGTCCCAGCGGCCGTGTCGATCGCCATCGTCGGACGTCCCAATGTTGGTAAGTCGAGCCTGCTGAACCGCCTCGTCGGGGAGCAGCGCTCCATCGTGCGCGACGAGCCAGGTACCACGCGCGACGCCATCGACACGCCCATCGTGCGTGATGGGCAAACCATTTTGCTCATCGACACCGCGGGTATCCGCCGCCGGGGCCGCATTCAGCCTGGTGTGGAAAAGTTCAGCGTGCTGCGCGCGGTACGCGCCATCGAACGCTCCGACGTCGCGGTGTTGCTCATCGACGCCACCGAGGGCGTACTCGCCCAGGACGCGCACGTCGCCGGCTACGTGGACGAAGCGTCGCGCGGCCTGATCGTGGCGGTCAACAAGTGGGACCTGGTCGAGAAGCACCCGAAAGCCCAGGACGAATACACGACGGTGCTGCGCCGCGAGCTGAAGTTCGCGGATTGGGCGCCGGTGGTGTACATATCCGCCAGAACCGGCCAGCGTGTCGACCGTGTCCTGACCGAGGCGCTGGCCATCCAGGCCGAGCGCACCAAACGCGTGTCAACCTCGCAGTTGAACGACGTGATTCGGCGCGCGGTTGAGACGCACCCCCAGACCGACCACGGCCGCGCGCTGAAGATCTACTACACCGCGCAGACGGGCATGTCGCCGCCGCGCTTCACGTGCTTCTGCAACCAGCCGAAGCTGATCCACTTCAGCTACGTGCGCTACCTGGACAACACCTTACGCGCCGCCTTCGGTTTTCGCGGCACGCCCATCCGGTTGGAGTTCCGAGGTCGGAGCGAGAAGCGGGGCGGCTAGGTACCAGCGGCCGTCGACCTGCTCGACGCCGACGCGGGGCGATGCTTGGTAGAACTGGTCGGGGTAGGCGCGGTTGACGTCGAGGTCGGTGGTGACGTCTGTCGGCTGCCCGAGGAGCGAGTTGGCGCGCACGGCGACGCCGGTGACGTCGTAGATGTTGCCGAGCTGGTTGGACACGAAGTCGGTCCAGTTGGCGCGCTGGTCCGGCGCGATCTCGCTCATCGCCGCGTCGTAGTCGCCGTTGGACACCGCCGCGGCGTAGCGCCGCACGCCGGCCTCAACCGCCGCCGCGGGCCGATCGCGCGCCTCGGTGCCCAGGATGGCGAGGGTGATCAGCAGCAGGAGCACGCCGTTGATCAGTACGCCAGGTGGCACCCGCCGCAGCATCGCGCTTCAAGATGCCACGCCCGCGGGGTGGCGATCAAAGTACAGACGCGTCACCCCGTTGGACCTCCAGGGGGTTCCCCTGGGGAAATGCATATTGCGCCCCCCAAAGCGCCACAATTCAATCAGCGTCACTCCCCCGCAGTCCCGATGTCCCCCAACATCCTCCTCCCCAGCCTCACCTCGCTCATCGGCCTCACCTTCGCCGCGATGATGGCCCAGCGTTTCCTCGCCCGCCGTCAGCCCTACTACCTCATCTGGGCCCTCGGCCTGCTGTGGTACGCCCTCGCCGATGCGTCCGAGGCCCTCGGCGGCGCCTACGGCTGGAACCCGGCCATCTACCGTCTCTGGTACCTCACCGGCGCCATCGGCGTCGCCGCGTTCCTGGGCGCCGGCACCCTGTACCTTCATCGTGATCCGCCCTTCGGCTCCCTGACCGTCATCTGCGTCCTCGGCGCGGGTGTCCCGGCGCTCGCCACCGACCACCTCCTCATCGGCTTCCTGGGCCTCGGCTCGGCGATCGTCCTCGGCGCCGTGTTGACCTTCCGCCCACACCGCTTCGCCGAAGCCGCCACCATTATCCTCGTCATCGCGAGCATCGCGGCCGCCTACCTGGTTTTGACGGCCCCGGTCGACACGCGTCTGCTGCCTGTCACCGCCGACCAGATCGTCAGCGGCCAGGCCTTCGACGCCGAGACCCGCGCGCTCACCCCGCCCTTCAACATCGCCGGCGCGCTGGTGCTGATCCTGGGTGCCGCGCTGAGCGCTATCCAGGCCATCCGAACCCGCGAGCTCTCGAACCGCATCTCCGCCAACATCCTGATCGCCGTCGGCGCCTTCATTCCGAGCGTCGCCAGCGGCCTGACCCGCTTCGGCGTGACGTCGCTGTTCTTTGTCGGTGAGCTCCTTGGCCTGACGTGCATCATGGCCGGCTTCCTGCTCAGCACCCGCCCACGCCGGTCGGCCGACCATCCGGCTCCTAAAGTCCTGGACCCCTCAGCGGTATCGTAGGCGCGTGACCCTGGCGGAGATGAAGGCGCGGGTCTGCCGTGCCGTGGACGCGCATGCCCCCGAGCTCGAACAGCTCGCGCGACAGATCTTTGCCCAGCCCGAGCTGGGCTTCAAAGAGCACCACACGGCCAGCCTCGTGCACGACTGGTTCGACAAGCTGGGCCTGGCCCACCGCGACGGTATCGGCATCACCGGCACGCGCGCGGATCTGAAGGGTGGTTCGAGCGGACCCACGGTGGCGGTCCTGGGCGAGCTCGACTCGCTGCTGTGCTGGGAGCATCCGGACCGCGACCCACGCACCGGCGCCGTGCACGCGTGTGGCCACAACGCGCAGGTCGCCATGATGCTGGGTGCTGGCCTCGCGCTGAAAGAGGTCGTCGACGACCTGGCAGGCACGGTGGCACTCATGGCCGTTCCAGCCGAGGAGTACGTCGAGCTCGAAGAGCGACTGAAGTTCCGCGAGCAGGGTCAGCTGGAATTTCTCGGCGGCAAGGCCGAAATGGTCCGCCTCGGCGCGTTCGACGACGTGGACATTGCGATGATGGTCCACGCCACGGCGCGCGCGGAAGACGCCGACCTGGCCGTGGGCGGGACCAACAACGGCATGGTCGCCAAGTTCGTCCGCTTTCTGGGGAAGACCAGCCACGCGGGCGGCGCCCCGGATCAGGGCATCAACGCGCTCTCGGCGGCGCGCATCGCGCTCGCGGGCATCGACGCCCTGCGCGAGACGTTCCGTGACGAAGACCACATCCGCGTCCATCCGATCGTCACGCGCGGTGGCGACGTGGTCAACGCCATCCCCGCCGACGTGCGCGTGGAGATGTTTTGCCGCGGCGCGACGGTCGAGGCCATCGAGCTGGCGCATCGCAAAGTGGACCGCGCACTCAAGGCAGGGGCGCTGGCGCTGGGCGGCGACGTCGAGATCACCACGCTGCCTGGCTACCTGCCGCTGTACCACGATCCCAGTCTGGTCTCGATGTTCCGCGCCAATGCCGTCGAGATCGTGGGTGCGGACCGCGTGCGCGACAAGGGCCATGGCGGCGGCTCGACCGACATGGGCGATATCAGCCACATCCTGCCGACGGTCCACCCGTACGCGGGAGGCGCCAGCGGCGCCGGCCACGGGGCCGACTACCGCATCGACGACTACACTCGCGCGGTGGCCAACCCGGCCCAAGCGCTGGCCATGACCGTCGTGGACTTGCTGGGCAACGACGCGCAGCAAGCCAGGCGTGTGGTGGCCGAGTTCAAACCAAGGCTGACCCGCCCCCAGTACCTGGGGTACCTGCGTCGCCTGAGCACAACGACGCTGTTCCGCGCCAGCGACGTCG
Organism: Vulcanimicrobiota bacterium; assembly: GCA_963806005.1. Taxonomy (GTDB): domain Bacteria; phylum Vulcanimicrobiota; class Vulcanimicrobiia; order Eremiobacterales; family Eremiobacteraceae; genus JAFANK01. Next base: position 14,928 of record CAWDWJ010000001.1, on the reverse strand, counting down.
ACTGACGGGTCCCCGCGTGTGAGGTGCAGAGGCACGCACGCTCGCTCGCTCAGCGGGCTCCCACCTGGGGCGGGTGTCCTGCTGGACCGCGCCGCGTCCAGGGACCTCCCGTGACGGATGCTCGACACGTTGGCAACGTTTTACAGAGCTTCGCGAGTTAGCCCCGGTTGGGAGGTGGCGAGGTGTCGCCGCCGAACGCGGGGACTTCAAATGGGCGGCCAGCCCTTTGACCCAAGTCGGTCCCCTCTGTGGAAAAGTCATACCGTCGGTCGCTCTGGAGAGGAGCGTAGTGCGCCGTCCAGTGGGTCCCCTCTCGGGAAGCCGAAGTACCCCGTCCCGCGGGGTCCCCCGCTCGGGGAAGAGCGAGTCCCCCGGCTGGGTTCCCTCTGGGGAAACCTAGCCGGTGGTTTGCAGCCCCGCCGCGATCCCGTTGATCGAGTGATGGATCGCGTCGAGCACTTCCTCGTCCGTATCCCCCGACCGAAACCGCCGCAGCAGCGCCAGCTGCGCCACGTGCAGCGCATCCACATACGGATTGCGTAACTTGATCGACCGCGCCAGCACCGGCGACCGCTCCAGCAGCTCGTGCTGCCGCGTGACCGCCAGCACACTCTCCACCGCCAGCTCGTACTCCGCCAGGATCGCCTCGAAGACCCCCCGTACATCATCCGCGGCCAGCGCCGCGTACCGTCGCCCGGTCGGCACGTCCGCGGTGCCCAGCGACACCTGGGCATTGTCGAGCGCGCTGGCGAAAAACGGCCACCGCTGATACATCTCCTGTAGGCGCGCCAGGCCACTCGCGGCGATCTCCTCCGCGAGTGCGCTGCCGAGCCCGAACCACCCTGGCAGGTTCACGCGTGACTGGGTCCACGAAAAGACCCACGGGATCGCCCGCATGTCCTCGAGATCCGGCAGCCCAGCGCTCGCCGCGCGACTCACGGGCCGCGACGCGAGATTGAGCGTTGCCAGCTCCGGAAATGGCGTGGCGGCGAGGAAGAACGCCATGAACTCGGGCACGTCGTGCGTCATGCGCGTATACGCGGCCCGCGAGCGCTCCCCGAGCTCCTCCATGACGCCCACCCATTCGCCAGGCACATTCGACACGCTGCCGTGCAGCGACGACAGCAACAGGGCGTGAACCACCTGCTCCAGGTGCCGTTCGGCGATCGGCAGGCTGCCATACCGCGCGAAAATGACCTCACCCTGCTCGGTGATCTTGAAGCTCGGCGACGCCGCCGCGGCCGGCCGCGCCATGATCGCGCGGTACATCGGACCGCCACCCCGCCCGACGGCTCCGCCACGACCGTGGAAGACCACCAGCTCGACACCCGCCGCCACCGCGGATTCTGCCAGACGTTGCTGCGCCCGATATGTCCCCCAGGTTGCCGCCAGATAGCCGCCGTCCTTGTTGCTGTCCGAGTAGCCCACCATCACCTGCTGGCGGTCACCCCGCGCTCGGATGGCGCGACGGTACGGGGGCGACGCCAGCATGCGCGTCAGGATCTGCCCGCAGTCGCGCAGCTCCGTGATGGTTTCGAACAGCGGGACCACGTCCAGGCGGCACACGTCACCGTCCAGCAGTCCCGCTTCGCGCGCCAGCACGAGCACGGCCAGCGCGTCGCTCGGCGCGCGGGCCATCGAGATCACGCAGGTTTGCGCGCCCGTCGGTCCGTTGAGCTGCTGGATGTCGCGAATTGCCTGGAAGGTGTCCAGGATCTCTCGCGTAGCGGCGGTGAGCGCATCCGTCGGGATGGCCAGTGGCGCCTCGGCGTCGAGACGCGCCTCGAGGACCGCCATGCGGCCGTCCTCGGACATATCGAGATAGCCGGGTTGGCCGTCGATCGCGAGCAGCTCGGCGACCGCGGACGCATGTCGGGCCGCGTGTTGGCGGACCTCCAGCTCGGCGAGTGAGAAGCCAAACGCTTCGACGCGCCGCCGCAGATCGAGCACCCCGCCGTTGGCAATCCGCTCACCGGCGAAGCTCCGCAAGCTGTCGACCACGAGGTCGAGATCGGCGAGCAGCTCCTGCGCTGAGCCATACGCGCCCGAGCCGCCGACATCCGCCCGACGCAGCCGCTCGGCGATCAGACCCAGCTTGCGGCGGTACGGCTCGTCGCGCCACTGCGGCACGGCCTGCACGCCGAGTTCCTGTCGATCGCGGTCGACCGATGTCTGAAGCGCCTGCGTGCAGCCGACCAGGTGCCGCGAAATGCTCAGCTCGCGACCCAGCTGCTGGACCTCTTCTCGGTACCGGCGCAGCACGGCCGAACGCGCCAGGCGCGCAGCTGCCCGACTGACCTCAGGCGTCACCGCCGGGTTGCCGTCGCGGTCCCCGCCGACCCACGAGCCGAATCGCACGTGCACGCCAGGCGCCGGAACCCCGTCGCCTGGTAGCGCCGCTCGAATCGCCGCATCGACCGAGCGCTGAACGGTCGGCAACACGTCGTAGACGGTGCCGGCCAGCACGTACAGCACGCTCTGCACTTCGTCGACCACGCTCGGGCGCTCCGAGCGCGCCTCGGCCGTCTGCCAGATGAGCGTGATGCGTGCCCGCAGCGCGTCCAGCACGCGCTCGCGATCCCGCGGCGACGTTCGCGGGTCGTCCAGTTGATCGATGAGGTCCGCGGTCAGCTCGAGCTGATGCAGCAGCGTGCGCCGCCGCGCCTCGGACGGATGCGCGGTGAGCACCGGATGGACGTCCAGTCGCTCCAGACCGTGCACGACGTCCAGCGGCGCGAGTCCGTCGTCGCTCAACTCGGCGAACGCGGCGGCTACGGATTCGTGCAGTGGTGCGGGACTCGTCCGCTCGCGCTCGTGCAGAGTCCGCACGCGGTGGTGCTGCTCGGCCAGGTTGATGACGTGAAAGTAGGTGCTGAAGGCGCGTACCAGCTGCATCAGGCGGTGCGTGGACTGGCGTTCGGCCCACTCGAGCAGCGCCTGGTCCGATCCGCGTCCCGACCGCAGCTCGATGGCCGCCGTGCGGATGTGCTCGACGTCGTTGAAGAGGTCGTCGCCGCCCTGTTCGCGCAGCACGTCGCCGACGAGCTCGCCGAGCAAACGCACGTCGTCGCGCAAGCGGTCGATAGGCTCGGCCCGGATCGCCATGGTTGCTGCGGACAGTATGGCGGAGCCCACGCGCGCACCACCGCCCGGTGCGCCCGTCCCGCCAATGATCCCAGTATCAGCGCGCAGGCATACCCAAAAGTCTCCTCCTCGCCAGGCTGTCAGCGAGCACCAGTCGCCTCCAACTACTAACGTAGGGAGCGTCCCGACAGGATCCGACCGACTCGCTCGGGGGCCACGCTCACCCCTCTGATGCACTTCCCCAGGCCCGATCTGCGTCACCCGCCAGAGTCCGTGCGAATGCCTCCTCCTCTCCAGCCCGTCTGGCGAGGAGTGCCAAGTCGCCCGGTGCCAACAAACGTTGGGCGCGTCTCGACAGGATGCGCCTGACCCGCTCACGAGCCACGCTCACGCCTCGACTCGCTTCCCCGAAGCCCCCGCGCCCCGGCTCCACCATCTCTCAACCGTCCCCTCCAGGCAAGTCAACGCCAATTCGTTACCCTCAGCCACTGGGTGGTACTCGCTTGCCGCTTCTGAATGGTCACCCGTGCCCGAGTTGAACGGCTCACTCAGCGGCGTCGGCCTGCTCTCGGTTGTGCAGCTCATTGGCGAACTCCGCCACACGGGCACGCTGTACCTGACCCAGGCCGGCACCAGCGGCAGTCTCGCCTTCGATGACGGCCGCCTGGTGGCTGCCGCATGCGGACGCGAGCGAGGACTCCAGGCCCTGGCGCAGTGCGCGCTGGACCTCACAGGTGCCGATTTCCGCTTCGTCGAAGGCGCGCCGACCATCGAGCGCACGCTGGATCTCGCCCCGGCGGACCTGGCCAGGCTGCTGACGCGCATCGACAGCGGCGAATTTTCGCTGGACGGCGCTGCCGACGAGCCCGAGCTCGCTGAATCGGTGGTGGCCTGCGCGCTGCTCGGCTTCGCGGACGACCGCGACCACCACTACTCGCGCTCGACAGCCATGCACCGCTGCTACGCGAGCGGCGCCCCGACCCTCATCTCGGCGCAGGACCAGCGCGAGCTCTGCCTTTCGGGACGCTTCGCGGTGTGCCCGCGCTTCCGTGCCAGCGCCACCGCCGCGCCAGCCGCGGCCGAAGTCCCACCCCCACCCCCTCGCCCCGCGCCGCTCCGCGCGGTACCCCCGAGACCGGCCCCTCGCCCGATACCGCCAGGCGTCGCCGCGCGGATGGCCGCCGCCAGCCAGATGCAGATTGCGCCAGGTCCAGCGGCGGCCCCGCGGCCATCTCCGGCTGAGCCTGTTCCGGCTCCAGCTCCGGCTGCTGCCACGGCTCCGCCTCCGCGCGTCCCACGTCCCTCGCCCGCGTCTGCCTCCGCGCCGCGCGTGTCAGCCGCGCGCGCGCCAATGTTCCGCCGCGGCGGTGCCCGGTTCATGGCCGCGGTGGCCGCGCTCGGTCTCGCGCTGCTGCTCCTGATCGGCTGGTTTCTCCTGCCAGCACTGCGCGGGGGCCTGCTGCAGCGACCGACCACCGCGCCACCGGCGGCGGCCGCCCAGGCGGCGGCAGCCTCGCCGGTGAGCGTTGCCGGCGCGCGCGTGACGGCCGTTCCAACCGGCGCCCTGGCGGCTGCCGCGCGACCGGCGGCCGTCGCCTCGCCCGGCGCCGCCGCGCCGACGCCATCCCGCGTATCCGCGCCGGCAAGCGCTCCTCGTCCAGACGCCACGACGGCACCCGCCGACAGCAACACGCTGATGGACGTCCGCTTCGCGTCTGGACCGGCCTCGAAGTGGCTCAACAACCCGCCCTACGTCAGCTGGGGCGACGGCGCCTATCGGCTCCTGGCCAAGGACGCCACCCGCTTTGTCGCGGTTGGCGTGCCGCTCGATCAGGTCCTCAGCGACGTCATCGTCAGTGCCACCTTTCGCAAGACCGGCGGTCCGCCAGGCGGTGGCTACGGCCTGATCGTGCGCGACCAGGGCCCCGAGCCGCGCGACGGCGAGAACCAGGAGCTCAACGCTTATGTGCTCGAAACCGGCGATCTGGGCGAATATGGCGTGTGGCGTCGCGATGGGGATCACTGGGTCGATCTGGTCCCGTGGGCTCGCTCGCCCGCCGTCCGTTCTGGCGGCTCTCCCAACGACCTGCTGGTCCGCGCGGTCGGCGATCAACTGACATTCAGCGTCAACGGCAACGTCATCGCGGTGGTCACCGACGATACGTATGCCCAGGGCGGCGTGGGCCTCTTCGTGGGGGGTGACTACAACGACGTCGCGCTCGACCGCTTCGACATCCAGCTCCCCAACTGAGCCATGTCCGCTCCGCTGACCAGGCGAGCGCTCCTGGCGCTCGGGGCGGTTGCGCTCGGCGCCGTCGGGGGACTGGCCGGGCATCGCCGGTGCCGCGCCCAACCGCGACCGTCCTGGCGATCAGCAGGTCACGCTCGGCGGCCTCATCCTCGTGGTGCGTTCCGACCCGTGGCGCATGTCGCTGCTCGATCCCAATGGACAAACCCTGTGGGACGAGGCCGCCGACCAGACCATCGGCTACACCACGACCGCCGGCGACCGCCACCAGGCGCGCCGACTGGCCAGTTTCAATCTGGTCAGCAGCGATGACGTGCAGATGATTGCTGAAACGGACGATCCCGCGGGCGGCGCCATCTCGATCGAGGTGCGTGCCCTCGGTCCGAGCTGCCTGCGTTTGACTGCCATCCCGGACACACCCGCCAGCATCGCCTCGATGGGCGGCGCATTCGCCAGCCCGCCCGACGAGCGCTTCGTCGGCTTTGGCGAACGATTCGATGCCGTCAACCAGCGCGGCAAGAGCGTCGATATGTGGGCCAACGACCGTCGTGTGGCCGGCTACGGCCCGAGTACCTACGCGCCCATTCCCATGCTGCTGTCGAACCGGGGCCACGGTTTCGCGCTCGAGCGTTTCGAACGGTCGCGCTTCGATCTGGCGGCCACGCAACCCGATCGCTGGGCGTGGCAGCAGGACGCCCCAGCCGCGAGCATCATCGTCACCTACGGGCCGACGCTCAAAGACCTCGTCCAGCGCAACGCCCAGCTCAACGGACTCCCACCCCTGCCGCCACCCTGGCTATTCGGCGTCTGGAAGACGTCTGTCGGCGGCCAGGACGCGGTCATCGCCGAGATGCAGAAGCTGCGCGACCTGAAAGTGCCGGTCTCCGCGGTATTCAGTTTCGATGCGATGGACTCGGACGCGAACCTCGGCTGGCCCACCGTCACCTTCGCCGGTCGCCAGGCCGGGCCATACCCCGACCCACGCGGCTACACGAACACGTTGCACGCGCTCGGCTTCAAGGTGCTGAACTACTTCACCGCGGACTTCCACGTGGATCGCTCCAACTTCCTGGAGCCCGCCTCGCACGGCTTTTTGGTCCATCGCCAGGACGGTCGCGTCTATGTGCACCCGGACTTCCAGGTGGGGTGGTTGGACTACACCGATCCGGACACATCCGTCGTGGTGGACCGCCTCGTGGCGGCGGGCCTTCGATGACCTGGGGTATGACGGCGGCATGCTCGATCTGGGGGAGCTCATCCCGGCCGACGCGCAGCATGGCCGACGGTACCAGCGGCCTGCAGACCCACAATCGCTACCCGCTGCTGTACGCGCAGTCCGCGTGGCGCGCGGCGTCGGCGGCGCGCCCCAGCGGCGACTTCGGCATTCTGCTGCGCACCGGCGCGATTGGCGCCGAGCGCTTCGAGAGCGCCCAGTGGAATGGCGACGCGGTCATGCGCTGGGAAGCTCCGGACGGTTTGCAGTCGATGGTGCCCGCGGCACTCTCGTTCGGCCTGAGCGGCTTTCCGTACTGGCACACGGAAGTCGCCGGCTACGTCCAGGCCGATCTGACGCACGACCAGGAGCGCGAGCTGTGGCTGCGCTGGGTTGAGCTGGCGACGTGGACGGCGCTGTTGCGCGACCACCTGGGCGATCAGCCTCGCTCGCCCATCGACGTCTGGCTCGACGACGGCACGCTCGGTACCTTCCAACAGGGCGCGCGCGTGCACGCCAGCCTGCTGCCCTACCTGTACAGCCTGGCCGCCGAAGCCAATCTCACCGGTGTGCCCTTGATGCGCTTCATGCCGCTCGAAGTACCTGACGACCCGCGCGCCTGGGACCAGGAGCAGTCGTTCTTCCTGGGTCCGACCTTCCTCGTTGCCCCCGTGGTCGAGGCGGGCGCGACCACGCGCACGGTCTACCTGCCCGCCGGCGACTGGATTGACTACTGGGGTGGCACGCCCTACTCGGGCGGCCAGGAAGTGACCGTCCAGGCACCGCTGGGCGGCAGCGGCCCCCCCGTCTTCGTGCGCGCCGGGGCGATCGTGCCCCTGGCGCCCGCCTACGACTCGCTGGTCCCGGCTGACCCGTCCTCAGGCCTGATCACCTGGAGCGGCGACCTGGTCATTCGCATCATGCCAAGTGCCGCCACGGGCCCGAGCGAGTCCGCCTTCACGCTGTACGACGGCACGCATCTGCACTGGACAGGCAGCGCGCTAGAAGTCAGCGGCAACCCGAGCAGCCGCACGATCGAGCTGCACACCCCCGACGGCACCGTGACATCCCAGCGCGTAGACGCCGCCACCGCGACGCTCAGCTGAGCGCATCGGCTTCCTGACGCGGGATACGAGCCTGCCGCGCATCACAAGGTGTGAACCCCAATTCTTGGTTGGCGTAGCGCCGAAGGAGACCCGCCTCACAAGGCGCCATCTGACCTGTCGTCCCCTCACGTGGTTGAATCCCAGACCGGTCGGCACAGCGTCAAGTAGACCCGCCTCACAAAGCGCCAGCTGACGGGTCGTCGCATCGCGTGCTGAACCCAGTCCCGGTTCACGCAGCGACTGAACAGACCCGCCTCACAACGCGCCAGCTGACCCCGTCGTCACGTCACGTGGTAAATCCCACACCGGTTGCCACACCGCCTGAGCAGACCCGGCTCACAAAGCGCCAGCTGACCTGTCGTCCCCTCACGCGGTGAATCAGTCCCTGTTGCATGGCGTCTGGGGAGCCCCACCTTACAACCCGCCAGGTGACCTGTCGTCCCATAACGCGGTGAGTTCCAGACCGGTTGGCGCGGCGTCTGACAAGATCCGCCTGACGACGCGCTAGCTGACCTGTCGTCCCGACACGTGCTGAATCCCAGTTCCGGTTGGCGCAGCGCCTGAGCAGACCCGCCTCAACGCGCCAGCTGACCTGTCGCCCCATCGCGTGGTGAATCGCAGTCCCGAGTTGGCGTAGCGCCTGACAAGATCCGCCTCACAATGCGCCAGCGGAACGTTCGCACCCCAAACGCCAATGAAGCCCAGCATCCCCCCGGGCCCCGACCGCCTCAACCATTTCTCAACCGCCCCGTCGTACGCCACAACCCCCCCGCAACGCCCACACCTGACACTGGCCACGTGCTGAACCGTCACTCGGTTCACGTTGCCTTCGCCGCGCTCCTCCTCGCCGCGACCGCCTGCGCCCCGCGCCCCGCCCCGGTCGAGCCCGCACTGGGCCCCGCCCCCATCGGGCGGCCCATGTACCAGATGGACGCCCAGCACTCCGGCCGCAGCCCGTACATCGGCCCGCGCCGCCCGCTCCTGCTGCGCACCTTCGACACCTCCGTGGTCCCAACCCCGGACCCCATCTTCGGCTCCTCTGACATCCAGAGCTCGGCGGCCATCGGCCCCGACGGCACCGCGTATATCGGTCTCCACAACGGCACGCTGTTCGCCTTGCGTGACCCTGCCGGCGCCGGTAACCAGCTCGCCGCGCGGTGGAGCTTCCACCCGTCTGGCGGCTCGTCCTGGCACGCGACCCCAGCCATCGGCCGCGACGGAACCGTCTACGTCGGCTTCAGCACCGACAGCACGTCCACGGACGCCGAGGGCACCCTGTACGCCCTGCGCGCTCCGACGAGCGGCATCGACCCCGTCATCCTGTGGTCAGCGGACCTGGGTCCAGGTCGCGAGACGTCCTCGCCCACGCTGGGCCCCGACGGGACGATCTACGCCATGGGCGGCGAGGGCCGCCTGTCGGCGGTGACACCCGATGGCACGGTCAAGTGGACCGTGCAGGCCGGCCCAACCTTGAAAGCATCCCCGGCCCTTGGCGAAGACGGCACGGTGTACGTCTCGAGCATGAACGGCAAGCTCTACGCCATCGCGCCCCCAATGGACGGCGGTAAGACGGGCACGGTGCGCTGGACGTTCCGCTTCGCCGAGTACCCCGGCAAAGGCCCCGCGGTGGTGAGCCACACACCCCCCGCCGGTGCCGACGGCATCGGCAGCGGCGCTTCGCCCACGATCGGCCCCGACGGCACGATCTACGTGGGCGCGAACAACAGCAACTTCTACGCCGTCGCGCCCGACGGTGAACTCGACTGGATGTTCCAGGCCGAGCGCGAGATCGCCGGCATCTGGTCGACCGCCGCGCTGAGCGCCGACAACTCGACGCTGTACTTCGGCGCCAACAAAGGCGGCCTGTACGCGCTGAATCGCGTGGACGGCTCGCTGCGTTGGCAGTATCCGATCGTCGGTTCCATATATAGTTCGCCCGCCGTGGACGCGACTGGCGTGGTCTATACCGGGAGCACCGTGGGTCACGTCTTCGCCCTGGACGGCGACGACGGGCACCTGATCTTCGACTACGACGCGCACTCGCCGATCTGGACCGCCCCCGCCATCCGCCCCGACGGCTCAATCGTGATCGCCGACCGCGACGGCCGAGTCATGCTGCTGGGAGAAAGCTGAGCGTGTTCTTCGCCGCGCGCCCCTTCCTCCGAAGCCTGCTTTCGCAGCGCCCGCGCACAAATGCCCCGCTTCGCCACCGCCGACCAGCCCAGAATCTGGTCGAGTACGGCCTGACCGTCGCAGCGGTCGCGATCATCGCCATGGTGGGCTTCAAAGCCCTGGGCGCCGCGCAAGCGACGTACTGGGGCGCCATCTCGTCGAGCCCAATCCTGGCGGCTCCAACGCCTGCTCAGGGTGACTTCTTGCACCCGACGAACGTCGTCCTTGCCCCTACCCCCAACTGTGACCCCACGGCCACCTGGCTTGCGGGTCAGCCGATCACCTGCACCGTGACAGTGACCGACACCTTTGGGTCCAACTTCCACACGCCGACTGGCAGCATCAACTTGACAGTTGACGGCACAACGGTGAGCAGCTGCACGCTGACGATGATCAACGGTCAGTCCTCGAGTTGCACCCTGACCTATACGTGGACACCGACTGACGCCAACAAACCCGGTAAGCGAGTTCTTGTGGCGGCCTATACGGCAACAAGTAACCACAGTGACAACAATTCGAATGCGCTGTCCTTTACGGTTACCCCGCAGTACCTTTTCCAATTCACATGCCAGAGTGCGCTCGGTGGGGGCACTACAGTCGAGGTAGGCGAGCCACTCTTCTGCACACTGATGGTCGCAGAGAATTTCGCGCCGACGAATCCGCCCGCCCCGGGAGGCGTCACCGTAACGGTCTCGGCATCGACTTCAGTGCCTCACGGTTATGCGGTACTCTGCGTGTTTCCTCAACGACACAAATGACCCCACCACCTCGCAGCATGCATGGGTGCTGAGCTTCATCGACAACAACGTCGACCCGGGTTGTGCTCCGCAAAGTACTCCACAGTCCTTCACGTGTACGACCGATGCCAGTGGTTTCTGCACCCGACCAGCGGCGAGCGGCGGCCCAGCCGGTGGCGGCTCGTATCTCATTCGTCTACCGACGAAACTACGACGAAAGCGGCATGGGCTTTCCGTTAGCCGATCAATTGACCGCTACGGCCCCCGGCAAACCCCGCAGGTTCAGCCGATTCAGGTGGTACCACGCGGGAGCAATCATCAAACTGGCACCATTATCAGTTGCGCCACAGGCACCACGAGTCAGGCGCAAGTCTATGCACGGCCCAATCGTGTCTTTGCTATCAGCACTGATCACGTGGTTGCAGGAAACGTGGGACAACCAACAACCTGCACTGTCTTCGTCATGGACCTTGAGCCGAACACCGCCTTCGATGCAACCGTTTGCGCACCGCCCTATACTGGGACACATTGCAACGTTGACTATCAAGATGTCGCGGCGCCTATTGGTCAGGTCGCGTTTACAACTGACCCTTCGAATAGCCTTTCATCCCCGCAGTGCACGCTAAGTAGCCGCGCGAGCGCAGCACCCGCGGGCGTTCCCGTGCATCCCTGGGGTGCGCGGTTTTACGGGTCCTGGTGCTCCATTACGGTGACACCCAGCACAGCGGGCACGTCGAATCTGGGCGTCACGTACAACGGCTCGACGGGTGATTTGACCAGTGACCCGACCGTCTCGTTCTTCCCGCCCAACCCTGCCGCCCCGCTACTTCAACTTGTTGCGAGTTGACCCGGGCGAAGTCACAACTAATGCCTCTCATCTACGTTCACGCTTTGGTCAGCCGTCCTCGCCGCGCTTGTTGCCACCACCCGCCTTCAGGCACGATGTGCAACACTTCGCCTGGGCGCCCGGCAGTCCCTCCCTCGGGTTAGCAGAAGCCCATGTGGGCCACCACGAGTGTCCTGAACCTCGCCCTGGTCTCTACTGAAAACGCTAGCGCGTGCCTCAAAACCTGCTCGATCGATGGTCTTGGGTCGGCTCCATGTTGAGTGCGTCAGGTCTGAAGATCACTTCAGCGGCCGAGAAGAACCTCGATGTCACTGTCGGCGCGCACTGAATCCCATTTGTCAGCGCCGAGCAGGTGCTTGCTAGCGAAAGAGATTACTGGCGTCGCGATCCGCCGAGAGGGGCATCCTGCCCTTTCTGCAGCGTGGCCCCTCCGCAGGCAAGCGGTGGCCTGGTTTCAACCTTGGCAGGCAACGGCTTCAGCGCGCCGCCCCCGTGACGGTCACGCGCCAGTAACGGGAAATTCGGTCAGTTGATCCCAGATGCGGCCACAGCGCGCTGCGTAGTGAAGTAGGCTCCCTTACAGCTTCCAGACTTGAAGGTGACGGCCTCTCGGGACAAATCTCTGCAGTCGAGTGCCCTGCAAGCGCGCGCGTACGACGGCAGCGGGCTGCTCAACGTTCTTGCCGCGGCCTTCGGGCTGAGCGTCGCAGTCTTTGCGTATGCCGGCGTCTTCGCCCGTTACGTTGCCGATGACTTTTGCACCAGCATCGAAGTGCAAAACGCGGGCATGCTCGGCGCACAGGTCTTCTGGTTCACCCACTGGACTGGCCGCTTCGCCTTTGTCCTGCTGATCGACGCGCTCGACACCCTTGGCGCGTGGACCGTGCCACTCACCCCGCTGATCCTCCTGTTCGCGTGGCTTGCGACACTGGTCGCCGCGCTGGCCCGTGCCTGGGCCCGCCTTGGCCGGCGGGGCAGCATGACCAGTGCGCTCGTGCTCAGCCTGGCCGCCATCACCCTGACGCTCGGCAGCGCCACTGGCCTGTGGCAGGCGCTGTACTGGCAAACCGGCTCGGTGACGTACCTGCTGCCAATCGTCTTGATGACGGCGTACGCGGCTACCCTCTGGCGCGTCTGGCAGGTCGGCGACCGCGGCAGACCCGCGGCGTGGGGCGGGATCGGACTCGGCCTGATCCTGGTCGTCCTGGCCGTGGGCTGCTCCGAAACCGCCATGGGCATGGTCGTTTCGTCGCTCTTTCTCGGCGCGGCCATCGTGATCTGGCAATTTCGCGAGTCCCCGCATCGCGGTGGTCCACGGCAGACGCTGCTCTTCGCCCTGACGAGCGCCCTGCTCGCCGCGTTGCTCGCGAGCCTGGTCGTGATCGTCGCGCCCGGGAACGCGCTGCGCTTGCCGTTTTTCCACCGGCCTCCTCTGTTGGTCGCCACCTTCCAGACCGCATGGTTCCCGTTTCTCCTCGCGGCGCGTTTCGTCGTCCTGACGCCGCTGTGTGCGATCGGGGCCTACGTGACTCCCTACCTTGTCGGACGCCTGCGAGCCACCCCCGAAACGGCTCTAACAGGGAGGCCATACCGAGGCTGGCGCCGACTGGTGATTGCGAGCGGAGTCCTGATCGTGGCCGCGAGTGGCTCGCCGTCCTTCTTCGCCGGCGGCGATATTCCGCCAGACCGGGCGCTGATCATCCCGCAGTTCGTCCTCGTCGCGACACTCATGGGTTGCGGTCTACTCGACGGACTTGCCAGCCCTCGCCTGGCGGTCGCCTTGCCCACCACGCCGGCGCTGAAGCGGTTGATGCTGTGGGCCTGCATCGCCGTCACGCTCTTCGTACCGCTGACAATCGCCGTTCATGGGCTGCTCCAGGTCGACGAGCTGGGTACGTACGCCGCAGCGCTCGACAGTCGCGAGCACCAGGCCCAAGCCGCTCATGACGCGGGCTCCGCTTCGGTCACCGTCGAGGCCGTCGACCAACCGTCAATGGTCGGCCTGGCGGAGCCAGGTCCCGATCCGAAGCAGTGGCCGAACTCCTGCATTGCCCCGTACTATGGCCTCGACACTTTCATCGTGGCGAGTACGCCCAGTTAGCCGCAGTCAGGTTTGATAGCGAACACCGCGGCGTTGCCCTGTTCAAACACCTGCTGCAACGCCGGCGAGTCCCGTAGTTCTTCGATCGCCGGGAACGCCCGTACCTGCCACGCCGTATTCGCGGCTCCGTAGTACACGTACCTGGCGTTCAACGCACACGCCGCCGCGGCCGCGGCTGAGTTCTGGTCAAGGTTCGCCACATTGTCGAGTACGAGCTGCCGCTCGTCGGCGGTCGCCGCGTCGTCAACCGAGCGATAGAACAAAATCTGCACCCCGGCCTTGTATGGTGCCCAGATCCCCGCGTCGGCAAACGTGTCATTGACCACCACTTCGCCAGGGCCCACGTTTGAGCGCATCCACGCCATCGCCGCGGCGTCATCCGACGTAAAGCTCATATCGCTCCCCGCCTCAATCCCGAGCAGCACGATCAGCGCCCAGCAGCTGAGCCCAACCCAGGCCACCACCAGCAAACGTCCCACGCGCGTCAATCGTCGGTGCGCTGCCTCTCCGCGGACGCGGTCAACAAGACGACTCCACCAGCCGACGACCAGCACGCACCCGCCGCCAGCGATCATCGCCAATCCGATCGATGCAAACGTCAGGTGCCGATACGGCAAACTCCATGGATAGGTGGCCGCGAACACGCTGCGCACGAGGGGCACGCCGTTGAAGAACGTCGCGATGACAGCCATCGCCACGAAGACTCAGGTCACGGCAACCAGGGCATGCCCGCGAGTCCAACGGATCGCAAACACAAGTCCGAGACGCCACCAGCACGATGCGAATGGGGAAATCGACCCCAAGCGCGTCGAGACTGAACAGACTCAGCAATTGCAGTCCTGCCGACGTGCCTTGCTCGAGTGCGCCGCCGTCCTCGTTGCCCACGCCGTAGGCGCCCCCGCCACCCGCCCAGTGCAACAAGACCGGCAAGTACGGTGCCGCGCAGGCCACGGCGACAACCGCGGCGATCAAGATGTCGGGCCCGAGCCGCCGCCAGGGAATCCGGCGCCAGTTGGCGCAGGCGAGGATCACGACCACGATTGCGGCGGTGTACAGCTCCGTGCCATGCACCACGACGATCGCGCCGAGCAGGAGCCCCGCAAGGACCGCCCACTGCCACGCGGGCCGCTCGAGATAGCCGATCACGGTCACCCACAGTCCGAGCACGAGCAGAATGCCGAGGAGCTGCGGCCAGCCGCTCCAGACCTGTGGGTAGTACAGGAACAAATGCGTCAGCGAGACCAGCAGCGCGCCAGCGCTCGCTGCCAGAAGCTTTTTCCAGATGGCGACGCCGAGTCCGAATACGGCAATCGGCACCACGAGGGTCAGGCCGACACCCAGCCAGAAGGTGCCCGAGGCGGTATCGAGCCACGGCGTCAACTGCAGTGTGGCGCCGAAAAGCGCGGCTAGCCCAGGCGGA